>NZ_JASGHL010000001.1:0-1067311 GCF_047602385.1 Micropruina sp.
GGACTGATGCGAATTCCTCGGGTTACGCGCGCGGACGGGGACCAGGCGGCGGAGGTCGCAGGCCGTCCGATGCAGGCGAACGAGGCGGGTCTGGACCACGAGGTCAGGCACCGAGGTCCGGCTACGGACGCTCCGCCGGGGCCGAGAGCGGACGTGACCGGGGCCATGCTGGCGCTCGGTCCAGCGCCGGTTCGTCGGGGCAGGGCCAGGACCGGCGTCCGGCCCGCCAAGGACGCGACTTCAGTGGCCGCCCCGCCCGGGGTGGCGAGGCGTCCGGACGCCGGGGCGCGGGAGGGCCGGAGCGCGACGGCCGGCGACGGGATGATTTCCGAGGCGGTCGAGGAGCCGCTGGTGCAGCTTCTGGGCAACGGCGTAGTGGCGACGACGACCAGAGGCGGACGCGAGAGCCGGGAGATCGCAGACCGGACAGCCGTGGCGGCAGTGGGCACGGCAGTACCGCCGATCGCGGGCCGCGAGCGGATTCCCGCTCGACCCGGCCGGCCTTCGACAGCCGGCGCGGCCCTGGAGACCGCGGTGATGGACGCGACACGCGGCGTCCGCGCGACGTGCGCAGGGGCGGCGAAGAGGACGTCCGCGAGCCGCTGCACCCAGGGCTGGAACCGCGTCCGGACGAGCCGGAGACGCCGACGGGGGTCAACCTGGAGTTGCTCTCCCGGGGCGTGAAGGCAGAGTTGCGCGGTTTGAGCGTCGAACGTGCCGAAGAGGTGGCCGCCCACCTGGCGGCGGCCGCCGAGTTGATCGAGGACGACCCGGTGAAGGCGTACGCCCACGCGGAGGCGGCCCGGCGAAGGGCCGCGCGGCTGCCGGTGGTTCGCGAAGCGGCGGCGACCACCGCGTATGCGGCGGGTGAGTACGCCGCGGCGCTGAACGAGTTCCGGGCACTGCGCCGGATGACCGGCGGTGACGACTTCCTGGCGGTGATGGCTGACTGCGAGCGAGGCCTGGGCCGGCATCAAGCGGCGCTGCGGCTGGTGCGCGAAGGGCTCGAGCGTGTGGGTTCGGTGGCGGCCAGGGTCGAGTTGAAGCTGGTTGAGGCCGGTGCCCGGGACGCGCTGGGTCAGCGGGACGAAGCCGTCCGGGTGCTCCGCCAGGAGATCGAACTGATCGGTGCGCGCGGACCCAAGAACGCCCGGGCCAGGCTGCGCTACTACTACGCCGAGTTGCTGGCCGCGTCCGGTGACACCGAGGCCGCGGAGCAGTGGTTCGGCGCCGCCGTCCGGCTCGATCCCGAGGACGAGACGGGGGCGGCCGACGCGCTCAGCGAACTGCACGGCGTCACCATCGACTTCGACGACTCCGAGGAACCCGCGCCCGACGACGAAGTTGCCGCCGAGCCGGCAGCCGAAGAGACGCCATGACCCGGCTCATCGACTCCCACGACGTCGCCTTCTTCGACCTGGACGGCGTCATCTACCTCGGGCCGATCGCGGTGCCGGGGGCGGTCGAAGGCATCCGCGGGGTGACCGCGTCCGGCGCCCGGGTGATGTACGTGACCAACAACGCGGCTCGCAGCGCCCGGGTGGTCGCCGAGCACCTGGACAGCCTCGGCTTCGCCGCGGGGCCGGACGACCTGATCACCAGCGCCCAGGTGGCCGCCGGCGTGCTCGCCGAGACCCTCACCCCGGGCAGCCTGATCCTGGTCGCCGGTACCCAGAACCTGGTGGAACTGCTGACCGAAGCCGGCTTCCGGACGACCGACACCGCCGACGACTCCCCGGGCGCCGTGGTGCAGGGCTACAGCCCGCACATTCCATGGGGGCTGCTGGACGAGGCCGGGATCGCCGTCCAGCGCGGCGCCACCTGGTACGCCACCAACGACGACGCCACCAGGCCCACCGATCGCGGACTGGTCGCCGGCCTCGGCGCCCAGCTGGCCGTGGTCGGGATGACCGTCCGGCCGCGCAAGCCGATCGTTTTCGGCAAGCCGCACGCACCGATGCTGGACTTCGCCATCAGCCACACCGGAGCCGAGCGGCCGATCTTCGTCGGCGACCGGATCGACACCGACATCATGGGCGCGAACCGGGCCGGGATCACCTCGATGCTGGTGTTCACCGGCGCGCACGGCAAACACGACCTGCTGGCGGCCGGCCCGGGGGATCGCCCGACCTACATCGGCGCCGATGTACGGGCGCTGCTCGAACCGCCGCGGACGGCAACCCACGAGGGCCACTCGTGGCGTTGCGGCGCGGCCCGGGCTCACCTGCACGACGGTCGGATCGGGTTGGACGCCGCCCTGGACACCCAGACGGACCAGCTGGATGCGCTCTGGGCGCTGGCCAACCTGTCCTGGGCGACGGACGCGGACCCGGGCGATTCGCTGGCCCGACTCGACCTGCTGCACTGACCGTCGCGGCGTCCGGAATCCGGAAGCCGGCGTCCGCCGGTCGGGTTCTCGGCGATGTCGCCGAACTGGCGGTGGGGCCGGCGCTATCCTGCCTAGGACCGCGAGACCGGCGGTCCACCCGACCGAGGAGTCCTTGTGCCAGCCGGCAGACAACCAGCCACTGATCTCGCCTTCATCGCCGTTTTCGCCGCACTGATCGCGGCCTTCTCGGTGGTGCCCGGGATCCCGATCGGACCGGTACCGATCACCCTTCAGACCCTCGCGGTGATCCTGGCCGGACTGGTGCTGGGGCCGTGGCGCGGTTTCGCCGCCACCGCCCTCTACCTGGCGGTCGGCTTCGCCGGCCTACCCGTGTTCGCCGGCGGAGCTGCCGGCCTCGGCGTGCTGGCCAAGCCGAGCATCGGCTACCTGCTCAGCTTCCCGATCGCCGCCCTGGTCGCGGGCGCCTTTGCTCGGTGGCTGGCCGGGCCGGGCCGGCGCGGCCGTTACCTGCGGTTGTTCCTGTCCGGCTTCGGCGCGAGCATCCTGATCGTTCATCCGGCCGGCATCCTCGGCCTGATGCTGATCCTGCACATCGACCTGGCCAAGGCGATCGCCACGGACCTGGTCTTCTGGCCCGGCGATGTGCTGAAGAACCTGGTCGCGGCGGCCATCGCGATGGCGGTGCACAAGGCGTTCCCCGCGCTGCTGTCGCCCAGGGTGCCGGCCGTCGCCCTGCGGTGATCCGTCTCGCCGGGGTCGCGGTCCGCGTCCCCACGCCGACCGGCGGCAGGAAGTCGTTGTTGGAGGAACTTGATCTCGAGCTCACCCAGCGCCGGATCGCACTGATCGGCGCCAATGGCTCGGGCAAGTCCACCCTGTTGCGGCTGCTCAACGGCCTGATCCTGCCCAGCGCGGGGGTGGTCACCGTGGACGGCCACGACACCCGGACCGAGGCGTCCCGGGTGCGCCGGCTGGTCGGCTTCACCTTCACCGACCCGCTCAGCCAGTTGGTCCTGCCGACGCCGCTCGACGACGTCGAACTCAGCTTGCGGGCGCGGGTCCGGGACCGGGTGGCGCGGCGATCCCAGGCCATCGGCTTGCTGGCCCGCTACGGACTGGCGGAGGTCGCCGAGCGCAGCATCTACGACCTGTCCGGCGGCGAGCGACAGCTGGCTGCCCTGGTCAGCGTGCTGGCGGTCGAGCCGTCCGTGCTGGTCTGCGACGAGCCGACCACCCTGCTCGACCTGCGCAACCGCAACCTGGTGGCCGGCGTGCTCGCCGGGCTGCCGCATCGGGTGATTGTGGCCAGCCACGATCTGGAGTTGGCCGCCGCCGCCGAACGCGTGCTCCTCCTGGACGCCGGACGTGTCGTCGCCGACGGCGCGGCCGCCGAGGTGATCGCCCACTACCGCGGGTTGATGCGATGAGACCGGCGGCCTCGATGTTCGGCACCCACCAACCGGGCGATTCGATCTGGCACCGCTGCGGGGTCGGCTGGAAGTACCTGGTGGTGTTGGCACTGACCCTGGTGGCGCTGGCGCTCCAGCACCCGTGGGCGACCACGGCGAGCCTGGTGCTCACCGTCGCGGCTCTGTTGAGCACCAGGTTGCCCGCCCGGGTGACGCTCGCCGTCCCGTGGTCGCTGGTGGCCCTTCTGGCGGTGCTGGCCGGCTTCCAGCTGGTCACCGGACAGCCGGACGCGGCGTTCGTCGTTCCAGGCAATGTGCTGCAGGCGGTCCTGGCTGCCCGGCTGCTGATCTGCACCACGCCGGCGTCCGTTCTGGTGGACGCGCTGGTCCGGGCCGCGGACCGGGTGCCCTTCATCGACGGGGAGCGCCTCGGGCTCGCGGTGGGCATCATGCTGCGCAGCGTGCCGTTCCTGGCCGGGGCGTTCTACGATGTCCGGGACGCCGCCCGTGCCCGGGGGCTGGAGCGGCACTGGGTGGCCCGGTTGTCGCCGGTGGTGGTCCGGGCGGTCGGATTCGCCCAGGCCACCGGTGAGGCGCTCGCCGCCCGCGGCCTCGGCGATGGATCTGCCGACGACGCTCCCTTCGTGCGCCGAGCCCGCTAGGCCCTGCCTAACTACCTGTGCCCTCCCACATGCGGGAGGGCACAGGTAGTTAGGGAGGGGCTTGGGGGTGCGGACGTGGTGGGCGGTTAGGATGCGTCCCGTGAGCAGCCCTGTTCCCGAACCGCCCGTCACCGGGCACCCGGCGATCGACGACGCGCTGGCCGGGCTCGACCTGAGCGGTCCGGTCGCCGAGCACGCCGAGCAGATCCAGCAGGTGCACCAGGTGCTGCAGGAGGTCCTCAACCCGGGTTCGACGCCGTCCGGACGTTGATGGCGCGGCTCGATCAAGCCCTGGTGCTGCGCGGCCTGGCACGGTCCCGCGGGCAGGCGACGGACGCGATCCGGGCCGGCGCCGTCCAGGTGAACGGACGCCCGGCGAACAAGCCCTCCACCCCGGTGTCCGATGCGGACCGGATCGAACTCACTGCGGCAGACCACTACGTGTCGCGAGCCGCGCACAAGCTGCTTGGCGCCCTGGACGACAGCGGCCTGTCGGTCGGCGGACGCGTCCTGGACGCCGGCGCCTGCACCGGCGGCTTCACCCAGGTCGTCCTGGAACGCGGTGCGACCCAGGTCTACGCGGTGGACGTCGGCCACGGCCAACTCGCGGCGCCGGTCCGCGGGGACCCGCGGGTGGTCGTCCGCGAGGGCCTCAACCTGCGCGAGCTGACCATTGACGATGTCGGCGGCGAACCGGTCGACCTGATCGTCGGCGACGTGTCCTTCATCTCGCTGACCCTGGTGCTGGCACCGATGGTCGCGGTGCTCCGCCCGGACGGCGCGGCGCTGGTGCTGGTGAAGCCTCAGTTCGAGGTGGGCCGCGGCGGCCTCGACTCGCAGGGCGTCGTCCGCGACGAAGCGGTGCGAGCCCGTTGCGTGGACGCGGTCGCGGGCCGCGCGGCCGAGCTGGGCCGGCCGGAGGTGTGGCGCGGTCCCAGCCGAACGCCCGGGACGTCCGGGAACATCGAATGGTTCCTGTTGCTGGGCAACGGACCGGCCAATGTCAGTGGCCACGGATAGGGTGCAGTCGTGGGAACCAGTCGCTATGTCACCCTGGCCCTCCACGGGGGGCGGCCGGCTGCACTGAGCGCCGCCTCGGGCTTCATCGCCGGTATGACCGACCACGGCATCACCTGCCTGCTGGCCGACGAACACCTGGTCGCGCTGGCGTCCGCGGGCGATGTCCTGGAACTGACCCCTGAGACGGGGCGACGCAGCGAATTGGTGGTCGTCTTCGGCGGCGACGGCAGCATCCTCCGGGCTGCCGAATGGGCGCTGTCGTTCGAGATTCCGGTGCTCGGGGTGAACCTCGGCCATGTCGGCTTCCTGGCCGAGCTCGAGTCGCACGAAGCCGGATCGCTGATCAATCACGTCGTCGAGCGCAACTACACCGTCGAAGAGCGGATGACCATCGACACGGTGATCACCGACGCTTCCGGTGCCGAGCTGTGGCGTTCGTTCGCGATCAACGAGGTGTCGATCGAGAAGCTCGCCCGGGAACGGATGATCGAGGTCCTGGTCCGGGTCGACGGGCGGGCGCTGTCGCGGTGGGGCACCGACGGCGTGCTGCTGTCGACGCCGACCGGATCGACCGCCTACGCCTTCTCAGCCAACGGGCCGGTGTTGTGGCCGGACATCGACGCGCTGCTGGTGGTGCCGCTGTCGGCGCACGCGTTGTTCAGCCGTCCGATGGTGATCGGGCCGCATTCGACGGTGTCGGTCGAGATCCTGCCCGGCAACGAGACCGAGGCGGTGGTCTGGTGCGACGGACGCCGGACCACCGACATCGCGGCCGGCATGGTGGTGACCGCCCAAGTCGGACGGCACCGGCTGCGGCTGGCCCGGATCACCGAGCGGCCCTTCGTCGAGCGACTGGTCCGCAAATTCGCTCTCCCGGTGGACGGCTGGCGCGGCATCGCCGAACGCAATCAGCATGCTGACTGAGCTACGGATCGGCGATCTCGGCGTGATCGCCGAGGCCGTTCTTGAGCCGGGCCCCGGCTTCACGGCGGTCACCGGTGAGACCGGGGCCGGCAAGACGATGGTGGTCACCGGACTGTCCCTGCTGCTCGGCGGGCGGGCCGACAGTGGCCTGGTGCGGCACGGCGCGTCCCGATGCGTGGTCGAGGGGGTGTGGACTGTGGACCCGGCGACGGCGTCCGAACTGGACGAGCTCGGAGCCGAGGTCGACGACGGCGAGTTGCTGGTCTCCCGGCAGGTGGGCCGGACGCGTTCGCGCGCCCTGCTCGGCGGCGTCGCGGTGCCCTTGGGCCGGGCCGCCGACCTGGTCACCCGCTGGGCGACGATCCACGGGCAGTCCGAGCAGGTCAGGCTCGGCAGCGCCGACCGGCAGCGCGAGGTGCTGGACCGTTTCGCCGGTGCCGAGCACGGCGTCCTGTTGGCCCGGCACGCCGCCAACTACGCCGAGCGCCGGCGGGCGGCCTCCGAGCTCGCCGAACTGACCGGCGCCGCCCGGGAGCGGGCTCGCGAACTCGATCTGCTCAGCTTCGGGCTGAACGAGATCGAGCAGGCCGATCCGCAGCCCGATGAGGATGTGGCGCTGGCTGCCGAGGCGCATCGGCTGCAGGCGATCGACGATCTTCGGCTGGCCGCGCAGGCCGCCGGGCTGGCGCTGAGCGGTGACGCCGAAGCCTGGGACGATGCGCCGAACGTGCTGGGCCTGTTGGCGTCCGCACGCAAGAGCATCGACGGCGCCGTCGGCGACGATCCGGAACTAGGGCCGCTGGCGCTGCGGCTCGCGGAACTGTCGGTGCTGGCCGCGGACGCGGCGGCCGAGCTGGCCAGCTACAACGACCGGCTGGAGGCCGACCCGGCTCGGCTGGAGTGGATCGCCGAACGCCGCTCGGTGCTGCAGCAGCTGACCCGCAAGTACGGCGCGTCCGTCGCCGAGGTGCTGCAGTGGGCTGCGGACGCCGCGGTACGGGTCGCTCAGCTCGCCGCCGGTGACGACCGGATCGCCGAACTGCAGCGGCGGATCGCCGCCTTCGACGACGAGTTGGCGGCGACGGCCACGGCGATCAGCGCGGCCCGGGCCGAGGCGGCAGGCAGGCTGGCCGGCCTGGTCGGAGCCGAACTGACCGGGTTGGCGATGCCGCACGCCCGGATCGAGTTCGAGCTGGCGCCGGCCCCGATCGGACCACACGGCGCCGACCAGGTCACGCTGATGTTCACCGCCAACCCGGGCTCGAGCCCGGCGCCACTGGCCAAGGCGGCTTCCGGCGGCGAACTGTCCAGGGTCAGGCTGGCACTCGAGGTGGTGCTGGCCGGGGGAGCGACCGGGCAGACCTTCGTCTTCGACGAGGTGGACGCCGGCGTCGGCGGTGCCGTCGCCCTGGAGATCGGACGCCGGCTGGCCCGGCTCGCCGAGCACGCCCAGGTGATCGTGGTCACCCACCTGGCCCAGGTCGCCGCGTTCGCCGACGTCCATTTCGTGGTGGCGAAGGCCAGCGACGGCCAGGTGACCACCAGCGGCATCGGGCGCGTCGAGGGCGCCGCCCGGCTGGACGAGCTGGCCCGGATGATGGCCGGCCTGGAGGGTTCTGCGAACGCCCACGCGCACGCCGCCGAACTGCTGGCCGCGGCAACGCCCGCGGCCAGATGATCCGGTCGGCGCCGATGGCCAGCTCACTCGCCGTGCCGCCGCTGTGGGCGGCGTTGACGTCGAGCGAGCGGGTGTTGATCGCGGGTGCCGGCGGCGGCTTCGACGTGTATGCCGGCCTGCCGATCGCGTTGCGCCTGGCTCGGCTCGGCAAGCGCGTCCGGCTGGCCAACCTCTCGTTCAGCGATCTCGGCTCACTCACCGGCGAGGTGTGGCTCACGCCGGCGTGCGCACGGATCGAGCCGGACGCGCCGGGGCGTCCGGACTACTTCCCGGAGCGCACGCTGGTCCGCTGGTTGCGCTCCGAAGGGTACGACTGGGAGGTGTACGCCATCGCGCGCTCCGGTGTGCAACCGGTCAAGCGGGCCTACGAGTATCTCGTCGATGACTTCGATCCGGATGCGCTGGTCCTGGTCGACGGTGGGACGGACATCCTGCTGCGGGGGGACGAGTCAGGGCTCGGCACGCCGGAAGAGGATGCCGTCAGCCTGGTCGCGGCCAGCGAGTTGACGGTTCGCACCAAGCTGGTGGTCAGCATCGGATTCGGAATCGATGCCCACCACGGGGTTGCCGGTACCGACGTGCTCGCACGGCTGGCCGAGCTTGCCAGCGACGGCGCCTACCTGGGAGCGCTGTCGATCCCGCCGGATTCGCCGGAGGCGCTGGCATATCTCGATGCGGTGGCTCACGCCGCCCTGCACAACGCGGCCCGGCCCAGCATCGTCAACGGCCAGATCTCGGCAGCGATCCGAGGCCGTTACGGGCAACCGGACCTGCCTGGCACGCCCACCGTGACCGATCTGTTCGTGAACCCGCTGATGGCGATCTACTTCACCGTTGAACTCGACGCGCTCGCCGCGACGCTGCGGTACGGGGATGCCATCAGGTCGAGCAGCTCGATCGGCGAGGTGTCGCGCGCCATCGAGAGCCTTCGGTCGGGGCTTCCGATCCAGGCTCGGCGAAGCTTCCCGCACTGAGTTGCGCGTCCAACTCATTGTCGGGCGAGCTCGTCGGGCGAACTCGTCGTCGGTCGAGCTTGTCGAGACCGCCGTCCGCCTCGTCCCCGGTGAACGGGCGGATGTCAGGCAGGTGAACGTGCGCGCCGGTTCGCCCGGGTGCTCCCGGCACCTATATGGTGGAATCCCGTGGGGAACAGCGGCAGCACCAAACACATCTTCGTCACCGGAGGCGTCGCCTCCTCGCTGGGCAAGGGCCTGACCGCCTCCAGCCTGGGCAGTCTCCTGGTGGCTCGCGGACTACGGGTCACGATGCAGAAGCTCGATCCGTACCTGAACGTCGATCCGGGCACGATGAACCCGTTCCAGCACGGCGAGGTTTTCGTGACCGAGGACGGCGCCGAGACCGATCTCGACATCGGTCACTACGAGCGGTTCCTCGACGTCAACCTGAACGCCGACGCCAACGTGACCACCGGCAAGGTCTACTCCAACGTGATCGCCAAGGAGCGCCGCGGCGACTTCCTCGGCGACACCGTCCAGGTGATTCCGCACATCACCAACGAGATCAAGGACGAGATGCTGTCCATGGCGACCCGCGAGGTCGACATTGTGATCCACGAGATCGGCGGCACCGTGGGCGACATCGAATCGCTGCCGTTCCTGGAGGCGGCCCGTCAGGTGCGCCGCGACGTCGGACGCGAGAACGTCTTCTTCCTGCACGTCTCGCTGGTGCCGTACCTGGGGCCGTCCGGGGAGTTGAAGACCAAGCCGACCCAGCACTCGGTGGCCGCCCTGCGCCAGGTCGGCATCCAGCCCGACGCCATCGTCTGCCGCTCGAACCGGGAGATCCCCGACGGCGTCAAGCGCAAGATCTCGCTGATGTGCGACGTCGACGAGGAGGCCGTGGTCTCCTGCGCGGACGCCCCGTCCATCTACGACATTCCCAAGGTGCTGCACAACGAGGGCTTGGACGCCTACGTCGTCCGCCGGCTCGGAGTCAGCTTCCGCGACGTCCGGTGGAAGAAGTGGGACGACCTGCTCGACCGGGTGCACCACCCGAAGGAGGAGGTCACCGTCGGGCTGGTCGGCAAGTACATCGACCTGCCGGACGCCTACCTGAGCGTGTCCGAGGCGCTCCGCGCGGGTGGTTTCGCCAACCACGCCAAGGTGCAGGTGCGCTGGATCGCGTCCGATTCGTGTGAGACCCCGGCCGGCGCGGCCGAGCAACTCGGTGACCTGGACGGCATCGTGGTGCCGGGCGGTTTCGGCATCCGCGGCGTCGAAGGCAAGCTCGGCGCCTTGCGGTACGCCCGCGAGAACCAGATCCCGACCCTCGGGTTGTGCCTCGGCCTGCAGTGCATGGTGATCGAGGTGGCTCGTGACCTGTGCGAGCTGAAGGACGCGGCGTCCACCGAGTTCGAACCCGACACCAGTGCCCCGGTGATCGCCACGATGGCCGAGCAGGTGGCGATCGTCTCCGGCGACGGGGACATGGGTGCCACCATGCGGCTCGGTGCCTACCCGGCCGATCTGACCAAGGGGTCACTGGTGGCCAAGCTGTACGGCAAGACCCGGGTGTCCGAGCGGCACCGGCATCGCTACGAGGTCAACAACGCCTACCGCGAGCAGCTCGAAGGAGCCGGCCTGCGGATCGTCGGCACCTCGCCGGATTCGACCCTGGTCGAGTTCGTCGAGTTCGATCCCGAGCGGCACCCGTTCTTCGTCGCCACCCAGGCGCATCCTGAACTCAAGTCGCGCCCGACCCGGCCGCATCCGCTGTTCACCGGACTGGTGGCTGCCGCGCTGCGCCGCAGGCTCGACACCCGGCTGCCGGTGGAGGAGTCCTGATGCGTCCGGGCCGGCGGCTGCTCGGCGCCGGCGAAGCGTCCGACG
The DNA here is from genome assembly GCF_047602385.1 of Micropruina sp. GTDB lineage: Bacteria > Actinomycetota > Actinomycetes > Propionibacteriales > Propionibacteriaceae > Micropruina. The sequence goes on from NZ_JASGHL010000001.1 coordinate 10,893, forward strand.
TCCCCACCCGGTGGCAGATCGAGCGGCACCGGGTGCTGGGCGAGGGCGTGGTCTCCGACTACGTGGACGACGTGGTGGTCACCCCGACCGGCGACCGGATGCATCGCCAATACCTGCTGCACCCTGGCGCCGTCGCCGTGATCGCGCTCGACGAGCAGGACCGGGTGGTCGTGGTGCGGCAGTACCGGCATCCGGTCGGGTACCAGCTGATCGAGCCGCCGGCCGGCCTGCTCGACGCCGACGGTGAGTCCTGGCTCACCGCCGCCCAGCGCGAGCTGGCCGAGGAGGCGATGCTGGCCGCCGACGACTGGCGGTTGCTGATCGACATGTTCACCTCACCCGGCTGCAACTCCGAATCGATCCGGTTCTTCCTGGCCCGCGGACTGCGCGAGGTGCCGCGTCCGGACGGCTTCGTGGTCGAGCACGAGGAACTCGACATGGAGATCTGCCTGATCGCGCTGGACGACCTGCTCGATGGCATCTACGCCGGGCGGGTACAGAGCCCGACCATGGTCGCCGGCATTCTTGCCCTCGAGGCCGCCAGGCTCGGCGGTCGCCTGGACGGGCTGCGACCCGCCGAGAGCGCGTGGCCGGCCCGGCAGGTCCGGGAGGGTCAGCTCGAAGCGATCGCCGAACTGGACTGACCGTCCGATGTCCGGCGACCGAGTCGTGCCGCGGGCGATCGCATCGTTCCTCGATCACCTCACCGTCGAGCGCGGGGCGTCGAGCCACACCGTCGCCGGGTACCGGCGCGACCTGGCCCGCTACGCCGGCTTCCTGGAGGTCCGGGGACACGACGACCTCGGTGCCGTCGCCGAAGCCGATGTCGCCGCGTTCTCGGCCGCCTTGCGCACCGGCGATGCTGAACATCCGGGGCTGGCCGCCAGCAGCGTGGCCCGGGCGCTGAGCGCGGTCCGGTCGTTGCACCGGTTCGCGGTCGAGGACGGCGTCGCCGGCGACAATCCGGCAGCCGGTGTCGCGCCGCCGCGGGCCGGCCGCCGGTTGCCCAAGGCGCTGTCCATCGATCAGGTGCAGGCGCTGCTGGACGCCCCCGACACCAGCACCCCGGCCGGCCTGCGGGACGCCGCACTGCTGGAGCTGCTGTACGGGACGGGCGCCCGGATCACCGAGATCGTCTCCCTCGACGTGGACGACGTCTCAGGGCTCACTCACGATCCGGACGCCGCCCTGCGGCTGTTCGGCAAGGGCCGCAAAGAGCGGGTGGTGCCGGTGGGTTCCTACGCCCGGGCCGCGCTGGACGCCTGGCTGGTGCGCGGGCGTCCGGCACTGCTGGAACAGGCCCGAGGAAGCACGCCGGCGGTGTTCGTGAACAGCCGCGGCGCCCGGCTCAGCCGGCAGACGGCGTGGGCGGTCCTTCGCCACCATGCCGCCCGGGCCGGCATCACGGCGGGGATCGGTCCGCACACCCTGCGGCACTCATTCGCCACCCACCTGCTCGACGGCGGCGCCGACGTCCGGGTCGTGCAGGAGTTGCTGGGCCACGCGTCGGTGGCGACGACGCAGATCTACACCCTGGTGACCGTGGAACATCTGCGTGAAGTGTTCCTCACTGCGCACCCGCGCGCGCGTTGAGCGGGTGGTGCTCTCCTAATTCATCATCGAGGGAGTCACGGAACTGCGGTTACCCGCTGGAAAGGCGACCGAGCGACCGTCGTCCCCGCTCAGCAATCATCCGACGACTAGGCAATCGGGAATCCGGCAACAGTACTGTTTCGGCACGCGAAATACGGCTTGTATATCCTCGGCAGCCGGGTGGAAGAATAGCGTCGCCCCCGACAGAAGTGAGCCGCACAATGAGATCCTGCCCGTCACCGGGGTCGACGCCCGCCGATAGTTGCGACGGCGTGGTGAATCCGGGCGGCTGGGCTACCGGGGGGCACGCATGATTCGGGTCGTCGCGGCCGAGGACGACCCGCTGGCGCAACGCGCCATCCGGGGGTACCTCGCCCAGGTCCACGACATTGAGTTGGTCGATGTCACCAGCGACGGAGTCGCTGCGCTGGCGTTGGTTCGGGACGTGCGCCCGGATGTGCTGGTCACCGATCTGCACATGCCGGGAATGGATGGCATCGCACTGCTTCGCGAGGTGTTCCGGCTGCCCGAGCCGCCGCGCGCGTTGTGCTTCACGGCTGTGGGCGACGAGCCGTCGATGCGCGAGGCGCTGGCGCTGGGAGCCAGCGGCTTCCTGCTCAAGGTCGATCCGCCGGTGCTCCTGGTGCAGGCCATCCGGAGTGCGTATGAGGGTGACGCCCTGGTCTCGCCCAAGCTGACCGGTCAGGTCCTGCGAGGCATCAGCCGTAGTGGGACGCGCCCACGCGAGTTGACCGACGCTGATGTGGAGTTGCTCCGGCTGGTCGGTTCGGGAATGGACAATGCCGACATCGGGCTCGCCTTGCATCTCGCACCCAGCACGGTGAAGACGTACGTGAGCCGGCTGCTGCGCAAGACCAACAGCCGCAGCCGGGCGCAGCTGGCAGCCCGGGCGAATGCCTGGGGGCTGGTCCGACGGAACTGACCTGTCGGGGGACGGCCGGCCGGGGTGCCTCACGCCGGGCCCCCGGTCGCGGTGAGGGGGGTAAGGAGCCGATCCGGATCGACTCCACGGGGGGCTTCCTGAAGGCCCGGCGGAGGCTGGGGGTGGGTTTCGGTCGGCTTGCTTCCGATCGATGCATCCATTGAATCGGCCGCACCTCGATGTGTGGTCGTCCGGATCAACTTTGGGTGACTCGGAGTCGCGGAAAGTTGACTGCCGTCATCGTCGAGTGGCCCGCCATGAACCGGCGGTAACGCGAGTTGTCGGCTGTTACACGGCGTCCGTACAGTAGAAGCTGTACCCGCCACCCCCCTCGAGTCTGGAGTACACACCATGTCGCTGGCATTCGTGATCGCTTTGGTTCCCGCTGTACTTCCTGGTTTGCTGCGCCTGGTACGAGTCGGCCGCACGGTTCGCCGTGGTGGCCGCGGCGCGGTTCAGGCCGGATTCTGCGAAGTTCTTCCCTTCTTCTGTTTCCGATCCCGGCGCTGAATCGGCAGGCTGCCGACAACTCGGTAGCCTGCTGGCATGACACCCCCGGAGGGCGGGTCCGCGCAAAGTACCACCCGCTGGCTTGAACCGATTCTGGCTGTCGGCCTTTTCGTCGCGAGCCTCACCATCAACTCCGGCGAAGAGTGGCACTACATGTGGGCAATCGACCTGCTCACCTGCGTCGGGGCCGCGATCTCCTATCGCTGGCCGCTGGCCGGTGCACTTGCCGGTGCGGCGGGTCTGGGTGCCTGGTTGCTGGTTCCGGACGTGGTGCCCAGTGCGGGCGCCCTGGCCGTGCTGATCAACGTGATGGCCGCCTTCCGGCAGAACCTGCGTTGGAAGGTCCCGCTCAGTGTGGCTCTGGCTGCCCTCGGCTACCTGGTGCTGGTGATGCGGGCGATCCGGAACCCTGCCGACCACTGGGCGACAGCGGCTGTGCTGGTGCTGCTGCTCGCCCTGGCGATCGGCAGCGGGGAGCTGGGACGGCGCTGGCAGCGGTTGGTCGGGTTGGAGCGCGAGCGGGCGAGCGCGGCGCTGGACAGGTTTCGTCTCGAGCTTGCCCGCGACCTCCACGACACCGTCGCGCAGACCCTGTCGGCGACCGCCATGCGCGCCCACCTCGCGCTCGCGGAGCCGGGCGTGCCCGAAGCCGTCCGCGCCGACCTGGAATGGATGACCCAGGAGTGTCGATCCTCCGCGCATGACCTGCGGGAACTGCTCGGTCGGCTGCGACGCGGCCCGGCCCTCCCGGGCGTCCAGCCGCTGGCCAGCCTGGACACCCTACGGGCGACGGTGGCCGAGCAGGCCGAGCGGTTGCGGGTCGCCGGCTTCCAGGTGCAGGCAGATGTCGAGATCGCCCGGTTGAGCGCCGCTCGGGCGCAGGCGCTGAGCGCGGTGACGGTTGAGGCGGTCAACAACATCGTCCGGCACGCTCGGCCGGGAACCGCCTGCGAACTGCGGCTGGCCGATCGCGGCGAGCACGTGGTGGCCCGGTTCACCAACGTGGCCGGGCCGGCGTCCATGCGGTCGCCGATCCCGCCGGCCGGAATGGGTCTGACCGGTGTTCGCGAGCGGCTGGCCTTGCTCGGCGGCGACTGTGAATATCGCCTGGACGGGCGTGGATGGACTCTGGCGGCGCGGCTGCCGCACGGCGTCGAGCAGGTCTGAACCTGTCCGCGCCCGTCGAGGCCGGCGGATCAGCGGGCGAGTAGCTTCTTCATCTGGTCGATCTCCGCCTGCTGGCTGCTGATGATCGCATCCGCGAGGGTGCGAACCGCTGGAGCGGAGCCGTCCGCGCGGACCTGTTTCGCCATCGCCACCGCACCCTCGTGGTGCTTGATCATCCCGGTGAGGAACAGCTTCTCCGCCTCGGCGCCCTGAGCGGTCATGAGGGCGTCCAGTTCGGCGGGCGTCAGCATGCCGTCCATGCCGGTGTGTCCGCTGTGATTGCCGTGATCGGAGGCGCCCCAGGCCTTCAGCCAGTTCTTCATCTGGTCGATCTCAGGTTGCTGGGCGTTCTTGATCTGGGTCGCCAGCGTGGTCACCTCGGCCGAGATGCCCTTCTTGGCCAGCATCGCCTCGCTCATCACCACCGCCTGCTCGTGGTGCGGGATCATCATCTGGGCGAACATCACGTCGGCCGCATTGGCCGAAGGTGTCGATGAGGCGGTTGCTGAGGGTCCACCGCTGGGGGTGGCCGCGGGAGTGGGTGCCTGACAGCCAACGAGGGCGAGTCCGGCGGCGACGGGAAGGACGAAACGAGCGATAGTACGCATGAAGCCGAATATACCCCCCATGGGTATAGTCCGCAGGTCAATCCGGGAAGTTGTCGTCTCCGCTGGGCGTGACGACCGACCTGGTCAGGGTCGATCGGACGGCCAGGCGTCCGCCATCCGCCAGGCACGCAGCCTGATCGTCGACGGTTGCCCGATCGCCCGGACGCCGAGGGGCTGGCCGTCGCCCTCGACATGCAGCCGGGCGCTCAACGGGACGCCGTTGGCGAAGATCTCCAGCACCGAGTGGTCGACGATGATTCGCAGCTCGATCCCGCCCGCGTCGTCGACGGGCACGGCGCCACCGCGCAGGCCGGTGTCGATGCCCGGTGTCCGGGTGACGGCCGAGCGGTCGAGTTGCAGCTGCAGAAGGTTGCGGCCGGTGCGGACGAGTCGGATGACCGCGGCGGCGGTGCCCACCTCGACCCGCTCACCCGGCAGCAGGATCTCCAGCCCCGATCCTGGCTCCAGGGCGAGCGACAGCTCCAGGTCGAGCTGGTCGCCGCGAACCTGGTCGAAGCCGAGCAGGGATCCGGGTTCGGCCAGCCGGGATGTATCGGCCAGCAGCCGCTCCCGCAGCTGTGCGACCTCGGGTACCGGGCTCAGGTGCAGGGTTCCGTCGCCGCGTTCGGTGACCAGCCGGGGCAGGCTCATCACGCCCGCCCAGCCGGCTGCCACGGACTTCTCGACACTTCGGGCGTCCTGCAGCCAGCCGAACATGATCCGGCGACCGGTCTCGTCCCGGTAGCTCTGCGGCGCGTAGAAGTAGTTCCCGCCGAGGTCCAGCCGGTGCAGTCCGGTCGGCACGAACTGGTTCTCCCGGTAGCCACCCGACCAATAGAGAGCATGCCTGGTGGTGCCCTGATGCCAGGCCGAGAAGACCAGGAAGTCCGATCCGGTGCGGCTGCCGTCCAGCGGCAGGTCCTGATCGGCCTCGAGCCGGAACAGCTCCGCGCACTCCCACATCGTGCCGGGCGACAGCGGATCGTCGGGCTTCCGGTCGAACGCGGTTCCGCTCAACAGTGGACCGAGGTAGTTCCACGAGGTCAGGTCGAGCGACTCGTACAGGGCGATGAAGCCTCCCCAGACGGTCTTGCCGGCGCCGATCAGCATCCGCCAGCGGTCGCCCTCGCGCCATACGCAATGGTCCCGGAAGCCCGCCAACTCTGCGGCGGGTGGCTCGGTGATCACCGGATTGCCGGGTGACTTCGTCCAGGTGGTCAGATCGGCCGACCCGGTGGCGAGGCAGGGCAGGGTCTTGCTGCCGACCGCACCGGAATAGACGATGGTCGGCGTCCCGTCGTCGTTCACCATGACGCCCGACCAGCAGCCGTCGGCGTCTGGTCCGTCGCCGGGTCGCAGCGCCATCGGCTGGTCTGTCCAATGGACGAGGTCGCGGCTGGTGGCATGTCCCCAGTGAATCCGGTGGTGGAATCCGCCGTTCGGATTGCACTGATAGAAGAGGTGATGGACGCCGTCCCACTGGCACAACCCGTTCGGGTCGTTGAGCCACCCCGTCGGAGCGGTGAAATGGAAGCGGGGTCGGGCCGGATCGCTGCCGATCCGGCCCGCCAAGGTGGCCGCGGGCTCCAGCAGCCGGTCGAGGAGGTCGGTCACGATGCCGCTTCCTCGACCACCGGCGTCAGCGCGTTGGCGCCGGCCATCGCCTCCGGTCGGTACAGATGGCAGCGGACGAAGTGGCGTAACGCCGGATCGCCGACCCGGTGCCGGACGGGTGTGCTCGGCGAGCAGGGATTGTCGTGGTCGCCGTCGAACGGACAGCGTTTCGCCGCCAGCACCTGGCGGCGCAGCTCGGCCCGGCGGAGGGGGTCGTAGCTGCCGGTCCGCTCCGGGTCGGGCACGGCCGAGACCAGCAGTTCGGTGTAGGGGTGGGCCGGGTTCGCCAGGATCTCCATCGAATCGCCCTCTTCGACGATCTCGCCGGCGAACATCACCGCGATCCGGTCGGCGAGGTAGCGGGCACTGGCCAGGTCGTGGGTGATGTAGATCATCGCGATGCCCTTGTCGTCACGCAGCGAACGCATCAGGTTGAGCACCCCGATCCGGACCGAGACGTCCAGCATCGAGGTCGGCTCGTCGGCCAGGATGACCGAGGGGTCCACCGCCAGCGCGCGGGCGATCGCCACTCGTTGCCGCTGACCTCCGGAGAGCTCGTGTGGATAGCTGGCCAGCATGTCGGCGTCCAGGTCGACCGTGGCTATCAGTTCTTCGAGCCGATCCTGCAGCGCGTCCCCGGTCAGCGGCTGATGGTTGCGTAAGGCCCGCTCGAGGAAGTGCGAGATCCGGTGGACGGGGTTCAGCGAGCCGAACGGATCCTGGAAGACCATCTGGACCCGGCCGCGGTACTCCCGGCTGGCGTGCCGCTTCTCGGTGGTCAGCACGTCGACGCCGTCGAGCAGGATCTGGCCGGACGTGGGCTGCTCCAGCCTGGTCACGCAGCGGGCGATGGTGCTCTTGCCCGAGCCGGATTCGCCGACCAGGGCGAGGATCTCGGACGAGCGCAGGCTGAGGTTGACGCCGCCCAGCGCCCGCAGCGTCCGGCGGGCGAAGAGGCCGCCCAGCGGGTATTCCTTGACCAGGTCCCGGGTCTCCAGGACCGGGGTGGTGGTGTCGGTCATCGGGCTCCTCCTTCGGTTCCGGTGCCCTGGGGCGCCAGGCGGGCGCGGTCCTCGTCGCTGACCGGTGCCGCCCAGTGATTGGGGCCGACCGGTTCGAGGTCGGCGATCCGGGTCAGCCGGACGCCTTCGCCGAGCCCGCGCAGCGGTACCCGGGGGCCGGTGATCGGCGGGAAGGCGTTCATCAGGGCACGGGTGTAGGCGTGCGCCGGATGGTGGTGCAGGGTCGCCGACGGCCCCTGCTCGACGATGCGGCCGGCGTACATCACCGCCATCTGATGGGAGAGCTCCACCATCAGCGACATGTCGTGGGTGATGAACAGCACCGAGAAGCCGAGTTCGGCCTGCAGGGCTTTGATCTCGGCCATGATCTCCTGCTGCACCACGACGTCCAGGGCGGTGGTCGGCTCGTCCAGGATCAGCATCCTGGGGCGCAGCGCGACCGCCATGGCGATCACCACCCGCTGCCGCATGCCGCCGGACAGCTGATGCGGGAACGCCTTGAGCCGGTTGCGGTCGATCTGCACCATTTCGAGCAACTCGCCGCAACGCTTGTCTGCCTCGGCGCGGCTGACGTCCAGATGGGCGGTGAAGATGTCGCGCATCTGCTCGCCGATGGTGATCACCGGGTTGAGCGAGTTCATCGCCGACTGGAACACCATCGCGACTTCGCGCCAGCGGAACTGCCGCAGCTCTTCGCCGTTCAGCGACAGCACGTCGCGTCCGTCGAAGCGGATGCTGCCACCGGCGACCTCGGCCGGATACTTCAGCAGCCGCAGGATGGTGTTGGCGATGGTCGACTTGCCGCAGCCGGATTCGCCGGCCAGGCCGAAGATCTCGCCGGCCGCGATGCCGAAAGTGACCTGGTCCACGGCGGTGGTGGTGCGGACGTCGCCGCGGTACTGCACCGTGAGGTTGTCGATCTCGAGCAGCCGATCGCTCATCGGGCGTCCTCCGTTCGGGCCAGCGGTGCCGTGGCGGTCCGCTTCTTGACGGTGCGCAGCCGCGGGTTGGTGACCTCGTCGACCGCGTAGTTGAACAGGCTCAGCGCGAAGGCGACCAGCGCGATGCACAGGCCGGACGGCAGGAACACCCACCAGCTGCCGGTCAGCAGCGCGCCCTCGTTGCCGGCCCAGTACAGGTTGGTGCCCCATGAGACGGTGGAGGTGTCGCCGAGGCCGAGGAACTCCAGGCCGGCCTGGGCGCCGATGGCACCGATGATGCAGCCCAGCAGGGTGCCCATCACCACCGACGCCATATTGGGCAGGATCTCGCGCCACATGATCCAGCCGGCCCGGTCGCCGGTCACCTGGGAGGCCGCGACGAAGTCCTTGGAGCGGATCGACAACGCCTGGCTGCGCAGCACCCGGGCCGAGCCGGCCCAGCCGGTGATGATCAGCACGAAGATCACCGTGCCGACGCCGGGCGGCATGAAGGCGGCCAGGATGACCAGCAGCGGCAGGCCGGGGATCAGCAGGAAGATGTTGGTGACCACCGAGAGCGATTCGTCGATCGCGCGGCCGAAGTAGGCCGAGGTGAGGCCGACCAGGATGCCGATGATGGTCGACATGAGCCCGGCGATCAGGCCGACGAACAGCGACATCCGGGTGCCGTGGACGGTGAGCGCCAGCACGTCCTGGCCCTTGGCGGTGGTGCCCAGCCAGTGCTCGGCCGAAGGCTCCTGGGAGGCCAGCGCGGTGATCCGCGATGGATTGCCCGGGAACAGCACCGGCGCCAGCAACGCCAGCAGGATGAAGACGATCAGGATGACGGCGCCGATCATCGCCTTCCGGTTGGTCATCAGGCCGTGCAACAGGCCGGAGCGTGAACGTCGCGACATCCGGGCCGGTTTGACGGCCTCGGTGGTGGCGGTCGTGATTGGTGTGGACATGGTGCCCCTCAGTGAGTGCGGACGCGGGGGTCGAGCCGGACGTAGACGATGTCGACCAGCAGGTTGGCCACCAACACCGCGCCGGTGATGATCAGGAAGAGCCCCTGCATCAGCGGGTAGTCGAGGCCCTGGACGGCGGTGAGCAACTGGTAGCCCACCCCGGGATAGGCGAACACGGTCTCGGTCAGCAGGGCGCCACCGACCACGAAGCCCAGGCCCATGCCGAATGAGGTGACCGAGGGCAGCATCGCGTTGCGGGCCGCGTAGCGGAGCATGATCCGGCGGGCCCTGAGGCCCTTGGCCTCGGCCATCGTGATGTAGTCCTCGGCGTTGGTGGCGATCATCGTGTTGCGCATGCCGAGCATCCAGCCGCCGATGCTGACCAGCACGATGGTCAACGCCGGCAGGAACAGGTGATACCCGACGCTGCTGATGAACGCCCAGCTGAAACCGGCGTCCAGTTCGGAGTCGTAGGCGTGCCGCAGCGGGAACCAGCCGAGCACGATGCCGAACAGGTACAGCGCTCCCATCGCCAGCCAGAAGTAGGGGAACGAGCCGATGAAGATCAGGAACGGCGGCAGCGCCGAGTCGACCAGGCTGCCGCGGCGCCAGGCGGCGACGATGCCCAGCAGGTTCCCGATCAGTGCCGCGATGATCAGCGAGGTGGCTCCCAGCAGCAGCGTCCAGCCGATCTGGGACGCGATCACGTCCGACACCGGGGTCGGGAACCGCGAGATCGACACCCCCATGTTGCCGGTCAGCACGTCGCCGATGTAGCTCAGGTACTGCAGATGGATCGGCCGGTCGTCCATGCCGAACAGCTTCTGCAGTTGCAGCACCTGCTCGGCGGTCATCTTGTCCTGGCTCCGCGAGAGCATCCGCGAGATCGGGTCTCCCGGCATGAACCGGGGGAGCAGGAAGTTGAGGGTGATCGACACCCAGAAGGCGATCAGGTAGAACCCGATCCTTCGAAGAATGAAACGCACGCGAAGTCTCCGATCGACGTGGTGGGCGTGCCGCGGGACGGCGCGCAGGACCGCGGTAGGACGCCGGTTGCGGCGCCCCACCGGGCCTGCCGCGCGTCAGCCCTTGGGCTCCAAGGTGGTGAGAATCATCACGGTTCTCGGGGAGCGGGCGCTGAGGCTCGCGTACGGGTTCTTCTCGGTCGGCCAGCCGGTGAAGCGCAGGTCGTTGTAGGCGCCCCACTCGGGTCCCGGGAAGAGCGGGACGACCGGGGCGTCCTCGTTGAACAGCTGCTGCAGCTGGTTGATCGAGTCGACCTGGGCGGCCTCGTCGCTGGTGGCGGCGAACTTCTCCAGCAGCGCGTCGGCCCGAGCGTCGCCGAACCGGTGATAGTTGTCGAAGGTCTTCTTGCCGACCGGCTTCACCGTCTTGGTGCTCATCATCGCCGCGAAGTACTTGTACGGCGTCGGGTCGTTGGGCGACCAGACGATGCCCGAATCGAAGTCACCCTGCTCGTAGCCGGCCACCACCTGAGCCCAGTCGGGGGAGTCGACCTTCATCGTGACGCCGATCGCGTCCATGTTCTGGGCGATCACGTTGGCCACCGCAAGCCAGTCCGACGAGGCCGAGCCGACCGAGAACTTGAACTCGAACGGCTTGCCGTCCTTCAGCTTCCGCTTGCCGTCGGCGCCCTTGGCGTAGCCGGCCTGGTCCAGCATCTGGTTGGCCTTCTCGACATTCAGCTTCGTCCACTCGCAGGTGTCCCGGACAGTCGCATTCTTCCACTTCTCGTAGCTGCCGGACAGTCCGGTGCAGTCGGCCGGGACGGTGTAGCCCGCCATGCCGATCTTGGTCACCTGGTCGCGGTCGACCGCCATGCTGAGTGCCTTGCGCACCACCGGGTCGTTGAACGGCGCCTTAGTGGTGTTCAGCTGCCAGTTGATCATCGACCCCGTGGGCGGGAACCAGTAGTGCCGATGGTTCGGATCCTTGCCGACGAAGGTCTTCTCGATGTTCGGCATGAACTGGTCGGTCCAGTCGACGTCTCCGTTCACCGCTGCCAGGTTGGCTCCGTCGTTGCCTGAGAAGGCCAGCATCTTGATGCCGGCGATCTTCTGCTTGTCGGGCTGCCAGTAGTTGGGGTTCTTGCCGAGCTCGAATGACTGCGCGGCGAACCGGGTGATCTCGGTGTACGGGCCGGTGCCGACCGGCTTCTCGTTGGTGGCCTTCGCCGGGTCCTTGATCTCGGACCAGACGTGCTTGGGAATGATGACCTGCTGACCGAGCTCGAACAACGCCGGCGAGTACGCCTTGGCGAAGCTGAACAACACTTTGCCGCCCTGGGCGGTGATCGTGTCGACGTAGTCGTACCCGCCGAGCAGCTTCTTCTGCAGCTCGAAGGTGTATACGACGTCGTCGGCGGTGAAAGCCTGGCCGTCGGACCATTTCACTCCCGGCCGCACGGTGAACTCGACGCTCTTGCCGTCCGCACCCACCTTCCATTCGGTGGCCAGCCAGGGCGTGGTCTTACCGTCGGTGGGGCTGAAGATGAGCAGCGGCTCGTAGATGGCCTGCTGGGTCATCGGTGCGACGTTCGGAGAGAACGGGTTGAAGTTGCGGGTGAAGGTGCCCATGTCCTCGCGCGGCAGGGTGAGCAGCGCGTCGGAATAGTCCTTGCCACCTCCCGACGGCGCCGAGGGGCTGGGGTTGGACGCGGGCTGGCTGCACCCGGCGAGGGCGAGGGCGCCTGCGGTCAGGGTGACCCCGAGCATGCGCAGAGACTTCCACCGTTGTGGACGTGACATGATGGTTCTCTTCCTCTTCATTCCTGAAGGTGGAGGGTTATGGATTGCTGCCCGGTGTTTGATTGGCGTCAGACCGAGCGGCGTTCGAGCAAGGGGCAGTCGACCATCTGCCGTAGAGCAGGGGTCGGCTGTCCCGTCGTGAGTGCGTCGAGAGTCCGGACGCCGAGGGCGCCCATCTCCTCGAACGGAAGGGCGACGGTGGTGAGCCCCGGCCTGAGATAGGCGGCGATCACCTCATAGTTGTCGAATCCGACGACGGCGACGTTTTCCGGGATTCGCAGTCCACGTTCCTTGATGGCGTCGTAAGCGCCCATGGCCATCCGGTCATTGGCGCAGAAGATCGCCGTCGGCGGCTGGGGAAGGCCCAGCAGCAGCTGGGCCGCCGCGTACCCGCCGTCGGCGGTGGCGTAACCGTCGACGACCAGCTCCTCGGCATGGCTCAGGCCCGCCGCTTCCTGGGCCTCGCGCCAGCCCTGCAGCCGGCCGATGGCCGCCGGGATGGCCGGATCGAGGTTGATCATGCCGATCCGCCGATGGCCGGCCTGGATGAGTCGCTCGGTGGCGCGCCGGCCGCCGGCCACCTCGTCGGGAATGATGCAGGGCAGCTCCCCCTTCTCGTCGAAGCAGTTGACCATCACCGTGGGGAGCTCCCGCAGCAGGTCCGGGACGGCGACCGCGCGATGCCAGGTGGCCGCGTAGAGCACGCCACCCACCCGTTGTTCCAGGAGCTTCTCGACGGCCCGCCGCTCGAAGGCCTCACGGTCGTGCCGGTCGCCCTCTCCCGCGGGGGCGATCAGCAGGAACCTGCGCTGCCGCCAGGCCTCGTCCTGCGCCCCCCGGATGATGTGCGCCGCGAACGGCGCGGTGACGATCTCGGTGACCAGGCCGTACCAGTCGGTGCTCTGGGCCGCCAATGCCCGCGCGCGGGCGTCCGGACGGTAGCCGAGCTGGTCGGCTGCCCGCCGCACCCGCGCCTTGGTGGCATCGGAGACGTTGTCCGCCTGTTCGGTGCCGTTGAGCACGAAGGACACCGTGGTGCGGCTGACTCCGGCCGCGCGCGCCACGTCGCTCATCGTCGCCCGGCTGGGGGTCGAGAGGTTCGGACGGGCCATGGAACTCCACCTTGAGGATCCGAAGGTAACGCGCGTTAGCGAAGCGTAAGCGTGGCGTCCTGGCCGGGTCAAGCCTTTCCGGCGGAACCGTCCGGTATTCACCGGACCCGGATCTCGCGGATGGTGAGTTCTCGGAAGGTCGCTCCACCATCATGGGCGTACAGCCGGATGCGATTATCCCGGGGCAGCGGAAAGACCCGGTGCGAATGCACGTACCGTCCGTCGCCGACGAACAACTCGACACTGGTCCGGTCGACCAGGATGCGCAGTTCGAGACGCCGCGCGGCGGCGTCGAACGGTGTCTGAGACTCGCCTCCGGTCGGGTTCATCGTCGGCCGGCGGTTGATGTAGGCGTATGGGCCGGGCACGTAGGCGCCGACGGCGACGTGGCGTCCGCCGCCCGGGGCGCGACATACCTCGAAGCCCGCATTCGGTTTCACGCCGGACGCCCAGGTCAGCTCGCAGGAGATCTCGTAGGCGGGGGAGGCGATGGCCAGGTCCCTGGTCCCGGACAGCGCGACGTCGCCGAGCCGGTGCGTCCTGGTGACGTAGCGGCGCAACGCCGCCGGCGGCTGGGAGGCGAGGTAGTAGCCGTCGGAGCCCGCGCGCAGGCGCAGTTCGCGGACGATCATGTCGTCGCCGTTGTACCCGTCGGTGAACGAGGTGGGGGTGTTGTGCGGGTAGTCCCAGAAGTTGGCCCAGCCGATGGCGCGGCGCAGGCGCGGATCCTCGCGTCCGGTTCGGTCGTGGTGGGGGTAGGTCACCGCGCCGTAGAAGTCGAAACCCCAGTCCAGCCATTGCGGCTCGGCGGCGTCCGGGGTGAAGCGGGTGCCGTCGAAGCTGCCGACCCAGTAGGCATACGTGGCGGGCAGGCCGCGGCCCTTGCCGTTGGCGCTGGTGCCCAGCACCCAGTGCGAGGTGCCGTCCTGGGCGGTCATCTGGAAGAGGTCCGGGCACTCCAGAACGCCGATGTCGCTACGCTCGAAGCCCCCGACGTAGGTCCAGGACTTGAGGTTCGGCGAGGCATAGAAGCCGAGCTTGTGGCCCTCGGCGTTGATCAGCAGCCAGCGCTTGCGGGGCGCGTCCCAGATCACCTTGGGATCGCGGAAGTCCGGTGTCCCCGGGTTCGGCAGGACCGGTGCCAGGCCGCCCGATCGGAACGACCGGCCACCGTCGGTGGAGTACCACAGGAACTGCGCCTGCTTGCCCTCCGGCGCCTGGGTGACCAGCGCCACGATGGCGCCCTTTCCGTAGCCGGCGGTGCCGAGGGTGTCGACGACCAGGCTGCCCGACCACAGGTCGCCGTTGGCGTTGGTGTTCTTGGGCAGCGCCACCCCGCGGTCGCGGAACGAGAGGTGGTCGCGGGTGCTCGCCAGCCGCCACGCGGTGCCGCCACCGCCGGTGAGGTAGTCGGCGTTGTAGAGGTAGTAGTAGAGGTACCGGCCGTCGACGTAGATCGGCCGTTGCGGGTCGTTCTTCCAGTTGTCCGGCACGCTGAAGTGGTACTCGGGCCGCAGGCTCGGCGTCCGACCGCGACCGGAACCGGGGCTGCCGGGGGACGCCTGGGCGGTCTCGGCACCCAGGCCGAGCATGGCACCGCCGAGGGTGGCGCCGCCGGCGCCGATCAGGAGGGCGCGCCTGGACGCACCGGTCGTTTCACTCATTTCTGGCCCTTCTCGTCGAACTCGGGGGGCTGATTCTGAAATTCGCTGCACGGTCGAAGAAATAGCGTGACCGTGCCCGACGCGGCCCAATTCAGGACAACGCCGACTGTGCGATGTGGCGAGCTGAATTCGACGACGGAGTCGAACCGAACGGCACACGCATCGATGGGTAACGCGCGTTACTAACGTGTCGCCTACGGTAATCAACGGGTCGCGGAGATGTCAATGGCTCCGGTGCGGATCTCGGCGGCGGGTCCCGGACGGACAGCTGGGGGGTGGGCGTCGCGCCGGTGGTCTGGCGACGAGCGGGTCGCCGGTAGGACGGGCAGGGATCGGCGCCGGCCCGGCGCGTCCGCCCGCCGGCGGGAGCGGAGGGCATTAACCTCTTTGTCGACACTTGGAGGCTTCGTGACCGACACCAGCACTGAATCCCCGGCCCTGTTCGAGGCCGCGGCGGATGCCGTCCCCGAGCCCGGTCCCGTCCTGGGTGCGACCGGACGACCGTGGCCCGATCTGCCCGAGCCGGCACCGCCGGCGCAGGGCCAGCGCCGCGCGTTGATCGTGGCGATGTGCAACCAGAAGGGCGGGGTGGGCAAGACCACCACCACCATCAATCTGGGCGCCGCGCTCGCCGAGACCGGACGCCGGGTGCTGCTGGTCGACTTCGACCCGCAGGGCTCGTTGTCGGTCGGCCTGGGCATCAACCCGCACACCCTCGACACCAGCATCTACAACCTGCTGCTCACCCGCGACTACGACGTCCACGAGATCATCACCGAGTCGGTGGTCGAGGGGCTGGACATCCTGCCGGCCAACATCGACCTGTCCGCGGCCGAGGTGCAGCTGGTCTCCGAAGTGGCCCGCGAGCAGACCCTGAAGCGGGTGCTGACCCAGGTGCGCGCCGAGTACGACATCATCCTGATCGACTGCGCGCCCTCGCTCGGCCTGCTCACCGTCAACGCGCTGACCGCCGCGGACCGGGTGATCATGCCGCTGGAATGCGAGTTCTTCGCGCTCCGCGGCCTCGCCCTGCTCAACGACACCATCGGAAAGGTGCAGGACCGGCTCAATCCCGAACTCGAAATCCTCGGCATTCTCGGCACCATGTACGACGCCCGCACCGTGCACTCCCGCGAGGTGCTCGAACGGGTCGTCCAAGCGTTCGGCGACAAGGTCTTTCACACCGTCATCCGGCGCACCATCAAATTCCCCGAGACCACCGTCGCGGGCGAGCCGATCACCACTTACGCCAGCAGCTCACCGGGTGCTGCCGCCTACCGGACGCTGGCGCGGGAGGTGCTGCAGCGATGCCCCGGCGCGTAGCACTACCCGGCGCCCAGGAACTCTTCCGCGCCACCGAACCCGCCAACGGGGCCGACCGGCGGCACTCCGGACGGGTCAAGCACGACGAGAAGATCACCGTGTACGTCAGCGCCGAAGAACTGCTCGCCCTCGAGCAGGCCCGGCTCACCCTCCGGGCCCGGCACGGCATCGCGGTGGATCGCGGCCGGATCGTCCGGGCCGCGGTCGCGTTGGCGGTGGCCGGCCTCGACCTGAACGGCGAGGAGTCCGACCTGATCCGCCAGCTCGACGTCTCGTGACGCTGACCACTCCGGACGCCATCCCCGGCTTCACCGTCCGGCTCGCCAACTTCGAGGGGCCCTTCGACCTGCTGCTGCAGCTGATCTCGCGGCACCGGCTGGACATCACCGAGGTGGCGCTCTCGGTGGTCACCGACGAGTTCATCGCCTATCTGAAGGCCGGTCAGGAGCAGCAGGGCCCCGGCCGTTGGGACCTGGAGCAGATCAGCCAGTTCATCGTGGTGGCCGCCACCCTGCTCGACCTGAAGGCAGCCCGGTTGCTGCCCCAGGGCGAGGTCGAGGACGCCGAGGACCTGGCCCTGCTCGAGGCCCGCGACCTGCTCTTCGCCCGGCTGCTGCAGTACCGGGCGTTCAAGGAGGTCAGCCGCTGGATCGCCGCCACCCTGGCCACCGAGGATCGGCGGTTCGCCCGTCCGGGTGGTCTGGAGGAGCAGTTCAAGGCGTTGTTGCCTGAGCTGACGTTCACCGCGACCGCCGACCAGCTGGCCTGGCTGGCGGCCCGGGCGTTCACCCCGCCGGAGGCGGAACAGGTCTCGCTCAGCCACCTGCACCAGGCCCAGGTCAGCGTCCGGGAGCAGGCCGAGATCGTGGTGTCGGCGCTGCGCGAGCGGGGCTCGCTGAGCTTCCGCGAGCTGACCGCGGACGCCGGGGAGCGGCTGGTCGTGGTCGCCCGCTTCCTGGCCCTGTTGGAGTTGTTCCGGGAACGCGCCGTTTCCTTCGAACAACTCACGCCGCTGGGCGAGCTGCGAGTACGGTGGGTCGCCGGCGACGCGGACGCCATCGAGATCTCCGCCGAGTTCGACACCGAGCACACCCAGGAGAGCGCCGATGACTGAGCCGTCGCGGGCCGTCGATGGGGCGCCGGAGGCGGCGCCCCTGCCCGGCTTGGAAGACGCCGCGCCTGGTCCTGGCGACCCCCAGGCCATCGCCGGACCGCTGGAGGCACTGCTGCTGATGGCGACCGAGCCGGTGCCGAGCGCGGAACTCGCGCAGGCCGTCCGGGCGCCGGTGGGCGTGGTCGAGCAGGCGCTGCACGACCTGGCCGACTTCTACGACCAGACCGGACGCGGCTTCGAGCTGCGCAATGTCGGGGGCGGCTGGCGCTACTGGACGCGAGCCGAGCACGCCGACCTGATCGGATCCTGGCTGATCGAGGGCCAGCACGCCCGGCTGTCCCAGGCGGCGCTGGAGACCCTGGCGGTGGTCGCCTACCTGCAGCCGATCTCGCGGGGCCGGGTGTCCGCGGTGCGGGGAGTGAACGTGGACGGCGTATTGCGCACCCTGGTCACCCGCGACCTGGTCCAGGAGGTCGACCGGGACGCCGAGACCGGGGCGATGCTGTTCGGCACCACCGGGGGTTTCCTGGAGCGGCTCGGCCTGGCCAGCCTGGACGACCTGCCGCCGATCGCGCCGCTGCTGCCGGACGCCGCCGTCCTGGAGGCGGAACTGCGCGCGTCCTCGCTGGTCGAGACCGAGACCCCGTTGGTCGAGCTTGTCGAGACCTCGGACGAGGTGGTTTCGACAAGCTCAACCAGCGCGGGCTCAACCAACGAGACAACGGACGAGGAGACCACCCGATGAGCGACGACGAGGGGATCAGGCTGCAGAAGGTGCTGGCCGCGGCCGGTCTGGGCTCGCGCCGGCACTGCGAGCAGCTGATCGAGGACGGCCTGGTCGAGGTCAACGGACGGGTGATCGGCGAGCAGGGCGTCCGGGTCGATCCGCTGCGCGACGTCATCCGGGTGGACGGCGCCCGCATCCCGCCGCCGCGCCGGCACCTCTACCTGGTCTTCCACAAGCCGCGCGGCGTGGTGTCGACGATGGACGACCCGCAGGGCCGGACCACCATCTCCGACTATCTCGGCCGCCGCGCCAACGAGGGGTTGTTCCATGTCGGCCGGCTGGACACGCCCACCGAGGGCCTGCTGCTGATCACCAACGACGGCGACTTCGGGCAGCGGATGACGCATCCTTCGCACGAGATCAGCAAGACCTACGTGGCCGAGATCGAGGGTGTGATCGAGAACGTCACGCTGCGCAAGCTGAGCCGCGGCATCAAGCTCGAGGACGGCCCGGTCCGTCCCGACACGGTGAAGCTGATCCAACGCGGCGGCACCCGCAGCATCGTCCAGGTGGTCCTGCACGAGGGCCGCAACCGGATCGTCCGGCGGATGTTCGAGGCGGTCGGCCACCCCGTCCGGCGACTGAGCCGGACCGCGGTCGGGCCCGTCCGGCTGGGGCAGCTCAAGGTCGGCGAACTGCGTGAACTGACCTCCGACGAACTCGGCGCACTGCTGGACCTGGCAGGGCTGTGACCCGGCCGCGGATCGTCGGGGTCGAGACCGAGTACGGGCTGGTCGCCCGCAAACCGGACGGCGGCCGCGGCGTCCGGCTGAGTGGGGGAGAGGCCGCCCAGCGGCTGTTCGCTCCGCTGGAGCGCGAGTACGCCAGCTCGAACGTGTTTCTGGCCAACGGCGGCCGGCTGTACCTCGATGTCGGATCGCATCCCGAGTACGCCACCCCCGAGTGCGCCGGCCTGGCGGACTTGCTGGTCCGCGAGCGCGCCGGCGACGACCTGCTGGTCGGGCTGGCGCAGCAGGCCGAGGCCGACGGCGCGGCGTCCGGCGAGCCGATCCGGTTCCGGCTGCTGAAGAACAACGTGGACGCGCACGGTAACTCCTACGGCTGCCACGAGAACTACAGCATCGCCCGCTCGCTCGACCTGCCCGGGTTGGCCGCGGCGCTGACGCCGTTCCTGGTCACCCGGCAGATCCTCTGCGGCACCGGCCGGTGGAGCCCGGACGGCTTCGCGATCAGTCAGCGCGCCGAGGTGCTGCACGACGAGCTGTCCTCGATGACCACCCGGACCCGTCCGCTGATCAACACCCGCGACGAGCCGCTGGCCGATCCGGCCCGGTTCCGCCGGCTGCATGTGATCTCGGGGGACTCGAATCTGTCCGAGCCGTCCGCGGCGCTCAAGGTGGGATCGCTGCTCGGGGTGCTGGACGCCTTCGAGGCGGCCGTCGCTGGCACCGGGCCCGCGCTTCCCGAGCTGGTGTTGGCCGATGTCGGCGGCGCACTGCGGGCGGTGGCTCGTGACCCGCGTGCGGTGCTGACACTGGCGTCCGGTCGCACGATCGGCGCGCTCGACGTCCAGCGCGAGTACCTGGCGGCTGCTGGCGACTCACCGGTCGCCGCGCGGTGGGAACGGGTGCTCGATCTGATCGAGAGCGGCCGCGAGGACGAACTGGACGGCGAGGTCGAGTGGGTGACCAAGCGGGCGCTGCTGCGCCGGTACGCCGCGGCTCGCGGGCTGTCCTGGAGCGATCGGCGGCTGGCTCAGGTCGACCTGGCTTTCCACGAGCTCACCCGCGCCGCCGATGGGACGCCGCACGGCCTGTTCCGGCTGCTGGAGGCGCGCGGCGCGGCGTCCCGGTTGACTGATCCGGAGGTCGTCGAGCGGGCGCTGACCGATCCGCCGTCCGACACCCGGGCGGCGTTGCGCGGACGGCTGATCGGCGCGGCGCGTTCGGCGGGTGTGCGATACAGCGTGGACTGGGTCCAGTTCACCGCGCACGATCCGGCGAGTCCGGCCGGCGACCGCAGCCTGACCCTGCCCGATCCGCTGGCTGCGGCCGACCAGGCGGTCGAGGAGATGCTGGCCGCGCTGACGGCCACCGTCGGCTGAGCTGGTCGAAGCCACCGGCTGCGCCCCGGCGAGCTGGGTCTCGCAAGCTCGACCCGCGGAGCAGAGCGGGTGGGCAGTGCCCGATGCGGGAGGGTGGCGTCGACTACAGTCGGGGGGTGCCATTCGCCGTTACCAAGACCGCAGCCGCCGCCGTCAGGTGCTCAGCCCTGCTGATCCTCACTGCTTGCGGGCAGTCCGCGGCGCCGTCGGCCTCGCCTGCGTCGGCCTCGCCGTCCGCATCCGTTTCGCCATCGGCCTCGCCGTCCGCGTCCCCGACCGCCAGCATCAAGCCGTCGAACAGCCTGGACGCGATCACGGTGAAGAACCCGAAGTTCGGTGCGAAGCCGACGATCACGGTCAAGTCGCCCTGGGCGATCGACCAGACCCGGGTGAAGGTGATGACCGAAGGCAAGGGTGCGGTGGTCAACCCGTCCTACCTGTGGGTGCACTACACGGGCGTGAACGGCCGCACCGGCAAGGTCTTCGACACCAACTTCGGCAAGCCGGCGACGATGATGCCGCTCGATCAGGTGGTGGTCGGCTTCAAGAAGGCGCTCGAGGGTAAGAAGGTCGGCTCTCGGGTGCTGGTCGCGATGCCCGGCTCGGACGGCTACGACTCCAGCGGCGGCAAGGGCGACATCAAGGTCGGCGACACCCTGATCTTCGTCGTCGACATCACCGAGACAGTGCTCGGCGGACCCACCGGCACGGCGATCACGCCGCCCGCCGGGCTGCCGACGGTCACCGACAAGGACGGCAAGCTGGCCATCACCATCCCGAAGGCGGACCCGCCGGCGAAGATGGTGGTGCAGCCGCTGACGACCGGCACCGGACAGAAGGTGACCGCCAAGGACGTCATCGCCGTGCACTACCTCGGGGTGTCCTGGAAGACCGGCAAAGTGATCGAGGACAAGACCGGCGCGATCGACGGCGGCCTGCTGTCCAGCACCATCCCGGGCTGGCAGAAGGGCCTGGTCGACAAGAAAGTCGGCCAGCGCGTGCTGCTGGTGCTGCCCGCGGCCGACGGCTACCCCAAGGGCAGCAACAACCCGCCCGTTGAGGCCGGTGACACCGTCGTCTACGTCGTCGACATCCTTTACGCCGCCGCCCAGTAGCTCTCTCGCCGGCCGGGCATGACGATCCTGGTCGTGCAGCGGCGCCGTGGTCTCGACCCGCTCGGCCAACGAACGACCAGTGGTTTCGGCGCCCGGAAGCGCTCACCCATCGTCCCCAGGAGCCGGTGGTAGGAGTGCGTACCGTCCCGGTCGTATCGATGTAGCCTCTCGCGCCTTCTTGGAGGGCACTGGACGCCTGACCCCGGCGTCCTCGATCGAGGGGAACATCGATGACCACCACCTCCACCCCACATCGGCTGACCCGGCTTCTGGTCGCACTGGTGATTGCGCTCGCGGGCGCGGTCGGCTCCAGCGTGGTCAGCGCGTCGCCGGCGTCCGCGTTGTGCGTCAGCCAACCGATGGTGGGCAACTGGCACAGCACCGATCCGAACACCCGCTCGCTGACCCGGGTGAACGTCGGATTCGTCTGCGGTGACGTCCGGTTGTGTGACACCAACGGCAACTGCACCGGCGGCGAGAGCTACTTCACCGTCCGGCCGTTCGGCAAGTGCTCGCCGACCGACTGCGACTGGGGCACCAAGCGGGCCACCACGATGAGCGACGGCTGGCAGCGGGCGACGTACACCTACAGCTGGTCCACCAAGTACGTGTGGGTGAAGACCTATGTGTTCAGCGGCGTGACCTACCTGCGGGTCTACACCTTCACCGACTTCACCGCGGCCGACGGTCGCACCGACTACACCACGGATCAGTGGATGCTGAAGTGATCCCTGGCCTGACCTTCGTCGGTTGAGCTTGTCGAGCCCCGAACCTGTCTCTGGCAAGGGGCTTCGACAAGCTGACCCGCGGGCAGTGCCGATCAGGGCTGCTTATCGCTCCGCAGAGACCACCCACGGTGCGCGTGGGACGAGCGCCGGATCGAACCGCTCCAGCAGGATCGCGGGCGTCACGGGCTCATCCGGGCCGGCCAGGCCGAGTGACTGCGCCAGCCGAGTGAGCACCTGTGCCGCGGTAACCCCCGCGCAGCAGAGGTCGGTGAGGGTGACCGCGCCGTCCCGCTTGGCCAGGCGCTGGCCGGCCGCGTTGACCGCCAATGGGATGTGCGCGTAGCCGGGCACGGCACCGCCGAGCCGGCGGGTCAGCCAGGCCTGCCGTGGTGAGCTGGTGAGCAGGTCGTCCCCGCGGACCACCTGGTCGACGCCTTGGGCGATGTCATCGACCACCACGGCCAGGTTGTAGGCGGCGACGCCGTCGTTGCGGACCACCACGAAGTCGTCGACCACGCCGGTCACCGCACCCGCCCACAGGTCGGTCACCGTCTCGACGGCGGCGTCCGCCCGCACCCGGATCGCCGGCGGACGGCGTCGGCGCCGCTCCGATCGCTCGGGCTCGGTCAGGTCGCGGCAGGTTCCCGGGTAGGGCCGGTAGCCGTCGGAGTGCGGGGCGGACGCCGCCTCGGAGATCTCGCGGCGGGTGCAGAAGCACTCGTAGGTGTCCAGCCGGCCCACCGCCGCCGGGTAGCTCGCCAGCCGCTCGGACTGCCACACCGGCTCGCCGTCGAAGTCCAACCCGATCGCTTGGAGGTCGTCGATCTGCCGGGCAGCCACTTGCGGAGCCGCCGTGACCCGCTGGGTGTCCAGGTCCTCGATGCGCAGCAGGAAGCGCCGGCCCGAACTGCGGGCCAGCAGCCAGGCGACCAGCGCCGTCCGCAGATTTCCCAGATGCAGGTCGGAGGTGGGGGAGGGTGCGAACCGGCCGGCCATGGGCCCGATTCTTCCGCATCCCGATCGACCCGCAACACGAGATCTCTGCACTCGACGACCGTCCCGCGGCGCGCTGAGGCACGGGCACCTCAACGAGTGCAGACATTTCGTGTGCTCCCTCGTGCGACCGGGTTCCTTTGGGAAGCGCTGATCAATCATGTCCCGGCTGCGGCGCACTCGGCGGGCGATCTGCGGCCCCCAAATCTTGCGCCGTACGTCCGGTACGCCCCCACGATCTGGGGGCCGCAGCTCATCCCACCGAGCACGTCCTCGCTCGGAACAGCATTGATCAGCACTTCCCTTGGTAGCCTCGCGGCGCAGGAAACATCCAGCGGCAGGAGGTCCGATGGCGCCACGTAAGTCCGAGCGCATCATGAACCTCGCGATCTGCCTGCTGATGGCCCGCCGCTTCCTGGACCGGAACCACATCCGCGAGGTCGTGGACGGCTACGCCGGGCTGTCCGATGCCGCCTTCGAGCGCACCTTCGAACGCGACAAGGACGATCTGCGCGCGATGGGCGTCCCGGTGGAGACGGGCAGCAACTCCACCCTGTTCCCGGACGAGGTCGGCTACCGGATCCGCCGGCAGGACTTCGAACTTCCGCCGATCGACTTCACCGCCGCCGAGGCGACCGCCCTCGGCCTGGCCAGCCAGGTCTGGGGGACGGCCGCGCTGGCCGAGCGCACGGTCAGCGCCCTGGCCAAGCTGCGCGCCGCCGGAATCGACCCGGACGCCTCGCGGGTGCCCGGCAGCAGTCCCAGCATCGGCGCCAAGGAACCGGCCTTCGAAATGCTCTGGCAAGCCACGATGACCCGAACCGCGGTCGCTTTCGAGTACCGGGACATGCACCGCGAGGTCGAGCCGTGGGTGCTCACCTACCGGCGCGGCTCCTGGTACCTGGTCGGGTTGGACCGCACCCGCGGAGCCCCACGGATGTTCAAGCTGGCACGCATCTCCGGCGAACCCCAAACGATCGGGAAGCCCGGCGATTACCGCCTGCCCGAGAGCGTCGACCTCGCGGAGCTGACCCGCAGCCTCGAGCCGGCGCCGGCCGCCGCGGACGCGGTGGTTGCGATCCGCGGCGACGCCGCTCCCGACCTGCGCCGGCGCGGCGTCCGGACCGAGCATTACGCGCCATTGCCGCCGGGGTTCGCGGCCTGGCGCGTCCCCTATGCCCGGGAGCGTGACTTCGTCAGCGAGGTCTGCGGGCTCGGCGCCGCCGTGCTGGTGCTCGAGCCGTCCGCGCTCAGGCGCCGGGTGATCGACCGGCTCGAGCGGGTGGCCCGATGAAAAGCACCTCGGTCGAGCAGGTCTCCCGGTTGCTCGCCCTGGTGCCCTATCTGCAGGCGCATCCGGACGCCGACCTGACCGAGACCGCCGAGCGTTTCGGCGTCACCCCGCGCCGGCTGCTGGCCGACCTCGAGGTGTTGTGGTTCGTCGGGCTGCCGGGCGGATTGCCGGGAGACCTGATCGACATCGACATGGACGCCGTCGCGGAGCAGGGCCGGATCAGCCTCAGCAACGCCGACTACCTGGCGCGTCCGATGCGGTTCACGATCGAAGAGGTGACCAGCCTGATCGTGGCGCTGCGAGCCGTCCGCGAAGTGACCGGCGGACCGGCCGGCGAGGCGGTGGACTCGGCGCTGGCGAAACTGTCGAAGGTGGCGGGTGCTCAGGAAAGTGCCCGGGTCGGTTTCGCGGTCGCCACCTCCGAGGGTGCGGTGCGGGACCGGCTGGCCGGCGCGATCGCGGACGGCCGCGCCGTCCGACTCAGCTACGACGGCCTGACCAGGGCCGAGACCACGACGCCGGTGGTCGAGCCGCATCGGCTGAGCGTCCGCGACGGCTACGTCTACCTGGAGGGCTGGAGCCGGGACCGGAGTGCCTGGCGCACGTTCCGGCTGGATCGGATCACCTCCGTCGAGCCTACTGAGGGCGGAGTGGCCGACCGCGGCGAGCCGCCCGAGTTCGACGGCGGCTGGCTCGAAGTGCGTCCGGAGGCAGCACTGGTCACCCTCACCGTCACCGACGCCGCACGCTGGATCAGCGAGTACTACCCGGTCCGTTCGGTGACCCGGTCCGGGCGTGGCTGGCGGGTGGAACTGCTGGTCGCCGATCCGGCATGGCTGCGTGCGCTGCTGCTTCGGCTCGGACCCGAGGTCCGCTCGGTCGATCCGCCGGAGGCCGCGGAGTCGGCCCGTGCGGCGGCGCGGGAAGCCCTCGAGCTCTACGCCGAGACCGCTCCGGGCGGGTAGCCAGGCCCGCGCGGCACGCACGTCCGTGGACTGACTCTCAGCGGTACGAGGGACAGAGCACCACAGACCGCGGTCGCGCCCGGTCGGCGGCACCTCCCGGATCAGTTAGTCTCAGGGTCATGATCTGGGTCTGGATCTTCCTCGGCATCGGGCTCGCCGGGCTGATCACCATGACGTCGTACGCGGTGTGGCTCGCCCACAAAGCGTCCGACCTGTTCAGCGAACTGCAGATGCTGGGCAAGCGCGCCGAGGAACTCGCCGACCTGGTCTCACAGGTGAAAGTCCCCAGCACTGAGTAGACTCACCGAGTTACTCACAACGAAGGAGCGCATAGAGCATGTTCGGCCTGCCCGGCGGTATGGAATGGGTCATCCTCGCGATCATTGCGCTACTCGTCTTCGGCGGCAGCCGGCTCGCCAGCGCGGGCAAGAACGCGGGTAAGGCGATCCGGGAGTTCAAGGAAGAGACCTCCTCGCTGAAGAAGTCGGATGCCCCCCCGGCCGTCCCGCCGGCGCCGCGCCTGCAGCCCGAGGGGACCGTGCACGAGGGCGAGATCGTCGATCCTGAGGAAGACGGGAAGGGTAAGGGCCAGCCGGCCTGATCCCCAGTGGCGCGACGCCTCAGCTTCGGGTGGCTCAAGCCGCCCCGGACCCCGCCGGACGGGGTGATGTCGCTCGGCGACCACCTTCGTGAACTGCGCTACCGCGTGCTGTTCTCGCTGGTCTGGATCGTGCTCGGCATGATCGTGATCGCGGTCTTCTACAACCAGGTCTACACGTTCCTCGCCCAGCCTTGGCTGTACGCCCGGGACATCCTCAGCCAGACCAATCCCGAACTCAGCACCCAGATGGTGCTGTCCGGCGTGACCACACCGCTGTCGCTGGCGCTGAAAATCTGTGGTGTCGGTGGCCTGGTGCTGGCCTCACCGATCTGGCTGTACCAGGTCTGGGCCTACATCGTGCCGGCGTTGCTGGCGAAGGAGAAGCGCTGGGCGCTGACCTTCCTCAGCGTGGCCCTGCCGCTGTTCCTGGCCGGGGTGACGGTCGGCTACCTGGTGTTGCCCCAGGGCATCTCGGTGCTGATGTCGTTCACCCCCGAGTCGGTGCCGATCACCAATCTGATCGAGATCGACAAATTCCTTGAGCTGATGCTGCAACTGATGCTGGTGTTCGGCCTCGGCTTCCTGATGCCGGTGGTGGTGGTTGGCGCGAACCTGGTCGGCGTGGTAAAGGCGGCCCAACTGGCCAAGGCTCGCACCTATGTGATCTTCGGCTGCTTCGTTTTCGGCGCCGCGGCCACCCCGTCGACCGATCCGTTCTCGATGCTCGCGCTGGCGCTCCCGATGTCGCTGCTGTTCATCGCCGCCGAGGTGATCTGCCGCTTCAACGACAGGCGGAAGGCCCGCAAGGCGGCCGCGGAACTCGCGGCTCCATGAGCAGCGGCGCGCGTCGCGTCGACCTGGTGGTGAATCCGACTGCCGGACGGGGGCGCGCCGGACGCGTGTTGCCGAGGATCGCGGACGCCGTCCGCTCCGCGCTGCCGGCCACGCAGGTGCGGGTGGTCGAGGCCGAGGATGTCGGCCACGCCGAGGAGGCCTGCCGGGAGGCGGTGGCGCGGGCGGACGCGCTGCTGGTGATGGGCGGCGACGGCATGGCGCATCTCGGACTCAACGCCTGCGCCGGCACGGAGGTACCGCTCGGGGTGCTGCCGGCCGGTACCGGCAACGACCTGTGCCGCGGACTGGGGTTGCCGCTGCGGCTGCGGGACGCCGTCCCGGCGATCGCGAGCGGCGGCGTCCGGTCCGTCGACCTGGCCAGAGTGACCAAGCCGGACGCCGGTGAACGCTGGGTGGGTTGCGTGGTGTCCACCGGGTTCGACTCCCGGGTGGCGCTGCGGACGGCTGCCCTGCCGTTCTCGTTCGGCCCGATCTCCTACGCCCTGTGCGCCCTCGCCGAGCTGCGCACCTTCACCCCGCTGCGCTATCGGCTGATCGTCGACGGCGTCCCCCGCGAGTTGGACGCGATGGCGGTCTTCGTGGCGAACGCCGAGTTCTTCGGCGGCGGCATGCGTGCCGCACCCGGCGCCGACGTCCACGATGGGCTGCTCGACGTCACCGTGATCGGACCGATTCCGCGGCGAACGTTGCTGCGCCTGCTGCCCACTCTGTACACCGGCGGCTTCGTCACGCACCCCGCGATCGAGCGGTTCCGGGCGTCCGAGGTGGTGCTGGACGGCGACGGGCTGATCGGTAGCGGCGACGGTGAGGAGTTGGGCGACGTCCCGTTGCGGGTGGCAGCGGTACCCGACGCCCTGCACGTCCTCGGATGACCAGGGACGGTTCTTTCGGTTCGAATTCCGCACCTCCGGGGACGGTTCTTTCGGTCCGGAAGTGACCAAGAGAACCGTCCCTGGTGACCAGGAGAACCGTCCCCGGTGACCAAGAGAACCGTCCCCGGTGACCGGGAGAACCGTCCCCGGTGACCGGGAGAACCGTCCCCGGTGACCGGGAGAACCGTCCCCGGGGTTCGGCGGTCGATCCCAGCGCCACGGTAGGTTGGCGGCGATGAACACCGACACCGGGACCTTGTTGCGAGCCTTCGCCTCCGGCTACGGCTTTCCCTTGGACGCCTACCAGCTGGAGGCCTGCCGGCACGTCGAGGCGGGCTCCGGTGTCCTGGTCGCCGCGCCGACCGGGGCCGGCAAGACGGTGGTGGGAGAGTTCGCGGTGTTCCTGGCGCTGCAACGTGGCACCAAGTGCTTCTACACCACCCCGATCAAGGCGTTGAGCAACCAGAAGTACCACGACCTGATCGAGCGGCACGGCGCGGCCAACGTCGGGCTGCTCACCGGGGACGTGACGATCAACGGTGAGGCGCCGGTCGTGGTGATGACCACCGAGGTGCTGCGCAACATGATCTACGCCAACTCGCCGACGCTGCGTCGGCTGGGCTTCGTGGTGATGGACGAGGTGCACTACCTGGCCGACCGGTTCCGCGGCGCGGTCTGGGAAGAGGTGATCATCGGGCTCGCCGAGACCGTCCAGGTGGTGTCGCTGAGTGCCACGGTGAGCAACGCCGAGGAGTTCGGGGCCTGGCTCGACGAGGTCCGCGGCGACGTGAAGATCGTGGTCTCCGAGCGGCGACCGGTTCCGCTCTTCCAGCACGTGATGGCCGGACGCCGTCTCTACGACCTGTTCGCGGACGAGGCCCCGACCGCAACGCCGCTGCCGGCCGGCCAGGTGGACGTCAACCCGGAACTGCTGCGGCTGGCCAAGGAGGAGTCCCGCAGCGTCCGCGACGACTCTCGCACGATGCGCAACCGGCGCACCCGCAACGCGATCGAGAGGCGGCAACCGCGCTCGTCTCTGGTGCCGCGCCGGGACGCGACCGTCGAACGATTGGACGCCGAGGGCCTGCTGCCGGCCATCTTCTTCATCTTCAGCCGGGCCGGCTGCGACGCGGCCGTCGGCCAACTGATGCATTCGGGGCTGCGGCTCACCAACGCCACCGAGCGACGCGAACTCGAGGCGATCGCGGCCACCCACATCGCCGGGCTGGCGCCGTCCGACCTGGACGCCCTCGACTACGGCAACTTCCTCGCCGCCTTCCGCAACGGCATCGCCGCCCACCACGCCGGGCTGCTGCCGGCCTTCAAGGAGTGCGTCGAGGAGGCCTTCGTCCGCGGCCTGGTCAAAGTGGTGTTCGCCACCGAGACCCTGGCGCTGGGCATCAACATGCCGGCCCGCAGCGTCGTGCTGGAACGCCTGGTCAAGTACAACGGCGAGACCCACGCCCCGATCACCCCCGGCGAGTACACCCAGCTGACCGGACGCGCCGGGCGCCGCGGCATCGACGTCGAGGGCCACGCGGTGGTGCTGTGGCAGACCGGGATGGATCCGCGCGCTGTCGCCGGCCTGGCGTCGCGACGCACCTATCCGCTGCGGTCGTCGTTCGCGCCCACCTACAACATGGCGGTCAACCTGGTCGGATCGGTCGGACGCGAACGCGCCCGGGTGCTGCTGGAGCAGTCGTTCGCCCAGTACCAGTCCGACCGCGGGGTGGTCGGCCTGGCCCGTTCGATCGCCAGGGCCAACGAGCAGATCGCCGCCCACCTTGCCCAGGCCGCGTGCGACAAGGGCGATTTCACCGAGTATGCGAGGCTGCGTGCCGAGATCTCCACATTGGAGGCCGAGGCGGCCCGCAGCCGCAAGGCCGACCGGCGCGCCGAGTCGCTCAGCGTGCTGCTCGAGTTGCGCCCCGGCGACATCCTCCGGGTGCCGTCCGGACAGCACACCGGCTGGGCGGTGGTGGTCGATCCCGGGCTGGCCAAGGGCGACCCGAGTCCGATGGTGATGACCGAGCAGCGCCAGTTGAAGAGACTGTCGCTGGTCGATTTCCCGACCCCGCCGCTGGTGGCCGGACGGATGCGGGTGCCGAAGCACTTCGACCCGCGGCAGCCGGCATCCCGGCGCAACCTGTCGGCCGCGTTCCGCTCCAAGCTGGCCGAGATCGACCTCAGCCAGCCGCGCTACTCACCGGCCGCCATGGACGAAGACGTGGCCGCTCGCATCGCCGACCTGCGCGCGAGGGTGAAGGCGCACCCCTGCCACGGCTGCCCGGACCGGGAGAACCACGCCCGCTGGGCTGAGCAGGCACTGCGGCTGGAACGCGAGAGCGCCGGCCTGCAACGCCAGGCCGACCGCCGGACCAACACCATCGCCGTCCGGTTCGACCGGATCTGCTCGGTGCTGGAATCGCTCGGCTACCTGACCGAAGGCGGCGCCGAGGTGACCGACGCCGGCCGCACCCTGGCCCGGATCTACGCCGAACTCGACCTGGTCAGCGCCGAATGCATCCGCGCGGGCGTGTTCGACGCATTGTCCGCGCCGCAACTGGCGGCGGTGCTGTCGTCGCTGGTCTTCGAGGCCCGCGGCGGCGACCGGCGGCGTCCGCCCCGGATGCCCGACCGGACCTCCGAGTCAGCCCAGCAGGAGGTGCGTCGGGTCTGGCGCGAGGTCGGTCTCACCGAGCGCGACCACCGACTGGAGCGCGGCCCCGAACCCGACATCGGCTTCGCCGAGTCGATCCACGGCTGGGCGTCCGGGCGGCCGCTGGGCGACGTCCTGGACGAATCCGGTCTGACCGCTGGCGACTTCGTCCGCTGGGCCCGGCAGGTCGTCGACTTCGCCGGCCAGATCGCGCAGGCCGCTGGACCGGGCCCGCTGCGCAGCACCTGCCGCGAGGTGGTCGACCGAGTCCGCCGTGGCGTGGTGGACGCGGCCCCGCTGGAGGACTGACACGCTTCGCCGGCCGAGTAGGGCTGACGCGAACACACCGCCCGGACAGATCAACGTGATGTGAATCTGGGCACCGAACTCGGTGCCCAGATTCACATCATCTTGTCGAACCCACGCCGCCGAAGCTGCCGAGCCATCCATCGGCGGGTTGCCGACGTCGCTGAACTGAGATCTGCCATTCGGACGGCGATGGACCGGCCCGTCACCCGCCGGGTTAGGGTCGTCCGAAGCCGACCTGAGGAGTCCCATGCGCCGCACCGTCCTGATCGTGTTCGCCCTGCTCACCTGCGCGGGTTGCACGCTGCCGGGAGGCGGCGGCCAGACCAGTGCGCCGCCCACGCCGAGCACGGCAGCATCGACGCAGCCTTCAGTTGCCACGACGACGCCGCCGGCGGCGCCGCCGACCCCGGACGCGGTACTCGCTTCCCGCGCGACGAGCTACGAGGGCACGAAGGCGAAGGTCGACCTCAACCAGGTGGTGGTGACCGGGGACGTCACCACGATCACCTGGACCCTGACCAATCTCTCCGGCAAGGACTCGCTTCAGCTGGTCGGGGGCCTGTACAAGGACACCGGCGTCTTCAGCGACCGGCTGGTTGCCACCGTGCCCGGCTCCGACAAGGACGTCGAGAACGACCTCAGGGTGGCTGACGGGGTGTATCTGATCGACACGGTGAACAAGCGGCGATACCTGCCCGCCCGCGACTCGGCTGGGGTGTGCCTGTGCTCGGAGACGCCGCGCTGGGAGACGCTCAAGCCGGAGGCGGCGATGGCGTTCTCAGCGACCTACCGGGCGATCCCCGCGGGCGTCGACACGGTGAATGTGGCGATTCCCGGGGTTGGCACGTTCGTCAACGTCCCGGTGCAACGATGAAGCGGTGGGCGTTGCCGCTGACGGCTTTGAGCCTGCTGGCGGCGGGTGCGACCGGGACGGCCTACGCCGAGACCACGTCGCCATCTCCGTCCCCGACGTCGCCATCTCCGTCCTCGTCGTCCGCCTCCCCGTCGCCCTCGGCGTCCGCGGCCGCCGACCCCTTTGTCCGGGACTTCGACGGCCAGGTTCGGGACATCACCTTTCCCGAGGCCAACCTGGACGGGTCGGTGACCGAGACCGGTGCCGAGATCATGCTCAAGGCGGACGTGTTCTTCGCCTATCGCAAGGCCGACCTCAACGCCAAGGGCGCGGCGGCGCTCGACCGGGCGGCGCAGCGGCTCAAGGATCTCGGGGCCACCAAGGTGCGGGTCGCCGGCTACACCGACAGCAAGGGGTCGAAGTCCTACAACCTGCGCCTCGCCACGCGCCGGGCCGAGGCCGTCCGGTCGGGTCTCGCGGCCCGCCTGCCCGGCCTGAGCTACGCGGTCAAGGGCTATGGCGAGAGCCGTCCGGTGGCCAACAACTCCACTGAGAGCGGACGGGCGCTGAACCGCCGGGTCACCATCACGGTCACCGGCTGACCAACCGGCGATCGCCGCTACCCTGAGCGGCATGAGCGTCGCGATCCGGGTGATTCCGTGTCTGGACGTCCACGACGGCCGGGTCGTCAAAGGCGTCAACTTCCTCAATCTGCGCGATGCCGGCGACCCCGTCGAACTGGCCGCCGCCTACGGTGACCAGGGCGCCGACGAACTCACCTTCCTGGACATCTCCGCCTCGTCGGAGGGCCGGGCGACCACCTTCGACATGGTCCGCCGCACCGCTGAGACGGTGTTCATCCCGCTGTGCGTCGGCGGGGGAGTCCGTGGCGTCGGCGATGTGGACGCCCTGCTGCGTACCGGTGCCGACAAGGTCGGCATCAACACCGGCGCGATCAGCCGTCCGGCCGCGATCGACGAGATCACCGCCCGCTTCGGCAACCAGGTCTTGGTGCTCTCCCTGGACGCCCGCCGCGAAGCCGGGCAGCCGTCCGGCTTCGGCGTGACCACGCACGGCGGTCGCAAGCCCGCCGGCCTGGACGCGATCGCCTGGGTCAAGGAGGCCGTGGATCGCGGTGCCGGCGAGATCCTGCTCAACTCGATGGACGCAGACGGCACCACCGCCGGATTCGACCTGGAGATGATCGAGGCCGTCCGGAAGGTGGTGGACGTCCCGGTGATCGCCTCGGGTGGGGCAGGCACCGTGGAGCACTTCGTCGACGCCGCCCGCGCCGGTGCGGACGCGGTGCTCGCGGCGTCCGTCTTCCACTACGGCACCCTGAGCATCGTCGAGGTCAAGCAGGCGCTCGCCGGGGCCGGTTTCCCGGTCCGGCTCCCGGTCGGGAGTTGATTCGGTACGAGGGGACGGTTCTTTCGGTCCACAAGCACCGCCAACGGACCGAAAGAACCGTCCCCGGCGTTCCATCCCGAGGGGCGGTGCCTGTCACCGGCTAGATTCCGGGCATGGCCTGCCTGTTCTGCTCGATCGTCGCCGGGGACATCCCCGCCCGTCGGATCTACCAAGACGACCGTGCGGTCGCCTTCCTCGACATCAACCCGTGGAAGCGCGGACACACCCTGGTGATCCCGCGCCGGCATGTGGACGACGTCCTGGACGCCGACGAGGCGCTCACCGAGATCGCTCCGGCGATCGCGTCGACGTCGCGGCTGTTGGTCGAGCGGCTGGGTGCCGACGGACTGAACCTGCTGTCCAACGCCGGTGCGGTGGCCGGCCAGGAGGTGTTTCATCTGCACGTCCACCTCGTCCCTCGTTACGCCGACGACCCCGGCCTGCGGACCCTGTTCGACCGGGACCCCGGTATCGACCTGGATGAGACCTATACCGCCCTCGCCGGCTAACTCATCCGAGAAGGTCCGGCAGGGAACTCGACAGGCTCGATCCCCGGTCACAGACTCGACCGACCAGGATCAGCCTTCCTCAGCTGGACGAGACGGTGCACGACCCGCTACTCGGGCAGCTGATCGTGCCCCGCTGGAATTCGGCACTCAGGCCATCGATCCCAGGGGCCACGTCCGCGACCGGGAAGCCGAGCTTTCCGGACGGCCCGCCGGCCTTGGCGTAGGCGAGTGCGACGGCCCCGGTCAGCAGGCGCGAGCCGGTGGCTTTCGACCAGTACAGATCGCCGCCCTCGAAGCTGGCGAACAGTCCGCCGGCGACAGCCACCTCGCTGGCGTCGGGGCCGCCGAGGCGTCCGGTGGTCCCGCCGAGGTCGCCCTGCCACCGGTCGTGGTTGCCGGTGCCGGGCTGCAGCCCGCCGAACGCCGCGAAGAGGCGCTCCTTCAAACCGAATTTGCTCTTGAACGAGCCTCCGGTGACCCGCACCGCGCCCTTGCTGCCGCTGATCACCACCTGCTCGGCGCGTCCGCCCCAGGGCCCGTTCCCATCGCGGGTGGTCACCTGGACGCCCCGGAAGCTGCCGATGCTGGGATAGGCGGCCTGGATCTGCGCCGACGTCAGCCACTTCGACCATTTCGGGTTGCGCATCCGCGCGTCGTATGGGTCCGGCTTGGCGACCAGGTACGAGGTCCCGCCGTCGGCGCTATGGCCGCCGTTGCTTGACGAGAACATCGTCAGCGCGATGCCGGATCCGGTCCGCAGCACCTCGTTGCTGGTCGCCGCGACCGCCTTGTCGCCGCCGGTGCTCTCGTCGTCCTGGCCGCCGTAGACCTGGCAGGCGGCGGTGTCGCAGATGTCGTAGCTGGACGCCCGCGGGCTGAGCTGGGCGCGCGCGGCGTACGACCGGGCGGCCACTGACTGCGCCTGCACCGCCTCGCTGTGCCATGAGGTCGGCATCTCCCGCGGGACGACCCCGCGCAGATAGTCCTCCATGCCCACCGTGTTCACCGTGCGGGCACTGGACTCGTAAAACCGCAGGGCGACCTTGCCGCGGTAGTCGCGATCCTTGCCACTGGGCATCCGCACCTTGACGATCGCGCGTTTGGGATTGTCGAAGGTCCAGACCCGGCCGGTCCGGGCCAGTGCGGTGCTGCGGGTCACCCAGGCGCCGGAACCGTTCAGGTACTGCAGGACCCGTGCGGCACCCGCGCGCTTGATCCGCCACTGCCGGTACGTCGATCCGTTCGGCAGGGTGTAGCTGCGACCCGCCGAGTCCCGTACCCGCAGGCCGGTCTCCGGCATGACGTTCAGCACGCCGTCGGTGTCGGCGGTCAGCCAGACCCGGATCGTGTTGCCGGACTTCAGCTTTCCGAGCGTGGTGCCCGGGTAGTAGAAGGCGAGAATCTGCTGGTGGGATCGGCCGGACGCCGCGGCACCCCAGGCGCCGTACTGCGACATGCCCTTGCCGTGGCCCCAGCCGGCGCCGGTGATCACCACGGTTGAGTTCATCGGCGACACCAGATCGTCGGCCATCGCCGGCGGCGGGGTGAGCGCGATTCCGGTCGTCGCGGCCGCGACCACGACCGACATCCAGCGCCGGACGCGCCGAGCCGTGCCGGCGCTTCCTCGATGGGGAACCGTGGACGGCTCGGTGGACGGGTTGGCGGCGCGCAGCAACGACATCGCGATACCTCGGGGGGTGGGGTACGGGGTGGTCCGGTCATCCTCACCCGGGGGCTGGCCCCGACACAACACGGAGCCGGTCAACTCGCAACCCGCACCTGAGATCTCCCGCGGCACGGCGTCCGCCCGGACCCCACCGGATCTCGGCAACCGCGGGCTTCGCCGGCACGGCAGAATGGCGGAATGAGACTCCTCGCCGACGACGAGATCGCCCGGCAGCTGGCCGGCCTGCCCGGCTGGCGCCGCGACGGTGACAGCCTGACCGCCGTCATCGAAGCCCCCGGCTTCCCGGCCGCCATCGCGCTGGTGGACGCCGTCGCCGAGGAAGCGGAACGGCTCAACCACCATCCCGACATCGACATCCGTTGGCGCACCACCCGCTGGCGGTTGAGCAGCCACGACGCCGGCGGCATCACCCAACTCGACATCGAGCTGGCCCACCGGATCGTCGAGTGCGCGGACGCCGTCGGCGCCCGGGTCGCCGGCTGACCCCCGGCGTCCGGCCCGACCCGGCCGGACCCGGTCCGTCCCGGAAACTTGGTCCGTATCGTGGAAACGCCCGTCCAGAAGTTGACACGATCCGCCCTGAGGCGAAAACTGTTCTCGTGCGGATCTTCCTCGTACTTTCGTGAGCGTGTCAGCCGACTAGTCGACCGACACGCACCCTCGCCTGCCGACGCAGCGAGGGTTTTTTCATGCAAGAGGAACCGCGACCCACACCCGCAGAAAGGGAACAGAGATGTCCGACACCATCGCACCACCACTGCTGACCGGGGCCGAGGCCCTCGTCGAGTCGCTGGAGCGGGTCGGCGTAGAGGTCATCTTCGGGATTCCCGGCGGCTGCATTCTGCCGGCCTACGACCCGCTCGGCCAGTCCGAGCTGATCCGGCACATCCTGGTCCGGCATGAGCAGGGTGCGGGGCATGCCGCCGAAGGCTACGCGCTGGCCACCGGCAAGGTCGGGGTCTGCATGGCCACCTCCGGGCCGGGTGCGACCAACCTGGTCACCGCGATCGCCGACGCCTACATGGATTCGGTCCCGATCGTCGCGATCACCGGCCAGGTGGCCAGTGCCGCGATCGGTACCGACGCCTTCCAGGAGGCCGACATCCGGGGGATCACCTTCCCGATCACCAAGCACAGCTTCCTGATCACCCGCGCCGAGGACATCCCGGCCGCGATCGCTGCCGCCTTCCACATCGCCAAGACCGGGCGTCCCGGCCCGGTGCTGGTCGACATCGCCAAGGACGCGCTGGTCAACGCCGCGGAGTTCCGCTGGCCCGAGTTGATCGACCTGCCCGGCTACCATCCGGTCACGCTGCCGCACGTCAAGCAGATCCGGGAGGCCGCGCGGCTGATCGCCGAGTCCAGCCGGCCCGTCCTGTACGTGGGCGGCGGCGTGGTGAAAGCGCGGGCGTCCGAAGAGCTGGCGACACTGGCGAAGATCACCGGGATCCCGGTGGTGACCACCTTGATGGCGCGCGGCGTCTTCCCGGACAGCCACGAGCAGCACATGGGCATGCCGGGCATGCACGGCACCGTCGCGGCTGTCGGCGCGTTGCAGAAGGCCGACCTGCTGATCGCGCTCGGCACCCGCTTCGACGACCGGGTCACCGGGCGGCTGGACACCTTCGCTCCCGAGGCGAAGATCATCCATGCCGATATCGATCCGGCGGAGATCTCCAAGAACCGAGTGGCCGACGTCCCGATCGTGGGTGATGTGCGGCACGTGATCACCGAGTTGAACGGCGTCCTGCGCGGTGCGGATCTGCCCGGGTACACCGCCTGGCGCCGCTACCTGGGCGCGCTCAAGGACAAGTACCGGGTGCCGACCGAGCCCACCCACGAGGGCATGCTGTCGCCGGAGTACGTGATCAAGCGAATCGGCGAGTTGACCGGACCGGACGCCTTCTATGCCGCCGGCGTCGGCCAGCACCAGATGTGGGCCGCGCACCTGCTGCCGTTCGAGAAGCCCGGACGCTGGCTCAACTCCGGCGGCGCCGGCACGATGGGCTACTGCGTGCCGGCCGCGATGGGCGCCCAGGTGGGCGCGCCCGACGCGGTGGTCTGGGGGATCGACGGCGATGGCTGCTTCCAGATGACCAACCAGGAGCTGGTCACCTGCGCGCTGGAGGGCATCCCGATCAAGATCGCGGTGATCAACAACCAGAGCCTCGGCATGGTGCGGCAGTGGCAGACCCTGTTCTACGGGCAGCGCTACTCCAACACCGACCTGAACACGCTGCGGGTGCCGGACTTCCCCAAGCTGGCCGAGGCGATGGGCGCGGTCGGGCTGCGGGCCGAGCACCCCTCCGAGGTGGACGCGGTGATCAACAAGGCACTGTCGATCACCGACCGGCCGGTGGTCGTCGAGTTCGTCGTGCACAAGGACGCCATGGTGTGGCCGATGGTCGCCGCCGGCACCAGCAACGACGACATCAAGATCGCCAAGGACCTGGCGCCGGACTGGGAGGACGAGGAACTGTGAGGACGCACACGCTGAGCGTGCTGGTCGAGAACAAGCCGGGTGTCCTGGCCCGGATCGCCGGCCTGTTCGCCCGACGCGGCTACAACATCGAGTCGCTGGCGGTCGGCCCGACCGAGCGTCCGGAGCTCTCCCGGATCACCCTCCAGGTCGGGGTGGAGAACCAGCAGTTCCTGGAGCAGATCACCAAGCAGCTGAACAAGCTGCTCGAGGTGCTGAAGATCGTCGAGCTCGAAGAGAGCGCGGTCCGGCGCGAATTGGTGCTGATCAAGCTCAAGGCCGATCCGGGGACTCGCAGCCAGATCATCGAGATCGTCCAGCTGTTCCGGGGCAAGACCGTCGACGTCCAGAACGAGTCGCTGACCATCGAGGCCACCGGGTCGCCGGACAAGCTGGAAGCCCTGCTCGAGATGCTCAGGCCCTACGGCGTCCGCGAACTCGTCCAGTCCGGCCTGGTGGCGCTGGGCCGGGGCAGCAAATCGCTCACCGACCGGTCCAAGACCGACAAGACCCGCACACCCGTGCGCAACCACTAGTCAGCAAAGGAATACAGATGGCAGAGATGTTCTACGACGACGACGCCGACCTTTCGATCATCCAGGGACGCACCGTCGCCGTGATCGGCTACGGCTCCCAGGGGCACGCGCACGCGTTGTCGCTGCGCGACTCCGGGGTGGACGTCCGGGTGGGTCTGCGTCCGGGCTCGAAGTCGGCCGCCAAGGCCGAGGCCGAAGGACTGCGGGTGGTGAGCGTCGACCAGGCCGCCGCCGAGGCCGACCTGATCATGATCCTGGCGCCGGACCAGTTCCAGCGCACCATCTACGCCGAGCAGATCGCGCCGAACCTGCAGGAGGGTGACGCGCTGTTCTTCGCCCACGGCTTCAACATCCGGTTCGGCTACATCACGGCGCCCGCCGGTGTCGACGTCTGCATGGTCGCGCCGAAGGGCCCGGGCCACCTGGTCCGTCGCGAGTACTCCGAGGGCCGCGGCGTCCCGGTGATCGTGGCGGTCGAGAAGGACGAGTCCGGGCAGGCCTGGCCGTTGGCGCTGTCGTACGCGAAGGCGATCGGCGGGCTGCGGGCCGGTGGCATCAAGACCACCTTCACCGAAGAGACCGAGACCGACCTGTTCGGTGAGCAGGCGGTGCTCTGCGGTGGGGCGTCCGCCCTGGTCCAGGCCGGTTTCGAGGTGCTCACCGAGGCGGGCTACCAGCCCGAGGTGGCCTACTTCGAGTGCCTGCACGAGCTGAAGCTGATCGTCGACCTGATGTACGAGGGCGGCATCGCCAAGCAGCGCTGGAGCGTCTCCGACACCGCCGAGTTCGGTGACTACGTGTCGGGACCGCGGGTGATCGACGCCCGGGTGAAGGAGAACATGAAGGGCGTGCTGGCCGACATCCAGTCCGGCGCCTTCGCCAAGCGCTTCATCGACGACCAGGACGCCGGCGCACCCGAGTTCAAGCAACTCCGGGCCGCCGGCGAGGCCCACCCGATCGAGGGCACCGGTCGTGAACTGCGCAAGCTGATGGCGTGGGTGAAGAGCCACGACGACGACTACGTCGAAGGCACCGCCGCACGCTGATCGAAGACGTGCGTCCCCGACCGCGGGACGCATAAAGAACGGGCGCCGCTCCCCACAAGGGAACCGGCGCCCGTTCTGCCGTCCATGGAACGCTGGGGACGGTTCTTCTGGTCACCGGGGACGGTTCTTTTGGTCGCTGGGGACGGTTCTTCTGGTCACCGGGGACGGTTCTTCTGGTCTCTGGGGACGGTTCTTCTGGTCACCGGAGGCGGCTCAGCGCGGGGGTTAGTGACCAAGAGAACCGTCCCCGCGGTCACCACCGGAACGGTGACCAAGAGAACCGTCCCCGCGGTCACCACCGGAACGGTGACCAAGGGAACCGTCCCCGCGGTCACCACTGGCGGGCGCGGGCGCGGAAGTGGTCCGCGGGCACAGGCTCCGGGTCCCAGCGTGCGGACCTGGACGTCGGGCATCGATTTGGCTCAGCCGACCGGCGGATGACACCTTCCATTAACCTGCGGCGGGCCACCCGTTCATCCGAGGGGGTGAGGCTTCCCGATGTGACACTTGAGTTACTTTTGCTGATCCTGGTAATCGGCACCGCCATTGCGTTCGACTTCACCAATGGCTTCCATGACACCGGCAACGCCATGGCGACCTCGATCGCCACCGGCGCACTGAAGCCGAAGACCGCTGTCGGACTGTCGGCGGTCCTGAACCTGATCGGCGCGTTCCTGTCCGTCGAGGTGGCACTCACCGTGACCAACGCGGTGGTGCGGCTGCAGAGCTCCAACGGAGCGCCGAATCCCGAACTGCTCGCCAACAACGGCCACGAACTACTGATGATCGTCTTCTGCGGACTCATCGGCGGCATCCTGTGGAACCTGCTCACCTGGCTGCTCGGTCTGCCGTCGAGCTCGTCGCACGCGCTGTTCGGCGGCCTGATCGGCTCCACCGCCGCGGCCCTGGGCTTCAGTGGCGTCAACTGGATGGGCGACGGCACCAAGCTGGACGGCGTGGTCGGCAAGGTGATCCTGCCCGCCTTCGCGTCCCCGGTCGTCGCCGCACTGGTTGCCACCATCGGCACCTGGCTGGTCTACAAGATCACCACGGGTGTGGCCGCGCGCTACGCCGAGGGTGGTTTCCGCTGGGGCCAGATCGGCACCGCCTCCCTGGTCTCGCTCGCCCACGGTACGAACGATGCGCAGAAGACGATGGGTGTGATCACCCTCGCGCTGATCGCCTACGGCGTGCAGACCGACACCACCACGGTGCCGCTGTGGGTCAAGTTCGCCTGTGCCATCGCCATAGCGGCCGGCACCTACACCGGCGGCTGGCGGATCATCCGCACCCTGGGCAAGGGCCTGGTCGAGATCTCGTCCCCGCAGGGCATGGCCGCTGAGGCGTCCTCGGCCGCGGTCATCCTGACCTCCAGCCACCTGGGCTTCGCGCTGTCCACCACCCATGTCGCCACCGGCTCGATCCTCGGTTCGGGTCTGGGACGGCGCGGCGCGGACGTGCGC
Source organism: Micropruina sp. (assembly GCF_047602385.1). Classification (GTDB taxonomy): domain Bacteria; phylum Actinomycetota; class Actinomycetes; order Propionibacteriales; family Propionibacteriaceae; genus Micropruina. The sequence goes on from NZ_JASGHL010000001.1 coordinate 51,445, forward strand.
TGGGGCGTCGCGATGCGGATGGTGCTGGCCTGGTTCATCACCCTGCCGGCGGCGGGCCTGGTCGGCGCGGTCTGCTTCTACCTCGGTAACGGCATCGGCGGCTACGCGGGCGTCCTGATCGTATTCGGCGCGCTGATCGCGCTGACCGGTTGGATGATCGCGCACTCGCGCAAGACCGCGGTGCACGCCGGCAACGTCAACGACGAATGGCAGGCCGATGCCACACCGGGCGCGTCCGTCGCCTCGGACGAGACCATCGGCGCCAAGGCCTGAAGGAGGCAACGACATGTTTCAACTGTTCGGTAACGCAATCGGCCAGGTCGTGGCCATCTCGATCATCGTCGGCGCGGGCCTGCCGGCCCTGTTCGCCTTCGGCGTGCGCGCGCTCGCCGTGGGGTCCGGAGGTTCGGCCGAGGTCAGCGGCGAGGCGGGCAAGCCGGCGATGAAGGTCGTCGCCTGGATCGCCTTCGCCCTGGTGCTGGCGGTCATCGCGATCGGGCTGGCGATCATCATCTCGTCCGGCTTCGGTTACAAGGTGTCCTTCGAGCACATCTTCCCCACCTTCATCAAGAAGTAGTAGGAGCAGCGCATCCCATGGCTGACCGAACCGGATTGTTCGAGCGGATTCTGCAGTGGCTGCGCGCGGGCTACCCCGATGGGGTTCCGCAGCATGACTATGTGGCGCTGCTGGGTATCCTGCGCCGGTCGTTGACCGAGGCCGAGGTTGAGCAACTGGCCCGCCAGTTGCAGTCCTCGGCCTCGACCGCCGACACCGATGAGCAGATCAGGGAGCTGATCAGGCGAACTGCGTTGGAGGAGCCGTCGGAGTCGGACGTGCGCCGAGTCGCCGGTAGACTCGCCCAGGCAGGCTGGCCGTTGGAGGCGTCGATGGCGGCGCCAACCAGCCAGGAGGGTAAGGGCCAAACCGAAATGTCGCGAATCGAACGGATCGTGAACTGGCTCAAGGGCGGGTATCCGCAGGGAATTCCCGAGGCGGACTACGTGCCTCTGCTCGCCGTCCTCCGCCGCCGGATGAGCCAGGAAGAGATCGATGAACTCGCCGACCGGATCGTCCGCGACGGGCTGGTGCCGGCCGAGCGTCTCGACGTCGGTGCCGAGTTCCTCCGGGTGACCAGCGAGCTCCCCAGTGAGGCTGAGATCCGCCGGATCAGCGACAAACTGACTACCGCAGGGATCGACGTCAGCTATGTGGAGCCGTCCTGGGCGCGGCCGGCCCGTACCGACGTCCCCTGAGCCTTCGATCCACCGATGGGCGCAGTAGGCGCAGATCGATGGATCGAGGCTACGAGTGCGGGCGGCGAGAACCGCTCAGCGCAGGCCAAATCCAGGGGTCAGATCCGCGCAAGCGGGCCCGCTGAGAATCACGCGTTTTCGGCCGGTGCATCGACCAGGGCCGTGACTTCCGCGGCGAAACGCGCATTTTCGCGGTCCTGGTGAGCCAGCGATCACGCGCATTTCTGGGCGTCCGTTGATGGTTCCGGCTTCGGGCGCGGCCATAACGCGCGATTCTCTGCGTACGGGCAGTGGCGAGTGGTCCACGTTCGCCCGAGCACGCCGCATCGCTGCTGGCCGGGCGGGTCCGGCGGTGTGGCAAGCTGTCGGAGGTGACAGCCCTGAACCGAACGATCGATCCGGGACTTAATGCCGCCGAGGTGGCGGAGCGGATCTCGCGGGGGCAGCGCAACGACCTCCCTCCGCGTTCGGGACGGACCACCGCCGACATCGTCCGGGCCAATGTGTTCACCAGGATCAACGCGATCCTGGCGGCCCTGCTGGTCTGCGTGCTGGCGACCGGATCGTGGATCAACGGCGCCTTCGGGCTGCTGATCATCGCCAACTCGGCCATCGGCATCATCCAGGAATTGCGTGCCAAGAAGACCCTGGACAGCCTGGCGGTGGTGGGGGAGGCTCGGCCCCGGATCCGCCGGGACGGCGTCGCCCGGGAACTGGCCCGCGAGGAGATCGTCCTGGACGATCTGATCGAGGTGGGACCGGGCGACCAGATCGTGGTGGACGGCGTCGTGGTCGAGGCCGACTACCTCGAGGTCGACGAGTCGCTGCTCACCGGCGAGTCCGATCCGGAGCCGAAGGCCCCCGGAAGCGAGGTGCTGTCGGGCAGTTTCGCGGTCTCGGGCACCGGCAGCTATCGCGCCACCAAGGTCGGCAGCGCGTCCTACGCCGCCCAACTCACCGCCGAGGCGGCCAAATTCACCCTGGTCCGGTCCGAGCTCACCCAGGGCATCAACCAGATCCTGAAGGTGATCACCTGGGTGCTCGTCCCCGTCGGCGCCGCCACGATCTGGGTGCAGCTGAGCCACGCCGGCGACGACTGGCGACGCGCCGTCCTGGCGATGGCTGGGGCGCTGGTGCCGATGGTGCCCGAGGGGCTGATCCTGCTCACCGCGGTCGCTTTCGCGCTCGGCGTGGTCAGGCTCGGGCAGCGCAAATGCCTGGTCCAGGAACTGCCGGCGATCGAAGGCCTGGCCCGCGTCGACGTGGTGTGCGCCGACAAGACCGGCACCCTGACCGAGAACGGGATGACCTACGGCGAGCTGCGGCTTGCCGAGGGGGTCGTGGCCGCCGAGGTCGAGCAGGGGCTGCGGCAGCTGGCCGCGTCGGACCCCCGGCCGAACGCGTCCATGCAGGCCGTGGCGGCGGTCTTCGCGCCGGCGAGCGAGCCGTGGGCGGTGCTGGCCAAGGCGCCGTTCACCTCGGCGAAGAAATGGTCCGGAGCCACCTTCGTCGGTCCGGACGGTGCGGCCGTCAGCTGGGTGATAGGGGCACCGGACGTGCTGGCCGCGGCCGGCTCGGCCACGGCGTCCGAGGCCGAACAGATCGCATCCAGCGGGCTGCGGGTGCTGCTGGTCGGCACCGCCCAGCATCCCGTCGACGACCCGGACGCCCCCGGCGCGGTCACCCCCAAAGCGCTGGTCGTACTCAATCAGCGGGTCCGACCGGACGCCGCCGACAGCCTCGCCTTCTTCGCCGAGCAGGGCGTGGCGCTGAAGGTCATCTCCGGCGACAATGCCGCCTCGGTCGGTGCAGTCACCCGCTCGCTGGGGGTGGTCTCGGACTACGCGGTCGACGCTCGCACGTTGCCCGCCGACCCGGTCGCCTTCGCGGAGACGGTCGAGCGCACCGATGTCTTCGGCCGGGTCACCCCGCACCAGAAGCGAGCCATGGTCGGCGCGCTGCAGCAGCACGGGCACACCGTGGCGATGACCGGGGACGGCGTCAACGACGTCCTGGCGCTCAAGGACGCGGACCTGGGTGTCGCGATGGGCTCGGGCTCGCCGGCGACCCGGGCGGTGGCCAAGATCGTCCTGCTCGACGACCGGTTCGCCACCCTGCCCTACGTGGTCGCCGAGGGACGCCGGGTGATCGGCAACATCGAACGAGTCGCCAACCTGTTCCTGACCAAGACCATCTACTCGGCGCTGCTGGCGCTGCTGGTGGTGCTGTGGCGGGTGCCGTTCCCGTACCTGCCGATCCACATCACCATCACCGGCTGGTTCACCATCGGCATCCCGGCGTTCCTGCTGTCGCTGGCGCCGAACAACGAGCGAGCCCGGCCCGGCTTCGTCGAGCGGGTGCTGCGGCTCGGCGTGCCGGCCGGTGTGATCGTGGCGACGGTCACCTTCGTCACCTACCTGCTGGTGCTGCCCGGTCCCGGGGCGGGGGAGGCCGCCATGCGCCAGGCGACGACGGCCACGCTGGCCGGGATGATCGTCGCCGCCACCTGGGTGCTGGCCGTCGTGGCGCGTCCGTACCAGTGGTGGAAGGTCGCCCTGGTGGTGGTTTCCGGACTGGCCTACCTGCTGATCTTCAGCTGGCCGCTGACCAGGGAACTCTTCCTGCTGGACGTCGGCGACAGCCGCGCGATGGCCACCGGGCTGCTGGCCGGGGCGATCGGCGCGGTGCTGATCGAACTGGCCTGGTGGGGTGCCGGACTGGCCTTCAAGGAACCGCGGGTGTTCTGGAAGCCCCGCGTGGAAGAGATCTGACCGCGACAAGGCTGCTGTGGTTCAGGAAAGGATGTCGGCGCGGCCCAGCCACCGGTCGATTTTCCGGCCCGTCCGGGTCCACCACCACACGGCACAGCCAAGACTCGCTACCGCGCTGCAGGCCGCACCGATCCAGGGCACCCAACTGAAACCGGTGAACTCTTCGGTGTGGACCACGTTGTTCTGTTCGTCGTTGTACCCGCCGGTCGGCCGGAAGCTGGCTCGGACGCTCCCGGCCGCGGGGATCTCGCCGTCCAGGTAGATGTTCCGCTTGGTCAATGTCCGATCGTCGCTCACCCAGTCACCCACGACCCGACAGGGTTCCAGGCCGAACGCGGGTGGCTCACACCCGTGCCGGGTGAACGTTCCCCAGTGCACCGGCTCCGCCAGATTCCTCAGGTCGCTGATGCCGAGGTCAACGAAGAGCACGGCCACGACCGCGAGCGATGCGACCGTGAGCGCCCGACCGGTGGTGACCAACCGGTCCCACCAGCTTGGCTTGCGCACTGGCCGATTCGCGTGACGCTCGGTTCAGCCCAGCCGGGCGGCGATGGCGTCCCCGACCTCGGTGGTGGAGCGCTTGGCGGCACCCCGGGAGGCGATGTCGGCGTCCACCGCGGCGTCGATCCGGGCGGCGTCGTCGCGGCGTCCGAGATGGTCGAGCAGCAGGGCCATCGACGAGATGGTCGCGGTCGGATCGGCGATGCCCTGGCCGGCGATGTCGGGCGCCGAGCCGTGCACCGGCTCGAACATGGACGGGAAAGCGCCGGAGGGGTTGATGTTGGCCGACGCCGCCAGGCCGATGCCGCCGGTGACCGCCGCGGCCAGGTCGGTGACGATGTCGCCGAACAGGTTGTCGGTGACGATCACGTCGAAGCGCTGCGGGTCCTGCACCAGCATGATCATGGTGGCGTCCACGTGCAGGTAGTCGGTGGTCACCTCGGGGTACTCGGCGGCGACCGCGGTGAAGATCCGGTTCCACAGCCCGCCGGCGTTGACCAGCACGTTGTGCTTGTGCACCAAGGTGACCTTCTTGCGTCGCCGCATGGCGCGCTCGAAGGCGTCCCGGACGACCCGCTCGACCCCGCGCGCGGTGTTCACGCTGACCTCGTTGGCGACCTCGAAGTCGGTGCCGGTCTGCATCGAGCCACCCACGCCGCAGTACAGGCCCTCGGTGCCCTCGCGGACGACGACGAAGTCGATCGGGCCGCGGGCGACCACGGCGTCCGACAGCGGAGTGACGACGCCCGGGTAGAGCTTGGACGGCCGCAGGTTCACATAGTGGTCGAAGGCGAAGCGGAGCTTCAGCAGCAGGCCGCGTTCCAGCAGTCCGGACGGGATCGCCTTCGAGCCCGGGGCGGCACCGACCGCGCCGAGGATCAGGGCGTCCGCCTCGGCCAGTTCGGTCAGCACCGAGTCGGGCAGCACCTCGCCGGTGCGTTGCCAGCGCTCGGCGCCCAGGTCGTAATGGGTGAAGTCGAAGGCGTCCGGGCCGACGGCGGCTTTCAGCACCTTCAGGCCCTCGGCGACGACCTCCGGACCGATCCCGTCCCCGGGGATCACAGCGATGTTCTGCGGCATGCCGTCACTCTAGGAGTCGGCTCACTGGTTGAGACGCGCGTCTCAGGCGCCGTCGGAGAGCCGCGTCCGACCTCGCAAACCTTCGGCGTCATCGCAACGGTTCGAACCGGTGCGATGACGCCGAAGGGTTGCGAGGTGACCTCAGTCGGGGAGATCCCGTCAGCCGGCCTGCCGATCGGCGATCTCCATGCCGATCCGGTGCGCGCTGTAGGTCATGCCGACACCGCTGATCCAGCCGGTGAACGGGGCGGCGAGCCGGCCGAGCACGCCGAAGCTGCGCTGTCCGCCGGTGTGCACCAGCTCCGCGCCGCCGGGCGCGGCCACGATCGCGAACCGGTCGTAGCGCAGCGGCTGGCCCGGGTGCGGCCCGTCGACCATCTCCTGGATCCAGGTGACCACGTCCGCCTCGCCCTCTCGCCGCCGGGTGTGGTGGACGCGCAGGGTGAGCTTCTTGCGGCCATGGCGGTGCCGGATGGTCTCGCCGGCGCCGCCGATCTCAGCCTTCGCCGGGTCGTACGCCCAGGCCGACAGCAGTGCCGGATCGGCGAGGGCGTCGCCCACCGCGTCCGGCGGAGACGAGAGATAGTGCCGGATCCGGGTGGCCCGGGCGGGTGGGGGCAGCAGGCCCGGGTCGGCCGGCACCCGTTCGGCGTCCGGTTCTCCCGGCACACCGGCCAGTTCGGCGGCCAGCACGTCGGGATCGACGCCGTCCGCGATCAGCAGGCGCCGCACCACCCCGGACGACTCGTCAATCAGCGCGAGCAAGGCCGCGCAGGTGCCACCTCGGGCTTTCGCCTGGGCGGCGACCAGATCGTGCGCCGGGCCGGACGCCCGCCAGTCGGCGAAGTCCAGGTCTCGAGCCGCCTTCGGTGCCGGAAGGACGGCGTCGGGTACGTCCAGTCCGAGGGCCGCCAGGTCGGAGGCCAGCGACTCCCGGACGCGTTGTCGTGCCGAGGTCAGCGAGACACCGTGAGCGCCCAGAGTGCGGGCCGCGTGGCCGCCGACGGCGAGTAGCCCGAGGTACAGATGGTCGACGTCGATTTCGCCGAGCCGGGTGCGGGCCGCCTCGAGGTGGGCGGCCCCGGTCCAGCGGCTGGTGAGCAGCATGCTCATCGGTTCTTCCTTCCCTGCAGTTCGGCCGCGACGCGGCGCGCGTACTTCTTGTGGACCGCCTGCCGGGTGACGCCGAGCGCGGCGGCGATCTCGGGCCAGCCGTGCCCGGCCCGCAATGCCTCCTCGACCTGCCTCAGTTCGAGCATGTCGGCAACGCGGCGCAGCGATGCCACCGCGCGCAGCCCGGCCATCGGGTCAGTGGTGTCGGACGCGGTGCGCGCCACCTCGACTGCGATCATGGGAGCAACCTAGGTTGACGAACCCGCAGTTGTCAACTCAGGTTGCTCTACAAGAGCTGCCGCGGACGGACTCTGCAGGCTGCCGGGAACGGAATTGGCGAATCTGGATAGCGGGATTGGACAGTTCCGGCATTGGCTGCGGTCGCCCAGATCCGTACCGTCGCAGTCACCGCCGAGTCGATCGCCAAGGAGCCGTCCGTGTCCGCTACGCCCAGCTACGTTCCGCACTGGATCGCCGGAAAGCCTGAGATCCCCGAGGGCACCCGGACGGCGCCCGTCTACGACCCCGCGCTCGGTGTCGTGGCCACCTGGGTGTGCCTCGCCGGCAACGCCGAGATCGAGGCGGCCGTCGCCTCGGCCAAGGCTGCCTTCCCCGCCTGGCGGGCGTTGTCGCTGGCTCGTCGCCAGGCCATCCTGTTCCGGTTCCGCGAACTGCTGGCCGCCCGCACGTCCGAGCTGGCCGCGATCATCACCGCCGAGCACGGCAAGGTGCTCTCCGACGCCGCCGGCGAGGTGGCTCGCGGCCTGGAGGTGGTCGACTACGCCTGTGGCCTGGCCGAACACCTGAAGGGCGAGTTCTCCCAGGGCGTCTCCACCGGGGTCGACGTGCACTCGGTACGTGAGCCACTGGGCGTGGTGGCCATCATCTCCCCGTTCAACTTCCCGGCGATGGTGCCGATGTGGTTCTTCCCGGCCGCGATCGCGGCCGGCAACGCCGTCATCGTCAAGCCGTCCGAGAAGGACCCGTCGGCGTCGCTGTGGATGGCTGAACTGTGGCAGGAGGCCGGGCTGCCCGACGGCGTCTTCACCGTTCTGCACGGTGACAAGGTGGCCGTCGACGGGCTGCTCGAGCACCCCGACGTCCGCGCGGTCTCGTTCGTCGGTTCGACCCCGATCGCCGAGTACGTCTACCGGACGGCGTCGGCAAACGGCAAGCGGGTGCAGGCGCTCGGCGGCGCCAAGAACCACATGCTGGTGCTGCCGGATGCCGATCTCGACCTAGCCGCGGACGCCGCAGTGAACGCCGGGTTCGGCTCGGCAGGGGAGCGCTGCATGGCGATCAGCGTGGTGGTGGCCGTGGAACCGGTGGCCGACGAGCTGGTCTCCCGGATCGCCCAGCGGATCGCCGGGCTGAAGGTCGGCGACGGCCGGCGGGCCTGTGACATGGGGCCGCTGATCACCGCCCAGCATCGCGACAAGGTCAGCGGTTACATCGACGTCGCCCTGGCCGACGGGGCCACCGTGGTGGTCGACGGACGCGGCATCGAGGTCGACGGCGCGTCCGACGGGTTCTGGTTGGGCCCGACCCTGGTCGATCACGTGCCGACCGGCTCGGCGGTGTACACCGACGAGATCTTCGGCCCGGTGCTGTCGGTGGTCCGGGTGGCGAGCTATGAGGAGGGCGTCGCACTGATCAACGCCGGCCGGTACGGCAACGGAACCGCGATCTTCACCAATGACGGCGGTGCCGCCCGGCAGTTCCAGCTGGACGTGCAGGTCGGCATGATCGGTGTCAACGTGCCGATCCCCGTGCCGGTCGGCAGCTTCTCCTTCGGCGGTTGGAAGGATTCGCTGTTCGGCGACACCCGTGCCTACGGTGCTGAAGGATTCCGGTTCTTCACCCAGCAGAAGGTGGTCACCACCCGCTGGCTCGACCCGAGCCACGGCGGCATCAACCTCGGCTTCCCACAGAACCACTGATCGTCGTCGGCGAGCCCGTCGTGGTCGGTCGAGGTCGTCGTGGTCGGTCGAGGTTGTCGTCGGGTCGAGCTGGTCGAGACCTCAGCCCCGCTGACGAGAGCTTCGACGCGCTCAACCCCCTGGGAATCCGCTCAGATCCGAACGTCGAGCAGTTCCAGCGCCAGCCATAGCTCGGTCCGGCCCCGGGGGGTGTCGAGATCGAGTCCGGTGGCCTGCTCCACGGCGGTGATCCGGTTGCGCACGGTGTGGCGATGGACGCCGAGCGTGCGCGCCGCCGGATCCCACGCGCAGCCTTGATCCAGCCAGACCCGCGCGGTCGCGATCAGGGCTGCGCGGTCGCTCGACGCGGTCAAGCCGGCGAGCAGCCCGCGGGCCAGTTCGGCGCCGCCGTGGGCGGCCAGCGCGCCGACCAGGCCGTCGCCGAGCAGCTCGTCGAACCGGACCGGACGTCCACCGCCGCGCGCCCTGGCCAGGGCGTTCTCCGCCTCGGCGGCGAGTCTGGCGAAGTCCGTCCAATCGCCCGCGCCGGACACCCCGGACGGCAGCCGATGCCGTTCCAGCACCGCGACCAGGCGGGCCGTGTTCCCGACCGCGGTGACGACCACCAGTCGCTCGTCCCGCTCGGCCACGAACCACGGGGCACCGTCCCTGGCTTCTCGCTCCAGCTCGTAGCGGACCGGCTCGGTGACCGTCTCCAGTGGCAGCACGGCGATCTGCAGCGGAGCCTCCGGCAGGGCACCCCCGACTCGGTCGGCGAGGGCGTGCGCCGCGGTCACCGTCCCGGCGTGAAGCAGTTCCAGGACGCCGGTGCGCAGCGACCGGCCGGCTGCCTCGACCAGCCGGCTCTGCTCCAGGCTGATACTGGCCAGCGCGATCACGCTGAGGATCAGGTCGGATTCGGCGTGGCCGGGCGGCAGCGCGGTACCCACCGCCAGCACGCCGCGCACCTCGTCGCGCTGGCCCAGCGCCTGCAGGGTGATCGCGCCATGGCCGGCCGGCAGCCGGGTGCCTGCCCGCAGGCCGCGGCGCAGCACGTCGCCGACGGCCTCCTGGACCTCGCCGGTCAGCGCCGCCGGGATGTCCCGGATCATCCGGACCGGGATGCGATTGCCGGCCGCGTCGAACAGGGCCACCCAGCAGTCCAGGTGGCGTTCCAGTTCATGCAGCACCGCGGCCAGCCCGTCCGCCCGGGACGCCGCCCGGCCGAGGGCGCGCTGGGCGCTCAGCGACCACTCCAGGCGGCGGTGCCGCTCGGCCGCGATCTCGTCCGCGACATGACGCACGATCGCGATGAACGGGACGTGCCCGGGTACCTCCAGCAGCGGCAGCCCGGCGCGTTCGCAGGCCGCCGCGACATTCGCCGGGATCTCGTCGTGGACGATGCGGGTAGCGAAGCCGAGGGCCAGTAGGCCACGGGCCACCAGCCGTTGCGCGTAGTCGTCGGCCTGTCGGTGGGACGGGGCCGGCGTGGTGCCGAACTGGGCCCCGTTGGTCAGCAGCAGCTGGCCGGGCTCCAGCCACGGGGTGGGATCGGGCAGGTCCGAGCTGTGCGCCCAGGCGATCGGGCTCTCCCAGGCGACCCGGTCGGCACCGGCGACGACCAGTCGCAGGCCGAATCGGGGATCGGCAGTGAGGGACCGCAGGGTGACCGGCATGCCGGCATCAGATCATCGGCACCGACGAACTGTCCAGTGCGGGTCTGTTTGATCGACTATTCCGGCACTGCGGTGCCGGTGACGGGCTGCCAGACTGCGACCGTCACCCGACTCGCACCCGAGGAGTGCCCGTGTCCGCATTGTTCCCTGAGGCCGACAACAGCACCGTGGCGGCCGCCGATCGCTCGCAGGTCTTCCACTCCTGGTCGGCGCAGGCGGCGCTTAACCCGCTGCCGATCGCCGGCGGTTCGGGCAGCCGGGTCTGGGACCACGACGGCCGCAGCTATCTGGACTTCTCCAGCCAGCTGGTCAACACAAACATCGGCCACCAGCATCCGGCTGTGGTGGCCGCCATCCAGGAGCAGGCCGGACGGCTCGCCACCATCGCGCCCAGCCAGGCGAACCAGGCCCGGGCCCGGGCCGCCGAACTGATCCTCGAGCGGGCGCCGGAGGGTTTCGCCAAGGTGTTCTTCACCAATGGTGGTGCCGACGCCAACGAGAACGCGATCCGGATGGCGCGGCTGACCACCGGGCGCGACAAGGTGATCTCGCGGTACCGCTCCTATCACGGCAACACCGGCGCGGCGATCGTCGCAACCGGCGACTGGCGCCGGCTGCCCAATGAGTACGCGCGCGGCCACGTCCACGTCTTCGGGCCCTACCTGTACCGCTCCGAGTTCTGGGCCGAGACTCCGGAGCAGGAGAGCGAGCGGGCGCTGCGCCACCTGGAGCGGGTGATCCAGTGCGAGGGTCCCGACTCGGTCGCCGCGATCCTGCTGGAGACCATTCCCGGCACGGCGGGCATCCTGATGCCCCCGCCCGGCTACCTGAGCGGCGTCCGGGCGTTGTGCGACCGGTACGGCATCGTGCTGATCCTGGACGAGGTGATGGCCGGCTTCGGACGCGCCGGCGAGTGGTTCGCGCTGGACGCCTTCGACGTCCGTCCCGACCTGATCACCTTCGCCAAGGGGGTCAACTCCGGTTACGTACCGCTGGGTGGCGTGATCATCAGCGAGGCGATCGCGGCCGCCTTCGATGAGCGGGTGTTCCCCGGCGGGCTCACCTATTCGGGCCATCCGCTGGCCACCGCGAGTGCCGTCGCGAGCATCACCGCCATGGCCGACGAAGACATCATCGGCAACGCCCGGCGGATCGGCGCCGACCACCTCCGTCCCGGGCTGGAGGCGCTGCAGCAGCGCCACGAGGTGATCGGCGAGGTGCGCGGCACGGGCGTGTTCTGGGCGTTGGAACTGGTCACCGATCGCGCCGGCCGGACGCCGGTGAGCGCGTCCACCATGGCGGCACTCAAGGCGGCGTTGCTGGCTCGCGGGCTGTTGCCGTTCACCGCCGACAACCGGCTGCACGTCGTGCCGCCCTGCGTGGTGACCGCGGCGGAGGTGGCCGAGGGCCTCGAGATCATCGACGCTGCGCTGGACGCCCTGGACGCCGCCTGACCGCGACGCGGGCCGGATCCGATCAGTATTCTGCGGCCATGTCCTTGACCTTTCCGCTGACCGCCACCAGCGCCCCCGCGTCCGCCGAGCGGGTCGCCGAGATTCACGCCGATCCGGGCTTCGGGGTGTACTTCACCGACCACATGGCGGTGGCGACCTGGCGGCAGGGCTCGGGCTGGGGCGAGGACGCCGTGGTGCCGTACGGACCGTTCCAGCTTGATCCGTCCACCGCCGTCCTGCACTACGCGCAGGAGGTCTTCGAGGGCCTCAAGGCCTACCGGCAGCCCGACGGCTCGATCTGGCTGTTCCGTCCCGAGCGCAACGCCGAGCGGCTGCAGGCGTCCGCGCGCCGGCTGATGCTGCCGGAACTGCCGGTCGAGGACTTCCTCACCTCGGTCGAGCAGTTGGTCAGAGCGGACGCCGCCTGGACGCCGGACGCCCAGGGCGGCGAGGCCAGCCTGTACCTGCGGCCGTTCATGTTCGCCAACGAGTCGTTCCTTGGGGTGCGGGCCGCGCACGTGGTCAGCTACGCCGTGATCGCCAGCCCGGTCGGCCCCTACTTCGCCGGCGGCGTCAAGCCGGTGAACATCTGGGTGACCGACGAGTACAGCCGGGCCGGCAAGGGCGGCACCGGGGCGGCCAAATGCGGCGGCAACTATGCCTCCTCGCTGATCGCCCAGTACGAAGGGGCCGAGCACGGCTGCTCGCAGGTGCTGTTCGGTGACGCCGGCAGCGGGGTGAACACCGAGGAACTCGGCGGGATGAACCTGATGGTGGTGACCACCGACGGAGAGCTGATCACCCCGGCGCTGACCGGGACCATTCTCGAGGGCGTCACCCGGGACTCCATTCTGACCGTGGCCGCCGATCTCGGCCTGCGGCCGGTGCAGCGGGTCATCACCCTTGCCGAGATCTTCGACCGGGTGGACGCGGGCGAGATCGTCGAAGCGTTCGCCTGCGGCACTGCGGCCGTGCTCACCCCGGTCGCCGAGTTCCGCTCCCGGCAGGGCGACCACGTGGTGGGCGCCGAGCCGGGAGAGCGGACCATGCAGATCCGCTCGGCGATCCTCGACATCCAGTACGGCCGGGCCGCCGACAGCCACGGCTGGATGCGCCGGGTGGTCTGACGCGTCCAGCGCTCCACTATTTCGGGCTCGCCGAGTTCAGCGAGCCCGAATTGGTTGTGCTCAGCCGACGGCTGCGACGGCCGCGTCGTAGTCAGGCTCGTTGCCGGTGCTCTCGGTGACCTGGACGTGCCGGACGACGCCGTCCGGGCCGGCGACCACCACCGTCCGGGCCAGCAGCCCGCGCATCGGCCCGTCGGTCAGGGCGACCCCGTAGTCCTGGCCGAAGCTCGACCGGAACGCGGAGCTCACCACGACGTCCGCGATGCCCTCGGCGCCGCAGAAACGTCCGAGGGCGAACGGGAGATCCTGCGAGACGCAGAGCACGGTGGTCTCGGGGAGTCCGGCGGCCAGCTCGTTGAACCGGCGGACGCTCATCGCGCAGACCCCGGTATCGACGCTGGGAAAGATGTTGAGCACCAGCGTCCGGCCGGCGAAATCTTCCAGCGTCACGTCGGTCAGGTCAGGCAGGGTCAGCGTGAAGGAGGGCAGTCGCGTCCCCACGGCAGGCGGGTCCCCGGCGGTCGCGACAGGGACGCCTCGGGCGAGAGTGATGGCCATGGGCCTGTCTTACCCCGTCCGGTCCACCGGGATCAAACCGGCCGCGGGTCGCCCGCCGGCGACCGCGAGGGTGCGGTCTCAGTGCCTGAGATCGATGGACGTGCCTTCCGCGGCTGGCGGCACACTCGATTGGTTGTCGCGTAACGCCGCGCGCATTCCATCCATGAACGAGGGCACAATGTCGAGCTTTCCTGTCGCGCCGGACACTTTCCACGTCTTCGACACGACCCTGCGCGACGGAGCACAGCAGGAGGGCCTGCAGCTTTCCGTCGCCGACAAGCTCCGGATCGCCGTCCTGCTCGACGAACTCGGGGTCGACTTCATCGAGGGCGGTTGGCCCGGTGCGAACCCCAACGACACCGCCTTCTTCGCCGCCGCGGCCGACGGGGAACTGACTCTCAACCACGCCGAGCTGGTCGCCTTCGGCTTCACCCGCCGGGTGGGCACCACCGCCGCTCAGGACCCGATGGTCCAGGCGCTGATCGATGCCCGGACGCCGGTGATCTGCATCGTCGCCAAGAGCCACTCCGAGCATGTGCTGCGGGCGCTGCACACCACGCTGGAGGAGAACCTGGAGATGATCCGGGACACCGTCAGCCACCTGGTCGCCGCCGGACGGCGGGTGTTCGTCGACTGCGAGCACTTCTTCGACGGCTACATCGTGAACCCGTCCTACGCCCTGGAGTGCGTCCGGGTCGCCGCCGAGGCCGGGGCCGAGGTGGCCGTGCTGTGCGACACCAACGGCGGCATGCTGCCGGCCCAGATGGGGGACGTGGTGACCGCGGCGAGCGCGATCGGGGTCGACCTGGGCATCCACTGCCACAACGACACCGGCTGTGCGGTGGCCAACACCCTGGCCGCGGTGGACGCCGGCGTGATGCACATCCAGGGCACCGTGAACGGCCACGGCGAGCGCACCGGCAACGCCAACATCATCACCCTGATCGCCAACCTGCAGCTCAAGTACGGCTGGTCGGTGGTCCCCGAGTCGGCGCTGCGGGACGCGACCCGGCTGAGCCACGCGATCGCCGGCGTGACCAACATCCCGCCGGGCACCAAGCAGCCCTATGTCGGATTCTCGGCCTTCGCCCACAAGGCCGGCCTGCACGCGTCCGCGATCAAGGTGGACGCCAACCTCTACCAGCACATCGATCCGACCCTGGTCGGCAACGACATGCGGATGCTGGTCTCGGACATGGCCGGCCGCGCCAACATCCAGCTCAAGGGTGAGGAGCTGGGCTACGACCTGTCCGACCGCGACCTGGCCGGACGGATCACCGACACGGTCAAGCAGCGCGAGATGGGCGGCTACAGCTACGAGTCCGCCGACGCCAGCTTCGAGCTGCTGCTGCGCGCCGAACTGGGCCTGGCCGAGGAGTTCTTCGACGTGCTCACCTGGCGGGTCTTCACCCAGCACGAAGTGCGGCCAGAGGGCGACTCGGAGGCGACGGTGAAGCTGCGGGCGCAGGGCGAGACGCTGTCCTTCGTCGGCGAAGGGCACGGCCCGCTGAATGCCCTCGACCACGCGCTGCGGACGGCGCTGAAGCGGGCCTACCCGCAGGTCGACGACTATGAACTGACCGACTACCGGGTGCGGATCCTCGACCAGGGGCACGGCACCGACGCGATCGTCCGGACCCTGATCGACACCACCGACGGCAACCGGACCTGGACGACCGTCGGGGTGGGCACCAACGTGATCGAAGCCAGTTGGGAAGCGTTGTACGACGCGTACCGGTGGGGGCTGACCAAGCACAACTGAGCCTCGAAGCCGTCACCGGGGATCGCCCGGCAGCGTAGGACGCCGTCTCCGCAGCGATGCCGAAGCACCCTAGGATCGGCGCATGACCGATCCGAACGCGCACCTGCGGGTGGGCAACGCCGAACGGGACGCCGCGGTAGCCGAACTGGAACGTGCCGCCGGCGAGGGCAAACTGTCGCCCGAGGAGCTGGCTGAGCGCACGGCGACCGCGCGGCAAGCCCGGACCTACGGCGAGCTGCACGCGCTGTTCTCCGACCTGCGCCCGCCGGAGAGCCCGTCGATGGCGCCCGTCCGGCTGCAGCAGGTCGAGGCCTATCCGGCTGTGCCGGGCGAGAGCTACCCGCCGCTGCCGTCGCCGAGCACGCTGCGTCCCGGCTATTCACCCGCCGATCCGCTGGTTCTCAACGCCGGATTCAGCGGTGCCAAGCGGACCGGGCAGTGGGAGGTGCCGCCGTTCCTCCAGGTCCAGGCGCTGGCCGACACGGTCCGGCTGGACTGCCTGCAGGCCAGGGCGGTCAGCGAGGTGATCGACCTGGAGGTGCTGCCCGGCGCCGGGACGGTGGTGGTCGTGGTGCCCGAGGGCTGGGGCGTGCTCTGCGACCGGCTGGGGAAGAGCTGGGGCTCGGTCAGCTCCAAGGTGCCCAGCCAGGCGGCCTGGGGCAATCCGCTGATCGTCGCCCGCGGCTCGGTCGGCCTGGGCTCGTTCAAGGCACGCGGTGCGAACTGGTTCGACCGCAAACGGCTCGGCCAGGACCGCTGAGCCGGCCGGCCCGTCCCCGCGCTCCCCGAACTATTTGGGGAAGCGCTGATCATCGCTGGTCGAGCTTGTCGAGACCCCTCTGGCAACCGGTTTCGACAAGCTCAACCAGCGAAACTCATCAATCATGTCCCGGCTGCGGCGCACCCGGTGGGCGATCGACGACCCCCAGCTCCTGCGCCGGATGACCCGATACGCCCACAAGATCTGGGCGTCGCAGCTCATCCCACCGGGCACGTGCTCGCTCGGAACAGCATTGCTCAGCACTCCCTGAGCGAGCGGAAGACCGTCAGCGGGTGGAACGGCTCACTTGACCGGGGCCAGGATCACGCTGGCGCCGGCATCGATGAAGTCGGCGTCGTGGTCATCGAACCAGCGACCGTTCTCGCCGAGGTAGCGGAAGGCGACGATGTAGTCGGACGGGAGCGTCACGGTGGCGCTCATGGTGCCGTTGGAGCGCTTCTTCAGCGGGTCTGTGCCGGGGGTCCAGTCGTTGAAGTTGCCCACCACGGAGACCTTGCCGGCGGGGTGATCGGAGGGCAACGCGAAGGTGATCTTGCGGGTGTCGGACTTCCGGGAGCCGGTCAGCTTCAGCATCGGGGTTACAGGCCTTTCGAATCGTGCAATGGGAGGTTCACAAGGGCGCCGAGGAGGGGGGAAGTCTGCCCGGCGTCCAGTCTGGCAGGCACTAGTCGATGTGACTATTTCGAGCGTGTCAGCCAGCTGCAGCACCGCCGACGGCCCTACAATCACCCGATCGGACGCCTGGGCCGCCCCGGCGACCGGGCGCGATCGGCGCTAAGCGGCCGCCGGCGTCCGACACCCCGCGTGGACCGGATCGCTCCCGGGTCGGCCGGTTAGGCTGCGGCCATGCGCATCGCCCGATATGTCGCCGACGACGGCGACCCCAGCTACGGCATCGTCGAACTGGCCGAGGACGCCGGAGGGCACCCCGACACCATCGCGGCGATCAGCGGCGATCCGCTGGCCGGGCCGGTGAAATACACCGGAGAGCGGCATGCCCTCGACGACATCCGGCTGGTCAGCCCGGTCATCCCGCGCAGCAAAGTCGTGGCCATCGGCAAGAACTACGCGGCGCACGCGGCCGAGTTCAACTCCACGGTTCCCACCGAACCGCTGGCCTTCCTGAAACCGAACACGTCGGTGATCGGGCCGGGGGAGCCGATCCTGTACCCGCCGGAGACCTCCGACCTGCACTTCGAGGGCGAGCTGGCGATCGTCATCGGACGGATCTGCCGCCGGGTTCCGGCCGAGCGGGCCGCCGAGGTGATCTTCGGCTACACCATCGCCAACGACGTCACCTGCCGCGACCTGCAGGCCAAGGACCGGCAGTGGAGTCGCGCCAAGGGCTACGACACCTTCTGCCCGCTCGGGCCGTGGATCTCCACGCACCTGAGCCTGGACGAGGTCGCGCAGCTGGAAATCTCGACCACCCTCAACGGGCAGGCCCGGCAAGCGTCCGACACTTCGCTGATGGTCTACCCGATCCCGCGGCTGATCGAGTTCGTCACCAGTTTCACCACGCTGCTGCCCGGCGATGTGATCCTTACCGGGACGCCTGAGGGCGTCGGTCCGATGCAGCCCGGTGACTCGGTCTCGGTGCAGATCACCGGCCTCGGCACGCTGACCAATCCCGTCGTGGCGGAGAGCTGAGGTGGCGGCGCTCAACGGGTCCTGGGTGGACCGCTTCGCCACCGAACCCACTCCGACCGGCGTCCGCTACGACGAGATCCTGCTCGGCGGGACCGATCGGCCGAAACTGCGGTCCGCCGCCGGCATCATGGCCGCCATCCTCGCCTTCTTCGTCTTCGCCCAGCTGGTCTCGCAACTGATGGCTGGGCTCGGCTGGCTGCTGCTGCGGCCCGGCGGCGAGTACCGCGACTGGCTGCGGGCCGTCGGCAGGTTCGAGATCCCCTGGGGGATGCTCTCGGGTCATCTGGCGCTGGCCACCCTGATCCCGATCAGCCTCGGGGCGGTGTTGTTCCTGCATCGCCGGCGCCCGGAGTGGCTGGCCTCGGTCCGGCCGTGGTTCCGCTGGCGCTACCTCGCGCTCAGCATGGTGCTGGCCTTCGTGCTGTTCAACGCGATGCTGTTCCTGCAGCACCTCGGCCAGCCGTTCCCGACCCTGAAACCCCAACCGGACTACTGGGTGTTCCTGGTGCTGATCCTGCTCACCTCGCCGCTGCAGGCGGCGGCCGAGGAGTTCTTCTTCCGCGGCTACATGCTGCAGTCGTTCCACACCCTGGCGCCACGCAGTCCCTGGTTCGGCGTGGTCTGCTCGGCCGCGCTGTTCGCGCTGTTCCACGGCACCCAGAACCTGCCGCTGTTCCTCGACCGGTTCGCCTTCGGCGTCCTGGTCGGGGTGCTGGTGGTGCGCACGGGCGGCCTTGAGGCGGCGATCGGCGCCCATGTGGTGAACAACCTGATGGCGTTCAGCTACGCCGGGCTGTACTCGACGATCGCCGAGGTGAAGGCCACCCAGGTGATCGGCTGGATCGACCTGGCCTGGGACCTGGGCGGCTTCGGCGTGTTCACTCTGCTCGCCCTGCTGCTCGGACGCCGGCTGCAGTTGGCGGTGACCACGCCGGGAACCCGCACGGCCGAGGGTGTGGACCCGTGGGAGCGGGGACACTGAGCCAGCGGGTCGCCGCCGGCCGGACCCCACGCAATAGGGATCCGGATCGGGCCGGGTCAGACCTGCCCAATCCGGATCCTCGTCTGGGACGGCCTGCCAGGTGAAGGTCGAGACCTCCCGCGTGCCGCTCGGTGAGCCCTGATTTGGAGGCCGCGCCGCGGATTCGGTAACGTTGCTCCTCGCTGGCCCGACAAGGGCCAGCGATGGGGTATGGGGTAATTGGCAGCCCGCCGGATTCTGGTTCCGTCAGTCTAGGTTCGAGTCCTAGTACCCCAGCGCAGAAGATTCGCTTCAGCTGTGCTGGCTTGGTAATCTTCCACAGGTCGCTTCGTGCGACCGCTAGGGCCCCGTTGTGTAGCGGCCTAGCACGCCGCCCTCTCAAGGCGGTAGCGCGGGTTCGAATCCCGTCGGGGCTGCCGAGGACCCGCCCGCACTGGGCGGGTTTCGTCGTTTCGGATCGCGCTCGCGTCACTCGTCCAACACCGTCACCAGCGGCGAATCGATGTCCGGCTCGGGCAGATACTCGTTGTCGAGAGCCATCCGCTCGATCAGCATCGCGGCACCGGACAACGCCAGACCCGCGGCGGCGACGTCCCGGACCGGCAGCCGGCCGCCGAACAGCACGACCGCGACGCCGGCTCCGACCCATACCGAGGTGCAGGCGAAGCAGTCCATCAGCCCGGCGAGCGGGGGGCCGTCCACCGCTCTCCGCAGTCGGACGACGGCCTGGCCCGGGCCGTCCTCGCTGACCAGTAGCCGGCTGACCCGCCAGCTGGCCAGCGCGCCGACCCCGAGGCCGATCAACGTCCCCAACGGCGGCCGGCCGGATCGCGGGATCCGGCCGGCCGCCGTGCGGGGGGTGGGCATCAGCCGAGCCGCTCGAAGAAGCCGGTGCGCAGCAGGGCCACCGCATCGCGCGGGTCGACCACGATCACCGGAGCCTCGGCGGACACCTGGTAGCGCGTCCGGGTGACCGGCCCGTCCACGGCGGCGGTCACCCGGCGTCGCCAGCGCAACCGCACCGGCGCCGCCCGTACGCTTGCCGCCTCGGGGCGGGCCGCCACGCCGGGCGCTGGCGCAGTGACCCGCAACGCCGCCCGATTGCCGCCACAGCAGCTCATCTCACACCCCGATTCCGAGGGTGACCTCGCTGACATTGCGCATCCACTGGGCGCAGTTCTCCAGCGTCCGCTTGCCCGCCTCGAGCCGGATCAGGTAGCAGCACGGGATAGGGAAGGCGACCTGGGTGTCGATCTTCAGCCGGAACGTGCCACCGCTCCAGAACGGCCGGGTGGCGCCGCCGGCCAGCGCACCGGCGTAGTCGCTGGCGTCCGGACCCCCGCTGATGCAGCTGAGGGTGCCGTTGGCGAGCAGGTCCACCACGCTGGAGTTGGCGAAGTGGGTGGTCAGGGTGAACCAGCCCAGGTGGCCGTCCGGATCGGTGACCTCGAACTCGATCTCGGTCACGCTGCCGCGCTCGGGCCGGATGGTGTCGCACGGGGCCACCTCGACGCCGTCGATGAAGACCTTGCCGATGAAGGTGTCCGGCTCGACCGTGCAGACGTGGACGCCGCCGCAGTTGTGGCTCGGGTCGTGGCCGAGCGCGGTGATCACCCGGTTGTCGATCACCAGAACGCAGGACGCCTGGGTCTCGCGATCGCAGCCCAGCACGGGCTCGGGGCCGGTGAACTCCTCCGGAGCGGTCTTGGTGAACTGGACGACCCGCAGGTGGTGGCGTCCGTCGACCAGCTTGGTCGAGTCGAGCGACAACAGCAGGTCGTAGTTGGTGGACATCCAGTACCTGCTGCCGCCCGGCGACCAGTCGCCGTAGTGGGTGTCCTCGAAGTGCCGCCGGGTCTCGTAGACCTCGTAGGCGCCCACGGTCACCGGGTTGAACGCCTCGCTACCGACGATGGGGCCGGGGAACAACTGCCAGTAGCGGGAGAACGGGGCCGCCGCACCCTTGGGCAACGGCAGCCAGGTGGTTCCGCCGTCGGTGGAGTGCTCGAACGCGTAGTAGTCGACGCCGATCAGGTCGCTGGGGTTCTGCCGGATCGGGACGCTGCCGCCGAACGGGATGTCGAGTTGCTGGTCGACGCCGTCGGTGTAGGTGACCAGGTAGCCCTCCACGGCCGCGGGGGTGCCGGCCGGAGCGCCGGCGTTGCCGGCCACATGGTGCATGCCGTGGTCGCAGACCGAGTCCAGGATCAAGCAGTCCTCGCCGGGCGGCTCGGGCAGGCAGCACGCCTCACGGTTGGCGACCAGGGTGACCTCGAGGTCGTCGGGAACGTCCCAGCGAGTCTCGTTGACGCCCTCGTACAGCACCGTGACCGGACCCTGGCCGCAGTCCTGAACCGCCCGGAAGACCAGGTCGGGACGGCAGTCCCGCCAGGGCGACCAGGGCAGCCACGGCCAGATGGCCAGCCGTTCCAGCTCGGGCGAGGCCGGCAGTGCCGAGACCAGCCGGTCGCGCACCTTGTCGAGAGTTGCCGGGTCGAGGTCGCTGAGCGGCTGCCGGGAGATCGCCGCCAACTCGCGGTCCTGGCGCCCCAGCAGCGTGCCGAAGGTGGCCAGCGAGGGCTGCAGGGTGGGCGGCTCGAGCCGGATGTCGGGGAACTGATCGAGCACCTTGGCGACCTGGCCGGCGAGGCTGTCGTCGAGGGTCCAGGGGCGGACGCGGAACCACCACCACCAGGGATACAGGCCGCAGCACCAGCGGAACGTCATGCTGAACGTGCCGTCGGGTTCGGTGGTGGTGCAGGCGATCTCGTCGCGGCTGGTCCAGATGAACCAGCGGTCGATGTCGTCCACGCAGACCCGGGCGCCGGGCACGCCGCGGCCGTCCGGACAGACCAGCCGGCCCTTGACGGTGATCGTCCGGCACCAGCGCTTCCACCAGCCCCAATGGAACGGGCCGATCTTGATCGGTGCCAGGGTGACCTGCTTCAGGTCCTCCCACATCCGGGACGGCACGCTGACCGCCAATGTCTCGGCGTCCAGGATCTGGCTGTCGTCGGCGTCCGCGGGGCCGATCGCCACCTTGAGGCGTCCGGGGCGGGCGGGAAAGGTGAGTCGTGCCTCGCTGGCGTCCTGACCGCCGAGGGTGACCGTGGTGCTGCTGGTGTTGCCGTCCGGCGTCCGGGCGACGACCTTGACCTGGTCGTCGCGGGCGAGGTCGGTCAGCTCGCGGTGGTCGAGCGGCACCTTCAGGACGAACTGATCGCGGGTTGCCATGGTGGCTCCTTGGAGTGGGCAGGGCCGGTTGCCCTGGCGTCGCGTTGAGGAGCGCCCGGATCGGCCGGCGGAATACGCCTGATGCGGGGGTAGAACTGCGGAGCAGCACAACTGCGTAGCCGCCGGTCCGGTCGATGGCCGGCGCGGACGGCGTGCTGGCCGGCGGGCACAGTGGTGCGGTGGACATCGTCAGCTTGCAGCGCCGCTGCGCCCGCACCTGGCCCGGGCTGGAGCAGGCCCGGCTGGGGGAGTGGGAGTTGCGGGCCGCCGGCGGCTTCACCGGACGCGCCAACTCGGCTCTGCCGCTCGGCGACCCCGGAATGCCGTTGCCGGATGCGGTGGATCGGGTGGTCGCCTGGTACGCCGAGCGCGGACTGCGGCCGCGGTTCCAGCTGCCCGCCCGGTTGCCGGCTGCACAGGATCGGCGTCCGGGCTCTTCGGACGGCGAGGTGGTCCCCGGGGTTGCCGAGTTGTGCGATGCGCGCGGCTGGATCAGTGAGCCCTGGACGGCGGTGATGCTGGCCGATCCCACGGCGGCCGATGCGATGGCGGCCGATGCGATGGCGGCGGAGACCGACGTCTGGTCCGGGAACGGTCTCCCCGACCCCGAACTCCGCTGGTCGCCAAAGCCGGATTCGGACTGGATGAGCCGCTATCACCGAGCCGGCAGGGTTCCGCCGGACGCGGCCCGCCGAGTTGTCGCGGCCGCGCCGGCGCACTACCTGTCGCTGTGGGCGCACGGTGAGCTGATCGGGATCGGACGGCTCGCGCTGGCTGGGGAGCTTGCGGTGCTGAGCGCGATCGAGGTGGTGCCGCGGGCGCGCCGGCGCGGCCTCGGCAGCCTGATCACCCGGGCACTGGTCGCCCGCGGTGTGCAGTGTGGGGCGGCGCTGACCTGCCTGCAAGTGCTGGCCGACAACGCGGCCGCGATCGGACTCTACCGCCGGTTCGGGTTCTGGACCGATCACCACTACCGATACCGCAGCCCGGTCCCCGAAACCAGCTGATCAGCGCGGCCACCGCCGCTCGGGCGGTGCCGAGATCCTTATCGGCTCAGTCTGGGCCAGGGGTCCCGCGGCCCGTCCGCGCCGCCGTGCCCTCGGTGAGCCGATGCGGAGCTTTCGCCCCGCGGCAGGTAGGCTGCCCTGGTTCCCATTTCTTTCTGGAGGACCGTGGTGACCACACCCCACTTCCCGCTGACCGCTTCCGACCGGGCCAGTCGCCGGCGTCCGCTGCTGCCGGCAGTCGGCTGCGCCGTCGCCACGCTCGCCCTGCTCGGCGGGTGCGCGGTCGCCACACCGGCGGTCGCGCCCTCGGTGGCCCCGACCACGGTCGGGTCGACCCAGCCGAGCACGTCCACGTCGGCGACCCCGTCCGCCACCCCCACGCCTCCGGCCGATCCGCTCGCGCACTTGAGCGCGGCCAAGCGGAAGCAGTACAAGGCCTGCATGTCGCAGAAGCTGCGCGCCGGGTCGTCCGGCTCCTGTGTCAGCTTCTTGCAGACCGAACTGAAGTCGGCCGGCTTCTACCCGTGGGCCAAGTCCCGGTACGTGACGGTGGCGGGTGCCAACGCGATCCTGAACTACCAGCGTTCGCGCGGCCTGACCGCCGACGGCTGGGTAGGCAAGGGCACCTGGATGGCGCTGGCCACCAAGGCGCCGAGCGTGTCCAGTGAGCTGCCGAAGACCTGCTACACCAAGGGCGTCGTCCTGTGCGTCGATCAGGCGCACCGCAGGCTGAGCTGGTTGAAGAACGGCAAGGTCGTCAAGACGTTCAAGGTCCGGCTCGGCGGTTACGCGCAGCACGCCAAAACCCACATCTGGCGCAACTTCCCGACCGCGAACGGCACCTGGAAGGTGTACGACAAGCAGGTCAACCCCTACTCCGAGAACTACGGTTCCGGAGCCATGCCGTACAGCACCATGTTCTACCCGGACATGTACGTGCATTACTCACCCGGCTTCAATCGGGTCGGCTATCGCGCATCGAGCCACGGCTGTGTGAACATCGGTAAGCGCAGTGACGCAATCTGGATCTTCAAGAACACCCCGATCGGATCCAAGGTGCACATCTTCTCGCCCAAGTCCACCACCTGATCATCGGTCCGCTTCGCGCGAGGCCACGCATGCCGGGGGACGGTTCTTTTCGTTCGCGTTTCGCATGCTCGGGGACGGTTCTTTTCGTTCGCGTTTCGCATGTCGGGGGACGGTTCTTTTCGTTCGCGTTTCGCATGTCGGGGGACGGTTCTTGACTGCTCTAGCGGGGGGTCAGGGTGGTCGCGGCGGCTTGGAGCCTGCGAACGGCGTAGAGAGACAAGCCGGTTGCCGCTGCGATCTGCCCATATCGGACGCCGCGCGTCCGGAGCTCCTTCACGGTCCGCCGCCGGACTGACAGCGGGAGGTCCTGGAACTCCGCCGGTCGGCGCGTCCCGCAGATCTCAAGCACGAAGTCGTCGACGTCGGCCTGGGTGGGCGGGGACATTCCGAGCATCTCGGCGCCGGGCGCGGTGGGCGCCGTGTTGCCGAGCTCGTGGAGAGTTCCCGCCGGAAGTAGCTGCTCAAGCCGGTGATGGTCCGCAATTCCCGACTTCTCATCAAGGAATCTGCGGCTGCTCCACCTGTATTCCTCCGGCCGTGCTGTGAGACCGGCCTTCACCGGATTGGCCCAGACGTAACGCACCAGAGTGAGCAGGTACTCGTCGGCATCGACCGGACGGCTCTTGAAGCGATCCTGGAAGAGATGTCCGACCCGGCCGTACTTGCGGTTGAACCACGTCGCATAGCGGACGCCGAGTCGCTTCATTACGGTCGCGAGAGGCTCCCCAGTGGCCTGGATGACGAGATGGACGTGGTTGGCCATCAGGCAATAGGCGAGAACGAGACAGCCCGACGCGTCCTTGGTGAGGCTGAGGGCACGCAGGAACCGTTCGAAATCCTCGTCCTCCAAGAAGATTGCATCCCGATTCACGCCCCGCATCATGACGTGATAGATCCCTGATTCGGCGGGCTGCCGAGCGTGACGAGTCATGGCCTTCTCCGGGTTCGACTGGAGGCACGAGCCTAGGCAACAGGTGCAGGGCGGACGAGTGGTCAGCCGCAATCTGTGGATAACTCCGGATCGGGGCCGGCGTCGATGCCGCTGGATCCAGTCGGCCGCCGAGGTGTGAGCAGGGTGATCAAACCCCGGCATCCGGTTTGGAACGGAAAGAACCGTCCCCGGGCGTGCGGGTTTGGAACGGAAAGAACCGTCCCCGGGCGTGCGGGTTTGGAACGGAAAGAACCGTCCCCGAGGTCAGCCCTCGGCGCCGCTGCGGCGCAGGACCTCGCTGAGCCGCTCGGCGGCGGCCATCACCGCGGGGGCGTGCAGGCGTCCGGGCTGACGGGAGAGGCGCTCGATCGGGCCGGAGACGCTGACCGCGGCGATCACCTTGCCGGACGGCGACCGCACCGGCGCCGACACCGAGGCCACGCCGTTCTCGCGCTCGCCGACGGACTGGGCCCAGCCGCGGCGTCGGACGGTGGCCAGCGCGACCGCGGAGAAGGACGAGCTGAGCAGGCCGCGCTGGATCCGCTCGGGATCCTCCCAGGCCAGCAGCACCTGGGCAGCGGAACCGGCCGACATGGTCAGCTGCGAACCGACCGGGACGGTGTCGCGCAGCCCGGCCGGACGCTCGGCGGCGGCGGCGCAGACGCGCATATCGCCCTGGCGGCGGAAGAGCTGCGCCGATTCGCCGGTGATATCGCGCAGTCGGGCCAGTACCGGGCCGGCGGTGGCCAGCAGCCGGTCCTCGCCGGCGGCCGAGGCAAGTTCGGTGAGCCGCGGGCCGAGGACGAAGCGGCCTTGCAGATCGCGGCTGACCAGCCGATGATGTTCGAGGGCAACTGCGAGCCGGTGTGCGGTCGGTCGGGCCAAGCCGGTTGCGGTGACCAGTCCGGCCAGGGTGGTCGGCCCTTGTTCGAGCGCGGTCAGTACCAGAGCCGCTTTGTCGAGCACCCCAACACCACTAGAGTTGTCCATAGTCCGATACTGCCGTCTCGAATCATGATATGCAAGCGATCCAGGCGTATTGTAGGCCAGCCGTTCATCCGCGTGCCAGATCTGGGAGGCAGCATGGGCAAGACCCTGAGTGACAAGGTGTGGGAGAACCACGTCGTCCGGACCGCTCCCGGCGAGCCCGATCTGCTCTACATCGACCTTCATCTCGTCCACGAGGTGACCTCTCCGCAGGCCTTCGACGGCCTGCGGATGGCTGGCCGCAGCGTCCGTCGCACCGACCTGACGATGGCCACCGAGGACCACAACACCCCGACCCTGAACATCCTCAGCCCGATTGCCGACCCGGTCAGCAAGCTGCAGGTCGACACCCTGCGCAACAACACCAGGGAGTTCGGCGTCCGGATCCACTCGCTGGGCGATAAGGACCAGGGCGTGGTGCACATCATCGGTCCGCAGCTCGGCCTGACCCAGCCCGGTCTGACCGTGGTCTGCGGCGACTCGCACACCTCCACCCACGGCGCCTTCGGCGCGCTGGCGTTCGGCATCGGCACCTCCGAGGTCGAGCATGTGCTGGCCACCCAGACGCTGCCGCAGGCCCGTCCCAAGACGATGGCGGTCAACATCAACGGCACGCTGGCCGACGGGGTCACCCCCAAGGACGTCGTGCTCGCGCTGATCGCCAAGGTCGGCACCGGCGGCGGCCAGGGCTACGTGGTCGAGTACCGCGGCAACGTCATGCGCGAGATGAGCATGGAGGGCCGCATGACGATCTGCAATATGTCGATCGAGTGGGGCGCCAAGGCCGGCATGGTGGCGCCGGACGACACCACCTTCGCCTACCTGAAGGGCCGTCCGCACGCCCCCGAGGGCGACGACTGGGATGCCGCCGTCGAGTTCTGGCGGACCCTCTACACCGACGACGACGCCGTCTTCGACGTCGAGGTCGACATCGACGCCGACAAGCTGACGCCGTTCGTCACCTGGGGCACCAACCCCGGCCAGGGCGTCCCGCTGGGTGCCGCCGTGCCGACCCCGGACGCCTTCACCGATCCGGTCGACCGAGCCGCCGCCGAGCGGGCGCTGGAGTACATGGCGCTCGAAGCGGGTACGCCGATGCGCGACATCCGGGTGGACACCGTCTTCCTGGGATCGTGCACCAACGGCCGGATCGAGGATCTCCGGCTGGCCGCCTCGGTGATCAAGGGCCGCCGGGTCGCCGACGGCGTCCGGATGCTGGTGGTGCCCGGCTCGGCTCGGGTCCGGCTGCAGGCCATGGACGAAGGGCTCGACCAGGTCTTCAAGGACGCCGGCGCCGAATGGCGCGAGGCCGGCTGCTCGATGTGCCTGGGCATGAACCCCGACCAGCTGGCCCCCGGTGAGCGGTCCGCGTCCACCTCCAACCGCAACTTCGAGGGCCGCCAGGGCAAGGGCGGCCGCACCCACCTGGTGTCGCCGCCGGTGGCCGCAGCCACCGCGGTGCGGGGCACCCTGTCCTCGCCCGCCGACCTGTAAGGAGCAGCCCGATGGACAAATTCGACTCCCACACCGGGGTGGCCGTTCCGCTGCGCCGCAGCAACGTGGACACCGACCAGATCATCCCGGCCGTGTACCTGAAGCGGGTCACCCGGACCGGCTTCGAGGACGGGCTGTTCGCCGCCTGGCGCAACGACCCCGAGTTCGTGCTCAACAACCCGGCGTACGCGAGCGGTTCGGTCCTCGTCGCCGGCCCGGACTTCGGTACCGGATCGTCGCGCGAGCATGCCGTCTGGGCGCTGCAGAACTACGGCTTCAAGGTCGTCATCGGATCCCGGTTCGGCGACATCTTCCGCTCCAACTCGGGCAAGGCCGGCCTGCTGATCGCCGTCGTCAGCCAGGACGTGGTCGAGCAGCTCTGGGCTTTCATCGAGGCGAATCCGGGCGCGAGCCTCACCGTCAACCTGGTCGACAAGACCATCACCGCCGGCGATGACCGTTACGGCTTCGACATCGACGACTACACCCGGCACCGGCTGCTCAACGGCTTGGACGACATCGGCCTCACCTTGCAGCATGCGGATCTGATCAGCGCCTTCGAGGCCCGGCGTCCGGCCTTCCTGCCGCGGACGCAGCCGGCCCGCACCGCCGGCTGAGCCGCGACGACCGGAACCGCGGGTCTTCGTTGGTGGAGTTCGTCGAGACCTGGACGTGCGCTTCCTGGCAGGGGTTTCGACAAGCCCAATCCGCGGTGGTCGCTCAGATCGGCACGACCCGGCCGCTTCGGTCCTAGTGGCGCGCAAGGTTTGTTGCAGTTTGGACACGTCCCGCTCGGGGCCGCTTTTCGGCCGCCGGGCCGCCAGTACCCTGAGGCGACCCCAGCCCGTCTAGGAGCCAGAGATGACTCGCGCAGCGCTGCCGCTCTCGCGGGCGAACCCGACGCCCGCTGAGCCGCTGTTCAGGGTGCTGGCCCAGCTGCTCGGACCGGTGCTGCGGGTGGTCACCAGGCAGGACTGGCGGGGCGGCGAGAAGCTGCCCCGCACCGGCGCGGTGATCGTGGTGACCAATCACATCTCGAACTTCGACCCGGTCGCACTGGGCCACTTCCTGATCTGGCACGGACGCTGGCCGCGGGCGCTGGCCAAGAGCGAGCTCTGGCATCTCCCGGTGGTTGGCTGGCTGGCCCGGTCGCTGGCTCAGATCCCGGTCGAACGCCGGACGCCGCGGGCCCGGGAATCGCTGGCTGCCGCCGCGGACGCCCTGGCCAGGGGCGAATGCGTGGTGATCTATCCCGAAGGCACCATCACCGCCGATCCGGAGGGCTGGCCGATGACCGGCCATCCCGGAGCGGCTCGCTTGGCGTTGCAGACCGGGGCGCCGGTGGTCCCGATCGGCCAGTGGGGGGCACACCAGGTGATGGCCGGGCGCGGGGCATCGGTGCCACGGCTGCTGCCGCGTTCGACGATGCAGGTGCTGGTCGGCGATCCGGTGGATCTGGGAGACCTGTACGACGCCAGCGAGTCGCCCACCGCCGCCGCCGAGGGCAGCATGCGGATCATGGACGCGATCAGCGCGCTGGTCGGCGAGCTGCGTGGTCGAACGCCGCCTGCCGACCGCTACGACCGGCGGGCGGGCAAGCGGATTCCGCGGGACTGGGCGGGCGAAGTGGTCTGAACCGCGTCCCGGGCAGGTCGTCGGCACGAACCTGTGGAGCCGATCCTCTAGGGTTCGGAGGACGGCCGAACGCAGGAGGAAGCATGGTTCAGCGCACCCGGGTGGGCATCGTCTTCGGTGGCACCAGTTCCGAACACGACGTGTCCTGCCTGACCGCCGGGGGTGTCAGCCGAGCCATCGATCCCGAGCGTTTCGAGGTGGTTGGCATCGGCATCACTCCGTCGGGGCGTTGGGTCCAGGTGGACGGCGACAAGCTCCGTACCCTGCGCAAACAGGGCGACGTGCTGCCGCGCCTCGACGAATCGCTGCCGACCGCCGTGCTGCTGCCCGGCGCCGAGGCCGGCGGTGCCCGGATCGCCACCATCGCCGGCGACCGGTTGATCGATGTCCGGCCCTTCGACGTCGCGTTCACCTTGCTGCACGGGCCGTTCGGCGAGGACGGAACCATCCAGGGCATGTTCGAGATGCTCGGCATCCCCTACGTGGGCTCGGGAGTTGCCGCCAGCGCCAACGGGATGGACAAGGACCTGATGAAGCGGACGTTGTCGGCGTCCGGGCTGCCGGGCTGCCGGTTCGTGACCGTGACCGCCCGGCAGTGGGATGCCGAGCGGGAGGCGTCCCTGAAACGGATCGCCGAGCTGGGCTTCCCGATCTTCGTGAAGCCGGCCCGCGGCGGTTCCAGCGTCGGCATCACCAAGGTCGACAGCCTCGACGAACTCGAGCAGGCCGTCCTGTTCGCGCAGAAATTCGACCCGAAGCTGGTCATCGAAGAGGGTGTGCTCGGTGCCCGCGAGATCGAGTTCGCCGTTCTCGGCGGACGCGGGGGAGCGCCCCGGGTGTCGTTGCCCGGCGAGATCGTGATGCGCGCCGACGGCGCCTTCTACGACTTCGACGCCAAATACGTCTCCGACGACGACGCCGTCCTCAAGGTGCCGACCGAACTCGCCGACGACCTGCGGGAGCGCGCCGCCGGCGTCGCTGCCCGGACCTTCGAGGCGATGGGCGCCGAGGGCCTGGCGCGGGTGGACCTGTTCCTCACCGCCGACGGCCGGGTGCTGGTCAACGAGATCAACACGATGCCCGGCTTCACCCACATCTCGATGTTCCCGGCGCTCTGGGCAGCCTCGGGGATCGACTACCCGGCCCTGATCGCCGATCTGATCGAGCAGGCGCTGGAGCGGCCGGCCGGCCTGCGCTGAGGTGTGTCCCCGGCGAGGCTCGGCGACGCGGGTCGAGCACCCGGGCCGGTCGATGCCGGCGTCCGTCGAGCGAATGCCGCCGCCGCGCTCGCCGCCCTGGTATCGAGGAGCGCAGCTGACTCCCGCTACACCGGCTCGGTGGCCGGGGGAGGCTGGTGCGCCCGGATCGTCAGGGTGAGATAGATCACCGAACCGATCCAGACCGCGACCAGGCCCACCCAGTAGGTCGGTGTCACCTGCTCGCCGAACAAGGTGATGCCGAGCAGGAACTGGATGGTCGGCGAGACGTACTGCAGGATGCCCAGCACCCCGAACGGCAGCCGCGGCGCCGCCACCGCGAAGCACCACAGCGGCACCGCGGTGACCGCGCCGGCCAGCACCAGCAGCACGGTCAGGCCGGGCGCATGCCCGAACTGGCCGCTCGGGCCGAGCCACAGCAGGTAGGGCAAGGCCAGCGGAAGGAGAAATGCCGACTCCACCAGCAGTCCCTGCAGGGCGGTCAGCGAGGAGCGCTTCTTCACCACCCCGTAGAGCGCGAAACTCACCGCCAGCGACAGCGAAACCCATAGTCCCTGCCAACTCGCGGCCGAGATGACGATCACCCCGGCCAGGGTGATCCCGCCGCCGATCCGGGCGCCGAGACCCATCCGCTCGCCGAACAGCACCACCCCGGCCAACACGATCACCAGCGGATTGATGAAATATCCCAGCGAGGCCTCGACCACGTGGCCGTTGTTGACCGCCCAGATGTAGATCAGCCAGTTCGCGCCGATCAACCCGGCCGCCGCGACCAGGCTCGGCAGCGCCGCGCGGGTGAACACCGACGTGCGCAGCCAGGCCCAGCCGCCGCGCAGCGCGAACAGCAGCACCAGGACCAGCAGGAAGGACCAGACGATCCGGTGGGCGAGGATCTCCAGCGGACCGGCCGGCTTGAGTGAGGCGAGGAAGGGCGGCAGGAAGCCCCAGGTCACGTACGCGGCCGAGGCCGCCCCCAACGCCTGCTTGCGGCTGATCTCCGGCACCAGGGGATGGTTCCACCGACAAGGTCCTAAGCTCAACTTCCATGGCGGGACGCACGATGGCCGAGACCCACGAATTCGACCTGATCGGCTCGATCACGGCCGGCTTGCCGACCGGCCCGGCGGCGCGGGTCGGTCCCGGCGACGATTGCGCGGTGTTCGCAGCGGACGGCGACGTGGCGGTCTCCACCGACACCATGGTCGAGAACGTCCACTTCCGCCGCACCTGGTCGGCTCCCGAGGACGTCGGACGCAAGGCGGTGGCGGCCGCCGTCGCCGACCTGGAGGCGATGGGTGCGCGCCCGATCGGGGTGGTGCTGGCCCTCACCCTTCCGGCTGAGCTGGAGGTCTCCTGGGTCGAAGGATTCAACGCCGGCGTGCGGCAGGAGTGCGCCCTCTCCGGTGCGTTGTTGCTGGGCGGCGACATCACCCGCGGACGCGACATCACCGCCACCGCGACGGTGTTCGGCGAGTTGCAGGGGCGTGGGCCGGTGACCAGGGCGGGGGCGCGTCCGGGCGATGTGGTCGCGGTCTGCGGACGGCTCGGCTGGGCCGCCGCCGGCCTCACCGTGCTGAACCGCGGCTTCCGCTCCCCGCGTGCCGTGGTGGTGGCCCACCGGGTGCCGGAGCCGCCGTACGGCCAGGGCATCGTCGCGCAGCAGGCCGGGGCGTCCGCAATGATCGACTGCTCGGACGGCCTGCTCGCCGACCTCGGGCACATCGCCGAGGCGTCCGGGGTGGCGATCGATGTGGACACCTCGAAGCTCGACATCGCCGAACCGCAGAGCGTGGTGGCGGCGGCGGTCGGGGGAGGGGACCCGCTCACCTTCATCCTGACCGGCGGTGACGACCATGCCCTGCTGGCCACCTTCGACCCGGGCCACGTACCCGAGGGCTGGCGGGTGATCGGTGCCGTCGCGGCCGGCGACCCGACGGTCACCGTGGACGGTGCGGCCTGGGAGGGTGACGCGGTCGGCTGGCGTCACTTCTGAGCGCGGCGGGCCGCTTCCGCCAGGCGACCCGACCGACTGACGCACCGCTGGCCGAGCCTCTCCCGACCTCGTGCGGGCCCCGGCGGAGTATCACGGCGACGGCCGCCGCCTCCTTCTCGGCAAGCAGAAGGAGACTTTCGATGACCGCCCAGGCCGCGCCGCACCCCCGTGACTCCGTCGCGCGCCTGCGGCTGCCGGACGGGGGGTGGGTTCAGGTCGACGGGCCGCTGACCCCGGGGGTTCCGCTGGTGCTGCTGCTACACGGCTTCCACGGTGGCCTGGCCAGCATGACCGGCGCCCAGCCCGGCCGCGTAGGCTGGCGCGAAGCCCTGCTGGCTTCGGGGTTCAGTACCTTCAGCTACACCCAGACGGCCCCGGACGGACCGCTTGCGCCGAACCTCGAGCAGTTGGCCGAGATCGCTGCCGGACCGCTCAGCAATGACCCGCGGCTGCGCCGGCTGCCACTGGCAGTCGTCGCGCACAGCCGCGGCGGACTGCTGGCCCGGATGCTGCTCGATCGGGCCGCTCGGCAAGTCCGGCTGCGGGGCATCCTCGACCGGACCCGGCAGGTGATCACGCTGCATACGCCGTATGCCGGATCCGGCCTGGCCGGCCTGGCGGTGGGAGTCGATCGCAGCGCGCGGCGGCTGCAGGCGGCGGTGGCGTCACTCGGCCTGCGCCCGACCGTGCTGGCCAGCCTCTGTTCGCTTTCGGCGTCCCCGGCGGTCGCCGAGCTGGCGCCCGGCAGTCCGACCCTTCGCGAGCTGGCCGGACGGCCCGCGCCCGCGGGCGTTCCCTGGCACACCTTCGGCGGGATCAGCGCCGATCTGCGCCGGATCTACCCACTGCTCGATCCGGCGGGACCGAGCCGCCGGCCATCGGCACCCGCCCGGATCGCCCGCAGCCGCGGCCTCACCGAGGTGCTCGGCGTCCTGGACCGGCTCGCGCTGCTCAGCCCGGCGCTCCGCGACGGCGAAGGCGACGTGGTGGTTGCGGACGCGTCGGCTCGGCTGCCGTGGGCCGCCAGCCACACCGTCAACCGGCTGACCCACGTCGAGGCGCTCTGGGACACCGGCCTGCAGCGTCAGGTGATCGCCCTGCTGGGCGATCATCCGGTCCTCGCCGCAGCCTGAACCGCGGGCGTCAAACAAGGATCCGGATCGGGCCGGTCTGTTCCGGCCCGATCCGGATCACTATTTCCACCCCGCCGCCAGCTGGTGGGAGCTGACCGGTGTTGGCGGCGTGGAGGCTGGGCGGAAGGCACCCGATGTCCTAGGGTGTCGGGCATGGCGACCCGCGCGTCTTCCCCATCGCGGTCGCGTAACAGCGCCACGCGCAGTTCCGCACCGCGGTCGTCCGGAAGCAAGAAACCACCGGCCCGCTCGTCCTCGCGCGGGCGCACCAAGAAGCGTCCCGGCGTACTGCCGGCGCTCGGTCGCGGCATCGCCGCGGTCTGGAACGCGCTGGCCCGCGGCGTCGGTGCGCTGGCTCGCGGCATCGGGCACGGCGCCCGCGACCTCGACCCCGCGCTGCGTCGGGACGGCGCCGGCCTGGCCCTGATCGCGCTGGCCATCCTGGTGGCGGCCGAGTTCTGGTTCGGGATGCCAGGCGCCTTCGGCCGCTGGGTCCGGATCGGGGTCAGCACCGTGTTCGGCTCGCTCGGGGTGGCGCTTCCGCTGCTCGCCCTGGCGATGGCCTGGCGAACCCTGCGGCACCCCGACCACAACGGCCCGGCCGGCCGTCAGGTGGTCGGCTGGAGCAGCGCGCTGCTCGGCCTGCTCGGCCTGATCCACATCTCCAAGGGGATGCCCCGGTTCCCCAACGCCGAAGCCGTCCGGGAAGCCGGCGGAGCGCTGGGCTTCATCGCGTCCACCATCGTCGCCGACCTGGTCACCGTCTGGGTGGCGGTTCCGCTGCTGGTCCTGCTGCTGCTCTTCGGCGTGCTGGTCATCGTCGGCATTCCGCTGCACGAACTGGCGACCCGGTTCGCCGAGTTCCGGGCGAAGCTGCCCAGCAAGCCCGAACGGCCCGCGACCCCGGAACTGAAGTACGGCGTCGACGAGGCCTACGACACGCCGCTGGTGGGTGACCTGGAACCGGCCGAGATCGACCTGATCGAGGACGAGCCCGAACCGGCCCAGCCGGTCACCGCGGGGCGGGCGCCGTCCGCCGAAGCGGTCCAACACGAGTTGCCGGCCCCCGAGCACAGCCATGCACCGGCGCGGGCCGAGCAGCTCCAGCTCAGCGGCGACGTCCAGTACCTGCTGCCGGAACCGACCGTGCTGAAGGCCGGATCGGTGCCGAAAGCCCGCACCCAGGCCAGCGACGCGGTGGTCGGACGGCTCACCGAGGTGCTGCGCCAGTTCGAGATCGACGCCACTGTCACCGGCTACATGCGCGGCCCGACAGTGACCCGCTACGAGGTCGAGCTCGGCCCCGCTGTCAAGGTCGAGAAGGTCACCGCGCTGGGCAAGAACATCGCCTACGCGGTCGCCTCGGCCGACGTCCGGATCCTGTCGCCGATCCCGGGCAAGTCGGCGATCGGCATCGAGATCCCGAACGCCGACAAAGAGATCGTCTCGCTGGGTGACGTACTGCGCAGCCCGACTGCTCGCAACGACCACCACCCGATGACGGTCGGCCTCGGCAAGGATGTGGAGGGCGGCTACCTGGTGGCCAACATGGCCAAGATGCCGCACCTGCTGGTCGCCGGCGCCACCGGCTCGGGCAAGTCCAGCTTCGTGAACTCGCTGATCACCTCGATCATGATGCGGGCCACCCCGGACGAGGTGCAGTTGCTGCTGGTCGACCCCAAGCGGGTGGAACTCACCCATTACGAGGGCATTCCGCACCTGGTTACGCCGATCATCACCAGCCCGAAGAAGGCCGCCGAGGCGCTGCAGTGGGTGTGCCGCGAGATGGACACCCGCTACGACGACCTGGCCGCCTTCGGCTTCCGGCACGTCGATGACTTCAACAAGGCCGTCCGAGCCGGCGCGGTGAAGCTGCCGCCGGGGTCCGAGCGGGTGCTCGCGCCCTACCCGTACCTGCTGGTGATCGTCGACGAGCTGGCCGACCTGATGATGGTCGCGCCACGCGACGTCGAGGACTCGATCGTCCGGATCACCCAGCTGGCCCGGGCCGCCGGCATCCACCTGGTGCTGGCCACCCAGCGTCCGTCGACCGACGTGGTGACCGGCCTGATCAAGGCCAATGTGCCGTCCCGGCTGGCGTTCGCGACGGCGTCCATGACCGACTCCCGGGTCATCCTGGACTCACCCGGCGCCGAGAAGCTGGTCGGTCAGGGCGACGGGCTGTTCCTGCCGATGGGGGCGTCAAAGGCGATCCGGGTTCAGGGTGCCTGGGTCACCGAGGCTGAGATCCGCCAAGTCGCCAAGCACGTCACCGAACAGCTGCAGCCGCAGTACCGCGACGATGTCGCGGCGGCGCCCGAGGCGTCCGCCAAGGTGGCCGAGGACATCGGCGACGACCTGGAACTGGTGCTCGAGGCGGCCACCCTGGTGGTCAACCTGCAACTCGGCTCGACCTCGATGCTGCAGCGAAAGCTGCGGGTCGGCTTCGCCAAGGCCGGACGACTGATGGACATCCTGGAGACCCGCGGTGTGGTCGGACCGTCCGAGGGCTCGAAGCCGCGCGAGGTGCTGGTGAAGCCCGACGACCTCGACGAGGTGCTGGTCAACCTCCGCGAAGGCTGAGACCGAACGCACCCGGGACGGCTCGTGCGACAGTAGGCGGCTCGACCAGCCGTCACACAGGTGGCTGGGATAGATTTGCGACGTGACCGCGTGCGTGCAACTGGCGAACCTCCCTGCCATGCGCGGGGATGCCGGCACCGCGGCCCGAGCCGCCGAGCGGGCCGGCGCCGATCCGGCTGAGG
The DNA here is from genome assembly GCF_047602385.1 of Micropruina sp. Taxonomy (GTDB): domain Bacteria; phylum Actinomycetota; class Actinomycetes; order Propionibacteriales; family Propionibacteriaceae; genus Micropruina. The sequence continues at coordinate 87,558 of NZ_JASGHL010000001.1, forward strand.
CTTCATGAGCGAGCAGCCCAGCCGGCTCAACGCCGCGAACGCCCTCACCCTGCTGCGCCTGGTGCTGGTGCCGGTATTCGCCTGGATGCTGCTCAGCCACCCCGCGGATCTCGGCTGGCGGCTCGGCTCCACGGCCGTTTTCGCGATCGCGATCGCAACCGACGCCGTGGACGGCCGGATCGCCCGCCGCTACAACCTGATCACCGATTTCGGCAAGCTCTGGGATTCGATCGCCGACAAGGCGCTGACCGGGATGGCGTTCGTCGGGCTGAGCATCATCGGGGAATTGCCCTGGTGGGTGACGGCGCTGGTGCTGGCGCGCGAGTGGGGCATCACCTGGATGCGCGTGGCGATGCTGAAGTACGGGGTGATGGCAGCCAACGCCGGTGGCAAGTTGAAGACGGTGCTGCAGAGCGTGGCGCTGCTGCTGTACCTTCCGGGCCTGCCGCTGATGCCTGTCTGGCTACAGTGGACGGCCTGGATCGCAATGACCGCGGCCGTCGGCGTGACCCTGGTGACGGCGATCGCCTACATCCGCGAGGCGATCGCTCTGCGGAACCGTGGCCCGGCCGGACAGGAGGACTAGATGACCCAGCGGTCGCTCGCCGAGGTAGTCGGACGGACGCTGACCGAGCGTGGTCTGACCCTGGCGACATCGGAGTCGCTGACCGGTGGACTGCTGGGTGCGACGCTCACCGCGGTCCCGGGCGCCTCGCGGTACTACCTGGGCGGCGTGGTGGTCTACGCCACCGAGCAGAAGGCCCGGATCGGGGCCGTGGACCCCGCGGTGCTGCACAGCCACGGGGTCATCTCGGAACAGACCGCGGTCGAGATGGTGGTCGGCGTCCAGGAGCTGACCGGCTCCGACTACGCGCTCGCGGCGTCCGGGGTGGCCGGTCCCGCCTCGCAGGAGGGACGGCCGCCCGGCGAGGTGTGGATCGCGGTGTTGGGACCCACGATCGGGAACATCCGGTCTTCACCGACCGCGCTGCGCTTCGAGTTCGAGGGCGACCGCGACGCGGTCCGGGAACAGACCGTCGCGGCGGCGCTGCGGATGCTGCTCGACCTGCTCGATCCGGTCAGCCGGGACTGAGGCCGGACGCCGGAGGCGCTTTGTGCGCCGAGCCCCCGGTCCGCCGGGTCCGGGCGGCTGCGGCGGGGCCGGTGGTGGGGAATCGGAACATATCCCGGCCGACTCGTGTTGAGGCAGGACGTCAATGAGAGCTATGGATGGGTAGAGTCGTGGCCATGATCGCTGCCGAGGCCGACCGGCCGCAGTTGATGCGGGAATTGCTGGGCGAGTCGTTGCGTGAGTTGCGCAACGCCGATCGGCGCACCCTGCGCGAGGTGTCCTCGTCGGCGCGGGTGAGCCTGGGCTACCTGTCCGAGATCGAGCGTGGCCAGAAGGAGCCCTCCAGCGAGTTGCTGAACGCGATCTGCGGCGCCCTCGGCGTCCCGCTGTCCGTGGTGCTGCGCCGGGTCAGCGACAAATACGATGACCGGGACGCGGTGGTGCACCTGCCGGTCCGGGCGCGGGTCGCCGCCTGACGTGCGCGAAGCCGAGTTGTGGGCACGCCTGACGAACCAGATGGGGCGGGTCCCGGCGCTGTTGTGGGCAGAGAGTCACGTGGTGTCCGAGCTCGGCAGCCGCACCGTGCGTGAGGCGCTCGCCGCCGGAGTGCCGTGCAAGGAAATCTGGCGCGCGGTCTGGCGCAATCTGGAGCTTCCCGCGTCCGAGCGGTGACGGCGTGTCGGACGTGTTTCGAACATTTGTTCGGTAGTGTTCAAGTCCGGTGGCCCGGGCTGAACAGCCGGTTATCCACAGGCGCGAACGAGTTTGACTCTTTTGTCAGTGCCCGTTCGTAAGGTGACAGCAAGAGCTTGGGAGACGGCGACGGCCGGACGAGGAAGGACGACACGACATGGCGATTGCAGATCGCGAGAAGGCGCTCGAGGCGGCTCTCGCCCAAATCGAGAAACAGCACGGCAAGGGCTCGGTGATGCGGCTGGGCGAGGAGACCCGGCAGCCGATCGAGGTGATCCCGACCGGATCGATCGCGCTCGACGTGGCGCTCGGCATCGGCGGGCTGCCCCGCGGCCGGGTGGTCGAGATCTACGGTCCCGAATCGAGCGGCAAGACGACGGTGGCGTTGCACGCGATCGCCAGCGCGCAGGCGGCGGGCGGCATCTGTGCGTTCATCGATGCCGAGCATGCGCTCGACCCGGCCTATGCCGAGAAGCTGGGCGTCGACACCGACGCCCTACTGGTCAGCCAGCCCGACAACGGTGAACAGGCGCTTGAGATCGCCGACATGCTGGTCCGGTCCGGCGCGCTGGCGCTGATCGTGATCGACTCGGTGGCTGCGCTCACTCCGCGAGCCGAGATCGAAGGCGAGATGGGTGACAGCCACGTCGGTCTGCAAGCCCGGTTGATGAGCCAGGCGCTGCGCAAGATGACGGGTGCCCTGGCCGGCGCCGGTACCACCGCGATCTTCATCAACCAGCTGCGCGAGAAGATCGGGGTGATGTTCGGTTCGCCCGAGACCACCACCGGCGGCAAGGCGCTGAAGTTCTACTCCTCGGTGCGGCTCGACGTGCGCCGCATCGAGACCCTGAAGGACGGCTCCGACATGGTCGGCAACCGCACCCGGGTCAAGGTGGTGAAGAACAAGATGGCGCCGCCGTTCAAGCAGGCCGAGTTCGACATCATCTACGGCAAGGGGATCAGCCGCGAGGGCAGCCTGATCGACCTGGGTGTCGAGACCGGCCTGGTGCGCAAGGCGGGTGCCTGGTTCACCTACGAGGCCGACCAACTGGGTCAGGGCAAGGAGAATGCCCGCAAGTACCTGAAGAAGAACCCCGAGGTGGCCGACGAGTTGGAAAGCCGGATCCTCAAGCATCTGGGCATCGGCGAGGTCGGCGACGTGCCGCCCGGCGTCGATCCGGTGACCGGTGAGGTCGCGTTCTGATCATGCCGAGCGAGGCTCCCGACGGCCCGGACGCCGATCCGGTCGCGGTGGCGCGTGAGATCGCGCTGCGACTGCTCAGCGTCCGGGACCGGACCAGACTCGAGCTGGAACGGGCGCTCGCCAAGCGCCGGGTTCCGGCGGAGGCGGCCCGGGAGGTTCTCGACCGGCTCACTGACGTGGGGCTGATCGATGACCGGCGGTTCGCCGGGGCCGTCTTCGACGCTCAGCATCGGCGCCGGCGGTCGACGCGCGCGCTGCGGCAGGAGTTGCGCAACAAGGGCGTCGACGCCGACCTGATCGAGGCGGCCGCGGCAGAGGTCAGCTCCGAGACCGATCTGGCTGTCGCCCGCGAACTGGTGGCCGCTCGGGCGCGCAGCCTCGAACGATTCTCCTACCAGGTGCGGTACCGGCGGCTGGCCGGTCAGCTGACCCGGCGCGGGTTCTCTGCCTCAGTCGTCGCCTCGGCGCTGCGAGAGTTGCCCTCCGACGGGGCGGATGTGCCGCCCGGAGACGTTGATTACACCGGCTAACTCCATTGCGACAAGGAGTGGCGCTTGAACGCAGGCCCGTCGGGGCCTAACCTCACCCACAGGTGTGTCAACGACCCATCACCCTCATGCGATCGACTTCTTCAACGTTTTAGCAAGGACGCGGGATCGGAGTTCCCGCCACCCCCGGAGGCGGAGCGGACGGCGATGATCGGACGGATGTCCGGCATCGCTTGATTGTCATGGTGATCCGTGCGTTGGCGTACCGGGTGTTCGCCGACGACGGGAGGTATCCGATGGATCCCATGCAGGTGCTCGCCATCGTCGCCGTTGTCCTGGCACTGGTGCTGGTGGGGCTGACGCTGGTCGTGGTCTCGATGGTGCGCAACCAGCAGCAGGCCCAGAAGCAGGCGGCCCGACGGGTGGTCGAGGCCGAGAAGCAGGAGCGGTCCCGGCTGCAGTCCCTGGTGGCCCGGGTCGATCCGCTGGCGCGCAAGGCCGAGGCGGACGAGATCATCGCCGCCGCTCGGGCGGAAGCCGATCGACTCCGTTCCGACGCGGAACGCAACCGGCTCGAGAGTGATGCCGCCAGTCGGGTTGAGCGCGAGCGGGTCGAGATGCTGTTGCAAGAGGTCGAACGTCGCGAACGCCGGGTGGGCGAGCGCGAAGATCAGCATGCCGGGGTGCAGCGCAAGCTCGACGAACGGCTGGGCGATCTGGAGCTGACCCTGACCGACCTGGACGCCCGCCGAGCCGCCCTCGATGAGGTCGAGACGCAGCAGCGCGCCGAGATCACCCGGATCGCCGGCATGACGTCGGAGGAGGCCCGGGCCGAATTGTTGGCCCAGGTCGAGCACGAGGCGCGGTTGCAGGCCGTCCAACTTAGTCGTGAGATCGAAGCCGAGGCGCGCCGCGACGGCGAGCAACGGGCCCGGCAGATCATCGTGGGTGCCATCCAGCGGCTGGCCACCGAACAGACCACCGAGTCGGTGGTCACCACGGTGCCGTTGCCGGGCGACGAGATGAAGGGCCGGATCATCGGACGCGAGGGCCGTAACATCCGCGCCTTCGAGCAGACCACCGGCGTCAACGTGATGATCGACGACACCCCCGAGAGCGTGCTGCTGTCGTCGTTCGATCCGGTGCGTCGCGAGGTGGCCCGGCTCACCCTGACCGAGCTCGTCGCGGACGGCCGGATCCATCCGGCCCGGATCGAGGAGGTCTACGAGCGCAGCAAGCGGCGGATCGACGAGATCTGTCTGCGCGCCGCCGAAGACGCGGTGGCCGAGGTCGGCCTCACCGACCTCGACCCGGGCCTGCTGCCGACCATCGGCGCCCTGCAGTACCGCACCTCGTACGGCCAGAACGTGCTCAAACACCTGGTCGAGTGCGCGCACCTGGCCGGCCTGATGGCGTCCGAACTGCAGATCGACCCGGCGCCGGCGCGACGGGCAGCGTTCCTGCACGACATCGGCAAGGCACTCACCCACGAGGTGGAGGGTTCGCACGCGGTGGTCGGCGCCGCACTGGCCCGCCGGTTCGGCGAACATCCCGACATCGTCAACGCGATCGAGGCCCACCATAACGAGGTCGAGCCGAAGACGGTGATCGCGGTGCTCACCCAGGCCGCGGACGCGATCAGCGGCGGCCGTCCAGGCGCCCGGCGGGAGAGCCTGGAGGTCTACGTCAAACGGCTGCAGCGGCTGGAAGAGATCGCCCGCGGGCACAAGGGCGTCGACAAGGTCTTCGCCATGCAGGCCGGACGTGAGATCCGGGTGATGGTGCAGCCCGAATGCGTCGACGACGCGGCAACTCATGTGATGGCGAAGGAGATCGCCAAGCAGGTCGAGGCGGAGCTGACCTATCCGGGCAGCATCAAAGTCACCGTGGTGCGCGAGTCCCGGGTTACCGAGACCGCGCACTGACGCTGTCCGACCGGGCTTGAACCTGACCCGACGTCAGGTGGTGGAGTGCCGGCATGAACGACACCGTCACTCGACCCGACATCATCACCGCGATCGTCCTGCTGGGCGACGCCGACGCCGAGGTGCGGCTGCGTGCTGCGGTCGATCTGGGCACCTGGCGAGCCGCGGAGGCGGCCCCGGCGCTGGTCGCGCGGCTGGGCAACGAGCCGAGCCACGCGATCAGAGAGACGTTGACCTGGGCGTTGCTGCGGATCGCCGACGCGTCCCGGCCGCTGCTGCTGGCCGCCCTCGGCGACGCCAGCTGGCTGACCCGGATGCAGGCCTGCCACGTGCTCAGCAAGCTGGGCGACGCCGGCGACGCGGACGTCCTGCTGCCGGTGATCGCCGACCCGGTGGACGCCGTGGCGTCCCGGGCCTGGTGGGCGGCCGGGCAGACCGGATCGGTTGATGTCGTGGAAGCGCTGGCGGAGCAGCTGGGTCGCGGTGACAGCGAACTGCGCAACTCGCTCAGCATCGCCTTCGAAGCCCTGGGTGACATCGGCGTGCCGGAGCTCGGCCGGCGCCTCCGCCGTTCGGACTCGGCGGCCGTCCGGGAACATGCCGCTGACACCCTCGGCCTGATCGGGTCACCGGCGGCCGACCCGGGTGTCCTTACCCTGCGGGAAGCCCTGGACGACCCCGATCCGCTGGTCGGCTTCGCGGTGCTCAACGCGCTCGGTCAGCTCGACTCGGCCCAGGCCCGGGACGCCGTCCGGGCCGCGGCGGACGCCGAAGACCCCCGGTTGCGCGGGCTGGCCGCGCGGCTCACCCGTCGGCACCGCAGCGAGCCACCGGCGCGGGCTGTGCCGGCCCAGGGCCGGGTGTTGGCACACGGCCTGGTGGCCGCGGCACCCGGCGTGCTGGTCGGTCTGGCCTGCGAGCACGCGGCGCTCGCCGAGAGCCGGGCAATGCTCGACCTCGCCGGCCGGATCGCGGAGTTGGCCGTGGGCGATCCCCGCCTCGATGCGGCAACCCTCCCCGCCGCCGTCCTCCCGGACGGGACCAGGGTCGGTGACGCACTGGACCGGCTCTCGGCGCTGGCCGGCGAAGCGCTCGCGCTGGCGTCCGTGGAGCGACTGGAGGGCCCGTCCAGCCACTACCTGCAGCTGGTGGACGGGGTGCCGCGGATCGGCGTCCTGATCGGTCACACCGGTGCACCCGGACCCGAGACGGACCGGATCCTGGCGAAGGTGGGGCTGCAGGTCGCCCTCGGCCGGCCGCGGCATCTCGCCGCGACGGAGGTCCCGGCGCGCGAGTGGGAGCGGGTGCGGGAGGCGAGCCTGCGTCAGGCGCGCTCGGAGGGTGTTCCCGAGTCATTGGACGAACGCGTCGTCGCCGGTGCCGCCGCCGACTATGCGACCCGGCACGTCCTGCTGAACCAGGTCAGCATCACCGATCCCGGCGTCACCATCGACGGGCTGCTGTACGGACGCGGCATCCGGCTGACCGGCTTCCGCCGGATCAGCGTCGGCGATCGGCCATGATCCGCTCAGCGAGGGTGACCAGCTGACGGTCCCCGGAGGCGGCGGCGTCGGCGAGCGCCGCGTCCGCGGCCTCGCCGGGGACGTCGGCCAGCGCGAACACCGCCGCCAGCCGGACCTGCGGATCCGGGTCCGCGGCGTGGGCCAGCAGCGCGTCCCGGGCGAGGGCACCGTCGAGCTGGGCCAGCACCTCGATGGCCTGCGCCCGGGCGGGCGCCGCGGCCGGCGGATCGGCAGCCAGCCGTCGTGCGGCGGCGTCGCCGAAGTCGATCAGCGCATCGGTGACCGCCGCGGCGAGAGTGCTCTGGGTAGTGCCGAGCAGCCCGATCAGGGCGGGCAGGGAGCGTTCGTCGGCCAGCCTGCCCAGCGCGGTCACCGCCGCGGCGCGAACCTGCTCGACCGGGTCGTCCAGCAGTGCGAGCAGGGGTTCGACGGCCGCCGGGTCACCCAGCTTGGCCAGCGCCCGCGCCGCGTGCAGCCGGACGCCGGCCTGCCCGCTGACCAGCAGTTCGATCAGCGGCGCGGCGGCTTCACCGCCGTGCTGGACGACCGCCCAGCCCAGCATGTCCTGGACGGCCGGGTCGGATTCGGCGGCGAGCCGGTCCAGCAGCGCCGGCAGTGGGACGGCGTCGCCGTCCAGGACCGCGCGGACCCGGACGGTGGCGTCCGGATGCTGCAGCCGCTGGGTGAGTGCGATCGCCTCCAGCAGGTCCGGCCAGCCCGCCTCGTTGCCCGCCCGCAGCACCTGGAGCCGTTGCAGCAATTCCTGCTGCAACGCGAGCTGGGCGTGCAGCCGGTCGATGTGGTCGTCCAGCACCCGGTTCGGGTCGAAGCCGGGATCGTCCAGCGCCGCCGCCACCTCGGCCAGGCTCAGGCCCAGCGCGCGGAGGTGCTGGATCGCGAGCAGCCGTTGCAGATCGGACGGCGTGTAGAGCCGGTGATCACCCCAGCTGCGTTCGCTCGGCACCAGCAGGCCCAGCCGGTCGTAGTGGTGCAGCGCCCGCACGGTCAGCCCGGTGCGCCGGGACACCTCGCCGATCCGCAACGGGCCGTCCGGGACGCGCTGGGTCATGACCGGAGGCTATCCCGCCAGTGTCACCAGCAGCAGGCGCCGGGAAGCGGACTCGTCGTTCCCGCCGGAGTTCGCAAAGAAGGTCGAGAGCGGGCACATGCCGGCTTGTACGTTGAGGGGGTGTTCCGGCCCGTACTCTCGACGACCTCCGCCAGGCATCGCGAGCGCGTCCTGCCGGTGCTGTTCCACTGTGAGGAGCATCTCGACGAGCCACTCGGGCTGGCCGAGTTGGCGGCGATAGCCGGCTTCTCACCGCACCACTTCCACCGGGTGTTCCGGCAGGTCACCGGCGAGGCCCCGAAGGAGTACCTGCGGCGGCTGCGTCTGGAGCGGGCGGTCTACCGGCTCAAGGTCAGCCCGGACAATGTGCTCGAGATCGCGCTCCAGGCCGGCTTCACCACGCACGAGACCTTCACCCGGGCATTCGCCCGCCGGTTCGGCATGACCCCGTCGGAGTTCCGCGCCATGCTGCAGGCCTATCGGGCGTGCGCGGGTGACGATCTGCTCGGCGACACCGCCGCCGGCTTCACCGACCAGACGCCGCCCACCCTGCGCTTCGACATGGGGAAGGTGCCGTTCTGGGTGGAGCGCACGCCGGGTCGGCACCTGCTCTTCCTGCGGCACAACGGCTTCCAGAACCTGGTGGCCGGAGGCGGCCGGCCGCTGCAGCCGTGGGACGCGGTCGCCGAGTACGCCGACGCCCACGGCATCGCCTACTCCCCGGACGCGGTCGTCGGGATCAGCCACGACGATCCGTACGTCACCGAGGATCACCGGATCAGGTTCGACGCCTGCCTGATCGTCGACGGCCCGCTGCCCGTGGGTTATCCCGCCGGCTACCGGTGTCAGCAGCCCGGGCTGTGCGTGGTCCGGCGGCACACCGGCGGGGTCGAGGAGATCGCCCGCACCTTCGCCTACATCGGCGTCGAGTGGCTGCCTCCGCGGGACTACGGCCTGCGCGCCGCGCCGCCGTTCGAGGTCCACCACTGCGAGGTCGTCGACGGACGACCCCGGCGGACCTCGACCCACGCCTACGTCCCCCTGGAACCGACGAAACGGCAGCCGACAGGAGCATCGTGAACGGATTCGAGTTCGATCAGCACATCGCCGCGCCCCCGGAGCGGGTCTTCGAGGTCCTCGCCGACCCGACCAGGGCGTCCGCGTTCCTGGACAACATCACCCAGAGCACCAAGCTCACCGACGGACCCACCGGCGTCGGCACGGTCTTCCGGGAGACCCGCGTCGTAGGCGGTAAGGAGTCCAGCGCCGACCTCCTGGTCACCGCCTACCAGCCGAGCACCCAGCTGGGCATCAGCACCGAGGCCGAAGGGATCACCGTCGAATACCACTACCGGCTCACTCCGGACGCCCACGGCACCCGACTCCACTGGGCCTGCGAACTCGAGGCCGCCGGCCTGCGCCGGATGATGCTGCCGGTGATCGCGGCGATCATGAAACGCGAGGACGGCGGACACCTGCGCAAGCTGAAGGCGTACCTGGAGAGCCGCTGACCCGGCGAGGCTACGCCGTCCAGTGCGGATCGCGGCCCAGCCGGGCCAGCAGGCGCTCGGTCGGGCTGGCGCCGTCCGGCACCGGCAGTTCCGGCCCGCAGACGCCCTCCGAATGCAGGGCGGGACCCCAGCCGTCGGCGATCTCGCTCAGCCGGGACGCCTCGTCGTCGGTGATGGCGCCGTCCTGACCGGTGGCCCGGGCCAGGTCCCAGCCGTGGATGGTGAGGTCCCAGCCGTAGAAGTCGGCCATGGTGTCGCCGACAGTGGTCGGGCCGAAATAGCCGTCGTAGGCGCGCTCGGCCACGCCGTCCGCGGCCAGGGCCTCGATGGCCTGGTCCCGATGCTCCGTCCAGGCCTGCGCCGGATCGTCGGCGCTCGGGGCGTCGCCATCGACGAGACCCTGCTTGACCAGGAAGTCGTGCTCGGTGTCGATGACGTGCCGGACGAGGTCGGCGGCGGTCCAGTCAGCGCAGGGGCTGGGGGCGTCCCAGCGGTCGCCGACGCCGGCCACGATGCTGCTGAAGCGGTCGGCTCGGTCGGTGAAGGTGGTGATGGTGTTGGTCATGGACCCAGGCTAGGAAGCGCACGGCCGCTCGCCTTGTGATAATCCGACACATGCCCGATCCGTCTTCGATCGGCCGGCCCGCCGATCCGGTCGACCGCGCTCACCTGACCTCCGCCGTCCGGCCCTCGCCGCCGATCTACCGGTACGGCCCGTCGCCGGGGTTGACGGAACTGGTCGGTCGGTACTGGATTCCGGTGTGGAGGCTGCCGGAGCCGACCACCCAGAGCACGTTGCAGTACCCGGTCTGCCTGATCGTGGTGAGCAACAGCTACGCCCGCTGCTACGGGGTGAGCCGCGGGCTGTCGCAGGTGACCCTGGAGGGCAGCGGCTGGGCGGTCGGCGTACTGTTCCGGCCGGCCGCCGGCCGGCTCCTGTTGGGCCGTCCGGTCAGCGACCTGGTGGACGCCCACGTCGACCTGGGTACGGTGTCGTCGATGGACGGCCCTGCCCTGGTCAATCGGATCAGGACGGCGATGGGCGACAATCCGCACGCCCCCGCCGCCCACCGAGCCGCAATCGCCGCCTACGAGGACGCGGTCGCGCCGCTGCTGCCCGTGGACGACGCTGGTCTGCTGATCAACCGGATCATCGACTGGCTGGTCGAGCATCCCGAGGCGACCCGGGTCACCGAGGTCGCGGACGCGTTCGCGCTGACCGAACGCAGCCTGCAACGGCTGGTGGTCGATCGAGTCGGCCTCACCCCCAAGTGGCTGATCCAGCGGCGACGGCTGCACGACGCCGTCGCCGGCCTGAAGGCGGGGGAGCGGCCGCTGGCCGAGCTGGCGGCCGAGCTGGGTTACGTCGACCAGGCCCACTTCACCCATGACTTCCGGGCGGTCACCGGACTGACTCCCGGTCAGTACCTGGCCGAGCAGTGAGCGGTCAGATTCGCTTCACCGATCGACTCAGCATCGGTGGATCGAGGTTCGAGGAGCGCCGGCTTCTCGTTGGTCGAGCGTGTCGTGACCCGCAACGGGTTTCGAAGTCACGCTCAACCGGTGCCCAGCGCCCCGACCGCGGCGCTCGTCGATTCAGCCGGTAAGCTGTCGCCCCGAGATGACGACTACCGCGCAACCCCGCACCTATCAGGTGGTCACCTACGGGTGTCAGATGAACGTCCACGATTCCGAACGGATCGCCGGACTGCTCGAGGACGCCGGTTATGCCCGGCACACCGACGGTGAACAGGCCGACGTCGTGGTGTTCAACACCTGCGCGGTCCGCGAGAACGCCGACAACCGGCTGTACGGCAACCTCGGCCATCTGGCGCCGGTCAAGGCCGGGCACCCGGGCATGCAGATCGCCGTCGGCGGCTGCATGGCGCAGAAGGACCGGGACGTCATCGTCGCCAAGGCGCCCTGGGTGGACGTGGTGTTCGGCACTCACAACGTCGGCAAGCTGCCGGTGCTGCTGGAGCGCGCCCGGATCGAGCAGGAGTCCCAGGTCGAGATCGTCGAGGCGCTGGAGGCGTTCCCGTCGGCGCTGCCCACCCGGCGCGAGTCGCCGTATTCGGCGTGGGTGTCGATCAGTGTCGGCTGCAACAACACCTGCACCTTCTGCATCGTCCCGCAACTGCGCGGCAAGGAGACCGACCGGCGGCCCGGCGACATCCTGGCCGAGATCGAGGCCCTGGTCGACGAGGGCGTCCAAGAGATCACCCTGCTCGGCCAGAACGTGAACTCCTACGGTGTCGAGTTCGGCGACCGGCTGGCGTTCGGCAAGCTGCTACGCGCCTGCGGCGGCATCGCCGGCCTGGAACGCGTCCGGTTCACCTCGCCGCATCCGGCCGCGTTCACCGACGACGTGATCGCCGCGATGGCCGAAACGCCGAACGTGATGCCCAGCCTGCACATGCCCCTGCAATCGGGCTCTGACAAGGTGCTGCGTGCGATGCGGCGGTCGTATCGCTCGGAGCGCTACCTGGGGATCATCGAGCGGGTCCGGGCCGCGATGCCGCAGGCCGCGATCACCACCGACATCATCGTCGGCTTTCCGGGCGAGACCGAGGCGGACTTCGCCGAGACCCTGCGGGTGGTCGAGGCGTCCCGGTTCGCCGCCGCGTTCACCTTCCAGTACTCGATCCGGCCGGGGACGCCGGCCGCGACCATGCCGGACCAGGTGCCGAAGGCCGTCGTCCAGGAGCGCTACGAGCGGCTGGTCGAACTGGTCGGCGACCTGGCCTGGGCGGAGAACTCCGCGCTGGTCGGCCGGAACGTCGAGGTGATGTTCGCCGCCGGCGAGGGCCGCAAGGACGCCGCCACTGCGCGAGTGTCAGGCCGGGCCCGGGACAACCGGCTGGTCCACGTCGCGATCCCCGAGGGTGCCGAGCGGCCGCGTCCGGGCGACATCGGCATGGTCGAGATCAGCTACGCCGCCCCCCATCATCTGGTCGCCGACGGCGGTATCACCGGTCTGCGCCGGACTCGCGGTGGCGACGCCTGGGACGCCCGGCACACGCCACAGAAGAAGCTGATCGGGCTGGGACTTCCGCGACGAGCGACCGTCAGCGCCGGCTGACTACGCCCCCCGGGAGCGATCCCGGGATGGGTTAGCCTTTCCGGAGCCTGAGGAAGAGGTTCCATGTTCAACTGGGTGAGCCTGATCTACTCGCTGCCGATGATCCTGGCACTGGTCATCGCGGGAGCGACCGTCGGCCCGCGCGTCAACGCCGCCGCTCGCACGCTGTTGTGGAGCGGTATCGGAGTGCTCAGCGTCGCCCAACTGGCGGGCATGGTCACCCCGTACCTGGCGATCCAGCGGTCGATGCTGAGCCTGGTCCAGATCATCAACGTCGTGCTGTTGGTGCTGCACATCACCGGCACGGTGCTGCTGATCGTGGCGGCCGGACGGGCCGCCCGCGGCAGCGAACTCGTTCACGGTGGGCCGGGAGGCTACCGGTACCCGGCCGATCCCGGACGTCCGGGCGGCTACGGGAACCCGTCCCAGCCCGGATACTCGCCGCAGTCGCTGCCTCAACCCGGTTACCCGCCGCAACCCACGGGCCAAGCCGGATATCCGGTGCAGTCGGAGGCCGGTCAGCCCGGTTACCCGCCGCTCGCAGGCCAACCCGGCTACCCGGCGTCCGGGCACCCGGGGCAGTGAGGGAGCGACCAGCGGCGCTGACCTTCCCGGCACGCCGGTAAGGACGGGCTGAGCAACGCGACCAACCGTTGGTCGAGCCTGTCGAAGCCGATGCAGAGGGGTCGCCAACTCACCGAACGACTATGGCGCTCCGTCGACTGAAAGCTGTCCGAGCTCCGATGCGATCACCAGATCCGGCCGCTCCAGTTGGGGACGCTGTTCTGTCCGCTGACGGGACTTTCGGGACACACGGCAGATGGGGCCGGGCGATTGCCCGACCCCATCCGTAGTGAACTTTTTCGTGCGAAAGATCAGCCGATCAACTCTGTGGAGGCTCCGGAGGGCCGGCGGCCTTCCGGGTCTGATCCTTGAGGAATTCCTGAGCCTGATCGACCTTGGCCGCGTACTTGCCGTCCGTTTTCGAATCGACGAAGTCGCCCACCTGTTCGATGGCGCCCTCGATCTGATCTTCGTGGCCGGCCACGGCCTCTTTGATCTTGTCGACGAATCCCATTCGGCCTCCTCTCTCTCGTACGTCCCGGTGCGAGTCCGGCTCGTGCCCATTCTTACCCGGTGCTGCGGGTGATGCCAAGGGGTGTGGCCTGCTCGATCTCCGTCGAGCGGGCCGGCCCAGCGGTTGGCCTGCGGCACAATGAGGGCGTGTCCCTGCCGCCGCTGATCGTGCTGAACGGCCCGACGGCTAGCGGAAAGACGGCGCTCGCCGTCAGCGTCGCCCGACTGCTCGCAGACCGTGGGCGTCCGGCCGAGATCGTCAACGCCGACTCCATGCTGGTCTACCGCGGGATGGATGTCGGAACCGCCAAGCCGACGCTTGCCGAGCGCGGCGGCATCACCCACCACCTGGTCGACATCATCAACGTCGATCAGACGGCGAGTGTCGCGGCCTTCCAGGAACTGGCGCGAGCCGCGATCGCCGACTGCCGCGCCCGCGGCGTGGTGCCCGTTCTGGCCGGTGGCTCGGCGCTGTACGTGCACGCCATCCTTGATGACTTCGAGTTCCCCGGCACCGACCCCGTCGTGCGTGGACGCCTGGAGGACGAACTGACCGAACGCGGTGCGGCGGCGATGCATCGCAAGCTGGCCGAGTTGTCGCCACCGGCCGCGGCCGAGATTCTGCCCGGGAACGGACGCCGGATCGTCCGCGCCCTTGAGGTGATCGAACTCACTGGCTCCTGGAAGGCGACACTGCCGGAATGGCGCTACGCGCTGGACGGCGTCCGCCAGTTCGGTCTGGAACTGCCCCGAGCGCTCCTCGACGAGCGGATCGAGGCTCGGGTGGAACGGATGTGGGCCGACGGCCTGGTGTCCGAGGTGCGCGCGCTGATCGAGCACGGGCTGCGCCGCGGACTCACCGCGTCCAGGGCGTTGGGGTACCGGCAGGTGCTCGCCCACCTGGACGGCGAGATCACCGAGGCCGAGGCGAAGCGGCAGACGATCGCCGGGACGCGCCGGTTCGCCCGCAAGCAGCTCAGCTGGTTCCGCCGCGATCCGCGGATCCGCTGGCTGCCCGGCGAGGACGGGCACCTGGCCGAGGTCGTCGTCAGCGAGCTCTGAAAGATGATGTGAATCTGGGCACCGAACTCGGTGCCCAGATTCACATCATCTTGAGAGGCGCAGCGGTCGGCGGCTCAGCACGGTCGAGTTTGACCGTCATCGCCGGACTGCGGTGCAATTCGTCCCATGCTCACCTTCGCCAAGGGACACGGAACGTTGAACGACTTCGTGTGCTTCAGCGACCCCGACGGCAACCGCGAACTGAGCGACGAACAACTCCGGTTCCTCTGCGACCGGCGGGCCGGCATCGGTGGTGACGGAACCCTTCGCGCTGTCCGCGCCCGGCACGTCCCCGGCTACGAGCAACATGGCGACGCCTGGTTCATGGACTACCGCAACGCGGACGCCTCGATCGCCGAGATGTGCGGCAACGGCCTGCGGGTCTTCCTGCGCTACCTGCTCGAAGAGGGCCTGATCGAGCGGCAGCCGGTCGACATCGTGACCCGGGCCGGCATCCGGCACGGCGAGTTCCTGCACGGCGAGCAGGTCCGGATCGGCATGGGCCGGCCGGTGGTCGCACCCGACCCGATCGCGGTGACGGTGGGTGGCCGCAGCTATCCGGGTCGGGCGGTCGACGTCGGCAACCCGCACGCGGCCGTGCTGTTGTCGCCGGGCGAGCTCGACGCCCTCGACCTCAGCCGCGAGCCCGGCTACCCGGCCGCGGTGTTTCCGCACCGCGCCAACGTCGAGTTCATCGAGCCGGCCGGCGACCACCACGTCCGGATGCGGGTCTGGGAGCGCGGCGTGGGGGAGACCTTCTCGTGCGGGACGGGCACCGTGGCGGCTGGCCGTCGCCGCCGCCGCCGAGGCCGGTGAGGACACCGGCAGCTGGCAGGTCGACCCACCCGGCGGCACCCTGTTGGTCGATCTGGATCCGGCCGGCGCAAGGCTCACCGGTCCCGCCGTCATCGTCGCTCGTGGCACAGTGAACCTGTGACCGACCTGAGCTACGACGACGCCGACGATCCGGAGAGCACCGACTTCGACGGCGATCAACTCGACCTGGCCGAGCGGCTCTCGCTGCGCCGGGTGGCCGGCATGTCCACCCAGCTCGCCGACATCACCGAGGTCGAATACCGCGACCTGCAGCTCGAACGGGTGGTGCTGGCCAGCGTCTGGACGAGCGGCACCCAGCGCGACGCCGAGAACGCGCTGGCGGAACTGAAGCTGCTCGCCGAGACCGCCGGATCGGAGGTGCTGGAGGCGCTCGTCCAGCGCCGCAGCCACCCCGACCCGGCCACCTTCATCGGACGCGGCAAGGTGGACGAACTGCGCGAGGTGGTGATCGCCACCGGCGCCGACACGGTGATCTGCGACGGTGAACTCGAGCCGGCTCAGCTGCGCAACCTGGAGGACCGGGTCAAGGTCAAGGTGATCGACCGCACCGCGCTGATCCTGGACATCTTCGCCCAGCACGCCAAGAGCGCCGAGGGCAAGGCTCAGGTCGAGCTGGCCCAGCTGCAGTACCTGCGGCAGCGGCTGCGCGGCTGGGGCGGCAACCTGTCCCGACAGGCCGGCGGCCGGGCGGCCGGCGGAGCCGGGATCGGCGGGCGCGGTCCTGGCGAGACCAAGATCGAGACCGACCGGCGGCGGATCCGCACCCGGATCTCGGTGCTGCGAAAGCGGCTTCGTGAGATGGACGAGGTGCGTGCCACCAAGCGCCAGGAACGGCAGCGCAACGAGATCCCGTCGGTGGCCATCGTCGGCTACACCAACGCCGGCAAGTCGTCGCTGCTGAATCGGCTGACCGGCGCCGGCGTCCTGGTCGAGGACGCCCTGTTCGCCACCCTCGACCCGACCACCCGCCGGTCCGAGAGTGCCGACGGCCGTATCTACACCCTGACCGACACGGTCGGCTTCGTCCGGCACCTGCCGCACGACCTGGTCGAGGCGTTCCGCTCGACCCTGGAGGAGTCGGTGCTGGCCGATCTGCTGCTGCACGTGGTGGACGGCTCCGACCCCGACCCCGAGGGCCAGATCAAGGCGGTGCGCACCGTGCTCGCCGAGATCGGCGCCGGGAACATCGCCGAGCAGCTGGTGATCAACAAGACCGACGCCGCCGACCCGACCACCCTGGCGGGGCTGCGCACCCGGTACCCGGACGCCGTGTTCGTGTCGGCCCGGACCGGCGACGGCATGGCACAGCTCGGCCGCCGGGTGGAGGAGCGGCTGCCCCGGCCGGCGGTGGAGATCACCGCCCTGGTTCCCTACGCGCGCGGCGACCTGATCGACAAGATCCACACCAGCGGCGAGATCGTCACCCTGGAGCACACCGCGGAAGGCACCGCTGTCACCGCGCGGGTGAACCGGGGACTGGCCGGGGAACTGGCGCCGTTCGTCCGGTGAGTTCCGCTGACCAGGTTTCGACCTACCCGTCCGCTAGCTCACCCAGTCCTGACCTGAGAGGCACCGTGTCACGCATCATCTTCCTCGACGTCGACGGAACCCTGGTGGACTATGCCAACCGGCTGCCCCGCTCGGCAGTCGAGGCGATCCGCAAGGCCCGTCGGGCAGGCCATCTCGTCTACCTGACCACCGGTCGCAGCAAGGCCGAGATGTACCCGGAGCTCTGGCAGATCGGCATCGACGGAATGATCGGCGGCAACGGCTCCTACGTCGAGCACCACGGCGAGGTCGTCGCCCACCAGACCCTCACCTCACCGGACTGCCGGGCCGTCGTCGACTGGCTGCATGCCCGCGGTCTGGAGTTCTACCTCGAAGCCAACTCGGGCCTGTACGGCAGCGCGAACTTCCGCACCGCGGCGTTGCCCGCGGTGCGGGCCTACATCGCCGGAAAGGGCGCTGCCGACAGCGACACGGTGACCGTCGATGACGTCTTCCCGGAAATGATCTATGACGCGCTGCTCGACCGCGACGACGTCAACAAGATCAGCTTCGTTCTGGGCGATCACCAGGACCATCTCGACTCCGCGGCCACGTTTCCGCAGTTGAAGGCCGCCACCTGGGGTGGACGCGGGTCGGCGGCACTGTTCGGCGATCTCGGCGTGGCGAACATCGACAAGGCACATGCAGTCGACGTGCTGCTGGCACACCTGGGCGCCGACCGGGCCGACACGATCGCGGTGGGGGACGCCTCGGTCGACATCCCGATGCTCGAGTACTGCGCGGTGGGGGTGGCGATGGGCAACGCGTCCGAGAATGTGAAGGCGATCGCCGATCACATCACCGGCGATGTCGAGGCCGACGGGCTCTACGCCGCCTTCGACCACCTCGGCCTGCTGGGCGATGAACCCGGCGATGTCGGTCGCGGGCGGTAGGTTGATCCAATGCCCGATG
The DNA here is from genome assembly GCF_047602385.1 of Micropruina sp. GTDB lineage: Bacteria > Actinomycetota > Actinomycetes > Propionibacteriales > Propionibacteriaceae > Micropruina. The sequence goes on from NZ_JASGHL010000001.1 coordinate 105,561, forward strand.
CCGACCTGACCGAAGCGATCCTCGGTGCGGCGGTCGAGGGCATCGACGGCGCCCAGCGTCCCGGTCAGCACGAGATGGCGGCCGCGGTCGCCGAGACCCTGGCCGGCGGCGACCACCTGTTGGTGCAGGCCGGCACCGGCACCGGCAAATCGTTGGGCTACCTGGCTCCCGCACTCGCGCAGTTGGTGCAGACGCCGTCCGAGCGCATCGTCATCGCGACCGCGACGTTGGCGCTGCAGTCCCAGCTGGCTCGCAAGGACATTCCGGCCGCCCTGGACGCCTGCCAGCGGGTCACCGGCAAGCGGGTCAGCCATGCCGTGCTGAAGGGGCGCACCAATTACGCCTGCCTGTACCGGGTGCGGGACACGCTGGGCTCCGAGCAGGAGAGCCTGCTGGGTGGCAGCGAACTGGCCGAGGCGCTGACCGCGGTGGCCACCGACGTCAGTTCCAAGGTGGGGGCCGACGTGGTGGCGCTGCGCGAATGGGTGGAGACCGAAGCCGAGGCCAAGGGTGCCGCCGACCGCGACGATGCGCCCACGCACACCACCCAGGCCTGGACCCAGGTCTCGATTCCGGTGCGCGAATGCCTGGGCGTCCAGCGCTGTCCGTACGGCTCGCAGTGCTTCGTCGAGCGCTCCCGCGACCAGGCGCGGTCCTCGCAACTGGTGGTGACCAACCATGCCCTGCTGGCGATCGACGCCATGCACGGCGGCACCGCGCTGCCCGAACACGATGCGGTGATCGTCGACGAGGCCCATGAGCTGGTCAGCCGTGTGACCGGTGCGGCGTCCCACGAACTCAGCCCGCAACTCATCGAACGGGTCGGACGCCGCTGCCTGCCCTGGCTCGACGACGAGGTCGCCCTGGAGTTCCTGGACGCCGGCGAGGCGCTCCGGACCGCGCTCGACGACGCACCGTTGGCCCGCGTCGAGAACGCCGACGGCGCGCTGGCGAACAGCCTGCGACTGGTTCGCGACGTGGCCCGCCGGGTGGTTTCCGGGATGAGCGGCGGCGACGACTCCGACAACGAACGCAAGCAGGCGTCCGCGGCGGCCAAGGAGGTCTTCGACATCGCCGAGCAGCTGGCAGCGCTGGCGCCGCACGACGTCGTCTGGGTGTCCGAGCGGGAACGGTTCGGACGCCAGGTGAATCAGGCTCCGCTGTCGGTGGCCGGGCTGATGCGCGAGGGCATCTTCGCCAAGCGCCCGGTCGTGCTCACTTCGGCCACGCTGTCCATCGGCGGCAACTTCGACGCGGTCGCCGGTTCGGTCGGGCTCACCGAGCCGTACAGCCGAGACAGCGCGGACGACGGCGAGCCGGAGAGGCCGCGCTGGCGCGGACTGGACGTCGGATCGCCGTTCGACTACCGCCGGCAGGGCATCCTCTACGTCGCCAAGACGCTGCCGCCGCCCGGCCGGGACGGCATCGCGCCGTCGACGCTGGCCGAGGTCGCCGAGCTGCTCTGGGCCGCCGGTGGCCGCACCCTGGGACTGTTCGCGTCGCAACGCGCCGCCGAGGCCGCCGCGGTGCACTGCCGCAAGGAACTGCCCGACGCCGAGATCCTGTGCCAGGGCGACGCCCAGCTGGGCGAGCTCACCCGGCGGTTCGTCGCCACACCCGAGGCCAGCCTGTTCGGCACCCTTTCGCTGTGGCAGGGCGTCGACGTCCCCGGGGACACCTGCGAACTGGTGATCATCGACAAAATCCCGTTCCCGCGTCCGGACGACCCGCTGATGCAGGCCCGCCAACGCGCGGTCGCCGAACGCGGTGGCAACGGCTTCATGGCGGTGGCCGCCACCCACGCCGCCCTATTGATGGCCCAGGGCTCCGGACGGCTGATCCGCCGGCTCACCGACCGCGGGGTGGTCGCGGTGCTCGATCCGCGGCTGATCACCGCCCGGTACGGCAGCTTCCTGCGTGCCTCCATGCCGGAGTTCTGGATGACCACCGACCGGGAGACCGCGATCGGCGCCTTGCGGCGGTTGCAGGACGTCCGCGCGGCTGCGAGCTGATCGGTCGGCGACCGACCAGCTCGCCGTGCAGTCAGGCCGGCGCGTCGCCGAAGTCGTCGATCCGCAGCCGCTCGCCATTCCGGCGGGCCGACTCCAGCGCGTAGATGCCCGGCAGCGTGTAGCGGGCGGCCTGCCAGGCGTTCACCGGCGCCAGCGTCTGGTTGTTGACCGCGGTGACGAAGTCGTCGGCAAGGAAGTGGTGGCTGCCCTCGTGGCCGTTCGGCGCGCCGGCGAACTCGGCCGGTAGCCGGCTCGCGTCGTGGACCGGGGCGAGCCCGGACAGGAAGGCGTCCCGCAGGGTCGGGGAGACGTCGGTCAACTCGGCCAGTTCGGCCTCGGTGGCCTTGCGCGGCTCGATCAGCTCCGACACGTCGACCACACCGGTCCGGTCCTGCCGGTAGGCGGTGGTGGTCATCTCCTCGAAGCTGGCGTCGGTGCCGAACCAGCGGAACCGGGACTCGCGGATGAAGGACGGGAAGCCGACCCGGCGGAACTCGTTGACCCGGAACGATCCGCCGCCGGCGACCTCGAACAGGCCGGTCATATTCGAGAAGTCGTTGTCGAACATGCTCACCGCGCGGTCGAACACGCCGTCGCCCCGGTCGTCGACCACGCCGATCGCCGAAACGCTGGTGGCGTGGGTGTCCCAGGCGCCCAGGATGCCGCCGATCGAATGGGTCGGGTAGAGCATCGGCGGGTAGGACGCGGTCGCCTTCCAGTTCTCGCCGCCGGAGAAGCGGTACGCGTCGTAGAAGCCGAGGTCCATGTCATGCACGTAATCGCCCTCGGCATAGAACAGCCGGCCGAACTCGTTCTTCGCCGCCAGGGCGCGGGCGTAGACGACTGCCGGGTTGTAGTGGCTGGTCTCACCCATCATGTAGGTCAGACCCGTTTCGCGGACGGCATCGATGATCGCGCCGATCTCCTCGGCGCTGATCGCCATCGGCACCGCGGAGTAGACATGCTTGCCCGCGCGCAGCGCCTGGACCACCAGCGGCCCATGGGTCCAGCGCTGGGTGAGGATCGCGACGGCATCGACGTCCCGGCTGGCCAGCGCCTCGTCGAAGGACGGGAAGGTTCCGGCGAGCCCGTAGCGGCCGACCAACTCGTCGGCCCGCTCGGCGATGGTGTCGACCGCATACACCTTCGATACGCCCGGGTGCAGCTGGAACAGATGGGCGAACGAACCGGCGAACTGGCCGGAACCGATCATGGCGATCGAGAAGGGCATGACGAGTGACTCCTTGAACAGGTCGAAGATGGGGCGCTTGCGCGCGGCGCGATGCCGAAGAAGTTACGCGGGTAACCTGATGCTCCGCAAGTGCTGGTCCACGTCAGATCAGCAAGCGGCGCGGCGGAGCGAGAAGGCCTATCCTTCCCGCGTAGATCATTGCTGCTGGGCGGTCCGGAGGGGGAAGCATGGACGAGGCTGTGACCGTGGGCGCGGTCACCCGGGTCGACGTCGCCAGGTATGCCGGAGTGAGCACGGCCGTGGTGAGCTACGTGGTCAACGGCGGCCCCAAGGCCGTCTCAGCGGCGACCTCGGCCCGGGTGCTCGACGCGATCGCCCGACTCGGCTATCGACCCAATCGAACCGCTCGCGCGCTCGCCCTGGGCAGTACCAAGACCCTCGGCCTGGTGGTGCCCGACAACACCAACCCCTTCTACGCCGAATACACCCTGGAGATTCAGCGGGCGGCGACGGAACTCGACTATGCCCTGCTGATCACCAACTCCGGCTTCGATCCCGACATCGAGCTCCGGCGGATGCTCGACCTCTGTGATCGACAGATCGACGGCCTCATTCTCGCTCGTGCCGGGGAACCGAGCCGGGTCGGCGAACTCGTCAAGCGCGGGGTGCGCACCCCGATCGTGATGATCGACTCCGCCGTGCCGCTCTCCGGCTATGCCAGCGTCGGTCCGGACGCCGCCGCCGGCATGGCCGCTGCGGTCGAGCACCTGTTGCACGTCCATGATCATCGCGACGTCGCGTTGATCATCGGGGACACGGTCGAGGTGTCGATTGACGGTCGGGAGTCCGGCTGGGCGCTCGCCCACGCCCGCTGTGGCCGCCCGCTCGGTGCGCTCGACCGGTCAGCGTTCACTCGGGAAGGGGGATATCTCGCGGGCCTCCGGCTGCTGCGCGGCGCCCCGCGACCCACTGCGATCGTCGCCAGTTCGGATCTGCAGGCGATCGGGCTGCTGCGGGCCGCGCACGAGCAGGGTCTGCGGGTACCTCAGGATCTGGCCGTGGTCAGCTTCGACGGCACGGCCGAAACGCAGTACTGCTGGCCGCCGCTGACCACCATCCGACAACCCACCACTGCAATGGCGCAGGCCGCTGTCCGAGCCGTGCTGGCCGAGGACCAGCGATCAGGTCATCAAGCCATGCCCATGGAACTCGTGGTCCGGGAATCCTGCGGCTGCTGAGCGCGATTGGCACCCGTAGTCCCGACAATGGACCGCATGACGATCCTCGGACGCCGCCAGCTTCTCCACCTCGGCTCGCTTGCCGCCTTGCCATTGGTCGCGGCTGGTTGCGGAGTCCCGTCGGTGATGCCCACGCCGACCCCGGCGCCGTCGCGGAGGGAGCCGCAACTGACCATCGTGCAGGGAACCGTGGGCACCCTCGGAGCGGCCCGGGTCGGCTACCTCAACCGGTCGGTGGACATCGACCAGGTGTCGATCTGGCGTGACGGCGACGAGTCCGGTTTCGGCTCAACGGTGAGCCTGCGAGACGGGGACTGGATCTTCATCGGCGGGATGTGCTGGACGATGAGCCGGCTGGCACCGGCCGACAACCGTGCCCGGATCGGTTTCGATCCGGTGCTGACCCGGGTGCCGGCACCCTCGCCGGAGGCGGGCCTGATCTTCGCGCCGACAGGGCCCGACGATCGCGCGACCGCGGCCTGGATCGGCACCGGCAATCGGATGCGGGTGACCGGTGTGACCACGGACTCGGCGACCCTCACCCACTGGCCCGGCCTCAGCAAGCCCGGTGAGGCGGGCGTAGTCGTGCCGGTCAAGGCCGGGTCGAGGATCACGATGGGACGAGTCAGCGTCACGATTACCGGCTTCCGCCCGGCGCTGGAACGGCTGCGGGGCTATGTCGTGGTCCGGGTCAGGACCGGCTGATCGGTGGAGCCCCGCTCGGTGCCCGTCGAAAGTGCCGAGGCCCTCGAGTCGCCGCTCCGGCAAGGGGTTCACCAGCTCGCCGGGCGATGGCCGCGTCGATCCGGCGCTTCACTAATTGGACGGCAGGGTGAGGATCTCGGCGCCGTCCGGGGTGATCGCAATGGTGTGCTCGGTGTGTGCCGTGGCGCACCCGGTGGCGCTGCGCAGCGTCCAGCCGTCCTGACCGACCTTCAGCTCGGCGGTGTCGGCCATCACCCACGGCTCCAGTGCGAGCAGCAGTCCGGGCCGCAGCCGGTAGCCGCGCCCAGGACGGCCGGAATTGGGGACGTGCGGATCCTGGTGCATGGTGGAACCGATGCCGTGGCCGCCGAACTCGGTGTTCACCTTGTAACCCGCCTCGCTGAGCACTGAGCCGATGGCGTGCGAGATGTCGCCGATCTGGGCGCCGGGCCGCGCGGTGGCGATCCCGGCACTCAACGCGCGTTCGGTCGCCGCGATCAGAGCGGCGCTCTCGGGCCGCTCGACATCGCCGACCACGAAACTGATCGCGGCGTCGGCCGCCACCCCGCCCTGCAACACGGCCAGGTCGAGGGTGAGCAGGTCGCCCTCGGCAAGCGCGTAATCGTACGGCCGGCCGTGCAGTACGGCGTCGTTGACCCCCGTGCAGATGTAGTGACCGAACGGTCCGCGTCCGAACGAGGGTGCGTAGTCGACGTAGCAGGACTGCGCACCTGCGGCCGCGATCAGGCTCTTTGTCCAGCGGTCGATGTCCAACAGATTGGTGCCGACGGTGCTTCGGCTTCGCAGCTCGTGGAGGATTCGGCCGACCGTTGCACCGGTCGTACGCGCTCGCGCGAGCCGCGCCGGGCTCAGAATCTCGATCACGGGGTTGGCCTTCTTTCGACTTGCGACGTCCCCGAACCTCTCAGACTCGGCGCAGCACCGCGACCACCTTACCCAGGATCGACGCCTGATTGCCGTCGATGGGGGAGTAGGCGGGGTTGTGCGGCAGCAGCCAGACCTGGCCGTCGGCGCGCTTGAACGTCTTCACCGTCGCCTCGTCCTCGAGCAGCGCCGCCACGATGTCGCCGTTGTTGGCGGTCGGCTGCTGGCGGACCACGACGAAGTCGCCGTCGCAGATAGCGGCCTCGATCATCGAATCACCCCTGACCTCGAGCAGGAACAGGGTGCCCTCGCCGACAAGTTGCCTGGGCAGCGGGAAGACGTCCTCGACACGCTCCTCGGCCAGGATCGGGCCGCCGGCGGCGATCCGACCGACCACGGGCACGTGCACGGCCTCGGGCAGGGCATCGCCGATCCCGGTGACATCGACGACCTCGTCCACCGGATCGGGACCGCTCGGCTTCTCCGGTTCGGACAGGGACGCGGGCAGCCGCACCTCCATCGCCCTGGGCCGGTGCGGGTCGCGCCGCAGATAGCCCTTCGCCTCCAGCGCGCGCAGCTGATGGGAGACGCTGGACGGGGAAGCCAGCCCGGCGGCCTCACCGATCTCGCGGATCGTCGGCGGGTAGCCGCGGCTGCTCACCGCCAGGTGAATCAACTCAAGGATGCGCCGCTGCCGCGGCGTCAGCCCTTCGGTGTCGGCCGGTCCGTCGGGCAGCTGGGCGATCTTGGCCATCTCGAGCTGCTGCGCCACTTCGGCGTTGCTCGGACGGCCCACGCTCATCTTGGGCGGTTGCTTGGGTGGGCGGCCGCGCCGCGGGGTCTTGTCGAACGGGTTCCTACCAGCCATGCGCACAGACTAGGGCTGACGCGTGCCGCATTCAAACATCTGTTCGAGCGTGTCGCGGCATCGACGTTCGGGTCGCCGGCCCGGTGGCGCCGCCGGGTCGAGCCGGGATCCGGATCTCTCCCGCGGCACCGCAACCGACGGTGCCTGGCGGCTGTCAGGGTGCCTGCGAAAACTGTCAGAGCCACCGTGTTGACTGCTCGTATCGAATCGATCGATCGGGAACAACTGTACGAATAGGGGTTGCACTCGGATCGATCGCAGGCAAGAATGACCGTCGAACATATGTTCGAGGAAGGGAGCGCGAGATGAGTGCGATGCTGGTCGAGGAGATGGTGGTCGCTTCGCCGTCGGTCCGTCCGCGGTGGCGACACGTCCCGCAGACGCGGGGGCCGGTCGCGCGTCCGAGCCACCCCGCAAGCCCTGTCGGCCGGCCCGCCGTGGCGGCCGCACCGCCGCTGGTGCGGGCCCGGGTGTCGGCACCGGTGGAGATCCGGCTGGGCCAGGGTTTGCAGCTCACCCGGCGTGGGCTGGCTGTGGTGATGGCGGTGTTCCTCGGTGCGGTGGCGGCCGGAGTCCTGACGCTGCTCGGCGGTTTCCTGGCGGTTTCCAACGACCCGGGTGTGCCGCAGTCGCCCTCGGTGATCCAGGCAGGCTGAGCGGGCTCGGGCGCGGCCCACGCCGCGATCGGGGCACCGCGAATGGAGGTGGAATCGACCCCGGCGCGGCCTCGCCTGCGGGGTGTGGGGTATTCGTCGTGGTTCGTCGGCCGGATCTGGCCAAGACACGCCGCGTCACGGTTGCGTCGTCGCTGTCACCGACCTATCGTCTACATGTAGTAGTTACAGGGCTGTGGTTCATCCACAGATTGTGGTTCTATCCACAGCCTCTTCCACAGTCCATGCACAGTCCGCTCCACAGGGGCGAGCCGTTCACCGACGAAGACGAAGGGGTGTAGCACCGTGCATTGCCCGTACTGCCGCCACACAGACTCCCGGGTTCTCGACTCGCGGGTCGCTGAAGACGGCGCGGCGATCCGTCGCCGGCGGCAGTGTCCCTCCTGCGAGCGCCGGTTCACCACGCTCGAGCAGATGCAACTCGTGGTGGTCAAGCGATCCGGCGTCGTCGAGCCGTTCTCGCGCGAGAAGGTGGTCACCGGAGTCCGCAAGGCCTGCAAGGGGCGTCCGGTCTCCGAGGCCGACCTGGCCCGGCTGGGCCAGCAGGTCGAAGAGGCGCTTCGGGCGTCCGGTCAGGCCGAGATACCCGCCGACGACGTGGGTCTGGCGATCCTGGGTCCGCTTCGGACCCTCGACGCTGTTGCCTACCTGCGTTTCGCGTCCGTCTACCAGCACTTCGAGTCCGTCGACGACTTCGCGGCCGAGATCGAGAACCTCCGCGGCCAGTTGGTCGCCCCACGCTGAACCCACTGGGGAGCCCGCAGCGTGCGGCCCCAGATCACACCCGAAAGAAGGCACAACCCATGACCGAAACCGCCCGTGCCGGAAGCCGTCGATCCGCCAGGCCGTCGGGGCTGACGTTGCAGCGCGTGTTCACCGCCGAGGGTGTGCACCCCTACGACCAGGTCGCCTGGGAGTCGCGCGATGTCGTCCAGACGAACTGGAAGACCGGCGAGACGGTGTTCGAACAGCGAGGTGTCGAGTTCCCCGATTTCTGGAGCGTCAACGCGTCCACGATCGTCACCACCAAGTACTTCCGCGGCGCGCTGAATACGCCGGCTCGTGAGACCGGCCTGCGCCAGCTGATCGACCGGGTGGTGACCACCTACCGCCGCGCCGGCGAGAGCAACGGCTACTTCGCGACGTCCGGCGACGCCGACATCTTCGAGCACGAGCTGACCTGGATGCTGCTGCACCAGTACTTCAGCTTCAACTCCCCGGTCTGGTTCAACGTCGGCACCAAGTCCCCGCAGCAGGTCAGTGCCTGTTTCATCCTCAGCGTCGACGACTCGATGGACTCGATCCTGAACTGGTACAAGGAAGAGGGCTTCATCTTCAAGGGCGGCTCGGGTGCCGGCCTCAACCTCTCCCGGATCCGCTCCAGCAAAGAGCTGCTGTCCTCGGGCGGGACGGCCTCCGGCCCGGTCAGCTTCATGCGCGGCGCGGACGCCTCGGCAGGCACCATCAAGTCCGGCGGAGCCACCCGCCGGGCCGCGAAGATGGTGGTTCTCGACGTCGACCACCCCGACATCGAGGAGTTCATCGAGACCAAGGCCCGCGAAGAGGACAAGATCCGCGCGCTGCGCGACGCCGGCTTCGACATGGACCTGGGCGGCAAGGACATCGTCAGCGTCCAGTACCAGAACGCGAACAACTCGGTTCGGGTCAGCGACGAGTTCATGCGCGCGGTCGAGGACGGCGCCGAGTTCGGCCTGCGATCCCGGATGACCGGCGAGGTGATCGAGACCGTCGACGCCCGCCAGCTGTTCGACAAGATGGCCAAGGCCGCCTGGGAGTGCGCCGATCCCGGCATCCAGTACGACGACACCATCAACGCCTGGCACACCAACCCCGAGACCGGGCGGATCACCGCGTCCAACCCGTGCTCGGAGTACATGAGCCTCGACAACAGCTCGTGCAACCTGGCCAGCCTCAACCTGCTGAAGTTCCTCGGCGAGGACGACACCTTCGACGCCGCCACCTTCGTGAAGGCGGTCGAACTGGTCATCACCGCGATGGACATCTCGATCTGCTTCGCCGACTTCCCGACCGAGGCGATCGGCACGACGACCCGCGACTACCGCCAGCTGGGCATCGGCTACGCCAACCTGGGTGCGCTGCTGATGGCCGTGGGCCGTGGCTACGACTCCGAGGGCGGACGGGCGCTGGCGGCGTCCATCACCTCACTGATGACGGCCACCAGCTACCGCCGCTCGGCCGAGCTGGCCGCGATCGTCGGCCCCTACGCCGGGTACGCCCGCAACGCGTCCGCGCACCAGAAGGTGATGCGCAAGCACCAGGCGGCCAACGACGAGGTGCGCACATTCACCGATCTCGATTCCACGGTGCATGACGTGGCGACCGACGAGTGGGCGAAGGTGGTGACCCTGGGCGCGGCCAACGGCTTCCGCAACGCGCAGGCGTCCGTGCTGGCACCCACCGGCACCATCGGCTTCATGATGGACTGCGACACCACCGGCATCGAGCCGGACTTCTCGCTGGTCAAGTTCAAGAAGCTGGTCGGCGGCGGGTCGATGCAGATCGTGAACCAGACCATCCCGCATGCGCTGAAGCGGCTCGGCTACACCGACGAGACCGTCGAGGCGATCGTCGAGTACATCTCCGAGCACGGCCATGTGGTCAACGCGCCGGGGCTGAAGACCGAGCACTACGAGGTCTTCGACACCGCAATGGGCGAGCGGGCGATCCGGCCGATGGGCCACGTCCGGATGATGGCCGCCACCCAGCCGTTCCTGTCCGGCGCCATCTCCAAGACGGTCAACCTGCCCGAGTCGGCCACCGTCGAGGAGATCGCCGAGGTCTACCTGCAGGGCTGGAAGCTCGGCATCAAGGCGCTGGCGGTCTACCGGGACAACTGCAAGGTCGGCCAGCCGCTGTCCGACGCGAAGAAGAAGGAAGAGCCCGCCGCGGTCGAGGCGGCACCGAAGCCCGAGGTGCGGGTCGAGTACCGGCCGCGCCGGCAGCGGCTGCCCAAGTCGCGGGCCAGCCGGACGACCTCCTTCTCGGTCGGCGGTGCCGAGGGCTACATGACCGCCGGCGCCTACGACGACGGACGCCTCGGCGAGGTCTTCCTGAAGCTCGGCAAGCAGGGCTCGACGCTGGCCGGCGTGATGGACGCCTTCTCGATCGCGATCTCGATCGCGCTGCAGTACGGCGTGCCGCTGGAGAGCTACGTGCAGAAGTTCACCAACATGAAGTTCGAGCCGGCGGGCATGACCGACGACGCCGACATCCGGATGGCGCAGTCGATCATCGACTACATCTTCCGCCGGTTGGCGCTGGACTACCTGTCCTTCGACGAGCGGGCCGAGCTGGGTATCCACACCTCCGCCGAGCGGGCTCGCTACGTCGAGACCGGTTCGTACCTCTCCGAAGAGGACGAGGCGGCGCTGATCGAGTCCGAGGCGCTGAAGAACGACGCCGGCGACGAGGTGAAGGTGCACGAGGACGGGCCGAACCAGCCTGCCCTGGTCGAAGCGCATTCGACCGCCGAGGTCTTGGAGAAGATCTCCGGCATGGCGATCGACGCGCCACTGTGCATGACCTGCGGCACCAAGATGCGGCGTAGCGGCAGCTGCTACATCTGCGAGGGCTGCGGCAGCACCAGCGGCTGCAGCTGAGGCCTCGGAGCGGGCGGAGGGGACGGGTTCCCTTCCGCCCGCTCGCCATTTCACCGGCGACGCGATCGATGCGGCTGTCGGCGTGAGCGTCGAAAGGCTCAATCAAACGAGCGGCCCGTCGGGGCGTCTCGGATTCCAGACGCGGTAATCGATCATCTCGCAGCTAGCCGCCGCGAGGTGTGACATGGAAACGTTTCATCTCGCTGGAGGAGCCGTGACCGCATTGCCGACTGGATCCCGAGCCGCCGAGCCGGAGCACGCATCGTTCGACCGGATGTGGGCAGAGCTGGCCCCAGTCGGACGTGATCGGGCCACCGGCGGCTATCGGCGGTTCGCCTGGACTCCGCAGGACGCAACCCTGCGCGAATGGTTCGCAGCGGAGGCCGCTCGCCGGGGTCTTGATCTGGTGACCGACCGGGTGGGCAATCTGTGGGCCTGGCGGGGCGACCCGGACGCCGGGGTCGCCGCGGGCAGACCCGCACTCGTGCTCGGCTCGCACCTGGACTCGGTGCCCGACGGCGGCGCTTTCGACGGCCCGCTGGGGGTGGTGTCGGCCTTCGCGGCCCTCGACCAGCTGGACGCCGCCGGCTTCAGCCCCACTCGTCCGCTCGGCATCGCCTGCTTCGGAGACGAGGAGGGTGCCCGGTTCGGGGTGGCCTGTGCCGGATCGCGGCTGCTCACCGGCGCGATGACGGCCGAGCGAGGTCTGAGCCTGGCCGACGCGGACGGCACCACGATGGCCGACGCGATGCGGGCGTCCGGGCATGACCCGTCCATGGTGGGCCGCGACGAGGAGACGCTCCGCCGGGTCGGGACGTTCATCGAACTCCACGTCGAACAGGGCCGAGCGCTGGGTGATCCCGGTCACCCCGCCGAAGGTTCGGTGGCGGTCGGCTCGTCGATCTGGCCGCACGGCCGTTGGCGGTTCGATCTCGCCGGCCGGGCCGATCACGCCGGCACCACCCGGCTGGAGGATCGTGACGACCCGATGCTGATCGCGGCCGCGGTGATCCAACAGGCCCGGGCCGCCGCCCAGCACTTCGGCTGCGTCGCGACGGTCGGCAAGCTGCGGGTGCTGCCCAACGGGGTCAACGCGATCCCGTCGTTGGTGCAGACCTGGCTGGATGCCCGGGGTGCCGACGCCCACGCCGTCCGCAACGCCGTCAGCCACCTCGCCAGCACCGTCGGGCAGGACGCCATCGAGGAGTCCTGGACCGACGCCACCGACTTCGACGCCCCGCTGGTGCGCCGACTCTCGGCACTGCTGGATGCCCCGGTGCTGGCCACCGGCGCGGGCCACGACGCCGGCATCCTGGCCACCACCGGCGTCCCGACTGGAATGCTGTTCGTCCGCAACCCGACCGGCATCTCGCACTCGCCCGACGAGCATGCGGAGACCGACGACTGCCATGCCGGCGTGGACGCCCTGGTCCGGGTGGTCGAGGCGCTGGCCGGGGAGCCGGAGTGAGCGGCTACTGGCTGGAGCACGCCTGGCTGCCGGATGGCGTCCGGTCGGGTGTCCTCGTCGAGGAGGCCGACGGCCGGATCACCGCGGTGACCAGCGGCGTCCGGACCCCGCCGAAAGGTGCCGAGACGTTGCCGGGAATCGTCCTGCCCGGCCTGGCCAACGCCCACTCGCACGCCTTCCACCGGGCGCTGCGGGGCCGCACCCACGGCGACGGCGGCACCTTCTGGACCTGGCGCGAACAGATGTATGCCCTTGCCGCCCGCCTCGATCCGGACAGCTACCGGCAGCTCGCCACCGCCGTCTACACCGAGATGGCAACCGCCGGAATCAGCTGCGTGGGGGAGTTCCACTACCTGCACCACGCCCCCGGCGGCGCGCCCTATGACGAGCCGAACGCGATGGGCCTGGCCCTGGTCGACGCAGCGGCGGCGGCCGGAATCCGGATCACCCTGCTGGACACCTGTTACCTGTCCGGCGGTCTGGACGCCGGGGGACACCGGCCTCTGGAGGGTCCGCAGCGCAGGTTCGGCGACGGGGACGCGTCCGGCTGGCGGACGCGGATCGAGCGGCTCCTGATGCCGGAGGGACAGTTGCCCCCGCACGCCCGGCTGGGTGCCGCGATCCACTCGGTCCGTGGCGTCCCGGCCGATCAGCTTTCCGGTGTCGCCGCAGCGGCCGCCGACCATGGCTTGCCGCTGCACGTGCATCTCTCCGAGCAGCCGGCCGAGAACGAGACCACCCAGGCTCATTACGGCTGCACGCCCACCGAGCTGCTGGCCCGGTCCGGTGCCCTGGGCAAGGACACGACCGCCGTCCACGCCATCCACCTGAGTGAGAGCGACATCGAATTGCTGGGCGGCAGCGGCACCGCGATCTGCGCCTGCCCGAGCACCGAAGCCGACCTGGCCGACGGCATCGGCCCGTTCCCGAGGCTGTGCAGGGCTGGCAGCCCGCTCTGCCTGGGCAGCGATCAGCACGTCGCGATCGACCTGCTCGGCGAGGCCCGGCGGCTGGAGCAGCACGAGCGGCTGGCGTCCGGACGCCGCGGCAGCTTCGCCCCCGGCGACCTGTTGCATGTGGCGACGCAGGCCGGCCATCGCGCCCTGGGCTGGACCGACGCCGGACGGATCGAGCCGGGCGCCCGGGCCGATCTGGTCGCGGTCGACCTGGCCAGCGTCCGGACGGCCGGAGCCGACCCTGCCCAGATCGTGATGTGTGCCGCCGCCGCCGACGTCACCGACGTGATCGTGGACGGACACCGGGTCGTCCGCGGCCGGCGACACCTGCTCGGGGATCCCGGACGGCTGCTCGCCGAAGCACTCGCATTCGCCGGTTGAGCTTGTCGAAACCAGCTACGGGTCTCAACAAGCTCGACCAGCGGTGGTGGCTCGACCAGCGGCGGCGCGAGCGGCGAATGGCCTAGTCAGCGATGCGTGTTGTAGCCGGGGCCCTGGAAGTCGCCAGCGCCGCCACTGCGCCGGCAACCACGGGTACCCCGATCGTAAATACCCCGGCGGCCAGCCAGGGCAACACCACGACTGGTTCGGCGTCTTCCCAACTGGTGGAGATCGCCCCCAGCGGTGCGCCGAGCGCCATCCCGAGCAACGATCCCAGTCCGGACGCCAGCAAGCCCAGCACGGCTGCCTGCGCCATCGCCAGCCGGCGGGTCAACGCCGGTGGCGCGCCGACCGCGGTGAAGGTGGCCAGGAACGGGCGCAGCTCGGCCGCGGCCAGGATCGTCGACATGGCCGCGCCGATCACCGCCAGCAGGGCGAGGGTGCCTGCGATCAGCCACAGCACCGGCTGCGGCTCCGGCACGAAGCCGTGCTCGACCTGGACGTCGATTCCCGGAGCGGCCAGCGCCTCGCGCAGCGCCGCCTCGGTGGCGGCGGTGATCGGGCCGTCCGGGTCGTCCACCAGCAGCTGCCACAACTCCACCGACCAGCCCAGGGTGACGGCGGTCGACGTGCTGGCCAGCACCGAATAGCGGGCCGGCGGCGCCCCGCGGCCGATTACCTCGGTGCTGATCGCCAGGGCCGGGAGCCACTCGGTTCGCTGCTTCGCCCCGATCATGTAGTCGACATAGGCGACTTGCAGCCGTCCCCGGTCCAGCTCGTTCACCGAGGTGCCTTCGAATCCTGGCACAGGCTCGGTGTTCACCAGCAGCCTGCCGTGCGTCAAGGCGTCGGCCTGCGCGGCGTCCAACCCGAACAGCCGCACCAGATCGGCGGTGGCGCCGACCAGGATGCCGGAGCCTGGATAGGCGAACACCGAACGGCAGCGCGATGTCGCCCGACCCTGCCCGTCGAACAGGTCGGCCGCCGTGCAACCCTTCCGCAACCCGGCGATGTTGAGCGTGTCCCCGTCGTCGCCACCGGGCCTGGGCACGGCGGTGCCCGCCACAGACGTGGTCCGCAGCCGAGGGTCAACCGAACGGACGGTGGCCGCGACGCCGGCCCGGCCCGACTCGCTCTCAACGCCCGTGATGACGGCCTGGCCGGCACGCGTGACCGGGATGTGGCGCCGGGCGCGGTCGGCATCGCCGCTGCCCATCGCCGTCCACACGGCGGTGAGGATCAGCACGCCGCCGGCCACCGACGCGACGATCGCGGTCGCCCGGCCACGGTGCCGGGCCAGGTCGCGCAACGCCATTCGCAGGGCGACCGGAGCGCCCGACCCCAGCCGGGCCAGTAGCCGCAGCAGCGCGGGCGTGCTGAGCAGCAGCCCGGCCAGAGCGGCCAGGCCACCCGCCAGCACCAGCCAGGGGACCATCGAGTTCGCGTCGCGGGGCAGCGTTGTCGACCACCAGGTAGCAGCCAATCCGGTGGTGAGCAGCAGGACGCCGGCGATCGGCGCGCCGCGTCCGGGCGGAGCCGAACGGGTGGTGCCGCTCAGCGCCGAAACCAGAGACAGCCGAGCCAGGCCGCGGGTGGTCACCAGCGCCGAACCGAGCGCGGTCAGCGTCCCCAGTGCGAGCAACAGCGCCAAAGCCAACCCGGGCACGTCCAGCGGACCGTGCGTTTCGGCCGGATCCGAGGCCCACACCGGCCACAATGCGATACCCGCCCCCGTGCCGACCACTGTGCCGGTGAGCGTGGCCGTCGAACCGACCAGCAGGGCCTGCCCGAGCGCGACCCGGCGCAGCTGCCGCGGCTCGGCACCGTTGAGGGCGGCCAGTGCCAGGCTGCGTCGCTGACGTGCGGCACCGATCGCGAACGCCGGTCCGACCAGCAGCGCGACCTCCACCAGGCCGACGACCAGCGCGACGTCCCCGATTCCGAAACCGAGCCCCGACCGCGGCAGCGGACGCGGCGGGTGCGCGACGATCGCCATACTGGTGGTGGTGAAGCCGTGGCTGGCCAGCCGGGTCGCGTCCTCCCAGGTCACGGTCCGGTCGCCGGGCACCAGGAATCCCAGTTCGTCGCTCGTCTGTTGCGGGTAGCCGAGCAGGTCGTAGCTGCCGAGCAGCTGCAGGTCGGCGCGTCCGACCACCGTGTAGCCGGCCGCGGTGTCGCCGAGGGTGAGCCGGACGTCCCCGCCGGTCGGCAGGCCGGAACGGACGCCGCGCGCGGTGACCAGGACCTCGCTGGGCGAGGCCGGCAGCCGACCTTCGGTCAGCCGGATCACGTCGGCCATCGCCGGGCTGCGCGGATCGACGCCCACCATGAGCAGCCCGACTTCGGCGACGCCGAAGGTAGGACTGCTCCAGGTGATCGCGCTGACCGGCCGGTCGAGGAATCGCGCGACCGCGGCCTCGCGCGAGGCCAGCGACTTTCCCCAGCCGGGCAGGGTCGGTGCCTCGGCCGCTGCCGGTTCGTCCTCGGGAACCACGTCCCCGTAGCTGTTCAGCGAGGGCTCGAACGGACGCCCGGACCAGTGAATGACGGCCTGATTCCCGCCAGTGGCCAGCCTGGCCCGCTCGATCGGCGACAGGTCGAACGAGGCGACCAGCACCTGCGTGGCGGCCAGGATCGCCACCGGGACGGCGATCATCAGCCAGACGAACCAGCTCCGTCCGCGATCGCGCCGGACGTCGCGGCGCGCCATCCGCAGTGCCAGCCGCCATCCGGTCCACCAGGAGCGGGTTCGGGGTTGGACCGGTCCGAGCGGGACGTCGGCGGCCGTCCGGGCCGCCACGGCGGTGCTCACGCCGGCACCCGCTCGGCGCGGACCGCGGTGCCGTCCACCACGACGCCGTCGCGCAGATAGATCACCCGGTCGGCCCAGGCGGCATGCCGCGGTTCGTGGGTGACCAGCAGTCCGGCCGCACCGCCGTCGCAACGGGCCCGCAGCACCGCCAGCACCTCTTCGCCGGTCACCGAGTCGAGCGCGCCGGTCGGCTCGTCGGCCAGCACCAGCCGGCGCTCGCCGACCAGGGCGCGAGCGATCGCCACCCGCTGCTGCTGCCCACCTGAGAGCTGGTCGGGGAACCGGTCGGCCAGCCCGCCCAGGCCAAGGTCTTTCAGGACGGCTCGGGCGTCCTGTCGCGCCGCCAGGATCGGATGGCCGTCCAGTTCCAGGGGCAGCGCGATGTTCTCGGCGGCGGTCAGGGCGAGAATCAGGTTGTAGCTCTGGAAGACCACCCCGACCCGCCTGCGCCGCAGCTGGGCGAGCTGGTCGGGCTTGAGGCCACCAAGCACGACGCCGTCAATGGAGACTTCACCGCCGGTCGGCTGGTCCAGTGCCCCGGCCAGGTTCAGCAGGGTCGATTTCCCGCTTCCGGACGGCCCCATCACCGCCACCAGTTCGCCGGGCCACACCTCCAGGGACACGCCGCGCAGGGCGTGTACGACCGTCTCGCCGCTGCCGTGGGTGCGGACGACGTCGGTGAGCCGAAGGGCGGGCGCGCTCATCGCCGCATCTCCGCGGTCTCGTCGGCGACGACGTCGGTCGGCGCGGGCGTGACCGTGCCGAACCGGCGCACGCTCGCCTCGACCTGGTCGAGCCAGCGGATCTCGGCCTCGGCGGCGAACAGCTGGTGCTCGACGACCATCAGCCAGGCCAGGTCGGCGGCCGGATCGATCGACTGCTTCAGCCGGGTGGCCTGCTGCAGCCGGTGCATGGTGGCCGAGCGCTGCGCCTGCGCCACGGCGGCCGAGTCCACCTCGGGCGAGGTGATCGCGATCGCCAGCTTGATCACCAACTCGTCGCGCGGGGTTGCCTGCCGGTCCACCGGCGTACGCCACCAGTCGGCGACCGCCTCGCGTCCGGTCGCCGTCAGCGAGTAGCGGATGCGTCCCTCGGCATCGCCGGCGTCGGCAGTGACCAAGCCGTCGCGTTCCAGCCGGTCCAGGGTGGTGTACACCTGTCCGACGTTCACCGGCCAGGTGCCGCCGGTGCGCTGCTCGAACCCCGCCTTCAACTCGGCGCCATAGCGCGCACCCTCGGCCAGCAGCGCCAGCAAACCCAATCGAACAGACATGACCCGCTCCTACATACTCGGTATATCCACTGGTCAGTCACCATATACCGAGTATGTACGTGGATGCACCCACCATCTGGCCACGGCGTGGCGCCCCGGGTTCCGAGGTCTCGACAAGCTCAACCGACGAGATCAGCCCGCGCCCCGGGTTCCGAGGTCTCGGCAGGTTCGACCGACGAGACCGGCGCTTGCCGGGCTCTCGACCGGCGAGATCAGCGCTCGTCGGAGGTTGCCTCGAGGTCCGCGACCGAGCGGCCGCGTCGCACCTGTCGGACGACGAACCAGGCCAATCCGGCCAGCGCGAGGATCGCACCGACGACCGCCGCGGCGGGGGAGTGCTCCCAGAGCAGGGTGAACGCCTCGAAGCCGACGAAGCCGACCGACCCGTAGAGGAACGCCCAGGCGGTCGAGCCGACCACGGTGGCGGGGATGTACCGGATCAACGGCATCCGGTTCGCCCCGGCGGCCAGGTTGATCACGGTCTGCACGCCGATGGTGAGGAAGGACGCAGCCACCACCGGGGCTCCCCAGGTGTTCAGCCGGGCCGCGGCGCGGCGGTATCCCGGCGTCTCCATCCAGCGGGAGGCGCGGGTCCGGGACGCCCCGCGTGCGATCAGGCGTCCGACCCAGTAGGTGGCGTTCGAGCGGGTCAGCACGATGCAGAACAGGGCGGCGACGATGAGCGGGAACGGCGCGTCCCATTGGGTCGGGTCCACCGCACCACCTTCCCTCGCCGCACGGTCAGCCTAGTGGACGGGTTGCCGAGGTCAGGGCTCTGCCTTCGTCGCCCTCGCCAGCCACGCCATCCCGGTGCCGAGCAGGGCGAGGCCGGCCAGCGACCAGGGCTCGCTGGGATGCAGCACGGTGCCGTGCCGCCAGACCAGGAACGTGCCTGCGGTGAGCAGCAGGTAGGCGGCGATCGCGCCGCGGCCGGGGGTGCGTCCCAGCGGGGGGATCAAGGCGTACTCGAGCCGTCCGATCAGCGGGATCACCGCGCCGATCAGCAGCCAGGTGACGATCACCACCGCCGGCTGCGAGAGCAAGACGCCGGTCAGTCCCGGCACCATCCGGGAGAGCCCGAACAGCGCCCCGCCGGCGACCGCGATGCACGGAATGTGCCACAGGTAGGTGGTGACGGCCAGCGCGTTGGCCACCCCGAGGCCCCGCTCCACCCGGGGCGGCAGGGTTCGGGCCACCCCGGCGCGCTCCAGCAGCCCGAGCGCGGCGACCTGGCCGGCCGCCAGCACGATCATCGCCACCGTGGGCGGCAGGACATTGGCGATCGGAATGTCGCCGAGCCCGATCGAGGACGCCGGGTAGCCCAGGCCGAACACCAGCACCGGGATCGTCGCCGCCGCGACGGCCAACGTCGCCACCGGCACCCACACCGGACCGCGCCGGAACCAGCCCCGGTGGTAGGCGATGCCCAGCTGATGGCACATCGGCCACACGGTCAGCAGATTCCAATACCGCAGGGTGAAGTCGGACGTGGCGAACGACCAGGCGTCCACCGCCGCGGCGAGCAGGGTCAGCACCAGCAGCGGCCACCAGCCGAACCGGTCGTGCCAGCTGACCATCAGTGGCGCGATCCCGACGACCACCAGATAGATCGCCACGAACCACAGCAACTGCGCGAATTGCGTGCTCAGCGCCACGCTGAGCGGGGCGGAGACCAGCCAGGCGCCGGCGGTGCTCAGCACCGTGGCGAAGCCCGCGAAGAGCAGCAGCGGGCCGACCAGCCGGCGCGCCCGGGCGGCCAGATAGTAGGAATAGCCGCGGCCCTCGGCGCGCATCCGGTCGATCACCAGGGCATGCGCGAACCCGCCGGCGATGAAGAACAGCGGAATGATCATCACGAACCAGCTGGCCGTCCACCAGGCCGCGTGCGGTTGCGGCGCCCAGGGCACCACCTGTGGCATGCCGTCGACCACCACGATCCGGTAGAGCAGGCAGTGGAAGGTGACCACCACCAGCACCGACAATGCCCGGGCCAGGTCGATCAGGTGATTGCGCTGCGACATCGGCCGACATGCTACGCGGGGGCTGACCGAATGCCGCACTGCGTCCGGCGGACCCCGGCCGCGGCGCTACGGTCGTCGGCGTGCAGGGTGCGCTGACCGGCTTCTTCACGATCGGGGCGATCGTGGCAGCCGGGGTGCTGCTGGCGCACTTTCGAGTGCTCGGCGAGCTGCAGCGCACGGTGCTGAGCCGGCTCGCCTTCCTGGTGGCGTCCCCGGCGCTGCTGTTCTCGCTGGTCGTGGACGCCGACCTGGCCCATCTGTTCTCGCGCACCCTGGTGGTGTCGATCCTGGCGATCGCGATTACCGCGGGTTGCTACCTGGTCGCCGCGCGGACGCTGATCGGGCCGCCGAACGCCCGCACGGTGATCGCCACCCTCGGCGCCTGCTACACCAACGCCGGCAACCTGGGCCTGCCGATCGCGGCCGCGATCATGGGCGACATGACCTGGATGGCGCCGATCATGCTGGTCCAGATCGGCCTGATGCAGCCGTCCGCGCTGGCGATCCTGGACACCCTGGCGGCCCGGCGGGCGGGACGGCCGCTGTCCTGGCACAGCTATCCGACGCTGCCGCTGCGCAACCCGATCACCGTCGCCGTCCTGCTCGCGGTGGCGCTCAACCTGGCCGGCGTGCGGATTCCCGAACTGCTGATGGCTCCGGTCCACCTGGTCGGGGGCGTCGCGGTGCCGGCGATGCTGCTCGCCTTCGGCATCTCGCTGCGACTCGACCCGTTGCCGCGGCGAGGTCCGCAGCTGCGCGAGGTCGGCGTCATCGTGGCGGCCAAGATCGTCCTGCAGCCCCTGCTGGCCTGGGCGCTGGGAGTCGGCTTCGGTCTGGCACCCGCCGAGCTCCTCGCGGTCACCGTTATCGCCGCACTGCCGGCCGCGCAGAACATCTACGTGATCGCCTCCCGCTACGAGGTGGGGGAGTTGCTGGCCCGCGATTCGATCTTCGTGTCCACGGTGATCTCGGTGCCGACGATCACCCTGCTCGCGACCCTGCTCGGCGGGTGACCACCGCCGGACGCGGCGCCGGACGCCGTCCCATCGGGCGCACCGGTTCCCAAGGGCCGGGCGTCCACTAGGTTGGACGCGTGGACGATCCGAACAACGCCAGCGAGGTGTACAACTTCGACCTCGAGCGCAGCACCGACGAGGCCTGGTCGGAGTTCGCCGGACGCCTCGGCGAGGTGATCTCGCACATGGACCCCGGCTCGTCGCTGCGGATCGGTTCGCTGGCCACCGAGCAGGAGGGCACCGCCCCGTTCGTGCTGTTCCGCTGCCTGTCCAACGACGACCTGGTCACCGAGGCGGCCGGCAATGCGGCATTGAGCGAGGAGTTCCAGCTGACCACCTCCCAGTTGGAGGCGCTGGACGCCTTCGGCTGGCAGCCGCCGAACGTCGACGACGGCTACCCGACGGCGAACTTCTGGCGCACCGGCAGCCAGGAACGAGCGGCCGAGCTCGCCGAGCAGGCGTCCCAGGTGCTCCGCGAGGTCTACGGGGTGCCGCATCCGGCCTTCCTGGCGCCCGATCAGCTGGCCGAGATCCTCACTCCGCCGGGGGCCCGGGAGGCGCCCACCACCAGCTTCGACGCCGACGATCTGGCCGCCCGGCTGGTCGGCGGCAAGGCCGAACTCGACCGGCTGATCGAGACCGAGCTGGTCGACCTGCTCGGCCATCAGCCGCTGCAGGACGCCGACGGCGACTTCGCGCTGCGGGTGGGCTCGACCATGGTGTTCGTCCGGGCCACCTCCGATGCCCAGGAAGTCCTGGTGTTCTCGGCCGTCGTCCACGACGTGGACGGCCGGAGCCGGGCGATGGAAGTGCTCAGCGACCTGAACACCGAGGCCCGGTTCGTCCGGTTCATGCTGATCAAGGACCGCGTCTTCGTCTCGCTGTCGATCTTCGCCCAGCCGTTCGTCCCGGCCCACCTGCACCAGGCGCTGCGGGCGGTGTCGGTGGTCGCCGACGAGATCGACGAGCACCTGGCGTCCAAGCTGCGCGGCCGGACCACCTTCTCCTCGGAGGCTTAGCCGAGATCCACCGATGGGTGGCGTAGCGAGCGGCGCGAGCTGGGTGCAACGGCAAGCCGAGTGCGCGAAGGCGTACCGGGTCGTACGGCGAGCGTGCCCGGCGCAGCCAGGGCGCCCAGCTGGGGGTCGCGCAGTAGCCGCAGATCGGTGGATCTGGGCTTAGTGCCCCGCTGATCGAGCCTGTCGAGATCCTTCCGAGCGGTCTCGGCAAGCTCGACCGACCAGGGCGGCGAAGGGTGAACTTCTGGCAAACTCCAGCTGTGGTTCGCCGAGGGTGGCTAGCGTGGAATGCATGTCAGCAACGCTCCCCGAACTGACCGAATCCGAACTCGCCGGCCTGGACGCGTGGTGGCGCGCCAACAACTACCTGACCGTCGGCCAGATCTACCTGATGGCCAACCCGCTGCTGCGCGAACCACTGGCGCCCGAGCACATCAAGCCGCGGCTGCTCGGCCATTGGGGCACCAGCCCGGGCCTCGCCTTCGTCTATGCCCACGTCTCGCGGCTGATCCGGCACACCGGGCAGGACTGCCTCTACATCACCGGACCGGGTCACGGCGGCCCCGCCCTGGTCGGCGCGTCCTACCTGGAGGGCACCTACACCGACGCCTTCCCGCAGATCACCCAGGACGCCGCCGGCCTGCTGAGGTTCTTCCGCCAGTTCTCCGCGCCGGGCGGCATCCCCAGCCACGTGTCGGTCACCACGCCGGGGTCGATCCATGAGGGTGGCGAACTCGGCTACGCGCTGATCCACGCCTTCGGCTCGGTGCTGGACAACCCTGACCTGCTGACCATCGCGGTGGTCGGCGACGGCGAGGCCGAGACCGGGCCGCTGGAGGGCTCGTGGAAGGGCATCTCGTTCGTCAACCCGGCCCACGACGGTGCGGTGCTGCCGGTGCTGCACCTCAACGGCGGCAAGATCGCCGCGCCGACGGTGCTGTCCCGCAAGCCGCGCGCCGAGGTGCGCAGCCTGCTCGAGGGTCACGGCTACGAGGTGCTCGAGGTCGAGGGCGACGACCAGCCCGGCATCCACCACCGGTTCGCCGAGGCGCTCGGCCGCGCGTACGCGTCCATCAAGGAGATCCAGCGCAAGGCCCGCGCCGGTGAGGCCGAGCCGGGACGTCCTCGGTGGCCGATGATCGTGCTCCGCACTCCGAAGGGCTGGACGGGTCCGCACATCGTCGACGGCCAGTTGGTCGAGGGCACCTGGCGGGCCCATCAGGTGCCGCTGTCCGGGGTGAAGACCGACCCGGACCATCTTCGGCAGCTCGAGGAGTGGATGCGCTCCTACCGTCCCGAGGAACTCTTCGACGAGGCCGGACGGCCGGTCGAGCTGGTCCGCAGCGCCAACCCCGACAAGCCCAAGTCGATGTCCGGGACGCCGTACGCCAACGGCGGCCTGCTCGCCGAGCCGCTCGACCTGCCCGACTTCCGCGACCTCGCCGTCCCGGTGGAGCAGCGGGCCGCCGACAAGGTGGAGTCGACCCGCAAGCTGGGCGAGTTCATGCGCGAGGCGTACCGCCGCAACCCGGACAACTTCCGCCTGTTCTGCCCCGACGAGACCAACTCGAACCGGCTCGGCGCGGTGTTCGAGGCGTCCGACCGGGCCTGGATGGAAGAGGTGGACGACACCGACAGCAAGCTGAGCCCGGACGGCCGGGTGATGGAGGTGCTCAGCGAGCACAACTGCCACGGCTGGCTGGAGGCCTACAACCTGACCGGACGGCACGGGCTGTTCGCCACCTACGAGGCGTTCGCGATGGTGTCGGCCAGCCAGACCATCCAGCACGGCAAGTGGCTGCAGGAGGCCGCCAATCTGCCCTGGCGGGCCGATGTGCCGAGCCTGAACATCCTGCTCAGCTCGACCGCCTGGCGCAACGACCACAACGGGTTCAGCCACCAGGGTCCCGGCCTGATCCAGGTGGTGCTCAACGGCGGCTCCGAGCACTCCCGGATCTACCTGCCGCCGGACGCCAACTGCCTGCTCAGCGTCGCCGACCACTGCTTCCGCAGCGTCAACTACGTCAACCTGATCGTTCAGGACAAGCAGCCGCAACCGCAGTGGCTGACCATGGACGAGGCGGTCGAGCATTGCACCCGGGGCGCCTCGATCTGGGAGTGGGCCGGCACCGAGGAGGACGCGGCTGAGCCCGACGTGGTGCTGGCCTGCGCCGGCGACATCATGACGCTGGAAACGGTCGCCGCCGCCGAGTTGATCAAGGCGTCGCTGCCGGACATCAGGCTGCGGGTGGTGAACGTGGTCGACCTGATGTGCCTGAAGCGGCCCAAGGATCACCCGCACGGGATGAGCGAGTTGTACTTCAACGAGTTGTTCACCGACAACCGGGATGTGATCTTCGCTTTCCACGGGTACCCCGGCGCGATCCATCAACTGGTGCACGGGCGTCCGGACGCCGACCGCTTCCGGGTCCGCGGGTTCATCGAGCAGGGCACCACCACCACACCGTTCGACATGGTGGTGCGCAACCGGGCCTCGCGGTACCACCTGGTGATGGATGTGCTGAACAACATGAAGGTGACCCGGCGGGGATCCGGCGATCTGATGCGGTTCTGTGAAGGGCAGCTGGCCCGGCACCAGAGCCACATCGTCGAGCATCTGGACGACATGCCCGAGGTGCGGGACTGGCGGCTGGGCGGGCAGTCCTGAGGCAGTAGGGTCGCCCTATGGCGCAGTACGGGCACCTGACCACTCTGGACGCGGGGGAATGCCGGTTGTTGCTCGCAACCCGCACCTTCGGTCGGGTCGGCTGGAACTCGGCCTCCGGAGTGCAGATCCTGCCCGTCAGCTACGGCTTGGTGGACGACCTGATCGTCTTTCGGACGGCTGCGGGCTCGCCGCTGGCGCAGCTCGTCCGTCCGGTGGAGGTGTCCTTCCAGGTCGACGACCTCGACCCGGAGACCTCGACCGGGTGGAGCGTGCTGGTGCACGGCATGTCGGGTGCGCCGGTGCAGACCCTTCCCGAGCAGATGCCCTTTCCCTGGCCGCCGGGCGACCGTCCGATCGTGATCGGCATCCTGCCCGACCACTACGCCGGGCGCTCGATCGCCGCGATCTGAGGACGTCCGATGCCGAAGCCGTACACCGGTCCGCCGCCGATCCTGGTCGGCTACGACGCGTCCGACGACGCCGTCCGGGCGCTGGAGTACGCGGCCCGGGTGGCGGCCGCCAGCAAGACCATGCTGCAACTGGTCTACGTTGCCGACGACACCGTGGTGAACAGCCCCTGGGGTCTGGTCTTCGACGCCGGCGACGTGCAGGCGACCGCCCGCCGGCTGCTCGCCGAGGCGGCGTTGATGGCCAATGCACTCGGCGTTGCCAAGAAACGGATCCGGGTCAAGGTGGCCGTCGGGTCGCCGGTCGGGGTGCTCACCCAGCTCAGCCAGAACTGCTCGATGGTGGTCGTCGGACGCCGCGCCAACACCAGCCACAGCCGCCAGTTCTCGGGTTCCACCTCGGTCGGGTTGGCCGCCTCGGTGCGCTGCCCGCTCGCCGTCGTGGCGGACGCCGCCGACTACCCGCAGGGGCCGGTGGGTGTCGCACTGGAAGCCGGCGGAGCCGGGGTGAGCGCACTGGACTGGGTGCTCGGCAATCCGTTGTTCGCCGGCCAACCGGTGAGCGTGGTCACGGTCTGCAAGGCGCCGCAGAGCCGGATCTTTCGCTCCAGCGTCAGCCAGGAACAGATCGACACCGCGATGGCGCAGACCGTCACCCAGCAGGCCGCCCTGGTCGCCGAGGTGGTCGCCCGCCACCCGTCCGCGCCGCCGATCCACACCGAGGTGCGCTACGGCTCCCCGGTGGACGAGCTCGCCGCCTTCAGCGAGACCGTGTCGGTGCTGGCGCTGGGCACCGATGTCCGCTTCCCGACCTACACCGTCGGCAGTGTCGCCCGAGGTGTGATGACCCACGCCGGCTGCCCGGTGGTGCTGGTCAAATAGGTTCCCCTCCGGCCGATCCGCGGTACGCGGGGACGGTTCTCCCGGTCACCGGGGACGGTTCTTTTGGTCACTGGGGACGGTTCTTTTGGTCACTGGGGACGGTTCTCTTGGTCACCAGGGGACAGTTGGGTCTCTCGTCCCCGCTCCTCAACTCCGGTCGCAGAGCGACCTCCGTATATCGTCGCTGCGCTCCTCAACTCCGGTCGCAGAGCGACCTCCGTATACGCTGGACGATCGTGTCTGGGGAGCAGTTGAAGCTGGCGGTCGACGCCGTGCTGCCGATCGCTGCCTGGGCCGGCGACATCGTCGCCGCCATCCGCGACAACCAGGTGGTGATCGTGGCCGGCGAGACCGGCTCGGGCAAGACGACCCAGCTGCCCAAACTCTGCCTGGCCGCCGGACGCGAACGCATCGGCCACACCCAGCCGCGCCGGATCGCCGCCCGCAGCCTGGCCGAACGGATCGCCGAAGAGATCGGGACGCCGCTGGGCGAGGTGGTCGGCTACCAGGTCCGGTTCACTGCCAAGACCAGCCGTCAGACCAAGGTCAAGGTGATGACCGACGGCATCCTGCTCGCCGAGATCGGCCACGACCGCGACCTGCGCCGCTACGACACCCTGATCATCGACGAGGCCCACGAGCGCAGCCTGAACATCGACTTCCTGCTCGGCTACCTGAAACAACTGCTGCTGCGGCGTCCGGACCTCAAGGTGATCGTCACCTCAGCCACCATCGACACCGCCCGGTTCAGCGAACACTTCGGCGACGCGCCGATCATCGAGGTCTCCGGCCGCACCTACCCGGTCGAGGTGCGCTGGCGTCCGGTGATCGAATCCGGCACCGACCGCGACCTGATCGACGGCATCTGCGACGCCGTCACCGAACTGATGCTGGACGGCCCGGACGGCGACATCCTGGTGTTCTGCTCGGGCGAGCGCGAGATCAGGGACGCCGCGGACGCCATCGCCGGCCTGGACTGGCCGCAGCTGACCCGCCGTGAGGTGGAGATCCTGCCGCTGTTCGCCCGGCTGTCCGCGCACGAACAGCACCGGGTGTTCGCCCGGCACACCAGCCTGCGGGTCGTGCTGGCCACCAACGTCGCCGAGACGTCGCTGACCGTGCCCGGCATCCGCTCGGTGATCGATCCCGGCTTCGCCCGGATTTCCCGCTGGTCGGCCCGCACCAAGGTGCAACGACTGCCGATCGAGCCCATCTCGCAGGCCTCCGCCAACCAGCGGGCCGGACGCTGCGGCCGGGTCGCGCCCGGCGTCTGCATCAGGCTCTACGACGAAGAAGACTTCACCGCCCGTCCCGAGTTCACCGAACCCGAGATCCTGCGCACCAACCTGGCCTCGGTGATCCTGCAGATGGCCCAGGCCCGGCTCGGCGACATCGCGCGGTTCCCGTTCGTCGAACCTCCGGACGCCGCCCAGATCGGCGATGGCTTGCGGCTGCTCACCGAGCTGGGCGCGATCGAGTCCGACCGGGCCGAGTCACGTGGGTTGAGCTTGTCGAAACCCGACTCGGCGGACCGAGGGGTCTCGACAAGCTCGACCAACGGTGGCGGGGCCTCGACTGATCGAGGGTTGAGCTTGTCGAAACCCGGTGCTGCGGATCGAGGGGTCTCGACAGGCTCGACCAGCGGTGGCGGCGGGGTCTCGACAAGCCCGACCAGCGGCAGGCGACGGCGAGGCGGACGTAACGACCGCGTCCGGCTGACCCCGATCGGGCATCAGCTGGCTCGGCTGCCGGTCGACCCGCGGCTGGGCCGGATGCTGGTCGAGGCAGAACGCCAGGGTTGCCTGCGCGAAGCCCAGGCGGTGGTGGCCGGGCTGACCGTGCCCGATGTCCGGGAACGACCCGCTGACAAGCAGGAACAGGCCGACCAGTTGCACCGACGGTTCTTCAGCGAGTCGCCGGAAGAAGGCAAGGACGCGCCGCGCGACCCGTCCGACATCGCCGCGCTGCTGCGGTTGTGGCGTTACCTGCGCACCGCCCGAGGGCAGCGTTCCGGCAACGCCTTCCGCCGGATGTGTCGCGCGGAGTATCTGAACTTCCTGCGGGTCCGGGAGTGGGAAGACCTCAACGAGCAGCTGAAGACCGTCTGCCGCGACCTGGGTATGTCCCGCAACGCGGAACCGGCCGGCGTCGACCGGGTGCACCTCGCGGTGCTGTCCGGCCTGCTGTCCCACGTCGGTCTGCTGGACGAACGCACCACGGCCAAGCCCGGCGACAAAAGGCCCGCCGACAAGCGTCGACGCGGCCCGCGGGAGTACCTGGGCGCTCGCGGCAGCCGGTTCGCGATCAGCCCCGGCTCGGCCGCGGCGCGGATCAACCCGCCGCTGGTGATGGCCGTCGAACTGGTCGAAACCACCCGGCTCTGGGCCCGTACGGTCGCGCCGATCGAAGAGGCCTGGGTCGAGGAGGTGGGCAGCCATCTGCTCAGCCGGACCTACTCCGAGCCGCGCTGGTCGGCCCGCTCCGGACAGGTGGTCGCCACCGAGCGGGTCACCCTGCTCGGCGTCCCGATCGTCGCCGGACGAACGGTCTCCTACGGCCGGATCGACCCCGAGGAATCCCGCCGGCTGTTCATCCAGTCCGCGCTTGTTGAGGGCCAATGGCATACCCGGCACCACTTCTGGGCCCGCAACGAGGCTGTCCGATCGGACGCCGAACAGCTCGCCGAGCGCACCCGGCGACTCGACCTGCTCGCCGACGACGCCACCCTGTACGCCTTCTACGACGCACGGATCCCCTCCGACGTGGTCTCGGTCGCCCACTTCGACCGCTGGTGGCGCGACGCCCGCCGCCGCGACGACCACCTGCTCGACCTGGCTCCCGCGGACCTGCTCACCGACGACCGGGTGGACGCGGAGCAGTTCCCCGATCACTGGAGCACCGGCGACCTCGACCTGCCGGTCAGCTACGTCTTCGACCCCGGCTCCGGCCAGGACGGCGTCACCGTCGAGATCGAGCTGGCCCAGCTGAACCAGGTAGCCGCGGACGACTTCGGCTGGCAGATTCCCGGCCTGCGGCAGGAGTTGGCCACCGAACTGATCCGGGCGCTGCCCAAGCAGTGGCGTGCCCGGCTGGTCCCCGCGCCGGACACCGCGAAACGTGCCCTGGCCTGGCTCGCCGAGAATCCGGTGGCGGGGGAGCCGCTGCCGATCGGACTGGGCCGTGCGGTGCGGATGCTCACGGGTGTCCAGGTGCCCGACGAGGCCTGGCGGATCGATGCCGTCCCCGGCCACCTGCGGGTCCGCTTCGTCGTCACTCGTGACGGTGACCAGGTGGCCACCGGCAAGGACCTGCCGGCACTGGCCGAGCAGCTCGGCGCGCAGGTGCGGCAGGAACTCAATGCCGGCGCCGCCGAGCACACCCACGCCGGTGCCAAGCAGTGGGACTTCGGTACCATCGCCGAGCAGGTCGAGGGTGCGGTGGTCGGCTATCCGGCCTTGTCGGACCGGGGAGACACGGTCGGTGTCACGGTGTACGCGACACCGGACGAGGCCGTCCGATCACACCTGCGCGGACTGCGCCGACTGGTGGTGCTGACCAGTCCCGACCCGACGAACTGGGTCGTCTCGCGGCTGAGCAACCCGGTCAAATTCGCCCTCGCCGCGTCGCCGTACCCGTCCGTGCCCGCACTCCTCGCCGACGCCCGGCTGGCCGCCGCGGGTTCGCTGATCGGTCCGTCCCGCTGGCCGAACTCATCGAACCAGCAGCCTCCGCCGACCGACCCCTGGCTGATCCGGAACAGCGCCCCCTTCGCGGCCCTCCGCGACCGGGTGCGTTCCGGCACGGCCGATCGCATGCTGGCCATCGTCACCACCACCGGTGACATCCTGCAGCGCTACCAGCGGGTCCAGTTGGCGCTGGCGTCCGCGCCGACTGAGACCCGGACCGATGTCACCGAGCAACTCGCCGGCCTGATCCACCCCGGCTTCATCGCCGCGACGTCCGAGCCGCACTGGTCCCGGTTGCCCCGCTACCTACAGGGGATCGAACTGCGGCTGACCGGTGCCCGCTCCAATCCCGGACGCGAGCGCGCCGGCGCGCAGGTGATCGACGAGCTCGAGGACGAATACGCCACGCTGTGCACCCGCTACCCGGCCGGGCCGCTCCCGGCCGCCGTCGCCGAGATCGGCTGGCTGCTGGAGGAACTCCGGGTCAGTCTCTTTGCGCAGACCCTGGGCACCGCGGCGCCGGTGTCGGCCAAACGCGTCCGGACGGCGATGGCAAGCGCGCCGGCACCGGCGACACTCACTCGCTGACTGCCGCCCCTCCGGCTGCTGCCGCGGCTTGCGATCAAGGCCCATACGGGTCGGCGATCTCGCGAAGCGAGCGGAGGATGTCGCACAACTGAGCCATCCGACGCGCGCCGAGATGTCTCGTCCACTCCGCGAGGACCGCAGCTTCCTCCACCCGCGCGATCGCGACCACCTGTTCGCCGAGCGGTGCCAGCCGGACCAGCCTGGCCCGAGCGTCGGTCGGGTCGGGCACCCGTTCCACATAGCCGAGCCGTTCCAGGCGATCCACCGCTGCGGTCACGGTCTGCTTTGCCACCTGGGCCTGTTCGGCTAGTTCGGTCAGACGGGTGCCCGCCGGCCCGATGCGCGCGGCCACCCTGCCCAGCGCGAGGGTCAGTTCGGTATGCCCGGCCGCTTGGACCGCCGCCACCACCCGGCTCTCCACAGCGCGTTGGGCGATGAACAGCAACACCGGCAGGCCGGGGATCTCCTCGGTCATGACACCCCTTGCAGATAGTCCTAGTATCGAACTATTATGATTCGATACTAGGACTATATCAGTGAGGTGGCGACGATGGACATCGATCAGGTGTGGGCAGCCATTGACACCCATCGTGGCGCCACCGCCGATCTGCTGGCGACGCTGTCCGACCAGGACTGGTGCCAGCCCTCGCTGTGTGACGGGTGGACGGTCCGCGATGTGGCGGCGCATCTCACCCTGCAACAACTCGGGCTCGTCGACGGCCTGCGGATGGCGCTGCGTCACGGCGTCCGTGACCTCAATCGCACCATTCGCGAAGCGGCGCGGGTCAAGGCATCCGCTGACCCCGCCGAGTTGATCGGGGGGCTGCGCGACACGATCGGGTCGCGTCGGCACAACATCGGCCTCACTCCCCGCGAAACGCTGATCGACATCTTGGTGCACAGCCAGGACATCGCGATCCCGCTGCGCCGGGAGTTGCCGCTGCCCCAGGTTGCGGCGGGCGAGGCGGCCTCCCGGGTCTGGTCCTATGCGGGTGGTCGGAAGGCCGCGGTGTTCCGTGCCCTGCCCGTGCGCGAGGTTCGCCTCGAGGCGTCCGATATCGCCTGGGAGATCGGGGTGGGCCCGCTGGCGCGCGGACCCATCAGCGCCGTTCTGCTGGCCCTGACCGGACGCCGTCCGGGAGTGGATGGGTTGACCGGTCCGGGTGCCGAACGGCTGCGCGTCGCCTTCGCCCGCGCCTAGCGGCGGACGGGGAACTCGGCCGTGCCGGGGAGGCAACGCACCGTCGCGTACGCCGTCGGCGTAGTCACTCGGCGGTTCGAGCCGCCCGCGCTAGGGTGGCCGGGTGATCGATCCCCGGTTGCTGTACACGTTCAACCCCGAGGTCTGGTCGAGCCTGGACGGCGTCCGTCCGGTGCTGATCCACCTGTTCGAGGGGTACGTGGACGCGGCCGCGATCAACCGCGGACTCGCCGCCCACATCCTGGAGCACTGCGACCACGAGGTGCTGGCCGAGTTCGACCACGACCAGCTGCACGACTACCGCAGCCGCCGTCCGCAGATGGTCTTCGACACCAACAGCTGGGTGTCGATGAACGACTTCTCGCTGCTCTTGCACAAGGTGACCGACGCAGCCGGACGGCCCTTCCTGCTGCTGGTCGGCCCGGAGCCCGACAGCCAGTGGCGCCGGGCCGCGCAGGCGGTGCTCGGCATCGCCGAACGGCTCGACTCGGCGATGCTGCTGACCGGCAGCGGGGTGCCGATGGCGGTCCCGCACACCCGGCCGACCCTGGTCACCTCGCACTCCACCGACCCGAAGCTGGCCACCGGTAACCCGTTGTGGATCGACCGGATCCAGATCCCCGGCAGCTTCTCGGCGATGCTCGAGTTCCGTGCGGGCCAAGCCGGACTGACCGGGCTCGGCTTCGTCGCGCACGTCCCGCACTATCTGGCCCAGTCCACCTTCCCGCAGGCCACTGCCGCTGTGCTGCGCCGGATGAACGAGGCGACCGGCCTGTTCATTCCGCTCGGCGACCTGGATGCCGAGGCCGAGCAGCAACTGGTCACCATCAGCGCCGAGGTGCAGGAGGACGCCGAGTTCCCCGCCGTGCTGGCCGCGCTCGAAGAGCAGTACGACCAGCTCTCCGAGTCGGGACGTGCCTCGGTGCCGACCGCCGACGAGATCGGCGCGGCGGTGGAGCAGTTCCTGGCCGAGCAGGACGACTCGTCCAGCGGGCAGGGCTGACGTGCCGCGTACCGCGGCCGAATTGGTGGGACTGCTCGACCTCGAACAGCTCGACACCGACCTGTTCCGCGGTCCGCAGCCGGAGACGGTGCTGCAGCGGTCGTTCGGCGGGCAGGTGCTCGCCCAGGCCCTCGGCGCCGCCTATCGCACCGTGGCGCTCGATCGGGTCGCGCACTCACTGAAGGCCTACTTCCTGCGGCCCGGCTCACCGGCCAGCCCACTGCTGTACGTCGTCGAACCGACCCGGGACGGCCGCAGTTTCACCCAGCGGCGGGTGGTGGCCCGGCAGGAGGGCAAGCCGATCTTCTCGATGGTCTGTTCGTTCCACGTCCCCGAGCCAGGCCTGGACCATGCCGATCCGTTTCCGCCCGGAGTGCCGGCGCCGTCGGAGTGCCGTCCCGCGGCGCAGGTGCTGGGGGAGCGCTCGGCGAGAACGGCGGCGGTGTGGGAGGCCGAGTGGGGGGCGCTGGAGGCGCGCTACGCGACCGAGCCGATCAGAGGCGAGTCCGGATCCGCGCAGCTGCAGCTGTGGATCCGGGCCGAGTCGAGGCTGCCGGACGACCCGCGGGTGCACCAGATGGTGTTGGCCTACCTGTCCGACATCTCGCTGCTGTCCGTCAGCGTGCTGGCCCACCCGGTGGAGTTCCTATCCCCGCGGATGCAGGCCGCCTCGATCGACCACGCCATGTGGTTCCACCGTCCGGTGCGGGCCGACGAGTGGCTGCTCTACGACCAGACCTCGCCCTCGGCGTCCGGCGGTCTGGGCTTCTCCCAAGGACGGCTTTTCACGCAGTCAGGCGTCCTCGCGGCGTCCTGCGCTCAGGAGGGCTTGATCCGCGTCCTGGACGCCTGACACGACGCTGGGCCCTCCCTAACTAGTTCTGCCCTCCCACATGCGGGAGGGCAGAACTAGTTAGGCAGGGCCTAGTGGGGTGGCCGAGCCGGCCGGGCATAAGGAAGCGGCCCGCCCGGGGGGAATGGGCGGGCCGCTTCCGTTCGGTGAGCTCAGGCGGCGAGGTCGTGCGCGTTGCGCAGCTTGGCGATGGCGTGCCGCTCGATCTGGCGGACGCGTTCGGCGGTGATGCCCCAGACCGCGGCGATGTCGGCGAGCTTGGCCTGCCGTCCGTCGAGGAGTCCGTAGCGGCGCCGGACGACATCGGCGGAGCGCTCGTCCAGCGCGGACAGCATGCCGTCCAGCCGGGCCCGGTCCTCGGCGTCCAGCACCATCTCGTCGGGGCCGGGGGACATCTCGCGGGCCAGCAGGTCACCCAGGGCGGTGTCGCCGTCCTCCTCGACCGGAGCGTCCAGGCTGACGTGATCACGGGCCAGCCGCAGCAGGTCGATCACCTGCTCCTCGGTGAGACCCAGTTCGTCGGCGATCTCGATCAACTCGGGCTCACGTCCGTGCCGGCGCTCAAGGGTGCGGCGGACGGCCGAGACCTGATTGACCTGCTCCGCGACGTGCACGGGCAAGCGGACGATCCGGCCCTGCTGGGCGATGCCCCGGGAGATCGACTGCCGGACCCACCAGGTGGCGTAGGTCGAGAACTTGAAGCCCTTGCTGTAGTCGAACTTCTCCACCGCGCGGATCAGCCCGGTGTTGCCCTCCTGGACCAGGTCGAGCAGCGGCATCTGGGCCCGTCCGTACTTGCGGGCCACCGAGACCACCAGCCGCAGGTTCGCGGTGATGAAGCGTTGCAACGCCTGATCGCCCTCGGCGGCGATCTGTTCGAGTTCGTCGGTGCTGACGCCCTTCGGACGGGTCACCTCGGCGCCCGCGGTACCGTTGAGCAACGCCCTGGCGAACAGCCCGGCCTCGATCCGCTTGGCGAGGATGACCTCCTCTTCGGCGGTCAGCAGGGCAGTCTTGGCGATGCCGTCCAGGTACAGGCCTACGGCGTCTTTGCCATCGATTCCGTCGGTGCTCCGGATCCGGTGCGCAGTCGAGATCATGTGAGTCCTTTCGCTCCGTCTTCAGTACAACGCACCGCGGACGCCGTTGTTTCCCGCGACGGCCCCCAATGAACCCTGAGCGCAGCCCGGACCCCGAAACAAAGACCACGGTCTTACCTGGACGTGGCCGATGGGCACTCGTGGCTCGTGCCGAGCCTCGGCTCGGTCCGGACGGCACCGGTCAACGAGGCGTGGGCACCGCCTGATCGATGATCCAGGCGAGCTCGAAGGCCAGGTCGCGCCAGGCTTGGTAGCGCCCGGACACGCCGCCGTGCCCGGCGACCATCTCGGTGCGCAACAGGATCGGACGGGCGGGGTCGGCGGCGACCGTGCGGCGCAGCTGCGCGACCCATTTCGCGGGCTCGACGACCTCGACCCGGGTGTCGTTCAGGCTCGTGGTCGCCAGCACCGCCGGGTAGCGCACCGCCCGGATGTTCTCGTACGGCGTGTAGGACTTCATGCACCGGTACACCTCGGCGTCGTGCAGCGGGTCGCCCCATTCCTCCCACTCGGTCACCGTCAGCGGCAGTTCCGGGTTGAGGATGGTGGTCAGCGCGTCCACGAACGGGACGTCGGCATGCACGGCGCGGAAGGCGTCCGGGGCCAGGTTGACGGCAGCGCCGACCGTCAGGCCACCCGCCGAAGCGCCCTGTGCCACCAGGCGGTCCGCACTGGTCCAGCCGGTCTCGACCAGATGCCGCGCGCAGGCGACGAAGTCGGTGAAGGTGGCCGGTTTGGCGAGCAGCCTGCCCTGCTCGTACCAGGCGCGGCCCAGTTCGCCGCCGCCCCGGACATGCGCGACGGCCCAGACGAAGCCGCGGTCCAGCAGGCTGAGCCGGGGGATCGAGAACCACGGCAGCATCGCCGCCTCGTAGGCACCGTAGCCGTAGAGCAGTGCCGGCGCGGTGCCGTCGGGCACCACATCGGCACGGTGCACGATCGAGAGCGGCACCCGGGTTCCGTCCGGTGCGAGCGCCCACTCCCGGCGCTGCACGTAGGCGGCAGGGTCATACGGGCCGTGCACCGGATGGTCCAGGACGGTGGTCTGCTTCAGGGTCCGGCGGCGTCCGTCGTCCAGCCGGTACTCGTCGAGCCGGCGCGGGGTGACCAGCGATTCGTGCACCAGCCGGATCCGGTCGGTGGCCGGGTCGTCGGCGGACATCGCGCCGGCGTTGTACAGCGGCTCGTCGAACGCGATCGGGACGGGCTCGCCCCACCCGCAGTCGGGACGGCGGGTGAGCACCTCGATCAGCGGCAGGCAGTCGCGCCGCGAGGTCAGCACCAGATAGTCGGCGTAGGCGTGCACGCCGAGCAGCCGGACGCCCGGACGCTGCGGCACCAGCGTCCGCCAGTCAGCAGTGCCGGACGCCGTGAACGGCGCCCAGGACAAGGCGAACTCGGGGGCGCCGTCGTTGTGGACGATGTAGAGGGCGTCGGTGCCGACCTCGACGCCGTACTCCAGACCCTGCCGGCGTGGTGCCACCAGCCGCATCCCGGCGGTGGGGTCCGCAACGTCCAGCAGCCGGTACTCGCCGGACTGCTTGCTCTCGGCCGCCAGCAAGACCCGAGCCCGGTCGCGGGATTCGTCGACGCCCAGCCAGAACCGCTCGTCCGGCTCATGCCAGAGCAGGGCGTCGGCGCCGGTGCCGAGGGTGTGCAGCCAGACCCGGTCGGGACGCCAGGCCTCGTCGACGGTCAGGTAGATAAGCCGGTCGTTGCCACACCAGCAGCCGCCGCCGGCGATCGGGACGTCCGGGGCTGGTAACTCGGCCCGGGTGGCCAGCTCGACGACTCGGAGCCGGTACCGTTCGTCGCCGCTGACGTCCTCGCTCCAGGCCAGCCTGGTGCCGTCCGGGGAGACATCGCACATGCCGAGGGCGAAGAAGCTTTGCCCTTCGGCCAACTGGTTCTCGTCGAGCACCACCTGTTCGCCGGCGGGGGCGCCGGTCACGTCGGGGATCTGGTCCGGGTCGTCGGCGGGCAGCCGACAGTGGATCGGGTAGTCCAGACCTTCCACGGAGCGGCTGTAGTACCACCAGGTGGAGCCGTCGCCGTGCCGGATGAAGTCGGGGACGGTCAGGTCGGTCTGCCGGGTGCGGGCCAGAATGTCGTCGTAGAGGTCGGCGCGCAGGTCCTCCAGGTGGGCGGTTCGCTCGACGGTGTAGGCGTTCTCCGCGGCGAGGTGGTCGAGGAACTCCGGTGCGTGCTTGTCGCTCATCCAGGCGAAGTCGTCGACGAATTCGTCGCCGTGGTGACTGCGGGCGGCGGGGCGCGCCGTCGGGCGCGGCGGCTGGGACATGGCGACAACCCTAGTGGGGTGGGTCTCGTGCCGGCCCCAGGTTACGACTAGGACACGACTTCGCACCGGTGAGGCTGACCCGGTTTGGATTGTCCCAGGTGGCGTGCCAGAATGGCTCAGGCGCCGGCCATTGACAACCCCCGGTTGTCGTGTGCCCAAAACCAAGAATCCGAAAGGCTACTTGTGTCACCACGCTCCACTGCCGCAGCCAGGTCCGAAGCTCAACCGGCCGAGGCGGCGGCGCCCACCAGACGCCGCGCCGCGACCACCGCGAAGGCGC
Source organism: Micropruina sp. (assembly GCF_047602385.1). GTDB lineage: Bacteria > Actinomycetota > Actinomycetes > Propionibacteriales > Propionibacteriaceae > Micropruina. Next base: position 142,689 of record NZ_JASGHL010000001.1, read on the forward strand.
CGGCAACGACCGGCCGCACACGGCGGCCCAAGGCGGCTACCACCAAGGCCGGTCCTGCGGACGCCGCAACCCCGACCGTCGAAGACGTGCTGGCTGCCCCCGAGGCGGTCGACGTGAAGTTCGCCCGCGAGGGCGACGACGTCGTGCTGACGGTCGGCGGCAAACGCCGCTCTCTGGACGATGTCGATGACTCGACCTTCGAGGAGGCCAAGGAGGCCGTCACCGAGAAGGAGCTCAGCGAGGACGAGGGCTTCATCGTCTCCGATGCCGACGACGCCGACGAGCCGGAGCAGCAGGTGCTGGTCGCCGGAGCTACGGCGGACCCGGTCAAGGACTACCTCAAGCAGATCGGCAAGGTCGCGCTGCTGAACGCCGAGCAGGAAGTCACCCTCGCCAAGCGGATCGAGGCCGGGCTGTTCGCCGAGGAGTCGATAAACACGGGCCGCTCGATCGCGGCGTCCGATGTCGACGACTACGAGTGGATCTCGGTGGACGGCCGGCGCGCCAAGAACCACCTGCTCGAAGCGAACCTGCGACTCGTGGTCTCGCTGGCCAAGCGCTACACGGGTCGCGGGATGCTCTTCCTCGACCTGATCCAGGAGGGCAACCTCGGCCTGATCCGCGCGGTCGAGAAGTTCGACTACACCAAGGGCTACAAGTTCTCCACCTATGCGACCTGGTGGATCAAGCAGGCGATCACCCGGGCAATGGCCGACCAGGCCCGCACCATCCGGATCCCGGTGCACATGGTCGAGGTGATCAACAAGCTGGCCCGGGTGCAGCGCCAGATGCTGCAGGATCTCGGCCGCGAGCCCACCCCGGAAGAGCTGGCCAAGGAACTCGACATGACCCCGGAGAAGGTCGTCGAGGTGCAGAAGTACGGCCGCGAGCCGATCTCGCTGCACACCCCGCTGGGCGAGGACGGCGACTCCGAGTTCGGTGACCTGATCGAGGACTCCGAGGCGGTGGTTCCGGCCGAGGCGGTCAACTTCACCCTGCTGCAGGAGCAACTGCACGACGTGCTGGACACCTTGAGTGAGCGTGAAGCCGGCGTGGTCTCGATGCGCTTCGGGCTGACCGACGGCCAACCCAAGACGCTGGACGAGATCGGCAAGGTGTACGGCGTCACCCGCGAGCGGATCCGGCAGATCGAGTCCAAGACGATGAGCAAGTTGCGGCACCCGTCGCGCTCTCAGGTGCTGCGCGACTACCTCGACTGACCGGTAGCGATCCTCGGCGGGCTAGGTCTCGACACGACCTGGCAGCGACGATCAGGCGCCTGCTGACTCGTCGGTGGCGTCCGAGGGCGGGGTGAGCAGCGCGAACAGGGCGTCCACGCCGGCCGCCATGTCGACGTCGGGCTCGATCATCCACTGCAGTTGTAGGCCGTCGGAGACCGCCTGCAGGATCCGGGACATCATCTCGGGGTCGATGCGGTCGTCGAGATCGCCCGACGCCTGCAGCTTGCGGATACCTGAGCCGAAGTAGGCGCGGAGCTTCTCGCCGCGCTCGCGAAAGAGCCGATGCGCCGGATGGGCGGGGTCGGGCGCATCGGCACACATCCGGGTGAACAGCTGAACCAGACCGGGCACCTGGGCGTTGTGGCTGATCGCGTCGACGTAGCCCTTGCGCAACTGGGTGAGGTCAGCGGCCTCAGCGGTCTGCGGCCAGTACTGGGCGATGTCGACCTCATCGCGCTTGCGCAGGATCTCGGTGAACAACTCCTCTTTGCTGTCGAAGTAGTGCAGCAGTCCGGCCGGCGTGAGCCCGACCGCTTCGGCGATGTCGGTCAGGTACGCGGTCCGCGGTCCGGCCCGCCCGACCACCTCCAGGGCGCGGATCAGGATCTCCTCGCGCTTCGCTTTGCCCTTCGCATACCTGCCCGGGTTGGTCATCACGATCGCATCCTAATCACGCCGGCTCACCGGCGTTTTCCGCATCCAGTTGCGATCCGGCATCAGAACCACCGCGACAGGCAACAGGACGCGGGTTCCGCCGCCGATCGAACCGCGGCTCATTCGAGAGCGCGCCGGAAGGCGTCCAGCAGTCGGCTGCCGAAGAGCACGAAGCGGACCTGCTCAATGCCGGACGCCGGATGCGTCCGCACCGCCTGAACCGCGATCCGGGCGACGTCGGTCGCGTCCCAGCCGTAGGCGCCCGCGCTGATCGCCGGGAAGGCGACGCTGGTGGCGCCGACTCCTGCGGCAACCTCCAGGCTGCGGGTGAAGCAGGATGACAGCAGTGCAGGATCGGTCTGTCCGCGGTGAGCGTTCGGCCCGACCGTATGGATCACCCAGCGGCTCGGCAGGTCGAACGCCTCAGTGGCCACCGCCTCGCCCACCGGAAGCCCGTCGCGCCAATCGGTCCGGCGCAGCCGCCGACAGGCCTCGAGCAGGCGTGGCCCGGCCGCGGCGTGAATGGCGCCGTCCACGCCACCACCGCCGAGCAGCGTCGAGTTGGCGGCGTTGACGATCGCGTCCACCCGTTCGGCGGTGATGTCGCCCAGTTCAGCGGTGATCGTGGTCACCGCTCCACGATGGCACCGGTGCGCCGATTTGCCCAGCGGCTGCGACCGGCGCCCGACTCGGGCAGTAGGGTGTCCGCCATGTCCGATCACAACCATCAGCGCTTCAACGAGGCCGTCGTGGCCCACGTCGCCGTCGCCATCGAGGCGCAGGACGCGCTGGCACAGGTCGTCGACCTGAACGGCTCCTACCAGGCCGACATCGAGCAGGGTGTGGTGACGATCGCCGGGCGACCATTGCGCGTGCTGCTGCTGGGGACGGTGTCGAAGGAGTCGCGAACCTGGCTGTGGGCGTGGGCGAACCAGGGCTTCTCGCCGGCGTTGCCGGCCATCGGCCCGGTCCGCCGGGTCGCCGAGATGGCGCAGCCCTGGGGTCTATGGGAGCTCGGCGAACCACAGTTCAGCCTGGACGGCGTCCTCGACACCGGACTGGGTGCGGGCGCCAGCGTGGCGTTGCTCGCCGCGCCGCTTGCCGGTGCCACCGCCTTCTACTCCGCGGACTACGGAGCGGGCATCGCCTATTTCGGCATCGTCGACCCGGCGGTGCCGCGTCCGGCGGCCCAGGGGGTCACGTTCCCGCGGCGGATCATGGCCGCCGTCGATCTGCAACCGGGCAATCCGCGCGCCCAGGTATTGACCTACGCCGCCGTCCACGGGTTGCGGGTGACCGGCGACGAGCGGCAGCTGAAGGTGCAAATCGGGCCGGACACCCTCAGTGTCCTGTTCGACGAGCAGGGGCGGATCTCCAACATCAGCGGCACCCTCAATCCGTCCGCCAGGTGAGGTTGCGCACGACGAACCGGCTCAGGGCGGCCCGAACCAGACGGCAGTGAAACCCGGACAACGACGAACGCCCCGGACAGCGTCCGGGGCGTTCCATGGTCGTCGGGGGTGTCAGTTCAGTTTGTTGGTCTCGTCCTGAATGGTGAGTGCCACCTGCTTCAGCCGATCGGCATGTGCCTTGGCGTGGTGGGCACAGAAGAGGAGTTCGCCGGCGTGCAGGGTCACCCGCAGGTAGGCCTGCGCACCACATCGATCGCAGCGGTCTGCTGCGGTCAGCTCCTCAAGCGCCATCGTGCTCATCCGCATTCCCTTCTGTCACCGAGTTGAGTCTACCAGTATCAACCTCTAGGCCGGTCCGTTTGTTCCGTGGCGCGAGACTACCCCCGCAGGGCAACCCAGGCCAGGAGGGGCGCGCCGCGCGGCGGGTCCGCGATGGTGTCGGTGCCGTCGGTTAGCCTCATCGCGTGACGATCAAAGGCAAGCCGGCGGCTGAGGGGCGGGACTACGAAGCCCGCCACCTGCTGGTCCTCGAGGGACTTGAGGCCGTCCGCAAGCGACCGGCCATGTACATCGGATCGACGGACACCCGCGGGCTGATGCACTGCCTGTGGGAGATCATCGACAACGCGGTCGACGAGGCGCTGGCCGGGTACGGAGAATCGATCCGGGTCGAACTCGGTGCCGATGGCAGCATCGCGGTCGCCGACGTCGCCCGCGGCATTCCGGTCGACATCGAGCCGCGGACGGGTCTGTCCGGCGTCGAGGTGGTCTTCACCAAGCTGCACGCGGGCGGGAAGTTCGGGGCTGGGTCGTACAACGCCACCGGCGGCCTGCACGGCGTCGGGGCCTCGGTGGTGAACGCGCTGGCGTCCCGACTCGACGTCGAGGTCGATCGCAACGGGGCGACCTGGGCGATGTCGTTCCGCCGTGGTGTGCCGGGGACTTTCGACGGAGCCGGTCCCGACGCGGCGTTCACGCCGGGCGCCCAGCTCGCCAAAGTGCGCCGGGCAGCGCGCGGACGCACCGGAACCCGGGTGCGATATTGGCCCGATCGGCAGATCTTCCTGCCTGACGCTCAGCTCTCCCTGCCCAATCTGGTGGCCCGGGCCCGGCAGACCAGCTTCCTGGTGCCCGGCCTGGAGCTGGTGGTCACCGATGCCCGCGGCGACGAGCCGACCACAGAGGTGTTCAAGCACGACGGCGGGATCTCCGAGTTCTGCGAATTCCTGGCCACCGACGCCCCGGTCACCGAGGTCCTCCGGCTGCAGGGCACCGATTCCTTCACCGAGACGGTGCCGATGCTCGACGACGACGGCGCGATGACACCGACCGACGTCGACCGGACGCTGGAGGTCGACATCGCGTTGCGCTGGGGCAGCGGCTACGACTCACACGTCCAGTCGTTCGTCAACATCATCGCCACCCCCAAGGGCGGCACCCATGTCAGCGGCTTCGAGCGCGGCATGGTGCGGGCCTTCGGCAGGGCACTGGAAGGCACCCGGTTGCTCAAATCGGGCGAAGAGGTGGTCAAGGACGACATTCTCGAAGGACTGACCTCGGTGGTGACGGTTCGGCTCGCCGAACCGCAGTTCGAGGGCCAGACCAAAGAGGTGCTCGGCACGCCCCCGGTGACCCGGCTGGCCGCGCGGATCGTCGAGTCCGAGCTGACCGACTTCCTCACCTCGAGCCGGGCAGCGCAGCGTAGCCAGGCCCGGGCCGTGATGGAGAAGGTGGTCTCGGCGTCCCGCACCCGGGTCGCGGCTCGCGCGCACAAAGAGAACCAGCGGCGCAAGAACGCCCTCGAGTCGAGCACGTTGCCGTCCAAGCTGGCCGACTGCCGCAGCACCGACGGAGATCGCACCGAGCTGTTCATCGTCGAGGGCGATTCGGCGATGGGGACGGCCAAGCTGGCCAGGAACTCGGAGTTCCAGGCGCTGCTGCCGATCCGCGGCAAGATTCTCAACGTGCAGCGGGCCAGCGTCGGCGACATGCTGAAGAACGCCGAATGCGCCTCGATCATCCAGGTGGTCGGAGCCGGTTCCGGCCGCGGCTTCGAACTCGAGCAGGCCCGCTACGGCAAGGTGATCTTCATGGCCGACGCGGACTCCGACGGCGCCCATATCCGCACCTTGCTGACCACCTTGTTCTTCAAGTACATGCGGCCGATGATCGAGGCCGGCCGGGTGTACACCGCCGTCCCGCCGCTGCACCGGTTCGAACTGAGCAACCCGCGGCGCGGCCAGGACCGGTACGTCTACACCTACAACGAGGCCGAGTACCAGCGGAAGCTCGCCGAACTCACCAAACGCGGCGTCAACTTCAAGGAACCGCAGCGCTACAAAGGACTGGGCGAGATGGACGCCGACCAGCTCAAGGAGACCACGATGGACCCGCGGCATCGTACGCTGCGCCGGATCACCGTGGAAGAGGGCGAATCGCTGGAGAACGCGATGGCCACCTTCGAGAAACTGATGGGCAACGAGGTCGCGCCGCGCAAGGAGTTCATCGTCGCCGGCGCCTACGCGCTGGACGCGGAGCGGATCGACGCCTGAAAACTGGATGACGGTGCACCGGCGGCCGCCCGACCCGGCGGGGCGCCGGCTGGGCACTCCCGGCTGGGCCGGGCGATAGCCTGCGGTTATGACAGCGAGCCCGGCGTCGGCACCGACCATCATTCTTCGTGCGGAGGAGCGGCCCAGCGAGCGGCGCACGCCGATCACGCCGGCAGGCGCCGCGACGCTGCGCGCGGCGGGCATCGAGGTGCTGGTCGAGTCCTCGACCGCCCGTGTCTTCGGTGACGCCCAGTACGCTGATGCGGGGCTCCCGGTGGTGCCGGCCGGGTCGTGGCGTGATGCCGGGACGGATGTGGTGGTCGTTGGCATCAAGGAACTGCCCGAGTCACCCGGCGCGCTGAGCCAGCGCCACGTCTACTTCGGGCATGCCTACAAGGGTCAGCAGGGGGCGTCCGAGTTGCTGCGGAGGTTCGTCGCGGGCGGCGGAGAACTGCTCGATCTGGAGTACCTGGTCGACGAACGCGGTGGACGCGTGGTGGCGTTCGGCTACTGGGCGGGCTTCGTCGGCGCCTCGCTCGGCGCGCTGCAACTCTGCGGGGCCTTGGCTGCGCCGCTGGAGCCGATGACCCTTGACCAGTTGGCCGGCCGGCTGGAAGAGGCCGAGGACTCGTTGTCGGGCGCTGCCGCTGTGGTGACCGGAGCCTTCGGCCGGGCCGGACGCGGTGCGACCGACGCGCTGTGCCTGGCGGGTGTGGTGCCCTCGCGCTGGGACCGGGACGACACCGCTGACCTCGATTCGGACGCCCTGGTCGCCCACGATCTGCTGGTGCATTGTGTCCATGCGAGTGTGCCGATGCCGCCGTTCCTCACCGAGGCGGACCGGACGCGCGCCGGCCGCCGACTGCGGGTGCTCGCCGACGTGACTGCGGACGTCCCTTCGGCGTTGAACCTGTTGCCGGTCAGCAACCGGCATACGACCTGGTCGGAGCCGGTTCGGCGGATCTGGGACGACCCGGTGCCGCTCGATGCGATCGTGATCGACAACCTGCCGTCGTTGTTGCCGATTCAGGCGAGCGAGGACTTCTCCGCCGGCCTGGTGCCGATCCTGCCTGGGCTGTTCACCGGTACCCCGGTGTGGACCCGGGCCGCGGGCACCTTCGCCGCTGCCGTCCGAGAGTTCGGCTGACTTCGGTCGTGCTCGCGGACGAAACCCTCCCTAACTAGTTCTGCCCTCCCGCATGCGGGAGGGCAGAACTAGTTAGGGAGGGCCTGATCGAGCAGCCGTGCTGCTGAGTCAGCCGAGGGCGTTCAGCCGATGACGAGCCTCGGTCAACTCGCGATGCGATACCTGGGTGTCCAGGTGTCGGCTGAGGTCGGGCCGGCGGTTCTTCATCGGCTCGGTCATGGGTCGGGTCCGGTGAGCCCACTCGATGAGTGCGAGACCGCCGTGTAGCGCGAGCCGGTCGAGCAGGCGCAGACGGGGCAGTTCGGACAGATTGGACTGTGTGTGATGGATCTTCTGATGAGTAGACATGGTGCTTTCGAAATCTTGAGAAATGGCAGACTCAAATAGCGGGTGCGCGAGAATGTCGCGAGCTCGCAAAGGGACGGCCAAATGGCGTCCATTTGTGTGGATTTGGCGCGCGGACAGCACGAATATCCGTTCGTCACGGCGTGATCGGCAGCCGGCGGGACCTGTTTCGGCCCAAGTGGGCCAGCTCTGTCTACCGACTCAGTCGGCGAGCAGCGCGGAACCGCCCACGGGGCCGGAACGGGGCACAACGGTGCCGTCGATCCACAGGGTCTGTTCTGTCATCAATATTCCGGCCTCCCTTCTTGGTTGCGGTGTCTGGCCTCTGTAGAAGATAGAGGTATCGCGCAGAAAATACAACCGGACGCGAGAGATTCGAAGAATTCCTGGGCGTCAGCCGGTCAGTGCCAGTGCGAACGGCAGAACGGCAGGGGCTCCGGCTCGGCGCAGCAGTCGGGCGGCGACCGTGAGACTCCAGCGGGAGTCGGCCAGGTCGTCGATCAGCAGCACGGGTCCGGGCAGATCGTTCAGCCGGCGGCCGAGCTCGTCCGGCACCGCGAACCGTTCCCACAGGTCGCGGACGCGGTACGCACTGTTGCTCGCACCTTGACCGGCGCCGGCATCCGGATTGAGGGCCAGGGGGCCGAGCAGCGTGAGGCGTCCGGCGGCGGCGATGCCGGTGGCCAGCGACTCCACCAGGCGGGGCCGGCCGATGCTCGGCAGCCAGGTCACGGCGACCGGGCGTTGGGCCCAGTCCCAGTCCTTCAGCACACGTAGGCAGGCCCGTCCCAGCTCGGCCGGTACCTCGGCGTCCACCGGACGGCCGTCGGCGTCGGTCGCGAACAGCTCGCGCAGCGGTCCGCCCCAGCCCAGGTCGGTCAGCCGGGCGACCACCCGTCCGGGCTCGGCCAGCTCCGCGGGCGGGATCTTGCCGCTGACCGGCTTGCCGTCGGACCGGACGCCCAACCGGTCGAGCCCGGTCGGCCACAAGGCTCGCGGGGGAAGCGGGACACCGACCCGGTCGAGCGATTCGGACGCCGTCCGGGCAGTCGCGACAGCTACCTCACTCGGATACCACGCCCCGGCGCAGGCGTCGCAGCGGCCACACGGCGCCGCGTGCGGATCGTCGAGCTGCTGGGTCAGGAAGGCCATCCGGCAGTTGTCGAGCGCCTGGTAGGCGAGCATCGCGTCCTGTTCGGCGACGCGGGCGGCGGCGATCCGCTCGTAGCGTTCGGCGTCGTAGTGCCACGGGCGTCCGGTCGAGACCCAGCCGCCCGGGACATACTCGACGGCGCCGTCGACCGCGAGCACCTTGAGCAGCAACTCCAGCGGGCCACGGCGCAGATCGACCCGAGCCTCCAGCGCCGGCACCGACAACGGGCGGTCGGCGTCGGCCAGGGCGCCCAGCACGGCATCGGCCCGGGCCTGGGTGGGCATCGCGTTGGTGGCGAACCAGTGCCAGATGTCGCGGTCTTCGATGCCGGGCAGCAGCAACACGTCGGCGCGGTCGGTCGCGCGACCGGCGCGTCCGACCTGCTGGTAGTAGGCGACCGGCGAGCTGGGTGCGCCGATGTGCACCACGAAACCCAGGTCGGGCTTGTCGAAGCCCATGCCGAGCGCAGAGGTGGCGACCAGTGCCTTCACCTCGTTGCCCTGCAGGGCCTCTTCGGCGGCTTGGCGCTCGGCGGCGTCGGTCCGGCCGGTGTAGGGAAGTACCCGATGCCCCGCCTCGGCCAGGAAAGTCGCGGCGTCCTCGGCGGCCGACACGGTGAGGCAGTAGACGATGCCGCTTCCGGGCAGCGTGTCGAGGTGCTCGGCCAGCCACGCCAGCCGCCGGTGCGCCGTCCCCAGTTCGAGTACGCCGAGCCGCAGCGAATCGCGGGCCAGGGCGCCGCGCAGGGTGAACACGTCGCGTCCGCCGGTGCCGAGTTGCTCGGCGACGTCGTCGACCACCCGCTGGTTGGCTGTCGCTGTCGTGGCCAGCACCGGGACGCCGTCGCCAAGCTCGCCGATCAGGTCGCGGATCCGCCGGTAGTCGGGTCGGAAGTCATGGCCCCAATCGCTGATGCAGTGCGCCTCGTCGATCACCAGCAGGCCCAGCGAGGTGACCAGACGCGGCAGTTGCTCGGCCCGGAATCGCGGGTTGACCAGGCGTTCCGGCGACACGAACAACACGTCGACAGCGTCGTCGTCGAGCAGTTGCTCGATCTCGCGCCACTCGGCGACGTTGGCCGAGTTGATCGCCGCGGGTCGGACGCCGGCCCGCTCAGCGGCCCGCACCTGGTCGCGCATCAACGCCAGCAGGGGTGACACGATCAGCGCCGGCCCGGAACCCTCGCGGCGGCGCAGCAGCGCGGCGATGAAGTAGACCGCGGACTTGCCCCAGCCGGTGCGTTGCACGACCAGGGCGCGGCGTCGGTCGGCGACCAGTGCCTCGATGGCCTCGTACTGGCCCGGGTGGAAGGCGGCGTCCGGGCGTCCGGTCAGGTCGGCGAGGATCGCGGTGGCGCGCTCGCGCAGATCGCTCGCCGGAGGGGCCGTGTCGGTCGCGGAGTGGGTCATGTCTGTCACCGTCTCATGCACCGCCGACAGTTTCTGAATGGCAGGCCCCAACCACCGGTGATCGGTCTGTCGAGATCGTCCTACGGTGTTGGTTCGGCCACCAGGTGACCAAAGGAACCGTCCCCGGTGACCGGGAGAACCGTCCCCGGTGACCGGGAGAACCGTCCCCGGTGACCGGGAGAACCGTCCCCGGTGACCGGGAGAACCGTCCCCGGTGACCGGGAGAACCGTCCCCGGTGACCGGGAGAACCGTCCCCGGTGACCGGGAGAACCGTCCCCCCGGACACCAGCAGGCGGTCTCCGCTCAGCAGACCTGGCTGAGCAGGCCGGTGTCGACGTCGTAGAGGAACCCTCCGACCTGCGCCTTGCCCTTGAGCAGCGGGTGTTCGGTGAGCAGCTTCACATCGGCGCGCAGCTTGCCCCGTTGATCGGTGGTGGCGCCCACACTCAGGGTGGCCGCGTCCCGTCCGCTGGCCTCGGTCACTCGGCGCCGCATCTCGGCGTCGTCGCAGGCAGCCATCGCACACCTGGTGTGGGCGATCACCAGGATGCGATCGACCCGGAGCAGATTGACCCCGAGGATGCAGCCGTTGAGGGCGTCCTCGGTGACGTGGCCGCCCGGAGTGCGCAGGATCTTGGCCTCGCCCAGCATCAGGCCCAGCATTTCCAACGGCTGTAGTCGGGAGTCCATGCAGGTGACGACGGCGACGCCAGCATGCGCGTAGCCGTCGAAGTTGCGGGGTGCGGAGGTGGAATAGCGCCGGTTGGCGTCCAGAAGATCAGCGAACTCGTCGGTCACGGCCCTCACCCTAACCCCGCGCGGCCTTCCCGCAGACGTCCCACTCAGCGCCGGACGAGTTGCTGGCGGCCGGCGGGCGGTTCGCGGCGATCTCGGCGAGCAGGCCGGCTGACCGGGAGAACCGTCCCCGGTGACCGGGAGAACCGTCCCTGGTGTCCGGGAGAACCGTCCCCGGTGACCGGGAGAACCGTCCCTGGTGTCCGGGAGAACCGTTCCCGGTGACCAAAAGAACCGTCCCCGGTGACCGGGAGAACCGTCCCCGCGTACCGGAATCAGCGGTGGGTGCGGGTCGAGACCGCGGCGATGGGTTGGCCGACGGAGACGCCGGAGCCGTCCCGGCGGGGGTCGATCGGGGGCAGGTCGACGGCGGCGCCGCTGGCCGCTGCGGCGACGGCGGGGGAGGGGCCCACCCAGGCGAGTTGGAGGACGTCCTCGCCGCGGAGGAAGCGCTGGCACCGGACGCCGCCGGTGCCGCGTCCCTTGCCCGGATACTCCTCGAACGGGGTCACCTTGACGCTGCCTGCGTCGGTTCCGGGCAGTGCGGTCGACGAGCCGGCCACCGAGACCACCACGGCGTCGGACGCCGGGCTGACGCCGAAGAACACCGCCCGGGCGCCGGCGGCCAGCTTGACCCCGGCCATGCCGCCGCCGGAGCGGCCCTGGGGCCGGACGCCGGCCACCGCGAAGTGCAGCAGTTGGGCGTCCGAGGTGACGAACACCAACTCGCCGGTGTCGTCGCGCAGTTCGACCGCACCGACCAGCCGGTCTTTGTCGTCGAGCCGGATGATCTCCCAGGAGTCCTTGCCGAGGATGTCGGGGTTGACGCGTTTCACCACACCGCGCTCGGTGCCCAGCGCCCAGCCGACGGTGTCGTCGCCGAGGCCGGTCACGCCGAGGATGCGCTCGTCGGCCTCCAGCGCGAACAGCTCGGACGCCGGCGAACCACCCTGCAGGTTCGGGGCCTGCGCGGTGCTCGGCACCGACGGCAGGTCGATGGTCTGGCCGCGGATCACCCGTCCGAGGCTGGTGATCAGTCCGAACTCGCCGCGGGCGGTGGTGGTGCACATGCTGACGATCACGTCGTGGGTCGCCCGGCCGCCCACCGCGGCCAGTGGTTCGGCGGAATCCGTGCGGGCCAGCAGGCCGGCCGAGGACAGCAGCACCCGGCAGGGATCGTCGGCGATCTCCAGCGGTGTCGCCGATGCCTTGGCGGCGGAGACCGCGCCGCCGCCGGAGGCCAGCAGCACGGTGCGCCGCGGCGTGCCGTGGGTGCGGGCCACCTCGTCCAGTTCCTTCGACACCAGCTTCCGCAGCAGTGCCGGGTCGTCGACGATCGCCTGCAACTCCTCGATCCGCTTCCGCAGTTCGTCGCGCTCGGATTCCAGCTCGATCCGGGAGAATTTGGTCAGCCGGCGCAGCTGCATGTCGAGGATGTAGGTGGCCTGGACGTCGGACAACTCGAACGCCTCGATCAGTTTGGCCTTCGCGGTCGCGGCGTCGTCGCTGCCCCGGATGATCGCGATCACGTCGTCGATGTCCAGGATCGCGATCAGCAGCCCCTCGACCAGGTGCAGCCGGTCCGCGGCCTTGCCCAGCCGGAACCTGGTCCGGCGCAGGGTCACCTCGAGGCGGTGCTCGAGATAGACGGTCAGCAGTTCCCGCAGCCCGAGAGTGCGGGGCTGGCCTTCGACCAGGGCGACGGCATTGATGCCGAACGAGTCCTCGAGCCGGGTCAGCTTGTACAGCTGTTCCAGCACGGCGTCGGGGTTGAACCCGTTCTTGATCTCGATCACCAGCCGGGTGCCGTTGGCGAGATCGGTCAGGTCCTTGACGTCGGCGATGCCGGTCAGCTTCTTCGACTGGACGGCGGTCTTGATCTGCTCGATCACCCGCTCCGGGCCGACCATGTAGGGCAGTTCGGTGACCACGATGCCCTTGCGCCGAGCATGCACCTGCTCGATCCGGGCAGTGGCGCGAATCCGGAAGCTGCCGCGTCCGGTCAGGTAGGCGTCCCGGACGCCGTCCAGCCCGACGATCTTGCCGCCGGTGGGCAGATCTGGACCCGGGACGAAGCGCATCAGCTGTTCGGTGTCGGCGTCCGGGTGCGCGATCAGGTGCTTGAGCGCCTGGACGCATTCGATCAGGTTGTGCGGCGGAATGTTGGTGGCCATCCCGACCGCGATCCCGGTGGTGCCGTTGACCAGCAGGTTCGGGAAGGCCGCCGGCAGCACGACCGGCTCGGTCTCCTTGCCGTCGTAATTGGGCCGGAAGTCGACGGTGTCCTCGGCCAGCCCGGCGGTCATCGCGCTTGCCGCGGTCGCCATCCGGCACTCGGTGTAGCGCATCGCGGCCGGTCCGGCGTCCAGCGAGCCGAAGTTGCCGTGGCCGTCCACCACCGGCAGCCGCTGCGCCCACGGCTGGGCCAGCCGGACCAGGGCGTCGTAGATCGCGGCGTCGCCGTGCGGGTGCAGCAGGCCCATCACCTGGCCGACCACCCGGGCCGACTTCACGTGCGGCCGGTCCGGGCGGATGCCCATGTCGTCCATCGTGTAGAGGATGCGGCGCTGCACCGGCTTGAGGCCGTCGCGGGCGTCCGGCAAGGCACGGCTGTAGATGACCGAGTAGGCGTATTCGAGGTAGCTGGTCTCCATCTCGTCGGAGATGTCGATGTCGACGATGCGTTCGATCAGGTCGTCGTCGGCCGGGGGACCCGCCACCGCTGCCTCGCTTTCGGTTGCCGTCTACTAGGTTCCAGTGCTTCCGCTCAGCCGATTGTGGCCCTTCGGGCAACGTCGGCGTCGGCCTGACACGCTGCCGGACGCCGGGTTTCGAGCGCAACCGGGCCGGCGCGTCGAGCGGCCGGGGCCGCACCTGCTCAGTCGGCGGGGTCCGGTTTCAGCGCGCTCCGCAGCTTGGCCGCCAGCCCGCGGCCGTCCGGAGCCTCCACCCAGGACGAGTCGGTGCCGGCCAGCACGTCCGCCTCCTCCAGCGGCATGTTGGTGCCATGGGCCAACACCTGCTCGGTGGGGGACAGCTGCCGGATGGCGACCGCCGCCACATGGCTGGGGTGCGAGTTGGCGAACTCGGCGTAGATCTCGGGGTCGTGCTGGCCGTCGTCGCCGACCAGCACCCAGGCGATCCGGGGGAACTCGGCCGCCAGCCGCAGCAGGCTGGTCCGCTTGTGCTCCATGCCCGAGCGGAACCAGCCGGTGTTGGTCGGACCCCAGTCGGTGAGCAGCAGCGGCCCCTTCGGGTAGTTGTGCCGCTCCAGGAACCGCGTCAGGAAGTCGTAGGTGTTCCACGCCCCGGTGGACAGATAGATCATCGGGGCGCCCGGGTGGGCGTCCAGGCAGCGGTGGTAGAACCGGGCCATGCCGGGGATCGACTGCCGGTTCGACTCGTCCCGGACGAAGCTGTTCCAGGCGGCGATCATCGGACGCGGCAGCCAGGTGGTCAGCACGGTGTCGTCGATGTCGGAGAGCAGTCCGAAGCGGGCGTCGTCGCCGACCACCAGGACGTCGCAGCTGACCGGATCGCTGCCGGCGGTGCGCAGCGTCACCTGCCGCCAGCCCGGCTCCAGGTCGTGGCTGAACACCCGATGGTCGAGGTAGCCGCCGCGGTCGGTGGTGGCGTAGACCGTCCGGCCGTCCACGGTCAGCGTCACCGGCACCCGGACGCACGGGGCGGTCAGGAAGCTGCGCCAGCCGCGCCGCTTGACGAATTCCTTGGTGGCCCGGCCGAGCTGGCTGCGCGACCACTGCGGGACCAGCTTCACCCGGGCCATCACCCGCAGGAAATCCGAGGAGCCGTAGCCGGTGTAGGCGATCACCTGCTCGCGCCAGCCGATCGCCCGGAACACGGCCTCGACCCGCCGGTCGAGGAATTCCTCGATCCGAGCGGCGATGAACGGCTTGGTGCTCACCGGCCTCACGGTAGACGGCTTGCGCTGCCACGGCGAGCCGCCGCACCCCAAGCCGCCGAGCTTGTCCCTCCGACTTGGGTGGTGCGGTCTGCGATGACAAGATGAGCCGGTGACCTCGCCCGCTCTGCCGGCCGCGCTGCGCCGGGACATCGATGCCTGCGGGTACTTTCCCGACCTGATCGCCGAGACGATCGCGATGGCGATCGCCGGCGAGGTGGTCCGCAACCACGTCGTCCACCACGAGGCGACCTTCGCCCGCGACGAGATCCAGCGGCACATGTCGGTGCTGGTGCTCACCCCGACCCGACTGATCGTCGGCCACACCGATGAGTCGGACGCCCCGGGCGAGAGTGGGCAGGCGATGTCCACCACCGAGTCGGTGGGTCTGGACAGGGTCACCTCGGTCGCGTTGACCCGCGTCGTCGCCCAACCCGAACGGTACGGCAGCAACCGCTCGGCGACCGTCGAGACCTGGCTGAGCGTCGGCTGGGGGACGGCTCGGCGTCTCGACCTGGAGCCGGCGCACTGCGGCGACCCGGACTGCGACGCGGACCACGGCTACACCGGAACCCTGGCCGCCGATGACCTGACCGTCCGGATGAGCATCGCCGCCGACGGTGCCGACAACGTTGCGCGGCTGGTCTCGTTCGCGACCGCGCTGCAGGTCGCCTCCGGCGGTGGCCGGTGAACCTGCCCACGCCGCCGGCCTACGGGCACTCGACGCTGGCGGATCTGCTGCCGAGCATCGGCGCGATCCTCGGCCAACCGGGCCGCGACAACGTCCTGGGGCTGCCCGCGGCGGAGCGTTTCGTGGTGCTGCTGGTGGACGGGCTCGGCAGCGACCTGCTGCGTGGACGACCCGAGCTCGCGCCGTTCCTGACCGGCCTGCTGGACGCGCCGGCGTCGTCGACGATCACCTCGGGGGCACCCAGCACGACTGTCACCTCGGTGACCAGCCTCGGCACCGGGCTGGCGCCGGGACAGCACGGCCTGGCCGGCTACACCTTCCGGCTCGGTGGCCGGCTGCTCAACGCGCTGCTTTGGGAGGACGGGCTGGACGGCCTCGACGTCCAGCCGCAGCTAACTGCCTTCGAGCGGCTGGCCAAGGCCGGCGTCCGGTGTGCGACGGTCACGCCGACCCGGTTCCGGGGCACCGGCCTGACCACCTGTGCGCTGCGCGGGGCCGACTTCCTCGGCTATGCCGACGACTCGGCGTCCGGACGCCGGATCGAACTCACCGTGCAGGCGGCGCTGTCCGGGCCCCGCAGCGTGACCTACCTCTACGATCGCGACCTCGACCATGCCGGCCACAAACATGGCACCGAGTCCGAGCACTGGGCGGCCGAACTCGTCCGGGTGGACGCGCTGGCCGCGGCTTTGCGCGCGGCGCTGCCCGACGACGTCCGGCTGCTGATCACCGGAGACCACGGCATGGTCGACATCGCGGTCGAGCGCCGCCTGACCGTCGAAGACGAACCGGACCTGCTGGCCGGCGTCCAGCTGATCGGCGGCGAGGGCCGGTTCCGGCAGCTCTACGTGTCCGGTGGCGCTGAACCGGTCGCCGCGCGCTGGGCCGACTGGCTGGGTCCGGACGCCTGGGTGCTGACCCGCGACGAGGCGGTCGAGGCCGGCTGGTTCGGTCCGCTGCCGACTCGGCTCGCGGACCGGTTCGGCGACGTCCTGGTGGCGATGGCCACCGACCGGGCGGTGATGACCCGCACCCAGCCGAACGAGTTCAACCTGGTCGGCATGCACGGCTCGCTCACCCCGGCCGAGCTCACCGTCCCGCTGCTGATCGGCTGAGCCGTGGCGCAACTGGTCTTCTTCACCGGTCCGATGAACAGCGGCAAGTCCACGTTGGCGTTGCAGACCCACTTCACCGAGACTCAGGCCGGACGCGCCGGGCGGGTGTTCAGCCGCGACGACCGGGCCGGCGCGGCGACCATCTCATCGCGGATCGGCCAGGAGCAGCCGGCCATCGAGGTGACCGACGACTTCGACTTCTACGGCTACGTCACCGGCGAGTTGGCAAATGGACGGCGGGTCGACTACCTGATCTGCGACGAGGCGCACTTCTACCCGGCCGAGCAGATCGACCAGTTGGCCCGGGTCGTCGACGACCTGGACGTCGACGTGCATTGCTTCGCGATCCTGACCGACTTCCGCACCGAGTTGTTCCCGGCCACCCGCCGGCTGGTCGAGCTGAGCGACCGGATGGAGTTGTTGCAGGTGCGGCCGCGATGCTGGTGCGGGGCGCCCGCCACCCACAACGCGCGAACCGTGGACGGCCGGATGGTCACCGAGGGCAGCCAGGTGATGGTCGGCGACGTGGTGCCCACCGCCGACCGGGTGGTCGCCTACCAGGTGCTCTGCCGACGGCATCACCGGGCGCGGATGACCGCCGCCGCGGCGTCCAGTCGTGACGAAGTCGGGTAGTGTCCTGTCAGGTTGCTTCAGCGAAACAACCTGACAGGACACTAGGGGGAGGCCACCGACATCAGGGCGGTTCCGGTCGCCAGCGGGCGAGCCGCTCGGCGATCTCGGGGTAACCGACGCGTCCCTCGGCGATCGCGATGACCAGGTCGTAGGCGTCGTCATCCGGTGCCTCGATGCCGACCTCGTTCAGGCCGTAGAAGACCACCATCGCGAGCCACCCGATCCGCTTGTTGCCGTCGATCAGCGCCTGGTTGCGAACCAGCGATTCGAGCAGTACGGCCGCTTTGGTGTCGAGGCCGGCGTAGGCGTCGTCACCGAAGACGCTCGCCTGCGGCCGGTGGAGTGCTGAGTCCAGCAGGCCGAGATCGCGTACCGGGCCAACGACGAGATCCTCGACCAGGGTCAACAGATCCTCGAACGAGAGATATTCGATCATTGACCCAGACGGTCGAGCAGATCGGCGTAGTGCTCACGGGCTGCCGCCGACAACGTGGCCACTCGGTCGCGTCGTAACCGCCGGGCGGCTGCCTCGTGGATCGCGCGCACGGTGGCCTCCTGCTTGCTGACTCCGTCGGACTCGGCCAACAGGGCCAACGCCCGCTCGTCCTCGGGGTTCAGTCGAAGAGTCATTGCCATGGCACGACGAGACCAACGTGGTAGCGGGCGGCTGGGAATCACTGTCGGTGCCGCGTGGTTGAGTGGGATCGTGAGTCTTTCCGGTTGGCAGGTCATGAACTCGATGACCAGGGACGCGTCTGTTCGCGATCACCGGCTGGCGCCCGGAACCCGGCGCCGGGTGCCGTCCTATGCCGGCGCCTACCGTCGGCTGATCGCGATGTTCCTCGGCCTGACGGTCGTCGATTCGCTGCTGGTGGTGGCCTCTCCGCTGATCCTGCAGCGCCTGGTCGACGACGGGGTGATCCCCGGCAACGCCGGTCTGGTCATCCAGCTCGCGGTCGTGGTCGCCGTCCTGGCGCTGGCGGACGCCGCGCTCACCCTGGTCGAACGCTGGTATTCGTCGCGGATCGGCGAGGGCCTGATCTTCGACCTGCGCACCCAGGTGTTCGGCCATGTCCTGCGGCAGCCGATCGCGTTCTTCACCCGCGCCCAGACCGGCGCCCTGGTGACCCGTTTGAACAGCGACGTGATCGGCGCGCAACAGGCGTTCACCTCGGTGTTGCAGAACCTGGTCGGCAATGCGATCAGCCTGGTGGTGATCGTGATCGCGATGGCATCGCTGTCCTGGCAGCTGACCATCGGCGCTTTTCTGCTGGTGCCGCTGTTCCTGATTCCCGCCCGCATCCTCGGCCGGCGGCTGGCCGCGCTGACCCACCGGCAGATGGTGCTGAACGCCGACATGGGTGCCCAGATGAGCGAGCGGTTCAACGTCGCCGGCGCCCTGCTAGTGAAGCTCTTCGGCGATCCGCGACGCGAGGACGCCGAGTACGCCGGTCATGCCGCCGGGGTCCGCGACACCGGCGTCAGCCTGGCGGTGAACCGCTCGGTGTTCTTCGTCGCGCTCGGACTGGTGGCGTCGCTGGCGACCGCGATGGTCTACGGCGTGGGCGGTGTGATGGCGGTCAACGGCGCGCTCACCGTGGGCACGCTGCTGGCCCTGGCGGCGTTGCTGGCCAGGCTGTACGCGCCGCTGACCGCGCTGTCCAACGTCCGGGTCGATGTGATGACCGCCTTGGTGTCGTTCGAGCGGGTCTTCGAGGTGCTCGACCTGAAGCCGTTGGTCGCCGAGCGGCTCGGTGCCGTCGCGGTGCCGGACGTCCCGGTGCGGGTCGAGGTCGACCGGGTCAGCTTCCGCTACCCGTCCGCCGACGAGATCTCACTGGCCTCCCTGGAGGGCTCGGCGAGCGGGGATCGCAAGGGCGGAGGCGACGTCCTGCACGACATCTCGTTCACCGTGGAACCCGGCGCACTGGTCGCCCTGGTCGGGCCCAGCGGCGCCGGCAAGACCACGATCACCTCGCTGGTGGCGCGGCTCTACGACCCGACCGACGGAGCGATCCGGATCAACGGTGTCGACCTGCGCGACGCCACGCTGAGTTCGCTGCACGAGCGGGTCGGGGTGGTCACCCAGGAGGCGCACCTGTTCCACGACACGATCCGGGCCAACCTGCTGTACGCCAAACCCGGCGCCACCGACGGCGAACTGGAGGCGGCCCTGCGCGCCGCGCAGGTCTGGCGGCTGGTCGAGTCGCTGCCGGAGGGCCTGGACACCGTGGTGGGCGACCGCGGCCACCGTCTCTCGGGCGGTGAGAAGCAGCGGTTCGCGCTGGCCCGGCTGCTGCTCAAGGGGCCTGGCCTGATCGTGCTCGACGAAGCAACCGCGCACCTGGACAGCGAGAGCGAGGCCGCCGTCCAGCACGCCCTCGACAACGCCTTGCGCGACCGGACGTCGATCGTTATCGCGCACCGGCTCTCCACGGTGCGAGGCGCTGACCGGATCCTGGTGGTGGACGGCGGACGCGTGGTCGAGCAGGGCACCCACGTCCAGCTGCTGGCGGCCGGTGGCCTGTATGCGGAGCTGTACCGGACGCAGTTCGCCGACCAGGCGGAACACCCTGAGGCGGAACCCGTGGTGCAAACCGGCGCCACCGGATAGTCGCTCGGCGTCCGGGCGGCCGCGGGTGCGGGCCGTCGGCGGTCAGCTCTTGGGTTTCGGCGCCCCGAACATGATCTCGTCCCAGCTCGGGACGCTTGCTCGCTTGCGCTTGAGCGGCCGAGACGGCTCGTTGCCCGCCTCGTCGACCAGGCTCGGCTGCTCGGGTTCGCCCGGAGCAGGCTTGATCCGGCCGGGCCGGGTCTGCTGAGTGGTCGCATCGGCCGGGGACGCCGACTCGGCCTGGAGCACCGGGGCGGCCTCGGCTGGTTCGCCGGCCACCTCGTCCGCGTCCACCTCGTCCGCGGCGACCTCGTCCGCGTTCGTCGTCACGTCGTCGACCGCTTCGGTCACGTCGTCGGGGGCCGGGGCGTGAGCATCGCCGTGGTCAGGTTCGTCGTCGTCGCGGTGGTCGGCGGCGAGCAGCGGTTCGGGTTCGCCCGGCACATCGATCGCGGGCGCCGCGTCCCGCTCGGTGGCTTCGCCGGAGTCGGCCGGCTCGACCGGCTGTGGCTCGTCGACTACACCCCCGAGACCAGCTGCCTCGCCGTCGACCGGTTCGGCCTCGATCGAGTCGTCGGATGTCGCCGGCGATTCCTCGGACGACGGTGCCTCGTCTTCGTCGACGTCCATGATCCGTTCGGTGGGCTCACCGGCATCGAGCAGCAACTCGCCGTCCGGAAGTCCGGACGCCGGCCCCTCGTCGAGCGCCGGTGCGGCCGGCTGCTCGGCGCGCGGCCGGACCAGACCGGCATAGATCTGCACCGAGTCCTCGTCGAAGCTGGAGAGCATGTCATAGAGCACGTCGAGGTTGGTCCGGTCACCGGGGACGATGTCGTAGACGCCGTCCACTTCGGCGAGGTCTCCCTCGGCGAACGCGTCCTCACTGTCGGAGCCGCTGTCGTCGTCGGGCTCGTCGAGCAGATCGTCGTCGAGGTCTGGGGTGATCGCGAACTGGGGCTGAATGGCCCGCACGATCGCCAGTTCGTCGTTGCGGTCCGCTCCAGGCCGAGTGTCGGGGTCGCCGGTGAGCCGACTCCGTGCCCGCTCGGGAGCGCTCTCGCCGGTCAGCCAGCGAGCATCGTCGTTCGCCGCGACCGAGAACCGGCCGGTCTGGTCGTAGCCGAAGTCGGCCTGACGCAAGACTGATTCCATCTCGTATGACAGCCGGACGGTCCACCTACGGTCCTCGGTGCGCCAGGCGTCCCACTCGACGTCGTCGATGTCGATCCCGCTGGACAGCAGCCGGTCGGTCACCACGTTGCGCAGGCTGCGGTGGGCGACCGCGTCGCCGGCGCGCCGCACCGGGTTGGTCTGGGCCAGGCCGGCGATGTGGTCGCGTTCGGCGATGACCGGGGCCGCGAACGGTTCGATCCTCGCGATCGGGACCCCGGCGGCCTCGGCCACGGCCTCCAGCGACTCCCCGGCCCTGATTCGGGCCTGGATGTCGCGTGGCCGCAGTGCGCTTTCCATGTCGATCTCCAGTTGTCCGATGCGTGCACGGTCGTTGCGCAGCGCTGTCTTCAGTCGTTCGTCGGCGGGGATCGCCACCTGCTCGTCGTCGAGGACGACGATCAGGCTCCTCCCGTCGGGAGTCAACCCGAGTGGGTGGGCGGTGCGCATCGCTCGATCGCTCTCCTGTGTTCGTGCTAGTGCGTAACCTACCGGGTCGGACGCCGGAGCGACCCCTCGACGGGGCGGGCGCGGGTCCCCGTGGCTGAGACAAGGGCGCCGTGACCCGCAATGTTTGGAGGCGTGTGATATGTATGCCTGCGACACGTTGAGGACGAGTGAAACCGCTGAGCGCGGCCGCCCACCGGGCGGGCGCTCGGAATGGAGTTACGGAACAAGATGGCAACCGATTACGACGCCCCCCGCAAGACGGACGAGGAGAACGAAGACAGCATCGAGGAACTCAAGACCCGCCGGAACGACAAGAACTCCGGCAAGGTCGATGAGGACGAGGTCGAGGCTGCCGAATCGTTCGAGCTCCCGGGCGCCGATCTTTCCCACGAGGAACTCACCGTCCGGGTGCTGCCGCGCCAGGCCGACGAGTTCACCTGCTATTCATGCTTCCTGGTGAAGCACCGCAGCCAGATCGCTGTGACCCGCAACGGGCACACCTACTGCGTCGACTGCGCCGACTGACCCGAACGTCCGGCCAGCACCGGTCGAGCCCGGTGAGATCCTGCACTGGTCAGGGTTTCGCCGCGCTCGGCCGGTGATCGTCGCGTCCTTGATCTTCCCGGGCCGCAGCACCCAGCCGGGCCAGGGGGCCGCACGATCAGAGGTGGAAGTTGACCCGGGATCGGGTCGGCGCGGGCGTCCCCATCGCCTTCTCCCAGCGGGCAGCCGCGAACCGGTTGGTGAGCAACTGGCTCACCCCGATGCCGATGCCGCCGGCCAGCGCCCAGATCAGCGCCTCGCTCAGCGGCGTGGCCGGATCGTTGGGATCAGGCGGCTCGTCGCCGGTAGCCATCTTCCAGGCGCCGCGGACAGCCTTCTGCGCGAGCATCGCGCTCAGTGCACCCACCGCCCCGGCGTAGAGGTTCCAGACCAGTCGTTGCGACATGTTCATCGATGGTTCCTTCGTTGGCCTTCGCGAGTGGCCAAGTCTAGTGCGGCGTTCCCCGACCCACCCCACCTGTCGGTGCCGTGCCGTGGTTTCGATGTTGATCGCCTGCGAGAGGCGCCCCCGTGATTTAGCCGGACGCCGAAGGATGTGCTCGAGCACCGGGTCTCCCGGCCTTGCGGTAGGTCGTCGGTCGGCAGGCCGATCGGTGGTGCCGGGGGCGTCCTGGTAGGCCCAAGCTGGGGTGTCACTACAGAGGGCGGTGGCCACACCGTAGAGAGAGCATGACTGGTAGCACCGAGCGCGAGCGGATGATTGCGGGCCGCAGCTACCGCTCCACCGATCCTGAACTTTCCGCCAGGCGAGCGGCGACCAAGTGGGTACTCCACGAGTACGACAACAACTGCTGCGCGGGCTCCTCGTTAGCGTCGAGCAGGCGTGGATCGAACCGCCGTTCCGCTGCGACAACGGTGCACAGATCTCGATGGGGAACTTCGTCTTCGCGAACTACGATCTCACGATCCTCAACTGCGCTCCGGTGACCATCGGCAGAATGGTGCTCTTCGGTCCCCGGGCCACGCTCGCGACGGCCAGCCACCCGGTCGACTTCCAGCAGCGGACCGGCGACATTTACGAGTACGCGGAGCCGATCACGATCGGGGAGGGTGCGTGGCTCAGCGCCCACGTCATCGTGTGACCCGGTGTCACCGTGAGTGCGCGCGGTGATCGGCGCCGGCAGCGTCGTCACGCGTGACATCCCGCCGGATGCCGTTGCAATGGGCAGCCCCTGCCGGGTCGTCCGCGAGATCACGGAGCAGGATCGCGCAGACTATCTCGCCGCGTACGGCGCCGCCGCGTCCTGAAACGACGTCCGCGGCACTCCGCAGCTGGGCCGTGGTCGCCCGGCGATGCTGAGCATCTGTGCGAACCAGATCGCGCTGAGCAGTCCAACGAGCCAGAGCGGGTTGGGTAGGGGTTATTCGCAGCCCGTTCGTCAAACACTGCGGTGCCAGGACCGTCGGGAATCGGTCGGATGCGAGGCATCGGCGGTGAGCACCACCTGGATACGATCTGGCCTGGATAGCCCGCCGTAGGTGCTGCGCGCTAGAATTCTGTACATGACCACACTGTCCTTGGCGGAGGCTCGGGCGAACTTGTCGAGGCTCGTCGAGTCGGCGGTCACGACCCACGAGCGGTTCGAGGTCACTCGCAACGGAGACCGCGTCGCGGTTTTGTTGGGTGCTGACGACTACGACTCGTTGCTCGAGACG
Source organism: Micropruina sp. (assembly GCF_047602385.1). GTDB lineage: Bacteria > Actinomycetota > Actinomycetes > Propionibacteriales > Propionibacteriaceae > Micropruina. The sequence continues at coordinate 166,213 of NZ_JASGHL010000001.1, forward strand.
CTCGACATTCTCAGCAGCCCCGACGAAGTCTCTGCGATCCAGGCTGGGCTCGCCGAACTTGAGGCCGACGAGGTCTTCACCGCTGACGAGGTCCGCGCCGCCTTAGCCACCCGCAAGAGGTAGCCGGATGCCCGGCCGCTACGAGGTGGTCTTCACCCGATCGGCCCGCCGTGCCATTGAGCGCGAACTCCCCGAGAAGGTCGCGACGGCAGCCTTCGAGTTCATCATGGGTCCGCTGCGCCAAGATCCGCGAAAAGTCGGCAAGCCTCTTCGCGAGCCGCTCGCCCCACTCTTCGCTGCGCGCCGCGGCGAATACAGGGTGATCTACCGAATCATCGACCAGCGCCTAGTCATCGAGGTTGTCTCGGTCGTCCATCGCCGCGACGCGTATCACCCCTGACCACAGGCGAGTGGGGCCGGCCTCTCCCGACGCTCGACCGGGCACTCACGCACGACCCGGCTCGTGATCGCTTTGGCTCCACGGGCTCGCAGAGAAGGGCTCTGGCCGCCGGCTCCGCGGCCGCAGGAAGTGTGGAATACCGTCACACCGCCACCTCGACGCCGACGGAGCACAAACACCTGCGCGGCAACGGCCACGACCGCCACCGCCCCAGCACGGCTTCTGAACACCACCTACCGAAGGGAGCAAGTATGTCCGCCATCGAGAGCACCTAGCCTGGCGCCTTCGTCTCGCTGTCCGCGGCCGCCGACATCCTCATCATCAGCGTCCACCCCTGCGGCGTCGCATCGCCACTGGCGAGTTGCCTGCCTTCCGTTCGGGCAAACGAATCATCCGTGTCCGGGTGAGGATCGCGAGAAACTTCCATGCATGATCCCGTCAACGAGGCGCCCTGAATTAGCACATCACTTCGCTGGTGACCCCGCTCGGAATGGCGGCACCCGAGCAAGCGCGACTGCGTCCTGTCCGACACGAGCGACTGCCTTGGACCCCGCCGTCGGTCGCGGGCGCTAGCCTAAGCTCTACGGGCCGGCATCGCCGTACAGACGACGCAATAGGCTCCGCACCTCGCAAGAAGGAGAATCCGTGTCAACGCCTTCATCCGACCAAGGTGACGATGCTCCAGTCGCGCTGCAGGATGTCTTTGTCCTCTCGGGCGTGCCCACGCACACGTTCGTCGCGCCGGTTGAGTACGCCCGCCTTCTGGTCGCTTTGCGCACCCCAGGGCGAAGCGTTGTCATTGAGGGGCCGTCCGGGATTGGAAAGACGACGGCTGCCCAAAACGCCATCACCGAGGCTGGAGCGGACGCACTCACGATCTCGCTGAGCGCGAGAAAGAAGGAGGACCTCGCGTTGATCGCTGACCTCCCGAACCAGCTGCCGTTCGGCACCGTACTAATCGACGACTTCCATCGCCTTTCTGACGAACAGAAGCTTGAGTTAGCCGATCTCATGAAGACTTTGGCCGATCAGGGCGCGAGCCACAGCAAGCTAGTAGTAATTGGCATCAATAACGCTGGCCAGACCCTCATCTCATTCGGACGAGACTTGGCGAACCGAATCGATGTGATTCCGTTTGAGGCAAACCCTGAGTACAAGATCGAAGAGCTCGTGAAGAAGGGTGAGTCTGCGCTAAATATCGGACTCGCAATTAGGGACGAAATCGTCAAAGACGCACAAGGTAGCTTTTATCTAGCGCAGATGCTCGCATATGAAGCCTGCCTTAGGGACGGGATCTACGCGGCGGCGCCAGATGTGCGAACCACCGAGGTGAGTTATGAAATGGTGAAAGCTGGCGTGATGGCGAAGTTGGCCCGATCATTCCACAGCGTCGCTACCGAGTTTGCTCGCGGTTCGAAGCTGAGGCGCGAGGGTCGCGCGCCGTATCTCCACCTCTTGTATTGGCTGAGTCAAAGCAAGAACTGGGCGATCAATGCAAGCAGGGAGGCAACTCTCCACCCAGAACAGCGCGGGAGTGTAAGTCAAGTTGTAACGAAAGGGTTCCTTGGAGATCTTGTGCGTTCGTCGAAGGATGTTCAAAGCGTTCTTCATTACGACTCGTCTAGCTCAACCTTAGTCGTTCAGGATCCACAGTTCGTGTTCTACATCCGCAATATTTCATGGCCACAGTTCGCCGAAGAGGTAGGCTTCCTGTCAATCGACTTTCCTTCCCGGTACGACTTCGCCTTGTCATTTGCGGGTTCGGACAGAAGCATCGCAGAACTGCTCTTCTTGCGACTGCAGGATGATGAGTTCGAAGTATTCTATGATCGGAACGAGCAGGCGCGCATACTTGCAGAGGATGTGGAGGAGTACCTAGCGCCGATTTATGCAAGTGACGCGGCCATTGTGGTTTGTATACTCGGCCCTGAATATCCGAAGCGTGTATGGACCCGGTTCGAGTCGAAACAATTTCGCGACAGGTTCAAGACCGGAGAGGTCGTCCCAGTCGTGCTGGACGATGCCCCGGTGGGAGCTTTCGATGAGGCCGGCCGAGTCGGTCACATTGGATGGTCGCGCCACGGGGACCAAGACGCACAAGGCGGGGAGACTGTGAGACTTCTCAAGGAGAAGATTGCCGACGTCCGCACGACCCGGGCGCGGAAGAAGGCCTGAACCTGCTCAATGGGCCTGCTGGAGTAGCCGAGAAGGGCTCTCCGCGATCATCTGGTCGCAGCCTTTAGCGGTGTGCTGGTAGAGCAAGGCCGCGTTTGCCATCGAGTACCCGAGCTTTGCTTGAAGAGCGTCGAGCGTGGCCCCCTGCTGTAGGCCATCACGGCGCCGGTGTGGCGAAGGTCGTGGAAGCGGAGGTCGGTGCGTCCGGCGATCGCCACCGCCTTCTTGAAGTAGCTCGTGATCGTGGAGGGCCACTGCTGGCGTCGTTGGTGGCCGGGAAGAGCAGCCCCTGCTGGCCGGGTGCGGCGAAGGTCTCGAGGTGGTCCTTGATGATGGGAATTAGGTGGGCGGGATCGCCACGTGGCGGATGCCGGCCTCCGACTTCGACGGCTCCACCTGGATCTTGCAGTTCGCCCAGGCGACGCCGCGGCGCACCTGGATCACGTCGGTCCAGCGACCGCTGACGTGGCGCAGCTCGATGTCCTTGCGGCGCCGCTCGGCGAGCTCGCGGTAGCGTAGGGGGCACCAGGACGCGAGCAGCACCATCAGCTTCCACCGGTCAGGAATGTTCTCCACGATCACGTCGAGTTCCTCGACCGAGGCGGGCTTGAACCGGCACCGCCTCGGCTGGTGGCCGGCCCCGCGGATGTGCACTGGGCTGGCCTCGATCAGGTCTTCGTGGACCGGCGTTGTTCATGATCGCCCGGAGGAGCCGTACGCCTTCGCGTTCGCCCGAGGGCTGTCGGTGTTGTCCTTCATCGCCTCGTCGTGCCAGCGCTGCACGGCGTTGTTGGTGATGTCGGGAAGCCGCATCCGTCCTAGCGTTGGCGCCAGATGATGCTCTAGCGTAAACCTCGGAGTTCGCCCTCGTGGACGCCAGCATTGAGTCCTGAGTGAAGATGACTGGTGAAAGATCTGCCCGTGGGGCGGGCGGGGCTCGAACCCGCGACCCAGGGATTATGAGTCCCCTGCTCTGACCTGCTGAGCTACCGCCCCAACGACGCGCGACCGCTCGTCGACGACCCTCGCTTCACCCGATGGCGTGAGCTGGGCCGGCTCAGAGTGTATCGGAGTGACTTCCTGCCCCTGGCCGGAGCTTGACGCCGGTCCGACCCCCGCCGCGCACGCCAAGAACGGACGCGGACAGCGCCAGCCGCCACCGTCCGTCTTACGGGTCTGTTAACCATCTGGGCAAATACCTTCTCGGATTGGGTTTTCGGCAAATAGGGTGAGCTTCAGTTGAGCCGGCGAGAGCTCTGCGACAAGGGAGAACGAGGCATGACCCATCTGGAGGCCACGGCTGACCTCACGGCTGTCAAGGAACAGACCACACGAGAGATCGAGGGTCTGCGCGAGCAGCTGCTGAACATCAGCCGCACGATCCACGCCAACCCGGAGCTGTCGTGGCAGGAGTACAAGGCCGCGGCGCTGGTCGCCGACACCATGCGCGAAGCGGGCTTCGAGGTCGAGCTCGGCGCCTACGGTGTCGAGACGGCCGTCGAGGCTGTCTACGGCGACGGGGACCTCACCGTGATCATCTGCGCCGAGTACGACGCCCTGCCCGGCGTCGGGCACGCCTGCGGGCACAACGTGATCTGTGCCGCCGGGGTGGGCGCAGCGCTGGGTTTGGCGAAGGTGGCGGACGAGGTTGGTCTGCGCGTCGTCCTACTCGGTACCCCGGCCGAAGAACATGGCGGCGGTAAGGTCTCTCTGCTGGAAGCCGGTGCTTTCGAACAGGCCGACTTCTCGATGATGGTGCACGGCATGACCGCGACGCCGGACATGACCGGCGACAGCCACAGCGCGCAGGGGATGTCCTCCACTGCGGTGGACCGGTTCGAGGTGACTTACACCGGGTTGACCGCCCACGCCGCGGCCGTTCCCGAGTTGGGCATCAACGCGTCCAACGCGGCGCTGCTGGCGCTCAATGCGTTCGCGATGCTGCGTCAGCATCTCCCCAAGCAGACCAACCTCAACGCATTCATCTCGCACGGCGGCGAGGCGACCAACATCATTCCCGACCGGACGGTCGTCCAGGTCGAATTGCGGGCCTACGACCTCGGGACCTGGCGCGAGATGAAGAAGAAGGTGCTGCGCTGCTTCGAAGCGGGCGCGATCGGGACCGGCTGCACCTGGGAGTGGGCGCCCACCGAACACCCGTACGCGCCGGTGGTCAGTGACCAGGTTCTGGCCGCACTGTGGGACGTCAACTTCGCCGCCCGCGGACGGACGATCGACCCCGAGGTCCGGCTCGGGGGCGGGTCGACGGATATGGGCAACGTCTCGCAGGTGGTGCCGGCGATCCATCCGCTGGTCACCTTCCGTGGCGCGGACGCACCGCCGCACAACCCGGCGTTCACCGCGATCGCGGCGAGTCCCGCGGCTGACGAGGCGCTGATGGACGGCGCGGTGAGCATGGCCGCGACCGTTCTCGATGTGGCGCTCACCCCAGAACTGCGGGCGGACTTCAAGGCGCGCAAAGCAGCCCGCCCCGCAGGCGCCACCCAAGCCAAGTTCTCGTCCTGAGCACTGGTCGGGATCAGCGACCCTCCGAACCGAAAGGTCCCTATGTCCGCAACACCAGAAGGCACGGAGGCCACCGCGGCTCCGCCACGGATCTTCAACATTTCGCTCAAAGACAAAGGGCTGTGGCTGCTATTCGCGCTCATTGTCGTGCTCGCCGCCATCGCCCAGCTGATCGGGCCGCTGACGGTGCCGCTGGGCAGCGTTTCGATCATGCTGCTGCCGATGATCTGGGCACTGCTGATGGGCGTGCTCATCTCCGGGCAGACCTGGCGGCCGTTGCCGATCGACCTGCAGCACACGGCCAACGCCATCATGAGCGTGGCCGTCCTCGTGCTCTGTGCCCGACTGGGCCTGACCCTGGGTCAGCAGTTGCCGGCATTGTTCGCGGCGGGTCCGGCACTGCTGCTGCAGGAACTGGGCAACGTGTTCGGCTCGCTGCTGCTCGCATTGCCGCTGGCCGTCCTGTTGCGGATGGGGCCGGCCACGGTCGGCGCCACCTTCTCGATCGACCGTGAACCCTCCTTCGCCATGGTCACGTCGCGGTTCGGCGCAGATTCGCCGCAGTACCGGGGCGTGCTGTCGATGTACGTGTTCGGCTCGATCTTCGGTGCCATCGTGGTCAGCCTGGTCGCCTCCGTCATCTCTGCGCTCGGCATCTTCCGCTGGGAGGCGCTGGCGATGGGGTCCGGCGTCGGCTCGGGTTCGATGATGGCCGCCGGCATCGCCTCGGTGGGTGCGGCGCACCCGGAGTTCGCCGACACCATCGCGGCGCTCGCCACCACGGCCAACCTGATCGCCGCGGTCGTGGGCGTCCCGCTCACCCTGTGGATCTCGCTGCCGCTGGCGGACCGGTTCTACAAATTCCTGACCCGCAACCAGAAGGAGGTTGTGAAGAAGGAGTCGTCCGAAAAGCTCAGCGCGCTCGCCAAGGTGCTGGACGTCCCGAAGGTCAACCTGAACCCGGCGACCAGCCTGCTGATCCTGACCGTGGCGGGACTGATCACCGCCACCATCGTGAAGAAGGGGTTCTCCCTCGACATGGTGATCACCTACGCGATGATCGCCGGGATGGTCGGCGCCGCAATCTGGCTCACCGGCCTCACCAAGGGCAAGGTGCCGGCACTGATCACCGTCATTCTGATCGGCACCTACATCACCTCGCCCTGGTTCCCTGCCGCGGGCTGGGTTCTGCACACCGCCGAATCGGTGGACTACCTGTCGGTGATCACGTTGATGCTCGCCGTTGCCGGCCTCAGCATCGGCAAGGATCTGCCGATGCTGCGGCAGATCGGCTGGAAGATCCTGCCCGTCGGCTTCGTGGTGATCGGCGCCACCTTCCTCGCCTCGACGGTGATCGCGGAGGTCGTGCTCGGCATCCTGCACAGGTAGCAGAGCGCTGGTCGAGCGTTGTCGAGACCCTCGGACGCCGCGTAGGCAGGGGGTTTCGACACGCTCAACCCGCAACGTCACACGCTCAACCCGCAAGCGTCGACACGTTCGACCAGCAAGGCCTGGCACCGTTGGTCGAGCGTGTCGAGACCTCGGACGACGTCCGAACCACGCGGCTGCGACGCTCAGTCGAACAGCGCTTTGCCGATGTAGCTACCGGTCGCCGGGCCGGGGGGAATCGCGAACACCGCCGACCCGATGTGCCGGATGTACTCGTTCAGCAGGTCGAACCGGCCCAGCTTGCTCTGCAGGTCGACGAAGTGCTGCGGCGTGTTCTGATAGCTGATGAACAGCAGTCCGGCGTCCAGCAGGCCTTGGGAGTTGAGGCCGTCGGTGAAGTTGTAGCTGCGTCGCAGGATCTTCACCCCGCGGTTGTTCTCCGGCGCGGCCAGGGCGATGTGCGAGGTCTGGTCGATCACGTAGGAGCCCTCGGCCTGCTTGGCGAAGTCCGGGGTGTCGAACTCGAGCTCGCCGGTGAGCGGAGCACCTTCGTCCTTGGTGCGTCCGAAGATCTGCTGCTGGTCCGAGATCCGGTCGAAGTCCCAGGTCTCGATCGTCATCGCGATCTTCCGGACCACCTGATACGTGCCGCCGGTCATCCAGTCGGCGTCGGAGAGCCAGACGAACTGGTCGTAGTCGGCGTCGGTGACCACGTTGCGGGTGCCGTCCTTGAAACCCATCAGGTTGCGCGGCGTCTCCTGGCCGGGCCCGGCGCTGGCGCGTCCGAAACCCATCACCACCCAGTGGGTGTGTGCGGTGGTCGTCACCATCCGGGCCAGGTTGCGGATCGCGTGATACGCCACCTGTGGATCGTCGGCGCAGGCCTGCAGCGACAGGTCGCCCCCGGTGAACTCGGGCTGCAGCACGTCGCCGGGAATCCGGGGGAGTTCGGCCAGCAACGCCGGACGCCGGTGTGCCAGGTCGAAGCGCTTGTCGAAGACCCCGGGGCCGAGCCCCACGGTCACGGTGAGGGACGCCGGTGCGAGCCCGTGCGCCTCGCCGGTGTCCGTGCCCACGGCGTCCGGGCGGGCCGGCTCGATGGTGCCGACCGTTTTGCCGCGGGACAGCTGCGCGATGGCGGCGCTCCACCGGGCCAGCAGCACCTGCAGGTCCTGCCGGGTGGCCCCGGAGTTGAGGTTGAACGTCATGAACACCGCGTGCCGCTGCGGCGGCGTCCGGACACCGGCCTGGTGGGCCTGGTCGTAGAACGGGACGGTCCTGGTCAGGTCCACGCTGTCGGCGCCGTCGGACGCCGGCACCGGCGCGCCGGTCGCCGCGGGTTCGCCACGCAGGAATGCCGCGGTCACCCCGCCACCCACGGCAGCTCCGGCGGCGGCAGCTGCCGCGCCACCGGCGATCAGCCGGCGCCGCGACCACTCGCCCGGCCGTGGAGCGGAGCCGCCCGGGGGGCGGGCCCCCTCCGCCGCCGACGGATCGGGGGGACGGACGCCGGCGCTGCCCGAAGGATCGAGGTTCGACTCCTCAGCCATCTCCTGCTCCCGTCCCACCCGGTTCTGCTGGTCAGCTCGCCGTGACGACCTTCTCGGCGATCTTCTGCATCGGCTGCTGCAATGCCAGCACAGCCTGGCTCAGCGCCTTGCGGTTCTTGTTGCGGTTGGCCTCGTTCCACGGCAGGTAGCCGCCGGGTGAGGTCTTGTCACGCAATTTGCTCAGCGCATCGTCGACGTTACCGAACTGAGTGACCACCTGCTTGACCAGGTCGGCGTCGATCTTCTCCAGGCCGGGCTGCAGGTAGGCGAACGCCTGCCGGGCGCCCTCCACGTTGGCGTGGAAGTCCCACAGGTCGGTGTGGCTGTAGGCCTCTTCCTCGCCGGTGATCTTGCCCGACTGCACCTCTTCGAGCAGGGCGGCCGCACCATTGGCCAGGTCCTCGGGCTTGAAGGTGAGCTTCTTGACGACCTCGACGAGCTTTCCGACGTTGGTCTCCAGGTCAGCGGCGTACTTCTTGGTCGCGGCGGTGATCTTGCCGGACTTCCACAGGTCGCGCTCGACGGCATGGAAGCCGGACCAGCCGACCTTCTCGTCCAGGTTGGAGGCGCGCATGTCGATCAGGTAGTCGAGGTTGCCCTTGTTGTCGTCCACCTTGAAGCCGGGCATCACGAAGCCCTCGACGTCGGACTCGATCTTCTCGTAGAACGGACGCGCCGCGACGTACGCGGCCTGCGCCTTGGCCACGTCGCCGGAATCGACGGCGGCCTTGAGTGCGGCGACAGCCGCCTTGAGTCCGTCGGCCTGGGTGCCGACCCAGGTCGCGTACTCCTTGACCCCGTTGGTCAGCAGGGTCGCGGTCGAGCCGGTGGGTGCCGCGGCGGCCTGGCCGGTCACGGTGAAGGCCTGGGTCTGCGGCGTGGCGCCGAGGCAGTACAAGGTGTACTGGCCGCCGTCCATGGTGATGGTGAAGGGCGACACCGGCAGGCCCGGGGCCAGGTTCTCCTTCTCGCCGAGGATCTTCAGCTCGCTCTGGATCTCGACCTCGGTGATCGCCGTCGCGCTGACGTTCTCGATCGAGAACGTCACCGGACCCGCGGCCGCGGTCAGGTGGTCGGCGGTGCAGGCGTCCCCCTTGTCACCGGCGGTCAGGGTGATCTTCACCTGAGAGACGCCGTTGACGACCGGCGCCGCGCCGTCGGCCGAGGTCGACGCCGAGGCGGACGCGGTAGGGCTGGTGGTGCTCGGTGCGGCGCCTGCGCACCCGCTCAGGCCGGCGGCCAGCGCGATGACGGCGCCGAGCCCCGCTGCCGCGTGGGTCTTATGGGACATTGATGTTCCTCCTTGGTACGGATTCGGTTTGCACGACCATCGGGTCGGGCGGGGGCAGCCGGCGCCGGGAGCGCTCGGCAAGAATCAGGCTGGCCGCCGCCGCGATCAGCAGCAGGGCGGGGAACGTCCGTCCCCAGAATCCGCGCTCGACCTGCTGGATCCGCAGCGTCGACGCGGCCTGCTCGGCGGCCCGGACGCGGGCATCGTCGACCCGCAGGCTGCCGGAGCCGAGCTGCGCGCCCGAGGGCAGCCGTCCGGACAGGGTCAGGGTGCGGGGGTTGGGCAGGCCGCCGCCACTCAGCGTGGCGGTGGTGGTCTCGGCCTGGGTGAAGTCGAGTACTTCATTGCCGACCAGCCAGAGCCGGCGCTCACCGCTGCCCGTCCACGTGACGGCGAACGGGCCCCTGGCGAGTTGCGGGTTGATCCCCACCGGGACGCGTCCGCCGTTCAGGGCGATCAGCTCGTCCAGGGTGAGGCTGGACGGCAACGCGCCCGGCTCGGCCGGTTGCCAGGCCTGCTGGTAGCCGACGGCGTCCGGCACCGTGCGATGGGCACCAGTGGTGCCGCTGCCGAGCGGCATCACCGACTCGCCACCGCCGATCGTGACCACCGCGCGGCCGGACTCGGCCCGGACGCTGCCAGCATTCTGGCCGGCCTGGTCGACCAGGGCCGCCGGGCCGAGGGTGGCCAACTGCGCGGGGGCGATCGCCGCGAACATGGCGATCGCCGCGGCAGCCAGCACGCCGGCGATGCCGAACCTCAGCCGGACGGCGGTCCGCGCGTCCGGACGCCACTTCTTCGGCCAGTAGACGTAGATCGCCATCGGGACCACGTAGCCGAACCAGCCGACCACCTGGATCACCCGCGGATCGGGCGGAATGCCCAGGACGCCGGTGAACAGCGCACCCTGGAGCGACCCGGGCGGGGCCAGCCAGGTCAGGTCGACGGTGGTGCCCTGACCGGCGTCCAGCCAGCCGGCGCCGTGCAGCTTGCCCAGCGTGCTCATCACCAGCCCGGCGGCGACCAGCAGCAGGAAGACGCTGGTGATCCGGAAGAACCGGCCGAGATTCAGCCGCATGCCGCCGGTGTAGAGGCCGTAGCCGATCACCGCGGCGGTCAGGATGCCGAGGGTGGCGCCGGTCGCCGCGAGTGCGGCGTTGGTCGACGCCGAGAAGGTGGCCAGCAGGAAGACGGAGGTCTCGAAGCCCTCTTTGAGCACCGCCAGGAATGCCATCACCACCAGTGCCCGTCCGGTGCCGGCGCTCAGCGCCTGGTCGGCCGAACTCTCCAGGTGCCGCTTCAACCCGCCGGCGTTGCTGTTCATCCACAGCAGCATCCCGGTGACGAAGGCGATGGCGACGACGCCGATGATCGCCTCCATGCCCTCCTGGGCCGCCTGGGGCAGGCCCATTTCGACCAGCCGCAGCCCGACACCGACGCCCAGGCTGAGCAGGATCGCGGCACCCACACCGATCAGCATCGGGGTCAAGGAGCGCCCGTGCCGACGCAGGAACGCCGCGATGATGCCCACGATGAGGGCGGCCTCAAGCCCCTCTCGCAGGCCGATGATGAAGGTTGCCAGCACGTCTTGCCGTCCGCGAATGTCGATGGTGCCGCGCGCGGTCTCAGCTCCCGTTGGGGCCGTGGCGGTTGGTTAGCCTTGCCTAACCTTAGCCACAGTATTCCCTCGGTGTCCGACATTTTGCGCACGTCCAGGTTGAGACCGGTCGTGCACCGCGCACACCCGGTCGGGGCTGTTCGCCCGGTCGAGCCCGGACTACAGTCGCAGGCGTAGCCCCGCCGCGCTCCGCGGCCCGACCCGAAGGAGTGAGATGAGCGAGACCCCGAGGGAGTCCCTCACCGACGACGAGATCCTGACCGACGGCGTCCCGGGAACGGATCCGGTCGGCGATGCCGATGGTGTCGACGGCGGCGATGCGGACAGCGTTGATGGTGACGGCACCGACGGTGTGGACGGCGATACCGGTGACGCCGACGGCGTGGACGGCGACGGAACCGATGGTGACAGCACCGACGGGGTGGACGGCGATACCGGCGACGCCGACGGGGTAGACGCCTGAGCATGGATCCACTCGGTCTGCTCTCCGGCGATCCCGGCACCTTCGTCGAGGAGGTCTGGGGTCGCCGGATCCTCGTCCACGAGGTCGAGCCCGGCCTGCTCGAGGGCATCTTCGGCATCGACCAGGCCGATCACCTGATCACCGAGACTGCCCTGCGCACCCCGCAGCTGCGGCTGGCCAAGAACGGCTCGGTGCTGCCGGAATCCCGGTTCACCAGGTACGCGACCATCGCCGGCAAGCAGCTGACCGGGCTGGTTGACGCCCGCAAGCTGCTGGACGAGTTCGCCGGGGGAGCGACCATCGTCTTCCAGGGCCTGCAGCGCTACTGGCAGCCGTTGCGGGCCCTCGTCCGCGGCCTGGAGGAACAGCTCGGGCATCCCTGCCAGGCGAACGCCTACCTGACCCCGCCCGGCTCCCAGGGCTTCGCGCTGCATTCCGACACCCACGACGTCTTCGTCTTCCAGACCTTCGGCGCCAAGGAGTGGGAGGTGCACGACGAGGCCGGAGCCCACCAGGTGATGATGGTGCCCGGCACCTCCATGTACCTGCCGACCGGCACGCCGCACGCGGCGCGCACCCAGGCCACCGCGTCCCTGCACGTCACGCTGGGGATCAACCGCTATCTGTGGCGCGACCTGCTGAAACGCGTGGTCGACCCATTGCTGGAGCGGGCGGACGAGCCGCTGCCGGCAGCCCTGTTCACGGACCCGGACGGCCTGGCCGCCGCACTCCGGGAACGTCTCGCCGGCCTGGCCGACGCCGTCCGGGACGCCGATGCCGACGCGGTGGTGCGCCGGCACGAACGAGCTTTCGCCACCGGACGCCAGCCGCTGCTCGGCGGGGCACTGCTCGACGTGCTGGACGCCCCCGCGGTCACAGCCGACACAGTGCTGCGCCGGCGTCCGGGCAGCACCTGCCTGCTGCGTCCGGACGGCGATCGGCTGCTGGTGCTGCTCGGCGACCGGCAGGTCAGCCTGCCGGCCCGGATCCGGCCCGCGATCGAGGCCGTGCTGGCCCGCGACCGGTTGACCCCCGCCGAGTTGCACGACCACCTGGACCAGGCCGGTGCGCTGGTGCTGGCCCGCCGGCTGGTCCGTGAGGGGCTCCTGGAAGTCGTCCGGTGAGCGTCCGCTGCTCGGTGGCCAGCGAGCAGCGTGGCGAACCGCTGGCCGGCACGGCCTCCACGGTGCGGCACTTCCTGCTGCTGGAGGATCCCGGCCCGTGGGGTCCGGAGATCCTACGCAGCCGGCGGCTGCCCGGCCCGGTGCGGGAACCGCTGCGGCACTGGCAGCGTGACTTCGGCGTCCGGCCGTTGCTGATCCGGCGGCCCGGGCGGTACCTGGCCGGGCCGCGCCGGATCTTCGTGGTCAACGCCCGCTACGGCTGGTGCGAGACCACCACCGTCTCCGATCTCGCCGAGGTCGCCGACCTGGACCTGAGCGGCATTCGTGGCGGCGCCGGGGTCGGGCTGACTCCGCACCCGGACCCGGTCCTGCTGGTCTGCACCCACGGCCGGCACGATGCCTGCTGCGCCGAACGCGGACGTCCGCTGGCCGCCGCCCTCGGTGCCTCCTGGCCGGAACTCACCTGGGAGTCGTCCCACCTGGGCGGTGATCGGTTCGCGGCCAACCTGCTGGTGCTGCCGGACGCCCACTGCTACGGACGGCTCACCCCCGAGGACGGTCCGGACGTCGTGGCCGACCACCTCGCCGGCCGGGTCACCCTGGAGCGGTACCGGGGCCATTGCAGCGTGCCCTGGCCAGAGCAGGCCGCCGAGCACGTCCTGCGGGAGCGGCTCGGTCTGCGTGACCTGGACGCGGTGCGCGTCCGGCGGCTGCGCCGGGACGGCACGCTGTTCTCGGTCACCCTGGCCGCCGGTGGGCGGACCTACCGGGTGGACGTCCGGCACGGCGCCCGAGCACCGGAGCTGTTGACCTGCCAGAGCACCCAGCCCTCCGGTGCCGTCGCCTACGACCTGGTCGCCTTCACCCGGCTCAACTGATCACAGGGGCCCGCCGGTTGAGCCTGTTGAAACCACCTCGTTGGTCGAGTTCGTCGAGGCCTGAATCTGGGTCCTCGTCGGCCGAGGTCTCGACAAGCTCGACCAGCGAGTGGGTGGTCGCCAGGGAAGCACTTGTCGAGACCTGGGTTCTCGTCGGTCGGTCGAGCCTGTCGAGACCTGAAGCTGGGTCCTGGTCGGCCGGGGTCTCGACAAGCTCGACCAGCGAGTGGGTGGTCGCCAGGGAAGCACTTGTCGAGACCTGGGTTCTCGTCGGTCGAGCTTGTCGAGACCTGAGCCGGGGTCCTCGTTGGGGGTTTCGACAAGCTCAACCCGCAAGCGTCGACAAGCTCAACCCGCAGGCGTCGACACGCTCGACCCACGAGCGCGACACGCTCAACCCAGGTAGGCGTTAGGAGAGCATCCGCATCCGATAGGTGACCTCCGGGCGTCCGGCCCGACCGTAGACCGGCACCCGTTCGCACCCGCCGGTGTCGGCCAGGTGCTCCAGGTAGCGCCGCGCGGTGACCCGGGACGCCCCGATGATCTCGGCCGCCCGGCTGGCCGACAGCCCGTCGGGTTCGGCGCGGATCGCCGAACGGATCGCCGCCATCGTCTCGTTGGACATGCCCTTGGCCAACTGCTGTCCGGCCGGATCGCGCAGGGCAGCCAGGGCGGCGTCGATCTCGCCCTGGTCGAGCACCTCGCGGTCGCCGGTCGCGGCCGCGGCGAACGACGCGTAGTGCAGCAGCTTTGCCCGCAAGGTCGCGAACGCGAACGGCTTGATCACGTAATGCACCGCGCCGCTGCGGACGGCTTCACGGATCGAGGGCACATCGCGGGAGGCGGTCAGCACCATGATGTCGGGTCCTTGCCGCATCGCCTGCAAGGCGCGGGCGACCTCCAGCCCGTGCATGCCGGGCATGTCGAGATCGAGCAGGACGAGGTCGACGCCACCGTCGGCGCACCGACGCAGCGCGCCCGCGCCGTCCAGTTCGATGCCGACCACCTCGAAGCCGGGGACGCGCTGCACGTACAGGCTGTGTCCCTCGGCCACCACCGGCTGGTCGTCGACCACCAGCACCCTGATCACCGGGTCATTCTCCCGAACCGGGTCCGGGCAGCGGAACCCGCACCACGAACCGCCACGGGTCCCTCCGGACGTTGATCGAGCCACCCAGCCGTCGCAGCGCCCCACTCACCAGGGACAGCCCGAGACCGCGTCCATGCGGCCGAAGCTCGTGCTGGGCGGGCTTGGTGCTCCAGCCGCGGGTGAAGATCCGGTCCAGATCCGCGGGGTCGACCCCAGCACCGGAGTCACTGATCTCCAGCACCAGAACGGGATCGTCGCCGGCGGGCAGGTCGTTCGCGTCGTCGCCGTCCGAACCCGGGCGGGCGCCGTCCAGCCGACCGGAGACCCGCACCCAGCGCTCGCCAGGCATTCCGGCGACCGCATCGATCGCGTTGTCGACCAGGTTCCCGACGATCACCAGGACGTCGGCGGCACGCTCACCGGTGCTCGGCACGTCCAGATCGTCGGCCAGCAGCAGTTCGACCCCGTGCTCGTGGGCCTGGGCCGACTTGCCCAGCAGCAGCGCCGCCAAAGGCGCGTCCTTGACGGCCTCCGTGACCGCCTCGACCTGCTCCTGGCTACTGGCGATGGTCGCGGTTGCGTAGGCAATCGCATCCTGGCCGCGGCCCAGCTCGACCAGCATGATCACCGTGTGCATCCGGTTGTCGGCCTCATGAGCCCGGCTGCGCAGCATCTCGCTGAAGGACCGCAGCGAGTCGATCTCTCCGGTCAGCCGGACGAGTTCGGTGCGATCCCGGAGCGTCGTCACCCAGCCGAGGTCCTCGCCGTCGAAGACGGCACGCTCACGGGTGACCACCAGCACCCGCCCGTCCTCGACGAACTGCTCGCCGTCACACTCGCGATCGGACGTCATCAACTCCATCAGCTCCGGGTCGAGCCACAGATCCGCGACCTGTCGGCCGGGCTCGATCTCAGGCATCCCGATCAGACTGCGGGCGTGGTCGTTGATCAACACCACAGTGCCGTCCTTGCCCACCATCACCAGACCGGCCCGCAGCGAGTGCAGCACAGCCTCGTAGTAGGTGTGCAGCCGCCGCAGGCCCACCGACCCCAGGCCGCGGGTCTGTCGGTGCAGCCGGCGGGCGATCGCCCAGGACCCGAGCAGACCGATGACCAGCGATCCCGCGGCGAACCAGATCACCGGGGCCGCCCGGTCCAAGGCGAGTTGGTTGACCGAGGTCATCGCGACCGCCACCGACACCAGAGCGACCACTTGGCCGGAGGCGTACCTGGCCGGCACCACGACCCGGACTGACGGGCCGAGGGTGCCGGTGAACTCCTCGACGACTTTGCCGCCTGCCCTGGCCGGCCGCCAGCTGCCGTTGTAGGGACCGCCGACCCGCTCGCCGGTGGGGTGCGTCCACCGGATGCCGTCCGGGGAGATCACGATGATGAACAGCAGGTTGTCGGCGGCTCGGATTCGCTCGATCGGGTCCCGAAGCGCGGCCGGCGGATCGGCGGAGCCGGCGGCGTCCACCAGCCAGGGTGACCCGGCCAGTGCGACCGCCGCGGCCTCGGCCCTGGCAACCGCCTCCGCCCGTGCGGTCTCGGTCGCCGATCGCACGGCCAGTAGCCAGATCGGCGCGATGGTGATGGCCAGCACGAGCACGATCAGCGAGAAGATCTGCGCCGAAACGCTCCACCTGTCCTGGGTGCCTGACCACAGTCCGTGACGCCGGGAGCCGACACGGCGGCGCAGCCCCTTGGAGGAGCCCCCCGATGCCGGCGCAGCAGCCATGCGCTCACTATCGCAAATCCGGACCCGGTCCGCCCCGGCCCCAGCTGGGCTCGATGCTCCAGCCCAGCCTCCGGTCCCGGCGCGGCGGCCGTCCGGCACCGGAGCCGCTGATCGGGCTCAGTGCCTCGGCATTCGTTCATTGTGTTCACGGCCAGGAGTATTGCCGCCTGTCCGAGCCCGGCCATACCCTCCCGGGGAGACGGACGAGGCAGTCCCCACCGCGTCCGAGGTGGCCGCTCGCAGTCGGCCGGGCGCTCATGCGCCGTTCCGAGGGTGTCTTCGAAGAGGAAGAGTGCGCGATGCTGGCGATGTTCGGACTGATCATCGTGGCCGGTTTCATGACGCTGATCATGACCAAGAGGGCCACCCCGTTCACCTCGCTGGTGCTGGTTCCCCTCGTGGTCGGCATCGTCGCCGCCTTCGTCACCGGCGCGTTCAAGTGGACGGACATCTTCAAATTCGCCATCGCCGGCATCAGCAGCAATGCCGAGCTGCAGATCACCGGGGTGGCGAACACGGCCGTGATGCTGCTGTTCGCGATCCTGTACTTCGGTCTGATGCTGACCGCCGGCCTGTTCGATCCGGTCGTCGCGTTCATTCTGCGGGTGGTCAAGGGTGACCCGTTGAAGGTGCTGGTCGGTACCGCCGTGCTGTCGCTGGCGGTGTCGGTGGACGGCGACGGCTCGACCACCACCCTGGTGGTGTGCTCGGCGATGATCCCGGTCTACCGCAAGCTGAAGATGAAGATGATGGACCTGGCGGTGTTGATCATCCTGGCCAACTCGATCATGAACCTGCTGCCCTGGGGTGGTCCGACCGCCCGGATCATCGCCGCGCTGAAGGTCGACGAGGGAGAGCTGCTGCGCCGGATCATTCCCGGCATGGTGCTGGCGGCGCTGTGGGTGGTGGGTGTGGCCGTGATCCGCGGGCTGGCCGAGCGCAAGCGGCTGGGGGTGGTGGACATCACCCCCGAGGAGCTCGCCGAGGTGGGCAAGACCACCCACCCCGAGGACGTCGACCTGGGCCGCGCGCACAAGGTCTGGTTCAACCTCGTGCTGACCATGGTGATGATGGTGGTGCTGATCTTCGGTGGCGAGCTGCCGTTCATCCCCAAAGTGAACGCCGCGCTGATCTTCGCGATCGGCTTCGCCCTGGCGCTGGTGATCAACTACGGCAACCTGGTCGATCAGCGCCGGGTGGTCGAGAAGTACGGCTCGTCGGCCGTCCAGGTGATCATCATGGTGCTGGCCGCCGGTGTGTTCATGGGCGTCCTGGCCGGCACCGGGATGAGCGGCGCGATGGGCCAGGCGCTGTCGGACTGGGTGCCGGACGCCCTGGGCTCGCACTGGCCGCTGGTCACTGCGATCGCTTCGGCGCCGGGCACCTTCCTGCTCAGCAACGACGCGTTCTACCTCGGCGTGCTGCCGGTGCTGAACCAGGTCGGCGTCCAGAACGGCTTCGCGCCGATGGACATCGCCATCGCCTCCACCGCCGGCCAGGCCTTTCACCTGCTCAGCCCGCTGGTCGGCTTCATCTACCTGCTGCTGAACCTGACCGGCGTCGAGATGGGCAAGTGGCAGATCACCTCGGCCAAGTGGGGGCTCGGCACCTTCGCCGCCTTCCTGCTGTGCATGTTCACCGTGGGCGGCGTCCCGCTCTGATCAGCCGGTGCCGGGCGTCCGTCGGTCGATCCGGTGGGCGAGCCCGGACACCGCCAGCACCCCGGCCGAGAACCACAGCGCACCGGCCGCGCCCAGCCAGCCGGTGCCGATCGCGGCCAGCGTCGGCAGCACCACCTGCCCGACCCGGTTCGACACCAGCCGCAGGGCCAGCGCGGCCCCACGCGCCGTGGCCGGAACCGACCGGACCACCAGGGTCATGGTCAAGGGCTGGCCGATGCCGAGCAGGAACCCGCCGATCAGGGCGGTCGGGATCAGCACCGCCATCGACGACACCGGCAGCGCGATGACGGCCAGCGCCACCCCCGAGCCGATCGTGCTCGCGGTGACCAGCAGGTCGTGGCCCCAGCGGGCGGCGAGCCGTCCGATCCCGATCCGCGAGGCCAGCGAGGCCGCGGCCCGCAGGCCGAGCAGCAACCCGACCGCGGTCGCATCGATGCCGCGGTCGTGCGCTACCAGCGGCAGGTAGGCGGTCAGGATGTCGACCGCGGTGAGCAGCGCCATGCTGGTCAGCAGTGCGCTGGCAACGCCGGGACGCCGGGTCAGCTCCAGGCTGCCGATCCGCTCCGCCGGATTCGGGGCGGGGCGGCGAGCGGGCTGCCGGGTGCGGACTGTCAGTCCGAGGCAGACCGCCAACGGGATTGCCGCGGCGGCGACGGCCGCGGCCAGCCCGGCCGCCCACGCCGAGCCCGCGACGCCGACCTGACCGGGACCCAGCGCGAAACCGGCCAGCAGCGGTCCGAGCAGCTGGCCGGCGGAGACCGACGCCGTCGTCCAGCCGAAGCCGGCGTCCAGTTCGTCGTCGGCGGCGATCTTGGCGACGTGGCCCTGCGCACCGACCATCAGCAGCACATGGGCGAACCCCAGTGCGGTGGAGGACGCCGCCACCGACAGCAGATCGGGGGCCAGCGCCAGCCAGGTGACCGCGGCGGCGCACAGCACGGTGCCGATCACCAGCAGCGTCAGGGTCCGGCCAGTCCGGTCAGTGAACCGGCCCAGCGGCATCGCTGCCAGCACCGACAGCACCGCGAACGCCGCCGCCGCGATGCCGACCTCGAATCCGCCGCCGCCCATCGCGATGGTCCGGTACGAGATCAGCGGACGCGCCGCGTGCAGCCCGGTCTGGGTGACGACCAGGGTCGCCAGTAGCAGCAGGAACTGGCGGCGTCCCCGGCCGCTCACCGGCCGTCCGCGGCGAGTTCGGCGATGACATTGCCGATCAGGCTGCGATCCACGTGCTCGAGCATGAGTGCGCGGGCGGCGACCGGATCGCCGGACGACACGGCGTCCGCGATCGCCGCGTGCTCGGCGCGGACCCGTTCGACGTGCTCGCGAGGACTGCTCCGGTGCCGCAGACCGAGCAGCCGGTAGCGATCGGAACGGTCCCAGAGGCCGTCCAGGATGGCGATCAGCGACGGGTTGTGCGACGCCTGGTAGACGGCCCGGTGGAAGGCGCGGTGGGCGTGCAGGGATTCGGCGGTGGCCTGGGCGGCCACCGGATGCAGGGCGTCCAGAGCGGAAGCGATGGCGGCGAGGTCGGCCTCTCCGCGGCGTTCGGCGGCGAGTTCGGCGGCGAACGGGTCGAGGACGCGGCGCAGGTCGAGCAGGTCTCGGGCTTCGGGTGCGGTCAGTTCGGTGACCATGGCGTCCCGGTGCGAGCTGAGCGTGACCAGGCCTTCGCCGGCCAGCTGCTTCAGGGCCTCGCGCAGCGGGGTGGTGCTGATGCCCAGCTCGGACGCCAGCCGCTCCTGCCCGATCGGGCCGCCGGGGATCAGTTCCTCGGCGAGGATGCGACGTTTCACCTCCGCGTAGGCGAACTGGCTCTTGCTGGGGAACGGAGTGGCCACCTGCACAGCCTATAGCCTATAGGCTGTGTTGCTCGACCCGGTTGGAGTCGTTGGACGAGCTTTGTCGAGCCCCCGGTGGCGCCGACCTAGTTCGTTGGTCGAGCTTGTCGAGACCCTTGCGACGGGTGGGTTCGTTGGGAGAGCTTGTCGAGACCCTCGGTGGAGCCGACCTGGTTTCGACAAGCTCAACCAGCGACAGGCTCAACCAGCGACAGGCTCAGCGCCAGTGCCCGTCCGTGGGCACGATCAGCGGTGTTCCCGAGGCCGGATCGTCGATCACCAGGCAGTTCAGCTCGAATACCTCGCGGACCAGTTCGACGGTCAGCACCTGCCCGGGCGGGCCGGCCGCGATCAGCCGTCCGGCCTTCATCACGATCAGGTGGGTGGCGTAGCGGGCGGCCTGGTTGAGGTCGTGCAGCACGGCGACGATGGTGGTGCCGTCGCGGTGCAGCCGGGCGAAGAGGTCGAGCATCTCGATCTGGTGGGTGAGGTCGAGGTAGGTGGTGGGCTCGTCGAGCAGCAGCACCGGGGTCTGTTGGGCGATCGCCATCGCCGCCCAGACCCGCTGCCGCTGGCCGCCGGAGAGCTCGGCCACCTCGCGGGTGGCCAGTTCGGCCACATTGGTGGCAGCCATGGCGGTGCGCACGGCGTCCTCGTCGGCAGGCGTCCACTGCCGGACCAGCTTCTGGTAGGGAAACCGGCCGCGGCTGACCAGGTCGACCACGGTGATCCCGTCCGGGGCGATGGACGACTGCGGCAGCAGCCCGACCTGACGGGCGAACTCCTTGGGCTTGTAGGCGTCCAGCGCGCGACCGTCCAGGGTGACCGCGCCCTCGGCCGGACGCAGCAGCCGCGACAGCGAACGCAGCAGGGTGCTCTTCCCGCAGGCGTTCGGTCCGATGATCACGGTGAACTCGCGATCGGGAATGTCGACGGTCAGGCCGGTGCTCACCACCCGCTGGTCGTAGCGCAGCGTGACGCCCTCGGCGCGCAACCGGGGCAGGCCGAGGCTTTCGTGGGCGGGGGAGGTCATGACCGGCTCCTCGCTTCGCGGACCAGCAGGGTGAGCAGATAGGCACCGCCGAGCACGACGGTGACGATGCCGACCGGAAGGTCGACGGGCAGGGTTTGCTGGGCGATCAGATCGGCGCTGAGCAGCACCAGGGCACCGACGGCAGCGGATGAGATCAGCGGGATGCCGGCGCTGCCGGCCAGCCTCCGGGCGACCTGGGGTGCGGCCAGCGCCACGAAGGCGATCGGGCCGGTGCTGGCCGTGACGATCGCCACCAGGGCAACAGCGAACAGCACCAGCCCGATCCGGACGCGCTCGACGGAGACTCCATGGGCGGCGGCCGAATCATCGCCGAGCTCCAACTGGCGCAAACCAGGAATCAGCAGCAGCCCAGGGCTGCACAGCAGCAATCCGACCATCGCGGGGACCAGCGTCGGCCAGCCCAGCAAAGAGATCGAGCCGGCGCCCCAGATCGCGGCCGCCATCGCCACGTCTTCTTGCGCCCGCAACAGCAGGAACAGGTTCGCGGCGTGCAGCATGGCGGTGACGGCGATGCCGACGATGATCAGCCGGAAGCCCTGCATGCCGCGCCGGTAGGCGAGCAGATAGACCACCACCGCGGTGAGCAGGCCACCGGCCAGTGCGCCGGCCGAGGCCGAGATCGCGCCCGCGCCGACCACGGTCAGCGCGATCAGCGCGCCGGTGTACGCGCCGGTGGCGAAGCCGATCACGTCCGGCGAACCGAGCGGATTGCGGGTCAGCGACTGGAAGACGGCGCCGGAGACGGCGAGCGCTGCCCCGAAGATCAGGGCGCCCAGCACCCGCGGCAGTCGCCAGTCGCGGACCACCGTGGAGGTGAAACTCCCGTCGGTGGCGAACAGCGCCTCAACCACCTCGGCCGGGCTGAGCGGCAGATCGCCGAGCCCGAGGGCGACCACGGCGAGCACCAGGGCGGCGACGACCACAATGCTGGCGACCAATAGTCCGCGGACCGGGGCCCAGCCGCCGAGCAGCGGCACCGGCACGCTGCCCGCACGGGGGTTGGCCGGGCGAGTGTCCGTGGCGGCGCTCACAGTTCGCTCGCCTTCCGGCGGCGGACCAGGAAGATCAGCACCGGCGCTCCGACCAGTGCGGTGACGATGCCGGCCGGCAGTTCGTCCTGGCCGAGGGCGACCCGTCCCAACACGTCCGCGACAAGCAGCAACGTCGGCGCGGCGAGCGCGGAGTAGCCGATGATCCAGCGCTGGTCCGGTCCGGTGAACCACCGGACGGCGTGCGGCACCATCAGCCCGACGAACGAGATCGGCCCGGCGAGGGCCGTGGCGGTGCCGGCCAGCAGCATCACCGCGGCCACCGCGAGGACGCGGGTGCGCAGCACGTTCGCGCCCAAGGCCGCGGCCAGGTCGTCGCCGAGCGCGATGGCGTTCAGCGACGAGCCGATGGCCAGCGCGATCCCCAGGCCGACCAGGACAGCGGGCGTCGCCCAGTTGAGCAGCCCGGCGTCCCGGTCGAGCAGTGAGCCGGATTCCCACGCCGTCATCGCGGCGAAGCGCTCACGGTCGGTCAGCACGATCGCCCGGGTGACGCCGGCCAGCACAGCCCCGAGCGCGACCCCGGCCAGGATCAGCCGGACCGGGCTGCCCCCGCCGCGGCCGAGCGAGCCGATCAGGTAGACCAGCAGGGACGCGCCGAAAGCGCCCAGGTAGGCCAGCGTGAGCGTCCCGAGGGCGCCGGACACGCCGAGCACGCCGGTCCCGATCGCCAGCGCGAAAGCGGCGCCGGCGTTCACGCCGAGGATGCCCGGGTCGGCCAGCGGGTTGCGGGTGACCGCCTGGATCAGGGCGCCCGCGACGCCCAGTGCCGCGCCGGCGACCAGGCCGACCAGCGTCCGCGGCACCCGCAGGTCGATCACCACCAGGGCGTTCTGGCCGGTGTCGTTGCCGAGCAGGATCTGCAGCACCTCGAGCGGGGGAATGGAGCGGGCGCCGATCGCCAGGCTCGCGATCACGGCGACCCCGAGGGCCGCCAGCAGCAGCAGCGCGCCGAGCGTCCGGCTGCCGGCTGAGTGAGTGGCGGTGACCGGGGGGCTCGCGGTGCCGGGGGGCGGACGGAGGGCGGTCACGGGGAAGATCATAGGCTAGCCTTACCTAAATTCTCGCCCGCTGCCGTCGCTGAGACCGCGGCGTCCATCATCCGCTCGACCGAAGGAAATACATGCGTATGCGAGCCCTCGCGGCATCCGTCGCGGCCGCCCTGCTGGCGGCACTGTCGGCTTGTTCGTCCACACCGCAAGCCACGCCGAGCGCCTCGGCCAGCCCGTCGGCCTCGGCATCGGCCGCGGGCGCGTTCCCGGCGACCGTGCCCACCAAATTCGGCGACATCACCGTGAAGGCGAAGCCGCTGCGGGTGGTGGCGCTGGGCTGGGCCGACGCCGAGACGGCGCTGGCGCTCGGCGTCCAGCCGGTCGGCGCGTCCGACTGGCTCGGCTTCGGCGGTGAGGGAGTCGGGCCGTGGGCGAAGGGCATGTACACCACCGCGCCCGAGATCATCGGCACCATGGAACCGTCCTACGAAAAGATCGCCAAGCTCAAGCCCGACCTGATCCTCGACGTGAAGAGCTCCGGCGACCAGGCCCGCTACGACCGGCTGAAGAGCATCGCGACGACCATCGGCGTCCCCACCGGTGGTGACAGCTACCTGACCACGCAGGAGCAGCAGGTGAGCATGATCGCCGCCGCTCTCGGTGAGCAAGAGAAGGGCAAGGCGCTGCTCAAGGAGGTGTCGGACGCCTTCGACGCGGCCGCTGCGGCCCACCCCGGCTGGAAGGGTAAGACGGTGACGGCCGCCACCAAGTCCGGCAGTGGCTGGGGTGCATACATCAAGGGCGCCGAGCGGGTCGCCTTCATGGAGAAGCTCGGCTTCGTCTTGAACCCGAAGATCGCCGCCATGAAGCCGGGCGCGACCGGCTTCTCGGTGAGCCTCTCCCCGGAGAACCTGGACACCATCGACGCCGACCTGATCGTCGCCTTCCCGATCTTCATCAAGACCCCCGAACTGACCGGTGACCCGGCCTGGAAGGCCGTCCCAGCGGTCAAGGCCGGGCGCGCCGTGGTGATCGACGGCGACCTCTCCGCCGCCTACTCGCTGGGCAGCACGATGGCCAGCAAGTACGCCATCGAGCGGCTGGCGCCCAAGCTCGAGGCTGTCGTCAAGTAGCCCTTCCCGGTTCCGCCCACCCCCACACCCACGCGCTCGCCGAACTACTTAGGGCTCGCTGAACTCAGCAAGCCCTGAATAGTTCGGCGAGCGTTTGGGTGTTGGGCGCGGTGCCAGCTTGCCTGGTGGACGCCGAGCCGAGAGAGTCCTGTCATGAGGTTCCTGTTCCTGGGCGCGGGCGCGATCGGCAGCTACGTGGGCGGCAGCCTGGCCGCCGCCGGTGAGGAGGTCAGCTTCATCGAGCGGCCTGCCACCGCCGAGGCGCTGGCCTCTCGCGGGCTCACCTTGCACACCGCGGACGCCACCCGGATCGTCAGCAACGTCACCCTGCACGGCAGCGCCGCGGACGCCCTGGCCGCCGGTCCCTACGACATCGGGGTGTTCGCGCTGAAGTCGTTCGACACCCAGACCGCACTGGACGAGCTGGTCGCCACCGGGCACGAGGTGCCGAGCATCCTGTCGCTGCAGAACGGCGTCGACAACGAGCCGACCATCGCGGCGACCTTGGGCGCCGACCGGGTGCTGGCCGGCACCGTGGCGACCGCGGTCAGCAAACCGGGACTCGGCGAGGTCGTCGAGGAGAAGCATCGCGGCATCGGGGTGGCGATGGGCCACCGGCTGAGCGAACCTCTGGTCGCGGCGCTCGAACGTGCCGGATTGTCCGGACGGCTGTTCGCCGACGCGGGCGCGATGAAATGGTCGAAGCTGCTGACCAACCTGACCGGCAACGCCACCTCGGCGATCCTGGATCGAACGGTCGCCGAACTCTTCTCCGACAAGCGCAGTTACGGTCTCGAGGTGGCGGTGCTGCGGGAGTGTCTGGCGGTGATGAAGGCGCTCGGCCATGGCGTGGTCGACCTGCCCGGCACCCCCGTCCGGGCACTTGCCCTGGCCACCCGGCTGCCGCGGCTGATCGCCCAGCCAGCGCTGACCAAGGCGCTCGGTGCCGGCCGCGGCGACAAGATGCCCAGCTTCCACATCGACCTGCACGGTGGACGCGGACGCACCGAGGTCTCCTTCCTCAACGGCGCGGTGGCGCGGTACGGAGCCCAAGCCGGCGTCCCGACCCCGGTCAACGCCCTGCTCACCTCCACCCTCGAGGCGTTGTCCGCCGGGGAATCGAGCCCGAAGACCTATCGGCACAATCCGGACGCCCTGCTCCGCCGGCTGCCGTAGCGACGGGGATGCTCGGCAGGATATTTGTCCTACGATGTGTCCATTGAATATGGTGGGCGGATGGCGAGACGCAAGTACGAGCAGGTGGTCCGCGCCGAGACGGCGCAAGAGACCAAGCGGCGCATCATGGACGCGGTGGGCCAGTGCCTGCGGGAACGTCCGACCGAGCGGCCCGGCCTGGAGCGCGTCGCGGAGCTCGCGGGCGTCTCGCGTTCGACGATCTATCTGGCGTTCGGGTCCCGGGCGGGCATGTTCGACGCCTTCGTCGCCGACCTGTGGCAGCGGACGGGGATCGCCGAGCTGACCCAGGCGGTCTCGGCCGACGATGCCCGCGAGCATCTTCGGCAGGGGATCGCGGCGGCAAGCCGGATGAAGGGCTCGGAACTGGCCGTCTACCGGGTGCTGCATTCGATGGACCGGCTCGATCCCGAGTCGGCCGGCGGCGCCGTCCGGCATATGGAGGAGGATCGCCGGGCAGGCATGGAGAGCCTGGCCAATCACCTGGTGGATCAGGATCTGCAGCGCCCCGGACTGTCCCGTGAGCAGGTACTGAACGCACTCTGGGTGCTGACCAGCTTCGAAAGCCTCGACCTGTTGATCAGTGGCCAAGGCCTCAGTGTGGACGACGCGGTCGACACCCTGGTCTGGATGGCCGAGCGAGCCGTCTGTCGGGACTGATCCCGGTAGACCGGCGCCGATCCGCACCGGCGGCGTCCGGTCCGCCGGTCGAACCTGGCGGGATCGGCGTGGGGGCGTTGGGCCAGTTGTGGTCCGTGGGAACAGACCCGCGGTCCATTCTCACCGGACGTGGTAAGCGGGGACGGTTCTTGTCGGCTCACGAGATTGGTCACGCGACTGACGGGGTTCGACAGGCTCAACCATCGCTGGCTGAGCCTGTCGAACCCTTCCCCCGATGGATGGCTACGGCAGGTCGATGATCCGGAACACGGCGTCGGTTCCGTGGATCGCCTGTCGATTGCCGAGGTTCAGGTTGGGCCGGACGATCATGGGGTCGCGGTCGTCGGGGTCGGCGTCCTTCAGCCGCACCAGCAGGCGGTGCCGCACGTCCAGCTCGATCGCTGTTCGCTCGAACGGTGACAGCGTGTCCAGGCCGGTTCCATCCGCTCGCAGCAGGCCGCGGTAGCTGAGCGTCCGGCCGGGAACGACCTGAGGCTGCAGGAGCAGTGCCTCCAGGCCGTCGATGGACAGTGAGTCGGCGAGGTCGGCGAACACCGCGGCCTCCGTGGAGTTCCGGTGCCCGAGTGAGTCGGCGACGAATCGGTGATACGCGCCATCGTTGGGCAGGAAGACGGTCAGTGGCTCGCTGCCCTCCCGAAGGGCGGCGAGTGGGCTGTCCGGGTGCTCGGCCAAGACGGTGGCCAGTGCCCGGTCGGCGATGTCGTAGTCGTGGGGGTTGGTGTCGAACCCGTGGCCATCGAGGGCCAAGAAGCCGGTCACGCTCCGGGTCGGGAATCCATCGCCCGATCCGCCGCGGTGGGGGAGCGCCGCGGCCGACCGCCCCGTGCTCGACTGGATGGCGGCCGGCTGTCCGGCGGACGGCTGTGCCGCAACCGGCAATGCGGTCGCAGCGATGACTGCGCTCGCGGCGGCGATCAGTCCGACCAAGCGTCGTGCGCCCTTCATCGGACGGCCCCCGCCAACTGCGAACCTGCAGTCCCGACGACCTCGTGCGCAGTGCCCCACGGAGCCGCCGTCTCACCCACGGACGCCTCGTCCATCGAACCGGCGTCGCTCAGGCCGTACCGCCGGACGACGTCGGCCAGCCACGGCGGATCGACGACCTCCAAGCCGAACGAGTCGGCGAGCGCGCGTCCCCGCTCGGGGTCGGTGTCGCCGGCGGCCGAGCGGTCGGCTACTTCGTGGAAGAAGCGCTCGAATCCGGCGGGGCTGATCACCTCGATCATCCGGGCGGGTTCGTCGCCGGCGTTCCACATGGCGTGCACCTCACCCCGCGGTTTGGCGATGTAGCCACCGACGCCGAGGACAACCTCGTGGTCACCGGTCCGGAAGCCGATCCGGCCCTTGGTCACGATCGAGAACTCGTCCTCGAACGTGTGCCGGTGTGGCGACACCAGGGCGCCGACGCCGAACTCATGCTCGACGATCGCCAGGGCGCCACCGGTGTCCGCACCGTCGAGTTTGAACTCGACGCTGATCGCTCCGAGATCGCCGACGCGTCCTTGTCCGGGACGAACGACCCGCCGTCGGGTGCCGCCTTGCTCACGCGATTGCACCAGCAGCGGTGCGCAACTTGACTCAACAGTATGTCTCATGAAGTTGAGTGTGCGCTCGGCGGGACGGTCTGTCAAGTTGACACGACAGACTGTCCTGCGGATACTCGATTCAACAAGACGTAATGTTTAGTCAAATGATCGGGAGGTCATCATGTCTTTGTCATCGGTCTCCGCCGCCAGCACCGTGCTGGTCGTCGGAGCGGGTCCCGCCGGCCTCGTGGCGGCGCTCAGCCTCGCCCGCCAGGGGGTGGCCGTGCAGGTGGTCGAGCGCCGCCGATCACTCTCTGCACTACCGCGCGCCACCTCACTGAGCACCCGGACCATGGAGATCCTTCGGTCGTGGGGCTTGGAGTCCAGCGTTCGCGCCGGCGGGGTGGACGTCGAGTGGAAGGAGTGGGCGGGGGAGACCCTCACGATCTCCGGCGCGGAACACCCGACCAGCTTCCCCAGCCGCGAACAGAGCATCGTGCTCAGCCCCACCTCGCCGGCCTGCGTGCCTCAGGATCATCTCGAGCCCGTCCTACTGGACGCCCTGCGCGGCTACCCGGGCACCGCGGTCGAGCTGGGCACCGAGTTCGTCGGTCTGCAGCAACGCGACGACCAGGTGCTGGTCACGCTGCGCGATCTGGCCACTGGCCGTGAGCGACGGGTCTCGGCCGGCTACGTGATCGCCGCGGACGGCGTCCGCAGCCGGGTGCGGCAGGCAGTCGGCATCGGCGTCAGCGGACCCGGCGCGCTCTCCCGTGCGATCAGCGTCGAGTTCCGCGCTCCGTTGTGGGACGTCGTGGGCGACCGGCGCTACTTCCTCTACCGGATCGACCATCCGGCTGCCGCGGGCGTGTTCGTGCCCTCTGGTCAGGGCGACCGGTGGATCTACGGTGCGGTTTCGGCGTCGATCGCGGAGCTGCCGGTGCCTTCGCCCGAGGAGGCGACCCGGTTGATCCGGCTGGCCAGCGGGGTCCCGGACCTGGAAGCGGCGATCGGGCGGATCGGCTCGTTCACCTTCGCGGCCGGGCTCGCCGACCGGTTCCGGACCGGGCGGGTGTTCCTCACCGGGGACGCCGCGCACCAGATCACCCCGCGCGGCGGCACCGGGCTGAACTCGGCCGTCCAGAGCAGCTACGACCTGGGCTGGAAGCTGGGCTGGGTGCTCAACGGCTGGGCACCCGACGGTCTGCTGGACAGCTATGAGGGCGAACGGCGTCCGGTGGCCGCGCACAATGTGGCGCGCTCGGGCGACCCCTCCGGTGGTGCCCGCACCGCCGTCGATGAGTTGGCTGCCGACCTCGGCGGACGGCTCCGGCACGCCTGGCTGCCCAGCGCGGTCGGTGAGCTGTCCACGCTGGACCTGCTGGGCAACGGCCTGACGCTGCTGGTGTCGAGCGCGGCCGAGCGCTGGCGGGCCGCGGCCGCGCAGGTCCCGGGCCCGCCGGTGGGACTGCGCCGGGTGGACCCGCTGACCGCCCGCTGGCTCGGCATCCCCACCGATGGCGCTTTGCTGGCCCGGCCCGACGGTGTCACCGCCGGCTGG
This sequence comes from Micropruina sp., assembly GCF_047602385.1. GTDB lineage: Bacteria > Actinomycetota > Actinomycetes > Propionibacteriales > Propionibacteriaceae > Micropruina. Next base: position 195,171 of record NZ_JASGHL010000001.1, read on the forward strand.
TGGGCGGGGGCGTCCGACCCGTCCCGCTCGCTGCGGGACGCGGTGGCCGCGTTGGTCGGCGAGGGCAGTTACCTGCACCGCGTCGGGATGTCCGAGACGGCGCGGGTGGCGTCATGAGCGGCCACGAGTTGCAGGCGCGGGAACTGGCTCGGCGCAATCATCCGACGTCCGGGTTGCCGGCCCCACCGAACACCACGAGCCCGCTCAGCCGCCGGAGCGGCGTCGTTCGGGCCGGGATCGCCGGTGCCCTGGGCTATGCATCCGCCGCGCTGGCGACGGTCGTTCCGCAGAGCCTCGCCGGACCGGCGTTGTTGAGTATCGTGTCGGCGGTGTCCGCCGTTCTCCTGATCGGGGTGGTGGCCGGACTCGGCCGCTCCGCCATCCGCGGGGGACGCCTCGCCCGCGCCGGGCTGTGGCTGACCGGGGTGAGCTGGGCGATGGTCGGCATCGCCGAGGTGGTGTCACTAGTGCGGGGCGAGGACACCGCCGTGCTCTATGTGGTTGCCACCCTGCTGCACATCGTCGGGATGGTCCCGGTGGCGATCGCCGCAGCGCTCACCGCGACGTTCTCGGCACCGCTGCGTGTGTGGCCGCTGGTGTGCCTGCTCTACCTCATTCTCGCGACGCCGGCCTTCGGTCAGCAGGGCACCGTCGCCGAGTTGGCGCTCGCCGGGTGGGGGACGGCGTGGCTGGTGCTGGCGGTGCTCCTGCCGCGCACGAGGTGACCCGGTCCGCACTCAGCCGAGCGCGGTGATGACGTCGGCTACCAACTGTTCGGTGCGCAGGTCGTCGGCCACGGGGGAGAAGCCGAGCCGGACGACGACCAGCTTCGCCGATGGCACCACGTACACCCGCTGGCCGTCGTGGCCGCTGGCCCAGTAGGCGTCGCGGGGCAACCGCTGGTCGACGACCGAGCCCGACGCGGTCAGGTTCGCCCACCAGCCGGCGGCGTAGTTGGGATCCTCCGCCGACGGCGGCGTGACCACCGTCGTGGTCTGCCGCATCCAGCCCTCGGGCAGCAGCCGGCGTCCGTTCCAGACCCCGTCGGCCAGCGCGAACTGGCCGAGCGCGGCCCAGTCGCGCGGTGTCGCCCACAGGTACGAACTGCACACCGGCGTCCCGGTGGCGTCGGCCTCCCAGACCGCCGACGACAACCCGAGCGGTGCCAGCAACTCGGCTCGCGGCAGGTCCGCGCCCTGCCCGGTCTTCGTCCGCAGGACGCCGCATAGCAGGGTGGTCGAACCGGACGAGTACTGCTGGACGGCCCCGACCGGATGGGCCAGCGGCTGCGAGGCGACGAAGGACGCCATGTCGGGCTGGTCGTAGAGCATCGCGGTGATGGTGGTGCCCAGGTCGTAGGTTTCGTCCCAGGCCAGCCCGCTGCGCATCCGCAGCAGGTCCTCGACGGTGATCCGTGCCCGCTCGTCGGTCCACTCCGGACGCAGCCGGTCGTCGGCGAGCGCCACCTTGCCCTTCGCTACCATGATGCCGGTGAGCAAGCTGGTCGCGCTCTTGGCCATCGACCAGCCCAGCTGCGGCGTCCCAGCGCTGAAACCGCCGGCGTAGCGCTCGGCGACGATCCTGCCGTCCCGGACCACCACCACGCCCCGGGTGCCGAGCCGGTCGCGTCCGGCCTGATCCAGGTCATCGCCGAAGGCCGTAGCCAGAGCCCTTTCGAGGGCCGGACCCGGCGACGGCGTGGGCTGGGTCGTCAGGGGATTGGCAGCCGCGGAGATGGGGGTAGCCGCTCCGAATGAGGGACGCTGCGGCGCCAGCGTGCAGCCGAACCCGTCCACGGCCCAGGCCTGCTGCGCGGCCAGGGCACCCAGCACCGATCCCCGGTAGCCACCGGCGTCGGCACCGAACCGCAGGTAGGGAACCAATGGGTTGGGTGGCAGATCGTCGGTCATCGGCCGATGCGCGATCGTGTCCAGTGCGCACGCACTGTGCGCGGCGTATCCGGTTCCGGTGCGCAACAGCGGACGTTCGTACCAGTACCCGCCGACCGCTGCCACCACGACGACCACGAGCAGTCCGACCGCGACCCGGACCCACAACCGACGCTTCCCCCGCATGCGGTGAGGGTAACCGGCGAGGCACCCATTGGGGGACGCGGTGGGTGAGATTGTCGGGAGCCGAATCGAGCCCGTCGTTGGTCGAGCTTGTCGAGACACGAATCAAGCCCGTCGCTGGTCGAGCTTGTCGAGACCTGAATCGGTGTCCGCGGGCATGGAAGCGTTTCGACAAGCTCAACCCGTAAGCGTCGACAAGCTGAACCGGCGAAGGATCGATGCTTCCTCAACCGAGCAGGTTCAGGATGGCCCGTCCGACAGCTTCCTCTTGCGGACCTTCGGTGAGCCGGAAACCGGCGTTCAGCAAGGTGGGATGCCCCTCGGCGATGGCGTACCCGTGCCCCGCCCAGGCCAGCATCGGCAGGTCGTTGGGCATGTCCCCGAACGCGACCACCTCGGCGGCGTCCACGCCGAGCCGCTGGCACAGCCCGATCAGCCCGGACGCCTTGGTCACCCCGGGCGCGCTGATCTCGAGCAGGCCGTAGTCGCCGAGATGCGAATGAGTCATGGTCAGCCGCTCGCCGATCACCTCGCGGCCCAGCCGGGCCAGCGTGTCGCTGTCCAGGCCCAGGTGGAAGGCGCACAACTTGAGCACCGGCTTCGGTTCGTCCGCCAGTTCCCGCAGCGGTCCCACCCGCAGCCAGTCACCGCGATCCTGCGGCAGGCCGGGTTCGCAGCCGAACTGCTCGCCCCACTCCAGCGCGAAGACCAGACCGGGGATCGCCTCTCGCAGGTCGTCGGCGACCTGCAGGGCAACGGTCGGATCGAGACCCTCGACGACGGTATGCCGTCGCTGATGCAGGTGGTAGATGCCGGCGCCATTGCTGACCACCACTTCGGGATGGACGCCGGCGAGGCCGTCCAGCACCTGCAGCCAGCGGGAGGGCCGCCCGGTCGCCACCACCACCGGAACCCCACACTCAGCGGCGAATCCCAGCGCCTGCCGATTCAGCGCGGAGACCTCGCCGACCGGGTCGACGAAGGTGCCGTCCAGATCGGTGACGATCAGTCGAATGCTCACAACCGCGAGTTGGGGGAGGGCGGACCGGCGGCCGGCGAGCCCGACTGCGGCGAGGGCGAGCCGGACTGTGGGGACGGCGAGCCCGATTGGGGCGAGGGTGATCCTGATTGCGGCGAGGGCGAGCCGGACTGGGGCGAGGGCGATCCCGATTGCGGCGAGGGCGAGCCGGACTGCGGGGACGGCGAACTCGACTGCGGTGGCGGTGAACCGGTCGGCGGCACCGGCGGCGGCGGCATCTGTCGCGGCGACGCCTGGAAGATCAGGATGGCGATCAGCACCGCCAGCGCGGCGATCAGCAGCATCAGCAGCCAGGACGCCAGGATCGACACCCAGCCGGCCCGGTCGTGCCGTCCGGGCCAGGGCAGCGGCCACAGCCGGGCGACGCCTGGACCGGTCCGGTCGATCCAGTGCAGCCGGTAGTCCGGGCCGGCCGGGGTGCCCTGCAACGGCAGCCGGGCCAGTTGCACCTCGTCGAGAATCCGGGACGCCTCGGCGATCGCGGCGGGGGAGCCGTCGTAGGCCAGTGCCACCCAGGGCGCCAGCGGGGCGTCGTCGGGGTCGACCGGGTCGTCGTCCTCGTGCCGGTACCGGTGTCCCAGCCGGCCTTCGTCCTGGCCATGCCCGCCGCGAGCGACGACGGTGTCGATGTGCAACTGGTTGACCACGCCCGAGAGCCGGTCACGCGCCGCCGCGTCGTTGGAGGCACCCTCGGACAACAGCAGCAGCATCACCGGGGTATTCGCCTCGTCGTGCGCCGCGAACGCCACCCCGGACGGCGCCGCCACCAGCCGGGCGTCAAGCCAGAAGTCGCCCACCTTGGGCGGATCGTCACCGAGCAGCGGGGTCAACGGCACCGCGCCGGACGACTGGGGGTCGCCGGGGGCCGGGTTCTGCTGCTCGGACATCGGCTCCCATCTCATCACACCTGGCCAACCGACGACCGGGCGGGGCGTCCATTCTGCCCGATCCCACGAGTTCTTCCGGTGCGAGGGATAGACCCCGGATGCCACGCTCCCGGAGGAGCACCTCGGTTGCGGCGCGTTCGGTGCCAGGCACCAACTCACGCATGCCCGTCCGGCGCACAGGGAGCTGACAGTCCTGCCCGGTAAGGTGGCCTCGAGATTCGGCGGGTCAAGCCCGTCCCAAGGTGCATTCGGCGAGCAGGAGACACGCGTGTCCAATCCGACCCAGGCCCCCGGCCAGCAGCCGCAAGGGAATCCGGCCACGCGTGAGGCCGCCCGCGCGTTGGGTGAGGCGATCGCCCAGGTGCAGCGAGTGATCGTGGGCCAGGAGCACATGGTCGAGCAGCTGATGGTGGGCCTGCTGGCCAAGGGCCACGTCCTGCTCGAAGGCGTCCCCGGCGTGGCGAAGACCCTTGCCGTGCGCAGCTTCGCGACCGTGGTCGGCGGTGACTTCTCCCGGATCCAGTTCACTCCCGACCTGGTGCCGTCCGACATCGTCGGCACCCGGATCTACTCCGCCCGGCAAGAGAAGTTCGACATCGCGCTCGGCCCGGTCTTCGTCAACTTCGTCCTCGCCGACGAGATCAACCGGGCGCCGGCCAAGGTCCAGTCGGCGATGCTCGAGCTGATGGCCGAGCGGCAGGTCTCGATCGGCGGCACCACCTACCCGGTGCCGAAGCCGTTCATCGTGATCGCGACCCAGAACCCGATCGAATCCGAGGGTGTCTACCCGCTGCCCGAGGCGCAGCGCGACCGCTTCCTGCTCAAGGTCGACGTGCCCTATCCGCGCGGCAACGAGGAGTTCGAGATCCTCCGGCGGATGAGTGTGCAGCCGCCGGAGCCGACCAACGTGCTGAACCCCGCCCGGGTCAAGGAACTGCAGGACCAGGCGTCCAACGTCTTCGTGCACAACCTGGTCGCCGAGTACATCGTCCGGCTGGTGCTGGCCACCCGGACGCCGGCCGAGTTCGGCATGCCCGACCTGACCTCGGTGATCCAGATCGGCTGCTCGCCCCGTGCCACGCTGGGCCTGGTGGCCGCCGCCCGGGCGCTGGCCCTGATCCACGGCCGCGACTACGTGCTGCCCACCGACGTCCAGGCCGTCGCCAAGGACGTGATGTCGCACCGTCTGGTGCTCGGCTTCGACGCCGTCGCCGACAACATCGCCCCGGCCCAGGTGGTCGAACGGATCGTTGCGATGGTGCCGCCGCCGACGCCGGTGTGGAACCAGCAGCAGCGCGACCAGGCCCACGGCCAGCACCGGCACAACCCGAGCTACCAGAACTGAGCCGTTGTCCCAACAGATGCAGTTCGAGCCGCCCGACGACGACCTGGACGTCGTCGAATCGGTGCTGCGCGAACCGACCCGGGCCACCCTGCCGCTGCACAAGCTGGCACCGGAGGCGGCGCTGCGCCGGCTCGAACTGACGGTGGTCCGCCGGCTTGAGGGCTTCCTGCACGGCGACCACCGGGGGCTGCTGCCCGGCCCGGGCTCGGAGACCAACGACGCCCGGCTCTACGTGCCCGGCCAGGACGACGTCCGCAAGATGGACTGGGCAGTCACCGCGCGCACCCAGGCGCCGCACGTCCGCGACACCATCGCCGACCGCGAACTCGAGGTGTGGGCGTTGCTCGATGTCACCCCGTCGATGAACTGGGGCACCGAGGGCGTCACCAAGCGCGACCTGGGGATCGCCGCGATCGCCACCATCGGCTTCCTGTCCCAGCGGATGGGCGACCGGTTCGGTGGCCTGATGATGCGTCCGGACGCGATCCGCCGGCTGCCCGCTCGGTCGGGCCGGACCGCGCTGTACGGGCTGCTGCGCCGGATGCTCGAGGAGCCGATCGTGCCCGACCACAGCGTCGGCCCCTACACCCTGGCCGCCGGGATCGAGCAACTCACCCGGCTGCAGCGCCGCCGCGGCATGCGCATCGTGGTCTCCGACTTCCTTTCCGCGGGCGACTCCGAGCTGGATCCGAACGTCGAGCCCGACTGGGAGCGGTCGATCCGCCGGCTGGCGGTGCGCAACCAGGTGATCGCTGTCGAGGTGGTGGACAAGCGCGAGATCGAGTTCCCCGATGTCGGCGACATCCTGATCCGCGACCCCGAAACCGACTTCCAGCGCTACGTGAACACCAGCGACGCCGGCGCCCGGGCCCGGATGGACGCGGCGTCCGCCGCCCAGCGCGAGCGGATCCGGATCTCGCTGCGGCGGGCCGGGGCCGCCCACATCCAGTTGCGCACCGATAGAGACTGGGTGCAGGACATCGCCCGTTTCGTGCTCGCCTACCGCCGGGTCGCGGGCATGTTGCACCAACCGCCGCAGGGGGTGAGCAAGTGAATCTCGATCAGATGTTCCTGAATCCGGAGCGTCTGTGGTGGCTGCTGCTCGTCCCGGTGCTGGTCGCCGCATACATCTACCTGACCAGGCGGAAGAACCGCACCGGCATGCGGTTCACCAATACCTCCATCCTCGGCGCGGTGGTACCGGTCCAGTCCCAGTGGCGGCGTCATCTCGCGGTGGCGTTGTCGCTGCTCAGCCTGGTCGCGCTGACCATCGCCTGGTCGCGTCCCAGCGGAGTGGACCGGGTGCCGCGCGAGCGCGCCACCATCGTGCTGGTGCTGGACATCTCCCAGTCGATGGCCGCCACCGACGTCAAGCCCAACCGGCTGGACGCCGCGAAGACCGAGGCGAAACGGTTCGTCGCCTCGATGCCGCCCAGCTACAACGTGGCCCTGGTCAGCCTGTCCGGCAACCCGGCGTCCCGGCTGCCGCCGACCACCGACCGCGGGCAGGTGAACCGCGCGATCGACGCGCTCACCCTGCAGGATTCGACGGCGATCGGCGACTCGATCAACGTGGCGATGGCCACGCTGCAATCGGCCCCGAAGGCCGCCGACGGCTCGGTGCCGCCGGGCGCCATCGTGCTGCTCTCGGACGGACAGAACACCGCCGGACGCTCGCCCACCCAGGAGGCGGCCGCGGCGGCCCGGGCGAAGGTCCCGGTCTACACGATCGCCTACGGCACCGAGAACGGTTACGTCGACCTGGACGGCAAGCGCGAGAAGGTGCCGCCGGACAAGCCGCTGCTGCAGCGCATCGCCGCACTCACCAACGGGCAGGCGTACACAGCCGAGTCGGCCAGCCAGCTGGACTCGGTGTACAAGAACATCCGCAGCGAGGTCGGCTACGAAGAGGTCCGCAAGGAGGTCACCGCGACCTGGGCCGGCTACGGTCTCGCCTTCGCCGTGGTGGCCGCGCTTGCCGCGGTCTCGCTGGGAGCTAGGTGGCCATGATGATGCATCCGATGATCGCGTTCCTGGAGCCCGGCCGGCTGTGGTGGCTGGTGCTGATCCCGGTGCTGCTGCTGCTCTATCTCGTCCTGCTGCGGCGCAAGAGCACCAGGACCCGGACCACCGGGATCTCCAACCTCAACAGGGTGCTGCCCAAACAGCAGGCCTGGAAGCGGCACATCGCGGTCGGCGCGGCGGTGCTGTCCCTGGCCGCGCTCAACGTCGCTTTCGCCAAACCCAGCGATCAGGTGGACGTGCCCCGCGACCGGGCGACGATCGTGCTGGCCATCGACGTGTCCCGCTCGATGATCGCCGAGGACGTCCAGCCGAATCGGCTGGACGCGGCGAAGGCCGCCGGCAAGGACTTCCTCGGCATGCTGCCGCCACGGTTCAACGTGGCCCTGGTCGCCTTCGCCGGGACGGCGTCCATCGTGGTCGCGCCGACCACCGATCGCGGACTGGTTTCCCGCGCCATCGAGGGCCTCGAAGTGGCGCCGTCCACCTCGATCGGTGAGGGCATCTACTCGTCCCTGGACGCGCTTGCGCTGGCCCCGGTGGACCCCGACCACCCCAACGAACCGGCACCGGGTGCGATCGTGTTGCTGTCGGACGGTTTCACCAACATCCCCAGGTATTCCGCGCCGGCCGCGCAGGAGGCCAAGAAGCGCGGCATCCCGATCTACACCATCGCCTACGGCACCCGGGACGGCTACGTCGTCGACCGCGGACGCCGCGAGCCGGTGCCGGTCAACCACGAGGAACTGCAGAAGGTGGCCGACATCTCCGGCGGAAAGAAGTTCGCCGCCGGGTCGGCGTCCGAGCTGAAGGATGTCTACAAGAACATCGCCCAGCAGATCGGCTATGTGAAGGAAGAGCAGGAGGTCACCGAGGTCTACACCGGCTACGCCCTCGGCTTCGCCGTCCTGGCCGCGATCGCGGTGATCTCCCTCGGTGCCCGCTGGCCTTAGCGTTCAGCGGGGTATGTGCGTTGGTGAGCGTGTCGAGACCCATTCCGGATCGGGCAGCTCCTCAGCCCGCGAGCGTCAGCCGATACACCTTGTCGACGGCCGGTTCCTTGACGGTGGCGTTCGAGGTGGTGAAGTAGAGCGCGCTGTCCGGACCCTGCTGCACGGTCCGGATCCGGCCGTAGCCGGTCGCGATGATCGCCGCCTCGGTCACCTTGTCGCCGCGTCCGACGGTGAACAGCCGGATGCCCTGGCTCTTGAGCATGGCGACCGCGAGGCGTCCGTTCCAGGTTCCCCACTGACCTCCGGACAGGAACGTGGCGCCGCTGGTGGCCACGGTGGGTTTCCCCGAGCGCCACTTGGCTCGGACCGCCTTCGGGAACCGATTGAGGTCGGTCATCGGCACGCTCTCGTTGTAGCCGGGGGTCGGGGACCAGCCGTAGTTGCCGCCGCGGATCACCCGGTTGACCTCGTCGTCGCGATCCGGGCCGTGCTCGACGCTCCACAGCTGGCTGCTCGTGCTCCGGAAGGCCAGCCCCTGGACGTTGCGGTGACCGTAGCTCCACACATATCGAGCCTTGCCACCCTTGCTGGAGAACGGGTTGCTGCTCGGGATCCGGCCGTCGGCATGGACACGCAGCACCTTGCCGCCGAGTGATTTGAGGTTCTGCGCGGCGGTGCCCTGGGCGGCGTCCCCGGTGCCGATATAGAGCAGGTCGGACGCCCGGAAGCGCAGCCGGCAGCCGTTGTGCCGCCCCTTGTTGCTCGGGATGCCGGTCAGGATCACTTTCACTTTCACCGCCTCGGTCGGGCTCTTCAGCCGCCACTGCCAGACCTGGACGTCTCCCGGCCCGGTGCCCTTGGCCACCGACATGCAGGTGTAGAACAGCCCGTTCGTCGCCGCCGCCGGGTGCGCGACCATGCCGAGCAGGCCGGCCTCGGACGCCGTCCACAGCCGGGGTAGCGGCACGGTGACGCGCTGCGGGGTCCCGCCCGGACGCAGCGACCAAAGCCGCCCGGGCCGTTCGTTGAACAGCATCACGTTGCCGACCCAGGTGACGTCCCAGGGAAGACTCAGACCGGACGCGACGGTGGTGACGACGGGTGCGGCGGCGCCGGCCGGGGGCGAGGACGTCAGTGTGGAGGCGCCGAGCAAGGACGCGCCCAGCACGAGCGCGGTAACCGACGCGAACAGGCGAGTGACGGCGAGTGACATTGGGGGTGCCTCTCCGGTGGGGGTGTCCCGACTGTACCGCCGCGGTCCGTCAGCGGCCCTCGAAGCTGACCGGGGCACCGCTGAGATAGTCGGTGACGGCGCGCCGGGCGTCGTCGGTGCCGGCCAGCATCGCCACCACCGGATGCAGCCGTCCGGCCGCCGCATGCGGATCCAGTTGCGCCAGCCGGGCATTGGCCAGGCTGGCCTGGACGGCCAGCGGGGCCTGCGCCGCGATCCGCTCGGCCAGCGCGAGCGCGGCGTCCAGCTGGGTGCCGTCCGGGACGACCTCCTGGACCAGCCCGATCCGGTGTGCCTCGGCTGCGTCGAAGAAGTCGCCGGTGAGCAGCCAGCGCATCGCATCACCCCACCCCAGCCGGGGCAGCCGGATGGTCGCGCCGCCGAACGCCATGATCCCGCGAGCGACTTCGAGCTGGGCGAAACGGGTGCCGGCCGCGGCGACCACGACGTCCGCGGCCAGGGCGAGTTCGATGCCCAAGGTCAGGCAGCTGCCCTGGACGGCGACCACCACCGGCTTGGCGACCGGCCCGGTCAGCACACCCCACGGGTCGATCGTTCCCGGCGGCAGCAGATCGAGGTCGCCGGAGGCCAGGCCCGGGCCGACATCGCGCAGGTCCAGGCCGGCGGTGAAATGGTCGCCGATCCCGTGCACGACGCCGACCCGCAGCTCGGCGTCGGTGTGCAGCAGCGTGTAGGCCCCGGCCAGTTCGTGCAGCATCGCCAGGTCGGCGGCGTTGCGTTTCTCGGGACGATTCAGCCCGATCAGCAGGATGTGTCCGCGTCGCTCGACCAGCACCCGATCGCTCATCCGACCATCCAAGCCCCTCAGGCGGTCGTTTGTCAGCGCTTCCGGGCGTGCGCGTTGGCCTTGTCGTTGGCCTTCTGCAGGGCCTCGACCAGTTCGCTCTTGGTCATCGTCGAACGCCCTGGCACGTCCAGCCGTCGGGCCAGTTCGAGCAGGTGCTGCTTGGTGGCATTGGCGTCCACCCCGCCGGCGGATTCCTCACTGTTCAGCCCGCCCTGCTCGGCCCGGGCGTCGGAGGGGCCGGGCTCGTCCTTGGGCTCCCAGTGGTCGCCGACCTTCTCGTAGGAGTGCTTGAGCGAGGCGTAGGCGGTGGCGTTGGCGCGGGCCTCGTCGTCGTAGCTCTCCATCGCGGAGAGGTAGGTCTTCGCGAAGGTGCGCCGGGCCTTCTTCCCGGAGCGTCGGACGGGGCCGGGCAGCTCGGACTTCTTGAGCTTGCTCTTCTTCGTGGTCTTCGGCATGCAGCCAGTCTGTTCGCGTGTCGGTGGCCGGACAACGCCCGAAACGGTGGTCATCGCGCGGGCTGCGCTTGGTCCCGGTGTGACGCCTGGGGCACAATGGACGCACTCCACGACCGAGAGATGCAGGGGAAGGCAGCTGCTCGGCCGAAGGAGAAGACCATGGCGACCACCCATGGAGTGGTGCAGATCCACTCCGCGCCGTCCGCGTTGTGCCCGCATGTCGACTGGGCCGTGGGCGGTGCTCTCGGCGTACCCGTCCATCTGGACTGGACGCCGCAGCCCGCTGCACGGGCGTCCTATCGAGCCGAGTACACCTGGACGGCGCCGGTGGGCACGTCGGCGAAGCTGGCCAGCGCGCTCAAGGGCTGGCAGCGGCTCCGCTTCGAGATCACCGAGGACGCGACCGCGCACTCCGAAGCTGTCCGCTACTCCTACACGCCGGCGCTGGGGATCTTCCACGCCAGCATCGGCCTGCACGGCGACATCATGATCAACGAGGGACGGCTCAACGCGGCGATCGCCGCCGACGCGCTGGGACGCCGATCCCTGCACGACACGATCGCCGACCTGCTCGGCACCGCCTGGGACGCTGAACTCGAGGTCTTCCGGCAAGCCGGCGACGGCGCCCACGTCCGTTGGCTGCACCAGGTGGTCTGATCAGGACACGCCAGCGTTGGTATTGGCTCGGATTGCCGATCGAGGCACGATGTCCGTCCACCGGGCCTTGCCTGCCCGCGCAAGAGACGCCTATTCGCTGTTGACGGAACTGGCCCGGACCGACAGGTCGCGGTCCATCACCTTGACTGCCTTCGGGTAAGGCGAAGCGGCGGCCAGCACCTTGGTCACGTTCGAGACCTCGGCATCTTTGACCGCAGAGACGAACGATCCGGTCAGAGCGTCGCCGACGATTGCCTCACCGTTGCCGACGACGCCGCCATCAGCGGGCAGCATGGTCAACACGCCCCACTTCTTCTTCGCCGATTCCGCTGGGCCGAAGCCCGAATAGGCGATCGCCGCCACGTAATCATGCCCCACCTGTCCCCACGATCCCTTCAGGTCGGCAAGAACCCTGCGTTCAGGGCGATCCCTGCCGAAGAGCCAAGCTCCCTGCTCCAAGGTCATGGTGAGCGGGACCGCCCGATCGATCGCCGGCTGGGACCAGAGCGTCCGGCGAACCTCGACGGTGATCGTCCGGGGAATGTAGCTCTCACCTGCTGCGCGCTCTTCCTCGGACACGGCCATTTTCTCTTCACTTAGGACGCGCACTAGCACGACGTCATCGGCGAATGTCGCCCAGTCCTGGACCGACTCCATTGTCACAAGTGTGAGGCCATGGCTCACGGTGAGGGGCCCAAACTCGGGACTTGAACCGACCCAGGTTTGGTGCCGCATCCTTTTGAGTTGATTGGATGTTCATCATGCCGAGGAAGATTGATGCTGCGTTGCGTGAGCGCGTTGTCCGGCTCGTGCGCGAGCACCGGGCCGAGTACCCCTCGAACGCGAAGGCCATCGCGGCCGTCGCCCGCCAGGAAGGCGTCGGGGCGGAGTCGCTGCGGCGGTGGGTGGTGCAGGCCGATATCGACGCCGGTGACCGGGACGGGCAGACCAGCGAGGAACATGCCGAGATCCGCCGCCTCAAGTCGGAGAATCGGAAGCTGCGCGAGGACGTGGCGATCTTGAAAGCGGCGACGACTTTCTTCGTGGGGGAACTCGACCCCCGCAACCGTTGATCATGGGTTTCATCGATCGGACGAGGGCCGAGGGGCACGCGGTCGAGTCGATCATCCGCGTTCTGCGAGAGCAGGGCGTGAAGGTCGCCGCGCGCACCTATCGGGCGTGGCGGCAAGGCCGCATATCGATCCGGACCGTCACCGACGCGCAGGTCGTCGACGCCGTCCGTGACGCGACCTGGACCACGGTCATCGATGCCGAGGGGGTGGAGCGTCGGAAGATGACGCCGGAGGGCCTGTATGGGCGCAAGAAGATGACCGCGTTCATCCGACGCACCGCGATCGCTGACGCCTCACGCGGCGCCGTGGATCGTGCGATGCGGGCCCTGGGCCTGTCCGGGGTGACGCGTGCGAAGGCGATCCGCACGACGATCCAGGCGAAGGACGGGATCCGCGCCGGGGACTTGCTGAACCGGGACTTCACCGCCCCGCGGCCGGATCACACCTGGGTCACCGACTTCACATACGTCAGAACGTGGGCGGGCTGGGTGTATGTCGCGTTCATCCTCGACGTGTTCTCCCAACGCATCGTGGCCTGGCACGCGCAGACCACCAAGCACGTCGATCTGGTCATGATCCCGCTGCGAATGGCGCTGTGGGAACGCGACCGGCAAGGCCACCCTGTAGGCCCGAAGCAGCTCCGGCATCACAGCGATGCGGGCTCTCAATACACATCGATTGTGCTGACCGAGCACCTCGCGCTGGAGCAGATCGCACCGTCGATCGGATCGGTCGGCGACGCCTACGATAACGCCCTGATGGAGACGATCAACGGCCTCTACAAGGCCGAGTGCGTGCGTACGACGATCTTCCACGACGGCCCGTACAAGACCATCGCGGACGTCGAGTACGCGACCGCCGGCTGGGTCGACTGGTACAACAACCGCAGGCTTCACGGTAGCCTCGGAATGGTCAACCCCGACGAATACGAGGCGACCTACTACGCGACCCTCACCAAAGAGCCGCAACCCGCATAGAAGCGGCAAAGAACCTGGGTCGGTTCAACTCGCAGTCCGCGTGGGTGCGGCCGTCATGCATCCGGATAGAGTCACCATCGCAATCGCTGCCGCGATCGACACCCGACTATCAATAGCTCGCATTGATACTGTCCTTCACTTCCAAACTCACATGCTGAGCGGCGGATGCAGTCGTATAAGGGTTTCGACCGCAGCCCATGATCGAGGTGTCGTTGCTGGCAACCGAAGGGCTACCGAACACTCCATGCATGACTCCGACGGCATGACCCGACTCGTGACAGGCCAGCATCGCATCCATGGGGGTCCCCGAATCGCTATTGAACCTCACGTACTGTTGGTCACACTCCCACGACGACGAGTTGACGGCATCGTCACACCACGTCAGCCCGTACACGCCCGCGTCCAGATTGGCCGTCTGGTAGATGATGTCCGTTTCACCGCTGCCCGAATACACGGGCGAACTGTCATAGGTGACCGAGAGGTCGGTCGACGCGTACTCCCCGAGCGCGGACGCAACCCGCGATTTCATGCTGGAGCTGACCGACGATTGAACGTAATAGTAGACAGATGAATTGTCTGTTGCAGTATCCGTGAGGATACGATGCCGTCGAGTTTGCGCAGGTAGTCAGATAGTAATTTCCACTGGGCACCACGAGGTCGTAAGTTGCCGCCAGAGTGACCGTCGCGGGTTGGGCGACCCAAAGAGCCAAAACTCCCCGCCACAATCGCCGCCGCAAGACCTCGGGATCGTCTTGATCCCCTCATCATTGCCGCAACCTACCACGTCCCGAACGCGACTACCAAGGGAGAGCGGGAGAGGAATTCGTCGGACAGGTCGCGGGTCCACCCCGAACCCAACGCTCGCCGAACTATTCGGGGCTCGCTGAATTCTGCGAGCCCCAAATAGCTCAGCGAGCGTTCGCTGAGACTTAGCGGGTGACGTTGGCGTTGGTGACGGCGATCGCGACGTTGGCGCCACCGAAACCGAACGAGTTGTTGACAGCGGCGAGATCACCCTCGGGCAGTGGACGCGAGGCGTTGGCGGCGATGTCGATGCCGAGCCCGGGCTCCTGGTTCTCCAGGTTGATGGTCGGGGGGACCGTCCGGTCGCGCAGGGCCAGCACCGTCGCCAGCGTTTCCAGGGCTCCGGCGCCGCCGAGCAGGTGCCCGGTCATCGACTTGGTCGAAGTCACCACGCACCGATCGACGGCATCACCCAGGGCGTAGCGGATCGAACCGGCCTCGGTGACGTCGCCCTGCGGGGTCGACGTGCCGTGTGCGTTCACGTGCCTGATGTCGGACGCCGACAGCCCGGAATCGGCCAGCGCCTTCTGCATCGCGCCGTACTGGCCCGCACCGCTCGGGTCGGGCTGGACGATGTCGTGGCTGTCCGCGGTGATGCCGGCCCCGGCCAGCGTCCCGTAGCTCTTCGCGCCGCGGGCCCGGGCGTGCTCGAGGGTCTCGATCACCAGCACCGCCGAGCCTTCGCCCATCACGAAGCCGTCGCGCCCGGTGTCCCAGGGCCGGGACGCTTTCTCGGGCTCGTCATTGCGCCGTGACAGCGCCTGCATCTGACCGAAGGCGGCGATCGGCAGCGGATGGATGGTGGCCTCGGTGCCGCCGACCACGGCGATGTCGGCCCGGCCCAGCCGCAACTGGTCGAGCGCGAGCGCGATCGCCTCGTTGGAGGACGCGCACGCCGACACCGGGGTGTGTACGCCGGCTTTGGCGCTGATCGCCATGCCGACGTTGGCCGCCGGCGCGTTGGCCATCAGCATCGGGATGGTGAACGGGCTGACCCGGCGGTAGCCCTTGTCGCGGTGGGCGTCCCAGTTGTTCAGCAGGGAGTGCAGGCCACCGATTCCGCTGGCCAGCGAGACGATCAGCCGGTAGGGGTCCACCTCGTTGTCGGTGCCCCAGGTGAGGCCGGCGTCCTGCCAGGCCTCCTGGGCCGCGATCAGCGCCAGCTGCGTGGACCGGTCGAGCCGGCGTGCCTTGACTCGCTCGATGACGGTGGACGGATCGACCTTCACATGGGCGGCGATCTTGACCGGGAGTTCCTCGGCCCACTCCTCGGTGAGGCGGTGGACGCCGGACTCTCCGGCGAGCAGGCCGGCCCAGGTCGAGGCCGCGTCGCCGCCCAGCGGCGTGGTGGCTCCGATGCCGGTGATCACAATCTCAGGCATGACTCTCCGAGGTGGTTCGGTAATGGGTGAGGGGTGCCCCGGCCCGCTTTCGAAGTGCGGGGCCGGGGCACGCAGCGGGCTCAGCTCAGCTGTGCGCCTCGACGTAGGCGACGGCGTCGCCCACGGTCTTGAGGTTCTTGGAGTCCTCGTCGGGGATGGTGACGCCGAACTTCTCCTCACAACCGACGATGATCTCGACCATCGCCAGCGAGTCGACATCGAGATCGTCGACGAAGGACTTGTCCAGCTGGACGTCCTCCACCGGCACACCGGCGACGTCGTTGACGAGCTCAGCCAGCTGAGCGCGGATCTCTTCGGTGGTGGCCATAGGGTTTCTCCTTGTCGTAGGGCCTTTCCGGGGGCTCCCGGAAGAATAGAGGGGTCAGGGTAGGGTGACGACCTGGCCGGCATAGACCAGGCCGGCGCCGAAACCTATCAGCAACGCGGTCTGTCCCGATCTGGCCTCGCCGGAACTCAGCAGCGCGTCCATCGCCATCGGCACCGATGCAGCGGAATTGTTGCCGAATTGTTTGATGGTGCGCGCCACCACGACATGCTCGGGCAGTTTCAGGTGCCGCAACATGGCGTCGGTGATCCGGTTGTTGGCCTGATGCGGAATGAATACGTCCAGGTCGGCGGGGGCAAGCCCGGCGACATCGAGGACGTTCTTGGTGGCCTCGGTGATGAAGCCGCTGGCCCACTTGAAGACCGAGCGGCCGTCCATGGTCAGATAGGGGCGTTCGCCGGTGGAGACCGCCTCGTTCCATTCGCTGGTCTGGGTGATCGCCTCGGCCTGGCCGCCGTCCGAGCCCCACACGACGGGGCCGATGCCGTTGGTCTCGCTGGGGCCCACGACGGCGGCCCCGGCGCCGTCGGCGAACAGGAACGCGGTGCCGCGGTCGTGGATGTCGGTGAACCGGCTGAGTTCCTCGACGCCGATCACCAGCGCGTAGCGGGCGGCGCCGGTGCGGACCAGCGCCTCGGCCTGGGCCAGGCCGTAGCAGAAGCCGGCGCAGGCCGCGGAGATGTCGTAGGCGGCGCCGTTGGTGCCCAGCTGGTGGGCCAGTTTGGCGGCCATGCTCGGCGTCTGATGGAAGTAGGAGACGGTCGCGACGATCACCGCGCCGATCTCTGCGGCCGGGACGCCGGAGCGTTCGATCGCCGTCCGGGCAGCGGCCAGCGCCATCGTCTCGACGTCCTCGCCCTCGCCGACCCAGCGGCGCTCGGCGATGCCGGTGCGCTGCTGGATCCACTCGTCGGAGGAGTCGATCCAGGTGCACATCTCGGCGTTGTCGACCACCCGGGACGGCACGAACGACGCCACCGAGAGCAGCTTGGCGAACGGTGCGCCGGCGGCGACCGCGATCGGTGCGGTCATGCGGCCACCCCCGCGTGCTCGGCGACGAAGGTGCGGGCGTCGGCGAGCTGGTCGGGGGTGTTGAGGTTGAACAAGGCGACTCCCTTCAGGTTGCGCTTGGCGATGCCGGTCAGCGTGCCGGACGGCGGCAGTTCGAGAATGCCGGTGACGCCGAGTTCGGCCAGGGCGTCCAGGCACAGATCCCAGCGCACCGGGTTGCCGACCTGGCTGACCAGCCGGCGCACCACCTCGGCACCGTCGTCGACCACCGCGCCGTCGGCGTTGCTGAGCAGCTTGGTGGACGGGGCAGCCGTGGTCAGGTCCGCCGCCAACGCGGCAAGTTCGGCGACGGCGGGTTGCATGTGCACGGTGTGGAATGCGCCGGCGACGCTCAGTTGGATCAGCCGGGCCCGGGCCGGCGGGTTGGCGGCCAGCACGGCGAGTTGTTCCACGGTGCCGGCAGCGACGATCTGGCCCTTGCCGTTGTTGTTGGCCGCGGTCAGGCCGGCGGCCTCGATCGCGGCGGACACCTCGTCGGGGACGCCGCCGACGACGGCCATCATCGAGGTCGGACGCAGCGCGGACGCCGCCGCCATGCCCCGGCCGCGGGTCGCCACGAAACGCATCGCGCCCTCGGCGGACAGCACACCGGTCAGCACCGCCGCGGTGATCTCGCCGACGCTGTGCCCCGCGACCACGTCCGGGTTGGGGCCCGCTGCGAGCAGCGCCCGCCCAGCGACCAGCCCGGCGGCGACCAGCAGCGGCTGGGCGACCTCGGTGGCCCGGATCGCCTCGGCGTCGGCCTCGGTGCCGTAGTGGGCCAGGTCGACGCCGGCGACCTCGGAGAGTGCGCCCAACTCGTCGGCGACGACGGCATCAGCCAGCCACGAGCTGAGGAACCCGGGGGTCTGGGCACCCTGGCCGGGCGCAAGGATTGCTAGCACGGGAATACTCTTGCGCGAATCCGCCCGGGATTGACAGCGGGACATGACGAAAATGTCACAGACCTTCTTGTGAGGTTCCCACAACGCCACGCCCAGTCGGAGGCGGACTGGACTGCTCCGGCTTTGTGGTAACTACGAGGTGATCAACCGTCCGAGGGTCACGGCGAGCCGCAGCACATAGGCGCTGCGGGCGTCCGCCGGGTGATAGCCGGAGACCTCCGCGATCCGTCGCAGCCGATAGCGGACCGTGTTCGGGTGGACGAACAGGGTGCGCGCCGTGGCCTCCACCGAGCCGCTGTTGTCCAGGTAGGCGACCAGGGTCTCAAGCAGGTCGGCGCCGGCGTCGCGCAGCGGTCCGTAGATCTCCCGGGCCAGCATCCGGCGGGCGTGGCCGTCGCCGGCCAGCGCCCGCTCGGGCAGCAGGTCCTCGGCGGCGACCGGACGCGGGGCGCTCGGCCAGGCGTCCGCCGCCCGGATCCCGGAGAGGGCACCGCGCGCCGAGGTGGCCGCGTCGACCAGGTCGCTGACTTCCGGGCCGACCACGATGTGACCTGGCCCGAAGTGGTCGGCCACCTCGGTGATCACCGACAGCGCCGTGCCGGCGGTGCCGGAATGCCCGCCCAGCACCACCACCAGCCGGTCGCCCTGGGTCGAGGCGAGCAGGTCGAAGCCGTGCGCGGCGACCGCCCGGCGCATCGCCTCCACCGCCTGGTCCTTCGCCGGCGCCTCGCCGATGGTCACGGTGATCGCGGCGGGGGAGCGCCAGCCCAGCGTGGACGCCCGGGAGAGCACGGTCTCGTCGGCTTCGCCTCGGATCACGGCGTCCACCACCAGGGCTTCCAGTCGGGCGTCCCAGCCGCCGCGGGCCTCGGCGGCGCGGGCGTAGACCTCGGCGACGCCGAAGGCGATCTCGCGTGAGTACTGCACGATCGCCAGATAGACCCCGGAGCGGTCGCCGCGCGGCACCAGCCGTTCCAGCTGGCCCTCGACGGTGTCGATGGTGGTGCGGATCAGGTCGACGCTCTGGTGCAGGGTGATCCGGCGCATCAGTGCCCGGGGGGCTGCGTCGAAGACGTCCGCGGGGTTGACGTCGCGGCCCTCGTCGGCGAACCAGCGGACGAAGCCGTCGATGCCGGCGCGGGCGACCAGGGTGACCCACGAGCGGTGCTCGGCGTCCAGTTCACCGAACCAGGGGTGCCGCGCCTCGATCTCGGCCAGCGCCGCGGTGGTCATCTCCGGGGCGGCCTGGGCCAGCCGCTTGGCGAGCGCGCCGCGCTGCCGGCCGGGCTGCGGCCAGCCGCGTCCGATCCCTGGAATGGCGGCCACCGCGCTCCCTTCGTCGGCAACACCATAGAGGAACCCGGCCGGCGGGCCGCCGGCCCATGGCCCGGGAGCCTAGGGTGGGGGAGGCCGGCGATCGTGGGGCCGGGACGGAGGAGGCAGGCCGGATGGATCCCGTGGTGGCGTTGCGCGAGATCGCCTATCTGATGGAGCGCGAGCGCGCCGACAGCTACCGCGTCCGAGCCTTCCGTCGCGCGGCCGACATCGTGGACGGCATGCCCGCAGCGGAACGCGCCGACCACGCGGCCGCGTCCGACTGGAAGCGGGTATCCGGGCTGGGCACGTCCTCGGTGGCGGTGATCGAGCAGGCGCTGGCCGGACGCGTCCCGGACTATCTGGCCCGCAAACGGGCCGCCGCAAAACCGCTGGTCGATCCCGAGCCCGGCCTGCGGGCACTGCTCAAAGGCGACCTGCACACCCACTCCACCTGGTCCGACGGCGGCAGCTCGATCGAGGAGATGATGCTGGCCGCCCGGGCACTCGGCCACGAGTACACCGCGGTCACCGACCATTCGCCGCGGCTGCGGGTGGCCCGCGGACTGTCGGCGGAGCGACTCGCCGAACAGCTGGACCTGATCGACGACCTGAACGAGGCGCTCGCCCCGTTCCGGGTGCTGCGCGGCATCGAGGTCGACATCCTCGACGACGGTTCGCTGGACCAGTCGCCGTTCATGCTGAACCGGCTGGACGTGGTGGTCGCCAGCGTGCACTCCAAGCTGGCGATGGACGCCGAATCGATGACCCACCGGATGGTCGCCGCGATCGCCAACCCGCGCACCAACGTGCTGGGTCATTGCACCGGACGGCTGATCGAGGGCGAGCGCGGCACCCGCGGCGAGAGTTCCTTCGACGCCGCGGTGGTGTTCGAGGCCTGCCGGGCGTTCGGCGTCGCTGTCGAGATCAACTCGCGCCCCGAGCGCCGCGATCCGCCCGACCGGCTCTTGGCGCTCGCCAACGACACCGGTTGCCTGTTCAGCATCGACACCGACGCCCATGCGCCGGGCCAGTTGGAGTTCCTCTCCTACGGTGCCGCCCGTGCCGAGGCGGCCGGCATCGATCCTGATCGGATCGTCACCACCTGGGGTGTGGAGCGACTGCTGGAGTGGACGAAAGCGCGCTGATCGACGGCCATTTGCGCAGTGGCAGCCCGGACGCCGGACACTCTGTGAGCGCCACGATGTGCTCGACCGCGAGGATAAGGCAGGATGGACCCGAAACTCCCAGGCCGGGCATCGCCGCCGGTCAGGGCCGCGCATGAGAAAGGACTCCCCAGTGGCCATGAGCGAGACTGTCGGCCCGATCCTCAACGGGCTCCCCACCAGCCTGCCGGACATTGACTCGGAGGAGACGGCCGAATGGCTGGAGTCACTGGACGGGGTGATCGACGAGGGCGGCCGGAACCGGGCCCGCTACATCATGCTGAAGCTGCTGGAGCGCTCCCGCGAGCGGCACTTGGGCGTCCCGTCGCTGACCGCCACCGATCACATCAACACCATCCCGCCGGAGAAGGAGCCCTGGTACCCGGGCGACACCGAGCTGGAGCGTAAATTCCGCCGGCTGGTCCGGTGGAACGCCGCGATTACCGTGCACCGGGCCAACCGGCCGGGCATCGGCGTCGGCGGCCACATCTCCTCCTTCGCCTCGTCGGCGACGCTGTACGAGGTGGGTTTCAACCACTTCTTCCGGGGTAAGGACCACCCCGGCGGCGGCGACCAGATCTTCTACCAGGGGCACGCCTCGCCCGGCATGTACTCGCGGGCCTTCCTCGAGGGACGGCTCACCGAGGTCGACCTGGACGGCTTCCGCCAGGAGCACAGCCATGTCGTCGACGGCAAGCTGCGGGCGCTGCCGTCGTACCCGCACCCGCGGCAGATGCCGTGGTTCTGGGAGTTCCCGACGGTGTCGATGGGTCTCGGCCCGCTGGACGCCATCTACCAGGCACAGTTCAACAAGTACCTGCACAACCGCGGCATCAAGGACACCTCGCAGCAGCGGGTCTGGGCCTTCCTCGGCGACGGCGAGATGGACGAGCCGGAGAGCCGCGGTGCGCTGCAGCTGGCGTCCTACGACGAACTGGACAACCTGACCTTCGTGGTGAACTGCAACCTGCAGCGGCTGGACGGCCCGGTGCGCGGCAACGGCAAGATCATGCAGGAGCTCGAGGGGTTCTTCCGCGGTGCCGGCTGGAACGTGATCAAGGTGGTCTGGGGCCGCGGCTGGGATCCGCTGCTGGCCGCCGACAAGGACGGCGCCCTGGTCAACGTGATGAACAACACCCCCGACGGCGACTACCAGACCTTCCGGGCCAACGACGGCGACTACGTCAAGGAGCACTTCTTCGGCCGCGACCCCCGGGTGGCGAAGATGGTCGACGGCTGGGACGCCGAGAAGATCTGGAAGCTGACCCGCGGCGGTCACGACTACCACAAGGTCTACGCGGCCTATAAGGCGGCCACCGAGTTCACCGGCGCGCCCACGGTCATCCTCGCGCACACCATCAAGGGCTACTTCCTCGGCTCGCACTTCGCCGGCCGCAACGCCACCCACGGCATGAAGAAGATGGCGCTGGACGACCTCAAGCAGTTCCGCGACCGCCTGGACATGCCGATCACCGACGCCGTCCTGGAGGCCGACCCCTACCGTCCGCCGTTCATCAACCCTGGCCCGAGCGACGAGCGGATCCAGTACGCGCTGGAGCGTCGGCGCAGCCTCGGCGGTGGCCTGCCCGAGCGTCGCAACAACCCCAAGCCGATCAAGCTGCCGGGCGACTCGGCCTACGCGTCGGTCAAGAAGGGCTCGGGTCAGCAGCAGATCGCGTCCACGATGGCCTGGGTGCGGCTGTTCAAGGACCTGATGCGGGACAAGGAGTTCGCGCCGCACGTCGTCCCGATCATCCCGGACGAGGCGCGCACCTTCGGCCTGGACTCATTCTTCCCGACGATCAAGATCTACAGCCCGCACGGCCAGACCTACACCCCGGTCGACAACGAGCTGATGCTGGCCTACCGCGAGGCGAAGACCGGTCAGATCCTGCACGTCGGCATCAACGAGGCCGGTTCGATGGGCGCCTTCGCGGCCGCCGGCAGCGCCTACGCGACGCACGGCGTCCACATGGTGCCGATCTACATCTTCTACTCGATGTTCGGCTTCCAGCGCACCGGCGACTCGATGTGGGCCGCTGCCGACCAGCTGGCCCGCGGCTTCCTGCTCGGCGCCACCGCCGGCCGGACGACGCTGGCCGGCGAAGGCACCCAGCACATGGACGGCCACAGCCACATCCTGGCCGCCACCAACCCGGCGATGCGCTGCTACGACCCGGCCTACGCCTACGAGATCGCGCACATCATGCAGCACGGCCTGGAGACGATGTACGGCGAGAACCCGCAGGACGTGATCTTCTACATCACGCTCTACAACGAGCCGATGGTCCAGCCGCGCGAACCCGAGGGTGTCGATGTCGAGGGCATCAAGAAGGGTCTCTACCTGCTCAAGGAGGGTTCCGCCGAGGGCGTCGGCGGCGACGCGCCGCGGGCGCAGCTGCTGGCGTCCGGGGTCGGCGTGCCGTGGGCGCTGGAGGCGCAGGAGCTGTTGAAGAACGACTGGGGCGTGGTGGCGGACGTGTGGAGCGTCACCTCCTGGAACGAGTTGCGCCGCGACGGCCTGGCCGCCGACGAGCACAACTTCCTGCATCCCGACCAGGAGGCGCAGGTGCCCTACGTGACCAAGCAGCTGCAGGGACGTCCCGGCCCGGTGATCGCCACCTCGGACTCGATGCGGCTGGTCCAGGACCAGATCGCCCAGTGGGTGCCCGGTGAATACCATTCGCTCGGGGCGGACGGCTTCGGCTTCTCCGACACCCGGGCCGCCGCTCGCCGGTTCTTCCACATCGACGGTCCCTCAATGGTCGTCCGGGCACTGCAGGCCCTGGCCGCGAAGGGCGAGGTGGACGCCTCGGCGCCCGGCCAGGCGGCCGAGAAGTACCGGTTGCTGGACGTGACTGCCGGGGCTTCCGGGTCTGCGGGCGGCGACGCCTGATCGAACCGAGATGGGCCGGTGACCGCTTCGGGCGGGCACCGGCCCATCGCCGTCGGTGGCCGCTTTCCGTCCAGTGCGAAATTCTGGCAGGCTAAGCGGACAGAACTTCTTTCCCGGAGCCAGAGAGGAAGCAGGTGTCCACCACCGACGGCACGACCAACGCGTCGGCTGCCGCTGCCCTGGGTTTCACTCCGGGACTGGCGGTGCAGGAACTCGGCTGGGACGACGACGCCGATCAGGCGTTGCGCGACACCATCATGGACGCCATCGACGGCGACCTGCTGTACGAGTCGAACGAAGCCGTCGATGTGGTGCTGCTGTGGTGGCGCGACAGCGACGGCGACGTGGTGGACGGCCTGGTGGATGCCCTCACCGACCTGTCACCGACCGGCTACATCTGGTTGCTGACGCCGAAGGTGGGCCGCGCCGATTACGTCGACCCGACCGACATCGCCGAGGGCGCCCTGACCGCCGGGCTGGCGCTGGCCAATCCGGCGTCGGTGTCGTCGGGGTGGCAGGCGCGGAAGTTGGTCCGTCCGAAGGGCAACCGCCGGTAGCTGGCACAATAGACCGCCGGACGGCAGCGGGCGCATAGCTCAGTTGGTTAGAGCACCTCCCTTACAAGGAGGTGGCCGGGGGTTCGAGTCCCTCTGCGCCCACCCGGTGACCCTCGGCCGAGAACTCCGTTCTGGCTAGGTGTGACACCGCGAAAGGCCCCAACCCGTTTAGCTCCGGGTTGGGGCCTTTCACTGTCGCCTCTCACAGAACCTCTCACGAGCGGCGGAACGGCTGCGGCGGTTAGCTCTCCGCCGCAGCCTTCGCCGGTGCACCGCTGCCCTGGAGTTGGGCGGCGATGGCGCCGAAGGTCTCCCGTTGCTTCCCCTGGCGCATGTGCGTGTAGACGGTCTGCGTCACCGAGGTGTTCGCGTGCCGCAGCGCTTTCGAGACGGCGAGCAGGTCGCCGGTCGCGTCGTACATGTACGAGGCGGCGATGTGCCGGAGCCCGTGCAGGGTCAGCGGCGGCAACGGCTCGGCGTCCTGGTCGCGTTGCTCAGCGGCGAGACGGGCGGCCGTGATCCCGGCCAGCTTGCGGAACAGCTTGGTGACGTAGCCGGGGTTCAGCGGCTGGCCACCCTCGCGGGTGAACACGTGCCCGCTCTCCGACCAGGCGTCCCCGGCCTCGCTGCGCTCGATGTCCTGGCGCACCTTCCACCCTTTCAGCGCCGCTACAGCAGCCGCGGGCAACTCGATCCCGGTTGCCGAGGCGTCGGTCTTGGGCGAGTGCTCGGTGGCCCGGTTGCCCGCCAGCACCCGGTTGTTGACGATCTGGGCAGTCCCACGGGTGAGGTCAACATCTCGCCACCTCAGGCCGCACACCTCGCCACGCCGTAGTGCGGTGTGCAGGGTGAACTCGAACAGCGCGCCGAGCCGGTGCTCGCCCGCGACCCGGAGGAAGGCGGCCAGCTGAGCCGGTTCCCAGAGGTGACGCTCGATCGCTGCGACCGTGGGCGCTTCCACGCCCCGAGCCACGTTCACCGGGCACAACTCATCGCGGACCGCACCGCTGAGGACACTCTGCACGACGGTGAGAATCCGGGTCACGGTGGGCGCCCCCCGGCCGTCGCCGGTCAGGCCGTCGAGGAACCTCACCACGTCGGAACGCCTGATGTCGGCAAGCTTCATCCGGCCCAGCGCGGACGGGCCGATATCCCGTGTCAGGTACCGCCGGTACTCCGCGGCCGTGGTCGCTGAGAGCGGCCGCTTGCCGGTGGTCTGGCGGCGGGGGAGCCACTTGTCTGCGTAGGCCGTGAACGTCAGCGCCGCGGGTGCTGCGAACTCGCCAGCGCGGGCGACCTCGGCCCGCACCTGCTCGACCACGGCACGGGCTGCGTCGAGGGTCGGCAGGGTGCGGGTGACCTGGCGGCGCTTGGGTGCTCCGGGCGGTGTGGCGTCCACCACAACCCGGAACCGGACGGTGCCGGTCTTGCCCGCCAGACGGCGGATCGGCTCGTCCGCACGCGGGCAGGCCGGGCACGTCCAACCGCGCACGGTGCCGTCCCCTCGGGTGATCGGTTCCCAGCCCCGCCGCTGGTTGCCGCGCGGCAGCCCACAGCTAGCGCAGAGCTTGAGCGGGTCGGGCGGTCTCGCGCCCTGCTCGGTTGTGCTGATGGTCATTGGTCGGCCCCTTCCTGTGTTGTGTTCTCGTTGTCCCGCGGGAGCATCCCGCGAGCCTTGGCCTGGGTGATCGCCTCGGTCGCCAGGTCCGTTGTCGCCGGCCCGCTACGACGCTCCGGAGCCGGGGGGAGCAACTTAGCCGTGCGGGCGGCGGCTACGGCCTTCCTCGCGCGGTTGTCAGTCACCGGTTTCCGGTCCCTCTCGTCCGGCTCCTGTCCACTTTCACGTAGCGCTCGCAGTGCGGCCAAGCGTTCCCTCTCCAGCAACTGCCGTACCGCAGTGGTCCTCTCTCGCGGCGGGGCCTTGGAGTAGGCGGCAGCCACCCGCCTCAAAGTGTCTCGGCTCAGCTTCGCGGCAGGCCCCGGCTTCGTCCTGCCTTGAGCATCTTCGACAGAGGGCAGATTGACCGGCAGCTCGAAGTGCCTCACCAGGTCACCGGTCGCCTCGATCGCCTCGGCGACGACCTTCCCGACCGGCAACTCGCGCCATACCCGGCTGTTCACCTCGTTCCACCCGAGCGTTGAGGTGTCAGGCTCTCCGAGGCTCTGCGGCCTCCCGTAGGGCTTCGCGTACTGCTCTACGAGCTTCCCGTCCGCATAGGTCTCGTGGACCTCGACAGAACGCAGATCAATGCCGACGCAGCGCAGCACGCCATCAGCCGAGGCGAGATGCACGGTAGCCCGGTAGTGCCTGCCGTCCAAGGTGACCGGGACGGGCGTTCTCGAAATGTAGTGGTCACTCACAGGAACAAGTATGGCACATCCGTTCGGGAATCCGCTCCGAATCCCGCGCTGATAAGGCCTGAGAATCCGTCCCTAACTTGGCATGTATCCGTCACCTACCGCCTTAGTCTTTGAGCCATGAAGATATCGGAGCACGAACTGGCCGGCCTGGCCTCTGTGGGTGCGCTCCGGTGGGCGTGCGAGAACGGAACAGCGCGTCGGCTGCGCCAGGCGGGACGACTCCACACCACCGAGGTAGCCCGCCTACTGAGCGTCACGCCGTCCGCAGTCAGCAAGTGGGAGCGTGGCCTGAGGCTGCCTACTGAGCGTCACGCCGCCGCCTACCTGCGACTACTGGAGCGCCTCAACGGCGGCCCGCTCCCGGAACCGGCCGGAGTCCGGCTGTGACCGCGCCGGCCGCCGAGCGGCTGACCATGACGGTGGAGGAAGCGGCTGCGGTGCTGGGCATCGGCAGATCCGCCGCCTACGCCGCTGTCCGCGCCGGGGAGATCCCGGCGCTGCGTGTGGGCCGGAAGCTGCTCGTACCACGCCAGCGTCTGCTAGCGATGCTCGGCGAGGCCGAGGCCTGAGCCCCAGCAAGAACTTGGGCGAACACGCCCGAGAGCAACTCCCAAACATGCTTCGACGCCCTGGAGCGGGCCGAGGACCCCAGAGCGTCTAAGCAATGACCGAAAGACAACCAACAATGACTTTCATTACCAGGATACCCAACCGGCCCGAAAACTCGTGCTGCGACGCGTCACGAGTCTGTCCGTCCGACGGCACCGCAGCCGCTGAGCTGATCGCTGAGCAGATCGGCAGCCTGGCCCGCGCCGTCTACACGCTGGCCGCCGAGCAGGCAGCGGCGGGCCGCGCACAGGCCGAGGCGCTCCAGCAGCTCGCGGCGGCGACCGGTGCGCCTGTGACTGAGCTGCCCCTGGATCGCATTGCGGCCGCGCTGGAGAAGCTGGTCGAGCGGTGAGCCTGCACGACGCCATCAGCGCCTACGCCGCTGCGGGCTGGCATCCGCTGCCGCTGCCGCCCGGCAAGAAGACCCCGCCTCCCAGTGGGTTCTCAGGCGAGCACGGCAGGGATGCCGGGCCGGCTGAGCTGGCGGACTGGGCGCAGCGCTTCCCGCAGGATGCGAACGTGGCTCTGCGCATGCCCGAGGGTGTGCTCGGTATCGACGTGGACGGCTACGGCGACAAGCCGGGAGCGGCCAGCCTGGCGGGGCTGGTGGCCCAGCACGGGCCGCTTCCGCCCACCTGGGTGAGCACCTCGCGGGGGTCGGAGCATGGGCCCGGATCCTCTGCGATCGCGTTCTACCGGGTTCCGCCCGGGCGTCGGTTCCCTGGCGTCCTGGAGGCAGGCATTGAGGCGATCCAACGGCATCACCGCTACGCCGTCGTGGCGCCCTCGGTGCATCCGGAGGGCCGGGAATACCGTTGGTACGCCCCGGACGGCCAGCCCTCGCCGAGGCCGCCCAACTTCGGCGAGATACCCGCTCTGCCTGAGCCGTGGCTGGCCGGCCTGCCCGCCGACACCCAAGGTCCGCGCGGGCAGGTCTCGGACGAGGCCGGCTCGGCGTGGCTGGGCGCCCTGATGGCTGCGGAGGCTGCGAACGCCGAGGCCTGCCCTGTGGTGATCGACACGGTGCTGGACGCCCCCGCGCGGCTGAACGACGGCACCTCCCGGCACGACACCATGAACGCGCTGGTCTATCGGCTGGTTGCGCAGGCGGCGGCCGGCCACCGCGGTTTCGCACATGCGCTGCCTTTACTGCGCCAGCAGTGGGAGAAGCTGGATCTGGACGCGGAGAACGCCGAGCGCCGCGCTGCTGCGGAGTTCGAGCGGATGCTCACCGGTGCGGCCTGCAAGGTTGCGGCGAAGCATCCGGACGGCCCGGCCAGCGGCGATCCGTGCCGGATCGCTGCCGACTTGAAGGCACAGCCGGGCAGCGGTGCGGGAGTGCCCGAGGCGGACCCGCTGGAGGGCCTGGAGGCGGCGGTGTTCGGGGCGTCCGACCGGTTGCAGGCGATCCGGCAGGCAGCCCGCTCGCGGCTGGTGTCTCCCTGGGCGGTGCTGGGCTGTGTCCTGGCTCGTGTGATTGCGGAGACGCCCGTGCCTGTGGTGCTCCCGCCCACCGTCGGCGGTGACGCCAGCCTGAACCTCGCGGTGGCGCTGGTGGGGCCCTCGGGGGTCGGCAAGTCGTCCTCGGACAAGGTGGCCCGCGACCTGCTGGCCGGGGCGCCCGTCGGCAACGGCGCCCTGTGCTCGGCCGTTGCCGTGAACAATCGGATCAGGCCCAAGGTGCTCGGGGCCGGCTCGGGCGAGGGCATCGTCCAGAGCTTCCTGGAGTGGGTCGAGATCCCGCTGCCGGCCAGGTCTCCTAACCCTGGCGCCGCCAGGCCCAAGGTCTGGAAGCTGCGCGCCAAGCCGAACTCGCTGCTGGTCGTGGACGAGATCGAGCGGGTAGCTGCGGTCAACTCCCGCAGCGGCGCCACCCTCGGCCCGATCCTTCGCAACGCGCTCACCGGGGACGACCTGTCCACCTCGAACGCCACCCGCGAGCGGGACCGTGAGGTGCCCGCGATGGCCTACCGTTTCGCGGCGATTGCGGGCGTCCAGCCGGAGCTCTCAGGCATCCTGCTGGACGACGCCAGCGCCGGGACGCCGCAGCGCTGGGCCTGGCTGCCGGTCACCGACGCGAACGCCGCCGACGAGGACGACATGCCCGAATGGCCGGGTCCGCTGGTGTGGCTGCCCGTCCTGCACGGCGAGGCCGGCACCGACGGCCGTACCCGCGTGCAGCTGCCGGGCGAGGCACGGCTGGCCATCCGCGAGGCACACCGCGCCAGGCTTCGGAACCTCGACCGAGGGCAGAACCTGGACGGGCACGCACTGCTGACCCGGACCAAGCTCGCCGCTGCTCTCGCCTTCCTGCACGGCGAGGCGGACGTCTCCCTCGAACTGTGGGAACTCGCCGGGCGGGTCATGGAGGTGTCCGACCGGACCCGCGAGGACTGCGTCCAGGTGCTCGCCCGGGCGACGCATGAGCGGAGCGTCGCCCGAGGCCGGCAGCTCGGCGTGCAGGACCAGGTGCGGGAAGACACCCGGGCGGGCCTGTTGGTGCCCCGTCTCGCTGCCCTGATCTGGCAGATGGTGCAGCAGCACAACGCGGGCGAGCGGGCGGCGGACGCAAAGCACGAGCCGGGCGAGGGCTGCACCGGCCGCTGCCTGTCCCGCGCTCTGCGTCGCCACGGCGGGGCTGAGCACCGGGACGCCGCGAGGGACGAGGCCGAGCGCCACGGCTGGATCCGGAATGCCGGGGATGACACCCGGACGCGGTGGGTACCCGGTCCCTCGAAGCCCGCGACCGAGACGGTGACCCGAGAGGTACTGGCATGAGGGGCCACGGCAGGGGGCCACGGGGCCACGGTGGCCCCCGGCCCACTGTGTGCCCGCGCCTCGCGCGTGACGCGAGTCCACACAACCATTGTTTGTTTCCTAGTCAGAGCGGGTTCTCTGAGAGGCGAGCACGCGGGCGCACACCGACACCGGGGGCCACCGGTGGCCCCCGTGGCCCCCTGTGGCCCCAGATTCTCCGGCCTTCCGCCCGACTCCGGTTGTGCCCCGGCCCAATGTCGCAGACCTTCCGGCAGCGGTCTCGCACGCCTGTCGCGCAGGGAGCGCCGAGCCCTGCTCGCGGACCTCACGGGATGCCGCGACCTCATGGGGATTCGCTCTGGGCCACCTCCTCAACAGAGAGGGGGTCCGGGCCACATGACTAGGGCTGTTGCTCCGACTCTCACAGAACCACTCACCAACCAGGCGCTTTCGAGCCCAAACGTAGAAGGAACCGAGGAAATGACCGAGAAGATCAGACGTCCGGACCCGAACGCCGGCACCCGGTGTACGGCGCGAGCGAAGGCCACCGGCCAGCAGTGCAAGCACCTGGTGCGCGGCGGCGGTGTGTGTCCGCAGCATGGCGGCAAGGCGCCTCAGGTGCGGCGTAAGCGTGAGCAGCGGATGGCCGAGGCCGAGCTGCTGGCCGCTGTCCGTGAGGATCTTCCGGTGTCGGTGCAGGCGAGTCCGGCTGAGATGTTGCTGTACGCGGCACGCTCGGCTCACCGGGTGGTGACGGTGCTGCAGGGCCAGGAGGCCGGCGTGCCGTCCGACCCGGCCCGGCTGGACATGCTGGGCGGCTGGCTGGACCGGCTGAGCAAGGCGGCATCGGTGGTGATCGCCAGCAAGGCCGATGAGCTGGTGATCGCGCAGCAGGCCCGGATCGTGCAGGGCCAGGCCCAGCAGCTGGCCGAGGTGCTGAACCGGGTGCTGGCCGAGATAGGGCTGAGCGCCGAGCAGCACGCGGCCGTCCCGGCAGCCCTGGGCGCCGCGCTGGCAGCCCTCGGCCTGTTGCCCGAGGGACAGGCCGCTCCGGACGCTGGCGCCCCCTCAGGCAGCGTCAGGCCGTCCCTGTCGCGTGCTCGCGCCGAGGCGGTGCTGTCGTGACCGCCGCGAACCCGTGGGGTCAGCTGCTCGACCTGATGGGCGGTGCCACCGAGCGAGCGCAGCTGGCCGCCGACCCGGCCGCGTGGGCCGAGGCGAACGGGACCGAGCTGTGGTCCAAGCAGCGCGAGGTGATGGCCAGTGTGTGCGAGAACCGCCGCACGGTGGTGCGGGCCGGCCACGGCGTCAGCAAGAGCTTCACCGCTGCGGTGTTGGCTGCCTGGTGGGTGTCGCGGTTCCCGGTCGGTGAGGCCATGGTGGTGAGCACCGCACCGACGGGCCGGCAGGTCAGCGCCATCCTGTGGGGCGAGCTGCGCAAGCTGCACACCCGGCTCGGGCTGCCCGGCTCGATCGGGCTCGACAACACGTGGCGGATCGATGGCCAGCTGGTCGCGATCGGGCAGAAGCCTGCCGATACCGACGAGGTGGCGTTCCAGGGCCTGCACGCCCGGCACGTCCTGGCAGTCCTGGACGAGGCCGCCGGCCTGCCGGATGCGCTGTGGGATGCCGTGGCCGGCGTGGTCACCTCCGAGACTTCCCGCCAGCTGGCCATCGGCAACCCTGATCGCCGAGGCGGCCGGTTCGAGCGGTGTTTCGAGCCCGGCTCGGGCTGGCACCCGGTCCACATTCCCGTCACCGACACCCCGGCGTTCACCGGCGAGGACGTGTCCGACGACCTGCTGGCCGTCCTGCCCAGTCGGGAATGGGTGGCCGACGCGAAACGCACCTGGGGCGTGAACAGCCCTCAGTACGCCTCCCGGGTGCTGGGTGAGTTCCCGGCCACCGACGCCGACGCGCTGGTGTCGTGGGAGTTGATCCGTGCCGCCCAGGCGCGTACTGACACCTCGTCCGAGGGTGTCGTGCTGCTGGGCTGTGACGTGGCCCGCTTTGGTGGTGACAGCACCGTGATCGCGCTCCGTACGGGCTGGGGCGTGCGGATCCTCCAGAGCTTCCGCGGGCAGCCCACCACCTATGCGGCCGGCCTGCTGATACGGCTCTCCCGCCGCTTCGGCGGCATTCCCGTCCACGTGGACGACACCGGCGTGGGCGGCGGCGTCACGGACCTACTGAACGAGGCCGGCGTGAACGTGGTGCCGATCATCTCGGCGTCCGCCGCCACCGACCCCTCGATGTTCGCCAACCTCCGCGCCGAGTCCTACTGGCGCTTGCGGCAGGCCATGGAGTACGGCGTCCTCGACCTCGACCCGGCCGACGACGAACTCGCCCAACAGCTCGCCCGCCACCGCTACAAGCTCGACTCCAAAGGGCGGGTGCTGATCGAGTCCAAGGACGCCATGCGCGCCCGCGGCGAAGCCAGCCCCGACCGCGCGGACGCGATCGCGCTCACCTTTGCCGAACCCGCGGATCGGCGGCGCCTCGGCAACCGAATTTTCAACATCGGATAACACACACCAGAAGGGAACACCCGTGTCCGAACACAACACCCGCGCCCTGCGCGCAGCCCGAGAACTCAACCGGCAAACACCGCCCCCGAGCGGCCTTTTCGACAGCGGCTCGCGGACTTTCGTCGACGCCCTGGCCCTGGTGCAGGCCTGCACCGCCCACGGCCAGGAGATCCCGGCCACCTTCGCCGACGGCCTGATCGAGCACGCCGAACACCTGGACCGGATCGGCCACCTGGCCAGCCCGCCGCCCCCGTTCACCGTCCACGACCTGGCCCAGTCCGACCATGCCGAACGGTTCCACCGCACGGTGCTCGGCAAGGCACTCAAGACCGTCACGGCCGAAGTCACCCGCGAGGTCCGCCTGGACGTCTACCACGCCACCGAAGGCCTGCTGCAGCAGCACCTCGACGGCCTCCTGGACTGCCTGAACACCGCCTACGTGCGGGCGATCACCGACCGCCGCGACATCCGCGACCTGCTGACCGCGCACCACTGCATCCTGCGGCGCAGGCCCGCGCCGAACCGCACCCCGGCCGGCGATTGGTGCGTGGCCTGGAAATGGACCCAACGCGCCTGGAACAACCTGGTGGACTCCACCCGGCCCGGCATGGCCCTCCCGCCCGACGCCGACGAGATCACGCTCGCGCTCGCCTGCGGCGCCGAACCCCGCCTCGCGCCCGGCCGCGAGGACGCCGAGCAACGCGCCCGCCTCCACCACAAGGCCCGGCAACACCAGCGGGCCCACCAGGAACACCAGCAGATCGCCACCGCGACCACGCGGGTGTTCGAGCAGGCCGTCACCGACGCCACCGCGGCTAACGAACGGGAAGCCGCCGAACTCGCCGAGATCGAGGAACTGCTCGCCCAGCAGTAGCCCGAGCAACGCGGCCCGGCCCCTTAGCGGGAGCCGGGCCGTTTGCTCTTGGTGGACCTCTCACAATCCCTCTCACAAACGGCCGAATACGGGCGGATACGGGATAGAACAGGACGGCATAGTGCTCGGACCCGTAAGGCACCAGAAAGCACGAAACGGCATGAAACGGACCCCGAAAGCACGGGCAATCGGTCCCTTACAAGGAGGTGGCCGGGGGTTCGAGTCCCTCTGCGCCCACCAAAGTGTCGTTGTTCAAACCAACGACGTCGGAGAGACAGCCAGGTCAGACTGCGCAGTCGGCCGGCCCGGGTGTTGCGCCTCTGCCACGTCGAGCCTCTGCCACGTCGAGAGGCTCCCGGGGCAGATTCCCACGAAGGTGCTGATCCAGCTCACGGGCGCACCCGGCGTGCACGTCCCACTGCCACACCGCACGATGAACCCTTGCGTTATGAGCAAGGTGGCATGTTTCTGAGGCAGGCGCACCTACGCTGAAGCCATGCTCACCAACCACGGCCAGGTCCGCCGGCCCGCGACAGCCTAAGCCGTCCCGGCGACGCCGTCGCCGCCCATTCCTCGCTTCTTCCCAAGGAGACGACTTCGTCATGCCCGAAAACGCGCCCACATCCATCACCACGACTCGCTCAACGACGCGACGCTGGTGGATGCTCGCCGTCATCGCCCTCGCCCAGCTGATGATTGCGCTCGACACGACCATCGTGACGATCGGGCTTCCCTCTGCGCAGGCGGAGCTCGGCTTCCCGGACAGCTCACGCCAATGGATCATCTCGGGTTATGCACTCACCTTCGGGAGCCTGCTGCTGCTCAGCGGCCGGCTCGGTGACCGGTGGGGCAGGAAGCGGACCCTCGTCGCCGGTCTCGTCGGTTTCGCGATCGCCTCGGCGGTCGGTGGCGCGGCCCCGTCGGTGGACCTGCTCATCGCGGCCCGCATCGCGCAGGGGGCGTTCGCGGCGCTGCTCGCGCCATCGGCACTTGCTTTCGTGTCCGTTTCCTTCACCGATGAGAAGGAGCGCGTCCGGGCGTTCGGAATCTTCGGTGCCGTCTCGATGGTCGGCACCGCCACCGGTCTGCTGCTGGGCGGCGCTCTGACTGAGGCGCTGTCCTGGCGCTGGACGATGTACATCAACACCGTCATCGCCGCCCCCGCGATCGTCGGAGCACTCATCCTGCTTCCCCACGCCGTCGGGGCGGTACAGCGCCTCGACATCCCCGGCGCGATCACGGTCACCGCGGGATTCTTCACCCTCGTGCTCGGCACCTCCCATGCGGAGACGTCGGGCTGGAGCGCTCCGGCGACCATCGCGTACCTCGCCGCGGCTGTCGCGCTCCTGACCGTGTTCGTGATCATCCAGATCCGCTCCAGCGCGCCCCTGCTCCCGCTGCGCGTCGTGCTCAACCGCACTCGAGGCAGCGCCTTCGTCGCGCTGCTGGTGTCGTCGGCGGGCCTCTTCACGACCTTCCTGTTCCTGCCGTTCTACCTTCAGAGCACCCTCGGCTACCCGCAACTGGCCACCGGCCTCGCCTTCCTGCCCGTTCCCGTTGTGCTGGCGGTGTCGGTGGTGCCCC
The DNA here is from genome assembly GCF_047602385.1 of Micropruina sp. Taxonomy (GTDB): domain Bacteria; phylum Actinomycetota; class Actinomycetes; order Propionibacteriales; family Propionibacteriaceae; genus Micropruina. The sequence goes on from NZ_JASGHL010000001.1 coordinate 229,823, forward strand.
TCGGCCTGGCCGTGGCGGGAGCCGGCGCATTGCTCCTTGTCCGCCTGGGTACCACCGCGAGCTACGCCACCGATCTGCTACCCAGCCTGCTTCTCATCGGCGCGGGAATCGGCCTGGTCATCGCCACCGCCACCGGTGCCGCGACCGCCGGCGTGGACGACGCCGACGCGGGCGCGGCGGCCGCGAGCGTCAACACCGCCCAGCAGCTCGGCGGCTCCGTCGGCGTGGCGACGCTCAGCACTATCGCTGCCGCGGCGGGAACAGCTTTCCTGGCGGGCCACCCCGGGCAGGAAGCTGCCGCCGAGGTACACAGCTACACCACAGCCTATGCCGGCGTCGGGACTCTCTTTCTCGCAGGTGCCCTGCTCACCATGCTCATCCACCCCAAGGATCACGCCAGATGACCACCGCACCCGCCAGCACGTCCGTGCAGAGAGTCCGCAGCGCCACCATCGGGGCGGTCCTCTCCGTCACCGGCACTGCACAGTTCTTCATCGCGCACGTCGTTGCCGAGAGCGCGTGGACCTTGCCCGCGTACAGCTGGCGGGACAACTACATCGGCGACCTCGGTGCCACCGTGTGCGGGCCGGTCCTGCACGACGTGTGCTCTCCGCTCCACTCCGGATGAATGCCGCGTTCGTCGTCCGAGTATCCTGCTTCTGGCCGGCATCGCTGCGCTGATCGGTTCCCGCTGCTTTCAGGCCGAGCCACGCGCCTGGCAGATCATGGTCGCGATCTCTGAGAGCTCCTGGATCCTCCTCGGACTCATTCCCCGGGGACGTCAACCTCCTCGGGCATCCCGTCGGCACACGCCCGATCTTCGGCCTCGCGCCATTGCCCTCATCGCCGCCGGCGTCTCCGGATCCATTCGGACGCCGCCGGTCGCCCGCCGCGCCGCGCTCATCCTCGGCATCGCCGGCCTGCCCGCAGGCGCATGCGACCTCGCCGGCTCAGCCGGCGAGAAACGGAGTGAGCTGGGTGGCCAACGCCTCGGCGCCTGCATCGTGACCCTGGGCGTCCAGTAGAACGAAACGACCGTCCGGGACGGCCCGGGCCACCTCCTCGGCGCCGAAGCGGAGGAACGCCGGGCTGGCGCCACCGGCGAGGGCGAGGACGGGCACGCCGACGTCCGCCAGCCAGATCGTAACCGTGCTGTCGCCCATCGCGGCGTCGTCGTAGGCGAGGGTGGGGGCAATCGCCTCCATCCCGGCCCACGCCGGTGATCCGCGGAGACCGTCGATGACGTCCGGTGGCGTCCCCACCCGGCGAAGGAAGGCCGCCACCGCTTGGTCCGGGCGGTTGCCGGCGAGCGCCGCGGTCAGTTCCGCGGTGTACGCCGCTGCCCCCGGAAGCGCCTGGCTGGGCATGAACGGCGGCTCGAAGACGGCAACCCGGTCAACCCTGTCCGCACCGAGGGCCGCAGCCGCGGTCAGTGCCAGCGCGCCGCCGGACGAGATGCCGACGAGGGCGGCCGTGCCGCCGGTCGCCTCGATCAGTGCGGCAAGGTCCTCGACCTCGCGCTCGACCGCGTGGGGCCGGGTGTCGCCGCTCCGCCCACGTCCGCGGCGGTCATAGGCGTGCACGGTCAGCCGTTCGGCGAGCAGCGCGGCGAGCGGCCGCATCGGACCGGAGTCGCGGAAGCACATCGCGCCGTCGACGAGCACAACGGACGGACCGTGGCCCAAGGTCTCGTAGTCGATGACGGTGCCGTCCCGGGAAATGACCTGAGACAACGGAACTCTCCTTCTTTCGTGGCTTCTGGTTGGACGCCGTCGTCAGCGCCCGGCGACGTGAGTGCCGGGCTGCACGGCGTCGTCGATCGGTTTCAGCGCCAGCAGTGCGTCGAGTTGGTCAAGGGCCTGCCCGAAGCCGCGCTCGACACCCCTGCTGAAGGCCCTTTCCCCGTCCACTGCCGACTGGTACCGAAGGTGTGCGGTGAAGCGGGTGCCGGTGGCGTCCTCGTCCAGCGTGATGGTGACGAAGGTCGGCGGGAGCTCTGTGGTCACCGCGCCGTGTTCATCCGAGGAGCTTTCGACATACGACAACATCGAGGGGGGATCGATCTTCTTGATACACCGCTCGCGCCCAATGTTCGCGTCCGTCGGCGCTGCGCAATCGGTAGTGCCAGATGCCACCCGGCCGGAAATCCACCGTGCAGTCGACCACCGGACACGACGGCGGCCCCCACCAGCGGAGCAGATGCTCCGGACGCGACAATGCCGCAAACACCTTCTCCCGTGGCGCCGCGAACCGTCGGGTGAGGATAAGCGCGCCCGGCAGCCGGGTCGCCGTCGTCGCGGCAGTCATCGGTCGTCCTCGCCGATCTCGCCCAGGTAGTCGTCCAGGCGATCCAGGCTGCCCGACCAGAGCAGGGTGTAATGACGAATCCACGCGTCGATGCGCTCGAACCCGAGCGGCTCCAGGTGGCAGTGGCGTCGCTGCGCATCACGACGCCGCGAGATGAGGCCGGCCCGCTCCAGCACCGTGAGGTGCTTGGAGATCGCCGGGGTGCCCAGCGGGAAGCCCGCCGCGAGTTCGGAGACCGTTGCGTCGCCGGCATGCAGCCGTTCCAGCAGGGCGAGCCGGGTGGGATCGGCCAGCGCCGCGAAGGTGGGGGCCAGGGCGCGGCCCACACCATAGTTTCCATCTCCGGAACTTTCCATGACAGTAAACTAAGGCCGGCCTGCCGGTCTGTCAACGCGGGCTGGACGCGGCGAATCAGCGAGATCGTCGACGTCGTCGGCGCTCAAACCGCGGCACCGGAGCACCAGGGCCATCAGCGCCGCCGGGCGAGCCAAAGGCTCCTGCTGCCTCGGATGTGAACGCGCGACAGGGCCGTCGAGGCGGACTGAGCGCCCAGAAGCTGCGACAGTGTGGCGTTGGCGCGTGCGTCCAGACCGGCACCGGCATGGCGAGCGAGACGGCCGAGTTCTGCTCGCGCGTATGCCCCACCCGGGCCGTCGCCGGGAAGCTCTTGGTCGCCGACGATCGTGCGCTTGGCGAGCAGCTCGAAGCCTGCCGCCCAGATCTGGTCGGCCCACTCCGGCCGGGCGAGGTCAGCGTGCGCCAGGTGCCGCAGCCGCGATTCCAGGCTGTGGTACTCATCGGGCAGGACGCGGGGTGGGGCGTCCATCTCCATGATCGCCAGAACGCCGCCCGGTCGGATCGTCTCCGCCAGCAGCGCGAACTCCCGGGCAGGATCGGCGAACTCGTGGAACACCGACGACGCCCACGCCAGATCGACGGACTCCTTGCCCAGACCGCCCTCGAGCAGCGGGCGGTTGACGGTCCGCACCCGACGGTTCCCCACCCGGACGGCGTGGGCCGCGATTCGCCGCGTCATCGCCGGGTTCGCATCGAGCGCGATCACCTCCGCCTCCGGGTAGCGGCTGGACAGCTCAAAAGTCGCAGCACCGGTCCCGGCGCCCACGTCCAGTGCGGAGCGAACGGCATCGGCGGGCGCGACGCTCGCCACCGCGTCCAGCGCCTCGTGGAGCAGGGCCTTGTGCACCTGGGAATCGAGTTCGAGCAAGGTCTCCAGCAGGGCGGAACCGTGCTGGGAATGCCGATGCGCGTGCTGAGCCTGATGCGGGTTGCTGGGCATGACTCCAGCCTAGACGCAGCATGCGCACAGAGCATATCGTTTTGCGTATGAAGCAAGACATGGATGTGGACCGACTCGTCCGACAGCGGATCCGGGCATTGCGGCTCGCCCGGGGCTGGTCGCTGGACACCCTCGCTGAGCGTGCTCACCTAAGCCCGTCGAACCTCAGCCGGATCGAGACCGGAGCCCGGCGACTCGCCTTGGATCAGTTGGTGCTGATCGCGCGTGCCCTCGATGCCACGATCGATCAACTCACCGAGTCGCCCGACGACGAGGACGTCGTCATTCGCCCGCATCGGGATGAGCGGCGTGGGATGACCACCTGGACCCTCGCCTCCTCTCGCACCCCCGGCGGGCTCACGGTCGCGAAGATGCGCATCACCACGCCACCGCCAGCGCTGGAAGAAGCCGGCGTGCACCCCGGCCGAGACTGGTTCACCGTTCTCAGCGGCACCGCCGCACTCAGGCTCGGTGACCGGCTCATCGTCGTCGACGAGGGCAACGCGGCCGAGTTCTCCACCATGATCCCGCACGCCATCGGCACCCACGGTCCCGGCCCGGTGGAGGTGCTGACGATCCTCACCGCCGAAGGTCAGCACGCCCACCAGTAGCTGACCCGGGAGACCCCCACCAGAAGGTGCCGCCGGCGAATCCCGCCGAGAGTACGGCCACGACGTGGGCAGGCAGGATCGGTCCGTAGATGTGCGGATAGTCCTGGCCGTCGCCGCCGTCCTCGTAGCGAACCGGGGTTCCGCTGCTGACGATCCGATCCGCGTCGAGCACCAGCACCACCAGCGGTTCGGGGTCGTCGGCATAGTGCGCACGGGCCACGCCGCTCACCTGATCGGCGCCGGAGGCGTGGATGAAACCGACCGAGTCGAGGCTCAGTCCCCGGGTTGAAACGGTGTAGCTGCCGGCCTCTTCCGCCCGCTCCCAGTCGGACCGGTGAGCGATGTGCAGGATCTCCACCGGCTCAACCTATCGGCGCCTGCTCCGCGTCGACGGACCTCGGCCTGGGCGGCCCAGCTGCGGCTGGGTGAAAGCCTGGCGCCGCTCCGGAACCGGTCCGGTGCGTGCCGCCCTCATGCCAGCGGCCGCAGGGCCGCCCGGAGCGTCCGGCGAGCCCAGTCCTCGAAACGTTGCGGCGACCAGCCGCGTCCGTTCACCAGGAGTCCCCAGGTGGACGGCGCGTTGACCAGCCAGATCTGGTCGGCGAGTTCCACCGGGTCGACCCCGAGTGCGGGCGAGCGTTCGAGCATCACCGACGCGAGCGCGCCGGCACCGGCGTAGCGTTGCCGGTCAAGTTCGGCGACCAGGCCGGCGATCTCACGGTCGGAATCGGCAGCGGCGTAGGCAACGGTTGCGATCGGCACCACCTGCGGCGCCATGGTCGCGATGAGATGGGCGAAGCGATCGGCGATCTCCTCGGCGGTCGCGCCGGCCCGGACGTGCAGCATCGCCGGCCTCCTGGCCAACGGGACAGGCTCGCTGTCGCCGGCGATCGCCACGTCCACGGCGTTCTTGAGCAGGGATACCTTGCTGCCGAAGCGGGCGAAGACCGTCGGCACCGAGACGCCCGCGGCCTGAGCGATGTCCGCGACGCTGACCGGGGCGTAGCCACGTTCCACGAACAGGTCGCGGGCGCAGCGCAGAATCCGCTCCCGGTTCGCCAGTGACTGGGCACGGCGTCCGCTGGTGTCGTACCTGCGTCGTTCGGCCGAGGGGCGGCTGGAGCGTAGGCCTTGCCGTCCATCGATCATTGGCTTACCCTAGCAGATATTCAATATATCTAGAGTTAAAGGAATCTCTGATGGCCACGCTTACCTACCGCACCGCCGGCTCGGGGCCGGCCCTCCTGCTGATCCACGGCGGCGCCGAGGACGCCGCGATGCTCGAACCCCAGGCCTTGGCGTTCGCCGAGCGTGGCCGCCGAGTCGCCTGGTACGACCGTCGTGGCACCGGTGCCACCCCTCGCGACGGCTGGCCGGCGGGAGGCGTCCGGCAACACGCCGCGGACGCCGCAGCCATCGTCGAAGACCTCGGTGGCCAGGTGCAGGTGCTCGGCTTCAGTTCGGGTGGGGTGATCGCGCTGGAACTCGCCGCCTCGTGGCCCGCGTTGGACATCGAGGTGATCGCCTGGGAGCCCGCAGTGATCACGGCGCTCGATGGTGGGGCGGAACTGCACGCTCAGATCGTGGCGCCGATCAACGAGTACCTGGCCGGGCACCCGGGCGACTGGCGCGGCGCGTTCGCGCTGCAACTCGCGATCATCTCCGACGGCCAGGCCGACCTGGATTCGCCGGAGGTTGCCGCGCAGATGGTCAATGCCGAGGCGGCCGTCCGCGATGACGGCCCGGTGATCACCCGCCACGAGTTCGCCCCCGGCACACTCCCGGCCGACCGGATTCGGTTGGCCCGCTCCGCGGGCACCAGCCCACTGCACGCCGCAGTGATCGACGGGCTCGTCGCCGCGCACGGCCTGCGGGTCGAGATGGTGGAGGGAGCGGCCGATCACGAGGTCTACCTGTCCGGGCCGGAGGTCCTGGCCGGCCACGACTGGAGCTCGAGCGTCGCGGTCTGTGCGCCGGCCGGGCCGCGCTAGGTGTACGTCCCTGGGGAAAGCGCTGGTGGTGATTCGGGCTTTCACTCGCCGCGATAAGTACAAACAACCGCTTGTGATAACTTGTGGGTGTGCGAACCGAAGACAGGCGGCCATGAGCGCGGCTGAGATCGACCTCGACCGCGCGCTGCGCGCGTTGGCCGATCCGAACCGGCGGGCCATCCTGGCGGTAGTCCGGGCGGGGCCGCGTCCGGTCGGGCAGATTGCGACGGCGACCGGACTGTCGCAGCAGACCGCGTCGCATCACCTCGGCGTGCTGCGGGCCGCCGGCCTGGCCCATCGCACCGATCACGGCACCCGGCACCTGTTCGCGGTGAACACCGACGCCCTGGCGGCGGTCCGTTCGTACCTGGACGACTTCTGGCCCTCGAAACTGGCGGCGCTGAAGGCCGCCATCGAGGGCGGGCAGGAACCGGGCGATGGCTGAGTACGCGACCTCGATCGAGATCGCCGCGCCGCCGGAGGTCGTATTCGAGTACCTCACCACTGAGGCCGGCATGACCGCCTGGATGGGGCAGTACGCCAGCCTCGATGCCCGTCCGGGAGGCGCGTTCGCCGTCGACATCGCCGGATACCCGGTCCGTGGTGAGTACCTGAGCGTCGAGCCGCCGGCCAAGGTCGTGGTCTCGTGGGGATTCGCCGGCAGTCCGGTGTTGCCCGCCGGGGCGTCCACGGTCGAGTTCCGGCTGACCGCGATCGGCGCCGGCACCCGGGTCGACCTGACCCATTCGGGATTGCCCGAGACCGAACTGGCCGGCCACCGGGACGGCTGGTTGCACTTCGTGCCGCGGTTGGCGCTGGCTGCGGCCGGTGCTGACCCGGGAATCGACCACTGGCTTCCGTAACCCTATGACCTACTCGTGACAAGGGGAAAAGCAATGACAACAAGCTCACCTGCGACGATCGTCCGGCACTATCACCAGGCCTGGACCAGCTGCGACATCGACGGCGCCATGGCGTTGGTCGCCGACGACATCAACTGCCGCGCGCCCGGAGGCGACCTGGCCGGCAAGGACGCCTACCGCGGCTTCATCGGTGGTTTCGCGCCCATGCTCACCGGCATCGGTGACATCGCGGAGTTTGCCGAGGGGAACCGGGTCGCACTGTTCTACTATCCGGAAACGGCGGTGACCTCCACGGCCCCGGCCGCCGAGTTCTTCACCGTGACCAACGGAAAGATCAGCGAAAGCGTGTTGATCTTCGACAGGCTCTCCTATGCCCCGGTCGGGCAGGACTGAAGCCGGGGGCCGGCGATGACTCCCGAACAGGCCACCCTGGCCGAGCGGGTGCGCACCCTGCTCGCGTCCGAGCAGCTGATGCGCGAGAAGTCCATGTTCGGCGTCCGCTCCTTCAAGGTGAACGAGAAGATGGTCGTCGGCGCCCGGAAGGACGGCGGCCTGCTGGTGCGCGTCGACGCCGGCCGGCACGATGAGTTCCTGGGCAAACCGGGGGCCACGCATGCCGAAATGGGCACCGGCCGGACGATGGGACCCGGCTGGATCGAGGTCGCCCCGGACGCCATCGGCACCGACGAAGCCCTGTCGGAGTGGCTCGGCATCGCGCTCGACCACAATCGCACCCTCACCGGCCCGACGAGCTGACCTTCCGCTGGTCGAGCTCGTCGAGACCCTCTACGTCTCGTCGCAGGTGAGCGGACGGGGTGTGCCCCCGTCCGGGCAGGACGCGACTAGGGTTCCTCGGCATGGACGACCACGAGGCACCCGACCGGATCCGGGTGATCGGCGCCACCACCAACAACCTGTGCGAAGTCAGCCTCGACATCCCGAAGAAGGCACTGACCGTCTTCACCGGGGTGTCCGGCTCGGGCAAGTCATCCCTGGTCCTCGACACCGTCGCGGCCGGCGCCCAACGGCTGGTCAACGACTCCTACCCGGCGTTCCTGCGAGCCCGGCTGCCGCAACTGCCGGCGCCCGACGTCCAGGCGATGTCGGGACTGACCTTCACCGTGCTGATCGACCAGCGCCGGTTCACCCCCAACGCCCGCTCGACCGTCGCCACGGCCACCGACCTGGCACCGCTGCTGCGGCTGGTCTTCTCCCGGGCCGGGCTGCCGTCTGCGGGGTACTCGCCGGCCTATTCGTTCAACGACCTCACCGGCATGTGCCCGACCTGTGAAGGAATCGGCACGGTGGTCGACATCGACGTCGACGAACTGATCGACCTGGACAAGACCATCGACCAAGGGCCGGTCCGCTTCTCCCAGTTCCGTCCCGGCGTCTACCGCTGGAAGCGCTTCGCCTACTGCGGCTTCTTCGACCGGTCCAAACCGCTGCGCGACTACACCGGCGAAGAGATGGAGCTGTTCCTGTACGCCGACGGGGTGAAGCCAGTCCATCCCGACCCGCGCTTTCCGGCGTCCGGCCGGTTCGACGGGGTGGTCACCCGGCTGCGCGACGTCTATGTGAAGAACCGGCCCCCGAACATCTCCAAGAAGGTCCGCGAGGAACTGGACCGGATCACCACCCAGCGGCAGTGCGCGGACTGCCATGGCGCCCGGGTCAACGCCGCAGCACGGGCCAGCCTGATCGAGGGCCGCTCGATCGTCGACTGGATGGCGCTCAGCGTCAATGAACTGCACGACCTGCTGGAACACCTGAGGATTCCGCAGGTCGCCCCCGCTCTGGACGGCATCCGCACCATCCTGGACGCGCTGATCTCAGTCGGGCTGGGTTACCTGAGCCTGGACCGGGAGTCGGCCAGCCTGTCCGGTGGTGAGGCACAGCGGGTGAAGATCGTCCGTCACCTCGGCGGCGCGCTGACCGACGTCAGCTACGTCTTCGACGAGCCGTCGATCGGGCTGCATCCGGCCGACGTGCTGCGGCTGACCCGCCTGCTGCAACGGCTCCGGGACGCCGGCAACACCGTCCTGGTGGTCGAGCATCACCCGCAGGTGATCCGGATCGCCGACCACGTCGTCGACCTTGGCCCCGGTGCCGGCCACGACGGTGGCCGGATCCTGTTCGAGGGCACGCCGCGGGCGCTGACCGGCAGCGACACCCCGACCGGACGCATGCTCGCGCAACGCCTCACCGTCAAACGGCAGGCGGCCCGTCCGCGCTCCTGGGTACCGGTGCGGAACGCCCGCACCCGCAACCTGACCGGCTTCGACGTGGACGTCCCGATCGGGGTGCTGACCGCGGTCACCGGGGTGGCCGGCTCCGGTAAGAGCTCGCTGGCGACCCTGGAGCTGCCGCGCCAGCAGCCCCAGTTCACCGTCGTCGGACAGGACGCGCTGCGCGGCGGCGTCCGGTCCACCTCGCTGAGCATCCTCGGTGTCGCCGACAGCATCCGGCAGGCATTCGGTGAGGCGTCCGGGCTGGCGCCGGCCTGGTTCAGCTTCAACTCCAAGGGGGCCTGCCCGGCCTGCAATGGCAAGGGCTACATCACCACCGAGTTGGCCTTCCTCGACGACGTCGCCACCCCGTGCGACGCCTGCGACGGTTCCCGGTTCAACCCGACCGCGCTGGGCGTGACGATCGACGGCCGAACCATCGCCGACGTGCTGGCGATGACCGCCGACGAGGTCGCCCAGCTGTTCGCCGGACGTCCCGACATCGTCGCCGCAGTGGGCTGGATGGACCGGGTCGGGCTCGGCTACGCCGCCGTCGGGCAGTCGCTGGACACACTGTCCGGCGGCGAGAAGCAGCGGCTGCTGATCGCCCGGCACCTGGCGGCGTCCACCGAGCTCGGAGCGGAGTGGATCGTGCTGGACGAGCCCACCACCGGCCTGCACCCCACCGATGTCGACCGGATCAACCTGTTGTTCGACGACCTGCTCGAGCGTGGCACCACCCTGGTCGTGGTCGAGCACAACCTGCGGGTGGTCGCGCGGGCCGATCACGTCATCGACATCGGTCCCGGAGCCGGCGTCGACGGCGGACGCCTGGTGTTCGCCGGACCGCCGGCCGAACTGGTCGACGACGAAGCCTCACTGACCGGACGCGCCCTCGCTGCGGCTACCGCTGGTTGAGCTTGTCGACGCTTGCGGGTTGAGCTTGTCGAAACCCTCGGCGGGACGGGGCCGGTACACTGCACCCTCGTGGCTGCCGCAGACCTGCAATCCGATCTCGCCGAACTCGACAAGACGCTGACGTCGATCGAGGCCGTGCTCGACCCCGAAGCCAAGAACCGGCAGATCGCCGAGCTGCAGGAGCAGGCGTCCGCCCCCGACCTGTGGAACGACCAGGAGAACGCCCAGCGGGTGACGTCCAAGCTGTCGGTGCTGCAATCCGAGGTGGACCGGCTGACCGCCCTGCGACAGCGGATCGACGACGCCGCGGTGCTGATCGAACTGGCTCAGGAAGAGGCGGACGCCGACACCATGGCCGAGGCCGCCCGCGAGCTGAGCCGGCTCTCCACCGACATCCAGGCGCTCGAGGTGCGCACCCTGCTCAACGGCGACTACGACGAGCGGGACGCCGTGGTCACCATCCGGTCCGAGGCCGGGGGAGTGGACGCCGCCGACTTCGCCGAGATGCTGCTGCGGATGTATCTGCGCTGGTCGGAGCGGCACGGCTACCCGGCCGACGTCTACGACATCTCCTACGCCGAGGAGGCCGGCATCAAATCGGCGACCTTCACCGTCAAGGCGTCCTTCGCCTACGGCACATTGAGCGTCGAGCAGGGCACCCACCGGCTGGTCCGGATCAGCCCGTTCGACAACCAGGGCCGGCGGCAGACGTCCTTCGCCGGCGTCGAGGTGCTGCCGGTCACCGAAGAGGCCGACCACATCGACATTCCCGAGGCCGACGTCCGGGTGGACGTGTTCCGCAGCTCGGGTCCGGGTGGCCAGAGCGTCAACACCACCGACTCCGCCGTCCGGCTCACCCACCTGCCGACCGGCATCGTGGTCAGCTGCCAGAACGAGAAGAGCCAGCTGCAGAACAAGGTCGCCGCGATGAAGGTGCTGCAGTCCCGGCTGCTCGAGCGCGCCCGGCGCGAGCGCGAGGCCGAGTTGAACGCGCTCAAGGGCGATGGCGGCAACTCCTGGGGTTCGCAGATGCGTTCCTACGTGCTGCACCCGTACCAGATGGTCAAGGACCTGCGCACCGAGTACGAGGTGGGCAGCCCGGACGCGGTCTTCGACGGCGACCTGGACGGCTTCATCGACGCCGGTATCCGCTGGCGTCGCCAGCAGGGCGAGCGCTGACTCTCACCCCGTCCGTCCCGTCCGCCCACCCAGCGCTCCCCGAACTGTTTCCCGCTCGCTGAGCTGGGGGAGCGCTAGGTAGTTTGGAAAGCGCCGATCAATCCTGTCCCGGCTGCGGCGCACCCGACGAGCGATCGACGACCCCCATCCCTTGCGCCGGAGGACCCGATACGCCCACAAGAACTGGGCGCCGTCGCTCATCTCGCCGGGCACCTCCTCGCTCGGAACAGCATCGATCAGCACTTCCTTTTAGGCGAGCGGATGGACGGGCACCGCGATTCTCGGGGTGGTTGAGCAGGCGTGGGACGGGCGTGGCGTCCTGGGCCGCGGCGCGACCTCGCCTAGACTCATCTGCGGTCGGCTGAGTCTTTCTCAGGAACTTCCCCAACTGCCGAGTCCGACCGGAGTAGCAACGTGATCACGTTCGAGGACGTCACCAAGATCTACGAGGGCCAGCGCCGGGCCGCACTGTCCGGCATCAACGTCACCATCGACAAGGGCGAGTTCGTCTTCCTGGTCGGCAGTTCCGGCTCGGGTAAGTCGACCTTCATCCGGCTCGTGCTGCGCGAATACCGGGCCACCAAGGGGCGCGTCTTCGTCGCCGGCAAGGACCTCGGCCGGCTGCACGGCTGGAAGGTGCCCGGCTTGCGCCGCCAACTCGGCGTGGTCTTCCAGGACTTCCGGCTGCTGCCGGGAAAGACGGTGACCGAGAACGTCGCCTTCGCCCTGCAGGTGATCGGCAAGCCCACCTCGACGATCAAGAAGGTGGTGCCCGAGACCCTGGAATTGGTCGGTCTCGAGGGCAAGGGCGGACGGCTGCCCGAGGAGCTCTCCGGCGGGGAGCAGCAGCGGGTGGCGATCGCCCGCGCCTTCGTCAATCGTCCGGCGATCCTGATGGCCGACGAGCCGACCGGCAATCTCGACCCGACCACGAGCATCGGCATCATGAAGCTGCTCGACCAGATCAACCGCACCGGAACCACGGTGCTGATGGCGACCCATGACGCCACCATCGTCGACCAGATGCGCAAGCGGGTGATCGAACTCGTGGACGGCGAACTCGTCCGCGACCAGAGCAAGGGCGTCTACGGCTACCAGTGAGCAGCCCGATGAACCCGCCCCGCCCGTCCCGAATCCGCGAAGGAGCCCGCCATGCGGCACACCCTGCGTGAGGCCTGGTCCGGCCTGCGCCGAAACCTGACCATGACCCTGGCGGTGATCATCACCATGTGGGTCTCGCTCACCCTGTTCGGCGGCGGGCTGCTCGGTGCGCAGCAGGTCGAGCTCGCCAAGGGCAACTGGTACGAGAAGATCGAGATCAGCGTCTTCATGTGCGGCAAGGTCACCCAGGGCCGCAACTGCGAACCCGGCCAGGACGTCACCGATGCCCAGCGGCAGACGATCCGGACGACGCTGGAGACCAATCCCGAGGTCGCGACGGTCTACTACGAAAGCAAGGCGGAGGCCTGGGAGGACTTCAAGCGGGTCTACAAGGACTCGCCCGCACTCGGCTTCATGACCGCTGACATGATGCAGGACTCGTTCCGGGTGAAGCTGAAGAACCCGGAGCAGTACCAGGGTGTCGTCTCGGCGGTCGCCGGGCTTCCCGGCGTCCAGGCCGTTCAGGACTTGCGGCAGTACCTCAACCCGCTGTTCGAGTGGCTCAACGTGGCCAAGTGGGCAACGATCGGGCTGAGTCTGTGGCTGCTGCTCGCCGCGGCGCTGCAGATCGCCACCACGATCAGGATGGCTGCGTTCTCGCGACGGCGCGAGCTCGGGATCATGCGGTTGGTGGGGGCGTCCAACTGGTACATCATGCTGCCGTTCTTGATCGAGTCTCTCGTGGCGGCGCTTATCGGCGCGATTCTTGCCTGCGGTTCACTGGCTGCGGTGCAGAAATTCCTGATCATCGATAAGGCTCAACCCTCACTTCAGAGTGTCGAGTGGATTGGCTGGCCGCACGTCGGGTTGGCAATGCTCGGAGTCGTTGCCGTTGGTGTCGTCCTCTCGGTCGTCCCCACGGTGATAGCCACTCGCAAGTACTTGAGGGTCTGAATGAGCTGAGGCCCTCAACCGACCGATTGGGGCCTCATCGTGAACCAGGTGCCTTCCCCCACCTGCAGAACCACGAAGGACAAGCCGCTCCGGACCTCGTTGCGCCTGCTGCGTCCGCTGATCGCCGTTCTGGCCGTCGGCCTGACCGTCAGTCTCGGCGCGCCGGCCGGTGCGGAGGACCTGAAGGACCGTCGCGACGGCGTCCGCAAAGCGATCGTCTCGTCCAAGTCGGACGTGGCCGAGTCCAAGGCGGAGGTCTCCAAGGCCTTGCAGAACCTGGCCAAGGCGCAGTCGGCGCTGGCCAAGGCGCAACGCAAGCTCGCCGCCGCCAACGACGCGGTCAGCGGTGCCCGAGCCGTCGACGCCGCGATCGGACGGCGGCTGGCCGAAGCCCGGACCAAGCTGTCCGCCGCGAAGAAGGCAGTGGTGCAGGCAAAGGCCGAGGTGGACGCGCAACTGCGCCGGATCGGCGAGGCGGCGCGCGAGGCGTTCCAGCAGCAGACGGATCTGGTCGGACTCACCGTCGTGTTCGACTCCGCCGACACCGGTGACCTGTCGCAGCGGCTGCAGTGGTCGAACACGATCCTGGACGCGACCAGCGCCGAGATGACCCGGTTGCGCCAGTTGCAGGCGAAGCTGGAGGCCGCCAAGCAAGCGCAGGCGGTCATCGAGAAGCAGATCGCCGCGGACAAGGCGGAGGCCGAGGCCAACCTGGCCCGGCTCCAGGTGCTGCAGGGCAAGGCGGTTCTGGCCAAGAACGCCGTCGCCGGCAATGTTGCCAAGCTGGCCATCGCCCGGAAGGCTGCTCAGGCCGACCTGAACGCCGAGCAGGCCCAGTACCGCAGGCTGCAGAACGAAGAGGCGTCGATCTCGGCCGAGATCAGGCGACGGGCCGAGATCGCCCGGAAGAAGGCCGCGGCCGCCGAGGCCAAGCGCCGGGCTGCGGAGGCCAAGCGGCGCGCTGCCGCGAAGAAGGCCGGACGCAAGTACGTGCCGAGGACCGTGCGGACGCGGGAGTCGTCGCGGGGCTTCATCCGCCCGGTGAACGCACCGGCCGGGTCCCCGTTCGGGCTGCGCTATCACCCGATCCTGCACGTCTGGCGGATGCACCGCGGCACCGACTTCGGAGCCGCCTGCGGCACGCCGATCCGGGCGGCCGCGAACGGACGGGTGGCCAGTGCCCGCAGGCAGGGCGGGTTCGGCAACTACACCGTCATCGACCACGGCCTGATGCGGGGCAAGTACGTGTCGACCGGCTATGCCCACCAGTCCCGGATGGTGGTCCGGGCCGGGCAGCGAGTCAGGCAGGGCCAGCTGATCGGGTATGTCGGAACCACCGGAATGTCCACCGGCTGCCATCTGCACCTGCAGGTGTACGTGAACGGCGGGGTGGTCAACCCGATGCGGTGGCTGTGAGGTTGGGAGCCGGCACCGACGGGCCTTGCTAGGCTGATCGTCTTTCCGGACGACCGGCAGCCGAACAAGGAGTAGGACCATGCCACGCGAGAAGGGCCGGACCATGGTCACCCAGAACCGTAAGGCGCACCACGAGTATCACCTGGGCGAACGGTTCGAAGCGGGCCTGGTGCTCACCGGCACCGAGGTGAAGTCGCTGCGGACCGGACGCGCCTCGCTCGCGGACGCCTTCGCCACCGTGGACGACGGCGAGGTCTGGCTGCGCAACGCCCACATCCCCGAGTACGCCTTCGGCACCTGGACCAACCATGCTGCCCGGCGGAACCGGAAGGTACTGCTGCACCGTCGCGAGATCGAGAAGCTCGAGCGGGCCACGACCGCGTCCGGACGCACCATCGTGCCGCTGGCGCTGTACTTCCTGGACGGCTACGCGAAGGTCGAACTCGCCGTCGGCACCGGCAAGAAGGCGTGGGACAAGCGCCAGACCATCGCCGAGCGCGACGCCAATCGGGAAGCCGCCCGCGAACTCGCCGCCCGCAACCGCGGCGAGTAGTCCGCGGCTCGGGTCGGCGGCCGAGCGGTTCGCGCACGCCAGGCGAGCGACCGGTGCGACCGTTACCAGGTGATCCGTAGCTGGTCGAGGAAATCCTCGACCAATGCCGCGTCCCCGGCCATCGTGTAGTCGCGGCCGCGGTTCCATAGACCGGCGTAGAGCGCCCGGGCTGAGGCGGTGATCTGGGCGTCGGAATCAGCGGCGGCTCCGGTGGAGGCCTGGCAGCCGTCCGGACCCATTGTCACCGTCCAGCCGGCGAGCCCGTCGTCGGTCACGACCGTGAGAGTCGCCTGCTCGGGGCGCCGGGGATTGTACTTGGCGCGGGGGGCGAACCCGAGCAACAACTCGTCGATGCCGTCGCGAGCCAGCGCTGGGGCGAACCACAACTCGTCCGGACGCGGTGACCGGCCCAGCTTGGCGGCCATCGCATCGATCGCGTGGATCGTGGTCTCATGGCACTGCCGGCGGGTCCAGGCCTGGCGGGGCGGGGGAGCGTCGAGCAGGAAAAACGGCACGTCCAGATCGGCTGGCGCCGCCGCCAGCGCGTTCAGCAGGTCGACCAGCCCGTCGTCGAACCAGTCCAACAGGTCGGACGCGGTCGCAGCCTCGGCCTCGACCTCGGCGTCCGGAGGCGCCTCGACACCCCGCACCGTGGCAGTGGCCCACCGGTGCACCAGGCCCTGATGGGTGACCAGGTCGCGGACCCGCCAGCCCGGGCAGGTCGGCACCGACGCGTCCAGCCCGGCGGCTGCGGCGTTGTTGCGCAGGACGGCGGCAGCGTCGCCGATCCCCTCACCGAGATCGCGGAACTCCAGCGTGTTGGGCATGCGCTCACGGTAGGGCCTGCCCCGGCGGTCGGAACGGATCGATCAGCACTCGGCCGGTGCGACCCTGAGCGCGCCGGTCGGGGGAGGGGCGGGGCCGAGCCCGATACGGTTCGCCGCCCGCGCGCGGGATCCTTGGAGCATGACCCACGACTTCTTCGCCCCAGTGGACAGCGTCTCCAAATCCGATCGCGACACTGCCGAGCAGCGCCTTCGCGAGGCCCACCAGCTGGGCCGGATCGACTCGACCGAGTTCGAGGCCCGGATGTCGGCGGTGATCACTGCCGAGCGGCTCGATCAGCTGGCAGCGGCCGTCGACGGCCCGCTGCCATTCGCGCCCTCCGGCTACGGCTACCGCGCCCCGGGACAACCCCCGGTGATCTCCGGTGAGATCGTGCCGACCCGGCCGGTGATGGACCGGAGCACCACGATGGCCACCATCGCGCACCTGTCGCCGTTCCTGGTCTGGCTGTTCGGCCCGCTGGTGATCTGGGCGGTCAGCCCGACCGGCTCGTACGCCAAGCGCGAGGCGGCGAAAGCGTTCAACTGGCAGCTGCTCGCCTTCGTGGTGGGCATTCTTGCCAGCATCCTCGGCGGCCTGCTGCCGGGCGACGGCAATCCGATCGCGGCGATCTGGACGGTGATCTGGGTGGTGGTCACCGTGCTCGGTGCGGTCGGTGCAGCCCGCGGCAACGACTGGCGCAACCCGGTGCGGGCGCTCGTCCCGTGGGAAGTTTTGCCCGAGCGCAAACGTTGATAGGCTGACACGCTCGCCCGCGAACGTTCGCGGCCACGGGCGGACAACTCAACAGGGGGTGACTGGTTTCGACTCGGGACGGTAGTCCCAGGAGAAGCGGGCCGAGGATCCAAGGACATCTCGTTAACGATTCTTGGAAAACCAATAACTGCCGACAATTCTCGCGCAGACTTCGCTCTCGCTGCCTGAGCAGTGACCGAAGGGTCAGCCCGGACGTAGCCTTCCGTCCGGTTCCTGGCCTCGTATAGAAGGCTTGCTGAGCCGCCTGTGTTCCAGGGGCGGCTCGGGACTTCACTGGAACTGGGCTTGGCTACCACGGGTTGACGCGAGGGTAGGAGCCGAGAAAGCCGCCTAGTCAACTGCGCCCGGAGAAGTCCTGGTTCACCTTCAGAGGACGGGGGTTCGACTCCCCCCACCTCCACCCTGCGGCGACGCCGGCGGTTCTCACCGCCGGCGTCGCTTCGTTATTGCTGCGCGCCGCCACAGTGGAGCCATCCGGAGCTGGGCAACAACCACCTTGCGAGGGCGACAGGATCGCGCCGACGATGACGACTGGGCGTGCCCGGCCAGCGCCCGGTTTGGCCGCGTGGCCAGCAATGCAGTCTCCCCGGGCGATGCGGGCCTGGCGTCCGCGGCGTCCACTCAGCCCCCACGGCAGCAGTGGCGGCGCTGGATACTTGCTGTGCCAGCGTCGTTGGGCGGGCTTGCGCGGTCATCCCTGAGCGAGAGGGGCGCACATGTGGACCAGGTTGTGGCTGTTCGTCGAGCAGCACAGTCGAACGGTGATCATCGTTCTCCCGGCGATCGCATTCGTGGTTGGGCGTGGTCGGGTGGATGACCAGCAGCGACATGGACTGGTGGACCGCCGCCTATCGCTCGATGGCGCTCTTCGCCCTCGACGGGCCCACCGGCGGCGAGATCTCCTGGCAACTCGCCTGGGCACGCTTCCTCGCGCCGGTGACGATCTCCCTGGCAATCATCGCGGTCGCCCTGGAGATGCTCCGGGCGCAGTTCTCCAAGGGCCGGGCGAAGCGGCAACGCGGGCACACGGTCGTGCTCGGCGCGGGCACCGAAGCCACTCAGCTCGCTCGCCGCGTTCGCGAGTCGCCGGCGTCCGGACCAGTGGTGAGTGTGGGAGCGTTGCCGCCACAGGACGTCGCGGAGCTTCGCCGCGCCGGGGTCATCCACCTGCCCACGCCCGAACCGACGGTGCTGGCCAAGGTGCTCGGCGAGGCGAGGCTCGTGGTGATCTCCGCGCCGGACGACAACGAAGCGATGACGCTCACCGACCAGGTGCGGCGGCTCACCGACGATGCCGACGCGAAGGTGGTGACCTTGCTGTCCGATCGGGAGTTGGCCGCCGACTGGCGCTACACCGGGACCGGAACGGTGCTGTGCCGAGCGACCCGCGTCGCGTCCGCGGTGCTGCGCGGACACCCTCCCTATCGAGAGGACGCCGTCTCGCCGCCGCCCACCGTCATCGGGGAGGGCGCACTCGCCGTGGAGTTGGTGCACCGGATCGTCGGGGGGTGGCAGCGTCCGGGAGAGAGGCTCACGGTGCACTGCGCCGGGACCGATCCGAGTTGGACTCAGGCGGTCCAGATCGGATTGCCGGTCGAGGTGAATCTCGAGTGGTGCGAGCTGTACCCCAACGGCCGGGCGGCCGCACAGGTCGTACGCGAGTCGCTGGCGAACTGGCTGCAGTCCTGGGGTGGGTTTCCCCACAACGGGCGTTACCGGACCGCGCCGGCACGGGTCTATGTGGCGTTCGAGGACGATACGTTGACGATGCCGATCGCGAACGCCATCGCGCGCGAACTGCAATCCGACATCCACGTGGTGGCGGTCCTGGGAACCCTTGCGTCGGCGGTGACCCGACATCCTGGCGTCCGGGTGGTCGGGCGACAGGAACTGCTCTGCGAGCCCGGCGACCTGCGCCGGAGTACGGCCGATGATCTGGCGGACGAGATCGTGGCGGATCTCGGTCGCTGGCCGGCCGACGTTCCCAGCGCGTTCGGCCCGATCGCGCACGAAGCCGGCCACCTCGCGCTGCTCGGAGCCCAGGAAGCGCCCGTCCGCGAGGCGATCGTCGCCGTCGCGGAGCGGGCCGAATCCATTCTGCGCAGCGCCGGTTTCGAGGTCACGGCCGGCTCCGTCGGCCGGCCCGAGGCACTGCTACTCGACCCGGCCGAACTCCTGGCGATTGCGGACGACCTTGCCGGCCTGGTCCCGCGAACTCCGGCGGAGGTGACGCCGGGGTACCAGCATGTGCGACTGCTCGAACTGGCGAGCAGTCTTCCCACGTTGCTCCGACGGGTGGGCCGCTCGGTCGCGCGGGTCGACGCCCGGCCCGACCGGTTGCTGTCCGACGAGGTGATGGCGCTCGCGATGAGCGCCCATATGGGCTACCGCGAGGTCGCGAGAGTCACCCGAAATGCCACCGGCTCGGTATTCGCCGATGCCGAGTGGGAGCATCTCACCGAGCACGAGCGTCGTTCGAACGTGGCTCAGGTCTGGGACATCCCGGTCAAGCTGGCCGCCATTGGTTTCGGCTGGGAGGCGGCGCCACCGCAGCCCGCCGCGTCGGTGGCGTTCACCGATGCCGCCATCGAGTTGCTCGCGGAGTTGGAGCATCGGCGTTGGGCGCATTTCGAGATGCGCAATGCGCGCCATGACCACCAGTGGAACAAGCCCTGGGCGGTGGTCAAGGAGACCACCGCCGCCGAATACGATCGCGCGGCATGCGCGCGGATTCCTGGCCATCTCGCCCAGGTCGGGATCCGGATAGTGCCGCCCGACGAGAGGCCACCGTCCGCTCCCGTGGCCGGGCTTGGTCGGGCAGTGGAGCCGGCCGATCGGGAGGAGGACGAGGCGACGCCGGCGTCGCGGCGGGCACCCGATCCCCGGCCGTTCAAGCGCCGCGGACGCGCCTGGGCGTGGCGCCTGGATGAGCCGTTCGAATGGCGCAGCCCGCGCGGCGACAATTTGCAGGCCCGGGCCGGAGACTGGTGGGTCATCGATGAGCAGGGGTCCTCGCGCACGATCGGTCCCGACTCGTTCGCTACGACCTACCAGCAGATCCGGGCGCAGGAATACCGGCGGATCGGGGTGGTCACGGCCTGGCAGGCGAGTGAACCTCAGACCGTGATCACTCGCGAGGGCGAGGCGTCGGCTGAGCCCGGCGACTGGATCGTGACCGATGCGCACGGTGCCAGTTGGCCAGTTCCCCAGGATGAGTTCGACGCGCTCTACGAGGAAGACCTGTGAATCCAGAGCTTGCCCGCTGCCGTCGAACGGGGCACGCCCGGCCGACGGCTGCCGTACCCGCTGAGCGAGCTCGAGCGCGGCTTCCGGGACCTGCGTCGCGAGGCGATGCCGACACGCCGATCGCGGGTGGCATGCTGTCTGCATGACGGTCGAAGCCACTCCCGGTGTGCTCCTGGTGGCCAGCACGGAGCTCAGCGACGGCGTCTTCGACCAGAGCGTTGTGCTGGTGCTGGACGCGGACGAGTCCGGGTCGCTGGGCGTCGTGCTCAACCGTGAGGCAACCATCGATCTACGTACCGCGCTGCCCGCCTGGGCGCCGCTGGTCAGCGAGCCGAAGGTGCTCTTCGAGGGCGGGCCGGTGTCCCAGGAGGGGGCGATCTGCCTGGCCTCGCCGCAGCGTCCGGACGAGGAGCCGCCGGGCTGGCGCTCGCTGTTCGAGGCGGTGGGGCTGCTGCATCTGGATACCCCGGTCGAGATCGCCGAGGGCGCCTACCGCGACCTGCGGATCTTCGCCGGCTATGCCGGATGGGCACCGGGCCAGCTCGAGCACGAACTGGAGCAGGGCTGGTGGCATGTGGTCCGGGCTACCTACACCGACGTCTACGACCGCGACCCGGACTCGCTGTGGCGCCGGGTGCTGCGCCGGCAGGGCGGCGACCTGGCCCTGCTGGCGACCTGGACCGCCCACCCCGAGTGGAACTGACCGGGCAGACCGCAACCGGAAAGGGTGTCCGCGGGGTCGTCTAGACTGCGAGCACGGTGGGCGTCCGGAACAAGGGGGTGCGGTGTCGGACGGCATACAGCGCGCACAACGCATTCTGGTCGTCGACGATGACGTCGCTCTCTCGGAGATGCTCCAGCTGGTGCTTCGGGCCGACGGCTTCGATGCCGCCTGGTGCAGCTCCGGCTTGCGCGCGGTCGAGGTTTTCCATCGCTACCGCCCCGACCTGATCTTGCTCGACCTGATGCTGCCGGGGCGCGACGGCGTCGACGTCTGCCGTGAGATCCGGGCGGTCTCGGGCGTCCCGATCGTGATGCTCACCGCGAAGTCCGACACCCGCGATGTGGTGGAAGGTCTCGAAGCCGGTGCCGACGACTATGTGGCGAAGCCGTTCAAGGTGAAGGAACTGCTGGCCCGGATCCGCACCCGGCTGCGCCGCCAGATTCCCGCCGAGACCGGTGTGCTGGCGATCGGCGACCTGACCATCAATGTGCCCGAGCACACCGTCCGGCGAGGCAGCGACCTGGTTGCCCTCACCCCGCTCGAGTTCGACCTGCTGCTGGCGCTGGCCAAGCGGCCCCGGCACGCGTTCAGCCGCGAACTGCTGCTGGAGGAGGTCTGGGGGTACCGGCACGCCTCCGACACCCGGCTGGTCAACGTGCACGTCCAGCGGCTGCGCAGCAAGATCGAGCACGACCCCGAGCACCCCGAGATCATCGTCACGGTCCGCGGCGTCGGCTACCGGGCCGGAGAGCCTCGCGAACCGTGAGCGGCCAGGCCGCCGAGCGAACCGGCCGGACGCCGTGGTCGCGTTCGCTGCCGTTCCGGGTGGTGGTGACCGCCCTGGTTGCCGCACTCACCGTGCTGGCGGCCACCGGCTGGTTCCTGATGGACCAGTCCTCGCGCGGCATCCTGGACGGCAAGCGGCAGGCCAGCCTGGCCGAGGCGTCGGTGGTGCTGGACGGGATGCAGCGCGACCTGCGCACGCTCAACCTGCGCACCGCGTCCATCAACGAACGTCTCACCCAGCTGGCTCGGGACGCCGCCTACCGCGGTTCGGTCGGCAACCAGTACTACGTGGTGGTCGCCGGCCCGGTCTCGGACATCGGCTCGGCGGGTCTCGACTACGCCAGCGTGCCCGAATCCCTGCGCCGCGCGGTGGCGGGCGCGGACGGGGTCTATTCGACCCCCACCGAGATCCTCTTCCTGGACGCGCGTCCGGCCGTCCCCGGACTGGCGATCGGGTCGGCGTTGTCCGCCCCGGGCGGCACCCGCTACCCGGTCTACTTCCTGTTCACCCAGCAACCCGAGGCCGAGACCCTGATCGTCGTCCAACGCGCGACGGTGATCGCCGGTCTGATCGTGCTGGTGGGCGTGGTCGCCACGGTGTACCTGATCACCCTGCAGGTGTTGCGCCCCATCCGCGCGGCCCGGCTGGCCGCGGAACGCCTTGCGGCCGGGCATCTGGAAGACCGGATGGCGGTGCGCGGCACCGAAGACCTGGCCGGCCTGGCGCGCTCGATGAACCATCTCGCCACCGAACTCGACCGCAAGATCACCGAGATGGAGGACCTGTCCAGGGTCCAGCAGCAATTCGTGTCCGACGTCTCCCATGAGCTCCGGACCCCGCTGACCACGGTCCGGATGGCCGCCGACGTGCTGTACGGGCAACGCGACGAGTTCGATCCGCTGGCCACCCGGAGCACGGAGCTGCTGTCGGCCGAACTCGACCGGTTCGAGGAGTTGCTGACCGACCTGCTGGAGATCAGCCGGTTCGACGCCGGCGCCGCCGAACTCAGCCTGGACGAGGTCGATCTCGCCCAGATCGCCGCCGAGGAGCTCGCGGCGCAGACCCGGCTCGCCCAGCGCTACAGTGCCGAGCTGCGCTTGGACGCGCCCGTGGCCTGCGTGGCCGAGGTCGATCCGCGGCGGATCCGGCGGATCCTGCGCAACCTGATCGCCAACGCCATCGAGCACGGCGAGGGCCGGCCGGTCAGCGTCCATGTCCGTGGCGACGAAGGTGCGGTCGCGGTCGCCGTCCGGGACCACGGGGTCGGATTCAGTGCCGCCGAGGCTCACCAGGTGTTCAACCGGTTCTGGCGAGCCGACCCGGCGCGGCGCCGGTCGGTGGGGGGCAGCGGCCTAGGGTTGGCGATCGCGCTGGGCGACGCCCGGCTGCACTGCGGCTGGCTGAACGCCTGGGGACGTCCGGGACGCGGCGCGCAGTTCCGGTTGACCGTGCCGCGTCGGGCGGGGGAGAGCTTCGTCTCCTCGCCATGGCCGGTGGTGCCCGACGATGCCGAGCTGGTCCAGCGATGAGGCGCCTGCTGGCGGTGCTGGCCGCCTGCTGCCTGGTGCTGCTCGGCGGCTGCGTGACCGTGCCGACCAGCGGTCCGGTCGAGCGGCACCTGCCGGCCCAGCAGCAGGCCAACCCCGGCGTCGACATCGCGCCCGTTCCCCCCGCCCAGGACGCCTCGCCGGGCTTGATCGTCGAGGGCTTCCTGCACGCCATGGCTACCTACCAGCCCGGCTACACGGTGGCCCGGCAATTCCTCACCGCGGACGCGGCGGACGGCTGGCGACCCGAGTCCGGCGTCGAGGTCTATGCCGGCGGCTACCCGCCGCAGGTGAGCGACTCGGGGGTGGTGCTGACCGCCCCGCTGGTGGGCACGCTCGATCCGCAGGGCTCGTTCACCCCCGGCGCCACGGCCTACCACCACGACTTCGGCCTGCAGCGCGACACTGAGAAACAGTGGCGGATCTCCCGCCCGCCGCGGGGGCTGCTGGTGTCGCAGTCGTTGTTCAGCGGCACCTGGGTGCGGGCCGACGTCTGCCTGTGGGACGCGACCGGGACCTGGCTGGTCCCCGATCCGCGATTCGTCCAGACCGGGACGCCGGGCCTGCTGGCCACCGTCCGAGCCGTGCTCGGTGGCCCCAGCCGGTCGGCCGCGGCCGCCTATCGTCCGGCCCTGGGCACGCGCGTCGAGGCGTCCGCGGCTACCCTCGGCGCCGGCGGCACGGTGACCGTGGAACTGACCGGCGAGCTGGAGGCCCTGGACACCGAGTCGCGGCGCCGCCTCGCCGCCGAACTCGTCTGGTCACTGAGCTCGCTGGACGGCGTCACCGGGGTCCGGATCCACGGCAACGGGGCCGGGTGGGATCTGGGCACCAGCGGCGTGTTGTCGATCAGCGACTTCCCCCAGGGCGCACCACTGCCGCCCAGCCCCGGCGAGGGGGTGTTCCTGCTTCGCGAGGGGACGGTGCAACGCGCCACCTGGGCCGACCCGGGTGCGGCGCCGCTGGCCGTCGGCGGAGCGCCGATCAGGGCCAGCGCGCTGGCCGCCCGCACCGACGGACAGGTGCTGGCGCTGGTCACCGACGGCGGCACCCGAGTGCGCAGCGTCGCCGTCCGGGACGGGACGGAGCGGGTCGAGCTGACCGGTCACCAGGTCACCGGCGTCCGCTGGACTCGGCAGGGTGAATTGTGGGCGGTGCTGGACCGGACCCGGGACGCCCGGTTGCGGGTGATCCGGGACGGCAGGGAGACTCCGGTCACCACCGACAGCCTTCCACAGGGCTGGATTCGCAGCTTCGCTCCGGCACCGGACGGTGTGCGGGCGGCGCTGGTGATCGAGAACCAGGGGCGGACCAGCCTGGGCGTGGCAGCGATCGTCCGGACGGCCGGCGACTTCCGGCTGGTCGGCTGGCGCGAGCTGACCCCGGCCAACTGGGCGCCGGCCGGGCAGCAGCCGGCGGATGTCGGCTGGACCGGCTCGGCAAGCCTGCTGGTGCTGCTCGGCGGCAGTTCCACCGCCCGCGTGGTCAGTGTGGACAGCGAGGGGGCGGTGGCGACCGACGTCCGTCCCAACGACACCGCCGCTCTGGTGCAGCTGGCGGCCGCGCCGTCCGGACGGGCGGTGCTGCGCGGTCCGGACGGCCAGACCTGGCGGTTCGTCGACGGGTTCACCTGGGAGCCGTGGCTGGACCGGGTCGAGGCGGTCGCGCTGCCCTGACCGCTGGGTATTCGGCCCAGGCCTGTGGATAGTCACCAGCGGCGGATCCCCAACGGGCAGACTCGGGCGATGCGATGGCGTGCGGTTCTCGACGCCGCCGCGGATCTGGCCTGGGGTGGCAGCTGCGCGGCGTGCGGACGACCCGGCCCGGTCTGCTGCCAGGCCTGCGACCGCACCGTGCGCGAACTCGCGCCGCGTCGGGTCCGCTCCGGCGAGGGCGCGGACCTGATCTGGGCGCGCGGTGACTATGCCGCCGAGCTGCGGGCGTTGATCCTGGCCTGCAAGGAGCGGCAGGGACTCGGCCTGGTGCCGCTGCTGGGCGATCTCGCGCTCGGCAGCGTGGCCGCCGTCGCGTACGAACGCGGCCACGGCGGAGCACTGCTGCTGGTGCCGATGCCGTCGAGCCGGGCGACCGTGGCCGAGCGCGGGTTCGACCTGACCTGGCTGATGGCCCGCCGGGTGTCCGGACGGCTGCGCCGGCTGGGCCTCGACATCCGGGCGGCGCGCGGACTGACCCTCGCCCCAGGGGCCCGGGATCAGGTGGGCCTGAGCGTCGCGGACCGGGCCAGTAACCGGCTGGGCCGGATGCGCGTCCGCCGGCTCGCACCGGCACCGATGCTGCTACTCGACGACATTGTCACCACCGGCGCCACTCTGACCGCCGCCGGCGCGGCGCTGACCGCGGCCGGTCATCAGGTACTCGGAGCGGCGGTCGTCGCCGCGACTCCACGGCTGGATGGCCGCGGCCGCCCAGGGCGGAGGTGATGCCGGCGGTTGGGACAGGTCCCCGCTGTGGACCCGGTCGAGCGTGGGTAGGCAGCCGGGCGGTCCGACAGGCTCGACCGGCGTCGCCCGGTCGAGCCTGCCGAGACCCGGTGGACTCCGCTCAGGCGCTCTGTTCCGCGGCGGCCGCGACGTCGAGGTGGATGACGCCGTAGTCGTAGGCCCGGCGACGGTAGACCACGCTGGGTGCGCCGCTCTCGGCGTCCACGTAGAGGAAGAAGTCGTGGCCGACCAACTCCATCTCGTCCAGCGCCTGGGCCAGCGTGAGCGGGGTCGCCTTGAACAGCTTCTCGCGGACCACCAGCGGGCCGTCTCCGTGGACCTCGAGACCGGCGATCTTGCGGATCTCGGGGCGGTCCTCGTCCTGGGTGGCCGCGGCCACCACCGGCGGCGCGCCGAACTGCTGCCCGGCACGGAGTCCGCGATGCACTTTGCGGCGGTCTGCCGCCCGGCGGAGCTGGGACTTGAGCCGGTCGAGGGCGTGCTCGAAGGCGATCAGCTTCTCGTCGGCGGTGGCTTCAGCACGCACCACCGGGCCGCGACTGCGCAGGGTTATCTCGACCGAGGTGGCCTGGTCGGGTTGTCGGGTGTGCGGATTGGCCGACACCTGTACCTCGACCCGGATCACCCGATCACGCAGCTTCTCGACTCCGCTCAGGCGCTCACTGACGCGCGCACGGAAGTCGTCGCTGATCTGGCAATGCCGGCCGGTGACGAGAACGTCCACTGCAACCTCCTGGTCGATCTGGGCCCGGCTCGGCGAGCACGGGCGGTAACCCGAAAGGCGCCCGGCTCGACCCGCTGTGCGAGGTCTGCGGCCGTGGCGCCATGCGTCCAACCTACTGATGCCACCTGAGGTTTACCAGGCTCTCGCCTGTGCGTCGCCGATAGGACGGCAACCCAGCTGTAACACCTCGCAATCTGCGCGTAACAGAGCCCGAACCTCGACGAAACACCGTCGGGCGATGGTTGCGCCATGACCCTGTTAGAGCTCAACTCCGGCGACACCGCCTGGATCCTGATCAGCGCCGCGCTGGTGCTGCTCATGACCCCCGGTCTCGCCTTCTTCTATGGCGGCATGGTGCGCGCCAAGGGCGTCCTGAACATGATGATGATGAGCTTCATCTCGATGGGCGTCATCGGCGTCTTGTGGGTGCTCTTCGGTTACAGCATGGCCTTCGGCAACTCTGTCGGCGGCCTCGGCATCATCGGCAACCCGTTGGAGTACGCGGGCCTTGAGAGCCTGCTCACCACTGATCCCGAGGCGAGCTACCCGGCCCTGGCGTTCGTCGCCTTCCAGGCCTGCTTCGCCATCATCACCGTTGCGCTGGTCTCCGGTGCCATCGCCGACCGGGCGTCCTTCGGCGGCTGGACGCTGTTCGCCGTCCTGTGGGGCACCCTCGTCTACTTCCCGGCCGCGCACTGGGTGTTCGCGTTCAGCAACGACGACGGCACCGTCGTCGGCGGCTGGATCGCCAACCAGATCCAAGCCATCGACTTCGCCGGCGGCACGGCGATCCACATCAACGCCGGTACCGCCGCACTCGCGCTGGCCCTGGTGGTCGGCCCGCGGATCGGCTTCGGCACCAAGCCGATGCGGCCGCACAACATGACTCTGGTGATGCTCGGGGCGGCCCTGCTGTGGTTCGGCTGGTTCGGCTTCAACGCCGGTTCGGCCGTTGCCGCCAACGGGCTGGCCAGCCTGGCCTGGGTGAACACCCTGGCCGCGACGGCCGCCGCGATGCTCGGCTGGCTGATCGTGGAGAAGCTGCGGGACGGGCACGCCACGTCGCTCGGCGCGGCGTCCGGGATCGTCGCCGGCCTGGTCGGGATCACCCCGGCCAGCCGGTGCGGTCAGCCCGATCGGCGCACTCATCCTCGGCCTGGTCGTCGGTGTGGCCTGCGCCTACGCGGTCGGCCTGAAGTTCAAGTTCGGCTTCGACGACTCGCTGGACGTCGTCGGCGTCCACCTGGTCGGCGGCCTGGTCGGCACTCTGCTGATCGGTCTGCTGGCGGATCCGGCCACCTCGGGTGACCCGGCCGAGCCCGCGGTTGCCGGCCTGTTCTACGGCGGCGGCTTCGACCAGCTCTGGCGGCAGGCCGTGGGTGCCTTCTCGGTGATGGCCTTCTCGTTCGTGATGAGCTACCTGATCGCCCTGGTGGTCAAGCACACCATCGGCTGGCGCGTGTCCACCTCTGACGAACTCGGCGGCATCGACCTCGCCGAGCACAGCGAGGCCGGCTACGACCTGAGCCCGGTGTACTACTCCAGCCGGGTCGGGCACACGCTGGTCCTCACCAAGGACGACTTCCCCGAGAACGACAAGACGGGAGCTATGAAGTGAAGCTGGTAACCGCCATCATCCAGCCCGAGATGCTGGAGCAGACCCAGAAGGCCCTCGTCCGGCACGGCGTCGGCGGAATGACCATCAGCGAGGTGTCCGGCTACGGACGCCAGCAGGGTCACGTCGAGGTCTACCGCGGCGAGGAGTACACCATCGACTTCATCGTCAAGGTGCGCCTGGAGATCCTGGTCGACGATCCCGAGGTCGAGGAGGTCGTCCAGGTCATCGCCGGCGCCGCCCGCACCGGGTCGGTCGGCGACGGCAAGGTCTGGGTCGTTCCGGTAGAGAACGTCGTCCGCGTCCGCACTGGGGAGAGCGGTCTCGCGGCCGTCTGACCCGACGATACGAAAGCCTGGGGGGACCCGCACAAAGACAAGCGGGAAGGCGGGGCTCCGAGTTCGCTCGGAGCCCCGTTCCGCGCGTCCGGTCCGCTTTCGGTACGGGGGACGGTTCTTTCGGTCCGCCTTCGATGCGATCGGAGCCGGGTGTCATCGAACTCGACCGTCCAGCACTGATTTATCCACAGGGGAGAAGAGGCTCACCGCAGCGGCCACATTCGCTCCTACGTTCAGTGCGGTCACCGAAGAGGCGTAGGTGCCCGATGACGTCTCAATGCGGTCGACGTGAGCGCCATCCGGTATGTCGTGCCGGCCGTCTTGACAGTGCCGTGGTGGCCACGGGCGTGGCGAAAGGTCGGCGGTTCCAGGCTGCGTCCGGTGCTGCTGATCGCCGGTGCGGCGGGCACCCCGTTCTTCCTCGTCGTGCTTGCACTCGGCACGCCCGGCGGGGGAGCCAGTGCTCTGGTGCTGCTCGGCCCGGCGGCCTTGTGGGCGCCTACACCGTGGCACTGGAGCAGGCACGGCTGTCGGCAGTCACGTGATTGTGGTGATGTCGTTGCCGTCGCTGTGGTCGGTACTGCCATGGTCGCACCGCACGCCGCCGAGCTTCTCGCTGAGGCCCGGTGGGTCATGTCTCAGCTGCGGGCCGGCGGGGCCGATCCGTGTTCCAGGTCGTCGCTGCCATGGCGGAGGGGGCGTGCACAGGGGCCGCTCTCGCCCGGGCGTCGGGCCGGATTTGACCAGGTGTCGTTGGCTCCGTAGTGTTTACCAAGCCTTCTCGGTGAGACGGACGGCCTGGAGAGATTCGGGGCGGACGGGCCGGAGGGATTCCAATCCAGAGCAGTGCGGGTACGGTGTGTCTCCAGGTCAGGAGCCGCCTAGGCCTGGTGTTTGTTGTGGGGTGGGTGGGGCAGGATAGCTTGGTTTGACACCGAGCACAAGCCCTTGTAAGGTAGGTCGAGTTGCCCCAAGCGGCGGTCGTGAGGCTGAGGCGTGGTGCGCACCCGAATCTTGAGAACTCAACAGCGTGCTTGAAAGTCAATGCAATGTGCACCCTTCGGGGTGTGCGAACAACGAATATCCCGTCCCTTGAGGCTGTTGTCTCTTGGACGTGATTCCTTTGATTATTGATAGATCCAGCAATGGATCCTGTCAGTGTCAGGCAATCCTTTGACAGCACATGCCGGCTTCGGTCGGTGCTGAAAGTTTTCAACGGAGAGTTTGATCCTGGCTCAGGACGAACGCTGGCGGCGTGCTTAACACATGCAAGTCGAACGGTGATGAGGAGCTTGCTTTTCTGATCAGTGGCGAACGGGTGAGTAACACGTGAGCAACCTACCCTTGACTCTGGGATAACAGTTGGAAACAGCTGCTAATACCGGATATGAACCTCTTAGGCATCTGGGAGGTTGGAAAGCTCCGACGGTCAGGGATGGGCTCGCGGCCTATCAGCTTGTTGGTGAGGTAATGGCTTACCAAGGCGACGACGGGTAGCCGGCCTGAGAGGGCGACCGGCCACACTGGGACTGAGATACGGCCCAGACTCCTACGGGAGGCAGCAGTGGGGAATATTGCGCAATGGGCGAAAGCCTGACGCAGCAACGCCGCGTGCGGGATGACGGCCTTCGGGTTGTAAACCGCTTTCAGCAGGGACGAAACTGACGGTACCTGCAGAAGAAGCACCGGCTAACTACGTGCCAGCAGCCGCGGTGATACGTAGGGTGCGAGCGTTGTCCGGAATTATTGGGCGTAAAGAGCTCGTAGGCGGTTTGTCGCGTCGGAAGTGAAAACTCGGGGCTTAACCCCGAGCCTGCTTTCGATACGGGCAGACTTGAGGAATGTAGGGGAGAACGGAATTCCTGGTGGAGCGGTGGAATGCGCAGATATCAGGAGGAACACCAGTGGCGAAGGCGGTTCTCTGGACATTAACTGACGCTGAGGAGCGAAAGCGTGGGGAGCAAACAGGCTTAGATACCCTGGTAGTCCACGCCGTAAACGGTGGGCACTAGGTGTGGGGGACATTCCACGTTCTCCGTGCCGTAGCTAACGCATTAAGTGCCCCGCCTGGGGAGTACGGCCGCAAGGCTAAAACTCAAAGGAATTGACGGGGGCCCGCACAAGCGGCGGAGCATGTTCATTAATTCGATGCAACGCGAAGAACCTTACCTGGGTTTGACATATACCGGAAACATTTGGAGACAGGTGCCCCGCAAGGTCGGTATACAGGTGGTGCATGGCTGTCGTCAGCTCGTGTCGTGAGATGTTGGGTTAAGTCCCGCAACGAGCGCAACCCTCGTCCTATGTTGCCAGCGGTTCGGCCGGGAACTCATAGGAGACTGCCGGGGTCAACTCGGAGGAAGGTGGGGATGAGGTCAAGTCATCATGCCCCTTATGTCCAGGGCTTGAAACATGCTACAATGGCTGGTACAAAGGGCTGCGATACCGCAAGGTGGAGCGAATCCCATAAAGCCAGTCTCAGTTCGGATTGGGGTCTGCAACTCGACCCCATGAAGTCGGAGTCGCTAGTAATCGCAGATCAGCAATGCTGCGGTGAATACGTTCCCGGGCCTTGTACACACCGCCCGTCAAGTCATGAAAGTCGGTAACACCCGAAGCCGGTGGCCCAACCCTTGTGGAGGGAGCCGTCGAAGGTGGGACCGGTAATTAGGACTAAGTCGTAACAAGGTAGCCGTACCGGAAGGTGCGGCTGGATCACCTCCTTTCTAAGGAGCCTTTTGGCGAGAATTAATCAGCTCGTCCAAGCGCACGGTTTGCCACGGCGAGTGTTCGTGGGGCCGGCAGGCTACTAGTGGAACATTGACTTGAAGCCTAGTCACCAGGAGAGTCAGTACAGTCCCGAAAGGGAAGTGGAACATCTTTTGCTGGAGCGAAGCCTGAGAGCACGCTGTTGGGTCCTGAAGGGTCGGTTGCGTCTGCAACACCTTCAACAGAGCGGATCAGTTGAGGTTGCCGGTGGAAGTCGGTGATTGAGCTGGGCCCGCCCGTTTCTTGAGAACTGCACAGTGGACGCGAGCATCTTTGTAGTGAAATAACAAGCTACTAAGGGCAATCGGTGGATGCCTTGGCATCAAGAGCCGATGAAGGACGTTGTAACCTGCGATAAGCCACGGGGAGCTGGTAAACGAGCTTCGATCCGTGGATTTCCGAATAGGGAAACCTCGAAAGAAACCGGAGTAATGTCCGGCGACCTCTACCTGAACACATAGGGTAGTTGGAGGGAACGTGGGGAAGTGAAACATCTCAGTACCCACAGGAAAAGAAAACAACCGTGATTCCGTAAGTAGTGGCGAGCGAACGCGGAAGAGGCCAAACCTAGCATGTGTGATAGCTGACAGGCGTTGCATGTTGGGGGTAGTGGGGCCGCACCGACCGGGCTGTTGACCGGTCAGAGAGTAAGAAAAGAGTGTTGAAGTCGAAGGACTCTGGGAAGTTCCGGCACAGAAGGTAATACCCCTGTAGACGTAAGCCGCTCTCTCTCGTGCGTCACCCCAAGTAATGCGGAACCCCTGAAATTCCGCATGAATCTGGCGGGACCACCCGTTAAGCCTAAATACTCCTTGATGACCGATAGCGGACAAGTACCGTGAGGGAAAGGTGAAAAGTACCCCGGGAGGGGAGTGAAATAGTACCTGAAACCGATTGCCTACAATCCGTCGGAGCCTGCTGTGCCTTTTGGTATGGGGGTGACGGCGTGCCTTTTGAAGAATGAGCCTGCGAGTTAGTGGTACGTGGCGAGGTTAACCCGTGTGGGGGAGCCGTAGCGAAAGCAAGTCCGAATAGGGCGACATAGTCGCGTGCTCTAGACCCGAAGCGTAGTGATCTATCCATGGCCAGGGTGAAGCGACGGTAAGACGTCGTGGAGGCCCGAACCCACTTGGGTTGAAAACCGAGGGGATGAGCTGTGGATAGGGGTGAAAGGCCAATCAAACTACGTGATAGCTGGTTCTCCCCGAAATGCATATAGGTGCAGCGTCGCGCGTTTCTTACCGGAGGTAGAGCACTGGATGGTCTAGGGGGCCCACAAGCTTACCGAAATCAGCCAAACTCCGAATGCCGGTAAGTGAGAGCGCGGCAGTGAGACTGTGGGGGATAAGCTTCATAGTCGAGAGGGAAACAGCCCAGAACACCAGCTAAGGCCCCTAAGAGATTGCTAAGTGGAAAAGGATGTGGAGTTGCACAGACAACCAGGAGGTTGGCTTGGAAGCAGCCACCCTTGAAAGAGTGCGTAATAGCTCACTGGTCAAGTGATTCTGCGCCGACAATTTAGCGGGGCTCAAGCAATCCGCCGAAGCTGTGTCATTCGCGCTGTAACCAGGCCTTTGTGGTCCAGGTGCGCGGATGGGTAGGGGAGCGTCGTGTGCGCTGTGAAGCGGCGGGGTGACCCAGCCGTGGAGAGCACACGAGTGAGAATGCAGGCATGAGTAGCGAATGACGGGTGAGAAACCCGTCCGCCGAATATCCAAGGGTTCCAGGGTCAAGCTAATCTGCCCTGGGTAAGTCGGGACCTAAGGCGAGGCCGACAGGCGTAGTCGATGGACAACGGGTTGATATTCCCGTACCGGCGAAACAACGACCCTGCCGAGGCAGTCAATGCTAAGCACGCGAGAGCTGGTGGCGGACTTCGGTCCAAGCCGGTTTGAGTCTGTGACCCACGATTGTATTAGGCAAGCTGCGGAGGGACGCAGGAAGGTAGCCCATCCCGGGCGATGGTTGTCCCGGGGTAAGTGTGTAGGGCGGGGTGTAGGCAAATCCGCATCCCATGTGCTTGAGACATGATGCCTTTTGGAGCTACGGCTCCTGAAGTGGGTGATCCTATGCTGCCTAGAAAATCTTCGTGAGCGAGTTGTGAGCCGCCCGTACCCGAAACCGACACAGGTGGATAGGTAGAGAATACCAAGGCGATCGAGAGAATCGTGGTGAAGGAACTCGGCAAAATACCCCCGTAACTTCGGGATAAGGGGGACCTGATGTGTGACGGGATTTACTCCTCGAGCATTGAGGGTCGCAGAGACCAGGCCCAAGCGACTGTTTACTAAAAACACAGGTCCGTGCCAAGTTGAAAGACGATGTATACGGACTGACTCCTGCCCGGTGCTGGAAGGTTAAGGGGACGTGTTAGCGCAAGCGAGGCACTGAACTTAAGCCCCAGTAAACGGCGGTGGTAACTATAACCATCCTAAGGTAGCGAAATTCCTTGTCGGGTAAGTTCCGACCTGCACGAATGGAGTAACGATTTGGGCGCTGTCTCCACCACGAACTCGGCGAAATTGCATTACGAGTAAAGATGCTCGTTACGCGCAGCAGGACGGAAAGACCCCGGGACCTTTACTATAGTTTGGTATTGGTGATCGGTACGACTTGTGTAGGATAGGTGGGAGACTTTGAAGCAGGGACGCCAGTTCTTGTGGAGTCATCGTTGAAATACCACTCTGGTCGTTCTGGTTATCTAACTTAGGTCCATTATCTGGATCAGGGACAGTGCCTGATGGGTAGTTTGACTGGGGCGGTCGCCTCCCAAAATGTAACGGAGGCGCCCAAAGGTTCCCTCAGCCTGGTTGGCAATCAGGTTTTGAGTGTAAGTGCACAAGGGAGCTTGACTGTGAGAGAGACATCTCGAGCAGGGACGAAAGTCGGGACTAGTGATCTGACGGTGGCACGTGGAAGCGCCGTCACTCAACGGATAAAAGGTACCCCGGGGATAACAGGCTGATCTTGCCCGAGCGTCCATAGCGACGGCATGGTTTGGCACCTCGATGTCGGCTCGTCGCATCCTGGGGCTGGAGTCGGTCCCAAGGGTTGGGCTGTTCGCCCATTAAAGCGGCACGCGAGCTGGGTTTAGAACGTCGTGAGACAGTTCGGTCCCTATCCGCTGCGCGCGTAGGAATCTTGAGAGAGGCTGTCCTTAGTACGAGAGGACCGGGACGGACAAACCTCTGGTGTGCCAGTTGTTCTGCCAAGAGCACGGCTGGTTGGCTACGTTTGGAAGTGATAACCGCTGAAAGCATCTAAGCGGGAAGCACGTCTCAAGATGAGGGTTCCCACAGAGTTAATCTGGTAAGGCCCCCGGAAGACCACCGGGTTGATAGGTCGGATGTGGAAGTGCAGCAATGCATGGAGCTGACCGATACTAATAGGCCGAGGGCTTGTTTTTCTACAAAGATGTTACGCGTCCACTGTGCGGTTCCTGAGTAACGGTCGGGAACCGATCGACAACTCCATAGAGTTACGGTGATCATGGCGAGCGGGAAACGCCCGGCTCCATTCCGAACCCGGAAGCTAAGCTGCTCAGCGCCGATGGTACTGCAGGGGGGACCCTGTGGGAGAGTAGGACATCGCCGGACATTTAAACACCCCCGTGGTGATCAGCAATGATCACCACGGGGGTGTTTTGCGTCCCGGTTGGTGAGGTTCCGGAGGTCGAGGGAGCTAGAGGATCGCAGGCATGACGGTGTTCGCAGGCTCGGGCAGAGATGACGATCAGCTCCTGAATGCGGCCGGTGACCGGCCAGGCGGGGTTGGCCTACCTCAGACCGAAAGAACCGTCCCCTTGTGCCGGAAGCGGCGTGGGATCTGTCGGAGGGGGTGGATAGCATGCGGCCATGCCGACCTTGAGCATCGCCCAGGCACGCCGGATCGCGCTCGCCGCGCAGGGGTTCGGACGGCCGCGGCCGTCCGGGCCGGTGACGATGGGGCACCTGCAGCGGGTCGTCGACCGGGTCGGGCAGTTCCAGATCGACTCGGTGAATGTGGCTGTGCGGGCGCACTACATGCCCTTGTTCAGCAGGCTCGGCAGTTACGACCCGGCGCTGCTCGACCGGGCTGCCGGACGCGGGCCGCGCCGGCTCTTCGAGTACTGGGCGCACGCCGCCTGCCTGATCGATGTCGCCCTGCCAGCCCGCCTTCCGTAGGGCGATGCGGCGCCGGGCCGCCGCTGAGCGGACGTCGCTCGAGCGCATCCTGGAGAGCAAGCCGGATCTGCTCGAGCGGGTGCTCGCCGACCTGGCGCAGGACGGCCCGCTGTCCGCTCGGCAGATCGAGAACAGCGAGGTCCGGCGCAAGGATCACTGGGGGTGGAACTGGTCCGAGGCCAAGCACGTCCTGGAGTTCCTCTTCGACAGCGGCACGGTCAGCGTCGCCAGCCGCAATCCGGCCTTCGAACGGCGCTACGACCTGACTGAACGGGTGTTGCCCGCGGCGGTACTGGCCCAGCCCGATCCGACCGATGACGATTCGGTCGACACGCTGGTGTCGCGCTCGGCGACCGCACTCGGCGTCGCCGACCTCAAAGCGCTGTCCGACTATTTCTACCTGCCGACGGTCGCCGTCCGGGAGTCCATCGGCCGGCTGGCGGCGTCCGGCGTTGTCGAGCCGGTGAGGGTGGCCGGCTTGTCGCAGCAGTTCTGGCTGAGCGACGGCGCCCGGCGACCGCGGCGGCTGGACGGTCAGGCGCTGATCGCACCCTTCGACACCCTGGTGCACCATCGGCCGCGCGTCCTGCAATTGTTCGGCGTCCACTACCGGCTCGGCATCTACACCCCGGCCGCGCAACGCGACTACGGCTACTACGTCTACCTGTTCCTGGCCGACGATGAACTGGTGGCCAGGGTCGATCTGAAGGCTGACCGGGCGCTGGGCGTCCTGCAGGTCCAGTCGGCGTGGCTGGAGGAGGCCGCCGACGCACGTCGCGCGGAAGTGGCGTCCCGGCTGCGTGACGAGTTGCGGCTGATGGCTAACTGGCTGGGCCTGGACACATTGCTGGTCGCCGATCGCGGCACCCTGGCCCGCGACCTCACTGCCGTCTGTTGATTTCGTTTCGGCGCGAACGTCTCGGGTTGGTTGAGATCCCGCTCCGTTGGTCGAACTTGTCGAGACCCTTTTGGTTTCGACCCGCTCAACCAGCGCAGAGGACTCGGTTTCGACACGCTCAACCGGCAGCACGCGAAGGGCCCAACCGGCGTCAGCCGATGACGGCGAGGGCGTCGATTTCGACCAGCATCACCTCGTGCGGCAGATCGACGAAGACCGTCGTCCGCCCGGGCAGTTGGCCGCTGGGGCAGTTCTCTTCGACAAACTCGCCGTACACCTCATTCATGGCCGGAAAGTCCTCGCGCTTGGTCAGGTAGACGCGGAACATGATCACGTCCTCGACCGACGACCCGCCGGCGAGCAGGATCGCCTTCACGTTCTCCAAAGTCTGCCGGGTCTGCGTCCGGACGTCGCCGGCACCGATGTAGCTATTGCTGACCGGATCCATCGGACCTTGGCCGGATACTTGAAACAGTCCGCCCTTCTTCACCCCCTGAGAGAACACGTGGGCCGGGGCCGGCGCGTCGGTGGTGAGGACGATTTCCTTGGTCATTTTCGGGTCCTTTCAGTGCAATCCAACAGGGGTCGGCGGCGCGGGCGAGCGTCACCAGGTGCGGACCGGCGACCGTGCGGACGTCGCGCCGCTCCAAGGCCAGCGCCGACAACTCCAAGGAGCGCGGACCGAGCAGGTTGCGCTGCCGCGAATCGCGGACCACGAATGCCCTTGGTTCGAGGCTGTGCGGCAGCCGCATCACGGTCGTGGTCAGCACCCGTGAACCACGGACAGGTTCGTCGAGGGAGCGGGACCCGGCGCCGAGCTGAGCGAGCAGGTCGAGCGCCCGCCGCACGCTCTGACTCATCGGGACTCCGCTCGCCGGGCAATTTTCTATTGACGCTGGGGAGGCTCAATGCTAGATATGGGCGGGCAAAAGACGCAATCACGATTGCATGATTTGCAACAAGCGGCGCCGAGTGGACCCCTATGGACAGGACTTCACCCGACCAGACGGTGCATTGTGGAAGAAGGGTGTGGCAGTCATGGGCGAGGGTCAATCCCCGCGGCTCGGAATCAACCACACCGCGGTGGCCGAGCTCGAGACCGAGGTACTGGACTGGCGTCACAAGGCCGTCCCCGCGGCTCAGCACGGGCGGACGGCGGCGGAGTTCGGCTCCGGTTCGCTGCGCCTGTCGGACCTCCAGACCCCGCTGCTCACCCTGGACGCCGCCGCGCTGACCGGCAACGTCGCGAGGATGGCGCGCTGGTGCGCCGAGCACGGCGTCCGGCTGGCGCCGCACGGGAAGACGACGATGGCGCCGGCGCTGTGGGCGGCCCAGCTCGAGGCCGGGGCCTGGGGGATCACCCTGGCCAACGCCGCCCAGCTCCGAGTCGCCCGGCGCTTCGGCGTCCGGACCCTGATGCTCGCCAACGGGCTGACCGACCCGTCCGCGATCCGCTGGGTTGCCGACCAGGTCGCGGCCGGTGCCCGGATCGTCTCCTGGGTGGATTCGGTAGCCGGCGTCGACCGGCTCCAGCGCGTTCTGGACGCCGCCGGCGCGGGTTCGCTGGAGGTCCTGGTCGAGATCGGCGGACGCGGCGGCCGAACCGGCGCGCGCGGTGTGGACGCCGCGCGCACGGTCGCCGAGGCGGTGCGGGCGGCGTCCCGCCTGCGACTGGGCGGCATCGGCGGGTACGAAGGCGCGCTCGCGCACAGCTGGGACGAGGCGGGGCTCAGCGCGGTCCGTGGCTATCTCGGCGACTTCCGGCACCTCCACGAGACGCTCGCCGGTGATGACACCTACGAGACCGACGAGGTGATCCTGACCGCCGGCGGTAGCGCGTACTTCGACGACGTGGTCGAGATCCTCGGCCCCTGCGCCGGTTCCGGCGTCGAGGTGATCCTGCGCAGCGGGGCGTACGTGATCCACGACGACGGGTTCTATCGCGGCATCTCGCCGCTGTCCCGCCGTGACCCGGACGCCGCTGACGCGTTCGTCTCGGCGATGCGGTTCTGGGCGCGGGTGGTGTCCCGTACCGAACCCGGCCTGGCGATCCTGGAGGGCGGCAAGCGTGACCTGCCGTTCGACGAGGGGCTGCCTATTCCCCTGGGCATCGGCGGGGAACTCGGGCAGCCGCTGCGGCCGCTGCCCGGTGCGGCGATCACCGCGGTGAACGATCAGCATGCGTTCCTGTGCTACTCCGACGAACTGGACGTGCGACCCGGCGACGTGGTGCTGCTCGGCCTGTCGCACCCCTGCACCGCGTTGGACAAGTGGAC
Organism: Micropruina sp.; assembly: GCF_047602385.1. Taxonomy (GTDB): domain Bacteria; phylum Actinomycetota; class Actinomycetes; order Propionibacteriales; family Propionibacteriaceae; genus Micropruina. Next base: position 268,392 of record NZ_JASGHL010000001.1, read on the forward strand.
ACTGATGCCGGTGCTCGACAGCGTTGCCGACCCGGTCGACCCCGTCGTCGTCGGCACCGTCCGGACGTTTTTCTGAGGGGAGCGAGATGACCAGCACCGTGATCGGCAACGTCATCGTCGTGGACGGCACCGGCGAGGCCCGCTACACCGCGGACGTCGCCATCGCCGGCGGCCTGATCGCCCGGATAGCCGAGCCTGGGGCGCTCACCGAATCGCGCACGCTCGCCGGATCCGGCACGGTGATCGACGGCACCGGCCTGGTGCTCAGCCCGGGATTCATCGACATGCACGCGCACTCCGACCTGCAGCTGCTGGTCAACCCCGACCATTACGCCAAGCTCAGCCAAGGCGTCACCACGGAACTGCTCGGCCAGGACGGCCTGTCCTACGCACCCGTCGACGAGCCCACCCTGGACGGCGTCCGCAAGCAGATCGCCGGCTGGAACGCCAACCCGGACGACTTCGACTGGGACTGGCGCACGGTGGGGGAGTACCTCGACCGGCTGGACCGTCCGGACGCCGACGGCAACCGGATCGCGACCAACGCCGCCTACCTGATCCCGCAAGGGACCCTGCGTGCGCTGGTGGTCGGCTTCGAGGACCGTCCGGCCACCCCCGAGGAGATCGTGCGGCAACAGCAGGTCATCCGCGACAGCATGGCCCAGGGTGCGATCGGCATGTCGTCCGGCCTCACCTACACCCCGGGCATGTACGCCGACACCGCCGAACTCGAGGCCCTGCTCACAACGGTGGGGGAGCTGGGCGGCTTCTACGACCCGCACCAGCGCTCCTACGGCAAGGGTGCACTCGAGGCCTACGCCGAGATGATCGAGCTCAGCCGGGCCACCGGCTGCCCGCTGCACCTGGCCCACGCGACGATGAACTTCGGCGTCAACAAGGGCCGCGCCCCCGAGTTGCTGGCGCTGATCGACGCCGCCCGCGCCGACGGCGTCGACATCACCCTGGACACCTACCCCTACCTGCCGGGCGCCACCACGCTGGCCGCGGCGCTGCCCAGCTGGAGCGCGTCGGGCGGCATCGAGGCCACCTTGAAGCGGCTGCAGAACCCCGAGACGCTGGCCCGGATCCGCCAGGCCCTCGAAGTCGACGGTTCGGACGGCTGCCACGGCGTGATCGCCGAGTGGGACACGCTGGAGATCAGCGGCGTCCAGAACCCCGAACTGGACGGGATCGTCGGCAGGACCGTCGAGCAGATCGCCGCCGAGCGGGGCGCCGATCCGTTCGACACCTTCGTCGACATCCTTCTCCGTGACCACTGCGGCACCGGCATCCTGCAGCACGTCGGCCATGAGGAGAACGTCCGGGCGATCATGGTGCACCCGGTGCACACCGGCGGCAGCGACGGCCTGCTGGTGGGCGGCAAGCCGCACCCCCGGGCTTGGGGCACCTTCCCGCGCTACCTCGGCCACTACTGCCGCGACCTGGGACTGATGAGCCTGGAAGAGACGGTCAATCACCTCACCGGACGCCCCGCGGCGCGGCTCAAGCTGGTCGACCGCGGCCTGGTCCGCGAGGGCCACGCGGCCGACCTGGTGCTGTTCGACCCCGACACGATCGCCGACACGGCGACCTTCGCCGAACCGCGGCGGCCGGCCGCCGGCGTCCGCTACGTCTTCGTCAACGGCGTCGCCGCGATCGCCGACGGCGCCCCGACCGGTGCCCGGGCAGGCCGAGCGCTGCGCCGGACCCGCGATGGGACGGCCGCCAACGACGGCTGAGCCCGTCCGCCCAGTCCTCCGGACGTCCCAGCCCCGCCGCCCTCGCCCGGTCACCCCAACCACGAATGGAGAAACAGATGGACGCCTTTCTCACCTGGCTGCGCCAGGACACGGCGGGGCTGCTGACGCTGGCCGGTCTCGGCATCGCCGTGCTGCTCTTCCTGATCATCAAGTTGAAGGTCGAGCCCTTCATCGCCCTCGTCGGCGTCGGTGTGCTGGTCGCGCTGGCCGGCGGGGTCAGCATCGAAGCCCTGGTCGGCACCCCGATCAAGAGTTCGGACGCCCTGATCGAGAAGGGCTTCGCCGGCATCCTGGGCCACATCACCTTGATCATCGGCCTGGGTACCGTGCTCGGCGCGATCCTGGAACGCTCCGGCGGTGCCGAGGTGTTGCTGGGCAAGCTGGTCCAGGTGTTCGGCGAGAAGGGAACCCCGCTCGCCATGGGCATCACCGGCTTCGTCTTGGGCATTCCGGTCTTCTTCGACATCGGCATCTTCGTGCTCGCGCCCCTGATCTACGTGGCCGCGATCCGTGGTGGCCGCTCGCTGGTGCTGTACACCCTGCCGTTGCTGGCCGGCCTGTCGATCACTCACGCCTTCCTGCCGCCGCACCCCGGCCCGGTCGCCGCGGCGGGGCTGTTCCACGTCGAGCTCGGCTGGATCATCATCATGGGCCTGGCCTGCGGCATTCCGGCCTGGTTCGTCGGCGGCATCGTCTACGGCACCTGGATCGGCAAGCGCATCCATGTCACCGTGCCCGAAGACCGGATCGTTCCCGAGTCCGAGGAGGCGAAAGGTCACGAGCCCAGTCTCGGCGTCGTCCTGCTGGTCATCGGCCTGCCGATGATCCTGATTCTCGGCGGCACCTTCGGCAACGTCTTCGCCCCGCCCGGAGCGCTGCGCGACACGCTGATCTTCTTCGGCAACCCGGGCATCGCGCTGACCGTGGCCGTGCTGATCGCCATGTGGCTGCTCGGCTTCCGGCAGGGGATGACCGCCGAGGAGTTGGGCGAACTGAGCGGTTCGTCGCTGAAGCCGATCGGGATGATCCTGCTGGTCGTCGGCGCCGGTGCCTTCTTCGGCGCCGTCCTCGCCGCCACCGGGGTCGGCAAGGCGGTCGCCACAACGTTGTCGGCGGCCGGTCTGCCGATCATCGTCTCGGCGTACGTGATCGCCTGCGGCCTGCGGATCGCGCAGGGATCGGCGACGGTCGCCATCGTCACCACCGGCGGCATCCTGGCGCCGGTGCTGACCAGCGGCCAGTTCTCGCAACCTCAGCTGGCGCTGATCGTGATGGCGATCTCGGCTGGTTCGATCATCGCCTCGCACGTCAATGACGGCGGCTTCTGGATCATCGCCAAGTACTTCAACATGACCGTGAAGCAGACCCTGCAGACCTGGACCGTGCTCGAGACTGTGCTGTCGGTGGTCGGCTTCGCGATGGCGTCGCTGCTGTTCACCTTCGTCCGATAGCGAAGCGTTGCCTGCGCACTGCGGCGCCGCGCTGGTCGAGCTGGTCGAAACCCGTAGCCAGCGAGGTTTCGACAAGCTCGACTCCCACTGACTCCCGATGGCCTAGGCCCACTCAACCGCGGAGTCGGCGCGTTGCTCAGCGGGTGTTGAGCCGGGACGCCTGACGGTAGAGGTGCTCGCGTTCGGCCAGGTTGTCCGCGGCCCGGGCGGCCGCCGCATAGCGCCGGGCGGCCTCGGCGAGGTCGCCGGCGCGCTCATGCAGGTGGGCGGCCACGGCATCGAACCGGGGCAGTGATGCGTCCAGTTCGGCCAGCGCCGCCAGCCCGGCCAGCGGCCCATCCGCCTCGCCGACGGCGACCGCCCGATTCAGCCGGACCACCGGCGAGTCGGTCAGCCGCACCAGCTCGTCGTACCACTCGACGATCTGCACCCAATCGGTCTCGGCGGTGCTCGGCGCGTCGGCGTGCAGCGCCGCGATGGCGGCCTGGGCCTGGAACTCGCCCAGGGCGTCCCGAGCCAGCGCGGCCTGCAGGATGTCGACCGCCTCGGCGATGGCGGCGGTGTCCCAGCGACCACGGTCCTGGTCGGCGAGCGGCACCAGGGCGCCGTCGGCGGTGAAGCGCGCGGCCCGACGGGCATGGTGCAGCAGCATCAGCGCCAGCAACCCGGCGATCTCCGGGTGATCGTGCAGGGCCGCCAACTGGCGGGCCAGCCGGATCGCCTCGGCGGCCAGATCGGCGTCGTCGCTGGTGTAGCCCTCGTTGAAGATCAGGTAGAGCACCCGCAGCACCGTGTCGACGTCGCCGGGCCGGTCGAACCGGACGTCGGTGACCGTGCGCTTGGCGCGGCTGATCCGCTGCGCCATCGTCGCCTCAGGCACCAGGTACGCCGACGCGATCTGCCGGGTGGTCAGGCCGCCGACGGCGCGCAGGGTCAGTGCCGCCGCCGAGGACGGGGTGAGCCGCGGGTGCGCGCACAGGAAGTACAGCCACAGCGAGTCGTCGACGTCCGGCACCGGGCCGGGGGCGGGCTCGTCCTCGACAAGCTGCTGGCGTCGCTCGCGGGCGGCCTCGCTCCTGGTGGCGTCCAGGAAACGCCGCCAGGCGACGGTGATCAGCCAGCCCTTCTGGTCCCGGGGAGGGTCGTCCGGCCAGCTGCGCAACGCCTCGACCAGGGCGTCCTGGACGGCGTCCTCGGCCGCCGCGAAGTCGGCTCCGCGGCGGACGAGGATCGCCAGGACGGCCGGGATCAGGCCGCGCAGCGCAGACTCGTCCACGTCCGGACTTAGTCGGTGACGGTCGGTGCGTGGGTCAGGAAGGGACGGACTTCCAGCCACTCGTGGATCGGCTTGCCGCCCGCGCCCGGTGCGGCGGACAGCTCGCCGGCCAGTTCCACGGCCCGTTCCCAGCCCTCCACGTCGATGATCATCCAGCCGGCGATCAGGTCCTTGGTCTCGGCGAACGGACCGTCGGTGACCGGCGGACGGCCCTCGCCGTCGTAGCGGACCCAGGCGCCCTCGGGGGCCAGCGCCTGACCGTCGACGAACTCGCCGGTGTCCTCGAGCCGGGCGGCGAAGTCGTTCATGTACTGGATATGGTCGGTGATCTCCTGCGGCGTCCAGGACTCCATCGGCACGTCGTTGACGCCCTTCGGGGCGCCCCGGTAGTGCTTGAGCAGCAGGTACTTGGCCATCATGACTCCTTGGTTCGGTGCCGACCATTGTGGTCGGCTCTATAGCGGGGACGGAGCCGGTCGCGGTTTCTCGACATGCTGCGGGCAGCTTTCTCCAACCGAATCGGACAGGTGCTCAACTCAGGGGGACAAGCGGTCCATGGGCAGGTGTCCGGAAGAACCGTCCCGGCGGTCCATTGGCAGGTGTCCGGAGGAACCGTCCCCGCGGTCCACTGCAGCGCCGGCCGCAGAACCAACGACCGGTGCGCGGGCGGTGTCGGCCGAGCACACTAAGATGGCGCGCGACTGTCATCGACCAGGAAGCGTTGAAACCATCGTGGGTGTTCTGGACAAGCTGCTGCACATGGGCGACGGGCGCAAGCTCAGGGAACTGCGCCGGGTCGCCGATCAGGTGGCCATGATCGAACCCGACTTCGAGGCGATGAGCGACGAGGAACTGCGCGCCCAGACCGACGAGTTCCGCAAACGGCTGGACGACGGCGAAAGCATCGACGCGATCCTGCCCGAGGCGTTCGCGACCGTCCGCGAAGCCACCAAGCGGGTGCTCGGCAAGCGCCCCTACGACGTCCAGGTGATGGGTGGCGTGGCGCTGCACCGGGCGAACATCGCCGAGATGAAGACCGGTGAGGGCAAGACCATCGTCGCGCTGATGCCGTCCTACCTGAACGCGCTGACCGGCGAGGGCGTCCACATCGTCACGGTCAACGACTACCTGGCCAAGTACCAGTCCGAGCAGATGGGCCGGGTGCATCACTTCCTCGGCCTGGACGTCGGGGTGATCCTGGCGCACATGACGCCGGCCGAACGGCGCAAGCAGTACGCCGCCGACATCACCTACGGCACCAACAACGAATTCGGCTTCGACTACCTGCGCGACAACATGGCGCTGTCGCTGGACGACTGCGTCCAGCGCGGCCACCACTACGCGATCGTCGACGAGGTCGACTCGATCCTGGTCGACGAAGCCCGGACGCCGCTGATCATCTCCGGCCCGGCCGAGGACAACCACCAGTGGTACCCCGAGTTCGCCAAGATCGCGGCCCGGCTGGACCGAGACACCCACTACGAAGTGGACGAGAAGAAGCGCACCGTCTCCATCCTCGAGGGCGGCATCACCGAGGTGGAGAACCGGCTCGGCATCGAGAACCTCTACGAGAGCGCCAACACGCCGCTGATCTCGTACCTGAACAACGCCATCAAGGCCAAGGAGCTGTTCAAGAAGGACAAGGACTACGTCATCCTCGACGGCGAAGTGCTGATCGTCGACGAGCACACCGGCCGCACCCTGATCGGACGCCGCTACAACGAGGGCCTGCACCAGGCGCTCGAGGCGAAGGAGAAGGTCGAGATCAAGGACGAGTACCAGACCCTCGCCACCATCACGCTGCAGAACTACTTCCGGATGTACGACAAGCTCGCCGGGATGACCGGTACGGCCAAGACCGAAGAGAGCGAGTTCCAGAAGATCTACGGCCTCGGCGTGCTGCCGATCGAGACCAACAAGCCGATGATCCGGGTCGACGCCAAGGACCTGATCTACCGCACCGAGGCCGCCAAATTCGAGGCCGTGGTCGACGATGTGGCCGAGCGGCACGAGAAGGGTCAGCCGATCCTGATCGGCACCGCGTCCGTGGCCAAATCCGAGATCCTGTCGAAACTGCTGAAGAAGGCCGGCGTGAAGCACGAGGTGCTGAATGCCAAGAACCACGCCCGTGAGGCCGCGATCATCGCGCTCGCCGGACGCAAGGGCGCGGTGACCGTCGCCACCAACATGGCCGGACGTGGCACCGACATCATCCTGGGCGGCAACCCCGAGTTCCTCGCCGACGCCGCCCTGCGCGCCAAGGGACTCGATCCGGTCGAGCACGCCGACGAGTACGAAACGGCCTGGGCCGAGGTGATCACCGAGATCGAGGAGCAGGTGGAAGCCGAGCACGACGAGGTGGTCGAACTGGGCGGCCTGTACGTGGTGGGCTCCGAGCGGCACGAGTCGCGACGCATCGACAACCAGCTGCGCGGCCGGTCCGGGCGTCAGGGCGACCCGGGCGAAAGCCGGTTCTACCTCAGCCTCGAGGACGACCTGATGCGGCTGTTCAAGTCCGACATCATCAACTGGGTGATGGTGGCCTTGAAGGTGCCCGACGACGTCCCGATCGAGAACAAGCGGGTCAGCAGTTCGATCCAGCAGGCCCAGGAGCAGGTCGAGGCGCAGAACTTCGAGATGCGTAAGAACGTGCTCAAGTACGACGACGTGATGAACCGGCAGCGGCACGCCATCTACGGCGACCGGCGCCGGGTGCTCGAAGGCGCGGACGTCGAGGTGCAGCTGCGCGGCACCGTCGACTCGGTGGTCGAGCAGTACGTGCGAGCGAACACCGAGGGCTTCGTCGAGGACTGGGACCTGGAACAACTCTGGACCCAGATGGGCACGCTGTACCCGGTCGGGCTGGACCGTTCCGAATACGAGGGCGTCGAGATGACCGCCGACGAGCTGGTCGAGGACTTCAAGGCCGATGCCCAGGCCGCCTACGACCGCCGCGAGGAAGAACTCGGCGAAGAGACCATGCGCGAACTGGAGCGCCAGGTGCTGCTCACCGTGCTCGACCGCAAGTGGCGCGAGCACCTCTACGAGATGGACTACCTGCGCGAGGGCATCGGACTGCGAGCGATGGCACAGCGCGACCCGCTGGTCGAGTACCAGCGCGAGGGCGGCGACATGTTCAACGCCATGATGGAAGCCTTCATGGAGGAGGTCGTCGGCTTCCTGTTCAACCTCGAGGTCAACGTGCAGCAGCCGACGGTCGGTCTGCAGACCGACTCGGCCGGCGTCCCGATGTCGGCGGAGGTGCTCGAAGAGTTGATCGCCTCGGTCGCAACGGACGAGCCCGACGCGGTGGACGACGTCGAGGTCGACGAGCCGAAGGCGCGTCCGGTGGTCAAGGCCAAGGGCCTCGGCGAGCGGCAACAGCGTCCGATGGCCTACTCGGCCCCCTCGGAGACCGGCGAAGCGGTCGCCAGCCGGGATGAGGACGACGATCCTTACGCCGGTGTCGGGCGGAATGCACCCTGCCCCTGCGGCTCCGGCAAGAAGTACAAGATGTGCCACGGACGCCGTAGCTGAGGGCCGCCTCCGGTCGCTTGAGCTTTGGACCGTCGGGGACGGTTCTTTCGGTCACCTTGCCGGAACTGGAACGCCGGGGACGGTTCTTTCGGTCACCTTGCAGAGACCTGATCCGTTCGCGCTTTTCGGACCGGCCTTTCGTTGGTCGAGCTTGTCGAGACCGGCCTTCCGTTGGTCGAGCTTGTCGAGACGTCTTGTGGTTGCGTCCTTGCCGGTTGCGTTCTGCTCCGCGGAGTGGGCTGCACCCCGTCCCGCCCATTGGCGCTGCTCGTCCTGCTTTGCTGTTCGTCTGCGGTTTCCGGCAGGGGACGAGCGTCGCCTTACGCCCGACCCACCCGGACGGGGTGCAGCCCACTCCGCTTTGAGAGTTGCGTCCGTGCCGGGACTCGCGTCCTGCTCGGTTCGTCAGCGAGCCCGTTTCGGTTGGTCGAGCTTGTTGAGACCGTGCCGGCCACGCGCTGGTCGAGCTTGTCGAGACCGTGCCGGCCACCCGTCGGTCGGCCAGTGGGGATCCGGGCGACCCGCGACGTTCGCGGTCAGGGTCCGGTCACCTGAGTGCGCGGTGGATCTTCGCACCCAGGGTGAGTTCGAGTTCGGTGAGCAGCCAGCGTCCGGCGTCAGGTTCCAGCCGGAACGCCACCGCGTGGGACGCGTCACCGAGGGTGAGGCGAGCGGACGCCTCGATCGCCGACTCGGCGGGTTGGGTCACTCGTAGGGACGCGAGCCGCAGGTTCGGCAGCGGACCGGCGGAGCCCAGGCGTCCGATCAGTTCGAGCGCCACCCCGCTGAGATGCGGTTCCAGATGAAGCAGCGGACGCCGTCCGCGCAGCACCTCGACCGCGGCCGCGATCAGGGCTCCGGCACGGCGGCGCAGCGCGTCCGGCACCTCGGGGATCGGCGCTGCGGCGACGGGTTCGGGATTGTCCCAGGGCAGCAGCGGGTCCTGCCAGGACAGCAGCGGCAGGAACGGTTCGATGAGTCGGACGGCCGGTGCGAGAACCACGGGTGCCCGGGTCACGAGGGCTGGCGCGCAATGCATCCCTCACTCTGCATCGACAACGACGGGTCGCGGGGCACTCGCGGACCAGATTGTGGATAACTCAGGGCGAGAACAGCAGCACCAGTCCCGCGCAGGTGTAGCCGACCATCAGCACCAGCATCGGCAGCTGACCGCGGACTACCCGACGGGACGGCAGCACCCCCAGGGAGAGATCGTGCGCGATCAGGACGCCGAGCAGGTGACCGATCACGATCGCGCCGAGTTGGATGGTGGCGACCACCTCCGGGTAGTCGAAGATGCCGGTGTTCACACCCAGCTCGGCGGTGCCGAAGACGTTCCAACCCAAGCCGAGCGGGTCGGAGGCCAGGATCGCCGTCCGCTGTCCCTCGATCACCAGCAGGCTCAGGTAGTGCGCGGCGGTGTAGCCGACCACGATCGGCACCAGGCTGGCCGCGGCCCGGTCCGTCCAACCGGACGCCGTCGCCCGAGCCGCCAGCGCGAAGGTGGCCGCGACCAGCAGCGTCATCGCCAGCAGGCCGAACGTCCCCCAGGCCTCCCGGGGCAGCGCGGAGGACTGCACCCAGCCGACCCAGCCGGTGGTGTTGGTGAAGCTGTCGTAAGCGGTGATGCCGAGCAGCGTGCAGGTCACCCAGGCCGCTCCGCGCGGGGCGGCCGCGGTGGCCGCGTGCCGCAACGGATCGGTCAGCCGGATGTCGTCGCCGACCCGCTGCCACGGTGACAGCGTCGCCACCCGCTCGGCGAACACCTCGAACGGGTCGGACGCCGCCACCCACCGTTCGCCGAACACAATCGCTCCGCCGAGCACGACCAGCACCCAGGCCACTGCCCACCAGCGCAGCACCGCGAGGGTGTTGTTGTCGGGCTGGACGAGCTCCAGCCAGGCGAATCCGAGCAGCGTGATCACCCCGGGCAGCACCCCGAGCCGCCGCCACGCCGACTCGCTCAACGGCCGCAGCGGCCCCCGTGGAGCCAGCACCAGCCGGGCGACGGTGCGCAGCGGGTTCGCCAGCCGCCAGATCGGTCCGAGCAGCAACGACACGGGCACCAGGCCGACCCAGAGCCAGACGAAGACGAACCCGAACACCGGGTTGGTCACCCGGTCCTGCCCGAACCACAGCGCCAACGCCATCCAGCCGTACACCCCCAGCGCGAGCAGCCGCAGGACGGCGCGGGTCTGGGGCGCGTCCACCAGCCGAGTGAGCCGGGGCAGGGGACGTCCGGCCGGCCGGGTGTAGCGGGGCCGGCGCCACGCCAGGACGAGCACCGCGAACGACACCACCAGGGCCAGCGCGGCACCGAGCAGGACGAGTTCGAAGGGCAGCGGCAGATCCTGCCGGGACCCGAGCCCGTGGAGCGGCAGGATCACCGGATCTGCAGCACGACGATCAACAGTTCGGGGTGATGCGATTCGACCTCGTAGCGACCGGTGCGGTCCGCCGTCATCTCCACCTGCACCCGCTTCCCGGCCTTGACCTCGATCTCCTTGTCGAAACCGTGCACGTGCACTTCATCGTCGCGGTCCGAGGTGATGTCGAGGACGAACGGCTCGCCCTTGGCCAGATCGACCCGGCTGCCGTTGGGGGACACCTTCCCCTTGGCCAGCTCGATGGTGATGGTCCGGACGCCGGGGGTCGGTGCGACGCTCGGCGTGCTCAGCGAGGGTGTGCCCGGGGATGCCGTCTCGGCGGGCGTGATCAGCGGGGACGCCGAGGCGACCGCGCTCGGGGCGGATGCCGGGGCACCGGCGCAACCGGTCAGGACCAGGACGAGAGCCGCAAGGGAGAGGATTCCGCGCACGAGCCCGATTCTGGCACGATCGCCCGGCAGTAGGCGGTACGACCCACCCCGGCCGTCCGCCGGCTGGGCGCGTCCAAGTAGGCTGACCGATGTCCCGGCAACCGTAGTCAGGAGGTCATCGTGGCCGACCCCGTCAGCATGACCGAGTCGCTGTTGCTCGCTCGCGACCAGCCGGCGCAGCCGTGGCACCAGTTGAGCATGCTGGTCGTCGATGGGTCCGCACCGACCCCGGCGACCCTGGCCCGGCTGATCGGGCAGCGGATCGGCTACGCGCCGCGGTTCCGGCAGAAGCTCGCCGGCACCGGATTGCAGTCCTGGATCGACGATCGCGGCTTCCGGGTCGCCGGACACCTGAAGACCGCCACCCTGCCGGCCGGCGCGGCCATCGAGGCTTGGCTGGCCGACCAACTCGCACTACCGCTCGACCGGCTGCATCCGTTGTGGGACGCGACCATCCTGAGCGGCCTGCCGGGCGGTGCGTGGGCACTGGTCGTTCGGACCCATCCCGCGCTGATCGACGGCGCCGACCACGTCCACCTGCTGCACGAATTGCTCGATGAGCAACCCACCCCGATCGCCGGCGAACCCATCGCCTGGGAACCCGCGGCGGAGGAAGCACCAGGCTTCACCGGGCTGTTGCGCAACCTCGGCGACCCGGTGCGGGCGCTGAAGGACGCGGCAGCCGGGCTCGGCGGGCTGGCCCAGTACGGCGTCCGGCAGGCGACAACCGTGGCGACCCCCCGCCAGGTGGCCGCAGTCGAATGCGCGCTCGCGGACCTCAAGCTGGTCGCGGCCGGGGCCGGCTGCACCGTGCACGACGTCATCGTCGCGCTGGCGACGGCCGGCGTCCGTGGTGCCCAGATCTCCGGGGAGCGGCTGCTGCACGAACCGGTAGCGCTGATCCCGCTGGCGGTCGACGACGACGGCGCCAGCGCGCTCGGCTGCCTGGTCGCCGCCCAGTTCGTCCAGCTCCCGGTCACCGCGATCACCGCGCGGGAACGGCTCGACGTCATCGCCACGCTCACCCAAGCCCGGATCGACTCCGATCGGCTCGTCCCCGCGCGCGAGCTCACCGAACTGGCCGGCTTCCCGCCGCCCAGCAGCCACGCGGTCGCGGCCGCCACGGTCACGTCCGGACGCCCGCACGAGGTGCTGATCGCGAACGTGCCAGGGCCGTCCACGCCGCGCTGGCTGGGCGAGCAGCGGGTCCGGGCACTGCATGCCTTCGCGTCCACCGTCGACGATCAGGTGATCACCGTCGGGGTCAGCAGCCTGGCCGATCGGGTCAGCTTCGCGGCGTCCGCGGTGGTGCCGCTGCCGAGGTTCGCCCGCGATGTCGCCGAGGAACTCGGGGTGCTGCTGCGGGCGGTGCGCTGATGCTGGTCTTCATCCCGCTGACCGCCTCGCGGCTGACCTGGTGGGCCGTGGGCGGTCCGATCGTCCCCACGCAGGCCTTCGCGGTGACGACGTCGCTGCGGAAGGCGTTCGGATTCACCGCCGCCGATGACGAGGACGCCGAACACACCGTGCTGCACATCGCGGGTCTCGACGGCTTGCTCTACCTCAGGACGCGGCTGGTGGCGGTCGCCGAGGCGTCCGCGCGACCGGAGCCGTGGTCCGAGTTCGGCGAGGTCAAGGTGGGTGAGCTGCCGTGGAGTTCGGTGACCGCGCTGTTCAGCGACGACGCGCCCGACGCCGCCGCGGCTCTGGGCGAGCGGCTGGCGGGCCGCTCTCTGGCGACGGCCTGGGACGAGGATGAGGTCGCCGAATTTCTGGCTGAGCACGAGTTGCTGTGGCACGGTCCGGGGGAGTGGGGCACGCTGGTGGGGCCGCTCAACGTCGACGACACCGGGGCTGTGGTGGCAATAGATGAGAACCGGGGGTCGGACTCGGGGACCAGGTACGAATCCACCTGGGTGAGCGCGTCCCTTGACCTGCGGACCACCGCGGACGGTGGACTGAAGAGCGCCTGGTTCCAGAACCCGACCCCGTCCTTCCTCTTCCTGATCGGTGACGTGCAGCTGGGGGCCGAGATCTACACCGATGACGAGGTGCCGCTGAGCCCCGGAGACTCCGAACGCGCGGTTGCGTTGCTGTTCTGGGCCCCGGTTGCGCGCGATCTGGCGACGCCGGGACGTGCATTCACCCTCATCTACGGTGACCGGGAGATCGGCCGCGGAACAATCGGCGAGCCGACCGGGCCTCGTTAGCGTGAGATGGAGACCGGCCGGCGAACCCGCGACGGAGCACTCGGCGGTCCGTCATCACCCCCTGCTGGTGCTGGCATGACCAGGGGTGATGCGGCAGGCTGGGACCAACGCGAAGGAGGCGGTCATGCCACGGTCCATCTGGAAGGGCGCGATCTCGTTCGGGCTGATCACCATCCCGATCAAGGTCTACGGCGCCACCGAGACCAAGGACCTCTCGTTCCGGCAGGTCCATCCCGAGGACGGCGGGCGGATCAAGTACAAGCGGGTCTGCGAAGCCTGCGGCAAGGAGATCCCGTACACCGAGATCGCCAAGGGCTACGAGACCGGCGACGGGCGGATGGTGATCCTGGAGGCCGAGGACTTCGACAACCTGCCGCTGCCGACCACCAAGGCGGTCGACGTCGTCCAGTTCGTCGACGCCGAAGAGGTCGACCCGACCTATTTCGAACGCACCTACTTCCTGGAGGCGGACGGCCCGGGCGCCAAGCCGTACGTGCTGCTGCGCCGCGCGCTGGCGGACGCCGGCAAGGCCGCTCTGGTCAAGGTGGCGCTGCGCTCCCGTGAGTCGCTGGCGCTGGTCCGGGCCAAGGACGATCTGTTGCTGATGCACACCATGCTCTGGCCGGACGAACTGCGCGACGGGTCGTTCGCCGAGCCGTCCGCCGACGTGAAGGTGTCGGACGCCGAGGTCGAGATGGCCCGGATGTTCATCGACCAGCTCAGCGGGACCTTCGACCCGAGCCAGTTCTCCGACGTCTATCGCGAGGCGCTGGAGGCGGTCGTCGAGGCCAAGCTGGCCGGCGCGCCCGCGCCGGAGGCCGCCGAGGAGGCGCCGCAGCAGGCCGAGGTGGTCGATCTGGTGGCGGCCCTTCGGGCCTCGGTCGAAGCAGCGAAGAAGCGACGGGAAGAAGCCGCCAAGGCAGGCTGAGACTCGAAAGATTCTGTTGCGTCTGACGCCACAACGGCGGAATATTTCTTGTTGCAGCAGGAGTCTGTGCGTTAATCTGGTGCCGTGGATGCTATCACTTCGGTGCCGGTGCCGGTCAACGAGCCGGTCAAGAGCTACGTCCCCGGTAGCGCTGAACGGGGCGAACTGGAAACCGCGCTCGCTGACCTGACCGCCGAGCCGATCGAACTGCTCGGCACTTTCGGCGCCGAGCGCCGTCCGGGCAGTGGAGCGGGCCGCTACGAGTTGCGGATGCCGTCCGATCACTCCCAGCTGCTGGGCTACGTGCAGCAGGCGAACCATGCCGACGCCGAGGCGGCCGTCACCGCCGCGATGGCGGTCGCGCCGGAGTGGGCGGACACCCCCTACGACCAGCGGGCCGCGATCTTCCTGCGTGCCGCCGACCTGATTGCCGGTCCGTACCGGGCCCGGATGAACGCGGCCACGATGCTCGGCCAGGCGAAGACGGCGCAGCAGGCCGAGATCGATTCGGCCTGCGAACTGATCGACTTCCTGCGCTTCAACACGCACTTCGCGCAGCAGATCTACGCCAACCAGCCGCAGAACAGCCCCGGGGTGTGGAACCGGATGGACTACCGCCCGCTGGAGGGCTTCGTCTACGCCATCACCCCGTTCAACTTCACCGCGATCGCCGGCAACCTGCCGACCTCGGCCGCGCTGATGGGCAACCCGGTGCTGTGGAAGCCGGCGCTTACGCAGATGCTGGCCGCGCACATCTTCGTCGACGTGCTGCGCGCCGCCGGCCTGCCGGACGGCGTGATCAACCTGGTGCCGGGCCACGGCAAGGAGATCTCCGATGTCGCACTCGCGCACCGGGACCTGGCCGGCATCCACTTCACCGGTTCGACCCGGGTCTTCCAGGGGCTGTGGGGCGAGGTCGGCGGCAACATCGCCAACTACCGCTCGTACCCGCGGATCGTCGGGGAGACCGGCGGCAAGGACTTCATCCTGGTGCATCCGAGCGCCGACCCGGCGATGGTCAACACCGCGCTGATCCGCGGCGCCTTCGAGTACTCGGGCCAGAAGTGCTCCGCGGCGTCCCGGGCCTACCTGCCGCGCAGCCTGTGGAACAAGCTGAAGGACGACCTGATCGCCCAGACCGAGGCGCTCGCGGTCGGCGACGTCCGGGACTTCGCCAACTTCACCTCGGCGGTGATCGACGAGCGTGCCTTCGACAAGCTGTCCGGCGCGATCGACGCCGTCAAGGCCAGCTCGGACGCCGAGATCGTCGCCGGCGGCAGCTATGACCGTAGTGAGGGCTGGTTCATCCGGCCGACCCTGGCGGTGTCGGACAATCCGAAGCAGGACATCTTCGTCACCGAGTACTTCGGCCCGCTGCTCGGCATCTTCGTCTACGACGACGCCGACTTCGACAAGGTGCTCGACCTGGTCGACACCGCGTCCGCCTACGCGCTGACCGGATCGATCCTGGCCACCGACCGGACGGCCATCGAACTCGCCCAGAACCGGCTGCGGTACACCGCCGGCAACTTCTACATCAACGACAAGCCGACCGGTGCGGTCGTCGGCCAGCAGCCGTTCGGCGGTGCGCGGGCGTCCGGCACCAACGACAAGGCCGGCTCGATGTGGAACCTGATGCGCTGGACGAGCCCGCGCGCGATCAAAGAGACCCTGGTGCCCCCGACGTCCATCGGCTACCCGCACATGCTCTGAGGCCGTCCGCTGGCTCGATCAACGGTGAGCCAGCCACCTGGTGACCAAGGGAACCGTCCCCGGTGACCAAGAGAACCGTCCCCAGGGTCACTGGGGACGGTTCTTTCGGTCACTGGGGACGGTTCTTTCGGTCACTTTGGCGTCACTCAGGTGCAGTCCTGGACGAGTTCCTCCATGCGTTCCATCAGCCGGCTCCAGCCGGGGGAGGCGTCGCGGCGAAAGCCGACCACCAACTCCTGGGCGAGCGCGTCGTCCTTCCATTCGGACGCCTCGGGCGGCGGACGGTGGGTCATCATCCAGTCCACGGTGGCCCGGGCGATCTGCTCGATCCGCGGATCGTCCGCCTGGTAGTCGAAGGCCCGGTCGGTGCGTAGGTAGAGGTCCCGGTAGTCCGGATCCTCGAGCATCGCCTGCTGAGTCCCGATCCAGGTGCTGACCAGCTCGGGGAACAACACCTGAATGAGCAGCCAGGCGTCCCGTTCCATGTCCAGGGTGCGTTCCGACACCCCGAGCGCCCGCATCGCGCCATGCATCCGGGCCACCTCCGGCGGCAGGAACGGCTCGCCCCGGACGGCGAGCCGGTTCAGCGCCCGTCGGGTGGCCTCCAGGTCGGCGATCCGCGCCTGCAGTTCGACGTCCACCTCAGCAGCGGCTTCGCGGAAGGCGTCCGGCTCGGCCTCGATCAGCTCCCGGACGCGCGACAGCGGGACGCCGGCGTCGGCCAGCACCTTGATCCGGTGCAGTTCGACCACGGCGTTCGCGTCGTAGCTGCGGTAGCCCGCCGCGTCCCGCTCCGGCTCGGGCAGCAGGCCGAGGGCGTGGTAGTGCCGGATCGCCCGGCGGGTCACCCCGACGTAGTCAGCCAACTGGCCGATGCTCAGCATGGACGCCCTCCGCTCGCGGCTCGATGAAGCCCTTCAGCCCCGGGGCGATGAGCGCGTAGACGCCGACCAGCAGCCAGCCGGCGGCGAGGATCCAGGCGCCGGTGCGCAGGTCGGCGCCGGACAGCACCAGTGCCATCAAACCCAGACCCAGCGGACTGACCACCATCGCCAGCGCGGCGTAGGCGCCGAACACCCGGCCGCGCAGGGCGTCCGGCACCTGCTCGGTGAGCACCACGGTGCTGATCGGCTGTAGCAGACCCGAGCCGAGGCCCGCGGCCGCCATTCCGGCGGCGACCAGCCAGAAGCCGTCCAGAGTGGCGATCAGCACGGCGGAGACGACGTAGAGCAGGTTCGCCACCACCCAGGCCGCCCAGCGGCGGCCGCGGAACGCCCAGCCGTAGATGCCCGACCCGGTCATCGTCCCGACCGCGTAGGCGGACAGGCTGAGGCCGAGCAGTCCGGGCGCGGCCAGTGTGACGAAGTGCGCCGGCAGCACGATGCTCAGCAGTGGCGCGACCAGCAGCATCGAGCCCAGGCTCACCACCAGCAGGGTGAGCAACGGACGGCTGCGCCAGATGTGGCTGAAGCCGGCCAGCGGGGAGTTGTCGTCGGTTGCCGCGGCGGTGCTGGGCAGCAGCGGCATCAGGCCGATCGCCAGTGCGGCCAGGGCCGAGCAGGCCGCGGTCAGCCAGACCACAGTGATCGCGGGCAGCAGGGCCAGCAGCCACCCGGCCAGCGCCGGGCCGGCCAGGAAGGACAGGCCGAACAACATGCCGCGCAGCGACGCCACCTTGTCCAGGGCAACGCCGGAGCTTTCGGACACGTTGGCCAGCAGTGTCTCCCTGGCGGTCATCCCGGGGACGTCGAACAGCGCGCCGAGCACGCCCAGCGCGATGAACCAGCCCACGTTCAAGCCCACCGCGGCGTCCACGATCGCCAGCGCGGCCACCGCGATGGCGGAGCCGATGTCGGAAAGCACCGACATCCGGCGGCGTCCGACCTTGTCGATCAGGTGTCCGCCGGCGAAGGCGGCGATCGCGCCCGGCAGTGCACTGGCGGCTGCGACGGTTCCGGCCATGGCGGGGTCACCGGTCCGCTCCAACACCAGCCAGGGCAGCACGATCGCGATCGCCGAGTTCCCGAACAGGGACGTGGCGGTCGCCGTCAGGTACAACGGCAGGGTCGTCTTCGAGGTCACGAATCGAGTGTGGACCCTTGACGCAGCGTCAAGGTCAAGTGGGGTCAGGAAAGCGCTGGTCGATTCAGGATCTTGCTGGTTGAGCGTGTCGAAACCCGTTTGGGAGAGGTCTCGACAAGCTCGACCAACGGTAATTCAGTGCTTTCTCAGCGGCCCGCTGCGATCCAGTCGTCGCCGACCCGCTGCTGGACGTCGAAGCCGGCGGTCAGCGCCGGAACGGCCTTGGCCTCCAGCGAGCGCCCGACCAGCGGCACCTTGATGGTGAACTCGCCGGTGAAGTCGACCAGGGTGCCGCGGCCGCCGGGACGCAGGTCGATGGCCACTTCGGCCCGGGCCGGCATGCCCCGGACGGTGAGTTCGAGCTCTCCGGTGCGAGCACCGTCCGCGGCCGGTGGGTTCCAGCGAATCTCCTGCAACAGGGTCAGACTCTCGCCGAGCAGCCCGCGGACCGCGGAAGGCGATTCCATCCGCCGTTCCACCGCGGTGTGCGCGGCGACGCCGTCCACTCGGTAGTCGAGGTCACCGGACGCCGCGCAGACCTCGGCGAGGAAGGCCGGGTCGGTGAGCATGGCATGGGTGGCGACGGTGTCCGCGGCAAAGTCGTTGCGGGCCTGGATCTGCATGCGGGTCATTCTGCCGCACCCGCCCGAGCCCGACGCGCCGCCGGGCCAGACGCGCCGCCCGAGCCCGACGCGCCGACCGGGCCGGGACAATGTCAGGACCGGGCGTTACAGTGTGTCAACCACGATGACGTGCGCTCGCGAGGAGGCGATGTGACCGCAATACATCCGTCCCGTTCGGACTGGAGTCGTAGATTGATCGGCGAGTTGCGGAAGTTCCTTCAGGATTTCCGGAATGTTGACGTGCCGGACGGCTTCGCCGAGCAGTACGTGCGGCATCTTCCCGAGGGCGAACTCGTCGATCTCGACCCGGGCCACGTCGCCACGCTGATCGCCGAGCACCTGCGGCTGGGGCAGCAGCGGCGGCCGGGGGAGTCCTTGGTCCGGCTGCGGCTGCCCGAGCAGCCGGGGGCGTCCGCGGTGCTGTTGATCGTGACCGACGATCAGCCGTTCCTGGTCGACACCGTGAGCCTCGACATCACCCGCACCGGTTGGAGCATCCGGACGCTGTTCCACCCTCAGTACGAAATCGTCCGGGACCCTGACGGCCGGCTGACCGGAATCGGGGACGGCCGAGGTGATGCGGAGTCGTGGATCTGCGTCGAGGTGTTCCCCCCGCTGGGCCAGGCCGCGGCCGATCGTGCCGATGCGCTCACCAAGGCGATCGCGACCGGGCTGGCGGCTGTCCGGGCGGCGGTGGACGACTGGGCGGCGATGAAGCGGCGTCTGACCGAGACCATCGACTGGATCAACGACAATCCGCAGCCGGTCAGCCCGCACGGCGTCCGCGAGGTCACCGACCTGCTGCAGTGGCTGACCGAGGGCAACTTCGTGCTGCTGGGCTACCGGGAGTCGCACTACACCAAGGCCGACGGCTTCCGCGCGGTGCCCGGCACCGGTCTCGGCATCCTCCGCGGCGCGGACGGCGACACCGAATTCCAGGCCGCACCGACCTCCGGTGATCGCGGGCTGCTGGTGCTCACCAAGGACTCCCGGCGCTCGCCTGTGCACCGCGGCGCCTACCTGGACTACATCGGCGTCCGGCGCTATGACGGGGCCGGCCGGCTGACCGGTGAGCGGCGCTTCCTCGGCCTGTTCGCCGCCACCGCATACGGGGCGAGCGTCTGGGAGATCCCGGTGCTGGCCCGCAAGGCGCAAAAGCTGCTCGACCTGTCCGGTTTCGATCCGCACAGCCACGGCGGCTCGGCGATCCGCCAGGTGATCGACAGCTACCCTCGCGACGAGTTGTTCCAGGCCACCGCCGAGGAGCTCTTCCCGGTGATCGCTCAGGAGGCTCAGTTCAAGGATCGCCGGGTGGTGCGGCTGTTCGTCCGGCGCGGCACCTACGGCCGGTTCATCTCGGTACTGGTCTTCCTGCCCCGCGATCGCTACACCACCGACGTCCGTGAGGCGATCCAGCGGATCCTGGTCGAGGCGCTCGGCGGAGAGTCGCTCGAGCACCAGGCCCGGGTCACGGAGTCGGTGCTGGCCAGGCTGTTCTTCGTGGTCAAGCGGCCCGACGACGATCCGCTGCTGGGTGATGTCGACGAGGCGGCACTGCTCGCCGCGATCGAGGCCGCCGTCCGCAGCTGGGACGACGACTTCGAGGACGCGGCCCGCGACCTGGCCAGCGAGTCCCGCGGCGTCGAGTTCAGCGACGCCTATAAGGAGGAGTACCGGGCCGGTGCCGCTGTGCAGGACCTGCGGCTGGCGAACGGCCTGGCCGGCGACGACGACCTCGGCTACGACGTCTACCGCCCGGCCTGGCCCGGCGACGGCGCCGACGTCCGGTTCAAGGTGCTCGGCTACCGGCAGATGTCACTGGCCGAGGCGATGCCGCATCTATCGGTGCTCGGGGTCGAGGTGCTCGACGAGCGTCCGTTCGAGTTCACCTTGCGTGGCCACAAGGTGTACCTCTACGACTTCGGCCTGCGAGTCCCGGGCGGGACCGCCGGCGACTGGACGCCGGCACTCCAGCAGCGCTTCATCGACACCTTCGACGCCAGCTACCGGGGCTACGCGGAGTCCGGCAAATTCAACCGGCTGGTGATGACCGCCGGGCTGACCTGGCAGGAGATCGCCTGGCTGCGGGCCATCTCGCGCTACCTCGTCCAGGCCGGGATCCCGTACAGCCAGCCGTACGTGGCTGCAACGCTGAACGACAATCCGGTGATCGCGGCCGCCTTGGTCGGCGCCTTCCGGACCAAATTCGACCCGGCCGCCGACTTCGCCGACATCGAGGCACGCACCGCCGCGGTGACCGACTCGTTCGCCGGCATCGAGTCGGCCCTCGCCGAGGTGGCCAGCCTGGACGCCGACCGGATCCTGCGGATGTTCCTGGCGGTGCTGCGGGCAATGATTCGCACCAACGCGTTCCAGCCCGGCGCACCGGCCCACGCGTTCAAACTGCACCCTCGGGAGCTTCCGCTGCTGCCCGAACCGCGTCCGATGTACGAGATCTTCGTCTACTCGCCGCGGGTGCAGGGTGTGCATCTGCGGTTCGGCCGGGTGGCTCGCGGCGGGCTGCGCTGGTCGGATCGTCGCGAGGACTTCCGCACCGAGGTGCTGGGCCTGGTCAAGGCCCAGATGGTGAAGAACAGCGTGATCGTGCCGTCCGGCGCCAAGGGCGGCTTCGTGCCGCAGTCGCTGCCCGACCCGGGCGTCGACCGAGCGGCCTGGCTGGCTGAGGGGGTGGCCTGCTACCAGGTCTTCATCGCTTCGCTGCTGACCCTCACCGACAACATCGTGGACGGCGCGGTCGTCCCACCACCCTCGGTCGTCCGCTGGGACGACGACGATCCCTACCTGGTGGTGGCGGCCGACAAGGGCACCGCCACCTTCTCCGACACCGCGAACGAGATCTCTCTGGACCGCGGTTTCTGGCTGGGCGACGCGTTCGCGTCCGGCGGCTCGGCCGGCTACGACCATAAGGCGATGGGCATCACCGCCCGCGGCGCGTGGGAGTCGGTCAAGCGGCACTTCATCGAGTTGGGACGCGACTGCCAGGCCGAGGACTTCACCTGCGTGGGCATCGGCGACATGGCCGGCGACGTGTTCGGCAACGGCATGCTGCGCAGCCGGCACACCCGGCTGGTGGCCGCCTTCAACCACCTGCACATCTTCCTCGACCCGAACCCGGACGCCGAGCGCAGCTTCACCGAGCGCGAACGGCTGTTCCGGCTGCCCAGGTCGTCGTGGGCGGACTACGACGCCGGCCTGATCTCGGCCGGCGGCGGGGTGCACCCGCGGACGCTGAAGTCGATCCCGATCACGCCCGAGGTCCGCGACTCGCTCGGGCTGGGCGACGGGGTGACCGCGCTCACCCCGGCCGAGTTGATCAACGCGATCCTGAAGGCGCCGGTCGACCTGCTCTGGAACGGCGGCATCGGCACCTACGTCAAGGCGTCCACCGAGACCAACGCCGAGGTCGGCGACAAGGCCAACGACGCCGTCCGGGTGGACGGCGGCGAGGTGCGGGCACTGTGCGCCGGCGAGGGCGGCAATCTCGGCTGGACGCAGCTGGGCCGGATCGAATACGCCCTGGCCGGAGGCCGGATCAACACCGACTTCATCGACAACTCGGCGGGCGTCGACACCTCCGACCACGAGGTGAACATCAAGATCCTGCTGACCCCCGACGTGGCCGCCGGGAACCTCGACACCGAGCAGCGCAACGCACTGCTGGCCTCGATGACCGACGAGGTGGCCGCTCTGGTGCTGGCGCACAACGTCGGCCAGAACCTCGCGCTGTCGAACTCGATGTACCGGGCGGCCGAGCTGACCAGTGCCTACGAAGGCTGGACACAGGCCCTGGAGAAGGCCGGCTACCTCCAGCGGAAGCTGGAGTTCCTGCCGACCGCACGCCAGCTCGAGCAGCGCCGAGAGGCCGGTCACGGCCTGACCCGGCCCGAGTTGGCCACCCTGCTGGCCTGGACCAAGATCTACCTGACCGACCAGGTGCTGGCCTCCGACCTGCCCGACGACCCGTATCTGGCGGACCGGCTGATCCAGTACTTCCCGAAGGAGTTGCAGCAGCGCTACGCCGCCGACATGCCGCGGCACCGGCTGGCCCGCGAGATCATCACCAGCGTCGCGGTGAACCGCTTCGTCGACTCCCAGGGGATCACCGCGTACTTCCGGTTGCACAACGAGACCAACGCGGCCGTCACCGAGGTGATCCGGGCGCAACTGGCGGCCCGCTCGATCTATCAGGTCGGCAAGGCCGAGGTTGAATTGGGCGGAGCGACCGAGCTGAGCGCCCAGGTGGTCACCGAACTGCGGGTGGCGCTGCGCCGGATGGTCGAGCGCGCCACCCGGTGGCTGCTGGCCAGCCGCCGGGCACCACTGGACATCGTCGCGGCGACCGCTCAGTTCACCGACGGCGTCCGCCAGGTGCGGGCGGCGCTCGGCGGGCTGCTGACCCCGCGGCAGGCCGCCAACGCCGACCGGCACGTCGAGCGGATGACCGCCCAAGGGGTGCCGCGGCCGCTGGCCGAAGAGGTGGCTCAGGACGCCTACTCGCACTTCGCGCTGACCATCGTCGAGATCGCGCAGGCGCGGCAGGCTCCGGTGCTGACTGTGGCCGAGATCGCGTTCCGGCTGGCGGAGCGGCTGCGGCTGGACCAGCTGCACGACACGATTGTCGCCCTGCCTCAGCAGGACCGCTGGGAGACGATGGCACGCGCCGCGCTGCGCGACGATCTGCTCGGCGTGCACGGGCAGCTCACCTCGGCCGTCCTGGTGGACCCGTCCCGGTCGGCGGCTGAGCAGGTCGAGGAGTGGCTGGCCGATACCCCCGGAGTCTCCGAGAAGGTGGCCACCCTGGCGCTGGTCTGCGAGGAGCCGGACGTGGCCCGGGTGAGCGTCGGCGTCCGGCTGGTGCGGTCGCTGCTGCCCGCCTGAGGGTCGGCGTCCGGACGACGGCGCCGGTTGCGGCAGGATGATCCGCATGCGGATCGACCTGCACACCCACTCCAGCGTCTCCGACGGCACCGACACCCCGACCCAGCTGGTACGCAAGGCGGCGGCGTCCGGCGTCGACGTGCTCGGGTTGACCGACCACGACACCTTCGACGGGCTGCGTGAGGCGCGGCTGGCGGCCGAGGCGGCCGGCGTCGTGGTGCTGCCCGGGATTGAGATGTCCTGCCAGCTGGACGGCGCCAGCGTGCATCTGCTCGGTTACGGCTGTGACCCGCACTTCGAGCCGCTGCTCGACGAGTTGACCAAGGTCCGGGTCGGGCGGACCGGGCGACTGCCGGACATGCTGGCCAAGCTCGCGGCGCTCGGCCTGCCGTTGACCGAATCCGAGATTGCCGAGCAGGTCGGGCCGAGCCCGTCGCTGGGCCGTCCGCACGTCGCCGATGCGATGGTGGCCAAGGGCTATGTGCGCGACCGGCAGGAGGCCTTCGACAGGTTCCTGCACGAGGGCGGGCCGGCCTATGCCAACCGGTACTCCTGCGATCTGCGCCGCGGCATCGAGCTGATCCGCCGGTCCGGCGGTGTGCCGGTGATCGCCCATCCGTGGGGACGTGGCCGCGACAAGGAACTCAGCCCGCGGATGCTGTCCGAGCTCACCATGGAGTACCGGCTCGAAGGCGTCGAGGTGGATCACCCCGACCACGACGCCGACACCCGCGCGCGGCTGCGGACGCTGGCGTCCGGGCTCGGGTTGTTGATGCTGGGCTCGTCCGACCACCACGGTCTGGGCAAGCGCGGGCACGCGCTGGCCTGTGAGACCACCGACCCCGACGTCTACACCGAGCTGGTGCGCCGCGTCCGGTCCCGCGGAGGCCGGCTGTAACGGCGTCCGGCAGCTGATTCGCCGCTCCCCAACCCCCTCCCTAACTACCTGTGCCCTCCCACCTGCGGGAGGGCACAGGTAGTTAGGGAGGGCCTTGCGGGCTGTGGGCACGCCGCCGGCGACCGCTGGGCACCGTCGGTGATAGTGTCCGGTCATGCCTCGAACCGCCGGATGGCGCCACCGCTGACGGATCGACTCTGCTCGCGGCCGTCACTATTGTGGCGGCCTTTCGCATGTCCGGACGACGAACGAATGAGTGACGATGACTGACGCACTGTCCGACGACGCGGGCGACGAGCTCGCCGCGTCCACCTCCGACGCCTCGCTGCGCCGGACCGAGGCCCGCAGCGCCGCGATCGAACGCGAGATCGCCGCGGACCCGTCCAAATTCCGGGTGATGACCGGTGACCGCCCGACCGGAGCACTGCACATCGGCCACTACTTCGGCTCGCTGGCCAACCGCGTCCGGCTGCAGGACGCCGGGGTCGAGACGATCGTGCTGATCGCCGACTACCAGGTGATCACCGACCGGGACGGCACCGGGCCGATCCGCGAGCGGGCGCTCGGCATGGTCGCCGACTACCTGGCGATCGGCATCGACCCGAGCCGCAGCACCATTTACGCCCACTCGGCGGTACCGGCGCTCAACCAGTTGCTGCTGCCCTTCCTCTCCCTGGTCACGGACGCCGAACTGCGCCGCAACCCGACCGTGAAGGCCGAACTGGACGCCACCGGCGACCGGCCGATGTCCGGCCTGCTGCTCACCTACCCGGTGCACCAGGCCGCCGACATCCTGTTCTGCAAGGCGAATCTGGTGCCGGTCGGCAAGGACCAGTTGCCGCACCTGGAGCAGACCCGGGTGGTCGCCCGCCGCTTCGACGAACGCTACGGACGCGCCAACCCGGCCGAGCCGATCTTCCCGCAGGCCGAGGCGCTGCTCAGCAAGGCGCCCACGGTGCTGGGCCTGGACGGCACCAAGATGAGCAAGAGCAAGGGCAATGTGATCGAGATCGGGATGGACGCCGACACGACCGCCCGGCTGATCAAGAAGGCCGTCACCGATTCGGACCGGCGGATCAGCTACGACCCGGCGAACCGGCCGGAGGTGTCCAACCTGGTGATGCTGGCCGCACTGTGTACCGGCGGTGATCCGGTGGCGATCGCCGACGAGATCGGCGACGGCGGCGGCGGCGGACTGAAGCGGGTGGTGACCGAGGCGGTGAATTCCTTCTTCGCCCCGATCCGGGCTCGCCGCGCCGAACTGGCCGCGGACCCCGGCTACTTGTTGTCGGTGCTCCGAGAGGGCAACGCCCGGGCGAACGCGATCGGCGACGCCACCTTGGACGAGGTGCGCCAAGCGATGGGCATGGTCTACTGAGACCGTTCTGCACGTCTCATCCCAGCGCAAGTGCCCAGCTCTCACTAGAATTCCGGCGTTCGGCCGAGCCGGTGCCGGCGCGCAAGATTGTGCCGCGCTTTGAGGGATCCAGGGGGTGGAGAATATGCCGGATGGCGGATACTCACGGGAGAGTATGTGGGGGGATCACACCAACCACTACGACTCCACGGGAAAGAAGATCGGGGAATCCCGCAAGAGCCTATGGGGCGATCACACCAACCAATACGATTCGGCAGGTCGCAAGGTTGGGGAGTCGCGCGACAGTCTGTGGGGGGATCACACCAACCATTTCGATTCGGCGGGTCGCAAGGTTGGGGAGTCCCGCGACAGTCTGTGGGGGGATCACACCAACCATTTCGATTCGGCGGGTCGCAAGGTTGGGGAGTCCCGCGACAGCCTGTGGGGTGACCAGATCAACCACAGCGGGTCCTGGTATGGCGGCACGAGCAGTACTGACGAATTGCTCGGCGGTTCGAGTTCCGCCGGGTCCTACAGTGACTGGCATATCGACTCGCTGCCCTCTTACGGCGGCGGGTACACATCTTCGGTTCCGACGCCACGGACCCGCTGGGGGTTGGTGCTGCAACACCTCTTCCTGCTGATTGCCGGGGTGGTCGTAAACGTCGTGGTACTCCTCGGACTGTCCGTGCTGCTCTACATACTGCGTTCGGTGCCTCGGGTGACTCACCTCAACGACGCGTTCACGTACCGCACAATGTTCGGCGTCCTCCTGCCGGTGGTCTGGGCGGCCGCAGTCGTCTTGGGCGCGGTCGTCAGCCAGATCTTGTTCACCAAGAACGGCGACAGGGACTCGCAGTTCGGGATGGTCGGGCTCGTGGTCGGTACGATCGCCCTGATCGGCTTCGGCCTGGCTGGCTGGATCGACGAGTGGGGGGCGGTTCTGCCCGCTGTCGGTGGCCTGGTGGGTCACGCCGTGGGGTCCATCATTGACTCCGTGAAGCTCGGTTCGAGCACCCTGAGCAAGAGCCTGATCGCCATGGCCGCGGTGGTTGTGCTTGGGCTGGTCGGTCAACAGGCATGGCTCGGCTACGCGTCGCCCACCACGAGTGGGCGTTCGGCTGAGGCCAGCGCACCCGCCTTCAAGTCCGGGGACTGGCTGGTGGTCCTCGCGTCGCTGCCGAAGAACACCAAGTCCCGATCGGACGCCGCGGCGACTGCCGCCGGGATGAAGCCTGAAGCCACGGTCATCGACTCCACCGACTACGAGGGGTTGAAAAACGGGTACTGGGTCGTGGTGGGAGCCAAGCCGTACAACTCCAAGAAGGCAGCGCAGCGGGCGTGCGCCGTCTTCGATCGCCGTCCCGGGCCGACCTGCTACCCCCGCCAAATCGGCTGATCCGCAAGGCCGTCACCGACTCGAGGCGGCGGATCAGCTGCGACCCGGCGAACCGGCCGGAGGTGTCCAACCTGGTGATGCTGGCCGCACTGTGTACCGCCGGTGATCCGGTGGCGATCGGCGGTGGCGGGCTGAAGCGGTGGTGACGGCATGGTCTACGAGCGACACACCTGCGGCATATTGATAATGAGTATCAATATGATTAACCTGCGTATGTGTCCATCTCTCCACTGTCGTCGACCGCTCCGCCGCTCACCCCGCGGCTGAGTTCGTGCTGGCGGGACTTCCTGGCTGACCGGCAGCTCCCGGCCGCGCTGGTCAGTGGCCTGGGCTCTCCGCTGAACCTGGTCATGCCCGATCGGCTGCTCCGTAACGCGGAGGCGTTCACGGGCGTCTATCGACGCCTGCGGCTGCGCGGCTCGCTGTATTTCGCGCACAAGGCGAATCGGTCGACTGCGCTGGTGCGGCGGATCGCCGCCAGCGGATTCGGTGTCGACGTGGCGTCCGTCGGTGAGCTGCAGCACACGCTCGCCGCGGGTGTGCCCGGTGCCCGGATCATGGCGACCGGGCCGAAAGGCGATGATTTCCTGTGGCTGAGCGGCACCGCGGGTGCCATCGTGAACGCGGACAGCGTGGCCGAACTCGAACGGCTCGGCACGCTGATCCGGCGGCATCGGCTGCCGCCCGTTCGGGTGATGATCCGGCTGTCCCGGTTCGCCGCGGTGGGGGTCTCGGTGCTCTCTCGGCCGAGCCGGTTCGGGGTCGGCGCGGACCAGCTGGACATGGTGCTGGACACTCTCGACCGCTACCGCGAGGAACTGGTCCTGCACGGCACGGCGTTCCATCTCGACACCACCGGTCTCGATGAGAAGGCGCTCGCCGTCGAAGGCTGCCTGATGGCGCTGGCCCGATGCCAGTCGAAGGGCCACACCCCGCGGGCGATCGACATCGGCGGTGGTTTCGGAATCGCCTACCTCGATGATCCCGAGCAGTGGCACAGCTATGCCCGCGTGCTCAACGACAGCGTCCTCGGGCGGCACGCTCCGATCACCTGGGCCGGCTACGGCTACGGGCTCAAGGCCGAGCGGGGCGCCGTCCGAGGCACCCTGGGCGTCTATCCCAGCCATCGCGATAAGGCCGGGCCGGCCTATCTTGAGGCACTGCTGGCGTGCGAGGGGCCGCGGCTGCGCCGGCCGCTGTCGACGATGCTGCTGGAGAGTCTGGTCGAGCTGGACGTCGAGCCCGGTCGCGCCCTGCTCGATCAGGTGGGCCTGACCCTCGTCGCGGTGCGTGAGGTGCGCGACGGCCCCGACGGGAGCCTGCTGGTGGGCCTCGACGCCAACCGCCACGATGTCAGTGCCGAGGAGCACGGCGTTCTGGTCGACCCGCTGCTGCTTCGCGCCGACGGCGTCCCGCCGGACGAGCCGGTGCGCGCGTACCTGCTCGGCAACCTCTGCCTGGAGAACGACCTGATCAGCCGACGCGCTGTTCACCTACCCGCCACACCCCGACCCGGCGACCTGCTGGCATTCGCCAACACCGGTGGTTACTTCATGGACTTCGCGGCCACCGACGCCTTGATGCAGCGCCGCGCCGCCACGGTGGCGGTGCGGCCTGCGGGGCAAGGCTGGCGTTGGTGCCTGGACGCCGAGTACTGGCCCACCGAAGGAGAACAGTGAGATACGAGTCCATCACCGACGCCATCGGCGGCACGCCGCTGGTCGCGATCCCCGCGGAGGTCCACGGGCTGGCAGGTATCGACCTGTACGCGAAGCTGGAGATGCTCAATCCTTTCGGCTCGGTCAAGGACCGCGCCGCCTGGAATATGGCCCGGGAGCGGCTGGACGACGCCCGCCGCGACGACGCGGCGGTGGTCGAGCTGTCCAGCGGCAATACGGCCAAGGCGCTGGCGGTGATCGCCGGAATGCACGGGCTGCCGTTCCGCAGCGTCACCAACCGGATGAGAGTGCCGGAGATCAAGGACCTGCTGCTGCTGCTCGGCGCCCAGATCGAGGAGCTGCCCGGCCAGACCGAATGCCTCGACCCCACCGACACCGAGGAGCCGCTCACCCGGATGTACCGGCGGCTCACCGAAGAGCGGTCGCAGTTCCTGCACACCGACCAGTACTTCAACCCGCTGAACCGGCAGGCACACCAGGACGCCACCGGCCCGGAGATCGTCGCCGACCTGGACGGGCGGGTACCCGACTACTTCATCGCCTGCGTCGGGACCGCGGGCTCGTCCACCGGAGTGGCGAGTGCGTTCCGGGCCCGTGGCGAGGTGGCGGTGTGGGGCGTGGTTGCCGACCGGTCGGACTTCATCCCGGGAATCCGGACGGCCGACGAGCTCACCGAGGTGGGCCTGTTCGATCCCGGCGCCTTCGACCGCATCGACTCGGTCACCTCGCAGCAGGCGATCGACGGAATGCTGGTGCTGAACCGCCGCTGCGGGATTCTCGGTGGCCCGACGGCAGGTGCCGCGTACTTCGCCGCCGTCCGGGCGCTGCGCGAGGTGAAGGTCGCGCCGGGCGAACGGAAGACGGCGGTCTTCATCGTCTGCGACCGGGCGGAGAGCTACATGAGCTACGTCCGGCAGCGTCGTCCGGAG
Source organism: Micropruina sp. (assembly GCF_047602385.1). Taxonomy (GTDB): domain Bacteria; phylum Actinomycetota; class Actinomycetes; order Propionibacteriales; family Propionibacteriaceae; genus Micropruina. The sequence goes on from NZ_JASGHL010000001.1 coordinate 297,951, forward strand.
TTGTTGCAGCGTCCGGCGCGGGTCAACGACGTCCGCACCGTGAGCGAGGACGAGGTATCCCGGGTTCGCTCGCTGTCGGTTGCCGAGGCCGCCGAGTGGATCGAGCGGGAACATCCGGTGGTGATCGACCTGCGGGGTTCCTTCGCCTTCCGCGCTCTACACCTGGCCGGCTCGATCAATATCGTCGACGAGGTCTTCGAAGAACTGGCCCAGGACGGCACTCCGGTCAGCCCGCGGCAGCCGGTTCTGCTGGTCTGTCCGATCGGTGAGCAGTCATTGCGCTACGCCGCGCTGCTGACCCGTCTCGGTCACCGCGACGCTCGTAGCCTCGCGGGTGGCGTGGTGGCCTGGCGGGACGCCGGACAGCAGCTGGTGAGCGCATGACGACGGCGGTCTCCAGCACCCTCGACGCCCTCACAGACCTGGCCGACTGGCACCAGCGGGTGCGGGCGCAGTTCCCGATCCTGATCGCGAACCCCGGCCTCGGGTACCTGGACAGCGCCGCCACCGCGCAGAAGCCGCAGGCCGTGCTCGATCGCATGATGGCCTACCTGACAACGGCGAACGCCAACGCCGGGCGGGGCGCATACCCGTGGGCCACCACCACTACGGCAGCGATCGAGGAGGCCAAGCGGTCGGTCCACGCCCTGCTCGGCGACTCCGGAACCACCTCGTCGGTCGAGTTGGTCTCGGGCGCCAGCGAAGGCCTGCGGCGGGTCGCGGACTGGCTCAGGCCCACGCTGCGGGACGGCGATCGAATCGTGGTCCCGTTCCACGACCATGCGGCCAATCTGCGGCCATGGCTCGACCTGGCGGCGGACCTGGCGGCTTCCGGCGTCCGGATCGAGGTGGTTCCGCTGCCGGTCGACCCAGCGTCGGGTGACTACGCCCATCGCGAGTTCCCGGCCGTGTTCGGTCCGTCCACCCGGTTCGTTGCGGCGACCGGCGTCCACCACGTCTATGGCGCCGACCTGAACGTCCAGCGGATCCGCGCCGCGGTCGGCCCCGGCGTCCCGATCTGCCTGGACGCGGCGCAGAGCGTCGGTCACCGGCCGGTGCTGGTCGACGACTTGGACGTGGACTTCATCGTCTTCTCCGGCCACAAGATGATGGCGCTCCCCGGCACCGGAGCGGTCTGGGCCGGCAACCGTCGCGGTCCGCAGTTCACCCTCGACGGCTGGCCGGGGACGCCGAACACGGTCGGAGCGATCAGCCTGACCGCCGCCGCGCAGTGGCTCGCGGACACCGGCGTGACCTCCATCCAACGCTGGTGCACCGCGCTGTGTGCACTGCTCACCGACGGCCTGGCCCGGATCCCCGAGGTGACCGTGCTCGGTTGCCAGGACAGCCTCGCGGCCAGCTCCACGATGCAGCGCCGGGAATCCCTGGTGACCTTCCGGCACCGGCGGGTGCGCTCCGACGACCTCGGGTTCGTGCTCACCGCGGCCGGCCTGCTGACCCGGTACGACGCGCAGTGCCAGGCCGGCCGGGACAGCCAGGACCACGCCGTCCGGGTGAGTGTGCACGCCTACACCTCGCCGGAGGAGATCCACCGGCTGCTCGACATCGTCGGCCAGGCCTGACCCGCCACGCGGATCAGAGCCGGATGAGTAAGCGAAGGAGACCTAGATGACCCCCACCGTCGCACTGGTCGACGTCTATCCGATGTCCTTCAGCATCGCCGAAGCGTTCGCCGCTGCCGGCGCCACCCTGGTCAGGGTGCAGAGCACGCCGGAGGTGCCGACCGTGTACCGGCGGCCACCCGAGCTGGAGCTCTTCGCGGCCAACATCGTCCACGATGGCGATCTGGGCCGGTCCAGCGGGCGTCTCGCCGAACTCGGCGTCGACTACGTGCTGCCCGGCGGCGAAACCGGTGTCGAACTGGCCGATGCGCTCGCCGAGGCGCTCGGGCTGCCCGGCAACGGAACCGCGCTGAGCGCGGCCCGGCGGGACAAGGCGGTTCAGCAGGCGGCGGTCCGGGCGGCGGGTCTACCGGTCGTCGAGCAGCTGGTCATCACCGGTGAGGCTGAGTTGCTGGCCTGGTGCCGGGGCCGTTCCGGACGGGTCGTGGTGAAGCCGATCCGCAGCGCCGGGAACGACGGCGTGGCGGTCTGCCGGACGGCGGACGAGGCGGTGGCCGCCTACCGGGCGATCATCGGACGCCGCAACATCTTCGGAGTTGCCAACGACGCGGCTCTGGTTCAGGACTACCTGGCCGGACCCGAGTTCGCGGTCAACACGGTCAGCTCGCGTGGGCTGCACGAGGTCACCGACAGCTGGCGCTACGCCAAGATGTCCGTCAACGGGGTGGTCGACCGACACTGCGCCGCCAGCTCGGTCCCGGCCATCCAGAGCGGCCCGTTGGCGGACTACGTGTTCGCGGTGCTGGACGCCCTGGGCATCGGCTACGGCCCGACCCACGCCGAAGTGGTGGTCACCGCCGACGGTCCGCGGCTGGTCGAACTGGGTGCCCGGATCTGCGGCGCCAGTGCCGCCTACTACGCCGAGCAGATCGGCGCGGCGAACCAGCTGACCCGGACCGTCGCCGCCTACCTCAATCCGGAGGGTTTCCTTCGTGAGCGCGGCCGGCGCCGGCCCCGCGGGCATGCCGCGATGGCCTTCCTGACCGCACCGTCAGCCGGACGGCTGGTGGGGTACCCGCTGCTCGACCAGGTCCGCGAACTGGCCAGCTTCCATCGCGTGCACATCGGCGTCCAACCGGGCGAAGACCTGCCCAAGACGGTGGACGACGCCACCGAGCCGCTGATGATCGGGCTGGTGCACGAGGATCCCGAGGTGCTCGCGGCGGACCTCCGGGCGGTGAACTACCTCGACGGTCACGGCTTCTACCGGCTGGCCGGCTGAGACTCGGCCAGCCCTCCGGCGGCCAGCAGCCGCCGGGTGTCGGGGTGACCGGAGGCCATCAACTCGGCGGGGGAGCCGCTGTCGACGATCCGTCCCGCCGACATCACCGCGGCCCGGTCGGCGAACGCGAGCGCCAGCGGCAGGTCATGGGCGGTCATCAGGTAGGCCAGGCCGAGCTCGCGGCGCAACCGGTCCAGCAGTTTCATCATCTCGACCCGCAGCTGGGCGTCCAGCGCCGAGACCGGCTCGTCGAGCAGCAGCAGCCGGGGCGCCACCGACAGTGCCCGTGCGATGGCCACCCGCTGCCGCTGCCCGCCGGAGAGTTGGCCGGGACGGCGGTCGAGATAGCCGACCGGCAACTCCACCGCGGCGAGCACCTCGCGCACCCGGGCGATCCGCTCCGGGCGCGGCGTGCGATCGATTCTCAGCGGTTCCGAGACGATCTGTTCGATGGTCAGCCGCGGGTTGAGCGATGAGCCGGGATCCTGCAGGACGACCTGCACCGCGCGGCGCAGGGCCCGGGTCTCGGCGCGGACGAGAGCTCCGATCTGCTGCCCAGCGAGTTCGATCTGCCCGGACGCCGGCCGGCGCAGTGCGGCGATCACGTGGATCACCGTGCTCTTCCCGCTTCCAGACTCGCCGACCAGGGCCAGAGCCTGCCCGGGGTCCACCTCGAGACTGACCCCATCGACGGCCTTCACCAACCTCCGCCCGACCCCGGCGCCGGCCTCGAAGTGGCGGACCAGGTCGCGCACCCGCAGGATCGGTGAAGTGGTGGTGTCGCGCGAGGCGTCCCGCGGTACGCGCGGCCTCAGCCGGGCCGGTTCGCGGGCCGCCACCAGTCCGCGCAGGGTGGGGCTGGTCGGGCTGTCCAGCAGTGCCGAGGTGGCGCCGGTCTCGACCAGCCGGCCCGCGTCCAGCACGGCGATCCGGTCGCAGAGTTGGGCGACGACGCGCAGCTCATGGCTGATGAAGAGCAGGGCGATCCGATGGTGCTGGCAACGCTCTCGGATCAGCTGGACGATCTCGGCCTGGCGGATCGAGTCCAGCGCACTGGTGGGCTCGTCGGCGATCAGCAGCTGCGGTTCGTTGGCCAGCGCCATGGCCAGTGCGGCTCGCTGCCGCATACCGCCCGAAAGCTCGTCCGGCAGGGCTCGCGCAACACGCTCCGGTTCGTTCAGCCCTACCTCGGCTAACCGCTCGACAGTCAGCCGCTGGGCGGCGGCCCGGGTCAGCGCCGGCTGATGGAGGCGAAACGCCTCGGCGATCTGGACGCCGATCCGGTACACCGGGGTGAACGCCGCCAGGGCGTCCTGTCCCATCCAGGCCAGCCGCCGTCCGCGCAGCCGGGACAGTCGGCGATCGGAGCCGCCGAGCAACTCCTCGCCGGCGAAGCGGACCGATCCGGTGGCCAGGGCCCGGTCGGGGAGCAGGCCCATGATCGCCAGGCCGGCGGCGGACTTCCCGGAACCCGAGGGGCCGATCAGCCCCAGCCGTTCGCCCGCATCGAGCCGTAGGTCGAGGCCGGTCAGGGCCGGCACCGGGGCGTCCCTGCCGGTGGGATAGCTGACGCTGAGCCCGGCCAGGGTTAGCAACGCTTCGGCGCTCATGCGGTGGCCGCGCCCTCGGTGCGCAGCCGCAGTCCCTCGCCGAGCACCGCGGTGCCGAGGACGAGGGTCATCAAGCAACCCACCGGCGCCAGGAAGACCCAGGGGTAGGTGAGTGCCGAGGCCGTCCCGGTGGCGATCAGGGTGCCCAGCGAAACCTCGGGGGGAAGAATGCCGAAGCCGAAGTAGCTGAGCCCGGCCTCGGACAGGACCGCGCCGGTGACGTTCAGCACCAGGTCGATGGTGAGCAGTGGCAGCATCTGCGGCAGCAGGTGCCACCAGATGATCCGGGCAGGAGAGGCGCCGCTGTACTCGGCGGAGCGGACGACGTCTGCCGTCCGCAGGCTCAGCGTCCGCGCGCGGACCACTCGTCCGGTCAGCATCCAGCCCTGCAATGCCAACACCGCGACCATGATCAACCAGTTGATCTGCTCGGCCGGGCCGAGCACGACCGCCAGCAGCAGCACCGGCGGCAGCACCAGCAGCACGTCGACGACGGTCATCAGCAGACGGTCGAGGACCCCGCCGAGATAGCCCGCGACCGTGCCGACCAAGGCGGCCAGTGCCGTGGTCACCACGGCGGCGACACAGCCGATCAGCAGCGACTTCTGCAGCCCCTGCAGGCACAGCAGCAGCACGTCCTCGCCGAGCCGGGCCGTGCCGAGCGGATTGGTTGCGTCGGGTGGCCGGTGGATCCGGTCCAGGCGCTGCCCGGCCTGATCGCCGTCGAGCAGGGCGGGACCGAGCAGGGCGGTGGCCGTGATTAGCGTAAGCACCCCGATGCCGGTGCCGATCAACACTGTGGACGCGCTGGGACGATTCACCGTAGCCGCCTGGTCCGTGGGTCCAACCCGGCGAGCAGCAGGTCGGCCGCTACTCCGGCCACCGCCACCATCGCCGACAACAGCAGCGCCGAGGCGGCGACCACGTTGGCGTCCTGGGCGGAGATGCCGAGCAGCAGCCAGTCGCCCAGTCCGTGCCAGCCGAAGATCCGCTCGGTGAAGACGCCGCCGGCCAGGTGCAGGCCGAAGCTGAACGCGATCAGGGCGGTCATCGGGATGAGTGCCATCCGGACGCCGTGCCGGCCGATGGCGCCCCACCGGGTGTGTCCCTTGGCTCGGGCAGTCCGTAGGAACTCGCTGTCCAGGACGTCCAGCATCGCGGCGCGCTGGTAGCGGCTGTAGAAGGCGAGTTGCGGCAGCATGATGGCCAGCGTGGGGAGCACCAGGTGCCGGGCCTGGTCGAGGACCGCCGGCCAGCCGGTCAGTGCCACCCCCGGCGTCGACTCGCCGGAGAACGGCAACAACTGGACGCCGGCCGCCAGGTTGACCGGCAGCCAGAGGATCTTCAGCACGGTGCCCAGCACGAACACCGGCAGCGCCAGCAGTAGCAGCGAGAAGCCGGTCAGGGCGGCATCGCCGACACTGCGGTTGCGGGCGGCGGACCAGACGCCGAGTCCGACGCCGAGCGTCACGGCCAGGATTCCGCCGGGCAGGAAGAGCCGCAGCGTGGTGCCCAGCCGGCGTCCGAGCTCGTCGCTCACCGGCTGTCCGTCCACGGTGATGCCGAGATCGCCGGTAGCCACCACCTGCCACCAGTGCAGCAGCCGCATCGCCAGCGGCAGACCCAGGCCCAACTGCTCGGCCCGGGCCGCCAGCACCTCGGGGGGCACCGGTGGGTGCACCTGACGCAACTCCGCGAGTGGATCGAAGGACAGGCCGGCCAGCAGATAGACCAGCGAGGTGGCCAATATGCACAGCCAGACCCGTCCGACAACCCTGGCGAGCGTCGATCTCACTTCACGAAGCCGGCCTCAACGAAGTTCCACGCCCCGAGGCCGCGGGCGCCGAAGTTGGCCAGGCCGGTGCGAACGGCATAGGCCCCGGTGCCCGGATAGAGCGGCAGGTGGTGGGCGCTCCGCCAGGCTTCCCGATCGATCTGCTGAACCAGTGTGCTCGCCTTGGCCGGGTCGAGCTCGGCCACCGCGCGGTCGTAGAGCTGCTCGATCTGTGGCACCGCCACCCGGCCGAAGTTGTTGCCGATCACGTCGGCCTTCGGGGTCTGGAAGACGGAGCGATCGTGGGAGACCGGATAGGGGGACTTCGTCCATTCGAAGGTGATCAGGTCGAACTGGCCGGCCCGCAGATAGTCCGAGGCGAAACGGTCGATCGGGACGATCTGCACCTTGGTGCCGACCCCGACCTGCTTCAGCTGCTCGGCGACCAGCGAGGCGGTGGTCTCGCCTGCCGGGGTCTGCTGAGCGACCAGCCGAAGCGTCAACTCGGCACCGCCCTTCCGCCGCAGGTCGCTTCCGGTCCGGATCCACCCCTGCTCGTCCAGAGCCTTGGCGGCAGCGGCGGGATCGTAGGGTAGCTCCGCGCTGTTGTCGCGGTAGTCGGCGTGGCTCGGCGGCACCACGTGATGGCCGACGGCCCGTACGCCGGGCGTGATCGGCCCGACCACCACGTCGGTGATCTGCTGGGGGTTGATCGCCTGGCTGATCGCCTGGCGCAGCGTCAGGTTGTTCAGCAACGCTCCCTCGGCGCCGTTGAAAGTGAGCTGCCCGGCCAGTCGTTCGCTACCCGACCGGATCTGCACCCCGGTCATCGCCGAGGTCCGCTTGAACAGGTCGACGTCGGCGTTGATCGGCGTCCAGTCCAGCCCTCCGTTGGCCAGTTCGTCAGCTCGGGCCGCCGAATCGAGGGTGCGGAAGACGACCCGGTCGAGCTTGGGCTGGTCCTGCCACCAACGCGTGGATCGCTTCACCGTGAAGGTCTTGGCGGTCAGATCGACCCGCTCGACGTCGAACGGCCCGGACGTAATCGTCGGCCCGTCCTTCCAGGCGGTGTTGAACTGCGCCGGGTCCGCGGTCAGTTCGTGCGGCGCCAAGGGGCGGAAGAGCGCCTTCCAATCGGCGAAGGTGGAGCGATAGGTGAGCAACGCCTCCTGGTCGTTCGCTCCCCGCTCGACCTTCGCCACGTTGGCGTAACCGACGGTATTGCTGACCTGGTACCGGGCGTCGGAACCACTGAGCGCCCGCCACTGATCGCGCAGATCTCGCCAGTCCAGCGCCCGCCCATTGCTCCAGGTCGCCTTGGCGTTGATCCGGTAGCGAACCACCTGCGGGGAGTCGGAGATCACCTCGATCGCGGTGAAATAGGCCGGGTGCGGTGTCGAGCCACCGTCCGCCTGGTCCTTGAAGGCGGTCGGCAGGATCGCGTCGGCGAACTGGTAGGTCACCGAGCGGGCGCCGTCGATCTGCAGCGGATTGAAGTTGCCGGGCAGCGCGTCGATCGGGATGCGCAGGTCGCCACCCTCGCGAAGGGCGTCGCGCGGCTGCGGGTTGCGATCGGTCAGCGGTCGATCGGCTGCGGCCGGCGGGCTGGTCGGGGCGGTCGGCGCTGCCGCCGGCTGACTGCAGCCCACCAGCAAGGTGGCCACGGCCAGGGCGGCGGCGGCCGGTACCCGGGCGCGGCGAACGGTCGATAGGAAGGCTATGTTGAGCATGAGAGTCATTCTCACATAGGCTCGGTTGGCGTGTCATGTCGCCGGCCGTTCGGATCGGTCGGCCCTGCAGAGAGGCCCCCCGCGTGCGCTCCATCGGCCTGTTCCGCCGCAACCCGGACTTCGCCCGCTTCTGGGCGGGTGAGACCGTGTCGCTCTTCGGCACCCAGATCAGCGGGCTCGCGCTGCCACTGACCGCATTGCTGGTGCTGAACGTAGGCGCCACCGAGATGGGAATCCTGCGGGCACTGGCGTTCCTGCCCTTCCTGGTTGTCGCCCTGCCTTTCGGGGCGCTCGCCGACCGGCACGCCCGGCGTCCGCTGATGATCGCCGCCAACCTGATCCGCGCGCCGCTGGTGATGCTGGTGCCGGTGCTGGTCGCCACCGGCCTGCTGAACCTGCCAGTGCTGGCCGTCATCGTGCTGGCCATCGGGGTGTGCACCGTGCTGTTCGAGGTGTGCTGGCTGGCGTACGTTCCCGACATCGTCGCTCGCGAAGACTTGATCCGGGCCAATGGCCGGGTTTCCGCCAGCGCCTCGGCGGCCGAGTTCGCCGGGCCCGGCCTCGGCGGCGCGCTGACCCAATGGCTCACTGCCCCGTTCGCGTTGCTGGCCAACGGGCTGACCTATCTGCTGTCGGTCGCGTCCCTGCTGTCGATCAGGAGTCGAGAGCTACCGCGGACGGCGGTCAAGCGAAGGATCGCCAGCGAGATAGCGGGCGGCCTTCGCTTCATCGCTGGCGAACCCTTCCTGCGGCTGCTGACGGTGACCGGTGCCGCGTACAACTTCTGCTACATGTTCGTGGAAGCGCTGCTGATCCTCTACTTGGTACAGCAGCTCGGCTTCTCGCCGGGAGTGGTGGGCCTGGTGATCGCACTCGGCGCGCTTGGCGGGCTGGCTGGCGCGGCCTGCGCGGGGACGCTGCTGCACCGGTTCCGGTTCGGCCGGGTATTCGCCTGGGCCGTCGTCATCGGCTACGCCGGCCCGGCACTGATCCCGGCGGTCGCCGCGGGGACGCCCGGCGGTACGGCGGTCGTCGTCGGCGGCCTGTTCCTGATGCGGGCCGGGCTCGCAGTCAGCAACGTCGCCGGGACGAGCTTGCGACAGGCGGTCACCCCGCCGGAGATGATGGGCCGGATGACCGCGGGAATGCGGACGATCTCGTGGGGGATCGGTACCACCGGGGCCTTGGTCGGCGGTCTGGCGGGGGATCTGCTGGGACTGCGATTCGCGCTGTGGGTGGCGGTCGCCGGCTTCCTCGGAACCGGCGTCATCGTGTTGCTCTCGCGCATTCCAGGTTTGTCCGAGCTACCCGAGCCGGCCCGTCCCGGCGCCGCCCCGACGTCGCCGGTGGAGCGCCGGTGAGCATGCCGGCAGGCGGACGTCTCGGCCACCGGCAGATCGGGCCCGGCTCCCGGCAACGTTGAAAGGCTCAGCTCAGGTTCGCCTGCTCCGCGCCGATGGTGGTGTCGTCGCCGTGCCCGGTCTTGACCACCGTCTCGTCCGGCAACGCGAACAGTTTCGCCCGGATCGACGCCACCAGGGTGTCCCGGTCGCTGTAGCTTCGCCCGGTCGCGCCGGGGCCACCCTGGAACAGGGTGTCGCCGGTGAACACCGTAGCCAGCGACGGCAGGTAGAGGCAGACCGCGCCGGGCGCATGCCCCGGGGTGTGCAGCACCCGGGCCGACTCGCCACCGATGGTGATGGTCTGGCCGTCGCTGAGCGGTCCGTCCGGCGGGGTGTCGTGGGTGAGTTGCCACAGCACGGCGTCGTCGGGGTGGAGCAGCACCGGCGCCTGGGTGACCCGTCCCAGCGCCGGCGCCCAGCGGACGTGGTCGTCGTGGGCGTGGGTGCAGACGACGGCCTTGACCCGGCGTCCGTCGATCAGCTTCACGATCGCCAGTGGATCGTGCGGGGCGTCGATGACGATGCACTCGGTGTCGTCGCCGACCACCCAGACATTGTTGTCGACGTCGAAGGTCTCGCCGTCGAGCGAGAAGGTGCCGGACGTGACGGCGTGGTCGATCCGGACCGGCATCAGAGCACCACCACCGAGCGCAGCACGTTGCCGCCATGCATCTTCTCGAACGCGGCCTCGACACCGTCGATGCCGATCTCCTCGGTGACGAAGGCGTCCAGCGGCAGCCGGCCCTGCAGGTACAGGTCGATCAGCATCGGGAAGTCCCGGCTGGGCAGGCAGTCGCCGTACCAGGACGACTTCAGCGACCCGCCGCGTCCGAACACGTCGAGCAGCGGCAACTCGAGCTGCATCTCGGGGGTGGGGACGCCGACCAGTACCACCGTGCCGGCCAGGTCGCGTCCGTAGAACGCCTGCTTCCAGGTCTCCGGACGCCCGACCGCGTCGATCACCACGTCGGCGCCGAAGCCACCGGTCAACTCCTGGATCGCCGCCACCGCGTCGTTCGCGGAACTGTTCACGGTGTGCGTCGCGCCGAGTTCGGACGCGGTGGCCAGTTTGCGGTCGTCGATGTCGACGGCGATGATCCGGGACGCGCCGGCCAGCCGGGCGCCGGCGATCGCGGCCGCGCCCACACCGCCGCAGCCGATCACCGCGACCGAATCGCCGCGGCCCACGTTGCCGGTGTTCAACGCGGCACCCAGGCCGGCCATCACACCGCAGCCGAGTAGCCCGGCAGCCGCCGGACGCGCGGCCGGGTCGACCTTGGTGCACTGACCGGCGGCGACCAGGGTCTTGTCGATGAAGGCACCGATGCCGAGCGCGGGGGAGAGCTCGGTGCCGTCCTCCAAGGTCATCCTCTGCTTCGCGTTGTGGGTGGCGAAGCAGTACCAGGGACGCCCGCGCAGGCAGGCCCGGCAGGCGCCACAGACCGCACGCCAGTTCAGGATCACGTAGTCGCCCGGGGCCAGATCGTGCACCTCGGCGCCGACGGATTCGACGATGCCCGCGGCCTCGTGACCGAGCAGGTAGGGGTAGTCGTTCCCGATCCCGCCCTCGCGGTAGTGCAGGTCGGTGTGGCACACGCCGCACGCCTGGATCGCGACCACGGCTTCACCCGGACCCGGGTCCGGCACGTTCACCGTGACCAGTTCGACCGGTGCGCCTTTGCCCCGGGCGATGACGCCCTTCACCTGTTGCATGTCTGTCCTGACTCCCGTCGTCGGTGTGACCTGTTCACGATCCTGTAGGGCGGACGCCGACCGGTCAACCGGCACGCGCCGGGTCGGCCTCGACCGGTACGCAGTTCTGACACCTTGCCGCCCGATCCCGGCGAGCGCAGGCTGGTCAGCGCGAAGCTCGCGCCCACACGGCGGCGGCCGGGCAGCGGCCCCGCCACACGATTGGAGGCATCATGCCGAGTCAGGAAGAGTTCGATGAACTCAAGGGCCGCTTGGAGAGTCTGGAGCAGCAGGTCGCCGGCGGAGCCGCGCCGAAGTTCACCGACGAAGAGCTGGCCGCGTTCCGGAAGGTGTCGGCGGCCGCGGACTTCGGTGACTTCTGCGGCATCAACGACTGCTTCCGGCCGCGGCTGTGCAGCACCAGCGTCTGCTCGGTCTGTCGCACCTGCTGGGTGCCGTGCATCTTCGAGTGCACCTGCGGGCCGTGCAACCAGGGCCCGATCGTCGGTGGCGGGCTGCAGCGCTTCGGCGGACTGGGCGGCTGATCGGGCGTGGAGACCGACACTCCGGCCCGACGGCTGGCACCGGCCGCCGGGCTTGAGGTCTTCGCCGACGGCGCCGACCTGATCCTGGCCAGCCCGGCCGGCATGCTCCGGCTGGACGGCGGGGTCGCCTCCGCCGTCCGGGACCGGCTGCTCCCAGCGCTCGCCGACCGCCCGGACCGGACCGGTGTGCTGGCGGTGCTGGGTGACCTGCCGGCGTCCGAGGTCTCGCGTCTGCTCGACCGGCTGATCGAGGCCGGCATGGTCAGCGAGCAGAGCCCGGACCCACTGCCGCCGTGGCTGAGCCTGCTGAGCACGGACGCCGCCACCCGTGAGGCGCTCGCCCGCCGGCTGGCCGGCGTCCGGATGCTGGTGATTGGGTCGGACGACGACGCGTGCGGGCTGCGGGGGATGGCGCTGGACGCCGGTGTCGGCGCCGTGGATCGGCTACCGCCCGGCGAGGTGTCGGCGGAGGAGTTGCCGGGGCAGGTCACTGGCCGCGACCTAGTGATCTGCGCGGTCGGGCCGGGCTGGACTGCGGTGCGCTCCTGGGTCAATCGGGCCTGCCTGGAGGCGGGAACACCTGCGCTGTTCGTGGCGCTCGAGGGACAGCACGGTTACCTGGGGCCGCTGGTGCTGCCGGGCGAGGGTCCGTGCTACCTGTGCTGGCGGATGCGGGCGTTGGCCTGCGCCGACGATTTCGAGTTGGCGATGTCCCGCGAGGAGGCCCGGGATCGAGCCCGGGCCGAATCCGGTCGGCCGCTGCTGCCGGGACTGCGCGAGGCGGCGTGGGCGGTGGTCGTCCGCGAAACGCTGGCGTTGACCACCTCGGCGCTGTCCACCGAACTGCCCGCGACCGTGCTGGTCGTCGACCAGTTGAAGGCCACCACGTCGCGGCATCCGGTGATTCCGCGTCCGGACTGTCCGGCATGTGCAAAAAAAGACCCGCCGCCGGTCGCCCCGGCGGAACCGGGTGACCACCACACCGACTTCGACACGATCGCCGATCGCGCGGTCAGCGAGGTGTGCGGGCTGATCCGCTACCTGGACGGCGTGCCGAAGCCGATCGCCGAGCCACGGCAGCCGTTCATCGTCCGTGCCCAGCTGGCCAATGTGCTGTTCGGCCAAGGCGAGGACGCGTTCGTCACCTGCTCGGGCAAGGGCATGACCCCCACCGCTGCCCGTGACGGCGCGATCGGCGAGGCGCTGGAACGCTACGCGTCGCTGACCTGGACGCCGGATCGCCTGCTGCGCTGCCACCGCGGGGCGCTGCCAGGGCCGAGCCTGGACCCGCACGACCTGGTGCTGTTCGCACCGGAGGACGCCGAACGGCTCGGCCACGCCCGCTACCACGACGGACTGGCGCTCGACTGGGTGCCGGCACGCTCGCTGGTGAGCGGTGCCGAGGTGTGGCTGCCGTTCCAGGCGGTCACCCTGCACGGCAGCCGCTGGCCGCGGCACGAGTTGCTGTTCGCGCCCACGTCCAACGGATTCGCGGCCGGTCCGAGCGTCGAGTTCGCCGCCGAGCAGGCACTCCTGGAGGTGATCGAGCGGGACGCCTTCTGCATCGCCTGGGCGCACCGGCTCGCCACCACGCCATACGACGCAAGCAGCCTGCCGGACGCGGACGCCGTCGCGGTGGCCGAGCTGTACCGGCGTCGCGGCGTCCGGATCGATGTGCACCTGCTGCCCACCGACGGCACCGCGTTCGTTGCGATGGCCGTCGGTTGGGGCGACGACCCGGCCGCGGTGGTCGGCCTCGGCGCGTCGCAGGATCCGCTGCGGGCGGCGCGTTCGGCCGTCCTGGAAGTGGGGCAGGTGCGGCCGGCGTTGCGGGCTCGGCTGCAGGATCCGGCGGTTCGCGAACAGCGGGCAATCCTGGTGGCCGACCCGTCCCGGGTGGTCGAGTTGGAGGACCACGACCTGCTCTATTCCGACCCGGTGGCGGCATCCAGCCGGATGGCGCATCTGCGCACCTCGGCGCCGCAACCCTGGGCGACGCCACCGGCGCAGGGCCGCAGCCTCGACGACCTGGTCACCTCGCTGGCCGCGGTGGCCGGCGACGTGCTGATCGTCGACGTGACCCCGTCCGACGTGGCCGCGCTGGGCGTCCGGGTGGTGCGGGCGATCGTGCCCGGGTTCCAGCCGATCCACTTCGGTGCCGACCAGGCGCGGCTCGGCCACCCCCGCCTGTTCACCGCGCCGCACCGGTGGGGCTGGCGGAGCCGTCCGGCCACCCGCGACGACCTCAACCCCGACCCGCACCCGTTGGCCTGACCATGCGTGACTTCACCTTCGCCGCCGACACCCTGGCCGCCTGGACCTACCACCGGGCCACCGCCCGCTGGCTGTTCAACGCCTCATCGGGCGGCGAATCGCCGCCGGTCGTGCCCGGCCGCGAGGACGGCGCGCTGCCCTGGACGCCGCTGCCCGCTCCCGCCACGCTCGATGCGACCTTGGGGCAAGCGGTGCGGGGACGGGTGTCCTGCCGCAGATTCCGGACCGATCCGATTCCGCTGGAGGCACTGTCGACGCTGCTCGCCCTCGGCTACGGCGTGGACGGAGGCGCAGCGGTGATGCAGGACCGGCCGGTGTCCTCCGGGGGCGGCCTGTACCCGTTGGAGGTCACCCTGCTGGTGCGGGCGGCTACGGGGCTCGCGCCCGGCGTCCATCACTACGTGCCGGCCGCTCACGGGCTCGAACTGCTCCGGGCGGTCGAGTTGCCGCGGGCCTTCCTCACCTACCTGTTCATGGGCCAGCCGTGGGTCGCCGAGGCAGGGGTGATCGCCGTGCTCAGCTTCGTCGGCGAACGCAGCCTGACCAAGTACGGTGACCGGGGCTACCGCTACGCCCTGCTGGAGGCCGGGCACCTGATGCAGAACCTGAACCTGGCCGCGGCTGGGCTCGGTCTGGGGTGCGTGAACCTGGGCGGCTTCTACGACGACGAACTGGCCACCCTGGCCGGCATCGACGTGGAACGGGAGGTCCCGCTGTATTGCAGCGCGATCGGGGTGCCGGACGCCGAGGCGTCCGACCGGATGGCGATGCGGGCCCTGGAGCGCGGCACCGCACCCAGCTGAACCTCGCACCCGAGGACGGTTCTGAACTTCGCACTCCGGGGGACGGTTCTTTTCGTTCCAATTTCGCACCGAAAGAACCGTCCCTCGGGGTGCGAGTTTTGAAAGAACCGTCCCTCGGGGTGCGAGTTTCGAATCGAAAGAACCGTCCCCCGGGGTGCGGGTTTCGAATCGAAAGAACCGTCCCCGGAGTGCGGGTTTCGAATCGAAAGAACCGTCCCCGATGATTCGGGGACGGCTCTCAGGCGGTTCGGGCGGAACTACTCCGCGGCTGCGGGCTGTTGCGCCCTGGTGCTGGCGGGACGTCGGCGCCGGCGGCGTCGCGGCTTGTCAGCAGGCGTATCGGCGGCCGAGTCCGGGGGTGTAGCGGCGTCCACGGGATCGGGCTGGACGGGCTTCTCGGCAGACCGGCGGCGACGCTGGCGGCGGACGCGTCCATCGCCGGCATCCACCCGTTCGGCCCTCGGGCCACGCTCGCGCGGCTCGCGCGGCTCGGCCTCCTTGGGCGGGGCGATTCGGCCCTTGGTGCCGGGGGCGATGCCAAGATCGGTGAACAGGTGGTGCGAGGTGGAGTAGGTCTCGGCCGGTTCGGAGAAGCTCAGGTCGAGGGTCTTGTTGATCACCTTCCACCGGGTCAGGTCGGCCCAGTCGACCAAGGTGATGGCGACGCCCTTCGCGCCGGCCCGTCCGGTCCGGCCGATCCGGTGCACGTAGGTCTTGTCGTCGTCGGGACATTCGTAGTTGACCACGTGCGACACCCCGGTGACGTCAATACCGCGAGCGGCGACGTCGGTGGCCACCAGGACGTCCACCTTGCCCTGGTGGAATCGCTTCAGCGACTTCTCGCGCAGCACCTGGTTGAGGTCGCCGTGCAGCGATCCGACGCTGAACCCACGGTCGGTGAGTTCGTCGGCCAGCCGCTGCGCCGAGCGCTTGGTGCGAGTGAAGATGATCGTTTTGGTGCAGCCCTCGGCCTGCAGCAGGCGCCCGATGATCTCGGGCTTGTCCAGGTCATGCGCCTGGTAGACGAACTGGTCCACCTCGGGGACGGTGACCGACGCGTCCTGGGTCTCAGCGCGGACGTTGACCGGCTGGTTGAGGTACATCCGGGCGAGTCCGATCACCGCGGACGGCATGGTCGCGCTGAACAGCAGCGTCTGCCGGGTCGGCGGCGTCTTCGAGATCAGCCGCTCCACATCGGGCAGGAAGCCCATGTCGAGCATCTCGTCCGCCTCATCGAGCACCAGCACCTTGACGGCCGACAGATCGAGCGAGCGACGGGTGACCAGATCGAGCAGCCGGCCGGGCGTGCCGACGACGACATCCACGCCGCTGGTCAGCGAGCCGACCTGAAGGTCGTAGCCGACCCCGCCGTAGACGGTCAGGACCCGGGCGGGCCGGACGGCGGAGGCCACCTCGAGGTCTTCGGCGACCTGCAACGCGAGCTCGCGGGTCGGGCACATCACGAGCGCCTGGGGTTTGCCCTTGGGGGAGTGTTCGGCGTAGCCGACATCGGATTTGAGGGTGATTCGCTGGAGCAGGCTGACACCGAATGCCAGCGTCTTCCCGGTCCCGGTGCGGGCCTGACCGATCATGTCGGTGCCGTTGACGGCGATCGGAATGGCCAAGGCCTGGATCGGGAAGGGATGCTCGATGCCGACGGCCTGCAGGGCCTGGACGATCTCGGGCACGACCCCGAGGTCGGTGAAAGTGGTGGCGGGGGCCGCGTCCTGCGGCTCCTCGAAAGCGATGTCGCTCAGTGTGCTGGCCTCACGTGCACCGGCCGCAAGGCCGGAAGGATGACACCCGCTTCGGCGGCGTGGGCGTCAGCACGCTGAAGCTGGGGACGCACTCGGGTGTGCGTTCGCCGGCCAGTCTAGCCCTCAGCGCCGCGGAGCGCTCAGAGCGACCCGAAGCCCACCCGGCGTGCCGCCTCCTGGCCCAGCTCCAGATAGGCGATCCGGGACGCCGGGATCAGCACCTTGCGGCCGCGATCGTCGGTGAGGGCCAGCACGGCACTGTCCGTGACGGCCTTACCGAACGCGGCCTCCACGTCGGCTGCGGACTCCTCCGACTCGAGCACGATCTCCCGCGGGCCGTGGACGATGCCGACCTTGATCTCCATTGGTTCTCCTCAACCTGCCTTCAGACTGTCTGGAACAGACCCTAGTCGGCCACCGGCCAGCCGTGGGCGGCGTCCGCTGGCAGCGCAACCGGCCGCCACCGGCGAGTCCTGGCGACCACGACGATCAGCGCGTCCTCAGCGAGGCTTCGACGTGCTGGGGTAGGTGTAGATCCGCGCGACCAGGTCCTCGATGGCGGGCTCGGTCAGGGTCAGGTCGTCGACCCGGGCCTGGCTCGCGAGGCTGGCGAACAGCTCTGCGGCGCTGAGCTCGCCGGGGCGGAAGGAGATCCGCACCCGGCGCCCGTCCGCTTGGACGCCGTCCAGCCGGGCACTGGGCGGAAGCGCCAGACCGGCCACCGGTTCGGCGAGGTCGGCGACCAGGACGCGCTCCGCGCCGGTCACTCGGGCCAGATCGGACGCCGTGCCGTCGAAGGTCAGCGCGCCGTGGTCGATGATCACCATGCGATCGCACAGCCGCTGGACGTCGCCGAGGTCATGCGTGGTCAGGAACAGTGTGGTGCCGCGCTCGGCCCGCTCGCGCTGCAGGAAGTCACGCAGCGCACCTTTGCTGAGCACGTCGAGGCCGATCGTCGGCTCGTCCAATACGAGCAGCTCGGGCGAGTGCAGCAGCGCCGCCGCCACCTCGCCGCGCATCCGCTGCCCCAGCGACAACTCGCGGACCGGCTGGTCGAGGAAGTCGGCCAGCGCCAGCTCGTCCACCAGTTCGGCGAACCGCGGACGCCAGGCCGACGACGGCAACCGATGCATGGCGGCCAGGATCTGGAAGCTGTCGGCCAGCGGCAAGTCCCACCACAGCACGCTGCGCTGGCCGAACACCACACCGATCCGACGAGCCAGCCGACGTCGGTTCGGCACCGGATCGAGACCGCAGGTGCGGATCGTTCCGGCGGTTGGGGTGAGGATGCCGCAGAGCATCTTGATGGTGGTCGACTTCCCCGAGCCATTGGCACCCAGGTACCCGATCGACGCGCCGGGCTCCACGGTCAGGTCGAGTGCGTCCAGAGCGCGCAACACTCCGGTGCGTCGGCGGTAGTCGCGGCTCAGTCCGTGCGCCTCGATGATCGCCACGACTCAGCCTCCTGCCCCGGTGTAGTGACGGACGGCGGCCCGCCACAGCAATCCCACCACGCCCCAGATCAGCACCGCGACCGGCAACCCCAGCCAGGCCATCCAGGCTTCGAACGGCCAGGGCAGCGGAGCAGCGGTCAGCACCGCCGCCGGGACGAACGCGATCAGCGTCGCCGGTACCACGAAGGTGAAGAACACCCGCACCGGCAGCGGCAGCGCACCGGCCGGAACGCTGGCCACATACCGTCCGCCGTAGGTGATCGAGTTGCCGGCCTGGGCGCCGTCGATCAGCCAGAACTGCAGGCTGCCGGAGGCCAGGAACAACGCCCCGAAGATGAGCGCGCCGGCCAGCGGCGCGACCACCGCGAGCAGCGCGGACGCCGGCGCCAGCTCCACCCCGGCGACGGCGAGAGCCCAGAGGTAGACGGCCAGCCCGAGGGCCACCCGGCCCAGCCGCCGCAACTGGATGTCGGCGGTGATCAGCTGCAGCAGCAACGGCACCGGACGCACCAGCAGGGTCTCCAGTTGGCCCGTCCGGATCGCCACGTTGACCGTGTCCAGCTGCCCGAAGACCATGTCGGCCAGCCCGAACGCGATCGCCGCCATTCCGTAGACCACGCAGGCCTGCGACAGGGTCATCCCGCCGAAGACCGGCGCGTTGTGCAGCAGCACGTAGATCTCGGCCAGTTCAGTGAGGCCGAGCAGCGCCTGGGACGCCAGATCGCCGGCGAAGCTGCCCCGATAGACGGTCTGCGACCGCAGCCGGGCGGCCAGCATCGTCCAGACCATCCGTGACGTGCTCACCTGCTCAGCCACCCTGAATCACCACCCTGGTCAGGCCGCGCCGTAGCACCACCTGGGCGAGACCGCCCAGCACCAGGACCCACAACAGTTGAATGGCCAGCGTCGCCGGTGCCGAGCCGACGCCCATCGCCAGGTCGATCGGGGCTTGGAACATGCTGGGGAAAGGTGTGGCGAGGCCGATCGCCAGCAGCCAGTCGGGGAACCAAGAGACCGGCACGACCAGCCCGCAGAACAGGTTCATCACGATCACGTAGAGATTGATGTAGCCGCGGACCTCCAGCACCCACAACGCGGCGAGGTTGACCAGCAGCAGTCCTTGAAAAGCGATGGTCACCGCGAGCAGCAGCGAGACCAGACTCAACCCCCACAGCCCGGGATCGGTCGGCAGCGCAAGCCCGGTGGTCAATGCGCCGAGCGTCAGCATCGGCAGCACCCGGACCAGCAGGGCACCGCCGGCGCGTCCGTACTCAGCGGCCAGCCAACCGAGCACCGGCGGCAACGGTCGGAGCAGATCGACAGCGACGTCGCCGGCCTTGATCCGCTGGGCGATCTCGCCCACCCCCCACAGCGACACCACACCGACCAGGCATTGGCCGAGCCAGACGTAGCTGGAGGCACGCAGCGCGTCGTAGCCGGCGATCTCCCCGCCGGCCCCGTCGACCGCGGTCATCAGCAGCGACGCCCGCACCAACCCGAAGACGCAGTTGGTGATCATGGTGGCGACGATGGCCGTCCGGTAGCGCAGATAGCGCCGGAAGCTGCTGGCTGCCAGTTCCCAGAACGCGCGCACCTGCGACAGCGTAGGGAATTCCTTGGTAGCTCTATCAGCGTGGGAGGGTCAGGACGCCGTTCGGGGGGCCTCGGATCGTTCAGCCTCCACCGACGCGGGCCGTTGGTAGTCTCATGTCGTGAGCATCCCGTGGCAACGACTGCGGCTCCCCACGTGGGGGCCGCATGTGATCGTGGCCGCGCTGATGACGGCGGCCCTGTTGCCGTTGCTCGACCGGTTGCCGCGGGTCGCCGTGGTGGCCTGTTTCGACGCCGGCCACCCGCTCTACAGCTTGGTTCCGGCCAGCCCGGACGGCGTCCATTGCGTGACCGCGCCAGAACCGGTTGTGACCTGGACCGTGATGGTGGCTGCCGCACTGGTCGTGCAGCTGGTGCTGGCGCCGGCCGCATTGCTGGTCGCCGCCGTACTGCTCGCCGGGGCGCGCCGACTGATCGGCATCGGTCGCGGAGTGCTGGCCGCCGCCCTGGCACAGCTGGACACCATCGTTCCGGCGTGGCCGCAACCGGCCCCGGTCCCGGTGCCGGTCCGCGCCACCGGCCCCGGCTGGAGCCGGGTCCACCCGCACCGCGGACCACCACGTTCCTGAACCCGGCCCGCGCCGTCCATCCGGCGTGATGCGGGTCGGCTGAGTTCGCAACCCCGCGCGTCTTCGCGCGTTCCCGCCGGCGAGTTGTCGCCGCGTCCGATCGAACCCTCAGCAGGCCGCGCATCCGGCCGGATCAGGAACCACACCATGTCCAAGAACACCACCACCCCGAGTGCTCCCCGCGGGCAGGCCCGGGAAGCTCTCCGCCGTCGCCAACAACAGCAGGCCGCCGCCCAGAAGCGGCTCCGAACCATCGTCCGAACGGCCTGGATCGCCGGCATCACCGTGATCGCGCTGATCGTCGGGGTGATGGTGTGGGCGGTGGCCGGTGCCAGGTCCAGCAGTACGGCGCTCCCGGCTTCCGGTGAGCCGGCCGTTCCGGCGTTCGCCACGCCGGCCGGCGCCATCCAGTTCGGAAAGACGGACGCGAAAACCACTGTCAGCGTCTACGCCGACTACATGTGCCCGTTCTGCGGCCGGTTCGAACGCGCCAACGGCGAGTCGTTGCAGCGTCTGGTCGCCGCCGGCACGGTGCGCCTCGAGATCCATCCCATGGCGTTCCTGGATTCCCAGTCCGCCGGCAGCAAGTACTCGACCCGTGCCGCGAACGCTTTCGTGACGATTGCGAACACCGACCCGGCGGCCGCGTTGCGGTTCAACCAGCTGCTCTTCGCCAATCAGCCGACCGAAGGCACCAGCGGACTGACCGACCAGCAGCTCGCCGCACTGGCTGGACAGGCCGGCGCAGCGCAGGAGGTAGTCGCCTCCTTCGGCCGGCAGGCCTATGCCCCCTGGGTCGCGCAGTTGACCCAGAAGGCCTTCGATGCCGGGGTCACGGGCACGCCGACGGTCAAGATCAACGGCCAGGTCTTCACCGGAGACCTGTACACCCCGGGAGCGCTTGACGCTGCGATCCGGCAGGCGTCCGGTGCCTGAACTCGGTACTCGGGTCGCCGGCGCGTTGTCCGGGACGTCCGTCATCCTGCGGCGGTTGCGCCGGCTCCGGCAGTCGAACACCTGGATCTTCGTCACGATGCTGATCTCGGCGCTGCTCAGCCTGACCGCGTCGTTCGTCCTCGCCGTGGACGCGGTGGTGCTGGCAGCCGATCCGCAGGCGGCGCTGGCCTGCAACATCAACGCCGTGCTCAGCTGCGGGACGGTCGGGGCGTCGTGGCAGGCGAGCCTGTTCGGCTTCCCGAACGCCTTCCTCGGGTTGGTCGCCGAACCGGTGGTGATCACCATCGCGGTGGCCAGCCTGGGCGGCGTCCGGTTCCCGCGCTGGTTCATGTTCGCCGCCCAGATCGTCTACACCCTCGGGTTGGTGTTCGCCTACTGGTTGTTCTTCCAGGCGTTCTTCGTGATCGGCGCGCTCTGCCCGTGGTGCCTGCTGGTGACCCTGTCGACCACGCTGGTGTTCACTTCGCTGACCCACGTGAACATCCGGGACGGGAACCTGTACCTGCCCGCGACGGCGAGCCGCGCCGCTCGCGCGCTGATCGCACATGATCTGGACCTGCTGCTGGTGGCGCTCTGGCTGGTCGGCATCACCGCCATGGTGGTGGTCAAGTACGTCCCGCTGATGCTCTGACTCCACGAACCGGTGGCTGGGGGCGGGGCGAGTCGTCAGACTGAGACGCATGGAACAACGCCTGCACTTCCTCACTCTGGCGACCCCCGACCTGGACGCGGCACGCCGGTTCTACCGTGACGGCCTGGGCTGGACGGTGTTCTACGACGTGCCGGGAGAGATCGTCTTCTTCCAGATCGCACCGGGCTTGCTGCTGGGCCTGTTCGACGCGGCCAAGTTCGATCAGGATCTGCTCCGCGACCATTCGACGAGTGGGGTCAGCGGCGTCACCCTCGCGCACAACGTGCCCGACCGCGAGAGTGTGGCGACGACTCTTGCGGCCTTCGAAGCAGCCGGCGGGACGGTCCTGAAGCCGGCGCAGGAGGGCGCCTTCGGCGGAGTCTTCCACGGTCACGCGGCCGACCCGAACGGCGTCATCTGGGAGATCGCGCACAACCCCGGCTGGCGTATCGACGACGAGGGTGGGGTGGTGTTCGGGTAGCTCGCCCGGTCCGCGGGTTCGGCCGCCCCAAGCCCTGCCTAACTACCTGTGCCCTCCCACATGCGGGAGGGCACAGGTAGTTAGGCAGGGCTTTAACGGTCAGGCGTTGAAGGCCTGCTTCTCGTCATCGGTGGCGGCCCGGATCACGATCCGGGTCCAACCACCGAGGTAGATCCGCTGGTCGGGGGCGAATTCGACGCGACCGCGTCCGATCGGTGTACTGGGCAGTGGACCGGCGGACGCCCCGACGAAGGTGCCGTTCGCGGATTCGAGATCCTCGATCCACCAGCGGCTGCCGTCGCTGGAGACCTGGGCGTGCCGCCGGCTGACGCCCGAATCCAGTCCGCAGTCGATGTCGGGATGGATGTTGCGGCTGCGGGACGTCCGGCCGATCAGCGCCGAGCTGGCCCGGAGCCCGACCACGTCGGGCAGGCCGGGCGAGGGCAGCGCGTCGGTCGCACCCTGGGTGGCGTACCAGTCGGGGTCGATCCAGATCTCGGCCACCCACTCGACCGCGCTCGGACGTGCCTGGAGCGGTCGGCGGGACGGCGGGGTCGGTGCCGGCGGTGCGACGGGGTCGGCCAGCTCTACGGGCGGCCCGTTCGGCAGGTCCGTGGCCGGGGCAGGGACGCCGGACGGCTGCGGCGGGGAGTCGACCGCAGAGGGCATTCCCACATCCGCCACACCTGATTCAGTGCTGACCGGAACGGCCGGCGACGAGACTTCCGGCGGACTCGACCACGAGGCGTCGGCTACGCTGACCGGCGATGCCGCCGGGCTCGGGTCGGGCGTCTCGGTCGCCGAGCGCGGCATGGTGCCTGTGGTGAAGTCGTAGCCGCAGGCCTCGCAGAACAGGGCGTCCGGGGCGTTGTTGGTGCCGCAGTGCGGGCAGACCGCCCCGGGCAACGGCACCACCGGCGCGGCGGACGGCGCCGTCCTGGCCCCCGACTCCACCGGCAGACCGCAGACGTCGCAGTAGTCCTCGGCAGTCGAGGTGTGTCCGGCCGGACAGATCGCCATGTCAGCCCCTGATTCGCGTGGTCTTGGTGGACGCCGTGTCGAGCGCCATCTCGTCGGCCTTCGCGACGCCGCGCTTCAACCGCACCGTACCGGTCTCGGCGTTGTCGATGTCGACCACCTTGCGCAGTTTCGCGGTCGCCTCCGCGTTGCCGGTCTCGGCGGCCAGCTGGGCGGCCCGGCCGAGCTTGGTGGTGGCCGTCCGCTCGTCGCCGGACGCCTTGGCCTGCAGCCCTTCCTGAATCGCCTCGGCAAGTTCGGTCTGGCCGGTGTAGTGCGCCACCTCGGGGTTGATCTGGGCGGTCAGGTTGGTGTCCGAAGACCACTTCGCCTTCACCAGGCCCTGGGTCAGCACCTCGGTGCCGACCGCCAACTGGACGCGGGCCGCCAACTGTTCCTGGCCGACCGACTTGGCCGGCAGCCTGATCTGGATGTGATAGTCGCGCTCCTCGTCCCCCCAGGAGCCGGTCGGGTAGGCCTGGGTGAGCGGGTTGACTCCGACGCCACGCACGGTGAGGTCCTCGACGGTGGGGGAGACCTGCCGGATGAACAGCACCTGGGCACCCTGCGGGATCCAGACCCGCAGATCGGCCTTGGCGACACCGCGAGCCATCGAGGTCCGCATCAGCTCGGCGAAGGCCTGGCCGAGCGCGGACGGGTTCGGAATGATGTCGACGGTGCCGAGCAGGGCCTGGGCGATCATCCGGATCTCGGACACCTTCCAGTCGACCCCGACGCCGCGGCAGTCCACCTGGAACTGGCCCAGGCAGTTCCGGATCGCCATGTCGAGCTGCTGCTGGGTCTCGTTGTGGTTCTCGCCGTCGGTGAGCAGGATGGCGTGCTTCTGCGCCAGGTGCCCGATCGAGTCGAACAGCGCCTTGGCCAGATTCAGCCAGTTGCCCATCGCAGTGCCGCCGTCGGCCCGGAAGAAGCTGATCGCGCGGCGGGCTTCGGCCCGGGTCCGGGCGTCCATCCGGACCATGCCGGCCCCGGACTGCACCATCGGGTAGGCCAGATAGGCCTTGTGGTTGCCGGCCACCACGGCGAAATAGGTGCCGTCGAGAATGTGGTCGAGGGCGACCATGGCGGCCTGCTTGGCCGCAGCCATGTTGGCGTCGCCCATCGAACCCGAGGTGTCGACGATGATGATCTCGCCGGCGTCCCCGCTGCCGGTCTGGCCGGCCGCTCCGGCGCCGCTGCAGGCGACCGTGACGATCGCGTTGACGTCGGTGCCGCCGTCGGGCAGGAACTCGTTCTGGTACACCGCGGAGGTGAACAGGGCCATGCTCAGTCCTTCTCTTCGACAGTCGTGCGCGCCGTCGGCCCGGCGGCGCGCTGGGCGTCCGAAGGTGCTTGTGGCGTACCGTTCAGGGTAGCCGTCAGCCGTGCCAGCGCCACCGTGACGTTGTCCCGGCCGCCCTGGCTGTTGGCCCATTTCACCAGCCGTCCGGCGATCTGCACCGGGGACGCCTCACCGTGGGATGCCGCCTGCAGCTGCTCGGCCAGCGCCCCGGGCTCGGAGGCGTAGTTCCACAACCCGTCACTGCAGACCAGCAGCCAGCCGTCCACGGTCACCGGGAAGACGCCGGTGTCGGGCACGACGCTCTCGGCGTCCCGGCCGAGCCAGCGGGTGATCGCGTGCGCCTGCGCGCTGTTCTCCGCCTCCGTCCGGGACGCCCCGACCCGGATGAGTTCCTCGGCGACCGAGTGGTCGGTGCTGAGTTGGACGCGGGCCTCGTCGGAGAGGAAGTAGACCCGTGAGTCGCCGAGGCCTGCCCAGTGCACCAGGCCGTCGGAGACGACGGCGGCGGCGAACGTGCATGAGCCGGCGTTGTCCTCGGCCTCAGCGGTCAGGTCGAGGACCGCCTGCTGAGCCTGCGCCGCGGCCTCGATCAGTGCGGCGGTGAGCGGGCCTTCGGTGGGCTGATCGGGTCCCGACACGCTCGACCGGTGATCGGGAGGCAGGCTCGACCAGCGCTCGACCAGGACGTCCCGGGCGCGTTCCGCGGCGGCCACCGAGGCCACGTCGGAGTCCCGGGAACTCGACACCCCGTCGCAGACCACCAGGACGGCGACGGGCTCCGGCTCCGGGGCGGCCCACAGCGCCATCGCGTCCTCGTTGCGGGTGTGCACGACGCCACGGTCGCAGACTCCGCCCACCCAGGAGGCGGGAGCGACCTCGAAGTGGTCCCGGGCGGACGGCGCCTTGGCACCACAGGTCTGGCAGTAGCCGTCGGCGTCCACCTCGCCGCCGCACTCCAGGCAGGGTGCGGCGGCCGGCCGCGGCCGGTTCAGCTTCACCGTCTCTTCGACGCCACGAGCCGGTGCCGGCGCGACGGTCACCTCGGGATGGACGTCGGCGCCGCAGTTCTCGCAGTACCGCTCGTCGGGACGGACTCCGACGCCGCAGGCCGGGCAGGGCGCGGTCAGCGCCAGCGTGCCGTACTCCTGGGCGGCGGTCATCGAGGCGGCGTCGTGTTCGCTGGCCCACAGCGGCCAGGCGGGGGATTCGTCGGTCACAGCAGGCTCCACCCTCGGATCGCGTTGGCCTTGTCGACCAGGTCGGCACGTTCGTCGGCGTCCGCGCTGAGATGCGCCAGCCGCCGGTAGCAGCTCTCGAGCTTGTCCCGCAGGTCGCCCTCGGTGTAGGTGGTGCCGCCCAGCTTGATCGGCTTGCCGGCGGCCAGCGCCAGCGCCCGCTCGTGGATGGACGCCTCGTAGGCCAACTGGCTGGGCGGGTCGAGCCGGGCGTGCTGCAGCACCTTCAGCGCCTCGGCCAGGTGGGCGGCGTCGCGGCCCAGCGCGATCAGGTGTTCGGTGGTCAGCTTTTGCGACTCCTGGTAGCCGCGGGAGGTCTGCGGGATCAGCTCCAGCGCGGTCAGCGCGCCGGCCAGATCGCTGCGGGCCGCCCGGATCCGGGCCAGCCCGAAGCCGGCCGGGGTGACGTAGTTGGCGTCAGTGACCGCGCAGATCCGGTACAGGCTCTCGGCGACGTCCGGTTGGCCGCCCACCTCGCAGGCGACCGCGAGAGCCAGTTTGGGCGCCAGCTCGCCGGGCAGCTGGCCGTAGACCGCGTTGAACGACGACAGGGCCGTGTTGTGGTCGCCGCGGACCAGGGCGCCAAGCCCGGCCATCCAGACCGCACGCCATTCCCACGGGTCCTCGGTCAGCAGGGTGTGCACCGAGGCGTCCAGCACCCGCTGGTTGCCGGTCTCCAGCGCGGCCAGGCAGCGGGCCAGCAGCACCTCGGTGGACAACGCCGGTGGACGGGTCAGGGTGGCCAGCCGGTCAACCGGATCGTTCAGGTCGAGAGTGTCCAGCCAGGCCGCCTGCGGGTCGGTCGGGTCGCGCCGCAACTGCGGCAGCTGCCGCCAGTCGAACCGGTTCCCCGACACCGTCGGCGCCTCGAAGGACGGAGAGCTCACCGAGGTGGACGCGGTCGTCCCGGACGCCGTCGCCACCACCTCGCGGAGCACGCCGAGCATCTGCTGGCGCAACTCCTCGGCGGTGTTGAACCGGTCGCCCGGATCGCGCGCGCAACACTTCAGCAGCAGCCGGTACAACGAGTCGTAGCGGGCGAACGCGGGCAGCTGATCGGCCGGCGGAATGCTGAACTCGAACTCGCTCTGGTAGCCGGGCACCTCGGCGCAGAGCACCATCAGGGTGCGGCCGATGGTGAAGATGTCGGACGCCACGGTCGCGCCCGCCTGGGCCACCTCAGGTGCCTGGTAGCCGACCGTGCCGTAGATCGCCGAGTCGTCGTCGTTGGCCCGGCGGACCCCGCCCAGGTCGATCAGCTTCAACGAATCGCCGACCTGAATGACGTTGTCGGGCTTGAAATCGCAGTACAGCAGGCCGAGATCGTGCAGGTAGCTGAAGGCCGGCAGGATCTCGATCAGGAAAGCCAGCGCCTGATCCACCGGCAGCGGGTCGTAGCTGCCGCCCCGGGCCTCCATCCGCTGCTTGAGCAGCTGCTTCAGCGACCGGCCGCCGACGTACTCCATCACGATGTAGCCGTTGTCGTCGTGGGTGACGAAGTTGTAGATCTCGACGATCAGCGGATGCTCGACCTGGGCCAGGAACTGCTGCTCGGAGATGGTGGCCTTGAGCGTGTCGGCGTCGCCGGTGTTCAGCAGTCCCTTGAGCACCACCCAGCGGTCCGAGACGTTCTTGTCGCGGGCCAGGTAGATCCAGCCCATCCCGCCGTAGGAGAGCAGCCCGGCGACCTCGTACTGGTTCGCGACCAGATCGCCCTGCTTGAGTTTGGGGCTGAACGAGTAGGCGGCGCCGCATTGGGGGCAGAAGCCGTCCGAGCGTCCGGCGCTGTCGGAGCGGGAGCGTCCGACGTGCGCCCCGCAGTTCGGGCAGATCCGCTTGTCCTCGGGCAGTTCGGCGTTCGCCATCACGGCCTTGGCCGGGTCGACCGCAGGGGCGGGCGGGACGACGGTGAGACCCTGGCCGATCCGGCCCATCCGCAGCCGCGCGGTCGCGGCCGGACGCCGCATCGGCCGGACCCCGAACGAGGTGGCCCGCGCCGAGCCGAGCGCGGTCGAACCGAGCTGGACCGACGCCCGGGTCACCGTCGAGGCGGCCGGGGTGACCGCAGATTCCGGCGGCATCCCGCAGGTGTCGCAGTAGCCGTCCACGATCGAGCCGGGGCAGCCGGGTTGCCGGCAGGGCCCGCTGGCGGTGGCGGACGGCCGACGGCCGGGGGTGCCGCGGCCGACCGGCATGGTTGCGGCATTGCCGGGCATGCCGCAGACGTCGCAATAGCCGTCCACGATGGTGCCGGTGCAGCCCGGCTGGCGGCACCTCATCGCGGACCCCCCTCGGCCAGGGCGTCGAGCAGTGCCTGGGCGGCCGGCAGCACCTGCCGGACCACCGCCATCGGTGCCGGACGCCGGGCCAGCAGCCGCTCGGCGGTCTCGGTCAGCGCGACGAAGTCGGGATCGGCGGCATGCCCGAGCGCCTCGGCCTTGATCCGCAGTGCGGGGACCAGGGCGGCCAGGGCGTCCCGTTCGGTCAGCGCCGCCGAGTAGGCGTCCTGGACCACCTGCATGGCGCGGCTGACCTGGCTGAGCCGGGTCAGGTAGGCGTCGATCGCCGTCCGGGTGTTCGGCACAGGGCCGAGCGCCGCGACGTCCGGGACGGCGTACTTGGGGGCCGGGGCGACCGCGGCCACGGTGTTGCCGACCAACTGGCGCAACGCCTGCTCGCGGGCGGTCAGCTCCTCAGCCTGTTCCCGGGCGCGGGCCAGGGCGTCCCGGTTCTCGCGGCGCTGGGCACCGCCGACGATCAGGTCGCGCTCGTAGCGGGCGGCGTCGATTTCGAGCGGGCCGAGCAGCCCGCCGATGTCACCGCCGCGCTCCCGCTTGGCCTCCAGGTCGGCCGTCCGGGCCGCCAGCTGCCCGACCTGGACCTGGGCGGCCTCCGCGGAGGCGGGCGGCTCGGTCCGGATCTGCTCCCGGATCCGCTCCAGCTGGGCACGCAGGTCGCGCAACCGGCGAGCCAGCTGTTCGGCGTTCGGGTCGAGATTCAGCTTCTGCCGCAGCTGCGCGACTAGGGCGTCGGAGAGCCGGCACGCCTCCGGCAGCGACACCGCCATCCCGGCCAGCTGGGCCGACGGCGCGGCGCCGGTGTCGAGGCGTCCCCAGATCAGCGACGAGAGCCGGGCACATTCGGCCGGGCCGACCCGTCCGGAGTCCCAGGTGATCAGCAGCAGGTCGTAGCGGCTCTTCACCGCCTGCCACAAGGCCAGCGACAGTTGCATGTCGGGGGTGAGCGCGGTCAACCGGCGGCCCAGGATCTCGGCGTCCAGGGCGGCGAGTTCGGCGCGCCGGGCGGCCACCCAGGCGTCCAGTTCGCCGAGGTAGCCGACCATCGCGGCCGGCTGGACCGGCTCATTGAGCTTGCCTGGCGCGGCGGGCGCGCTGACCGGACTCATCGGTACTCCTCGATCCGTCGGGCGACGCCCCAAACCACGAGCCAGCAGCCGGCGAGGGTCAGCACGACCACCCCGGCGATCCCCGCGGCCACCCAATCGGTGGTGGAACGCAGGTTGCTCTCCACCGGGCCACGCAGGTTCGCCTCGATGGTGTTCAGCGACGTGTCGAGACCCTGGAAAGCCTTCGCGGACGAGCCGGTGACCACCCCGGAGGCGGTGTCCCATTGGGACTTGGCCAGGGCCGTCACCACCTGGTCATGGGCCGCGTTGTACTCCGCGAGCACCGCCTCCGCGGTGCTGGACGGCGCCTGGGCCTTGAGCGCTTTGCGGACCGCGGCGTAGTTGGTCGCCCAGCGCTGCTGATAGCTGGTCCCGGAGCCCTGCGAGGCCACCGACAGCAGTTCGTCGGACCGCATCTGATGCAGCTGGTGGTGCGTGGTGGCCATCGAATCCAGGCCGGCACGGGACCCCTGGGTGAACCCGGACGCCGCCGAAGAACCGGCGCTCGAGGTGCCGAGCAGGATCCCGACGCAGGCCAGCGCGGCGAGCGTGGCCAGCGCGATCCCCGGATTGAGGTAGCGGTGGGACGCCCGTGCCAGCGCCACCGAGACGGCGGCCAGCCCGCCGAGGGTGACCACGGCGCCGCCGAACACCCAGGGCAGCAGGCCGGCGGTCAGCTCGGTCGGCACCCGGTCGGCCGCGGCGGTGGCGCCGGCGGTGAGCGGGGTGAGCAGTTCGTCGCCGAGCTGGCTGTCGGCCTTGGCCAGCAGTGCCGCCGAGGCTGTGCCGCGGGCGTTCAGCGCGTCCTGCAGGGTCATCGAGTAGCGCACCAGGGCACCGGTCAGCGGGACGATCCGGCTCCGGTCGGCGTCGACCGCGGACGCGTCCGCCAGCCGGGTGGCCAGGTAGGTGAGCTGGTTGGTGACGTCCGCCCGGACCGCATCGGTCGGGGTCAGTGCCCAGGTGTTGGCCGCCTGCTGCACCTTGAGCGCCTGGATCCGGGCATCGGTGAGCCGCTCGTACTGCTCCAGGCTCTCGGCGGCCCGCGAGGAGGCGCCGAACGAGACCGCCAGCGCAGTCACCACCAGCGCCCCGAAGGCGAGCAGCAGCAACACCGCGGTGACCTGCAGGCGCCGTAGCCGGCGCACTGACCGCGGGGTCGAGGCTCGCCGGCGCGGCGTCCGCGACGAGCTGGTCGCCGGCACGGACGCCGACGCGCCAGAGCTGGTCGTCGGCGGGGAGGCGACGGGAACGGTGGTCACGTCGTCGCCTGAACGGCCGGGTCGGACGGCGGTTCCAGCCCCCCGGCCGCCGGCGCCGGCCAGTCCACCGCGGCGTCCGGGGTGAGATCTTCGGGCAGCAGGCTGCGCAGCTGGTCCAGGGTCGGCTCGGTGGCGTCCCGCAGCCGCCAGGCGTGCTTGCCGACCGCCGCTTCGAGGACGTTGCGGGCGAACCGTCCGTTGCCGAAGGTGTCGTCGCGGACCTGGCCGGCCAGGAGCTTCCGGAACGCCTCCAGGCAGACCCTCGCCGAGGTCGTAGTCGGCCCGGTCGACCATGCCGGTGAAGATCTGTTCCAGTTCGCCGTCGGTGTAGTCGTCGAACCCGATGGTGGTCCGGAACCGGCTGGCCAGGCCCGGGTTCTGGGCGATGAAGACCTGCATCGGCAGCGGGTAGCCGGCAACGATCACCACCAGGTCGTTGCGCTTGTCCTCCATCTCTTTGACCAGGGTGTTGATCGCCTCTTCGCCGTACTGGTCGCCGTTCAGGCTGTACGCCTCGTCGATGAACAGCACCCCACCCTCGGCCTTGGCGACCACCTCGGCGGTCTTCATCGCGGTCTGGCCGAGATAGCCGGCCACCAGTTCGGAGCGGTCCACCTCGACCAGTTGGCCCTTCGACAGCAGGCCGACCGCGCGGTAGATGCCGGCCACCAGCCGGGCCACCGTGGTCTTCCCGGTGCCGGGGTTGCCGACGAAGACCAGGTGCCGGGTGATGGTCGGGCTCTTCAGGCCGGCCTTGGCGCGCAGGGCGTCCACCTTGAGCACGGCGGTCTGCCGGTGGATCTCGGCCTTCACCGTGGTCAGCCCGACCAGCGAGTCCAGCTCGGCGAGCAGCTCTTCCAGCGACCGTTCCGGCTCGGCCGGCTCTTCGGGTTCTGGCTCAGGCGCGGGCGCGGCCTGGAGTTGGTCGAGCTTGTCGAGACCCGGTTGGTCGATCGTGCCGAGACCCTGCTGATCGCCGGCCCGCGGGTCGACCGTGCCGAGACCCGGCTGACCCGAACCCGGCGCCGTGTTCCCCAAACCTGGAAACGCGCCGGCCCCGAACGGATCGAGCTGCCGCAGGTCGAGCAGCCGGGACTGGCTGGCCTGCATCCGTTCGAGCACGCTGGACAGGATCTGCGGTGCCTGCCGGACGAACTCGGCGTCCGAGCCACTCCTCGGCGTCACAGCGGGCAGCTGGGAGCCCAGGCCCTGGGCCGCGTTCAGCTGGATGCTCGCCGCGCCCTGGGCCGCGCCGATGCTCGACGGGGTCGGCGTACCCAGCAGCGCCGCCGCGGACGCCACCTCGGCCAGCGCCTTCGCGTACGGCATCGCCTGCCCCGAACGCGCGTTGTGCAGCTGCGCGACGAGCGGCGTCGCCGAGGCACGGTAGCGCCGTCCCTTCAGCGCGGCGTCCATGAACACCTGGGCGCTGATCGCGCGATTGGTGCCGGTGCACCAGTCCAC
This sequence comes from Micropruina sp., assembly GCF_047602385.1. GTDB lineage: Bacteria > Actinomycetota > Actinomycetes > Propionibacteriales > Propionibacteriaceae > Micropruina. The sequence goes on from NZ_JASGHL010000001.1 coordinate 329,794, forward strand.
GAACGAGCCCACCGCGGATTCGGCGACGGTCGCCGCGAGCTGCTCGCCCTCGGTGCGGGCGGCGTCGGCGTCCAGCCCGGCGCTCGCCGCGACCGCGGCGAGGGCGTCCAGGGTGCTGGCCAGGTCGGGTGTGCTCACGGGCGCTCCAGGTCGAAGGGGTCGCGGGACTGGGTGGGCGGCGCGGAGGACGCCGGCGGGGCCGACGGTGCCGGCGGCGGGACGCCCAGCTCGGTGCTGGGGGAGTGGCCGAACCGTTCCCGCAGGAAGCGGCCGTGGGTGATCAGGGCAGCCGCGTCGGTGGAGTTGGCGGCGTCGTAGATCTTCTCCATCGTCGCCCCCAGCAGGTCGAGCTGGTCGATCAGCAGCAGCAGCGGGGTCTTGCCGTTCTCCACCGGACGGCTGTCGGCCCAGTCCCGGGGCAGCCGCAGGTAGGCCCCGATCGCTTCGGGCAGGTAGTCGGTCGCGGTGGCAACCACCGAATAGCTGTCGTAGCTGCCGAGCCCCAGCGAGTCCAGCCGGGGCAGGGTCTGGCGCACCAGCTTGGTCACCCGGGACGCCCGCGAGCGGACGACCGCCGGCAGCGTCCCGGACGCGATCAGCTGCTCCACGCCGTCCAGGGAGGCCAGGATGTCGACCTCGGTGGGTGCCGGGTCGACCTCGGGTACGGCGGGTGCCGGCGGTGTGGCGTCCCGACCGCTCAGCCAATCCCAGAAACCCATTGTTCGGCTACGGCTCGCGGATCAGAGGTTGATCTGCGGCATCGACTGGGACCGCGAGTCCTGGTGGGCGACCCGCTCCAAGTACTCCTTGGACTTGATCACCTCGCCCTCGAGCACACCGATGGTCTGTGCCATGGTGTCGAGCGCGCGGGCCTTGAACTCGTCGATCGAGTCCATCGTGGAGTAGATGTTCGCGAAGGCGGCCTGCAACTGCTCCAGGCCGATGGTCGAGGACGCCGCCTGCTCTTGGATCCGGGCGGAGTTCTCTTTGAGCATCTCGGAGGTGCGCTGGATCATCTGCGAGGTGGTCGTGTTGAGCGCCGTGATCTGGTCGAGCACCAGCTTCTGGTTGCCCAGCGCCTGCGCGACGATCACCGCCGTCCGGAGCGCCGAGATGGTCGTGGTGGACGCCCGGTCGACGCCCTTGATCAGCTCGATGTTGTTCTTGATGATGATGTCGATCGCCAGGTAGCTCTGGATCGACACCGCGAGCTGGGTGAGCAGGTCCTGATGCTTCTGCCGCACGTAGAACAGCACGTCCTGGCTCAGCGCCTTGGCCTTGTCGGGGTCGGACATCTGCAGTTCGGCGACCTGGGCGGACAGCCGGGCGTCCAGCCGCTCGGCGATGTAGACGTACTGGTTCAGCCGTCCCATCACCGTCCACAGGTTCTGCTTCTCCATGTTGAGCGCGACGTTGTCCTTGGTCAGCTCGTCCTGGCCGCTGCGCAGCGCGTGCAGGATGCCGTTGAGCTGCTGCTGCGAGCTCTGGTAGCGCCGGAAGTAGTCGGTGACCTGGTCGCCGAACGGGATCATGCCGAGAAACTTCTTCGGCCCGCGGGCCTTGCCCGGGTCGAGGTCCTCGACGGTGCGGCGCAGCTGGAGCAGGGTCTGGCCGACCTTGGAACCCTCGGAGAGGCCGCCCTCCTTCAGCGCGCGCACCGGCGCGTTGAGCAGCCGGTTGGACGTCTCGGCGGCCTTGCGGATGTCGGCGTCGCCCATGCTGCGGACCGCGTCGGCCTGAGCCGAGAAGGTGGGGGACTTCTCCTCCGCGGAACCGAGCGCCCGGAGGAACTCGTCCACCTTCGCGTCCAGGACCGGGACCTGGCTGGTCTCGACCTGGGGCGCCATCGCGGGGGCCTGGGTCTGGGTGACCACCGCCGGGGTCTCGGGGACGGTCAGGGTCAGCGTCGCCGGAGGCTGCAGCGGCATCGCGGCGGCGCCGCCGGCGGGGGAACTGGAACTCATGGATGCCTCTCGAAACGGGCGGGTTTGCTTCCCGCCCAATCTAGCGGGCGGCGGCGACAACGGCAGTCGGGACGGTGTCCGGGACAACCCTGGAACGTGTGGCACGAGCCTGCCCCCGGATAGTGAAGCGGGCCTCACTCCAAGGAGTGAGGCCCGCGGAATCGCGATGGATCCGAGTACGAGGTCAGAGCGGCCGAACCCGATCTGCCTGCGGACCCTTCGGACCGGAGGTGATCTCGAACTCCACCTTCTGGCCTTCGTTGAGAGTACGGAAACCCTGGATGTCGATTGCGGTGTGGTGGACGAAGACGTCCTGGGTGCCACCCTCGACCTCGATGAAGCCGTAGCCCTTCTCGGCACTGAACCACTTGACGGTCCCCTGCGCCATGTACTTCTCCTTCAGTTGTTACGACCGTCGTTGCCGACGGCCACTGCCGAACGAGCTGTCCCAGACGACCAGTGCGGTCGCCCTCGCGGCAGCGCCAGCAACACTCTCACATCCGCCCGCGCGTGTCACTCGCGAGTGGACGGCTGCCGGCGCGTGTCGCCGTCCGGGAAATGTCGGTGGCAAGTGATTCGATTGCTCGCATGGAGTCGGTCGGAGCAGCCATGCCGGTGGCGTTGAGCGCGGCGCAGCGGGCAGCCGTCGAAGCGCATCGGCGGTCGCCGGTGCTGGTGGTCGGTCCGCCCGGGTCGGGTAAGTCCACGGTGGTCGCCGCGGCTGCCGCGCTCGATCTCGCCGGTCGGGGTCCCGGGGAACCGCAGCCGCTGGTGTTGACCTTCGGACGGCGCGCCGCGAGCCAGCTGCGCAACCAGGTCGCGCGGGCGATGAACCGGACGGTCAGCCCGCCCTGGGTGACCACCGTGCACGCCTTCTGCCTGTGGTTGCTGCGCCGGGCGGCGGTCCCGGGAGCGGCGGAACCCCGGTTGCTCACCGCCCCCGAGCAGGAGTTCCGGGTGCGCGAGCTGCTGGCCGGACGCGGCGTGGCCGCCTGGCCGTCCGAGATCCACCAGGCGGTGGGCACCCGGGCCTTCGCCCGGCAGGTGCGTGCGGTGATCGCCCGGGTCCGGCAACTCGGGCTCGATCCCGACGACGTGGTGGCCGCCGGGCGGGAAGCGGGCCGCCCCGAGTGGGTGAGCGCAGGCCGGTTCTTCGCCGAATACCTCGACGTCCTCGATCACGAGGGCAGCCTCGACTATGCAGAGTTGGTGCACCGGGCGCGGATCGTGCTCACCGACGAGCAACTGGCGGCATCGGTGCGGGGCGAGATCTCCCGGGTGATCGTCGACGAGTACGGCGAACTCGACCCCGCCCAGATCGGGCTGCTGCGCGCCCTGGTCGGCGCCGGCGGACCAATCCTCGCGGTCGGCGACCCCGACCAGGTGGTGTTCCGGTTCCGCGGCGCGCACCCGCGCGGGCTGGCGGACTTCGCCGAGACGTTCGGGTCGGCCCCCGACGGGCCGGCGCCGGTGATCGCGCTCGACACGGTGTACCGGGGTGGCCCGGCGGTCGCGGCCGCCTGGCGACGGGTGGCGCGCCGGCTGCCGTTGCCGGTGCTGAGTGACGCCGCGGCGGCGGTGCTGCGGCCAGAGGCCGAGCGCGGGCCGGCACCTGGAGCCGAGGTGCGCACGTTCGTGTGCGCGTCGGAGTCCGAGCAGGCGCAGCTGATCGCCGAGGAACTGAGGCGAGCACATCTCGACGAGGGCTTCCGGCACGCCGACATCGCGGTGGTGGTCCGTTCGGGGCGTCGTCAGATCGCCCCGATCGCGCGGGCGCTGGTGGCGGCCGGCATCCCGGTCGAGGTGGCCGGCGACGAGATCCCGCTGTCCTCGGAGCAGGCCGTCCGGCCGTTGCTGCTGGCCGTGGAGGTGATGCTGCGCGGTGGCCAGCTGGACGCCGACGAGGCCAAGCGGCTGCTCACCTCGCCGCTGGCCGGCCTGGACGCGGTCGGCTTGCGCACCCTGGGCCGGGTGCTGCTCGAGGCGGAACGGAATGAGACCGGGTCGGCGCTGATCGCCCGCAGTCCCGGGCAGCTCATCGCTGACGCACTGGCCGATCCGACGCGGCTGACGGCGCTCCCGGAGACGGCTGAGGTAGGGGCCGTGGGCCGCCTCGCCGAGCTCTTGACCCACGCTCGCGAGGTGCTCGCCAGGCCGGGCAGCGGGGCAGCCGAGGTGCTGTGGACGTTGTGGTCGGGCACCGAGTGGCCGCAGCGGCTGCGCGCGGTCAGCCTGGCCGGCGGCGAGGGCGGACGCCGGGCCGACCGTGACCTGGATGCCGTGATCGCGCTGTTCGCGTCCGCCGAAGCGAGTGAGCAGCCGTCCGGGCCGGGCGGGGTTCGCGGCTTCCTGGCCGAGGTGGCGGCGCAGGAGATCCCGGCCGACACCACCCGCGAGGCCGAGGTCCGAGGCCGCGGCGTCCGGTTGCTGACGGCGCACCGGGCGAAGGGCCTGGAGTGGCCGCTGGTAGTGGTTGCCGGCGTCCAGGAGGGCCTGTGGCCGGCGCCGGGGCAGGGTGCGGCGATCCTGGAGCCGTCCGAACTGGTCAGCGACGGGCTGGTCGGGCGTCCCGATCTGCGCGAAGGGGTGGCCGACGAGCGCCGGCTGTTCCACGTGGCCTGTAGCCGGGCCAGCCGGCGGCTGATCGTCACCGCCGTCCAGGGATCCGACGGCGAAGCGAACCAGCCGTCCCGGTTCCTGGCCGAGTTGGGCGTCCCGGCTGAGGAGTTCCGGCCCAGCGCCCGGCCGCTGACCCTGCCGGCGCTGGTCGCCGGGCTGCGTCAGCGGGCCGCAGACCCGGCGTCTTCCGCCGCCCTGCGTGAGGCGGCCGCCGGTCGGCTGGCCCGGCTGGCCGCGCTCACCGACGGCCGTGGCCGTCCGCTCGCCCCGCAGGCGCGTCCGTCGAGCTGGTGGGGGGTGCTGGAGCCCAGCGGACGCCCGCTGCAGTCGAGCGGGCCGCTGCGGATCAGCCCGTCGATGCTGACCGGGCTGCTCACCTGTCCGCGGCAGCACTACCTGACCCGCCAGGTGAAAGCCGACCCGCCACGCACCGCCGCCACCAGTCTGGGCTCGGTCATCCACGTGCTGGCCGAACACGCCCGCAACTCCGGGCTGGGCTTCGACGAACTGACCGCCAGGCTCGACGAGGTCTGGGACGAGTTGCCGTTCGCCACCGCCTGGTTGTCGGTCACCGAACGCGACCAGGCCGAAGCCGCCCTGACCCGGTTCCTGAACTGGTCCGACGCCAATGCGGGCACCGAGGTGCTCGGCGTCGAGGTCGACTTCGACGTCGAGATCAATGTGGCCGGCGATCACGTGCGGCTGATCGGCACCGTCGACCGGCTGGAGCGAGCCGGTGACGGACGGCTGCGGGTGGTCGACTTCAAGACCGGGAAGCGGGCGCCGACCGTCGACGCCACCGCGTCCCACGAGCAGCTGGGGGTGTACCAGCTGGCGATCGAGGCCGGCGGCTTCGAGCGGCTGGCCGGCCCCGGCGCGACCAGCGCCGGCGGCAGCCTGGTGTACCTGCGGGTGCCCGGCGGCAGCGATCTGGACGACTATCCGAAGGAACTGCACCAGGCCGCGCTGTCCGAGCGTCCGCACCTGGCCGACGACGACGCCGAGCACCCCACCTGGGTGCATCAGCGGCTGTCCCGCGCCGTGACCCTGGTTCGCGAGGGTCGCTATCCGGCGACTCCCGGGCCGGGATGCACGTGGTGTCCGTTCGCGGCCAGTTGCCCCGCCAAGCCGGCCGGCCGGCAGGTGGTGGCATGACGGGGGCGCTGCGGACGCCCGAGCAGCTGTGCGAGGTGTTGGGCCTGCCGTTCTCCGAGCAGCAGCTGGCGGCGATCACCGCGCCGCTCGAGCCGGGGGTGATCATCGCCGGCGCCGGCTCGGGAAAGACCACGGTGATGGCGGCCCGGGTGGTGTGGCTGGTCGGCAGCGGCCAGCTGGCGCCCGAGCAGGTGCTGGGCCTGACCTTCACCCGCAAGGCGGCGGCGGAGCTGTCGGCGCGGGTCCGGACGGCTCTGCAGCGGGCCGGCGTGATCGACGACAGCGGAGTGGACGAGGCCGGCGAGCAACTGGTGCTCACCTACGACGCGTTCGCCGCCCGGCTGGTCGCCGAACACGGGTTGCGGATCGGGGTGGAGAGCGATCCGGTGATGATCACCGGCGCGTCCCGCTACCGGCTGGCTGCCCGGGTGGTGACCAACGCCGCCGGCCCGTTCGAGCAGCTTGCCGCCTACGCCCCGGTGACGCTGACCGAGCGCCTGCTGAAGCTCGACTCCGACCTGACCTCGCATCTGGTGACTGCCGCCGAGGTCGGTGCGCACGCTCGTGAGTTCCGCACGGCGCTGGCCGAGGCGCCGCTGAACCGGTACCGGCGCGAGTACGCCTCGGTGCGGACGGCCCGGGCGATCACCGAGCAACGCCTCGAACTGCTCGGCCTGACCACCGCCTACGCCGACCTGAAACGAAGCCTCGGCTACGTCGAGTTCGCCGACCAGATGGCGGTGGCCGCCGAACTGGCCCGCCGGGTGCCGGCGGTGTCCGAGCTGTTGCGCCGCCAGTTCCGGGTGGTGCTGCTCGACGAGTACCAGGACACCTCCTCGGCGCAGGCGGCGATGCTGCGCGCCCTGTTCTCCGGCGACGATGAGGCGTCCGGGCGAGGTCACCCGGTGACCGCGGTCGGCGATCCGCATCAGGCGATCTACGGCTGGCGCGGGGCGGCGGCCAGCAACATTCTGCAGTTCGCCGACGATTTCCCGACCGCGCGCGGAACCGCGGCGCCGTCGTTCGCGTTGACCGTGAACCGGCGATCCGGCCCGACGATCCTGGCGGTGGCGAACGTGTTGGCGTCCGGGCTGCATCACGATCCGGCGATGGGGGGTGGTGCCGCGGCCCTGGAGCTGACCGCGCCGGAGGGCACCCCGCCGGGCCGGGTAGAGGTGGCCGGCTTCGACACCTGGCCCGAGGAGGTCGGCTTCATCGGCGAGCGGATCGCCGCGCTGCACGGCACCGGGCGGGTGGCGCTGTGGTCGGATCTGGCGGTGCTGGTCCGCCGCAACGCGCAGATTCCCGCGCTCTACGCCGACCTGCTGGCGCGCGATGTTCCGGTCGAGATCGTCGGGCTCGGTGGACTGTTGGAGTTGCCCGAGATCGTCGAGGTCTGCTCGGTGCTCGCACTGCTCGACGACGTCAGCGCCAATCCGGCGGCGATCCGGCTGCTGACGTCGGCGCGATGGGCGATCGGCATCGCCGATCTGGCCCTGCTCGGACGCCGGGCGACCGAACTGGCGGCGGTGGAGGGCCCGCGGGACGGCGATCTGGTGGACGACCTCGGCCGGGCGCTGGCGCGCACCGAAGGGGTCACCGTGCCGAGTCTGTTGGAGGCGTTGCACGATCCGGGCGAGTTGCATTACAGCCCGCAGGCCCGGCGCCGGTTCGCCGTGATCGGCGCCGAGTTGGCGGGGTTGCGGCAACATGCCGGCGAGCCGGTGCTCGACCTGGTGCGCCGGGTGATCCACACCCTCGGGGTGGAGGGTGAGCTGGCGGCGTCCGGAACGTCCAACGCCCAGCTGGGTGCCTTCAGCGATGCGGTCGCCGCCTACTGCGATGTGGACGGCGAGGCGTCCCTGGGCGGGCTGCTCGCCTACCTGGACGCCGAACGCAACCACGGCGTCGGGCTCGACCAGGCGGTGGCCAGCGATGCAGACTCGGTGAAGCTGCTCACCGTGCACAAGGCGAAAGGCCTGGAGTGGGAAGTGGTGTTCCTGCCGGGCATGGCGGAGGGGGTGTTCCCCAACGACCGGGTGACCGAGAACTGGGTGACCAATGCCGCCGTCCTGCCTGCTGAGCTGCGGGGAGACGCGTCGGCGATCCCGCAGTTGGCGGACGCCTCCGATGCCGCGTTCAAGGAGTATGCCGCGGCGTTGAAGACGCAGGCGCGGCATGCCGAGGATCGGCTCGCCTATGTGGCGGTCACCCGGGCGAAGCAGTTGCTGGTGGCGACCACCCACTCCTGGGAGGGCGAGCTGATCAAGCCGCGGCGTCCCTCGCCCTATCTGCGCGCCATCGAACAGCATGGGGTGGTGCTGCGCGAGGCGCCGCCGGCAGTCGGGGACAATCCGCTGGCCGGTTCCGGCGCTGCGTTGGAGTGGCCGGTGATCGGAGACCCGGAGGCACGGCAGCGGCGGCAGCGGCTGGCCGCCGACGTCGAGGCGGCGTCCGCTGTGCTGGTGCCGCTGGAGCCGGTCGGGCTGACCGCCGAAGAGCAGGCCGAGGTCGATCAGTGGGACGCCGATCTGGCCGCCCTGGCGCTGGCAGCGGTCGAAGAGGTGGCGCCGGGCCGTCCGGAGTATCTGTCGGTGACTGGGCTGGTGCAGCTGGCCCGCGACCCGGACGAGTTCGTCACCGACGCGAGCCGTCCGATGCCGCAGCGCCCGGTGGCCGCGCAGCGGCTGGGCACGAGGTTCCACCGCTGGCTCGAGGACCGGTTCTCACTGACGCCGGTCTTCGACGTGGATCCCGGCCACGAGCCGCCCGATGACCCGTACTTCGCGAAGTTGAGTGCCGCGTTCGAGCGCGGGCAGTTCGCGGCGCGGCGTCCGCTGGCGGTGGAGGTGCCGTTCAGCATGCTGGTCGGCGGCACCATCGTCCGCGGCCGGATCGATGCCGTCTTCGCCGCCGGCGACGGATACCTGGTCGTCGACTGGAAGACCGGGGACGTGGAGCGGGCCGACCCGGTGCAGCTGGCGATCTACCGGCAGGCCTGGGCGGACCTCGTCGGCGTTCCGGTCGAGCGGGTCCAGGTCGGCTTCTTCGACATCCTGCGCGACCGGCTGGTGACCCCGACCCTGCCGCCGGAGTCGGCCTGGGCGGACGCGGTGCGCCGGTTCGGCTGACGTCCGCCGGCGGGCGAGTCGGTCGAATCGGGTTGCTCGCCGTTGACGGAGCCTGCCGATACTGGTGGCCTGCCGTTGGTCGAGCTTGTCGAGACCCGGCCGGGTGCCGTTGGTCGAGCTTGTCGAGGCCTGGCCGGCTCGAGGTCGTAGGTTGACTCCGTGGATGCATGGAGCGGGCCCGGACACCTGGATCGATGCGAGAGCAAGCGGCTGGACGCGGACTGGATCACTGCCAGTTGGGCGGATCCCTCGGCTCTGCTGCTCAGCGTGGACGTCTCGGGCCGAGTGGGCGTCGGCGCCGACCTGGCGATCGCCGAGGTGCGTCCCGACGGTAAATACGACCCGCAGCGGCACTATCTGCTCGGCCTGTCGGCGGGACGTCCGGTGTTCGTGGAGTCCGCGGAAGTGGAGAACGGCGCCGGCCTGCGCGAGCTGATGCCGGTGCTCGCCGACGCCGACCGTGAGTTGGTGGTCGCCGCCGTGGCGCTCGTCCAATGGCACCGGACGTCGCCGCACTGCGGGCTGTGCGGAGCGTTGACGCTGGTGACGGCCGGCGGCATGGTCCGGCACTGCCCCTCCTGCGGACGGGACCGCTTCCCGCGCAGCGATCCGGCGATCATCGTCGCCGTCCTGGACGCCGACGACCGGCTGCTGCTCGGTCATCAAGCGGTGTGGCCCGCGGGACGGATGTCGGTGCTGGCCGGCTTTGTGTCCGCGGGGGAGTCGCTGGAACAGGCGGTGCACCGCGAGGTCGGCGAGGAGACCGGGCTGCGGCTGTCCGCGGTGCGGTATGTCGCGAGCCAACCGTGGCCGTTCCCGCGCTCGTTGATGCTCGGCTTCGTCGCCTGGGCGGTCGACACCGAGATCCAGGTGGACGGCGTCGAGATCGAATCTGCCCGCTGGTTCACCCGGGACGAACTCACCGCGGCGGTCGATGCCGGCGAAGTCGGACTGCCCAGTGAGGCGTCCATCGCTCACCGGCTGGTCGCGGACTGGCGGTGGGGGACTCTGCGCGTCCCGGGTGCAGGCCAATAGTCACCGATGCCCGGTCACCCGTGGACCGCCAGGAGTTCGCGGGATCGTGTTGCTGTTATTGCAGATTTGCGTAGCATGGAGGCATGGCGGCACATGCTCTCGAAACGACGCTCGATCCCCTCGATCCCGCAGTACGGGCCGATGCAAGGAACCTGGCCGACCGGCTTGTGGGTACCAGTCCGGTCGAGGCCGCCGTGCGCGCGATGCTCGACGATGTTGCCCATGGCGCGCGGGTTCTGGTGCTGCGTGCTGAAGACGAGGTCACCCCTGCAGAGGCTGCTGAGATTCTCGGGGTGACGCGCCAGTTCGTCGATCGGCTCTGCGAAGACGGCGTGCTCGCCTTCCGCCGGCTGCCCGGCAGCCGCCACCGCCGGATCCGCGTGCAGGATGCCGTCGATATCGCCGCAGAACGCGACCGCCGACGGGCCGGCGTGGAGGCGATCCGCGCCGCTCTTGCGGAATAGTCAGGTGGCCCGTATCCCGCGGGTTTTCATTGACACCAGCGAGCTATTCCCCTTTACGGTCATGGACGTGTTGCTCACGCTCGCCGAGGACCTACTGTTCACCTGGGTATGGACCGACGAGATTCTTGCCGAATGGGAGACGGTCATCGTCCGTCAAGGCCGGCGCACCCCCGCCTCGGCTGCATCAGTCAGTGCCGCCGTGCGCCACTACTTCGGGCGATACCGCATCGACCCGACCCTCTACCGTGGCAAGGTCACCGATGACCTGTCGAAGGACCCTGACGACAGAGTCCACGCGGCTGCAGCGATCTATGGCGACGTGGACGTCCTGCTCACGCGCAACCTGAAGCACCTGCGCGCTGAGCGGGTGGTCGCGGCCGGCGTCCAGGTGATGACCTCGGATGAGTTCCTGGTTGACCTGATCAAGCACCGGCGTGGCAGCGTCATCGAATCGTTCACCCGTGCCGCGGCCAGGAAGAGGAATCCTCCGGTCACCGCACTGCAGTTGGCAGACAAGATCGCCACCGCGGGCGCACCGGAGTTCGCCAGGCGACTAGATGCGCTTCTCCGCCCGGACTGAACGGTGGTCGCTGCGAGGGAGCAGCAGGCGTCCTCAGTTGGCCACCGATCGCGACCAAGGGGCTTCCGGGCGTCGGTAACCGGCTTCAGCGTTGGAACGGTGCGCATGGCCATCAGCTATCGGCGGCGCTCGGTCCACTCCTCGGGTTCGAGAGCTCGGCAGGCCACGCGCTCCTCGCCTTCGGTGATCAGCATCCCCGCTCGTAGCCGGGCGAGCACCTCGCGCCGCACAGCCCGGACGCGGGTCGGGGCGTGCTGGATGGCGGCTGGCCCAACCGTCGACCACCACTGGTCGAGCGCATCGAAGACCTCAGGGGTGTCCCGAGGGTCGATAAGGCCGCCGGTGACCCGGGCGATGCCGCTCTGATGGCCGGAGCGGTCGGCGTGGTGCGCGAACCCGGACAGGATGAGCGCGGCCAGGCCGGCGCCTCCGAGCAGGGTGAGCCCGGAAATGGCCGGAAACGCGGCAAACGTGCCGATCTCACCCCATCGGAATGCGACGACTGCCGCGGCGCCCAGCATCCAGATGACACTGAAGCCGAGGTGGATCACGGCCGGCACGCGGGATCCCCAGAGCGATCCGTTGGCGCGGCGCGGTTCGAGCCAGCACAGCAGCGCCACCGCGACGACGGCGAGCAGTCCGGCCGGCAGGATCGCATCGTGCAGGGCGAGCGTGCTGGTGCGCGGCGTGGTCAGTAGAGCTACCGCCATCACTCCGGCGAAGAGGGCGACTCCGAGTGCTACGCGATGCAGCGTCGTCGAGGTGGCCACGCGTGGGCCACCGGGGTCGCGGCGTTCGTTCGCCGCTCCCACAGCAGCGGCACGGGCGCGTTCGTGGGCTACCCGGACCCGAGGGTCGGATGCCATCACGGCGACCCGCCATGAGTCCTCAACCGCAGCTTTCGCGTCCCGGTAGTCGGCGTCGAACAGGATCAGGTCGATCCGGCCGAGCGTACGCTCGTCCATCCCCGTCACTGAAGCGTGCTGGGCTCCCGCCATGGCGCGCCCTCCCTCGTGCGATCGATGTCTCGGACGGCAGACTCGCTCCCAGAGTAGGCGTCGAGCGGCCGCTATGGGACCCACCCATTGGCGGCGGAGCCCCGGAGCACTGTCAGCCTCCCTGAGTACCGATTTCCGCGCTCGATGCGCGAAAAGGGCGAACTGAAACGATTGAGTTGGTATCCAGCGCGGAAATCGGTATTTCTTCTCCGCAATGAAATCGGATGCATCGTCGTGCCATCGCTCAGATCGCCTGCGCGGGCTCGCTCGCAAGCACAATTGATCGGGCGCGGCCCGGCGGAAGTGCCCATCGTGGTCGAGCTTGTCGAGGCCGGAACCTGTGCGTCCCGGTGAGGGGTTTCGACAAGCTCAACCCGCGGGGGGTCGCCTTGATTCGGTCCCTAATCGTCCTGGGAGTAGACCAGCGCGGTGTAGGGACCGATGCTGAGCTCGGCCGAGGCTTGTTGGTGGTCCCACGGGATGGGTGCGGCGTCCAGGTCGGTGGCGTGGGTTGCACCGAAGTCGTGGCCGAACACCGGGGCGTCGCTGTTGCATCGCAACTGCCAGGTGCCGGCTCGCGGCAAGCCGACGCGGTAGCCGTCGATCACCTGCGTCGAAAGGTTGACAGCGACGATGACGTCGTCGCCGGGACCGCCTTGCCACCAGCGGTGATAGACCAGCACTTTGCGCTGATCGTCGACCCGCAGCAGTGCAGTGTGCGGTCCACGCAGCCCGGCGGTGGTGCCGTCGAGGTCTCGGCGCAGGCGGATGAACTGCCTGGCCAGGTGCAGGAAGCCCGAATGCCGATGGGTCTTGTCCCAGGACAGCGGGACACGGTCGTCGAACCATCGGTCTTCGCAGAACTCCTGGCCCTGGAAGAGCAGCGGCATGCCGGCCGAGGTGAGCACCAGCGCGAGACCGAGCGCCGCGCGCTTCCGGGCCGGCCAGGAGTCGGCGGCGCCCGGGTTGATCGTCTCGGGGAGTCGCGATCGGCCGTTGGCTACCTCGTCGTGGGATTCGGTGAAGATGACCCGCTCGTGTGCGGCGCGCAGGTAGTGACCGGTGACCGCGCGGGCCACTGCCGTGGTGTCCCGGTCGGCGTCCCAGGGCGTTTCCAGGGCACGCCGGACGGGGTGCACGAAGTCGGCGTCCCATTGGGAGTGGAAGCCGAGCCCACCGTGCTCGGGTGGCGTGGTGACCAGCGGATCGCGTTGCATGTCCTCGGCGATGAGCAGTTTCCAGGGCTGCCGCACGCGGAGGTCGGCGGTCATCGCGGCCAGGTGGCGGTGGCCGCCGCCGATCCGCTCCCGGGGGTGATGGATGTTGCCCCAGCGGGACCGGATGTAGTTGGTGCCGTCGAAGCGCAGGCCGTCGACCCGGAACTGCTCCAGCCACATCACCGCCGAGTCGCGCAGGAAGTTGCGGACCTGCTTGCGGTCGTAGTTGGGACGGGTGGCCCCCCAGGGGGTGAGTGCCCGACGGTCGTTGTAGAAGTACTGCCCGCCGTAGCCGCGGCGGTAGCTGCCGTCGAAGCGCCACAGGTCGAGGTCGGTCGGGCCGAGATGGTTCTGCACCACGTCCAGGATGACCGCGATACCGCGCTCATGGGCGGCCCGGACGAAGCGGGCGAACGCCAGCGGACCGCCGTAGCTGGTGTCGATGGTGAACAGGTGGGACGGGTTGTATCCCCAGCTGCGCGGCCCGGCGAAGCTGAACGGCGGCATCACCTCCACGGCGTTGACGCCGAGCCACGCCAGGTGGTCGAGCCGGCCGATCGCGGTGTCGAAGGTGCCGGGCCGGTCCCCGTCGGCGGCGAAGGTACCCACATGGAGCTCGTAGAGGACGAGTTCGTCCCAACCCGGCATGGTGAAGGGCTTTTCGCCCCAGTCGATGGCGGCGGGGTCGAACACCACCGCGTTGCCGCGGCTGTGGGTGACTTCACGGGCGAACGGGTCGATTCGCCACCGGTACGGTCCACCGCGGCGGATCAGGAATTTGTACTGCGAGCCGCTCCGGGCCTGCGGCACGAAGGCCGACCAGGTGCCCGACCGGGCATGGTCGGGAGCCAGCGGGACGCGGCCGGCGGCGTCCCAGCCACTGAAGTCGCCCGCCACGTGCACCGTGCGGGCGTTCGGCGCCCAGACCCGGAAGGTAACTCCGCCGTGATGCGGGACGGCACCCATGCCTGCATGGGGGGACGGAGCGATCGGCACGCTGAGACAGTACGCGGCCGCTCTGACACTCTGTGCGGGTCAGCGCCATCTGGCCGTGTTGAGCACAGCGCTCGACCTGGGCTAAAGGAAGTGCTGATCATCGTTGGTCGAGCTTGTCGAGACCTCTCCGGCTAATGGTTTCGGCGCGCTCGATCGGCGAAACCCAGGCACTGATCAGCGCACCCCTAGACCCTGCCGGTGCGGTCGTATCAGCCGCTTGGCGGCGAGGGCCAGGGTTCTGGCCGCGACTGCTGGATCCAGCAGCGTGCTCGGATGGGCCTGCATGAAAGTCACGTCGGAGAATCTGCGAGCCAGCTTCACGTCAGTGATGGTCCCGTCGATCAGCATCGACGCGTAGGCGCCGCCGATTCGTGACATCAGGGTGTCCCGAGACTCCACATGAGGAAGGGCGAGGTCCGGGCCGGCTGAGGTCTGCCACGCGGCGTCCACAATGACGCGTTGCAGGTCGAAGAAGGTTCGCGCCGGCCGGTCGAGGTCGGGCCTGGAGGTCAGGTACTCCGACAGGCAGGAGGCGTGCAGCGCCGCTGAACTCATCCCTTGACCGTAGATCGGGTTGAAGGACGCGACGGCGTCCCCGACCACGACGAGCCGGGCGGGAAAACGGCTGACCGCACGGAAGTCGCGGCGCCGGCTGTCCGCCTGGGTGTAGCCGACAATGGGCTCGAGCAACTCACCGGCCGACGCCTGCGGGAACGGCGGTGGCAGCTTGGCGCAGATCGTCCGCAGATCCTCCGGGGTGCGTCCGGGCTTGTCGGCGCCGAATCCGCCCATCATGACGATCCAACGGTCGCCTTCCACGGCGTCGATGACCGACGGCGCCACACCGGGCGGCGTCCGGCCGACTCCCCAGGTCGCGAAGCAGAAGGCGACTTCGGGATCGGCCACGTCCCGGTGGAACAGGGCGGTGGTGTAGTTGATGTCGACCCGCATCCGCTCCAGCGGCGGTGCCGGCCAGCCGGCCTCTTCGAGCCAGCGACCGATCCGGCTGGAGCGTCCGGTGGCGTCGACGACCAGGTCGGCCGCCAACCGGTCGTCGCCGTCGAGCCGGACGCCGGTAACCGCCTGGCCGGTGATCTCGAGGGCGGTCGCGCGGCTGCGGACGACGCTCACGTCCGGCAACGCGAGGGCGCGGCGGCGCAGCACGGACTCCAGGAACGGCCGGGTGCTCATCACCATCTCGGCGCCGGGCACGGCGACCTTGAGCCGGTCGTTGTAGTAGACGCGGGTGTTCTGCGCGGTGGCCAGGCCGGCGCCGCCGGCGAGCAGTTCTTCGGAGAAGCCTGCGTACCAGCGGTCCAGTTGGACGCGTCCGGCCGGCAGCAGCGAGTGCACCTGGCGGGCCTGCGGAACACCGTGCCGGGGTGCCGCGTCGTCGGTCAGCGAGTCGGGTTCGACGATCACGACATCGTCGAAGTGGTCGGTCAGGACCCGGGCCGCCAGCAACCCGGCGATGCTGCCGCCGAGGACGACCGCGCGTCCACCCAGCCGTCCGGAGGGGATCGGGGGAGCGGAGGTACTAAGCCGGTGGAAGATCTGCGCCGGCGTCGACCGGTTCATCGGTTCGTCCCGGACGGGTTGGCGGTGGTGCGCAGGGCGGTCGATGAGGGGGTGTACCGAATCCGCATGGTCGGAGTCTACGCACGGGACACCTGCGGAGATTCGGCTCGATTGCGTGTACACCGGATAGGGAAGTCGCCGACGCCGGATAGGGAACCTTTCCCGATTTCCGTGACGTGGGTTCTGCCTAGCGTCGGAGATGCCATTGAGCGACGAAACGAAGGAGACGGAAATGGCACTCTTCATGGACACCCACGACCTGCCCGGGGTGACCGCAGACGCGGTCGCCGAGGCCCATCGCAAAGACCTCGAGGTTCAGCAGCGGCACGGCGTCGACTACTTGAACTACTGGGTCGATCCGGCCGCCGGCAAGGTGTTCTGCCTGGTCGACGCACCGTCGGCGGAGGCGGCGGCGCAAGTTCACCGGGAAGCGCACGGCCTGGTCGCCGACACCATCTTCCAGGTGGAGCAGGGATGAGGGCCGGGCCGCTGCTGAGCGGGTTGGCGGCCGCTCTGATGCTGTTCGCCGGGTGCTCGGCAGCCGGCCCGGCATCGACGCCCAGCGCCAGCGGGACCGGTCATCACCCGTCCGGGCCGGCGACGGGGGAGTTGCCGGCGACCGATCGTGCGGGCGTCCTACGAGCCACCGCGGGCGCCCAGGACGTCAGCATCGCGAGGGCCAAGGGCTACGAGAGTTCGTTGACCACCCTGGGCTGCTTCCAGGATCCGCAGCAGGGCGGCATGGGTCTGCACTACATCAACCAGAAGCTGCTCGACGATCGGGTGGACGGCCTGAATCCGGAGGCGATGGTCTACGAGCTGGACGCCCGGGGCAAGATCGCGGGCCTGGTGGCGTTGGAGTACATCGTGCCGATCGATGCCTGGCACGCCACCGAGCCGCCGACGCTGTTCGGGATGCAGTACCACCGGCATTCGACGTTGCCGCTGTGGGTCCTGCACCTGTGGATCTGGAAGGACAACGCCAACGGCCTGTTCGCCGACTTCAATCCGGCGGTCCGGCTGTGTCCGGACGGGGTGCCGGTGTTCGGTCGTGATCTGCCGAAGCCGCAGCCTTCGACCTCGGCCAGCAGTTCGCCGAGCGCCAGCCCGTCCGGGCGTTGAGGAGGTGCTGCTCATCGCCGGTCGAGCGTGTCGAGACCCCTCTGGCAACGGGTTTCGACACGCTCAACCGGCGAAACCCGCATCAATCAGCGCCATCCCAAGGCGCCGGGGAGTTCAACGGGTGGGGGCCTCGATCGGGGTGGCCACGGACGCGGCCTCGCGGCGACTGGCCACCCCGAGCGCGGCCAGCACCGCCGACACATGGTGGTCGACGGTCTTGGCCGAGATGAACAGCCGGCCCGCGATCTCTTTGTTGGTCAGGCCGGCGTGGAGCAGTTCCAGGATCTGCTGCTGGCGCTGGGTCAGGCCGAGCGGGTTCCGCCGGGTGGACGGCCGGCGTCCGGTCGCGGCAGCCCGCTCGCCGAGGCCGCGCAGCCGGGACCGGGCCAGCCGCGCGGCACCGTCGGCGCCGAGCGTTTCCAGCCGGGCCAGCGCCTCGCCCAGGGACGCCGGGTCGCCCTGGTCGATCAGTGCCAGGGCCGCCCGGTAGGCGCAGCCGCGGGCGTCCCAGTCGGCCGCGGACTCGGTTCCGGTGCTGCCGTCGAGCCGTCGCCGCCAGCGCTCCACCTCGGCGCCGGCCGCCGGGTACGTCGGCGCCACGGTCGCCGCTGCGACAGCCAACTCGGCCCACGCGGCAGCCTCGTCTCCGGCCAGCCAGAGCAGTTCGACCCTGGCCAGCCGGGTCAGCACGATCCAGGGTGCCTCCCGGAGGGAGTCGGCCCAGCCGACCGCGGGGTCGAGCACCGTTTCAGCGGACTCATCCCCGCGCCGCATCCGCACCTGCGCGAGGGCGACCCGGGAGGTCAGCTGGTTGACCGGGGACGAATTGGTGGCCAGCACCTCCTCGGCAAGTCGGACGGCGTCGTCCCAGCGGCCCAGCTCGGCCAGCGCCAGCGCTCGCCGCCCGCGCAGGCAGGAGGCGTAGGTGGCCAGCTCACGGTCGTCGCAAAATGCCACGCCGCGCCGGTAGTCGGCCTCTGCTTCGACGATCCGGAATGAGGTGACCAGGAACTCGTGGAGCGTGCTGTACGTGGCCCCGGCCAGGTGATCGAGCCCCTCGCCGACCGTGAGTTCGAGGGCTCGGCGCAACGGCGTCTCCCAATCGCCGCTCGACCGGAAGGCGGCCTCGGACTCGATCAGCAGCAACTGTGCGCGTAGATCGAGCATGCCCAGCGATTCGGCGATCTCGCGGGCGCGATCGGCGTCCTCGACCAGGGCATCGAGACTGCGGGCGTCGGGGCAGCGGTTGGCGTACGCCCAGCCGAGTTCGGGGGTGGCGCCGAGGGGCTCCAGCACCCGGACCGCCGCATCGGAGTACCGCACGGACTCCTCACCGCGGCAGAGCCGCCACATCACGATGCCGAGCCGGCGCAGGTCCTCACCGATCCGGAGCGGCTCGTCCAGCGTCCGCCAGAGCTCGATCGCGGCCAGTCGCTCGACCGCAGACTCCTCCCAGCGATCCAGGAAAGTCAGCTCCGTGGCCAGCGCGTCCAGCAGGCCGGCCCGCTCGACCACCTGCTCAGCCCGCAGCAGCCGCAGCGCGCGCCGGTACTGCACGGTCGCCTCCCGGTGCGCGCCCAGGCCGGCGGCCCGCCTACCTGCCGCGGCGGCGAACCGGGCACCCTCGGCGCGGCGTCCGGCCTGATCGGCGTGGAAGGCGAGCCGGGCGGTGTCCTCGCACTCGCCGGCCAGCAGCCCGTCCAGGATCCGCCCGTGAAGTTCCAGCCGGCGGTGCGGGCTGATCGCCGAGTCGATTGCCAGCCGGGCCAGCTCGTGCCGGAAGCGCAGGGACGCGCCGTCGGCCTGCACCAGTCCCGACCGGACGGCGTCGTCCAGCTGGTCGGCGGAGACCCCGGCCGCCAACGCCACCTCGGGTCCGATCCGGCCGCCGATCAGGGCCAGCGTCTCCAGCCCGGTCCGGGACGGCCCGGGCAAACTCATCGCCCGGCCGAGGACGGCGTCGCGTGCCGAGTGCGGCAGCTCCGCCGACCCGGCGGCGAGCAGCTCGGTGAGGAAGAAGGCGTTGCCACCGGTCAGTTCGAAGAGCTGCACCGGGTCCAGCCCGGACGCCGTCGCCAACTCGCGGACGGCGTCCAGATCGAGCGGATCGAGGTGGATCTGCCGGGTGCCCCGCTCGCGGGCCAGCTCGCCGAGGGCCGGCCGCCAGGCGTCGTCGCCCTCGGGGGCGTCGGTGCGGTAGGTGACGATGATCAGCGTCCTCAGCCGCCCCACCCGGCGCGCCAGGAAACGCAGCAGGTCCAGCGTCGCCTCGTCGGCCCAGTGCAGATCCTCGAACACCAGCACGGTCGGACGCGGACCCGCGAGCGCGCCGGCGACCGCCGCGAAGACTTCCACCCGCGGGGCGTCGGTGCGGAGCAGCCCGGTCAGTTCGGCGTCCAAGCCCGCCGCGACGTCCAGCAGCGGCCCGAGCGGACGCGGGGTGAAGTGGGCCTCGCAGGCGCCGGTCAGCCAGCGCACGCCGTCCAGTTCGGCGCGGAGCGCTTCGACCAGGGTCGACTTGCCGACGCCGGCCTCGCCGGCGACCACGACCAGGCGTCCGAACCCGGACGCCGCCGCGGCCGCGCAGTCGGCCAGTTGCTGCAGCGACCGGTCCCGTCCGACGAGAGCCATGGGGTGAGTCTGCCACCGTGGCCCCGGACCGAGTACCGGCACGGCGGCCCGGGGCCTAGGCTGACCAGGACGTGAACCATGCTGGGCAACGGAGGGCCTCGTGAACCAGCGCTTACCGCAGATCGTCGGCGGCATCGTTGCCGCGGCGCTACTGGCGAGCGGGTGTGCCCCGGCGATCCCGCAGGAGCGGGCGCCGGACGGCTGGCAGCTCAATGTTCATCAGGCGGGCGAGTGGTGGACTCAACCGCTGATCCCGCGTGCCGTGGTGCTGCAACGGTGTCCGCCGCGACCCGGCTGGTGGTCGGAGCCCGACCTCTCCCGGGTGACGGCGCTGCCTCCCGGAAGCGACGTCAACTACTCGTTCTGGACCGACGACTACCACTGCGACATCGGCTGGACGCATGCCCCGAGCCAGGTGCGGGTAGCGCCCGCGGAGCGCCGGACCGAGGCCGGGCTACGGCGGATCTGCTCCGCCAGCGGCCTGCGGCTGGACGACGCTTGGCGCTACCTCGGCCACAACCGGATGGGCCGCAGGGACGACCAGCAAGGCGAGGTCTCCACCGCGGCCTTCATCGATCAGCACGGCACGGTGGTGGGCTGCCTGGTGGGGTACGACCTGGTTGACCACGGCATTGGCGCCGACGTGGAGTTGTCGGTCGGAGTAGCCGCGGCACACACGACCGGGAGTCCCGCCTGTCCGGTCACGGCGCGCAACCTGGCCCGTGCCAGCGGCGGCACGGTAGAGACCTACGAGTTGCGCGGAGCGGGTGCGGTCCGCGGAGACGACGGACGGGTGCTGACGCAGGCGGCGACGCTGCGGGTCGGCCTGGCCGGCGACACGGTCACCACCACTCACCCGGTCGTGGACGGGATCGCGATCGTGCATGCGTCGGTTGAGCCGAAGGCTGCGATCCCGCTCGACTGGGACCATCCGCCGGCGGTCGAGGGCGAGATCCTCGACAGCCGCGGCACGGTGCTGGCCAGCTGTCGCGGGTAGGACGATGCGACCGAGCGCGGTGTTCCTGGACTGCTACGGCACGCTCGTCGCCGACGACCGGCCGGCGATCGAAGCCGTGGTCAGCGCCACCGCGCGCCGAGTCGGGGCGGACGCCGAGCGTCTCGACCGCGACTGGTACGCGCGCTTCCGGGCGTTGTGTGCCGAGCGTTCCGGGCCCGCGTTCGGCACCCAGCACGACCTCGAGATCGAGGCGATGGGGGACGCCGTCCGCGCCCAGGGTGCCGTACTCGGCGCCGGCCCGCTCGGCGAGCTGATCCGGCCACTGTTCCGGTACTGGCGCAGCGCCGCGCCGTTCCCCGATGCGGTTGCGCTGCTTGAGGGCTGGCAGGGCTGTCCGCTGCTCATCGTGTCGAATATCGATCGTGCGGATCTGGACCAGGTGCTACCCACCCTGCCGCCGGTCGCCGCCGTGGTGACCAGTGAGGACACCCGCGGCTACAAGCCCGATCCGGCGGTGTTCCGCGCCGCTCTGCAACTGAGTGGGGTCGCGGCGGCGGACGTGGTTCACGTCGGCGATTCCTGGGAGTCGGACGTCCAGGGCGCGATCGCCGCGGGGATCACACCGGTGTGGCTGGACCGGTCCGGTGCCGGCGGGTCGACGCACCGGGACGGCGTGGCCCGGATCTGCGGCCTGCGCGAGTTGCCGCGGTGCATCGAGGCGTTGCCGACGCGGCGCTGACGGCCGCCCGCTGGTCGAGCTCGTCGAGACCGGGGACGCGTGAGGGGGCGACCCGCTGAAGCAGCGCCTCTCAACCTTTCGGGCCTGGTGGGGGCTCGGGCCGGCACCGGTAGCGTGGCGTCATGGAGGCGACCGCGTACTGGACGGTGGCGCCGGGCGAGGGCGAATTGCGCCGCGAGAGCATCGCAGAACCCGGGCCTGACCAGGTGCGGGTCCGGACGTTGGCGTCCGGACTGAGCCGGGGCACCGAACTGCTCGTCCACCGGCATGCCGTCCCGGAGTCCGTCCGGACCTTGATGCGCTGCCCGTTCCAATCCGGCGACCTGCCCGGCCCGGTCAAGTACGGCTACCTCAGCGTCGGTGTCGTCGAGGCCGGTGCGGCGCACCTGCTCGGCAAGCGGGTGTTCTGCCTGCATCCGCACCAGGACTTCTACGTCGTGCCGGCAGCCGCGGTCACCGAGGTCCCGGACGGCGTCCCGGCCGAGCGGGCGGTGCTGGCCGGAACCGTCGAGACCGCCGTCAACGCGCTGTGGGACGGCGGCCCCCGGATCGGTGACCGGGTCGCGGTGATCGGCGCCGGCATGGTCGGGCTGAGCGTGGCCGCGCTGCTGCGGCGATTCCCGCTCGGACGGCTGGAGCTGATCGACATCGACCCCGGGAAAGCGGACGTCGCGGCGGCGATCGGCGTCCCGCTGGTCGCCCCGGAGAGCGCGGCCGGTGACTGCGACCTGATCTTCGAGGCGTCCGCGAACGCCGACGGCGTGGCCACCGCGCTGCGGCTGTGCGGTGACGAGGGCGAGGTGATCGAACTGTCGTGGTTCGGCGAGACCCGGCCGAGCCTGCCGCTGGGGGCGGAGTTCCACGCCAGGCGGCTGACGCTGCGAGCCAGCCAGGTCGGCCGGGTCAGCCCGGCCCGGGCGTCCCGGCGGACCACCGCCGACCGGCTGAGGCTGGCCCTCGAACTGCTGCGCGACAACGCCTTCGACGCGCTGCTGGCGCGGGCGGTGCCGTTCGCCGACCTGCCCGAGACGCTGCGCCAGATGGACGCCGGACGCGGCACCACGCTGTGCCAGGTGATCGGCTACCCACAGGAGGACGCATGTACGAACTGACCGTCCGCGACCATGTGATGATCGCGCACAGCCTGCCCGACGAGTTCTTCGGCCCGGCCGCCGGCCTGCACGGCGCGACCTTCGTGGTCGAGGTCACCTGGAGCAGGCCCGACCTCGACGAGCACGGCGTGGTGATCGACATCGGGGCGGCGTCTGCTCGGCTGAAGGAGATCCTGGCCGACCTCGACTACCGCAACCTGGACGAGCACCCGGCCTTCACCGGCAGGTTCAGCACCACCGAGGTGGTCGCCGGGCACATCGGCGACCGGCTGCGCGCCAGCATGGACCTCACCGGTTTCGCCGCCCTGTCGGTGCGGCTGCGGGAGCACCCGGACGCCTGGGCCACCTACCGGGTCGAGCTGTAGATGGCGCTCACCTTCGTGATGCCGCGGCCGTCGGTGCCGTCCGGCGGCCACGCCTACAACCAGGCGATGGTCGCGCACTGGCCGGGTCCGCCACCGGCCACGGTGCAGTTGGACGGCCCCTGGCCGCGGGGTGACGACTCCTCGCGCCGTGCCCTGAGCGCGGCGCTGCAGAACTCGGATGCGGTGCTGCTGGACGGGCTGGTCGGTGCCGCGGCCCCCGAGCTGATCGAAGAGGAGGCCGCCCGCGGCGCCCGGATCGTGCTGCTGGTGCACCTGCCGCTGGCCGCCGAAGGCGGGTTGTCGGACGCGGACCGCCGCGAGTTGGCCGCGCTGGAGCGGCGCAGCGTTCGGGCGGCGTGGCGGGTGCTGGCGACCAGCCGGACGGCGGCGTCCGACCTCGCCCGCAGCACCGGCCGCAGTGACATCGTCGCCGTCCCGCCGGGCGTCGAACCCGCGCCGGCAGCTGAGCCGCACGATCCGCCACGGCTGCTGCAGGTCGGCTCGATCGGCCCGCGCAAGAATCAGCTGACCACCTTGGTAGCGCTCACCGCCTGCCTGGACCTGCCCTGGACCGCCACCTTCGTCGGGCCCGTTGCCGATCCTGACTACGCCGAACGGTTCCGGGCCGGGTTGGGTGGCGCCCGGTCGGGGTGGGCGGGGCCACTGCAGGGTGCGGAGCTCGCCACCGCGTACGCCGAGGCGGACCTGCTGCTGCACCCGGCGCACGCCGAGACCTGGGGCATGGTGGTCACCGAGGCGCTGGCCCGAGGCGTCCCGGCCATCGTCGGCGCCGGTACCGGTGCGGTCGAGGCGCTCGGCAGCGGATCGCCCGACGTGCTGCCCGGTGCGGCGGTGCCGTCCGACGACCCGGGCGCGCTCGCCGAACAGCTGCGGCGTTGGCTCGCCGACCCGGCGTTGCGCGACGAGTGGCGGCAGCGTGCCCAGCGGGCTCGGACCGCGCTGCGCGGCTGGCCGGAAGCGGCGGCGGAACTCGCCCGTGCGGCGGCGAAGCAATGAGCCGGCCCACGCGTCCGATCGCCGCGGACTGGCTGGCCCTGCGCGTCGCCGCCGACACTGCCGCCCGTGACCGGGCCACCGGATTCGTCGCCGACTGGGTGGCCGCGACGGACGCGGTGGAACCGGCCATCGTCGACATCGGGGCCGGGACCGGAGCCAACCGCGCGTATCTGGCGCCGCGACTGGGACGTCCGGCGCACTGGGTGCTGCTGGATCACGACGCCGACCTGCTGGCGGCACCGCAGCACGGCCGTGCGCAGCGGGTGGTCGGCGGCATCGACGCGCTCGACGCGCTGATCGCCGCCGGCGCCGACCTGGTCACCTGCTCGGCCCTGCTCGACCTGCTCACGGCGGCCGAACTCGACGAACTCGCCGAGGTGCTGGCCCGGCACCGGACGCCGGCGCTGTTCAGCCTCACCGTCGACGGCACCAGCCGGCTCGACCCGGCACACCCCGACGATGGTGTCGTGGCGAGCGCCTTCAACGCGCATCAGGCCAGAGACGGACGTCCCGGTCCGAACGCCGTCGACCACCTGACCGCTCGCTGCGCGGCGGCCGGCCTGAGTGTCCGCCGCGCGGACACGCCGTGGCTGCTGGACGCCGGCTCCGCGCCGCTGGTGGCCCGATTCATGACCGAGCGTTCGGCCGCCGCGGTGGAGGCGCAACCGGAGCTCGCGGAGGTTGCCGCCGGCTGGTTGACCGCTCGGCTGGCCAGCCTGGACGCCGCCGACCTTCGCCTCCGGATCGGCCACGTCGATCTGCTGATCGGTGCTGGCTGAGCCGACGAAACCCCTGGTCAGTGCGCCATCGATGGGTCTCGACAAGCTCGACCAGCGGAGGATGGTGTTCTACGCACTCGAGGGCTCGATCGGGTCTCGACAAGCTCGACCAGCGGGTGGTGATCTCGACCAGCGGCGGTGAGCTCGGCGGGGCGTCCTAGCGCAGGACCAACTCCACGCAGCTGTCGTCGCCGAGCGCGAACCGGCGCGACGGCCAGCGCGGGGCGTCCGCGATCCGCTCGACCGCGGGCACCCGGACGCCGGGCACGCCGTCGCCGAGCATCACCGGCACGGTGGTCAGGAACAGCCGGTCCAGCGCGCCAGCAGCCAGGAAGGACGAGACCGTGCGGCCGCCGCCCTCGACCAGCACCCGGCGAAGCCCCCGCGTCCGCAGTTCGCGTAGTACGACCTCGGCTGACCATGGGCCGGCGCCGAGCCGGACCCGCGTGACATGGGACGGCAGCCTCGGCGCGTCCGCCCCACCGGGCCCGGTCAGCCACAGCGTCGGTGCGTCGGGGTGGGCCAGCACCCGGGCGGACACCGGGATGCGGCCGCGCGGATCGAGGATCACCCGGGCCGGGTTGCTCCCGGAGGCGAGCCGCACGGTCAGCAGTGGGTCGTCGTTGACCACGGTCTGAGCGCCGACCAGCACCGCGTCGGCCAGCCCGCGCAGCTGATGCAGGTGCCGGTGGTCGGCGTCGCCGGACAGCCCGGTGCCGTCACCACTGCGGGTGGCCAGGAAGCCGTCGATGCTCTGCGCGCTTTGTGCGATCACCCATTCGTCCTGGGCGTTGAGCCAGTCGTAGCGGCCTTCGTCCGGCGCGTCCGGCAGCTCGGCGGTCGCGTCGGTGGGCACCACGGCCGCCACCACCATCGGTCGCAGTGCGGTCGTGGCACGATCGTCGTGCCGCATCCGTTGCCGTTTGGTGCGCAGGTACCGGGCGTTCTCGGGGCGGACCGGCACCGCGGCGCCGAGCCGCTCGACCACCGTCACCCTGAGCAGGCACAGCGCCTCCTCTTTGGCGGGGTTCGACGACAACAGCCGGATCCGCTCGACGCCCAGGTCGCGCAGGATCTCCGCGGCCTGGCCGTAGTCGCGGGAATCGGCCGGGTGCCCCAATCGCAGGTTGGCGTCGACGGTGTCCAGCCCCTGATCCTGCAGCCGGTAGGCCCGCAGCTTCTCGACCAGGCCGATGCCGCGTCCCTCATGACCCCGGATGTACACCAGGACGCCCTCGCCGGCCTGGGCGATCAGCGCGAGCGCGGCGTCCAGTTGTTCTCCGCAGTCGCAGCGTCGCGAGCCCAGCGCGTCGCCGGTCAGGCACTCCGAGTGCAGCCGGACCAGGGGAGCGCCGGAATGGGCCACGCCGTCCTCGATGCCCTGGGACAGACTGACCAGTTCGGTGCCGTCGTCGGCGCGGTAGCCGACGATCCGGAAGGTGCCGTGCCGGGTCGGCAGCACCGATTCGGTGACGCGTTCGACCAGCCGGCCGGAGCGGGAGTGTTCGGCGGTGATGGCTATCGCCTCCTGTCAGGCATGCTTGGTCCGCTCGGTACCAGCGGGGCCGCGCACCCGGTTCGCATGCTGGGGACTTACCCCGGTTGGCGCCGCTGACGCACGCGGCGCAGCACCAGCCACC
Organism: Micropruina sp.; assembly: GCF_047602385.1. Classification (GTDB taxonomy): domain Bacteria; phylum Actinomycetota; class Actinomycetes; order Propionibacteriales; family Propionibacteriaceae; genus Micropruina. Next base: position 355,894 of record NZ_JASGHL010000001.1, read on the forward strand.
CGACGAACGCCAGCAGTGCCGCCCACAGTACGTAGTTGAGGTAGCCGGAGTACCGGTCGACCAGCTGGTACTGGGTGCCGAGCAGTGCACCGAACCCGATCAGCAGGCCGTTCCAGATCCCGCTGCCGGCGATGGTAAGCAGGCTGAAGCTGCCGAGACTCATCCGTTTCGCTCCGGCGGGCAGTGAGATCAGGCTGCGGACGCCGGGGATCAGCCGGCCGAAGAAGACCGAGGCCTTGCCGTGCCGTTCGAACCAGTCCGCGGCCTTCTCGAAGTCCTCGCGGTCCACCAGCGGGAGCTTCGACAGCGCCGCGATGGATCGTTCCAGACCCAGCATCGAGCCGAGCCCATACAGCGCCATCGCGCCGAGATACGAGCCCACGGTGGCCGCGATGACCACCAGCGGCAGGCTCAGCCGACCCTGGGCGGACAGGAAACCGGCGAGCGGCAGGATCGCCTCACTCGGGATCGGCGGGAACACGGTCTCAAGCGCCACCAGCAGACCCACACCCCAGGCGCCGACCGCATCGAGCACGGACTCGGCCCAGCCGAGGATGCCGGTCAGCTCCAGCGGGAGGCTCACGGTCTGGCCCTTCTGATCGGCAGACGGTTGGGATCGGGTGTAGCGATGCGCGGCTGGGGGAGTGGTCGGCGCTTTCCTCGATGCTAGCGACGCGCTGATCAACGCCGGTCGAGCGTGCCTGGACCCGGGACGCCGTGGATCCGGACCGGGTGGCGATCGGGAGTAGATTCTCCGGCGGGACGCGATACAAGGACGGTGGACGCCGATGGGTGCAGACGATGCCCTGGTGAACGCCGCGATGCGGGTCATCGGCGCCAACCACTACCTGACTATCGGCACAGTCGACCCCGATGGCACGCCGCGACTGAGCCCGGTCCGCTACGGCCGGATCGGACACCGGCGGTTGTGTTGGGGGTCGATGCCATCGGCGCGGCACAGCCTGACCATCGCCGCCAGACCCGAGATTCGCATCGTGATCTTCGACTCGCACGCCGAAGACTTTCAGGGCGAGGGCGTCTTCCTCGCCGCCACCGCCGCCGAGGTCGCGCCGGACGACCTGGAGCGGGTCTGCTCGCTCCTTGGCTCCCCGGATCCCGAGACCTTTCGGGGCGACTCCGCTTTCCGGCTCTATCAGGCATGCATCACCGCTTGTGACGTCCATATCGGCAGATTCCACCCGGTGTGCTCGGACGCGGCGTCGACGTCCGGCAAGCGGTACAGCTCCCCGACGAGTAGGGCCACCCACGCATCGTCAGAGACTCGCCGGATTACCGTGTCCTCATGGACGACGTGAATCCCGCCCCTGCTGAGCCCGGGATTGCCGTCGCGCTCCTGCAGGTGGCGATGAGGGCGCTGGCCACAGCGGACTGGCCGGCGCTGCGGGCCTGCTGTCACCCCGATGTCGTGTGGCATGTGCCCGGCCGCAGCCCCTTAGCCGGTGACCTGGTCGGTGTCGACCCGGTGGTCGCTCGCTTTCAGCGGATGCGGTCGGCCACCGCGTCCGATCAGCCGGCCGAGCTGGTGAGCCTGCTCGCGGGCGCTGACCACGCGGCCGTCGTCCAGCGGAACTGGATCCAACAGCCCGACGGCAGCCGGCCGGTCTTCCTGGTGGTCACCCTGGTCCGGGTGCGGGACGGACTGATCGTCGAGTTGTGGAACCTGGTCTCGGATCAGTACGCGATCGACGAGCTGTGGACGCGCTACGCGCCGCCGGCGCTCTGACCGCTCGAAGGACGTTCGGGCCCGGCGGGACGCTCCACCACGATGGTCACCTTGGCCACCACCGCGGCGATCGCCCCGGCGCCGAGCAGCAGCGGCGCCACCAGCGCGGTGATCGCGCCCACGGTGAGACCCGCGTTCAGCGGAACCTCGAGCAGGGTCTTGCCGCCCCGCTTCAGCGTGATCCGGCGGACATTGCCCTCGCGGATCAGCTCCATGATCTTGCCGACCACGTTGCCGACGGTCACCTCGAACTCTTCGGTGCTGCCCTTCTCCGCCATCTCTCCACTCCCGAACGGTGTGGCCAGTGCCGCCTGGCCGGTGCCTCCGATTCTTCCCCGCAAGGCAAGTGCGGGATCCGGTGGTCTTCGTCGGTCGAGCTTGTCTAGGCCTGTACACGCTCCCTGACAGGGGTCTCGACAAGCTCAACCAGCGTTAGGCGGCCAGATGGAAGGTGCTGGCGAACCGGTCGAGCAACTCGACGCGTCCGTGCAGCACCTCGACCACCCCGGTCTCGATGGCACGCTGTGGTGCCAGCTCGCCGGAGATCAGCCGGTGGATGCCCGGGCCGGTGGCGAACGCCAGATCGGCCACGCCCGAGCCTCGGTCGACCGCCAGTCGGGCACCGTCAACCCGGACCAGGAGCTCGGCCGCACCGACCTGCGCCGCGTACGCGGTTGCGGGCAGACCGGCCGCGACCGGGGCGCAGAAGGCGGTCCGCAGGGCCATGGTCAGCGCGTCGGGGGTGATGATCTGCTCGTCGCGCGGGTCGCCCATGGCCTTGAAGCCCCAGGCGCCGAGAGCCAGCACGACCGGCTCGAGCTCACGCCCGTACGGCGTCAGCTCGTAGACGATCACCCGTGAGCGAGGCGCCCGCCGGATCACCCCCGCCGCCTGCAGTTCCTTGAGCCGGGCGGCCAGGATGTTGCTCGGGATGCGGGGCAGTCCCGCGGCGAGTTCGCCGTAGCGGCGCGGCCCGACCAGCAGGTCGCGGACGATCAGCATCGCCCAGCGTTCGCCGACGAGTTCGAGGGCACGAGTGACGCCGCAGTACTGGCCGTAGTCGCGTGCGGCCATCGACCTCAGCCCTGCTGGCTGGCGACGGCCTGGGGGCCCTGCTCGGAGGCGACCGGGTCCATCCAGCCGAACTCGATGATGTTGCCGTCCGGATCAGTGAGCTGTCGCTGGTACATGAACCCGTAGTCGGACGGCGATTGGGGTTCGGTCCCGCCGGCGGCCAGTCCGTTGGCGACGGCGGCGTCGACGGCGTCCCGGCTGTCGAGGAAGATCGCGGTGGACACGGTGGGGTTCTTCGCCGGATCGCCGATCGGGAGCTCGGTGAAGGTTTGGAAGAACTCGCGGACCAGGATCATGAAGTAGCTGTGACCTTCCTCGACGACCACGCAGGCCGCGTTGTGGTCGCTGAAGAGCGGATTGATGGTGAAACCGATTCCCGTGTAGAACGCCTTGGCGCGCTCCAGGTCGGTCACCGGCAGGTTGACGAACATCGAAATCATCGGGGTCTCCTTTGTGGACGGGTGTGGACTGGGGTGACGACAAGACTTGCAAAAAACAAGTGAGCGGTCAAGAGGCCGGCGACCGCAGACTTCGGCTGATGTCTTCGCACCCGGGCGCTGGCGCACGGTCCCAGCCCGCGCACGCCGGACGACGCAGAATGTGCCGGCCGGTCCCACGACGCAGAACTGGCGTTGGTGGCCGTCGGACAGTCCGGCTAGGTTGCTGCCCACGTCCATCCCGAAGCCCGATTCCCTTTCGTTGCGGACGGCTGGACGGCCGGTTCTTGCCGGACGTGCAGGGGGCGTCGGCAGCTCACTGACCTGGTGGACACCCAGGCGGAAGTGCGCGACGAACGGAGAAGCAGCGTTGAATGCCGCGATTGCGAAGGGACTGGCACACGCCGACCAGACCGAGGTCGTGACGGTCGGCCGGGGGGTGCTGGCAGGCACCGGCGAGATCGTCGCCAGGGCTCTGGACGTCGGCAACGCAGTCATGGTGGTCGCCGACGAGCGCACCTGGGCGGCGGCGGGTGCGGCGGTCGAAGAGTCGTTGCGTGACGCAGGCCTGCGGGTGGTTGAAGCTCTCGTGTTCCCCGGCGCGCCGGCGCTGTACGCGGCCTATAAGCACTGCGAGACCATCCGGGAGCGGCTGCGGCACACCGGTGCACTCGCGGTCGCGGTCGGCGCCGGAACACTGAACGACCTGGTGAAGCTTGCCTCGGGTGAACTTGGACGGCCGTACACGGTGGTCGGCACGGCAGCGTCGATGGACGGCTACACCGGTTTCGGTGCCCCGATGATCCGGGACGGGGTGAAGGTCACGCTGCCGTGCCCGGCGCCCCGGGTGGTGATCTTCGACCTGGACGTCGCCGCCGCGGCCCCGCCGAACATGGTCGGCTCGGGGTACGGAGACCTCTCGGCCAAGATCCCCGGGGGAGCGGACTGGCTGCTCTCGAATGCCGTGGGTTGGGAGCCGCTGCATCCGCTCGCCTGGGAACTGGTGCAGGGCGGGGTGGCCGAAGCGCTGGCCCGCCCGGCCGACCTGGCCGCCGGCGACGCCGAGGCCTACGCGGGCCTGGTCAACGGGCTGATCCTGTCCGGACTGTCGATGCAGGTCTACGGCGGCACCCGTCCGGCCTCGGGAGCCGAGCACTACTTCAGCCACCTGTGGGAACTCCACCACCTCGGCCAGGACTGGGACCCGCCCTTGTCGCACGGCTTCAAGGTGGCCATCGGCACGCTGGCGATGTGCGCCTTCTATGAACGTTTCCTGGCTCGCGACGTGACCGCGGAAGCGGTCGAGCAGGCGGTGGCGGCCTGGCCGGAGTGGGAGGTGATCGAGGCCGACATCCGCTCCCGGCTGTCCGGCGTGCTCGCCGACCATTGCGCGCGGGAGACCCGGGCCAAGTACATTGAGGCGCCGGCGCTGCGCGAGCGGCTGAGTCACGTCCTCGACAGCTGGAGCGAACTCAAGCCCAGGATCGAGGCGCAGTTGCTGCCGGCCGGCGAGTTGCAGGCGATGCTGAAGGCCGCGGGTGCTCCGAGCGTGCCTGCCGACATCGGGCTTACGCCGATCCAGGTCAAGGACACCTTCCTGAGCGCGGCCTACTACCGGTCGCGGTACAGCGTCCTCGACCTGGCCCGGGAACTCGGCTGGTTCGACGAACTGGTGGACGAGGTGTTCCAGCCGGGCGGACTCTGGACCTGAGTGGCCGAGGGTCGCCGTGGCTCACAGCCGCTCGCGTAACCCGGACGCGCGCCGCGCCGTCCGCTGCACCGCTGCGGCCAACGCCTCGGGCGTCCCGATCAGGTGGACGGCCTCGCGAGCCCGGGTGACCGCGGTGTAGAGCAGCTCACGGGTGAGCAGCGGCGAGTCGACGTCGGGCAGCACCAGGGTGACCGCGGCGAACTGGCTGCCCTGCGATTTGTGCACAGTGAGCGCGTCGACCGACTGGATGGGGCCGAGGAGATCGGGACCGAGCGGACGGCTCACCCCGCCGGCGAAATGCACCAGCGGCCGCCCGGTATTGGTCAGCACCACCCCGGTGTCGCCGTTGTAGAGGCCCCAGTCGGGTTGGTTGGTGGTGACCAGCACGGGACGTCCCGCGTACCAGTCGCCCTCGGCGCCGAACCCGGCCACGGACGCGCGCAGCCAGAACTCCGCCTGCCGAGCCCAGGTGGTCGCACCGTGCGGGCCGTGCCGGTGCGCGCAGAGCAGCCGGTGCTGGTCGAGCAGGTCCAGGGCGCTTGCGGCGTCCCCGCGGGTCGCGGCGGTGTGGATGCCGCGACCGATGTGCACGACCCTGGCCCGGATTTCCTCCTGTGGCCCGCCCGGCGCGGTCAGGGTGAGCCGCGGATGCCCGGATGTCGCCAGCTCGAGCACCCGCGGTGCGTCGCCGGCCCGGACCGCCTCTGCCAGCTCGCCGAGCACGCCGGTGAACCGGTAGTTGTGCCGCAGTCGCACCACCGGGGTCCGGCCGCCGGTGCCCCGCCAGGACGCCTGGGTGAGGTCACCGAGCACCGCACCGGCACCCACCGAGCTGAGCTGGTCCGGGTCACCGACCAGGACCAGCCGGGTGCGCGCACCGAGCGCCTCGGTGAGCCGGGCCATCATGGTCAGCGACACCATCGACAACTCGTCGACGATCACGGCGTCGTGTGGCAGCGGGTTGTCCCGGTTGTGCCGGAAGGCCGGACGCCGGTGCGGCTGCGCACCCAGCAGCCGGTGCAAGGTGCTCGCCGAAAGCGCCGCGACCCGTCCGGCGAGATCGGCCGGAAGATCAGCGGACGCCTGCCGGAGCGCCTCGTCCATCCGGGCGGCCGCCTTGCCGGTCGGTGCCGCCAACGCCACCCGCTGCACCCCCTGGCGGAACAGCAGGGCCAGGATCCGGGCGATGGTGCTGGTCTTCCCGGTGCCGGGCCCGCCGGCCAGCACGGTCACGCCGGAGCTGGCCACCTGGGCGGCGGCCCGGCGCTGATCCGGGTCGGCGTCCGGCGCGGGGAACAGTTCATCGAGCCAGCCCTGCAACTGTGCGGGCTGCGCCGCGACGGGATGCAATAGTGTGCGCTGCTGCAGGCTCAGCCGGACCTGCTCCTCCTGCTCCCAGTAGCGGGTCAGGTAGAGCTTGTGGTCGACCAGCCGCAGCGGCCGGGTCAGGTCTCCGGCGTCGCCGTGGGCCACCGCTGGGCTGCCCCGCAGTGCCGCGAGCCACTCATCGGGGTCGGGCCACAGGCCTTCGGGCACCTCGACCAGTTCGTCGTCGCGTCCGGTCACCCCGGTGCGCACCCGGTCGAGTTCGAGGCAGACCGATCCGGCCCGCAGCGCACGAACGGCGAACGCCGCGGCCAGCTGCACCCGCTCGTCGGGTTCGCGGTACAACCGGGTGAACTGGCGAGCCGGGTGCAGGTCGGGCCAGTCCAGGACGCCGAGGGCGTGGAATTCGCCGGCCAGCCCGGTGGCGGCGACCGACAGCGCCGGATCGGTCATCGTCGCCCACCTCCCAGGATCTGTGACAGTCGTTCGACCAGCCCGGCCGGCGGGCGCCAGGCGAACACCCCGGTCTCCGAGCCGGCCTCCGGGCCGCCCATCCCGCGGACGAACAGGTACAGCACCCCACCGAGGTGCTGCTCGGGGTCATAGCCGGCCAGCCGTCCGGCCAGGAAGCGGTGCAACGCGACGCAGTAGAGCAGCGCCTGCAGCGGGTAGTGCGAGGCGCACATGGCGGCCCCCATCGGTCCCTGCGCGTAGTGGCCCAGGGTCAGCTCGTCACCGCCCAGCCGATTGGTCTTGTAGTCGACCACCACGAACCTGGGCTGTTCCACCGAGCCGACCCGGAGCACGGCGTCGATGCTGCCGGTCAGGAAACCTTTCAGCGGCTGATCGGCCAACGCCGGGTCGGCCAGTAGGGCCGGGTAGCCGATCAGCGGGTCGTCGGGGGACAGGTGCGACCGCAGCACCTCGGCCAGATCGCCGAGAGTGAAGGCGGTCGCCGGCGCCATCGGGAGGTCGAAGGTGAGTTCGGCCAGCCGATCGCCGATCGGCAGCTGGGCCAGGCTGCGGCCGTCGGCGAGCGGGCCCAGCGGCGTCGCGAAGGCGGGCATCAGCGCGTCGGCGAGCAGGTCGGCGGTGACTCCGGGCAGTGGGAATCGGGGCAGCCATTCGGACGCCGCGGCCCGCAGCCGGGCCCGCAGGGTGGCTTCGTCCGGGCCGGGATCGACCTGCTCGAACAGGGCATGGACCAGGGTGCCGAACTGGGTGCCGCCGGGCAGGTCGCGCATCGGGGACGGCGCGGTGGCGGACGCCGGAGTCACGATCGAAGTGGCCTGCTCGGGTTCGTCGGCCAGCAACGGCGCCTGTTCGTGCACTCCGGCGGTCAGCCCCGAGTAGGACGTCCGGCGCCAGTCGGCGTCGATGGTGCGCTCGAAGCTCAGCGCGCGGAGTTCGGTGACCGCCACCGGTCGGCTCGGGTTGGGGGGAACCGAGGTGTCCACGCTGACCGCTTCGACGGCGACCGCCTCGGCGCTCCGCAGCCATGGCAGGTCGCCGGGTGGAAGCGCGCCCGGGTCGCGGTCGAGCGGGAAGCCGGCGGCCGGTGCCGCCGGCAGCCGTGTCCGGTCGCGGTAGAGCAGGCGTTGCAGCGCCGAGCGCGGCGTCCGCTGGGTTCTTGCCCACCAGGCGATCACCTGGGAGCGGGCCCGGGTGAACGCCACGTAGAGCAGCCGCAGGTCCTCCTCGGCCTCTTCGTTGTCGGCGCGTCGCCGGCGCTGAGCCCGGCCGGCGGCGTCCAGGCCACCGAGATCGAGCACGGCCCGATTGTCGTCGTCATGCAGCAGCAGCTTGCGGCCGTCGTCGTCGCCCGCGGTCTTCAGCCACAGGTCGGGCAGCAGCACGATCGGGAACTGCAGCCCCTTCGCCCCGTGCACGGTCTTCACCTGGACGGCCTCGGCGTCGGTCTCCAACCGGCGGGTGCGTTCGTCGTCGGCGACCTTGCGCTGCTCGGCCTGCAACCACTCGGCCAGCCAGGTGGCGCTGGGCCGGGTGTGTCCGGAGGCCTCGTGCAGCACCTCGGCGAGATGCCGGAAGTCGGTCATCGTCCGTTCCCCGTCGGGCCGGGCCAGCACCCGGTCGATGAAGCTGGTCTCGGCGCAGATGGACGCGAACAGGGCCGCCACCCCGGCCCGGGCCAGGATCCGGTCCCACTGCCGGATGGTGGCCGTCCAGTCGGCGAGGCGGCCGTCGTCGGCGGTGGCGAGGTCGGCCAGGGACAGTCCGAAGAACGAGCCGATCAGTGCCTGCCGGAGTTCGGACCGGCGCTGCGAGGCCAGTGCCAGCAGCAGCACCAGCCAGTCGTCGGCGGCGGGTGAGGCGTAGATGCTGTCGGAGCCGCTCAACGCCACCGGAATGCCAGCCGCGCGCAGCGCTTCGGCAACCCGGGATGCGCCGTGATTGGAGCGCACCAGCACCGCGAGGTCGCTCGGTCGGACCGCGCGCCAGCCGTCGGCGTCGGCGAGCTGCTGGCCGTCGAGGATGGCCCGTACCCGGCGGACCAGGTCGCCCCGGATCCGCTCCAGCGCCTCCCAGTGCCGTACCTCGTCGTCCAGGGTGCGCAGCGTCACCGGGGCGATCGGCCAGCCGCCGACCGCCCGGACGCCGCAGCCATCCCGGTGGGCGGCGACCGGGTGCACCTCGATCGCCTCGCCCAGCTGCAAGCCGGTGAACAGCTCACCCAGCCCGCGCACCAGAGCTTCGTCGCTGCGGTGGTTCACGCTCAGCGAGAAATGGGCATTCGCCGTAGTCACCGCATGGGTGTAGGCGGCGATGTCGGCACCGCGGAAGGTGTAGATGGCCTGCTTGGGATCGCCGATCAGCACCATCCGGCGGTGCCCGTCGAACAGCCGGGAGAGGATCTCCCACTGCACCGGGTCGGTGTCCTGGAACTCGTCGACCAGCACCGCATCGAACCGGTCGCGCAGCCGCGCACAACTGGCCTCGCCGCTGCTCGGGTCGGCCAGGGTGTCGCGCAAGCGGACCAATTGGTCGTCGAAGGTGAGCACGCCGAGTTGCCGCCGCCGCTCGGCCGCCACCCGGCGGACGCTCTCGGCGAAGCCGATCCGCTGGCCGATGGCGCCGTCGGCATCGGTCGGCACGATCGGGCGCAGCGCATGGTCGACCGCGGCCTCGGCCAGACTGACCGCGCCGGTGACGCCGTTGCGCCGGTCGTCACTCAGCGGAAACGGCGGCTGTCGCGCGTCGAAGGCGTACCGGTTGAGATACAGGTCATGCGCGACCTCGCGAACCAGCGGCCGCAGATCGGCGATCACGCCACCTGAAGGGTCCGCGCCGGCCAGGATCCCCAGCTGGGCGTACATGGCGGCGCAGAACTCGTGGATGGTCATCACCAGGGCGGCGTCGAAGCCGGCCACCGCGGCGGTCAGCCGGTCGCGCGCCGGCCCGGGCCCGGCCGCGGCCAAGGCGTCCAGCAGGTGCCGGCGGACCCTGGCCCGCAGCTCCCGGGTGGCGTTGCGTCCGAAGGTCACCATCAGCAGGCGATCAAGGGTGGTGTCGCCGTCGGCGATCAGCCGGACGGCTAACGCCGCCACGGCGTGGGTCTTTCCGGTGCCGGCGGACGCCTCGAGCACAGTCGTGCCCGCCGGCAGTGGCACGGTGGGATCGAACTCGGTGGAGCTGGTCATCGCCGCACCTCGTACTGATCGATCGGATGCCAGATCAGCCGCGCCGCCGCGCAGGCCAGCACGGACTCGCCGGGCTGGTCGAGATCGTCGTCGCCGACCGGGACGGCCAACAGGTCCTCCAGTTCCGGATAGAACTGGCTCCACTGCGCGGAACGGTCGTCGCTGTAGGCGTAGCGGAGGGTGCGCCGCTCGGCGAACGGGTCCTTGTCGTCGGCCAGCAGCCCACCCAACCGAGCACCGAACCGCAGCGGCAACGGCAGCGGTGCGTCCAGCCCTAGCCGGTACAGCCGGACCCAGCGGCACAGCAGGGCGTGCGCTGTCGCGGGATCGGGGCCACGCCAGAGGCGGCGCCCGCCACGTCCGACCAGGGCGGCCCGCCATTGCCCCTGGGCAGTCGCGGAGAGCGCCAGCAACTGCAGCCAGACGCCCACCGAGCGGGATTCGGACGGCTTGGAGAACGTCGCCTGCAGCACCAGATCGCGCTGCGTCGCGACCCGTCCGGTGAGCCTGACCGGGCCGCAGTCGAGCGCGATGTCATGGTGCTGGACCGGTTCGTCGGACGGCACCGGCAGCGACTCGACGATGGGTCGCAGCTGGCCGGCCAGGCCGTCGAGCAGCCGAGTGCCGAGCGCCCCGGGCGGGACCTGGCCGCGCAACCACTCGGCCCGGACGGCGTCGTCGACCGAATGGCCCGAGCGGGCCAGCGCGAGCAGCCGATCGCCGACCGCCCAGCGGCTGAGCCCGTCCAGCTCGATCGGGATCTCGTCGGGCAGCGGTTCGGACTGCCAGTAGCTCAGCCCGCAGCGCTCGCGCAGGAAGTGCTTCACCGGGTCGCGGACGAAGGCGGTCAGGTCGTCCAGGCCCACCTCGGTCAGCGGCGCAGCCGGCGGGATCGGCGCGGAGGCCACCGGTACCGAGCGCGGACCGCTCACCGCCAACGCTCCCCGCAGCCCGGCCGGGTCGTAGCTGCGGGGCGCGTCGGCGACGAACAGGGTGGGGCTGAACGGCTGCAGCGGGTGCTGCCGCTCGGTCACCCCGGCCTCGGCCAGCAGTTCCAGCAGGTCGGCCACCGCCGCGGGCGGCGGAATCTCTTCGTTGGTCTGGGCGGAGCGCGCCTGGTGCACGATCACCAGCGCGTCGCGAGCGGCGCCGATCGCGTCGGCGAGCGCCTGCCGGTCCTCGGCGGCCGGGTCCGGTTCGCCGGGCCGCGGATCCCGCAGCATCAGGTTGTCGCCGTCGCGCTCCGGCGAACGCGGGAACACCCCGTCGTCGAGGCCGAGCAGGCAGACCACCCGGTAGGGCACCCCGCGCAGCGACCGCAGCGAGCACACCGCGAGCGCGCCGTTGCCGAAGGTCGAGCGGGCCTCACCGCGCTGGAACTCGTCGCTGACCAGGTCGGTGATCTCGGTCAGGGACAGCGGAGCGTCGCCGGCACCGCGCTCGGCCAGGTCGGCGACCCGCAGCAGCGCGTCGGTGCGCTGCCAGACCGCGTCGCCGGCGACCAGCGCAAACGCGTCGAGCGCCCACTGCAGCCTGGTCACCCACTCGGCCAGCGGAACCGGCGACTCGCACTCGGTCGACAACCGGGACAGCCGGCTGATCAGTTCGGAGACCCCGCCGAGGGCCGGCAGGTCGCCGTCCTCGACGTCATCCAGCGGCAGCACGGTGCCGATCACCGGCAGTTCCGCTTCGCTGAGCGCGACTCCGAGCAGCATTCGCTGCAGTCCCGCGGCCCAGGTGTTCTGCGGCACTCTCGCGAGGTCGTAGCGGCCGCGGTGCTGGGCGGACAGTCCCCAGCGGATGCCCGACTCCTCGGTCAGTCGAGTCAGCCGCTCGATCGCGTCCGGGTCGAGACCGAACCGGGCGGCGACCGCCGGACGGGCGCAGAAGTCGATCACGTCGGCAGCGGTGGCGCGGGAGGAGATCAGGGTCAGCACCTCCACCAGCACGCCGATCAGCGGATTCACCTCGGCCGAGCTGCGGTCGGCCAGCTGGACCCGGAAGTCGTTGGCCGGGTGCCGTCCGGACACCCCGGCGGGCAGCCGGAAAGCGGCCTGGATCAGCGGGGCCGCCGCGGTCAGATTGGCGCAGCCGACCACGATGTGGCGCGGCTCCAGGGTCGGATCGGCGGCGAGCAGGCCGGTGATCGCGTCGCGGAGGATCTCCACCTGGCGCTCCAGGCCGTGGCCGCCGTGCACCTGCACAGTGCCGTCGGGTGGGGGAGGCTCGGGGCGCTCGCCGCGTAGCCGGCGTTGCAGCCAGCGCAGCGTCCCTGGGCGTCCGGACGCCGTGGCCGGCAGCGTGCGAACGGTCGCCCGCGTGGTCAGCCCGGCCTGGGCGCCGCGGGCGAAGGTCGTCAGCCGGGTGGCCGGCCCCGGCTCGGGTTCGGTGTCACTGCGGGTGGTCACCTGGGTGACCGAGACGTGGATACTGCGATGTTCGGCGAGCGCGTCGAGGACGTCCAGCCACCACGGCGACAGCGGATCGGGCTGGACGAACGACAGCGACTCGGGCAGCGGAAGCGCGCCCGGGTCGCGACGGAGGCCGGCCAGGAAGCCGCCGGCGGCCGCCAGCGGGCTGGTCTCCAAGGCGGCCAGCCGCCACAACACCGGCTGCCAGGAGTCGAAGCCGAGGTCGGCGCCGTGTTCGTCAGCGTTCTCGCCGGCTTCCCACGCCGACACCATCGCGGGACGCCAGTGCAGGTACCGGGAGAAGAGTCCGGCGATCCGATGGGCGACCGGATAGCTGGTGCGGGATCCGGCCAGGTGGCGCCGCAGTTGCGCCAATCGCGGCTCGTCGGGGTTGTCGGCGATCACCTGCAGCAGCCGCCAGGCGAGCTGCCGGGGCCGCCAGAACCGTCCCGGGTCGCCGAGTTCATGCAGCAGCCGCGCCGGGGTGACGAACCGGACGCCGGCGCAGATGCCCTCGCCGGGGCGTCCGAGCCGGTGCGCCAGTTCGTTGGTGAGCCAGCGCCGCAGATGCGCGTGCGGCGTCACCACCAGGTCGAGCGCGAACGGATCGGCACGCACCCCGCCGAACCTGGACGCCAACTCGGCGGCCAGCGCGGAGGCGTCGTCGGCTTGGTGCAAGAACAGTCCGGTCATCGTGGGCAACACCCTAGGGTGCGCCGCCGACACTTCTCGCGCCGCCCCGATCTGGGCCTCTCGTGGACCGCCGGGGACGGTTCTTTCGTTCCAAAGTGGAACGAAAAGAACCGTCCCCGCGTACCGCAGGTGGCGTCGGGTGGAACGAAAGAACCGTCCCCGCGTGCCGCAGGTGGCGTCGGGTGGAACGAAGGAACCGTCCCCGCGTACCACGGGTGACGGGACAGGTGTGCCCGACCACCGCCGACGAGGAAGTGTCGGACGATCGTTCTACAGTGTCTGACGTGCCCGATCCCGATGCGCTGCTGGCCGCTCTCGACCCCGAACAGCGGGCCGTGGCGACCAGCTTCGGCGCCCCGGTGGCGGTGATCGCGGGTGCGGGCACCGGCAAGACCAGGGCCATCACGCACCGGATCGCCTACGGCTGCGCGACCGGCGCGTACGACCCGGTAGCGGTACTGGCGGTGACCTTCACCACCCGGGCCGCCGGCGAGCTCCGCGGACGCCTGCGCAGCCTCGGTTTCCCTCGGGTTCAGGCGCGCACCTTCCATTCCGCGGCGTTGCGGCAGGCCCAGTACTTCTGGCCGAACGCGATGGGCCACGAGTTGCCGCGGGTCAGCGATCACCGGGCCGGCATGATGGCCGAGGCGGCCGGACGGCTGCTCGGCCACCGCGCCGAATCCGGCACCCTGCGCGACCTGCTCACCGAGATCAGCTGGGCCAAGGTGAGCAACGTGCCCCCGGCCGACTACGCCGAACTCGCCGCCGACCAGGGCCGCGAGGTGTCCGGCGTGGACGCCACCGCCGTCGGCCGGATCTACGGCCGCTACGAACAGATCAAGAGCGACCGCGGCGTGATCGACTTCGACGACGTCCTGCTCTGCGCGGTGGCACTGCTCTCCGACCACGACGACGTCCGCACCCAGGTGCGCCGCACCTACCGGCACCTGGTGGTCGACGAGTACCAGGACGTCAGCCCGCTGCAGCAGAAGCTGCTGGAACTGTGGCTGGCCGAACGGCCCGACCTGTGCGTGGTCGGCGACGCCGCCCAGACCATCCATTCCTTCGCCGGCGCCCGCTCCAGCTACCTGACCCGCTTCGGCGTCCGGCACCCGGGTGCCGAGATCATCCGGCTGGTCCGCGACTACCGCTCCACCACCCAGGTGGTCGACCTGGCGAACCGGGTACTGCACGCCCGGGGTCCGGGCGAGGGCGTCCGGCTGATCGCCCAGGGCGGCAGCGGGCCGCAGCCGCGGTTCACCCAGGCCGCCACCGAACCCGATGAAGCCGCCGAGGTGGCGCGCTGGCTGTCCGGCCTGATCGCCGACGGCGTCCCGCCGTCCGAACTGGCCGTGCTCTACCGCATTCACGCCCAGTCGCCGGCCTACGAGGCCGCACTGTCGAAGGCGGGGGTGCCGTTCAGCCTGCGCGCGTCCGAGGGGTTCTTCCAGCGCCCCGAAGTGCGGGCCGCGCTGATCGCGCTGCGCGGCCAACTCGGTGCACCCGGCGACGTGCTGGAGACGGTCCGCGGGGTGCTCGCTGGCCAGGGCTGGACAACCGAACCGCCGTCCGGTCAGGGCCAGGCCCGGGAGCGCTGGGAGTCCTGGGCCGCGCTCTTCCAACTCGCCGTCGACCACGTCGCCGAGGCGCCCGCCGCCACGCTGGCCGAACTGCTCGGCGAGCTGGACGAGCGGGCCCGGGCCGAGCACGCCCCGGCCGGAGCCGGGGTGACGCTCTCCACCCTGCACGCGGCGAAGGGCCTGGAATGGGAGGGGGTGGCGCTGGTCGGCGTCCAGGAGGGCACGCTGCCGTTCGCCCTGGCCCAGTCACCCGAACAGGTGGCCGAGGAACGCCGGCTGCTCTATGTCGGCATCACCCGCGCCAAGCGGCACCTGTGGATCTCGTGGGCGAGCTCCCGCAACGGCGGCGGGGCGCGCCGCAAGCCGTCCCGGTTCCTGGACGGCATCCGCCCCGAGACCGAACCTGCCCGGCCGGAGCGCGGCGGCGCCGGACGCAAGAGCCGCAGCAAACACAGCCTGGTCTGCCGGGTCTGCGGCGGCACCCTCGCCGCCGGGGCCGAGCTGAAGCTCGGCCGGCACGCCGGCTGCCCCTCCAACTACGACGAACGCACCTGGGAACTGCTGCGCGAGTGGCGCCGTCAAGAGGCGGCGGAGGCCGGACTGCCCGCCTTCTGCGTGTTCACCGACGCCACCTTGATGGCGATCGCCGAGTCGCGTCCGGCCGACGAGCACGGGCTGCTGGCCATCGCCGGGGTGGGCCGCTCGAAGGCGGACAAGTACGCGGACGCAGTGTTCTCGATCCTGCGGGCCGGTTCAGTCGTGCCAGCCGGGCAGCAGCTCGGCGAGCACCCCACGGAAACCGGCGGTGACGTCCAGCTGCGCCAGGACGGCGATTCCGCCTAACCAGACCCGGTGGATCAGCGCGTAGACCGGCGGAATGGTGAGTCGCATGGCGACCCCGTGGCGGGCCGAACTGCCGCGCACGTGCAGGAACTGCTCGCGCATCCATTCCCGGTCGAAGTGGAACTCCTCGACCCGGGCCGGTTCGACGAACGGTCCCAGATAGCCGAGCAGCTCCCCGGCGTCCACGTCGCGGGCGATGAATCCCTCGTCGGCCAGCCCCCTGGTCATCGCGGCGGCGTCGTCGGCGATGGCCAGCCGGATCAGCCGTCCCATCGCGGACGGCAACCCGTCCGGCAGCCGGGCGACCAGCCCGAAGTCGACGACACCGAGCCGTCCGTCGGGCAGCACCAGGTAGTTCCCGGGGTGCGGATCGGCGTGCAACAGGCCGGCCCGCGCCGGCCCGGCGAACAGGAACCGGACGTAGGCCAGCCCGACCCGGTTCCGTTCGGACGCCGGCGCCTCCGCCACGCTGGACAGCCGGCGGCCCTCCAGCCAGTCGCTGACCAGCAGCCGCGGGGTCGCCTCCCACACCCGCGGCACCGCGAACTCGGGATCGCCGGCGAAGGCGGCCGCGGCGCGGGACTGGTTCTCCGCCTCCAGGGTGTAGTCGATCTCTTCGGAGATCCGCTCGGCGAGTTCGCGACTGATCGTCACCACGTCGACCCCACCGGCCAGCGGTGCGACGACGCCGGCGAGCCGCTCGATCTGCCGCAGATCGGAGCGCAGCGCCTGGTCGGCCCCCGGGTACTGAAGCTTCACCGCCACCGGGGTTCCGTCGGTGAGCACCGCCCGGTGCACCTGTCCGATGGACGCCGCCGCGGCCGGCCGCAGATCGAAACTGGCGAACCGCTCCCGCCAGCGCGGCCCCAACTCGTGGCGCAGCACCGCCTGCACCCGGGACGACGGCAGTGGGGGAGCGCTGTCCTGCAGCTTGGCCAGGTGCTGCCGGTAGGGCTTGGCCACCTCCTCGGGCAGGAAGGCTTCGAACATGCTCAACGCCTGGCCGAACTTCATCGCCCCGCCCTTGAGCTCACCCAGGACGGCGAACAGCTGCTCCGCCGCCGCCGCCCGCAGTTCGGCGTCCACCCTGTCGGCGTCCGCGCCGAGCAGCCGCCTGCCCAGGCCGACCGCCTGACGACCCGCCGCCCCGAGCGGCAGCGAGAGCATCTTCGAGGCCCGGGCCAGCGACGAGGTCGGCAGTTCCCGCTCGTCGCCGGGCCGGTCGGGGCTGGTCATGGCGCCATTGTGCCAACGCGGGAAAGGCTGCCGAGCTACCTCGCCGCCCCGCAGCCGCAGCCGGGGTGGGCCCGCAGCCGGCGGACGCGCAGCGAGCCGTCGGCGTCCAGGATCACGGTGGCGGCCACCGAGTCCGGCAGCCGTCCGGCCAACCAGGAGCGGGCATGCAGCACGGCCGTGCTGGCCGCCCAGTGCAGCTCTGCCGCGCGGACGGGCGCCGGCCGCTGCCGGCACAGCTGCGCCAGCAGTTCCGGCCAGGCCGGGTCGCATTGGGTGCGGTGCAGGTCCTCGCAGTGCAGGCACGGCGTCCGGCCGGGAACGATCAACGGTCCGACGCTGACCCCCAGATCGCTGCCGCTGACCACCAGCTGCGGCCGTCCGCCGAGTTCGCTGAGCAGCACCCGATCGGCCTCCATGGACGCAGCGCAGCACAGCACCAGCCCGGTCTGGTCGTGGGTGTCGGGCGCCGCCGCGAAACTGAGCCGGTCGGGATGGCGGTGCCGCAGCCGCTCGATCGCCCTCGGTACGCCGAGTGCTCCCAGACCAAGCACCCGGATCGGTGCCGGAACCGCGTCCAGGAGTAGTTGGGTGACCAGCTCGGTCAACCGCCCGGAGCCCACCACCGTGATCGGTTGGGACGCCGGCGCGGGTTCGGCGACCAGCCCGGCTTCCGCCAGGGCCGCCAGCAAACCCGGTAGCCAGCGACCGGACGACGACCCGGCGATCTGTTCGAGCCGCTCGCTGGTGCACGGTCGGCTCAGGGCTTCGAGCACCCTGGACGCGGCAGCGGGCAGCGACGCCAGGACGAGACCGGCCGGGGCTTCGAGACCGAGTTGCAGGCCGCCGTCGGGCCTGTGCAGGACGGGCAGTGCAGCGGTGAGCTGCCATTCGAACGGCCGCGAGGTCACCTCGCCATCGTGTCCGGATCCGGGTCCTGAGTCACCCGCGCCGAGCGAACGGACAACACCGAGACGGCTCCTGACAACACCTGGTCGCCCACGGACAACACCCGGGCCGCGCGCCGGACCGGTGCTGTTCCAGCGCGCGACCCGGCGGTGATTCAGGAGACGGCGACCGACGCGCGTCGGCTCGCGCGGCGGGCGGCCACCCGGTTGCCGAGGACGACGAGGCCGACTCCCGCCACGATGATGATCAGATTGACCACGCCGTAGCCCCACACCTCACTTTGGTCGTACTCGATCGGAAAGCGGGACGGGGCGGGACCGAAGGCGATCGGCGGCCGGTCGGCCATCCAGCTGAGCAGGACCCCGACGGTCTGGTAGCTGAACAGGATCGCGTCGAGGGCGAGATAGAGGACGACTGCGGTCCAGCGCTGCTTGACGGCGTACCCGATGCCGAAGGCGAAAAGAATCGTGAAGATGAGGTTCATGACTGCTCCTGTTGATTGCCGGTGATGAGATCAAGTCTCACCACCGCGCCCGTCGGGCACATGCGGGCGAGCACGGCATTGCCAGGCAGTGCCAGCACTGAGGAAGGGGAGGCGGAACGCTGGCACGATGAGGGCATGGTGCGCGTCCCCAGGCTGCTCACCGGCCTCGCGACGGCAACTGTCGTGGTTGCCGGTGGCTATGCCGTGGCGATCTCGGACTGGGAGGGGTTCGTCGCCTGCCTGGCCTGCGGGTTCGCCGTTGCCGTGGCCTGGGTCGTGGTGCGTCACGACCGCACCTCGCCGGTGGGGCCCGCGCTGGCCTGGAGCACCGCCTCGATCGCGCTGGTGGCGGCTCACGTGGGCCCGCTGGCGGCGCTGCCGTGGTCGAGCGGCATCTGGCCGCTCAACCTCGCCGGACTGCTCGCGCTGATGCTGGTGTTCCCGGCCGGAAGCACCCGCGGCCCGGTGCCGCGCGCAGCCGTGGCGCTCTTCGCGGTGGCGACGGTCGCGAGCGTGGCCGCCCAGTGGGGTGCCCGGCAGGCCGCCGGCGACGTGGTCGGGGGACCCGAAGGCCCGTGGGTGCCGCCGGTCGGCCTGACCTCGTTCGTCGCGATCGCCGCCTCGATTCTGCTGGCGGCAGCCTCGCTCGGCACCCGGTACCGTCGCGGCGACCGGCGTACTCGGGGGCAGATCCGCTGGCTGCTGCTGACCGGGATCCTCGTGTTGGTGCTGCTCGTGGGCGGTTGGGTGGCCGAGCTGCTCGGCGCATCTCTCGGCGCCGCCTACACGCCCTTCCTGCTCGCGATCGTGGTCCTGGTGCCGGCCGCCGTGGGCGTCGCGATCGTCCGCTACGACCTGCTCGACGTGGATCGGGTGATCAGCCAGACCACCGCGTGGCTGTTGACCCTGCTGTTCTCGGCGGCCGTGTTCGGTGTGGTGGTCTACGGCGTGAGCCATGCCGTCTCGCTCGGGACCGGGCTGACCACGGGTGTCGCCGCGTTCGTCACCGCACTGGTGCTGCTTCCCGTCCAGCGGCAGCTGGCCCGGTGGGTGGGCAGCGTCGTGGACCGCGACCGGTTCCTCGCCCTGGCCGCGGTCGAGCGGTTCGCGTCCGACGTGCGCGCCGGCCGCCGGCCACCCGAGGACGTGGAGGCGGTCCTGCGCGTCGCGATGGACGACCCGGGGCTGGTGGTGCACGTCGCCCGGCCCACCGGGGGATGGGCTGCGGTGGCCGGTGCCCCCGTCGCCGAGCCTTCGGGGCTCGCCATCGAAGCGGGTGGCGACACGATCGCACGGGTCACTCTCGGCACCGATTCGGTGCGGGCGCGTCGACGGCTCACCGATCTCGCCCGGCTGGCCTGGGTCCCGATCGAGATGAGCCGGCTGCGGCTGGGGCTCAAGGAGATGCTGGCCGAGACTCAGGCGAGCCGTCGCCGGCTCGTCGAGGCGTCGGCCGCCGAACGCCGACGGCTGGAGCGCAACCTGCATGACGGCGCTCAGCAGCGGATCGTGGCGACGGGTATGCGGCTGCGCCTGCTCCAGGAGCGGTGCCGGCCGACCAGGCAGCCGAGGTGGACATTGCCGTGGCCGAACTGGCCGGCACCGTCGAAGAGCTCCGACGCATCGCCCAGGGCGTCCGGCCGAGCCTCCTGGACGAAGGACTCGCCGCCGCGCTGGTGGCGGTCCGGGAGGCCACTCCGCTGCCGCTCGCCCTGCACGTGGACGATCTTCCGGACGTGGGCGACACCCGGGCGCTGACCGCCTACCTGTTCGTCAGCGAGGCCGTCACCAACGCGCTCAAGCACGCGCGGGCATCGAGCATCGCCGTATCGGTCACCGCGCTGACAGACCGGCTCTCGATCGAAGTGCGCGACGACGGCGTGGGTGGCCTGGACGACGCGGCCCCATTGACCTCGCTGCGTGACCGAGTTCACTCCGTCGGCGGCACCGTGAGTGTCTCGGCGACGCCCGGCGGCGGCACGACGATCCGCGCGGTGCTGTGATGCGGATCGTGGTCGCCGAGGATTCCGTCCTGTTCCGCGAGGGCCTCGTCCGGCTGCTCGCGGAAAAGGGCCACGAGGTCGTCGCCGCCGTGGGGGACGCTCCCGCGCTGGTCGCGGCCGTCGGCGAGTTGACGCCCGCGCTGGCAGTCGTCGACGTGCGGATGCCGCCGCGGATGGAGTCCGACGGAGCGGAGGCCGCGGCAGCGCTGCGCCAATCGCATCCCGACCTGGGGCTGTTGCTGCTCAGCCAGCACATCGACCTGCGGCACACCGTGCGACTGATCGGCTCGCCCGGCTTCGGCTACCTGCTGAAGGACCGGGTGCTGGACGTCGCCGAGTTCGTCGCCGCTGCGGAGCGGGTCGCCGACGGCGGCAGCGCACTGGACCCCACTGTCGTCCGGGCGCTGGTCAAGACGCACGCCGGCTCTGGACTGGGCGAGTTGTCCGAGCGTGAGCTGGTCGTCCTGCGGCTGGTGGCCGAGGGGCTGTCCAACACCGCGGTCGCCGACCGGCTGGTGGTGTCGGAACGGACCGTGGAGGCGCATATCCGGTCGGTGTTCCTCAAGCTCGGCCTGCCCGACGAAGGCACGAACCGCCGGGTGCTCGCCGTGCTGGCCTACCTCGACTCCCGCTGAGCGCCGCCGCGGGGGAGGACAGCCGGAAACCGGGTCCGGACGTGCAAAGGCGCCGCACACCAGGTGCGGCGCCTTCGCGGGTACGTCAAGCCTTGGGCAGGAACCGGGTGAGGTTGGTCCCGCAAACGGGGCACTTGGCCTTGGCGATTCGCGTTCCCTTTGCGTTGACCGTCACGTCGCCGGTGGCGTCGCGGTGGTCCTTGCACTTCACGCAGTAGAACGAACCGCTGTAGGTGTCGTCGGCCACGTCATTCCTCCTATAGATGTGTGCGCTGGCAATGCTCACAGCGCGCTTTGCCGGTTCAGCATACGGCACCCGCGGCGGACATGCCCACAGGCGAAGACGAGGCCCACTGCCGTATCCGCTTGCCTTCCCCTGCGAGCGGACCGACCGGTGAGCCCCGTCTGGACAGACCGTAGTAGGGGGCTGGGTGGCAGGTCAACACGACGCCCGGCGGGGGCGGATCAAACTGTCCGAGCATCCGATTAGGCTTCCGGCCATGTCATCGGAGAAGTACGAGATCCGGCGCAGCGGACGCCGCCGGACGACGATGGGGATCGTCCGAGAGGCGGGCCGGCTCGTCGTGCTGGTGCCCGATCGACTGACTGCCCGGCAGGAGCGGGAGCTGATTCCGGGCTTCGTGTCCCGGTTCCTCGAGCAGGAGTCCAACCGGCGGCCGCCGGCGGCGGACGCCGCGCTCACCGCTCGCGCGACCGAGTTGTTCACCCGCTATCTCGCCGAACCCGGCGCCACGGTGCCGCAGCTGACCGTCACCTGGTCGGCGCGCCAACGCCAGCGCTGGGGGTCCTGTACCACGGCGACCGGCGAGATCCGGCTTCGGACCGGTTGCAGCAGATGCCGGACTGGGTGGCCGACTATGTGCTGATCCACGAACTGGCCCATCTGCTGGAGCGGACCCATTCGGCCCGGTTCCACGCGCTCGTCGCCCGCTACCCCGAGGCCGAGCGAGCCAAGGGTTTCCTGGAGGGCTGGAGCAGCGCGCAGGGCCGGCCGTTCGAAGGGAGCTGATTCGCCGCTGGTCGAGCGCGTCGAACCCGGGACTGGCAGGGATTTCGACACCGCTCGATCAACGCCCCGGACGGCGGGCAACTCGACCAGCGGTTACCGCCCGCCCTCCTGGTCCAGCAGCTTCTGCAGTTCGGCGTCCAGGTCGTCGGGGGCACTGACGTGACCGTGCTCGGCGTAGCCGAGCGGATCGTCCAGATCGGCCGCGGTCGGAATCAGGTCGGGGTGGTCCCAGGCGGCATCCCGGGCCTCGGCACCACGGGTCGCTCGGACGGCGGCCCACAGATTCGCGGCGTCGCGGGTCCGCCGCGGCCGCAACTCCAGCCCGACCAGGGACTTCAGCGCCGTCTCGGCCGGCCCGCCCGCCGCCCGCCGGCGTCGGACGATCTCGGTCAGGGCGGCTCCGTTCGGCATCCATTTGGCCATGGTGTGGCCGACCACCTCGTCCACCCAGCCCTCGACCAGGGCGAGCAGGGTCTCCAGGCGCTCCAGCACCTCCGCCTGCTCGGGGGTGACCGCCGGCTCGAACAGCTTGCCGGCCAGGGTCTGCCCGGCCCGCTCCAGGTCGTCGGCGCTCATCGCTGCGCTCAGGTGCTGTTCGATCGCCTGCTCCAGGGCGGCGGTGTCGATGGTGATGTCGCGGGCGTAGTGCTCGACCAGCGCATGCAGCTGCGGGCCGAGCCAGCCGACCGCCGCGAAAAGTCGCTGCCGGGCCGTCTCGCGCAGAGCCAGGAAGAGCAGGACGTCGGCGGGGGTGACCGACTCCAGTTCGGCCCCGAACGCCTCGATATTGGCCGGCAGCAGCGCGACCTGCGGACGCGCGCCGAGCGGGAGCCCGATGTCGCTGACGCTCAGCACCTCGGCGGATAGGCTGCCCAGCGACTGGCCGACCTGGGCGGCGAACATGCCGGACGCCGCGGCGCGCACCATCGGCTTCATGAACTCCTCGCCCGGTCCCGCCTCGCGGGCCATCAGGGCGCCGAGTGCCGTCGACAGGCTGGTGACGATCGGGTTGCCGAGCTTCTGCCAGGTCTCGAAGGTGCCCTCCACCCAGTCCGCCCGGCTCCAGGCCGCCACTGGCGCGGTCACCCGCGGGAAGGCGATCGCCTCGTCCAGCCAGAGGTCGGCCAGCCCGGACGCGTCCCGGACCTGCCCGGCCTGGGACGCCGAAGGCGTCGGATCCGCACCCAGCGAAGAGGTCACCCGGCGGGCGATGTCCTTGGTGAACGTCCAGTTCATCCCGCTGCTGGAGTCGGTCGGCCCGAAGCCGGCCATCTGGGTCTGGAACTGGGCCATCACCGACTGGAGGCGCTGGGTCAGGGCCGCCATGTCGAACTCGCCGTCCGGGCCGGGCGTGATGCCGAACTGGGCGAGGAACTGGGCGAGCGGGTTCTCCTCGTTCGGCCGATCGGCGTCGTCGGGGAGTTCCGGTTCGGTAGCCATGGCGGGCTCCTGTGGTCGAGGGTTGATCGTCGGGCCGGTGGCGCCGGCACACCCCGCCATTGTCCCGCACCCGCCAAGGGATGCGCAGCGGCCGGTCCGGGTGAGTCCGCTAGGGTCGTGGGGTGACCAAGCAGACCTGGACGGCCGCCGTCTCGGCGCTGCTGTTCGTGGCTCTCGCGGCGGTCGTTTCGCTGACGCCGGTGCCGTACGTGAGCTGGTCCGCCGGCTCGACGGTCAATCTCTTCGAACCCGTCGACGGTCAGGCCCGGGTGGACGTCCAGGGTGCGGTGACCCATCCGACCACCGGTCAGTTGCGGCTCACCACGGTCTCGGTGACCAGGGCGGACAGTCAGCTGACGCTGCCCGAGGCGCTGCTCTCCTATTGGCTCTCGGCCCGCGAGGTGCTGCCCAGGGACGTGGTCTACCCCGCGGGCGTCAGCGTGGACGAGATTCGTGCCCGCGAGGTTCAGATGATGGACAACTCGCAGTCGTCGGCGGTGGCCGCGGCGCTGCGCGCGGCCGGCCAGAAGGTGGTCGAGTACCCGATGGTGATCGGGGTGTCCAACGGCAGCCCGGCGGACGGCAACCTCAGGCCGGGGGACTTCATCCTCAAGATCGACAATCGGCCGGTCGGCAGCGTCGCCGATGTTCGCGCCGCGATCAACAAGCACAACGTGGGCGATCCGATCCTGTTCACCATCCTGCGCGACCGTCAGCAGTTGAGCCCGACGGTGCGGTCGGTGGGCTCGAACGCCAACGCATCGCAGCCGGTGGTCGGCATCAACCTGGCCGTCGGCTACTCCTACGCGCCTGAGGTGACGTTCCGGATCAGCCCCGACATCGGCGGCCCCAGCGCCGGCCTGATCTTCGCGCTGGCCGTCTACGACCTGATCTCGCCCGACGACCTGATCGCCGGCCGGTCGGTGGCCGGCACCGGGACGATCACCGGGGACGGCGTGGTCGGCGGGATCGGCGGCATCCAGGAGAAGATCGCCGGTGCGGAGGCGGCCGGGGCGTCCATCTTCCTGGTGCCCACCGCGAACTGCCCGGACGTGCGGGGGCTGAACACACCGGTCCGGCTGGTCCGGGTGGGGACGCTTTCGGAGGCGATCGCGACCCTGGAAGACCTGAAGGACCCGGCCCGGGCCGGCCGCGTCCAGGGCTGCGGCTGATGGCCTCCGATGCGCTGGTCGCGGCCCTGCTGGAGATCGAGCGGCACGTCGGTGGAGTCGGCTGGGACCAACCGGCGCGGCTGTTCGCCCTGGTGCCCACCGCCGACCTGATCGCCGCCGAGCCGCACCTGGCCGCGCACCTCAGCGGCGGCACCGAACCGCAGCCGGACCAGCTGTCGGCCATCGAGCAGGAGGGCTTCGCGGCCGGTGCCGACCTCGGTGAGGCGCTGGCCAGGATCGCCTGGCCGGCGACCGTGGCCGGCGTGGCGCTGAGCCTCGAACGATTCTTCCTGCCCGGTGACGCAGGCGACGACCTGCCCGGCGGGGCGGCGGCGTCCGACCACGTCCGGAGCCATCCCGGACGCGAAGAGATCCGGGTGGTCGTCGGCGCGAGCCGAGCGGGAGATTCCTACGGCGTCGCCCGGATCCGCAGTCATCCGGACGAACTGTTGTCGGGCACCGACCTGGTGCCCGGGCTGGCGTCCGCGCTGGCACGTACATTGGACTGACACCGAACAAGGAGACCCCGCGTGAGCCTGCCTGCAAGTGTCCACCGACGATCCCCGCTGCTGCTGACCTTCGGCATCGCCGCCGTGCTGCTGATCGTGTTCGCCGTCTTCACTCAGGTCTGGACCGACAAGCTCTGGTTCGACTCGATCGGGTTCGGGCAGGTGTTCTCCACCGAACTCCTCACCCGGCTGGTCCTGTTCGCCGGCATCGGGGCGCTGATGGCGGTGCTGGTCGGCGGCAATATGTGGCTGGCGATCCGGCTGGCCCCGCCGGCCCGCAGTGGCGGCGAGAGCGCCGTCCTGGAGGCCTACCGGCGGATGCTGGAGCACAACGGCAAATTCGCCGTGGCGATCCCGGCCCTGGCGCTCGGCGTGCTGGCCGGCATGTCGGCGGTCGGTGAGACGCTGCCGGTGCTGGCCTGGATCAACGCCGTCCCGTTCGGGCAGGTCGACCCGACCTTCGGCCTCGACTACAAGTTCTATGTCTTCGAGCTGCCGATCTGGCAGAGCTTCCTTTCCTTCCTGATGACCTCGCTGGTGTTCAGCCTGATTGGCGCGGTCGTGGTGCATTTCGCCACCGGTGGACTGCGGGCGGTGCGGGCCACCGGACGCCCCCAGCTGAGCCAGGCGGCCCGCGTCCACCTGTCCATCCTGGCCGGCGTCCTGCTGGTGCTGTACGGATTGCAGAGCTTGCTCGACCGGTACGCGATGCTGCTCAGCCAGGGCACCCTGTTCACCGGCATCCACTACACCGACGACCACTCCCGGATCGGCGCCAAGCTGGTGATGGCGGTGATCTCGTTCCTGGTGGCCGGCCTGTTCTTCGCCAACCCGATCCTCAAGCGGGGCATCTACCCGGCGGCCGCACTGGTGCTGATGGTGGTCTCGGGGCTGATCCTCACCCTGATCTACCCGGCGGTGGTGCAGTCGTTCGTCGTCGCGCCGAACCAGCCGGACAAAGAGAACCCGTACATGCAACGGCACATCGACATGACCCGGCAGGCCTTCGGGATCGACGACACCGAGTTGACCGACTACGAGGCGGTCACCCAGGTCCAGGCCGGCCAGCTGAAGGCCGACGCCGAAGCGCTGCCCGGCATCCGGCTGATGGACCCGGCGGTGATCGGGCCGACCTACGAGCAGCTGCAGCAGGTGCGCGGCTACTACACCTTCCCCGAGGCGCTGGACGTCGACCGCTACATGATCGACGGCAAGGAAACCGACGTCGTGGTGGCGGCCCGGGAGATGAACCTCAGCGGCCTGCCCGACCAGAACTGGAACAACATCCACACCGTGTACACCCACGGCTACGGCCTGGTGATCGCCTACGGCAACCGTCGCCAGACCGATGGCCAGCCGGAGTGGATCGTCCGCGATATTCCCCCGGTGGGCAAGCTGCCCGACCACGAATCGCGGATCTACTTCGGCGAACAGTCCACCCAGTACGCGATCGTCGGTCGCGAGCAAGGCCAGGACCCGATCGAGTTGGACACCCCGAACGGCCGCTCGAACGTGTACGCCGGCAAGGGTGGGGTGCCGATCGGCGACCCGTTCACCCGGGCGCTGTACGCGTCCAAGTTCATGGACGTCAACCTGTTGTTGTCGGACCGGGTGAACAGTCAGTCCCGAATCCTGTACAACCGGACGCCCAAGGAGCGGGTGCAGGAGGTCGCCCCCTGGCTGACCGTCGATTCCAACATCTACCCGGCCGTGGTCGACGGCCGGACGGTGTGGATCGTCGACGCCTACACCACCTCGAGCAGCTACCCCAACAGCCAGTTGGTTAACCTGCGCAACTCGGCGGCGGACACCCAGTCCCGCGCGGTCGGCGCCCAGGTGGACGCGAACATCAACTACATCCGCAACTCGGTCAAGGCCGTGGTGGACGCCTACGACGGCTCGGTGACGCTGTACGCCTGGGACGAGGCCGACCCGATCCTGCAGGCCTATGCCCGGGCGTTCCCCGGAACCGTGCAGCCGAAGAGCGCGATCACCCCCGACCTGCTCAACCATCTGCGCTACCCGGAGGACCTGTTCAAGGTGCAGCGCGAGATCCTCGGCCGCTACCACATGACCAATCCGTACACCTGGTACGCCCAGTCCGACCTGTGGCAGGTGCCCAACGATCCGGTCAAGGCCAACACCGACGCCAAGGAACCGCCGTACTACCTGAGCATCAAGTGGCCGAAGGACAAGAGTCCGGTGTTCAGCCAGACCACGGTGTTCGTCCCGAAGGGGCGCTCGAACCTGGCCAGCTACCTGTCGGTGGTCGCCGAGGCGACCAGCCCCGACTACGGCAAGCTGCGGGTGCTGCGGATGTCCGACACCCACCAGATCGACGGCCCGGGGCAGACCTTCAACGCGATCAACACCGACCCGAAGGTGGCCGAGAGGCTGCGGCCGTTCCTCAACCAGGGTGCGGCCTCGGCTACCTACGGCAACCTGCTGACGCTGCCGATGGGCAACGGGCTGCTGTACGTGGCACCGATCTACACCATGCGCCAGGGCAACACCGGGTCGTATCCGGCGCTGGCGTTCGTGGTGGTCCGGTTCGGTGCCCACGTCGGGATCGGCAACACCCTCCAGCAGGCGCTGGACGAGGTGTTCGCCGGGAGTGCCGGCGCCGACACCGGTGAGAGGCCCACCGGCACGCCGTCGCCGACCCCGTCCGGGACAGCCTCCCCGTCCGCCACTCCATCCGGGACGGCCCAGCCGAACAACCCGGCCGCGGCCGCTCAACTGGAGAAGGCCCAGCAGGCCTTCGTCGCCGCGGACGCCGCGCTGCGCAAGGGCGATCTGGCGACCTACCAGGCGAAGGTGAACGAGGCGAAGGCGGCACTGGCCGAAGCGTTGAAGCTGATGGGTCGCTGAGGCTCGGCCCGCTGGCAAACCCCTCCCTAACTACCTGTGCCCTCCCACCTGCGGGAGGGCGCAGGTAGTTAGGGAGGGCCCTTGCCGGCCGGGCGGAGCGGCGGACGGCCGGCCGGCGGGTTCGGGTGGGTCGGTAAGTTGGTGGGCTGCTCGACCGAGGGGACGCCGATGAATCGCACCGCTGACACGCCACTGAGGGCGTTGTGGGACCGTCAACGCCGGTTCCGGCCGCGTTTCGTCGGGGCGGTGATCGCGTCCACGGTCAACAAGGTCGCCGACGTCTTTCCCGAGCTGCTGATCGGTGCGGCGGTGGACGTCGTGGTGCGCGGCCAGGCGTCCTTCGTCGGCGCCGTGCTCGGGGTCGAATCCAGGGTCGAGCAGCTCGCCTGGCTGGCGGTGATCAACGCGGTGGTCTGGGTGATCGAATCCGTCTCGGAGTACATCGCGAATGTGCTGTGGCGCGGACTAGCCCAGGGCGTCGAGCACGAACTCCGGGTCGAAGCCTACGACCACGTCCAGCATCTCGATGTCGGGTGGCATGAGTCACGGCCGCAGGGCGCGACGCTGGCCACCCTCAACGACGACGTCAATCAGCTGGAACGGTTCCTCGACGTCGGGGCGCCGGCGATGCTGCAGACCGCGCTCAACGTGGTGCTGGTCGGCGCCGTCTTCGCCGCGGCGTCCTGGCAGCTGCTGCTGCTCGCCTTCCTGCCGATCCCGGTGATCGTGGTGGGCTCGCTGCTGTTCCAGCGCCGCCTCGAGCCGCTGTACGACCGGGTCCGGACGGCGGTCGCCGACCTGTCCGGAGTGCTGGCCGCCAACCTGGCCGGGATCACCACGATCAAGGCGTTCACCGCCGAGGACCGCGAGCGGAACCGGGTTGCCGAGGTCTCCAGCGCCTACCGGCAGGCGAACGTGGCGGCGATCCGCTCGTCGGCGGCGTTCGTCCCGCTGGTCCGGATGGCCATCCTGGCCGGCTTCACCTGCACCCTGCTGCTCGGCGGCTGGGCGACGCTGAACGGCCAGCTCGAGGTGGGCGTCTATTCGGTGCTGGTGTTCATGACCCAGCGGCTGCTGTGGCCGCTGACCGAAGTGGCCGAGGTGCTCGACCTGTACCAGCGCGGCCGCGCCTCGGCGAGCCGCATCCTGGCGCTGCTCGACGTCCCGATCACCGTGCCGGCCGGACGCGGTTCGTTGCCGCAGCCGGTCCGCGGCCGGATCGAGCTGTCCGGCGTCCGGGCCGGCTACGCCGACGGTCCGGACGTGCTGCACGGCATCGACCTGGTGGTGCCGGCCGGGGAGACCCACGCCATCGTCGGTTCCACCGGCGCCGGCAAGTCGTCGCTGCTGCGGCTGGTGCTGCGCTTCGACGACCCGCGGTCCGGTGCCGTGCTACTGGACGGCACCGACGTCCGCGATCTCGACTGGGATTCGCTGCGCGGGTCGATGGGCTACGTCGCCCAGGACGTCTACCTGTTCTCGGGCACGATCGCCGACAACATCGCCTATGGACGTCCGGACGCCGGCCGCGACGCGATCCGCGCCGCCGCCGAGGCAGCCGCCGCGGTCGACTTCATCGATGCGCTGCCGGACGGCCTGGACAGCTGGGTGGGGGAGCGAGGAATCACCTTGTCGGGGGGACAACGGCAGCGGCTGGCGCTGGCTCGGGCGCTGCTGCGCGACCCGGCCGTCCTAGTCCTCGACGAGGCGACCAGTGCGGTGGACAACGAGACAGAGGCGGCCATCCAGCGCTCGCTGGGCGAAGCCACCAGGAACCGGACGGCACTCGTGGTGGCCCACCGGCTCTCGACCGTCCGGCACGCACACCGGATCTGGGTGCTGGACGCGGGACGCGTGGTCGAGTCGGGGACCCACGACGAACTGGTCGCCGCCGGCGGCAACTACGCCGCGCTGTGGGCCGTCCAGACCGGTGCGGTTGCCTGGTCCGACTGAGGGTCCTGCTGCGCCGCGCGCCGACCCGCAGCCCCCTGCCTAACTACCTGTGCCCTCCCTCATGTGGGAGGGCAGGTAGTTAGGGAGGGTTTGGCCGGCAGTCCGGGCGCTGGACCGATGCCAACCGTTGCAATCATCCGAGGTAGGTTAGCCTCACCTAAGTAAAGGTTCCCATGACTTTGACCTCTCTTGCGCTGCGCCCTGCCCGCGGCGGCACTTCGGTGCCGCCGCGGTCAGGCGCGTGGAGCAGTTGGACCACGCTGCTGATCTCCGCCGCGACGCTGGCCGGACAGGCGATCCCCACCCTGGGCGGGGCGGCGATCGCGTTCTGGGCGCTCGTGCCCGGCCTGTTGTTGGTCCGGCTGGTGCCGTCCACCCGATTGCCGCGGGCCGGACTGGTGCCGGCGCTGAGCGCCTCGGTGACGGTACTGCTGGCCACGGTCTCGCTCTGGATCGGACTCTGGCCGCCTCGCCTGGTGACGGCGATCGCCGCCGGACTGGCCACCGGTTATGCCGCGATGGCGCTCACCCGGCCGTCCCTGCCGAGGCTCGCACTGCCGTCCGGACGCTGGCCGCGGATCACTCTCGGTATCGGCGCGGCCGCGCTGGTGCTGTGGCTGGTCTCGCTGCCCGGCGTCGCCGCCGGCCGCTCGGCCACCTTCGGGCCGCTGGCCGGCAGCCCGGTCTTCGCCGCCGCGCTGCTGCTCGCCGTCATCGGGTTCCTGTGCGCCCTGCGGCTGCGGCACACCGGACTGCTGTGGACGATGCTGATGCTCACCGCTGTGATCCAGCGCGGCACCGCGCCGCTCACCCTGGACGCCCCGTCCGTGGACTGGGCCTACAAGCACCTTGGCGTGATCGACCTGATCACCAGCACCGGCGCGTTGCACCGCGGCCTGGACATCTATCAGGGTTGGCCAGGCTTCTTCGCCGCGATCGGCTGGGTCAGCGTGGCCAGCGGCGTGTCACCGTTCGCGATCGCGTCCTGGTTCACCCTGGCGGTGACGTTCGCCGGGGTGTTCGCCATGTACGCGCTGGCCCGGGCGCTGCGGCTGCCGGTTCCGGCCGCGCTGGCGGCGTCCATGGTGGCGCTGGTGGTGAACTGGGTTGCCCAGGACTACTTCTCACCGCAGGCCCTCGGCTTCGTGCTGGCCATCGTCACTGCGGCACTGGTGATCAGGGCGCGGACCAGCCGGTCCGCCGCCGCCCTGGCAGTGCTGGTGTTTGCTGCGCTGGTGGTCAGCCACCAGCTGACCCCGTTCTGGCTGCTCGGCGCGATCGCGGTGCTGATGGTGTTCGGCCGGGTGTCCTGGCGGCTGGCGGCCATCTTGGCGGCGGTCGCGCTGGGTCAGTTGGCGGCGAACTTCCAGATCGCCGCGGCTTACGGCCTGTTCACCGGCGTGGACGTGTTGCGCAATGCCCAGACCGGCGCCGCCGCCGACCTCGGCAGCCTGGCACTGACCGTGCACGGGATCAGCAACCGGATCGCCACCCTCGGCCTGTGGGCGCTCGCGGCCGTGCTGGCAGTCACCGGGCTGCGTCGGCAGCGCTGGGCGCGGTGGCGTCGCGGGCCCGGCCTGGTGACCGCTGTGCTCGCCTTCTCGCCGTTCGCGATCCTGTTTGCGCAGAGCTACGGCGGCGAGGCGCTGCTGCGGGTGATGCTCTACTCGATCCCCGGCTGTGCGCTGCTGATCGGGCCGTGGCTGGCCCGCGCGGTCGGCGGCGATCTGCGCGCCCGGCTGACCGGAGGCGCGGTGCTGCTGATCCTGGCCGGCGGGGCGGCGCAGGCCTACTTCGCCACCTTCTACCACTACGCGGTGACCAGGGCCGAGTACCAGGCGCAGGCGCTGCTCGAACGGCAGGTGCCGGGACGGGCCTACCTGAGTCCGGGGTCGGCGTTCTGGCCGGTACGGGCCAGCGAGGCGTACGCCTGGCGGCTCACCGACGACTGGGAGTACGACCGTCCGCTGCAGAACGAGGGCGACGGACTGCGCTCCGGCGACTACCTGCTGGCGTTGGAGGCGCACCTGGAGAACCGCAGCGCTCCGACGTTCGCGCTCTACGGCCCTCGGATGGACGCCTACGCGGCGTATCGCGGCATCGCCCCGCTCGGCACCCTGGACGCCCTGCGCGACACCCTGCGCAACCGGCCGGGCTGGGATGTCGTCCTGGATGCCGACGGGGTGACCGTGTTCCGCTACGTGCCGGTGCAGACCCGTGGTCAGGAGGCGGCCAGATGGCGACCCTGACCGAGCCCGGCGGCGACGCGTTCGTTCCGATCCGCTGCCGGACCTGGGCGGTCGAATCGGTCGACACCGAGGTCCTGCGCCCCAACGCCGAGGGGCGGCTGCTCGTGCTGGCCACCGCCGACGGCTGGCCGCGGGCGGTGGTCGACGTCCGGGCCGGTTCCGCCGAGCAGGCCGAGGAACTGGTCCGTGCCGCGGTGACGGCGAGCACGGTGCGGCCGCCGTCCGGCTTCGTCGCCGGGGGTGCCGCTCGGACGCCGGTGAGCGTGGTGGTGTGCACCCTGGGCCGTGAACCTCGGCTGGTCGACACCGTCGCGGCGCTGCTCGGGCAGACTCACGCCGAACTCGAACTGGTCGTGGTCGACAACGACCCGGCGTCCGGGCGGGTCCCGGCACTGCTGGCCGGGTTGGACGATCCGCGGCTGCGGGTGATCGACGAGCCGAGGCGCGGACTGTCCGCGGCCCGCAACGCTGGGCTCGCCGCCGTCCGGCACCAGGTGGTCGCGTTCACCGACGACGACGCCGTCCCGGCGGCCGACTGGGTCGCGGCCCTGGCGAGCGTCTTCGACGCCGATCCCGCCGTGGAATGCGTCACCGGACTGGTGCTGCCGACCGAAGTGGCGACCAGGGCGCAGTTGTTCTTCGAAGAGGCCGGCGGCTTTGACAAGGGTCTGTCCGCGGTGCATTGGCATCGCGACGGCGCGGGCACGCTCCTGGGCACCGCGCCCGGCCTCGAAGGACTGGCGTTCCCGTTCGACGGCGGCTTCGGTTCGGGCAACAACATGGCTTTCCGGGTCGCGGGGCTGCGCGCCCGGGGTGGCTTCGACGAGGCGCTCGGCGCCGGCTCGCCGACCCGTGGCGGTGAGGATCTGGACGCCTTCCAGTCCGTCTACCTCGCCGGTGGCACGCTGGTCTACTGGCCGGCGGCGCTGGTCCGGCACCATCACCGGTCCGACCACGACGGCCTGGTCGATCAACTGCATGGCTACGGTGTGGGCATGGCGGCAGTGGTCACCAAGCGATTCTTCAGTTCGCCGGCGACCGCGGCGGGCGTGCTGCGCCGGCTGCCCGGCGGCCTGCGGCTGCTGCTGGACGCCCGCTCGGCCAAGAACGAGGGCAAATCGGCGCAGTTCCCGGCTGACGCCACCCGCGCCGAGCGGCGCGGGTACCTGATCGGCCCGGCCGCCTACCTGCGAGCACGGCGCGGGCTGCGCCGAGCCGGGGCGGCGCGATGACCGCCCTCAGGCGGCCGCGACTGGTACTGGCGCTCGTGCTCGGCGTGGCACTGGTCGCCGCTCTGCTGGCCTGGACGCGTCCGGGCCAGCCCCGACCGCTGAAGATCGTGGTGCTCTCCGATTCGCTGGCGGAAGGGATGGGGCAGGTCACCGGAGTGACCAAGACCTGGCCACACCTGGTCGGGGCTGACCGGCGCACCGCCCGCGGCGAGGGCCCGTCCGACGGCGGCACCTGGCTGCCGGCCTCGGTGCATGGACAGATGTTCGGCTTCGCCCCCGCCCAGCTGGCTCCCGGCAGTTGGGCGGCGACCGAGAAGGTCGGCATTCCCGGGGCGGTGGCCAGCGGTGCGGTCAGCTGGCCGGTCGACGGGTTCGATCGAGCCGTCGTCCAGGTGTTCGCCGAGCGTGCCGGTGAGTTGTTCACGGCGTCCACCGGCGAGCGACAGGTCGGCTTCACCAGCCCGGACGGCGGACTGCACAGCTTCGAGGTGGACGGCCTGGCCGAGACCCTGACCGTGCGCGGCGACGGGGTGGTGGTCGGCGTGCTCGCCCGGACCGGCAGCGGCGGCACCGACATCTACAACCTGTCCTGGTCGGGCAGCACCACCGGCGACTGGTTGGGCTGGCTGGAGCGGCCGGGGTTGTTGCCGCTGCTGAGTCAGATCCGCCCGGACGTGATCGTGCTGTCGCTGGGCGGCAACGACTTCTGGCAAAGCGGGGACCGGGATCGGTTCGGCGCCCACCTGCGCCGGCTGCACGACCAGGTCGCCGCGGCGGTGCCGTCCGCCAGCTGGGTGCTGGGCACCCAGCCGGTCCCGGACAGCAGCCCGGCGCGGGAATGGCTGCGCTTCCAGCAGGTCACCCGCGACTACGCCGCCGAACTGGGGGTGCCGGTCAGCGACCTGGCCGACCTGATGCCGGGGGCGTCCGCCGCCCCGCAGCTGTACGCGACCGACCGGATTCACCTGACCGATGCCGGGCATGCCTTCATCGCCGGGGTTGCCGGGCCGGCGATCGCGAAGGCCGCAGGATGAGCGCGCCGACCACCGCGGCGCCGCCGGCCTGGCGGGTGCTGCTGAGTCGCGCCACTCTCGAGCTGGACGCACTGGCGCTGACGGCGTCCACCGCGATCACCGCACTGCTCGGGCTGGCTTACTGGACGATCGCCGCCCGCGGCTTCCCGATCGCTGAGGTCGGCCGGGCGTCCGCGATCGTCTCGGCGGCCACCGCACTGGCCACCGTGTCGAACCTGAGCCTGGGCGGCATGTACGAGCGGTTCCTGCCGGTGACCGGACGCGACACCCGGCACTACCTGGTGCGCGGAGGGCTGGCGACGGCCGGGCTGGCACTGCTGCTGGGTTCGGTATTTCTGCTGTTGGGGCCGTCCCGGCGGCTGTTCGTGCACGACTGGGAGTGGGTCGGCTTCCCGTTCCTGGTGCTCACCCTCGCCCAGTTCGCGCTGCTCGACAACACCCTGGTCGGGCTGCGCCGGGCGCGCTGGGCGGCCGGCAAGAACATCGTCCACGCCGTGGTCAAGCTTGCCTTGGTCGCCGCGGCGGTGGTGCTGGCGATGGTCGGCGGCGAGTCGCTGGTGCTGGCCTGGGCGGTGCCGGCCGCTGTTCTGGTGCTTCTCTATCTGCCGTTCGTCCGTCGGGTGTGCGGCAGCGAGCCGGTGCAGACGCTTGAGCCGGTGCTGCCGCCCCGGCGCGAACTCTGGTCGTTCTTCGGCAGCAGCGTCGGGATCATGGTGGTCGCCGCACTCGCGCCGCTGGTCATTCCGCTGATCGTGGTGGACCGGCTGGGGCCAGAACTGAACGCCTGCTTCACGATGGCCTGGACGCTGTTCTCGGCGCTGGCGCTGCTGCTCGGCACGGTGGTCGGCCCGTACATCGCGCAGGCCTCCACGCCCGGCGCCGATGTGCGCCGCCTGACCGCCCGGTTCGCGGCCATCCTGGTTGCGCTGGCGGTGGCCGGGGCGGTGTTCCTGTGGTTCGGCGCCCCGCTGCTGCTCGGCCTGCTGGGGGAGCGGTACGCCGTCGAGACCGAGTCGCTGGTGCGGCTGATGGCGCTGAGCCTGCCGCTGTCGCTGGTCGGCATGCTGTACGCCGGAGTCGCCCGAGTGGCGCGCCGACTGCGGCTGGCGATGGCGATGCAGGTGCTCACCGCGGTGGTGGCCGTGACTGGAACGGCGCTGACCATCGACAGGTTCGGCCTGGACGCGATCGGCTACAGCTACCTGGTGATCGAGGCGGTGACCACGGTGATCCTGCTGGTTCCGGCCTGGCGGCTGATCCGGAAACTGACGTGAGCTCCCCGGCTGTCACCGTGCTGATCCCCGTGCACAACGGGGCCGAGCATCTCGGCGACGCCCTGGCCAGCGTGTTCGCGCAGGACTTCGACGACTTCGAGGTGCTGGTGGTCGACGACGGGTCAACCGACGCCACCCCGGCGGTGCTGGCGAACTGTGACGATCCGCGGCTACGGGTGCTGCGGCTGGAGCGCACCGGCCTGATCGGTGCGCTCAACCGCGGCCTGGACGAGGCCCGCGGAGACCTGATCGCGCGGCTGGACTCCGACGACGAGATGCTGCCGGGACGGCTGACCCGCCAGGTGGCGCGGTTCCGGCGCGATTCGCGACTGGTGGCCTGCGGCACCGACTACGAACTCTTCGGCGCGTCCGAAGGCCTGGTCCGGACGCCGCGCCGCGATCAGGACTGTCGCGCCCATCTGGTGTTCGGCTCGCCGATCGCCCACCCCGCGGCAATGCTGCGGGCGAGCGCCTTGCGTGCCTGCGGCGTCCGGTATCGAACGGATTACCCGCATGCGGAGGACTTCAAACTCTTCAGCGAACTGGCGGCGGTGGGGACCCTGGAGAACCTGGCCGAGCCGGGTTTGAGGTACCGGGTCCATCCCGGCCAGGTCAGTCACGTCGAGGCCGGTCCGCAGCGGGAGACGCACCTGCGCATCTGCGCCGAGAACCTTGCCGGCCTGGGTCTGGTGATGTCGACTGAGCGACTGGGACGGCTGCTGTACCCAACCCCTGGTGGGTGGCGGGCGACGCTTGGTTACGCCGTCGGCCGGCTTCCGGAACTGCTGCTGCTGGGCTGGCGCGGTGATCGTCTCGCGGGTGTAGCTCAGGCGCTGATTGTCGGGCGCGAACGTCTGCGGGCTCTGGTGCGCGGCTGAGAGCCGGCATCTGGTAGGCGGCCGATTGGGTCAGCCGTCAGGTGTGTCTGGCACGGTCAGCGCCAACGCAGGATCTGGGCGTACAGCCACGGATTGACGGTCAGGACGGCGGCGGCGATCGCCTGCCGACGCGCGCCGCCTCGCCACAGCCGGGGGAGTGCCGACCATTGGATCAGGGCACGCGCCGCGGATACGACATCCGCCACGTCCGGTGCCTTGTCGCCGGCCAGCCTGGCCCGCAGCGCCATGTTGGCCGCCGGGAAGATCACCCCGTCGTAGCGGAAGCGGAGGTGCGCCCAGCGCCAAGCCTCCGCCTCGGCGCCCTCGAAGACGCCGGCATCCGCCAGCAGCCGCTCGACATGGCCGTCCTGAACGAAGAGGTCGCGGGTGTGCGGACCGAAGCATCGGGAGATGGACGTTCTCGTTGATCAGGTAGCGGTACAGCGGGGCGTCCACCAGCGCCACCCGCTCGGTAGCGAGGGCGATCCGTAGCATCGGTGCTACGTCCTCGTAGACGTGGCCCTCGGGGAACGGTGCGTCGCCGAGCAATTCGCGGCGGAACAGCTTGTTGCAGGCATACCCTCGAGCTTCGCTGAGCAGCAGTCGTCGGGCCAGTTCGGCACCGCTCATCGTGGCTCGGTCGAAGGCGTCCTCGTCGATGCTGAGGGTCGCTCCCGCTTCATCGACGCGGGCCGTCCGGCACATCGCCAGCTGCGCATCGGCGGCCAGCAGTGCGTCCCGCATCGCCTGCAGGAACTCCGGCTCGACCGTGTCGTCGGAGTCGCAGAACCAGACCAGGTCGGTGTCCAGCCTGGCCAGGCCGGCATTGCGAGCCGCCGAGAGGCCTCGGTTCTCCGGCTGGGTGAGTGTCTCGACCGGCAGCCCGGCAGCCTTGGCGGCGGCCAGGGCGCGCTGCATCGAGGCGTCCCCGCCGCGGTCGTCGACCAGGATCACCCGGTCGGGGGCGAGCGTCTGCGCGCCGATCGACGCGATGCAGCCGGCGACGTAGCGTTCGACGCGGTAGACCGGGACGACGACGCCGATGGTGACGCTCATCGGCTCGTCCATCGCGACCGGAGATAGCGCAGCGGCCCGAGCAGCATGCCGACCCGCTCAGCCCGCAGCAGGTCGGCCGGGAAATCGGGCGGCAGCGCGGCGTTCTTCTTCGAGTCGGACGCGAACAGCATGCGAGCAGCCGCCGGAATACGGGCGGCGAAGCCGGCCAGGTGCCGTGGTTGGGTGAGCAGCAGCTTGGCCAGTGCGGCTGTCAACCCGACCCCGTACCCGAAGATCTGTTCACGCAGCTGGGCATCACCGGCTCGGTGATGGTGCCGGACGATCGCGGCCGGGTGATAGACGACGGCCGCGCCGGACAGGTAGACGCGGCGGCACAGGTCGAGGTCCTCACCGGCATGGGTGAGCGTGCCCGGGCCGAGTGCGGGGTCGAAGCCGTACAGCTGCGCGAACGTGCTGGCGCGCAGTGCCACCACCCCTGAGCCGAACTCGCCGGCGGTGTAGGGAAAGGCGGCGCCACGGCGTCCGGCTGTCGCGTCGGTGGGCGAACCGGAAGACCGGGCGAGCGCGGTAAGCGCGTCAGCCAGGGCGGGATCGTCGGCGGGGTCCCAATGCGTGGTGGTGTAGCCCTTGGCGAACCCGCCGTACTCCTCGAACCGGAGTTGCTCGGCTGACTCGAAGCCGGCCGGCACCACCAGTCCGGTGGCGCAGCCGATTCCCGGATGAGCGGTCAGGGCTGCGGTCAGTTGCAGCGTCCAGCCTGGATCGGGAACCGCATCGTCGTCGGTGAAGGCCAGCAGTGCCCCGGTCGCGTGGCGAGCGCCGGTGTTCCGAGCGTTGGACGCGCCACGCCGCGGCTCGTCCACGACCCGCAGCCGGGCGTCGTCGGTTCCGGAGAGCAGGCTGGCGACCCGGCCCGATCCGGGATCGTTGTCGACCACCAGCAGTTCGTCCATCGCGCCGCGTTGGCCGAGCACCGCCCGCACCGTGTCGGTGAGCAACGGGTTCCGGCCCAGCGTGCAGACAATGACACTCACCGTCTCGGCAGGAGCCGATGGGGGAGCGAGCGAAGCCGAACACTCATCAGCGGACGTGATCAGGGTCGGGTCGGCGGTCGCGAGCGCTGTGCGCCAGTCGGCACCCGACCAAAGAGACGAATCGACGCGCAGCCGCACCTGACCGAGTGGCCAACCACGGTTGAGGACCAGGGCCTGAACCTCAACTGCAGGTTGAGACATCAACCCATCAGGGCTAGTCAGTTCGACATCGACAACAGGTATCGCCTCGAATTCGGACGCCACCGAGTCCTGTGTATCGCTGTCCGCGGCGTCCTCACCGGTCACCCTGGCGACTCCTTGTAGCCGGCTGGACGCGTACCCGGCGGCCGTGACAGCCAGGCCGAGCGCGCAGCACAATGCCCGGGCCAGCCCTCCTCGATCACCGGCGACGGCCTGCCGCAGGTAGCGCGCGGGCGCTTCGGTGAGCAGCCGCAGCGCGTGCCCCCGCTCGCTGGCCAGCGCTGGACCGCTACCCACCAGAGCGCTGAGTGCCGCCTTGGAGCGGCCCTCGTTCCAGCACCGCCGGACGAAGTACCGCAGTGTGCCCCGCGCGGCCGGGACCAGGTGGTCGACGATCGCGGTGGTGTCCCGAAGGATGAGGCGTCCGGGCAGGCCGGTCCGGATCCGGATGCCCAACTCGGTCTCCTCGCAGCCGGTGGGCAGTTCGCCGGTGCGGCCCAGCCGTTCGGAGAAGCCACCGACGGCGTCGAAGGCGTCGCGGGTGACCGCCATGCTGGCACCGATCGGGTTGCGGATCGGCGCGCCGTCGCCGGGCAGGCCGCGATAATCGCAGCCCACCACCCAGCCGAACTCGTCCGGTAGCCAGACCGGGGGACCGCCTGCCGCCCAGCGCGGCTCGACGGCACCGCCCACCGCGGCCACTCGACCATCGGCGAAGCGGGCGCCCAGCGCGTCCAGCCAGCCGGCGCGGGGCACGGCATCGTCGTCGAGGAAGGCGATCACCGGTGCCGAACTCACTTCGATGCCGGTGTTGCGTCCCCCCGATAGTCCGCGGCCGCCGGCGTTCGGCACCACCTGCACCTGCCGGAGGGCCGCCCAGGAATCTCGGGCCTTCGCGAGCAGGTCGGGATTGTGATCGATCACCACCACCAGCTCGTCGTCAGCCTCGAACTGCCCGAGAGTGGCGGAGGCCGCCTGCTCGAGGCTCGGCCATCGGCCTTCGTCGTAGGCACAGATCACGACAGCGATGGCTGACCGCTCCCGAATGGGCTGATTCATTTAGG
Organism: Micropruina sp.; assembly: GCF_047602385.1. Classification (GTDB taxonomy): domain Bacteria; phylum Actinomycetota; class Actinomycetes; order Propionibacteriales; family Propionibacteriaceae; genus Micropruina. The sequence goes on from NZ_JASGHL010000001.1 coordinate 395,594, forward strand.
TAAGACTAACCTAAGTATGCTGATTGCCAACGCTCGACCACCCCCCGAACGTCCTTCCTGGAGGCATCCATGCACGCCCTGGTGACCGGTCTCATCGACCTCGCCCAGATCGATCAATCGTCTCGATCCGGTTCTTGTCGAACTGCCCCTCTCGATCCGGAAACTGCGCGTTGACAAGGGCTGCGAAGAAGTCTCGCCGACGACGGATAGTCGCGGCTGCGGTGGCGACCGCCGTCGGATCGGTGTTGCTCTGCAACGTGGCCGACGCCGCCAAGGCGCCTTCGGCGAGTGGGCGGCTGATCCCGGCAGGCAGCGAATGCCCGATCGGACCCGAGTGCGGGACGCTGACCTGGCGCGACGAGTTCGAACCGAGCTCGGCTGGTGCACCCAACCCGACGCACTGGGGTTTCGACCTGGGCGCGACGGGCTGGGGAAATAGGGAACTGCAGGAGTACACCGACTCGCGAGCCAACTCGGCCATCGGCAGTGACGGAATCCTGCGGATCGTCGCACGTAGCCGGACCGGTTCGGGCGCCGGCTACACCTCGGCGCGACTGGTCAGCCGAGACCGGGTGACGGTGGGCTACGGGTACGTCGAGGCGCGGCTGAAGTTGCCGGTCCGGCCGGCGTCCGGGCTGTGGCCGGCCTTCTGGCTGCGTTCCCAGGGCGAGCCCTGGCCGGACGGCGGTGAGATCGACGTGATGGAGACCGTCAACGGCACCTGGGGCTACTCCAGCAATATCCACGGCGGACCGGTGCATTGGCAGCAGTACAAGTGGCACTCGACCGGTGCGGTGAACGACGGCGAGTGGCACCGTTTCGGCGTCCTGATCGGCCCGCAACGCCTGGACTTCTACCACGACGGCGTCCTGGTCCACACGGTCACTCCGAAGGGGATGCCGGCCGGCGGACGCTGGCCGTTCGACGTCCCCGACCGGCGCTACTACCTGATCCTCAATATGGCGATGGGCGGGGCCTATCCGGGGACGCCGGACGGCTCGGCGCAGCTGCCGGCCACCATGCAGGTGGACTACGTCCGCTACTGGACGCGTTCGACGGGCAGCACCGGGCGGCGGTCGACCGAGGGCTACGCGACGCCCGCGGTCCCGACGGGTCGCCGTCCTTGAGCGGACATCCTCGTTGGTCGAGCTTGTCGAGACCTCTCTGACAACGGGTTTCGACACGCTCAACCATCGAGAAGCAAACGCAAAGGGTGGCGGCGTCAATGACGCCGCCACCCCGTTGATTCGACTACTACGGCGGTCAGCCCACCTTGATGGTGAAGCTGGTCGTCGAACCCTGTAGTGCGCTGTCCCCGCTGAACCGGATCGTGACCTTGTGGGCCGTCCCCGGACGCAGCCACGGCAGATCTGCCGAGACGTAGAAGCCGGACGCCTTCACCGTGGTCGACTTGCCACTGGCGCTGATCGTCAACCGGCCGCCGTCGGGCTGGATCCATGCCTTGGTGCCGATCTCCACCCGGATCCGGGCCGGCTTGTCGCCCTGAGGCCGCACCGAGACCACCGTCAGCCGGGTGTGCGCCCGGTCGACCTGCTTCGTCCGCGAGTACGCGACTCCCCAGGCACCCTTGGAGGTGGTTGCCTCGACCCGTACCCGGAGTGCCGCCCCGGCGTCCGCGCCGCTCAGCCGGTAGGTCCGGGCGGTCGCACCCGGAACCCGCTTGCCGTCGCGGTACCACTGGTAGGCGAAGGTCGCCTTGCCGGCGTTCTTCCAGCTGCCCGGCTTCGCGGTGAGCACCTCGGTGCCCTTGGCCTTGCCGGAGATGCTTGGCGCCGTCTTCGCCTTGGGTTTGGGCAGTGCCTTGCCCACGGTGAGATCGACCTTCACGCTGCGCCGGACATCACCGGTCTTCAGCACCCCGGTGAGCAGCCGCAACGAATGCGCGCCCGGCTGGTAGGCCGGTTTCGACCCGTAGCTGCCGGTGGTGCTGCCGTTCGGCAGGACGACGGTGGCTGAGAACGTGCCGTCCGCCTTCGCCTCGATGACCTGCCAGACATCGGTGCCGTCGGTCTTCGTGGTCGCGCCGTCATCGAGCTTGATCCCGATGATCGAGCCGCTCTTGCCGTCCTCGGTCGTCCAGCCCTTGCCGACGAGGGTGATCTTCCCGCCCACGGTCGGATCGCCCTTCACGCTCACCGATGCTCCGCCCGGGATGGTCGGTGTGGGCGTCGGAGTGGTGGGTGTCGGCGTGGGCGTCGGGGTGGTGGGGGTTGGTGTCGGGGTGGTTGGCGTCGGCGTCGGGGTGGTGGGGGTTGGTGTCGGGGTGGTGGGGGTTGGTGTCGGGGTGGTGGGGGTTGGTGTCGGGGTGGTGGGGGTTGGTGTCGGGGTGGACGGCGTGCCGACGGTGAACTCGACCTTCTGGCTACGCGGTTGGTCACCGGTCTTCAGCGAGCCGGTCAGCAGACGCAGCCAATGCGCGCCGGTGGTGTAGGCGGGAGTCGATCCGCCGGCACCGGTCGTCTTGCCGTCCGGCAGGGTGACCTGCGCGGTGAAGGTGCCGTCGGCGTTGGCGTCGATCACCTGCCAGACGTCGGTGCCGTCAGTCTTCTTGATCTGGCCGTCATCGAGCTTGACGGCGATCCGCGAGCCGCTGCTGCCGTCCTGGGTCTTCCAGCCCGTGCCGCGCAGAGTGACGGTGCCGCCCACGGTCGGGTTGCCCTCGATCGTCGCGGTGGCACCGGCCGGCGTGGTGGTAGTCGGCGTCGGGGTGGGTGTCGGGTTGGGTTCACCGGTGCCGTTCGGGGTGATCTTCCACACCTTCGAGCCGCCGGCGCCGCGGTCAACGGCCCAAGCGGAGCCGCCGGCCACGATCACGTGGTTGGGCGAACTGCCGACCGGGATCTCGCCGATCGACGCGCCGGTGGTGGCGTCGGTGACCAGCACGCTGGAGCCGTAGAACACGGTCGAGTAGACCAGTCCGGCTGTCGCGTCGACGGCCGAGTTCAGCAGTCCGGCCGAGCCCTTCACCGTGTTGACGATCGCACCGGTGGTCAGGCTCACCGTGCGGACGTCGGCGGTGTCCTGGCTGGACACGTAGGCCAGACCCCGGGCGCGATCGACCGCGACCCCGGACGCCCGGCCGCCGCCGGTGTTCGCGACGACGCGGAAGCTCTTCTTGAGCGAGTCGAGTTCGAGCAGTGCGCCGTTGTTCAGATTGACCGTGTAGAGCAGCGCGGTGTTCGCGTCCGCCACCAACTCCAGCGACATCGGCGAGAAACCCGTACCCAGACCTTTGATCGTCTCAACAACCTGCAGCGTGTTGGTGTCGATCTTGGTGATCGCCCCGCCGTTGGGATCGCTCACGTAGGCGATGTCGCGGTAGGGGTCGATGGCGATGTCACGGCTGTGGCCGGTGTTGCCGATGGTGGCGACCCGGGCGCCGGTGGTCTGGTCGTAGACGACCACGGCGTCCTCACGGGTGGCGCTGGTCCAGATCCGGTTGTTCTCGTCGTCCACGGCGATCCCGTAGGCGGCCTCCGGACGCGCCGTCGCCGTGCCGGCGCTCAGGGTGCGCGGAGTGATCGTGCTCAGTACCTGCATGGTGGCCGGGTTCAGCTTGCTGATCGTGGACACCGCGGCGCGGGGCGAGCCACCGTCCCAGTTGTGGGTGGTGGCGGTGACCCAGACGACGTTGTTCCGGGCTGAGTAGGCGGCCTGGTAGTGGTCCTGGCCGACCGTGGCGCTCTGCACCTCGAACGTCCGGTTGCCGACGCTGACCGGGGCGGCCTGGGCGAGCGGGGCCGCGGCGAAGGTGCCGATCAGCAGCCCGAGCGCGACCACACCTCCCAGGACGCCGAGGGTCTGGCGCTGGCCGTCCCCGGGTGTTCGTTGGATTTCCGTGCGCACTGCTTCTCCTCCTGCTGGTTGGCTTCGTCCGCCGTCCGAACCTCCCGCGGACGCCGAGGCGGCTTAGGTTAGCATTACCTAACCATCATCCGATCGTTCTCAGAGTGTGGTGACTTCAGGTGTTCATGTTGGCTCGAGACGAGCCGTCCAAAGCGGTTCTGACTACGCCGGATCCGTTCTCGGAGAGGCCCTTCCGCGACCAGTTGGACGCGGTGGTGGCGGCCGTCGATCCGGCCTCGGCGGCGATCAGGGACGCCTCCGGTGGCATGGTCAGCTACGGCGAGCTCGGACGGCTCTGCGGTGACTCCGCGGCCCGTGGCGCCAGCCCGACGCCGATTGCCGTGTTCGGCGGATCGGCCCGTGCGCTGGCCCTGGCCGTTGCCGTGGTCTATGCCGGAACCCCGCTGGTGCTGCTCGATCCGCAGCTGCCGGTCGCCCGGCTCCGGCACATCCTGGCCAGCTCGGGGGCCGAGTGCGCGCTCGTCGACAACGATCTGCGGGGACTGGCCGACCAGGCCGGCGCGTCCGGGATCGTGGACGCCGAGCGCGCCTGGCTGGACGGTCTCCCTGCTACCGGGCGACCGACCCGACCCGACCGCGATCACCCGGCGACGCTGGTGTACACGTCCGGTTCGACCGGGGCGCCCAAGGGTGTGGTGCTCAGTCACGCCGCGGTGGTCAACGGCGCGGCAACCAGCCGCGAGGAGTTCGCCCTGGCTCCCGGCGATGTCTGCGCGATGCTGCTGCCCCCGGCCTACGCCGCCGGTCAGGAAGTGCTGTTCATGGCGGTGCTCAACGGTTGCCTGGTGGAGAGCTTCGACCCGAGGGAACGTCCGGTGCGCGAGGTCGCCGACTGGCTGACCGGACGCGGGATCACCACCCTGCACTGCACCCCGTCCATGCTGCGGCACCTCAACGGCAGTCTCAGCCTGGAGCGCTTCCCGGCGATCCGGCTGCTGACCACCTGCGGCGAGCCCGTGCACAGCAGAGATGTCTCGGCGGCGCGAAACTACCTAACCCATGCTGACTACGCCAATTACGTCGGCTCGTCGGAGACCGGACACCTCAGCTTCTTCACCGTCAGCGCCGGCGGCCCATTGCCTGAAGGGCAGATTCCGGCCGGCCGGGTGGCGCTGAACAAGTCCATCGTGGCGGTCGCGGACGACGGGCGTCCGTTGCCGGCGGGTGAGACCGGAGTCCTCGAGGTCAGTTCGCCGTTCCTGTCGTCGGGCTACTGGGGCGAGCCGGACCGCACCGCGGCGGCCTTCGCCGACCGGGATGGGACGCGGGTGTTCCGCACCGGCGACCGGGGCAGCGTCGTCGACGGTCAGTTGCGGCTCGCCGGCCGCAAGGACGACGCGGTCAAGATCCGCGGCTACCTGGTGGAACCGGCCGAGGTCGAGGCGGCACTGCGCACCATCGACGAGGTACTGGACGCCGTGGTGATCGCCGACGCCGCCGCGGGCCGGCTGATCGGCTACGTGGTGCCCGACCCGGCCCGGCGTCCGCCGTCGCTCGCCCAGCTCAGGGCGGGCTTGGCGCAGCGACTGCCGGACTGGATGGTGCCGCAGGCGATCGTGCTGCTGGACGCGTTGCCTCGCACCGAACGCGGCAAGGTCGACCGGTCCGCGCTGCCGGCGCCCGCCGTCCGGTCGAATCTGACCGTGCCGACCGATCAATGGGAGGCCCTGGTCTCGGCGGTCTGGTGCGACGTGCTGAAGCTGGAGACGGTGGGACGCGACGAGAGCTTCGCCGAACTGGGCGGCGACTCGCTGGCGGTGGAGGAGATGCTGGCGGTGCTCGCCGAGGACGGCATCGACCTGCGTGGCTCCGACCTGGCGGCGGCTCCCACGTTGGCCGCGTTCGCCGCCCGCGTCCGGCAGAAGTCGGTGCGGCAGCCCACCCTCGACGACGGCGTGATGGTCACCCTGCGCGAAGGCGACGGGGTGCCGGTGTACTGCTTCTCCGGCGCCGGTGGCCCGGCCTACCTGTTCGCCGATCTGGCCCGCAAGCTCGACCCGAGCCACCCCGTGCACGCCTTTCAGGTGCGCGGGCTGGAGCGCCGGGCGATTCCGGACTGGTCGGTGCGGCGGGCGGCACAGCGCTACGCGGGGTTGATCGGGCGGGGCCAGCAGCCGGGACGGGTGGTGCTGATCGGGCACTCGCTGGGTGGCCTGTTCGCGGTCGAAACCGCGCAGCTGTTGCGCGAACGCGGCTACGACGTGGCGCTCACTGTGCTGCTCGACACCCTGCTGCCCGGACGGCTGGCCCGGCTCGACGGCGAATCTGCCCCCGAGTTGCGCATCCCGGGTGGACGTAGGCAGAGCCGGCGCGAGCTGTGGCTGACCCGGCTGCAGTTGCTCGGTGCCGGGCTTTATCGGTACCAACCGGCGGTACGCGATCAGGTCTTCTTCCAGCACGGGCTGCGGCTCACCGAGTGGTACCGGGTGCGTCCCTGGGACGGTCCGACCGAGGTGTTCCTGACGCCCGAGAACCTCGACGACCGGGGCTGGTGGCGGCACGTCCTGACCGGCGAATACCGTCTTCACGAGGTGGAATGCGGGCACGTCGCGATCCTGAAGCCGCCGTATGTGAACCGGATCGCTGCCCTGGTCGGCGAGGCGTTGGGCGCCCGCGTTGGCTGACCGGACGCGGCGCGTCCGAGCGGCCACCGACCGGCTGTCCGGGTTGGGACGCCTCGAGCAGCTGGTCCTGCGCGGGGATGGGTTGACCACGACGTCGCTGGAGGTGCTGACCGGCGAGCAGGTGACCGCCCGTCCGCTGCAGCACTGGGTGGTCGCCGCCACCGACGACCTGTCCGGCGGCGGTGCCGATCCGTATACGGGGACGGCGTCGCTGGCGGTCGCCGCGGAACTGCGGCGGGCGCACGACCTGCTGGAGCTGTTGCCGGCGGAGTCTTTGCTGGTCCGCGAGGTGTTGCTGCGCGGGGCGTCCCAAGTGTGGGCCAGCTCCAGCGTCAGCTGCGTGCTGGACCGGCTGCCCGAGCAGGTGGTCCGGGTGCTGTCGACGTCCGAGGCGCCGATCGGCCGGACCCTGCATGAGGCCGGGGTGGTGACCGCCCGCCGGCTGACCGGCTGGGGACGGCGTCCGGCGGGCCGCTGGGCGGCGCACCTGGTGGGCGTCGACTCGGAGACCGAACTGGTTCCTGGCCGCGAATACGTGATGACCCTGCCCGGGGACGGCCGTCCGCTGGGCTATTTCGTGGAGTGGTTCTCACCGGCGATCTTCGACGCGCCCGCTCCGGACGGAAGGAACCGATGAAACCGACTCAGGTCGACGTCGCGATCGTCGGCGCGGGCCCGGCCGGCCTGGTGCTGGCCCGGATGCTGCAGCTGCAGGGACTGGACGCGGTGGTGCTGGAGCGGTGGTCCCGCGAGTACGTGCTGGGACGCGTCCGGGCCGGCATCATCGAGCAGCCGGTGGCCGAACTGCTGGTCGAACTTGGGGTGGGGGAGCGGATGCTCGCCGACCGGCTGGTGCACGACGGCGTACAGCTGCAGCATCGCCGCGGTGGCGCGGTGGTGCGGCAGCGGGTCGACTTCACCGCGCTGTGCGGCAAGACGGTGACCGTGTACGGGCAGCGCGAACTGGTCCGCGACCTGATCGAGTTGCGCGAGGCGGACGGGTTACCACTGCGCTTCGGGTGCGAGGTGGTCGGCCTTGACGGCCTCGATCAGGACCGGGTGACGGTGCACTGCCGCGACGACGGAGGCGAGAGCGTGATCAGCGCGCGGTACGTGGCCGGGGTGGACGGCGCCCACGGCATCACCGCGCAGTTGCTCGATCTGTTCGATCCAGGCGTCCGGGAGACTCTGCAGCGGACCTATCCGGCGTCCTGGCTAGGAGTTTTGGTGCAGGCGGCGCCACCCAGCCAGGAACTTGTCTACTCGCGGCATCCCGAGGGGTTCGCGCTGGCGTCCATGCGGACGCCCGAGGTCAGCCGGCTGTACCTGCAGGTGCCCGCCGGCGACACGCTCGCCGCGTGGAGCGCCGACCGGATCTGGGAGCAGCTGCACCGCCGGCTCGACCTGCCCGGCCGTCCGGTCAATGAGGGGCCGTTCCTGGAGTCGTCGATCACCCCGCTGCGCAGCGTGGTGCACCGGCGGATGCGCTTCGGCCGGCTGCTGCTCGGCGGGGACGCCGCCCACGTCGTCCCACCCAGCGGCGCGAAGGGCCTCAACCTGGCGGTGGCCGACATGGCCCAGCTGTCCTTCCGGCTGGGCAGAGCCGTCCGGCACGGCGACGAATCTGCCCTCGCCGGCTATCAGGACGCCTGCCTGCGCCGGGTCTGGCAGGTGACGCATTTCTCCTGGTACATGACCGATCTGCTGCACAAGCTGGACGCCGACGAGTTCGGCGAGGAGCTTCGCACCGAACAACTCCGTACCCTGGCCGACGGCGGCCCGCTGGCCCGTTGGTTCGCTGACAGCTACACCGGCCTCCCCCTCACCCCCTGGTCCTGACCCCGGGGACGGTTCTCCCGGTCGCTGGGGACGGTTCTTTTGGTCGCTGGGGACGGTTCTTTTGGTCGCTGGGGACGGTTCTTGTGGTCACCGGGGACGGTTCTTTTGGTCACCGGGGACGGTTCTTTTGGTCACTGGGGACGGTTCTTGTGGTCACTGGGGACGGTTCTCCCGGTCACGGGAGATCCCGGCAGACCTCGGGCCGATCCGCTGTGCCGTGAAGCCGCTGCGCGGCCGCGCGGGTGAGACTCGTGGTCCTCCTGCGGACGCCGAGGGAAGTGGAGCCTGCTGGCCGAGTTGCGCCTGAAGGGATCTCCGGCGATTCCGAGGACGAGGTGCCGGCTGCTGACCATCCGTTCCTGGGACGACCGAGGTCCGCTGGCAGGCAAACCCTCCCGCCCACCGGCTTGGTGGTCACCCAGCGAGGTCATCTGGATCACATGGTGGAGGCGGTGCGGCTGCGCGTGGGAGGCGTTGTGATTCCGACTCAGTGACGCGCAGGGCGTCCGACACCCTTCGATTCCGTTCGGCTGTCCGTGCGGCGACGGTCAGCCGAAGCGATGGCACGCTAACGCAGCTGAGTTCGGCAGTCGGCTCCAGCGCCCCTGTGGGAGGTGCTGCTCGATCGCACCGGTCGGGAAGACGCCGGTGGCATTCGACGGCTCTCTCCCGCGGCGGAGATTCCGCACGAGCTTCGTGGGCCATCGAATTCCGCGCGGGACGCCAACCACGCCGACTAGTCGGACCCTCGGCGAGACGAGCCAGGGACCGTGCTGCGGGTCCTCAACGAGGGTGTCCACTCCGTCCGATGAGTGGGTCCTGACTTCTGTCGCGGATGCCGTTGGCGTCTATGAGCACCTCAGCCGTACGCGTCCCCGGTGACCAAGAGAACCGTCCCCGGTGACCGGGAGAACCGTCCCCGGTAACCAAAAGAACCGTCCCCGGTGATCAGAACCGTCCCCGGTGACCAAGAGAACCGTCCCTGGTGACCGGGAGAACCGTCCCCCGGGGTGCGAAATTCGAATCGAAAGAACCGTCCCCGGATGTGCGGACCGGCCCTGGTCAGCGGAAGTCGCGGGAGGTGTGCCGGATCTTGAGTTTGAGCGGCTCGAAGTGGTCGGCGAGCAGGTTGGTGACGCCTTCGGGGGAGCGTTCCAGCATGCCGCGGACGATCAGGGCGGAGGAGTCCCGGGCGACCCGGCGGTGTCGCGTCCAGACCCCTTGGGAGCAGACCACATTGATCAGGCCGTGCTCGTCCTCGAGGTTCAGGAAGGTGATCCCGGACGCGGTCGAGGGGCGTTGCCGGTGGGTGACCACCCCGGCGACCTGGACGCGGCGTCCGACTTCGGCGGTGCGCAGCGCGGATGAAGGCAGCACGCCGCGGGCATCGAGACCGGCGCGCAGATGCGCCAGCGGGTGGTCGTCGGTGGCGATGCCGGTTGCCCACAGGTCGTCGGCGAGGGTCTCGAACGCCGTCGGGTCGGGGAACAGCGGCAGCTGCACCTCGGGCAGGGTCCCAGGCAGGAAGCCCGGCTGATTGAGCGCGGCGGTACCGGCCCGCCACAACGCCTCTCGCCGAGTCAGGCCCAGACACTCCAACGCACCGGACGCCGCCAGCGCTTCCAGTTGCTGGGCGGTCAAACCCGTCCGCTGTACCAGATCCTCCATCGAGGTGAACATTCCGCCGGATTCCCGCGCCGTCACGACCTTCGCGGCGGCCTCAGGGCCGATGCCGCGGACGCCGGCGAGCCCGAGCCGGACGGCGAACCTGCCGTCTCTGCGGTGCGCGGCCGACTCGTCGGGAGCATCGCGGTCGAAATCGCCGACCGGGGGTTGGCGGCGGTCCAGGCAGGACGCCAGTCCAGTGGGGTCGGTCTGCAAAGGGTCTCGACAAGCTCGACCATCGGGGTGCGCTCGACCATCGGGGTGCGCTCGACCATCGGGGTGCGCTCGACCATCGGGGTGCGCTCCACCATCGGGATGTGTCTCCAGCCCGGCGTCCACCCCGGATCGCTCCAGGCAGGGCCGCAACGTCGTCACCCCGTGCCGGACGGCGTCCGCGGTCAGGGTGGCCGAGGAGTAGAAACCCATCGGCTGCGAACGCAGCAAGCCGGCCAGGAACGCCGCCGGATAGTGCAGCTTGAGCCACGAACTGGCATAGACCAGCAGTGCGAACGACAGCGAATGCGATTCGGCGAAGCCGAAATTCGCGAACGCCTGGATCTGCTGATAGATCGCGTCGGCAGCCTTCCCGGTCAATCCGTTGCGCGCCATGCCGGCATAGAGTTTCTCGCGCAACGATTCGATCCGCTCCTCACCGCGTTTCGAACCCATCGCCCGACGCAGCAGATCAGCATCCTCACCGCTGCAATCGCCGATCGCCACCGCCATCTGCATCAACTGTTCTTGGAAAACCGGTACGCCCAGGGTGCGTTTCAATGCCGGCTCGAGCTTCGGATGGGCATAGCTGACCGGCTCTCGACCGAGTTTTCGGCGGACGAACGGGTGCACCGCGCCACCTTGGATCGGCCCCGGCCTGATCAGTGCGATCTGGATCACCAGGTCGTAGAACCGACGCGGCTGCAGCCGTGGCAACAAGCCCATCTGGGCCCGCGATTCCACCTGGAAGACCCCGATCGAGTCCGCCCGGCAGAGCATGTCGTAGACCGCCGGCTCCTCCTTCGGAATCGTCGACAGTTCCCAGGTCTCGCCGGTCGCGCCACGGATCAGGTCGAAGGTGTGTTGCAATGCAGCCAGCATGCCCAGCCCGAGCAGGTCGAATTTCACCAGCCCCATCCAGGCGGTGTCGTCCTTGTCCCACTGGATCACGGTGCGGTTCTCCATCCGCGCCGGTTCGATCGGAACCACCTCGCTGACCGGACGATCGGTGAGCACCATGCCGCCGGAATGGATGCCCAGATGCCGCGGCGCCGTCAGCAACCGGTCGGCCAGTTCGACCACCTGCGGCGGAATGTCGTGGTCGTCGGCGTCGGCGAGTGGTCCCCAGCGCTCGATCTGTTTCGAGAAGGCGTCCTGCTGGCCAGGTCCGAAACCGAGCGCCCCCGCAATATCGCGCACCGCGTTCTTCGGCCGGTACTGAATGACGTTGCACACTTGGGCGGCCCGGTCCCGTCCGTATTTGTCGTAGACGTACTGGATGATCTTCTCGCGCTTGTCAGAGTCGAAATCCACATCGATGTCGGGTTCTTCATTGCGTAGTGCCGACAGGAATCGTTCGAACGGTAATTGGTAGGCGATGCTGTCCACCGCGGTAATGCCGAGCAGGTAACACACTGCGCTGTTCGCAGCCGAACCCCGCCCCTGGCACAGAATTCCGAGTCGGCGGGCCTGATCGACGATGTCCCAGACGATAAGGAAGTAGCCCGGAAAATCCTTGGTCTCGATCACCGCCAGTTCGCGTTCGATCCGATCGGCATCGGACGGGCTCAGGTCGGGATACTTCTGGGGGACGGCTTCCCAGACCAACTGCCGCAGGTAGCTCATCGGGGTATGGCCGTCCGGCACCTGCTGGGACGGCAGCGCCGGCTTGGCCCGGCGCAGCGGGAAGGCGAGCTCGTCGGCCAAGGTGACGCTGTACTCCACCGCGCCGGGGTAACGCCGGAAACGGTGCTGCATCTCGGCCCCGGAGCGCAGGAACGCGGCGCCGGACGCCGGCAGGTAGCCGTCCAGCTGGTCGAGGCTGCGGTTGGCCCGGACGGCGGCCACCACCTGGGCGAGCAGGTGATCCTGCGGCCGGGCGTAGTGGACGTTGCCGGTGGCGACCAGCGGCAACCGGCGATCGGCGGCCAGCCCGGCCAGGATGTCGTTGTGCGTCGAATCCAGCGGCATGCCGTGATCGGTGAGTTCCACGGTGACCGCGTCGCGTCCGAACAGTGCCGTCAGTTCATCCAGCGCAGCACCGGCCGCCGCGGCACCGCCATCGGCGAGCGCCCGCCGGACGGCGCCCTTGCGGCAGCCGGTGAGAATCCCCCAATGCCCACCGGCCCGCTCGGCCAACTGCTCCAGCCGATAGCGCGGCCGGCCCTTCTCGGCACCGGCCAGCTGCGCCTGGGTGATCGCGGCAGCCAACCGGTGATAGCCCTCCTCGCCGCGGGCCAGCACCAGCAGGTGGACGCCGGCCGGATCGGGTCGTCCGTTCTGCGGGGCCGGCAGATCCAGCGAGAGCTCGGCCCCGAACACCGTCCGCACCGCGGTCGCTTCGGCCGCCTCGGCGAACCGGACCACCCCGTAGAAGCCGTCGTGATCAGTGAGCGCCATCGCATGCAGGCCGAGCCGCTCCGCCTCTTCGACCAGCGCCGCCGGCGCCGAGGCCCCGTCCAGGAAAGAGAACGACGAATGCGCGTGCAACTCGGCATAGGGCACCGCGTCGTCCGGACGCCGGATCGGCGGTCGCTGATAGGGCTTCCGTTTCCACGAGAACGGCGCGTCGTCGCGCGCCACCCGGCGACCGCTCAGCGTCCCTTCCAGTTGCCGCCAGCTGATCTCCGGATTGTTGAAACCCACCGCACCCTCCTTCCTTCTCCTGGTTGCGGTCACTGGTTGCGCAATCGCGAGTTGAACTGTCGAACCGCTTGTCAGCGTCACCTCAGGAAGCACTGATCATCGCTGGTCGAGCTTGGCGAGACCTCTCCGGCAACGGGGTTCGACAAGCTCAACCTGCGAGACCCCACATCAGATCTCGACAAGCTCAACAACGAATGGCCTAGTCGTACCTCCCTTCGGCCCACCACGAGCCCTGCTCGAGCACCAGCAGCCAAGCGGTCTGGTCGGTGTCCACCACCTGGAAGCGGTGCGCGGATCTGCCGCGGACGGCGTCCCAGCCCCGCTCACTGATCGGCCAGGGTCCGGCCCAGGCCTCGATCGGACGCCGCCGCGCCCCCTCCACCAGCACCGCCGGGGATGCCGAGGCCTCGCCGCGCTCACTCACCGCGACCACCGCGTCCGCGGCGTCCAGCACGACCACCGGATGACGCCGCGGGAACACCGTCGCCGGAGCGGGTGCCGGCAGTGATCCCGGCCACGGCTCAGTTCGGGACGCTGCCGTGACGGCCCGTTCACCCCAGGGCACCAGCTGTTGCCGTTCGGCCAGCCAGCGGCCGCCGCCGATCACCGGAGTGACCACCCCGTCGTGGCCCAGCATCGCCTGCACCCGGGAGAGCGCGTGGTGCATCCGCTCGTCCACCCCGGCGCCGAACAGGCCAGGCTCATGGTGGGCGGCGTCGTCGACCGCCACCGGTTCGAGCTGGACGGCGGCGATGCCGCCGCGCAGCCCCTCAGCGGCGGACAGCTGCCAGCGCACCCGGTCGACCACCGCCGCGGCGTCGAAGGCGGCCGGGTGCAGCCAGACCCGTTCGCTGAGCCGTCCGTCGGCGTCGGTGCAGCCGACCCGCAGTTCGGTGCAGACCAAACGGTGCCCGCTCAGCGTGGCCACGAACTCGTCGGCCACCGAACGCACCGAGAACGCCACCTGGTCGACCAGCTCCAGCGGCGGTTCGAAGTGTGCCTCGCGGACCAGTTCCGGCGGCGGGGTCCGGGGGACGTGCGGCCGGGAATCCCGGCCGCCGGCCAACGCGTGCAACCGAGCACCGTGGTCACCGAACCGGTGTCGCACCGCCCCGGCCTCCAATGCCGCGAAACTGCCCAGGGTGCGGACGCCGAGCCTTCGCAGCAGGACGATCAAGGCGGCATCGCTCAGCACCGTCACCGGGAGTGCGGCCAGGAACTCTGCGGATTCGCCGGGTGCGACGATCTCGACCCGGCTCAGTGGGGCGGAAAGCCGGGCCGCCTGCTCGGCGGTGAACAGGCCATCGGCCACCCCGATCCGGGCATCGGGCAGACCGAACTCGACCAGGACGTCCAGCAGCACCTCGGCGGCCGCCAACTCACCGCCGTAGTAGCGGGCCACCCCGCGGGAGGGCAGCGCGCACAACCCGGCCCGAACCACCTGAAAACCGGGCGCGACCTGCTCCAAGCGATCCAGCACCATGGCGAAGACCCGGTCGTCGCGTCGAGGGTCGGACGGCACCACGACCAGTTCCGGGCACCGGGCCTGTGCCTCGCGGCGCCGCATGCCCTCGCTCACTCCGTCGGCCCGTGCTGCCGGCGAACAGGCCGTGATCGTGCCCGCCTCCAGGATCGCCACCGGTCGAAACGGTCGCTGATCGAGCGGGTCCGGATCTTTCGCGGCGGCCTCGACAAACTCGACCGACGGGAGATCGGCCAAGGGAAGGGGATCGACCAGCGCCGGCGCTTCGGTGCGGTACCAGGCGGTCACCGGCCAGTCCGGAAACCAGATCACCAGGCACCGCCGGGGCTCGGGGCCGGCCATCAACTCACAACCCGCAACGGGAGTTTCCCGGCCCGGACGCGATCGACCGCCGACAGCCGACCGGAGCCGTCCGGCAACGACACCCGGGCCTGCCGCGGCGACGGCAGCCGTTTCGAAGTGACCGTCACCATCACCTCTCGGACTGTCAGGCAGCCGTGACCCGCCCCGATCCCCGACCAGCGCGGCGCTGACGCGCTCAGGGTTCCCTCGGCACGTGGCCAGCGGCCGGCCACCAACAGGACGGTTCCGCTGCTGCGCAACCGGGCGGCCAGTCGGGCGGCGTCGGCGTCCCGGACGCGTCCACCCGGGCGGACCGCGACCAGGGGCATCACCTCGGCCAGTGCGGCGGTGATCGTGAACCAGCGCTCACCCGGACGGGGCACCAACGCCACCCGTTCGAGGCTCAGCCCGGCATGTTCGGCGGCCTCGGCACCGAACTCCGGCAAGCCGATCGCTCCGCACCAGGTGCCCTCTCGAGAGGACTCTGCCAGCAGTGCCAGCAACAGCAGTCCGGGGGAGACCGAGTACGCCGAGCCGGGCGCCAAACCGCCTCCCGGCAGCAAGCCGGTGAGTGCGGAGGGAACCGGCACCACCCGGCCGGGACGGGCGCCTGTCCAGCGGACGTCACCCTGCAGCCGCCGGACATCATCCAGGCGCGCGTCCGCAACCGGCGGAGCGGCAGTGGCGGCGTTCGTCATGCATCGATGATCGAACGATTGTTCGATTACGTCAAGATGGGTAGGTTCGGTTCGGCAGGTGGTGGACACTGATCGCATGTCGTACCGGATCCGCGCCGCACATGCCGACGAGCACGTCCGGCTGCTCTCCCTCTGGCGCCGGGCGGTAGAGGCGAGTCACGACTTCCTGACACCGGCCGATGTCGACTGGTACCAGGAGATCGTGGCCGGCTACCTGCCGCTAATGGCCGATCTCCGCGTCGCCGTCGATGCCTACGCCGACGGCGACGGGAGCCCGCTCGGCTTCATCGCCCAGGACGACGGTCACATCCACATGCTGTTCGTGGATCCTCGAACCCACGGCCGCGGTGTGGGCACCGCGCTGCTCGCCGAAATAGCAACCGAGTTCGCGGTGCTCCACGTCGAGGTCAACGAGCAGAATCCCGGCGCCCGTGCGTTCTATGCCGCGCGGGGTTTTCTGCAGGTGGGTCGAGCCGAGGTCGATGACCAGGGCCGTCCATTTCCGCTGCTTCGGCTCCGGCGGGAAATATTCCGATGAGTTGAATGACAGCAGAAAGGGCTGCCATCGTGATCTCCACGATGGCAGCCCGCGCTGCCATGAATCAGCGATTGCTGGCGAAGAACCGCTGCGCGACGTTGGTCTTGGTGTGCTTGTAGTACCAGGCAGTCGGCTGGCCGTCGCCGCTGATGATCCAGGCGACCGTGATCGACTTCTTGCCCTTGGCGGCGCTGGCCGTCCACTTGCTCGACGAGGTCACATCGGGCAGCTTCCTGGTGGCCTTGTTGATCTTGCTGAGCCATTCCGACGGGGTGGTCTCGGTGGTGCCGGTGACGGTGACGATCTCCCAAGCGGACTTGCCCCAGTGCGGCTTGTCCTCACTCTTGCGGAGCAACCCGTCGTCGTCGTAGCCGACGGCCTTCGAGCGCAGCTTCCCGGTGGTGGTCGCGTATTTGTCGACCTGCACCTTCAGGGTGACGACCTTGGCCTCGGGTGCCGTCGGCGGGCATTCCACCGAAGTCCTGGTCTCGCGGTCGCGCACATCGATCAGGGTCCAGCTCTCGCCGGGGACATCGGTGGTCCAGTTGGCCTCGCCCAGCTCCGTCGACGTGCCGCCACCGGGCTGGTAGTAGACGGTCTGGTCAGGCGTTCCGTCGCCGTTGCCGACCTGGCGGCTGTCCACGTCGCGGGTCTCAGTGGTGCCACCGGGGTTGTCGGTGGTCCAGTCGGACCAGGGACCCCAGTCGGTGAATTCCTTGTCGGTCTCGACCTTCTCGGCCTTGTACTTCACGGTCACATTGGGGCCGCCGTAGGCACTCAGCGAGACCGAACCGGTGCCCAGGTAACGCTCGGGCACGCCGTCCTTGCCCCAGACGATGTTGATGATCACGTCGGGGATCTGGTGGAATCCGGCCGACTTCACCCAATGCCCGGCGATGACCTTGCCGGCGACCTTTGTGGTGCCACCGTCGACGAAATCGAAGCCCTCGACTGACTTGATCTCCTTGGAGCCGTAGAGAGCGGTGCGGCTGCGGAAGCGGTACTCCGTCTTCGAGGTCTCCTGCTCGCCCTGAACGACCTTCTTGTAGCGCGACTCGTGAACGATCGAGGTGGCATAGCAGATTCCGTTCTCCGGCGCCGGAGACACAACCGAAGCGGACGGTGCGGCGATGATTAGAGTGCTACCAAGAATGGTCGCGGAGGCGGCCACGGCTGCGATGGTCTTGTTCACTTCTGTCTCCTTGCTGGTGGACTCGAATTGGGGTTTTCGAGGGTTTCCTTCTGACCTCGTTGTCGTGAGAACAGATTCGTCCAGCAAGTGCAAGGGCTTCTCAAAGAGCAATGAATCCCGGATCAAGGCATCGTCAAGATCAAGTCCAGCTCGTCTTGAGGCTCCGGGAAGGAACTGGTCCGGACTTCCGGTCGGGGGTGGCGGCGCTCAACGAGCAGGACCGGCGGGCTCGACCGCGGAGAATGCTGCCGAGACGGCGAACGGCCGGTCGTGAGCAGGAAACCTGCCCGCGACCGGCCGAGGAACTATCGCCCGGCAGGGCTCAGATCAGCCAGCGGTTGGCCCGCACCAACGGCACCTGACGCCACCAGGTGCCCAATCCGAGGTACCGGCCGGAGTCGAAGGCGAGCACCGACAGTGCGGCGATGGCGTAGAGCAGGTGCTGGTCGAGAACCGGGTTGTACTGCAGCGGCAGCGACGCGAACCAGAGGTTGAGCATCAGGATCCCGCCGCCGATCGCCGCGACCCGGGTGCCGATGCCGAGCAGCAACGCCAGCCCGGCTCCGACGGTGGCAAGCAGGAACAGTGCGTCGGCGACCGGATTGCCGGCCAGCGGCTTGAGCAGCGCTGCGGCGGGGGCGTCGGCGTCCAGGCCGTGCATCAGGAAGCCCTTCGTCGGCGAGACGCCGGCCAGCACGGATTGCTCGGGCTTGGTGGCGAAGCCGAGGCCGAACACTTTGTCGATCCCCGACCAGAACAGCGCCCAGCCGAAGCCCACACGCAGCAGGCCGAGGCTGAGCTGTTGCAGCCGGGACGGGGCGGACGCCGCGCTCGGGGCCGCGGTGAACTGGTCGGATTGGTTGACAGCGGCAGCGGACACGGGGGGTCTCCTAGGTGGGGGGATGGATGCCGCTTCGCCTGGTCCGGGTGGGGTGGGCAGGGCGAAGCGCACAGGGGGTGCCGGCGAGCCGGCGTACGCGACGATCGCCGCGGGTCGAGCGGGAGTCGCCCGCCGGAGCGTGCCCGGGACACGCCCTGCCTGGCCACCGACGGCCGGGGTTCCGCGGCCGGTGACCGGCAGGCTCAGCCGGCGACCCGATGCGGGCTGCGAAGGGGCTGGACGCCACTCGGCCGTTGCCCGGGACGGGTCGAGAACCGGGCGGTAGCACCGAGGTGCCGGGTTCCGGAACGCAGGATCCGCAGTCGGCGGAACTCGGCATCGATGGTCCGCAACACCCGCATGCCGTCGGGCAGCGCCCGCAGGTTGGAGGTGCCGTGGATCCGGTCATGCTCATAGCTGGGGATTTCCAGGATAGTCAGCCGGGCGGCGGCGGCCCGGCAGTTCAGCAGGGTTTCGATTTCGAAGCCGTCGCCCCAGCGGGTGCCGCCGGCCTCGGGGTCGGGAAGGTCGAAGACGTCCAGCACGTCGCGCCAGAACGCGTTGTAGCCGTAGCACAGATCGGTGTAGCGAGTGCGGAACAGGGTGTTGACCAGACCGGTCAGGGCGCGGTTGCCCAGGGCCCTGGTGGCGGTCAGGTCGGCCGAACCGCCGCCGTGCAGCATCCGGCTGCCCTTGACGAAGTCGGCTCCGCTGAGCAGGGCGGCCACCATCAGGGGGATCTCCCTGGCGTCGGCCGACCCGTCGGCGTCGAACATCACCACGATGTCGCCGGTCGCGGCAGCGAAGCCGCAGGCGAGCGCGTTGCCCTTGCCGGTCCGCGACTGCTGCAGCACCCGCACCGAGGGCATCACCTGTTGGGCGGTCTCGACGGTGCCATCGGTGGAGCCACCGTCGACGACGATGACCTCGTGCACGTCCGGCAGCGTGGGCAGGACACGGACGAGGTTCGGCGCCTCGTTGTAGGTAGGAACGATGATGCTGACCCGCGGGTGCGCGGGAACGGTGCGGAGTGACATGGGCAAACTTCCCCCGAAGTTCTTCTGGTGTGGCGTGGTAATCAACTGACTAAGGCTTGCCTTACCTAAGTTACAGCAGACCTATGGGTTGCCGACAATCGGTCGCATCCTGAAACATGGCCCTATTCGCTCAGCGGGGGCTCAGGCGGTCAACTGACCTGCGGTGTCAGGCCGGCCGCGCTCAGTCCGCCGGCCAGGACGTCCGCGTCGCCCACCACGACCAGGGTGAGATCGTCGCGCGCCAGCAACTCCGAGACAGCGGCCGTCGCCTGGTCGGGGGTGACCCGGAGCAGGGCGGCGGTATGCGCGTTCACGAAGTCCGGATCCAGGCCGGCCTCGGCCAGTGCGGCGACTTGGTCGGCCACCCCGGACGCCGTCGCGCACCGCAGCGGGGCGATCCCGACCAGGAAGTTGACCGCCTCGGTCAGTTCGGCGCCGGTGATGCCGCGGTCGGCGTCCACCCGGAGCAGTTCGAACGCTTCGGCGATCGCCGCCGCGGCCACCTCGGTGCGGAACGAGGCGCTCATCGTGACCAGGCCACCGGAGCGGGCGGGAGTGTTGGCCAACTGGACGCCGTAGGTGTAGCCGCGTTCCTCGCGCAGCACCCGGTTGAGCCGGCTGAGGAACCCGCCGCCCAGCACGAAGGCACCCAGTCGCGCTGCCGCGTAGTCGGGGTGCCGCCGATCCAGCCCGAACCGACCCAGCCGGACATCGGCCTGAACCGCGCCCGTGCGGTGCAGCAGCACGGTACGGGCGGGCGCCGCGGTGGGCATCTCGTGAACAGCTTCCGCTACCGGCTGGCGCCAGCGGCCGAAGGCGTCCGCGACCAGATCCAGCGGGTCCTCGCCGAAGTCCCCGGCCAGCACCAAGGTGCCGCGTTCGGGGCCGTAGTGAGCCAGGTGCTGGGCCCGGACGTCCGCGGCGGTGATCCCGGCGACGCCGTCCGCACTGCCCGCCGCGGGCCGGGATGACCGGCAGCGGTGGTCGACGACCGCACCGCGAAACGCGATCGCACCGCGCTGCGACGGGTGGGCCTGCTGCTGGGCGATCTCGGCCAGCCGCAGATCGACATGCCGCTGGACGTCGGCGTCGGTCAGCTGAGGCTCCCGGACGGCCTCGACGAACAGCGGCAGCGCCGCGGCGAACCGGGTGCTGGGTACTTCGAGGCCGAGATGCGCGGCGGAGTGGCTGCAGCCGCCGGTAAGCACGGCCCCGCAGCCCTCGAGTTCGTCGGCGAACTCGGTGCCGGGGTGGCTCAGGCTGCCCTCGTCCAGACATCGCTGCAGGATCGCGGAGACTCCCTCGCGGTCGGATGCCTCCGCGTTCAGCGGCTGCTCGAGCACCAGGGTGGCGTTGACCAGGTGCTGGCCGGGACGGTCGAACGCGAGCACACGCAGCCCGTTGTCCAGCCTGGCCGTCCGGGGGCTGGGGAAGTCCCAGGCCTGTGGCGCGGGCACCGCGGGACGCTTCATGCGGATTCCCTCCGGTAGGTCAGCACGGCTCGCTGTTCGGGCTGCAGGTGGGCACGCGCTGCGTCGGCAACCTCGTCCAGGGTGAGCGAGAGCACCTCGTCCAGTCGCCGGTTCACCAGTTCGGGGTCGTGGTACAGGGTGGCGTAGCAGCCGATCAGATCGGCGCGTGCCGCGAAGCGGCCCAGCTGGGTAAGCCACTCCCGCTCGAACTGGGCCTTGGCCCGGTTGAGTTCGGCGGGCCGGGGGCCGTCGGCGAGGAACCTGTGGAACTCCTCGATGATCGCGGTCTCAAGAGCCTCGGCGGGCACGCTCGTCAACGCTCGAGCCTGCGCGAACGCGATGCTGTTGCCACCGATCAGGCCCAGTCCGGACGCGCCGGCTCCCTCGGCGATGGTGTCGTCCCGCACCAGCCGACGATGCAGCCGCGAGGTTTGCCCGTCGCCGAGAATCGCCAGCGCCAGCTCCAGCGCGAGGAACTCGCGCGTGTCGCACGCGGGCAGTCGCCAGGTCGCATATGCCGCGTCCGTCGGCACGTCGGCACGAACCTCGGTACGCGGTATTCCCTGCAGTGGCGGCAGCGGTATCGACGGTCTGCGCTTCCGCTCCGGGCCCGCCGGCACCCCACCCAGATACTTGTTCACCCTGGTCAGGGCGTCCTCGGGGGCAAGATCGCCGACCAGGGTCAAGACGGCGTTGTTCGGCGCGTAGTGGGTGGCGAAGAACTGCCGGACGTCGTCGAGATCGGCCGCGGCGAGATCGGCCATCGAGCCGATCGTGGGATGACCGTAGGGATGGCCGACGGGAAAGGTGAGCTCGACCAGGTGAATCAGGACGTCACCATAGGGGACGTTGTCGTAGCGCTGTCGCTTCTCTTCACGCACCACGTCGCGCTGGTTGTCCAGGGTGTCCTGGTTGAGGTCGAGGCTGGCCAGCCGGTCTGCTTCGAGCCACAGCGCCAGGTCGAGCGCGTTGGTCGGCACCGTCTCGAAGTAGTTGGTCCGGTCGAACCAGGTGGTCGCGTTCGCCGAGCCGCCGACGCCCTGGATGCTGGCCAGGTGCTCGCCGGCCGTCACATTGGCGGAGCCCTCGAACATCAGATGCTCGAACAGGTGGGCCAACCCCGTCCGGCCGGGGTGTTCGTCGCGTGAGCCGACATCGAACCAGAGATTCACCGCGACCACCGGGACGGTGTGGTCCGGGCTGACGATGACCCGCAACCCGTTGTCCAAAGTGGAGGCATGCAGCGGGAAGCGGACGGCGAGGGACATGTTCGTCATCGAACCACACCATCACGGCACCGACCAACGGACGCTCGGATCCGCCGGGCCACTCTCAACCGAGCGCCGACCGCGGCGGTCTCAGCAGCAAGGTGAGACCCATCACCAGGACCGCGCCGGCCAGCATCGGCAACGCCGCCGACAGTCCGCGGTCAGGGGAGAGCGAATCGACCGGCGGCCAGGGGCCCGAGCCGTCCGGAGGCTGCGGAACGGGCACCGGCTGGCTGGACGGCGTCTCCTGTGGTGATGGTGCCGGCACCGTGGACGATGGCCGCGGCGACGTCTTGCTGTCGCTGGAAGAGCGGGGGAGCGACGTTGCCCGCGGGGATGCTGGTACCGGCTCAGCTGGGCGCGAGGATGGTCGCGGCACCGAGACGGTCGGTCTGTCGATCGGCGGCCGGACGGACGACGTGGTCGGCGTCGGCGTCGGTGTGGGCGGCCACGGGATGAGGGTCGGCAGTTCGCTGGGAAGCGTCGGTGGCGCGATGGTGGGCGCTGAGTCGGGGTCGGTCCAGGTCGGCGTGGGCGAAGGGCTCGGCGAACCGGGCTTGGTCGGCGGTGCGGTCGCCGGGTCGGTCTCGCGCGGAGTCGCCGAGCCCGGCGACGGCGTGGGGTCCGAGTCGCGCGGCGTGGGTGATGCGACGGTCAGGCTGCTCCGGGACGGGCTGGGTTGCGCACTGCTCGTGCACCCGGGAGTCTCGCTCGGGCAGCGTGGCTGTTCGGGATCGGCGAGGGCCGGGGCGGCAGCGAAGAGGGTAGCGCTCAGCGCCGCTGCGGCACCGACGACGGCGACGCGCAGCCGAAGAACGAGCTGACCGCTCATCGACCCCCCAAAAAACTACCCGCACTATAGAGTACTCAGGCGGTCCTCAGGTTGTCGCCACCGGCGTCGTGTCGGTTCCAGGAGGCGGGGGTTCAAACCCAGCCCCGCCCCGCTCAGCTCAGGCAGAGGCAGAACGGATGTCCGGCGGGATCGAGGAGCACTCGGAACGTCGTGCCTGGCTGGTGCTCCACCCGGGTCGCGCCGATCTCGACCGCGTCCGCCTCGGCGGCGTCCAAGTCGTCCACGACCACGTCGATATGCATCTGTTGAGGGACGTCCTGGCCCGGCCATTCGGGTGCTCGATAGTCAGCCACCTGCTGGAAGCAGATGCACTGACCCGTCGATGCGTCCCGGATCTCGGCCCAGTCGTCGTCGATCTTTTCCTGCCAGTCCAGCAGTTGGCGGTAGAAGCCGGCCAGTGCCGCCGGGTCGGGACAGTCGATGACGAAACTCGGAAATCGTGCGATAGCCATGCGTCGAGGGTAGAGCGGGTACCGGACGTTTTCCGTCCGGTACCTGGATACCAGGTGACTGCATCCTCCGCGCCGGCCGCCGAACACCTCGGTTGACGTGTGCCGGCAAGGTCTGACCCCATGGGGTGTGCCGCGGCCGGGTCGGTTGAGGTGAAATCGCGTGTGCCGAGGCCTCCCAACAATGGAGGCATCGTGGTTACTATCAGTTTGGATAGCGGACGGGCCACGCGGGGCCAGAAGCTCTCCGCAGTCGAACCTCGGGGGAATCGATGAAGAATATCTCCACCGCCGCGCATCGGCGCCGAGCGGCCGCAGGCCTGGCATTCATGCTGCTGGCCACCGTGTCGCTGATCGCTTCCACCGGGGCGGCGTCGGCCGATCCGGCACCCAACAACACTCCCGCCAATGCGGTCGGGTTCGCCGGTGTCCCCTATGACGTCTATGGCACAGTTCCGGTCGACAACCCAATCGCGAGCGATCCCGCGGGTCAGCTGGTGGCGACCGAATGCAACGGTGGCAGCGCGATCTATGGCACCGCGTGGTGGAAGTACACGCCGGCGAGCAGGTCGACGTTCGTCGTCCATGCCGCGCTTGCGGTCAGTGGTCCAAGTGTCGAAGAGCCGATCGGCATGGCCGTGGTCGCCGGCGGCCTCGGATCCGTCCTCAAATGCGGAGTCGAGGGTTCGAGCATCTCCGACGCCGGAGCCTTCACCCTCAACGCCGGCGAGTCGCTGTACATCGTCACCTACTACCGGGCACCTACCGACCCCAGCATCGTGGCCCCGCACGTCGGGGTCTACCCGAGCACGGGCGTGAGGCCCGGCAACGACGACTTCGCGGATGCGACACCGATCACCGCCCTTCCCTTTACGGCCACCCAAGACACCACGATGGCGACCCGAGAGCCGTCCGAACCGGTCTGCTACAACAAATTCGGCTTCGGCCCGAGCGTGTGGTACTCGGTGACGGTTCCGACGACCCGGAAGCTGACCGTCGACATCAGCAGCGACTTTGGGGCGTATCTGGTCATCGCCTCCTCGCGGGATGATCAGAGCACGTGGCGCTGTGACGGTGACACGAGTGCTCAGTTCGAGGCCCAGGCCGGTGTGAGCTACCGGATCGGCATTTACGGAGTGGACGAGGTGCGGAATTCCGGACAGGTCACCATCAACGTGGCCGCGGTTCCCGTGCCACCGTCGATAACGAAGTTCACCATTGCGTCCACGGGGACGGTGAACAAGAAGAAGGGTGTCGTCAAACTGTCGGGAAAGGTCGTGTGCACCGGCACGACTACGACCAATCCGATCACCGGCACCCTCACCCAGGAATACCGCCGGGTGTCTCACACTCGTGCGTTCACCGGGAGCGCCGCACCGTGCACCGGGAAGTCTGTCACTTGGAAGGCCACGGTGCAGCCCGCTGACTTCCGGTTCACCACCGGGAAGGTGAAGGTCCAGGCGTCTGTCACGGCCTGCACCTCTGGGGGCTGCGTCACCAGCAACGCCAAGCGCACGGTGAAGCTCACCGCCAGCTAGGGAAGTGCTGGTCGTCGTCGGTCAAGCTTGTCGAGATCTCACCTGCAACACGTTTCGACAAGCTCCACCAGCGAAGCCCCGTTCCGATCATCGCTTCCCTGGCGCGCCCAGCGACAAAGGAAAACCGCCTCTGACTCAGTCACAGACCGAGCCAGAGGCGGTTTCGTTGGTAGCGGGGACAGGATTTGAACCTGTGACCTCTGGGTTATGAGCCCAGCGAGCTACCGAGCTGCTCCACCCCGCGTCGCTCGAACAACTATAGGGGAGTCCGCCACCAGTCCCAAATCGACACCGGACGCGCCGGGACGTCGTGGTGGAGATGGGACGGCATCGCTCGGCTAGACTTCCCGGCGATCCGCTGCCCCGGCCGGGGGCAGGCTACGAGGAGGACCGATGGTCTCCAGTACGACCGCTGCAGTTGGACCGCTCCGAGGCTGGCGCTGGGGTGCGCTGTTCGCCGTAGTTGCCCTGCTGTCCGGCTGTATGGGCCAGCCGCCCGCGAACACTCCGGCACCGACGCACACACTGGCGGTCGGTGCGACTCTCGAACCGCCGACGATGAATCCGAGCTCATCCTCGGCGGCGTCCATCCCGCAGGTGCTGCTCTACAACGTCTACGAGACGTTGGTGAAGATGAACCCCGAGGGCAAGCTGGTGCCGCTGTTGGCGCAGACTTGGGACGTCAGCAAGGACCGCACGGTCTACACCTTCCGGCTCAACCCGGCAGCCCACTTCGCCAGCGGCAAGCCGGTCACCGCGCAGGCCGTGGTGACCAGCTTCAACCGGATCAAGACCGAATCCGGCATCGTGTCCTCACTGGTCGACCAGATGGCGGTGGTCAAGTCCACCGAGGCGGTCGACGACCACACCGTGAAGGTGACGCTCAACCATCCGTCCAACCTGTGGCTCTACGACATCAGTTCGACCGTCGGGATCATCTACGACCCGGCCGGTCTCGCCACCCTGGACACCACTCCCGCCGGCTCCGGCCCGTTCGCTCTGCAGAGCTGGAACAAGGGCCAGTGCGTGGTGCTGGGGCCCAACCGCTCGTACTGGGGGACGCCGCCGCGGCTCGATTCGGTCACCTTCCGGTACTTCCTCGACCCGAACGCGATGAACGCCGCGATGCTGGCCGGCGACATCGATGTGATCTCCAACCTGCAAGCGCCGGACGCGCTCGACCAGTTCGGCGATCCCAGCCGCTTCACGGTGATCGACGGCACCACCACCGGTGAGGTCGTGCTGGCGCTCAACAACGCCCGGCCGGCATTCAAGGACGTCCGGGTCCGCAAGGCGATCTCGATGGCGATCGACAAGCGGTCGCTGCTCGACAACGTCTGGAACGGCAAGGGAACGCTGATCGGTTCGATGGCCGTCCCGACCGATCCCTGGTACGAGGATCTGACCTCGATCAACGGCTATGACCCCAGCGCGGCCAAGAAGCTGTTGGCGGACGCGAAGGCGACCAACCTGTCGCTCAAGCTGCGCGTCCCGACCACCGCCTACGCCACCAAGAGCGCCCAGTTCGTGGAGAGCGCGCTGCGACAGGTCGGGGTGAAGGTGACGGTCGAGGAGCTGGACTTCACCACCTGGCTGAACGAGGTGCACGGCAGCGGCAAGGATCACCCGGGCGGCAACTACGACATGTCGATCGTGGCCCATGTCGAGGCCCGCGACCTGCGCCGGTTCACCGATCCGAATTACTACTTCCACTACGACAACCCCACCTACGACAAGCAGTTCGAGGCGGCTGACGAGGCCACCGCGGACGAGCTGGTGCCGATGATGCGCAAGGCCGTCCGCACCCTCGCCCAGGATGCCGCGGCGGTGTGGCTGTTCGCACTGCCCAACCTGGTGATCACCAAGAACACGGTGACCGGTGTGCCGCAGAACGCGGCCGCGCTCAGCTTCGACCTCACCACGATCGCCAACCGCTAGAACAGAGCGCTCCGTGCCGATCCTGGCGTTCCTCGGGCGACGGCTCGCGATCTTCGCGTTGAGCCTGCTGGGCGCGTCCCTGCTGGTGTTCGCGGTGTGCTCGGCCCTGCCGGGCCAGGTCGCCGAGGTGATGCTCGGCGACGGCGCCACCCAGGCGCAGATCGATGCCCTCACTGCCGAACTGGGGCTCAACCGGCCTTGGACGGTGCGCTACTTCCAGTGGGCGGGCGGCATGCTGCACGGCGATTTCGGGCACTCCTATTTCACTCGGCAAAGTGTCACCGACCTGATGGCGCCACGAATCGCGGTGACCCTGTGGCTGGTGATCTTCGCGCTGCTGCTGGCCATCGCCGTCGCGCTTCCGGTGGGCATGCTGGCCGCGATGAAGCGACGCTCCTGGCAGGGGTTCGTGGCCTCGGCGGCGTCCCAGCTGGGCATGGCCGTCCCGGCCTTCTGGGCGGCGATCGTGCTGGTGCTGGTCTTCGCCGTCGGGCTGCGCTGGCTGCCGGCCAACGGCTACGTGCCGCTCGCCGTCAGCCCGCTGGAGTGGGCGTCCCATCTGGTGCTCCCGGTGGTGTCGCTGGCGATCGTGCAGTCGGCGGTGCTGGTCCGCTACGTCCGCTCGGCCTTCATCGAGGTGCTCAGTGAGGACTATTACCGGACGGCGCGGGCGGTGGGCTGGCGGCCGTTCCCGGCACTGCTGCGGCATGGGCTGCGCAACGCGGCGTTGTCGCTGGTGACCGTGGTGGGCCTGCAGCTCTCCGCGGTGCTGGTCGGTGCCATCGTGATCGAGCAGGTGTTCGCCCTGCCGGGGCTCGGCAGCCAGTTGCTCACCGCCGTCTCGCAGCGCGACCTGATGATCGTGCAGGGCGTGGTGATGTTCCTGGCCGCCTCGGTGCTGCTGATCAACTTCCTGGTCGACCTGTCGTACGCGTGGATCGATCCCCGGCTCCGGACGGAGCGGGCGTGATGCGCCGCGCCGGGCTGTGGCTAGGGGCGACGCTGGTCGTGGTGGTCGTGCTGATGGCCCTGGTGTCGCTGGTCTGGACGCCGTACGACCCGACCCTGGTGGTGCCGGGGCAGCGGCTGCGCGGACCGAGCCCCACGCACTGGCTCGGCACCGACGGGATGGGCATCGACAACCTCAGCCGGATCCTGGTCGGCGCGCGGACCACCATCGTGGTCGGCGTGGTCTCGGTCGGCATCGCCGCGCTGCTCGGCGTCCCGATCGGCATGCTCGCCGGTCAGGGTCCGCGCTGGCTGAATGAGATCGTGATGCGGATCACCGACATCGCCTACGCCTTCCCCGCCCTCCTGCTGGCGATCCTGCTGGCGGCCCGGTTCGGTGCGTCGCCGGTGACGGCGATGACCGCGATCGGCCTGGCCACCATTCCCAGCTTCGCCCGGATCACCCGGGCCGGCACCCTGCAGGTGATGAGCAGCGATTTCGTGCTGGCCGCGCGGTCCTCCGGCACCCGCTGGCCGGGCATCTCGCTGCGGCACGTGCTGCCCAACATCGCGCCGCTGATCGGCGTCCAGGCCTCGGTGACCTTCGCGCTGGCGATCCTGGCCGAGGCGGCGCTGAGCTACCTGGGCCTCTCCACGGCGGCGATCGTGCCGACCTGGGGAAAGATGCTGCGCGACGCCCAGTCGGTGATGTTCAACGCGCCGCTGCAGGCGGTCTGGCCGGGTCTGGCGATCGCCACCGCCGTGCTCGGCTTCAACCTGCTCGGCGACGGCCTGCGCGATCTGCTCGACCCGCGGCTGCGGGAGGTGAAGTGAGCCTGCTCGAAGTCACCGAGCTGTCGGTCGCGTTCGGACGCCGGCGCCGGGTCGCCGTCGACGCGGTCAGTTTCACCCTGGACGCCGGACAGCGACTGGGCATCATCGGTGAGTCCGGCTCGGGCAAGACCGTGACGGCACTGGCCGTACTGGGGCTGCTGCCGGAGAACGCCCAGGTCAGCGGCTCGGTGCGGCTGGCCGGCCGCGAGCTGATCGGGCTGGACGAGACCGCACACGCCCGGCTGCGCGGCGATCTGGTGTCGATGGTCTTCCAGGAGCCGATGACGGCGCTCGATCCCACGATGCGAGTCGGGCGGCAGGTAGCCGAGGTGCTGCGGCTGCATGCTCCCGAGCGGTCGGGCACCGCGCGCACGCAGGTGATCGAGATGCTCGGACGGGTCGGCCTGGCCGATGCCGAGCGGATCGCCGACAGCTTCCCGCATCAGCTTTCCGGCGGTCAGCGGCAGCGCTGTCTGCTGGCGATGGCGCTGATCAACTCGCCCGATCTGGTGATCTGCGACGAGCCGACCACGGCCCTGGACGTCACGGTGCAGGCCAAGGTGCTGCGGCTGCTCGACGAGGTGCTGACCGCCGAAAGCGCCGCCTGCCTGTTCATCAGCCACGACCTGGCCGTGGTGTCGCAGGTTTGCAGCGATGCACTGGTGATGCTGGACGGCCGGATCGTCGAGGCCGGGCCGGTGGCCAAGCTGTTCACCGCACCCGAGCACCCCTACACGACAGGACTGGTGGCGACCGCGCGGATCGACCAGGTGCCGGCGGGCCAGCGGCTGCCCACCGTCGAGGACTTCTACCCGCGGGAGGTGCGATGACCACCGGAGTGCCGCTCTACCAGGTGCGGGACCTGACCCGGACCTTCGGTCGCGACGGACGCGTCCGGGCGCTGGACGGCGTCAGTCTCGACGTCAGCGCCGGTCAGCGGCTCGGCATCGTGGGGGAGTCGGGATCGGGGAAGTCCACCCTGATCCGGCTGATGGCGGCGCTGGATCGTCCGACGTCCGGCACCGTGACCTTCGAGGGCCAGCAGGTCAGCGGCCTGCGGGAGCCCCGGCTCGGTTTCCTGCGGGCCGCCGTCCAGCTGGTGTTCCAGGATCCGCGCAGTTCGCTGAACCCGCGGATGACCGTCGGCTCGATCGTCACCGAGCCGCTGCGGTCGCGGCACCTGCGCCAGGCCCTCGACCCGGTGGACTCCCGGGTCCGGCTGGGTGAGGTGCTGGACGCCGTGGACCTGCCCGCGGATGCCGCGTCCCGCTACCCGCACGAGTTCTCCGGCGGGCAGCGGCAGCGGATCGCGATCGCCCGTGCCTTGGCGCCGGACCCACGGGTGCTGATCGCCGACGAACCGGTGTCGGCGCTCGACGTCAGCGTCCGGGCGCAGGTGCTGAACCTGCTCGCCGACCTGGTCGCCTCCCGCGGGCTGACCCTGATCTTCGTCAGCCACGACCTGTCGGTGGTGCGTCACCTGTGCGAGTCCGTAGTGGTGCTGCGCGCTGGGCGGATCGAGGAGCAAGGTCCCGCCGAGCAGGTGTTCGCCCAGCCGTCCGCCGACTACACGCGTTCCTTGATCGCCGCGATTCCCCGGCTGCGGACCAGCTGAACTCCGCTGGTCGAGCTGTCGGTGGTTGAGCCTGTCGGTGGTTGAGCCTGTCGAAACCGGGATCTCGACAGGCTCGATCGACGGCGGACCGCTGGTTGAGCTTGTCGAAACCCGCTGTGACCAGCCGGCCCGGATCAGGGCACCGGGTCCGGCTGCAACTCGATGGCGCGGGCGGGCCGGTAGCCGCTGCTCAGTGCCTCCGGACGGCGCAGGAAGAGCACCGCGGCGACGCCCACCAGCAGCACGCTGGCCGGCAGTAGCACCGATTGCGCCATTGCGGCGGAGAAGCCCTCCAGCACGAAGGCGGGCAGCTTGCCCTCGCCGAACCCGCCGCTGTGCTGGGCGGCGCCGGGCAGGTTCGCCGCCAGCCGGGCCTGCATGAAGGCGGCGATGGCGGCGGACCCGACCACCGAGCCGATCGTCCGGGTGGTGTTGTAGATGCCGGCACCGGCTCCGGCCTGGCGCGGTGGCAGGTTGCGGGTGGCGGTGGTCGCCAGCGGACCCCACATGCCGGCGTTGCCGATGCCCATCATCGCCGAGGGCAGCAGGAACATCCAGACCGGGGTGTCGGCGTGCATCAGCGCGGCGTACCAGAACAGTGCGCCGGCGGTCAGCAGCAGTCCGGGCACCAGCAGCATCCGCGGATCGGTGCGGTCGAGCAGCTGGCCGGCGAACGGCGCGAGGACGCCGGACAGCACCGCCATCGGGATCAGCAGCAGCGCCGCCTGGGTCGGGCTCAATCCGATCGCCAGCTGGATGAAGAACATCAGCGGCAGCGACATGCTGGTCACGGTGAACCCGACCGCCGCGATGGCGAGGTTGGACACCGAGAAGTTGCGGTCGCGGAACAGTTCCAGCGGCACCAGGGGTTCGTTGCGGGTGCGGGCCTGCGTCCAGACGAAGGCCGCCAGTACGACGACGCCGGCGACGATCAGCTCCCACACCGAGATCGGCCCCCAGATCGGACCCCAGGCGTAGGCCTCGCCCTCTTGCAGCCCGAACACGATCAGGAACAGGGCGACGGCGCTGAGCACGACGCCGAGAACGTCGAACCGGTGCGGATGGGTCGGCAGCTTCGGCACCAGCACCCAGGCCAGCACGAAACCGATCACGCCGACCGGCAGGTTGATGAAGAAGATCCATTCCCAGCCCAAGCCGTCCACCAACAGGCCGCCGGCGAGCGGGCCGACCAGGGTGGCCATCCCGGCGGTGGCGCCCCACAGCCCCATCGCGGCGCCGCGCCGCTCGGCCGGGAAGGTCCGGGTGATCACCGCCATGGTCTGCGGAGTCATCAGGGAGGCGCCGATGCCCTGTACGGCGCGCATCGCCACCAGCATGCCCAGCGAGGTGGACAGGCCGCAGCCGAGCGAGGCCAGGGTGAAGATGGCCAGCCCGATCAGGTAGATGGTGCGCGGGCCGAACCGGTCGCCGAGGCGTCCGGTGATGAGCAGCGGGACGGCGTAGGAGAGCAGGTAGGCGCTGGTCACCCACACCACGTTGTCGAGGTTGTTGGTGGTCGGGTCGAGGGCCGCCTTGATGGCCGGGTTCGCGACCGAGACGATCGTGGTGTCGACCAGGATCATGAAGAAGCCGACCACCAGCGCCCACAGGGCCGGCCAGGGGTTGGCCGGTCCTTGCGAGCCGTGGCCCGGGGAGTGGGCGGTGATCGCCCGGGTTGGTTCGCTCATTGTGTTGCCTCTCGATAGGCGGAGCCGCTGGCCGGTGCGCGATGCGACGGCGGGCCCCAGTCGATGTCGTTGTTCTGAAGCCGGACGAGGAACTCCGCTGTCCAGCGGAGCTCGGCCTCCAGCAGGGTGGCTTGGCGATCGATCTCGACCAGGTACTGCTCGGGGACGTCCCGACTGCGGGCCTTGTTCAGGCCGGCGCGCAGGATCGTCTGTTCGGCGGTGAGAGCCGCTTGGCGTCCGCCCAGTAGGTCTTCGACCTCATGGCGGGGCAGGTTGTGCGATTCGGCCAGCGCGATCCGGAACTCGGCGGGACGGTCGATCCGGCCCAGTTCGCGGCGGACCCAGTCGGTCACCGCGTCCCGGCCGCCGTCGGTGAGGGTGTAGGTGGTGCGCTCAGGACGGTTGCCCTCGCGGTCGGTGCCCACCTCGGTGAGCAGGCCGGCGCGGGTCAGCCGGGCCACGGTGTGGTACACCGTGCCGTTGGTGAGCGGAACCAGCCGGTCCTCGTGCCGCTGGCGCATCAGCCGGATCATCTCGTAGGGGTGCATGTCGCCTTCGCGCAGCAGCGCCAGCACCATCACGCCCAACGGAGTCAGCCGGTCGACGTCGTCCCTCATGCAGTCACCTCGGATGGTTCGGCTGTAATGATCCGGATCGATTAGTCAATGTGGACTATAGGTGCCGATGTGGCAGCACGCAACACCCAGGTGCTGGGCGACACCGGCGCTCAGCGGGTTCGCAATACCCGCGAGGCGGGAGCTGCGAGGTTGGCGGGACGATCTGGGCGCTCTCGTCAGATCTCTGTGCCTTCCCGAGGAGGCAGCGATGTCGAGATCGCTCACCGATGGAGGGAAGGCCGTCCGATTTCGAGTCGTGACACGAAATCGCCGAGCTTTCCCTCCATCGGACGGCGTTGTCGAGATCGCGGAGCCACGGTGATGCGGGATCGGAGGTCTCGTCGGGTGCCGTGGCTGCGGGCTCAAGCAGTGCGGGGCAGGTCGCCGGTGGAGGGGATCGCGCAGGATCGCGGGGGGCCCTCGAATTCGGCCTACTCGGCTAGTTGCTCGACGACGGCGTCGTGCAGGAAGGAGTTGGTGGCGATGGCGCCGGGGCCGTGCGGGCCGTCCGCGCCGTCCAGGTTGGTGAACCGGCCGCCGGCCTCGCGGACGATGACGTCCAGGGCGGCCATGTCGTGCAGCGCCAGTTCGGGTTCGGTGGCGATGTCGACCGAGCCTTCGGCGAGCAGCATGTAGCTCCAGAAGTCGCCGTAGGCGCGGGTCCGCCAGCAGCCGCGCATCAGGTCGACGAACTGCTGGCCGCGGCTGGTCTCCACCCAACCGTGGATGGACGAGTAGGACAGCGACGCGTCCTCGATGCTGGCCACGGCGGACACCCGGCAGGGTTGGCCCTGCAGCAGGGTCTTACCGCAGAACGCGCCGCCACCGACGCTGGCCCACCACCGGCGTCCGAGCGCGGGGGCCGAGACCACGCCGACCTTCACCTCGCCCTCGACCATCAGCGCGATCAGCGTCGCCCACACCGGGACGCCGCGGACGAAGTTGGCGGTGCCGTCGATCGGGTCGATGATCCAGCGCCGCGGACCCCAGCCGGTGTCCTCGCGCTCCTCGCCGTGGACGGCGTCACGGGGACGAGCGGTCTTCAGGGTGCGGCGGATGGCGTCCTCGACGGCGACGTCGGCGTCGCTGACCGGGGTGAGATCGGGCTTGGAGTCGACCTTCAGATCGAGCGCCTTGAACCGGCTCATGGTCAGCGAATCGGCGTTGTCAGCCATCACATGGGCCAGTCGAAGATCGTCCAGGTAGCTCTGCTCCGCCATATGGCTCAACCTATCGGTTCGGCGGCGTGCCTGCGCTCCCGGCGCCTGCAGCGGTCGTGCCCAAGAGAACTTCCCCTGGTGACTGGGGGAACCGTCCCTGGTGACCGGGAGAACCGTCCCTGGTGACCGGGAGAACCGTCCCCGGTGACCGGGGGAACCGTCCCTGGTGACCGGGGGAACCGTCCCCGGTGACCAAGAGAACCGTCCCCGGTGACCAAGAGAACCGTCCCCGGTGACCAAGAGAACCGTCCCCGGTGACCAGGGGAACCGTCCCCGGTGACTGGGGGAACCGTCCCCGGTGACTGGGGGAACCGTCCCCGGTGACTGGGGGAACCGTCAGCCGGAGGCCGGGCGGTCCGCCCAGGCACCTTCCATCCGGCGGAACGACTCCAGCCGCTCGGGCGCCAGCCGTCCGTCGGCGACCGCGACGTCCAGGGCGCATTCGGGCGCGTCGGTGCCGTGGGTGCAGCCGCGCGGGCATTCGGCGGTCAGTTCGGCGAGGTCGCCGAAGGCGGCCACGATCGAGTCGCGGGTGACGTGGCTCAGCCCGAACGAGCGGACGCCGGGGGTGTCGATCACCCAGCCGGCATGGGCGGGCAGCTCGAGCGCGATCGCCGAGGTGGACGTGTGCCGGCCCCGTCCGGTGACCTCGTTCACCTCGCCGGTGGCCCGGCCGATCCCGGGGATCAGCGCGTTCACCAGCGTGGACTTGCCCACCCCGGAATGCCCGATCAGCACGCTGGTCCGGTCCTGCAGCAGTTCCCGCAGCTCGGTCAGATCGGCACCCGGACGGACGGTCACGATCGGGACGTCCAGCGGGGCGTAGGCAGCGACCAGCTCGTCGGCCGGCGCCAGGTCCTCCTTGGTGAGGCAGAGCACCGGGTCGAGACCGGCGTCGTAGGCGGCGACCAGGATGCGGTCGATCATCCCGGTCCGGGGCGGCGGATCGGCCAGCGCGGTGACGATCACCAGCTGGTCGGCATTGGCCACGATCGGCCGTTCGAACGGGTCGGTGTCGTCGGCGGTGCGGCGCAGCACGGTGCGGCGGGGCAGCACCTCGACGATCCGGGCCAGCGTGCCCTCACCGCCGCTGAGGTCACCGACCACGCCCACCCGGTCGCCGACGATGACGCCCTTCCGGCCGAGGGCGCGCGCCTTGGTGGCGGTCAGCGGCACGTCGGCGAGCAGGCACCGGTAGCGGCCGCGGTCGATGGTGGTGACGATGGCCTGCGGGGCATCGGAGTAGTCCGGGCGGTCCTTGGTCCGCGGCCGGGTGCGGCGGGGCGGGCGCCCGAAACCGGTGTGGTCGTCCTCGGTGACCGCACCGCTCAACCGACGACTCACGCGCCGTCCACCAGCCGACTCCACAGACCCGGGAAGTCCGGCAACGTCTTGGTCGTGCAGCTCACGTCGTCGAGCCGCAACCCGGGGACGGCGAGGCCGAGCAGCGCGCCGGCGTGTGCCATCCGGTGATCGGCGTAGGTGTGGAAGATGCCGCCGCGCAGTGGCAGCGGCGTGATCCGCAGTCCGTCGGCGGTCTGCGACACCTCTCCGCCGAGGGCGTTGATCTCGGACTCGAGTGCGGCCAGCCGGTCGGTCTCGTGGCCGCGGACGTGCCCCACCCCCCGGATGCTGCCGGGCGCGTCCGCCACCGCGAGCAGCGCCGCGGCGACGCAGGTGAGCTCGCTGGCCAGGGAGAGATCGAGGTCGGCGCCGCGCACGCTGCCGGTGCCGGACACGGTCACCGAGTCGGACGCGGTGCGCACCGTGCCGCCCAGCGCGGAGAGCACCTCCAGAATCGTGTCGGCGGCCTGGACGGTGTGCCGCGGCCAGGCGGTGGTGACCTCGCCGCCGAGCAGCAGCGGCGCGGCCAGGAAGGTGGCTGCGTTGATCAGGTCGGGTTCGATCGTCTCGTCGCGGGCGGCGATCGGGCCCGGCGCGACCCGCCAGCGATCCTCGCCCTCGATCTGGTCGATCCGGACGCCGCGGTCGCGCAGCATCGCCACGGTCAGCCCGATGTGCGGCCGGGACGGCAGCGTGCCGCCGAGGTGCGCCAGGTCGAGGCCGGCGTCGAAACGGGCACCGGCCAGCAGCAGCCCGGAGACGAACTGGCTCGATCCGGAGGCGTCGATGCTCACCCGGCCGCCGGCGACGGATCCCGTCCCGCGCACGGTGAACGGCAGCGCCTCCGGGTGATCGATCCGGACGCCGGCCTGGGCCAGCCCGTCCAGCAGCGGCCTGACCGGGCGCAGCCGGGCCTCCGGGTCGCCGTCGAACCGGCTGGCGCCGGCAGCCAGCGCGGCGACCGGCGGCAGGAACCGCATCAGGGTGCCGGCCAGGCCGACCTCGATGTCGGACGGGGTGAACGCGTCCGGCGGCTGCACCCGCACCTGGTCGGGGCCGAGGTCGGTGAAACCGACCCCCAGCGCGGTCAGGGCAGCGCGCATCAGGCGGGTGTCCCGAGCGTCGAGGACGCCGCGCAACACCGAGGGTGCGTCGGCCAACGCGGCCAGCAGGTAGCCGCGCGCGGTGGCCGATTTCGAACCGGGGACGACCAGGGTGGCCCGCAGCGGCCCGGAACGCTCCGGGGCCGCCACCGGCGTCACTTCAGGGCACCTTCGATCGTCTTGGTGGCCTTGCCGGCGACCTTCTTGGCCTTGCGGGCGGCACGTTTGCCTTCGCGAGCCAGGCCGGCCTTGGCGTGGGCGGCCTCCCGCGACAGCGTCGCCTTGGTGTGCGCGGCCTCGCGGGAGATCGCGGCCTTGGTGTGCCCGGCTTCGCGACTCAGCAGCTCGGCCCGGTTCTTCGCCCGCCAGGCCAGGTCGGGCCGGCCTTCGGTGTCCTGGGCCGCCAACAGCACCCCGCCGGTCAGCGCGAGGTTGCGCAGGAAGCTGTCCTTGACGCCGCCGTCCTCGCCGGAGTCCCCGGTGAACGGGTTGCTGGCCAGCAGTTGCGGAGCCATGCTCGCGGCGAGCGCGAACGCGCCGATCCGGCGTCCGATGCCGGTCGCCAGGCTCAGCCCGCCGACCACCTGGGCCAGGCCGGTCAGCCGGACCAGGCCCTTGGCGTCCTCGGGCAGGTAGGCGGCGGCCTGGGGCGGCAGCGACTTCTCCGCCAGCGGCAGGAGGGTCTTGGCGAGCGGCTCGGTCGCGGCCACCAGCGGCCCCGGATCACGCATCGCCTTGACACCGTTGACGACGAAGAAGCTGGCCAGCATGGTGCGGGCCGCGAAGCGCAGCAGACTCATGCACTATGTCTAGCGCTTGGCGGCCCGTTGTCCAAGCGGGTTCGGACTACTCTCACCCACATGTGTGGACGGTATGCATCGTCGGCGGACACCGAATGGCTCGAAGAGGTCTACGAGATCGACGAGGTGGCCGATCCGCTGCCCGGCCCCCGGTACAACATCGCCCCGACCGACCCCGTGGTCGCGGTGGTCGAGCGTGCCCCCAAGGACGCCCCCGCCCAGGTCGTCCGCAAGCTGGTCGAGTTGCGCTGGGGACTGGTGCCGTCCTGGTCGCGCGACCCCAAGGGTGCGGCCCGGATGATCAACGCCAGGTTCGAGACGCTGGACAGCAAGCCTGCTTTCCGGCGTCCGCTGGCGGTGCGCCGGTGCCTGCTGCCGGCCGACGGCTTCTACGAGTGGTACGCGGCGGAAGGCGATGCCGAACTGCCCGCCAAGCGGCGTCCGCCCAAGCAGCCGTTCTTCATTCATCCCGCCGACGGCACGCCGCTGGCGATGGCCGGCCTGTACGAGTTCTGGAAGTCGCCGGCGGGGGAGTGGCTGAGCACCTGCACGATCATCACCACCACCGCCGCGGACGCCGTCGGCCACATCCACGAGCGGATGCCGATGACCGTCCGCCCCGATCGCTGGGACGCCTGGCTCGACCCGCAGCGCACCGAGGGCGCACTCGACCTGCTGGACGTCCCGGGCGCGGCGCTGGAGGCGTACGCGGTGTCCCGGCTGGTGAGCACGGTGGGCAATGACGGACCGGAACTGATCGAGCCGCTCGCGGAGTCGTGAGCGCCACCGGTGGGAATACCGGCGTGGCATGAGGCGTTGCCAGCCATGTGATGAGCACCCTCAGCACGGCGCGCACCGAGCGTCCGGCGGCCCGGCTGGCCGACCCGCTACTCTCGTACGCGATGACCATTCCTGCTGCCGACGAGGAGACCGTCGTCGATCTGGCGACGGAGACCCCCAGCGAGCGCGCCGCGCGGTTCGAACGCGACGCGATGGGCTACCTGGATCAGCTCTACGGCGCCGGGTTGCGGATGACCCGCAACCCCGCGGACGCCGAGGACCTGGTCCAGGACACCTACGCCAAGGCGTTCGCATCGTTCCACCAGTTCACCCCCGGAACGAATCTGAAGGCCTGGCTGTACCGGATCCTGACCAACAGCTACATCAACACCTACCGCAAGCGCCAGCGGCAGCCGCAGACCTCCGGCGGCGACCAGATCGAGGACTGGCAGCTGGCCCGGGCCGAGGCGCACACCTCCGACGGCCTGCGCACCGCCGAGATGGACGCCCTGGACCGGATGCCCGACTCCGCGGTCACCGACGCCATGAACGCGCTCTCGCCAGACTTCCGGCTGGCGGTCTACCTGGCCGATGTCGAGGGTTTCTCCTACAAGGAGATCGCCGAGATCATGGGCACCCCGATCGGCACGGTGATGTCCCGGCTGAACCGCGGCCGCAACCAGCTCCGGACCGCACTCGCCGACTACGCCGTCGAGCACGGCCTGTCCAAGCGGGGTGACGACGATGACCAGCGGTGACTGTG
Source organism: Micropruina sp. (assembly GCF_047602385.1). Taxonomy (GTDB): domain Bacteria; phylum Actinomycetota; class Actinomycetes; order Propionibacteriales; family Propionibacteriaceae; genus Micropruina. The sequence continues at coordinate 433,869 of NZ_JASGHL010000001.1, forward strand.
CGTCGGCCCTGGCCCGGCTGTACGAGTTCCTGGACAAGGAGCTCGACGACGCGGACGCCGACACCATCCGTGCCCACTTGGACGCCTGCGAGCCGTGCTTCGACCGGTTCGGCACCGAGGAGCATCTGCGAGCCTTGGTGAAGCGCTGCTGCTCGACCTCGCGGGCACCCGACACCTTGCGCGTCCGGGTCACCCAGGTCACCACGATGACGGTCATCGTCGACGAGAGCTGAGCCCTCGTCCGGTATCCACCGTGCAGATCGCGTAGCGCAACACCCACAATCGACCAGGCCCTCCCTAACTATCTCTGCCCTCCCACATGTGGGAGGGCAGAGATAGTTAGGGAGGGCCTTGGCCAGTTGCGCCAGGCCCTCGACGTCGAAGGCTCAGGCGTTGGGACGCTTGCCGTGATTCGCCTTGTTCCGCCTGCGCGAGCGACGCTTGCGTCCACCCTTGCCCATCGTTGTCTCCTGTCGTCGTTCTGCTCGTGGGGCGCCGTCGGCGCGGCTTGCCATTCTGCCATAGGGTGACAGGCATGCTGTCGATGGCCGAGGTGATCAGCGTGCACACGGCCCTAGCCGACGACGACGTCGACTGGCTGGAGCACCTGGTCGCCGAGTGGCACCTGCTCGCCGATCTCGCCTTTTCGGACCTGATCCTGTGGGTGCCGGACGTCGACGACAACGTGTTCTGGGCCTGCGCCCAGGTGCGTCCGACCACCGGGCCGACCGCGCTCGAGGACGACGTGGTCGGCGAGGACATCCACTACGACCCCGAGCACCAGGTCACCGAGGCCTACCTCTCCCACGAGGTGACCCGGACCAGTGACAACCAGCTCAACGCGGGTATTCCCGTCGACGTGCACGCCATCCCGGTGGTCCGTCGGGGCCGGGTGATCGGGATCGTCGAGGCGCACACCAACCGGCTCGGCGTCCGGGCGCCCGGTGCGCTTGAGGACGCCTACCTGGAGGCTGCCGACGTGCTGTCCGGGATGGTCCATCGCGCCGAGTTCCCGGCCGGCAGCGACAAATCCGTGCCGTGGGTGTCGCCCCGGGTCGGCGACGGAATGATCCGGGTGGACGCCACCGGCCTGGTCACCTTCGCCAGCCCGAACGCGGTGAGTGCCTACCGCCGGCTCGGCCTGCCGACCGATCTGGAGGGCGAGAACCTGGCATCGGTCACCATGTCGCTGCTGCGCGACCGCGCGCCGGTCGAGATGGCGCTGCCGACGGTGCTGGGCGGCCGCGGTCACCGCGAGGTCGAGGTGGAAACCCCCGACGTCCAGCTGCGGCTGCGGATCATCAACCTCAACGACGCCCACGGCCCGTGCGGCCGCCTGGTGCTCTGCCGCGACACCACCGAGTTGCGCAGCCGGGAACGCCAGCTGGTCACCAAGGACGCCACCATTCGCGAGATCCACCACCGGGTGAAGAACAACCTGCAGACCGTGGCGGCGCTGTTGCGGCTGCAGGCGCGCCGGATCTCCTCGCCCGAGGCGACCGATGCCCTCACCGACGCAATGAAGCGGGTCGGTGCGATCGCGGTGGTCCACGAGATCCTGTCCCAGGCGTTCGACACCGCGGTCAAATTCGACGACGTCGCGGACCGGCTGCTGCGGATGGTGGTGGACGTCGCCGCCACCGGCGGCCCGGTGCAGCTGCGCCGCGAGGGCACCTTCGGCTACGTGCCCGCCGACGTCGCGACCAGCCTGTCGCTGGTGCTCACCGAACTCTGCCAGAACGCGATCGAGCACGGCCTGGGGCAGGAGCGCGGCATCGTCTGGGTGAAGCCCTGCCAGGACGACGGCCGGCTGGTGGTCGAGGTGACCAATCAGGGCGCGCCGCTGCCGGCGGACTTCTCGCTGAGCACCACCAACAGCCTCGGTCTGTCGATCGTCACCACACTGGTGGACGACCTGGGCGGCGAGTTCTCGCTGGCCACCTCCGATACCGGCGTGGGCACGGTGGCGCGGGTGGCCATTCCACTGGCCTGAGCCAAGAAGGTTCAGCCGGTGCGCACCCGCGATCGGGCGGCGCGGCGCTTGAGCGCCCGGCGCTCGTCCTCGCTGAGCCCACCCCATACGCCGTGGTCCTGCCCGGCGTCCAGGGCCCACTGCAAGCAGGCCTCGCGGACGTCGCAGCGCTTGCACACCTTCTTGGCCTCCTGAATCTGCATCAGGGCGGGCCCGGTGTTGCCAACCGGGAAGAACAGTTCCGGATCCTCGGTGAGGCAGGCGGCACGATGGCGCCAATCCATGCGGTTTCCAACTCCTTCTTAGTGGAATAGTCAGCGGTGCCGTGAGGGGCGTGGACGCCCGATCTTCGATGCGGCACACGAGTGCGAGATAGAAGCCTTGCAATGGTAGGCGTCCAGTACAAGCCCCCCGCCAACCAGTGAGCCGATCTCGACCATGATTCTGCTGACGGCGCATTTTCCGGCAGGTGGTCTACGGTGGGGGCGTGCAACAGGAGCGCCCCGTCGGGCTGAGGATAGCGGTCGGCTGCGCGATCGCGCTCGGGGTGGGTTTCCTGGTCCTCGCCGGGATCAGCGCGGCCGCCGGTCACGGCGTCTTCAGCGTCCAGATCGGCATCCTGCTCGCCGCCTACGGGCTGATCCTGATCGGCTCGGCGGTAGGTCTGTGGCAACTGCGGCTCTGGGCCCGTGGACCGGTCGTCGCCTTCGCCCTGATGGCCGGCTTCGGCTTCGGCGAGTACCTGCTCGAGCAGCCCTGGATGTGGCTGCTGGTACTCGCCTGCCTGGGCGCGGTGGTCGGGGTTGCGATGCCCAGCACCAGTCGGGCGCTGAAGAGTCGCTCGTCGCGCGAGGGCGAGCGTCCGCAGGTCGAGGGGCAGGGCTGGTTCGCCCGCTTCGGACGGGATTCCCGGACCCCGCGCTGAGACGTTCCGGGTCGAGTCCGTCGAGACCCTGGGCATCATGCTGCTGACCAGGGGGTTTCGGCCGGCTCAACCATCGACAGGCTCAACCATCGACCGACGACCGACGACCGACGACCGACGACCGACGACCGACGGCCGGCTCGACCGGCGGAAGAGCTCTCAGGCGAACGCGCGCGCGATCAGCTCGTCATGCTGCTGCCGGTGCACCTTCAGTGAGCCCACCGATGGTGCGGACGCCGCCGGCCGGGTGATGCCGGTCAGCTTCAGCCGGTAGCCGGGCAGGAAGGCTGCCACCGCCTCGGGCAGATGCTGCTGCATGAACCACCACGGACCCTGGTTCTCGGGCTCGTCCTGGACGAAGCGGATATCGGCGTCGGAGGGATAGCCGGCCAGTTGAGCCGCCAGCTCCTTGGCCGGCAGCGGGTACAACCGCTCCAGCGGGATGATCGCCACCTGGCCGTCCAGGCCGGCCTCAGCCCGGGCACTGACCAGTTCCCAGCGGATCTTGCCCGAGCAGAGCAGGATCCGCCGCACCGTGGACGGATCGGCGATGGTGGCGTCGGCGATCGCCGGCTCCCAGCGTCCCTGGGTGAAGTCGGTCGGCTGGGAAACTGCCTGCTTGCTGCGCAGCATCGACTTCGGGGTGGCGATCACCACCGGACGATGCCAGTTCACGTACGCGTGGGTGCGCAGCAGATGGAAGTAGCTGGCCGGGGTGGACGGCTGGCAGACCGCGAGTGCACCCTCATGGCACAGCTGCAGCCAGCGCTCGATCCGGGCCGACGAGTGGTCGGGTCCCTGGCCTTCGTAACCGTGCGGCAGCATCAGCACCACGCCGGACTTCTGGGTCCATTTGGCGTTGCCGGAGGCGATGAACTCGTCGGCGATGGTCTGAGCGCCGTTGGCGAAGTCGCCGAACTGGGCTTCCCAGCAGACCAGCGCATCCGGCGCAGCGACCGAGTAGCCGTATTCGAAGCCCATCGACGCGTACTCGCTGAGCAGCGAGTCGTAGACGTGGAAGGTGCCCTGGTCGTCGGCCAGATGGTTGAGCGGGACGTACGCCTCGGCAGAGTTCCGGTCGATCACCGTGGCGAAACGCTGGACGAACGTGCCGCGCCGGCTGTCCTGGCCGACCAGCCGAACCGGACGGCCCTCGAGCAGCAATGAGCCGAACGCCAGCAACTCGCCGGTGGCCCAGTCGATCGGACCGTTCAGGATGCCGTCGGCACGGCGCTGCAACTGGGGCAGCACCTTCGGATGCACCGCGAACCCGTCCGGGAAGGTGACGTGGGCGTTGGCGATCGTCGCCATCGTCTGGGCGCTGATCGTGGTGCCCTGGGTCTTGCCGAGCTTGGGCGGGTAGTAGGGCACCCGGCGGTAGCCGGTGTCCTCCTCGGCGTCCTCACGAGCCTCCTTGAACACACTCTCCAAGCCGTCGCGGAACCGGGTCAGGACGGTCTCGGCGTCCTCGGTGCTGATGTCCCCGCGACCGATCAAGGCCTCGGTGTAGAGCTTGCGGACGCTGCGCTTCTGTTCGATCAGGTCGTACATCCGCGGCTGGGTGAAGCTGGGGTCGTCGCCCTCGTTGTGGCCGCGGCGGCGGTAGCAGACGATGTCGAGCACGACGTCCTTGTTGAACCGCTCCCGGTACTGGAAGGCGAGTTGAGCGATCCGGGCGCACGCCTCCGGGTCGTCGCCGTTGACGTGGAAGATCGGCACCTGGATGGCCTTGGCCACGTCGGTGCAGTACACCGAGGTCCGCGAGTCGAACGGGGACGTGGTGAAGCCGACCTGGTTGTTGACCACCACGTGGACGGTGCCGCCGGTCTTGTAGGGCCGCAGCTGACTCATCTGCAGGGTCTCGTAGACCACGCCCTGGCCGGCGAACGAGGCGTCCCCGTGCAGCAGGATCGGCAACACCGGGAACCCTTCGGCGCCGCTGAGCTGGTCGAGCTTCGCCCGGGCGATGCCCTCGAGCACCGGGTCGACCGCCTCCAGGTGGCTGGGGTTGGCGGCCACCGAGGTCTTGATCGTCTTTCCCGACAGGGCGGTGAACTCGCCCTCGGCACCCAGGTGGTATTTGACGTCACCGGTGCCCTGGGCGAGGCGGGGATCGACGTTGCCCTCGAACTCGCGGAAGATCTGGCCGTAGCTCTTGCCGACGATGTTGGCCAGCACGTTCAACCGTCCGCGGTGCGGCATGCCGATGCACACCTCGTCGAGGCCGGCGTTCGCGGCCTGGTCGCACAACTCGTCCAGCAGCACGATGGTCGACTCGCCGCCCTCGAGGCTGAAGCGCTTCTGGCCGACGAATTTGGCCTGCAGGAAGGTCTCGAAGATCTCCGCCTCGTTGAGCCGATCGAGGATGCGCAGGTGTTCTTCCCGCGGCCACGGAGCGTGCTGCACCTCGACCCGCTCCTGGATCCAGCTCCGCTGATCGTTGTCCTGGATGTGCATGTACTCGATCCCGACGCTGCGGCAGTACGAGCCGCGCAGGGTGGAGAGGATGTCGCGCAGCTGCATCACCTCGCCGTCGTGACCGCCGAAGTTGCCGACCGGGAATTCGCGGTCCAGGTCCCACAGGGTCAGGCCGTGGTATTCGAGGGTCAGCTCGGGATGCGAGCGCTGCCGGTACTCCAGCGGGTCGATGTCGGCCATCAGGTGGCCGAACTGCCGGTAGGCGGCGATCAGCGAGAACACCCGGGCGGACTTGGGGATCTGCCCGGGCCGCTCGGCGCTGACGTCCTGGGCCCAGCGGATCGGTGCGTAGGGAATCCGCAGCGACGCGAAGATGTCGTCGTAGAAGCCGTGCTTGCCGAGCAGCAGTTCATGGATCACTTTGAGGAACTCGCCCGACTGGGCGCCCTGAATGATCCGGTGATCGTAGGTCGAGGTCAGGGTCGTCACCTTGGACACCCCGGCCTCGGTGATCCGGCGCTGGGACGCGCCCTGGAACTCCGGCGGGTAGTCGATCGAGCCGACACCGAGAATCAGCCCCTGGCCCGACATCAGCCGGGGCACCGAGTGGCTGGTGCCGATGCCGCCCGGATTGGTCAGCGTCGCCGTCGTCCCCTGGAAGTCGGAGACCTCCAGCTTGCCCGAGCGGGTCTTGCGCACGGTCGCCTCGTAGGCGGCCCAGAACTGGCCGAAGTTGAGGTTCTCGCAGCCCTTGATGGTCGGCACCAGCAGCTGCCGGGTGCCATCCGGACGCGGCAGGTCGATGGCCAGACCGAGGTTGATCGTGTTGGGCTCGACCAGGAAAGGCTTGCCGTCCACCTCGTCGTAGGCGTTGTTCATGGCCGGCACCCGCTTGAGCGCCTGGATCATGGCGTAGCCGATCAGGTGGGTGAACGACACCTTGCCGCCGGTGGTCCGGGCCAGATGCGAGTTCACCATCAGCCGCTGGTCGATGGCCAGCTTCATCGGCACGTTGCGGACCGAGGTTGCCGTCGGCATCGCCAGTGAGGCGTCCATGTTGCGGGCGGTGCGCATCGGGGCGCCGCGCAGTTGCGTCCTGGTCGGTTCGGACGCCGCCGCGTTCCGGACCGCGAGATTCGGCCGGTTGGCCGACAGGCCCATGCCGGAGCCGGGCGAGTCCGGTGCCGGATCGTGCCGGGCGCCGCCGGTCGGCTCCACCCTGGCCGGCTGGGTGCGACTCTCGGCGGCGGACGGCGATTTCGCCGGCGCCGGCCGCTGGGTCGGCGTGGCGGTGCTGCGCTGCCGGCGATCGGAGACCACCGAGTAGGAGTCCGGGGACGCCGGGGCCGGCGTTCGATCGGCGGCGTCGGCGGCCGGAGCTGCCTGCTTCGGCGCCGGCTTGGCAGCGGGAGCGGACGGCTTCTCGGGGGCGCGGTCCGCCGGCTTCTCGACGCCGGAAACTGCCGGCTGGGCGGGTGCGGTGCTGGCCGGCTTCTCCTCCGGCGTGCCCGCCGGAGCAGCTCCCACCGGCGTGCCGTTGGCAGCGGTCTCGGCGCGCTCGGCGAAGAAGCGCTGCCAACGTGGATCCACCGAGGCCGGATCGTCTCGGTAGGCCTGGTACATCTCATCGATCAACCAGTCGTTGGCGCCGAATTCGTCGGTTTGCTGGTCCGTCGCCGTCAGATTCTCGGGCGCGAGGGGCACGATCGCCTTCTTCCGTAGCTTTGGGCAGGCAGCAACGCCTGCACCTGTTCGATGCTACTAAGACTGAGCGGAGGGTGGAACCGGCCATGCCGCAGATCGAACTGACGCGTCACGAATCCGCGAGGCCGGCTCGCCCGGTCCCGGTGCGGCTGCGGTCCCGATAGGCGCCGGGCGAGACCCCGACCAATCGGACGAAGTCACGGGCGAACTGGCTCTGGTCGTACCAGCCGAGCCGGGCAGCCAGGTCCGCCAGGCCCTCGGTCGCACCGGCGTCCAGCGCCGCGACCGCGTCGTGCATCCGGTGCCGCCGGACCAACCACTTCGGACCTACCCCGACGTAGCGGCGGAGCGTGCGCTGCAGCGTCCGGATCGAGCAGTCGCAGCGCTCGGCCAGCGCGTCCACCCTGGTTAGCGCGGGTTGCCGGAGCAGCGTCATGACCCGGTCCACCAGCTCGGGGATCGGGCCGGCGGCGTCCGCGCGTTGTTCGACGAAGTCCCGTAGTGCGGCCGCGGAATCACTCGCCGACAGCTCCAACCGGCGCAGCGATTCGGTGTCCGCGAGTCGCTCGGCGGCCGGCACCACCCGATCGGTCAACCGGTGGGCGGAAACCCCGGACCAGGCGGTGAAGCCACCGGACCGGAACTTCATCCCGACGACACCGCCGCGGCCGCGCAGCGTCACGTCGAACCGATGGCTGACCACCCCGGTGAGCCAGACACCGTCGCCGGTATGACCGGCTCGGGACAACTCGCCCCGCTCGATGGTGAGCTCGACCGCCGGGTGTGGCAGCAGCGAGGTGGTCAGCACGGACCCTTCGGGCAGATCCCAACGGGACGACCAGACCCGCTCGACCCAGCGTGCCGCCGGACCGGACGCCGGCACCTCGTCGAAGCTGACCCGCTGGGCGAACTCCTCCGGCCGCAGCAGCCCCTTGGACGCCGGCAGGCGTCCTGTCGCATTCGTACTAGCCGCCACAGACGGGAGTGTAGAAGTCTGGACCGACACCGCATCGAAGGAGGAACGATGACCGACGCTCCGGCCGCCCTGGCCATGGTCACGATCGACTGCGCCGACCCGGCCAAGGAAGCCGAGTTCTGGGCTGCCGCACTGGGCTGGGAGGTGACCTACTCCGATGCCGACTACGGCCTGGCCACCAACGGCACGCTCCGGCTCGGCTTCGGCCGGGCCGACGGCTGGCAGGCACCCGCCTGGCCCAACCCGGACGGCACCAAGCAGTTCCACCTCGACCTGGCGGTGGACGACCTGGAGGCTGCCGCGAAGCGGCTGACCGAACTGGGCGCCCGGCGCGCAGAGCCGCAGCCGAGTGAGGACTGGATCGTGCTGCTCGATCCGGACGGCCACCCGTTCTGCCTCACCAAAGCCGCCAACTGGGGCTGAGCGGGGAACCTGAACGACAGATCGGACGCCGTGGTCGAGCCTGTCGAGACCCCCGCACCTGAGGTCGGGAAGTGGTTTCGACACGCTCAACCAACTATGGCGCCCCCGGCAGGATTCGAACCTGCGCACCCGCCTCCGGAGGGCGGCGCTCTATCCCCTGAGCTACGGGGGCCCGAGCCATCGGGCCGGCCACGACTGTAGCGCATCGTCTCGATCGGAACCCAATCGATCGGTGCCGGCGGCCCCGGGAAATGGCGCGCCGTCCCGGACGCCGCTGCGCGGCGAAGCGGCGGAAGGGCGGAAGATCCCGCTCCATCTCGCCGGCGGGACGCTCGACGCCGCGCCGATGGACCGTGGGGTCTGTGTCCGCGTCCCACAACTACCCTCGGGCTCATGCGAGGTCTGGTGGCGCTGCTGCTCGTCGTGCTGCTCGCCGGATGTGCCGGACGCACCGACGGCCCGGGCCAGCCGGTGCTGCGCGGCACGCCGCCACCGTGGCCGGCGCCCCGGGACGGCCTGGCCCAGATCCAGGCGGCCGGGCTGGAGCCGTCCCGGCTGGACGACACCACCAACCAGCGCCGCTTCACCCTGACCCTGACCATCGACGGCAGGGCGGTGCCGTTGGTGCCGCACATCGGCATGGACCGGCCGCGGGCACTGCAGGGACCGGCTCACACCCACGACGACAGCGGGGTGGTCTGGCTCGAGGGACGCGGTGCGTCCGAGGTCACCCTGGGGCAGTTCTTCGTGCTCTGGGGCGTCCGGTTCGACCGGAACTGTCTCGGCGCGTCCTGTGGCAGCCTCACCGTCCGCGTGGACGGCAAAGAGGTCACCGAGCCCGATCGGCTCCGGCTGGCGAGCGTGGCCACCCGGCTCGAGATCGCCGTCCGCTAAACGTCCAGCCGCCGGAGCGGACCGCCTGGTCAGCGGCCGCTCTGGCACAGTTGTCCGCCATGACCCACATGCACGTCGCCGGCTCGATCCACGCCGACGCGACCTCGCACGCGCCGCAGTGGCTGACCCGTCCCGAGGACGTGAACGCGCTCACCGAGGGACTGTGGAGCAGCAACGCGCACCGCAACGCCGACGGCGAGCTGGAGATCGCCGGCCGCACCGCGGCGTCCATCATCGACGAGGTCGGCAGCCCGGTCTACGTGATCGACGCCGACGACTTCCGGGCCCGGGCCCGGCGCTGGCGCGAGGCGTTCGCCGGCTGGCAGGTGTTCTACGCCGGCAAGTCCTTCCTGTGCACGACGGTCGCCCGGTGGATCTCCGAGGAGGGTCTCGGCCTGGACGTCTGCACCGGCGGCGAGCTCGCGGTGGCGCTGCGCGGCGGAATGGACCCGGCTCGGATCGGGCTGCACGGCAACAACAAGAGCGACGACGAACTGCGGGCCGCGCTGGAGGCCGGGGTCGGCCGGATCATCGTCGACTCGCCGCAGGAGATCACCCGGCTGGAACGGCTCTGCGCCGAACTCGGCACCGTCGCCGAGGTGATGATCCGGGTCACCACCGGCGTCGAGGCGCACACCCACGAGTACATCGCCACCGCCCACGAGGACCAGAAGTTCGGCTTCTCGATCAACGGCGGCGCCGCCCTGGTCGCCCTGGTCCGCAGCCATCACAGCCCGCACCTGCACCTGCGCGGGGTGCACAGCCACATCGGCTCGCAGATCTTCGACACCAACGGCTTCGAGGTGGCAGCCCGGCGCACCCTCAAGCTGATCGCCCAGTTCAAGGAGGCCACCGGCACCGAGTTGGGGGAACTCGACCTGGGCGGCGGCTTCGGCATCGCGTACGTCAAAGAGGACACACCGGCGACACCGGAAGAGCTGGCAGCCGGACTGCGCAGCATCGTCGAACACGAATGCCGGGGCTTCGGGCTGAGCGTGCCGGCCATGTCGATCGAACCGGGCCGGGCGATCTGCGGACCGCCGGGGACGGCGCTGTACACGGTCGGCACGGTGAAGGCGGTCGAGATCGGCGGCGGCCAGTCCCGCCGCTACATCTCGGTGGACGGCGGGATGAGCGACAACATCCGCAGCGCGCTGTACGCGGCCGAGTATTCGGCCACCCTGGCCAACCGGGCGAGCGCCGCGGGGCCGGTGCTGTCCCGGGTGGTCGGCAAGCATTGCGAGGGCGGAGACATCCTCGTCCGCGACGAATTCCTGCCCGACGATGTCGTACCCGGAGATTTGCTTGCGATCCCGGCGGCGGGCGCGTACAGCCGATCGATGGCGAGCAACTACAATCACGTACCGCGTCCGCCGGTGGTGGCCGTCGCCGACGGCAGGCTCACCACCATGCTGCGACGCGAGACCCTGGACGACCTGCTGGCCCTGGACGCCGGCGCCTGACCGCCGACCACAGCCGCTACCCCGACAGCCGAGAAAGAGGACCCGCGATGACACCAGCCAAACCCCTCAAGGTGGCCCTGCTGGGCTGCGGAGTGGTGGGTTCGGAGGTGGCCCGGCTGCTGCTCGACAGCGCCGACGACTTCCAGGCGCGAATCGGACGCCGGCTCGAGCTGGTCGGCATCGCCGTCCGCAACCTGGCCAAGGACCGTCCCGGCATCGATCCCGAGCTGCTCACCGACGACGCCAAGGCCCTGGTCGGCCGGCGCGGCGTCGACCTGGTGATCGAGGTGATGGGCGGGGTGGAGCCGGCCCGCGAGCTGATCCTGACCGCGATCGGCAATGGTGCGTCGGTGATCACCGCGAACAAGCAACTGCTCGCCCAGGACGGCGCGACGCTCTACACCGCGGCCGCCGAGGCCGGCGTCGACTTGTACTTCGAGGCGGCGGTGGCCGGCGCGATCCCGATCATCCGGCCGCTGCGCGAGTCGCTGGTCGGCGACGAGGTGACGGCGGTGAAGGGCATCGTCAACGGCACCACCAACTTCATCCTGGACAAGATGCACACCGAGGGCTCCTCGTTCGCCGAGGTGCTCGCCGAGGCCCAGCGGCTGGGCTTCGCCGAAGAGGACCCGAGCGCCGACGTCGACGGCCTGGACGCCGCGGCGAAGGCGGCGATCCTGGCCAGCCTCGCCTTCCACAGCCGGGTGAAGCTCGACGACGTCGACTGCGAGGGGATCAGCAAGGTCACCGCCGACGACGTCGCCACGGCGAAGGAACTCGGTTTCGTGATCAAGCTGCTGGCCCGCTGCGCGCTCGCCCCGGACGGCTCGATCTCGGTCGGCGTCCACCCGACGATGGTGCCGGCCACCCATCCGCTGGCCAATGTCTCCGGCGCGTTCAACGCGGTCTTCATCGAATCCCGGCACGCCGGCCAGCTGATGTTCATGGGTCCCGGCGCGGGCGGTTCGCCGACCGCGTCCGCGGTGCTGGGCGATGTGGTGACCGCCGGCCGCAACCGGGTGCGCGGAGCGTCCGGTCCGGGGGAGTCGTCCTACTCGGCGCGGCCGATCACCCCGCGCGGACAGGTGCCGTCCCGGTTCTACGTCTCGCTGAGCGTCGAGGACGAGCCGGGCGTGCTGGCCCGGATCGCGGCGGCGTTCGCCCGGTACCAGGTCTCCATCCAGGCCGTCCGGCAGGAGAGCGAGCCGAACCGTCCGGTCGGCCAGGGCGCGAAGCTCGCGATCCTGACTCACGCCGCCCGGGTGGGCGACATGCGGGCCGCGGTCGAGGAGCTGCAGGCGCTTCCCGACGTCCGCGGCGACATCGCCCTGATGCGGGTCGAGGGCTGAGTCATGCGGTTGGCCTGCCTCGATCTGGAAGGGGTGCTGATCCCGGAGGTCTGGATCGCGGTGGCCGAGGCCACCGGCATCGACGGACTGCGCCGAACCACCCGCGACGAGCCCGACTACGACGTGCTGATGCGCTACCGGCTCGACCTGCTGGACGCGCACGGGCTCGGCCTGAGCGCGATCCAGCGGGTGATCGGCACGCTGGATCCGATGCCCGGGGCGGTGGAGATGGTCGGCTGGTTGCGGGAGCACTTCCAGCTGATCATCCTGTCCGACACCTTCTACGAGTTCGGGATGCCGTTCATGGCCAAGCTCGGCCACCCGACGCTGCTCTGCCACAAGCTTGAGATCGAGAATGACAAGATCGTCGACTACACGCTGCGGATGTCCGACCAGAAGCGCGAGGCGGTCCGCCGCTTCCATGAGTTGAACTACCAGGTGATCGCCACCGGCGACTCCTACAACGACACCAACATGCTCAGCGAGGCCGACGCCGGCATCCTGTTCCGCCCGCCGGCCAACGTGATCGCCGAGTTCCCCCAATTCCCGGTCGCCACCGACTACGACCAGCTGCGTGCCGAGTTCGCCGCGGCCGCCGGACGGCTCGGCTAACCCATCCGCTGGTCGAGCTTGTCGAGATCCCTACGACGTGGGCCTTCGGCCAGCTGGACCTACGTTGGCTGAGGCTCAGGCCCGCAGGACGGCGCTGAGCAGCTCAGCGACCCGCGGGTCGCTCAGCGCGGGCACGATCAGGTCGGCGTCCCCGATCGAACCCTCGACCGCCGGGACGGCGACCAGGTACAGGCCGGCCAGCCGGGCGGCCCGGGCACCGGTGGGGGAGTCCTCGAAGGCGACTGCGCGGTGCGGCGCAACCTCCAGCAACTCGCAGGCGCGCAGGTAGATGTCCGGCGCCGGCTTGGCTTGCGCGACCTCGTCGCCGGCCACCACCGCGCGAGCCAGGCCGTCCAGCCCGGACGCGACCAGCGCGGCGTCCAGCACCTCGCGGCTGCTGTTCGAGGCGATGGCGACCGGCAGGTGACGGCTGAGGGTGCGCAGCAGCGGCTCGGCTCCGGGCATCGTCGCCACGCCGCCGCGGAAGGCGTCCGTGGCCCGGCGCACGGTCTCGGCCAGCAGGTCGGACTCGTCCTCGTCGAACAACTCGGCCATCAGCTGCGCCGAACCCACCACCGACATGCCCAGGAACATCTCCCGCTCGGCGGCGCCGTAGTCGCGGCCGCGGGCGGCGAACATGTCGCGTTCCAACCGGCCCCAGATGCCCTCGGTGTCGGCCAGCAGTCCGTCGAAGTCGAAGACGGCGGCCTGGATCGGATCGGGTCGTCGCATGGGCCGACCCTACCGAGGCGACCTGCCCACGGAGCCGGGTGGCGCGCGTCGGCGTCCGGGTCCGGTGAGGTCTAGTGGTTAACTTGCGCCCGTGAAAAGCCTGCCCGCCCGGATCGGCTATGTCCTGCTGCTCGCCCTGGCCCCGATGCTGGTCGCACTATGGGCGGGCGCGACGACGATCCCCGGTGGGGTGTTCTACCCATGGGCGCCGGCGATGATCGACCTGGATGTCTACCGCCGCACCGGCGAGCTGGTGCTGCACGGGCAGGACTTCTACAACGTCGAGGCCTGGCTGCCGTGGATCTACCCGGCGTTCCCGGCTCTGCTCGCCGTCCCGTTCGCACTGATGACGCAGACGGCCGCGCAGGTGGTCTGGCTGGGGCTGTGCGTCGCCTGCCTGCTGGCGATGCTGTACCGGCTCGGTCTGAGCGGCTGGCGGCTCAGTGTGGCGGCGACCGCCATCATTCTGCTGGTCGAGCCCGTCCGGGAGACCCTCGGTTTCGGGCAGCTGGCGATCTTCCTGGTCACCGCCGCCGTGCTCGACTCGATGCCCGGACCTGCCGTTTTCCGCCGCCGGCTGCTGCCGGAGGGCTGGCTCACCGGGCTGGTGACCGCGGTCAAGCTCACCCCGGCGATGATCGCGGTCTACAACTTCTTCGCCGGCAAGCGCAAGGCCGGGATCGTCAGCTTCGTCACCTTCGTGGCCTGCACGATGATCGGCTTCGTGGTGCTGTGGGGACCGTCGCTCACCTACTGGGGACGGCTGCTCTCCGGTGACTCCGGCCTGAACACCGGCATCGTGTTCAAGACCAATCAGTCGGTCCTCGGGGTGTGGACGCGGGTGATGGGTGAGGCGGCCCGGGGCGGCCTGATCCTGGCCGCACTGGTCGCCGTGCTCGGCGTGGTGGCCGCCGTCTTGATGCACCGCGCCGGCGAGGTGCCGCTGGCGCTGTGCCTGGCCGGGCTGACCAGCCTGCTGGCGTCGCCGATCTCGTGGTCGCATCACTATGTCTGGATCGTGCCGTTCGGGATCGAACTGCTCCGCAATCGCCGGCTGCCGGTGTACCTCACCGTGCCCGGACTGCTGTACGCGATCTGGACGGCGGCGGCCCCGTTCAAACTGCTGCCCGGGGGTGACAACGTCGAACTGAGCTATCCGCTGCCACTGATGATGATCGACAACCTCGGCGTCTTCCTGGGGGTGGGCATCCTGGCCGCCTGTGTGGTCGCCGCTTTCACACCCTGGGGACGGGACCGGGTCAGGGCTCAGCGGCAGCTCCGCGACGCCATCCCCGCTTAGTACCGCTGCGCATCCGTCGGGCGTGCTGGAATCGGTTTTCGACCCGCGGAATATCCGCCTCGGCCGGGTCGTTATCAGCATTCGAGCACCGCAGTGCTACAGTAAAGAAGCGTTGTAGTTTTCAACCGACGCCTCACCAGATCGGGCGCGACGAGCACCATCGTCAAGGATCTGATTCATCACCGGCCACCGTGCAGATGGACACGTCCGTGATCTGAACCGGAGTTGTCACACTCCTCACCATGTTTTGTTCGTACGCCGGTGGCCCCACCCGTGCGGACGTCCCGAAAGGACCTACGTGACCGACACGATCGAAGCCGCCCCCGCCAGGAACAAGGGCCTCACCGCGATGCTGCTTCCCGAACTGAAGCAGCTCGGCGCCTCCCTGGGCCTGAAGGGCACCGGCGCGATGCGCAAGAGCCAGCTGATCGATGCCATCCGCACCGCGCAGGGTGGTGGTGCACCGGCGTCCGCACCGGCGGCGCGGGCCACCGAGCCGGCCCCGCGAGCCGAACGTGGTGAGCAGGCCGACGGTGCGGAACCGGCCGCGCGGTCGGCCAAGCGGTCCAGGAACACTGACCAGGCCGCTCTCCCGCAGACCGCGGCGCCGGCCGCCGAGGCGTCCGGCCCGGCCGATACCGCCCCCGCTGCGGACGGCAACGACGACGTGGCCAGCCGGCTCGAGGCGCTCCAGGGTGAGCGCGGACGGCGCCGCCGCAACCGGGGCGGGGCCGAGAACGGCGAGACCGCGGCGAACGACCAACCGGCGGCCGCGAACGGTGCCGAAGCGGCGCCCGAGGCGACGGTGGACTCGCGGACTCAGCAGGCCGACCGTCAGCAGGCCCGCGACGACGACGACTACGGCAACGGACGGCGTTCGCGACGGCGCCGCAACCGGGACCGGCAGACCCGGCGCGGCAACCGCGGCAACCAGTCCGGCTCGATGGCGGGGCTGGAGGTCGACACCGCCGTCGGCGAGGACGACGTCCTGGTCAACGTCAACGGCATCCTGGACGTGCTCGACAACTATGCCTTCGTCCGCACCTCCGGTTACCTGCCGGGCCCCAACGACGCCTACGTGTCGCTGTCGATGGTCCGCAAATTCGGGCTGCGCAAGGGCGACATCGTCACCGGCGCTATCCGGCAGCCGCGTGAGGGCGAGCGCCGGGAGAAGTTCAACCCGCTGGTGCGGCTCGACACCGTCAACCTGGAGGCGCCGGAGAAGTCCAGGGACCGGCCCGAGTTCGGCAAGCTGACCCCGCTGTACCCGCAGGAGCGGCTCAAGCTCGAGACGTCCGCGGTGGGTATGACCGGCCGGATCATCGACCTGGTCTCGCCGGTCGGCAAGGGCCAGCGTGGCCTGATCGTGTCGCCGCCCAAAGCCGGCAAGACGCTGATCATGCAGGGGATCGCGAACGCGATCACCACCAACAACCCCGAGGTGCACCTGATGGTGGTGCTGGTCGACGAGCGTCCCGAAGAGGTCACCGACTTCCAGCGCTCGGTCAAGGGCGAGGTGATCGCGTCCACCTTCGACCGGCCGGCCGACGACCACACCACGATCGCCGAGCTGGCCATCGAGCGGGCCAAGCGACTGGTCGAACTGGGCCGCGACGTGGTGATCCTGCTGGACGGCATCACCCGGTTGGGCCGGGCCTACAACCTGGCCGCGCCGGCGTCCGGACGGATCCTGTCCGGCGGCGTCGACTCGGCCGCGCTGTACCCGCCGAAGAAGTTCTTCGGTGCCGCCCGGAACATCGAGGACGGCGGCTCGCTGACCATCCTGGCCACCGCGCTGATCGAGACCGGCTCGAAGATGGACGAGGTGATCTTCGAGGAGTTCAAGGGCACCGGCAACATGGAGCTGCGGCTCCGTCGTGACCTGGCCGACAAGCGGGTCTTCCCGGCGATCGACGTCGCCGCGTCCGGTACCCGGCGGGAAGAGATGCTGTTCACCCGCGAGGAGCTGCAGATCATCTGGAAGCTGCGTCGGGTGCTGTCCAGCCTCGACCCGCAGGCCGCCCTGGAGACCCTGCTGTCGCGGATGCGCAAGACCGAGTCGAACCGTGAGTTCCTGATCCAGGTCACCCGGACCACCCCGTCCCAGAACTGACCGGCGCTGTCCCGTCGTCCCTAGCCCGGACGCGGTAAACCCCTCCCTAACTACCTGTGCCCTCCCACCTGTGGGAGGGCACAGGTAGTTAGGGAGGGTTCGTGTGCCGGCCGATCCCGAGGGCGAGCTTTGGGCTCCGGACGGACGTGGGGTTAAGCTGACCGGCTGCCCACGACTCCGGAGGTCTTGTCATGCCCACGACCGATGCCCTGACCGAAGCCCGGGAACACCTGATCGAGTCCAGGGACGCGCTGCGTGAGATGCGGGAACACACCGCGTCGCTGGAGGCGCTGGCCGGCGACCGGCTGTCGGGGGAGTACCTGAAGCAGGCGCTGTACCGCCGGATGGTGGCGCTGCGCGACGACCCGGACACGCCGCTGTTCTTCGGCCGGATCGACTACCGGATCAACTCGGGCGCCGACGAGGACGAGGACTGCTGGATCGGACGGCTGCACGTGACCCGCGAGATGGGCAGCGAGCCGATGGTCTACGACTGGCGGGCTCCGGTGTCGCTGCCGTTCTACCGGGCCAGCCGCACCGAGCCGATGGGGGTTGCGCTGCGCCGCCGGTTCGGCTTCCAGCACGGCCGGATCACCGCGTTCGAGGACGAGCAGCTGGCCGGAGCCGGTGACAAGGACGAGCCTTTCGGCCACTCCAGCATCCTGGAGGCCGAGATCGAGCGTCCGCGCACTGGGCCGATGCGGGACATCGTCGCGACCATTCAGCCCGAGCAGGACCTGATCGTGCGAGCCCCACTGGAGCGGTCGGTGGTGGTCCAGGGCGCACCCGGCACCGGCAAGACCGCGGTCGGCCTGCATCGCGCCGCCTATCTGCTCTACGCGCACCGCGACCAGCTCAGCCGCAGCGGCGTCCTGGTGGTCGGTCCGAACGCGTCCTTCCTGTCCTACATCGGCGACGTGCTGCCGGCGCTGGGCGAGATCGACGCCGCCCAGGAAACCCTGGAATCGCTGGTCACCCGCTCGTCCGGACGCCCCGTCGCCGGCACCGACGAGGCGTCCGTCGCGGTGCTCAAGGGTGATCCGCGGATGGCCGAGCTGCTGCACCGAGCCGTCTGGGACTCGATCGTGGAGCCGACCGAGACACTGGTGGTGCCCCGCGGTTCCGCGCAGTGGCGGATCCCGCCGCACCGCTGCGCGGCGGTGATCGAGGAGTTACGCGGGCGCGGCGTCCGGTACGCCGCCGGACGCGAGATGCTCGCCCAGCGGCTCGCCCACCAGGTGCTGCTGCGGATGGAGGCATCCGGGGAGTCGCCCGACGACCGGGTTCAGAACACGGTCGCCCGGTCGCGTCCGGTGAAGGCCTACGTGGACGCCCGCTGGCCCGCGCTGGACGCGGTGAAACTGGTGTTTCGCCTGGTCAGCGACTCCGAGTTCCTGGCCCGGCATGCCGACGACCTGCTCGCTGCCGACGAGCAACGGCTGCTGCAGCTGCCCCGCGGACGCGGAATCAAGACGCCCAGGACCGTCGCCGCCTGGCGTCCGAGCCTGGCCGACCTGGTGCTGATCGACGAGGCGTCCGACCTGCTCAACCGGACGCCCAGCATCGGGCACCTGATCGTGGACGAGGCCCAGGACCATTCGGCGATGGCGCTGCGGGCGCTGGGACGCCGGGCCAGCACCGGTTCGGTGACCGTGCTCGGCGACCTGGCCCAGGCCACCACCGCCCACGCCACCACCAGCTGGGCCGAGTCGCTGCACCACCTCGGCCAGCCGGACAGCACCGTGACCGAACTGGTGGCCGGATTCCGGGTGCCGCGGTCGGTGATCGAGTACGCCGCCCGGCTGCTGCCCAGCATCGCGCCCACCCTGGCCCCGCCGCACTCGGTGCGCCGCTCTGCCGGCGACTTCCGGATCATCGGCGGCGGACTGGACGCGCTCGCCGACGCGGCGGCGGACGCTCTGCGCCGGGAAGGCACCGTCGGCGTGATCGTCGCCGATGACCAGCTGACCGCGGTGATCGACACCCTGGACGACGCCGGCGTCGAGTTCGGCGTGCTGGGCGAGCCCGGCGAGGAGTTCGACCACCGGCTCGATGTCGTGCCGGCCACCCTCGCCAAGGGCCTCGAGTTCGACCAGGTGGTGCTCCTCGAGCCGTCCGCGATCGTCGCCGCCGAACCGGACCGGACCACCGGCCTGCGCCGGCTCTATGTGTGCCTGACCAGGGCGGTCAGCGGCCTGCAGGTGGTGCACGCCGAGCCCCTGCCGTCCGAACTCGCGGTCTGATGCAACCGTCGCCCGATTGATGCGGGCGCACATCTGCGACTGTTCCTCCGGTGTCGGACGGGGCACAGTTCCGTCATGGCCTTCACCGTGATCCTGGACGCCCCCGGCGGCACCGGGCAGCGCGCCGTCCGGGGCCTCCGAGTGATGCTCGGCGCGACCCTCAAGGCGCTCGGCGGGGTAGCCTGCGTGCCCGCCGTCCCGCTCGCCGGGCTGAGCGTGCTGGCCATCCCTCTCGCGCTGGCCGGCGAACTGGGCGAGGTGCCGGCCGAGATCGCCGACTGGTGGTGGCCGGCGCTGTGGATCAGCGTGACGGTTGCCATCGCCGCCAGTACGTCCGGCGGCATGCTGCTGCGCGGGCAGCGCCGGCTGGCGCTGTTCCTGCGACGCTTCCGTCGCTCCGACGCCACCGACGTGGTGGCCGGGGCGACCCGCGAGTTCGGCCTGGTCTGGCGACTGGTCACCTTGGACGACCGCGAGGTACAGGCGTCCGGGGTGGGCCGCGGCGCAGCCGGCTTCGCCGCCGCCTACGACCGCAGCCACCGGCTGGCCGAACTCGCCCGCCGGGCCTACCGCCCCGCCCTTCTCGCCGGCGGGCTCGGGCTCGTGCTGGTGCTAGGCACCGCGATCGCCCTGGCCCTTGATGCCGGCGGCGACCCGGTGCGGGCGTTGCTCAGCCCGCACGGGGTGCTGGCGGGCCTGCTCGACTGGTATCGGCGGATCGAGTCCCCGTGGGCGCTCGTCTTCCGCGTCGGCACGGCGCTGCTCGCGCTCGCGTTGGCCGGCTGGCTGGTCACTGTGCTCGCCGTGCTGCCCTCGTCCGCTTTCGGCATCTTCGAACCGCTGCGGACGGCGATCACCGCGGCGGAAGCGAGCAAATCGCTGACCATCGGCGACCGGGTCTCGATCGCTACCGTCGGCGGCCGGATCAGGGAGCAGAGCACCAAGCTGCTCAGCCCGCGGCTGTTCGTCATCCGGGTGGATTCGTCGGTATGGCGCGAGACCGTGCTGACCTTCGCGAAGACCGCGACCGTGCCGTTGATCGATGTCACCGAGCCCACCGAGCATGTCCTGTGGGAGATCGAGGAACTGGCTCGCCGGCATGGCAACCGCATCGTCCTGGTCGGCGATCTGCGCGAGCTGGGCAGGATGTTCGATCGACCAAGGGTCGGCACCCCCCAGGAGCGCCTGCTCCGGCTGCTGGACGGGCGCCAAGTGCTGGGCTACACCAGCGATCCGGCCGGACGCGAGCGCTTCGCCCGTGCCCTGCGTACCCTGCTCGACCGGAGCGCCCGGGCCTGATCAGCGTGCCCGGACGACCCGGCCCTGGTCCCAGACCGGCTCGTCGGCCTCGTAGACCGCGCCGTCCGCGCCGAAGACCAGGAAGCGGTCGAAACGGCGGGCGAACCAACGGTCGTGGGTGACCGCGATCACCGTTCCGTCGAAGGCGTCCAGGCCGGCCTCAAGGGCCTCGGCCGATTCCAGGTCGAGGTTGTCGGTGGGTTCGTCGAGCAACAGCAAGGTGGCCCCGGCCAGCTGCAGCAGCAGGATCTGCAGCCGGGCCTGCTGGCCGCCGGACAGGGTTTCGTAGCGTTGCTCGGCGGCCTGGGCGAGCTCGTAGCGGTCCAGCGCCCGGGACGCCGCCTCGCGTCCCATGCCCTCGCGGTGGTCGTCACCGCGATGCAGGATCTCCAGCAGCGTCCGTCCGGTCAGCTCGGGATGGGCGTGGGTCTGGGCGAACCAGCCCGGACGGACCTGGGCACCCAGCTTGGCCACGCCGGTGAACGTGACCGGCTCGATCCGGGCGGCGTCGACGGAGGTGTTGCCGGCCTCGGGCGAGGAGCCCCCACGCGCCAGCAGCCGCAGGAAGTGCGACTTTCCCGAGCCGTTGGAGCCGAGCACGGCCACCCGGTCGCCGTACCAGATCTCCAGGTCGAACGGTCGCATCAAGCCGGTCAGTTCCAGCTTCTCCACCACCACCGCACGGCGTCCGGTGCGCCCGCCGGTGAGACGCATCGCGACCTGCTGGCGCAGCGGGATCGCCTGCGGCGGCCCGGCCCGCTCGAAGCGTTCCAGCCGGGTGACCGAGGACTGGTAGCGCGAGGCCATGTCGGAGTTGTAGGCCGCCTTCTGCTTGCACATCAGCATCAGCGCGCGGAGCTTGGCGTGCTCCTCGTCCCAACGTCGGCGCAGCTCCTCGAAGCGGGCGAAACGCTCCCGGCGGGCCTCAGCGAAGCTGTCGAAGCCCTTGCCGTGGACCCACAGGGTGTTTCCGCCGGCCCCGAGTTCGACCGCCGCGATCGCGGTCGCGGCCCTGGCCAGCAGTTCGCGGTCATGGCTGACCAGCAGCACCGTCTTGGTGGTCGCCCGCAGTTGGTCCTCGAGCCAGCGCTTGCCGGGCACGTCGAGGTAGTTGTCCGGTTCGTCCAGCAGCAGCACCTCGTCCGGGCCGCGCAGCAACAGTTCCAGCGCGAGCCGCTTCTGCTCGCCGCCGGACAGGCTGCTCACCGCGCGCCACTTGGTGCGGTCGTAGCCGACGCCCAAGGCCTCCTGGCAGCAGGCGTCGAACACCACCTCCTGGTCGTACCCGCCCGCGTCGGCGTACTCGGCCAGCGCTTCGGCGTAGGCCAGTTGCACCGGTTCGGCGTCGTCGTCCATCAGCGCCAGTTCGAGGGCGTCCACGGCGGCCGCCGCCTCGGTGATCCGCGCCGGCGACAACGACAGCAGCAGATCTCGCACGGTGCTCTCGTCCCGGACGCTGCCGATGAACTGGCGCATCACGCCCAGTCCGCCGACTCGCGACACGCTGCCTTCATGCGGGCTCAGATCACCGGCGACGATCCGCAACAGGGTGGTCTTGCCAGCACCGTTGGCTCCGACCAGAGCCACCACCGCGCCGTCCCCGACCCGGAACGAGACGTCGGTCAACAGCGGACGGCCGTCCGGCAGGTCGTACCCGATTCCGGACAACTCGACGTGACCCATGACCGCGAAGCCTACTGCCGCCCGAGCGGTGGAGAGCAGGAGCCAGGCAGGGAATGAATCCCTGCCGGCCGGCGTTTTGCCGTCGTCCAGCCCGATCGGGCAGAATGGACGGTCGTTGCCGGTTCACGCCAGGGGGTCCATCCAGCCCCACCTTTCCCACTCGGGCGACCCGGCGCAGAACAAGGAGCCAGATCATGAAGCAGGGAATCCATCCCGACTACCAGGTGACCGAGGTGACCTGCACCTGCGGGAACACCTTCAGCACCCGCAGCACCGCCAAGAACGGCGTCATTCACGCCGAGGTCTGTGCGGCCTGCCACCCGTTCTACACCGGCAAGCAGAAGATCCTCGACACCGGCGGCCGCGTGGCCCGGTTCGAGCGTCGTTACGCCAAGAAGCCGGCCAGCAAGTAGCCGACCGCAGCGCCGGAGCCCGTCGGGGCTCCGGCGCTTCGTCGTCCCAGCACCCACCGGGGAAGAGGCAGTCACAGGATGTTCGAGGCAACCGAGGGCCTGCGCGCTGAGTTCGCCGAACTCGAGCAGCGGCTGGCCGACCCGGCGACCCACGCCGACCTGGCGCTGGCCCGAAAGACCGGACGCCGCTACGCCGAACTGACCCCGATCGTGAAGGGCCTGGACGCCTACGACCGGATCAGCGACGACCTCGCCGCCGCCAAGGAGCTCGCCACCGACGACCCGTCGTTCGCCGAGGAAGCCGTAACCCTGACCGCTCAGCTGGACGACGTGACGGCGCGGCTGACCAAGCTGCTCGCCCCGCGCGACCCGCACGACTCCTCCGACGCGCTGATGGAGATCAAATCCGGCGAGGGCGGCGAGGAGTCGGCCCTGTTCGCCGCCGACCTGTTCCGGATGTACACCCGTTACGCCGAGGCCCGCGGCTGGGCGGTCGATGTGCTGGACAGCCAGGAGACCGATCTGGGCGGCTTCAAGTCGATCACCCTGGCGATCAAGGCCAAGGGCACCGATCCGGACAACTTCCCCTACGGCGTGCTGAAATTCGAGGGCGGCGTGCACCGGGTGCAGCGGGTGCCGGTGACCGAGACCCAGGGCCGGGTGCACACCTCCGCGGCCGGCGTCCTGGTGATGCCCGAGGCCGAGGAGACCGAGGTCGACATCGATCCCGACGACCTGCGGATCGACGTCTACCGCAGCTCCGGCCCGGGCGGGCAGGGGGTCAACACCACCGATTCGGCCGTCCGGATCACCCACCTGCCGACCGGCATCGTGGTCAGTTGCCAGAACGAGCGCTCCCAGCTGCAGAACAAGGACTCCGCGATGCGGATGCTGCGCGCCCGGCTGGTGGCAGCCGCCGCCGAGGCGGCCGCCGCCGAGGCGTCCGCGGCCCGTCGCTCACAGGTGCGGACGGTCGACCGCTCCGAGCGGATCCGCACCTACAACTTCGGCGAGAACCGGATTGCCGACCACCGGATCGGCTACAAGGCCTACAACCTGGACTCGGTGCTGGCCGGCAACCTGGGCGGCGTGATCGACGCGCTGCAGGCCGCGGATCTGGCCGAACGGCTCGAAGGCATCGGGTGACGTCGGCGTCCCGGCTGCTGAGGAGCGCCGCCGGTCGCGTCCCGGACGCCGACGCGCGGCTGCTGCTGGCCCACACCCTCGGCGTCCCGGCGTCCCGGCTGCTCACTCTGACAGCGATCGATCCGGACGCGGCGGCTCGGTTCGACGAACTGCTCACCCGCCGCGAGTCCGGCGTCCCCGCCCAGTACCTGAGCGGGACGGCGCCGTTCAGGCACGTCGAGGTGGCGGTCGGGCCCGGGGTGTTCATCCCGCGTCCGGAGACCGAGGCGATGACGGGCTGGGCACTTGAGCGGCTGGCCGAGGCGGGGGAGTCGCCGCTGGTGGTCGAGCTCTGCGCCGGCTCGGGCGCGATCTCGCTCGCGATCGCCGACGAGTTCCCGGCCGCCCGGCAGTATGCCGTCGAACTCAGCGAGGACGCCGTCCGCTACGCCGCGGCCAACCTGGCCGGAACCGGGGTGGACCTGGTCCAGGCCGACATGGCCGACGCGCTGCTCGAGCTGGACGGCACCGTCGACCTGGTGATCGCCAACCCGCCGTATGTGCCGCTGGAGGCCTACGACGGGATCCCGGCCGAGGTGCGTGAGCACGAGCCGGCGCTCGCCTTGTTCTCCGGGCCGGACGGCCTGGACGCCATCCGCGTGCTGGCCCGGGTCGCCGCGCGGTTGCTGAAGCCCGGCGGACGGGTCTGCGCCGAACACGCCGAGTTGCAGCACGCGTCCGCACCGGCGGTCTTCGTCGCCCACGGCGGCTTCGACCAGGTGCGGGACCATCGCGACCTCAACGACCGTCCGCGGTTCGTGACCGCCCGCCGGGTCGGCACGGTGGCAGGATGACCCCGTGACCGATCCGCAGGCTCCGCAACGATTCGACTGTGCCACCCAGGCCGATCAGGCGCTGGCCGCCGCCGAGGACGCGATCGCCGCCGGCGCCTGCATCGTGCTGCCCACCGACACCGTCTACGGGATCGGGGCCAACGCCTTCGACGCGGCGGCCGTCCAGGGACTGCTGGACGCCAAGCAGCGTGGCCGGGACATGCCGCCGCCGGTGCTGATCGCCGAGCCGTCCATGCTGCGTTCGCTGGCCACCGGGCTGACCGCCGACGGGCTGGCGCTGGCCAAGGCGTTCTGGCCGGGGGCGCTCACCGTGGTGGTCACCGCGCATCCCGACCTGCGGCTCGACCTGGGCGACCGGGGTGACACGATCGCCGTCCGGGTCCCCGATCACGCGTTCACCCGCGCCCTGCTGCGGCACACCGGCCCGCTGGCCGTCTCCAGCGCCAATGTCAGCGGACGCCCCGCCGCCGAGACGATCGACGAGGCCGTCGAGCAACTGGGCGAGTCGGTGGCGGTCTACCTGGACGCCGGCCCGGCGGCCGGGCCGGTGCCGTCCACCATCGTCGACCTCACCGGCGAGCCACGCATCCTTCGCGAAGGCCAGCTGACCCGCGAGCAGTTGACGCAGGCCGTCCCCGGACTGTTCGGCGACGATGCGTGAGTACATCCTGGTCCTGCTGATCGCTGCCGGGGTGACCTACCTGCTGGCCGGTCTGTGCCGCCGGCTGGCGTTCCGCTACAACGCGGTGGCGATCGTTCGCGACCGCGACGTGCACACCCGTCCGATCCCGTACTTCGGTGGCATCGCGATGCTCTGCGGGGTGGCGGCGGCGTTCATGGTGGCCGGTCAGCTGCCCTGGCTGGGCCGCTTCGACCTGGTCGAGCACGACACGCGCGCGGTGCTGATCGGTTCGGCGGTGATCTGCGCGGTCGGCGTCCTCGACGACAAATTCGACCTGAATGCGCTGGCCAAGATCGCCGGGCAGATCCTGGCCGCCGGCATCGTGGTGCTCAACGGCGTCAAGGTGTACTGGATCCCGCTGCCCGGCACCATCATCAGCCTCGACGACGCCACCTCGATCATCCTCACCGTTGCGCTGATCTTCCTGTGCGTGAACGCGATCAACCTGATCGACGGGCTGGACGGGCTGGCCGCCGGGGTGGTGGCGATCGGTTCCCTGGCCTTCTTCAGCTACGCCTACTGGCTCAGCTACGAGCAGGAACTCGTCCGGGCGACGACGGCCAGCCTGGTCACGGTGGTCACGGTCGGCGTCTGCCTCGGCTTCCTGCCCTACAACGTGCACGCCGCACGGATGTTCATGGGCGACTCCGGCTCGATGCTGCTCGGCTTCCTGATGTCCACCTCGGTGATCAGCCTCACCGGCCAGCTCGACCCGTCCCAGATCGCGGTCGAGGGTTCCGGGCTGGCGATCAACGCCTATCTGCCGCTGATCCTGCCGCTGGCGGTGATGGCGCTGCCGCTGGGCGACCTGATCCTGGCCTACGTCCGGCGGACGATCGCCGGCCGGCTGTGGTTCCAGGCCGACAAGCAGCACCTGCACCACCGGATGCTCGAACTCGGGCACAGTCACCGGCGCGCCGTCGCCCTGCTCTGGCTGTGGACGGCGCTGCTCGCCTTCGGCGTGGTCGCCATCGGCCCCTACGGCCAGGCCTGGGCGATCCTGCTGCTGTGTGTCGGCATCCCCGTCGCGGCATTCCTGACCTGGCACCCCACCTGGGCGAAGCGGAAAGGCTCCCATGGCTGAACAAGCGCTGTCCGCCAACGCCGGCCGCGCCCGGACGCTGTTCCGGGCCGGACTGCTGGGGGAACGGTCGTCGCCGTCATCGCCGTGCTCGCCCTGTGGCTGCTGAGAGGCCTCGACGCCGGGCTGAGCGCACTCGTCGCGGCGGCGGTGACCCTGGGGTTCATGGGGCTCGGCCAGTGGGTGCAGGTCCGGCTGGCCGACGCCCCGCCGGTGAAGATGATGACCGCCTGGCTGATCTCCTATGTGTTCCGGGTGGGGGTTCCAGGGGTCTTCCTGGTGGTCGCCGTGGCGCGTCCGGAGCGGCTCGCCGGAATGGACCGGATCGCCGTCGCGGCAACCACCATCGCTGTCGTGGTGGGCTGGCTCGCGGCCGAGATCCGGGCCTTCAGCCGGCTGCGGATTCCGGTTTTCGATGAGCCGGACGACGCGGCTCGATGAATTACTGCGTTGTGGCCCGCGGAGGCGCCTGACTGCTAGGCTCAGCCGGGTCATGGAAGAGCGTCGCGGTCTCGATGAGGGGCTGCGCTGTGTCAGCTACCTGCTCAGCGGGGTGTTGCTCTATGGCGGTGCTGGTTGGCTGCTGGATCAGTGGCTCGGCACAGCATTCCTCCTCCCGCTCGGCATCGTGCTCGGTGCCGCGGGCGGCGTGTACCTGATCCACAAACGCTACGGACGAACCGCATGACGACGGAACTGGAGGTGCGATGGGCCGCCTGAGCCTGATCATCCCCATGGAAGGTGGCGGCGACGACGCCCACCACTGGCCGCCGGGGGTGCACAGCTTCGACCCCCGCCCGCTGTTTCCCGGGGCAGGTGTCGACTGGATCGACAATCACCAGTTCCAGGCGGTGCTCGGCGCCGTCCTGGCGGTGGTCGTCTGGGTGTGGCTGGCTCGTCGGCATTCGACGGTCCCCGGCAAGCGCCAGTTCGCCGGCGAGACGCTCTACAACCTGGTCCGCAACGGGATCGCCCGAGACGTGCTGGGGCCGGAGTACCGCCGCTTCCTGCCGTTCCTGCTCGCCCTGTTCAGCTTCATCCTGATCAACAACCTGTTCGGGCAGTTCTTCTTGTTCATGCTGCCGACGTTCTCCAGCATCGGGTTCCCGTACGCGCTGGCGCTGATCGTCTGGATCATGTACAACGCCGTCGGCATCAAGAAGTGGGGATTTTTCACCTACGTGCGGCGGATGTCGCTGCCCGAGGGTGTTCCGGTGTTCATGTGGCCGCTGCTGATCCCGCTGGAGTTCCTCTCCAACTTCATCGTCCGCCCGGTCACCCTGGCCCTGCGACTCTTCGCCAACCTGTTTGCCGGCCACCTGCTGGTGATCGTCTTCGTGGTCGGCGGCACGCTGCTGGTCGAGAGCGCGCAGGCCGGCTACATGGTCGCCGGTGTCGCGTCCTGGCTGATGAGCGCCCCGATCTTCGCCCTGGAGATCTTCGTGGCCTGCCTGCAGGCCTACATCTTCACCGTTCTGGCCGCCCAGTACATCTCCTCGGCCCTGGCCGAAGAGCACTGAGAATCGTTCCACCCGAAAGAAACCCATCCGAAAGGACCTCATCGATGCTCACCCTTCTTGACATCTCCGGCTCGCTGAACATGGTCGGCTACGGCCTCGCCGCGATCGGCCCCGGCGTCGGCGTCGGCCTGATCTTCGCCGCCGTCATCAACGGAACGGCTCGGCAGCCCGAGGCCCGCGGCGCGCTGATGGGCACCGCCTGGCTCGGCTTCGCCGTGGTCGAGGCGCTGGCCATCATCGGTATCGCCCTGGCCTTCGTGCTCGGCTGAGACCAGCGCGATGACCCTCGAAATCAGTTTCGGGCCCCTGGCGCCCGCGCTGCCCGAGCTCATCGCGGGGATCCTGCTGTTCCTCGCGGTGTGGTACGGCATCGCCAAGCTCGTGGTGCCGCGATTCGAACAGACCTACTCCGAACGTGCCCAGGCCATCCAGGGCGGCATCGAGAAGGCCGAGGCCGCCCAGGCCGAGGCTGCGGCGGCGCTGGAACAGTACCGCGAGCAGCTCGCCGGAGCCCGGGACGAGGCCAGCCGGATCCGCGAAGAGGCGAAGGCCCAAGGAGCGCAGATCCTCGCCGAGATGCGCGCCGAGGCCCAGGAGGAGTCGGCTCGGCTGCTCGAACAGGCCAAGGCTCAGATCGAGGCCGAGCGGGTTCAGGCCGTTCAGCATCTGCGCGGTGAGATCGGCTCGCTGGCGACCGACCTGGCCGGCCGGATCGTCCGCGAATCGCTGGACGACGAGGACCGGGCCCGGCGCACCGTCGATCGCTTCCTGGCCGACCTCGAGGCGACTGACGCGGAGCGGGTATGACCGGCACCAGCGAGGCTCGGCTGAGTGAGCTGGACGGGGTGCTGGACTCGGTCCAGGTCACCGAACAGCTCGCCGGCGAGTTGTTCGCGGTGGTCGATCTGCTCGACCGGCAACCGGCCCTGCGCCGGGCGCTGACCGACCCCGGGGCCGGTGCGGACGAGCGTGGAGCGCTGCTCGACGCGCTGTTCGGCCACCGGCTCGGAGCGGCGACCGTGGACGTCGTCCGGGCGGCGGTCGGCCTGCGCTGGGGCAGTGCCTCGGGTCTCGCAGCCGCGCTCGAGCGGCAGGGGGTGCGGGCCGTGCTCACCAGCGCGCAGGACGCCGGCAACCTGGACGCGGTCGAGGACGAGCTGTTCCGGTTCGAGCGGGTGGTCAGCGCCGATGCGGCCCTGCGCAGCGCGATCAGCGACCGCAGCGCACCGCTGGAGTCTCGGCAGCAACTGGTCACCGACCTGATCGGCGACCGCGCCGACGCGGCCACCACCACCCTCGCCAGGCGGGCGGTCGCGGCCCGGACCCGCAGTTTCGAACTCACCGTGGACGGCTACCTGACGCTGGCCGCGGCCCTGCGGCGGCGTGCTCTGGCCCACGTGGTGGTGGCGCGTCCGCTCACCGCCGAACAGCGCGACCGGTTGGCGGCGGCGCTGGCCCGCCAGGTCGGCCGCGAGGTGGTCCTGCAGGTCCTGGTCGATCCGGACGTGATCGGCGGGGTGCGGGTCACCGTGGGCGACGAAATCATCGAAGGCACCGTGGCGGGGCGGCTTGAGAACGCCCGCCGTCAGCTCGGCTGAACGACATCAACGCGAACGAAGAACAGGACAAGGATCCAAGAAATGGCGGAACTGACTATTCGTCCGGACGAGATCCGGGAGGCCCTGGAGAAATTCGTCTCGAGCTTCTCCACCGAAGGTGCGGCCCGGGAAGAACTGGGCACCGTGGCTGTTTCCGGCGACGGCATCGCCAAGGTCGAGGGCCTGCCGTCGGCCATGGCCAACGAGTTGCTGGAGTTCGAGAACGGCACCCGCGGCATCGCGCTGAACCTCGACGTCCGTGAGATCGGTGTCGTCGTCCTCGGCGAGTCCGAGGGCATCGAAGAGGGCCAGCCGGTCAAGCGGACCGGCGAGATCCTGTCGGTGCCGGTCGGCGACGGCTACCTCGGCCGGGTCGTGGACGCGATGGGCCAGCCGATCGACGGCCTCGGCGAGATCACCGATCTCGAGGGTCAGCGCGCGCTGGAGTTGCAGGCCGCCGGCGTGATGGACCGGCAGAGCGTGAAGGAGCCGCTGCAGACCGGCATCAAGGCGATCGACTCGATGACCCCGATCGGACGTGGCCAGCGCCAGCTGATCATCGGCGACCGGAAGACCGGCAAGACCGCCATCGCCATCGACACCATCATCAACCAGAAGGAATTCTGGGAAACCGGCGACCCGACCAAACAGGTCCGCTGCATCTACGTGGCGATCGGCCAGAAGGGCTCCACCATCGCGGCGCTGCGCCGGGTGCTCGAAGAGGCCGGCGCGATGGAGTACACCACCATCGTGCACGCGCCGGCGTCCGACCCGGCCGGCTTCAAGTACATCGCCCCCTACACCGGGTCGGCGATCGGCCAGCACTGGATGTACAACGGCAAGCACGTCCTGATCGTCTTCGACGACCTGACCAAGCAGGCCGAGGCCTATCGGGCGATGTCGCTGCTGCTGCGTCGTCCGCCGGGCCGCGAGGCCTACCCTGGCGACGTGTTCTACCTGCACAGCCGGCTGCTCGAGCGCTGCGCGAAGCTCTCCGACGAGCTGGGCGCGGGGTCGATGACCGGCCTCCCGATCATCGAGACCAAGGCCAACGACGTCTCGGCCTACATTCCGACCAACGTGATCTCGATCACCGACGGCCAGATCTTCCTCCAGTCCGACCTGTTCAACGCCAACCAGCGCCCGGCCATCGACGTCGGCATCTCGGTCTCCCGGGTCGGCGGCGACGCCCAGGTCAAGGCGATGAAGAAGGTCTCGGGCACGCTGAAGATCGGCCTGGCCCAGTACCGCGACATGCAGGCGTTCGCCATGTTCGCCTCCGACCTGGACGCCACCTCGCGGCGCCAGCTCGAGCGCGGCGCCCGGCTCACCGAGCTGCTGCGCCAGCCCCAGTACAGCCCGTTCCCGGTCGCCGAGCAGGTGGTCAGCGTGTGGGCCGGCACCAACGGCCACTTCGACGACGTGCCGGTGACCGACATCCTGCGGTTCGAGACCGAGCTGATGAGCTACCTGCGGCACCGCACCGACATCCTCAGCACGATCGCCGAGACCGGCAACTGGGACGACGACACCGCCAACGCCGTGGCGAAGGCGATCGCCGACTTCAAGGGCCAGTTCCACGCCCGCGACGACCAGACGGTGAAGGCCTCCGAGCGGGGTCACAAGCCGCTGAGCGATTCCGATATCGGCGTGGAGACCATCGAGACCCAGAAGGACTGACGATGGCTGCGAGTTTGCGTGAGTTGCGGCAGCGCCGGAAGTCGGTGGCCGCGACCCAGAAGATCACGCGCGCCATGGAACTCATCGCGGCGTCCCGGATCATCAAGGCGCAGCGGACGGCTCAAGAGGGCGAGCCGTTCATCACCGAACTGATCAGGGCCGTCTCGGCGGTGGCCACCTACTCCCACGATCAGCACCCGCTGACCGAGGCGCACACCAAGGACCGCCGGGTGGCGATGCTGGTGATCACCTCGGACCGGGGGATGAACGGCGCCTACTCGACCAATGCGATCAAGACCGCCGCCCGGCTCCGGGAGCGTCTTGAACGCGAGGGGGTCGAGGTGGTCCGCTACGCCGTCGGCCGCAAGGGCATCGCCTACATGAACTTCCGGCACCTGCCGATCCGGCGGTCCTGGGAGGGCTTCTCGGACGCGCCGACCTTCCAGCACGCCCAGGAGATCGCCGACGCCCTGATCGAGGACTTCCTCACCCCCTACGAGGACGGCGGCGTGGACGCCATCTACGGCGTCTACACCCGGATGAACTCGATGATCAACCAGGAGGTGCGGGCCCGTCGGCTGCTCCCGCTGGAGATCGTCGAAGGCGTGCACGAGCCGGCCGAGGACGAGATCCTGCCGCTGTACGAGTTCGAGCCCGACCCCGAGACCGTCCTCGACGCGCTGCTTCCGATGTACGTCCGCAGCCGGGTCTGGTTCTACCTGCTGCAGTCGGCGGCGTCCCAACTGGCCAGCCAGCAGCGGGCCATGAAGTCGGCGACCGACAACGCCAAACAGCTCATCGAGAGCCTGACCCGCCAGGCCAACCAGGCCCGCCAGGCGGAGATCACCCAGGAAATCAGTGAAATCGTCGGTGGCGCGGGTGCGCTCGCCGATGCGGCCGCCCAGGACTAGGGCACGAGACGAGAGTGGATCAATGACCGTGACACTGGACAGCAACACCGCCACCGACGACGCCCAGGGTGCCGTCGGCCGGGTGGCCCGGGTGATCGGCCCGGTCGTCGACGTGGAATTCCCCGCCGACGCGATGCCCGACATCTACAACGCCCTGCTGATCGACATCGACGCCGGTGACGAGAGCCGGACGATCTACGCCGAGGTGGCGCTGCACGTCGGCGACAACATGGTGCGGGCGATCTCGCTGAAGCCGACCGACGGCATGCGCCGCGGCTCGCGGGTGGTCGACACCGGGGCCCCGATCTCGGTGCCGGTCGGCGACATCACCAAGGGCCGGGTCTGGAACGTGACCGGCGAGTGCCTGAACGAGGACCCGTCCGGCGTCGAGATCGGCGAGCGCTGGCCGATCCACCGGGCCGCGCCCAGGTTCGACCAGCTAGAGCCCAAGACCGAGATGCTGGAGACCGGCATCAAGGTGCTCGACCTGCTCACCCCGTACGTCAAGGGCGGCAAGATCGGCCTGTTCGGCGGCGCCGGCGTGGGCAAGACGGTGCTCATCCAGGAGATGATCTACCGGATCGCGCACAACTTCGGCGGCACCTCGGTGTTCGCCGGCGTGGGGGAGCGGACCCGCGAGGGCAACGACCTGATCCACGAGATGATCGAGGCCGGCGTGATGAAGGACACCGCCCTGGTCTTCGGCCAGATGGACGAGCCGCCGGGCACCCGGCTGCGGGTGGCGCTGTCGGCGCTGACCATGGCGGAGTACTTCCGCGATGTGCAGAACCAGGACGTGCTGCTGTTCATCGACAACATCTTCCGGTTCACCCAGGCCGGCTCGGAGGTCTCCACGCTGCTCGGCCGGATGCCGTCCGCGGTGGGCTACCAGCCGAACCTGGCCGACGAGATGGGCCAGCTGCAGGAGCGGATCACCTCGACCCGCGGTCACTCGATCACCTCGATGCAGGCGATCTACGTGCCCGCCGACGACTACACCGACCCGGCGCCGGCGACCACCTTCGCCCACCTGGACGCCACCACCGAACTGTCCCGCGAGGTCGCCTCGCGTGGCCTGTACCCGGCGGTGGACCCGCTCACCTCGTCCAGCCGGATCCTCGACCCGCAGTTCGTCGGCCAGGAGCACTACGACACCGCGACCCGGGTGAAGCAGATCCTGCAGCGCAACAAGGAACTGCAGGACATCATCGCCATCCTCGGCGTCGACGAGCTCTCCGAAGAGGACAAGATCCTGGTCGGCCGGGCCCGGCGGATCCAGCAGTTCCTCAGCCAGAACACCTACATGGCGACGAAGTTCACCAACGTCCCCGGTTCCACCGTCCCGCTGGCCGACACCATCGAGTCGTTCAAGATGATCTGCGACGGCGAGGTCGACCACGTCGCCGAGCAGGCCTTCTTCAACGTCGGCGGCATGGACATGGTGATGGAGAACTGGGACCGGATCCAGAAGGAAGGCTGATCGTGGCCGAAGGCGACGTCCTGTTCGTCGAGGTGGTGGCAGCCGACCGGCGGGTCTGGGAGGGCGAAGCCATCTCGGTGATCGCCCGCACCACCGAGGGCGACATCGGCATCATGGCCAACCACGAGCCCTTCCTCGGTCTGCTGGTGCCCTCGGCCGCCGAGGTGCTGACCGTCGACGGCCGGCGCGAGGTGATCGCCGTGGACGGCGGCTTCATCTCGGTCGCCGAGAACCGGGTCGCCGTGCTCAGCCAGTACGCCCGGCTGGCGCACGAGATCTCGCTGGCCGAGGCCGAGCGCGAGCTGATGGACGCCGAGAAGAAGCTCGA
Organism: Micropruina sp.; assembly: GCF_047602385.1. GTDB lineage: Bacteria > Actinomycetota > Actinomycetes > Propionibacteriales > Propionibacteriaceae > Micropruina. The sequence goes on from NZ_JASGHL010000001.1 coordinate 467,647, forward strand.
GCAGGGCGACACCAGCGAGACCACCCGGCAGCATCACGACCGGGCAGCGGCCCAGCTCGCCGCCGCCACCCGGGTGCAAGACACGCACTGACGCGCAGGGAGAGGGGCTCGGCTCGTGGACCTGATCGGCATCGCCGAATGGGTGCTGATCATTGCCGCGCTCGCCCTGGCGATCGCGTTGAGCTGGCTCTGGCTGCGCCGTCGCTGGCTCTCTCGTGCCGGCGGCACGTTCGCTTGTAGCTTGCAGGCAGTACCGAGGACTCCGAGGACCCGCTGGGTGCTCGGAGTCGCTCGTTACCGGGCCCACGAGTTGCAGTGGTTCCCGGCATTCTCGCTGTCCCTGTGGCCGGTGCGGCGCTTCGACCGCGCCCACGTGCGGGCGGGCGACCAAAGGTCCCCGGACGCCGGTGAGGCCGTTGAACTGCCCCAGGACCAACGCATCGTCAGCCTCCAAGGCCCCGACCAGGTCGAACTGGCGATGGCCCGGGATTCGCTGACCGGCCTGCTCAGCTGGCTCGAGGCCGCTCCCCCCGGGATGCGCTACCGGCCGTCACCGGTCTCTCCCGAGTAGCCCGCGGTACGCGGGGACGGTTGTCCCGGTCACCGGGGACGGTTCTCCCGGTCACCAGGGACGGTTCTTGTGGTCACCGGGGACGGTTCTTGTGGTCACCGGGGACGGTTCTTGTGGTCACCGGGGACGGTTCTTTTGGTCACCGGCACACTGTCAGCACTCAGTCTCGGCCGGCTTCGGCGGCCTTCCGGCGTCGCTCGGCGGCGCGAGGTTCGTCCGGCGTCCGGTCAGTGCCGGGTACCCACAAGACGTCCCCAATATCGGCGTTGGCGACCCGCGAGGCCAGGAACAGCAGATCGGAGAGCCGGTTCAGGTAGGTCAGGGCGAGCGGATTGAGCCCGCCCTCCACGTCCAGTCCGTACTCGTCGGCGGCTCGCCAGCCGGTGCGTTCGGCGCGACGGACGATGGTCCGCGCGACATGCAACTGGGCAGCGGTCTGGGTGCCGCCGGGGAGGATGAACGAGTTCAGCGGCCCGACCTGGGCGGAATACTCGTCGCACCAGCCTTCCAGCCGGTCGATGCAGCTCTGGACGATCCGCAGCGGCTCCCAGGGCGGGTTCTCGGTCAGCGGCGTGGACAGGTCGGCGCCGAGGTCGAAGAGTTCGTTCTGAATCAGCCGTAGGGCCGCGTTCAGGTTGCCGGGCAGGTCGCCGCGCGCGGTCGCCACGCCGAGAACGGCGTTGGCCTCGTCCACCTGCCCGTATGCCTCGACGCGTAGATCGGTCTTCGTGGCCACCGAGTTGTCGGACAGCCGGGTCTGACCTGCGTCCCCGGTACGGGTGTAGATCTTGGTGAGGTGGACCATGCCATCACCCTATGCCGGCCCGAATGCTCCGAGGACGGTTCCTTTGGTCACCGGGGACGGTTCTTTCGGTCACTGGGGACGGTTCTTTTGGTCACTGGGGACGGTTCTCTTGGTCACCGGGAGGGCGTCTGCGCTAGTCGGGCACCAACCCGACCAGGTAGGTCCGGACGACCGCCGCGACCTCGGCGCGCGATTGTGGGGTTCCCGGCGCGGCCGCGGTCAACGACCCGACCCCCACCAGCCGGTCGTACTGGAGTCCGTCGAGCAGCGCGATCAGGCCGTCGGCTTGGCGGTCCGGATCGCTGCCGCCCAGTCGGGTGACGGCACCGATGGCGAGCCGCCGGAAGATGCCGCCGGCGTGCAGGATTTCGCGCAGATCAGGGTCGGACGCGACTTCGATCTCACACGCCATCCGGGCCAGCGTGCTGTCCCGTCGCTCGCCAATCTGACCGTCGACGAACACCGCGACCCGTTCCGCCAGTCGCTCGGCTTCCGCCACCCGGCCGCCTCGCCCGGTCGGCGCCCCGTGGGGGTCGGTGGGTGGCCCGGGCAGTTCCGCCAACCGGTCCGCGTTGACGTCGGCGATCCGCACCAGCACACCGCGCAGCAACTCACGGCGCGTCCGGAAGTGGTATGAGGCGGTGCCGCTGGGCACCCCGGCCTCGGCGTCGACCGCGCGATGGGTGAGCGCGCGGATGCCGTTCCTGGCGATGAGTGCGATCGCGGCGTCGGCCAAGAGTTGCGGACGTTCGGTGGTGAGGGGCACAGAATCCTCCTGGCTTGACGTGGCGTGCTACAGGTGTAGTGTAGCCGCTACAAATGTAGTGCTACGGCTGTAGCGTCAAGGAGGAGACATGGAAACGGCTGAACGTCACGTCGTGGTAGGCGCAGCGGGTGCGACCGGACGGCTCGTGGTCGGGCATCTGCTGGCGGCCGGCTGCCGGGTCCGGGCGTTGACGCGCGACGGTCGTCTTGTGGGTTCGCCGGGGGCTGAGCTTCGAGCCGTGGACGCCGCCGACCCGGCCGCTCTGACCGCGGCGTCCGAGGGCGCGACGGCCATTCACCACTGCGCGATGCCGCCGATCGGACGCTGGTTGAGCGACTTCCCGCCGCTGACCGATTCGATCATCCAGGCCGCGTCCGAGACCGGCGCGCGCGTCGTCTACGCCGACGACACCTGGATGTATGGCCGGGTCAGCGGTCCGATGGCGCCGGACCTGCCCTACCGTCCGGTCGGTCGCCTCGGCGTCCTGCGGGCCTGGCTCGCCGAGCGGCTCAGTCACGCGGCCGCCGCGGGTCGGCTGCGGCTGTCCATCGTCCGGGCCGGTGAGCTGTACGGGCCGCAGGTCCGGTCGATGATCGCGGGCACGGTCTTCGGCAATGTGCACCGTGGACACGGCGCGCGCTGGTTCGGTGACCCCGATCTGCCGATCACACCGACTTACATCGATGACTTCGCTCGCACCATCGCGGTCGTCGGACGGCGCGACAGCGGAGATTCCCGGGTGTGGCACGTCCCGCATCCTGTCCCGACGACCGGACGCGAGTTGATTGCGCTGGCTGCTGCCGAGGCCGGCCGCCGAACCCGGGTGACCGCGGTCACGCGCCGGCAGCTGCGCGCCCTCGGCGCGATCGTGCCGCTCGCCCGGGACGGGGCCGAACTGATCTACCAGTTCGAACAACCCTTCGTCGTGGACGGCAGCGCCACGGCCGAAGCATTCGGGGTGACTCCCACGCCCTATCGCCACGGCGTCCGCGCCACGCTCGCGTCACATTCGGCGTGACCGCGGTGTCCCATCAGCGACAGAGTTTGAAAGGAATGACATGACAATCGCTCAACGACGACTCGCCGTGGCGGGCGGCACCGGGCTGATCGGCCGGATGCTGGTCGACCTGGCCGGTGAACGAGGCTGGACGCCGATCGTCCTGGCCCGCTCCACCGGTGTGGAGTTGACCACCGGAGCCGGCTTGGACGCGGCGCTCGAGGGCGTCGACACCGTCGTCGATGTGACCAACATCGGCAGCGCCAACCGGTCCGCCGCGGTCGAGTTCTTCGGAACTGTCTCGCGGAACCTGCTCACCGCCGGACGGCGGGCCGGGGTGCGCCATCACCTGACCCTTTCGATCGTCGGCATCGACCGGGTCGACACTGGCTACTACGCGGGTAAGCGGCGCCAGGAAGAGGTGGTGGCCGGCGGTCCGGTGCCGTGGACCGTCCTGCGCGCCACCCAGTTCTACGAGTTCACCGAGCAGTTGCTGGGGCTGGTGCCGGGTCCGGTGGCGGTGGTGCCGCGGATGCTGAGCCAGCCGATCGCGGCGCGCGAAGTGGCCGCCCATCTGCTTGTGCTCGCGGACGCACGGCCGGCCGGCCGTGCCCCGGAGATCGCCGGGCCGGCGACCCATCGGATGGCGGACCTCGCCCGGCGGTTGGTTCGGACGCGTGGGTTGCGCCGTCCGGTGTGGGAGCTGCCTGCCCTCGGCGCCACGGCGCGCGCCGCGGCGTCCGGCGCCCTGGTGCCCGCCGAGCCCGGGCCGCGCGGCACCGAGAGCTTCGAGCACTGGCTGAGCCGCAGCGCCGGCCGGCCCGAAGTCGTCCGGGCGGGAGCTGTCCGGTGAGCCGGCCGATCACGCGCGTCCTGCTGCTCGTCCTCGGGGTCTTGTTCGGCCTGGTGCCGGGGGTGTGGGCGGCCTTTCTGCCGGAGTCCTTCTACTCCGATTTCCCGGTGCTGCGCCCGCCCTGGGTCGCGGTGGACGGACCCTTCAACGAGCACCTGATCCGCGACGTGGGTGCGATGTTCCTCGCCCTTGCCGTGGTCGCGCTGGTCGCCGCGACGACCGGCGGGGTGGCGTCCGCTCGGCTCGCGGGGCTGGCCTGGCTGGTGTTCTCCAGTCTGCATTTCGCTTATCACGTCGCTCATCTGGACGTGTACGAGACGCTCGACCAGTGGCTCAACGTGGTGAGCCAGATCGCGACGATCGCCGGAGCGCTGGCAGTGCTGCTGATTCCGGCAGCCCGCTCGACGTGAGTCGCCCGACCGTGGGCCGAGGGCTCTGTTCGCGCGTACGGCACGCGAAGTGACCAAGAGAACCGTCCCCGGTGACCAAGAGAACCGTCCCCGGTGACCAAGAGAACCGTCCCCGGTGACCGCGGGGACGGTTCTTTTGGTCACGGGAGCGGGACGGGGGTCTCGGCCGGCTTACCGGCGAGCACTTGGGTGACGTTGTGGACGGCGAGCCGGCACATGTTGTCGCGGGTTACGTTCCCGGCGCTGCCGATGTGCGGTTGCAGCACCACGGTGTCGAGTTCGCGCAGGGCCGGGTTGATCACCGGTTCGCCCTCGAAGGTGTCCAGGGCGGCACCGGCCAGGTGGCCGCTGCGTAGGGCGTCGATCAGGGCCGTCTCGTCGACGATGCCGCCGCGGGCGGCGTTGACCAGGTACGAACCCGGCTTCATGGACGCCAGGGCGCCGGCGTCGATCAGGTGCCTGGTGTCCGGCCGCAGCGGCACGTGCAGCGTCACCACATCGGACGTCGCCAGCAGCTCCGCCTGATCGACGAGCTCCACCCCGTCGGGCTGGGTGCCCACCTCGAGTCTGGGATGGCTGGCGACCACCCGCATCCCGAACGCCTGCGCCCGTCGGGCGACGGCGCGTCCGATCCGGCCGAGGCCGATGATGCCGAGCGTCGCACCGGCGCTGATGTCGAGCCCGACCAGCATGGTCGGGCCCCAGATCCACGGCTCGCCCGAGCGGGCGAAGCGATCGGCCTCGACCACCCGGCGGGTGACGGCCAGCAGCATCGCGAAGGTGTGGTCGGCGGTCGCCTCGTCCAGGACGCCGGGGGTGTTGGTGATCACCACTCCGCGTCGCTTGGCCTCGGCCAGATCGATGTTGTCGAAGCCCACCGCGGCGTTGGCGACCACCCGCAGCTGCGGGCCGGCGGCGTCGAAGAACTCGGCGTCGATCCGCTCGGTGAGGGTGACGACCGCGCCGGAGGCGCCGGCCACCCCGCCGAGCAGCGCGTCCCGGGACGGCGGCGCGACGTCGCCGACGACCAGGTCGAACCCGAGCGCGGGCAACTCCTCCATCACGGCCTCGGTGAGCCTGCGGGCGACGTACAAACGGTCGGACATTCGAGTCAACTCCTGGATCGTGCGGGTTCGGGCAGCAGCGGGGCGAGCGGATCGCGTCCGGTGACCTTGGACCATTCTTCGCGGAAACGGTGCCAGCGCCGCTCGGCCATGGCGCGGCGTTTCGCGCGCGGCTTGATCCGGCTGGTGGACAGGTGCCTGGGCACCACCCGATGGACGGCCTCCGCGCACATCGCCGCCGCGCCGATCGCCGGCAGGTCCGGCTCCAGCGCCACATCGTAGGTGCGGCCGGTCGCGTCCGCCAGCAACCTGGGCAGCACCGGGTCCTCGCCGAACGCTCCGGTGAGGTAGATCGCCTGGTCACCCGGCGGCACGGTGGCCTCCAGCACCATCCGGTCGACGTAGATCACGCCGTCCACGATCGCCCGGGCCAGCTGTTCGCGGGTGGTCGACCGGGTCACCCCGGTCAGCCCGGCGCTCGGCTGCTCGAACCAGAACGGCCCACGCTCGGGCATCACATGCGGAATGAAGAACGGCGCGGTCTCGACCTCATCGGGGGAGAGCCCGCTCGCCAACCGGATCACCTCGCGGACGGCGGACTCCTTGCCGCCGAAGCCCAGCAGGCTCGCCGCGACGGCCAGGCAGTCGCCGCCGTTGGTGACGCCGTTGATCAGCCATTCGCCGGGTCGCAGCCCGCGGCGCTGCAGCGCCCGGGCCCTGAGGTCGGGGCCGGACAGGCAGCTGTTGACCACGTGGGTGGTGCCCATGATCAGGAACGGACTGGTGCCCGGGGCCGTCCCCAGCGCATAGGACGCCGCGGGCGTGTCCGCGCAGCCGACGATCACCGGCACCCCGAGCGGGATCCCGGCCAGCTCCACGAAACCGGTGGAGGTCTCCCCGAGCACGTCCATCGCCTGCCGGACCGGTGGCAGTACGGAGGCGTCGATGCCCAGCTCGGCCAGCGTCTTGGGCAGCCAGGACGCCTCGTAGCCGACCGTGTCGAACACCCCGGTGTAGGACGCCTGGGTCGGGTCGATGGCCACCGCGCCGGTCAGCAACTGGCCCAGCCAGGTACCCGCCAGCCCCAGCGTCGCCAGCCGTGCGAACGCGTCCGGCTCGGCCTCGCGCAGGTAGTGATAGGCCACGGCCGCGAAGGTCGCCCGGGACGGGTGGTTCCCGGTCGAGCGGATCGCCTTGGTCGAGCGCAGCGGGCTGTAATGGTCGAAGTAGGGAGCCAGCGCCGGATTGTCCCAGGTGACGGCAAGGGTGACCGGATAGCCGTCGAGGCCCATCGGCACGACCGTGGGGCAATGGGTGTCGAGGCCCACCCCGCTGATCCCGGCCAGCTCCGGGCCCAACGCGCGGCAGACCGCGAGCACGGACTGCTCCCAGGCGGCCGGGTCGGCCCGGCCAACGCCGCCGCCCCGGGAATGTGGGTGGACGGCGCGGGCGCGGGCGACCACCCGGCCGTCGGCGGACAGGATGACGCCCTTGGTCGCCGAGGTGCCCAGATCGAGGCCGAGGAAGGTTCTCACCGTTGAGTCTCCTTGTCCTGGCTGCGGCTCAGCCGAGCAGCTTGGCGGCTTCGCCGGGGTCGGCGCCGTCGTGGATGACGGCCTTGAGCGCGTGCACCATGGCGCCCGGATCGTCGGCACCCCAGATGTTCCGGCCGGCGGTCATCCCGGCGCCGCCGGCGTCCATCACCGCGGCGGCCTGGTTCAGCACGTCGATCGGCTTCGGGGTGGGTGCCCCGCCGGCTGCGACCACCAGGGTCGGGGTGGCGTCCACCACCTTCTTGAACTCGTCGGCCGAGCCGGTGTACCAGGTCTTGACGATGTCGGTGCCGCATTCGGCGGCGGCACGCGCGGCGTACATCACCGACTCGGTGCTGCCCTTCCGGTCGCCCCACAGCTCACCGCTGGGATACGCGTGGCAGACCACCGGCAGGCCCCATTTGTGCGCCTCTTCGACGACACTGCTCAGCATCTCCAGCATCGCCACCTGGTTCTCCGAGCCTGCCGAGATGCCGACCGCGATGGCGTCCGCGCCGAGCCGCAGGCAGTCCGCCACCTGTGCGACGGTGGCGTCGTAGGTGAGGTGGAAGTCGACGCAGAACGTGGAGCCCTTGATGATCAGCGGCACCTGCTTGGCCCGTCCGGACAGCAGGTGGCCGGCGACGCCCTTGAACACCGTGAAGGCGTCCGGCTCGGCGTCGGCGATCGTGTCGAAGACGGTCTTCAGGTCGGCCAGCCGGGGTGCGACGCCGCGCGGGACGGCCTGGTCCAGGGCGACCGTCATCAGCCGTCCGTCGGTGCCCATGATCCGGCGCAGCCGGATCTCCCGGCCGAGCGCGGACGTGGTGCCGACGGGGTTCAGTTCGAAAATGCCCATGACAAATCCTTCGGTGTGATGTGGGAAAGGAATGGAGAGGAGAGAGCGGGCGTCAGGCCCAGGGATCGATGCCGACCCGCAGGTCCTTGCCCGAGGCGACCAGGTCGAGCGCCTCGTGGACGCGGGCCAGCGGCAGCTGGGTGCCGACCAGGTCGGCGACCCGGAGTTTGCCGGCGAGCACGAGTCCGGCGACCGCGTGGAAGTTCTCCAGCCGACAGGAGGAGGCCCCCACCACCTCGTACTCGTTGTAGTGGATGTCGTTGGCGAGGATGCTCAGCACGTCGCCGGAGTTGAATCCGGCGAAGGCGGAGATCCTGGCTCCCGGTGCCAGGATGCCGAGGTAGGGGGTGAGTGCGTCCACCCGTCCGATGGCCATGATCACCACGTCGACCCCGCCGTCGGTGGCGTCGAAGATCCGCCCAGGAGTGTCGTCGCCGGGGGAGAAGACCAGGTCGGCGCCCGACTCCCGGGCGATCTGGTGCCGCGCGGTGTTGGGATCGACGGCGATCACGGTCGGGACGCCCTGGGCCTTGGCCAGCCGGATGTGCATCAGCCCCAGCGGCCCGCAGCCGGTCACCAGAACCGCCTCGGCCTCGGCGACCCTGGCCAGATTCTGGCCGTTGAGCGCGCAGGCCAGCGGTTCGACGAGCGCCGCCTCGGGTGCCGAGACCCCCGGCAGCGGCACGATGTTCTGCCGAGCGTCGGCGGGAACGACGATGTACTGCGAGAGACCCCCGGGCAACTGATAGCCGAAGGCCACCCGGCTGCGACAGATGTTGGGGTGGTTCTTCCGGCAGGCGACACACTCACCGCACGGCACCAACGGGTAGACGCACACCTGATCGCCGAGCGCGACACCCTCCGGGAGCGGGCCGGCGGCGTCCACCACCTCGCCGGCGATCTCATGGCCCAGCACCGACGGCAGAGTGACGTTCTTGGTCTTGCTGCCGGAGTAGATCCGCAGGTCGGTGCCGCACAACAGCGCGGCGGTCACCTTGAGCAGGACCTCGCCCTCGGCGAGGGCGGGGACGTCTCGTTCCTCGACCCGGAGTTCGTCGGGTCGGTACAGCACGGCTTGCTGCATGGAATCTCACCAGTCCTGGGTGTCTAGTGGTGGGGCGAGGATGATCGACTCGGCGCCGGCGTCCCGCAGGCCGGCGAGCACCGCCGGATCGGCGGCCTCGTCGGTCACCAGCCCCCAGGAATCCGGCAACTCCGACCAGTAATGGAACAGCCCGTGCTCACCCAGCTTGGACGAGTCGGCCACCACGTAGGTGCGCAGCGCGTTGTCCATCATCGCGGCCTTCAGCCTGGCCTGGGCATAGGTCCGCGAAGTCAGCCCGCGCAGCGGATCGACGGCGTCGGTGCCGATGAAGGCGTAGGTGGCCTGGACGCGGTTCAGCATCGATTCGGCGTCCGGGCCGGTGATGGTGGCATTGAAGCCGCGCAGCGTGCCGCCCAGGATGGTCACCGCCACCTGGTCGTTCGACACCAGCTGGTTTGCGACCATCAGGCCGTTGGTGATCACCGAGACCGGGCGGTTGCCCAGTGCCGCGGCGATCTGCTCGGTGGTCGATCCGGAGTCGAGGATGATCAGGTCGTCGTCCTCGATCAGCGCGGCGGCCGCCGCGCCGATCGCCCGTTTGGCTTCGGCGTGCGCCGACAGCCGCTCACGCATCGTCAACTCCGTGCGCGGGCGATGCTGGAGCGCCGCGCCACCGTAGGTGCGGGTGACCAGCCGGCGGTCCTGCAGGTCGGCGAGGTCTCGGCGAATGGTCGCCACCGAGACCCCGAAAGTGTCGGACAGGTCGCTCACCGATACGTTCGCCTCCGGATCTGTGGTGAGCAACTGGAGGATCCGCTGGCGCCGGCGCTGGCCCTTGCTGGCCTTTGCCGGACCGGCGTCCGGTTGCTCGTGGATGTCGACGGAGGATGTGGCTGCGAGGTCCTGCATGCCCCTCATCCTCCTGCAATTGCTGGTTGGTGGAACCCGCGGACAGCGGGTGTTGAGCAGACGGGTTCCACCGGATCGTCCACTGCTCAGCCTGGACGCCATCCGTGCTCGGTCTCCGGGGTCGGAACCAGAGCTACCTTTGCGCGGTCCGATCACGATTGGATGACACAATGATCGAACAGAGCATAGAATCCTGTCAAGACCTACGGAACCGCAGGATCTGAGCAGATTGGTACGCGATGAATGATCGAAGCGCGCAGAGCGTGTTGCTCGCCGTCGACGTCCCATCGCGCCAGCGAGGTCAAGGCCCGCGGCGGTACCGGACTAGTGCCGAACCACTGGCGCAGCGCGGACGCAGTGGGTACTCTCTGCGCAGAGTTGGTAATCCGCCACGCTCCGGGCAGTGCAGCACGGAGGTGGCGGCCCGATGTTCCGGCATCGCGACCGACGCACAACAGGATCCGGTGGAGTCACGGCAATGCGCGGACCGTGACCCACCCGGCGAACCTGGTGTCGGTTGGGTGCCCGGTTGGTGTCCTCGGGTCGGTCGGAGCCACCTCGCGTTCGGTCGCAGTCGACCGGGCGCGGGGCAGATCGCCGACCCGTCTCTCGGACACTGACACTAGGAGCACGGACACATGTCATCTTCTGCGGGCGCGACCACTTCGGTGGGCGCCAACCTTCCAACCGACAAGCCGACCCGGTACCGCTGGGTCGTGATGGGAACGATCTTCGCCGCTTACGTGGTGTGCATGGCCGACCGCGCCAACATCGGTGCGGTACTGCCGTTCATCAAAGAGGAATTCCACATCGACAACTTCACCATCGGCGCGATCTCCAGCTTCTTCTTCCTCGGCTACGCGGTCTCGCAGATTCCGGCCGGCCTGGTGATGGGCAAGAAGGGCACCCGAGCGGTGGTCTCGATGGCCATCCTGGCCTTCTCGCTGGTCACCTTGTTGATGGGGTTCACCACCGGTGCCGTCATGCTGCTGGCGCTGCGCCTGCTGCTCGGCCTGACCGAGGGCCCGGCGCCGGTCGGCATGACCTCGACGGTCAACGCGTGGTTCCCGCCGCGCGAGAAGGGCACCGCGACCGGGCTGTACATCGCGTCCACGCAGTTCGCCCCGATCATCGTCCCGGCCATCGTGATCGGGATCGCGACCACCCAGGGCTGGCGCTGGGTGTTCATCTGGTTCGCCATCCCGGGCTTCATCATGGCCGTGGTGTGGTGGCTCATCGTCCGGAACCGTCCCGAGCAGAGCAACCGCGTCAACGCCGCCGAGCTGGCCCACATCTACGACACCTCGGAGGACCCGACCAAGAAGAAGGTCACCTTCCGGCCGATTCCCTGGCTCGACAAGCTGATCCGGCTCCGGGACACCGAGACTCTCGACACCAACGGCAAGGTGCTGAAGTCGTGGAACATCTGGGGCGACACGCTGGCCTACTTCTTCATGAACAACGTGAACTACGGCCTGCTCACCTGGGTGCCGCTGTACCTCGTCCAGGCCCGCGGCATCAACCTGGCCGGCGTCGCGTTCATCGCCGCGGCACCGGCCGTCGGCGGCCTGATCGGCGCGATGCTCGGCGGCGTGGTCTCGGACCGCGTCTTCCAGGGTCGGCGCAAGCCCCAGATGATCATCACGGCCTTCTTCGCCGCCGTGATGATCGTGCTGGTCATCAACGCGCCGAACAATATTCCGGCCATCGTCGCCAGCCTGATCGCCACCGGCTTCTTCCTGAACATCGGCTGGCCGATGTTCACCGCCTACCCGATGGGACTGACCAACAACAAGACCTACCCGTTCGCGATCAGCATCATCAACTCCGGCGGCAACCTGGGCGGCTTCTTCGCGCCGATCATCGTCGGCATCCTGCTCGACCGCTCGGGCGGCAACTACTCGGTGGCGTTCAGCTACTTCGCCATCGTCTTGGTCATCGCCCTGCTGGTGATCTTCAGCCTGGTCGAGGCCCGGCCGAAGGCGACCGAACACGTGGTCGAGGACAAGGTTGCGGCCAAGTGACCGGCTCGACCGCGACCGGAACGGTGGTGCCGGCATGCCGAAGCTAGGCATCGTCGCCGATGACCTGACCGGCGCCACCACGGTCGGCGCGCTGCTGGCCAGGGTGGGGGTGGACACGGCGGTGCTGTTCGACCCGGCGAGCGTGTCCTCGCTGACCTCCGATCACGAGGCACTGATCGTCAACTCGGACTCCCGTCCACTGCCGGCCGCCGAGGCGTCCGACCGGGTGCGACGGGCGACCGAGCACCTGGTCGCGGCCGGGGCGCGGCAGTTCTCCAAGCGGATCGACACCACCTGCCGGGGCGGGATCGGTCCCGAGGTGGAGGGCATGCTGAGCGCCCTGCCCGAGGACTACATCGCCATCATGGTGCCTGCCATGCCGCAGTCCCGCCGGATCGTGGTGGACGGCTACTCGCTGATCGACTCGGTGCTGCTCGCCCGCACGCCGGTGGCGCAGGACGTCCGCACCCCGGTCACGGAGTCCCACCTGCCGACGCTGATGGCAGCGCAGTGCACCCTCGGCGTCGGCCACGTCCCGATCAGTGCCGTGATCGGTGGCATCGACCAGATCCAGGCCGCACTGGTGGCACGACGGGAGGCGGGGGACCGGCTGATCCTGGTGGACGCGGCGTCCCTGGAGGACGTCGATTCGATCGCGCAAGCGCTGGCCGGGCTGGACTGGAAGGTCGTCTGTGTCGACCCGGGACCGTTCACCGAACGGCTGGCCATCCGCAGCGGGGTGGTCGAGACCCGGCCAGTGAAGGAGCGCACCCTGCGGACGGCGTCCGCCGACACCGACGCCGGCACGGTCCTGGTCGTCGCCGGCAGCGCGATGCGGGTCACCCACCTGCAGATGGTCGAGCTCGCCGGCGTGCCGGGCACCGACGTGATCGGTGTGGACATCGGCGACCTGATCGGCGACGAGGGCCACTACTCCCGCGAAACCGCCCGGGTGCTGGGCGAGGCGGACCGGTTCATGAGTCAGCCGGTTCCGCCCCGGGTGCTGATGCTCGCCCTCGACTCGACGATCAGCGGCGACCTGGGCGACCTGGCCGCTCTGGAAAGGCGAGCGGGTCTGCAGCCGGGGGAGGCGAAGGGACTGATCCCGGTCCGGGTGGGGGAACTGGCCCGGCGCGTCGTGCAGTCGCTCGCCGAGGAGCTGGCGGGTCTGTACCTCACCGGCGGCGACATCATGGTGCACACCTGTGCCGCCCTGGAGGCCAGCGGGCTCGGCCTGGTCGACTACGTCATCCCGCAGGCCGATCAGGCCGTGCTGGTAGGCGGGCCGTGGGCCGGCCTACCGGTCATCTGCAAGGGTGGTCTGACCGGAACGGAACAGACCGCCATCCAATGTGTCAATCGGATCTTCGACGAAAAGATGGAGTGAAAGACAAATGCCAGAAACCCAAATCAGGCCGGTCACCGCAATCACGATCGGTGACCCCGCCGGCATCGGCCCGGAGATCGTCGTGGACACGGTCCAGTCGCAGATGATCTACGAGGTCTGCAAGCCCTTCGTGATCGGCGCGCGCGAGCACCTCGAGGAGGCGGCCGCGGTCAAGGGCGTGAAGCTGACCATCAACGAGATCAGCGAGCCCGAGGAGGCGAAGTACGAGTTCGGGACGGTCGACCTGCTGGACACCGGGGCAGCCCCGGGCGCGAAGATCGTCTACGGCGAGGTGCAGTCCGACGCCGCCCTGCGCGCGTACTCCTACCTGGAGAAGTCGATCGAGCTCGGTCTGGCCGGACGGCTGGACGCGGTCTCCACCGCGCCCATCCACAAGGTGGCGCTGAAGGAGGCGGGGGTGGACCACATCGGGCACACCGAGATCTTCGAGGCGCTGACCGAATCGCCGTACGCCCTCACCATGTTCAACGTGCACAAGCTGCGGGTGTTCTTCCTCACCCGGCACGTGTCGGTCCGGAAGGCCTGCGACCAGATCACCAAGGAGCGGACGCTGGCGTACCTGAAGGACATCGACCGGGAGATGCGCACCTACGGCTTCGAGAACCCGTCCATTGCGGTGGCCGCGCTGAACCCGCACGGTGGCGACGGCGGCCTGTTCGGCACCGAGGAGATCGAACACCTGATCCCCGCGGTCGAAGAGGCCCAGGCGATGGGCATCAACGCCCGCGGCCCCTTTCCGGGCGACTCGATCTTCGCGTTCGCCCTGGACGGCCAGCACGACTGCATCCTGTCGCTCTACCACGACCAGGGGCACATCGCCTGCAAGACCCTGGACTTCGAAAAGGCCGTCACCATCACGATGGGACTGCCCTTCATGCGCAGTTCGGTCGACCACGGCACCGCCTTCGACATCGCCGGCAAGGGCATCGCCAACGGGGGCAGCATGGTCGAGTCCACCCGGGTGGCCGCCTACTACGCCGGCCTGAAGATGGCGCACGAGGCGAAGCTGGCGGCGACGGCCTGAAGCCTGGCGGCCGGCGCCCGGTCAGCTGGGCGCCGGCCCGACCGGCCAATGGAGGAACCGGGTCGGTGCCGATCGATCCGGCCGATGAACGAAAGGGATGAGATGGGCTACGTGGTAGCGGTCGGCGCGGACAACGCCGGCGTGGAGTACAAAGACAAGATCAAGGCCGACCTGGAGGCCGATCCCGGATCGACAGGGTGGTCGACTTCGGCGTCGGGTCCACCGACGACCAGACCGCCTACGCGCACACCGCGGTCGGGGCCGCTCGGATGGTGGCCGCCGGCGATGCCGACCGGGCCGTCCTGATCTGTGGCACCGGCATGGGCGTAGCGATCTCGGCGAACAAGGTGAGCGGCATCCGGGCGAGCACCGCCCACGACAGCTTCTCGGTCGAGCGGCTGGTGCTCTCCAACAACGGCCAGGTGCTCTGCCTGGGGGCACGGGTGATCGGCATCGAGCTGGCCCGCCGGCTGGCCAAGGAGTTCTTCGACTACACCTTCGACCCGAGTTCGCCGTCCGCCCCCAAGGTGGACGCGATCTGCAGCTACGAGGCCGACTGATGCTGTGGGTGGGCACCAGCTGGAAGATGAACAAGACGCTGGCCGAAGCCACCGACTTCACCAACGGCCTGCTGGACGCGGTGGCCGGCGGTGCGCCCGCCGGCGTCCAGCCGTTCATCATCCCGCCGGCCACCGCGCTGACCACGGTGCGCGCGATCCTGGGACCCGATTCGCCGGTCGAGGTGGGCGTCCAGAATGCGCACTGGGAGGACGCCGGGGCCTGGACGGGGGAGATCTCGGTGCCCCAGGCCGCGGACGCCGGCGCGTCCCTGGTCGAGATCGGCCACTCCGAGCGGCGGGAGTTCTTCGCCGAGACCGACCAGACGGTGAACCTCAAGGTCAAGGCGACGCTGCGGCACGGCCTGCGTCCGCTGTTGTGCGTCGGTGAACCGGCCGAGGTCTTCGCCTCCGGCGGCAGCGTCGCGCACATCATGGCGCAGGTCGCCGCGGCCCTGGAGGGTGTCGACGACGTCGGCCGGGTGCTGATCGCCTACGAGCCGATCTGGGCGATCGGCGAGCATGGCCGCGAAGCCGGTCCGGACGACATCGTCGCGGTGTTCGCCGCCCTCGATGCCGAGTACGGCGACCGGGTGGAGGCGATCCTCTATGGCGGGTCGGTGAACCAGGGCAACGCCGCGGAGACGCTGGGTGTCGATGGTGTCACCGGACTGTTCGTCGGCCGCTCGGCCTGGCAGATCGACGGCTATCTGGACCTGTTGCGGATCGCCGCCGCCACGGTCTGACCTGCATGCCGAGCGGGGGGCGTGGCAGACTC
This sequence comes from Micropruina sp., assembly GCF_047602385.1. Classification (GTDB taxonomy): domain Bacteria; phylum Actinomycetota; class Actinomycetes; order Propionibacteriales; family Propionibacteriaceae; genus Micropruina. The sequence continues at coordinate 483,249 of NZ_JASGHL010000001.1, forward strand.
TGCCGGGTGAATCGTCTGCTCGTCCCCCTGCTCGGCGCCCTGGTGCTGGCGGGTTGTTCCTCCGGCACCGCCGCCCCGGCCGGTCCGCCCGCCGCCGGCACCGTGCATTGTTCCTACCCAGCGTCGGGGACGGCGGCGAAGCCGGTGACCGCGCCGCCGGCGGTCGCGTCCACCGTGGGGATGGTGAGTCTCACCCTGCGGATGACCGGGGGAGAGGTGACCATCACCGGCGACCGGGCCCGGACGCCGTGCACCCTGAACGCGATCGAGTCCTTGGCCAAGCAGGGCTATTTCGACGACACCGCCTGTCATCGGCTGGCCGATTCGACCATGCTGCTGGCCCAGTGCGGCGACCCCACCGGCACCGGACGCGGCGGGCCCGGCTTCAGCTTCGTCGACGAGATCGCTCCCGGCACCGGCTACCCGGCGGGAACGGTGGCGATGGCCAACGCCGGACCCGACACCAACGGCTCGCAGTTCTTCATCGTCTACGGCGACACCGCGCTGCCGGCCAACTACACCGTGCTCGGACGGGTCGATGCCGCCTCGCTGAAGGTGATCAAGACGATGGCCGCCGAGGGGCAGGACAACCGCTACGGCGACGGCACCGGCAAGCCGGTCAATGCGTTCCGGATCCTCAGCGCCAGCGTGGGGTGACTTGGCCCAGATCTTCGTTGGTCGAGCTTGTCGAGACCTCTCGGGCAGGCGGTTTCGAGCTCAACCGGCGAAACACCGCGTCGATCTGGCTTCAGTCCTCGCCGAGGAACGCGAGCAGCTCGGCGGTCAGCTCGGCCGGGGCGTCCGCGTGCACCCAGTGCCCGGCGCCTTCGATCCACACCTGGCGGACCCGGGGGAAGAGCCTTCGCATCCCGGCGGCGTGCTCCGGCCTGATGTAGAGCGATTCGGTACCGCCGACCCACAGCACCGGGCCGTCGTAGCGGGCCTCGCCCACCTCCGGCCAGGCGGCCACCTCGTCCAGGTGGTCGCCGAGCAGGCCGAGGTTGACCTCCCACTGCCAGCCGTTGCGATTCTCCGCCGTCCGGGTGTGCTTCAGGTTCTGCAGCAGGAACAGTCGCACCGCGGCGTCGTCCACGTCGGCGGCCAGCGCCCGCTCGGCCGCACCGCGGCTAGCGACGGCGTCCAGGTCGAGTTCGCGCATCGCCTTGACCAGCGGGACCGAGGTGCGCACCTGGTCGGAGACGTCCGGCGCGATGTCCACCACCACCAGCCGGCTGACCAGTTCGGGGTGCTCAAGGGCGAGCACCATGGCGACCTTGCCGCCCATCGAGTGCCCGACCACGGTCATCGACGCGGCGCTGCCCAGTCGCAGCCGGAGCTCGTCCGCCACCTCGCCGGCCATCGCCGCGTAGTCCACGCTCTCGGTCCAGTGCGAGCGGCCGTGGTTGGGCAGGTCGAACAGCACACTCGGGTGGCCCTGTTCGGCCAGCGCCCGGGCGATCCCCGCCCAGTTCTTGCCGCGTCCGAACAGGCCGTGCAGGAACACCACGTCCGGGCGTCCGTCGCCGATCAACTGGGTGAACAGAGCCATTCAGCGCCTCCGGTTCCAGCAGGAGTTGTGCCAGTGCCGCCGCTCGTCGACCGCCCGGCTGGAGCCCACCGTCGGCACCTGGGGCCAGACCACCACATGGGGGGTGCCGACCGCGATCGGCCGGTCGCAGCCCGGACAGTGATACTGCTTGGTAGCTGCCTGACCCGGCATGGTCTGCGTCATCCAGCGGCCGTCCGATTTGTCCACCGCCGAGGCGAACGACGACGACAGCGGCCGCGGCGGGCGCAGGTGCTTGCTGGGTCGTTTGGGCATGCAGGTCAGCGTAGTGCCCCGCGCGCTACGGTGGCCGGGTGCGTCTGCTCGTTGCCCGTTGTCAGGTCGACTACGCCGGACGCCTGTCGGCACACCTGCCGCTGGCGACCCGGCTGATCCTCGCCAAGGCGGACGGCTCGGTGTCGATCCACGCCGACGACCGCGCCTACAAGCCGCTGAACTGGATGAACCCGCCGTGCACGTTGACCGTCAGCACCCCGGAGGATTCCGATTTCGCCGAGGTCTGGGAGTTGCGCAACAAGGACGCCGACACACTGGTGATCTCGATCGCCGAGGTGCTGCACGACTCCTCCCATGAGCTCGGCGTCGACCCGGGCCTGGTCAAGGACGGCGTCGAGGCCCACCTGCAGGCGCTGCTGGCCGAACACCCGGAGACCTTCGGCGCCGGCTGGAACCTGGTGCAGCGCGAGTACCTGACCCCGATCGGCCCGGTCGACCTGCTCTTCCGGGACGCCGCCGGCGGCTACGTCGCGGTGGAGGTGAAGCGCCGCGGCGAGATCGACGGCGTCGAGCAGCTGACCCGCTACCTGGCGCTGATGAACGCCGACCCGCTGCTCGCGCCGGTCCGGGGCGTGTTCGCCGCCCAGCTGATCAAGCCGCAAGCGAAAACCCTGGCCGGAACCCGGGGGATCGCCTGCGTCAGCGTCGATTACGACCTGCTGCGCGGGCTGGACAACGCCGAGGACCGGCTGTTCTGACTGGCTGTCGTTGGTCGAGCCCCGACACGCTCAACCAGCGTGAGTGGGTCGGTTTCGACTCGCTCAACCAGCGGTGGTGATCAGCGCCGGTTGAGCGCCGGGATCAGCACCTCGCGATAGAGCAGCATCGCCGCTGCCATCGACGGAATCGCCAGCAGCGCGCCGAGCAAGCCGTACAGGACGCCACCGGCGAGCGCGGCCAGGATCACCAGCGGGCCGGGCACGCTGACCGAGCGCTGGAACACCCGCGGCTGGATGAAGTAGTTGTCGATCTGCTGGTAGGTGAGCAGGAAGGCCAAGGTGATGAAGCCCTGGGTGGGGGAGAAGGTGAAGGCGACCGTCGAGACGATCACCATCGACAGGGTCGACCCGATCAGCGGAATGATCGCGCACAGCGCCACCACGACGGCCAGCGCCAGCGCGTACTGGGCCAGCCCGACGATGTTGAGGAAGACATAGGCGACTGTCGTCGAGCAGATGATCACGATGAACAGGCCGGTGACATAGCCGCCGATCCGGCCGAACATCTCGTTGGCCAGATAGCGCACCCGGGGCCGCCGAGACGCTGGCGCGAGATCGTAGATCGCCTCCTTGAAGCTCGGCAGCGAGGCCAGCAGATAGACCGTCAGCACGATCGTCACTATTCCGCTGAGCACCAGGCCGATCACCGCCTGCCCGGCGCCCCACAGCCCGCCGAACAGGGTGCTGAGCAGCTCGCCCGAGGTGAGGAAGGTGCTGACCCGGTTGATGATGTCGTAGCGGGTGTCCAGGTCGGCGATCTGCGGATTGGCCCGCAGTTCCTGCAGCAGGGCCGGAGCGTTGAGCAGCAACCGGTTGATCTGCTCGGTGGCCACCGGCAACACCGCCCAGACCGCCAGGCCGAGCACGCACAGCACGGCCAGCGCCACCAGCAGCACCGAGACCCCGCGCCGCAGCCCCCCGGACGAGAGCCGTTCGACCAGCGGATTGAGCCCGAGCGCCAGGTAGAGCGCGAGCATCACCAGCAGCACCACCGACGAGATCCGGTAGAGCCCGAACACCAGGCCGCCCGCGGTGAGCGCACCCAGGGTGATGAAGAACCCGATCGCGAACGGGCTGCGCCGGGCCAGGCTGACCTCGCTCCGCGGCCCGGCCACGAGCGCGTCGGCGTCCAGGTCGGCGGGGGTCGGCTGGGTCACCCGGCGGATCCGGTGCAGCCAGCCTCGCGGCCGGCCCGGCGTCGCCGTCGGACGCGGCGCAACCGCCTCCGAAGGCGTGCCGGCCGAACCCGGATCACCCGGGGCGGGCCCGTCGTCCGGCTGGATGGTCAGCGCTGCTGCCCTCCGGCGGTCGCGGGCTGCACCTGGGTCGCGGCTTCGTCGGCGTCGATCGCGGGCTGCACGGCGGTGGCTGCCACCGAGTCCATGTCGAGCACCGCGGTCTCGGCCTCGTCGGCAGCCCGGGCCACCTCGGACGCCTTGGCCTCGGCCGCATCGTCGCCGTGGAAGTCGGCCACGCTCGAGCTGACCAGCGAGGACAGGCTGCGCATGCCGTCCACCAGCGCCTTCTTGCGCCGCTCGAGACCGGCGATCTCCTGGCTCAGCTGCTCGATCTTCTGGGCTTCGGCGACACCGGCGTCGGTCATCAGCTTCGCCGCCCTGGCCCGGGCGTCGGCGACCGCCGCGCGGGCCTCTTCATTGGCGGAGAGGACGATCTGATCGGCCTCGGCGAAAGCCTTCTGCCGACGTTCGTCGGCCAGCTGGGCGTCCTGGGCCATCTGGACGCCGAACTCGTCCGACTGCTGCCGGGCGCGCTCGGACAGTTCGATCAGGGTCCGAGTCACCTCGGCATGCCGGTTCTGCAGGGACTCGATCGCCTGGGCCTGTTCGGCGGCCAGGGCGGCGCGGACGTCGGCCGCCTCGCGCTGCGCGGACTGGCGGATCTGATCGGCCTCGAGCGCGGCCTGCTCACGCACGGCGGCGGCATTGCGCTCGGCATCGGCGAGAACCATCGCCCGGTGGCTCTGGGCGGCTTCGCGCAGCGTACGGGCCTGCTCCTGGGCGGCGGCGAGTTCGGCGCTGGTCTGTCCGGCGAGATCATCGCGCAGCCGGTGCAGGTCGTCCAGGCCGGTGGCCATCGCCTGGCTGGCGTCCTGATTCGCGTGGGCGGCGAACTCAGCGGCCTCGCGGCGAGCCGACTCGACGATCTGCTCGGCCTGCAGCTGCGCGGACTGGGTGATCTCGGCGGCCTCGCGCTCGGCCGAGCGCAGCAGGTCACCGGTGTGCGTGCCGAGACGCGAGTAGTCGGTCTCGTCAGCTTTGGTGGCGAGCTGTCGCTGCAGGGAGCGGACCTTGCGCTTGGCGGAACTCAGCTGGCGTTCGATGTCGCGAATGTAGGCGTCGACCGCCTGGCGTTCGTAGCCCAGCATTGAGTGCGGGAAGCTGCCTGCAGCACTGGCTGTCTCATCGAAGAGGTCGAGTCCGACGGTCTCTTCTGGCTGTTGGCTCACCCGGGGGTCCTTTCGTAGGGGTGTACGCGACGAATGCTACTCATTCTGGACCCCGCCGGAGCCGGGACACTCACCCCTTGGGTGGTTCCACCAATTCGAGCAGCACGCCCCCGGTGTCCTTGGGGTGGCAGAAGTTGATCCGCGACCCGTGGGTGCCGCGCTTCGCCTCGGCGTACAGCAGCCGGACGCCCCGTTGCCGCAAGGTCGTGCTGACCGCGTCCAGGTCGTCGACCCGGTAGGCGAGTTGCTGCATGCCCGCGCCGTTGCGGCTGATGAACTTCGCGATCGTGGAGTTCTCGTTCAGCGGCGCCAGCAGCTGGATCTGGGCATTCTCCGGACCCTGGTCGCCGGTGCCGATCATCGCTTCGGCGACACCCTGCTCCTGGTTCTCTTCGCGGTGCAGGACGCGCCACCCCATCACCTCGGTGTGGAAGCGGATGGCCTCGTCCAGATCGGGTACCGCGAGGCCGACGTGATCAATACAGACGAACAGATCCGTGCTCATACAGTCAGCCTGGCACATCCTTCGAGTCGTCGTTGAGGGTTTGCCGAACCGGTCGCGAATCGCGGCGTGGCGGGGCGCCGGCGGCGCGCGGGCTGCGCAGAATGGCATGGTGCGTATGGTGTGGGCGAGCCTGGGGAGGCATCGATGAGCAAGTGGATCAAGACCATCCTGGTGGTGCTCGTCGTCGGCTTCTGCTTGTACTACCTGTTCAACCGGCCCGAGGCCGCCGCGCAGGCGGTGAAGTCGTTCTTCGGCGCGTTCGACGCGATCGGCCGGTTCTTCATCGCCTTGTCGAAGTGACCGGCGAGTGTCCGCTCCGGTGGTACCCCGATTCACTCAGGTGAAACTGGGCTGGTCGCGGTTCCTCGACCCGCACGTCGACGATCGGCTGATCGCCGAAGAGGGCGAGTATGTGCTCGACGAGATCAGGCGGCACTGGGTCACCCGGCTGTGGCCGGCGATCCGGGTGCTGCTGGGGATGGCCGCGCTCGCCGCGATGCCGCTGCTCGGGCACTTCTGGTGGGCGGCGATGGCGCTCGGCCTGGTGCTGGGGGTGCAGGGCTTCTGGCGGATGCATGTCGAATACATGGACAGGTTCGTGGTGACCAACCTGCGGGTCTTCCGAGTCAACGGGGTGCTCGAACAGCGCTTCGCGTCGATGCCGCTGTCGCGGGTGCTGGACATGTCGATGCAGCGTCCGTTCTGGGGGCAGATCTTCGGCTATGCCAGTTTCGTCTTCGAGAGCGCGGCCCAGGAACAGGGACTGCGTGAGATCGACTTCGTCGGCGAGCCGGACGCCCGGCTGCACCTGTTCCAGCAGGTGGTGATCCGCGCCGGGCTGACCGGACGGGTGGACGCCGCCGACATCGCCAGCGGCGACTGATCCCTCGCTCGGCCGTGCGCTGAACAGAAGCGCCGATCAAACCCAACCAGCCATGGGTTGAGCGTGTCCCGACCACCGTGGGTTGAGCGTGCCCACCGTGGGTTGAGCGTGTCGAAACCCCTGCCGGAGCGCACAGGTCAGGTCTGGACAAGCTCAACCGACGATGATCGGCGGGTAGCTCAGCCGAGGGCGGCGTTGACCACCTCGCGGGCCTCGGCCTGGACCTGAGCCAGGTGCTCGGGGCCCTTCAGCGACTCGGCGTAGATCTTGTAGACGTCCTCGGTGCCGGAGGGACGCGCGGCGAACCAGGCGTGCTCGGTGGTCACCTTCAGTCCGCCGATCGCCGCGTCGTTGCCGGGCGCCCGGGTCAGCTTGTCGACGATCGGCTCGCCGGCCAGCTCGGTGGCGGTGACATCCTCGGGCGACAGCTTGCCGAGCTTCGCCTTCTGCTCGCGGTTGGCCGGGGCGTCCACCCGGGCGTAGGTGCTCTGGCCGTACTTGGCTTCCATCTCGGCGTAGATCTGGGACGGCGACTTGCCGGTCACCGCGCGGATCTCGGAGGCCAGCAGGCAGAGCAGGATGCCGTCCTTGTCGGTGGTCCAGGTCTGGCCGTCCAGGGTCAGGAAGGACGCCCCGGCGGACTCCTCGCCGCCGAAGCCGATGTCGCCGGTCATCAGCCCGGGCACGAACCACTTGAAGCCGACCGGCACCTCGACCAGGGTGCGGCCCAGGTCGGCGGCCACCTTGTCGATGAAGGACGAGCTGACCAGGGTCTTGCCGACGCCGGCGTCGGGCTTCCACCCGGGACGGTGGGTGTACAGGTAGGAGATCGCCACGGCCAGGAAGTGGTTGGGGTTCATCAACCCGTGGTCGGGGGTGACGATGCCGTGCCGGTCGGAGTCGGCGTCGTTGCCGGTCGAGATGTCGTAGTTGTCCTTGTTCTCGATCAGCGAGGCCATCGCGTACGGGCTGGAGCAGTCCATCCGGATCTTGCCGTCCCAGTCCAGCGTCATGAACGGCCAGGCCGGGTCGACGGTGGCGTCGATCACCTCCAGGCCGATGTCGAGGTTGTCCGCGATGTACTGCCAGTACTGGACGGCGGCGCCGCCCAGCGGATGCGCCCCGATTTTCAGCCCCGCGGAGCGGATGGCGTCCAGGTCGATGGCGTTCTTCAGGTCTTCGCAGTACGCCGTCCGGTAGTCGTGCCGGGCGATGCCGTCGGCGATCTCGTCGTAGGACAGGTCGCGCTTGATGCCGTCGGGGGCGGCCATCAGCTCGTTCGCCCGGGCCGCGATGACGGAGGTGGCATCGGTGTCGGCCGGTCCGCCGTGCGGCGGGTTGTACTTGAAGCCGCCGTCGGTGGGCGGGTTGTGGGAGGGGGTGACCACGATGCCGTCGGCCCGCGGACCCTCGTTGTCGCGGTTGTAGACGATGATCGCCCGGGACACCGCAGGGGTCGGGGTGTACTCGTCCTCCTTCTCGGCCCGGACGTCGACCCCGTTGGCGACCAGCACCTCCAGCGCCGTCTTCCACGCCGGCAGGGACAGCCCGTGGGTGTCCTTGCCGATGAACAGCGGGCCGTCCACGCCCTGGGCGGCGCGGTATTCGACGATGGCCTGGGTGGTGGCGGCGATGTGCAGATCGTTGAAGGAGGTCTTCAGGCTGGAGCCACGGTGCCCCGACGTGCCGAAGACCACCCGCTGATCGATGTTGTCGGGATCCGGTACCAGGTCGTAATAGGCGGCGAGCATTGCGTCGACGTCGACGAGATCTTCGGGCAGCGCAACCTGCCCGGCGCGTTCATGAACCATGCCGCCATCATGCCAATGCCAGCGCGGCACGGCGAGCCTTCCCCGGCGGTTCGTTCGTGCGTCGGCGCGAGGAGGCCTCAGTGGGACGGTTCGCGGCAGAGTTCCACGAACCGGAGCGCCAACGGACGCCAGGCGGCCGCGAGCTCATCCCGCGCGTCCGCCACCTCGGCGATCAGCTGCTGGGCCCGGGTCTCATCCGCCGGCGGATCGATGGCACACCAGGTGGCGAAGATCTCCTCGTCCACCTCCGGATGCCACTGGACGCCCCACGTCGCGGCGGCGAACCGGGCGGCCTGCACCTCGCCCCCGGGCGCCAGTGCCAGGGCTATCGCGCCCGCGGGCATGGCGGTGACCACGTCGTTGTTGGAGTGCACGCCGCGCAGTCCCAAAGCCGTGTCGCCGAACAGCGGATCGGTCGCTGCGTCGGCGGTGAAGCCGATCGCGGTGAGTCCGCGCTGCTTGCCGTTCGGGTTGCGCAGCACCCGGCCACCGAGGGCGGCGGCGGCCAGCTGGTGGCCCAGGCAGATGCCCAGCGTCGGAACCCCGGCCGCGGCGGCCGCCGCGATCAGCCCGCGCACCGCCGGCAGCCAGGGCGCGACGGCGTCGTCGGTGGCACCCATCACGCCGCCCAGGACGACCAGGCCGTCGACGGTGTTCAGATCGGGCAGTTCGACACCCAGGTCCGGGCGGACGATGCGCACCTCAGCACCGGCCTCGTCGAGCCAGCCGGTGAGCCGGCCGAGCGGGCACTCGTCCTGATGCTGGATGATCGCGATGAGCGGTGCGGGTGCCACCCGCCAACTTTGACACAATGAGCCCCATGACCCTGCCCAAGTTCACCTCCCGCGCCATGGATCTCTCCGGCATCGCCGCCGCAGCCAAGGCTCCGCCGGTACCCCCGGGCGCCTCGTTCGTGATCGAGGTCGACGAGAGCAACTTCGAGTCGGTGATGCAGCTGTCCACCCGGCATCCGGTGGTGGTCGAGCTGTACTCGCCGCGGGCGAACGCCCAAGCCCTGTCGGACGATCTGATCGCACTGGCCAACGCCGCCGCTGGTGCCTACCTGCTGGCCCGGGTCAACGTGGACGCCTCGGGAACCATCGCCCAGGCTCTCGGCATCCAGGCCGTTCCGACCGTGATCGGGGTGATCGCCGGCCAGCTGGCCCCGCTGTTCCAGGGCACCCGGTCGAAGGCGGAGGCCGAGACGGTGATCGCGCAGCTGCTGCAGGTCGCGGCGTCCAACGGGTTGGTCGGACGCGCCGAGCCGGTCGCCGGCGGCGCAGGGGAGACCGACGAGGCCGATCCGCGGTTCGCCGAGGCCGACTCCGCCCTGGAACGCGGCGATTTCGCCACCGCGCTCGCCGAGTACGACAAGATCCTGGCTCAGACGCCGAACGACCCCGAGGCCAAGATCGGACGCGCCCAGGTCGCCCTGCTGGCCCGCTCGGGTGGCGTCGATCCCGCCGCGGTGTTGGCGCGAGCGGCGTCCGAGCCGACCTCGGTGGAGGCCCAGCTGGCCGCCGCCGACCTGGAAGTGCTGTCCGGACGTCCCGATCAGGGCTTCACCCGGCTGATCGCGCTGATCCGCGAGACCGCCGGTGCCGAACGGGACGCCGTCCGGGTGCGCCTGTTGGAGCTGTTCGAGATCGTCGGCCCGGCTGACCCGGCCGTGCTCAAGGCGCGCCGAGACCTGATGAGCGCTCTGTTCTGAGCCAAGCACCCCGCTCCGACCATCCCGCTTAGGGTTCGCTGAACTCAGCGAGCGCTAAGTAGTTCGGGGAGCGCGGGGCGGACGCCCGGCTCGACAACGGGCCTAGTCGCGGCGGGGGAGCCCGCGCTCCAGATACTGCGTGCCGCCACCCACCCGACAGGCGACGGCGGCCAGCATCCGGCCGCGGGCGAACGGTGCCATCTTGTCGGCGGCCTTGTCCGGCGCCAGCCAGTGCACGGCGCGGATCTCGCCCGGATCGGGCACGATCGCGTCGATCTGATCCTGGGTCAGGACGCCGCCGTCGAAGATGAGTTCGACGGCGTCCTCCCAGCCCAGGTAGGGTGCCAGCCAGTCCACGACCAGGACGCGGCCGACACCGACATCGAGGGACAGCTCTTCATCGATCTCGCGGACGGCACCGGCCCAGGGCGACTCTGCCGGGTTCACGATGCCGCCGGGCAGTTCCCAGTCCGGCTTGAACGTGGTCTCCAACAGGCAGACCCGGTCCCACGGGTCGGTGATCAGCGCGTGCGCGATCAATCGCTTGCGGGGCAGCACCGAGTTCATCACCCCGGTGAAACCGCCCGGCCCGTAGACCAGGTCGCTGGCCAGCCGCGCGTACAGCACCACGTCGCCGAAGCTGCCGTCGGCATCGGCGACGGCCTCCCGGCGGACGCCTTCGAGCCGGAACCCGGCCCGCTGAACCGCCCGCCGGGCGACCGTGTCGGACGCCGGCAGCGACACCTCGATGCGGCGCAGGCCGCGGATGATCAGCCCGTCATCGGCGGCCAGGCTGACCGCCCGGTCGACGGTCTCCTGGGACGCACGGCCCGCCCACTCCAGGACGCCGACCCCGTCGGCGGCCCGGAGCTGGACCTCGAACTCCTCGGGCTCCGTGGTCAGCCCTCGTACCGGAAGAAGACGGCACCCAGCGGCGGCACCGTCACGGTGGCGGCGGCGTCCCAGCCGTTGAACTGTTCCTCGTGTGCCTCGACTTGGCCGAGGTTGCCGTGCGAGTCGGAACCGTCGTAGATACCGGCGTCGGAGTTCAGGATCTCCTTCCAGACGCCGGCCTTGGGCAGCCCGATCTTGTAGCCGTGCCAGGGCTCGGAGGAGAAGTTCACCAGCACCGCGATCTGCTCGCCGTCGCCGTCGGTGCGAAGCCAGCTGAACGTGTTCCCACTGGCGTCGTCGGCGTTGATCCAGCGGAAGCCGGCCGGGTCGGAGTCGAGCTTCCACAGCGCGGGATGCTTGGTGTACAGCTCGTTGAGGTCCTTGATCAGCCGCTGCAGGCCGTGGTGACCCCACAGGTCGGAGACCCACCACTCCAGCGAGGTCGCCTCGTTGAACTCGGTGCGCTGGCCGAACTCGCAGCCCATGAACAGCAGCTGCTTGCCGGGAAAGGCCCACATGAACGAGTAGAAGGCGCGCAGGGTGGCGAACTGCCGCCAGGGGTCCTGCGGGATCTTGTTGATCATCGACCCCTTGCCGTGCACCACCTCGTCGTGGCTGATCGGCAACACGAAGTTCTCCGAGTACTGGTAGACCATCGCGAAGGTCATCTCGTGGTGGTGGTACTGGCGGTACACCGGCTCGAGCGCCAGGTAGCGCAGCGAGTCGTTCATCCAGCCCATGTTCCACTTGAAGCCGAAGCCGAGCCCGCCCTGGTCGACCGGCTTGGTGACGCCGCCGAACGACGTCGACTCCTCCGCGATCATGCACACCCCCGGCACCCGCTCGTAGAGGTGCTTGTTGACGTAGCGCAGGAAGTCGATCGCCTCCAGGTTCTCGTTGCCGCCGAACTGGTTCGGCACCCACTCGCCGTCCTTGCGCGAGTAGTCGAGGTAGAGCATGGACGCCACCGCGTCCACCCGCAGCGCGTCGATGTGCATCTCGGTCACCCAGTACAGGGCGTTGGAGACCAGGAAGCTCTTCACCTCGTTGCGGCCGTAGTTGAAGATGTAGGTGCCCCAGTCCATGTGCTCGCCCTGGCGCGGGTCGGCGTGCTCGTAGAGCGCGGTGCCGTCGAAGCGGCCGAGCGCCCACTCGTCCTTGGGGAAGTGCCCGGGCACCCAGTCCAGGATCACGCCGATGCCGGCCTGGTGCAGCCGGTCGACCAGGTAGCGGAACTCGTCGGGCTTGCCCAACCGGGACTGCGGTGCAAAGTAGTTGGTCACCTGGTAGCCCCAGGACGGCTCGAACGGGTGCTCGGTGACCGGCAGGAACTCGACGTGGGTGAAGCCCTGCCAGGTGACGTACTCGACCAGTTCCTCGGCCAGGTCGAGGTAGGTCTTGCCTTTGCGCCACGAGCCCAGGTGCACTTCGTAGATCGACATCGGCGACTCGTGCGGACGGGTCGCCGCGCGCTGGGTCATCCACTCGTCGTCGGCCCAGCCGTACTTGCTGGTGTAGACGATGGAGGAGTTGGCCGGTGCCTGCTCGGCGAAGAACGCCATCGGGTCGACCTTCTCGCGCCAGACCCCGTCGGCGCCGAGGATGTTGTACTTGTACAGGGCGCCGTCGCCCACGCCCTCGACGAACAGCGCCCAGACCCCGGACCCGGGAACCAGCTGCATCTGATCGCCGGTCCACCAGTTGAAATCGGCGTTGAGCCGGACGGCCTGGGCGTTGGGAGCCCAGACCGCGAACCGGGTGCCGTGGATCTCGCCGCGCTCGTCGTCGTGCAGCGTGACCGGGTGCGCCCCGAGCCGGCGCCAGACCTCGGTGTCTCCGCCGCTGTGGAATCCTTCGAGATCCCAGCCGGCCAGGCCGCCGTTTGGATCGTGTGCCATCAGTTCTCCTCTTGGTTGTGCGTAGCGGACAGCGCCGTCCGTCCTGCGACATCGCGGACCGCACCGAGTGGGATGTGAACCCATGCGGGTCTATTGCGTGTTTCGTACACCACCTCGTAGATCGCCTTGTCGAGCTCATAGGCGTCGAGCACCGAGGCCTCGGGTACCGCATCCTCGCAGTACCCGTCGAGGAAACCTCGGCGCGCCGACCGGCACCAGGCGCGGGCCTGGCTGGAGGTGGGATCTGGGTGGGCTCCCCGCACGTAGTCGAAGGAGCGCAGCATGCCGGCGACGTCGCGCCACACACTGTCGGGTTGCCGGCGCTCGGCCAGCGGCTTGAGCGGCTCGCCCTCGAAGTCGATGATCGTCCAGCCGTCGGGGGCGTAGAGCACTTGGCCGAGGTGGAAGTCGCCGTGCACCCGCTGGGAGGCCAGCTCGATGCCGGCCAGGCCGCGGAAGACCGCCTCGGCCGAGTCCCGGACGGCGGACAACTCGCCGACCTGGGTGGCCGCCGCGTCCAGCCGCTGGAGCATCGTGGCGGCCAGCGCCGTCCCGGAGCCGGCCGAGGTGCCGAAGGCGGACGCCAGCCGCGCGTGCACCCGGGCCAGTGCCCGGCCCAGGCCGGCCGCCTCGGCCGCGATGTCGCGGTCCTGACCGCAGGCCTCGCAGGCCCACTCCCAGCCGTCCCGGACACCCTGCACGCGTTCGACGAACATGCCCAGATCGGCCAGCTGACCGTCCGGCAGCTCTCCGACCAGGGTGCCGTACAGCGCCGGGGTGACTCCGGAGCCGTTGAGCGCGGTGAGCACCTCGACATCAAGATTGCGGCCGGCCTCGACCTTGCGGAACAGCTTCAGCATCCGGTCCGCGCCGATGCAGAGCGTGGTGTTGCTCTGCTCGCCCGGCCACACCCGGGTCGGCTCGGTCGGCACGATCGCGGTGGCGTCGATCCACTCCATGGCCGGGTGGGCCGGATCGACCAGTGCTTCCAGCAGCGCCCGCAGACACTCCTGGTCGGCCGTTGCGTCGACGACCCGGACCGGGCCCCAGCCGGGGTCGTCCACCTCGGCGACGACCGCCGGGGAGTCCTGGTCGGTGTAGCCGGCCAGGAGGGCGTAGTGCTCGCGGCGACCGTCGCTGTAGCCGATGGTGGCGATCTCCGCCCGGACGGCCGGCAGCCGCTCGGGCGCAGTCAGCCAGGGCTGCGGGGTGAGCGACTCCAGACGTCCCGCCAGCCCCTTGCCACCGAACCAGCGGGCCGCCGAAATCAGTCCCCACCAGGCTGCGAGCGGCTGTTCGGTCACCGGTTCATCCTGTCAGGAAAGCGTCCCGCGCAACAGCGCCCCACCGATCCGCGACGCCTCAGGACGCGCTCCGCACATGCAGGATGTGTGCCGGCGACCCGGGGCTGAGCCGGACGAAGTTGCGTTCGCCCCAGGTGAAGGTGGCGCCGGTGAGCTCGTCGCGCAGGTTCACCGAGGACGCCCCGGGCAGCCCGAGCGCAGCCAGGTCCAGGTAGACGTCGGACTCGACGGTGTTGTCCGGATCGAGGCTGCAGATCACGATCACCACGTCGTCGCCGTCCTGCTTGGAGTAGGCGATCACCCCGCCGTGCGGGGCGTGGTGGAAGTGGATCCGGCGCAGCTGCTGCAGCGCGGGATGGGCGTTGCGGACCGAGTTGAGGGTGCCCATCAGCAGGTTGAGGTTCGGCTGGGCGTCGTAGTCGCGGGGCCGCAACTCGTACTTCTCCGAGTTCAGGTACTCTTCCCGGCCGGCCGCCAGCGCCTCGTGCTCGAACAGCTCGAAACCGGAGTACACCCCCCAGGTCGGCGACAGGGTGGCCGCCAGGATCGCCCGGATCGCGAACATCGCCGGATTGCCCGACTGCAGGTGGAACGGGTTGATGTCGGGGGTGTTGACGAAGAAATTCGGCCGGTAGAACGACGCCATCTCGGTGGACAGCTCGGTGAGGTACTCCTCGAGCTCGTATTTGGCCGTCCGCCAGGTGAAGTAGGTGTAGCTCTGGTGGTAGCCCACCTTGCCCAGCGCGTGCATCATCTCGGGCTTGGTGAACGCCTCGGCCAGGAAGATCACATCGGGGTCGGTCTCGCGCAACCGGTCCAGGATCCAGCCCCAGAACTCGACCGGCTTGGTGTGCGGGTTGTCGATCCGGAAGATCCGGATGCCATGGCTCATCCACAGCTTGAACAGCCGCAGCACCTCGTTGTAGATGCCGGCCGGATCGTTGTCGAAGTTGATCGGGTAGATGTCCTGGTACTTCTTCGGCGGGTTCTCGGCGTAGGCGATGGTGCCGTCGATCCGGGTGGTGAACCACTCCGGGTGCTCGGTCACCCACGGGTGGTCGGGGCTGGCCTGCAGGGCGAAGTCGAGCGCCACCTCGACGCCCAGCTCTTCCGCCTTGGCGACGAAGCGGTCGAACGACTCCCAGTCCCCGAGATCGGGGTGGATCGCGTCGTGCCCGCCGGCCGCGCTGCCGATCGCCCACGGCGAGCCGGGGTCTTTGTCGGTGGCGTCCAGGGTGTTGTTCTTGCCCTTCTTGAACGCGTTGCCGATCGGATGGATCGGCGGCAGGTAGATCACGTCGAAGCCCATCGCGGCGGCCGCCTCCAGGCGGCCGTGCGAGGAGTCGAAGGTGCCGGACGTCCAGGTGTCGGTGGCGTCGTCGTAGCTGGCTCCCTGGGAGCGCGGGAAGAACTCGTACCAGGACGAGAACAGCGCCCGGCGGCGGTCCACCCAGAGCGGGAAATCGGCGGTCGGCGAGACCAGTTCACGCGGACCGTACTTCTTCATGGCCACCGCCAGCCCGGCCCCGTTTGCCACCTCGAGCAGGTCGGACGCCGGACGCTGCGGGATCAGCAGCTGCGACGTGGCCCGCAGAATGGACGCCTCGATCGGGTCGCCGGCCTCGTCCGCGATCGCGGCGGTGCGCTCCAGCAGGTCGCGGCCCTCCAGGCAGACCAGCTCCACGTCGACTCCGACGGCGAGCTTGGCCTCGGCGTTGTGGTGCCAGGTGCCCCAGGGGTCGGACCAGCCCTCGACCCGGAAGGTCCAGGCGCCCTCGGCGTCCGGGCGCACCCAGGCCTCCCAGCCGTCCAGGCCGGCCGGTTCGGTGGCGGTCATGTCGACCCGGGTCTCCACGCCGGCCGGGCTGGTCAGGATCACCGAGGCGTTGACCGCGTCGTGGCCTTCGCGGAACACCTTGGCGCGAATCGGGATCAGTTCGCCGACGGCGGCCTTCGCGGCGTAGGCGCCGCCTTCGATCACCGGCGAGACCTTGGCAACCGGGATCCGGCCGAAGCCGAACGGGCCGGTCATGGTGGGGGACAAGTCAACCTCGAGGGGGGCATCAGCGCCCGCGTTCGTCAGTTCGCTCACGCGGGCCAACCTACCGGCTGACCCCCGGCCAGTGCTGCACCCCGGAGCCGAACAATCCGCACTCCGGTACGAAGCTCAGGCTTGCTCGCCGGATCCCGGCCCGGTCGGGGCCGGTTCACCGGCTCCGGCCTCGGCGGGCAGTTCGCCGGCTTGTGGGTCCTCGGCCGCCAACAGCTGCGGGTCCGGGCTGGCCGGCGATGCCGCGACCGACCGGGGATGATTGAGCACCTGTCCGCGCAGCACCACCACCGTCTGGCCCGGAACGCTGATCGTCGCCCCGACCCCCAGCGGCCGGTGCGGCAGCTCAGTGTCCAGCCCGGTGTGCGCGGCGACCTGCCAGCCCACCGACCAGGGCTGCCCGGGCAGCGTCAGCTCGATCGGGGCGTCCCCGCCGTGCACGAAGATCAGGAACGCCTCATCGACATCGCAGACGTACTGGCCGAGCGTGCGGCGACAGTGATCGTGCCAGTTGTCGATGGTCATCTCGGTGCCGTGCTCGGAGAACCAGGCGACTTCGGAACGGCCCAGCCCGATGCCGGCGTCGTCGCGCACCTCTTGGTGGGTCCGGAAACATCGGTTCCGGAGCACCGGGTGCTCGGCCCGAAGGCGCAGCAGCTTGCGGGTCAGCTCGGTCTGCCCGCCCCACTCCTCACCGGTGTGCCAGTCCACCCAGGAGACCGGGGAATCCTGGCAGTAGGCATTGTTGTTGCCCTGCTGGGTGCGGCCCATCTCGTCGCCCGCGGTGATCATCGGCACGCCGGCCGACAGCAACAGCATCGCCATCATGTTGCGGGCGGTGCGCTGCCGGGCCGCGTCGATCGCGGGGTCGTCGGTGTCGCCTTCGTAGCCGTGGTTCCAGGACCGGTTGTCGTCGGTGCCGTCACGGTTGCGTTCGGCGTTCGCCTCGTTGTGCTTCAGGTCGTAGGTGACCACGTCGCGCAGGGTGAAGCCGTCGTGGGCGGTGACGAAGTTGATCGAACTGGACGCCGGGCGTCCGCCGTGGTCGAAGGTGTCGGTCGAACCCGACAACCGGGTCGCCAACTCCTGGACGCCGTGGGTCGCGCCCCGCCAGAAGTCCCTGGTGTAGCCGCGGAAGTGGTCGTTCCACTCCGACCAGCCCTGGCCCCAGCGTCCGACCTGATAGCCGTAGGGACCCAGATCCCACGGTTCGGCGATCATGATCGTGTCGGCCAGCACCTCGTCGGCGGAGATCCAGTGCTTGAACGGGTGATCCTGCCGGACGTGATGCTCCGCGTCGCGGATCAGCGTGGTGCACAGATCGAAGCGGAAGCCGTCCACGCCCATCTCGGCGACCCAGTAGCGCAGTGAATCGAGCACCAACTGCAGCACCCGCGGGTTGGAGGTGTCGACGGCGTTGCCGCAGCCGGTCACGTCGTAGTCGTTGCGGTTGTCGCTGGTCAGCCGGTAGTAGCCGCCGTGGTCGATGCCCCGGAAGGAGAGGGTGGGGCCGTCGTGGCCGCCCTCGCCGGTGTGGTTGTAGACCACATCGAGGATCACCGCGATGCCGGCCTCGTGCAGCTTGCTGACCATGTGCTTGAACTCGGCGACCTGGCCGCCCAGGGTGCCGGCGGTCGCGCTGGCGTAGGGCGCGTGCGGAGCGAAGAAGCCGAGGGTGTTGTAGCCCCAGTAGTTGACCAGTCCGCGCCCGACCGTGAACGGTTCGGAGACGAAGTGCTGCAGTGGCAGGAACTCCACGGCGTTGATGCCGGTTTCGACCAGGTGCCGGACGACGGCGTCGTCGGCGAAGCCGGCGTAGGTGCCGCGCAGCCCCTCGGGCACCTCGGGGTGGCGTTGGGTGTAGCCCTTGAGATGAGTCTCGTAGATCACCATCTCGTCCAGCGGCAACCGGTTCGCCAGCGGGGTCGGCGGCGGGGTGTCAGCGACCACCACGCTGAGCGGGACGGCGCCGAAGGAGTCGGTAGTATCGCTCTCGAAGTTGGACGTGGTGGTGTGGTCGCTGATCGGGCCGCGGTAGTCGACGTAGCCGGTGATGGCCCGCGCATACGGATCGAGCAGCAGCTTCGCCGGGTTGAACCGCCGGCCGTCCTCAGGGTTCCACTCGCCGTGCACCCGGTAGCCGTAGCGCTGACCTGCGCCCACGCCCGGCACGAAGACGCTCCAGATGCCCTCGTCGGTGTTCAGCCTGAGATCGACGTTGGTCTGATGCTCGGCCGCGTCGACCAGTGCCAACTCGACGCGTTCGGCGCGCGGAGCCCAGAGGGCGAACTCGGTGCCGTTGTCGCGCATGTGCGCGCCGAGGGGAACGCTGGTGGCCGGTGCGCTGGGCACGGGCTCGGACATAGGCTGCCTTCGATTCGATGGACGGACGCGCCGCGATCCGGCGAATGAAACCGCCGCCGCGGAGTATCGGGTTCATATAGTGCCGTAAGTAGGTGACGAAGCAAGCATCGTCCGGCTGCCGCGGGAGCCGGCGGCGAGGAGGCGCGATGGCCGAGCGGGTCTACCTGGACCATGCCGCCGGCGCACCGCTGCTGGCCGAGGCGGCCGAGGCGATGGCCGCGGTCTGGCGGCAGCCCGGGAACCCGTCTTCGCTGCACACCGCGGGACGGGCGGCGCGGCGCTCGCTGGAGGAAAGCCGGGAGTCACTGGCCGAATGCCTGGGCTGTTTGCCGACCGAGGTGGTCTTCACCTCAGGTGGGACGGAGGCCAACAACCTGGTCCTGCTGGGGGCCGCCGGCGCACGGACCGAACGCCCGCGGCTGGCGATCGGCGGGGGAGAGCATCCTTCGGTGGCCGGTGTGGTCGAACGGTCGCCGGGCCGGGTGGACGTGCTGCCGTTGGCGCCGTCCGGGCTATTGGCCGAGGGGTCCGAGGCGATGATCCGCGCACAGACCGCGCTGGCGTCGGTGATGCTGGTGAACAACGAGACCGGTGTGGTGGCCGACCTGGCGCCGGTGCGGGACCGGGCCGCTGAGGTGGATGCCTGGGTGCATACCGACGCAGTCCAGGCTTTCGGGCACCTGCCGCTGGACTTCGGGACGCTGGGCGTGGACGCGATGACGGTGACGGCGCACAAGATCGGCGGCCCGGTCGGGATCGGGGCGCTGGTGATCCGCCGGGAGTTGACCTTGGCCGCGCCCGGGTTCGGCGGCGGGCAGGAACGCCGGGTTCGCTCCGGGACCGCAATGACGGCCCTGGCTACGGGTTTCGCTGCGGCAGCGCGGGTGGCGATGGGCGATCTGGAGACCGAGTCGGCGCGGCTCGAGGGGTTGCGTGAGTCGCTGTCGCGGGGGATCGTCGCGGGCGTCGGCGACGTCCGGTTGAACGGCGCGCAGCCGGTTAGCCCGGCGATCCTCAACGTGACTTTCACCGGTTGTCGCGCCGACGACCTGCTGCTGATCCTGGACGCCGCCGGCATCGACTGCTCCACCGGCTCGGCCTGCACCGCCGGCGTCCATCAGCCAAGTGAGGTGCTGCTGGCGATGGGCCGGACGGCGGACGAGGCGTCCGCTTCACTGCGGTTCTCGCTGGGACGCGGCACCGATGCCGCGGCGATCGAGAGGCTGCTCGCGGTGCTGCCGGACGCCGCGGAGCGGGCTCGCGCGGCCTTCGGATAAGCGTCGGCCAGTAATTCACATCGTGATGAGATCGTTATCAACGGCGCCGTTAACCCCCCGCCGGTGAGCACGGCCGCGACGTCCGGAGGCGAGGTGCATCCGGAAGCGTGCGAACGTCCGGCAACCCAGGTTTGTAGACTGCTCCGGTGCGTGTTCTGGCAGCCATGTCCGGCGGCGTCGACTCAGCGGTGGCGGCCGCGCGGATGGTCGACGCCGGACACGACGTCACCGGCGTCCACCTGGCCCTGTCCAAGAACCCGCAGACCTACCGGTCCGGAGCTCGCGGCTGCTGCTCGCTGGAAGACTCGCACGACGCCCGCCGCGCCGCCGATGTGCTGGGCATCCCGTTCTACGTGTGGGACTTCTCCGACCGCTTCGCCGCCGACGTGGTGGACGACTTCCTGGCCGAGTATTCCGCCGGCCGGACGCCCAACCCCTGCCTGCGCTGCAACGAGAAGATCAAATTCGCCGCCGTCCTGGAGCGCGGCATCGCGCTCGGCTTCGACGCCATCGCCACCGGCCATTACGCGGTGCTGCGCGAGTCGGACGACGAGACTCAGCTATGGCGCTCGGCCGAGGCGGCCAAGGACCAGAGCTACGTGCTCGGGGTGCTCGACCAGCGGCAGTTGAGCCGCTGCCTGTTCCCGCTCGGCCACGACACCGCCAAGGCCGACGTCCGTGCCGAAGCCGCGGCACGCGGCTTGTACCTGGCCAAGAAGCCGGACAGCCACGACATCTGCTTCATTCCCACCGGTGACACCGCGGGCTTTCTGAATCGCCATCTCGGCTCGACGGCGGGCGAGTTCGTCGATCTCGACGGCGAGGTGGTGGGCGCCCACGCCGGCAGCCACCAGTTCACCGTCGGGCAGCGACGTGGCCTGCATCTGGGCGTCCCGGCGTCCGACGGACGGCCGCGCTATGTGCTGGGCATCGAGCCGGTCGGTAACCGGGTCGTGGTCGGACCGCACGAAGCGTTGGCGATCAGCCTGATCGAGGGGATCCGTCCGACCTGGACCCAGCAGCCGGTGTTCGGGCCGTGGCGCGGTCTGGTGCAGTTGCGGGCTCACGGCGAGCCGCTGCCGGCCACGATCGACGGCCGCCAGGACGGCATCACCGTCGCTCTGGACGCCGCTGCACACGGCATCGCCCCTGGTCAGGCGGTGGTCTGCTATGCCGGCGACCGGGTGGTCGGCTCGGCCACCATCGCCGCCACCGGGCGCTGACAGTGGTCGGTTTCACCGGGGTCGGGTCTCTGCCCGGCACGGACTATCCGGCTGCCGTCCGGTTGGTGATGGACGTCCTGGGCGCCGACGGCGGCATCCCGCACCTGCCCGAGCTGCCGGCTCGTGGGCCTTGGGCGTCCCTGATCGGACGCGGCACCGCGGTGCTGACCGAATTGCCGGCCGAGTTGGTGGCGGGGGAGTGGCGGCTCAGCGACCATCCCGGCATCGACCAGCGGCGTGCTCAGGCCACCCTTCGTGACGATCTGGACCGGTTCGAGGAGGACGCCCACGACTACGCCGGCACGGTGAAGCTGCAGGTGGTCGGCCCCTGGACGCTGGCCGCGTCGATGTTCCTGCCGCTGGGCGGACGGGTGCTCGGCGACCGCGCCGCCCGGCGCGACCTGGCCCAGTCGTTGGCCGACGGGGTCGGTGACCTGGTGGCTCAGCTGCGACGGCGGCTGCCGTCCGCGACGTTGGTGTTGCAGGTCGATGAGCCGTCGCTGCCGGCGGTGCTGAACGGGGCGGTGCCGACCGAGGGCGGCTACTTCCGGCACCGGGCCGTGCACCCGCCGGAGGTCGCCGAGGCGCTCCGGCCGCTCGCTGAGGCGACGGCGTCCGGGGTGCTGCACTGCTGCGCACCCGGTCTGGGTGTGGATCTGGTGCGGGCGTCCGGCTTCACCGCGGTGTCTGTCGACCAGGAGTTGATCACCGACATCGATGCCGTGGCCCAGGCCGTCGATGAAGGGCTCGGACTGTATCTGGGCTGTCTGCCGACATCGGGCCGGACGCGGACCTGGACGCCGGATGCCCTGGTCACCAGGGTGTTGGGGTTGCTGCGGCCACTCGAACTGGGTTCGGCGCTAGCGGACCGCCTGGTGCTCGCCCCCGCCTGCGGACTGGCCGGCTTCTCCGCCCGCCAGGCGTCGACGGCGTTGTCGGCGCTCCGCCGGGCGTCCGAGCTCGTGGACGATGCGCTGCGGCAGTAGCGCGAGGAGGTCGCCCGTCACTGGATAAACAAGGATCCGGATCGGGCGGGTCTGTCCCGGCCCGATCCGGATCGTTGTTTGCGGTCGGTGACTGCTGGACCGTCTCGAACAGGTTCTCGGCGACGGCGAGCAGTTCGAGACAGCTCAGCTTTCAGTTCGGGCTGGATGGTGGCCGCCGCACGGTGACGTCGCCCGTGGCGTCCGCTCCGTTCCCCCGTGGGAAGAGCGAGTCGATGTCCACGGTGCCGTGCAGATGGGCGGTGAATACCGCGTCACCGGCACCCTCGGCGACGTAGCTGAACCGCAGGTCGCGAACCTCATCGGGCTCGAGCACGTTGTTGGGCTCGGACGGCGTGTCCTGCAGGAAGAAGGCGAACAACTCATCGTGCGTCGAGCCGGGCTCGACGGTGGGCGTGTTCCGGTCCCCGGTCAGCCGGTAGGTGATGACCAGCCCGGGCTCGGCCTTGATGGTCGCGACGTCGGCGTCGCTGGAGAACAGGTGCAGCGTCCAGCTGGTCAGACGCACCGCGCCGTTGGTGACGCGCACCGAGAACGTCCCCTCGTCGCCGGGCACCAGGTTGCCGGTGACCCGGTTCAGTGTGATCTGCACGGAGTCGAGGTAGTCGCGGGTCAGCTGAGGAAGGTCGATCAGACGCAGTGACCCGGGTGGCAGCGGCGGCAGGGGATCGGCGGTGCGTTCATCGAGCGAGGTGGACATGATGGGCTCCTTGGGTGGTGGATGGTTCCTCCCCGATCGGGGAAGTCGGTGGGGTTGGGCGGACGGCGCCGTGTTGGCTGGCGCCGACGGGGCTGCTCGGGGTCGCGGGAGCACCCAGGTAGCGGCTGCAGCGGTTGCGTACCTCGGGGTCCGCGAAGACCGCGGCCGCGTCGGCCAGCATGCCGCCGACCAGGGTGGACGCCCGGGCCAGCACCGGATCCTGCAGGGCTCCGACGCGCAGGGCGACGGTCATGGCCCAGCGGGCGTCGTCGGCCCGGTACGGCTCACCCGCG
Organism: Micropruina sp.; assembly: GCF_047602385.1. Taxonomy (GTDB): domain Bacteria; phylum Actinomycetota; class Actinomycetes; order Propionibacteriales; family Propionibacteriaceae; genus Micropruina. The sequence goes on from NZ_JASGHL010000001.1 coordinate 506,195, forward strand.
GCCTGCGCCCGCAGCTCGGCGACGCGGTGCCGGGTCAACCAGAGCGACGAGTCGACCCAGCCCGCGACCCGTTCGGCGTAGCCACTCTGGTAGCGGGCGAGGGCCTCGGGCACGTCGTCGGCAGCACGGATGCTGTCGCGCAGCGTGACGGCACTCAGCGCTCCGATGGTGACACCGCGTCCGAGCAGGGGATTGGTCACCGTCTGGGCGTCGCCCAGGGCGACGAGCCGGCCGACGGCGGCTGGCCCGGCCTCTGCGGGAACCGCGTCCGCGGCGGAGTGCACCAGAACGCCGGAGACCGGCCGGCCGTGCTCGGCCCAGGCCCGCCCGACGACGGTGGACTCGACCGCGGCGTGCCAGGCGTCCGGGTCGCGCAGCGCACGCAGCGCCCTGTCGTCGGCCGTGGCGGCCACCACGATGGCGAACCGCCGGTGTCCGGTCGGCAGGGTCAGCAGCGACCACGACGGATGGTGGGTCAGGATGGGGCCGGCCTGCGGCAGGGGGCCGCCCGGATCCTCGAAGTGGCGGCAGAAGAACGTCAGCCGAGGGCCGAGGCGGCGCTGCTGGGGTGGGATGCCGTAGGTGTCGTGCAGCCAGCCGGGAACCGGCGAGTGCCCTCCGCCTGCGTCGATCACCAGGTCCGCGGGCACGTCATCGTCCTCGGTGCGCAGCCCGCCCAGGCATCTTTCCCCGCGCGGGGAGGGCAGCACTCCGGTGGCTCGGGTCGCGAAGCGGAACCGGACGTTCGGATCTCCGGCCGCGAGGTTGCTGAGCACCTGCTCCAGCACCGCCCGGCCGACGGCCACGGTGCCGAACCAGTCGTCCCCGGCGCGCGCGGCACCGGTCGTGCCGGGCTCCTGCAGGTGCAGCAGGTTGACAGGACGGGCACCAGCCGTCAGCAGGGCCGGCACAAGGTCGGGCAGGGCCGCATCCATCTCGTGGCGCCAGCGCGGCAGCAGCACGTGCGGCAGCCCGAACTGGCTCACGCCGGGCCTCGGGGTTGCGGAGCCGTCTTGGCACCGTCGGGCGTCGGCCTCGCACACGGTGACGCGGTGACCGTCACGGGCCAGCAGCAGCGCGGCGGTCAGGCCGGTGGGTCCGGCGCCGAGAACGGCGATGTCGAGTGGTCGGTGAGTCATCGGAAAGGCTCCTTCGGTCAGCTCCACGATGCGACCGATCGGTGCTCACCCTCCAGGCCGGTCTCTGCTCAGTTTCTGCTCAGTCCTGGCTGCGCTGACGGCGCCGATCTCGACCGCCCACAGCACGTCGCACAGCCGTTGGACCGCCTGACCGAGGTGTCGCCGGTAGGTGCTGAACGGCAGATCGAGCAGCTCGGCCGCCGCCTCCTGGGACGGCGCGCCGCGCAGGTAGGTGCGTTCCAGCACCCGGCGATGCTCCGCCCCCCGGGGCTCGCTCGACAAGCCCGCGATCGCGGAGATGAGCACATCGGCCAGGTCGTCGGGCTCGCCGGCGCCGGCCAGTGCGGTTCCGAGCAGCGGCGAGCCCGCCAGCACGTCGGGACGCCGAAGCGCGGTCAACGCGGCCCGCACGGCCCGGTCGAAGTCGGCACGGCCGAGCGGGGCGGGCTTGAGCAGCTCGGTAGGCGGCGGCCCGCTCTCGCCGCTCAGCTCGCGCTGCGCCATCATTTCGAACATGCCGTCGACGTCGAGGCGCCGGCGGTCCCAGCCCCAGCCGCCGACCGGACCGTCGCCCAGGTCGAGGGTGAGCATGTGCCGCATGCCCAGGTACTCGAAGAACGGCCCGTAGTGCTCGGGGGCCGGCGCCACCAGGAACGTCCACGCGGCCGTGTGCCGGCGCCACTCGAACGCGTTGGACGTGCCGCTGACCAGCAGCATCAGTGGATCGGTCAGGCTCCCCTCGACGCCACCGAACCGGTTGACGTGAATACGTTCGCCGGGGCGCAGCGCGCCGTGAGCGTCGACCAGGTGCCAGATCGCGCTGGCGACCGGGTCGTCGAGGTCGTCGGGCGGCGCGTCGAGGTAGCCGTGATAGGCGAAGGCGCGCGGGCCGCCGGGAACGACGATGCGGTAGCCGCTGCCGGCAACATCGGCGAACCATCGCTCGGCCAGCCGGGCGGTCCGCTCGCCCTGAGTTCGTTGCAGCAGGTCCAGCATCCAGCCGTGATCGGCCGCGGTGGCCCGCTCCACCGGCGGCACCGTCGCGGACGGCAGATCGGCGACGTCGCGGCCGAGCGGACTGCGCCGGTGCAGCAGCAGGATCTCGGTGGCCGCCCGCAATGAGTGCGGCTCGCCCGGGTCGTCGACGCGCTGGGCGAAGTACTCCCGAACCGTGCGGTGCAGCCCGAGGTACGCCTCGGGCGAGCGATGCCGGAACTCGGCCTCGAAGAGTCCCCGGACCACGTCGTGCAAGTACAGGCCGAACGGGCCCTGCCGCACGTAGGGACGCGCCGCCAGCCAGGCCCAGACCGGCTCGGCGTCGTCGCCCACGGTCCGCCGAAGCAGGTCCTGGGTCGCCTGCGCCGCATGCGCGCAGGTGGCCAGTCCGAGGCGGTGGGCCGGGGTGGGCACGTCGTCCATGATCCGGGCACAGAGCCTGCTCACCACGTCGGGGGCGTCGGCGAAGTCGGCGAGCCCGGGCCGCCGCCGGCTCGCCTCCGCGAGCAGCACCAGCACCAGTGGATGACCCGTGGACAGCCGGATCAGCTCGCTGCGGGCCGTCTGCGGCACCCCGAGCCCGCCGAGCAGGCTGTCGCTTTCGGCCGCATCGAGGGGTTCGAGCTCGTGGGTAGCCGCCAGGGCTCGCCAGCCGGCGTCCAGCCACCAGCCGTCGGACGGCGGGGCGCGTCCGGCCAGTACGGTCACGGTCTCGGACGGCAGCGTGGGCAGGAAGACGGCTCGGAACCACTCGTCCAGCGGCGTCAGCAGCTCGTACCCGTCGATCAGCAGCAACGTCGGGGTCTCTGCGCCGGCCGCCGGCTGGTACCAGCGCATCACCGAGTCGGGCGATCCGACCACGTCGCGGGCGTCCAGCCGCAGAACCGTCCGGGTCGCCGCGTGACCCACCCGTTGTGCGGCGTCGAGCAACGAGGTCTTCCCGATGCCGCCGGGGCCGTGCACCAGATGCACCCGGTGCGGCTGAAGGCCGTCGACCGAGCCCTTGATGGCCGCCAGCGGGGCGGCGCGGCCGACGAACCCGGCGGCGCGAAGCCGCTCCAGACGCTCACCCCAGGCCGCGTCAGGCACGGTCGGCGTCCGGCGGGTGCCGCGCGATCCCACCGCCGAGGACGGACGTCGGCGTGCCCATCGGGCCACACTATTCGCGGCCCGCCCGGGGTGTCGACGGGTCACGACCGGTCACGCCGCGGGACGCCTCGGCCCTCCGGTCCGTCGTCTGCCTATAGTCCCGGCATGATCATCTGGCGTGGCTGGGGCATTCTGGCGATCCTGATCGGCGGCGCGGCGGCCGGGCTGGGTGCGGCGATGTCGGTCGGAAATCGTGCGCTGACTCCGATCCTGGTCGGGTTGATGCTGATCGCCGGCGGCGTCGGCACCTGGTTCCTGGGTAACCATCTGAACCAGAAGAAGCCGATCGCCGAGTTCGACAGCTGGTACGCGCGTCGCCGCGACGAAGTGGCGGCCCAGGTGCGCGGGGGTGCCTATCACAACGTGGCCGACCCGCAGCGGCCCGGGCAGGCGGCCGACCCTTGGGCGGTGGGCGAGTACGTGCTGCAGCAGGAGAGCGCCAAAGTCCGGGCCGCGCTCACCAACCGGCACTCGCTGTTCTTCATACCGCTGCAGTATCTCGGCTTCGTGATGGGGGCGATCGGCATTGTGGTCATGGTGGCAGGGTTGTTCCGGGGCTGAGATCTCCATCCCCCTTGGGTCCCGAATGCAGGTGTGCCAGGTTCAGCATCGTCCAACGTCACCGGGATCATCACCCGCACGCAACGCGGAGGGCCGAAACGACGCGTTCGCTGCTGCGGCATTTCATGAGCTATCGACGCCCTATTCTGGGCCGCCCACTCCGATGCACCGAGACTGTCGGTATTATCGCCTATCTGGTCGTGTGTTTCCTCGCTCTGGAGAGCAGTGATCAGGGGTTCCTAAAGACTTCCCGAGGCATCTGGACGGGCGTCTCTGCAAGGGAGTACCATGCCGCGGCAGAGGAGGAAATATGCTTGCCGCAAACCAGGTGCCAAACCGCTGGACCGACCGCATCAGCCCCGGCTTTGTGGTGATCGTCCAGATCATTGTTTTCGTCCTTCTGCTGGCCTCCGTCCTGATTTCGAACGGGATTCCGCCGCGGCCGTGGGTCCCGAGGTACGCCTTCGAGCAGGTCCTACCGCTCTGGGTGCCGTGGGCAGGCGCACTTGGCGGCATGACAATCAGTCTCGTCGGGGTCGCGCGCCACAACCACGAATGGAATGCTCCGCTGTACGGCGTCTGGCACCTGCTGCGTCCATTGCTGGGTGGAGTGTCCGGAACTGTGGCAGTGCTCACTCTCTTGTTCGTACTGCGCACTCTGGAAGCTACTCCCGACAATAGCAATACAACACCTTCGTCGATTGCGGTGATGGTTGTTATCAGCTTCGTCGTCGGATATCGAGAAGAAACCTTCCGAGAACTGATCAAGCGTGTCGTCGATGTGATCCTGTCGTCGACCGAGAAGTCCGAACCCGACAACAACCTTGCGCTGGCGCCGGCTGTGCTCCTAATCCCTTACAACGGGAACCAGAACGGCGAGGCTTCCGCCTATCTGACAAATATCGGCACAACAGAGTTGGCGCTTGCGGATGCCGCCGTTACCGTCACCGCGCCGTGTACGGCAGTGCTGGCCGATAGCGCGCCGATGGCGCCCGGCGACACCCGCGCGATAACCGTGAGCTATCCGGCGGGCCAGGCAGCGACGTACACGGGCAGGTTGACCGTCTCGTCGGGTGGCCACACCTGTGTTGTGACGATACGGACGAGCGCCGTGCTTCCGCCTGCTGTCTAGGCCGAGTTGGAATCGGCGGACGGTGCGGTTGCGATCGCCGCGTGTGGCATCGATTCCGCGCTGGCGGTGCGTCGCTAGCACACCATCCTCCATGAGCGGCAGCTCCTCCGGGCTTCGTCAGTTCTGCAACCTGCGGGCCAACTGGGTCATGCCGTCCGGATAGAGGGGCGGGTTGCTGTCGGCCAGGTCGGCGAGCCGGTACCAGCGAGCGACAGAGTCGTTGTCGAGCACCGGGCGGCTGGCGGCGAACGGCATCAACTCCAGTTCGGCACAGCGGACGGCGAATACGTGCACGATCTCATGACCGGGTGCGCCGGCGAGGTCGAACAGATTTTCCGTCACGGCGAGCAGTTCGGCTGGTCAGCTCGACACCCAGCTCCTCGCGAAACTCGCGCCGCAACGCTTGTTCCGCACGTTCGCCGAACTCGATTCCCCCGCCGATAGCCCGGGCGAAACGGTGATGACCAGGGACGACCGCATGCTCCTCCGCCAGCACCCGACCGTCCCGAACCACCAGCCCGACGGCGATGTTGCGAATGCGTGGAGTCACCCGGCGACCCTAACCGAGCGGGCCGGTCTCTTGCCGGCCGGCATCTCCCGCTGTCGTGCCGTAGGTGGCTTGTCCGGGGGCGGCGATGTCGAGATCGCTCGCCGGTGGTGGGATCGCCGTCCGATTTCGGGTCGTGACACGAAATTGGCGAGCTTTCCCCGCATCGGGTGGCGATGTCGAGATCGCCGACCAGCCGGCAGCTGCGCAGCCAGCCGGTTGGGCTGTGGGTGCCGGAGAAGGGTGGGCTGACCGGCCGCTGCGCGAACCGGCGATCCGCTCATCGAGCGCGCCAGTTGATCTGGTGATTGGACGGGCCGGTTCCCTGGAGTGTCGGTCCCGCCCGGTAGATTTCGCGTCGTGATCGCAGACGACGTCCGTGCCCGGCACGCCGAACTCTCCCAAGAGATCGAGGAGCACCGCTTCCGCTACTACGTGTCCGATGCACCGACGGTCAGCGACGGCGACTTCGACGTCCTGATGCGCGAGCTCGAGGCGATCGAGGACGCGCACCCGGAACTGCGGACGCCCGATTCGCCGACCCAGAAGGTCGGCGGTGCGCCGTCGGCCACCTTCAGCGCGGTGTCCCATCTGCGGCCGCTGATGAGCCTCGACAACGTGTTCTCCGAGGAGGATTTCCGGCGCTGGGCCGACCGGGTGACCAAGGACGTCCCGGTCACCGGCTGGCTGTGCGAGTTGAAGATCGACGGCTTGGCTCTCGACCTGGTGTACCGCGGCGGACGGCTGGCCAGCGCTGCCACCCGCGGCGACGGACGGGTGGGGGAGGACGTCACCGCGAACGTGCGCACCATCGCGTCCATCCCGACCCGGTTGAGCGGAGAGGTACCCGACGTCGTCGAGGTCCGTGGCGAGGTGTTCATGCGTCCGGAGGACTTCACCACCCTGAACGAGGGGCTGGTGGCGGCCGGCAAGGCCCCGTTCGCAAACCCGCGCAACTCGTCCGCCGGCTCGCTGCGGCAGAAAGATCCGCGGGTGACGGCGTCGCGGAAGCTGCGGTTCCTGTGTCACGGTCTCGGTGAGGTGTCCGGGCTACCCATCGACAGCCAATCGCACGGCTACGAGCTGTTGACGAGTTGGGGCTTGCCGACCTCCGACCACTATCGGGTGGTGCCGAGCGTCGACGAGGCCTGGGCCTACATCGCCCACTTCGGTGAACACCGGCACGGGGTCGAGCATGAGATCGACGGCGTGGTGATCAAGGTCGATGATCGCGAGCGGCAGGACCAACTCGGCTCCACCTCACGTGCGCCGCGCTGGGCGATCGCCTACAAGTACCCGCCCGAAGAGGTGACGACAAAGCTGCTCGAGATCCGGGTGAACACCGGACGCACCGGCCGGGTCACCCCGTACGCGGTGATGGAGCCGGTGTTCGTGGCCGGCTCCACGGTCGAGCAGGCAACCCTGCACAACGCGTCCGAGGTGAAGCGCAAAGGCGTGCTGGTCGGCGACACCGTCGTGCTGCGCAAGGCCGGCGATGTCATTCCCGAGATCCTCGGACCGGTGGCGGCGCTGCGTGACGGCACCGAGACCGAGTGGGTGATGCCCACCCATTGCCCCGCGTGTGGCAGCGAACTGGCGCCCGAGAAGGAGGGGGACGCCGATCTGCGCTGTCCGAACACCCGCTCGTGTCCTGCTCAACTGCGCGAGCGACTGTTCCATCTGGCGTCCCGGCAGGCGCTGGACATCGAGGTGCTCGGCTGGCAGGCGGCCGACGCGCTGCTCAGCGCTGGCCTGCTGGCCGACGAGGGCGACCTGTTCGCTCTGGACGCCGAGAAGCTCGTCACCGTGCCGATGTTCACCCGCGGTCCGCGCAGGGGTGAGGACGCGGGCGGACGGTACCTGTCGGCCAACGGCGAGAAGCTGCTGGCCAACCTGGCCGAGGCGAAGAGGCGTCCGTTCGCCCGGTTCCTGGTGGCGCTGTCGATCCGGCACATCGGCAAGGGAGTGGCGCCCGATGTGGCGGCCGCCTTCCCCGACATTGAGGCGCTGCGGTCGGCGTCCGAAGAGGAACTGGGGGCGGTCGAGGGGATCGGCCCGACGCTGGTGGCGGCGATCCGGGACTGGTTCACCGTGGAGTGGCACACCGAGATCGTCCGCAAGTGGGTGGAGGCCGGCTGCGTGCTGGCCGACGAACCCGTCGACGGCGGGGACGATCGGCCGCAGACGCTGACCGGCCTTTCGGTGGTGGTGACCGGGTCCATTCCCGGCTACACCCGGGACAGTGCCGCCGAGGCGATCACGTCGCGCGGAGGGCGCTCAGCCGCCTCGGTCTCCGGCAAGACCGACTTCGTCGTGGTCGGCGAGAACGCCGGCTCGAAGTATGACAAGGCGGTTGCCCTGAAGCGTCCGATCCTGGACGCGGCCGGTTTCGAGGTGCTGCTATCCGAGGGACCCGACGCCGCCCGTGCGGTCGCCAAGGAGTCCTAGGCGCAGTGTCGCTGCTCGGGCCCGACTAGACTCACCGCCGTGGAGGGCCTGAACAGCGAGCTGAATCTCAATGCCGGCGCGCCGCCTCGGGTGTGGCCGAAGCTGGGCGAGTGGGGACCGGCAGATGTGCCGTCCACCAGGCAGAAGAAGCGTTTGCGCTGGTGGGTGTCGCTCGGGTTCGTGGCAGCCGCGGCGGCGCTGTTCGGCTACGGCTGGTACATCTTCACGATGATGAGCGGTTCCGGCTGACCGGGCCAGCGGTTGTGCCGCGAGTGCAAACCCCGGCACAACCGCCACCGATGGCCCCCGATCCTCGGTTCACCGTTCGACAGCCGCGCGTACTGCGGGACGGCGACGCGCAGTCGTTGCACTTCTGCGTCCGCGGGCCCCAGGGGCCGACTAGCGGCTATCAACCGGTGACGATCACTTTAGCACACCTAAGTTTCTTTGTTGCGGTACTCAGGTGGCTAGTGCAGCGAGGTGCCGCAGCCGGGCCAGTTCCGATTTGAGGAACGCCGGGCCACCCTTGCGGGCCACCACCAATGCCGTCCGGTGCTTGAACGGCGCGGTCGCGACCAGGGTCTCGGGCCAGCCGGGCAGCCAGCCGTCCGGGAACTCGGCGCATCCGGAGGCATCCAGTCCGCCGAGGGCGGACACCGGCAGACGATCCACGGCCGGCGCCATCGGCGTGCGGGTGATCACCTGGCCGTTCATCCGGTCGACTTGGGCGGCCCAGTTGACCCGGAAGACGGTCGGGGCGGCAAGGGTCAGGATCGCCTCAGCCTTCTCGGGACTCTCCGTCATCTCGTCCAGCACCGCGACATCGGCCTGCAGCCCCCAGCCCTCGGGGTAGTGCGCGAACCAGAGCACTGTCACACCGGAAATGCTGGTGCAGGCGGTGATCAGCGCGTCCGGCAGAGTTCCGACCGGGACCTCGACCATGAAATCGTCGACCGCGAAACCCTCGTACTTTTCGACGATCTCGACCGCCTGAATATCGGCACCGCTGGTACCCATGGCAGTTGCGACCGCGCCCAGCGAACCGGGTCGATCGGGTAGGGCCACGCGCAGCAGGAACACCCCGTCAGTCTTTCGCAAATTTGTTACAGATGCTCGTATCTGCCTCTCCGTCGGTGATTCGCGACCGCCTGCTGCGAGGTCTTCGGCGGTTCAAGATCGGGCCTGCACCGCAGGCCGCCACCACTACGATGGGCCGCCTCAGACGAGCGCGAGGAGCAACGGTGGCCCTGACCACAGCAGAGGTAACCCGGCTGGCCGGGCTGGCTCGGATCGAGCTGTCGCCCGACGAGGTGGCGCGACTCGCACCGCAGTTGGAGGTCATCCTGGACGCCGTGGCGCAAGTCACCGAGGTAGCCGGGGCGGACGTCGCGCCGATGTCCCACGCGCTGCCGCTGACCAACGTCTTCCGGGCCGATGAGGTGCGCCCGTCGCTGCCGGTCGAGCAGGTGCTAGCCGGAGCACCGTCCGTCGAGGACGACCGTTTCCGAGTGCCCCGGATCCTCGGGGAGGAGCAGTGAGTGAACTCCTGACGGCCGGTGCCGCCGAACTGGCCACCCGGATCGCGTCGGGGCAGGTGAGTTCCCGCGAAGTCACCCAGGCTCACCTGGACCGGATCGACGCGGTGGACGGCGACGTCCGCGCCTTCCTGCACGTGGACGGCGAGCGTGCTCTGGCCGCCGCGGACGTGATCGACGCGAAGCGATCCGCCGGCGAGGAACTGGGGCCGCTGGCCGGCGTCCCGATCGCGGTGAAGGACATCTTCTGCACCAAAGGGGTACCGACCACCGCAGGTTCCCGGATTCTCGAGGGCTGGCGTCCGCCCTACGACGCCACGGTGACCCGGCGCGTCCAGGACGCCGGCCTGGTGATCCTCGGCAAGACCAATCTGGACGAATTCGCGATGGGCTCGTCGACCGAGAACTCGGGCTACTTCACCACCCATAACCCGTGGGACCTGGAACGCATCCCCGGGGGCTCGGGCGGTGGTTCGGCGGCCGCGCTGGCCGCCTTCGAGGTGCCGCTGGCGCTCGGCACCGACACCGGCGGCTCGATCCGGCAGCCGGCGTCGGTCACCGGAACGGTCGGGGTGAAGCCCACCTACGGGGGCACCTCCCGGTACGGGGTGATCGCGATGGCGTCCAGCCTGGATCAGCCGGGTCCGTGTGGCCGCACCGTGCTCGACACCGCGCTGCTGCATCAGGTGATCGCCGGCTGGGACCCGATGGACTCGACCTCGATCGACGCGCCGGTGCCGGACGTGGTCGCCGCCGCCCGGCGGGCCGACGTCCGCGGCATGAAGCTGGGCGTGGTGAAGGAACTGGGTGGCGAGGGCTACGCACCCGGTGTCGAACAGTGCTTCCGTGAAGCGCTGGCAGCCCTCGAGGACGCAGGTGCCGAGATCGTCGAGGTGTCCTGCCCCAACTTCGGCTACGCCCTGGGCGCCTACTACCTGATCATGCCCAGCGAGGTGTCTTCGAACCTGGCCCGCTTCGACGCCATGCGTTACGGCTTGCGGGTCGGGGACGACGGCTCGGCGGGCGCCGAGGAAGTGATGGCCCGCACTCGTGGCACCGGCTTCGGTGCCGAGGTGAAGCGGCGGATCATCATCGGCACCTATGCGTTGAGCTCGGGCTACTACGACGCCTACTACGGTTCGGCGCAGAAGGCTCGGACGCTGATCGCCCGCGACTTCGAGGCGGCGTTCGAGACCGTGGACGTGCTGGTGTCGCCGTCCACCCCGTCGACGGCGTTCCGGATCGGCGAGCGCAGCGATGACCCGCTGGCCATGTACGCGGCCGACCTGTGCACCATTCCGTCCAATATGGCCGGCAACGCCTCGGGCTCCTTCCCGTGCGGGCTGGCACCCGAGGACGGCTTGCCGGTCGGTTTCCAGGTGATGGCGCCGGTGCTCGCCGACGATCGGGTGTACCGGGTGGGCGCCGCACTGGAGCGGGAACTCGCCGGCCGCTGGGGCGGGTTGCTCACCGACCAGCTCTGGGCGCGCGAGAACGGGGGAGCGCTGTGACTCTGATGGCCTACGAGGACGTGCTGGCCGACTATGACCCCGCGTTAGGGCTGGAGGTGCATGTCGAGCTGAACACGGCGTCCAAGATGTTCTGCGGCTGCTCGACGGCCTTCGGCGCGGCGCCGAACACCCAGACCTGTCCGGTCTGCCTCGGCCTGCCCGGCGCGCTGCCAGTGGTGAACGCCAAGGCGGTCGAATCGGTGATCCGGATCGGCCTGGCGCTGAACTGTTCGATCGCGAAGTGGTGCCGGTTCGCCCGGAAGAACTACTTCTATCCCGACATGCCGAAGAACTTCCAGACCTCGCAGTACGACGAGCCGATCTGCTTCGACGGTTGGACGGAGGTCGAGGTCGACGACGTGACCTACCGGATCGAGATCGAGCGGGTCCATATGGAGGAGGACGCCGGCAAGCTCACCCACGTGGGGGGATCGACCGGACGGATCCAGGGCGCCGAATACTCGCTGCTCGACTACAACCGGGCCGGCGTCCCGCTGATGGAGATCGTCACCAAGCCGGTGCTGGGCACTGGGGCGGCCGCGCCGAGGGTGGCCCGGGCGTACATGACCCAGTTGCGCGAACTGTTGCGCGCCCTCGGTGTCTCGGACGTCCGGATGGAGCAGGGGTCGCTGCGCTGCGACGCGAACGTGTCGCTGGCGCCGTCCGGTTCGGACGTGCTGGGCACCCGCACCGAGACCAAGAACGTGAACTCGCTGCGCTCGGTGGAGCGGGCGCTGACCTACGAGATCCAGCGGCAGGGTGAGGTGCTCGCTTCGGGCGGACGCGTCCATCAGGAGACCCGGCACTGGCATGAGGACGACGGCTCGACCTCGCCGGGACGCTCCAAGGAGCAGGCCGAGGACTATCGATACTTTCCTGAGCCCGACCTGGTGCCGGTGGCGCCGGCGCCGGAGTGGGTGGAGGAGTTGCGGCTGACCCTGCCCGAGCCGCCGGCACAGCGACGGCGCCGGCTGGTCGCGGCGTGGGGTTTCACCGAGTTGGAGATGCGGGACGTGCTGGGCACGGGTTCGCTGGACCTGATCGCCGAGACCGTGGACGCCGGCGCCGCGCCGTCGGCCGCCCGCAAATGGTGGTCGGGGGAGTTGGCCCGGCGCGCCAATGCCGCCGGGGTCGAGCTCGAGGACGTCGGCATCACCCCTGGCCAGGTGGCTGAACTGCAGGCCCTGATCGAGGCCGGCACGATCAACGACAAGCTGGCCCGCCAGGTGATCGACGGTGTCCTGGCCGGCGAGGGCTCGCCGTCCGAGGTGGTCGAAGCGCGCGGCCTGGCCGTGGTGTCCGACGACGGTGCCCTCACCGCGGCGGTGGACGCCGCGATCGGCGCCAACCCGGACGTGGCGCAGCGCATCCGTGACGGCAAGGTCCAGGCCGCCGGCGCGCTGATCGGTGCGGTGATGAAGGCGATGCGTGGTCAGGCCGATGCCGGACGCGTCCGCGAGCTGATCCTGGAACGCCTCAGCTAACCTCCGGGGACGGTTCTTTCGGTCACTGGGGACGGTTCTTTCGGTCACTGGGGACGGTTCTCTTGGTCACTGGGGACGGTTCTTTCGGTCGCCGGGGACGGTTCTTTCGGTCACTGGGGACGGTTCTTTCGGTCACCGGGGACGGTTCTCTTGGTCGCCGGGGACGGTTCTCTTGGTCACCGGAGAGGGAGAACTCAATCCAGTGCTCGGCCAAGCTCGCCTCGGACCAGGCGCCAGACCGTTTCGTCCGTTGCCGCCAGGAGGCCGGTTCCGTTTGTGCCCGGTGAGTACGGTGTGCCGTCCCAGCGCCGGATGTAACCGCCGGCTTCCTCCATATAGAGCGTTCCCGGCGCGTGATCCCAGGGCAGCAGGCGATGGAATCGGACGAACTCCTGCGATCCGGCCACGATCAGCGGATATTCGACGCCGGCGCAGTATTGTCCGGGCCCGATCTTCCGGAACCGGGTTGCCGCCTCCGCGGTTGACGTCCGCTGCCGCGGAGTCAGGAACTTGCCGAGGACCGCGCCACGAAGTTCGCTGACTGTGTTCGGGGCGGGCGGGATGTGTTGCCGGACGCCGTTGCGGAACGCGCCAGCACCTCGCTCCGCCACGTATCCGACCCGGTCGAGCGGGGACCACATCCAGGAGGCGACGGTGTGTCCGGCTTCGACCAACGCAACCATGACCGCGAACTCCGGACGGCCGTTCACGAAGTTCTGCGTCCCGTCCAGCGGATCGATCAGCCAGCAGGCGCCGTCCGTCTTCAGGGCATTGAGCAGGCCGGGGTCGGCCGCCGCTGCTTCCTCGCCGATCACCGTGGCGTCCGGACGCAGGCCACGCAGGACGTCCGCCACCCGCACCTCGGCCTCGCGATCGGCGATCGTCACCAGTTCGCCGGGCGACTTCTCTTCCACCTCGCCGTCGTGAAGTGCCTGAAAACGAGGCAGGATCACCTCGTCGGCGATCGCAGCAAGCGCCGGAATGATGTCGTCGGTCGGAATCGCGGGCACAGATTTCCCTTGGCCACCCAATGTCCCGGACACCATAGCGTTCGCTCACCGCGACTTTCGCGGCACGCATAGGTGGGCACCTCCACGACTCGGCCGGTCCTCGACCCAGGAACGGTTCTGGCCGACCCGAACTCGCGTTTGGGAACGGCTCGCGGCGTAGAACCGTCCCCCAACGTTCGAAATTCGAACTCTCGAGAACCGTCCCCCGTGAGCGCAACGACCAACGGGGGGCGATCAGGCGTCCGACGAGAGTGGGACGGCGGGGAAGTCGACCGGGACGTCCAACGCGATGCTGATGTGGTTCCGGTGCGGCCATCGGCACGTCGTCGACCGGCTGTTCGAGATCACCCTGATCAAGCTGTTGCGCTGGCTGCTCGACAACTCCGATCGGCTCGGGTTGCCGCCCGGTCTGCTGAGCGGCATGGCCGACCCGAGGATCGCCCGAGCGCTGGCCGCGGTCACGCCGATCCCGGCATGGCTGGACGCTGACCGAGTTGAGCCGGACGGCGCAGATGTCACGCAGCGCGTTCGCCGCCCTGTTCAGCGACGTGGTGGGCAGCACGCCGCACGACTACCTGACCAGCTGGCGGAATCATGGTCGCCCAACGGCTGCTCCGCCGCGATAAGCCCATCAGCCAGGTGGCCGCGGAACTGGGGTACACCAGCAGTTCGTTCTCCCGCGTGTTCACCAGCGGGTCGGCCGGTCACCCCGTGCCTGGCTGGCCGACTACGCCTGATCGGCGTCGAGCCGGCGCCTACCAGCTGGGCTCGATCATGGGCCGGTGGTGCCAGTTGCGATATCCGCCGCGACCGCGCACCCAGTAGCTGGCGTGCGCCCAGGCAGCGTCCTCGTCGATCGAGAATGGGGACGAGCGGGCCGCTCGCCATGCCCGCATCTCGATCAAGCGGTCCGTCAGGCGGTCGGAGGCGAGACGTTCGGAGAGCTGATCGAACAGCGCGGATTCCTCGGCGCCACCGCTGACCAGCAACGCGTAGGCGACGGTGACCACCTGGTCGTCGCTGAGGCCGTCCAGCCCGGAGCGGACGATCTCATTGCGGATGATCGGCGGCGACAACAGCATCTCGTGGCGCCAGTCGTAGGTGTCGTCGGCCAGCGCCGTGCGCAAGGCGTCCAGCACCAACTCCGGGTAGCACTCGCGCTGTGCCGCCGGCAGCAGTCGGCGCAGTCGTGGCAGCAGCACGTTCTCTGCCCGGCCGATCCGGGACGCGAGCGACGGCAACTCCAGCCCGTCGCGCACCCCTTGAACCATCAGCTCGTAGTCGGACATCACCCACGGCTGACCGTGACGGTTCGGCTTCTTGGTGGGCTCGTGATGAGTGGGCAGGGCGATCAAGGACTCCATGGCGGCACCTTTCAGGACAGGACGTCGTCATCCTGCCCAGGCGGTGTTGTCTGGAGTGTTGCCCGACCGACCGCGGGTGTTGTCAATCTCCCGACTCCGGCCGACTCTGTCCGAGCCGGTGACCAAGGGAACCGTCCCCGGTGACCGAAAGAACCGTCCCCGGTGACCGAAAGAACCGTCCCCGGTGACCGGGAGAACCGTCCCCAGTGACCGCGGGCTACAACGCTCCGCCGGCCGCCTCGGGTGCGGAGGCGTCCTGGCCGGAATCGCCGACCGCCTCGCGGGCCAGAAACTCCTCCAGATGGAACCAGTTGTCGCCGGCGCGTTCGGCGACCGCTAGCAGCGTGGACATCGACGACACCTCTTCGACCTGTTCCTTGAGGAACCACAGCATGAACTGCTCGCCGAGGGCGTCCTCCTCGGCTCTGGCGGCTCGGAAGAGGGCCTCGATCTGGCCGGTGACCTCCTTCTCCTGGCGCAGTGCCAGCGCGATCGGGGCGGTCACCGAGTCGAAGTCGGTCAGCGGGTCGTCCAGGCCTCTGATCAGCGGATGCACGTCGCGGTCGAGGAGGTATTGGACCAGCATCATCGCGTGGTTGCGCTCTTCCACCGACTGGCGGTAGAAGTGCGCGGCCAACTGGGGTAGGTCCTTGGCGTCGAACCACACCGCCACCGCGATGTACTGCTGGCTTGCGGAGAACTCGTTGCGAACTTGGGCCTGCAGCAGCCCCATGAAGCTGGAATCGGTCGCGTTCATGCCGCTCACGCTACTCAGCGAACGTGCGTTGACAAGGCAGGAAAGCCTTGCCTAAGGGGGTTCCGCCAAGCCTCACAACAGCCGCGCGGAGAGCACCCCGCCGATGCTGCGGATCCGCTCCAGCAGCCCTGCGGGCACGGTGCCCTCGACGTCCACCAAGGTGTAGGCGAGGTCGCCTCTGGACTTGTTCAGCAGGTCGGAGATGTTCAGTCCGGCGTCGGCCAGCATGGTGGAGATCTGGCCCACCATGTTCGGCACGTTGCTGTTGGCGATCGCCAACCGGTGGGTGTTCGCACCGCGCGGCAGCCGGGCATCCGGGAAGTTCACCGAGTTCTGGATCGTGCCGTCCTCGAGGTACCAGCGCAGCTGGTCGGCCGCCATCCGGGCGCAGTTCTCCTCGGCCTCATTGGTGGACGCCCCCAGATGCGGCAGGGTGACCACCCGGGGCCGCTTGTTCAGCGTCGGGGTGGGGAAGTCGCACACGTAGCCGCGGATCTGGTTGCTCTCGAGAGCGGCGAGCAGGCTCGGCTCGTCCACGATCGGGCCACGGGCGAAGTTGAGCAGCACCGCGGACGATTTCATCGCGGCGAACTGCTCGGCGCCGATCAGCCCCTTGGTGGCCGCGACCAGGGGGACGTGCACAGTGACGATGTCCGAGCGCTTGAGCACGTCGTTGAGGGACGTGACGTGTTCGACCTGGGACGACAGCGCCCAGGCATGTTGCACGGTGATCCCCGGGTCGTACCCGAGGACGTTCATGCCCAGCGACAACGCCACGTTGGCGACCTCGACGCCAATGGCGCCCAGACCGATCACGCCGAGGGTGCGCCCGGGCAGTTCGAACCCGACGTAGTTCTTCTTGCCCGCCTCGACCAGCTTGTCCATGGTGGCGTGATCGCCGTCGAGCCGGTGGGCGAATGCTGCGGCGTCCACGATGTTCCGCGCGGCCAGGAACAATCCGGCCACGACAAGCTCTTTCACCGCATTGGCGTTGGCCCCGGGGGTGTTGAACACGGGGATGCCGAGCGCCGAGTAGGCGGGGATCGGAATGTTGTTCGTGCCGGCGCCGGCGCGTGCCACCGCCAGCACCGACGGCTCGACCGGCTGATTGTGCAGGCTGGTGGAGCGCAGCAGCAGCGCGTCCGGCTGGGTGACGTCATGGCCGACCAGGTAACGGTCGCCGGGCAGCCGGGAAAGTCCGGCCTGACTGATTGCGTTCAGGGTGCGAATGCGAAAAGGCATGGTGATGGCGAGGCGTCAGCCGTTGCTGCGCTCGAACTCCTTCATGAAGTCGATGAGGGCCAGGACGCCTTCCAGCGGCATGGCGTTGTAGATGCTGGCCCGCATGCCACCCACGCTGCGGTGGCCGGCGAGGTTGGTGAGACCGGCCTGCGCCGCCTCGGCGACGAAGGTCTTCTCGAGTTCGGGCTTGGCGATCAGGAACGGCACGTTCATCCACGAGCGACTGTCCGGCTGGACCGGGTTGCTGTAGAAGTCGGACGCGTCGAGGAACCCGTACAGCGCGTCGGCCTTGGCCTTGTTCCGCTGCTCCATCGCCGGCAGCCCGCCCTGGGCCTGCACCCAGTCGTAGACGAGGCCGAGCAGGTACCAGCCGAAGGTGGGCGGGGTGTTCAGCATCGAGCCGTTGGCCGCCATCTGGGCATAGCTCCACACCGCGGGGGTAGTCGGACGCGCCCGCTCCAGCAGGTCGTCGCGGACGATCACCACGCACATGCCGGACGGCCCCATGTTCTTCTGCGCGCCGGCATAGATCAGCCCGAACCGTGACACGTCCACCGGCCGGGAAAGGATCGTCGAGCTCAGGTCGGCCACCAGCGGGACGTCGCCGGCGTCCGGCACGTAGCCGAACTCGACCCCGCGGATGGTCTCGTTCGGGGTGTAGTGCAGATAGGCGGCGTCGGCGCCGACCTGGTAGGAGCCCTGGGCCGGCACCCGGGTGTAGTTGCCGGCCTTCTCGTCGGCGATCACCCGCGGCGTCACGTACTTCTTGGCTTCGACGACCGCTTTGGCCGACCAGTCGCCGGTGCTCAGGTAGTCGGCCGGCGCGCCGTCGGCGGCCAGGTTGAGCGGGACGGCGGCGAACTGCCCGTAGGCACCGCCCTGCAGGAACAGCACCTGGTAGTTCTCCGGGATGCCCATGATGGCGCGCAGGGTGGCTTCGGCGTGCTCGGCGCAGGCGATGAACTCCTTGCTGCGGTGCGAGACTTCCATCACCGACATGCCGGAGCCGTTCCAGTCCAGCAACTCGTCCTTGGCCTGTTGCAGGACGGGCTCGGGCAGCATCGCGGGACCGGCGGAGAAGTTGTAGACGCGCATGGGCTGATTCTTTCAGCGTTGCGCAGCGGTCCTCGCCATGGCCGGAATTTCGGTCAGCGCGCGCTGGCTCACGGCTGGCAGACTTGCTCGGTGCACACCAGTGACTCCCCGATCGCCGATACCGCGATTTCGCCCGCGGCAGCAGTCGATCGGTCCGCGGGTCGGCGCTGGCTCGGCATCGGGTTGTGGACGGCTCTGGTCGTCGCCCTGCTGGCCCATTTCTACGGCCTCTACGCTCCCGGTGAGCCTGGTGCGGTCGAATGGTTCCCCAACTCCGACAAGGTGCTGCACTTCCTCGGTTTCGCGATCCCCACGTCGCTGGCGGTGCTGATCGCCCGGCGCTGGTGGCCGCTCGCGTTGTTCGCCGCCCACGCCGTGATCAGCGAGATCGTGCAGTCGGTGTGGCTGCCCGGACGCGATGGCGACCCGTTGGACGCGCTGGCCGACCTAACCGGGGTGCTGGCGGCGTTCGGGTTCTGCTGGTTTGTGCGCCGCCCGACAGTCCTCAGATCCGCGGGCGAGTGACACTGGGTCGCCGTCTGTAGGACGGTCCTCAGCGCCAGCGATTTTGAGAATTTTTTGGGTTTGGGGTTGCGTGGTTGGGTGGTGGTCTGGTTTGCTTCGCGTGTCACCGTTGTCGCGTGTGGTTGATGGATTGTTGGCTTGCACCCCCGTTTGAGCTGGTCTCTGCTTTTGTGCTGGTTGGTTGTCTGTATTGGCGCATGGCGTGTGGGGATTCGGTTCAGTCACTCATCGCGGATTTTGCCCACGAGGTCAGTGGTTCTCATGCAAATAGACATCCGGAAATACATCTGAAGGCTTCAGAAGGGACGAATCACCATGAAGAGGGTGGCGCATATAACCCGTGATCTGAGTCTCTATCCAGAACTCGCCACGCCAGAGTTCGAACGGGAGTGGAACTCTCTTGCTCGATTTGAATTGACCATCGGAGACTGGTGGCAAAATCACGGACGTGGACCGCTGTATATTCTCGTTGAGGTGGATGAGCCACATGGTGAATATAGGTCGAAGGCGTCCTCTATTCGGGGTGACATGTATGTGTTTGTGGTGATCAAGGCTGATGTCTTTGCTCAGGAAGACCCAAGAGCGACTGCGATCAACGCGCTGCAAGAAGGAATCGACTTGGCCGCCCGGCGGGTTCGCATTCAGCCGCTTGAACTCGATGCCTCTAGCGGCTTATCGCGGTGACGTATTTACGTTTGCGGCCGATACTGGCCGGTATTAAGGTGTGTCCCACCGTCCGGACGGAAGGACACACCTCTTCGACGTGCTCGCCGACCTGACCGGAGTGCTGGCCGCGTTCGGGAGCTGCTGGTCTGTGCGCCGACTGACAGTGCTCAGATCGGGCGAGTGACACTGGGTCGCCGCCTGTGGGACGGCTCCTCAGCGCCGGCAAGTTCTGGGAATTTATCGGCTTGGGGTTGCGTGGTTGGGGCTGGTCTGGTTTGATTCGCGTGTCACCGTTGTCGCGCTGATTGATGGATTGTTGGCTGCACCATCGTTTGAGTTTGTCTCTTCTTTGGTGCTGGTTGGTGCTTGCGTTGGCGATTCTCCTTTATCCCCGTCGTGTTCGAAATAAAGCCGAGGATTTCAAATGGAATCTTACGCCCGGATGAGCCGAGACGTGGGTAACTCACCCGACTTGGCGCCCAAGGGTCTACGCCAGGCGTGGCTGAGGCTCCATCGGTATGCGCCGATCATTGGTGAGTGGTGGCGTGCACAAGGGCGGGGTCGTCTATATATTCATATCGAGGTGGACGCACCCGGTGGAGACTATCAATCCGAGGCCGTCTTTCGCCGGGGTGACTGTTACGCGTTTCTTGTCTTCAAGGCGGACGAGATAGCGGATGTCGATCCTGACCTGACCGCGATGAGGGCGCTTCGCCAGGGGATCAGGTTGGCTGCACGCCGAGTCCGCATAGAGCCCCTTGAATTCGATGACTTCGAATCCGATCCTCTCAGGTGAAATGCCCCGGGCAATAGACGCGGAGCTCGACAACGCCGGTAGCCTTCCATGTCTTGAGGTCAACGGCAACGTGGAGCGCGGAACAGGCTGTGGTGAACGCCCCGGGTCTACTGGCGGGCGGGTTCTCCTAGAGCCGGTTGGTCATCGATGTGACGTGTTACGTTGTGGTTGATGCTGGTGAGGATCTGGTCGGGGTTTGGTGCAGATGAAAGGGTGCTCACGTCGGTTCTAGCCGTTGATGAACGCCCGGAACTCGTTGGTAGGGTCGCGGGCAGAGGTGAAGGTTCCGCGGTTGATGGCTTGGCGTTCGATGATGCCGAACAGACCTCGATCAGGTTCAGCCAGGAGTCGGGGCGAAGCCCACGCCGAGCATGATCAAGGTGCGAACGATGCGACTCAAGTGGATTTAGATAAGAGGTCGAAAGCATGGTACGTGAGGCCTATATGGGAGAACTCGTCCGAGCCACCACAGACGAATTTGAGAAGAGGGTGGTCTGGGTCGATCAACGGATGATGGCGGGTTATCATGCATGGGTGGCAGACGGGCCGAGGCGCCGTAACATTCTCTGGTATCGCAACGATTCGAGCGATTGGGTTGTTCCTATTATGGAAACTTCAGACTACTCGAAGTCCATCCGTGTCAGGGGAGCTGGTGGGCGGCCGATCCGCCTTGACTACGAGGTCGACAGGCACATCCTTCAGAGCAGCGCGGCAACGTCAAGCCTCCGGATCTCCGGCAGTCGCCTTCGCTGGATGCTTGAAGGTGGCGGTGAGCAAGTGTACGTGATGGATGACATCCAGTTGCGCAAGGTTGTAGAATTTGGTATTCCGTTCATCGTATCTACTTTCCTGGCGAGGCTGGTTTGAGCCGGGACCTCTATATCTATCAACGCTCGGGGTGCGTCGGCGATATGGATCTGGCCGGCGATGATATCGTGACCCCGCCTCCGGACTCATTCCAAAACTTGTCTATTCGTGCATTGAGAGATCGCTCGCCGTGAGGAGAGCCCTTTCGCAACCTGGCCACCTAAACGGACAACGGGTGGGGTGCTGATGGCCTCGTTGCTGTTGGGTGAAGTGAGGTCGTCTTTAGAGGATCTTGCGTATGTTGCAGGGGGCTTCGGGCTAGTCGTCTATGATCCGCAGGTCGATTCCGATGAGCCACCTCGGGGAATCTGAAGTCGCGAAGCAAACTCTTTGTTGAACGTTGCTATTTGAGAAGCGTACTCCGAATTAGTGCCCGTACTTATCGCAGCCTAGCTAACTGGCGTGCGAGAGTGCGTGGTTGACCTGGGTCGATTTCCTCGGACTGTCTCTGAATTTGGCCGATAGCCGTCTGTCTTTCGGGATATGCGCTTGTGGTTGTGTAAGCTTCCCTCGACGAGTGTATTAGTCGATGACTTGGCAGCGGGATGGGGGGCGGTTCGTTCTGGTCTTCGGTTGCGTCGTCCTCTGGTGTGCGCGCTGAGGTACCGTCGTGGTTGGCTCCTGGTGACAAACCATGTCGGAAAGCCTCACTCCCAACATTGCTGTAGTGGCGATCACGGCTCTCGCGGGGGCTTCTTCCGTTAAGTGCGATGCCCGTCGCTTCGCGTGCGCTCGCGATACTGGCATGGACAGACCTTGAAGCCTCGAGAGGTGCTCGGCTCCCGAAGTATGGATGCATACGAAAGCTCGTGATCTTTCACATTCCGGGCTGGTCCCGCGACTGGCTAGACTCAATTGTGGTGGGGCGAAGACTCAACTTTCTGGTCGTGCTGGACTCAGGGCTCTCGGCCGACAGCGACGAGCCGCCCGGTCTTTCGGCCATGTCGGCTATCGCCTTCGGATGTTTGTGGGAATATTCGGCGTGGGCATCCTGATCGCCTGGGCTCGCGTGGCGCTGACGTTTGCGGCGCTCCTGGCTGTCCTAATGCTGCACGTAGCGCTTTGGTGTCGCTCGGTGACGGCCTGAGCGGGATCTGTCGCTGGTGGGGTCAGCGGCGCGCTTCATCGACGGCCGATTCCAGCCCGACATAGCGGACGTCGGCCGCGGTTCGGCGTCCGAAGGCATAGAGCAGCAGTTCGGTCGGTTCGCCGATCACGCTGACCACCCGGTTGCCGCTGCCCACCCGGACCACTCGCTCGGGGCGTCTGGACCATTCCAGCGCTAGCGCGACCGGCGGCCGGCCCAGGGTCAGCTTGCCGACCCGGGCGAGTTGGGACCAGGCCCAGGATTGGAACTCCTCGTCGCGGTCCGGTTCGGGCAGGTCGTTGGCGCGCCGGACGTCCATGCCGTGGATCAGGAACTCCACACCGTTGGCGACGGCGTCCACAGCAGGGACGGCGAACAGCGACCACTTGGACGGCCCGCGGCGGACCTTCTCGACCAGGTCGGCGTAGTCGCCGCTCTTCAGCTC
Source organism: Micropruina sp. (assembly GCF_047602385.1). Classification (GTDB taxonomy): domain Bacteria; phylum Actinomycetota; class Actinomycetes; order Propionibacteriales; family Propionibacteriaceae; genus Micropruina. The sequence goes on from NZ_JASGHL010000001.1 coordinate 528,551, forward strand.
GGTCATCCGGGAGTCGAGGCGGTCGGCGAACATTGGCACCAGCGCGCCGATGGCGTTGCTCGGCTCGTTGTCACGGATGTAGAGATGTGCGGCCAGATCGGACGCCGTCCAGCCCTCGCACAGGGTCGGTGCGGTCGGCCCGACCGCCAGCAGGGCATCGCAGGTGTGGGCACGTTCGGCCCTGGCTCGGTCGTTCACGACGGACGGCATTGGCTCAGCCTAGTGGGACGCCCTGACACAATGACCGGGTGAGTCTCGACCCCGCCGTCGCCGCGCGGCTCAAGCGCAACCCCGACCAGTTGGTGCCTGCCGTCGTTCAGGACGCCACCTCGCACGAGGTGCTGATGCTGGCCTGGATGGACGACGAGGCACTGGCCCGCACGCTGGCAACCCGGCGCGGCACCTACTGGTCGCGCAGCCGCCGCGAGTACTGGGTGAAGGGCGAGTCCTCGGGCCACACCCAGCACGTCCGTCAGGTATCGCTGGACTGCGACGGCGACACCCTGCTGGTGCTGGTCGACCAGACCGGCCCGGCCTGCCATACCGGCACCACAAGCTGTTTCACCGACCGAACCCTGCTGGCCGAGGAGGGCCGATGACCAGCCTGCACGTGACCCCCGACCTGCCGGTGACCCCCGACCTGGAGGAGTTCCTGGAGATGGCCCGCGCACGGCGGGTGATCTCGGTCCACACCCGGCTGCTGGCCGACGATCTGACTGCCGTCGGGCTCTACCACCGGCTGTGCGGCGATCGCGACCACACCTTCCTGCTCGAATCGGCCGACAACGGGATGTGGTCGCGGTGGTCGTTCGTCGGCGTCCATTCGGTGGCCACGTTGACCGAATCCGATGGCGAGGCGCACTGGACCGGACGCCCCCTGGAAGGCCTGCCGACCGGCGGCGATCCGCTGCAGGTGCTCGCCGAAACCCTGCGGATCCTGCACACCCCAGCCGACGACACCCTGCCGCCGCTCACCTCGGGAATGGTCGGCTACCTGGCCTACGACGTCGTCCGGCGGCTCGAGGTGCTGCCCGACGGCAACACCGACGATCTCAAGCTGCCCGAGCTGGTGATGATGATGGTCAGCGACATGGCCATCCTCGACCACCACACCGGCGAGGTGTGGCTGCTGGCGAACGCGTTCAACTTCGACGATTCCGCTGAGCGCGCCGACGAGGCCTGGGCGGACGCCCGCGACCGCGTCCTCGCGATGGCGGCACAACTGACCGAGCCGCTGGCTCCCGCGGTCGCTGTGGTCGATCCGGCGTCCGAACCGCCACAGATCCGACGGCAGCGCACACCCCAGGAGTATGAGACGGCGGTGGTCGCGGCGGTGGAGGAGATCAAGGCCGGTGAAGCCTTCCAGATCGTGCCCAGCCAGCGCTTCGACATCGACACCGACGCCGACCCGCTCGACGTGTACCGGATCCTTCGGCGCACCAACCCGAGTCCGTACCTCTACCTGCTGCGGCTGCCCGGTCTGGCCGTGGTCGGCTCCAGCCCCGAGGCGCTGGTCACCGTCAGCAACGGCAACGCCGAGACCCATCCGATCGCCGGTTCCCGGCCCCGCGGAGGCTCGGCGGCGGAGGACGCCGCGATGGAGGCCGAACTGCTGGCCGACCCCAAGGAGCGGGCCGAGCACCTGATGCTGGTCGACCTGGGCCGCAACGACCTGGGCCGGGTGTGCCGTCCGGGATCGGTCGAGGTGGTCGAGTTCATGAAGGTGCGCCGCTACAGCCACATCATGCATCTGGAGGCCGCGGTGATCGGCGAGTTGTCGCCCGGCCGGACGGCGCTCGACGTCACGCTGTCCTGCTTCCCGGCCGGTACGCTGTCGGGGGCGCCGAAGGTGCGGGCGATGGAGATCATCGACGGACTGGAGGTGTCTCGCCGGGGCCTGTACGGCGGTGGGGTCGGGTATTTCGACTTCGCCGGCAACTCCGATGTCGCGATCGCGATCCGGACGGCGGTGCTGACCGGCGGTGTGGCCCACGTCCAGGCCGGGGCGGGCATCGTCGCCGACTCGATTCCGCACAACGAGGAGCTCGAGGTCCGGAACAAGGCCGCGGCGGTGATCCGCGCCGTCGAGGGTGCGCACCGGGTGCGCCGCCTCGACCGGAGCTGACGTGCGCCGGCTCGCGACGGTTGGACTCTGGCTCGGCTGTGCGTTCGCCCTGCTCAGCGCCACCCAGCCCTGGTGGTCGGCGGGGGAGCGCGCCTCGGTCACCGGCGGACAGGCGACCTCAGGCTCGGCGTTGGCGTTGATGCTGGCCGCGGCCGCCGGCACTTTCCTCGGCGGCTGGCTCCGGGGCTGGTCCAGGCGGCTGGTGCTGGCGCTGGTCGCGCTTCTCGGTGCCGGCAGTATCGCGGTCGCGATCACAGCCACCGTGCCGGCGCTGCCGGGCAGCACCCTGGGCGACGCGCTGACCCTGGCGGCGACCCCCTGGCGCTGGTGCTATCTCGGCGGCGCGGCCCTCCTGGCGGTGGCGGCCGCGCTGGCTCAGTTCGCCGGTCCGCCGCCGGCGCGGCAGACGTCCGCGACCCCGGATCCGGCGATGGACGCCTGGAAGGCGTTGGACGCCGGGGACGACCCGACCTCCGAACCCGAGCGTGGCGGCGCTGGCGAACGGCGTCCGGACCCGACAGAATAGGGCCCCTAGTTCAGCGAACACGGCAGGAGCGGCTCATGGCCAGCAGCAGCGGCAAGCATTACCACCACGGTCGCACGCCGGCGGCGTGGGCCGGCAGCGCGGTTTCCGGCGTCGGCTTCCTGCTCGGCACCGCCGCCTTCCTGATGGGCCCCAACTGGCTGCTGGTCTGGGTGTCAGTCGCGATCATCCTGCTCGGCGCCGTGGTCGGCGGAATCATGAGCAAGATGGGCATGGGCCAGGCCTGAGTATGGGAGTTCTCGACGAGATCGTCGCCGGTGTCCGCGAGGATCTCGAGCAGCGTCGTGCCCGCCGCAGCCTGGACGAACTTGCCGCCGTCGTCGCCGGGATGGACGCCCCCCGCGACCCGATGCCCGCCTTCCGGGCGTGGCCGCTGGCGGTGATCGCCGAAGTGAAAAGGGCCAGCCCCAGCAAGGGTGCGCTGGCCGACATCCCCGACCCGGCCGCGCTAGCCGTTGAATACGCCGCAGGCGGGGCGTCCGCGATCTCGGTGCTCACCGAACGCCGCCGGTTCGGCGGATCGCTGGCCGACCTGGAGGCCGTCCGGGCCGCGGTGGACACCCCGCTGCTCCGGAAGGACTTCATCGTCACCGACTATCAGCTGTGGGAGGCCCGCGCCGCGGGAGCCGATCTGGCACTGCTGATCGTGGCCTCACTAACCGACCAAGAACTGGCGGACCTGATGGCGACCGCGAAGATGCTCGGTCTGACCGCACTCGTCGAGGTGCACACCGCCGAGGAGACCCGTCGTGCGACGGCCGCCGGGGCGTCCCTGATCGGGGTGAACAACCGCAACCTGCAGACCCTCGAGGTCGACCTCGCCCAGTTCGAAAAGCTGGTCGGGCTGATCCCGGACGACGTGGTCAAGGTGGCCGAATCCGGCATCCTGACGGTCTCCGACGTCCGACGGGTATCCGACGCCGGCGCAGACGTGATCCTCGTCGGCGAGGCCCTGGTCAAACACGGCGATCCGCACCGCGCGGTCGCCGACTTCATCGCTGGCCGGCTCCTAGGCGAACGCCCGGGGACGGTTCTTCTCGTTCGAGTTTCGAACTTTTAGAACCGTCCCCGACGTTCGAGATTCGCATGCTGGGGACGGTTCTCTTGGTCACTTCGTTGATGAGCGCCGTTCGAGCTGGTTCGTTCGGAAGCCTGCGACCACGATTGGGCAGGTGGTCGGGCCACCGCAGGGATTGACGGACACCGCACACTCGACCTGGAGATGACGCTTGGAGGTTGCCGATGACTTCGCACACCGACCCGCGGGTGGACGACTACCTGGCCACGCTGCCGCCCTGGCAGGCCGAACTGGCGGTGCGCGTCCGTGCCCTGGTTCATGACGCCGATGCCGAGGTGGAGGAGACGATCAAGCGAACCCGGCTGCCGTACTTCGTCTTGCAGGGAAATATCTGCGCACTGATGGGCACCAAGGACCACCTCAACGTGTTCATCTACGACCCGATCGCCCCCGATCCCGCCGGGCTGATCAACCAGGGTCACGGCAACGCCACGGCCCGCTCGATTCAGTTGTACGCAGACTCGCGACTCGACGAGGACGCGTTGCTCGCGCTGTTCCGGGCTATCATCGCGAACAACCGGGCCGGCGGCTGGCGCCGGATCGTCAGAACTCGGTGATGCAGAGATAGACCTCGATCCGCGCGGACGTCCGCACCGGATCGATCCGTCCCTCGCAGATCGCGACCGCGTCGTTCAGCCAGCGGTAGTCGTCGTCCTCGCTCTCGAGCAGCATCATCATCACCTGCCGGCCGACCTGCTCGCCGGCACTATCGACGAACACGGTCCGTCCGGTCAGCTCGAACAGCACGGTCGCGCCGCCGTCGGTGACGATCACCCCACGCGTGTTCGGCAGCATCGCGCCGTCCCCGCGGCGAGCGGGATGGTTGGACCACTCCACGCGTCCGGACAGCCGATCGCCGGAGGCCGTGCCCTCGCCGCGACCCCAGCCGAGGCCGGACTCGTTCCCGTACGGGCGAGCCAGATGGAACGGGCCGACATAGGCGATCTCCAGGGTGCATAGACCCTCCAGCTTCATGCCCACGATGGTAGAAGTCCGGGAGGACCGTGGGGAGGTCGCGCGTCGAGAGGTTCCGATTTTGTCGGACCCGCGTGCGTAGAGTGGGGCGTCCGCACCCAACGAGAACAGGATTGATCGTGTCGCTACCCGATGCCGCGGGGCATTACGACATCTTCGGGGGCAAGTACGTCCCCGAAGCGCTGTACGCCGCACTCGCCCAACTGGAGGCTGAGTTCGACAAGGCGATGGGTGACGAGACCTTCTGGCGCGAGTTGGACGATCTGCGCCGCGACTACTCCGGACGCCCCACGCCGCTGACCGAGGCCAAGCGGTTCGCCGAACACTGCGGCAACGCGATCGTGCTGCTCAAGCGCGAGGACCTGAACCACACCGGCTCGCACAAGATCAACAACGTGCTCGGCCAGGCGCTGCTGACCAAGCGGATGGGCAAGACCCGGGTGATCGCCGAAACCGGGGCCGGCCAGCACGGCGTCGCCACCGCGACCGCCGCCGCCCTGCTCGGACTGGAATGCCGGGTGTACATGGGCAAGGTCGACACCGACCGACAGGCGCTCAACGTCGCCCGGATGCAGCTGCTCGGCGCCGAGGTGATCGCCGTCGAATCCGGTAGTCAGACGCTGAAAGACGCGATGAACGACGCCATGCGTGAGTGGGTCGCCAGGGTCGACGACACGCACTACCTGATCGGTACGGTGGCCGGCCCGCACCCGTTCCCGAAGATGGTCCGCGAGCTGCAGCGGGTGATCTCCACCGAGGCCAAGGCACAGGTGCTGGAGCGCTACGGACGGCTGCCCGACGCGGTCACCGCCTGCGTCGGCGGCGGCTCGAACGCGATGGGCATGTTCGCCGACTTCATCGACGACCCGACCGTCGCGCTGTATGGCTTCGAGGCCGGCGGCGACGGCGTCGAGACCGGACGGCACGCGTCCGCCATCTACGGCGGTTCGGTGGGCGTGCTGCACGGCATGCGCACCTACATTCTGCAGAACGAGGACGGCCAGACCCTGGAGTCGCACTCGATCTCGGCGGGCCTGGACTACCCGGGCGTCGGTCCCGAGCACTCCTGGCTGGCGAAGACCGGACGGGCGAGCTACGAGCCGGTCACCGACGCCGAGGCGATGGAGGCCCTGCAACTGCTGACCCGGACCGAGGGCATCATGCCGGCCATCGAGTCCGCGCACGCCCTGGCCGGAACGATCCGGCTGGGCAAACGGGTCGCCGCCAAGTATCCCGACGCGCAGCCGATCATCGTGGTCTGCGTGTCCGGACGCGGCGACAAGGACGTCGACACGGCGATCAAGTGGTTCGGCCTGGACGGCTCGGCCGACGCCAGCGTCGGAGGGGACAAGTGAGCGCGGGCATCTCGGGGCAGGCGTTCCAGCGCGCCATCGACGAGGGTCGCAAAGCGCTGGTCGCCTACTACCCGGTCGGCTATCCCGACGTGGCCGGCTCGCTGGACGTGCTGCGCGCGCTGTGCGGCGAGGGCGATCAGCCGGGCGCCGACCTGATCGAGATCGGGATGCCGTACTCCGATCCGGTGATGGACGGCGTGGTGATCCAGCGGGCCGGCACCCGGGCACTGGAGCGCGGCGTCCGGACCCGCGACGTCTTCGCCGCCGTCGAAACCGTGGCGAACACCGGCACCACGCCGGTGGTGATGACCTACTGGAACCTGGTCGACCGCTACGGGGTGGACGCCTTCGCCCGCGACCTGGCCGCCGCCGGGGGAGCGGGCCTGATCACTCCCGACCTGGTGCCGGACGAGGCGTCCGACTGGTTCGAGGCCTCCGAGGCGCACGGGCTGGACCGGATCTTCCTGGTCTCGCCGTCGTCCACCGATGAGCGGATCGTCGCCACCGCGAACGCCTGCCGAGGCTGGATGTACGCAACCGCGGTGATGGGGGTCACCGGCACCCGCACCCAGACGTCCTCAGCCGCGCCGGAACTGGTGGCCCGGATCCGCGCCCTCGCCCCGGACACCCTGGTCGGTGTCGGCCTCGGCATCTCCACCGGCGACCAAGCGGCCGACGTGGTGAGCTTCGCCGACGCCGCGATCGTCGGGTCGGCGTTCGTGAAGGAGATGCTGGCCGCCGACGAGGCCGGCACACCGGGTGACCTGACCGGACTGACCGCGCTGCTCTCCGACCTGGCGGCCGGCGTCCGGCGATGAGGCGGCTGGCTCGGATGGTCGTCGCCGGCGTGGCCACGGTCGCACTGGCGGCCTGCGGCTCGCCGGCCGCTGACGTGCGTCCGGTCGGCAGCCCCCCCGCGAAGACCTACGGCGGCGCCGAGTTGACGCAGCCGTACACCATGCCGGACGCGACGCTGACCGACTCGACCGGGCAGAAGTTCCAGCTCCGCACCGGCAGCGACAAGCCGGTCGTGGTGGTGTTCTTCGGCTACACGAACTGCCCGGACATCTGCAAGACCACGCTGTCCGACCTGGCCAGCGCACTGAACCGGGTGAGCGCCGAGACCCGCGGCAAGATCCAGGTGCTGCTGATCACCACCGACCCGGCCCGGGACACCCCCGACGTGCTGAAGGCGTACCTGGCCCGGTTCGACCCCACCTTCATCGGCCTGACCGCGTCCCTGGACGAGATCAAGAAGGTCGCCGCCACCATGGGCGTGGTGATCGAGGGCACCACCAAGACCCCGGACGGCGGCTACGAAGTGACCCACTCGACCCAGGTGATCGGCTTCGACGCGGCCCGGAAGGGCCGGCTGGTATGGACCCAGGGCACCGCCATCGGCACCTACAAGGACGACTTCGACCGCTTCGCCGCCACCCAGCGTTGATCAAGCGGCACGCCCGGCGGGTTCCCGCTCCGACGGCCGGGTATTGCTAATATCCGAACATCTGTTCGGCTGACCGGGGAGTTCATCGGAATGCGTGTTCTGGGGGTCGACCCGGGCCTGACCCGCTGCGGCATCGGGGTGGTGGACGGCGTAGTCGGCCGCACGCCGGCGCTGGTCGAGGCCGGCGTGATCCGCACCCCGACCGACGCCGAGCTGCCGCTGCGGCTGCTGGCCATTGAGGCCGGCTTGGAAGAGTGGATCGGACGGCATCGGCCCGACGTGGTCGCGGTCGAGCGGGTGTTCAGCCAGCACAACACGATGACGGTGATCGGAACCGCGCAGGCGGCGGGGATCGCCCTGCTGGTCGCCGCCCGGCACCGGATTCCGGTCCGGCAGCACACGCCGAGCGAGGTCAAGGCCGCGATCACCGGCTCCGGCCGGGCCGACAAGTCCCAGATCGGAGCGATGGTGACCCGGGTGCTCCGGCTCGCGGAAGCGCCCAAACCCGCCGACGCGGCCGACGCGGTCGCGCTCGCGGTCTGCCAGCTGTGGCGCGGTGCCGGACAGGCCCGGCTGGCGGCCGCGGTCGAGGCCGAACGACGTCAGCACCGGAGGGGCGCATGATCGCCCAACTCAGCGGCACGGTGGTCGCCGCCGGCGCCACCTGGGTGATCCTCGACCTGAACGGGTTCGGGGTCCGGGCCCAGTGCACCCCGGCGACGGCGTCCGCGGTACGGATCGGCCAACCCGCGACGCTGGCCACGTCCCTGGTGGTCCGCGAGGACTCGCTCACCCTCTACGGCTTCGTCGACGCCGACGAGCGGGACTGCTTCGAACTCGTCCAATCGGCCAGCGGGATCGGCCCCAAGCTCGCTCAGGCGGTCGTCTCGGTGCTCAGTCCGGACGCCCTACGGGCCGCGATCGCGTCCGAGAACATCCCGGCACTCACCAAGGTGCCAGGCATCGGCGTGAAGGGTGCCCAGCGGCTGGTGATCGAACTCAAGGACAAGATCAACGCGCTCGCCGCGGTGACCAGCGCGGCGACGTCCACCGCCGCGGCGCAGGCGCACTGGCGCGACCAGGTCAAGGGCGGTCTGGAGGGGCTGGGCTGGTCGGCCCGCGACGCCGACAAGGCCTGCGACACGGTCGCACCGCTGGTCGACGACGACCCCGCCACGCCGGTGGCGGTGCTGATGCGGGCCGCGCTCCGGAGCCTGGCCAAGTGAGGGCCGACACGGTGAGCGACGAATCCGACGAGGTGATGGACCCGCACGCCCACGACGGGGAAGCGCAGGCCGAATCTGCGCTGCGGCCCGGCAGCCTGGCCGAGTTCGCCGGCCAGCCCCGGGTCAGCGACCAGCTCGGCCTGGTCCTGGACGCCGCCCGGCACCGCGGCTCGGTGCCCGACCACGTCCTACTGTCGGGGCCGCCGGGGCTCGGCAAGACGACCCTGGCGATGATCATCGCCGCCGAGCTGTCCTCACCGATCCGGATCTCGTCCGGCCCGGCGATCCAGCACGCCGGTGACCTGGCCGCGATCCTGTCCGGACTGACCGAGGGCGAGGTGTTCTTCCTCGACGAGATCCACCGGATGTCGCGTCCGGCCGAAGAGATGTTGTACCTGGCCATGGAGGACTTCCGGGTCGACGTGGTGGTCGGCAAAGGCCCTGGTGCCACCGCGATTCCGCTGGAGATCCCGCGGTTCACCCTGGTCGGCGCCACCACCCGCGCCGGCCTGCTGCCAGGCCCGCTGCGCGACCGCTTCGGCTTCACCGCCCAACTCGACTTCTACGACACTGACGCGCTGCGCTCCATCGTCCGGCGCTCGGCGGGACTGCTCGGCATCAGCCTGGAGACTGGTACCGACGAGGTGATCGCGTCCCGCTCGCGGGGCACCCCGCGGATCGCCAACCGGCTGCTGCGCCGAGTCCGCGACTACGCCCAGGTGCGCGCCGACGGACGGCTCAGCGTCGCCGTCGCCCGGGCGGCACTGGAGTTGTACGAGGTGGACGAGCTCGGCCTCGATCGGCTCGACCGTTCGGTGTTGTCCGCGCTGTGCGAACGCTTCGGCGGCGGCCCGGTCGGCATCTCCACCCTGGCGATGGCGGTGGGCGAGGAACGGGAGACCGTCGAGGAGGTCGCCGAACCGTTCCTGGTCCGGCAGGGCTTCCTGATGCGGACGCCCCGTGGTCGAGTCGCGACCGCCCGCGGCTGGGCACACCTCGGCCTCACCATGCCCAACTCCGCCGCCCCGGATCTCTTCGGCACCAACGACTGACCAGCGCCGCAGTGGCCGCGTGATCAAAGGCTTGCCAGCTCGGTGAGACCGAACGAGTGCCGACGCAATGTCAAGGCGGTCGGAGGGTGTCGGCGTCCATGGGCGTTGGGTGGGCGTTGGAGCGAGCCCCCTGGTCGGGACGTCAGCCGAAGCGGCGAGCAGGGGGAGCGGAAGCGGGCAGGGACGCCGACACCCTCCGACCGCCGGCAGCGGACTGGACCACGGACGCCGCTCGTCGTAAGGGTCTCGACAAGCTCGACCAACCGCAAGTTCGACCAGAGTGGTTTTCGACACGCGCGATCGGACGGCCACGGCTGGTCGGAATCGGGCAATCCGGACGCCTCGGCTAGAGTGAGGCGTCGGTGGCTGAGCCACTATCTGACGTCTAACGAAAGAAAATCCACATGGGTGACATGGGTAGCACCGTCCTGATGCTGGTGCTGATGGGCGCCGCCTTCTACTTCCTGCTGATCAGGCCGCAGCAGAAGCGGGCCAAGCAGCAGCAAGAGATGACCAACTCCCTGCAGCCCGGAACCCGGGTCATGCTGTCCTCGGGCGTGTTCGGCACCATCCGGCATCTGGGCGAGCGCCAGGCGATCATCGAGATCGCTCCGGGCATCGAGATGACCGTCATCAAGCAGGCCGTGGTCAAGACGCTGAAGCCCGAGGACGACGAGTTCGAGTACTCCGACGACGATCAGGTCAGCGACGACGCCCCGGCCGAGCCGGCGTTCGAGGCTGCCGAGCCGTCGCCGTTCGACAACATCCAGCCGTCCGACTTCATCGACCCGAAGCCGTCCGACGTGCGCACCACCGACGACGACCCGACCGATCAGTCCAGCACCAAGAAGTGACCCGCGAGGTCAGAGCGAGCCGTGGCAACGACAAGTAAGCACCTCAGTCATCCCCTGCGAACGCTGATCGTCTTCCTGGCCTTCAGCATCGGGCTGGTCGGACTGATGGCGTTGGGCGGGGTCTGGACGCCGAAGCTGGGTCTCGACCTGCGCGGCGGTACGACGATCACGCTTACCGCCAGCAACACCACCGGCCAGGGCTCGGTCGACCCCGAGAGTCTGGAACTGGCCCGGACCATCATTCAGCAGCGGGTGGACTCGATCGGCGTCGGCGAGACCGAGGTGACCACCTCGGGCGACCGGCAGATCATCGTCGCCGTCCCCAACGTCCAGCAGGACGAGCTGGTCCGGATGGTCGGCCAGACCGCGCAGCTGTACTTCCGGCTGGTCTACACCAAAGAGGCGGTCACGCCGGACCCGTCCACCCAGCCCACGGCTGAGCCGACCGAGTCGGCGCAGAGCCCGGCGCCCTCCACCTCCCCCAGCACCAACCCGCGGCCGCTGCCGAATCTGCCGACGCCGGTGCCGAGCCCGCGACCGACGCAGCCGGGTCCCACGCCGCTGACCACCCAGCAGGTGCTCGACTGGCAGCCGTCCCAGCGCGACCAGAGCGACTTCACCAACTACCAGTGCGGCGACCCGTTCCCGGACGTCTCCGATCAGCCGCTGATCACCTGCGACAAGACCGGGACAGCGAAATTCCTGCTGTCGCCGGCCGCGATCTCCGGCAAGGACCTGGTGCAGGCGTCCGCCGGCATTCCGCAGAACTCGGTGAGCTGGGCGGTGGCGCTGGAGTTCAACAGCACCGCCGCGGCCACCTTCGAGACGGTGACCAAAGCCATCTCGACCCGGACCAGCCCGCAGAACCAGTTCGCGATCGTGCTGGACGGCACCGTGATCACCGACCCCTATGTGAGCAAGGCGATCCCTGGCGGCAAGGCGGAGATCTCCGGGTCGATGAACCAGCAGAGCGCCACCGAGCTGGCCAACGTGCTCAAGTACGGTGCGCTGCCGCTGGCCTTCGACGTGTCCAGCGTCGACACCGTGTCAGCCAAGCTCGGCGGCGAACAACTCGAAGCGGGCATCATCGCGGGCATCATCGGCCTGGTCCTGGTGGTCGCCTACAGCGTGCTCTACTACCGGGCGTTGTCCCTGGTGGTGGTGAGCAGCCTGGTGATCGCCTTCGGCATCACCTACGCGTTCATCGTGCTGCTCGGCCAGGCGATGGGCTTCGCCCTCAACCTGCCCGGCGTGGCCGGCCTGATCGTGGCGATCGGCGTGACCGCGGACTCGTTCATCATCTACTTCGAGCGAATACGCGACGAGGTGCGTGACGGACGGACGTTGCGGACGGCGATCGAGGTGGGCTGGGTACGGTCCCGACAGACCATCCTGGTCGCGGACGGGGTGTCGCTGTTGTCGGCGATCGTGCTGTTCATCCTGGCCATCGGCGCGGTGAAGGGCTTCGCCTTCACCCTCGGGCTCACGACCCTGATCGACCTCGCTGTGGTCTTCTGGTTCACCAAGCCGCTGGTGTCGCTGTTGGGCAGGACCAAGTACTTCGGCCAAGGCCGCAAGTTCTCCGGCTTCGAACCCGAGCACCTGGGCGCCAAGCACCAGCCGCCGCTGCATCGGCGGCGTCCGGTCGCGAAACCGGTCGCGGCGGCCGCAGCCAGCAAGGAGGCGTGATGAGCAGCACGAGCACCCCCGAGGCCCCGGTCGACGAGGGCAAGGGCAAGGACGCGCCGACCAAGAAGGCGAGCTTCGCCCACCGGCTGTACACCGGCGAGATCGAGTACGACTTCGTCGGCAAGCGCAAGCGCTGGTACACCTTCTCCGGTGCGCTGCTGGTCATCTCGGCGCTGGCGATCGCCATCCTGGGCCTCAACCTGGGCATCGAGTTCAAGGGCGGGGCCGACTTCACCGCACCGGTCAGCGTCAACGCGCAGACCACCGATCACGTCCGGACGGCCGTCGAGGCACTTCGGTTGCCCGACAACGACGATGTCAGCGTGACCACGATCGGCAACGGTCAGGTGCGGGTCCAGACCCGCACGCTCAGCGTGGACGAGGTCACCCAGATCAAGGCCACGATCGCTCAGGCGGTCGGCGGGATCAGCGTCGACGAGGTCACCTACAGCCTCATCGGCGCGTCCTGGGGGACGATGATCACCCAGCAGGGCCTGATCGCGCTGGCGGTCTTCCTGGTGCTGGTCTCGCTGCTGATCTGGGGGTACTTCCGCAACTACAAGATGGCCATTGCGGCGATCGTGGCCTTGCTGCACGACCTGGTGGTGACCGTCGGCGTGTATGCGCTGGTCGGGTTCTCCGTGACGCCGGCCACGCTGATCGGCGTGCTGACCATCCTGGGCTACTCCCTGTACGACACGGTGGTCGTCTTCGACAAGGTGCGCGAGAACGTCGCCGACCTGAAGAACAGCCGGGTCACCTACTCCGAGGCCGCCAACGCCGCGGTCAACCAGGTGCTGATCCGGTCGATCAACACCACCATCCTCGGCGTCCTGCCGGTGGCGGCGCTGACCTTCACCGGCGTCTTCATCCTCGGCACCGGTCCGCTGAAGGACCTCGGCCTGGCGCTGCTGGTCGGCATGATCGCCGGCGCCTACTCGTCGATCTTCATCGCCGCACCGCTGCTGGCTCAGCTGAAGGAGGCCGAGCCCGAGATGCGCGAGCACCGCGAACGGTTGGCCCGCCGGGCGCAGCGGCACGCCAGCCATCAGGCGCCGCCGGCCACCACCAGCAAGGCAGTGGTGATGCACGACGGCGACGCGCAACTGGCCGAGGTCGAGCCGGTCGAGACCGATCGGCTCGGACTGGTCAGCGCCAACGACCTGGCCCGGCAGGGCCGGCAGCAACCCCAACGCAGCACTCGAGCGAAGCGAAAGAGGTGACCAATGGCCGGCAGTGACGACAAGCAGCTGATCCTGGACCTGATCCGTGACATTCCGGACTTCCCCAAGCCGGGCGTCACCTTCAAGGACATCACCCCGCTGCTGGCCTCGCCCGCCGGCCTGCGGGCGGCGGTGTCCGAGCTGGTCGCGCTGGCCCCCGAGCGGATCGACATCGTGGTGGGCATGGAGGCGCGCGGGTTCATCCTGGCCGCCCCGGTCGCGCTCGAGCTGGGCGCCGGGTTCGTCCCCGTCCGCAAGCCCGGAAAGCTGCCCGGCAACCTGTACTCGGAGCAGTTCGCCCTCGAATACGGCCACGAGACGCTCACCATCAAGACCGACGCCGTCCTACCCGGCGCCCGGGTGCTGGTGATCGACGACGTGCTGGCCACCGGAGGAACCGTCGGCGCCACCGCCGCGCTGGTTCACCGGCTCGGCGCCGAACTCGTCCACGTCGGCGTCCTGATGGAGTTGGGATCACTTCCCGGCGCCGAGAAGCTGGCCGAGCTGGGCATCGGGTACTCCGCCGTCGTCACTGTCTGACCCGCGGGGAGGGTCTTTTCGTACCACCGCCGCGACCGAGGGAACTGTCCCGTCGGTCCAGGTGCCGGGGCCGAATCGGTGGGGCATGCTGCCGCCAGGCGAGCAGTATGATGCAGGCCTGCCGAAGGGGAGCCGTTGAGCGAGAGCATCCATGGTCCGTATGGGACGGGCGACGGGCTGCCCGGGGAGCCCCGCGCGCTGACGCGTCCGGTGAGTCCACCCGATCAGCCGCGGATGCGGATGCGGCACGCCCTGGCCCGGCTGGGCGCACCAAAGAACAGCCAGGCGGCCGTGCTGGACCCACTGGTCAAGACCCTGCGGGCCAACCACCCGCGTGCCGAACTGACCATGATCGAGCGCGCGTACCGGACGGCGGAGCACTATCACTCGGGCCAGTTCCGCAATAGCGGCGATCCCTACATCACCCATCCGCTGGCGGTGGCGACCATCCTCGCCGAGCTGGGGCTGACCGAGACGACGCTCTGTGCCGCCCTGCTGCACGACACGGTCGAGGACACCTCGTACACGATGGCGCAGCTCACCGCCGACTTCGGCTCCGAAGTGGCGACGATGGTCGACGGGGTGACCAAGCTCGACAAGGTCACCTACGGTGATTCCGCCAAGGCCGAAACGTTACGCAAGATGGTGCTGGCGATGAGCCGCGACATCCGCGTCCTGGTCATCAAGCTCGCCGACCGCCTGCACAATATGCGGACTCTGGGCTTCGTCCGCCAGGACAAGCAGGTGGTGACCGCCAACGAGACCCTGGAGATCTTCGCCCCGCTGGCCCACCGGCTCGGTATGAACGCCATCAAATGGGAACTGGAAGACCTCGCGTTCGCCACCCTGCACCCCAAGATCTACGACGAGATCGTCCGGATGGTGGCCGAACGAGCACCGCTGCGCGAGAACTACCTGCGCCAGGTGATCGATCAGGTCCGTGACGACCTGGCCGAGGCCAAGATCAAAGCCACCGTCTACGGACGGCCCAAGCACTATTACTCGATCTACCAGAAGATGGTGGTCCGCGAGCGCGACTTCTTCGAGATCTACGACCTGGTCGGGCTGCGGATCCTGGTCGAGGCCAGCCGCGACTGTTACGGCGCACTAGGCGTCCTGCATTCCCGCTGGATCCCGCTGCCGGGCCGGTTCAAGGACTACATCGCCAACCCGAAGTTCAACCTCTACCAGTCGCTGCACACCACGGTGTTGGGACCGGACAGCAAATCGGTGGAGTTCCAGATCCGCACCCACGAGATGCACCGGCAGGCCGAATACGGCGTGGCGGCGCACTGGAAGTACAAAGAAGGCAAAGGCGCCGCCGGGAACGACCTGGCCTGGGTACGGCAGATCACCGAATGGCAGCGCGAGACCGAGGATCCCGGAGAGTTCCTCGATACCTTGCGCTTCGAGATCAACACCAACGAAGTTTTCGTCTTCACCCCCAAGGGCGACGTCATGTCGTTGCCGGCGGGCTCGACTCCGGTCGACTTCGCCTACTCGGTGCACACCGAGGTCGGCCACCACTGCATCGGCGCCCGGGTGAATCAGCGCCTGGTGCCGCTGGAGTACGTGTTGAACAACGGTGACCAGGTGGAGGTGCTGACATCCAAGTCACCGAATTCCGGCCCGAGCCGCGACTGGCTGAGTTTCGTCGCCAGCCCGCGCGCCCGGACCAAGATCCGGCAGTACTTCATGCGCGAACGTCGCGAGGAGTCGATCGAGCAGGGCAAGGAGGCCCTGGCCAAGCAGCTGCGCCGCACCGGGCTGCCGGTGCACCGGCTGCTGTCGGCCGAGCATCTGGCCGGGCTGGCCCAGCACTTCCGGGTAACGGACGCCAACGCGCTCTATGCGGCGATCGGCGAGGGCACCGTCGGGGCGCAGAACGTCGTCGAGCGGCTGATCGCTGCCGAAGGCGGCGCCGAAGAAGCGGCCGAGGCCAGCGTCGAGGACCATCCGGCGATCACGACGGCGTCACGACGGCGCAGATCCCGGCGGACCAACGACCTCGGCGTCGCGGTCGAGGGTCACGCCGACCTGCGGGTGAAGCTCGCCAAGTGCTGCATGCCGGTGCCCGGCGACGACATCATCGGCTTCATCACCCGTGAGGAAGGCGTCTCGGTGCACCGCGCCGACTGCACCAACGCCGACAATCTCCGCCAGAAGCCTGACCGGCTGGTCCAGGTGAGCTGGTCGACCCCGTCCGCCGACTCCAGTTTCCTGGTGGCCGTGCATGTCGAAGGCCTCGACCGGGCGGGCATGCTCTCCGACGTGAGCCGGGTGATGACCGAGCACCACTCGAACATCCTGTCCATGTCCGCGACCACCGATAAGGACCGGGTGTTCGTCATGCGACTGCAATTCGAAACCCCCGACGCGACCCACTTGGCGTCGTTGACGAATGCGCTGAAGCGCATTCCGGGGGTGTATGACGCGCACCGCGTGAAGAGCTGAGCACGGACCGCCTGGCCGGTCCGCGGGCGGGTCAGCCGTGGAGCGCGGCGACGACGTCGACGGCCGACAACGCGTGGACACCGATCGCGACCAGATCGGCCACCCGCTCGGTGGAAACCTGCGAGACGGCGTCGGTGACCAGGACTGCGCGGAAGTCGCGCGCACTGGCGTCGAACAAGGTCGCCCGCGGGCAGTTCGGCAGATTGCAGCCGGCCACCACGACGGTGTCGCAGCCGTTGTCGTGCAGCCACTCCTCGACGCCGGTGCGATAGAACGCGCTCCAGCGCGGCTTGAACACGATCGCCTCACCGGGCGACAGCCGCTGCAGGCCGCCAGAAAGCAGCACGTCCGGTTCGAGCTCGACGGGTCCGGGCAGCAGCACCGCTGCGATCTGCGATCCGGGGCTGCCGGGCGCGGCCATCGCGGCACCTGCTTCGATCGCGGCCCGGCGCGGCGGGTCGATGTCGGAGTCGCCCGGCCGGTACAGCCGGACGACGTGCAGGATCGGTCGCCCGGCCTCGCGAAACGCCTCGGCCAGGCCGGCCAGCTCGGGCAGGATCGCCGACGTCCCCGCGATCGGCGCGGCACCGTCATCGAGGAAGTCCTGCTGGGCGTCGATGATCAGCAGGGCGGACCGCTGCCAGTGCGGCGCGGTGTAGTCCGGGACGCTCTCCGGTTCCGCCACTTCCCCGGCGAGGTAGACCCAGGCCGGCGTCCCCGAGCCCAGGGTGACGGCGGTGCGGACGTAGTCGTCGACCTCGTAGGCGTCGGCCTCAGCGAGCTCGTCGTCGTCGAGCTCGAGGTAGGCGCCGGGAACGACGTCCGCGGCCGAACCGGGACGCAGGATCGGGTGCCGGTCCGAGCCGCTGGTGGCGATCACGTCCGGGTCGGTGATGGTCAGCCAGCCGATCCGGTAGCCGGGCAGGGTGTCGGCCACCGTGGGAACCTGGCGCCCGAACAGCGACTGCTGGACGTCTGCCTGGCGCAGCGTCCCGTAGGAGAAGACGCGGTGGCTCACCGGACTCAGCGGGAGAAGTCGGCCAGCGTCTCGCGGGCCTGATCGAGCCAGGTCTGGTAGGTGGCGATCGAGTCCCGGGCCTTGTCAGCGGCACGGTTATCGCCACGGGCCTCCGCTTTGACGATCTTCTCGCTCAACTTGTCGATCTCGTTGCTGAGCATCGCCACCGTCTCCTCGGCGCGCGCACGGGCCTCGGGGTCGGTGCGTTTCCACTCGGCGTCCTCGGCGGCGCGGACCGCCGACTCCAGCGCCCGGACGCGGTTGTCCAGACCGCGGATCGACTCGCGCGGCACCTTCCCGTGCGCGTTGTAGGCGTCCAGGAAGGTCCGGAACGCGGCCCGCGACGCCGCCAGGTCACGCACCGGGACGATCTCGGCTTCGGCGCTGGCCAGCAGCGACTCCTTCGCTTCCAGGTTCGTCCGGAACTCAGCGTCCTGCTCCGACAGCGTCGCCTGCCGCGCGTTGAAGAACTGGTCCTGCAGCCCGCGGAACTCCGCCCACAGCGCGTCGTCCACGTCGCGGGGGGCGGCACCGGCCGCCTTCCACCGCGCCATCAGGTCGCGGAAGGCGCCCGACGTCGGACCCCACTCGGTCGAATCGGCCAGGGCTCGCGCCTCGGCGATGATCTGCTCCTTGGTCCGCCGGGCGCCGTCGCGGCGTTCGGCCTGCTCGGCGAACTGGGCCTTGCGGCGACGGGTATAGGTGGTCCGGGCGGTGGAGAACCGGTGCCACAGCGCGTCGTCGGTGGCCCGGTCGATCCGGGGCAGCGCCTTCCACTCGTCCAGCAGGCTGCGGAACCGGTTGACGCCGCCGCGCCAGTCGTTGCCCTCGGCGAGCCGTTCGGCCTCAGCGACCATGCCTTCCTTGGTGGCCTTGGTCTCCTCGGCCTGCCGGGCCCGCTCGGCCCGGCGGGCCTCGTTGGCCTGGGCCAGCACCGGCGCCAGCGCGTCCAGCCGGGACAGCAGGGCGTCCAGGTCGCCCACCGCGTTCGCGCCGGTCACGTTCGACCGAACAGTATTGATGCTGCCACGGGCCTCGTCCGGGGACAGCGCACCGGAGGCGATCCGCCGCTCCAACAGGTTCACCTCGAGATCGAGCGCCTCGAACCGTCGCGTATAGAAGGCCAGGGCCTCTGCCGCGGACACGTCCGGGATCTGTCCGACGCTGCGTTCGCCCTCGGTGGTGCGGACGTAGACAGTACCGTCGGAGTCGACTCGACCGAAGTCGGCCGGGCTGGTAGAAGTCATGGGGACATCTTGCCGTATGCCTGCCGGGTTTGGGATCGGGCCCGCCCGGGCCGCACCGGCCCGCGGGGCTCGGTCCACTAGGCTGACGGGGTGTTCCTGGCCTCCTTTCCCGCTGGTCCGTGGCAGGCGAATTGCTATCTCGCGGCCGCTGCGGCGGGCAGCGAGTGCGTGATCGTCGACCCCGGGGTGGACGCCTTCCCCGGCGTCCGGGCCGCGGTTGCCGAGCATGGCCTCACCCCCGTCGGGGTGCTACTCACCCACGGCCACATCGATCACGTCGCCTCGGCCACCCGGGTCGCGGACGAGTGGGGCGTCCCGGCCTGGATTCACGCCGACGACCGCGAACTGCTCACCGACCCGGCGGCCGGGCTGGGTCCGGGCAGCGCCGCGCTGCTGGCGTCCGTGCTGGGCGACGAACCGCTGGCCGAGCCGTCCGACCTGCGACTCTTCGAAACCGGCCTTGATCTGGCCGGGCTGACCTTTGAGGTGGTGCACGCACCGGGCCACCGGCCCGGCTGCGTGATGCTGCGCACACCCCTGACCGGTCACGATCAGCTCGACACCGTGGTGTTCTCGGGCGATGTGCTGTTCGCCGGGTCCATCGGCCGGACGGATCTGCCCGGCGGCGACCATGCCGTCATGCTGGACACCCTGCGCGGCCCGGTGCTCGACCTGCCCGACACCGCCGCGATCCTGCCCGGTCACGGGCAGCAGACCGTGATGGCCCGGGAGCGGGCCACCAACCCGTACCTGCACGTCGACTATTTAGGTGGTGCCCGCACCCGATGAGCCGTCCCAAGCCGCTGAGCGGCTTTCCCGAATTCCTGCCCGCCCAGCGGATCGTCGAGCAGCGCGTCCTGGCTTCACTGGCCGAGACCTTCGAGCTGTACGGCTTCGGCTCGATCGAGACCCGTGCGGTAGAGCCGATGGCGCAACTGGCCCGCAAGGGCGAGATCGACAAGGAGATCTACGTCGTGCGCCGGCTGCAGGCCGAGCGCCACGGCGGGGGAGCGGACGCCGACGAACTCGGCCTGCACTTCGACCTGACCGTGCCGTTCGCCCGCTACGTGCTGGAGAACTCCGGGCACCTGAACTTCCCGTTCCGCCGCTACCAGATCCAGAAGGTGTGGCGCGGCGAGCGGCCGCAGGAGGGGCGCTACCGCGAGTTCCTGCAGGCCGACATCGACGTGGTCGGTCAGGCCGTGCTGGCCGACCATCACGATGTCGAGGTGGCCCGGGTGATCCTCGAGGCGCTGGAGCGGCTGCACACCGAGTTCGGCCTGCCGCCGGTGCTGATGCGGGTGAACAACCGCCGGCTCGCCGAGGGCTTCTACCGGGGGCTCGGCATCGACGACCACCTGGCCGTGCTGCAGCGGGTGGACAAGCTGGACAAGATCGGCCCGGACGCCGTCCGCGAGCTACTGACCGGCGAACTCGGGCTGAGCGTCGAGGTCGCCGAACGCTGCCTGCAGCTGGCCACCATCTCCGCGCCCGACGAGTCGTTCGTCGAACGGGTGCGCGCGCTGGGCGTCCAGAGTGAGTTGCTGGACGAAGGTCTGGCTCAGCTGGCCGCTGTCGTCCGGGCAGGTGCGCAGGCGGCGCCCGGACGGATCGTCGCCGACCTGAAGATCGCCCGCGGGCTCGACTACTACACCGGCACCGTCTACGAGACCGAGCTGGCCGGCTTCGAACACCTCGGCTCGATCTGCTCGGGCGGGCGCTACGACTCGCTCGCCTCCGACGGCCGCACCACCTACCCAGGCGTGGGGTTGTCGATCGGGGTGACGCGGATCCTGGTCCCGCTGCTTGCCAAGGGACTGCTGACGGCGTCGCGGAGTGTTCCCACCTGTGTGCTGGTCGCGGTCGATTCCGAGCAGACCCGCGGTGCGGCGGACGCCGTGGCTGCCCGGCTCCGCGCCCGCGGCATCCCCACCGAGGTGGCGCCGAAGGCGGACCGGTTCGGCAAGCAGATCCGCTACGCCGACCGGCGCGGCATTCCGTTCGTCTGGTTCTCCAGCGGCGAGGTGAAGGACATCCGCTCCGGCGAGCAGGTCGCCGCGGACCCGGATCTGTGGCAGCCGCCCGCGGTGGACCTCGTCCCGGCGGTCCGGGCGGGCTGAGCCGCCCGTCCGTGCGTGACCGGGGGCTACCGTGGCCAGGTGACCGCACAGGGGCACGAGCGGGTCCAGCGGGCGGCGATGTACCGGCCGCCGGCGGCGCTGCGCCCGTACCTGTCCGGCGCAGCCTACGAGCAGCGTGGATTCCCGCCGAGTGAACACGTCGGGCTGCCGTCGTGCAGCATCACGCTCGTCCTGCCGCTGGAGGGTCCTCTGGTCGTATCGATGGACGGCCGCACGCGGGTCGCGATGTCCGCTTGCGTCGGCGGCCTGCATGCCGGGCCGGTCGCGATCGTGCATGGCGGCACCCAGGTCGGGTTCCACCTCGCCGTCACGCCGGACGGAAGCCGCGCCCTGTTCGGATGTCCGGCCGCAGAGCTGGCCGCTGGCGTGGTCGAGTTGGACGAGCTGTGGGGCTCGGACGGACGCGAGCTGCTGGAGCGGCTGCGCACCGCGGACAGCTGGAGCGGACGGGCCGCCGTCCTCGACGAAATGCTGCTGCGCCGGCTGGCGTCCGCGCGTCGACGAGCGGAATCGGATGATCTCAGCCAGGCGTGGAGCCGGCTGTCAGTGGGGATTCCCGGAACGACGGTGGCCGACGTCGCCGAGCAGGTCGGGTGGAGCCGCCGGCATCTCGGCGGGCGTTTCGTGGCCGAGTTCGGGCTGTCCCCGAAGACCGTCCAGCGGATCGCCCGGCTCCAGAGCGCGGTCGTCCGGCTGAAACGGTGGCCCACCGAGCGGTTGGCGGACGTGGCGGCGCGCTGCGGCTACTCCGACCAGGCCCATCTGGCCCGCGACTGGCGTGACCTCGCCGGCTGCACGCCGTCGGAGTGGCTGCGCGCCGAAGTGCTCCCATTCGTTCAAGACGCGGCCGGCGCAGCCGGTGCAGACTTGGCGGATGACTACTCCATCGCGCACCACGATCTGGCCGTGCCTGGTCAGCCATGACGCTCGCCGGCTGATCGAGTTCCTGACCGGATTGGGATTCACCGCGACCTTCGTCCAGCCCGCCGAGGGCCCCGTCGTCGAGCACTCACAGCTGGATTGGCCTGAGGGCGGCGGTTTGATGATCGGCAGCGTCGGTCCCGGGGACGCCCGGGCCGAGCGGGTGGCCGGCGCGGGCTCGCTCTACGTCGTCACCGCCGATCCGGCCCAGGTCCTGGCCCGCGCCGAGGAGGGTGGCGCCAACGTCGTCCGGCCCGGCTACGAGACCGACTACGGCTCGTTCAACGTGCTGTTCGAGGACCCGGACGGCAACCAGTGGTGCTTCGGCACCTACGGCGGCGAGCAGCCATGATTCGTACGGGTGTTTGATAATAGGCTAGTATCGCCTCATGGCGGTGGAGTTTCAGGCGGGTCTGTTCGATGCCGCGGAGGTCGGGGTTCCGCCGCTTGCTGGACGCCTCCAGCGCGTCGGCCTGAGCAGGGGAGCCTGGGTCGACCTGGCGCCGGGGTGGATCCGGGGCGCCGACGAGGCTTTTCCCCGGCTGGTCGAATCCATCCCGTGGCACGCCGAGCGGCGCGAGATGTACGACCGCACGGTCGACGTTCCGCGGCTGCTGTGCATGTACGGAGTCGATGACCCATTGCCCGATCCGGTGTTGAGCCGGGCCCGCGAGGAGCTCAATCGCCACTACGCCGACGAGCTGGGCGAGGAGTTCGTCACCGCCGGATGCTGCTATTACCGCGACGGCCGCGACTCGGTGGCCTGGCACGGCGACCGGATCGGGCGCAGCCGCAGCGAGGACACCATGGTCGCGATCGTCTCGTTCGGGTCGCCGCGGCAGCTGTCGCTGCGGCCGCTGGGTGGACGCCTGCACTGTTCCTACCCGCTCGGCCACGGCGACCTGATCGTGATGGGTGGCTCATGCCAGCGCACCTGGGAGCACGCAATCCTGAAGACCGCCAAGGCGGTCGGCCCGAGGATCAGCGTGCAATTCCGTCCCTACAACGTGTTTTGACGATCGGACGTCCGCGAGCCGGTGATCTCGGTCCGGTCCAGGGCCCCGGCGAGGTCGGCGATCAGGTCGTCCGCATCCTCCAGGCCGACCGACAAGCGCAGATGCCCGTAGGTCCGGAAGCCCGGCGGGTAGCCCTCGCTGCCGCCGCGGGTGTCAGGGCCGACGTGCACGATCAAGCTCTCATCGTGGCCCAGCGAGAAGGCCGAGGTGATCACCCGCAGCTGGGCGACGAACCGGTTCTGGGTGTCCGGGTCGCCGTCGACCGCGAAGGCGAGCATGCCGCCGTAGCCGCGGCCGCCGAACTGACGGGTGGCCAGGTCGTGCTGCGGATGGCCTGGAAGCCCCGGGTACTCGATGTAGGCGATCCGCGGATCGGCGGCCAGGAAGGCCGCGATCCTCTCCGCCGAGGCGAGTTGTTGCCGCAACCGCAACGGAAGCGTCACCGAGCCGCGGGCGATCAGCCAGGCGTTGAACGGTGAGATCGCCCCGCCGACATCCACCAGGGCGTCGTGCCGGATCCGGTCGACCAGGTCGGCGCGCCCGGTCACCACACCGCCCATCGCGTCACCGTGACCATTGATGAACTTGGTCAACGAGTGGATCACCAGATCGGCGCCATCGTCGATCGGACGGTAGAGCGGCGGGGGAGTGAAGGTGCCGTCCACGCTCAGGACCGCGCCCGCCTGATGGGCGATGTCGGCCACGGCTCGGACGTCGGCCACCTTCGTGGTCGGGTTGGCGATCGTCTCGATGTGCACCAGCTTGGTGTTCGGACGCACCGCGGCGCGGACGCCGTCCAGGTCGGCGACGTCGGCAAACGTGGCCTCGATGCCGTAGCGCTGCGGCAGCAGTTCGGCGAACAACCGCCAGACCGCCTCGTAGCTGACGTCCGAGACGATCACGTGGTCACGGGACTTCAGCAGCGCGAAGAACACCCCGTGCAGCGCCGCGACGCCGGAGGCGAAGCAGACGGACGCCTCACCGCCGTCCATCGCGGCCAGCTTGCGTTCCAGTGCGTGCTGGTTCACCCCGCCGTTGCGGGTGTAGGTGAGCTGGTCGGTGGCCGACCAGTCCATCGACGCCGGGTCGTCCGGCAGCCGGTACGAGTTCGCCATCACCAGCGGGGTCCGGATCGCGCCGGTGCCGGCATCGATGCTGTTGCCGCCGTGTACCGCCCAGGTGCCGAAGCCGACCGACGCCGGGTCGTGCCTGTCGGGGGAGTGGGTCATCGGGGCTCCTGGGTGGACGGGTGAGAGATCAGTCGGCGGGCGATCGTCAGCAGCGCCGCTCTCGGTGGTGTCCGGCATGGGTCATTCCTATCGCGAACGTGCTCGTTTCGACTCGCCCGCGGCTGCCGCCATAGGATCGAACGGACGCACCCGCACCGTCTATGCGGGGCCGAGAAAGGAACATCGTCATGCTGCGGACCCATACCGCTGGAACCTTGCGCGCCTCCGACATCGGAGCGACCGTCACTCTCGCCGGCTGGGTGGGCCGGCGTCGCGATCATGGTGGTGTCGCCTTCATCGATCTTCGGGACGCCTCGGGCGTCGTCCAGGTCGTCGTCCGGGACGAGGTGCTGGCCGCGTCCGGCGCCCACGAACTGCGCAACGAGTACTGCATCCAGGTGATCGGCGAGGTCGAGGCGCGCCCCGAGGGCAACGCCAACCCGGACCTGCCGACCGGTGAGATCGAGGTCGCGATCCGCGAGCTGGACGTGCTCAACCCGTCCGCGCCGTTGCCGTTCCAGATCGACGAGCGGGTCAGCGTCGGCGAGGAGGCCCGGCTCAAGTACCGCTACCTCGACCTGCGCCGTCCGGCCCCGGCCCGGGCGATCCGGCTGCGGTCGAAGGTGAACGCCGCGGCCCGCCGGGTGCTCGACGCTCGCGAGTTCGTCGAGATCGAAACCCCGACGATGACCCGCTCGACGCCCGAGGGTGCCCGCGACTTCATCGTGCCGGCCCGGCTCGCGCCCGGCTCGTGGTACGCGCTGCCGCAGTCCCCGCAGCTGTTCAAGCAGCTGCTGATGGTGGCCGGCATGGAGCGCTACTACCAGATCGCCCGCTGCTACCGGGACGAGGACTTCCGCGCCGACCGGCAGCCCGAGTTCACCCAGCTCGACATCGAGATGTCGTTCGTCGACCAGGAGGACGTGATCGCCCTCGGCGAGGCGCTCGCCAAGGAGATCTGGTCGCTGATCGGGGTCGAGTTGGACGCGCCGTTCGCGCGGCTCACCTACGCCGAGGCGATGGACTCCTACGGCTCCGACAAGCCCGACCTTCGCTTCGAGGTGAAGCTGACTGAGCTCACCGCGTTCTTCGCCGACACCCCGTTCCGGGTCTTCCAGGCGCCCTACGTCGGTGCCGTCGTGATGCCCGGTGGGGCGTCCCAGCCGCGGCGCACCTTCGACGCCTGGCAGGAGTGGGCCAAGCAGCGCGGCGCCCGTGGGCTGGCCTACGTGACGATCGGCGACGACGGCACTCTCGGCGGTCCGGTCAGCAAGAACATCACCGAGGCCGAGCGCGCCGGGCTGGCGTCGGCAGTGGGGGCGAACCCGGGTGACTGCATCTTCTTCGCCGCCGGCGCGAGGTCGTCCTCGCAGGCGCTGCTGGGTGCGGCCCGTAACGAGATCGCGAAGCGCTGCGACCTGATCGCCGAGGGCAGCTGGTCGTTCCTGTGGGTGGTGGACGCGCCGCTGTTCAAGCCCACCGGCGACGCCGTCGCGGAGGGTGACGTGGCGGTCGGTGCGGGCGCCTGGACGGCCGTGCACCACGCCTTCACCTCACCGAAGGACCTGGACGGCTTCGACAGCGACCCCGGCAACGCGCTGGCCTGGGCCTACGACATGATCTGCAACGGCAACGAGATCGGCGGCGGCTCGATCCGTATCCACCGCCGCGACATCCAGGAGCGGGTGTTCGCCGTGATGGGGCTGACCGAGGATGAGTCGCAGGAGAAGTTCGGCTTCCTGCTGGACGCGTTCAAGTTCGGCGCCCCGCCGCACGGCGGTATCGCCTTCGGCTGGGACCGGATCGTGGCCCTGCTGTCCGGCTCGGAGTCGATCCGCGACGTGATCGCCTTCCCGAAGAGCGGCGGCGGCTACGACCCGCTGACCGGCGCCCCGGCGCCGATCGCGGCGGAGCAGCGCAAGGAGGCCGGAGTGGACGCCAAGCCGCCGGCAGCCAAGGTCGCCGCGCCTCAGGCCTGACCAGCCGCCGCTGGTCGAGCTTGTCGAGACCCGGCTGAGGCCCCCGCTGGTCGAGCTTGTCGAGACCCATCGGAAGATCTCGTCAAGCTCGATCAACGGGTTCCGTCGTCGTCCGCAATGCCACGAGGGGCCGTCCGATCTCTCGGACGGCCCCTCGGCGTGTTTGGCGCGGTACCCGGGCACCGCCTCCGCGGGTCAGCGCAGGTCGTCGGGGTTGGCCAGATCCTGGTCGTCCTCGTCGCCATCGCTGGCCAGCAGGCCGTACAGGCTGCGCCGGGTCTCGGCGAGAATCTGCGCGGCTTGCTGCTGTTGCGCTCGGCTGCCGGAGCGGGTGAGCTCCTGGGCGGCCATCGCCAGCGAACTGAACTCCTTCCACATGCCGCGCAGCACCTCGGGGTGCTCCGGGGCGTTGTCGGCGTTGAACGCGTCCCACGGCTTGGGGTCGATCCCCGCCGCCACGTTCTGGCCAGCCTCGGTCAGGCGGTAGGCCTTGGCACCGTTGTTGTCGAACGGCTCGATCAGGCCTTCGTCCTCCAGCTGGGCCAGTGCTGGGTAGATGGCGCCGGGGGACGGCTTCCAGCCGCCGCCGGTGCGTTCCACCATGCTCTGGATCATCTGGTAGCCGTTCATCGGCTCCTCGGCCAGCAGGGCCAGCACCGCGTGCCGGACGTCGCCGCGCCGGGCGCGCCCCCGCCCGCGTCCGCCGAACGGACCGCGCGGGCCGAAGGGACCGCCGCCACCGAACGGGCCTTGGGGTCCGAACGGCCCGGTCGGTCCGAAGGGACCCCGTGGGCCGAACAGCGGGTCTCCGCCGAACGGCTGGCCGCCCCGGTTGTGACCCTCGCCGCGGGGGCCGCGCCGGGGCCGTCGATCATCGTGTCCGCCGCGGAAGTCCCGCGGCTCAAAATCCTGGTTCCACATGAGTGGCTCCTTCCGTGTGTGTCTCGTTGCGTCAACGATATATCGTGAGTGTTCGTGATGCAAGTCTCAGTACCCGGCAGTGCCGACTTCGTCGGTCGAGCCAGTCGAGACCCAGGACGCCGGGGGCCTGACCATGCGGGCTTCGACACGCTCAACCAGCGGTGACCAGGCGAGGGTCGGGATGCCGCCGGCGGGCGCGCGCACAGACTGTCGGCATCCACTCCTAGACTCGGCGCGGTGGAAGACCTTTTCGGCAACATCGACCCGGCGACCGCGTCCGGGCGACCCGGGGGATCGCTCAGCACCCCGTCCGCGGACGCCCCCCTGGCAGTCCGGATGCGACCCCGGATGGTCGATGAGATCGTCGGTCAGCAGCATCTGCTCGGTCCGGGATCGCCGCTGCGTCGGCTGGCCGAGGGGGACGCCGCGATGTCGGTGTTCCTGTGGGGACCGCCGGGGGTCGGCAAGACCACCATCGCCGCGGTGGTGTCGCAATCGGCGAGCCGGCGGTTCGTCGAGTTGAGCGCGGTCACCGCGGGCGTCCGGGAGGTTCGCGCCGAACTGGACACGGCCCGTCGCGAATTGGCCCGCGGCCGCCCCACTGTGTTGTTCGTCGACGAGGTGCACAGGTTCTCCAAGGCCCAGCAGGACGTACTGCTGCCCGCGGTGGAGAACCGGCTGGTCACGCTGATCGCGGCCACCACCGAGAATCCGTCCTTCTCGGTCATTGCGCCGCTGCTCTCCCGTTCGCTGTTGCTCACCCTGAAGCCGCTCACCGATGCCGACCTCGGCGTCCTGATCGACCGGGCCCTGGCCGACGAACGCGGGCTGGCCGGCGCGCTGGCGCTGACCGACGAAGCCCGCGCCGACCTGCTCCGGCTGGCCGGTGGGGACGCCCGGCGCGCGCTGACCTATCTGGAGGAGTCGGCTGCCGGGGCGGCCTCCGAAGGCTCGGAGACGATCACGCCGGAGGCGATCAGCCGCGCCGTGGACCGCGCCGCCGTCCGCTATGACAAGGACGGCGACCAGCACTACGACGTGATCAGCGCGTTCATCAAGTCGATGCGGGGCTCGGATGTGCAAGCCGCACTGCACTACCTGGCCCGCATGCTCGAGGCCGGCGAAGACCCACGGTTCATCGCCCGACGGCTGGTGATCCTGGCCAGCGAGGACGTCGGGATGGCCGCGCCCTCGGTGTTGCAGACCTGCGTCGCCGCCGCGCAGGCCGTCCAGCTGATCGGCATGCCGGAGGCCCGGATCAACCTCGCCCAGGCGGTGATCGCGTGTGCCACCGCGCCGAAGTCGAACGCCGTCGTGGTCGCCGTGGACGCGGCCCTGGCCGATGTCCGCGCCGGACGGATCGGCCAGGTGCCCGCGCACCTGCGCGACGCGCACTACGCCGGGGCCAAGTCGCTGGGCCATGGCAAGGGCTACAAATACGCCCACGACCATCCGCACGGGGTGGCCGCCCAGCAGTACCTGCCGGACGAGTTGCTGGACGCGCGTTACTACCTGCCGACCGATCACGGGAACGAGGCCGGGATGGCCGAACGGATGGCAACCCTGGACGAGTTGCTCGGCCGTCCCACGGAGTAGTCCGGCCGGCCCCACCCGACCCCGTCCGACCCGGGAAGTCAAAGGGAGCGTCAGCGCAGGTAGCCCAGCTGGGGGAGCGCGGCCCGGTACTCGGTCAGCAGGTCGGCGGCGATGGTGGCCGAGTCGACCAGTGGATGATGGGTGAGCGCCAGCCGGGCCGCCCGCGCCGATCCGGTGATGGCAGCCTCGATCGTCCAGCGCTCCACCTGCTTGACGGTGGTGACCAGACCTCGGGCATAGCGGGGCAGCGGGGCCAGGGGCAGCGGGTGCAGGCCGCGTCCGTCCACCCGGCAGGGCGCCTCGATCACGGCATCGTTCGGCAGTTCGGACAGCCGTCCTGCGTTGAGCAGGTTGAGGATCAGGCTGGCCGGCTCGTCGCGTCCAATGGCCCGCATGATCGCCAGCGCGACTCCTTCGTACCCGCCGGAGACCAGGTCGGCATCGGCTCGCTCGAAGCCGCCGGCCGCCTCCCGGTTTGCCGCGCCGTAAGTCTCTTCGCGCTCGCGGCGGACGGCGTCCCAGGCGGCCAGTGCGGCGTCCGGAGCGGTGGGGCAGTCGCGGTAGAAGCGGTCCTGCTGTGCGGCCAGGAAGGCGCCGCGGCCACCGCCGGTGCCGCCCTCGCGGCGGAAATAGAACCAGTGCAGGTACTCGTTCGGCAGCGCGCCCAGGTCGCCGACCAGCTGGGGACCGAACAGCCGTCCTTCTTCGACGGTGGCGAGCAGGGCCGGGTCGCCGAGCAGCTCCGGCAGTCGGTCGGCGCCGTCCGCGACCAATCCGCGGAGCCAGCCCAGATGGTTGAGCCCGACGTAGTCCGGCCGGGTGGACGCCGGATCGAGGCCGAGCGCGGACGCCGCTCGGCGGGCCAGCGCGACCGGCGAATCGCAGATGCCCACGACGCGCGGATGGACCGCGGTGAGCGCCTCGGTGACCATGCCGGCCGGATTGGTGAAGTTGATCAACCAGGCCTGCGGTGCGACCTTCGCGACGACGCGGGCCAGGCTCAGCGAGGCCGGGATGCTCCGTAGCGCGTAGGCGATCCCGCCCGCTCCGACGGTTTCCTGGCCGATCAGCCCGTGGCCGGCGGCGATCCGTTCATCGAGGACTCGCGCTGCCGTCCCGCCGGCACGAAGCGCGGAGAAGACGAAGTCGGCGCCGTCCAACGCCTGGGCAGGATCGGTGTGCACGGTGTGCCGCAGCCGGGACGAACCCCCGGCCTGAGCGGTCAATACCCGGTCGATCACGCCCAGCCGTCCCGGATCGACGTCCAGCAGTGCGACGTGGTCGATCAGGTCGTCGGCCAGCAGGGCCGCATGCACCAGCGGCACCCGGAATCCGCCGCCCCCGACGATGGTCAGCTTCACCCGCTCAGCCTAGGCCGTCTTCCAGGGACGGTTCTTCCGGTCACTGGGGACGGTTCTTCCGGTCACTGGGGACGGTTCTCTCGGTCACTGGGGACGGTTCTCTTAGTCACTGGGGACGGTTCTTCCGGTCACCCGATTCGCGCTGAAAGCCCGCGTGCCAGCCATCAGTTGGACAGCCGGTGACCAGGAGAACCGTCCCCAGTGACTAAGAGAACCGTCCCTGGTGACCGAGAGAACCGTCCCTGGTGACCAGGAGAACCGTCCCCGGTGACCGAGGGAACCGTCCCCACCCCAACGGGGCAGGGTCGTTCGCGGCCCACCGTGGCAGCATGCCGACTATGACCAGCATCCTGTGGCTCCGCCGTGATCTGCGCCGGGCGGACCATCCCGCATTGGTCGCGGCGCACGCCGACGGGCCTGTGGTTCCGCTGTTCGTCCTCGACCCGGCGTTCTTCGACGATGCCGGGCGCCCACGGCAAGCCTGGCTGGCGCACACCCTGCGGGCCCTCGACGAGGCCTACGACGGACGGCTGTGCCTGCGCCGCGGCAAGCCCGAGGAGGTCGTGCCCGAGGTGGCTGAGCAGGTGGGCGCGGTTTCGGTCCATGTCTCCACCGAGACCGAACCGGACGGCGCCGCCCGCGACTCCCGCGTCCAAGCGGCTCTGGCAAGTAACGATGTCGCCTGGGTGGAGACCGGCAGCCCCTACGCCGTGACGCCCGGACGCGTCCGCAATCAGCAGGGCAACCCGTACCGGGTGTTCACCCCGTTCGCGCGGGCCTGGCGCGAGCACGGCTGGCGGCACCCGGCCGCCGAGCCCAAGGGACTGCGCCTCCGCGCGGCCGAATCGGACGACACCGCCTGGGAAACTCTGGACGCCGCCGCGGGCGCCGAGGAGCTGCCCGACCTGCCCACGGCCGGCGAGAAGGCGGCACTCGAACGCTGGCACGCCTTCCTGGACGAGGGTCTCGCCCACTACGCCACCGATCGCGACCGACCCGACCTTGCCGGCACCTCCCAACTCTCGCCTTACTTGAAGTTCGGCGTGCTGCACCCGCGCACGCTGCTCGCCGACCTTCCCGGACGCTCACCACGCGGTGCCGACGCCTTCGGCACCGAGTTGGCCTGGCGCGAGTTCTACGCCGATGTCGTCCATCACCATCCGGATTCGCTGTGGCACGACCTTCGGCCCGAGTTGTCCGCGCTCGCCTACGACGACGACTCCGAGCTGGTGGACGCCTGGCGCGCGGGACAGACCGGCTACCCGCTGGTGGACGCCGGCATGCGGCAGCTGCTCGCCACTGGCTGGATGCACAACCGGGTCCGGATGGTGACCGCAAGCTTCCTGGTCAAGGACCTGCACGTCTGGTGGCCGGTCGGCGCCCGGCACTTCCTCGACCACCTGATCGACGGCGATCCGGCATCCAACAACCACGGCTGGCAGTGGGTGGCCGGTACCGGCACCGACGCGGCGCCCTACTTCCGGATCTTCAACCCGGTCGGCCAAGGCACGAAGTTCGACCCGGCCGGCGACTATGTCCGCCGCTGGGTGCCACAACTGCGGCACCTGGCCGGCGCCGCCGTCCACGAACCGTGGAAGGCGTCGGACGGCTACGCGCACGGCTATCCGGAGCGGATCGTCGACCACGCCGAGCAGCGCGCCATCGCCTTGGAGCGGCTGGCGGCGTCCCGCAGCGCGCACTGAACCCCACCGGGTGGGATGGTCCCGCGGCGGGTGCGTTAGGCTGCGTTGGTCACCGTCGCAACCGTGAGGAACGCCCATGTCCGTTGGAGAGATCGCCGGCCTGATCGCGGCCATCGCCGCCGTCGCACTGGTGGCCTTCTGCGCTGTTCCGTTGCTCAAGCTCGGTCGCGTGCTGGAGGAACTGCGGCTCACCGTCCGCGACGTCGGACACAGCTCGGTACCGATCCTGCACGAGCTGAAAGGCACCGTGACCGCCACCAACGACGAGCTCGGCAAGCTGAGCCTGGTCACCGAGGACGTCTCCCGGGTCAGCCGGCACGCCGTCGTGGTCAGCGAGAACGCCGCCCAGCTGTCCACGCTGTTCTCGGCCACCCTGGGTGGCCCGCTGGTGAAGACCGCGGCGTTCACCCACGGCGTGCGGCAGGCCATCAAAGGCAAGCGGAAAGCGGCCAAGTGATGGGACGCGGACTGTTCTGGTTCGCGGTCGGCGCCGGGGTCACCGTCTGGCTGGTGCTCAAGGGACGCGAGTACTACGAGCGCTTCACGCCGAAGGGGATCACCGAGCAGGTCGAGAGGACCGCCGGCAACGCCCGCGGCTGGGTCGACGACTTCCTGCACACGATGACCTCCGCGATGGACGAGCGAGAACACGAACTGCGCGAGGCTCTCGGCCTGGACGGGTCCACTCCTTCCACACCGGAGGGCCTTCCCGTCCAGGAGAGCAACCGCACCTGACCAACGCCGGCCCATCGAGCCGGCAGATCCGATCGGACAACACTCATGAAAACCGCCGAGGTCCGGCGTCGCTACATCGACTACTTCGTGCGCAACGGCCATGTCGAGGTGCCCTCGACGCCGCTGGTTTACAACGACCCCACCCTGCTCTTCGTCAACGCCGGCATGGTGCCCTTCAAGCCCTACTTCACCGGCGCCGAGGACCCCCCGTACGCCCGCGCCGTCAGCGTGCAGAAGTGTGTCCGCACCCTCGACATCGAAGAGGTCGGCAAGACCACCCGGCATGGCACGTTCTTCCAGATGAACGGCAACTTCTCCTTCGGCGATTACTTCAAGGCCGGCGCCATCGAGTACGCCTGGGAGTTGGTCACCGGCAGCCAGGCGGACGGCAACTACGGTTTCGATCCCGACAAGGTCTGGGTCACCGTCTACCTCGACGACGACGAGGCCGCGGGCATGTGGCGCGGGGTCGGCGTCCCCGACGAACGCATCCAGCGCCGCGGGCTCAAGGACAATTACTGGCACATGGGCGTCCCCGGACCGGGCGGCCCGTGCAGCGAGATCTACATCGACCGCGGCCCTGAGTTTGGACCGGACGGCGGCCCGATCGTCGACGAGGACCGCTTCCTGGAGATCTGGAACCTGGTGTTCCAGACCGAGGAGCTGTCGTCCGTCCGCGCCAAGGACGACTTCGACGTTCTGGGTCCGCTGCCGAGCAAGAACATCGACACCGGCATGGGCCTGGAGCGGACCGCGTACCTGCTGCAGGGCGTGGCGAACATGTACGAGATCGACGAGATCTTCCCGGTGATCACCGCCGCGGCCGAACTGGCCGGCACCCGTTACGGCGCCGACCGTGAGGCGGACGTCCGGTTGCGGGTGGTCGGCGACCACGTCCGTTCCGCGCTGATGCTGATGACCGACGGCGTCACCCCCGGCAACGAGGCGCGCGGCTATGTGCTGCGCCGGCTGCTGCGCCGCTCGATTCGCTCGATGCGGCTGCTCGGCGTCAACGACCCGGTGCTGCCTGAGTTGCTGCCGCTGTCGAAGGGGCTGATGGAGCAGTCCTACCCCGAGGTCACCGGCCAGTGGCAGCGGGTCTCCCAGGTCGCCTACGGCGAGGAGGAGGCGTTCCGCCGCACGCTCGCGGCCGGCACCCAGATCTTCGACCTGGCGGTTGCCGAGACCAAGCGCAGCGACACCCGCGTACTTGGCGGTGACAAGGCGTTCCAGCTGCACGACACCTACGGCTTCCCGATCGACCTGACGCTGGAGATGGCGACGGAGGCCGGCCTGGAGGTCGACTCCGACCGGTTCCGCGTGCTGATGCAGGAGCAGAAGGACCGGGCCAAGGCGGACGCCCGGGCCAAGAAGGGCGGCACGGTCAACACCGAGGCCTACCGCACCCTGCGGGCACCCGGCGAGACCCCGTTCCTGGGCTTCACCGACCTCAGCGTCGACTCCCGGGTCCGCGGCATCGTGGCGGACGGCGAACTGGTGCAGAGCGCGCGGCCCGGTGACGTGGTCGAGGTGGTGCTCGACGAGACCCCGTTCTACGCCGAGGCCGGCGGCCAGGACGCCGACCAGGGGGTGCTGACCGGCAACGGCCTGGCGCTCGACGTGCTCGACGTGCAGCGTCCGATCCAGGGCCTGGTGGTACACAAGGTGCTGGTCAACGAGGGCGAACTCGCCACCGGTGCGCAGGTGCTGGCCCAGGTGGACGGCCCGGCCCGGTTCGCGGCCTGCCAGGCGCACACCTCGACGCACATCGTGAACGCGGCGCTGCGGCAGCTGCTCGGCCAGGGCACCCATCAGGCCGGCTCGTACAACAAGCCCGGCTACCTGCGCTTCGACTTCAACGCCAGCCAGGCGTTGTCGCCGGCGTTGCGCAGCGAACTCGAAGGCGTCGTGAACGCGGCGATCCGCGACGACTTCGCGGTCACCGACCGCCAGCTGCCGCTGGACGAGGCGAAGGCGCTCGGCGCGCAGGCGATGTTCGGCGAGAAGTACGGCAACGTGGTCCGGATGGTCGAGCTGGCCGGCCCGTGGTCGCGTGAGCTGTGCGGTGGCACCCATGTGGCGCGCACCTCGCAGATCGGGCTGGTCAACCTGCTCGGCGAGCAGTCGGTCGGCTCCGGCATCCGCCGGGTCGAGGCCCTGGTCAGCACCGAGGCGTTCGAGAAGTTCGCCGCCGAGCGGGCCCTGGTGGCGACCCTGTCGGACACCCTGAAGACCCAGCCCGAGCAGCTCACCGACCGGGTCGAGAAGCTGCTGGCCCAGCTGAAGGCGGCGGAGAAGCAGATCGAGACCTACCGGACGCGCGAACTGCTGGCCGGCGCGGCCAAGCTCACCGAGAAGGCGGTCACGGTTGCCGGTGGCATCCGGGTGGTCGCAGAGCAGGTGGACGGCGTCGGTGGGGGAGACCTGCGCACCATGGCGCTCGACATCCGCTCCGCGCTCGGCTCGGATGCGGCCGTGGTCGCCCTGGTCGGCGGCACCGGCGCCAAGCCGGTGATCGCGGTGGCCACCAATGAGGCGGCTCGAGCGCGCGGCGCCAAGGCCGGTGCCCTGGTCGGCGTCGGTGCGACCCAGCTCGGTGGTCGTGGCGGCGGCAAGGACGACTTCGCTCAGGGCGGCGGCTCCAACGGCGCCGCGGCGTCGGACGCCGTCCGTGCCGTCCGTGACGCGGTGGCGGCCCTTTGAGTCGCGAGTCGTCGCCGGCGCAACCGGTCGAGCCTCAAGCACCGTTGGTTGAGCCTGTCGAAACCACTCACGAGGGTCTCGACAAGCTCGACCAGCGGGGGTCTGGGGGTCTCGACAAGCTCGACCAGCGGCCGACCTTCCGGCGCGGCGTCCGGATGGCCCTCGACTGGGGCAAGGCGCGGATCGGGGTCGCCGCCTGCGACGCCGACGGAACCTTGGCCTACCCGGTCGAGACCGTCCAAACCCATGAAGCCGGACGCCGGCTGACGCAACTGCTGGCCGACTACGAACCGATCGAGGTGATCGTCGGGCTGCCCCGGACCCTGGCCGGCGGCGAAGGCATCGCAGCAGGCCACATCCGGGAACAGCTGGCACCGCTGGTCGCCGCTCATCCCGGCATCGGCTGGCGGTTCGCCGACGAACGGCTCACCACCGTGGACGCCTCCCGCCGGCTGCGGGCGGCCGGCCGGAACACCCGGCGCCAGCGCGCCGTCATCGACCAGGCGGCCGCCGTGGCAGTCTTGGAACAGGCGCTGGCCGTGGAACGAGCAACCGGCCGGGCGCCCGGCGAACCGGCGTGATGAACAAAGGACACTGACGTTATGGCGAACCTCTTCCGCGAACTGCGCGATCCGGAGACCGGCCGCTGGCTGCCGAAGGAGGTCTGGTACCGGGTCCGGGGCGCGATCGCGGTGTTCCTCTCGCTCGCTGTGCTGCTCGGCGGCGGTTGGTTCGTGTACGGGAAGGTGCACGACGCCTGGCTGGGCTACCGCACCGCCGAGGACTACATCGATCCCGCGGGGGTCGCCGACGTGGTGGTCGAGATCCCGCAGGGCTCGTCCACCAAGAAGATCGCCGACATCCTGCTGGCAGCCGACGTGATCCGCACCGGCAAAGCGTTCGAGCGGGTGGCGGCGTCCGACCCGAACGTCCGGAAGATCCAGTACGGGCTGTACAAGCTGCGCACCCAGATCCCGGCCAAGACCGCGTTGCAGATGCTGCTCGACCCGGCCAATCAGATCAAGAACCAGTTCCAAATCCGCGAAGGCCTGCGGCTGTCCGAGGTGCTGACCTCGCTGGCCGAATCCACCAGGGTCTCCGAGCGGGACTTCCAGGCCGCGCTGAAGAACCGTGCCGCGCTCGGACTGCCCAGCTGGATCGGCAAGAGCAATGAGGGCTTCATCTTCCCCGACACCTACAACCTGCCGCTGAAGCCGACTGCCGGGTCGATCCTGAAGTTGCCGATCACCGAGTTCAAGAAGACGGTGCAAGACCTGGGCTTCGAGGAGCGCGCTGCTGCGCTCGGCTACAAGCCGTATCAGGTCCTGGTGATGGCGAGCATCATCGAGCGCGAGGTGGGCCGCGACGAGGACCGCGCCAAGGTTGCCCGGGTCTTCTACAACCGGCTCGAGAAGGGCATGCTGCTGCAATCGGACGCCACCGTCGCCTTCGCGGTGAACAAGACCGGGACGGTGTGGACGACCCCGAAGGAGCGGCAGAGCAACTCGCCCTACAACACCTACAAGCACAAGGGCCTCCCGCCCGGACCGATCACCGCCCCTGCCCGGAAGGCCCTGGAGGCCGCGCTCAGCCCTGCCGACGGCAAGTGGCTCTACTTCGTCCCGATCAATCTGGACACCGGCGAGACCGTGTTCTCCGAGACGCTGGCTGAGCACAACGCCGCCACTGCGAAGCTTCAGCAGTGGTGCCTGGCGAGCGCGGAGAACCGGAAGAAGTGTTCGTGACCCCGAGAGCCGCCGTCCTGGGATCGCCCATCTCCCATTCGCTGTCCCCGGTCATCCACGCCGCGGCCTACGACTGGCTGGGCCTGGACTGGGAGTATGGCCGGGTCGAGTTGCAGCCGGCCGAGTTCGCCGCGTTCGTCGACGGCCTGGACGACTCCTGGCGGGGTCTGAGCGTGACCATGCCACTGAAGGAGCAGGCCGCGGCCTGTGGCATCCCGGACGCCGATGTGCTGCTCACCGGGGTGGCGAACACGGTGGTGCTGGGCGGGCAGCGCCGGGTCTACAACACCGACATCGCCGGGCTGGCCGATGCCCTCCACGCCGCGGGCCTGCGGACGCCGCGGGTCGCCACCCTGATCGGCAACGGCGCCACCGCCCGCTCGGCGCTGGTCGCCCTGGTGCGCTCCGGCGTCCGGCTGATCGAGGTGCAGGGACGCGACCACGGACGGCTCGCCGCCTTCCGCGACTGGGCAGAGGGACAGTTGGACGTCGAGGTGCAGCCCCGCTCCCTCGGCGCGCCGCTGGACCCGGCCAGTGAGATCCTGGTCTCGACCGCCCCCTCGGTGGCACTCGCCGGTCGGCTGGACAGCCTGGAGGTCGAGCACTGCCCGGCGCTGCGCGGAGTGTTCGACGTGATCTACCACCCGTGGCCGACCCCGCTCGCCGCCCGCGCGGCATCCGCCGGGCGGGTGGTGGTCAGCGGGCTGGACATGCTGGCCCATCAGGCCCGCTACCAGGTGCGGCTGATGACCGGTCAGGACGTCCCGGCCGAGGTGCTGCTGTCTGCCGTGCGGGCAGCGGCGGGCGTCGCCGTCGCGTCGTGACAGACTCGCAATCATGCTGCGCTACCTGACCGCCGGTGAGTCCCATGGCCGCGCCCTGGTGGCGACCATCGAAGGAATTCCCGCCCACGTCCAGGTGGCGACCGCCGACATCGCCGAAGCACTCGCCCGCCGCCGGCTGGGCGCGGGCCGTGGCGCCCGGATGAAATTCGAGGCCGACGAGGTGACCCTGCTGACCGGGGTGCGGCACGGCGAGACGCTGGGTTCCCCGATCGCGATCATGATCGGCAACACCGAGTGGCCCAAGTGGCAGACCGTGATGGCCCCGGACGCCGTGGACGCCGAGCTGCTGGCTGCGCAGGCCCGCAACGCCCCGCTGACCCGGCCGCGTCCCGGCCATGCCGATCTGGCCGGCATGCAGAAATACGACTGGGACGAGGCCCGTCCGATCCTCGAACGCGCCTCCGCCCGGGAGACCGCGGCCCGGGTCGCACTCGGCCGGGTGGCCAGCAACTTCCTGCGGCAGGCCTGCGGCATCACCATCGTCAGCCATGTCGTCGAACTCGGACCGGTGCGCTCAGCCGGCACCGGGGTGCCGACCCTCGACGATCAGGACGCGATCGACGCCGACCCCGTCCGCTGCCTGGACGCCGATGCAAGCGCGGCCATGCAAGAAGAGATCGCCGCTTGTCAGAAGGCCGGCGACACCCTCGGCGGGGTGGTCGAAGTTGTCGCTCACGGCCTGCCGGCCGGCCTGGGTTCGCACAGTCAGGGCGACCGCCGGCTCGATTCGAAGCTGGCCGGGGCGTTGATGGGCATCCAGGCGATCAAGGGGGTCGAAGTCGGCGACGGCTTCGACCTGGCCCGGACCCGCGGCAGCCTGGCCCACGACGAGATGGAGCCGGGGCCCGGTGGCGTGGTCCGGCTGCGCAACCGCTCCGGCGGCACCGAAGGCGGCATGAGCAACGGCGAACCGCTGCGGGTGCGGGCCGCGATGAAGCCGATCGCCACGATTCCGCGGGCCTTGCGCACGATCGACGTGGCCACCGGTGAGCCGGCCGTCGCGCACCATCAGCGCTCCGACGTATGCGCCGTCCCGGCCGCCGGGGTGGTGGCCGAGGCGATGGTGTCGCTGGTGCTGGCCGAAGCCGTCCTGGAGAAATTCGGCGGGGACTCGGTGGCCGAGACGGCCCGCAACCTGGCCGGTTACACCGAGCGGCTGGCCCAGCGAGGACTGAGGTGACGGCGGCCCGCGGCATCGCTGTCATCGGCGCCCCGGGCGCGGGCAAGAGCACGGTGGGACGCTGGCTCGCCGACCTCCTCACCCTGCCGTTCGCCGATGTGGACACGGTCATCGAGGAACGCTTTCAGGCCCCCCTGCGGGAGGTCTTCGCCGACCAGGGTGAGGACGGCTTCCGGGCACTGGAACGACAACACAGCCTGGCGGCACTGACCGGGGCGGGCGTGGTCGCGCTCGGCGGCGGCGCCGTCCTGGACGCCGAGGTCGCGGCCGCGCTGACCGGACGGCATGTGGTGTGGCTGCAGGTCTCGGCCACCCAGGCCACTCGGCGGCTCGGCCTGAACCAGGCCGGGGGACTGGTGCTGGGCAACATCCGGGGACGACTGATCCAGCAGATGGCCGAACGCCAGGCCGTCTACCAGCGGCTGGCGACCATCACCGTGGACACCGATCGCACGGAGGTGCCGGCCGTGGTGGACTACATCGTCAGCAAATTGCCCGAGGAGGACAGGTGAGGATCTCCGCCATTGACGTGACGGCGGAAAGCCCCTACCAGGTCGTGGTGGGTGCGGGCGCGCTGGACTTTCTGCCCGAATACCTGGCTGGTCAGAGCCGGGTGGCATTGATCCATCCGCCGGTACTGCGGCCCAGGGCCGAGGAGCTTGCCGCGCGCTGCGACGTCCAGGCGCTGCTGATCGAGGTGCCCGCCGCCGAGGACGCCAAGACCGGCGAGACGCTGCAGCGGTGCTGGGACGCCCTGGCCGCAGCCGGCTTCACCCGCTCGGACGCCATCGTCGGTCTGGGCGGCGGCGCGACCACCGACCTGGCCGGCTTCGTGGCCGCGACCTGGCTGCGCGGCGTCCGGTATGTCTCGATCCCGACCACAGTGCTCGGCATGGTGGACGCGGCTGTCGGCGGCAAGACCGGGATCAACCTGGGTGCCGGGAAGAACCTGGTCGGGTCGTTCTACGAGCCGTACACCGTATTGTGCGACCTCTCCTTCCTCTCGCAGCTGCCGGCGGCGGAGATCAGGGCGGGAATGGCCGAGGTGGTCAAGGCGGGCTTCATCGCCGACCCGGCGATCCTGACCATCATTGAGGACGATCCGGTCGCGGCCCTCGACCCGGACGCCGAGGTGATCTGCGCCCTGATCAAGCGAGCGATCGAGGTCAAGGCCGCGGTGGTCGGCAGCGACCTGCGCGAGCGGACGTCGGTGGGTCGCGACATCGGACGCGAGATGCTCAACTACGGCCACACCCTGGGTC
Organism: Micropruina sp.; assembly: GCF_047602385.1. Taxonomy (GTDB): domain Bacteria; phylum Actinomycetota; class Actinomycetes; order Propionibacteriales; family Propionibacteriaceae; genus Micropruina. Next base: position 568,715 of record NZ_JASGHL010000001.1, read on the forward strand.
ACGCCATCGAACGGCACCAGGGCTATCGCTGGCGGCACGGCGAGGCGATCAGCGTCGGCATGGCGTTCGTCGCCGAGTTGAGCCGCCGGCTGGGCCGGCTCGACGACGACACGGCTGGCCGGCACGCCGGCATTCTGCGAGCCATCGGGCTGCCCACCGACTACCCGGCAGCTGCCTGGCGGCAGCTGCGCGAGGCGATGAACCTGGACAAGAAGACCCGCGCGGACACCCTCCGTTTCGTCATCCTGGACGGGCTCGCCAAACCGGCCATCCTGGAGAGCCCGGACGAGGACCTGCTCCAGGAGAGCTTCGAGGCCCTGGGCCGCACCGGGAGCTCGGCCTGATGTACACCCCGCGTCACTTCGCCATGCCACCGGATCTGCAGGCGAGGATCCTGGCCGAACCCGGGGTGGGCGACCTGATCACGCATGGGCCGTCCGGGCTGCTGGCCACCCACCTGCCGTACCTCTTCGATCCGGAGCTGGGCGAGCAGGGCAGCCTGGTGCTGCACGTGGCGCGTCCGAACGCCCAGTGGCGCGAGCCGGCCAGCGGCGAGTCGCTGTTCATCGTCACCCCGGCCACCGACTACATCTCGTCGCTGTGGTACCCCAGCGCCACCGCGTCCGGGAAGTACGTCCCCACTTGGGACTACGTGACGTTGCACATCTACGGCGAACTGATCGCCCACGACGACTTCGCGTGGACGTCGATGGCCGCCGAACGGCTGATGGCCGCCCACGAGGACCGGATCGGTGTCGCCGACATGCCCGTCGACTACGTCGCAGGCCAACTCCGAGCGATCGTCGGCCTGCAGCTGGCGATCACCCGGATCGAGGCCAAGGCCAAGCTCAGCCAGAACCGGACGCCCGAGGACGTCCGCGGTGTCATCGACGGCCTGCACGATGCGGGTGCCGATGACAGCGCCGCCCTGGTCGAGGAGTTCGGCCTGCCGCCCGCCGAACGCCGGGCCGCCCTGGTCGCCGATGTCGCCGCCCGCCACCGCCCCGGCCCCGACAGCCTCTCCGCCGGCCGCATCATCGACGCCCCCACCCCCCGCTAGCGGTACGCGGGGACGGTTCTCCCGGTCACCGGGGACGGTTCTTCCGGTCACCGGGGACGGTTCTTCCGGTCACCGGGGACGGTTCTTCCGGTCACCGGGGACGGTTCTTCCGGTCACCGGGGACGGTTCTCTTGGTCACCGGGGACGGTTCTCTTGGTCACCGGGCCGATGGCTCGTCACACCCGGACGTCAGCCGTTCACCCACTCACGCGGGTTGTTCAGCGAGTCGCACCCAGGCGTCCCGGACCGTCCGGACCTGTTCCTCGATGGACAGCGCGGATACCGCGACCTCGAGGTCGACGCCGAGTAGCCGGCGCTGCTGCTCATGTAACGCCTCGAACCGGTCATCGCTGAGGTAGCGAGGACGGGACGCCGCCCGTGCCCGTGCGGCCGATCCATCGACGGCCAAGCGGATCACGATCACCCCACCGATGAGGGCACGATAGTGCTCCAGCAGATCAGGGTCGACGACGTCGCTGATGATGACGTCGAATCCTTGATCGCGCAGGTTCGCGGCCAGCGCAGCGGCGTTGCGGACGCCGAGCAGATGCTGGGCGCGACCCTCGGCACCTTGCCAAGGGGCCAGATGGCCACCGATGATCAGCTGGCGCAGATCATCCACATCGAGAGCCGCGCAGTGTGGAGTCATGCTCGCCAGGAGTCGTGCCGTGGTGGTCTTGCCGGACGCCGGGCCTCCGGTGAGCAGAAGCGGTGGGAGCAGCGCCATCGGGCCAGGCTACGCGGAAGGCACGCCACACTTCCTCGCCGGCGTTTGGTGCCGTCGGAGCGCTCGCCGTAGACTGTGCGGTCGGCTCACAATCGGTGAACGAAGGGTTTGAACGTGGCTTCCACCAATGATCTGAAGAACGGCATGGTGCTCGACCTCGACGGTCAGCTCTGGCAGGTGCTGTGGTTCCAGCACCACAAGCCGGGCAAGGGCAACACCGTGGTGCGCACCAAGCTCAAGCATGTGCTGAGCGGCAAGGTCGTCGACCGCACGTTCAACTCGGACACCAAGGTGGACACCGCCAACGTCGACCGCCGCGAGATGCAGTACCTCTACCACGATGGCGACGGGTACGTGTTCATGGACACCGCCACCTACGACCAGCTGACGATCAGCGACGAGACCATCGGCGACGCCAAGAACTATCTGCTGGAGAACCAGAACGCCACCGTCGCGCTGCACGAGGGCAACCCGCTGTACGTCGACCTGCCGGCTTCGGTCGAGCTCGAGATCACCTACACCGAGCCCGGCCTGCAGGGCGACCGCTCCACCGGCGGCACCAAGCCGGCCACCGTCGAGACCGGCCTGAAGATCCAGGTGCCGCTGTTCATCACCACCGGCGAGCGGGTCAAGGTCGACACCCGCGACGGCGGCTACCTCGGCCGGGTCTGACCACCCGATGGCAGCCGACCCTGCGGTAACCACCCCGCGCAAGCGGATCACCACCCCGGACGGCACCGTCGCCGAACTGATCGAGACCCGTCCGTCCAGCCTGCCCGGACGCGGATCGTCGCGCACCAAGGCCCGCAAGCGAGCCCTGGACATCCTGTTCGAGGCCGACCTGCGCGGTGTGGACGCCGCCGGCCCGCTGGCGCTGCACATCGCCGAGGCCGACCCGCCGGTGCGTCCGTTCACCGTCGCCCTGGTCGAGGGTGTCGCTGCTCGCCAGGCCGAGATCGACGCCTTGATCGCCGGCTGCCTGGCGGCGGGCTGGACGATGGAGCGGATGCCGCGCGTCGACCGCTGCCTGGCCCGGGTCGCATTGTGGGAGATGCTGGACGGCACCACCTCCGCCGAGGTCGCCCTCGAACAGGCGGTCAGCCTCGCTCAGGAGCTCTCCACCGATGCCTCCGCCACGTTCCTCAACGGCGTTCTGGCTCGTGCCCGCGAACGGATCACCGCGGGCTGATCAGCGGCGTCCGGCCGAGTCGTCGAGCAGCATCCGCTCCAGCGCGGTGACCACCCACTCCGCCCACTGGGCGACGGTCCAGCCGCGACGCCGGACGAGGCCTTCCGCTGCGGTCGGGTCGAGCAGTGACCACACGGTATCGGCGGCTTCATCGACGCTGACGCCGGCGCGCAGTCCGGGGGTCAAGGCATCGGTGATCGGCCGCAGGTCGAGCCAACGCTTGCCTTCGTAGGCCTCGTAGGCCTCGGCGATCTTGGGATCGGAGTCCGCGGCCTGACGAAAGGCGGCCAGCACCGGCAGAGCAGCGGGCAGGCTGTCGGCGATCAGCGTGGCCAACTGCCGCAGCGCAGCCCGGGGCGAGGCCGCCTCAAGGACCGCGCGCATGTCCGATCGCTCCACCAGATGCTCCGCGTCGGCGTCCCCGGCGCGGACGCTGTCGACGGCGGCGGTGAGCAACGACGCCTTGTTGCCGTGGGCGTAGACGGTCTCGACCGCGACGCCGGCCCGGGTCGCGATGTCCTTCATCGTCGTCCCGCGGTACCCCCGCTCGGCGAAGCAATCGGACGCCGCGGAGACGATCGCCGCCCTGGTCTGTTCGGCCTGCCGTGCCCGCACGACCGACGCGTACTGTCGCCTGCCCTTGCTCTGATCATTAGGTGCAGTCATACTGGATCCAATCCATACTGAATGGACTCAATATATTCTCCAGGAGGAACTCATGGAACAGGGCACTCCGACGATCGGCACCGCTGCCGCCCGGCACGTCCGGCAACCCCGGCTCGGCCAGGCCCACACCGCCGAAGGCGAGCTGGACCTGAGCGCCATCTACGTGATTCACCATGCCGTCCGGCGGGACCTGCGCGATTTCGCCGCCGCGCTCGTCCGGACGCCGCTGGCCGACGCCGACAGCTGGGCGGCGCTGGCTGACCGTTGGTCCCAGCTGACCACCGCGCTGCATCACCACACCCGGGTCGAGGACCGGGGCATCTGGCCCGAGATCGCTCGCCGGCTGGCGGCTGACCACCCCGGGCACCGTGCGCTGGACGCGATGGCCGCCGACCATCTCGCCATCGAGGATCTGGTCGTCCGGGTGGCGGACGCCTTCAGCCGGATCCGTACCGAGCCGAGCGAGTCGGTGCGGACGCTGCTGGTCGCGAGCTTCGGGCGTGCCGACGACGCAATCCGGACGCACCTGGCCAATGAAGAAGTCGGGGCGCTGCCGTTGATGCAGGCCCACCTTCCGGTGGAGCTGTGGCAGTCCGCGCAGACCGATGCGGGGAAGGAGTACGGACTGTCCGACCTCCGTTTCGCCGTCCCCTGGAGCGCCCACGAGATGCCTGCGGAGCAGTTCGACCTGGCCTTCGCCCACGGCGGTTTCCTGATCCGGCTACTGCTGGTGATCACCCGCGGCGGGTTTCTCAAACGCCACGCCAAGGCATTCCGCCATCTGTCCGCGGACGGCGGCTGACAAGGCCATACGCCCGGCCGTGGCGCGGTCAGTCGCCCGAGCCGAGCCGCTTGTGGAAGTCGAAGCCGACCAGTCGCCGGTACATGCCGACCGCCTCGTACAGGTGGGTGGCGCCGGTCGGGCTCTCGGCGTCCACATGCAGCTTGACGGCGGCCCGCCCGTCCGCTGCATAGCGGGCGAAGCTGGTGTGCAGCAGCGCCTTGGCGACGCCGCGTCCGCGTCCCTGGCGCAGCACCCCGAGGTTGGCGATGTACCCCGCGTCGTCGGCCTCGAGGTAGGAGTTGTCACCGATCAGCCCGCCGACCGGCTCGCCGTCGATCTCGGCGACGTACCAGTGGGAGCGGTCGAGGAGCGCATCGGACGACCGGGACTCCCGCCAATCGTCGAAGGTCCGCAGCTGAAAGTCGTAGTGGTCACGGAACGACTCGGTGATCAGCCGGTACATGATCTCCAGGTCGGGGCTGTCCGCGTCCGGGATCTCGGCCTGCCGGACGGTCACCCCGGCCGTCGGAGCTGGCGCGGCATACCCGGCGAGGTCGATCTGCATCTCGATGAAGGCCCGCATCTGCTGGAAGCCGGACGCCTCGGCGTGCTTGCGGGTGAGCGCATCGTGCTCGTTCACCCACAGATCCAGCCGCGGCGCGGTGACGCCGAGACCGGCGGCGATCGCGAGGGTCAGCCGCTCCGTCCAGTCCAGTCCGGCGCGCCACAGCTCGTCGACCAGTCCGGACGGCAACCCGCGGTCCACCGCCACCTGCGCCCAGTACTTGTCGTCGAAGTTGCGGAACAACTGCCACACCGCGACGGTAGCGCCGTCCCGCTCAAGGATCCGGACGTCGTTGCGTTCGCGGCCACGCGGAGTCTCGAACCAGTCGGCCACCTCGTCCTGGCTGAGCGAACTCTCGCCGGCAGACGCCAGCTGTTCGGCGCTGAGCAGCGCGAACATCGCGGGGACGTCGTCCGCACCGGACGCGCGGATGCCGATTCCTTCGGGCAGCACAGGATCGGGGACGGACGCGCGAGCGTCGTCGGTGCTGGATGTCTCCGTCATGGCTCATGACCTTATCCGGCAAGGTCCCGTTCAGTGCTCCGAGCCGGGTGGCTATCGCCAGGTCTCGATCACAATCGATCCGGCGGGAGCGCGCTCGAACTTCTGGTCGCCGGTGAGCAGTGGCATGTCGAGCGATTCGGCCAGGGCGACATAGAACGCGTCGTAGGCGCTGAAGTTGTCACGAAGTGTCAGCACCCGATGCTGAAAAGGCTGCATCGGGTAGCGCACCATCGGCAGGGCAGCGAAGTCATCGAGCATCTGCTCGGCGCGCTCGGCGGTGATTGTGATCGCGGGCTTCGAGGTCATCAGCAGCCCGCGGATCGCCGAGGTCACCTCCGCGTCAATGAGCGTCGGCGCATGAACCTCTCGCTGCCGGCGGAACCGCTCGCGAAGGGCGGCGTCGCCGGTCCGATTCTGCAGCAGCCGGACGACGATCGAAGCGTCGACGACCGTCATGCGTCAGCGCCGGTCGCCGTCGATGAAGGCCCTGATCTGATCGCCGTCGGCCTCGATGCTCGCCCGGCCGGCGACTCGGGCCAGGACTTCGTCCATGGTCGGACGGGAGGCGTCAGCATGGATCAGCTCGCGCAGGTAGCTGGACAACGACATGTTCCGAGAGGTTGCGTGGGCCCGGATGGCTTGAAGGTCTTCGGAAGGGACGTCCCGGACCTGGATGATCTCCCTGCTCATGCAGGCAGCGTAGCTGTTGTTCATGATAAGTGCATGCACGTTGGCCGATGGGCAAAGATGGACTCTGCGAGCGCCGCAGGGGCTTGCTCGGTCGAAGGTGGCCGCGAAGCTCGGGTCCACGCCCTCTCGCAGTGTGATGACTACCGTGCGAGGATGGCGGCATGGTCTCCGCGCTGCTTGACCGGGCGATTTACTCCTACCGGGACGTGGATCGTCTCGTGGGGCTGCATTCGGGCACCGCGCGTCGTTGGCTGGACGGTTGCCGTCGCGCCGGCAGGTTCTACGATCCCGTGCTTCGGGAGGAGCCGACCGGGTCGGAAGATGTGACCTGGGGCGAGATGGTCGAGGCCAGGCTGCTAGCGGAATTCCGTAGTCGGAAGGTTCCCGTTCAGCGGCTCCGCCCGGCGATCGAGCGTCTCCGGACCGAGTTCGGCCGCTACCCGCTGGCCCACGCCCGCACCCTCCTCGATGTGGAAGGCAGGGAGCTGGTGCGGGTTGTTCAGGAGGAGGTCGGCCTGGAACGCCAGCTCCAACTCGTGGTCGTCCGCAACGGACAACTCGTCCTGGCCGATCCGGCCCAACGCTTCCATACGGCCGTCGAATACGACGACGACATCGTGTCCCGCTTCCGGCCAGACACACGCACCCCCGATGTCGTCATGGATCCGAGTCGCGCCTTCGGACAGCCGGCGATTCGCAGTGTGCGCACCGACTCTCTGGCGGAGGACTTCCGTGCCGGCACCATCCGGGAAGACCTGGCCGATCTCTATGACCTCACGGCGGAGCAGGTGGACGAGGCGATCCGGTTCGAGCTGATTGCCGGTAGCGATCGCGCCGCCTGATCGAGCAGGACCCGGCGGTGTACTTCACAGACGAGAACACCCTCGGCATGGGCAAGTTGCTCCGTCGGAGCGGACGCGACGATGTGCTCTACCCCGGACACGAAGACCTGCCTGAGGTTCCGTTGGGCACGGCCGATCTGGAATGGATGCCCATCATCGGTGTCCGGGGGCTCGTTGTCGTGACCAGAGACTGACGGATTCGCACCCGTCCGGCGGAACTGCGGGCTACCACGAGCATGGCATCAGATCGGTCTGGATAGGAGCCAAGCTTGACCTCGGCCCGCGGGAGCAGCTGGCCCTGTTCCTGAAGCACGAGCCGCGGCTCGCCCGGGAGATCGTCAAGCGTGGTGGCGGTCCCTGGGCACTGGCACTCAACCAATCCGGCCTGAGGCCGCTGAACCTTCGGCCACCCTCCACGACGACCGACGGCTAGCTGACACCCCGATGAACCGGAACAAGCGTTCCACCGAGCGCCAGTCGGCGAACTCGTGGGGGCGGCGCGACATGCCTGGACGCCGTCCATGCCCACCTCGGCGGTCAGCGTCACCGTCCGGCTTTGATAGTCTCTCGTGAGTTTGAGCCCGCCCCGGCGGGGAAAGGACTTCCATGCCTTCAGGCTTCTTCGATCACGAACAGACCCCGGCCTTGTTAGTTCTCGAAGATGGACGATCCTTCCGCGGCGTGTCCTTCGGCGCGTCCGGCGAGGCGTTCGGTGAGGCGGTGTTCTCCACCGGGATGTCCGGCTACCAGGAGACGCTGACCGACCCCAGCTATCACCGCCAGGTCGTGGTCGCCACCGCACCGCACATCGGCAACACCGGCTGGAACGACGAGGACGACGAATCGTCCCGGATCTGGGTCGCCGGCTACGTCGTCCGGGACCTTTCCCGGGTGCGGTCCAACTGGCGCTCGAACCGCTCTCTGGACGACGAACTGCGTAACCAGGGCGTGGTCGGCATCGCCGAGATCGACACCCGGGCACTGACCCGGCACCTGCGCGAGCGGGGCGCTATGCGGGTCGGCATCTCCACCACCGAACTCGACCCCACCAAGCTGCTGAGCAAGGTGCGTGAGGTCCCGGCGATGGCCGGCTCCGACCTGGTCGCCGACGTCACCCTGCCGCAGGCCGAGGTGGTCGCCCCGGTCGGCGAGAAGCGGTTCACGGTCGCCGCGATCGACCTGGGCATCAAGGACATGACGCCGACCCGGATGGCCGAGCGCGGCATCGAGGTGCACGTGCTGCCGGCCACCGTCAGCCTGGACGAACTCACCACCCTGAACCCGGACGGCGTCTTCTTCTCCAACGGTCCCGGCGACCCGGCCACCGCCGACGCCCCGATGACCCTGCTGCAAGGCGTGCTCGATGCCGGCATCCCGTACTTCGGCATCTGTTTCGGCAACCAGATCTTCGGACGCGCCCTCGGTTTCGGCACCTACAAGCTGAAATACGGTCACCGCGGGATCAACCAGCCGGTCAAGGACCTGCGCACCGGGAAGGTTGAGATCACCGCCCAGAACCACGGCTTCGCCGTCGACGCGCCGCTGGACAAGCCGACCGAAACCCGCTGGGGCAACGCCCGGGTCAGTCACATCTGCCTCAACGACGATGTCGTGGAGGGCCTCGAGCTCACCGACGACGCCGACAACCTGCTGGCCTTCTCGGTCCAGTACCACCCGGAGGCCGCCGCCGGCCCGCACGATTCGGCCTACCTGTTCGACCGCTTCGTCGACGTGATGAGCCGACGCCGCGAACTGCCCAGCCCCACCACGAGCACCACCGATCAGGAGAACTGATGCCCAAGCGGACCGACATCTCGTCGATCCTCGTCGTCGGCTCCGGCCCGATCGTGATCGGCCAGGCCTGCGAGTTCGACTATTCGGGCACCCAGGCCTGCCGGGTGCTGCGCGAGGAGGGCTACCGGGTGATCCTGGTGAACTCCAACCCGGCCACGATCATGACCGACCCCGAGTTCGCCGACGCCACCTACATCGAGCCGATCCAGCCCGAGTTTCTGGAGAAGGTGATCGCCGCCGAGCGTCCGGACGCCCTGCTCGCCACCCTGGGCGGGCAGACCGCGCTGAACGCGGCCGTCGCGTTGCACGACAACGGGGTGCTGGAGAGGTACGGCGTCGAACTGATCGGCGCCTCGTTCGAGGCGATCCAGAAGGGCGAGGACCGGGAGAAGTTCAAGGAGATCGTCCAGGCGCTCGACATCCCCGGCACCAACCCGGAGGTGGCGCGCAGCCACATCTGCCACTCGATGGACGACGTGCTGACCGCCGCCGTCGACCTGGGCTACCCGCTGGTGGTACGGCCGTCCTTCACCATGGGCGGCGTCGGTTCGGGCTTCGCCCACGACGAGGACGAGCTGCGCCGGATCGCCGGCACCGGCCTGTCGGCGTCCCCGGTCACCGAGGTGCTGATCGAGGAGTCGATCCTGGGCTGGAAGGAGTACGAGCTCGAGGTGATGCGCGACAAGGCGGACAACGTCGTCATCGTCTGCTCCATCGAGAACCTCGACCCGATGGGGGTGCACACCGGCGACTCGATCACCGTCGCCCCGGCGATGACGCTCACCGACCGCGAGTACCAGGCGATGCGCGACGTCGGCATCGGCGTGATCCGGGCGGTCGGCGTCGACACCGGCGGCTGCAACATCCAGTTCGCGATCAACCCCGACAACGGCCGGATGATCGTGATCGAGATGAACCCCCGCGTCTCCCGGTCGAGCGCGCTGGCGTCCAAGGCGACCGGTTTCCCGATCGCCAAGATCGCCGCCAAGGTCGCGGTCGGCTACACCCTGGACGAGATTCCCAACGACATCACCGCCGAGACCCCGGCGTCCTTCGAACCCACCCTCGACTACGTGGTGGTGAAGTGCCCGCGGTTCGCCTTCGAGAAGTTCCCGACCGCCGAGAACACCCTCACCACGCACATGAAGAGCGTCGGCGAGGCGATGGCGATCGGCCGCAACTTCACCGAGGCGCTCGGCAAGGCGCTGCGCTCCCTGGAGGACCCGAAGTCGACCTTCGACTTCACCGGCGAGATCACCCAGTCGGTCGACGAGCTGCTGACCGCCGCCTCGCGTCCGCACGACGGCCGGCTCGGCCTGGTGATGAAGGCGTTCCGGGCCGGCGCCACCGCGCAGCAGCTGTTCGACGCCACCAAGATCGACCCCTGGTTCCTGGACCAACTGCAGCTGATCGCCGAGGTCGCCGAGCACGTCCGGGCGTCGCCGGAGCTGACCGCCGACGTGCTGCGGCTGGCCAAGCGGCACGGCATTTCCGACGAGCAGATCGCCCGGCTGCGGCACCTCAGCACCGACGTGGTCCGTGGGGTCCGTTGGGCGCTGGGGGTGCGTCCGGTGTTCAAGACCGTCGACACCTGCGCCGCCGAGTTCGCCGCGAAAACGCCGTACCACTACTCCTCCTACGACGAGGAGACCGAAGTCGCGCCGCGGACCAAGCCGGCGGTGCTGATCCTCGGCTCCGGTCCGAACCGGATCGGACAGGGCATCGAGTTCGACTACTCGTGCGTCCATGCCGCCCTCACCCTGTCGCAGCACGGCTACGAGACGGTGATGGTCAACTGCAACCCGGAGACGGTCTCCACCGACTACGACACCTCGGACCGGCTCTACTTCGAGCCGCTCACCCTGGAGGACGTGCTCGAGGTCTACCACGCCGAGTCGCTGGCCGGCCCGGTCGCCGGCGTCATCGTCCAGCTCGGCGGGCAGACCCCGCTCAAGCTGGCCCAGGCGCTGAAGGACGCCGGCGTCCCGATCGTCGGCACCTCGCCGGAGGCGATCCACCTGGCCGAGGAGCGCGGCGCGTTCGGCCGGATCCTGGCCGACAACAAGCTGACCGCGCCGGCTTACGGCATGGCCACCTCGGCCGACGACGCGCTCGAGATCGCCCACGACATCGGCTACCCGGTGCTGGTCCGGCCCTCGTACGTGCTGGGCGGACGCGGCATGGAGATCGTCTACGACGACGACTCGCTGGTCGGCTACATCGAGCGCGCCACCCACATCACGCCCAACTCGCCGGTGCTGGTCGACCGCTTCCTCGACGACGCCATCGAGATCGATGTGGACGCCCTGTTCGACGGCACCGAGCTGTACCTGGGTGGCGTGATGGAGCACATCGAGGAGGCCGGCATCCACTCCGGCGACTCGGCCTGCTCGCTGCCGCCGATCACCCTGGGCAGCGAGACGATCGACCGGATCCGGGTCGCCACCGAGTCCATCGCCCGCGGCGTCGGCGTCCGGGGCCTGATCAATATCCAGTTCGCGCTGCTCGGTGACGTGCTGTACGTGCTGGAGGCGAACCCGCGGGCGTCCCGGACGGTGCCGTTCGTCTCCAAGGCGACCGCGACCCCGCTGGCCAAGGCGGCGTCCCGGATCATGCTGGGCGCCACCATCGCCGAACTGCGCACCGACGGCACGCTGCGCGCCGACCGGGACGGGACGGCCCCGCTGGCATCGGCGCCGCTGGCGGTGAAGGAGGCGGTGATGCCGTTCAACCGGTTCCGCACCGCCGACGGCGCCTGGGTGGACAGCCTGCTCGGCCCCGAGATGAAGTCGACCGGCGAGGTGATGGGTCTCGACCTCACCTTCGGGGTCGCGTTCGCGAAGAGCCAGACCGCCTCCTACGGCGACGTGCCGACCGAGGGCTCGGTGTTCGTGTCGGTCGCCAACCGGGACAAGCGGCACGCCATCTTCCCGGTGAAACGCCTAGCCGACTTGGGTTTCAAGGTTTACGCCACCGAGGGGACGGCGCAGGTGCTGCGCCGCAACGACGTCGAGGTGACGGTGCTCCGCAAGGAGACCCAGGGCCCCGGCGCCGACGGAACCAAGACTGTCGTCCAGGCGATCATGGACGGTGAGATCAGCCTGATCTTCAACACGCCCTTGGGCGTGTCCGAGGGCGGCGACCCGCGCCGGGACGGCTGGCAGATCCGCTCCGCGGCCATCCTCTGCGACGTGCCCTGCGTCACCACCGTGCAGGGGTTGTCGGCGGCGGTGCAGGGGATCGAGGCGCTGCGCCGCGGCGGGCTCACGGTCCGCCCGCTGCAGGACTGGAGCGCCGATATGCGCAGCGAACTGGAGGCCGCGCAGCGATGAACCCGCGGGTGAGCCTGGTCGGCGCCGGCTATCGCGGCGTCGTCCGGCCGCTGCTGTTCCGCTCGCACCATGGCGACCCCGAGGGTGTCCATGAGCAGATGATCGACACCCTGGCCCGGCTCAGCCGGTCGCCGGGGTTCGTGTCGGCCGCCCGGCTGCTGGCCGGTAGCCGGGGTGCGCCGGTCACCGTCGCGGGGATCGATTTCCCCGGACGCGCCGGGCTCGCCGCGGGCATGGACAAGGACGGCCGCGCCGTCCTGGCCTGGCAGGCGATGGGTTTCGGCTTCGCCGAACTCGGCACCCTCACCGCGCAGGCCCAGCCCGGCAACGACCGGCCGCGAGTCTTCCGGCTGCGAAAGTCCAAGGCGCTGATCAACCGGATGGGCTTCAACAACGCCGGCGCCGCCCGGCTGCATCACGAACTGTCGCTGCTGGGGGTCTACCGCAACAACGACGGGGCCGGCATCCCGATCGGCATCTCGATCGGCAAGACCAAGATCGTGGCCGTCGAGGACGCCGTCGACGACTACCTGACCTCGCTCGACCTGGTCATTCCGCACGCCGACTACGTGGCGATCAACGTGTCCAGCCCGAACACGCCCGGGCTGCGCAGCCTGCAGGACGGGGGAGCGCTGCTCACCCTGCTGAAGGCATTGGTCGAGCGGGCGGCCGGACGGGCGCCGCTGTTCGTCAAGATCGCTCCCGACCTGACCGAGCCGCAGATCGACGAGGTACTCGCCGCGGCCACGGACGCCGGCGTGGCCGGCCTGATCGCCACCAACACCACGCTGTCGCGCGACGGCATCACCCCCGCCGATCAGCACCTGGCCGACCAGGCGGGAGGGCTGTCCGGGGCGCCGCTGACCGTTCGGGCCCGCGACGTGGTCGGCTATCTGGTGGCGCACACCGACCTGCCGGTGATCGCCGCCGGCGGCATCATGACCGCCGACGACGCGTCCGCGATGTTCGATCTGGGCGCACCGCTGGTGCAGCTGTACACCGGATTCGTCTATGCCGGACCCGCGCTCGCGGCCCAGATCAACGCGCTGACCAGGAGGAATGCATGACCAGCTACCACGAGCGGCTGACCGCGGCCGTCGGCCAGCGGGGCGCGCTCTGCGTCGGGATCGACCCGCACCCCGGGCTGCTGAAGGCCTGGGGACTGGGCGTGGACGCCGCCGGGGTCGAGGCGTTCGCCCGCCGGGTGGTCGAGGCCGTCGGTACCGACGTGGCAGTGTTCAAGCCCCAGTCGGCCTTCTTCGAGATCCACGGCTCAGCCGGCATCGCCGTCCTGGAACGAACCCTGGCCGACATCGCCGGCGCCGGCGCGCTGAGCATCCTGGACGTCAAGCGCGGCGACATCGGTTCCACCATGGACGCCTACGCCGAGGCCTACCTGGCCGACGGCTCACCGCTGGCCGCCGACGCGATCACGGTTTCGCCCTACCTGGGATTCGGTTCGCTGCAGCCGGCCTTCGACCGGGCCCACCGCTACGGACGCGGCGTCTACGTGCTGGCCCGGACGTCCAATCCCGAAGGCGGCCAGGTGCAATTGGCGTCCGCGGCGACCGGCAACCCGGTCGCCCAGGAGATCATCGACGCCGCCGCGCGGCTGAACAGCGAGACCGGGCAGAACGCCATCGGACTGGTGGTCGGCGGCACCCACGAAGATCTCGGCTGTGATGTCACTGCATTCAACGGCTCCATCCTGGTCCCGGGGATCGGATTCCAGGGCGGCCGGATCGATGACCTGCCCGCACTGTTCGGCGCCGCGCTGAGCAATGTGCTGCCGGCGGTGAGCCGTGACGTGCTGAGGGCCGGACCGGACGCCGCCGCGCTCGCGGACCGGGTGCAGGCCCTGCTCTGAGTCGTAAATCCCCTGATCGCGAGGGTTTTCAGCAAGGGCCTTGGGCGGTAAATTGTGCGGCACCAAGACATCCGGAGGGCACCGTGGCGATACCCCAACTGACGACGGAGCAGCTGCAGGCAGCACGGGCGGCCGCAACCGAAGCACGCCGAGCACGTGCGGCGTTGAAAGCCCGGGTCCGCTCGGGCGAGCTGAATCTGGCGCAGGCCCTCGACGAGGCGGGCTCCAACGAAGTGCTGGCCCACGTCAAGGTGATCGATCTGCTGAAGGCACTGCCCCGGGTCGGTGACAAGCGCGCCTCACTGGTGATGGAGCGCTACGACATCGCCGCCAACCGGCGGATTCGCGGACTCGGACGGCATCAGCTTGCCGGCCTGAAGGCCGAGTTCGGTGAGCGGTGACGTCACTGTCATCTCCGGTCCGACGGCGGTAGGGAAGGGCACCGTCGTTCGTGCGCTCAAAGAGCGTCACCCCGAAGTCTGGGTGTCGGTGTCGGCGACGACCCGTGCCCCTCGTCCCGGCGAGGTGGACGGCCAGCACTACTGGTTCCTCAGCAACGCCGCGTTCGATGAACTACTCGCCGCCGACGACCTGCTGGAGTGGGCGGTGGTGCATGGCCGCGACCGCTACGGGACCCCGGCCGGGGCCGTCCTTGGCGCCATGGATCGCGGCGAGCGGGTGATCCTGGAGATCGATCTGCAGGGCGCGCGGCAGGTTCGGGCCAGGCTTCCACAAGCGCGTTTGGTGTTCATCGCGCCGCCGGACTGGGACGAACTGGTCGCTCGGCTGGTGGGACGCGGCACCGAGAACGCCGAACAGCGGGAGCGTCGACTGCACACCGCGAGGGGCGAGTTGGCCGCCGCCGACGAGTTCGATCACATCGTGGTCAACGACGATGTGGGCAGGGCCGTCGATGAGTTGGTAGACTTATTGGGCTTGTGATTTGTGCCCACCCTGGCATGCTCGCAAGCCGAACCACCCGCAGGCGCCCGGACCTTCAGAACCGGACCGGTCGCGCCGCACCAACCGTGAGGTCATCCTTTGAGCACACATGCCCCCGAAGGCATCATCAATCCGCCGATCGACGAACTGCTTGAGAAGGTCGACTCCAAGTACCGCCTGGTGCTGTTCGCCGCCAAGCGGGCTCGGCAGATCAACGCCTACTACAGCCAGCTCGGCGAGGGCCTGCTCGAGAACGTCGGCCCGCTGGTCGACACCGGCGTCCAGGAGAAGCCGCTGTCCATCGCGCTGCGCGAGGTGAACGCCAGCGTCCTGGAGTGCACCGAGATCGACCCCGAGGCCGAGGCTGCAGCCCGCGCCGAGGCCGAGGCCGACCCGCAGTTCAACGACCTCGGCCCGTTCAGCGACGACCTGGCCTGATTCGCCGATGAGCCGGATCCTGCTCGGGGTTGCCGGCGGAATCGCCGCGTACAAGGCGTGTCTGCTGCTGCGGCGGTTCGCCGAGGCCGGCCACGCGGTCACGGTCGTGCCGACTCCGAGCGCGCTCGAGTTCGTCGGCGAGACCACCTGGGCGGCACTGTCCGGGCGTCCGGTGCACACCCAGGTGTGGGCGGACGCCCATGCCGTGCCGCACGTGGCGCTGGGCCGGGCGGCCGAGTTGGTCGTCGTCGCGCCGGCGACCGCCGACCTGCTGGCCCGGGCGGCGTCCGGGCGGGCCGACGACCTGCTCACCAATGTGCTGCTGACCGCGACCTGCCCGGTGTTGATGGCACCCGCGATGCACACCGAGATGTGGCTGCACCCGGCGACCCAAGCCAACGTGGCGACGCTGCGTGCCCGCGGCGTGGTCGTCCTCGACCCCGACTCCGGACGCCTCACCGGCGCCGACACTGGGCCGGGACGGCTGCCCGAGCCGTCCGAGATCGAACAGGTGGCGCTGTCCCTGCTCGATCCCTCGGTCGTGGCTGCGGCGCGTGACCGGGACCTGGCCGGCGTCCGGGTGACCGTGAGCGCCGGCGGCACTCGTGAGGCGCTCGACCCGGTCCGCTATCTGGGCAACGCGTCGTCGGGACGGATGGGGATGGCGCTGGCCCGGGCCGCGCTGCTGCGCGGCGCTGAGGTCCGGGTCGTCGCGGGTGCGGTCACCGCGACCGTGCCCGGAGGGGCCGAACTGGTCGAGGTGGTCTCGACCGCCGACCTGGCCGAGGCAATGGCCGAGGCTGCGACCACGTCCGACGTGCTGATCATGGCCGCCGCACCCGCCGATTTCACCCCGGCCACGCCCAGCGCGGGCAAGCTGAAGAAGCAGGGGGACGCCGGGCTGACCGTGACGTTCGCCCAGACCACGGACGTGCTGGCCGGCCTGGTCCGGCAGCGGCGTCCGGGCCAGGTGATCGTCGGCTTCGCCGCCGAGACCGCGGGGTCGGCGTCCGAACTGATGGAACTGGGCCGCGCCAAGCTGGCCCGCAAGGGCTGCGACCTGCTGGTGCTGAACGACGTCAGCGGGGGAGCGGTGTTCGGGGCGGCTGACAACACGGTCGCGATCATCGACGCCGACGGCGTTGTCGGTACTGTTGCCGGGGACAAGAATCTCGTCTCGCACGGCGTCCTCGATGCCGTCGCCACTAGCAGAAAGAGCAACCGATGAGCCGCCTGTTCACCTCGGAGTCGGTCACCGAAGGCCACCCCGACAAGCTGGCCGACTCGGTCTCGGACGCCGTCCTGGACGCCCTGCTCACCCAGGACGCGGAGAGCCGGGTCGCCGTGGAGACCCTGGTCACCACCGGCACCGTGGTGGTGGCCGGCGAAGTCAGCACCAGCGGGTATGTGGACATTGCCAAGCTGGCCCGGGAACGTATCCTGCAGATCGGCTACGACTCCTCGGACAAATCGTTCGACGGGGCGTCCTGCGGCGTCCTGGTGTCTCTCGGCGCGCAGTCACCGGACATCGCCCAGGGCGTGGACGATGCCGGCGAGCACCGCGAGGGTGGCTCCGGTGACGTACTGGACGCCCAGGGCGCCGGCGACCAGGGCCTGATGTTCGGCTACGCCTGCACCGACACACCGACCATGATGCCGCTGCCGATCGACATCGCGCACCGGCTCGCCGAGCGGCTGACTGCGGTGCGGCGGGACCGGGTGCTGCCCTTCCTGCTGCCCGACGGCAAGACCCAGGTCACCATCGCCTACGACGGCGACCGGCCGGTGGCCGTGGACGCCATCGTGGTGTCGTCGCAGCACACCGGTGCGGCGTCCTACGACCGCGACATCCGCCCCGGCATCCTGCACGAGGTGATCGAGCCGGTGCTGGCCGGGTACGAGGTGTCCACCGACGGGTTGAAGGTGCACATCAACCCGACCGGCAAGTTCGTCATCGGCGGCCCGATGGGCGATGCCGGGCTCACCGGCCGGAAGATCATCGTGGACACCTACGGCGGCATGGCCCGGCACGGCGGCGGCGCGTTCTCGGGCAAGGACCCGTCCAAGGTCGACCGGTCGGCCGCCTACGCGATGCGCTGGGTGGCCAAGAACGTGGTCGCGGCCGGTTTGGCGACCCGCTGCGAGGTGCAGGTCGCCTATGCCATCGGACGCGCCCACCCGGTCGGCTTCTACACCGACTGCTTCGGCACCGAACAGGTCCCCCTGGACCAGATCACCGCCGCCGTCCTGGAGGTCTTCGACCTGCGCCCGGCGGCGCTGATCCGCGACCTGGACCTACTGCGCCCGATCTACTCCAAGACCACCAACTACGGCCACTTCGGACGCGAACTCCCCGAGTTCACCTGGGAACGCACCGACCGCGCGGGCGCACTGGCGAACGCCGTCCGCGGATAGCCCTGCACGCTCCCCGGGGACGGTTCTTCTGGTCACCGGGGACGGTTCTTTTGGTCACTGGGGACGGTTCTCCTGGTCACTGGGGACGGTTCCTTTGGTCACCGGGGACGGTTCCCCTGGTCACCAGTGGTCCGGGATCTAGCTGGATCAAGCGGGCATGAGCTCGATCAGCGCCTGAGCCATCGCCTCGGACGTCGTCGCGCCGCCATGACCCTCATCGACCACCACGAGGCTGCTGGACGGCCAGCGCCGATGCAGCTCCCACGCGGTGACGAGTGGTCCGCTGACGTCGAGTCGGCCGTGGATCAACACCGCCGGCAGATGGGCGATGGTCTCGATGCGATCGAGAATGCCGTGATCGCCGAGGAAGCCATGGTTGGCCCAGAGGTGCGTGATCTGGATGGCCAGTAGTTCCTGCTGGTCGGCCGACAACGTCGTGAAGTACGGCTCGTGTCGAGGATCCAGCGACACGTGCACGTCCTCCCAGGCACACCAGGCAGCTGCCGCCGCTCGGCGCACCTCTGGGTCGGGATCCGTGATCCGCTCGAGATAGGCGTCGACCACCCGCTGGCCGGGCCGGCGTCCGGAGGCGGCGGCGTACGCCTCCCACTCCCGCGGGAAGACGCGTCCTACCGATTCGGTGGTCCACTCGACCTCGGCGCGGCTGGTGGTGGTGACCGCGGCCAGCATCAGGCCGGTGGTCCGCTCGGGATGCTCCTGCGCGTAGGCGAGCGCCAAAGTGGAGCCCCAGGAGCCGCCGGTGACCAGCCAGCGCTCGATACCCAGGTGCTCGCGCAGTTCCTCGAGATCGGCGATAAGGGTCCGCGTGGTCAGCGCTGATCGGTCGAATACCGGTTCGGTGGCGAGTGGCCGGCTGCGGCCGCAGCCGCGCTGATCCAGTCCGACAATCAGCCAGTCGTTCGGGTTCGCGGTGCGTCGGTACCCGCCGCCGTGCAGCCCTGTTCCCGGACCGCCATGCAGCCACACCAGCGGTGCGCCGTCGGGATTGCCACTGGCCTCCCAGTACAGCTGGCTGCCGTCCGCCATCGTGAGCAGTCCTGACCGGAAAGGCTCAATCGGGGAATGAAGCATCTGGGCAGGCTATCCGGTAGCGCCGGCCCGCGGGCGACCGACACCGCACGACGAAAACGTCGGTGGGGACCTCTAGCATCGAGGTCGTGGTTGAGCCGAGGGTCGCAAGGGTGGCGGTGGACATGCCGCTGCCGCATCTTGATCGGCCTTTTGACTACGCCATTCCCGATGACCTCGCGGCGACGGCGGTGCCCGGCTGCCGGGTGAAGGTGCGCTTCGCCGGACGCCAGCGCGACGGCTACGTGCTCGACGTCGTGACGGCATCGGACGCGGACCGCGAACTCTCTCCGCTGCTCAAGGTGGTCTCCGCCGAGCGCGTGCTGCACCCCGAGATCGCGGGCGTCGTCCGGGACGTCGCCGACCACTACGCGGGCACCTTCGCCGACGTCGTCCGGCTTGCGGTGCCGCCGCGCCACGGCATGACTGAGACCGCCGAGCCGCCGGACTACCCGCCGCTCCGGACGCCCGACCGAGCGGCGGTGGTGCTGTGCGAGTACCCGCGCGGGGCAGCGCTGCTACGGGCACTGGCCACCGAGGTGGCCCCGCGGGCGACACTGTGCCTCGCGCCGGTGGCGCGTCCGCTCGGCAACTGGATCGAGGCCATGGTCGAGGCCGCGTCGGCGACCCTGACGGGTGGACGCGGCGTCCTGCTGCTGGTTCCGGACGCCGCCGATCTGGCCAGGCTCGAGGCGCGATGCGCTGAGTCATTCGGACGCGGCAGCTTCGTGACGCTCACCGCGGAGAAGGGTCCGGCGGCCCGGTATCGCGCGTTCCTGGCGGCTGCCCGTGGGCAGGTCCGGCTGGTCCTCGGCACCCGGGCGGCCGCCTTCGCACCGGTGCTGGATCTCGGCTTGATCGCCCTGTTCGACGACGGCGACGATTCGTGGGCCGAGCCGCGGGCACCCTACCCGCACGCCCGCGTGGTTGCCGCGCTGCGGGCCACGCGGCAACACTGCGGACTGCTGTACGTCGGGTACGCCAGGAGCGTCGAGACCCAGGCGATGGTCGATCGGGACTGGCTGGTCCCCGTCGAGCTGCCGTCTGCTGCGCGGCGTGAGGCGTGCGCCGTCGTCCGCGCCACCGACGACGGGGCACCATCGAGCGGACGCGGCCCGGCGGCGCATTCCCGCCTGCCGCACGAGGTCTTCACGGCCATTCGGGCTGGCCTTGCCCGTGGACCGGTGCTCGTGCAGGTCCCTCGCGCCGGCTATCTCGCCGGTTTGGCGTGCGGGCGATGTCGCACAGTTGCGCGGTGTGCGGCCTGTGGGCACCCACTGGCGGGGGAGCGCGGCGATCGCGGGGCGGCCCCAGTGTGCCGGGTGTGCGGCGTCCGACCTGAGTGGCGATGTGCCGAATGCGGCAGCACTGAGTTGCGGGCGCCCCGGGTCGGGGTGGTGCGGACAGCCGAAGAACTCGGCCGAGCATTTCCGCAGACACCGGTGGTGCAATCGAGTGGTGACCATCGGGTCGATCGGGTGGGTGCCGAACCGGCGCTCGTGCTGGCCACCCCCGGGGTCGAGCCGATCGCGGAGGGTGGCTACGCCGCGGCGGTGCTGCTCGATGCGGAGTTGCTGCTGGCCCGTGCCGACCTGCGGGCAGGCGAAGAGGCACTGCGGCGATGGTTGGCGGCGGTGGCGCTGGTGCGGGGGGCGTCCGACG
The DNA here is from genome assembly GCF_047602385.1 of Micropruina sp. Taxonomy (GTDB): domain Bacteria; phylum Actinomycetota; class Actinomycetes; order Propionibacteriales; family Propionibacteriaceae; genus Micropruina. The sequence goes on from NZ_JASGHL010000001.1 coordinate 589,281, forward strand.
ACGGCAGCGTGGTGATCGCCGGACCGGCGTCCGCGCGGGCGATCCAGGCATTGGTCCGGCTCGACCCGGTGGGCTTCGCCGTGCGCGAACTGGCGGACCGGGGTGAGGCCGGGTTCCCACCGATGAGCCGCCTGATCAGCGTGGAGGGCAGTGGTCAGGCGGTCGAGGACGCCGTCCGCATACTTCAGGCTGAGACGGGAGCGGTGCCGCTCGGACCGGTGCCGGTGGCCGATGACGAGGTGCGGGCCACAGTCCGGGCAGCACTGGCTTCGGGTAGGGCGCTGGTGGCGGCCGCGAAAGCCGTGCAGGTGCGCCGAACAGCACACAAAGAGGACGGATTGTTGCGGGTACGGGTCGACCCTGCGGTGCTGTGAGCGTGTGACCGCCACGAATTCTTAGTCGGCCTGTGGATAACCTCCCACAGGTTCGCGGTTCGTGCGAGACTCGGCGCACCGATCGCTGGGAGGGGACCGGATGAGGTATCTGCTAGTCATGCTGCTGCTGCTCGCGGGGTGCACGCAGCCAGTCGCGCCATCGCCGAGTTCGTCGTCGTCATCGACGACAACATCTGCGGCGCCGCCGACTCCAACTCCCAGCCCGGTGTGTTCCCCGACGGGTGGGACGCCGCGAGCCTGTTCGCCGGAAGAGGTTGAGAAGACGGAGAAGCAGAACCGGCTCACGGAAGAGGCGATCGCGCTGTATCGCCGGTGGACGAAGGAGAGCACCAGACTGTATCGGGCTGGTGGCACGGACAAGCCGACAAAAGAGATGCTTGCGACAACTGCGGGAGAGTTCCAAGGAAGTGTCCTCGGCATCTTTCAAGACATCAAGTCGGCACACATTCGAGCGGTTGCTGGCGAGATCATCATCGTTAGCATTGGCCCGCACTCCGGAACTGCGCCCGCAGCTGGAAGTACCGGCATTGTGGCATGCATGGATTCTCGTTCGCTCAAGTTCGAACGTGGTGGGAAGCCGATTCGAGACGGCATATTGTTTAAAGAGTACGTGGTCGCGAAGTTAATTAAGGAAGAACTGCGTCTCTGGGATGTTTCGTCGGAGGTAGTGAAGTCGTGCTGAGATGGTTTGTGAGGCCAGCCCTAGTGGCGGGAATATCTATCGGGCTGGTGGTGGTTGACGGAACCTGCGCAACTCCGATCGCAACTGCGAGTTCTACCGTCCGGTTTATTCCTCAGGTAAGTACGGTGAAGAAGAAAAAGAAGAAGCGACCCGTAGTCAAGATCACGGCGCAAAAGGGAAGGGCGAACGGATCTATGAATATTGCTGGTCGTCGGTCCAGGGCGCAAAGCGGAAACGTATCCTGGCAGGGCGAGAGCACCAGCGAGAAGAAGCTGTCACAGACGGATCGTGAGGCTGCGATCGATTCGTGCGTCCGGAGGGCAGATCCCTCGTTGTGCTTTGGCGTCGACGACCTGGCCAACGCTGGTACGCTGACCGGACCACTTGCCCAGGCCATGGCCGTCAACTTGGTCACTGAGGTACGTCTCCCGACGCCGACACCGAACTTCGGGCCGGACCCCAACAACAATGAGTGGAAGATGCTCGCGGTCGGCTTCCCGGTGTGGCTGTGGACCGATGGCCCCACATCAGTGTCGACCTCGGCAAGCGCGAGCGGGTTCACTTTCCGGATGTCAGCTCGATTGCGATCCACCACGTTCCACATGGGTGACGGCAGCTCGATCACGTGCACCTCGATGTCCACGTACTCATCAGCCGTGAAGCCTGGCGCGCCGTCACCCGATTGCGGCCACGTCTATACCCAGCCGTCGCTGCCGAAGGGGAAGTACACCGTCCGGGCGGTCGCCGACTGGGACGTCAGCTGGTCGGTCGCGGGCTTCTCGGGCGTGATACCGGCCTACAACGACGCCACTGCCACGATCCCGATCGGCGAGCTCGTCGCCCTCAACCGCTGACACCCGGCCACGGGAGCCTGCGATGGCAGTCGTAACAGCCCGAGCCCGTAGGCTGACGCGGTGCGACTCGTATTCGCCGGCACCCCCGAGGTTGCCTTGCCTTCCCTCGACGCCATCGCGGCGTCACACCACGAACTCGTGGCAGTAGTCACCCGTCCCGACGCTCCGCAAGGTCGCAGCAAGCGGTTGATCCCGAGCCCGGTGGCGAGGTGGGCGTCCGAGCGTGGCATCGAGACGCTGAAGCCGGCCACTACACGCGACACGGACTTCGCCGACCGGTTGCGGAACCTGGCGCCGGACTGCTGCCCGGTGGTTGCTTACGGGTCTTTGGTGCCGGCCGAAGTGCTGGCCATCCCCCCGCACGGCTGGATCAACGTGCACTTCTCCGTACTGCCCGCCTGGCGGGGCGCCGCGCCCGTCCAGCGCGCCATCCTCGCCGGCGACACCGAAACCGGGATCTCGATCTTCGACCTGGTTCCTGCCCTGGATGCAGGAGACCTCTACCGGCAGGAGACCTCGGAGATCGGTGACGCAGAGACTTCTGGCGACGTGCTTGGACGTCTCGCCGAGCGCGGTGCACAGTTGCTCATCGAGGTGCTCGACGCCATGGCGGCCGGCACCGCGCTCCGCACTCCGCAGCCGGACGAGGGTGTCACGCTTGCCCCCAAGCTGACCGTCGCCGACGCCCGGATCGACTGGACGCGGAGCGCCGTCGAGATCGACCGCCAGGTCCGGGCCTGCAGCCCCAACCCAGTCGCCTGGACCACGTACCGGGGCGAACGGTTCAAGGTTTGGCTGGGTCGTGCGCAGGCCGGCACGGTGCTCGCGCCCGGAGCCATTGACGCTGGACGCCGCACCGTCAACGTCGGAACGGGGCGCGGAGTGCTGGAGCTGACTCGGGTCCAGCCGGCCGGCAAGCGAGCGATGGCGGCAGCCGATTGGGGCCGCGGGCTCGGCGCGGACCCGGGGACCTTTGAGTGAACGCACACAAGGATCCGGATCGGGCCGGATCAGACCAGCCCAAACCGGATCACTATCGCCGGCCGTCGCCGAAGCGCGGCGACAAGAGTCGCAGAACTGGCTCCGACCCGGCCAGGGTGGCCGCCTACCGCACCCTGCGTGCCATCACGGCCGATGACGCCTACGCAAATCTGGCTTTGGCTGAACAGACCGCGGGTCTGTCGGCTCGCGACGCCGCCTTCGCCACCGAACTCGTCGCCGGGAGTTGCCGGGCGCTCGGGCTGTACGACGCCATCATCGCCTCGGCCGGCGGACGCCCGCTGCGTACCCTGCAGCCTGCCGTCGTCGACCTGTTGCGGCTCGGCGCGCACCAACTGCTCGAGCTCCGGGTTCCCAGCCATGCCGCCGTAGCCGCGACCGTCGACCTTGCTCGCGTGGTGCTCTCCCAACGGGTGACCGGGGTGGTGAATGCCATCCTGCGCAAGATCTCGGCACTGGACGCCGACGCCTGGGCCGCCCGGCTGCGCAGGGAACGCACCGATGCGGACGCCCTGCTGGCCCGGCACCCACAGTGGATCATCGATGCCTATGCGGACCTGCTTCCCGGGTCCGAGATCCCGGCGCTGCTGGCGGCGAACAATGAGCCGCCGATCCCGCATCTGGTGGTTCGGCCGGGGCTTGCCGAGGTCAGCGAGTTGGGTGGACGCCCACTGCGCTGGTCGCCGTTCGGGGCGACGGCGTCCGGCAACCCTGCCGATCTGGCCGCGGTGAACCAGGGCCGGGCCGGCGTCCAGGACGAGGGTTCGCAACTGGTGGCCTGGGCACTCACCCTCGTGGAGGCTCCGGCTGGACCTTGGCTCGACCTGTGCGCCGGCCCCGGGGGAAAGGCTGCCCTGCTCGCCGGACTGGCGCGTGACAAGGGTGAACGTCTCGTGGCCAGCGAGCTTCAGCCCCATCGAGCCGCATTGGTCGGCCGAGCGCTGGCCAGGTATGACGAGCCTGGGCCGATCGTCATCGCCGCCGACGGTGCCCGTCCGGCCTGGCCCGCGAACCGGTTCGCCCGCGTGCTGCTGGACGCCCCCTGCACCGGCCTGGGCGCGCTGCGCCGGCGTCCGGAGGCCCGGTGGCGGCGCAAGCCCGCCGACCTGGACGTGTTGGTGCCGCTGCAGCACGAACTCCTGGCCTCGGCGATCAACGCGGCCGCACCGGGCGGTGTCATCGCCTACGCCACCTGTTCCCCGCACCGCCGCGAGACCAGCGAGGTCGTCGAGGCGGCTACGGGGGTGGAGATCCTGGACGCGCCTGCCGTCCTGCCGAGCATTCCGGACGCCGGTCGCGGCCCCTACCTGCAGCTGTGGCCGCACCGGCACGGCACCGACGCCATGTTCCTGGCCTTGCTACGTAAGGCTGCGCCGACCCAATAGGGTCGCAGTCATGACGATGCGGATCACGCCCAGCATCCTGAACGCCGACCTGGCCGATCTCACCGGTGAGATCGCCCGGATCCCCAGTGCCGACGGTGTGCACATCGACGTGATGGACAACCATTTCGTGCCCAACCTGACCATTGGCCTGCCGGTCATTGAGTGCATCAGAGCCGGGACGACGGCCTTTCTCGACATCCATCTGATGATCGCCGAGGTCGATCGGTGGGCGCCCGCCTTCGCCGACGCCGGCTGCGAGTCGGTGACCTTCCACGCCGAGTCATCGAATGCGCCGATCAAGCTGGCCCGCGAGTTGCGGTCGCTGGGGGCACGGGCGTCCATGGCGCTGCGTCCCGCCACCCCGATCGAGCCGTACGCCGACATGCTGGGGGAACTGGACATGGTGCTGTTGATGACCGTCGAACCCGGATTCGGTGGCCAGAAGTTCCTCGACTTGGTGCTGCCGAAGATCCGCCGCACCAGGGCACTGATCGAGGCCACCGGCGGGGACATCTGGCTGCAGGTGGACGGCGGCGTGTCCGTCGAGACCATCGAACGGTGCGCCGCGGCGGGTGCCGACACCTTCGTCGCCGGCTCCGCGGTGTACAGCGCGGACGATCCGGACGCGATGGTGGTCGCCCTGCGTGAGCAGGCGATCGCGGCGTGCGCGCATTGACCAGGCAGCTGGTCGCCGTCCTCGGCCAGGGTGTGGTGCCGGCTGGCCGACCCGATCGCGACCGCCGACGATGTCGGCCTGGTCAGGGGCGATGGCTGCTTCGACGCCATGCGCGTGATCGGCGGAGGTCCGGACGCCGTGGTCGAGAACCTGGACGCCCACCTGCTCCGCTTCGCCGGGTCGGCGGTCACCCTCGACCTGCCCTTCGACGCCGATGGCTGGCGCGCCCTGATCGCGGACGCGGTCGCAGCCTGGGAGCCGGCCCCGGAAGCGGTCCTGAAACTGGTGCTGACCAGAGGCCCAGAGTCGACACCGGGCGTCCCGACCGGCTTTCTGACCATCACCGAACTCGACCTGGCGGCGATGGCCAGGGCGCGTGCCGGCATCGCCGTCCGCACCATGAGCCGCGGCTACGCCAGCGATGCCTTCGCCGACGCCCCCTGGCTGCTTGGCGGAGCGAAGCTGCTGTCCTATGCGGTCAACGCGGCCGCCAAGAGGCAGGCCGCCAGGCACGGCGACGACGATGCTCTGTTCGTCAGCAGCGACGGCTACGCGCTGGAGGGTCCGACCTCGGCGGTCCTGATGCTGCGGGACGGCCTGCTGACCACCACGCCGCCCGGCGCGACCGGCATTCTCGACTCGGTGACCGCGCGCCAGATCCTGGCCGGTGCCGCCGCCGACGGCGTCCCCGCACGACACGAGCTGATCCGCACCGAGGAACTGTTCACCGCCGACGGGGTCTGGATGGCGTCCTCGATCCGAGGAGTGTGCCCGGTCGTCCGACTGGACGGGGAGGAGCTTGCCGTTGACCCCGATTGGCATCGTCGGATGACCGACTGGGGCGGCTTCGGCGGCTAGGAGCGTCGCCGCAGCGCCGGATTCTCGATCTCTGCGACGCGAGCCGCCACGATCGCCCGTATCGCGTCATCAGCGAGCGGCTGCTCCGGCTGGAAGCGGATCGTGCCCTTGTCGAAGTCCAGGTCGGCGAACGATTCGGCGACGACGGCCGGGACGCGTCCGCTGTAGGGGTAGACGCCGATGTGCTTCCTGGTGCGCATCACCGAGATCAACGCCTTGCCGCGATGGAGCAGCGCCGGCATGCCGTAGCTCGTGCCCTGCTCGACGTCGGGGACAGTGGCACGCACCACGTCGTAGACATGCCCGACGGCGGCGCGGTCGGCGGGGTCGAGTTGCTCCAGGTAGTCGTCGACGGTGCCCATGGCGTTCACCGTATCCCGGACGCCGGCGGGTTGCGGCGCCGTCGCAGGTAGCGCTGGATCTCGGCCGCGATCGCGTCCCCTTGGGGTTCGGGCTGCGCCTCGTCGCGACGTTCCTCAAGGGCGCTGATATAGGCGGAGATGTCGCTGTCCTCGGACGCCAGTTCGTTCACCTGGCTTTCCCACTGTGTTGCCTGGTCGGAGAGGTCGCCGGTGTCGAGCGGGGTGTCCAGCAGGTCCTCGAGGCGGTCCAGCAGCGCCAGGGTGGCCTTCGGGTTCGGAGGCTCGGCGACGTAGTGCGGCACCGACGCCCACAGCGACGCGGCCGGCAGACCGAGAACGGCACAGTCCGCCGCCAGCACGCTCAGGATGCCACTCGGCCCCTCATAGTCGGACAGTTCCAAACCGAGAGCGGCGGACGCCTCCGCTGTACTCGTGCTGGCGCTGACCGGCACCGGACGCGAGTGCGGCGCGTCGGTCAGCATCGCCCCCAGCAGCACCACGATCTCGGGATTCACCGTCCGGATTGCCGAGATCAGCGCGGCGCAATACCCGCGCCAGTGGAAGTTCGGCTCCGGGCCGCCGATCAGCACCAGATCCCGCTCCGGCAACGGGGCGACCAGCACCTCGGTGGTCGGCCAGCGCAGGGTTCGCTCGCCGCCGGACGTGGTGGCGATGGTCGGCCGGTTCACCTGGAAGTCGTAGTAGTCGTCGGGATCCATGGCGAACGCCAGCTTCGCCGAGGTGATCTCCGCCAGATGGTCGATCACGCCGCTCGCCGCGTCCCCGGCGTCGTTCCAACCACCGAAGGCGGCCACCACAGCCGGCCGTCGCAGGTTCTTCAACGACTTAACCTGAGCCATAGCGGCCATGCTACTCAGAGCCTCGGCCGGCTCGTGACGAACCCCAACGGCGTGGTCACAGCCCGTTTCGGGTCGGCGCGACCGAAGCGACGGGCGGTGGATGAGAAGGGCGTCAGATCGGGCACCGCTAGCGGTGCCCAATCTGACGGTGATCACTCCTCCGGGTCATAGCCCAGATTCGGCGACAACCATTTCTCGGCGTGCGCCAGCGTCCAGCCCTTGCGTTCGGCGTAGCTTTCGACCTGGTCGCGGGCGAGACGTCCGACCACGAAGTAGCGGCTGTCCGGGTGCGAGAAGTACCAGCCGGAGACGGCGGCACCGGGCCACATCGCCATCGATTCGGTGAGTTCGATGCCGGTGCGGCGCTCGACGTCCAGCAGTTCCCACAGGGTCTGCTTCTCGGTGTGGTCTGGGCAGGCCGGGTAGCCGGGGGCCGGCCGGATGCCGCGGTACTGTTCGGCGATCAATGCGTCGTTGTCCAGGGCCTCCTCGGGCACGTAGCCCCAGAACTCGCGCCGCACCCGCTCATGCAGTCGTTCCGCGAACGCCTCGGCGAGCCGGTCCGCCAATGACTCCAGCAAGATCGCGCTGTAGTCGTCCATGGCGTCCTTGAACGCCTTCACCCGCTCAGCCGCACCGAGCCCGCCGGTGACCGCGAAGGCGCCCACCCAGTCCGGCAGCCCGGTCGACTTCGGCGCCACATAGTCGGCCAGCGACCGGTTCGGGACGCCCTCTCGGTGGTGCCCCTGCTGCCGCAGATGGTGCAGCCGCAATCGCACGTCACTACGCGTTTCGTCGGTGTACAGCTCCAGATCGTCATCCACCGCGGACGCCGGGAAGAAGCCGATCACACCGTTCGCCTTCAGCCAGCCCTCGGCAACCACCTGATCGAGCATGGTCTGGGCATCGGCCCACAGCTTGCGGGCCGCTTCACCGGAGGCCGGGTTGTTCAGGATGTCGGGGTAGCGGCCCTTGAGCTCCCAGGCGTTGAAGAACGGCTGCCAGTCGATGTAGTCGCGCAGCTCCGCCAGCGGGTACTCGATGAACTCCCGCACCGGCGCCTCGTCGAGCATCCTCGGACGCGGCGGCAGGTAGCCGCTCCAGTCGATCGGCGTCCGCTCGGTGAGCGCCTCGGCATAGGGGATCAACGGCCGGTCGTTGCGTTTGGCCGCATGCCGTTCCCGGATCGACTCGTAGTCGCGGAACACCTCGGCCATGAAGTCGGGACGCTTCTCGTCCGACAGCAGCGCCGCCGCGGTCGGCACCGAGCGCGAGGCGTCCTTCACCCACACCACCGGACCCTCGTAGCGCGGCGCGATCTTCACCGCGGTGTGGGCACGAGAGGTAGTCGCCCCGCCGATCAGCAGCGGCAGCTTCAACCCGAGCCGCTGCAACTCGGCGGCGAAGTTCGACATCTCGTCCAGGGACGGGGTGATCAGCCCGGACAACCCGATCATGTCGGCGCCCACCTCGTCGGCGGTGGCCAGGATCTTCTGCGCCGGCACCATGACGCCGAGGTCGATCACCTCGTAGTTGTTGCACTGCAGCACCACGCCGACGATGTTCTTGCCGATGTCGTGCACATCGCCCTTGACCGTGGCCATCACGATCCGGCCATTGGTGTAGGCGGCGTCCCCGGGCTTCTTCTCGGCCTCGATGAACGGCACCAGGTGCGCGACCGCCTTCTTCATCACCCGGGCCGACTTCACCACCTGCGGCAGGAACATCCGGCCGGCGCCGAACAGGTCGCCGACGACCCCCATGCCGTCCATCAGCGGACCCTCGATCACATCCAGCGGACGCCCCCCGGACGCCGCCAGTTCGACCCGCATCTCTTCGGTGTCGGCGACGACGTGCTCGTCGATGCCCTTCACCAGGGCATGGGTGATCCGCTCCCGGACGGGCAGCGTGCGCCACTCCTGCACGGTCTCCTCGACCGCAGCCCCGGCGACGTTGAAGTCGGCGGCGATCTCGAGCAGCCGCTCGGTGGCGTCCGGACGGCGGTTCAGCACCACGTCCTCGATCCGCTCCCGCAGCCGTGGATCGATCTCGTCGTAGACCACCAGCGCTCCGGCGTTGACGATGCCCATGTCCATGCCGGCGGCGATGGCGTGGTAGAGGAACACCGCGTGAATCGCCTCGCGCACCGGATTGTTGCCGCGGAACGAGAACGACACGTTCGACACGCCGCCCGAAATGAGTGCGCCGGACAGGTTCTGCTTGATCCAGCGGGTGGCCTCGATGAAGTCGACACCGTAATTGGCGTGCTCCTCGATGCCGGTGCCGATCGCGAAGATGTTCGGGTCGAAGATAATGTCGTGGGCCGGGAAGCCCACCTCGTCGACCAGAATGCGGTAGGCCTCGGCACAGATCTCTTTGCGGCGTTCCAGGGTGTCCGCCTGGCCGTCGGTGTCGAAGGCCATCACCACGATCGCGGCACCGTACTTGCGGCACAGCCGGGCGTGTTCGACGAACTCCTCGACACCGGACTTCATCGAGATCGAGTTGACGATCGGCTTGCCCTGCAGGCAGCGCAGCCCGGCCTCGATGACGTCCCACTTGGACGAGTCGACCATGACCGGCACCCGGCAGATGTCCGGCTCGGAGCTGATCAGCTTGCAGAACCGGTCCATGGCGGCGATGCCGTCGATCATGCCCTCGTCCATGTTGATGTCGATGATCTGGGCACCGTTCTCCACCTGCTGCCGGGCCACGTCGAGAGCGGTGCCGTAGTCGCCCTCGCGGATCAGCCGCCGGAACCGGGCCGAACCGGTGATGTTGGTGCGCTCGCCGACGTTGACGAACAGCGACTCCGGGGTGATGGTGAGTGGTTCCAGTCCGGCCAGCCGCATCGCCGGCGCGGGCACGGCCGGGGTTCGCGGGGCGGCGTCCCGGGTGGCCTGCACGATCGCTTCGACATGTTCCGGCGTGGTGCCGCAGCAGCCGCCGAGGATGTTGACCAGGCCGTCGGCGGCGAAGCCGCCGACGATCGCAGCCATCTCTTCAGGGGTCTGGTCGTATTCGCCGAAGGCATTCGGCAGCCCGGCATTGGGATAGCACGAGACGTAGCAGTCGGCGATCCGGGACAACTCGGCGACGTACGGACGCATCTCGGCCGCACCGAGCGCACAGTTCAGCCCGACCGCAAGGGGGCGGGCGTGCCGGATGCTGGTGTAGAAGGCCTCGGTGACCTGGCCGGACAGGGTGCGGCCGGAGGCGTCGGTGATGGTGCCCGAGATGATCAGTGGCCAACGCCGTCCACGCTGCTCGAACAGGGTCTCCAGCGCGAAGATCGCCGCTTTCGCGTTCAGGGTGTCGAAGACGGTCTCGATCAGCAGGAGGTCGGCGCCGCCGTCGACGAGGCCGTCGGCCTGCTCCAGGTAGGCCTCGACCAGTTCGGCGTAGCTGACGTTGCGGGCGCCCGGGTCGTTGACGTCCGGCGAGATCGACGCCGTCCGGTTGGTCGGGCCGAGCGCACCCACCACGTAGCGCGGACGGGTGGGGTCGGCCGCGGTGGCTCGATCGCAGGCCGTCCGGGCCAGCCGCGCCGAGGCCAGGTTCAGCTCATACGCCAGCGCCTGCATGCCGTAGTCGGCCATCGAAATCCGCTGCGCATTGAAGGTGTTGGTCTCGACGAAATCGGCGCCGGCGTCCAGGTAGTCGCGATGGATGGACGCGATCAACTCGGGCTGGGTGAGCGACAGCAGGTCGTTGTTGCCCTTCACGTCGCTGGGCCAGTCGGCAAAGCGTTCGCCCCGGTAATCGGCCTCGTCCAGGTTGAAACGCTGGATGACGGTGCCCATCGCGCCGTCCAGGAAGTGCATCCGAGTAGCCAGCGCAGCGCGCAGGGTCGCCGACGCGTCCGGCCGCAGCTCTGGACTGGAGACCGGCGGACTGGGCGGCGTCAGGGTATCGGAGCTATTGCCCACGGGGCGCATTTCCTTCCTATCGGCTAGGAAGTGTACGCCCGTCGTCGCGGGCGGCGACCGAGGGCGTCGGCCCGCGGGCGCCGGAGGCCCTACCCTTGGGTCCGTGCCCTCGATCGCCCGCTCACTGCTGTCCGCCGTGACCGCGTTGTGCGTGGCCGTCGGCACCGCCGGCTGCCTGCAGACGCCCGCCCCGCTGCCGTCCGGATCGTCCAGTGCGACCGCCCCCGAGCGTCCGTTCACCGTGCTGACCGCACAGAAGGCCACCACGACCGATCCAGCCGCGGGACGCAACGACTCCGACACCATGGTGTCCCTCGACCTGTTCCAGCGACTGATGCTGGTGCAGCCGGGCAGCCAGTTGCTGAAGCCTGATCTGGCCAAGGAATGCATTTTCGTGGCCGAACGCATTTTCGAGTGCACTTTGCCGAAGGATGTCCTGTTCACCAGCGGACGCCCGCTCACCAGTTCCGACGTCAAATTCAGCATCCTGCGAGCGTTGCGTCTGGCGCCCGGGCGAATGTCCCTGCTGGGCGCGTTGTCCAGCATCGAGACCCCGGACGCGTGGACGGTCCGGTTCCGGCTGAAATACCCCGACAATCAGTTCGGTTACGGTCTGGCGGTGCCGGCGGCGTCCATTGTGGACGAGGCGGCCTACGACGCGGACAAAGTGCGCCCGGTCAACCAGCCGGCGATCGGCAGTGGGCCCTACCAGTTGGAAGGGTGGGACGCCCGCGGGCTGACCATCACCAAGTATCAGCGCTACCGCGGGGCGCTGAACACCGACATGCCCCGCATTCGGATCGCGTGGGCGGATTCGCCGACCGCGGAACAGGCGATCGCGGACGGGCAGGCCGAGATCGTCTGGCGAACCCTCAGCCCGGCGGCGATCGACCGGTTGATGGATCGGAGCCGGCAGGCCCAGAACGACCACCGCGAGCCCGGCTTCTTCCGGTGGGGACTCTTCCGGGTGGTTCTGCAGCGGCTGGTCTGGCTGCCCAGCAGCCAGCGACGATCGGATGCCGCCCTGCGCCGTGCGGTGTCGCTCGCCCTGCAGGAGGACCGGACCGCCAGTTCGTTGATGCCGAGCACGATCGAGGGACACACCGACGCGTTCGCGCTGGGCGGGACGCCGAAGATGCCGACCCTGCCCCGCGGGATCAAGCTGACCCTGCGGTTCACCAACACCTCGCCTGCGATGGCGGACCTGGCGAACGAGGTTCGCGACCAACTGCAGCAGCGGCTCGGCATCACGGTCCAGGTGGTCACCGAATCCGAGCGGGCCGACCTCGAGTTGCGCGACAGCGCGCCACTGGTGAACTCGCCGCTGGGGTGGTTGCAGGACTATCTGAAGAGCCCGCTGCCCGGCAGCGCCGGCAAGCTCGCCACACTCGAAGAGCGGGTCCGGTCGTCCAGCCGTGACGAGGTTCAGCTACCCGCGCTGGGAGAGATTCAGAAGCAGGCGGCGGCGGACGCCACCGTCGTCCCGATCGCCGAGACCGACGGGGTGTTGTTCGTCCGGCAACGCGTCGACCTGGTCGGCGAAGCGTTCGGACCGGGATGGCAATTGGCCTTGTGGGGAGCACGATGGCGGAACTGAACGGGGTGCATACCGGACCGTTGCGGGCCGGCGAACGGGTCACCCTGACCGATCCGAAGGGACGCCGGCACTCGGTTCTGCTGGCCACTGGCGGTACCTTCCACACCACCAAGGGCGGGATCAGCCATGACGCCCTGATCGATGGTCCGGACGGCAACGTGGTGGTCTCCGCGGGCGGCGTCGCCTATGTGGCGTTCCGCCCGCTGTTGGAGGAGTTCACCGTCACCATGCCGCGGGGTGCGGCCGTCATCTACCCCAAGGACGCCGCCCAGATCCTGGTGCAGACCGACATCTTCCCCGGCGCCCGGGTGCTGGAGGCGGGGGTGGGCTCCGGTTCGCTGTCGATGCACCTGTTGCGCACCATCGGCCCGGCCGGACGGCTCTATTCCTACGAGCGCCGGGCCGACTTCGCCGCGATCGCGAAGCGCAATGTGGAGACTTTCTTCGGCGCCCCGCACCCGGCCTGGGAGGTGCGGGTGGGCGACCTGGTCGAGACGATCGGGCCCGAAGAGATCGATCGGGCGATTCTCGACATGCTGGCGCCGTGGGAGTGCGTCGACGCGGTCGCGCAGGTGCTGGCGGCCGGCGGCATGCTGTGCTGCTACGTCGCCACCGCCACCCAACTGGGCCGCACCATGGACACCCTGCGGGCGCACGGCGGGTTCACCGAGCCGGCGGCCAGCGAGTTGTCGGTTCGGCAATGGCATGCCGAGGGGCTGGCCATCCGCCCGGGGCACGCCACCACCGGGCACACCGGCTTCCTGGTCTTCACCCGGCGGCTGGCTCCCGGGGTCACCGCGCCGCTGCGCCGGCGGCGTCCGGCACCCGGGGCGTACGGCCCCGACTACAGCGGTCCGCGTCCGCCCGGGGTCACCATCGAGGAGGCGGGGGAGTGAGCGTGGCCTCCGATCCGCTCGCCCAGGCCAAGGAGCTGGCTGAGGCGCGTGGGCGGGCGGCCGAACTCGCCGAACGCCGGCTGGCCAACGCCCGGGCGGACGCGCGTGCCCTCGCCCTGACCAACGAGAAGCTGAACACCACTCTCCGCGAGGCCCGCGAATCACTGGTCGCCCTGCGCGACCAGTTGGAGGCGCTGTCGAACCCACCGCAGGCACATGGGGTCGTCCTCGGCGTTGCGGAGGCCGGGATCGCCGATGTGTCGGTGGGCGGCCGGGTGCTGCGGGTGGCCGTTGCCCCGGAGGTTGCCGTCGAAGCGCTGGCAGCTGGGGTTCCGGTGCTGCTGAACGAGGCGATGATGCTGGTCGGGCTCGGTCCTTCACCCGCCCAGCTCGACGTGGTGGTGGTCAAGGATGTGCTGGCCGATGGACGGCTGCTGGTCGCCGGCGGCGGGGACGACGAGCACCTGCTGAGCGCCGCGCCCGGGGCGTCCGGCGCCCAGCCCGGGCAGAGTGTGGCCGCCGACCGGCGGGCCGGCGTCGCGCTGTGGGTGGTGGAGCGGACCGAGGTCAACGACCTGCTGCTCGACGAGGTGCCGGACGTCGACTACGCCGACATCGGCGGGCTGGGCGGCCAGATCGAGCAGATCCGGGACGCCGTGGAACTGCCGTTCCTGCACCGCGACCTGTACGCGCGCTATCAACTGCCGGCGCCCAAGGGCGTGCTGCTCTACGGGCCGCCGGGTTGTGGCAAGACGATGATCGCGAAAGCCGTCGCCAACTCACTGGCCGAGCAGGTCGGCGGCGGGGTCGGCAGCCACTTCCTGAACATCAAGGGTCCTGAGCTGCTGAACAAGTACGTCGGTGAGACCGAGCGGCAGATCCGGGTGATCTTCGCTACCGCCCGTGAGCACGCCGCCGATGGGCGTCCGGTGATCGTGTTCTTCGACGAGATGGACTCGCTGTTCCGCACCCGCGGCAGCGGCGTCAGCTCCGACATGGAATCGACGGTCGTGCCGCAGCTGCTCAGCGAGATCGACGGCGTCGAGGGCCTGTCGAACGTGATCATCATCGGCGCCACCAACCGCGAGGATCTGATCGACCCGGCGATCCTGCGGCCCGGACGGCTGGACGTGAAGATCAAGCTCGACCGCCCGGACGCCGCGGCGGCGTCCGAGATTCTGGGCAAATACCTGACCGACACGGTGCCGCTGGCCGAGGGGACCGAGGTCGGCGCGCTGATCGATGCCACCGTTGAGGTGCTCTACGCGGCGAGTGACGACAACCGGTTCCTGGAGGTCACCTACGCCTCCGGCGACCGCGAGGTGCTCTACGTGAAGGACTTCGTCTCCGGGGCGATGCTGGCCAACATCGTCGGACGGGCCAAGAAGTCCGCGATCAAGGACCTGCTCGCCGGCGGCGCGGACGGCGTCCGGCTCGAGCATCTGCTCGGCGCCTGCGCCGACGAGATCACCGAGAACGAGGATCTGCCGAACACCACCAATCCCGACGACTGGGCCCGGATCTCCGGGCGCAAGGGCGAACGGATCACCTTCATGCGCACCCTGCGCGGAGCCCGTCAGGTGAACCCGTAGCGAGTGGTACGGGGGGGAGCGCCGGAGTTCGTCGGGCGAGGCCTTGTTACGGTACTAGAACGTTTCCCGATGTAAGCGTACGCTGCCACTTCATGCAGCGCGGTTCGCGATCGACCCAGGACTTCGGAGCCAGGCTCCGGCTGCGACGTGAGTCGATGGGCCTGACTCAGGGTGAGGTGGCGGCGCGTGCCGGGGTCACCCGGCAGCTGGTGTCGCGCATTGAGCATGGACATCCACGGGCCGAGTTCGGCGGGGTGATCGCTGTCGTCCGGGCATTGGACGCAGCGCTGCTGCTGAGCGATTCGCCGCAGCACGATGCGGTCGACATCGATTCCTACTTCGGGGGGTGACCATGCCGACCCGAAGTCAGCGCCAGCTGTTCGCGTTCATCCACGGCCGCCGGGTGGGCGTGTTCACCCAGGACCCGCAGCTCACCTTCGAATACGACTCGGACTATCTCGCCGATCCGGCAGCGGTTCCGCTGTCGAGCGCCATGCCGCTGACCGACGGCCGCTACCGGCAGCGGCTCGTCTTCCCGTGGCTGGACGGCCTGCTCCCGGATGATCAGGCGGTCCGTGACCGGTGGGCCGCAGCGTTCGGCGTCTCGTCCCGCAACCCGTTCGCGCTGCTCGGCCAGATGGGTCTCGACACGCCTGGTGCCGTTCAGCTGAGTAGCCGTGCGGCGCTGGACGAACGCACCGGTCAACTCGTGCCCATCGACGAGCGAGCGCTCGGTGACCGGCTTCGGGAACTGCGTGCCGAGCCGTCCGCGTGGACGGTGCCGGGCGAGCGATGGAGTCTCGGCGGCGCGCAGTCGAAACTCGCGCTTCGCTGGGCGTCCGGCTGGAACGAGGCCCTCGGTGATGAGGCGACGACGCACATCGTCAAGCCCGGGGTGACCGGGTTCCGCGCCCAGGGACTCAACGAGCACCTGACCATGACCGCCGCGCGGAATCTCGGGCTTCCGACCGCGCGCACCGAGTACGCGGAGTTCGACGGCGAGCCCGCCGTGATCGTGACTCGTTTCGACCGCCAGGACCGGAACGGCCGGATCGTCCGAGCTCACCAGGAAGATCTCTGCATGGCCTTGTCGGTCGCCCGAGGCCGCAAGTATGAGCAGGACGGCGGTCCGGGCGCCGCTCACATCATTGATCTGCTCAAGGGATGCGGCGACCCGGTCGGCAGCGTGCAGCGCTTCGTCGACGCACTGGCCTTCAACTATTTGGTGGGTGCTTCCGACGGGCACGCGAAGAACTACTCCATTCTGCTCGGCAGGCACGGCTCGACCCTGGCACCGCTGTACGACCTGGCCAGCAGCCTGCCTTATGATGCCGAACCCGGTTCTGGCCTGCGGACGCTCGCGATGGCGATCGGTGGTGAGCGTCGGTTCGGCCAGGTCCACCGTCCGCACTGGGATCGGCTGGCTCGCCGAGCAGGCCTGGATCCCGAGCAGGTGTGGCTGCGAGTCCGCGAACTCGCCCGCCAACTCCCCGATGCCCTCGCCACCGCCGTTGCCGCGACACCGCTGGCGAGTACCAACGACTTGCCGGCGCGCTACCTGGATCGCCTGGCCGGCTACCTGACCGAGGCTGACGTCTAGAGCCGGCGTCGAGCGAGGAGTCGCCAGCCGAGCATCGTGATTGCCAGGAAGACGCCGGCGACGACGACGAAGCTGGGCTGGACGCCGTCCCCGGCGTTGGCGCGAATCCACATGCCGAAGCCGAGGGTGCCCGCCCAGACGATGACGCCGTTCAGAAACTGCTCGGTGGGCCGCTTCATGCCGAGCAGGGCGACGGTGGTGCCGACCAGTGCGACCACGAACGGCCACGCGGTCAGCCCGATCCCTACGGGGTCAGCACCTTCGGCGTGCGAGAGCCGTCCGATCGTGGCAAACACGAGTACCACCAGCAGATCGAGACCCAGCGCCGTCCACCACTTCATGGGCCCAACCCTACGATGAGGACATGCCGCTGCTGGGGACCGAAACCGAGTACGGCATTCTGGCACCGGGACGTCCGGATCTGCACCCGACGCTGCTGTCGGCGGCGGTCGTCGACGCCCACGACGGTCCGGCGACGCTCACTCGCGCCGATCCTGGCGACCCGATCCCGGTCGAGGACGCTCACAACCGCTTCCTCGGCAACGGCGCGCGGCTCTACGTCGACCACGCGCACCCGGAGTACTCCACGCCGGAGGTGACCAGCCCGCGGGCCGCGCTGCTTGCCGATCTGGCCGGCGACTTGCTGGTAGCGCGAGCGGCGGTCGCGGCCGGCGAGCGGTTGGGGACGCAGGTGCGGGTGTTCAAGAACAACACCGACGGCAAGGGCGCCTCGTACGGCTACCACGAGAACTACCTGCTCAGCCGGTCGACCCCATGGGAGCGGGTCGTCGAAGGGTTCCTGGCCTTCGTCGTCACCCGGGTGGTGTTCACCGGAGCCGGGCGGGTGGGTCTCGGCCAGGCCAGTGACGCACCGGGGTTCCAGTTGTCGCAGCGCGCGGACTTCTTCGAGGCGATCACCGGCCTGGAAACCACCATTCGGCGTCCGCTCGTGAACACCCGGGACGAGCCGCACGCCGACGCCCGCCGGTGGCGCCGGCTGCATGTCATCGCCGGGGACGCCAACCGGTCGGAGACGTCCACGCTCCTGAAGCTGGGCACGACTTCCGCTGTGCTCGCGGCGATCGAGTCCGGGAAGCTGCGGCCGCCGATGCTGGCGGATCCGCTCGGTGCGATCCGTGCTGTCAGCCGTGATGTCGGCTGCGGCGAGTTGCTGGAGTTGACCGACGGACGCCGGTTGACCGCGGTCGAGGTGCAGCGTGAGTATCACGCTCAAGTAGAGGCTGCGGGTTGTGCCGACCCTGAAGTGATCGCGATGTGGGCCCGGACCCTGGAGCGGCTGGCCGCGGATCCGTCGAGCTGTGTGGAGCTGGACTGGGTCGCCAAGCTCACCCTCATGCAGCGCTTCAGGCACCGTGACAGGTTCGCCTGGGACCATCCGCGGCTGGCTCAGCTCGATCTGGCCTGGGCCGACCTGGATGATCGGAAGAGTCCCTACGCGGCGCTGGTTCGTGCCGGCCGGATGCCGCGGCTGACCGCGGACGCAGACGTCGAGCGAGCCGCTGCGGAACCGCCGACGGACACCCGGGCCCACCTGCGTGGCCGGCTGGTGGCCGAGCGGACGTCCGATGTGCTGGGCATGGATTGGTCCTGGGCGCTGCTGCAAGACGCGAGGTGGACGCCGTCGGCTCCGGTTGGCGGACCCGCTCGGCTACACCGCGGACGCGGTGGCCGACGCCGGCGGGTTGGACCGGTTTATCGCGGGAATCTGACGGGCCGGCTAACGGCTTTGGTCGCGTCCCGCCAGCCGTTGTTCCCGGCGCTGCTCGGCATTGGCCCAGCGCGCCTTCTCGAGATCGGTGGCCGGCTCGAACTGGGGCACCGGCATCGCTTTACCCTGCTCGTCGAGGGCCACCATCACGAAATAGCAACTGGTGGTGTGCCGCCGTACGCCGGTCAGGATGTCCTCGGCCTCGACCCGGATGCCGACCTCGATCGACGTCCGGCCGGTGTAGTTGACCGAGGCGAGAAAGGTGACCAGCTCACCGACATGGACCGCCCGGCGGAACCACACCCGGTCCACCGCCGCGGTCACGCAGTAGTGCCGGGCGAACCGGCTGGCGCACGAGTAGGCCACCTGGTCGAGCACCTTGAGCAGATGGCCGCCGTGCACGTTGCCGGAGAAGTTCGCCGTCTCCGGCGTCATCAACACGGTCAGCGAGAGGGTCCGGGGCGTGGGTTCGTCCGTCGACACGAGTGCAACTGTAGAGCCGGCGTCGGCGTGGAAGCACTCAGTTCCGCGGCAGGTCATCAGCCGGCTTCGCGCACGCTGGAGTCGCGGCTTGATCCCGTAGCTGACGATCGGCACGGCGAGGGTGCTGAGCAGCACGGGATGGGCAGGCCGAGCCGGAAGCTGCCGACGGCTTTTCGGGTGTCCTCCTCGGACAGGTCGTTGTTGATGGCGATCGCCGCTGCCGATCCCTCGCCGGCGGCGGTGATCACCTGTGCCTGCGGGTTCGCCGCGTTGCCGGCTGCCCACACCCCGGGGGACGCTGGTCGCCCGCCGGGTCGGTCGCGACCCAGCCGGTGGGCGCGAGCGCACAGCCGAGGTCGGTGAGCAGCGTGTCGTTCGCCACGAACCCTGGACGGACGAAGACGGCGTCCCGTTCGACCACGGCTCCGGACGCCAACGCGACACCGCGCAGCCTGTCGTCCTCGATGACCAGTCCGCTGACCGGCTCGTCGCGGACGACGATGCCCCGGGCGACAAGCTGCTCGCGTTGCGCCGCCGTCACAGTGCCGGCGTTGGGGAAGAGGATCACGTCAGGCGTCCATTGACGCATCAGCAGCGCATGGGTGATCGCCTCGGGCGACGCTCCGGGCACGGCCAGACGCTGGTCGCGGACTTCGTAGCCGTGGCAGTAGGGGCAGTGCAGCAGGTCGCGCCCAGCGCTCGCGCGCCCCCGGCAGGTCGGTTAGCCGGGCCAGCGAGCCGGTGGTCGGCGGGACTACGCTGTCCCGGGTCGGATCCGGTGGGGAGGGTCGGTTTGGCCGCTGTCATGGAGACCAAGCTCCGGGTGCCCCGGCCGCGCCGCGGCGCCGTTCTTCGGCCGGAGCTGGACGAACTGGTGGTCGGGGGCGAGCCGGTCCGGCTCACCGTGGTCGCGGCGCCGCCCGGCTTCGGCAAGACCACCGGAATCACCCTGGCGCTCTCCGCCCGGGAGGCGTCAGCTCGGGTCGCCTGGGTGTCGCTCGACGAGCGCGACCGGGACGCCGGCTCGTTCTGGACCTATTTGCTGCTCGCACTGGACCGAGCCTCGCCGGGCTGCGGGTCCGCCGCGCTCGCCCTGCACCGCACGGGCGCCGAGATCGAAAACGTTCTGACGACGCTGCTGAACGAACTCAGCGTGCTGGCCGCCGACGTGACCATCGTGCTGGATGACTACCACAGGTGTGATGGCCCGGGCGTCCGCCCCGGCATGACGTTCCTGCTCGATCATCTGCCACCGCAGGTGCGGATGATCATCTGCACCCGCGCCGACCCGGTGCTGCCGCTGGCCCGGTTGCGCGCCGGTGGCGAGCTGCTCGAGATCAGGCAGGCCGACCTGCGGTTCACCCGGGCCGAGGCCGGTTCGTTCCTCAATCAGGTGCACGACCTCGGGCTCGCCGAGTCGGAGGTCGACGCGCTGCAGGACCGTACCGAGGGCTGGGTGGCGGCGCTCCAACTCGCTGCCCTCTCGCTGCGTGGCCGCGCGGACCGGGCGGGCTTCGTCCGGTCCTTCGCGGGCGATGACCGGTTCGTTGTCGACTACCTCGTCGACGAGGTGCTCGATCGGCAGCCGGCAGCGGTCCGCCGGTTCCTGCTGCGCACCTCGGTGCTGGAACGGCTCACCGGCGATCTGTGCGACGCCGTCACCGGGGACCCCGGCGGACGGACGATGCTGCGCGACATAGCGCGAAGGAACCTTTTCCTGATTCCCCTGGACGACCGCCAGCACTGGTTCCGCTACCACCAGCTGTTCGCCGGGGCGCTGGCCGTCCGGCTGCGCGACGAGCAACCCGACGATGTACCGCTGTTGCATCGAAGGGCGCGGGCGTGGTTCGAGCAGGAGGGCGACGTCGAGGGTGCCGTCCACCATGCGCTCGCGGCGGGGGAGACCGACGCCGCCGCGGAACTGATCGAGGGCGGGGCCGGCGAGCTACGGCGGACTCGGCAAGAGGCGGTGATCCGGCGCCTCGTGGGGGAGTTGCCCGACCAGGTGGTGGTGAGACGTCCGGTGCTCGCCGTGACGATGATCGGTGCGTTGATGGCGGGAAACGAGTTCGGCGACATCGAGCGACGGCTCGAAGAAGTCACCGCCACCTTGGCCGGCCCGGCCCTTCCGCCGGGCGACCCTGCACTGCTCGCGCGGCTTCCCGCCGAGATCGCCACCTACCGGGCCGCGCTCGCCCTCATCGGTGGCGACCTGGACCGGGCCATCGCGCACGCCGACCGGGCGCGGACGCTGACCCGTCCGGACGACCTGCTGGCGATCGGCGCCACGTCCGCGCTCACCGGGCTGGCTGTTTGGCGTCGCGGCGACCTCGGCCGAGCTCATGCTGACTACGAGGTGGCTGTCCGGCACCTGCGCCGAGCGGGTCATCTCGCGGACGCATTGGGCTGCAGCCTGGCGCTCGGCGACCTGGCCTTCGCCGAGGGACGGCTGCACGACGCCCGCGCCAGGTTCGCGGGTGCCCTCGCCTTCGCCGGCCCGGAGGAACTCCGAGGCTGCGCCGACATGCACGTGGGCCTCGCTCGGGTGGCCTACGAACAGGGCGACCCGGCAACCGCCATGCAGCAACTGGGCGAGGCCGACCGGCTCGGCGAGGCGGCGGGCCTGCCGCAGCACCCGCACCGGTGGCGCGTCCTGCTCGCCGAACTCACCGCCGACCAAGGAGATCTCGATGCGGCGTTGAGCCTGCTGGACGAGGCGGAACGCGTGTATCTGGGCGATTTTTCGCCGCAGTTGCGCCCGATCCCGGCGTTGCGGGCGCGGCTGCTCACCGCGTCCGGGGATTGGAGCGCGGGCCTGGCCCTGATCCGGCGGGCCGGCGTGGCGGCCGACGATCCGCTGGATTACCTGCGCGAGTACGAGCACCTGACCCTGGCCGGCGCGCTGCTCGCAGATCCGAGCGGCGCCGGACGGGCGCCGGCGGACGGATTGCTGCAACGCCTGCTCGCCGCAGCCGAGGACGGCGGCCGGCAGGCCAGCGTCATCGAGGTGCTCACTCTGCAGGCCGGCGCGAGTTGGGACGCCGGCGACACCCCTCGTGCGCTGGACGCCGTCGTCCGGGCGATCAGCCTTGCCGAACCCGAAGGCGCCGTGGCGGTATTCGCCCGCTTCGGCACCGGCGTGGCACCGGTGATCGAGTCGTTGGCCAGACGCCGACCCGAGTGGCCGTTCGCTCTCCGTTTGCGCGACACGCTGCTGGAGCGCGCCGCACGCCGCCGGGGAGCGTCGTCCGGTGCGGGTGGCGCTGTGCCGGGGGAGCACGCTGCGTCGGGGGCGTCCGGACTTCTGGATCCCCTCACCGAGCGCGAACTGGCGGTGCTCCGGATGCTTCGCTCCGACCTGGACGGGCCGGCGATCGCCCGCGTCCTGCATGTGTCGCTGAGCACTGTGCGCACCCACACCCAGCGGATCTACACCAAGCTGGGAGTCAACAACCGGCGCGCCGCCGTCCGCCGCGCACATCACCTGGGACTGTTCCGCTCGATCGAGTAGCCGCCCGGGAATCATCACCCCTCTCATCAGGTGTGGGGACGCCACGTCGTCACCTGCGTTCCTAGCGTGCTCGTCATCGGGGCGGACACCGAGAGCCGCACCCCCTCACCGAGGGAGACGACCGTGGACGCAGGGAATCCCGCCCAGTGGACAGGTGATCGGTACCGGCTGCTGCTGCGAGGCCGGCTCGACCGGCACGGTCTGGCCTGGCTGGACGCTCTGAGCGTCGAGACCGGGGATGACGGCGTCACCGTCGTGGAGGGCGCGATCCGTGACCAGGCCGAACTGCATGGCCTGCTCGCCGCCCTTCGCGACCTCGGCATACCCCTGCTGGCCGTGATTCCGGTCGAAGTCGGCCCCGACGCCACTCACCACACCCAGAACGGAGATTGACCATGCTCATCGCCACGACGGTCCATGCCGACCCTGCTATCGCCCGAGGCGACCGTGCCTACGCACGCGCCGGTGGACTGTTCTACCTGCTCACCTTCGTGTCCTCGATCCCGGCGTTGCTGATGCTGAGCCCGATCCTCAACGACCCCGGATACATTCTGTCTGCCGGCTCCGACAATCAGATCCTGTGGGCGTGCCTGCTCGACGTCACCAACGCGCTGGCGTGCGTCGGCAGTGCGGTCGCCGTGTACCCGGTGACCAAGCGGGTAAGCCAGGCTCTCGCGCTCGGATTCGTCACCACCCGACTCATGGAGGCCGGGGTGATCCTGGTCGGCGTCATCGCACTGTTGAGTGTCGTGGTGCTCCGCCAGCACGGTGCGGACGGCGGCCTGGACCCCGCGTCCCTGACCGTGACCGGTCACGCCCTGGTCATCATGCGTGACTGGACGTTCCTGTTCGGCCCCGGATTCATGGCCTCCTTCAACGCGCTGATGTTCGCCACCCTGCTCTTCCGCTCGGGCCTGGTACCGCGCGGCATCCCGCTGATGGGCCTGATCGGCGCACCGCTCCTGCTCGCCGCGAACCTACTGACCTTCTTCGGCCTGAACACCCAGACGGGTCTGTGGACGATGCTCGTCACCTTGCCGGTCGCCGCCTGGGAGCTGTCGGTGGGTATCTACCTCACCGTCAAGGGATTCCGGACGGTCGCAGCGACAGCCTGATCGACTGGACCGAAAGAACCGTCCCCTGCGTGCGAATCTCGCATCCCGGGGTCGGTTCTTTTCGTTCGAGTTTCGCATGCGGGGGAAGGTTCTTCGTGCGAAATTCGCACCGGGAGAACCGTCCCCGAGCATGCGGATTTCGAATGAAAAGAACCGTCCCCGCTATTCGAGGAGGTAGTCGTAGCGGACGCCGCTGGGCGGCACCGAGGGGCTGGCCTTGGTGCGGTGGGCCGCCCAGACGTGCAGGGTGCCGTCGATCCAGCGGGCGGCCTGGTAGCTGCGCTGGACGAGGACACCTCCGGTGGGCACCTCTTCCTCGGGGATCAGCAGGGCGCCGTCCGGGCCCCCGCCGAGGATCTCGGTGACACTGTGGACGAGGCGGCGGCCGTCGAGGTCGAGCACCGAACCACGGGCGAGGACGATCTGCTCGGTGGGGCCGGGGCGCACCGGCAGCAGCGGGATCCAGTGCGGCGGCGGGGCCTGGGCCAGGTGGTAGTCGGGCGCCGGATCGGGATCGCCGGGCGGATCGGGTGGGCGCGCCGAACTCAGCGGCAGCCCGGCCTGCAGCGGCGACTCCACCGTCTGCTCGATCGCCCAGGCCAGGTTCGCCTGCTCGTCGCGGGCCAGCAGCACCTGCTCCACCACCGGTCCGACCAGGGGTTTCGCCAGCCGCGGTGCGACGTACAGCAGGTTGCGGATGGTCGCGCCCTCGGGTTCGTTCGCGTCGAACGGCATGGCGTGCTGGAACACGCTCCAGCCGCGCGCGGAGGCCGCGTTGGGATCGCCGAGGTGTCGCAGCAGGGTCCGGACGCCGAAGGTGTCGGTGACCACCAGGGACGTCGCCCGCACCAGGCAGCCGACCGGCAGGTCGACGCCGATCACGAACCAGTCGTTGCCGTAGCCGGAGAGGGTTTCGATGAGCAGCACCTGGGCCAGGTCGGTTTCGGCCGGTTGGAGGGCGGCCAGGTTGAGGTTGCCGTCCTCGAACTCCCAGAACCGGCGGGCGGGCAACCCGGGCGCGGTGACCGGGGCCGGCATCACCGTGCGGACGACGGCGGGGCCGGCTTCGGCGGGTTTCGTGCCCAGGTTCACCTCGCCGTTGACGTCGAACTCGTACCAGTCGAGCACGTCGCTGTCGTAGCGGTGCGCGGTCAGCGTGGTCTCGTCGAACGGGCTGTCGCCCAGCCGCGCCGAGATGGACGCCGTGTGCTCGAACCGCGCCGGCTGCCAGCATTCGGCGGCTGGGTCCACGTCGTCGAACAGCTCCGCCACCAGGCGCAGCCAATCTGCGCAGGCGGCACGCACCTCGGCGACGTCACCAGGCGCGATGGGTTCGTCGATCCGGGGTTGTGGACGCCCGGTGAGTTCGGCGCGCAACCGGCGTCCATCCAGGCTGCGGCCGCCGTGCAGCCGGGCGTAGCCGGCGGTGGCGGCGGTGGCGGCGTCCGCGTCGCCCAACACGTCCTCGCCGTAGACCGGGACGGCGAACGCCCGCAGCAGCGCCGGCGCATAGTCGTGGGACACCGTCTGGCCGGCCAGCAGGCGGAGGAAGAGCCGTCCGGTGTCGACGCCGAGCCGCAACCCGGCCAAGGTCGCGGCCGCCGACGGCAGCGGCGCTCCGGCCTTCTCGATCAGCGTCTCCAACGGTGCGGCCAGGGCGGCGAAGGTGGGCGCCTGCATGGCGGTGTTGGGCGGGATCGGGCCGGCGACGAACCGGGTGGGCTCCGCCGCGACGCCCCGCCAGCGGGCCAGCACCGGGGTGCCGCCGTCCTGCGCCGCGAACTCGCCGAGTTGCCATTGCCGGGCCAGCAGCCACAACGGATCGTGCACCGGTGCGGTCGCGCCGACCGTGACGTCCGGACGCAGCGGGTCCGGTTCGAGCCGGAAGTAGCTGGTGATCGACGCCATCTCAGCCTCCCGCCGGCGGAGTGAACGCGTGTGGATTGGTGGACGGCACGTCGGCCTCGGTGTTGAACGCCAGCACCGACGCCGGCAGGTACTGCCGCACCGCCCCCAGCGCCTCGGGTGGCACCGCCCGCAGGTGCGCCAACTCGAGGGTCTCGATCAGCACCTGGTTGAGGCTGCCGACCGTCCACGCCTCACCGGGCACCGGCGGCACGGCCAACAGGATCGCCTGCGGCGCCATCGCCTCCGGCGGGTCGTAGCGGAATGCGACACCCGTGGTCTGGGTGTCGGACGGCACCACCTCGGCCCACTCGTCCACCAGCAACCCGGACAGCACCCGGCCCGGCGCCAGCAGGTCGCCGCCGATCAGCAGCAGCGAACTGGCGCCGTCCACATAACGGCTTGCCGGCAGCGCATTCCAGGTGTCCCCGGGTGCATAGGGCACCTGTGCGACGGCGAGCTGCAACGGCCGTCCGCCCAGGGCCTCAGCCTCGCGCAACGCGATCCCGGCCCGGGCCAGCGGCTCGCGGACCCGTTCCATCCGGGTCAGCCAGACCTCGGACGCCAGCGGATCGCCACCGGTCAGCGCCGCGTCGTCGCGGGCAGCAACCACCTGCTCGACGCCGGGCGGGACGAACCGCGGCACTGCGACGAACCCGGGCCCGAGCAGCGCTCGCAGTTCGGTCAGCAGGCCGTCGACGTCGCCGGACGCCGCCGGCGCGGAGGCCAGCCGGAGGCTCAGATCGGCACGCACCCGGGCGGCCGCGGCGTCCCACCCGGACTGTGCCGAGGGCAGTCCCGCCTCGCCGACGCCCAGCGTCCAGGACGCGACCACGGCTGCCCGCAGGGCGTCGGGGTCGGCGCCGGCCAGTGCCGCATCGATCGCCCCCACCACAGACTCGACGCGTTGCCGGGCTCGGGTCGCTCGGCTGCGCAGGTCTGCCGCGTCCACCCCACCGATCGGATCGGTATGCGGCGGCTGGAGGCCCGCACCGTCCAGCGGTTTCGCCGCGGTCGCCAGGGCCGCCAGCGAACGACCCAACTCGAGCAGCGCCAGCAGGTCGGCGTCCGGCACCAGCTGCGCGGTCTCCACCACGAGCCCGGACGCCAAAGCGGCCCGGGCGGCCAGTTCGCGCAGTCCGCCCTCGGTACTCGCCAGCTGCACGAAGTCGGACGCCGCCAACCCCAGGTCTGACCATGGCACCGACACCGGGGGATCGGCGGCCAGGGTCACCGTGCGTCCGGCCGCCGAGCCGAGCATCGACCCTAGCCAGGCGTCCAATCCGGGCTCGGCGGACGCCCGCGCCGACGCAGGCGGTCCGGACCAGCCGGGGGCCGGCCGAGCGTCCGGATCGAACAGGATCAGCATCCGGTGGGTGACCGCGGCCCCGGTCCGCGGGGTGGCCAGGAAGTCGAGATCGGGCGGCGGAGTCAGGCCACGATCCACGTCGCCGACGCTGCTCACCGAACGGGCCAGGTCACCGCGGGCGAACTGGTGCGCCTGTTCGGCTTGCAGCGCGTCGGCGCAGGCGTCCACCGCGGCGTTGAGCGCCCGCAGCACGGCGATCGCCCGGTTGCGCTCGTCGTCGGTGGGCGTCCGGGTCATCGACACCAGGTGGTCGACGGCATGGTCCTCGCTACCCAGCCACAACTCGTGCAGCCGCAGGCCGTCCAGCCGGCGGGCAGAAACTGGCAGATCCTCCTGACCGGGCAGCGGCGCGACTTCGCGTGCGTCGTTGATGGCGAAGTCAAGATTGCGCTCGTGCAGGTCGCGCTCGACCAGGTAACCGAGCACCGCACCGACCGTGCGCCCGGCCCGGACGCCGTCGAACACCCAGCGGGCCAGCCGGATCCGCTCCGAGGTCAGGCTGACCGCGAACGGGTCCTGCTCGCCGCCGCCGTGCGACAGGTGCGCGTTGCGCAGCATCGCCGCCACCTGCGCCTGATGCACCGAGGGGGCATGGATGAACCCGGGGTCGCCGTCGGCGTACCGCAGCGGCGCCGGTTCGCCGGCGGGCGGCTGCGCGACCGGGGTGGACGCCGCGGGCTGCAGCCCCTCGACCCAGCCATAGCCGCCGACCAGCACGCCGGACGGCGCAGTCTCCCGCAGCTGGCTCAGCCGGGCCGTCGCCAAGCTGGTGACCCAGGCGTCCAGGCGATGGGTTGCGGCGTCCAGCCAGCCCAGCAACTGCCGCTCCGCCGCGGCCCCGGACGCCGACGCCGACGCCACCGCCTCGACGGCGGCCCGGAAGCCGGCCAGCGGACTCGCCGGCGACCGGTCGGCCAGTCGATCGCGAACGGTGCCACCGCTCGGCAACGTTGTAGCCCGCCGGGCCGACCAGCCGGTGACGTCGTCGCCGAAGCCGTAGAGTTCGGCGTCGGTCGCCGACAGCCCCAGCAGACGGGAGGCCGCATCGGCGTGCTCACGCAGCAACCCGTGCCGCACCAGCGCTTCGAGCATCGAGGCCGGCGGATCGGACGAGGTGGCCAGCGCGTCCGGATCGGCGGCCAGCAGGGCGCGCAAAGCCTCGGCTTCGCCTTCCGCGCGGACCAGCGGCAGGGTGACCGGACGCCCGTCAGGCTCGTGCACGACCAGCGCGCCCGGGATCAGCCCCAACCCCGCGGCCCGGGCGATCGGCAGATCCCGGTCGCGGGCGGCGTTCCAGAAGCCGCTGTCGGTCAGCTCGCGGGCCAGGAACCGGGCCAGGTTGTCGGCGAACCGGGCGCCCATGCTGCGCCGCACCCTCAGGTCGTCGGAGCGGCCCTCCAGCCGCAGCACGTCCACCAGGTCGGCGGCGACATCGCTGCCGCGTCCGATCCGGGGTGCCCGGCCGACCGCCGGACGCCAACCCTGATCGCGCAGCCCGGCCATTGCCCGCGCCAGCCGGGTGAGTCGCGCGTCGTCTCCGCCGAAGCGTCCCAGCGAGGTGACCGGCAGCACCCCGTACGGCTGTCGTCCGATCCGCAGCGCCGGCAGCGGGCCGTCCGGGCGGACGAAGCGTCCGGCGAAGTCGCGCGCCCACTCGTTGGTGGCGGCGTCCACCCCGACGAACTGGGTGAGCCAGTACCCCCAGGTCGCCGGCCACAGCGCCCGGCTCATCGCACCGGCCACCAGCGGTTCGTCGTGCTCGGCGTGCGGCAGGCCGCCGAAGAACTGCGCGTCGCCCACCCCGAGCAGCGCGGACGCCGTCGCCCCGAACGACCCGGGCGCCGGCGCCACCGCCTGCGGCGTCCAGCCACCGGGATCGGTGCTCGACCACCCGGACGGCGCCGCCTCGGCATTGTTCGTGGTGGCATCCGGGGCCAGGAAGGCGAGTCCGGCGGAGTAGCGCTGTGCGTCGAGCAGGGCGGCGAGCCCGGTAGCCCCGGCCGCAGCATCCTCGTCACGCACACCGCAGGCGACCAGCAGGTCGACACCACCGGTGATCGGCAACCGCAGCGCCATGCCGAGCTTCTCGGCCGCCTTGAAGTCGACCAGCCAGTTCATCCCGGCGTCGACTGCGGCCACCTCGTGATCGTCGGCGTCCGCGACCAGCGGCGCGGCCAGATCCGGGCCGACCGCCGGGTCGATCGTGATCGGCTGCCCGGTCGCCGCCGCGATCACCGCGCCACCCGCGTACGCCGTCACCGTCCATTGCCGGGGCAGCAACCGTGCCACCGGGGTGCTGCGCTCCTCGGTGACGGCCAGCGAGCCGAACGTCGGCTCGGCCCCGAGTGGTGCCTCGTCGCCGACCTCCGCGCTCGGCCGTGCCGCCGGGTTGGTCGGACGGGTGGCCCGGGCGATCCAGCCCGCGCGTCCGGGACCGAACCGCTCGGCGAGCGCCGCCCAGAGCCGCTGCTGCCGGTCACTATTGCCGCCGGTGCGCCACTGGCTGCGCCAAAACTCCTGGCCAGCGGCCTGTTCGGCGGCCGAAATCCGGGGATCGTGGGCGTCCACCTGCAGCTGGTCGGGATAGATCCGCACCAGCAGCTCGGCGCCGGTGTAACGGGTCTCCAGCCGCACCGGCAGCAGGGCGAGCGGGTGGGTCGCCCCGCCCAGCACGGCACCGAGCCGCGGGTCGGTGCGCAGGGCGTCGGCGGTCAGCGGACCCAGGTTCAGCGGATCGGTCATGGCTCCTGCTCCCGCATCAGCACCGTGATCGGAATGGTGATCCGGGCGGGCAGTTGGCGCAGCCGTCCGGCCAACTGGGCGGCGGTCGCGTCGCCGGCCGGGGCGTGGCTGACGCCTGGTGGTGCCTCGCCGACTTCGAACCCGAACCGCGGCGCACCCGGCTGCTCGGCGATGCTGATCGAGTAGTGGTCGGCCTGCGCCAGCGGGATGGCGAAACCGAAGTAGCTGAGGTCGGGGTCGAGGGAGCCGCGGAACACCGGCAGCCGGGTCTCCGGCGGGTCCGTGCCCGGCTTGGACGCGGTCACCACGGCGTCCGGGAAGCGCCGGATCAGCTCGCTGCGCAGCAGCAGGACGAACCGTTCCGGCCGCAGTGTCGGCGCACCCAGCGCCCGGTCGTTCCACTGGTCCAACTGCGGGATGTCGGGCGGCTCGGTGGGGGCGACGGCGGCGTCCCAGAAGCGGTCGAAGAAGGTCGCGGTGAGCGGCGACGGGAACTCGCGCCACAGCAGTTCGCGGCCGAACTCATGATTCAGCCCGACCAGGAACGCCTCGACGAAGGCGCCGTTGGTACGCAATGCCACCGCCGTGTTGGCCGGGACGCCGTCCAGCCCTGGCAACAGCCACTGCTGCCCCAACTCGACCAGGGCCAGCGCCATCGGGGTGGCGAAGCGCGGCACGAAACTGAGGTCTGGCAGGGGCGCTTCCGACGTGGACGGCGACGCCGGGGGAGTGCCGTTGAACAGTCCGTCGACCGCTGCGGCGAAGGTGCGGACTGGCGCGGTGAGTTGCTTCGCCTCGTCGAACAGCGTGCCGACCGCGATGGTGCCCAGGCCGGACGGCTGCTGCGGCGGGGTGTCCATGAAAGCCGCGAGGTGCGCCCCGGCTACCTGCCGGAACAGTGCCGCCGCAGCCGTGTCCACCCGCGGGGGACGCGGATGCGGGCGAGGATCGACGGGATCGGGATCGACCGGATCGGGCAGGTCGGGCGGGTCACCGGGATCGCCCGGCCGGCGACGGCTGATCGGGGTGGGCTCGCCGCCGTCCTCCCCGGTGCGCAGCGACGGCCGGAACACCGGGAGGCCGGTGAAGTCACCGGCCACGATCTCGCCGGGCAGGGGGAACGGACGCGGTCCGGCCGGCGCCGGCGTGGCCGACAACGCGAAGCCGGGCCGGGGCGGCATGTTTGCCACGGCGTCCGAGGTCAGCGCGGCCCAGGTCAGGGTCTGCGGCGTGGGCAGACTGGGGGCGACCGCATCGAAGGTCAGCGGTCCGGTGGGTGCCTCGAAGTCCCGCTCGATCCGGGACGCCGGCACCATCCGGCCCAGCCAGTTCAGCTTCGGCAGCGGCGTGCCACCCGACTCGGCGGCGCGTTCGGCCGTCCGCAGCGCGGGTCCGCGCACCCGGGTCACCCGCCGGACGGCAGACCCGACGGCCGCGGGCGGCAACTGGGCCTTGGACCATTGCGCGGCGAAGCTCTTGCCGCCGGTCATCGGGGGCGCCGCCATCAGCCGGGCGCGGAGCGGGGCCAGCACGAACAGTCCGGATTCGGCGGTCAACGGCGCCACATGCCGTCGATGCAGACTGGCGGCGACCGCGAACCCGAGGCCGGCCAGGCCGACCAGCCGGGTAGCCGGCCGCAGGTCGGCGGACTGATCCCAGGCCGCCGCGACCAGGGTCTCCTGCTGCCGCTGAATCACCAGCGTGCCGAGCGCGGCGGCCACCCGGGCGATCGGATCGGTGTTCAGCTGCTCGTACCAGCGGGTGCTGGCCGCGGCGTCCAGGGTGGCCGGCGTCCGGTAGGCCGAGCCGTAGCGCGGCGGGGCGAGCACCGGTTCGGCCGACGGGGCGGCGTCCGGCGTGTTCAGCACAGCACCCAACGCGGAGGCGAACCTGGTAGCCAGACCGGGATCGGTCCACCGGTTGGCGGGGGTGTCAAGGGCCAGCAGGGCGCCGCCGAGCAGCTCCTGGGCGTCGTCGGTGCCGGTCAATCCGAGCCCGGCGGTGGACAGGTCGACCGGTCGGGTGCCGAACCCGTCGCCGACCGGACGCCCGCGGATCGCCAGCGCCAGCGACTGGAAGTCGCCGGCCGGCCCGGTCGCGAATCGCCAGTGGTGATAGACCGGCAACTCGACGGCCGGCATGCCGTCGGCGAGGGTCCAGGCGGGTCCTTCGGCGGTGCCCGGATCGTCGCCCAGGCCCGCCCGGCGTCCGGCCTCGAAGGTGGGCACCACGCAGGCCAGATACGACGTCTGTTCGTCCAGCAGCCGTCCGCAGACGAGGCGGGACAGGTTGCGGGCCGGGTCGCCGGCCAGCGCCGCCGCCACCCCGGCCGCGTCGGCCGCACCGTCCAGCGCCACCTGGGCGTGCGCCCAGGCCCACGAGTCGGCCAGGTCGGGCAGTTCCTTCTCGGGTTTGGCCGGACCGCCGATGGTCAGCACCGGAAGGGCGCCGCGTCCGGCCGGTCCGAGCCGCACCCCGGGCTGTTCGCGCACCACGACTAGGCACAGCCAGGGCCGCAGCTTCCCACCGGACGCCGACGCCGGGGTGAACAGCCACGGCAGCCCCGGGTCGTCGAACTCGACCAGCACCAGGTAGTTCGACTCGAAGGTGCTGGTGTTCGGCGCCGGGTCGGAGCGGATCACCTGCTGCGGCGAAACCCCGGTGACGACGCCCGGCCCGAGCAGTTGCACCGGCACCGACGCACTCGGGCCGTTGTTGACGGTGACCCCCACCGTGGTGCCGACGTGACTGGCGGGATGCCCGGTGCGCAGATCGGGCGGCAGCGCCAGAGCGCCTCCCCGGCGGACCCAGGGCAGGAAGGTCAGGGCCGGCTGGCTCATGGCACCGCCCCCGCCACCAGTCCCGAGGCCGTCAGCCGGGGCGCGTCCGGACGCGGCCCGCGGGCATAGCGGCCGGCAACCGACGTGCGGGTCAGCGCCCGGGCCGCCGCACTCATCCGCAGCCCGGCCGCGACGTGGTCCGGTGCCGCCGGCTTGGGCTGAGGTTGCACGACCGGTGTGCCGTCCGGGCCGATCAGAATCTCGGTGTACCTGAACGGGGCCGCGACACCGGCGGACGCGTCGGTGGCGTAGCCGTCATTACCGAAGCTCACCCCGGCTTGCCGGGTCACCATGCCGGGGCTCGACAGCCGCTCGGCGTCGGTCTGCTCGAAGAACTGGCTGTCCGGGAACTCGTCGTGTACCAGCTGGTCGAAGGTGGTGATCACCGTCTCGCCCACCCGGCCGGCGGTGATCGCGAACCGGCGCTCCCGGGCCGGCACGAACGCGCCGACCCGGTCGATGTCGCGGACGACGTTGAGCGGCACGAACCCCTGCTGCACCACTAACCGGCCCAGCGGGTGCAGCCAGAGCCCGCCGGCGGCCGGGTCGGTGCGGACGCCGACCAGTTCGCCGGCGGTGGGCGGCAACACGGCGCGCCAGCTGAGCGGGTCGTTCAGCCGGCCGACAAGCTCGTTCAGCACGTCCAGAGCCTCGCTGACCACCGCGTTGCTGCCGCCGATCAGGGTCTTGTCGAACGACACCGTGTAGTCCCACCACAGGATGCCGAAGGTCGCCTTGCCGGCCACCCGCAGCGGCAGCGGACCCTCCAGGGTGCCGCGGACGTCCACCTTGAACAGGCTGCGGCTGCCCCGTTTGAGTTGGACGCCGGCCTTGAAGTCGGCAATGAAGTGCGGCGGCCAGAACTGGACCAGCACGTCGAAACCGATGTAGCCCTCGATCGAGAAACCGTAGGC
This sequence comes from Micropruina sp., assembly GCF_047602385.1. Taxonomy (GTDB): domain Bacteria; phylum Actinomycetota; class Actinomycetes; order Propionibacteriales; family Propionibacteriaceae; genus Micropruina. Next base: position 622,574 of record NZ_JASGHL010000001.1, read on the forward strand.
GGCCGCGTAGAGCGAGGCGGTGGCACCGAACTGCAGAGTGTTCGGAGTGATCGCCAGGTAGGCCTCGACGATCAGCTTCGGGTTGTCGCCGGTGGTCAGGGCGACGGTCACCCGGGGCACCGCCGGGAAGTTGGCGGGAGGACTGAACCGCGGGTTGAAACCGCCGACGGCCAGCGCGAACCCGAGTCCGGGAGCCCGCCGGAAAGCGGCGGCACCGGTCAGCGCGAACCGGCCGAACAGCTTCGACTCGTACAGCACCGCGTCCAGGGCGGCGAACCCGGTGGAGAAGTCGTACTCGCCGACCACGTCCAGGTTGAGGGTGAGCAGGGCAGCCTTCTGCTGCGGCAGCACTGAACTGACCCGGCCGAGCACCAGCAGCCGGGACGAGTCGGTGCTGCTGTCCCGCTCCAGCATCAGCGCCAGGTCGGCCCGCAGCAGCGGGTTCGACGCGCTGCCGAAGGTGAGCTTCACCAGCAGCCCGTAGATATGAGTGCCCTCCCGGGGCGGGAAGAAGGTGCGCAGCCCGGCCACCATCTCGGGCAGCGTCTTGATCGGATCGGCCGGGAAGAGCAGGTATTTCAGCTTGCCGGACGGCAGCGCGGCACGGACGGCGGGCACGTCCAGGGTGCGGTCGGCGGCGTACAGCACGCCGAGGCCGTCCAGGGTGATGAAGCCGGCGGTGAGGCCGAGGTGCTCCACGGTGCCGATCAGGATGAACGAGGTCAGCGGGTTGCCCTGGGCGTCGCGGGTGGAGACCAGGCCGAGACAGGTCAGGGTCACCCGGCTGGCGATCCGCAGCACCACCGCGCCGTAGTAGTCGCCGGTGGCCGGGTCGCGATGGACCGCGCCGCCGCCGCTGATCGGGCCGGTCTCGATGTTGAGCGCGATGCCGGTGGGCAGCGAGGCGTCCACGTGGGCGTCGATCACCTTGAGGTTGCGGTCCTTCTGTAGCGTCATGGTGTCGGCCTGGAACAGCAACCCCAGCTGGTCGACCCGCAGGTACACCGGGCCCCAGGTGGCACTGAAGGTGATCAGGGCGCCGGCGGCGACCGCCCAGCCGGTAGCGGGGGCGTCGGCGGTGCGCCCGGCCAGCCGGATCACCACCTCGAGCAGGTTGATCCCGCTGCCGAAGAGGTCGCCGCCACCCAGCGGCAGGGTCAGGTCGAGATCGGACGGCCCGGCCGGGCCCGCGGAGTCGAACGGCACGGTGGCGCCGGTGGCGTCCGCTCCGGAGACCCGGTGGATCTCGCGGATGAAACCCAGGTTCGAGTCGTAGCCCAGGCTGAACCCGAACATCGTGCGGTACGGCTTGCCGCCGAGCAGCTTGCGCATCAGGCTGTCGGCACTGGCGCCGTCCACCACCAGCGCGCAGTTGTCGAAGACCGCCAGGATGCGGGCACCGCTCGCCGACAGCGTGAGCCGGAACGCGATTCCGCCCAGCTCGACGCGAATGCCCTTGTCGCGCGGCAGGTAGTAGCTGACGCCGCTCGGGTCGGGCGTGGCGACGTAACCGAACGACGCCTCCAGCCCGGACGCCTCGGAGCTGGCCTCGATGTCGTCGCCGCCGATCAGCAGGGCGGCGCCGGCATCGCTCTTCACGCCGGCCCGGAACCGCCACTCCGGGCGGCCCTTGCCGCGGTTCGGGTTCAGCACCTGGTCGATGGTCAGCGCACCGCCGAGCGCCAGGAACAGCTGCCGGGGACGCCCCGGGGTGCCCAGCCGGCGCGGCAGGTACTGCCAGCTGACCTTCAGTTCTTCGGCGACCGAGTCGGCCTGATGACGCAGCGAGAAGGACACCATCCGGCTGGCCAGCAGGTCGGCGGCGGTGGGCCGCTGGTCGGAATCGATGTCGAGCCCGGGGCCGTCCCAGCCGACGATGACGTCGCTGAGGATGTTCTCGCTGAACTCGTCCTTGGTCTGGTCGATGGTGGCGATCGCAGCCATCAGCCCGCGGATCAGTCCGTCGACGACCAGGAAGCCCTTGTCGCGCGCGGTGTCGTCGATGACGGTCGCCCCCTCGCGGGTGCCGTCCAGTTCGTTGAGGGTGCGGCCGGGGTCGCAGACGAACCACAACACGGTGGCGAAGGCATTGAAGAAGCGGCCGGCGTGATACTCGCCGCCGGACCGGTGCGGCAATGCCTGGTCGCCGGGGCCCAGCGAGCCGGTCAATTCCCAGGCGATGCTCAGCGATTCGACGATCAGGAACAGCTTGGGCCAACGCTGCCGGACGTAGCTGCGGCCGAGCAGGTCGAACAGGCTGTTGATGAAGGTGTCGGTGCGGCCCGACCAGTCGGTGTCGCTCCAGGACTCGACCTGGTCGATGATCGCGCCGAGCAGCAGCGCGATGTCGCCGGCGGCCTGGATGTCGGCCTGCAGGTCGGCGTCCACCGCGTCGCGGTAGGCCTTGATCGAGGCCAGCGGCGCCTCGGGAAGGGTCAGCGTGCCGGTTCCGGGCTGTGCGCCGAGATCCCGCAGGATCGCATCCCGGGCCTGCTTCGAACTGGTGCCGCCGAGCAGTTCGCCGACGAAGACGATGAAGTCGAGCACCTCGCCGGCGATGCTGCGCAGCACGGACGAGGCGCTCATGACGTCGGCTCCGGGATCGGCACGGGCTCGATCGCGAACCGGCGCAGATGCTCGGGCGGCTCTTCGGTCAACGGGCCGAGCGGCGCCCGGTGCACCATGTACGGCCCCATCACCGGCAGCTGGGTGTCGGGATCGACCGCCTCGGTGTACACCTCGCCGATCGCGGTGAGCGCGTCGCCGTCGCTCTCGAAGCGGCAGATGCCGAAGTTGGAGCGGAACATCATCTGCTTGGTGTTCCGCATCCGTTCCAGGGCGTGCTGATGGCGCACCGCGACCGCGCGCAGCGCGGCGAACGTGGTTGCCGGGTCGGCCGCCTGGGTCTCGATCTGGGCCTCGTCGAGCGGGAACGCCCGGATCGGGCTGGGCCGTTCGGCGTCCGGCCGGACGTCGAGCAGGGGAGTGACCCGCCAGCGCCACTGGGGCAGGTTGGCCGGGTTCAGCCGGGACGTCTTGGCCTCGTCGGTTTCGCCCGGCGGGTTGTCGTCGATCCAGCCGTGGGTGGGCAGCAGCACCGGGCTGCGTTGCAGCTTCGCGCGGGTGAGGGCGACCAGGTCGTCCTCGGTGCGTCCGGACGGCAGCAGCACCAGATTCTCCGCCGGCCTGGTCCAGCCGAGCCGCTCGACGCCGAGCCGGGCGCGGAGCATTTGTTGCAGCAACATGGCCTTGGCGTCGAGGGCCTGCAGGTAGACCGGCATCACGTTCTTGAAGCCGCTCGAGGTGAACTGGGCGATCCGTGCCGGGCTGGTGCTGGCGCCCCGCCAGTAGCTCATCAGATTGGACGCCGCATTGTGCACGTCGCCGGACAACAACACCACCCGGCCGTGCTCGGCCAGCCGGGACAGCAGGTACTCGAAGGTGTCCTCGTCCAGCGCCCAGGTCTCCAGCGCGTCCGGGTTGGTGCCCGGCATCAACCGGGAGCCGGAGGTGCGGTCCTCGGCCAACTTCTCCATGTGCGCGGCGTCGAAGATCCGGTAGATGGCGCGGCTGACCACCTCGTCGAGCACCGGCGGGCCGATCACCTGCAGCGGCGCGACCACCACCAGCACCTCGACGCCGTCCGGCAGCGGAGGCTTGGGGATCTGCTCGTCGAGGGCTTCCTTCGACACGTTGCCGGGCGGCCCGATCTCGCTGACGTAGCTGCGCCGGGTGCGGTTGTCGAGCGCCACCACCCGATGCTTGGGGCCGTCGATCATGAAGTGCCAGCTGATCGGCGGCTTCACCGGGAGGAAGCGTCCGTCCGGCAACGGGGCGTTGTCCAGGTTGTGGCCCAGCATGACCGCCAGCTCGGTGAACACGTCCGCCTCCGGGCCCTTGGTCGCGCCCTCGGGGAACAACTTGGTGGCCTGGACCAGCAGGTCGCTGGGCAGTTCCCCCTTGAGGTCGGGACGCTCGGTAGAGGTGAGGTCGTAACGGCGCGGGTCGTTGCCCCAGTCCTGGAACAGCGCGTAGGCCGTCATCGCGTTGGTCAGGATGCTCTGGCCCAAGGCGGTGCCGAGCACCCGGTGCCGCCACATCGGGGTGAGGAAGTAGTCGTCGGTGACGTCGTGGTCGTCGAGGATCATGTAGGTCGGCACGTTGGCGAGCAGCCGCTGCGCCCGCCACAGGCTGGCCAGGAACTGCCGGTGCACCCGGTGGTTGCGGCGGCTCACCTTCGGCTTCTTGATGGCCTCTTCCGCCTTGGCCTTGGCGCGCTTCTGGTCCTCGTCGGCCCGCTCGGCGTCGGTCAGCTTCCGGCGCCGCTCGGCCTCCTTGGCGATCTCTTCCTTGCGCACCTCGGCGTCGGTGAAGGTGTACTGCGGCACGCGGGCGGGATAACCCGCCTCGGGCAGGCTCACCGACTGGGTGTCGGTGAGCACGTCGAGCCATTTGACCGGGACCGGGTCCGCGTTGGGTGTGGCCGGCAGCATCGTCGCGCCGGGAATCGTCAGACCCCAGCAGGCCGGCGACCAGTAGAGCAGGTAGGCCGCGGCGAACTCGCCCATCGAGATCAGGTGGTTCTTGCCGTCCTCGCTGGTCAGCTGGGCGCTGTTCTTGGTCAGGAACAGCCGGTTGCCGACACCGAACCAGGGCGGTCCGGCGGGCAGCGGGTTGGCGGCGGTGTCGGCGGCGGGCTGCGGGGCGTAGGCGGCATCCGGGTTCTCGGGGTCGGGCGTGCCGGTGCGCAACCGGACCTGGTTGACGGCGATCCGCTCGATCGGCGTCCGGGCCGGCTCACCGGGCAGCGGGGCGGCCGCGGGAGCGGTTCCGATCAGCTCGACGCCCAGTTCGACGACGCGTTGCATCAGCACGTCCTCGACGTCGTCGGCATAGATCTGGTCGCCGCCGAGGAACAGCTGATGCAGCCGCCCCCGCGGGTCGCCGACCCGTTCGGCCAGGTAGGCGTCCATCCAGGCCAGGGCGTCCCCGTCGTCGTAGCCCGGACGCCGGCATGAGCCGTAGCCGATCTGCAGGTCGTCCAGGCTGCTGGGCGGCAGGGCGAAACTGGGCAGCATCCGGTCGGCGTAACCGAGCGGCCCAGCGGTCGTGCCGCTGACCTGGCGGGTCTCCAGCAGCTTCAGCGACTGCAGGGTGTTGGTGCCGCCGTCCGCCTCGATCCACAGGTTGTAGGAGTACAGCCGGTCGGGCTGAAAGGTCTTCCCCGACGCAGGAGGGATGCGGGCGGAGACCATGCTCAGGTAGAGATGCTCGCCGACCCGGATCGCCTCCGCGCCCGGAAACGGCGCCGGCGCGTTCGGGTCGGGCGGATCCGCGCTGGAGACGAACGGCGCATTGGTGGTGTCGTACGCGACCCGTCCCTCGAACACCTCCAAGGTCACTTCCGCCGGGCTGCTGAACGCCGTCCAGACGCTGACCAGCCCCGGGTCGACCCTACGCAGAATCGGACCCGCCAGAAGCAACGGAAGTTCCATCAGTGCTGCCTGTTCCCCGGGGCGGAATCGCTTCGGACCCTACGCCCCGGCCTCCGGCCAAGTCCCTGGGTACAAGTGCGTATGGCGACCCGACCCGGTACGCGGGGACGGTTCTCCCGGTTACCGGGGACGGTTCTCTTGGTCACCGGGGACGGTTCTCCCGGTCACCGGGGACGGTTCTCCCGGTCACCGGGGACGGTTCTCCCGGTCACCGGGGACGGTTCTCCCGGTCACCGGGGACGGTTCCCTTGGTCACCGGACCAGCCCGCGAGCGCGGCGATGTCGAGATCGCTCGCCGATGGGTGCAAAGCGGCCCGATTTCGGGTCTTGACACGAAATCGGACAGCTTTCCCTCCATCGGACGGTGATGTCGAGATCGCCGCTGGCTCGGGATGGGGGCGTCCGGGTCCCCTGTCCACGATCCAGTGCCCGCGGGAACCCGTCCCCAGTGACCAAAGGAACCCGTCCCCAGTGACCAAAGGAACCCGTCCCCAGTGACCAAAGGAACCGTCCCCGGTGACCGGGAGAACCGTCCCCGGTGACCGGGAGAACCGTCCCCGGTGACCGGGAGAACCGTCCCCGGTGACCAAAGGAACCGTCCCCAGTGACCAAGAGAACCGTCCCCGCGGTCCGGTGAACCCTTCGTAGCTAGCGCGATAGGCTGTCGGATCGAACAGGAGGAACCATGACCGAGCGCATCCAGCGTCAGCGCGGTACCGCGCGCGCTGAGGAGCCGCAGGTCGAGGTGACCCCGGCGACCACCAAGCCGGCGGTCGACTACGACGCTCTGCTCGACGAGATCGATTCGGTGCTCGAGAGCGATGCCGAGGAGTATGTGCGCTCCTTCGTGCAGAAGGGCGGCCAGTGAACGAACCAACCCTGACCCCAGCGGTGGTGATCGGAACCGGGCTGGTCGGGGCTTCGGTCGGTGCCGCCCTGGTCAAGGCCGGCGTCGAGGTGCACCTGATCGACCGGCTCTCTTCCCATGCCAAGGTCGCAGCCTCACGCGGCGCTGGCACCACCGATCCGATCGACCCGGCCACGGTCAGGCTCGTCGTCGTTGCCGTCCCACCGGCGCGGCTTGCGGACACGATCGAGAAGGCCCTGCGCACTTACCCGAAGGCGACCGTCACCGATGTCGGCTCGGTGAAGGGCACAGTGCTGGCCGAGTTGCGCGGACGCGGGCTCAACCTTGCCCGCTACGTCGGCTCGCACCCGATGGCCGGTTCCCAGCGCGTGGGACCGCTGACCTCACGCCCGGATCTCTTCGTCGATCGCACCTGGGTGATCACCCCGCACGACACGTCCCGGGCGAAAGCGGTGCTCACCGTGCATGCGTTGGCCCGCAACTGCGGCGCCCGGATCGTCTCCATGGGCGCCACCCACCACGACGAGGCTGTCGCCCAGGTGTCCCACCTGCCGCAGCTGATGAGCAGCCTGACCGCCACCCGGCTCAACGACGTCCCGGACGAGCACCTGCGGCTCGCCGGCCAGGGTGTGCGCGACGTGACGCGAGTGGCCGCGTCCGACCCACGGCTGTGGACGCAGATCATCAGCGCCAACGCGGACGCGGTACGTGCCGAACTTGAGGCCGTCCGGGACACCCTGAACGAATTGCTCGACGGTTGGGGCGACGAGGACGCCCTGCGCCGCTTCCTCGCCGACGGACGCCGCGGCGTCCGGGAACTGCCGGGTAAGCACGGCACCGGTGAGGCCGCTTATGCGGAGGTTATTGTGGCAATTCCCGACACCCCCGGCGCGCTGGCCCGGCTGTTCGCCGATGTCGAGGCGGCCGGCGTGAACGTCGAAGACATCCGCATCGACCACGACCCCGAACGCGAGATCGGCTATCTCGCGGTCGGTGTGACCAAAGCTGCCCGGGCCGGCCTCGAGAACGCCATGACCGCAGCCGGCTGGACGCTGCGCTACTCCGAGTCGTTGTGAGGACGATGATGACAAAACCCCTAGTGATCGCCATCGATGGAGCCAGCGGCTCGGGCAAGTCGAGCACCGCCCGCGGGGTGGCGACCCGGCTCGGGCTGGCCTACCTGGACACCGGCGCGATGTACCGCGCGGTCACCGTCGCCTACCTGGACGCCGGCGTCGACGGCACTGACACCGCCGCCGTCACCGCCGCCGTGGTGCGCGCCGACATCCAAATCTCCACCGATCCCACCGATCAACGGGTACGGGTGAACGGCCGCGACGTCACTGAGGAGATCCGCTCGCAGCGGATCTCCAGCAACGTCTCCACGGTGGCGGTGATCCCGGCTTGCCGGGAGAACCTGGTCGCTCGTCAGCGGGCAATCATCGAGGCCGCGCCGAACGGGATCGTCGCCGAGGGCCGCGACATCACCACCGTCGTGGCCCCGGACGCCGACGTCCGGCTGCTGCTCAGCGCCGATCCGGCGGTCCGGATGGCCCGCCGCAGACTCGACCACGACGGCCAGATCGACGACGCCGCGCTGCGCGACCAGATCCTGCGCCGCGACGCCGACGACTCCACCCTGGTGAACTTCTCCACCGCCGCGGACGGGGTGATCAGCCTGGACGGCAGCCTGCTCTCGCTGGAGCAGGTGATCGACGCGGTGGTGGAACTGGCGGAACGGGCGGCTTCGACACGTTCAACCGGCGATGACAAGGAAACACCATGACCGAAAGCGCCGAAGAACTGATCAAGCCAGTGGTGGCCGTCGTCGGACGCCCCAACGTCGGCAAGTCGATGCTGGTCAACCGGATCATCGGACGCCGGGAGGCCGTCGTCCAGGACATCCCCGGGGTGACCCGCGACCGGGTCTCCTACGACGCGTCCTGGAACGGGCGCGAGTTCGTCATCGTCGACACCGGCGGCTGGGCACCGGACGCCAAGGGGCTGGCGGCGCAGATCGCCGAACAGGCGGAACTGGCCATCGCCGCCGCCGACACGGTCTTGTTCGTCGTGGACGCCTCCGTCGGCATCCAGGACGTCGACGAGGCCGTCGTCCAGGTCCTGAGGCGCAGCCGCAAGCCGGTGGTGCTGGCCGCCAACAAGGTGGACGACGCCCGCAACGAGGCCGAGGCGGCGATGATGTGGAACCTCGGGCTGGGGGAGCCGCACCCGGTCTCCGCCCTGCACGGACGCGGTTCCGGCGACCTGCTCGACGCCCTGATGGCGGCCCTTCCGGAAGCCCCGCGGGAGTCTGAGGAGACCATCGGCGGCCCGCGCCGGGTGGCGATCGTGGGACGTCCGAACGTCGGCAAGTCGTCACTGCTGAACAAGCTCGCCCACCAGCAGCGTTCGGTGGTCGACAACGTCGCCGGCACCACCGTCGACCCGGTCGACGAACTGGTCGAGGTCGCCGGCATCGTCTACCGCTTCATCGACACCGCCGGCATCCGTCGCCGGGTCAAGGAGGCGTCCGGACACGAGTACTACGCCTCACTGCGGACGGCGTCCGCGATCGAACGGGCCGAGGTGTGCGTGGTGGTGATCGACGCGTCCGAGCCGATCGCCGACCAGGATCTGCGGGTGATCACCATGGCCGAAGAGGCTGGCAAGGCGCTGGTGATCGCCTACAACAAGTGGGATCTGACCGACGAGGAGCGCCGGCACTACCTCAACCGCGAGATCGAGCAGGACATCCAGGCGTTCTCCTGGGCACCCTCGGTGAACATATCGGCACTGACCGGACGCGGCGTCGACCGGCTGTCGAAGGCCATCGAAACCGCGCTAGAGGGCTGGGAGACCCGGGTGTCGACCGGCAAGCTCAACGCGTTCCTGGGCCGGATCACCGCCGCCCACCCGCACCCGGTGCGCGGCGGCAAGCAGTCCCGGATCCTGTTCGGCACCCAGGCGCACACCGCCCCGCCGACGTTCGCCCTGTTCACCTCCGGACAGCTGGACCCGGGCTACATCCGGTTCCTGCGGCGCCGGCTACGCGAAGAATTCGGCTTCGCCGGCACCCCCGTCCAGATCGAGGTGCGCGCGCGGGAGAAGCGCAAGAAGTAGCTACCGCTGGCCGGGCCACTGGTTCTGCGAGGAACCTGGCTGCCCAGGCTGCGGCGGATACTGCTGGCCCGGATATTGCTGCTGGCCGGGGTACTGCTGCTGGCCGGGGTACGGCTGAGCCGGCGGGTACTGCTGCTGACCGGGGTACGGCTGAGCCGGCGGGTATTGCTGACTCGGGCCAGGCGCCGGCTGGCCCGGGTACTGCGGTGCGTAGCCGGGCTGCCCGTAGCCGTACTGCGTGGGCAGCTCGCTGCGGCGCACCTGATCGACGAACATGTAGGTGTAGTAGATCTGCATGAATGGCGTGGTGACCAGCTGAACGGCCACCTGCAGCAGATACGAAACTGCGTACAACGGAATGAGACCCATCAGATAGGTCATCAACTCGGCCGCGGTGGGCGTGCTCGGCATGGTGTCGATGAAGCTGCCGCCCGCGAGCTGGGTGATCGTGCTGACCACCCACAGGACGGCCGCGATCGCGAGTTGCGGCAACAGCGCGTAACCGAGAGTTCGCCAGAAGCTGCCTTTGGTGAGCGTCCACGAGCGCTTCATTGCTTCGATGCCGCCGAGCTGCTCGAGCGCCACCCCTTGGGTGATGTAGATCAGCTTGGTGCCCAGGAAGATCGCCAGCGGAATGCCGACCACGATCAGCAGCAGCATCAAGCCGAGGACACCGTAGATCGCATCAGAGGAAGCACTGCTCGAACTGCTGCTGAGCACTCCCCACATCATCGCGGCGAGCAACGCATAGAAGGCGATCACCGCACCGAAGAAGATTGCGATCACCGGCAGCATCCGCGGCAGGAAGCCCTTGGTGCGCGCCATCAGTCCACCGAAGTCGGGCCGCTGGCCCTGGGCGATCTCGTAGGCGGCCAGGGACATCATGCCGGTCATCTTCAGCTGGGCAAGTCCGGCGATCAAGCCACCGGCACCGATCACGACTGTCACCAGGACCAGGGCTGACATGATGCCGTTGCGGCTACCGGTGGCCGCGGCTCCGCCACCGATGACGGCGGCGGCAATCAGCACCACCACCATCAGCAACGACGGCACCAAGGTCAGCAGGACGAAGAGCAGGAAGCGCCGCTTCAGGGCCTCGAACGAACCGGAGAAGAGCCCGGAAATATCCATCGGGCTGGGACGCAGCATGGGAGTGGGGTTGATCACGCGCAGCAGTCTACGGTCCGGCCGGCCCGGACAGCGGGCGGCGCGCAGACTCGCTTTGAGGGCGGCCACTCGTTCCGTGTAGGGTGAGCCGTCGGGGCCACGGCTCCGGTAGTTGAACGGGCTGTGGCGCAGCTTGGTAGCGCACTTGACTGGGGGTCAAGGGGTCGCAGGTTCAAATCCTGTCAGCCCGACGGGTTATTCACCCTGATGAAGGGGTGGTCGAGAGAGACCAGTTCGTCTGATGCCTCTCCCACGCATTACTAGCTTCTGCGAATGTGGGGCCGGCGGTGAGCACGGGCCATGAAATCTGGTCGGCCCGCGTCCATAGGAATCGTTTTCGCTCATGTCACGAGCGATGCGGCTGCGCGCGATCCGGATCGGGATGGTGCCGGAAAATTGCGCTGGCTGCCGGGCGCGGTGGGTCTGCCCGTCTGGCTGTGGGAGGATCGTCCGCTGCAGGGTGGTTGGCGGGTCTGATTTGGGGTCGGTGGCTGCGTTGGCGTCGGGTGTGCGGGCGAAGCAGGCCAAGGCTGGACAGGTTGATTGAGGTACGTAATCAAGCTCTAGTGGAGTTCGACGGGGGCGGGGCCAGCCCCGGCGAGGTGGCCGCGCGATGCATATCAGTAGGTCCCGGGTGCAGGCGATTCTCCGGTTTGGAGTCGAGCTAGGGCTGAAGTCGGGGTCATAGGTCGGCGGTTTCTCATTGAAGAGGGGTTCAGTCGTGAAGAAGGTTCGTTGGGGGGGTGATCGGAGCGGGCGACGTCGTCGAGCATAAGAGCGGGCCGGGTTTCCAACGGGCGGATGGTTCCGAGCTGGTCGCGGTCATGCGTCGGGACGCCGCGTTGGCCCGTGATTTTGCGGCACGCCATCAGGTTCGTCATTGGTATGCCGATGCGGATGCTTTGATTGCCGATCCTGAAGTGGACGCGGTGTATGTCGCCACCCCACCGAACTCCCATTGCGACTATGTCCGACGGGTCGCTCGGGCCGGGAAACCGGTGTACGTCGAGAAGCCGATGGCTCGGACCTCGGCCGAATGCCAGACGATGATCGAGGCCTGTGCACAGGCCAATGATGGCCGCGGCGTCGCGCTGTTCGTGGCCTACTACCGGCGAGCGATGCCACGCTTCGAGACCGCGCGGCGCCTCATCACCGATGGGCAATTGGGCGAGCTGCGGTCGGTATCGGTGCGCTACCAGCGGCCGGCGCCACCCACGTCCGAGCTGCACCAATGGCGGCTGGATCCTCGGGTTTCCGGAGGCGGCTACTTCGTGGATCTCGCCTCGCACACCTTCGACTGGCTGGACCACGCGTTCGGCCCGATCACCACCATTTCCGGCGACGCCGCGCACCCATTGCCCACCTCTCCGGCAGTGGAGACTTCCGCTGTCGCTGCATTCAGCTTTGCCTCGGGTGTGATTGGTGCAGGCATGTGGGACTTCGCAGCCAGCGAAGCCATCGACCGTATCGAGGTCGTCGGAACCCGGGCCACCCTCACCCTGTCCAGCTTCGGCGTCGAGCCCCTGGCGCTCACTCGGGCAGGGATCACGACCTACCTCGATGCGCCGTACCCGGAGGTCGTGCAACTGCCGCTGATCCAGCACATCGTTGACGTTCTCAGCGGACGAACTGACCACCCGATCAGCACCGGAGACACCGCCCTGCGAACCGCGCGCGTCATTGATGCCGTTCTCGCGGGCCACCGCGAACGGCAGGGTGTGACCTTCGGTTAGTCATCGCTTGGCTTGCAAGAGTGATGCTCGGTGAAGGTAGGAGAGTCCTCGACTCGGAGAATTCTCCGCCTCCCGTCGGGCGCTCGTTTGCGTGCTCGATCGTCGTTCGGGATTGACTCGATCCTGGCTGTACATCGCCGGGGTCCGCTGTGCTAGCGTCTGCGAATCGACGCGCGTCGTCGATGCGCGTCGATAGACGTGCTTCACTGGAGTCGAGTGCGGGAGTCCCCTGTAACTCGGGATGAAGTAGGGGAGCAATGACGCTCAAGGAAGAAGCCATCTCGGCGCAGGACCGCATCGATGCGCAGTCCGATCCGTCCGAACTGCACAAGCCGCTGCTCGACAACAAGACGATCCTGCTGATGAACCTCGGGTTCTTCGGGGTGAACTATGCGATGGGTCTGCAGCAGACGGCGATCAGTCCGCTGTTCGCGATCATCGGCGCCAACCCTGAGGATCTGCCGCTGCTCAACCTCGCCGGTCCCATTACCGGCCTGGTGATTCAGCCCATCATCGGCGTCCTGAGCGACCGGACCTGGACTCGCTGGGGACGTCGTAAGCCGTTCTTCGTGTCGGGTGTGGTGCTGGCGGCCCTGATGCTGTTCCTGTTCCCGTTCGTGTCGGCGCTGTGGATGGCGGTGCTGTTGCTGTGGCTGCTCGACGCGGGCGCCAACACGGGTATGGAGCCTTATCGGGCGTTGATCTCGGACAAGCTGCGGCTGTCGCAGCGCACGACCGGATACCTGTTGCAGGGGGTGCTGATCGGTGGTGGGGCGGTAGTCGCCAACGTCTCGTTGTTCATCTTCCAGCAGATGATCACCGGCACGAACGCTGCCGGAGTGCCGCATTGGGTGCCGGCGACGTTCTGGGTGGGCGCCTTCTTCTTATTGCTGAGCGTGGCCATCTCGGCGGCGAAGACCAAGGAGATCAAGCCGTCGGATGAGGAGATCGCCCACATTCGCTCGCTTCCGAAGCACCCGGGCGCTGTGTTCGGGGAGATCTTCCACGCGGTCCGCGAGATGCCGCTGGGCATGCACAAGATCGGCTTGGTCTATGCCTTCCAGTGGTACGGGCTGTTCGTGTGGTGGCAGTTCGGTTCGCTGATCATCGGCAACTCCGCGTTCGGAGTAAATACTGGAGTGCACGGGTACAACGAGACCCCGGCCTACCTGGAGGCCGTCGGCTGGACGGGCCTGATCAATGGATGGTACGCGCTGGTCGCGATGGGTGCTGCGATCGTGATGATCCCGCTCGCGAAACGATTCGGTGCCAAGAACGTCCATGCGGTCGCGCTGCTCATCGCTGGTGTCGGCTTATCGTTCTTCCCGTTCGTGCATGACAAGTATCTGATGTTCATTCCGATGATCGGCTTGGGCATCGCGTGGGCCAGCGTGTGCTCGTTGCCGTTCGTGATGGTTACCAGCATGGTCCCGGCGGCCCGGATCGGTGTGTACCTCGGCATTCTCAACATGATGATCGTGGTGCCGCAATTGATCGAGACCGTCACTTTCGGGTCGATCTATGCGCACCTACTCGGCTCCGACCCGACGAAGGCGGGCGTCTTCATCGGTGTCATGTTCGTGCTCGCGGGACTGGCGGCCACCTGGGTCAACCCCCCGAAGGCGAGCGATGAATCGTCGCTGATGCCGCTCGGTTCGCCCCGCCGGATGACCTCGGTCTATAACCGGGTGATCGTTGGTTCGGACGGTACCCCGGCGTCGTTGGCCACTGTCGGGCACGCGGCTGGTATCGCGTCGGCCGCGGAGGCGCGTCTTGTCGTGGTCTCCGCCTTCAACGCCGATGGTGCGCCATCGGGTCAGCGGCCGCGGGGTGGCGACGAACACGAGGAGCTCTATGGCGAGCGTGCAGCCCAGGCTGCGGTCGAGCGATCGGTGCAGGAGCTCACCAAGGAGCGTTTCAAGCTGATCGAGCGGCGGATCGTCGCGGGAACTCCTGCCCAGGCCCTGCTGGAGGTGGCCGGAGACAATCCGGACAATCTGATCGTCGTTGGTAACCGTGGCGTCGGAGCTGCCGACGGTGAGGCATTGGGTTCGATTCCGCGTGAGGTCGTCAGGAATGCCGTGTGCAACGTGATGATCGTGCAGACGTCGCCCAGCGGCGGGTCGCATCGCGTTGTTCCAGGTGCTGCGAGCGGCGGCTAGATCTCCCAACCATGTGTCATTTAGATATGTAGAGAGTAGATGTCATGTCCTCGAACGAAAAGAAGATCGTTGTGGGAGTCGATGGCTCCGAGCCCAGTTTGGCTGCGCTGCGCTGGGCGGCGGATGCGGCGGGTAAGCACGGTTGTGACCTGGTCGTCCTCAAGGCGTGGTTGGCGAGCGCACCCCCACCGACCGGGCCGTCGGGGACCTACGCCGTGCGCGAAGACGCGTCCCAGTCGGCCGACGTAGCGCAGAGGCAGCTGCTGGCCGCGATCGGGGACGTGCTCGGCGAAGACCCGCCGATCGTGGTCCTACCGGTAGTCCGGGAGGGCAACACCGCCAAGCTGCTGATCGACGCGTCTGCGAGCGCCGAAATGCTGGTCGTCGGGACGCGCGGGCTCGGGGGGTTCGCCGGTCTCATGCTGGGTTCGGTGAGTCAGCATGTTGCGGTGCACGCCGCATGCACGGTGGTGATCGTGCGCTGACTCGCCTCGAGGTGTGGACGGGCCCCGCCCACGGCTCACCGGACTACAGCAGTTCGATGATGCCGTGGGCGGTGCCGCGAATCTCGATGTCGTCGTCGTGCAGGGTGAGCCCGGCTCCGGTCAGCAGCCGGGCGTTGCGGCCTCGGAGCGCCGGCAACGTGATCCTTGAATCTTTGGGACGTGGGTTGATCAACACCAGGTGGGAGTCGCCGCGCAGGTAGATGAATGGATAGCCGGCGGCGAGCACTGTGCGGGGTGCTGAAGTGCGCAGCGCTGGCACGCTTCGGCGCAGCGCGATCAGGTCGCGCACGGTAGCGAGCAGAGACGCGGGGTTGTCGGCCTGGGCAGCGACGGTCGGGCGGTTCGCCGCCGGATCCTGCGGCAGGTAGAGATCCTGGGCCGGCGCGGTGGAGAATCCCGAGTTCGGCAGCGCGTCGTCCCATTGCATCGGGGTGCGGCAGCCGGCGCGGTCGAACCGGGGATTCCAGCGGCTGCCTTCCTTCGACTCCAGGCCGGTGACGTAGCGCATGCCGATTTCGTCGCCGTAGTAGATCGAGGGGATTGTGCCCCAGGTGAGCAGGAAGGTGAAGGCGGCGGCCAGCTGATCCTGTGTGCGGCCGGCGCTGGCCAGTCGGGTGAAGTCGTGATCGGCGCTGGGCAGCACCAGCAGCCGATCCTCACCGGCCTCTGCGAGTCGTGACTTCCACATCGCGAGGAACCGGCGCAGTGCAGCGACGCCTTGCTCCTCGGTGATGCCGGGATCGAAGTAGCTGGGCTCGGTGTCTTCCTGCCAGGGCAGTACCCCGGCCACGCCGTCGTTGAACAGTGCGCTGTGTTCGGGGTGGATGACCAGCGCGAAATCTGCATCAAAGCCGCCGCGGACTCCGGCGGTGGCGGTCCGGGCTTCGTCGCTTTCCGGTAGCAGCACGCTGTCTGGGTAGGTGCTGTGCATCCAGTCGGCGATCTCGCGCCATAGTGCGGTGGTCTGCAGCAGGCCAGGGTCGTCCTTGATCAGGGAGAAGGCCATATCGACGCGGAATCCTGCGACTCCCCGGTCGAGCCAGAAGCGGATGATCTCGCGCAGCGCTTCACGGTTGTGGCGTGGGCCGGGGGCGTCGGGGGGTTGTCGCCACGGCTCGTTCGGGTCGAGCCGGGCGTAGCCGAAGTTGAGTGCTGGCTGCTCCGGGAAGAAGTTCTTCAGGTACCAGCCGGAGCGGCTGCCCGGGCTGGGCACCATTGCGTCGCCGGGGGTGGCGGCCCACACGTAGCGGTCATCGGTCGGATCGTTGCTGGAGGCGAGGAACCATGGATGGTCGATGGACGTGTGCCCGGCCACCAGGTCGAGCAGGACGCGGATGCCTCGGGTCTTGGCTGCACCGATCAAGGCGATCATGTCGTCGTTGGTGCCGTAGCGTGGCGCGATGGTGAGGTAGTCGGAAACGTCGTAGCCGGCGTCGCGGAACGGTGAGGCGAAGCAGGGGTTGAACCAGATCGTGTCGATGCCCAGCCAGGCCAGGTAGTCGAGCCGGGCGATCACTCCTGGCAGATCGCCGATTCCGTCGCTGTTGGAGTCCATGAAGGACTGTGGGTAGATCTCGTAGATGACACTGTCCGCCAGCCAGGATGCGGCCGTGCTGGTTACGTCGGGAGTTGAGGTCGACATGGCTCCAGGTTTCGGTCTGCGAGAGGTGTTCGGCGGCGTCGACACCCCGTGCATCGACGCGCGTCGCCGCCGTACCGATTCTGTCAGATAGGTGCGTGCGTGCACCAGGATCAGGCCGGTGCGCGGCCGCAGCTGGCGCGTATCGTCAGCCGCGGTTGGACCAGCGCGCCGCGCGCCGCGCGGTCGCGTTCGGCGATCAGTTCGGCGAGGGCGTCGACGGCGCGAAATGCGAGTTCGGTCGCGGACGGGGAGACTGTGGTCAGTGGCGGAGTCATCATTTCGGCCGCGACGTCGGCATGGCTGAGTGCGACGACGCTCAGGTCGCCGGGGATCGTTACTCCGGTGGTCGCCGCAGCTCGCAGGAGTCCGGACACTGCCAACTCGTTGAAGGCGAGGACGGCGGTCGGTCGTGGGGATAGTGATGTGAGGTGGGCGAAGGCGTCCAGGCCGCCCCGGGTGGTGCGGGCCGCATGGAACCGGGTCAGCGTGAGACCTCGACGTGCTGCGGCGGTTTCGAGCGCCACACGGGTGCGAACCGCGGCTCCGTGTCCGCGTTCGGTGTCGTCCAGGGGCGGGGCCAGATACAGCACATCGCGGTGACCCAGGTTCGCGAGATGGTCGGTGGCTTGGGTCGCAAGCGAATCGAAATCGTCGTCGACCCAGGTCAGTCCGTCGGTGTCGGAAGGTCGCCCGATCAGGCTGAATGGTGCGCCGCTGGTTCTCAGCATCGGGATGCGGGGGTCTTGGGTGAACACTTCCAGCAGGATCAGCCCGTCGACCATCTGCGAGGCGACCATGGTTTGCAGAGCGTCCACGTCGGCTACCGGATCGGACCACAGCAGAGCGTGATAGCCGTGTTCTCTCGCGCGTTGGGCAACGGCGGTCAGGTACTCGAACTCGGTCGTGTTCAGTCCGCGGTGGTCTGCCGGGAAGTGCAGCGCGATTATTCCTTTTCGGGAGCCCGCTAGGGATTGGGCGATCGCGTTCGGGGTGTATTTGAGTTCTTGCATGACCCGCTGCACTCGTTTTCGGGTCTCGGGTGAGATTGGGCGATTTCCGCTGATCACGTAGGAGACTGTGCTGGGCGAGACGCCTGCCCGTGCGGCAACGTCCTTCCTGGTGACCACGACACCTCCCCCCTCTGCGGTTCTCAGCGCTGAGAGTATCTCAGTGGTGGAGGGCGGTTTGGCTGGAATCGTGCAGCTGGCGGTCTCGTCAGTGTGGTGCTGTGCTTGGTCCGGCTCTGGCTTGGGTGCCGTGCCAGCTGTATGGTGGCGAGTCGTCGATGCGCGTCGATGGAGTGTGTGTCGATGGAACTGTTCTGGCGGTTCTCATGGTGGCGATCCGATCGACGCAGCTGTCTGGAGGCTGTTCCACCGCCCTACGAAACGTGTGCGGAGTGCTGGCCGGATAGGGGAATGGAGGCACCGATGTCTGCGAGCTATCTGCTCGGGATCGATTACGGCACGGAGAGTTGCCGAGTGGGGATCTTCACCACCGATGGCCGGCCGCTCACGTTCGCCGCGACTGCCTACGAGACGCACCGTCCGCGTCCGGGGTGGGCTGAGCAGTCGCCCGATGACTGGTGGAACGCGCTGGTGAGGTCGTGCCGGAAGGCATTGGAGGGTGCCGCTATCAGGGCCGAGCAGGTCGTGGGCATCGGCTATGACGCCACCTCGTACTCGTTGGTGCCGGTGGACGCCGATGGCCGAGCTTTGCGTCACGCGATCATGTGGATGGATGTTCGCGCCACCACGCAGGCTGCGCGGGCCGACATCCTGGACAGCGAGGTTCGTCGTTACAACGCCGGCGGAACTCAGCCGAGCAGTGCCGAATGGGCGCCGTTCAAGATGGCGTGGCTGAAGGAGAACGAGCCCGAGCTGTACTCCCGGACCCGATGGTTGCTGGACGCGCCGGACTGGCTGGGCGCGCAGCTGACCGGCGAGTTCGCCAACAACACCTGCTCGGCGTCGATCCGTATGTACCACGACCGCACTAAGGGCGGCTTTCTGCACCAGGTGTACGACGTGGTTGGCTGCGGCGACGCATTCGACAAGCTGCCCACTGCTGTCAACCCGATAGGCACCCATCTGGGCAACCTGACCGCGTCAGCCGCCGAGGCGCTCGGCCTGCGAGAAGGGACTCCGGTGGCTCAGGGCGGCATCGACGGTGAGCACGGAATGATTGGTCTCAATGTGATGAAACCGGGCCGGATGTCGCTGACCACCGGATCGTCGCATGTGATGCTTGGCCAAGCCGACCGGCCGATCAGCGGAACCGGGTTCTGGGGCGCGTTCACCGACGCCGTCGTGCCGGGCCTCTACCTGGTGGAAGCCTCCGGAGTCTCGACCGGTTCAGTTGTGAACTGGTTCAAGGACTACTTCGCGAAGGACGTGCTGGTCGAGGCTGACCAGTTGGGGGTGAGTCCTTACGACTTGCTCAACGAGCGCTCGAAGGATCTGCCGCCCGGCTCGGAGGGACTTATCGTCAACGAGTACTTCCAGGGCAACCGCACGCCCTATTCGGATTCGCGCGCCCGGGGCGTCATGCTCGGCTTGTCCCTGTCGCATCGTCCTCACCATGTGTACCGGGCGTTGCAGGAGGCGGTCTGCTACGGGGTATCACTGAACTTGAAGTACCTTGCTGCCTCCGGTTACCGGCCGAGTGAGATCGTGATTTGCGGAGGCGCGACGAGATCACGGGACTGGGTTCAGATGCATGCCGACGTGACCGGAGTGCCGATGGTGCTGACCGAGGTCGGGGATGCCGTGGCGCTTGGCTCCTGCGTGCTGGCCGCCGCCGCGGCCGGGGTTTACGCATCAGTTCAGGCCGCAGCCGATGCAATGGTGCACGAGAAGGAGACGGTGCATCCGCGGCCCGAGATCCACGAGCTGTACGTGCCTCTGGTCCGCCTCTACGGCAGGTTGTACCCCGCCGTCCACGATCTGCAGCACGAATTGACCGACCTTGTGGACGCCCGGGCGAATAGCGATTCGTCGTAGGAGGGCTGCGAAGCAGCTCCGCACGAGGCGTGGTGGCGATCCGACGCCCTCTGGTTGGCAACCTCCCAGTGATCGCCGCACTGGCCATCGCTGTTCTCACCGTGCTTGCCGGATGTGCTGTCAGCACCTGGGTCACCGTCGACGAAGAAGACGATGGCGGCACGGTGGAGGGCCAGGCGTGGGTTGTGGTGATGTTCGAGAATCGCCCGGAACTCTTCGACGGCGACCTGATGAAGGCGCTTCTGGACACCGAGTTGGCCGCTGATCGTGCCCTGGTTGCCGCAGGTGCCGGCGTTATCGACGGCAACGATGTCGGGCAGCATGGCTACGAGCTCCATTTCGCCGGCCACGATGCAGAGACGATGTGGAAAGTACTGGAGCCGGTCTTTGCAA
This sequence comes from Micropruina sp., assembly GCF_047602385.1. Lineage (GTDB taxonomy): Bacteria > Actinomycetota > Actinomycetes > Propionibacteriales > Propionibacteriaceae > Micropruina. The sequence continues at coordinate 642,662 of NZ_JASGHL010000001.1, forward strand.
AGGCACCCGCGCCTTGGACGAGGGTCGAGTTGTATTCGCACGGCTTGGACGCCAAGCCTACGAAAGTGCTGTCCCCACGCCGATAGCTGACGTCCCGGGACGGCCCCCACCCGTTCAGCTAGTGTGCGTCGGCGCGCGAGCTGTCAGGATCAGATATGCATCATGGACGGCCGCTGATCGTCGCCGACCATCCGCTTTGCCGGACGGCCGCTCTGCCTTACCCCGGTCGATGACCGTCAAGAATCCTCCGCTGAGATGGCTACTGCTCGGCGCCTCGCTTGGCTGCCTGGCGCTGAGCACGTGGACGACGGCGGTCACACCGCACCGCGCCGCCTTTGATGAGGTCGCGGGTGAGGTCGCGTTCGCGCTGAGTTGGATAGTCGTCGGTGGTATCGCGATCGGCGTCGGAAGATTTCATCTCGCCAATCGCATTCTGACCCTGGCCCTGGTGCTGAGCGCCGACGTCGCCGGCTCATTCGGCCTGATCGGCGACACGTTTCCGGCCCGTCTGGCCGAGACCGCGACAGTCATTCTGGTGCCGCTCCAGGCACCGGTGGCCGGCCACCTGCTGCTGGCATACCCCAGCGGAGACCTGTCTGGCACGGCGGCTCGACGGCTGGTTCAGGCCGGCTACGGCCTGGGTCTGGTCGATGCGGTGCTGTGGGCGCTGAACCGACATCACAGTGACTGTGCGCAATGCGTCCGTTCGCTCACCTACGTCGGCCTTCCGAGCCCTGTCGCCGCATCGTGGTCGGCGGTGACCGCGTTGGCAGGGTTCGGTCTGGCGCTGGGCTTCGGTTGGCAGCTGGCCCGGCAATATCGCGCAGCGGGAAGCCGGCAGCAGCATCTGCTGCGATTGCCCTACGCCGCGATGGGTGCGTCGATTGCGTTGTACGCCGCCCTTGCTGCCGTCGGCGGCCTGGCCGGACAATCGCCGTGGGCGGCGCAGCCGCTGGCCAGATGGACTCAACTTTCCGCACTGTTCGGCGTCCCGCTAGGGCTGATGGTCGGGCTGGTGCGGGAGCGACTGGCCTACCGCCGGATCGGCGACTTCATTGTGGCCTCGGCGGCCTCGCGGGAACTCGACCTCGAGGCGGCGATGGGAAGCGCGGTGGGCGATCCGGGGCTGCGGATCGCCTTCCCTCTCGGCGCCGGCTTCGTCGATTCACGCGGACGGCCCGTCGCCGAACCCACGTCGGGACCCACCACGGAGGTGACCGTGGTGGGCGCGCCGGAGTGCCCGCTCGCCATCGTGACCCATGACCGCTCGCTCGCCGACGAGCCCGCCCTGCTGACCGCCGCCGGCTCGACCGCACGCCTGCTCCTCGAGAACGTACGGCTGCAGGCCGAGGTGCGTGCTCAGCTGATCGAGGTGCAGCGCTCTCGCAGCAGGATCGTCCAGGCCGCCAATGACGCCAGGGTGCAACTCGAGCGTGATCTGCACGATGGCGCGCAGCAGCGGATCCTCGCCATCGGAGTGGCGCTCGACCGGCTGTCCGGCCAGCCCGCCGACACTGAGGCGCTCAACGCGGCGAAGGAGCAGGTGAGCGGTGCGGTCGCCGAACTCCGGGCCCTGGCCGCCGGCATCCACCCCGCTGTGCTCACCGATCTCGGCCTCGTTCCCGCGCTGCGCGGACTGGCGCAGCGGGTCGGAGGCTCAGTGGTGGTCAAGGCTCCGAGTGGGGCGGTGGCCCGGCCGTCGGCGCCGATTGAAGCGGCGGCCTACTTTGCGGCTGCCGAGGCGGTGACGAACGCTCTCAAGCATGCGGACGCGACACGGGTGTTGGTCGTCGTCACCCAGGACGACAACCGCTTGGTGACGATCGTGGAGGACGACGGGGTCGGTGGTGCCGACCCGGGCGGTCACGGGTTGATGGGCATCCGGGATCGCCTGGCGTCGGCGGGGGGACAGCTCCTCCTGGAGAGCGAACCGGGAAGGGGCACGCGGGTGACTATGGAACTTCCGGTCAAGCCCGAGGGGTGGGCGCCGTGAAGCTGATCGTGGTCGATGACAGTTTGCTGATCCGTGAGGGCGTGAGCACCATGCTCGCGCGTGCGGGTCATCAGGTGGTCGCCGCTCTCGACGCCCCCGACCGGGTGCTGGCGATGGTGCGTCACCATCAGCCGGCGGTGGTAATCCTCGACATTCGGATGCCCCCGACGTTCACCGATGAGGGTTTGCGGCTTGCCAGCACCCTTCGTCGGGGTCATCCACAAGTCGGCGTTCTGGTGCTCTCCCAGTACGTGGTCGGCGAGTATGCGGCCTGGCTGCTGGAACGGGCACCCGTCCGGGTTGGTTACCTGCTCAAGGACGCGATTCTGCAAGCAGAGGTGCTCGACCAGGCCCTGGTGCGGATCGCCGGGGGCGGAACGGTGGTCGACCCAGCGATCGCGCATGCTTTGGTCGAGTCCGGTGCCGGACTACTCGACCTCACCGCCCGTGAGTTCGACGTGCTGCGCCTGATGGCCGAAGGGCTCTCCGACAAGGGCATCGCCGACCGGCTCAGGCTCAGCCTGCACACCGTCGCCACCCATGTGCGGCACATCTTCACGCGGCTCGCGCTGCCCGGTGGGCCGGAAGACAACCGGCGCGTGCAGGCGGTGGTGACCTACCTCGCGGCCCGGCGCTTCAGGCGGGGCGGATCGCCGGACTGAGGTCGACCGGGTGACCTCAAGTCACTGATTTCGCTGATGCGCGCCGTCCCTCATCCGACGCATGCTTACTGCACCGTCGATCGGCCACCTGCCCCGAGGAGCCCACCATGTCCGCCTTTCCTCTCACTCATCTCCGCATCGGTGCCGTCGCTTGCGCGGTCACCGCACTCACCCTGGGGTCTCCCGTCGCAGCGTTCCCGCAGAGCGAACCGGGATCGAGTCCGGCGCAAGTCAGCGTGCTTCAACAAGGACGTGCCGAGCGGGCGAGACCCACGACGTCAGCGAGACCGCGTCCGAGCAGCACTCCGCGTCCCACCACGAGCCCGAGCGCCGCACAGTGCGCGAACGGCGCGGCTCCCCTCAGCTACGCCGGGCTGTCCTACTGCCCGGGCTACATCTTCGGGGTCAAGCGGAACCTGTACGGCTTGAACACCAGGGTGGTGCTGCGCAGCGTCGTCGTCGAAGCGGTGACGGGCTCGCAGGTGCGGGTGTCGGGCGGCCCGTCCTGCCTGCCGAGCGAATGGTGCGGCCAGACGATCCCGAGCCTGACCACGACCTTCGCCACCTCCGCGGCCAAGCCGCGCTACGCCGACGTGATCAACCTCTTCGGCACGACCACCGCCGGCGGATTGGCCCCGGCCGGCTTCGTCGTCATCGGCCATTGCGACCCCGCGTGGGGCGACTGCTGACTCGGAGGGCATCATGACCAGAACTCGTACGATCCACCGTGCCGCCGCCGCCGCCCTGCTCGCCCTGGCGCTTACGGTCCCGCCCGCCTCGCCCGCGGCCGACGCTGCTCCTACCCGCGCGAGCGGAATCGTCTTCGTCAGCGATCGCGACAGTCCGTCGTCGGACCAGATGATCGATGAGGTGTACCTGCTGGACCCCAGCACCGGTCACACGTCACGACTCACCAACAACCGAGTGGCGGAGCAGTTTCCGGTGCTCTCGCCGGACGGACGCTACCTGGCGTATCTGTCGGCAACCGGGATCAGTGTGTGCCGGCTGAGCTACGCCGCCGGCGACTGGACGTGCGGGCCCGCACGTGGCGTAGTGAGCGATCCGGCGCCCACTGGTGGCAAGTTCGCCTGGACGCCCGACGGTCGCTCGATCGTCTACGGCGGAGAGGACCCGATCGATGGGGACGGCGACGTCTTCTCGGTCGGTCTGTACAGCTTCCAGCCTGCCCGCAACCTCACCCAGGAGGCGCCCGGCGAGACACCTGTTTTCGACGGACAGCCTGCCGTTTCACCGGACGGACGACACATCGTCTACGGCCATGACGGGGATCTGTATCGTCGCCGGATCGACGGCTCCCACGCGGTGAGGCTGACCTCGACGGCCGGGGTGAACGAGTACGGAGCCGCCTACTCTCCGGATGGGTCGATGCTCGCCTTCCACAGCAACCGTCGGGCCGCCAACCTCGACATCTACGTGATGCGGCCGCGACCCGAAAGCACAGGAAACCCAGCCGTCGATCTCACCGAGCGCCTGACCGGCCCTGACGGCACGCCCAGCCGCGAGCGGTTCCCCAGCTGGTCGCCCGACGGGTCCCAGATCGCCTTCTGGTGGGGAGACCTCAACGATGGCGAGATCTACTCCGTGCGCGCGGACGGCGGTGCCGTACGCAACCTGACGGCCAACAATGACAGCGGTCCGTCGGGTCGGCCGATCGGTGATGTCGAGCCGTCGTGGGGGGTGCCTCGCCGACACTGAGCGTCGGCTGTTCAGCGCCGGCGACCGGGACGCGCTCGTCCGGTGCGCGGTGCGGCGGCCGTCCGCTCCTGTCGCGTCCGTTCCTGCCGGGTCCGGGAACTGTTCGCGGTGCGACCGCGGACGACTCCGATGAACTCCTCGGTGAGCGGGTGCGGGTCCTCAGCCCGCCAGGCGAGCCCGATGGTGGTGCCGGACGCGTCGCTGACCGGACGGTAGGTCAGGTCGCGCCGGCTGTGGGTGCGGGCGATCGACATCGGCACCCTAAGCACCGCGATCTCGAGCGCCACCTGGTTGATGCTTTCGGCGTCCGCCTCGGTGAGCACAGTCTCGTCTGCGAGGTCGGCCAGCGTGACCTCGTCGAAGGCGGCGATCGGGTGCTCCTTGGACACCCACACCACCGGGGCCTCTTCGTACAGCGGAATGACATGCAGCCCGGCGGTGTCGATCGGCAGCCGGACGAAGCACAGGTCGACCAGACCCTGATCGAGTGCCGCCCGCTGATCGGCCTGGGCGATCTCGACGCTTCGCAGCGGCGCCCGCCGGAACCGCTCGGCCCAGACGGTCGTCCACTTGGTCAACGTGACGCCCGGGACGAACCCGACCGTGAGGCGGTCGGCGGCTGGGGGAGTCGTCACCCGGGCAGGGTATCGCGGGGCGCCGATACGCTGGCCCGGTGAGTCAGACCATGAAGCCGGTGACCGCCGCCGCCAAGCTCGGCATCTACCTGCCCGCCGCCCCGGAGGCGTTCCGCAACTCGCCGATCAGCCGCGCCGACCTGGACGCCCTGCGCGCCGACCCACCGCTGTGGCTGACCGAGCTGCAGCGCAACGGCCCCTTCCCGCGGGACGTGGTGGCCCGGAAACTGGGCGTCTCGCGGTCGGGCCTGGCGCGGGCCGGCATCACCGAAGCCCTGGACGCCGGCCAGATCGGCGCCCTGATCGCCGACCCGCCGGACTGGCTGGTGCACGAACGGGAGAGCTACCGCGAGGTGGTCGCCGAGAAGGCTCGCCAGCGCTCCAAGCAGTAGCTCAGCTGGGACGCGGCGGTATCCACGTCCCGTCGCGCATGTCGAACACGATGTGGGTTCTCGGTCCCACGCACCGAAGGGTGCACGGTGACGTGGTCGAGCACCAGGGTGCGCAGCTCTTCGGCGTCGGCCACGGCGAGGGTGAGCATGAAGTCGTAGCGGCCGGTCAGGTTGACCACCTGCAGCACGTTCGGCGCATGCACCATGCTCGCCATGAACCGGTCGACGGTTTCGCGGGAGTGATTGGTGAGGAACACCATGACGACCGCCCGCAGCGTGTAGCCGAGCTGGGCATGGTCGAGATCGAGCCGCGCCGGCCGGATCACCCGCGCCTCACGCAGCCTGCGCAAGCGGTAGGCGCAGGTGGACTCCGCGATCCCCAGGCCGCCGGCGATCGCTTTGACGGTCAGGCCGGGATCGTCGCTGAGCACCCGGATCAGGTCGAAATCGAGCCGGTCGAGCTCGATACCCCGGTGTTGCGGATTCACCATGATCCCGGCTCCTTCCGGCCCCTGATTAGCTGACCGAACAATCAGATATGCTCGCTGTCGTCCTATCAGCAACAACCGTGGCATCGGCGCGCATGATTCAGCAAGATCCGGGCCATGGGGACGAGACCACGGGACCTCCGCACCATCGCCGTACACGCCGGTCGCGACGACCTGACCGCGCTCGGGGTACACGCACTCCCGATCGACTCTCGACCACCAACCCGCTGCCCGGCATCGAGCAGGGCGGCGAATCCTATGAGGCGCTGGCAACCGGCGGACCGCCGTCCGAGGGCGGCTCGGTCTATGGACGGCTGTGGAACCCGACGGTGGCGCGCTTCGAGTCCGCGCTCGCCGAGTTGGAGCATGCCGAGGCGGCGGTGGCCTTCGCCACCGGGATGGCGGCGTTCTCTGCCGCCCTGCTCGCCTTCACGGGAACGACCGGGCGGCGCCACGTGATCGGTGTGCGGCCGCTGTACGGCGGTACCGATCACCTGCTCGCCACCGGACTGCTCGGCACCGCGGTGACCTTCTGTCGTCCGGACCAGGTCGCCGCGTCGGTGCGCTCCGACACCGCCCTGGTGGTGATGGAGACGCCGGCGAACCCGACCTTGGAGTTGGTCGACATCCGTGCGGTGGCCGAGCAGGCCGGTGCGGTGCCGGTGCTGGTCGACAACACCTTCGCCACCCCCGTGCTGCAGAACCCGCTCGACCACGGTGCCGCCTTGGCGCTGCACAGCGCCACCAAGTACATCGGCGGCCATGGCGACGTGATGGGCGGCGTCCTGGCCTGTTCGGACGAGCTGGCCGAGCGGATCCGTCCGATCCGGGCGATCACCGGCGCGATTCTGCACCCGCTGGCCGGCTACCTGCTGCACCGCGGCCTTGCCACGATGCCGCTCCGGGTGCACGCCCAGCAGGAGACAGCGATCCAGGTCGCCCAGTGGCTCACCGGCCACGCAGGGGTCGCGGAGGTCTTCTACCCGGGTCTGCACGGGGACCCGTCCGGCCTGATCGGCAGCCAATTGCGCGGCACCGGGGCGATGGTCTCGATCCGGCTGGCCGGCGGCTTCGCGGCGGCCGAACGGCTCACCTCGCGGGTGCGGCTCTTCACCCACGCGGTCTCTCTCGGCGGCGTCGACTCGCTGATCGAGAGCCCCGCCGCGCTGACCCATCGGCCGGTGACCGCCGACGCCAAACCGGATTCGGGCCTGGTCCGGATGTCGATCGGGCTGGAGAGCGCCGACGACCTGATCGCCGACCTCGCCTGCGGGCTGCACCCGAACTGACCGAAAGGGACGTCGCCGTGACCGACCACCGAGACGACGAACTGGGCCAGTTCGAGACGTCCACCCAGCTGAATCCACCGAGCGCGAACTCCCGTCCGCTGACCGCGTCGTCCGGCGAGTCCGCGCTGAGCGAGATCTCCCAGCGGGTGCTCTGGCTGGCCACCGCGATGATCGACGCAGCCAACCGCGGCCGGCGCAACCCCGACGGCGTCAAGGTCGGCGGACACCAGGCCTCGTCGGCGTCCATGGTCGGAATCATGACCGCGCTGTGGTTCTCCGAACTCACTGCGCTGGACCGGGTCTCGGTCAAACCGCACGCTTCGCCCGTGCTGCACGCGATCAACTACCTGCTCGGCGAACTCGACGAGTCGTACCTGCCGACGCTGCGCTCGCTCGGCGGCCTGCAGCCGTACCCGTCGCGGGCGAAGGATCCCGACACCGTCGACTTCTCCACCGGCTCGGTCGGCATCGGAGCGACCGCCCCGATCTGGGCTGCGTTGGCGCATCGGTACTTGTCCGACCGCTTTCCGGAGACTCCGCCGGCCGGCCGGTTCATCTCGCTGCTGGGCGACGCCGAAATGGACGAGGGCGCGGTCTGGGAGGCGATCATCGATCCCGAGGTCCGCCAGCTCGGCGAGGTGGTCTGGATCGTCGACCTGAACCGGCAGTCGCTCGACCGGGTGATTCCCGACGTCCAGATCGAACGGCTGCGGGGCATGTTCGCCGCCGCCGACTGGCAGGTGCTCAGCTGCACCTGGGGACGGCGGCTGCGGGCCGCGTTCGCGGCGTCCGGAGGGGAGGTGTTCGAGGCCCGGATGCGCCGAATGCCGAACGAGGAGTACCAGCGCCTGCTGCGGGCGCACCCCGACGAGGTGCGCCGCCGGCTGCTGGCCGGCATGTCCGCGGAGGACGCCGCCACCCTCGAAGCGCTGCTCGCCGGCCACGACGACTTCGAGCTCGCCGAACTCGTCCGTGACTTGGGCGGACACGATCTGGAGGAGCTGCGCTCCACCTTCGCGGAGATCGACGACCGCCGCCCGACGGTGATCTTCGCCTACACCATCAAGGGACGCGGCCTCGCCCTCGAAGGCCACCCCAGCAACCACGCCGCCCAACTCACCCTGGCGCAGATGCAGGACCTCGCCGAGGCGTCCGGGATGTCGCTGGACGCGCCCTGGGCACGATTCGAGCCCGGCACCGAGGCAGCACGGATCTGTGCCGACGCAGCCGTCCGGCTCACCCGCGAGCCGATCCGGCAGGCCGCCGTGGCGGACGTGCCGCGCGAGTTCGAGTGGCGGCACAAGGCGGTCGCCTCCACGCAGGCCACCCTGGGCCACTTCCTCTCCGACCTGCGTCGCGCCGCCCCAGAGGTCGCCGCCCGGGTGGTCACCGCCAGCCCCGACGTGGCGAGTTCGACGAACCTCGGCGGCTGGATCAACAAGACCGGCGTGTGGTCGCTGGCCGGCCGGCAGGACTGGTTCAGCGACGACCGGGAACGGCTGCTGAAGTGGCACGAGAACGCCGGTGGCCAGCACATCGAACTCGGCATCGCCGAAGTCAACCTGGTCGGCCTGGCCGCCGAGCTCGGCCTGACCGGCGCCCGCTGGGGTCAGCCGCTGCTCCCGATCGCGACGCTCTACGACCCGTTCATCAACCGGGCGCTGGAGCCGTGGACGTTCGGCCTGTACGCGGGCGGCCGCTCGATCGTGATCGGGACGCCGTCCGGGGTCACCCTGGCACCCGAAGGCGGTGCCCACCAGTCCATCAACACGCCGTCGGTGACCATGGAGATCCCCGGGCTGACCAGCTGGGAGCCCGCGTTCGCCCAGGATCTGGAGTGGACGATGCTGCAGGCGATCCGGGATCTCAACGGCCCGGACGGCTGCTCGGCCTACTTCCGGCTGTCCACCCGGCCGGTCGATCAGTCGCTGGCCAGGATCCCGGACGACCCGTTGCTGCGGGAACGCCGTCGTGCCGACGTGCTGGCCGGCGGCTACCGGTTGAGCACACGCCCCGCGTCCGATGACCAGGTGACCCTGGTCGGTGCCGGTGCGATCATGACCGAGGTGTGTGCCGCGGCCGATCGGCTGGGACGGCTCGGCGTCCGCGTCGGTGTGGTCTGCGTGAGCAGTCCGGGACTGCTGTTCCAGGCCCTGCGGGCTCGCACCCGGGTCACCGCCAGCACCCGCTCAGGCATTCTGGAACGGCTCTTCCCGGCTGACCACCCGGCCCCGCTGGTCACCGTGATGGACGCTCACCCGCACACCCTTGCGTTCCTGGCCGGCGTCCGTGGCGACCGCACCCACACTCTCGGCGTCACCGCGTTCGGTCAGGGCGCCAGCGTCACCGACGCCTACCGGCTGCACGGGATTGACGCCGAAACCATCGCCTCGGCAGCGCTGGACCTGTGCGGCCGCTGACGCCAACTGGTAGAACGCTGCGGTGCGCGCAATCGTCTACGACCAGGTCGGAGCGGCCCCCAGGCTGACTGACGTGCCCGAACCGGAGTGTCCCTCCGGCGGCGCGCTGGTGGCGGTCCACGCCACGGGCGTGTGCCGGTCCGACTGGCATGCCTGGCGCGGCCACGACCCGGTGCCGCTGGCCGAACATTCCCGGCCACGAATTCGCCGGCGCGGTGGCGGCGGTCGGCTCAGGGGTGACGCGCTTCAACGTGGGTGACCGGGTCACCGCGCCGTTCGTGAACGGCTGCGGGCGCTGCACCTGGTGCCGCTCCGGGCAGGCCCAGGTCTGCCCCGACCAGTCCCAGCCGGGCTTCACCCATCCGGGATCGTTCGCCGAGCTGGTCGCCGTCCGGGCAGCCGACTTCAACCTGGTCCGGCTCCCGGACGCGGTGGATTTCGTCACCGCTGCCGGCCTCGGCTGCCGGTTCGCCACCGCCTATCACGCGTTGACCGCGCAGAGCCGGCTGGCGTCGGGGGACTGGCTGGTGGTCTTCGGCTGTGGCGGGGTCGGGCTGTCGGCTGTCCTGCTCGGCGCGTCCGCGGGTGCCCGGGTGATCGCGATCGACCCGTCCGAGGCGGCGCGCCGGTGGGCGTCCGAGCTGGGGGCTGAGGTCACCCTCGACCGGGCCGACCCGGCGGCCCTACAGGCGCTGACCGGCGGGGGAGCGCACGTCACGATGGACGCCCTCGGCTCGGGCGCGATCGTCGATGTTGCCGTCCGCAGCCTGCGCCCGCGTGGCCGGCACGTCCAGGTGGGGCTGATGCTCGGCGACCAGTCAACCGCGGCAGTGCCGTGGGGCGCCGTGGTGGCCCGGGAACTCCAGGTCGTCGGCAGCCACGGGATGCCGGCCGCGGACTATCCGGCGATGCTGGAGTTGATCGGCACCGGACGCGTCGACCCGGGACGGCTGGTCGGGCGGGTGGTGGACCTGTCCCGGGCCGGGGTCGAACTGATGGCGATGGACGCCCCGGCCTTGTCCCCGGGCATCACCGTGGCCACGCTCTGAGCGATCAGGTCTGAGCGGTCAGCCGGCCTCGATGAACTCCAGGATGTCGGCGTCCAGCTGCTCCTGGTAGCTGCCGAACACGCCGTGCGGTGCGCCCGGATAGACCTTGAGCACGCCGTCGCTGACCAGGTTGATGGACTTCTCGGCCGCCGCGGCGATGGGCACGATCTGGTCGTCGTCGCCGTGCGCGATCAGGATCGGCACCTTGAGCGCCCTCAGGTCGTCGGTCTGGTCGGTCTCGCTGAATGCCTTGACGCAGTCGTAGGCGGCGGCGAGATTGACCAGCATGCCCTGCCGCCAGAAGTCGTCGACGGCGCCTTGTGACACCTGGGCACGGTCGCGGTTGAAGCCGTAGAACGAGACGGCCAACTCCCGGTAGAACTGCGAACGGTCGCGGAGCACACCGGCGCGAATGTCGTCGAAGACCTCGATCGGCGTCCCGTCGGGATTGTCCGCGGAGCGCACCATGATCGGCGGCACGGCACCGACGGTCACCACCTTCGCGACCCGGTGCGCGCCGAACTGGGCGGCGTAGCGGACCACCTCCCCACCGCCGGTGGAATGGCCGATCACTACCACGTCCTCCAGATCGAGGTGCTCGACGAGTTCGGCGAGATCCTTCGCATACGTCGTCATGTCGTTGCCCTGGTAGGTCTTCGACGAGCGTCCGTGGCCGCGCCGGTCGTGCGCGATGACCCGGTAACCGGCGTCGGCGAAGATCTTCAGCTCGACCTGCCAGGCGTCCGAACTCAGCGGCCACCCGTGGCTGAGCACGATCGGCCGGCCCGAACCCTGCTCGGTGTAGTAGATCTCGGTCCCGTCGGCGGTGGTGAGAAACGGCATCAGGGCGCCTTTCGGTCAGTGGTGGAATCGGCGGATGAAGTCGAGCGCGACCCGGGCAACCTCGGGCCAGCCGTGATCGATGGTCAGCGAATGGCCGCGGTCGGCGATCTCGACGATCTCGGTGACGCCTGGGTTCTTCGCCTGCTGTCGATAGGTGGCGCGGGTGATCGCCAGCGGCACCGTGGTGTCGTTCGCGCCGGCGATGACCAGCAGTGGGCCGCGATCGGGATTCTTCACGTTCACGGTCACCTCGTTGTGGAACGGGTTGAAGTTGGCCACGGCAGCCTGGAACAACGGCACCCCGGACGCGGCGACGTGGTAGTCCTCGTACAGCTGGCGCGCCTCGGCCTCGTCCAGATTGTTCGCCCAGCCGAAGCAGAACTGTTCGAAGGTGAGCGCGATCGCGCGATTGCGGTTGGCCGGGTTGCCCAGCACCGGCGCGGCCGACTTCAGCGAGGACGCCGGCAGCGGCAGCACGCCGCGGAACGGTGCGTTGTCGATGGTGACCGTGGCCACGGACGCGCCCTCGCCGGCGATCTTCTGGGCGATCAGGCCACCGAACGAGTGGCCGACCACCGCGGGCCTCGCGGTCAGCTCGGAGATCGCCGCCAGGTAGTGGTCGGTGACCTGCTGGACCATCTTGTGCGCGAACACGTCCGGATCGGCCCGGGCCACTTCGACACTCGGCGGATCGTCCGGCCAGCCGGGCGCGATCGTCGCGTACCCGGACGCCTCGAACAGTTCGCGCCACGGCGTCCAGCTGCTCGACAACAGCCACAGCCCGTGCACGAACACCACCACCGGTTTGCCGCTCGCGTTCGCGGCGGCGACCTCCTCGCGTTCCCACTGCACCACGTCCGACATCTCCGGTCTCCTCTTCGTGTCTGTCCGTCGCTACTTCGAAGGCTAGGAACCGGCCGCCGGCGCTGTCCTCGGCATCGGACGCACTTCGGTGGGCGATCCGTGCACCGACGCCGGAGCGAGATCCGCCCGCAACTCGCGGGGTGAGACTCCCAGCGTCGCCCGCAACGTGCGGGCGAACGTCGAGTAGTCGGCGAACCCGGACAGCCGGGCGATCTCGGCGAGGGGACGGTTGCCGAGCACCGGATCGGCGAGCAGCTGGCGCGCTCGGGTGATCCGTCGCCCGCGGATGTGGTCGCCGAGCGAGACCCCTCGGCTCCGCAGCACCACATAGAGGTAGCGCACCGAGATCGCATGCGCGCGGGCGATCATCGCCGCCGACAGCTCCGGATCGGCCAGGTGCAGATCGATGAACAGCATCAGCCGCTCGGCCAGCGACAGCGCGAGAGCGGAGCGCAGCCGGTTCTCGTCGCGCAGCACCGTCGCGATCAGCACCCGCACCATCTCCCGGGTGACCGGTGCCAACGCGTCCATCGACGTCCGCTGATCGAGTGCCGCGCGCGCAGTCGAGCCGAGGAACGCGGCGATCACCTGAAGCAGCGGATCGCGGGCCGACAGCGCGAGCGCGGTGGCCCCGGCGACCACGCCCGGGTCGAGTCCGAGGTCGGCGATCTCGATGCTGACGGTGTGCTGCGCGGACTCCCATTCCTGACGGGTGGCGAACGGCAGAGTGTTGGTGCTGAGGACGAGGTCGCCCGGACGCGGCGCCGCGGAGCGTCCATCCTGCTCGAGTACCACGTGTCCGGAGCGCTCCAGGTGGATCGTCACCTGCTCGGGCAGCGCGCTGTCGGCGGCAGGCCCGCGTCGGACGATGCCGGTAGCGCCGCTCACCCGGAACCCTTCCACCACGCCGAACGCCGTCTGGACGCGATGGAACTCCGCCATCGGCGCGTCCGCCCGGCTCAACTCCAGCCGCATCGGAATCGGGTACGAGCCGAACGCGTCCCGCAACAGCTCGACTCGTGCACCAGCGGGTACTCCGGCAAGGCTGAACACGCGCATGGTCGCTCCTCCAGATGGCTCCGCGACTGCCACGTCCTACGCCATCACGCCGTCGGGACGAACGCAAGAGGTGCGGCTCATCCCTCGGTTGCCGGACCGTATCTCCGTATCGGTTGATACGGGTGTACGGGTCGCTTATCGTGGCGAGATGAAGACGACCATCGAGCTACCCGATGCACTGGCCGACGAGGCCCGCCGACTCGCACGCGAGACGGGCACGACGCTGCGCGAACTGGTGATCAGCGGACTGCGCCACGAACTGCGGGTCGGCCGGGAGACGCCGCGGGTCGACTTCGTCTTCCCGACCTTCGCAGGCTCCGGGCTGGTGGCGGAGTTGTCGCCGGAATCGGTCGTCGCGCGCTCCTACGGCCTGCCCGGATGATCGCGCTCGACACCAACATCCTGGTCTACGCCCACCGCGCGGACTCTCCGCACCACGCCGCCGCCCAGCGGGCACTGCACCGGGCGATCACCGGCCGCTCGGCGGTGGGCGTCCCGTGGCCGGTGCTGCACGAGTTCCTGGCGATCGTCACGCATCGCCGGATCTACCAGCCGGCCACCCCGATGCCGGACGCGCTGGCCGCGGCCGAGGCGTTGACCGGCGCGCCCGGGGTTCACCTGCTCGGCGAGGGCGCGGACCAGCTGCCGCTGCTGAGTGAGCTGCTGGCGTCGGGGACCGCGACCGGTGCACGCGTCCACGACGCCCGGATCGCGGCCATCTGCCTCGCCCACGGGGTGGACGCGCTGTGGAGCGCCGACCGCGACTTCTCCTGGTTCCCGCAGCTGAAGGTGGTCAACCCGCTGTCATGATCCCTGCGGGCCGCCGTCGTCGGGCACGGATTCGTGGTGCCGGACGCCGTGCGAGCGGCGGTCCTCTTTCATCTCGGCCTCGAAGATGTGCCGCCGGCCGGCCAGCAACTCGTCCCGGACGCGGGCCTCAAGGTTCCGGAACACCGACCAGTAGGTGTCGTCGTACTCCTCGACGACCTGGAAACTCCACCGCCCCTCGATGATGTTGCGACCGATCAACTCGCGCCGCAGCAGGTCGGCCAACTCGCCGTGCCCGGCCGCCCGCAACTCTTCGACGGCATCGCCGAGGGTCAGGTCGGCCGATCCGCAGAGCCGGTGGAAGGCGTACAGGTGACCGCGGGCGTCCTCCACCTTCTCCAGCGCCTCCGACAACTTGCCGACCGCCGCCACGGTGGCGTCGTCCACACCCTCCGGACGCCGATGCTGCTCGATCGGCCGCTCCCGCTCAGGCGTCCCTACTGTCGGATCCATGCCGCCAACTCCTTCGCCGGCGCGCTCGCCGGAGGTACCCGGGCGAAGAACGCCGACGTCCGCCAGTCGGAGATGGCTTCGTCGACGTCCTCGGTTAAGTGCCCTTCGACATGGCTCGCCAACTGCTCCTGGCCGTGTGCTCGCGCCCACGCCGCCGTCGCCTCAACGCCCTGGGGGACGAGCAGCGCACTGTCGATGTAGGAGTGGGTGTCGAAGTCGATGCTCTTCGCCGCCCAGACCAGCCCGCTGTCGGCGGGCTCGCCGAGCACGAACAGCAGCCAGCAACAGGCCAGCAGCACGTCGCCGCACCCGCCCCGTCGGGCACTGACGTGGTCGATCTCCGCACGGGTCAGGGCTCGGATGAGTGCCGCGTCGCCCGGGCAGCAGTGGGACAACAATGCCGCCACCAGAGCCGCGCGGACCTCGGCGCCGTCCAGTCCGGCGACGGCGGGCAGCTCGGTGGGGTTGGCCCGGGCGGCGGTCAGCAGGAGCATGCCGGAGGTCACGACGGCAGCCTACGACTATGCAGCCATTCGGCATCGTTCCAGCCGACCGGACGTGCGCCAACCGGCGGAAAGCTCAGCTCGGGATCGTCGGACTGGACCAGGCAGACCATCGGACGGCCAGCCAGTGCGGCACCGCGGGCCTGGACGGCGAAGATGTCGAGCAGGGCGAAGGCGGCCTTCGGGTGGCGATGGGTGAAGGCGTCGTAGTGCCACAGCAGCAGCGCCAGCCCGCGCGCCTCGGGATCGCTGCCGTAGCTGCCGGCGGCGACGTCGCTGAGGCAGTCGTTCAGCGCGTCCAGGTTGCGTCCGTAGTAGCCGGGAAAGTCGAGTAGGCGGGCGAGCGCGTCGTGCATGCCGGACGGCTCGCGCCAGCTCCCCGCGTCGGTCGCCCGGACGTCGTAGCCAAGTCCGCGGAGGCCGTCCGCCGCCTCGGTCAGCAGCGCGGGCCGCCAGAACATCGTGACGTACGGGTCGGTGAGGAGTCGGTTGTCCATCGCTACCGGGTGAAGGTCAGGTGGGTGACACCGGCCGCCGACGAGGTGGCTTCGATCCGGTAGTCGTCGAGGATCTCCAGGCCGTCCCAGAGCCGGACGCCGCGGCCGAGCAGGATCGGGGCCACCACGATGTGCAGGTGGTCCACCAACCCGGCGGCGACGAACTCGCGCACGGTGGTCACGCCGCCGCCGAGCCGCACGTCCTGACCGTCGGCCGCCTCGCGGGCGGCATCCAGCGCCTCGGCCGGGGAGGCGTTCAGGAAATGGAAGGTGGTGCCACCCTCCATCTCGATGGACGGCCGCGGCCGGTGGGTGAGCACGAACACCGGGGTGTGGAACGGCGGGTTCGAACCCCACCAGCCCTGCCAGTCGGCGTCGTCCTGCCAACCCGGGTAGCCGAATTTGCCGGCACCCATGATCTCGGCGCCGATGCCCGGAGCGAATTGCCTGGCGAAGGCGTCATCGACCCCCTCGCCGCCGCCTTCGCCCCACCAGCGGGTGCCGAACATCCATTGGTGCAGCCGCTCGCCGGCGTGCCCGAACGGTGCCTCGAGGGACAAGTCCTCGCCGGTGCCGAAGCCGTCCAGGGAGATCGAGAAGTTGTGGACGCGGAGCCGGGCCATCGCGATTCCTTCCGCCGGGAGCACAGAACGGAACCGATCGTACGCACCTACCCCGACACCCGCTCGTACTCCTCGATCAGCACCCCGGAGCCGAACCGCCGGGTGTCGACCAGCCGGAACGGGCGGTTGGCCGCCGGCGCCGAGCCGAACAGCGGAATGCCCGAACCCAGCACCACCGGGTTCCGCTTCAGGATCAGCCGGTCGATCTCGGGTAGCAGGGCGCCGGCCAGCTGGCCGCCGCCGCACAGGTAGATCGCCGCGCCGTCCTCGCGCTTGAGTGCGCGGACGGTGGTCAGGGCGTCGTCGGTGAACGTCACCCCGTCGACCGACGGACGCCGCGTCCGGGTCGCCACGTACTCGCGCAGGTGCGCGTACGGCCGCTCGATGCCGACCGAGTAGGCGATCGCGTAGCTGTTCCAGCCCTGGATGACGGTGTCGAACCGGGTGCCCGGTGCCGACCTGCCGAGCGCGGCCAGCACATGCGCGGGCACTGCGTCGGCGAACTCGCCGGCCAGGACCTCCATGTGGTCGCCCTCGGCCAGGAACGCGTCGTAGCCGCCGTCGGGGTCGGCGACGAAGCCGTCGATGGACACCGCGACGTAGTAGACCAGTTCACGCATCGCCTGCTCCTATCACTACAGTTGTCGTGATTGAACGTTACCACGACAACCGTCGTGGTTGTCGATAGGGTGGACGGATGGTGCGCAACTCCGAACGCCGGATCCAGCTGGCCGACGCCGCCGTCCGCGTGCTGGCTCGCCAGGGATCGCGCGGACTCACCCACCGGGCGATCGACACCGAGGCGGACGTGCCGCGAGGCACCGCGTCCAACTACTTCGCCACCCGCGACGAGATCGTCGAGGCGATCCTGGCCCGGATCGGCGAACGGCTCACTCCCGACCCGGACGTGCATGCCGGACTGGCCCGGCGTCCACCCGGACGCGAGCTGTTCGCCGCCTACCTGCGCGACATCGTGCACCGGCTGACCGGCGACCCCGACGCCACGCTGGCCCTGTTCGAACTGCGGCTGGAGGCCGCCCGGCGGCCGGCGGTGGCGGCCACGGTCGCGCAATGGCAGCGCGCCGGGCTGGACGCCGACGTCGCCTTCAACACCCGGGCCGGGCTGCCCGGCGGGCGCTGGGAGATCATCCTGTTCCACTACGCCCTCGACGGGTTGATCCTCGATCAGCTCACCGTCCCGATCGACGAGCGGGTGGCCGCCGACGAGGCGGTGGACGTGCTGGTGAACCGGCTGCTGCCACCCGATCCGAGCTAGCTGCGGCTCAGTGCACCACCGCGCCGAACCGCCTCGCCCACTCCCGGCGCGAGGTCTTTCCGGCATCGTTGCGGACCGGCTTGCGGACCAGCCGGACCACGGCCGGCGCCCCGGGCACCCAGCCGGCTCAGCGCCCAGGTGCGCAGTTCAGCGGGGGAGAGCGCTGAGCGGGCGATGTCGACGACCGCAGCCACCCGCTGCCCCCACTCCTCGTCGGGCAGGCCGAACGCCACGGCGCTGCGCACCGCCGGATGTGACTCCAGCACCCGCTCGACCTCGATCGGGTGGATCCGCTCGCCACCGCGGTGGATCACTTCGTCGATCCGGTCGATCAGGTAGAGGTAGCCCCGCTCGTCGATCCAGCCGACGTCGCCCAGAGTGTCCCAGCCGGACGACTCCCGCGCCGACTGCGTCCCCAGATAGCTGTAGGCGGGCGTCGCACCGCGACGCAGCCACACCGCGCCGGGCTGCCCGGGCCCGGCGAGCCCGCGCGGCGTCCGGGTCTGGATCTCGGTGCCGTGCACGGGACGTCCGACGCTGCCGGGGTGGTCCAGCCACTCGTCGCCGCGGATCATCGTCAGCCCGTTCGACTCGGCGCCGGTGTACACCTCGAGCACTCGTTCGGGACCCGCCCACTCCAGGAAGGCCCGCTTCAGGTCGGGCGCGCACCGGGCGCCCAGATGCAGGATCGTCTCCAGCCCGGCCAGCCGCTCCCGTCCGCGACGCGCCGCCGGCAGCCGCAGCAGGCGATGCATCATGCTCGGCAGCAGCATCGCCCAGGTGGCGCTGTGGGCCTGGACGGCGCCGAGCCAGTCCTGCTCGTCGAAGCGCCGCTGAATCACCAGCCGGTGCCCCGCGATCAGTCCGCCGAACGTGTGGCTGAAGACGGTGGCGTGGGTCATCGGTGCGGCGACCAGCTGGACGGCCGAAGCCGGCAGCAGCGGAACGGCTCGGACGACCGGCTCGAACCGGGCGGACGCCGTGGCCCGGACCACTTTGGGCACCCCTGTCGAGCCCGAGGTGGCCGCGGCCATCCACGACGATGCCGCCAGGTCGGGTAGCGACCCCGACCCGGCCGCCGCCTGCACGGTCGCAATCCAGGCGATGCCCGCGCCGCGGGGCGAGGCGCCGATCGCCGCGCGCGGACGCGCCGCCGACTCAACGGCTGTCCGGTCGGCATCGGTGAGCAGCGGCGACAGTGGCTGGGGGGTTGCTCCGGCCCGCCAGACCGCGGCGCAGGCGATGATGAAGTCGGCACCGTTCGGCAGCGTCACGGTGACCAGATCGTCATGCCTGACGCCGGCCCGGACCAGGTCATGCGCCATCCCGGTTGCGGCGTCGTCGAGCTGCCGGGCGGTCAGGGTGCGGTCTTCGGCGACCACCACGACAGCGTCCGGTGCCGCGAGCGCGCGATCGGCGACGATCCGCGAGATGGAGCGGCGCACTCCGCTCACCACCCGTGCCGCGGACAGGGGGGTGTCATGCGCCCAGTAGACCCAGCGCCTGTTACGGGGTTGCTACACGTGAGAGCCGATCGCGTTTCCGTCAGCTCGACGCGCTTCTGCCATGCAATATTGCATGTCTGCAAAGTTGCGGTACTGTAGCGATCGCGCCGCTGCACCCAGCGGCGTTTCCCATGCAAGGAGGAATGATGGCGACAGCCGTCAGCACCGAGGCCCCGAGCGCGTCCCAGACCGCGACGGAGCCGATCATGAGTCATCGCCAGATCACCCTGGTCATCTATGCGCTGATGGCGGGCATGTTCCTCAGCGCCCTCGATCAGACCATCGTCGGGACCGCGATCCGGACCATCGGCGACGACCTCAACGGCCTCGACCAGCAGGCCTGGGTGACCACCGCCTACCTGATCGCCGCCACCGTCACGACACCGCTCTACGGCAAGCTGTCCGACCTGTTCGGACGCCGTCCGCTGTTCATCCTGAGCATCACCATCTTCGTGGTCGGCTCGGCGCTGTCCAGCTTCGCCACTTCAATGCCGATGCTGGCCGCCTTCCGGGCCTTCCAGGGCCTCGGTGCCGGCGGCCTGATGTCGCTGCCGCTGGCCATCATCGGCGACATGCTGGCGCCCCGCGAGCGGGCCAAGTACCAGGGCTTCTTCCTGGCCACCTTCGGCATCGCGTCGGTGATCGGTCCGCTGGTCGGCGGGCTGTTCGCCGGTGCCGAGCAGATCCTGTGGATCACCGGCTGGCGCTGGGTGTTCCTGGTCAACGTGCCGGTGGGCATCGTCGCCGTCGTGATGGTGATCGCCTTCCTGCACCTGCCGCACACTCCGCACGCCCAGCCGCGGGTGGACTGGTGGGGCGCCGGGCTGGTGGTCGGCACGCTGGCCCCGATGCTGCTGGTCGCCGAACAGGGCCGCGAGTGGGGCTGGACGTCGCCTGCCGCACTGACCTGCTACGGGCTCAGCCTGGTCGGCCTGGTCGCCTTCCTGATCGTCGAGCGCCGGCTCGGCGCGGACGCGATCATTCCGCTGAGCCTGTTCGGCGCCAAAGGCTTCTCGGGCGCGATCGTGCTCAGCGTGCTGGTCGGCTTCGGCATGTTCGGCGCGATGATGACCATTCCGCTCTACCTGCAGATCGTCACCGGCCTGACTCCCACCGAGTCGGGCTTCGCCACCCTGCCGATGATGGCCGGCCTGATGCTCGCCTCGATCGGTAGCGGACAGATCGTCGCCCGCACCGGCAAGTACGCGATCTTCCCGATCTCGGGCACGGCGACCACCGCCGCCGGCTTCCTGATCCTGGCGTTCATCACCATCGACAAGCCGCTGTGGTACCTGATGGTGGCGATGTTCGTGATCGGCCTGGGCCTGGGCCAGCTGATGCAGACCCTGACCATGGCCGTCCAGGCAGCGTCGCCCGCCCGCGACATCGGGGTCGCGACCAGCTCGGCCACCTTCTTCCGGCAGATCGGCGGCACCCTGGGCACGGCGGTCATGCTGTCGATGCTGTTCAGCCTGCTGCCGCTCAACATCACCGCCTCGCTGAGCGATGAGCAGACTGTGACGGCAGCATTGGACGCCGCGCTCGACCCGGCCGTGGCGTCCGCGCCGAACAATGCTGCCATCATGGACCGGATGTGGAACCCGATCGTCGACAAGGTCAAGGACTCCATCGACGAGAACCTGGACAAGGCGACCGACAAGGTGAACAAGACGGTCGACGCCAAGCTGCGCGAAAAGGTGGCCGCGGCGGTGCACAAAGGCGCCGCCAAGGGTGCCGGCAAGCTGGCGGACGGTGCGTCCAAGCTGAGCACCGGCCTGGGCAAGCTGGCCGACGGCACCGGCGCGTTCGTCGGCGGTGTCGGCAAGATCGGCACCGGGGCCAAGCAGCTGTCTGCCGCGGAAGCCAGGCTGGCGGACGGCCTGGGCCAGCTCGGCGCTGCGTCGACGGTTGCCGGCGCCCAAGCCAAGAAGGCGACCTCCGACCTGGCTTCGCTGCGGACGGCACTGGCCACCCTGACCGCCGACCGGAAGTCCTGCGACGGCGGCGACTCCGCCGCCTGCGCCACGGTCGATGTCGATCAGCAGAAGGTGGACGCCGCCCTCACCACGCTGGCCACCAGCGTCGGCACCACCAACGGCTACCTGAACGGGGCCGGCGACAAGCCCGGGATCGCCACTGGCGTCGCACAGCTGGCCGGTGGTGCCAAGAAGGTCTCCACCGGGATCGCAGCCCTGGCCGACGGCGCCACCACTGCGGCCACCAAGGGCGGGCAGCTGACCACCGGCACCGGATCGGCCGCCAACGGCAGTGCCAAGCTGAGCGCGGGTGCCCGGAAGCTGTCCACGGTGGAGAAGGCGATCGACAAGCAAGTGGCCAAGCTCGCGCCCGAGGCTCGCCGCAAGGCACTGGAGAAGGTCGCGAAGGAGAAGAACCTGAGCGTGATCGACGGCCGGCTGGCGGTGGACTACGCCGACCCGGCGCAACGGCGGGCGATCGTCGACCAGATCGTCCCGAAGCTGCTCGACCAGATCAAGAGCGGCGACACCGAGCAGGTCAAGACCGACACCGGTGCCAGCGACACCTCGTTCCTGACCGGCGCCGACCAGCGGCTGACCAGGCCGTTCATGCTCGGCTTCAACACCTCGGTGGTCAGCCTGTACTGGGTCGGGCTGGGCGTGATGCTGCTCGCCTTCGTGGTCGCGCTGTTCTATCGCGTCCCGCCGCTGCGGACCCGCTCGGCGATGCAGGAGAGGTCGGAACTGTGACCGACCCCGTCGCCGAGCAGGCCTGCGGTTCGCTGCGGGAACGCAAGAAGCTGGCCACCCGGACCGCGATCCACCACACGGCGTTGCGCCTGGTGGTGGAGCGCGGTCCGGGCGGGGTGACGGTTGACGAGATCTGTGCCGAGGTGGGCATCTCGCCACGGACCTTCTTCAACTACTACCCGACCAAGATCGCCGCCGCCTTCGACCTGCTGGTCGCCGAGTTCACCGACGACCAGCGCAACGCCTTCCTGGCCGCCGGCAGTCATCTGCTCACCGATGTCTGCGATCTGGTCGCGGCCAGCGTGGAGCTGCCGACCGACTTCCCCCAGGTGAAGTCGCTGCTGAAGGAGCAGCCGGAACTGGGCATCGACTTCTGGAAGCAGACGGTGACCCGGCTACGTCCGTTGCTGGAGCTGCTGGAGCAGCGGATGGGCGACCCGCGGACCGCGCGGGCGGCCTTCATGGTGACGGTATCGGCGGTCAGCGCGGCGATGGCGCGTCCCGACGGCAGCCTGCAGACCCGGGACCGGCTGCTCGCCGAGCTGCGCCTCGTCCGCGACCTGACCGCCGAACTCCCCGACTGATCAGCCCTTCACGCAGAGCAGGGTCTGCAGCCGGGCGACCACCTCCACCAGGTCCACCTGGGCGGCGATCACCTGGTCGATGTCCTTGTAGGCACCGGGGATCTCGTCGACCACGCCGGCGTCCTTGCGGCACTCCACGCCGGCGGTCTGGGCTGCCAGGTCGTCGGTGCTGAACGTCCGCTTCGCCCGGGTCCGGGACATCCGGCGTCCGGCCCCGTGGCTGGCCGAGTTCAGCGACGCCTCGTTGCCGAGGCCCCGGACGACGTAGCTGCCGGTCCCCATCGAGCCGGGGATCAGGCCCAGGTCACCCCGGGACGCCCGGATCGCGCCCTTCCGGGTGACGATCAGCTCGACGCCGTCGTAGCTCTCCCGCGCCACATAGTTGTGATGACACAGAATCGGGTCGTCGAAGGCGACCGCACCCGCGTGCCAGCGCGCGAAGACGCCCTGCACGGTGGCCAGCATCAGGGTCCGCGAGAGCATCGCGTAGTCCTGCGCCCACCACAGGTCGTGCAGGTACGCGTCCATCTCGGACGTCCCGGCCAGGAACACCGCCAGGTCGCGATCGGGCAGGCCCAGGTTGTGCTCCAGGGTCTTCGCGGTCGCGATGTGCCGCTCGGCCAGCTCCTTGCCGATGTTGCGGCTGCCCGAGTGCAGGGTCAGCCACAGCCGCTCGTCACCCTCGGCGACGCACAGCTCGATGAAGTGGTTGCCGCCACCCAGCGAGCCGCACTGCGACAGCGCCCGGGACCGCCGGTCATCGATCCGAGCAGCCCGCAGGTCGCCGAACCGGCCGACCAGCGTGTCGAACCGGCCGCGCAGCCGGGCGTCGGTCCGCAGCACGGCCGCCTCGCCGTCGTTGCCCCGATAGCCGACCGGGACGGCGTCCTCGATCGCCAGCCGCAGGCCGTGCAGGTCGTCGGGCAGGTCGGCGAGCGTCAGGCTGCTCCGGACGGCGGCCATCCCGCAACCGATGTCGACGCCGACCGCGCTGGGGCTGACGGCGTCCCGCATCGCGATCACCGATCCCACGGTGGCGCCCTTGCCGAGGTGCACGTCCGGCATCACCCGGACGCGATCGACCCAGGGCAGCCGGGAGATGTTCCGCAACTGATCCAGGGCGGCGGGCTCGATGTCGTGCGGCTGCGCCCACATCAAGGTGTTGTCGTTCGCCGCGCCGGGCAGTGCGACGGGGAACTCGTTCATGATCGTGCTTCCTTCTGGTTGGCGTTCGGTGGATGTGCGGCGGGTACGAAAAAGCCGCCCGGCTCGGCAGGCGAGTGGGCGGCGTGACGTCCGATCCGGACGCGGAGAAATTCTCCGCGGATCAGGTCGGGGGCCCACTCGTACCCGGCCGGCGGTACGCGAAACCGGTGACGGGCAGCATCCGCTGCGGTCGCTTGATCGCGTTGTCCGGGCCGAACATGTGAGTCCCTCTCGTGAGGCCAGCCCTGCAGGCTAGCCTCGGACGGGGTAATCAGGCAAGTCGAGCCAGCACCTCTGCGAAGCCGTCAACGCCCTGGGCGCCGGCGGTGGCGTAGCGGCGTCCGTAGACCACGAACGGGACACCGGTGGCGCCCAGCGCACGACCCTCGTCCTCGTCGGCGCGGACGGCTTCGGTGTAGGCATCGCCGCCGAGCACCGTCCGGACGCGGCCGGCCTCGAGACCGACGGCGACCGCCGCCTCAACCAGTTGGTCGTGGTCGAACGGGTTTAGCGTGCCGGCGAAGTAGCCGTCCTGGACGGCGGTGAACAGCACGGTGCCGAGGCCCTGCTCAGCGGCGTAGTGCTGCAAACGGTGCACATCGAAGGTGCTCGCGGTAAGTCGCTCGGTGCTGAACGGCAGACCGTCGGCGGTGGCCAACGCAGCCACCCGCGCCTCCATCGCGCGGACCTGCTCGGGCGAACCTCCGTACTTGGTCGCCAGATGCTCGAGAATGTGTTCCGGATCCTGCTGCGCACGCGGATCGAGTTCAAAGGACCGTATCCGCACCTCGAACCGTGCCGCGTCCGGACGCCGGGCGACAGCGGCCTGTAACCGGTGCGTGCCCAGGTAGCACCATGGGCACACCAGATCGCTCCACACCTCGACCAGCACGGGTTCGTCGCCTGCATTCGCCACGTCTGGGCACAACCTCGGGTATCGCCGGAACATTCCAGCCGGACAGTAGAGTGCAGGCGCCGGTGGACCGGCTCAGGAGGAGATGTGCGAATCGTGGTACCGGAATCCGTGCCGGTGTGGGCGGTCGGCTTGTCGGTCGTCCTGACAGTGCTCGCCGCCTGGCTGTTCAGCGAACTCGCGCGCTGGTTGTTGCGCGACCGGGCGCGGCTCAGCCGTTCGGCGGGGATCGTGATATCGATGCTCGGCACCGCCGCTGGGCTGCTGCTCACCGGCTCGCTCTGGCCGGAACTGCCGCTGTGGCATCTGCTGACCATCGCGATTGTGCTCGGTCTGTCGGTCGCCGGGATCGCCGGCTACGCGGCGATCGCCGCGCACTTCCAGCGGCCGCAGCGAGCGACGCTCGCCGAATTGGTCGTCGCGGGGGAGTCGGCGCTGGTCGAGTTCAAGTCGACCGCCCGGGTCAACCTGCACACCGGCAAGCGCGACGACCGGATGGAACTGGTGGTCGCCAAGACGATCTGCGCCTTCCTCAACGCCGACGGCGGCTCGCTGGTGATCGGGGTGGACGACTTCGGCAGACCGCTGGGGCTGGCCGCCGACTTCGCCACCCTCAAGGCGCCGGACGCCGACCGCTTCGAACTGTGGCTGCGCGACCACCTGACCACGTCGCTCGGGCAGAACGCCGCGGCCATGGTGGAGGTCGACTTCGGCACCTTGCTCGGCGCGGAGCCGGAGGCGGACGGCGGGGTGCTGGTCTGCCGGCTCAGCTGCCGCCCGTCCCCGCGCGCGGTCTACCTGCGACCGGGACGCAACGCCGCACCCGAGCTGTGGGTACGGACCGGGAACTCGACCCGTCAACTCGGCGTCGATGAGGCCACTGAGTACGCGATGCACCGCTGGCCGCTGAACATCGGCTCGACAATCGCCGCCCAGCTCCGCGCCGCCGTCCGGTTCTCCGAGGACCGCTGACCGTCAGCTGAGCGCCTTGGCCTTCAGCTTCTCGTACTCCGCATCGCTGATCGTGCCGGCGTCCAGCAGCGACTTGGCCCGGGCGATCTCGTCCGACGGGCTACCGGCCACCGAGCGGATGTACTCCTCGGCGGCGGCCTTGCTCTGCTGGGCCTGGGCCAGCGATCGCTCGGCCATTCCGCCGCCGCGGACGATCAGGTAAATCAACGCGGTGAGGAAAGGGAAGAAGATCAGGCAGATTATCCAGACCGCCTTGATGCCACCGCTCAGGGAACGATCACGCATCACGTCCCCGACGATCGAGAACAGAGCGAACAAGTAGGAAATGAAGATGATCAGGGTCAGCGTGTACCACACGATGCTGCCGAGATTGGACCAGAATTCAGGCATGGATGAGTTCCTTCTTCGGGGGATCGCCGATGTCGGCGAACTGTGCGGACAGCCTAGCCACGCGCATGGTAAGAAGTGACCGGAACCGATTATGGATACGATCCGGAAAGGAGCGGAATGGTGACTGAGCGTCCTCGCACCCGACCGGCCTGGTACCGGCGGCGGCTGGCGGTCGCGGCGCCTACCGCGCCCTCCAGCGATCCGGCGGCTGATCGCCGGGCCGCCCTGGCCCGGCTGGCGACGTTGACCGTCGCGGATGCCGAGCTCCCGGAGGCCACCCGGACCCGGTTGCTGGAGCCGGACGCCGCGGCGCCGGTCACCGTCGTGATCTGGCACGGCTTCACCAATGCCCCCTCGCAGTTCATCGCCGTCGCCCAGCAGCTGCGGGACGCCGGCTACCGCGTCCTGCTCCCGCGGATGCCGCACCATGGCCTGCCCGACCTGTTGAATCGCGAGCTGTCGACGCTCACCGAGGCCGAGCTCGTCGCTCATGCGGACGCCTGCATCGACATCGCGGCCGGGCTGGGCGAGGAGGTCTGGGTGGTCGGGCTGTCAGCCGGCGGCATCATGGCGGCCTGGGCCGCCGCGACGCGTGACGAGGTGAGCCGGGCGCTGATCATGGCGCCGCTGGTGGCGCCGAAGGGCTTCCCGATGCCCGCGGTGCGGCTGTGCGTCAAGTTCCCGCGGATCGTCCCGCGGATGTACATGTGGTGGGATCCACGGGTCAAGGACGCCCTCACCGACAACAACAGCCCGTATGCGTATCCGGGCTTCCCGCTGCCGGGTGTGGTGCCGTTCCTGCACCTGTCCGAGTCGTTGTTCGACGGCACGGTCGCTGTCGAGCACCAGTTGGAGCGGGTCGTCGTCGTCACCAACCAGTGCGACCTCGCCGTTCGTCAGGACGCCGCGGCGGACTTCGCGACCGAGGTGTTCGCGGGCTCGGCCGGCTACTTCGGCGAGGCGCACATCGACCCGGAACTGCATTGGACGCACGACTTCGTCGATCCCTGGTCGCCGGCGGCGGGAACGACCGAGCAGGTCACCGCGATCCTGCGGGCCGGACTCGGCATCGGCGAGCCGGCGGCAACCGGGGTGCTGGTGCCGCCGCTGGTCGCCGCCGGCTGAGCGAGCCGCCGGCTCAGTCGAACCGGCGGCGTCCCTTGTTCTTCTTCGGACGCGCCGACGCGGGTGCGAGTTCGATCAGCTTGCCCGAGATGCGGGTGTCGCGCAGCGCGTCCCAGACCTCGCGGGGCAGGGACGCCGGCAGTTCGACCAGTGAATGGTCGGGCCGGATGTCGATGTGCCCGAAATCGGCGCGACGCAGACCGCCCTCGTTGGCCAACGCCCCGACGATGTGCCGTGGCGTCACCCGGTGCCGCTTGCCGACCGCGATCCGGTAAGTGGCCAGCGCGGGGCCGCCGGAGACCTCCCGCTGCGGACGTGTCGGGCGGACCTCCCGGTCTGGGTCGAGCAGCAGCGGCTCGTCGCCCTGGGCGCGCAGGGCCAGCGCGGCCGCGACGTCCAGTTCGGGTACGTCGTACTCGTTGACGTAGTGCGCGACCACCTGCCGGAACAGCTCCAGCCGCTCGGAGCCGAGGGCCTCGGTGATGGCGTCGTCGAACCGGCTCAGCCGGGTGGCGTTGACGTCGTCGGCGGTCGGGATCGGCATCGGTTCCAGCGTCTGCCGGGTGGCCCGCTGGATGCTGGCCAGCAGGTGCCGCTCGCGCGGGGTGACGAACGAGATCGCCTCGCCGCTGCGGCCGGCCCGCCCGGTGCGTCCGATCCGGTGCACATAGGATTCGGTGTCGGTCGGAATGTCGAAATTCACCACATGGCTGATTCGGTCCACGTCCAACCCGCGCGCGGCGACGTCGGTGGCCACCAGAATGTCGAGCTTGCCGGACTTGAGTTGGCCGATCGTTCGTTCGCGTTGCGGCTGCGCCATATCGCCATTGATCGCGGACGCCGAGAATCCACGGGCCTGCAACTTCTCGGCCAGAGTTTCGGTCTCGTTCTTGGTCCGGACGAAGACGATCATGCCCTCGAAATTCTCCGTTTCGAGAATCCGGGTGAGGGCGTCCACCTTTTGCGGATAGGACACCATCAGATGCCGGTGCCGCACGTTGGTCGCGGTGGCGGTGCGGCCACGCAGGATGATCTCTTCCGGATCGCGCAGATAGGTGCTGGACAGCCGCCGGATCGCCGGCGGCATGGTGGCTGAGAACAGCGCCACCTGCTTCTCGGCGGGAGCCGCCGACAGGATGGTTTCGACGTCCTCGGCGAAGCCCATGCTGAGCATCTCGTCGGCCTCGTCGAGCACCAGCAGTCGCAACTCCGACAGGTCGAGGGTGCCCTTGTCGAGATGGTCCATGATCCGCCCCGGCGTGCCCACCACGACCTGGACGCCGCGGGCCAACGCGCTCAGCTGGACACCGTAGCCCTGCCCGCCGTAGACCGGCAGGACATGGATGCCCGGCAGCGCGGACGCGTACGACTGGAACGCCTCGCAGACCTGCACCGCCAGCTCCCGGGTGGGCGCCAGCACCAGCGCCTGCGGCGCCCGGCCCCGCTTGGGGTCGACCAGCTGCAGGGCCGGCAGTGCGAAGGCGGCGGTTTTCCCGGTGCCGGTCTGGGCCAGCCCCACGACGTCGCGCCCGCTCAACAGCAGCGGAATGGTCGCGGCCTGGATCGGCGTCGGGTTCTCGTAGCCGAGCTGGTGCACGGTGCGGAGCAGCCGGTCGTCCAGGCCGAGATCGTCGAAACCGGTCGTGGCGGAGTCTGGGACCGTGGAATCAGTGGAGGACACCCCCTGACCGTAGTGCACCCGATCCCAGACTCCGGCCGGTCAGTGCCCGCCGGGCACGAATCCGTCGTCCATGTCCTCCAGCGCCAGGCCCTTGGTCTCGTGAACGAACCGCAGCACGAAGAACAACGACAGCAGTGCGAACAGGGCATACACGCCGTACGCCAGCCCGAGAGAGAGGTCCTTCAGGCTCGGAAAGGTGACGGTGACCACCCAGTTCGCCGTCCACTGGGCGAAGCCGGCCACCGACAGCGCGGCACCGCGGTACATGTTCGGGAACATCTCGCCGAGCATGATCCACATCACCGGCCCCCACGACATGCCGAAGGCGATGACGAAGATGTTGGCCGCGGCCAGCGCCACCGGACCCATCGAGCCCAGCTGCGGGACGCCGTTGACCACGGGCGCCGTGCCGAAGATGAAGGCCATCGCACCCAGCGCCACCGCCATCCCGATCGAGCCGATGATCAGCAGCGGACGCCGTCCGGCCCGGTCGACCGCAGCGATCGCGATCAGCGTCGTGACGATGTTGGTGACCGAGGTCAGCACCGTGATGATGAACGAGCTGGACTCGTCGAAGCCGACCGCCTCCCACAGGATGTTGGAGTAGTAGAAGATCACGTTGATGCCGACGAACTGCTGGAAGACCGCCAGCCCGACGCCCACCCAGACGATCGGGTACCAGCCGCCCTTGGGCGATTTGAGATCCGCCATCGACGGCTTGTGCTCGCGCTTGAGCGAGTCCTGGATCTTCTGGACGGTCTCGCCGGCACCGACGCCCAGCACCTTGACCAGGATCCGCTGGGCGGCTGCCGGGTCCCCCTGGGCCACCAGGAAGCGCGGCGACTCCGGAATCGTCAGCGACAGCACGCCGTAGGCGATGGCCGGGATGAACATCATGATGAACATCCAGCGCCACGCCTCGAGCCCGAGCCACAGCATGTTGGACGAGCCGCCCGCCGCATGCGCCAGCAGGTAGTCGATCAACAGCGAGACGAAGATGCCGCTGACGATCGCCAGCTGCTGCAGCGAGCCCAGCCGGCCGCGGATGTGCGGCGGTGAGATCTCGGCGATGTAGGCCGGTGCGATCACCGAGGCGATACCGACGGCGACGCCGCCGACGACCCGGAAGACGACGAACAGGGCAAGGCTGTTCGCCAGGCCACATCCGATGGCCGATATGAAGAACAGCACGGCCGCGATCTGCATCACCCGCAGCCGGCCGATCCGATCGGCGATCCGGCCCCCGGTGAAGGCACCGGCGGCGGCGCCGATCAGGGCGGCCGCGACGGCGAAGCCCAGCGGCCCGGGGGCCACCTCGAAGTGCTTCTCGATCGCGCTTACGGCACCGTTGATGACCGCGGAGTCGTAGCCGAAGAGCAGACCGCCGAGGGCGGCCACCGAAGCGATCCGGACGACGCCGGACCCCTTCGGAGTTGTCACAGAGTTCGATCCAGACATCGATGTCTCCCTTCGTTGGGTTCATGGACCGCTGGGCGAGAACCCGCCCGGTGATCTAGTCCTGAACGTAGGGGATCTGGTTAGTATTCGCCACATGAAACCACAACATGTCTTGGGTATCGACATCGGCGGGACCGGGATCAAGGGTGCTCTCGTCGATCTTGCGGCAGGGGATTTCGTCGGTGAGAGGTTCCGGATCGAGACCCCGGCGAAGTCCACGCCGGACAACGTCGCCGAGGTGGTCGCGCAGATCGTCGACCACTTCTCGGCCGATCTGGGCGACGGTCCGGTCGGCATCACCTTTCCCGCCGTGGTTCAGCACGGCACCACGCTGTCCGCGGCCAACGTGGACGCGTCCTGGATCGACGCGCCGGCCGAGAAGATCCTCGCCGAACACCTGGGCCGTCCGGTGGTGTTGGTCAACGACGCCGACGCCGCCGGCATCGCCGAGGTCAAGTACGGCGCGGCCAAGGACGCCGAAGGGCTCGTCATCGTGACCACCCTGGGCACCGGCATCGGCAGCGCCATCGTCTACAACGGCGTCCTGATCCCCAACTCGGAGCTCGGCCATCTGGAGATCGACGGCTACGACGCCGAGAAGCGGGCCGCGGCCAGTATTCGCACCAAGGAGGGCCTCAGCTACGACGAGTACGTGCCGCGGCTGCAGCGCTACTACGAGACCGTCGAGTTCCTGTTCACGCCGGACCTGCTGGTGGTCGGTGGCGGGGTGAGCAAGAAGGGCCACAAATTCCTGCCGAAGCTGAAGTTGCGGACGCCGATCGTGGCCGCCCAGCTGCAGAACCGGGCGGGCATCGTGGGTGCGGCCTGGATCGCGGTGAACGGCTGAGCCGTCAAGCCTTCCAGAACCCGGAGAAAGTGATCCGCGACTTCGGCAGGCCGGCGCGATGGAGCGTCCGGCGTCCCTCGGTTGCCAGGCCGGACTCACCGACGACGAAGGCATAGGACGCCTGGTCGGGCGCCTCGACCGCCCGCAGTGCCCGCAGTGCCGCGGCCCCGGCCAGTTCACCGGACGCCTCGCGCGGCACCCAATGCACGGCGACGCCGTCCGGGGCGTCCACCTCGATCACGTCGCCGTGCGCGGGCACCTCGATGATCGCGGTGCCCACCGCATCGGCCGGCAGGTCACGCAGGATGCCTCGCACAGCCGGCAGCCCGCTCTCGTCGGCCACCAGCAGGTAGTCGCTGGTGTCCTGGGGCGGATCGAACAGCACGCCCTGGTCGAGAATGCCCACCGGGCTGCCCGGCGCGGCGGCGACCGACCAGGCCGCGACACCCGACAGCGAGCCCTGATGCCAGTGCAGCACGACGTCGATGTCCAGTTCAGCGTGATCGCCGAGGTGCCGGTAGCCGGCCACGGTGTAGTTGCTGCAATGCGGGCGATGCTCGTCGGGGATCGCCAGATACGACTTCCACCACAGCCGCCCCTGGACGTCCGGCAGCCGCAGTTCGGTCTGGGCCGCGAGCGGGAAGAACAGCCGGAACCAGTGGTCGAGGCCTTGCCAGTCGAACCTCGCCAGCTCGTCGGAGGCGATCGTCACCCGTTGGAAGGAGGGCGAGATCCGTTCGGTGCGCACCACCGAGGCGGTGAACATCGCCGGATCCTCCGGCATCAGACGGGGGTTGGTGGCCATGGCAGGTCCTCTGGTTTTGGTTAGGTTAGGCTAACCATATGTCGTCCTCGACGCTCGTCGTCAGCCGACGGGTGCGGGTGGACGCGTGGGCCGCGCTCGGCCTGGCCCTGCTGCTGGCAATGCTCGGCAGCCTTGCTCTGGGCAGCAATGCCGTCGACCCGGTGGCGGTCATCCGGGCGTTGATCGATCCCGGCACCGATATGGACGCCGTGATCTGGGGGTCCCGGGTGCCCCGCACCCTGCTCGGCCTCCTGGTCGGCAGTTGCCTGGGGGTGGCCGGAGCCCTGATGCAGGGACAGACCGGCAATCCGCTGGCCGATCCCGGGCTGTTCGGCGTCTCCAGTGGCGCCGGCCTCGCAGTGGTGCTCGGCGCCTACCTTCTGGGCCACAACTCGATGACGGCCTCGCTCGTCCTGGCCATCGCCGGCGCGCTGATCGCAAGTGTTGTGGTGTTCGGGATCGCCACGCTGAGCCGCGACCTGGCCAACCCGGTACCACTGGCGATCGCGGGCACTGCGGTCACCGCACTGCTCAATGCGGTGATCTCGTTCCTGGTGCTGACCAACGCCGGATCGCTGGAGGTTTTCCGGGTCTGGGTGGTCGGCTCGCTCGGCGGACGGGCGCTGGACGCCGTCGCCCCCGCTCTGCTCCTGGTCCTGGCCGGTTTCGCGCTCGCCTTCGTCAACGCCCGGTCGCTGAACAGCCTGACCCTCGGTACCGAACTCGCCCAGGGGCTGGGGGAGACCCTGTGGCGGGCGCGGCTGGTCGGCCTCTCGGCGATCACTCTGACCACCGCCGCGGCTGTGGCGCTGGCCGGACCGATCGGCTTCATCGGCCTGACCGCGCCGCACGCGGCGCGGCGGATGGTGGGCGGCAACCACTTCCGGCTGTTGCCGGCCTCCGGCCTGGTCGGGGCCATCACCTTGCTGGTCTGCGACACCGTCGGACGCCTGATCGGCGGTGGTCAGGCCGAGGTTCCGGTCGGCGTCGTGCTGGCCACCCTGGGCGGGGTCGCGTTCATCGCCATCGTGCGCCGCACCAAGCTGGCGGCGCTGTGACGAACCGCCGGCAGGGCGTCGAGCTGGGTATTCTCGCCGTACCCTGGCGAGCCCGGGTGTTCTGGGTGACCCTGGGCTGCGCGGTACTGGTGCTGGGACTGTTCACTTTCGGGATCGTCGCCGGATCGTCGCGGATGGGCGTCGGCGACGTCTGGTCGACGTTGCTCGGCTCGGGCAGC
Organism: Micropruina sp.; assembly: GCF_047602385.1. Classification (GTDB taxonomy): domain Bacteria; phylum Actinomycetota; class Actinomycetes; order Propionibacteriales; family Propionibacteriaceae; genus Micropruina. Next base: position 675,701 of record NZ_JASGHL010000001.1, read on the forward strand.
CGCGCCTTCCAGTTCATCGTCTTCGAGTTGCGGCTGCCGCGGGTTGCGGCGGGCATCGCGGTCGGTCTGTGCCTGGGGCTGGCCGGTGCGCTCACCCAGACCTTCTCGCGCAATCCACTCGCCACTCCGGACATTCTCGGCGTCACCTCGGGGGCCGCCGCCGGTGCGGTGGTGGCGATCGTGATCGGTGGCGGCGGCTACTCGGTCGGTGCTTCACTGCTCGGGCTCGGCATACCGGCGGTGGCGACGATCGGTGGGCTGCTGGCTGCCGCGGTGGTGTATGGGCTCTCCTGGCGGCAGGGAGTGGACAGCTTCCGGCTGATCCTGGTCGGCATCGGCGTCACCGCGATCCTGGGCGGGCTGACCAACTTCCTCCTGGTCCGGGCCCAGCTCACGCAGGCGACGGCAGCCACCCAATGGCTGGTCGGCAGCCTGTCAGGGGTGTCCTGGGCGAGCGTCTGGCCGATGCTGGCGGTGCTGGCGGTGCTCCTCCCGGTGGCACTCAGCCAGTCGGCGCCGTTGGGACTCGGGCAGCTCGGCGACGACTTCTCCACCGGTTTGGGGGTCGCGGTCCAGCGCCATCGACTGGTGGTGATCGTGATCGCCGTGGTGCTCACCAGCGCCGCGGTCTCCGCCGCCGGACCAGTGGAGTTCGTTGCCTTCGTGGCGCCCCAGGTGGCCCGCCGGCTGGCCCGCTCTCCGCGTCCGCCGCTGATCGCGTCCGCCCTGGTCGGAGCGGCACTGGTCGTGCTCGCGGACGTCGGTGCACGGGTCGCCTTCGGCACCGAGATCCCGGTCGGCGTGGTGACCGCGATCGTCGGGGCGCCCTACCTGATCTGGCTGATCACCCGTCACAACCGTAAGGAGCGTCGATGACCATTCCTGCGCTGCTGGCCGATCAGGTCACCCTCGGCTACGACGATCACCTCGTCTTCCGTGACCTGAGCCTCCGGATCGAGCCCGGTTCGGTGACCACCTTGATCGGCGCCAACGGGTGCGGGAAGTCGACCCTGCTGAAGGCCTTCGGACGACTGCTGGCGCCCTCGTCCGGCACGATCGAGCTCGAGGGCAACCCGATCCGCGCCCTGTCGCCGCGGGCGGTGGCCCGCCGGCTGGCGATCCTGCCGCAGAAGCCGCTGACGCCGGCCGCCACCACCGTCGCAGACCTGGTGATGCGCGGCCGGCACCCGCATCAGACCCTGCTTCGACCGTGGAGCGCCGCCGACGCCGCGAAGGTGGCGGAGGCGCTCGCGTCCACGTCGATGACCGCGCTGGCCGACCGGGACGTGGGTGCGCTGTCCGGCGGCCAGTTGCAGCGGGCCTGGATCGCCCTCGTGCTGGCCCAGGACGCCCCGGTGATCCTGCTCGACGAACCGACCACCTTCCTGGACCTGAGCCACCAGCTGGACGTGCTCCGGCTGGTGCGGCAGATCAACGCCGAGCGGGGCAGCACGATCGTGATGGTGCTGCACGATCTCTCGCTGGCCGCACGGTTCTCGGATCGGCTGATCGTGCTGCACGACGGCGGCGTGCTCGCCGACGGGGCACCCTGGCAGGTGATCACCCCCGAGGTGCTCGCCACCGCCTTCGGGCTTGATGCCCTGGTCATTCCCGATCCGGCGTCCGGACGGCCGCTGGTGGTGCCACTCGACCCGATCGAGCCGCAACGGACGGCCCCTCCGGCACAGTTAGGTTAGGCTAACCTTTGTCAGCATGAACCTGATCAGGAAGTTGCGCCCGTTTGTGGGCGTCTTACTGGGCGTGCTGGTGCTGGCAGCCTGCAGCAGCGGAGCCGGCGCACCGACCGCGTCCGCGCCGGCCTCGACATCGGCTCCGGCCGGATGGAGCTATACCGACGACACCGGCAAGACCATCACCCTCGACCGCAAGCCCGAGCGGATCGCCGGATTCGCCGACCAGGTGCTGTCGCTGCTCTCCTACGGAGTGCAGCCGGTCGCCGTGTTCGGCCGGGTCGACGTGAAGAAGGACCCGCGTTTCGCCGGCTACGACCTGTCCGCGGTCAAGATCCTCGGCAACTCCTACGGTGAGATCGACCTTGAGGGGCTGGCCGAAGCCCAGCCGGACCTGATCGTCACCGCCGTGTATCCCAGCGACCGGGAGGGGACCATCGATCCCAAGGCCGCCTACTACGGCCTGAAGGACCTGGAGCAGCAGAAGAAGGTGCTCGAACTCGCCCCGGTGGCGGCGGTGAAGGTGGGCGGAAAGGGTCTCGACGTGATCGCCAGCAATGCCAGGCTCGCGGTCGCCCTCGGCGCCGAGCAGGCCAAAGTGGACGCAGCCAAAGCCAGCTTCGACGCGGCCGCCGGCAAACTCCGGGAAGCCGCCGCCTCCGGCTTGGAGATCACCACGATGTACGCCGACGCCGATGGCGTGTACCTGGTGAAGCCCGAGGACGAGCCGCAGACCGAGCTGTACAAGAGCCTCGGGGTGAAGCTGACCGAACTCAAGCCCGACGGTCCCTACTACTGGGACATCTACAGCTGGGAGAACGCCGGAAAAGCCATGACCGGCGACGTGATCCTGCTCTCGGTCGAGGGGTATCAGGTTGATGACCTGAACAAGCAGGCCACTTTCGCCAAGCATCCGGCGCTGCGCGCCGGCCAGGTGTTCCCCAACGCCTACACGTCCATGGACTACTCGGCGCAGGCCAAGTCGATGGATCAGCTGGCCGCCTGGCTGACCCAGTCGAAGAAGGTCTGACCAGCAGCCGGGGCATCGCCTACCAGGCGGTGCCCTGGCAGGCGTCCGAGCCCGAGGGCTCCACCTGCAGGGTGGCGTGGTCGATCCCGAAGTCCTCGCGCAGCACCTCGCTGGCGGCCACCAGGACGGCGGCGGGGTCGGCGTCGCGGGCGCTGACCAGGTGCGCGGTGGCGACGTTCATGCCCGAGGTCAGCGTCCACAGGTGCAGGTCGTGCACCTCGTCCACGCCGTCGACCGCCGCCAGCCGGTGCTGCGCGTCGGCCGGGTCGATGCCGGCCGGGGCCGACTGGCCGAGGACGCCCAGCACCTCGCGTCCCAGCCGCACCGCCCGGACGCCGACGAACCCGGCCAGCGCGAGAGCCAGGATCGGGTCCCACAGCAGCGATCCGGTCAGCCAGGTGAGCAATCCGGCGGTGAGCACACCGACCGAGCCGAGCGCATCGGCCAGCACCTCAAGGTAGGCGCCCTTGACGTTCAGGTTCTCCGCCGATCCGCCGCGCAGCAGCGCCAGCGCAACCAGGTTGACCAGCAGGCCGACCACGCCGACGACCATCAGGACGCCGGCGGGTACCTCGACCGGAGAGCCGAACCGCTGCACGGCGTTGACCAACACGTAGCCGCACACCCCGATCATCAGCAGCACGCTGATTCCGGCAGCGAAGATCTCGGCGCGATAGCGGCCGTAGGTGCGTCGTCCGGTGCTGTCGGGACGGGTCGCCCAGTGTGAAGCGGTCAGCGCCACCGCCAATCCCACGGTGTCCGCGGCCATGTGGCCGGCGTCGGACAGCACGGTGAGCGACCCCGACCAGATGCCGGCGACGAGTTCGACCACGAAAAAGGTGCCGGTCAGCGCCAGCGCGGCCTGCAGCCGCCACCGGTGGACGGCGCCGGCGTGCGGACGGCCGTGGTCGTGGGAGTGCCCCGCCATGTCTGCCTCCTTCGTGCGGTCAGCCTAGTTCAGCCCACCGATTATGCATGCCAGACGTTTCCTAAATACCTGGCGGCAAGTGGTATCAGGCCGACGCCGGTGAGTCTCGTACCGGGAAACGGTTCTCAACCCGGGAGTGAACGTGACTCTGCCCGTGCATCCATCCGTCCTGTTCCGCGGCGGCATCCTGTTGTTCGCACTCCTGGGAACTCTGTGGCTGATCTTTCTTCCGCTCCGGTAGCCCGCCTGGGCGAAGGTGGCTAAGGCAGGGCGCGGCGTCGCTGGACGATCTGCGCCGGACGCCTCGGACATCCGTCACCTAAGCTGCGGCCGGGGAACTGAACGCCCCGCTAGTGAGTGCTGCCGCGGTCGGTCGTCAGAGGCGCCAGGAAACTGGCGAAATCGTCGACCTCCAACGCCCAGGCGAGCGCCCACAGCGTGTCCACCCGGGCACTGCCCACTCCGCGCCGTCCGCCCAGTAGCTCAAGCACCGTCGAACGGTCCAGGCCGGAGCGGCCCGCCAGGTCGTTGATCGACAGGCCCGCGGCCGACTTGAGCTCTTTGACGTGGGCTCGCCACGCCGTCCAGTTCAGGTCGGGCGCCGGATGCAGCCCCGGCGGCCCGCTCGCGGCCGACACGTGAGTTCGTTGGTGGGATTTGTCCGCCTTCACACCCTCAGCCCAGTAGAGTGACGCGCGGTTGGGAGTGGGATATATCCCTCTCCTAGTCGCTCGACTCACGCGGATGCTTGAGGGAGTCGCGGGACTTTGATGTCGCACAAGGGTTCGCAACGGTGGGGAGCGTCGACCATCACGAGGGGGTCAGAACCTACTCCCCAACGGCGGAAGACGTCCGATCTGCCAGACTAGATGGAGGTAAATTTAGATGGATGACTCAGACCGAAAGAGGCTACTTAGCCGCGCCCGCAGGGTGGCTTCACTCTCTTCGAATGATATTGGCGAACTGGAGAAGATCCAGTCTAGCGGCCACCAACCTTTCGCTTCCGAACTAAATTCGATCCTAGACAGAGCATACTCTGACGACGACGCGGTATTACTCAAGGCCGCACTCAAGGGCCGCAGCAGCTTGTCGGCAAATGAACGCTATCGCTTCGACGAGGCGACGTCTAAGCGCGGCAGGCGCCCTCTAAGATGAATAATGCGCCCACCGACGTTCCTCCTATCGATGGCTCCCTTTGCCAATTTCTAGTCACAGTTCAGATGTTACAGCAGAAATATGATGCAGTCATGTGACTTTCCTATCGGTAGTGGCTATCATGCATGATTCATGGTAAGGCGTCGCCACGATCCGCGCCGGATCGCCGCTAGGGACGTGAACGTATAGGGCAATACGTCGATACATCGGTTCCTCGTGGGTGGCCGTAGCACAGGGGCTCACAAATCGCGGTTTCACGCGGGCTCGAGCACGCTGCTATCGAGGGTGGTGGAGCCAAACCCGGCGAACCCCGCTGGACGAGAAACACAACATCGGACTCTAGATCAATCTAAGGAGTGGAATGCCGGCAAGATGGTACGACGTGCAGTATCCAATAACCGCGGCTGAAGCAACACTACGCGCCACAGTCTCTCGCCAGGGCGGGGGAAGGCTGTATCCTCCAGACGAGCGCATCGCGAACTCGTCGACTCGAAAGTCGCCCGAGTTGCGGGGGCCGGACTTCTCTGCCGGAATTATTGGCGGCCGAGGTCGAACACCCAAGAGTTCGACAATCGAGTTCCGGCTCTTCGACGAGGACGACGAGACGGTCGTGGCCGTTGCGATTGTCTGTCTCGCGACTTTCGGCGCCAGAGCCAAAGAGCAGTCATATCTTGAGGATTTTGAACGGACATGGCGGGAAATTGATTTGACTCTGCGACGCATCGACGCTCAGGGCTATCGACTCTAGGAACGCGCTGTCGCATTTGGTTGCACCACACGTAGCGTCACTTTGGCTCTGAGCGATCGTCGATCCGCTTGCCTGGCGGCGCATCGTCTAGCTTCGTGGGCCAGTTGAGGACCAGTCGCCTTGTCGCGATGGTCAAGGTCGAGCCGCGAACTGGACTAGGGCACGGGCCAAACTCGGTCTCGTCGCTGGGCGGGCGTCTTGACTGGGCAACCGATTGGAGTCGGTGCGTTCGCAGTTGCTGTGCTGTCGCTCAGGAAGCGCCATCCGAGAGCGAGGCCCTCACCCAGAGCGGCGAGAGGCATCACGGCATCTGGACTAGTCCGATCTACTCCGGCGCCGTCAATGCTCGTCAAGCTCGCGCCGATCTGGGAGGCGCCGGGCCTCGACCTCAGATGTTCGCGTTCAGCCGCCACTGCCCGGAGTCACCGTTGCTGTTCATGTAGCGGACGCCGGACAGCTTCACGCCGTTGGGCACGTCGAAGACGATCCAGCCCTTGGCGCACTGCCCGGGCTTGTAGAGCCGGCCGCTGCTGTTGGGGTAGACGGGCGCCGGTTCGGAGTTGCCGCGGGTGGTGCTCGCCGGGTACTCCTCGCTGTCGGGCCCGAGGAGCACCCAGGTGTCCCAGCTCAGTTCGATGCCGGCGGCCGCCGACACGTTGCAGCTCTTGACCATCGTCAACACCTGGTTGCCACGGTGGCCGGCGACCTTGGCGCGCCTGCTGTCCAGCACGGTGATGGTCACCTCGCCGCCGAGGTCAAGCACTTCGCCCGGCGCCCGGAAGGTACCCGCCGAGCCCGGCGACGGCGACGGGGTGGGTGTTGCGCTCGGGTCGCCGGACGGTGCGTCTGTCGGTTGCGGGCTCGGCTCGGGTGAGCCGGACGGAGACTCAGATGGGGACTCCGACGGCGACGCCGACGTGGTGGACGTCTCAGTCGGCTCCGGCGACGGGCTGGGTGACGCCTCGGTGATGGTCGGGGACGCCGACGGCACCGGGGTCGCGGCGGGTTGGCCGATCGTGCAGGCGCTCAAAACCATCAGCGACATCAGCGTCAGCAGGCGTTTCATGGCCGAACACTACGGCACGCCTGCTAGCCGCTGTCGAGTAGCCAGCTGACCTTTCGTTCCAGTGGTGACCAGCCGCGCAGATCGCAGGTGCCGTCGGGCGAGACCCGGTACTGCTGTCCGGTGGGGGACTTCCACCAAAAGACTCCGCCTCGCGGTTGTCGCAGCCGCCACCGTCCCGCGGTCTTGGCGCGGTGGACGCGGCGTGTGAGCGGCCCGAGATTGTCGGGCCGGGTCTGTCCGGCTGCTCCGGCCCGGTAGGGCTGCGTGTGGTCGAGATCGAGACGGCGAGCCGTCCGCGAGGAGTAGGGAAAGACCTCGCACACGTCGCGTAGTACGACTGCCTCGCGGGTCCGCTCGGGTATCTCGTAGCAGTCCACGGCCTGGCCGGCGTCGGCGTGCAGAACGGGGGTGACGGTGATCCGGTGGGTGCCGAACAGCTCCGCGAGTTGGGCGCGGGCGAGCGGCCCGAGGGTCTCACTGCGCGCCACCGGGCCGTCGGGTGTGAGGTGCAGGTACACCTTGGTGCGCGGTAGATAGCGGGAGTCGTCGGAGCCTTCGAGGAGAGCTTGGGCTCGAGCCGGGGTGGCGAGGATGCCGAGCGCCTTCGCTCGGCGCAGGTCGAGATTGTCGGTGTCGCCCTGGCTGCCAAGAGCTTTCGCGATCGCCTGGATGCTCGCTTCGAGCTGTTGGGCATCGGCGGTGTCGAGCCTCGCCCACACCTCGGTCACCACTGCCTCATCGCACGGATCGCTGCGCACGAACCGGGCCTCCCGAGCGGCCCGCGAGGCGGCGGCGATCTTGTCCGCGGCGAGCTGGCCGATCAGGCCGCGGGTGAGGCGCTGCAGCCGCGCCCAGCTGACCCGGTCGATCTTGCCGGCCAGTTTCGCGTCGACGGCGAGGGTCTGCTCCTGGGTCAACTCGTACCGGGCAGCCAGCTGGGCGATCCGGAAACCCTTGAACGGCGCGACGTTTCCAGCCTGGACCGCGCGCCACAGATTCGGGTGGCGCGCCTGCAGATTGAGCACATCTCGAAGCAACCAGGTCGCCGCCGTCACCGAGATGCCCTTGATCGCCGCGACCTCCATCGGCAGGAACTCGCCGACCAGCCGGCTGCCGTCGGCGCCGAGCCGGACCGGATGCTCGCCGACCACGTCGTATTCGTCGGTCGTCGTCCAGGAGTGCTCAACGGTGAGATCGGCCAGCGCCCGCATCTCTTCTGCGTCGGCCTTTCGCCGCAGCTCCATCGAGTAGCGCAGGCGCTCGACAGCGGTGCCGCCCGCCGCGAGACTCTGGATCATGTGTTCGATTATAGGTTTTCGAACAAGCGATGGCAAGCGAGTTTCATAGGCGAGGAGGAACCAAACTGAGCCAGCCCTAACGTCCGGCCGGCTGGTCGGCGCTCCGCGCGCGGCTGACCAGCTCGCCGCCGCGCGTGGTAGGAGACGATCCCGGGAAGTGGTTCCAGGCCAGCACGAACCCGGCGATGACCAGCAGCACCGCAAATCGGACGCTCCACGGCAGCCGACGACTTGGCGCTTCGGTGACGCCCGGCGGGTTCTTGGCCACGATCGTTTACCCGAGGGCGGCCTTCACCAGCGCGGCGACGGTCTTGCCGTCGCCGCGACCGGTGATCCGCGGGGTGACGGCCTTCATCACCAGACCCATCTGGCGCATGGTCGGCTGGGCGCCCAGGGTGGCGGCGACCGCGGCGACCTCCTCGTCGACGATGGCGGCGAGTTGGGCCTCGGTGAGCTGTTCGGGCAGGAACTCCGCCAGGATGGCGGCCTCGGCGAGCTCCTTTTCGGCCAGTTCCGGACGGTTCCCGCCGGTGTACGCCTCCGCGGAGTCCTTCCGCTTGGAGACCTCGCGGGTCAGCACCGCCTGCTCCTCGGCCTCGGTCAGCTCCTTCGCCGTCTTTCCGGCCACCTCCTCGTTGGCGATCGCTGCCAGCGCCATCCGGACGGTCGACTTGCGGACGTCGTCGTGCGCCTTCAGCGCCGCCACCAGTTCCTGCTTGAGGCGGTCCTTGATCGCTGCCATGAGTGTCCTTCCACGGTGAACCTGAACGACTCATTGTGGCACCGGGCCGCAACCGCCCTACAATTCGCGGCGATGACAATGCGCCTGTTCGTGGCGGTCGTGCCACCGGCAGCCGTCCTCGATGCCCTGGACGTCTTCGTCGAGCCCCGCCGCGACGCCGATCCTGAACTGCGGTGGCAATCCCGCGAGACCTGGCACCTCACCCTGGCCTTCTTCGGCGACGTCCGCGACGACCGGGTGGACGCTCTGGCCGACGCCCTCGACGACGTCCGGGTGGACCCGTTCCGGCTCGTCCTGGACGGCGCGGGCGCCTTCCCGAACCCGGCCGCCGGACGCGTGCTGTACCGCGGCGTGACGGACGGCTCGGCTCAGTTGAGCGCGCTCAGCCGCCGCGTCCGGACCGCTGCCGACCGTGTCGGGGTGCCGTCCGACAACGCCAAACACCTGCCCCACCTGACCGTGGCCCGGCGACGGCAGCCAGGCGAGCTGACCCGCTGGTTGCGCATCGTGGACAGCTTCCCCCCGGCTGCCTTCGAGGTCACCGCGTTCCATCTGGTCCGCTCTCAACTGCGGCGTTCCGGCGCCCAGCACGAGGTGCTCCGCACTGTCGCTTCCGGTACTCGTCCGGCGTCGGAGTGAGCCGGGCGCAGCCGCTACGCTGACCGGGTTGTCCACTGAAGGGTGAGCCCACGATGACCTACCAGCCCGAGACGCTGGCCGTGCATGCTGGCCAGGAGGACGCCGATCCGGCGACCAACGCCCGTGCGGTGCCGATCTACCAGACCACTTCCTACGTGTTCGACAACACCGAGCACGCCGCCGACCTGTTCGCGTTGAAGGTGCCGGGCAACATCTACACCCGCATCATGAACCCGACTCAGAGTGTCTTCGAGACCCGAATGGCGGCACTCGAAGGCGGGGTCGGCGCGCTGGCCACGGCGTCCGGAGCGTCGGCGATCACCTATGCGGTACTGAACCTGACCTACGCGGGCGACAACATCGTCGCGCTCTCCACCCTCTACGGCGGCACCTACGCGCTGTTCGCGCACACCCTGCCGCAGTTCGGCATCGAAGTGCGCTTCGTCGACCCAGAGAAGCCCGAGGAGCTGGCCCAGTACGTCGACGAGCGGACCAAGCTGGTCTTCGGCGAGACCGTCGGCAACCCGCTGGTCAACGTGGTCGACCTGGACGCCTGGTCGGCCGCCGCGCACGCCCACGGGCTGCCGTTCATCGTCGACAACACGGTGCCGACGCCGTACCTGTGCCGGGTGTTCGAGCACGGCGTCGACGTCGCGGTGCACGCCGCCACCAAGTACATCGGCGGCCACGGCACCTCGATCGGCGGCGTGATCGTCGATTCCGGCAACTTCGACTGGACGGCCCACGCCGACCGGTTCCCCGGACTCACCAAGCCCGACCACGCCTACCACGAGGTGGTCTGGACCGAGGCGGTGGGCAACCTCGCCTACATCATCCGGGCCCGGACGGTGCTGCTGCGCAACACCGGTGCCGCGGTCGCGCCGCTGAACTCGTGGCTGTTCCTGCAGGGCCTGGAGACCCTGCATCTGCGGATGGAGCGGCACAGCAGCAACGCGCTCGCCGTCGCCGAGTACCTGGAGAACCACCCGGCGGTCGCGTGGGTGAACTACCCGGGGCTGAAGTCGTCGCAATGGCACGCCACCACGCAGCGGATCCTGCCGCGCGGGGCGTCCGGCATCGTCTCGTTCGGGCTGAAGGCCGGACGCGAGGGCGGGTCGACGTTTGTCGAGTCGCTGCAGCTGTTCAGCCACCTGGCCAACATCGGGGATGCCAAATCCCTGGTCATCCACAACGCGTCCACCACGCACAGCCAACTCACCGAGGACGAGCTGGCCGCGGCCGGCGTCGCACCGGAGATGGTCCGGCTCTCCGTCGGCATCGAGAACATCGATGACCTGATCGCCGACCTCGACCAGGCACTGGCACAGTTCTGACGGCATGACCGACAACGGCTCTCTCGGCCTGGTCGAGACCCACCACGTCCGGCTGTTCACCGACGACGACCCACTGATCCTCTCCGGGGGGTCGGCGTTGGGACCGGTCGACGTGGCCTACGAGACCTACGGCACGCTGGCACCCGGCCGCGACAACGCGGTCTTCATCTGCCATGCGCTGACCGGTGACGCCCATGCCGCCGGCTTCCACCCGGGCGCCCGACGACCCGGCTGGTGGGACAACCTGATCGGTCCCGGGAAGCCGCTGGACACCAACCGGTTCTTCGTCATCTGCGCCAACCTGCTCGGCGGCTGCCAGGGCACGACCGGGCCGGCCTCGACCGACCCGGCCACCGGACGCGCCTACGGGCTGGACTTCCCGCTGCTCGACATGGCCGACTTCGTCGCCGTGCACCGGGCGCTGCTCGCGCACCTGGGCATCGAGCGGCTGCTGATCGCACTGGGCGGCTCACTCGGCGGCATGCAGGTGCTGGAGTGGTCCCTGCTCCACCCCGAACAGATCGCGAACGCCGCCGTCATCGCCGCGTCGTCGCGGTTGAACGCCCAGAACATCGCCTTCTCGGCGGTGGCCCGGCGGGCCATCATGGACGACCCCGACTTCAACGACGGACGCTACGCCGAGACCGGGCTGGTGCCGCGGCTCGGCCTGCGCACCGCGCGGATGATGGCGCACATCACCTATCTCAGCGAGGACGCGTTCAGCGAGAAGTTCGGCCGCACCCCGCACCCGGAACGCGACAAGCCCGGATTCGGCATCGACTTCGCCGTGGAGAGCTACCTCGACCACCAGGGCCGGGTGTTCATCGACCGGTTCGACGCGTTGTCGTACCTGTACCTGTCCCGGGTGATGGACTACTTCGACCCGTTCAGCCGTCCGAACTCCACCGACGCCATCGAGGCCGACCCGGTGAAATTCCTGGTGCTGTCGTTCGACACCGACTGGCGGTTCAGCACCCATCACTCCCGCCGGATCGTCCGGCACCTCGAGCACGCCCGGCAACCGGTCACCTTCCGGGAGATCCCGGCCAGTTCCGGGCATGACTCCTTCCTGTTGCCGGTCGCCCGCTATCACCAGACGTTGCGGGCCTGGTTCGACCGGACGCTGAGCGAGGGGCTGCGATGAACCTGCGTCCCGACCTGAACCTGATCGCCCACCTGGTGCCCGACGCCACCCGGGTGCTCGACCTGGGCTGCGGCGACGGCTCCCTGTTGAACCACCTGATCACCGAGCACGGCTGTACCGGCACCGGGGTCGAGATCGATCCCGACAAGGTGCTGGCCGCGATCTCGTCCGGCGTCCCGGTGATGGAGCTCGACCTGGACGCCGACCTGGGGCTGTTCGCCGCGGCGTCCTATGACACCGTCGTGCTGTCCCGGACGATCCAGACCATCCGCCGTCCCGAGGTGGTGCTGCGCGAGATGATCCGGATCGCCGGGCGACTGATCGTCTCGGTGCCGAACTTCGGCCTGCTGCAGCACCGGCTGATGCTGCTGCGCGGCCGGATGCCGATGTCGCGGGAGTTGCCGTACTCGTGGTACGACACCCCCAACCTGCGGTTCACCACCCTGGTCGACCTGGAGGACCTGTTCGCTCGCCTCGGACTCGAGATCGAGCAACGGATCAATCTGTCATTGGCCGGCGAACCGCTGGGCAAGCGGCTGCGCGCGGCGAACCTTCGGGCGGGTGCCGCCGTCTACGTACTCGGCCGGGGCTAGCTCATTCAGGCAGCCATCAGCTGGATTCGGCTGGGGGCGTAGGCCTTCGTCCGCAGCGGCATTCCGGCCTCGGCGGGCGTCCGGTTGGCTTTCCGGGAATTGCAGCCGTGACACGCGGCGACGGTGTTCTTCCAGGTGTTCCGGCCACCCCTGGAGATCGGCACGATGTGGTCGACGGTGGCTGCCCGGTCCCCGCAGTAGCCGCAGCGGTGGCCGTCCCGTTTCAGCACCCCGCGCTTGGTCCAGCCCGGTGCCCGCCCGTACAGGAACGTGGTCTTGACGTAGCGGACCAGCCGCAGCACCTGCGGTTGCGGGTAGCCGCCGAAGACCAGATCGGTGTGTGCGGACTCGATCACCGCCACCTTCCGCAGCAGCATGCCGATTGCGTGCTGCAGCGAGACGGTGTGCAACGCGGTGTTGTCGGTGTTGAGGATCAGGACGGCCATCCGCGAACTCCCTCCCCGATGCGGGCGTCGGGCGACAAAAGAAAAACCGTCCCGCGCAAGCGCGGAACGGTGGCAGCACCAAGGACTGGTAGCAGACTCTCCTCAGGGGCTATCCGGACGCCGGCGAGCGGTTCGACGCGTGCGCGCAGACTGCTCATGGCAACCCTCCATCGGCTGAGGACGGCCCCAGCCTAACCCGACTCCGGAAACAGCGGTAGGCGACACGAGTGAGTCACCGATTGAGCGCGAGAGCGGCAACGATGCGCTCCGCGGGGCCGCCCAGACTAAGCAACTCGGCCAGTTCTGCGAAGAGTTCCGGCTGCACCGGCTCGGTGGGCAGCAGCAGGTCGTCCGGGCCGAGTCCCAGCGGCAGGTCGCGGCGCACCCGGACCACCTCGCGGGCCCCGGCGAGGTAGTCGACGCCGGCCGCCAGCCGGTTGGTGAGTGCGGGGGAGAGCCGCTTCGCCGACGCCGCCCCCAGGACCCCTTCCAGATCGCCGTAGTCGGCGATCAGCCGGGCAGCGGTCTTCTCACCGATCCCGGCCACCCCGGGCAGGCCGTCCGAGGCGTCGCCGCGCAGGGTGGCGAAGTCGGCATAGCCGGCGCCGTCGATGCCGTAGCGCTGCCGCAAGGCCTCGTCGGTCACCCGCTCATGGTTGCGCACGCCCTTCACCACCGACAGCACCCGGATCTGGCGGCTGTCGTCGATCAACTGGAACAGGTCCCGGTCGCCGGTGATCACGTCCACCGGGCCGGACGCGGTGGAGGCCAGGGTGCCGATCACATCGTCGGCCTCGTAGCCGTCCGCGCCGACGATCGGGATGCCCAGCGCGTCCAGCACCGCGCGGATCAGTGGCACCTGTGGACTGAGCTCGTCCGGCACCACCTCGACCGTGCCGGACAGCACGCGATGCGCCTTGTAGCTGGGCACCAGGTCGACCCGCCACGCCGGACGCCAGTCGTTGTCCCAGCAGGCGGCGGCGTGGGTGGGCCGGTAGTCGGTGATGAACCGGGCCATGAAGTCGAGCAGCCCCCGGACGGCGTTGACCGGCTGTCCGTCGGCCGCGCGCAACGAGGTGGGCAGACCGAAAAAAGCCCGGAAATACAGCGAAGCGGTGTCGTAAAGCTGCAAAAATGCCGGTTCCATCCGCATATCGTGACACGATTAGCCCATGGAGAGCACGGACCGCCAGATTCTCGCGCTGCTGTCGAAGGATGGCCGGATGTCCTACACCGACATCGGACGCGAAACCGGCCTGTCGACCTCGGCGGCGCAGCAGCGGGTCCGCAGGCTGGAGCAACGCGGCCTGATCACCGGCTACCGGGCCGAACTCAGTGCCGAGGCGCTCGGTCTCGCCCTCACCGCCTTCATCGCGCTCAACGGCACCGACCCGGCCACCGACGAGCAGATTCCCGAGCGCCTCGCCCCACTGCCCAATGTGGTGTCCTGCTACTCGGTGGCCGGCGACGCCAGCTACATCTTGATCGTGCAGGTCGAGACCCCGGCCGCGCTGGAGACCCTGCTCGGCCAGATCCGGCTCGCCGCCGGCGCCTCCACCCACACCACCCTGGTGCTCTCGGTGCCGTTCCGCGGCCGCGCCGTGCTGTAGTGCCCACTGGGTAGCATTGCGGCTCGTGACCGACCGCCTGCGCGCACTGCCGTGGTGGGCACGTAGTTCGCTGGCGGTTCTGGCCGGCGCCACGGCAACCCTCGGTTTCGCTCCCACCGGCTGGTGGCCGGTTCTCATCGTGGCCGTGGCCGCACTGACCCTGCTCGCACTGCCCGCGCCGAGCTGGTGGCAGGCCGCGGGCACCGGGTTCTGTTTCGGACTGGCCTGGTACCTGACCGGCATCACCTGGATGAGCGTGATCTTCGTCGGGGCAATGGTCGGGCTCGCCGCGCTGGAGGCCTGCTACCTGGCGCTGCTGGGCGTCCTGCTGCGGCTGGCCGGACGGGTCCGGTTCTGGCCGGTGCTGGCGGCCGGCTGCTGGGTCTCGATCGAGTACCTGATCGGCAACGTGCCGTTCGGTGGCTTCCCCTGGCTGCGGCTCGGGTACACCACCGTCGATTCGCCGCTGGCCGGCCTGCTGCCGCTGGTCGGTGTCCCCGGTGCCGGGTTCGCGCTCGCCCTGGTCGCTCAGCTGCTGGCCTGGGCGGTTCTCGCCGAGACCGGGCGGCGTCGCCTGCTCGGTGCGCTGGCCGCGCTCGCGGTGCTGGCCAGCGGACTGGGCGGGCTGCTGGTGCCGGCCGGCGTCGAGCAGGGCAGCGTGCGGGTCGGATACGTACAGGGCAACGCGCCGGGCGGCGGCATCTACGGCCTCGGAGCCCCCCGCACCCTGACCTACAACCACCTCGCCGAGACCCAGCGACTGGCCGCCAAGGTCGCCGCGGGCAACCTGCCCAAGCCGGACTTCGTGGTCTGGCCGGAGAACGGCACCGACATGGATCCCTTCCGGGACGTCCAGACCGGTGCCGCGGTGGGCACCGCGGTCGGTGCGGTCGGCGTCCCGATAATGATCGGCACCATCACCGAGAACCCGGCGGCCTACCAGCGACAGACGTCCGCCATCGTCTGGTACCCGGGCCTCGGGCCGGGCGCCCGCTACGACAAACGCAATCTGGTGCCGTTCGGTGAGTGGGTGCCGCTGCGGTCGTTCCTCGAGCCGCTGTTTCCGGTGGTGAGTTACGTGGGCGCCCAGTCGATCCCCGGCACCGGACCCGGCGTGCTGCCGGTGGACCTGCCCGGGCGGACCATCCAGGTCGGCGACATCATCTGCTACGAGTTGGCCTACGACTCCACCGTGCACGACACGGTTCGCGGGGGAGCGCAGCTCAACGTGGTGCAGAGCAGCAACGCGATGTACGTCGGCACCCGCCAGGTCGCGCAGCAGTTCACCATCACCCGAGCCCGCGCCGCCGAACTGCGCCGCGAGATCCTGGTGGTCACCACCACCGGCACCTCAGGGCTGATCCGCCCGGACGGCAGTGTCGCCTTCACCGTGCCCGAGTTCCAGCCCGCCTCCGGCGTGGTCGAGCTGCCGCTGCGCGCCGGCGAGACGCCGGCCGTCCGATTCTCCGGGGTCCTGGAAACGGTGATCATCGCGGTGACCGCGCTCACCCTGGCCGGCGTTCTCGTGCGGGTCCGGCGGCGCGCCTAGGGCGGCGGCCAGCAGTTCCCGCAGGGTGAGTTCGACCTCAGCGGGTTCGAGTTTGCCGTCCCGGCGCAGGATGCGCCAGGTGGTCGCGTCACACACCGCCACGGCGGCAGCGATCCGGCGGTCCGTCTCCGGTCCGGACGCCGGGGCCACCAGCGCGCCGAACCGCTGCCGACACCAGTCGACATGGAAAGCGCGCGCCTCGGCGGCGCGTTCGGCGAGGCCCGGGACCAGCGGTGCCTCGCCGTACAGCTTCAGGATCAGATCGCCATACCGTTCGTAGTGGGCCACCAGTTCGCCCAGCAGCTCGGGCACGGCGGCGCCGCGACTGGCGGCACGAGCAGCGGCGAGCCGGCCGAGTTCGCGTTCGACCAGCGCGACGATCAGCCCGGCCTTCCCGCCGAACCGGCGGACCAGGGTCTGCACCGTGACCTCGGCGTCGGCGGCCAGGTCGTCCAGGCGGAGATCGACGTAGGGCGTGACGGCGTAATGCCGCAGCGCCGCGTCGAGGATGCGGTCCGTCGTCCGTTCCACGGTGGCGGCGCGCTCTGTCATGCGGTACCGTCGCTTATTCATGTCAGTCATGCTAACTCGAAATGGAGCGACCGTGTCCGCTACCGCGCAACGAGATCACCTCGTCCCGACCCGGCTGGGCCGGCTGGCCGTCCGGGTACTGGGGGAGGGACCGGTGACCGTGCTCTGGCCGTCGATGTTCGTCGACAGCCACACCTGGGACGACCTGGCAGAGCTGATCACCGGCCGCACCTTGGTGCTGGTGGACGGACCGGGCCTGGGCCGCAGCGAGCCCCTCACCCGGCGCAGCAGCATCGCCGAGGCGGCCGCGGCGGCGTCCGATCTGCTCGAGCAGCTGCCGTCGCTGGGCCTGGACGCCGGCCCGGTGGACTGGGTGGGCAACGCCTTCGGCGGCCATGTCGGCTACGAACTAGCTAGTCAGCCCAGGGTGTTGCGCAGTTTCGTGGCGATCAGCGCACCGCCCGAGCCGGTCCCGGCGGCGCTGCGCCGCCAGGTCGCGCTGCTCGGACCACTGCTGCGCACTTTCGGGCCGGTCGGACCGGTGCGGAGTGCCATCTTCGGGGCATTGCTCACCGATGCCTCGGCTGCCGACCCGCGGATCGCCGGTGTGGTCCGGGCCAGCCTGGCGCGCCCGACCCGGCGCAGCCTCTCGCTGGCGCTGCGTTCGTTCATCGTCGACCGGGTGGACGTCAGCGCGGCCCTGCCCCGGATCGGCGTGCCGACCCTGTTCGTGGCCGGCGACGACCGCGGGGACTGGTCGCCCGAAGACGCCCGACGCGCGGCCGCAGCCGTCCCGGACGCCCGAGCGGTCACCATCGCCGGCGCCCGCACCCTGGTTCCTTTGGAGCGACCCGCCGAGCTCGCCGCAGAGCTGGACCGTTTCTGGGTGCGGCAGAATGGAGCCTCTGTATCGAACCAGGAGAACCCGTGACTGAAACCGCGAGCAACGCCACCCCGTCCCCCGAGTGGGCCGAACTGGGCAAGGTGCTCGTCATCATTCCCACCTACAACGAGGCCGAGAAACATCATCCCGATCGTGCAACGGCTGCGGACCGCGGTGCCGGACGCCGACGTGCTGATCGCGGACGACAACTCCCCGGACGGCACCGGCCGGATCGCCGACGATCTGGTGGCCGGCGACGACCAGGTGCACGTCCTGCACCGGGTGGCCAAGGAAGGGCTGGGTGCGACCTACCTGGCCGGCTTCGCCTGGGGACTCGAGCGCGGCTACGGCGTCCTGGTCGAGCACGACGCCGACGGTTCCCACCAACCGGAGCAGCTGCCCAGCATGCTGCGTGCACTCAAGGACGCCGACATGGTGAAGGGTTCGCGCTGGGTGAAGGGCGGTTCGGTGAAGAACTGGCCCTGGCATCGCAAGGCGATCTCGGTCGGCGGTTCACTGTGGTCGCGGATGATGCTGGGCGTGCCGGTCCGCGATGTCACCGGGGGCTTCTCCGCGTTCCGCGCCGACACCCTGCGCGGGATCGACCTGGACACCATCGAGTCGGCCGGGTACGCCTTCCAGATCGACCTCGCCCGGCGGGCGATCGAGCGCGGCTTCCGCGTCACGGAGGTCCCGATCGAGTTCATCGAGCGCGAACGCGGCGACTCCAAGATGAGCGGGGGCATCGCTGTCGAGGCAATGCTGCTGACCACCCGCTGGGGCCTGAAGCACCGCAGCCAGCAGGCGAAACAGTGGCTGGGGTTCGCTCGCGATGAGGCCCCAAAGGTGGCCGGCGAGGTCACCGAGAAGGTGGTCGCCGAGGCGCAGCGGCTGAGCCACGAGGTGAGCAAGCTGGCCGCGGACGCCGCCGAACGACTCGGCCCCGAGGTCGAGAAGTACGCCCAGCGGGCCAGCGCCGCGGTGGCCGAGCTGAGCAGCACGATCCGTCGCGAATCGACGAAGCTCACCGACGACAAGCCGGACGCCGGCAAATGACCACCCCGCAGCCCGTGCGCGGCCGGCGGCCCTGGCTCGCCCCGCTGGTGCTGCTGTTCTTCCTGACCGTCCCGATCATCGAGGTCTGGCTGCTGGTCAGTGTCGGTCAGCTGATCGGGGTCCTGCCCACGATCGGCATCCTGGTGCTGCAGGCGCTTCTCGGCGGCTGGCTGATGCGCCGCGAGGGCGCCAAGGCCTGGCGGGCACTCAACGAGTCGGTCGCCTCCGGACGTCTGCCCGGCGGTGAACTGCTCGACCCGGCGCTGATCGTGGTCGGCGGCGTCCTGGTGATGCTGCCCGGGTTCTTCACCGATGTCTTCGGGCTGATCTTCCTGCTGCCCTTCACCCGTCCGCTGGCCCGCGGCCTGCTGGGGCTGTTCATCACGCGGCGAGCGGCCCGCTCCGGGATCGACCTGAAGGTGATGCGGGCGAAGATGGAGGGCGACACGGTGATTCGCGGTGAGACCGTACCCGACCAACCACTTCGCGATAGCGCGCCGAACCCGCCGGGCCAGGCGTCCGATCCCACCGTCATCAAGGGCGAGATCGAACCCTAACCCGAGCACCGCTGGTGATCAGTACGTCACGGCGTCAGTTTCCGCGAATCTCGCCCAGCCGTTCGGCGAGCAGCTCCTCCAGCTCCTCGATGGAGCGGCGCTCGCGGAGCATGTCCCAGTGGGTGCGTGGCGGCTTGACCTCTTTGACCTCGGGTTCGACGCCGTCCGAACGGCGCGCAACCGCGCCGCACCGGGGGCACTCCCACTCGGTCGGCAGATCGGCCTCTTCGGCGAAGGTGACGCTGAAGTGGTGACCCTTGGGGCAGTCGAAGCCGGTCTCCTGACGGGCGGCGAACTCGACGCCGGCGCCGTCGGCGAAGCTCTTCGAGCCCAGACCCGACCCGCGCAATGATCGCTCAGCCATAACTTCTCCCTCCGGCCGGGCGACCCGGCGAGCGGCCCGACCGCCTCCACGCTACCGGGTCACCCCAAGCGCTTCACAAGACTTTGGGCAACTCGTTCCCTGCCTGCTGAATTCCCCGGCGCATATCGACCCGGCTCAGCAATATGCCCCCGACAAGGAAGAACAGCACCAAGGTGAGGATGGCCAGGCGATAGGACTGGCTGAACTGGAAGACCAGCGCGAAGCTCAGCGTGCCCAGCCAACTGGTCCCGCGCTCCATCGCCTGATAGAAGCTGAAGTACTCCGACTCGCGTCCCTTGGGCACCAGCTGGGAATACATCGACCGGCTCAACGCCTGGGTGCCGCCCATCACCAGCCCGATCGCGGCGCCCAGCGCCAGCAGTGCACCGAAGACTCCGGCGGGCAGGAAGAAGGCGACCGAGACCACCCCGAACCAGATCGCGATGCCGATCAGCACGGTCCGCTTGGCGCCCAGCCGGGCCGCGACGCGTCCGAACAACAGGGCACCGCCGAAGGCGACGAACTGGGTGAGCAGGAAGGTGATCATCACGTTCGAGGTGGACATGCCCAACTCGAGTTGCGCGTAGAGGCTGGACTGTCCGATCACCGTCTGGATGCCGTCGTTGAAGAACAGGTAGGCGAGCAGGAACAGCATCGTCTGCGGATAACGCCGCAGGTCGATGAAGGTGTCGGCCAACTGGCGCAGCGGGTTGCGTCGCGCGGCGGGGGAGTCGGCGACGTCCGCCAGAGCACGGGGCGGCAGCGCCCGTAGCCCCAGCACCGGGATGATGGTGAACAGCCCCCACCACAGCCCGGCCGACAGCAGGCTGAGCCGGATCGCCATGCCGTAGCTGATGCCGAGCGGCTCGTAGGCGGTCATCACCACCAGGTTCAGCGCCAGCAGCAGCCCGCCGCCCAGGTAGCCCAGCGCCCAGCCCCGGCTGGAGACCCGATCGCGGTCGTCGGGGGACGCGATCCGCACCAGGATGCCGTCGTAGATCACCTGGGACGACCCGATGCAAAGATTCGCCACGATCATCAGCACCGCACCCAGCTGCCAGTTGGTGCCGCTGAGCAGGAACATCGCCGATGCCGCGGCAGCGCCCACCCAGGCCAGGCCGCCCAGCCACCACTGCGGATGCCGGGAACGGTCGGCGATGACGCCGATCAGCAGCAGCGCGATCGTGGTGAGAATGGTCGAGATGGTGACCAGGAACGGGTGCACCGCACCCGGCAGCACCCCGATGCCGAACAACGACACCGGGGTGGTGCAGACAGCACCGGCCGCCAGGTCGGGGCAGGCCGCATTGGTGGCCAGGCTGGTCAGGTAGGGGCCCAGGATCACCGTGGAGGTGGTGGTCACGTAGGCCGAGTTGGCCCAGTCGTACCAGTACCAGGCCCGCTGCTGTCCGGTGCTGCGCATCAGTTCCCTTCCCACAGGCCGCGCTCGGCCAAGACCTCGGCAAGCAATTCGATCCGGTCGCTGACCAGGCCGTCCACCCCCAGGTCGAGGAGTCGCTCCATCTCGGCGCGGTCGTTGACGGTCCAGACCTGGACGGCGCGGCCGGCGGCGTGCGCCGTCCGGATCAGTCCCCTGGTGAGCACCGGAACCCGGTCGCGCCAGGCGCGGGCCGGGATCTGCAACACCACCCCCGGTGAGCGGGCGATCCGGCGTCCGAGCGGGGCGTAGGCCTGCCAGGCGACGCCGAGCGGACCGACCGCGGTCGCGACGCGTCCCTGAGCCAGTCGCCGGAACGCCCGGATCCGGGCCGACGAGAAGGAGCCGACGCAGACCCGGTCGTGGGCGTTGTGGGCATCGATCGCCCGGACCAGCGGGGCGATCGCCTGCGGCACCTTGAGGTCGATGTTGAACCTCGCCTGGGGCAGCGTCTCGAACAGCTCGTCGAAACTGGGGATCGGGTCGAGTCCGGCGACGCGGACTTCGCGCAGGGCGTCCCAGGGCAGTTGTTCCGGGACACCGGTGGCGTCGGTGACCCGGTCCAGGGTGTGGTCGTGGAAGGAGAACAGCACGCCGTCGGCGGAGGCATGGGCGTCGGTCTCCAGGTAGCGGTAGCCACGCTCGACCGCCCGGCGGAAGGCGTACATGGTGTTCTCGCGGGGGCGGTCGGCGTCGGTCAGGTAGCCGCCCCGGTGCGCCATCGCGGCGAAGCGCGTGTCGAAGTAGCGGTAGTCGCCGGCCTGCACGGGCTCAGTATGGGCGACCGGCGGCGACCAGGGCCATAATCGGGACATGTCGGAGACTTCTGCACCCATCCGTCAGGCCCTGCGGGACGCGCTGCCGGGAGCGATGAATGCGCGCGACACACCGGCGCGCGACGCGATCAGGTCGACGCTGGCCGCGATCGAGAACGCCGAGGCGGTCGGCACGACCGAGCCCGGACGCCCAGAACTCGACGAGGAGCACAGCCTGGAGATCGTCAGCGCCGAGCGTGATGAGCGGTTGGCCGCGGCGGCGGAGTACCGCGGCCGGGGCGAGCACGACCGGGCCAGCCGGCTGGAGGCCGAGGCGGCGGCGCTGGACGCGTTCCTGTGCTGAGACTGAGGGCAATCTGAGAGTGTTTCCGCCGTACGACTGTCTGCGACACAATAGGGCCTCGTGACAACAATCCTCTCCATCCAGTCCTCGGTCGCCTACGGCCATGTCGGCAACAGCGCGGCCACATTCCCGCTGATGCGCTCCGGCATCGAGGTCTGGCCGGTGCTGACCGTGCACTTCTCCAACCACACCGGGTACGGCGAGTGGCGCGGCCCGCTGCTGGCCGCCGAGGACGTCGCCGAGGTCGTCCAGGGGATCGATGACCGCGGCGTGCTGCCCAGGGTGGACGCCGTGCTCTCGGGCTACCAGGGGGCCGAAGCGGTCGGCGCCGTGGTGCTCGATGCGGTGGAGCTGGTCAAGGAACGCAGCCCGCGGGCGATCTACTGCTGCGATCCGGTGATGGGCGACGTCGGCCGCGGCTTCTTCGTCCGGCCCGGGATCCCCGAGTTCATGCGCGACCGGGTCGTCCCCAAGGCGCAGATCGTCACCCCCAACCATTTCGAGCTGGACTTCCTCACCGGCCGCGAGACCCGCACCCTTGATCAGGTGCTGGACGCCGCGCATGCACTGCGCTCCGTGGGCCCGGAGACCGTACTGGTCACGTCGGTGGTGACCGACGCCACCGAGGACGACTCGCTGACCATGCTGGCGGTGACCGGGGAGGGCGCCTGGCAGGTGACCACCCCGCGGCTGGACCGCACCTTCACCGGCTCCGGCGACCTGACCGCGGCGATGTTCCTGGCGCACTGGCTACGCACCCAGTCGGCGTCCCAGGCCGTCGGCGCGACCGCCGACATCGTCTACTCGGTGCTGAAGCAGACCGCGGACTCCGGGCTGCCCGAGTTGCAGCTGGTGGCCGCCCAGGACGAGATCGTCACCCCGACCTACCACTTCGACGTCCACCAGGTGCGCTGAGGCTCAGTCCCGGAAGACCTCGATGTGGGCGCCGAGGGTGTTGAGCCGGTTGGGCAGGTCCTCGTAGCCGCGGTTGATCACGTAGACGTCGCGCAGCACGCTGGTGCCACGGGCCGCGAGGGCGGCCAGCAGCAGACAGACCGCCGGCCGTAGCGCCGGGGGAGAGATGACCTCCTGGCCGCGCCACCGGGTGGGGCCGGTGACGATGATCCGGTGCGGATCGAGCAGTTGGACGTTGGCGCCCAGCTTGGTGAGCTCCACCAGGTGGATCGCCCGGTTCTCGTACACCCAGTCGTGGATCATCGTGCGACCCTGCGCCACCGCCGCGATGACGGCGAAGAACGGCAGGTTGTCGATGTTCAGCCCCGGGAACGGCATCGGATGGATCTTGTCCGCACTGGCGTGCAACTCCGATGGGTGCACGGTGATGTCGACCAGCCGGGTGTTGCCGTTCTCCGCCGGGTACTCGGGCGACAAGTCCAGCGACTGACCCATCTCGGCCAGGATCTCGAGCTCGATCTCCAGGAACTCGATCGGGCACCGCTGGACGGTGAGCTCGGAGCCGGTCACGATGGCGGCGGTGAGCAGGCTCATCGCTTCGATCGGGTCCTCGGACGGCGCGAACGCGATGTCGGTGTCGATCACCGGCAGGCCGCGGACCCGCAGGGTGGTGGAGCCGATGCCGTCGACCTGGACACCGAGCTGGCGCAGGAAGAAGCACAGGTCCTGCACCATGTAGTTGCTGCTGGCATTGCGGATGACGGTTTCGCCGGGGTGCCGGGCGGCCGCCATCAAGACGTTCTCGGTGACCGTGTCGCCGCGCTCGGTGAGAGTGATCGACAGGTGCGCCTGCGGGTCGATCGGGCTGACGGTGGCGTGGTAGGAGCCCTCGGTGGCCTTGATGTCGAGGCCGAAGTGCCGCAACGCCTGCAGGTGCGGGGTGACAGTTCGGGTGCCGAGATTGCAGCCGCCGGCATAGGGGAGTTCGAAGAACTTCTCCTCATGCAGCAGCGGACCGAGGAACATGATGATCGAGCGAGTCCGGCGGGCGGCCTCGACGTCCATGCTGCTGAGATCGAGCCGTTCGGGACGGATCAGCTCGAGTTCGCTGCGATCGGGCGACCAGAGCGCGCGCACCCCGACGCTGGTCAACACCTCGAGGATCCGGTTCACCTCTTCGATCTGCGCGATGCCACGCAACACGGTGCGGCCGCGGTTCAGCAGGGAGGCGCACAGCAGCGCGACGGCCGCGTTCTTGGACGACCGGACCTCGATCGATCCGCTGAGGGTGGTCTCGCCGCGGATCCGCAGGTGCAGCGCGCCGCTGCTCGACTGGGGCTGTTCCAGTGCCTCGGCGATCCGGTTGACCAGGTCGACGGACAGTTGCCGTTGACCGGCTTCGAGGTCGCCGATGATGTCGGTCGAGGTGCCCAACTCGGCGGCCAGCTCCTGTTGGGAGAGTCCGCGCTGCCTACGGGCGTCCCGGATCAGGAAGCCGATGCCGGTGGGGGATAGCTCTGCCACCCGGGAAGCATAGGCCATGCGATCGGCGGCCGATCCCGACCGGTCGGCGACAAGGGTGATCATCGTGGCGCCGGTGGGCTGAAAACTGTGGATGGCGTCCACTAGGGTGCTCCCCATGAGCGCACACTTCGACGTCGTTGTCCTGGGAGCGGGCCCGGGCGGGTATGTGGCCGCCATCCGCGCCGCACAGCTTGGCCAGAAAGTGGCCATCATCGAGAAGCAGTGGTGGGGCGGCGTCTGCCTCAACGTGGGCTGCATCCCGACCAAATCGTTGCTGCGAAACGCCGAGCTGGCGCACATCTTCACCCACGAGAAGGAACTGTTCGGCATTGAGGGCGAGGTCACCTTCAACTTCGGCAAGGCGTTCTCGCGCAGCCGTGAGGTGTCGAACCGCATGGTCGGCGGCATCCACTACCTGATGAAGAAGAACAAGATCACCGAGTTCAACGGCTGGGGCACCTTCGTCGACGCGAAGACGATCGAGGTGAAGACCGACTCCGGCACCGAGACGGTCACCTTCGACAACTGCATCATCGCCACCGGTTCGACCACCCGGATGATTCCCGGCACCTCGCGCAGCGCTCGCGTCTTCACCTACGAAGAGCAGATCCTGGCCGACAATCTGCCGGCCTCCATCATCATCTGCGGCTCGGGCGCGATCGGCACCGAGTTCGCCTACGTACTCGCCAACTACGGGGTCAAGGTCACCATCGTCGAGTTCCTCGACCGGATGGTGCCGCTGGAGGATCCGGAGATCTCCCGCGAGCTGGCCAAGGCCTACAAGAAGCTCGGCATCGACGTGCTCACCTCGACCAAGGTCGAGGCCATCGAGGACACCGGTTCCGGCGTCAAGGTGACGGTCAGCCCGGCCAAGGGCGGCGACAGCCGGGTGCTCGAGGCCGACCGGGTGCTGCAGTCGATCGGCTTCGCCCCGCGCACCCAGGGCTACGGCCTGGAGAAGCTGGGCGTCGAACTGACCGAGCGCGGCGCGATCAAGATCGACGACTACATGCGCACCAACGTCCCGGGCATCTACGCGATCGGCGACGTCACGATGAAGCTGGCGCTGGCGCACACCGCGGAGGCCCAGGGCGTGGTCGCCGCCGAGACGATCACCGGGGCCGAGACCATGCCGATCAACTACGACATGATCCCGCGAGCGACCTACTGCCAGCCGCAGATCGGTTCGTTCGGCTACACCGAGGAGCAGGCCAAGGAGCGCGGCTACGACGTGAAGGTGGCCAAATTCCCGTTCACCGCCAATGGCAAGGCGCACGGCCTTGGCGATGCGACCGGCTTCGTGAAGGTGGTGGCCGATGCCGAGCACAACGAGATCCTCGGCGCCCACATGATCGGACCCGATGTGACTGAGCTGCTGCCCGAGCTGACGCTGGCGCAGATGTGGGACCTGACCGCCGAAGAGGTGGGCCGCAATATTCACGCCCACCCGACCCTGTCGGAGACCTTGAAGGAGTCGGTGGAGGGCATCGCCGGCCACATGATCAACTTCTGATCCGGAAACCACCGGGGCGGGTGGGTGCCCGACGGGGATCCGGCGCAGACAATGGGTCAATGCCTTCCTACCGCCGTGCCGCCGCTTCGGCTGCTGCCCTGTTGCTGACCGCGTGCGGCAGCGTGCCACCGGCCGCGCCGACCTCACCGACCAGTTCGGCGTCGCCGAGCCAGGGGAGTGCGACACCGTCGGCCTCGCCGACCGAACCGTCGTCGTCGCCATCGGCGAGTCCGGCCGTCGAGTTGCCGCGCGGCGGCCGCGAGTTGTTTCCGCACTACCGGTTGTTCGGCTACTCCGGCTACCCTGGCGCGCCCGGCCAGGGTCGGCTCGGCACCGGTGACCTGGACGGCCGGATGCGCGAGATCGAGCAGCGGGGCAAGGCCTGGACGGGTGGACGCGAACTGCTGCCGGTGATGGAGCTGATCGCCGTCACCGTGCACGGGTCTCCCGGCAGGGACGGCATGTACCGCAGCCGCGCCCCGGAGTCGGTGATCAAGCGCTGGCACGACGCGGCGACGAAGCACAAGGCGTTGCTGTTGCTCAACATCCAGCCCGGTCGCGCCGACTTCATCGACGAGGTGAGGTACTTCGAGAAGTGGCTCAAATATCCCAACGTGGGCGTGGCCCTCGACCCCGAGTGGGCGGTCGGAAAGGGCCAAGTGCCGGGACGGGTGTTCGGCAGCACCTCCGGCAAGGAGCTCGACGATGTCGCGCGCTACCTGTCCGAACTGACGATCGCCCACAATCTGCCCGAGAAGGTGCTGCTGTTCCATCAGCT
Organism: Micropruina sp.; assembly: GCF_047602385.1. Classification (GTDB taxonomy): domain Bacteria; phylum Actinomycetota; class Actinomycetes; order Propionibacteriales; family Propionibacteriaceae; genus Micropruina. The sequence goes on from NZ_JASGHL010000001.1 coordinate 702,352, forward strand.
GCACGTCAGCATCGTGGCCAAGCCCAAGCAGCTGAAGCCCCACCCGCAGGTGGTCTACATCAACGCGGTGGACGGCATCGGCTCGCCGGGGGCGAAGATCGCCACCTTCCGCGGCGTGATGCGGACGCGACCGTCCTACGTCCATGCCGGGTTCAAATTGTTCTACTCCGAGGACGTCAAGACCGGCAAGCGGCTGATGACCGCGACCGAGGTCCTGCGGCTCAAGCCACAGCCGGAGTACATCCTGTTCGAGTGAAGACCACGTCCTGGGGCCTGGTCATAATCGAAACTGTGTTCTACGCTGGCCGGCATGACCTTCGAGTTCCAGGTGACCTTTGACTGCCACGACCCCAAGTCACTGTCGACCTTCTGGCGCGATGCGTTGGGCTACGTCCACCCGGCACCGCCCGGCGTCGAGTTGGCTGCGGGCGAGGACCCGCTGGACGCCTGGGACGAGTTCCTGGAGCGGATGAAGGTGCCGATCGAAAATCGCAACTCCAGTTCGGCGCTGGTGGATCCGGGCGGCCGCGGCCCGCGGATCTTCTTCCAGCAGGTTCCCGAGCCCAAGCAGAGCAAGAACCGGCTGCATCTCGACGTCCGGGCCGCGCCCGGCTTACAGGGCGAGGCGCGGCTGGCTGCACTCGAGGTCGAGTGTGAGCGGCTGGTCGGGCTGGGCGCGGCCAAGGTCCAGGTGTTCGAGCCGCAGCCCGGTCTGGGCGACTGGTTCATCGTGATGCGCGATCCGGAAGACAATGAATTCTGCCTGGATTGACCGGTCGCGCGAGGAAATGGCGGGCAGGTGACAAGCTCAACACAATATGAGTGTCGGCGTCCGGGGCGATTCCGATGGCGCGGGCCGCGGTGTGACGATGAGCGCACCACCGCGGCCCCAGGAGGACCAGATGACCCACGTCGACGCCGATCCAACTCGGAGTCTGCCTGCCCAATCGATCGCCTATCCCAGCGGTAGAGGACGTCCCCGGCGCGACCGATCCGAGTCCGCACCCCACGTCGTGGTGTTGTTCGGCGCCACCGGCGACCTTTCCCGCCGCAAGCTGCTCTGCGGTCTGGCGTATCTCGCGGTCTCCGGGCTCACCGGGGGCCTTCGAGTCATCGGAACCTCACTCGACGAACTCAGCGAGGAGCAGTTCCGCCAGTTCGCGCGCGACTCGATCGAGCTGGTCGGCAACCGCAAGCTGACGCCGGAGCAGTGGGACCAGTTCGCCCCGCTGCTGTCCTACGTTCCGAGTAGCGCGGGACCCGCGGCGTTGGAGGCGAAGGTGCGCGAGGCCGAGGCCGAGCTCGGCGAGGGCGTCCGCCTTCTGCATTACCTCAGCGTGCCGCCGAGGGCGGCGACCGCGGTGATCACCATGCTCGACCAAGCCGGTCTCGTCGACAGGTCCAGAGTCGTCATGGAGAAGCCGTTCGGCGAGGACCTGGAGTCAGCGATCGCGCTCAACGCTGAGGTGCACAAGACCTTCGAGGAGGAGCAGATCTTCCGCATCGACCACTTCCTCGGCAAAGAGGCGGCGCAGAACATTCTGGCCTTCCGTTTCGCCAACGGCCTTTTCGAGCCGATCTGGAACCGCAATTTCATCGATCATGTCCAGATCGACATCCCAGAGTCACTCGGACTCGACGCCCGCGCGGCGTTCTATGAGCCGACCGGCGCCCATAAGGACATGGTTGTCACCCACCTGTTCCAAGTGATGGCGTTCGTGGCTATGGAGCCGCCGACGGCGCTCGAGCCGCGGGCCATCTCGGAGGAGAAGAACAAGGTCTTCCGGTCACTTCAGCCGATCCAACTCTCCAACGTCGTGCGCGGCCAGTACTCGGGCTACCGGGATGAGGACGGCGTGCACCCCGAATCCGACACCGAGACCTTCATCGCGCTCAAAGTCGAAATAGACAACTGGCGCTGGGCGGGCGTGCCGTTCTATCTGCGCACCGGCAAGAGGATGGAAGAGGGCATGCGGATCATCTCGATCGCCTTCAAGGAGGCTCCCAAGTCGATGTTCCCCGCAGGCTCCGGCATCGGCACCCAGGGGCCGGACCACCTGACGTTCGACCTCGCCGACGAGGCGAAGGTGTCGCTGTCCTTCTACGGCAAGCGGCCCGGTCCCGGGATGAAGCTCGAGAAGCTCTCGATGCAGTTCTCGACCCAGGAGACCTCGCGTGCCGGCGACGTCCTCGAAGCCTACGAGCGGCTGATCCTGGACGCGATGCGCGGCGATCACACGCTGTTCACCACGGCCGAGGGCATCGAGTCGCTGTGGGAGCGTTCGATGCCGTTGCTGGACGACCCACCGGAGGTCAAGTTCTACGCCCCGGGCTCGTGGGGGCCGAACGCGATCCATCACCTGATCGCACCGCACGCCTGGCGGCTGCCATTTGAGCGGCAATGGCGTGAGAAGAGCCGCTGACACCCTCCTCGGCGATGTGTCCGATAAGCAACATTATGTCAGAACGAAACGACACTGATGCGCGGCACAAGCAACCAGAGCACATCCGCAACTTCGTGCGCTGGCTCAATCGAGACGACCACCGCGGCAGCAAGCACGCCCGGCGTGGCAAGCGACGCACCGTGAACACGGGGACCTCATGGCTCTTCCCCAGGCGCCGCCGGTATACTCGCGGGTATGACCCAAACCACGATCAAGGTGCCGTACTCCGTCCGCGATCGGCTCAAGGCTCGTGCCGCTGCTCACGGACTGACCCTGGGCCAGGAAATTGAGCGCCTTCTCGACGAGCAAGCTGAGCGGCCGAGGCCGTCGATCGGCGGATTCAGGTCGACCGCTGCGCTGAGCGCTGAGGAAATCGACAGTGCGCTCGCCTCGGGCTTCGGACAGTGACTGCCGCCATTGTTGACACGAGCGCGATTCTGGCGCTCTTCGATGAAGGCTACGCCGAACATCCCGCCCTCGCCCGACTAGTGTCGGATGGATCCTGGGATCTGATCGTTTCGCCGTTCGTCGTCGCCGAAGTCGACTACATGTTGGCTACTCGGCTGGGGTCCGCAGCGGCTGGCCGATTCCACCACGATCTACTGGTAGGCGCCTATCACCTGGCGCCCTGGCGGGTTGAGGATCACGCACTCGCGGTCAAAGTTGGTCAGCGTTTCGGCTCCGAGTACGTCGGCGTGGCGGACGCGGCCAATGTCGTGCTGGCCGCCACTTATCGCACGAATATCTTGCTTACACTCGATCAACGCCATTTTCGCGCGCTGAGTCCGATGACGTCCGACGCGGCCTTCCGGCTGTTGCCCTACGACGTCTGAGCTTGTTCAGCCGTTGACCGACGCGTCAGTTCGGCATCACGACGATGTCACCGTTGCGCGGCAGCCGTCCGTCGAAGGTGAGCGGGACGGCCGTTGCGCGTGCTATGTCGGCGGTGCTGATCGCCTGCAGGTGGACATGCGGTTCGGTGCTGTTGCCGGAGTTTCCGCACCGTCCGAGCAGGTCACCGCGACGGACGTGCCCACCCGGCCGGACCGTGACGCTGCCCTGCTGCAGGTGGCAGAGCGCGAGCACGATGCCGGACGTCTCGATCAGCACGTGGTTGCCGGCCAGCGCCAGCCAGCCGCCGCTCGCTCGCCGGGCCTGCGTCAACGCGTACCAGACCGACGGCAGGCCTCGGTAGGCGGGGTGGTCGGCCTCGGGGTCATGGATGGCCACCACGGTGCCGTCCGCCGGCGCAACGATCGGACGTCCGAAGCCCGGAAAGCGGTCGGCCGGCTCCGGCCGGAACAGTGACGCCGTCGTGATCGGCGCCGTGCGCCCGTCCGCTCCGACCGGAACGAAGTCGATCGCATACGAGGTGGCGAACCGGGTGGTGCCGTGGCTCGGCACCCGGTCGGCGGGACTGTTCTGGACCAGCCACCGCCCGGTGAACGGAAAGCCGACATCGACCCCCGTCATCCGAGCCTCCCTGATCGGACGTGCTCGCGGACCGTCAGTAGCGTGCGCCCATGCCTGGTCTGCAGGTAAGGCCGGCCGGAATCACGGAAGCCGAGCTTCTCCAGGACGCGTCGGGAGGCCAGATTCCAGTCCCACACCGACGCCCAAAGCCGGTGGTGACCTACGGCGTCCGTCCATTCTGTGACGGCCCTGCCCGCCTCGGTGGCGTAGCCGCGATTGTGCACCGCGCGCAGCAGTTCGAAGGCGAGTTCGGGTTCTCCGTCGCCGCCGTGCTCGGTGAGCAGAAGCCCGCAGTAGCCGATCACGTCACCGCTCCCCTGCTGGCACACGGTGAGCAACTGCATCGTCGGATCGTCGCGGTGCTCGCGGATGTGCGCGGCGATGTCGTCGACGTTCGGACGCCCCGTGGCGTCGATCCGCCGGTGCGCCGGGACCCGGGCATCCCGCTCGCACCACAACTGATGGACGACAGCGGCGTCCTCGGGCTGCTGAGGGCGCAACCGCAGGCGTGCTGTCTCCAAAGCGGTCAACACGGGCGCGGGCGACATAGCGGCATTGTGTCTTGTTCGCGGCGCCGGGTTGATGGTTACGTTGCGCCATGTCGTCCGCCGTTACCTGCGATGCCAGCGGGATGATCGAGATTCACCGGCTCTTCCGGGTCGGCTTCGGCGAGGGTCCTGCTCTGGTCGCCGGCGTCCGCGAAGGCGACGCTGCGCACGCCGAGGTCGTCGGTCAACAACTGGCGCTGCTCTCGACCGGACTGCACGCCCAGAGGCCGAGGTGGCCTGGTTCGGTGAACACGGACGCCGGGCAACCCCCAAGGGCCAGCTCTGGAATCAGCTCGGTGCCATCCTGGCCGCGCAACCCGACGGCGGCGAGCAGTGGCTGCGCAAGAACCTGCCGGCACCGGTCCGGCTGCTGTGGCGATGGATCGGTAAGCCGCGCTACGCCGCGCACCGGGCGAAGCTGACCAAGTGACCCGAAGGAATACTCCGTGCCCTGACATGGTTGTTGAATCTGCAACTACCACTCGGGAGGAACGCGTGACCAAGAAGATCGGCTTTCTGTCGTTCGGGCACTACCGGGACGTCGCCGGCTCCCGTGTCCGCAGCGCCGCCGACGCACTGCGCGATCACATCGAACTGGCGGCCGCGGCCGAGGCGGCGGGAATGGACGGCGCCTGGCTGCGGGTCCACCACTTCGATCACAGCCTGTCGGCGCCCTTCCCCCTGCTGTCGGCGATGGCGGCGCGGACGTCCAGGATCGACGTGGGCACCGGCGTGATCGATCTCCGCTACGAGAACCCGCTGTACCTGGCCGAGGAGGCGGCGGCCACCGATCTGATCGCGTCCGGACGCCTGCAGCTCGGCATCAGCCGCGGCTCGCCCGAGCCGGCGACGGACGGCCAGGCCGCCTTCGGCTACCGGCTGGCCGACGGCCAGGACTGGGCCGGGGTGACCAGGGACCGCGCGGAGTTGTTCCGGCGGGCGATCGCCGGTGATCCGGTGGCCCGCTCACAGCGTGCCGTCGCGTCCGGTACCGGGCCCGACCTCGCGGTCCAGCCGCTCTCCCCCGGCCTGCCCGGCCGGATCTGGTGGGGCGCCGGCAGCCACGCCACCGGGGTGTGGGCCGGGGAGCACGGCTACAACCTGCTGTCGTCCACCCTGCTGCTGGCCGACGACGGCCGTCCGTTCCACCTGCAACAGGCGGACCAGGTGCGCGACTACCGGACGGCGTTCGCCGCCGCCGGGCACACCCTCGGCGGGCTGACTGCGGTCACCCGGAGCGCGTTCCCGATCACCACCGCCGAGGACCGGGCCTACTTCGGCGCCCGCAGCGGCGGGGAGGGGGTCGGCGTCCTGGACGGCACCACCGCGCGCTCGGGGCCGACGTTCGCCGGCCCGCCGGAGCAGGTGGCTGCGGACCTGCGAGCCGACGAGGCGGTGCGAGAAGCCGACTACGTGCTGTTCGCGCTGCCGTCCATGTTGGGGGTGGACTACAACGCCCACCTGTTCGAGAACCTGGTCGCGGTGGCCCGCGACCTGGGTTGGAAGGAGTGACACCGAATGACCACCATCTACGACTGGGAGGCGGCGCTGCTCGCCTTCAACACCCGCGACTACGCCGGTGCGATCGACCGGTTGACCCGGATCCTGCAGGCTCAGCCCGGCCACACCGACGCACGCGAGTACCTGGCCCGCGCGTACTATCTGCGAGCCGCGCTGAAGCCCGCCGAGGAACAGGCCCGGACGATCCTGGCCGCCGATCCGACCAACGAGTACATCACCCTGCTACTGGCCCGGGTGCTGGAGCGGCAGAGCCGGCATGAGGAGGCGGCCGGCGTCCGGCGTGTTCTGGTCGCCCTGACCGGTGACGAGCGACACGGAGCGGCGCACCGCGCTATGGCCTGACCGACCGACGCCCGGCCCGGTCGGCGGGGACGACCATCGGCGTCGCCGTCGCCGGGTCCGGGATCACCGTGCAGGCCAGGCCGAAGACCTCCGCGACCAGTTCCGGGGTGACCACGTCGGCCGGGGTGCCGGCGGCCACGATCCGGCCGTCGACCATCGCGATCAGGTGATCGGCGTAGCGGCAGGCGTGATTCAGGTCGTGCAGCACCGCGACGATGGTGTATCCGTCGGCGCGCAGGTCGGCGCACAGATCCAGCACGTCCAGCTGGTGGGTGATGTCGAGAAAGGTGGTGGGCTCGTCGAGCAGCAGCAGGTCGGTCTGCTGGGCGAGCACCATCGCCAGCCAGGCCCGCTGCCGCTGTCCGCCGGACAGCTCGTCCACCGGTCGGTCGGCCAGTTCGGTGACGCCGGCAGCAGCCATCGCCTGCTCGACAGCGACCTGGTCGGCCTCCGACCATTGCCGCAGCAGGCTCTGATGCGGGAACCGGCCGCGGCCGACCAGGTCCTGCACCGTGATGGTCTCCGGCGCGACCGCTGACTGCGGCAGCATGCCCAGGGTGCGCGCCACCGCCTTGGCCGGCATCGAAGTGATCGCGCGGCCGTCCAGCAGGACCGTCCCGGCGTGCGGTTTCAGGATCCGGGCCAAGCCGCGCAGCAGGGTCGACTTGCCGCACGCGTTCGGACCGACGATCACACTGAACCGGCGGTCCGGGACGGCCAGATCCAGGCCGCTGACCACCACCCGATCGTCGTAGCGCAGCTCCAGCCCCTCGGCGACCAGCCGGGACGTCTCGATCCTCATCACGCTCTCCTTCGCCACTCGCGCGACAACAGCCACGCGAGGTAGATCCCGCCGACCCCGCCGGTGATCACGCCGACCGGCAGGTCGGTGTCCCCGAACGCTCGCGACCCGATCAGGTCCGACGCCGCCAACAGCGTCGCGCCCATCGCCGCGGAGGCCAATACCACCGGCGCACGGCGTCCGCCGACCATCCGCAAGGCCAGCTGCGGCGCGGCCAGCGCCACGAACGAGATCGGCCCGGCGGCCATCACCGCCACCGCCGACAGCCCGACCGAGACGGTCAGGGTGGCCGCGGTGACCAGGCCCAGCCTGACCCCGAGGGCGGACGCCACCTCGGGCCCCAGCAGCACCACCCGGAGTTGCCGGCCGACCACCAGGGCGGCGGGCAGCAGGATCAGCAGGCCCGCCCCGGCTACCGCGACGTCCACCCAGTCGCTGCTGTTCAGGCTGCCCACCAGCCAGCGGGTGGCGTTCATCGATTCCCGCACCGTGCTGCGGGTCAGCAGGTAGGCCGACACCGAGTCCAACAGGGCGCCGATACCGATGCCGATCAGGATGATCCGGTATCCCACGTCGCGGGCGCCGGAGGACAGCACGAAGACCGCCGCCGCGGCCACGGCGCCGCCGGCAATGGCGAACGCGGCGGCCTGCTGGCGCTCACCGAGACCGATCACCAGCATCGCCAGCAGCGCGCCCACGGCGGCGCCGGAGTCGAAGCCGATCACGTCCGGGCTGCCCAGCGGGTTCCTGGTCAGGGCCTGGACCAACGCTCCGGCGGCACCCAGTCCGGCGCCGACCAGGACGGCGACGCAGGCTCGCGGCAGCCCGATCTCCCAGACCACGAAGTCGAACTCGTCGGTGCGGCGGAGCACGGTGTCGATCAGCTCGGCCGGCGAGACCGGCAGCGGCCCGCTGCCCAGCGTGGCGAACACGATCGTGAGCGCGCAGCCGAGCAGGCCGAGCGGCACCAGGGCACCGCGGGCGGACGCGAGCACCCGCCACCGGCCGATCCGGACCGTGGTTGGCGCGGTCATAGCCGTCCCACCCGTCGAGCCCGGACCAGCCAGATCAGCACGGGTGCCCCGACCACTCCGGTGACGATGCCGACCCCGACCTCCTGCGGCCAGGCGATCACCCGGCCGGCCACATCGGCGACGATCAGCAGCAGTGCGCCCAAGAGCGCGGACGCCGGCAGCATCGCCTTGTGGTCGACCCCGACGGTGAGCCGGGCCAGATGCGGGACGGCCAGTCCGACGAACGCGATCGGACCGACCGCCGCTGTCGCGGAGCCGCACAACAGCACGATCACCAGGGCGCTCAGCAGCCGGGTGGCGAGCAGGTTGGCGCCGAGCGCCCGGCCCGCCTCCTCGCCCAGCGAGAGCGCGTTGAGCGGCCCGGCCAGTGCCAGCATCCCGACCAGTCCGGCGACCAGGAACGCCACCACCGGGCCCACCTCGTCCAACGTGCGCCCGGTCAGCGCGCCGATGTCCCAGTAGCGGAAGGAGTAGTACGCGGTCGGGTCGGTGAGCATCGCCGCCACCACGTAGGACTGCAGCAGCGCTTGGACGGCGGTGCCGGCCAGCAGCATCCGAACCGGGTTGGCGGTGCTGCGGCGTCCGGACCCCAGCAGGTAGACGACGATCGCCGCACCGGCCGCGCCGAGGAGCGCGAACCAGATGTAGCCGGCGGGGTGGGTGATCCCGAAGACGCTGATCGCAGTGACCACCGCGGCCGCGGCTCCGCCGTTCACCCCCAGCAGCTGCGGGTCGGCCAACGGGTTGCGGGTGATCGACTGCATCACCGCGCCGGCCGCGCCGAGCGCCGAGCCGACCAGCAGCCCGAGCACCGTGCGCGGCAGCCGTCCGCCGCGGACGACGTCGATTGCCTCTTGATCGTGTCCCAGCAACCCGGCCCAGACCTGCCCGGGGCTGAGCGGGTTCGCCCCGATCGCCAGACTGGCCAGGCAGGCCGCCAGCAGCCCGGCCACGGCGAGCCCGATGGTCAGCCCGGTCAGCGCGGTACCGCCGACCCGTCCGGAGGTACGCGCCACCCGCCTACAGTACGAGAAAGTTTGGATTGCCTAGCCTAAGTCCGACTACTGTGAGCCGGGTCGAGCAACGATGCGAAGGGCGAACGAATGAATCACGACGATGCACTGTGGGGCCGCCTGGTGAGCCGCCGGAGCCTTGGGCTGGCGAGTCTCGGGATTGCCGGCGGGGCCCTGGTGGGCTGCGGCAGCACGCCCTCGACGCCCGCCTCCCCCAGCGCGGCCGGCACGCCGAGTACCGCGGACGCCAGCTTCCCGACCACCGTGATCCATGCCTTCGGACAGACCACGATCAACGCCCAACCCACCCGGGTGGTCTCGGTCGGGGTGACCGAGCACGACTTTCTGCTGGCCCTCGGGGTGATCCCGGTCGGAGTCACCGACTGGTACGGCGATCAGCCGTACGCCACCTGGCCCTGGGCGCGCGCAGCACTCGGATCGGGGCAGCCCACCGTGCTGAAGAACGCCGACGGTTTCCAGTTCACCAAGATCGCCCAGCTCAAACCCGACCTGCTGATCGGGCCCAATGCGGGCATGGAGCGCGGCGACTACGACAAGCTCTCCAAGATCGCTCCCACCATTCCGCACGCCAAGGCCGACGCGGCCTGGTTCTCCCCCTGGCCCGATCTGCTGGCTCCGATCGCCCAGGCAGTCGGCAAGGTCGCCGAGGGCAAGCAGCTCGCCGCTGCGGTGAAGAAGAAGTTCGCCGACGCGGCGGCGGCCAACCCCGGATTCGCCGGCAAGAAGGCGATCTTCCTGCAGAACGCGGTCTACGACGGAAACCTGATCGCCTACCAGAACGGCCTGAGCACCGAGTTCCTCACCGACCTGGGCCTGACCGTGCCCGCTGAGCTCGACGCCTACGTGAAGAAGGGCGAGCAGGCCTACATTCCGGTGGAGAAGATCAGCGTCCTCAATGCCGCCGACGTGCTGATCTGGGCGACCGAGAAGGACGCCGACCGGGTGGTCCTGGAGAAGGTGCCCGGCTTCAAATCGCTTACCGCGGTGCAGGCGGGACGCTCGATCTACACCGGCGGGGAGCTGGCCGGCGCCATCTACTTCGCCTCGCCACTCAGCCTGCCGTACGTGGTGGACAAGCTGGTGCCGATGCTCGCCGGGGCGTTCGCCTCGCGCTGAACGCGGTTCACTCGAGGCTCTGCTCCAGCAGCCTGAGCCAGACCTCGCTGGCCGTGGGATAGCTGGGTACCGCGTGCCAGAGCTGCTGCAGCGTCAGCCCGCCGACGATCGCGACGGTGGCGGCATGCAATAGTTCGGCCACGTCAGTGCCGACGAAGGTCGCGCCCAGCACTCGGTCACCGCCGCCGACCACCAGCCGCGCCGAACCACGGGGATGGTCGACCAGCAGCGCCGCACCCGAGGCCGAGTCGATCGAGACCTCGAGGGCGCGGGCAGCCGGATCGTCGGCCAGCGCCTGGGCCAGCGTGGCACCGACGGTCGCGACCTCGGGATCGGTGAAGATCACCTGGGGCACCGGGACGCCGTCCGGCTGGTCGGGAACCGGACGGCCCAGCGCCTCGGCGCGCAACCGGGTGCCCAGTTGCCGGGCCCGGTACTTTCCCCAGTGGGTCAGCGCCGGTTCACCCGAGGCATCGCCGACCAGGTGCAGCCACCCGGGACGGTCTCCGGACGGCACGGCGGAGGTGTCCGGTACCCGTCCGGCGGCGACCAGCACTTCATCGAACTCCAGGACCTCGCCGGCCACGCTGAGCCGGACGGGGCCGCCGTGCGGGCGGCCGAGCTGCCGGTCGCCGGCCCCGGGCCGGTCGGCGGCATCGACGGATACGCCGAGGCGCACCTCGACCCCGGCTCGGACCAGCGCCTCGCCGACCAACTCGGCGGCGAACGGCTCCAGCCGGTCCAGCAGCCGGTGCCGGACCAGCATCGTCACCCGGCTGCCCAATGCCGCCATCCAGGTGGCCGCTTCGCAGGCAACCACCCCACCACCGACGATCGCCAGCCGAGCGGGCACCTCGACGACACCGGTGGCGTCCCGATTCGTCCAGGGCCGGACGCCGGCCAACTCGGCGGGGATGGCCGGCCGGCTGCCGGTGGCGACGACGACGGCGTGCCGTGCGGTGAGCGTCCGGTCCCCCACCTGCACCTGGCGCTCACCGCTGACCCGGCCCACGCCGCGGACCACGTCGATGCCGGCGGACGCGGCCCAGGACGCCTGACCGGAGTCGTCGTAGTGACTCACCCAGTAGTCGCGCCGGGCCAGCACCCCCGCGTTGTCGATGCTGGTCGGCACCACGCCGCGCAGGTCGTGGGTGAGCGCCGCCACGTTGACCGGGCGTAACAGGGCTTTGCTCGGCATGCAGGCGTAGTAGGAGCATTCCCCGCCGATCAACTCCGCCTCGACCAGCGCCGCGGTCAATCCTGCGCCGCGGACGAAGTACTGTGCCACGTTCTCCCCGACCGGTCCGGCGCCGAGGACGATCAGGTCGTAGCTGTCTGTCATCGCACCATCGTCGCCGCGTGCGAAAGGGCCGGCAACCCCCTCGGGGGTGCCGGCCCTTGTCGTCTGGGTCAGGCTCGACGTCTGCCGCTGACCAGGCCGATCAGCCACAGCAGCAACACCGCGCCGCCGATCGCGGTCAGCATGCTGAAGATCAGCCCGCCGCCCGCGACGTTCACGTTGAACGCGCTCAGGATCCATCCACCCAGCAGGCCACCGACGATGCCGACGATGATGTTCATCAGGATGCCCATCGAGGCGTCCGTCTTCATGATCTTGCTGGCAATCCATCCGGCGATGCCGCCGAGGATGATCCAGCCCAGGAATCCCCAACTCAACATTGCTGTTCCTCCTTGTCTCGTTGCAGTTCACGTACCGTCAACTGTAGGCGGGCAGATCCCAGACCGGTCCCTGGCTGCTCCCTGGATCTGCCGAATCGACCCTTTGGGGTGGGGGCCTGCGCGAAGCCGATCCGCGTGGGGCGCGTTGGCTCAGCAGATCTCCGGGACAACCTGGCCGGTCAGGCCTGGTCGATCCTGACCACATTGCCGGACGGGTCCCGCACCGCGCAGTCGCGCACTCCCCAGAACTGATCGGTCGGCTGCTCCAGCACCTCGACGCCGGCCTGGCTCAGCCGGGCGAAGAGGCCGTCCAGGTCGTCGGTGCGGAAGTGCGCCGCGCTCAGCGCTCCTTTGGCCAGCAATCCCCGGAGCACCTCAGTGTCGGACGGCGCGTCGGCGAGGTAGTTGCTCAGCACGATCGAGAAATCCGACTGCCCCGGTGCCGCCAGGGTGATCCAGCGGTGCTCGCCGTTGGCCACGTCGTTGATCACCTCCAGCTCGAGCAGGTCCCGGTAGAAGCTGAGCGCTGGTTCGGTCTCGGTCGCCGCGACGAAACAGCGGGAAACACCAATTGTCATGACTCAGAGGCTAGACACCGGACGTCCGGGTGACTTCTCCGATCCTGACCGATCGGCCGCGCGCCGCCGATTTGGTGGCGCACTCCGCACCACGTAGGGTTGCTCGGCTGTCAACGGGAAGGTGGAGATGAGCAAGACCGAGCGGGTGACCGAGGCGCCTTGGCTGGCGGCCAAGGACCGGTCCGTGATCACCATCCTGCTGGTGGCGACCTTCGTGGTGATCCTCAACGAGACTGCGCTGAACGTCGCCCTCACCTCGGTGATGACCGACCTGCACGTCGACGAGCGCACGGTGCAGTGGCTGACCACCGCCTTCATGCTGACCATGGCAGTGGTCATCCCGATCACCGGGTGGCTGCTCGAACGGATCCCGACCCGCGCCGCGTTCATCCTTGCGATGAGCCTGTTCACCGCCGGCACGCTGGTCTGCGCAGTCGCCCCGACCTTCGCACTGGTGCTGGCCGGACGGATCGTCCAAGCGAGCGGAACGGCGATCATGATGCCGCTGCTGATGACCACGATCATGCAGCTGGTGCCCCCCGCGCATCGCGGGGCCGTGATGGGCAACATCTCACTGGTCATCTCCGTGGCGCCCGCGCTCGGCCCGACCCTGGCCGGGGTGGTGCTGCAGTTCAGCAGCTGGCGCGGCGTCTTCGCGTTGATGGTGCCGATCGGCCTGGCCATGCTGATCGGCGGGGCGCTGCGAATCGCCAACGTCAATGAGCCGGTCCGGGTCCCTCTCGACGTGCTCTCGATCCCGCTCACCGTGCTCGGCTTCGGCGGCCTGGTCTACGGGCTCAGCCTGATCGGCGACACCGGTGCCCCGGCGGCCGAACTGGCCACGGTGTTCTCGATCGCCATCGCCGCCCTGATCGCCTTCCTCTGGCGGCAGCTGCTGCTGGCCCGCAGCGACCGCGCCCTGCTCGACCTGCGCGCCTTCCGGCACGGTGCGTTCACGATCAGCGTCGTGGTGATGGCACTGGCGATGATGGCGCTGTTCGGCACCATCATCATGCTGCCGCTGCTGTTGCAGCGCGCCCTGCACCTGCCCGCGCTGAGCGTGGGGCTGATCCTGCTTCCCGGCGGCCTGCTGATGGGTGTGCTCGGCCCGATCGTCGGACGGCTCTACGACCGGGTCGGCGCCCGGCCGCTGATGCTGCCCGCCTCGGTGCTGGTGGCCGGCGTGTTCTGGGTGCTGTCGACCATCGCGCCGGACACCCCGTGGTGGCTGGTGCTGGTCTGCCACATGGCGATGAGTGCGTCCTTCGCCTTCATGTTCACCCCGTTGTTCACCATCGCCCTGGGCTCGCTCCCCCGGCAGCTCTACACCCACGGCTCGGCGATCGTGGGCACCGTGCAGCAGCTCGCCGGAGCCCTGGGCACCGCCGTGTTCGTGACGGTCTTCGCCACCCAGTCCGAGGCTCGGCGACAGACCGGGGCCGGGGTCGAGGCGAGCCTTCTGTACGGCTCGCACCTGGCCTTCATCGGTGCCGGAGCGGTCTGGCTGCTGGCCATCGTGGCCATCGCCTTCCTGCGGACGCCCGAGCCCGAGGCCGAGGCTTCGCACGGAACCGAACGCGATTTGGATTGAGTGCTGGTGGGCCGCGGCCGGATACGGCACGATACGCCCATGGCGAAACTTCCAAAGTTGGATAACGAGCTCTACGAGGCAGAGTTGCTGCGGTTGCAGTCGGAACTGGTGGAGATGCAGGAATGGCTGCGTACCGAGGGTAAGCGGCTGGTGGTGGTGTTCGAGGGGCGTGATGCTGCGGGTAAGGGTGGTGCGATCAAGCGGATCACGGAGTATTTGAGTCCGCGGATCGCGCAGGTGGTGGCGTTGCCGGCTCCGACGGAGCGGCAGCAGTCGCAGTGGTATTTCCAGCGGTATATCCAGCATCTGCCGTCGGCTGGTCAGATCAAGTTGTTCGATCGGTCGTGGTACAACCGGGCCGGTGTGGAGCGGGTGATGGGGTACTGCAGCACCGCGGAGCATCGGCGCTTCCTGCGGCAGTGTCCGATCTTCGAGCGGATGCTGATCGAGGACGGGATCATTCTTCGTAAGTACTGGTTCTCGGTGTCGGACAAGATGCAGGAGAAGCGGTTCAAGTCGCGGTTGACCGATCCGATGCGGCAGTGGAAGTTGTCGCCGACGGATCTCGAATCGTTGACCCGGTGGGAGGACTACTCGCGGGCCAAGGATGAGATGTTCGTGCACACCGATATTCCGGAGGCACGGTGGAATGTGGTGGAGTCGGAGGACAAGAAGCGGGCGCGGATCAACATGATCGCGCATCTGCTGGCGTCCATTCCGTATGAGAAGGTGGAGCGGCCGACGTTGAAGCTGCCCAAGCGTCCGCCGTCCACCGGCTACCAGCGCACCGATCGCGGCCTGCAGTCCGAGGTGCCGGACGTGACCGTCGGGCTCGAGCGGAAGGCCAAGGCGGCCAAGTACGTGGACCCCGAGGATGACGATCACCACGACGAAGAGACCCACGAGGGCTGACCCGCAGGTCCGAGGGTTCTGGACGGCTCGAAGGCGCGCCCTGCTCCAGGGCGCGCCTTCGATGCGATACTGACCGCGTGCATAGCAAGCCGCCGGTCAGGGTCGCGCTGATCAACGACTACGAGGTCGTTGTCACCGGTCTACTTCACATGTTCGCCAACTACGCCGATCGCGTGCAGGTGGTGAAACTCATCGCCGGACGCGAGGTCCGCGAGCGAGTCGATATCGCGCTGTTCGACAGTTTCGGGAACCTCCCCGCGGACAGCCCGCGAATCGAGGCGGTGCTGCGCAACCCGTTGGTCGGCCGCACCGTGATCTACACCTGGAACTTCCAGCCGGCGCTGATCGAACGGGCTCGCCAGCAGGGCGTCTCGGGGTATCTCTCCAAGACCTTGCCGGCGCGCGCCCTGGTGGCCGCGATCGAAGAGGTCCACGCCGGCCGGGTGGTGGTCAGTCCGGCGCCGAAGGCGGTAAGCCCGAGCGGTGGCGACTGGCCCGGACGCGAGGAAGGGCTCTCCTACCGCGAGAGCGAGGTCTTGGCGCTGATCACCCATGGGCTGCCGAACGCGGAGATCGCCCAGGGCATGTATCTCAGCCCCAACTCGGTCAAGAGTTACATCCGCTCGGCGTACCGCAAGATCGGGGTGGCCCGCCGCTCCCAGGCCGTCGCCTGGGGGATGCGGCACGGCTTCTCCACCGACTACGTCCGGCTCGACCCCGCCGACGTCGAACCCGACCCCGAGACCGGCTAGGCCTCGAACAGACTGAGGTCGCCGGCGCCGCGCCGGATCACCACGATCTCGTCTCCGGTGAGGTCGATCACGCTGGTCGGCTCGCTCCCGCAGTCACCCGAGTCGAGCACCGCGTCGAGGGCATGCCCGACCTCGTCGTTGACGGTCCAGCCGTCCGCCATCGGTTCGGACTGGCCGGGCAGCAGCAAGGTACTCGACATCAGCGGTTCGCCCAGCTCGTGCAGCAGGGCGAGCGCGGTCACATGCTGCGGCAGCCGGACGCCGACGGTCTTCCGCTTCGGCTGCAGCATCACCTTCGGCGCCTCTCTGGTGGCGGTGAGGATGAAGGTGTAGCCGCCCGGGGTGGCAGCCTTGATCGCCCGGAAGACATCGTTGCTCATCTGGACGTACTGGCCGAGCTGGGCGAACTCGCTGCAGACCAGGGTGAAGTTGTGCTTGGCGTCGAGTTGCCGCAGGTCACGGATCCGGTCCAGGCCGGAGCGGTTGCCGAGCAGGCAGCCGAGCGCGTAGCCGGAGTCGGTGGGGTAGGCGACCAGTCCCCCCTCGCGCAGGATCGCCGCCACCTGCGCCAGGGCACGAGGTTGCGGGTTTGCGGGGTGGACGTCGAAGTAGCGGGCCATCGGGGGGAGCCTTCCTGTCGAGACCTGCCGGCGGGCAGCCGAATCAGCCGCCAGAATGCAGCCATGACGATCTTCTCGCTGACCGAGGCCGAATTGCGACAACGACGCAGCCTCAAGTGGCAGACCTACGACGCGGACGTGCTGCCGCTGTGGGTCGCGGAGATGGATTCGGCGATGCTGCCCGCCGTCCGGGCCAGCTTGGACGCCGCCCTGGACCACGGTGACACCGGCTATCCGTTCGGCGACGACTATGCCGATGCCTACCGGGCCAGCGCGGCAGCCCGCTGGGGCCTGGACCTCGCCGCGCAACAGGTGCGTCGAGGCGGCGACGTGATGAACGCCGTGCTGTGCGTTCTGGAGGCGACCACGAATCCCGGCGACGGCATCGTCATCACCACGCCGGTCTATCCCCCGTTCTGGCAAGTCACCAACGGCTACCGGCGGCACACCGTCCCGGTTGCGTTGACGGCTGAGGGGCGCCTCGACCTGGACGCCCTGGCCGCGGCCTTCGCCGAACCGGACGTGACGGCGTTCCTGCTCTGCTCGCCGCACAATCCGACCGGGACGGTGCACACGGCCCAGGAACTGACGGCGGTGGCCGAGCTCTGTGTGGCGCACGGCGTCCAACTGGTGGTGGACGAGATCCACGCCTGGCTGATCGATCCCGGGACGACGTTCGTGCCGACGCTGGCGGTGCCGGCCGCTCAGCGTGCGGTGGTGGTCACCTCGGCGGGAAAGTCGTGGAACCTGGCCGCTTTCAAAGCCGGGCTGTACATCGCCGGTTCCGAGGCGGACGGGGCGGTGCGCCGGCTGCCGCCGCTGGCTCTGCAGTCGACCGGGCACCTCGGCGCGATCGCCCACACCGCCGCGCTGCGGCACGGCCAGGACTGGGTCGACCAGGCCAGCGCCGAGATCGCCGCCCACAAGCGGCTGCTCACCGACCTGCTGCACGCGCTGCTTCCCGGTGCCCGCTACCGCGCCGAGCCGGGCACCTATCTGGCCTGGGTGGACTGCACCCGGCTCGGGCTGGAGGATCCGTATGCCCACTTCCTGACCGCAGGCCGGGTGGCGTTCTCACCGGGCCGGAATTTCTCGCCGGAGCACCGCCAGTGGGTCCGGATCAACCTGGCTGCCTCGCCCACCATGATCACCCGCGCCGTCGAGCGGATGGCGGCCTCGCTTCGCCTGGCCGCCTGACTGACTCAGTCGAAGAGCTGGGCCGAGGCGCTGCCGTGCGCCTCGAGGCGAGAGATCCCGATCAGGCTGAGCAGCACGGTGTCGACGGTGCTGACCGTGGTCACCTCGACGCTGCCGTCGCCGGCCAGCCGCACCTCGCCGCGCAGACCAGGCTCGCCGGCGATCACCTGCCGGGCGGCGGCAACGGCGACTGCCGGCTCCGGGCGGCGACCGGCCTGCCGCTGCGGCGCCGTCGCATCGACGGCAGCCCGGGCGGCCGCCGCGGCGGTCAGCTCGGCCCGGCGGTCCGCGGCGGTCTTGCGGCCACCGTCCACCACGAGGCCGGCGATCAGCAGCATCGCCAGCACGGCGACGACCACGAACGCCGACAGCGCCAGGCCTCGTTCGCCGCGTCCGGTCCGCTTCATCCGCTCAGTCTGCCCCGCCGGATGGCCGGGTGGTGAGTTGTCCACAGCTTTGCGGACCGGCTGGGGCGACCGGCCACTAGGCTGACGAGCACGTCTCGTCTGCCAGAAAGGCCCACACTCATGGTTCAGAAGGTCGCCCTGCTCACCGCCGGTGGTTTCGCCCCGTGCCTGTCCTCGGCCATCGGAGGCCTGATCGGACGGTACACCGAGGTCGCGCCCGACGTTGAGATCATCGCCTACAAGTACGGCTACCAGGGCCTGCTCACCGGCGACTACCTTGAGGTGACGCCGGAGGTCCGTGCCAAGGCCCACCTGCTGCATCTCTACGGCGGATCGCCGATCGGCAACTCGCGGGTCAAGCTGACCAACGCCAAGGACCTGGTCAAGCGCGGGCTGGTCGCCGAGGGGGACGACCCGCTCAAGGTGGCCGCCGACCGCCTGGTCGCCGACGGGGTGGACGTGCTGCACACCATCGGCGGCGACGACACCAACACCACCGCGGCCGACCTGGCCGCGTACCTGGCCAGCAACGACTACGGGCTCACCGTGGTCGGGCTGCCGAAGACGATCGACAACGACGTGGTGCCGATCCGGCAGTCGCTCGGGGCCGACACCGCGGCCGAGATGGGCGCCCGGTTCGCCCGCAACGTGCTCGCCGAGCACAACGCCGGGACCCGGATCCTGATCGTCCACGAGGTGATGGGCCGCAACTGTGGCTGGCTGACCGCCGCGACCGCCCGCAAGTACCGGGAATGGCTCAGCACGGCCGAGTGGCTGCCCGAGATCGGCCTCGACGCCAAGGCTTGGGACGTCCACGCCGTGTTCGTGCCGGAAGCCGTGATCGACCTGCAGGCCGAGGCCGCTCGGCTCAAGGAAGTGATGGACACGGTGGGCAACGTGACCATGTTCATCTCCGAGGGCGCCGGCGTGGAGAGCATCGTGGCCGAAATGGAGAAGGCCGGCGAAGAGGTGGCCCGGGACGCCTTCGGGCACATCCGGCTGGAGCGGATCAACCCCGGCGCCTGGTTCGCCAAGCAGTTCGCCGAGATGCTCGGCGCGCAGAAGATCCTGGTCCAGAAGTCCGGCTACTACTCCCGCTCAGCGGCCGCGAACTCCTACGACCTGGACCTGATCCGCTCGATGACCGACCTGGCCGTCGACTCGGCCCTGCGCGGCGAGCCCGGCGTGATCGGCCACGACGAGGAGAACGGCGACGTGCTGACCGCGATCGCGTTCGACCGGATCAAGGGCGGCAAGCCGTTCGACATCGAGCAGGACTGGTACCTCGACCTGTTGTCCGAGATCGGCCAGCCGGAGCCGGTCGCCGCCCCGCCCGCCGAGCACTGAGCCGCGGCACCGAGCGTTCAGCCGGTCGCGGCTGAACGCTCGGGCAACGGCACCGCACGCGCGGCCGCGAGCGCTGAGCGGCCACGCTGCAGGGCTTCGTCACGCTGGCGGAGTTCCAGCGCGATCAGCGCCAGGTAGCCGGACGGGGACTCGCCGGCCTCGCTGGCGTGGACCGCCGCAGTGGCCAGGTAGGCCTCGGCCACCACGGTGTCCTGGAACTCGCCGAGCGCCTCGGTGACTTCTTCCCACGCTTCGGCCAGCGTCTTCGCAGGGTCGCCGAACGCCGGGATCAGGGCTTCGGAGCAGTACCGCGCCGCCTTGGCGGCCTTGCGCACCTCATGCCAGCGGTGCGGATCGTCGTCGGTCTCCGCCGCTCGCTCGGTCAGCCTGCCGACCCGTCTGACAGCCCGCTCCAGCAGCCCGGGCAGGGCGTCGACTCCCGCTGCGCGGGCCGAGCCGCGAACCGGCGGGTCGTCGACGAATCGGGCCAGCCGATCGCGCAGCTGCGGGTAGCGCTCGGTCTGCATCGATTCCACCAGCGCAGCGTGGGCGCGGGCATGGCTCTCGTCCAGGGCCGCCGACAGTCGCTCGGCGACCGGGCCGGCTTCATCGTCGCCGGGCAGGGTGTCGAGCGCGGTCAGCAGCCGCTCCTTGAGCACCTCGGCGTCCCGGGGACCGCCCAGGTGGTCGGCGTGCCAGGCCAGTTCGGCGCGCAGCGCGCGCACCTGCTTGCGCTTGAACAACGAGGCGAACGTCCGCAGCGCGCTGCGCGAACGGCGGGTGGCCACCCGACTGCGGTGGACGGCGTCCGGGGCATCGGCGGCCACGTCGTCGGCCCGGGAGGCGATCACCTCGGCCTGGGTACGCAGATAGTCGATGACGATGCCGGCGGCGGTGCTCATTGATTGCTCGCTGTCTCTTCGGTGCGGACGACGCCCAGGTCGTCGACCACCTCACGGGGCTCGGTCTGCTCGGCCTTGGCCAGCCGGCTGCGTCGCCGGGGCTGCCGTGGCATCGCCTCGTCGTCGGGGCCGAGCGCCGAGCCGAGCAGGATCGGGGTGACCGCGGCGAACGCCCACACCGCCAGGGCGGACGGCGAGCGCAGGGCGAGCGCGATCGGCACCGTGTCCCCCGGCTTGGCCAGGGCGAGCCGCTGATCGAAGGCCTGCCCGCCGAGCACCTCGCCCAGCTGCCAGCAGACCACGCCGGCCAGCAGTCCCAGCCCGGCGGCCAGGAACGCGCAGGGCCAGCCGATCGCCTTGAACCGCCGCCAGGTCGCCACACCCAGCCCGGCCCCGACGACGGCGCCGATCACGGCGTACCAGGCGTCCCCGGCGAAGAACTCGGTGAGTGCCCGCTCGCTGACGGTGGCGGAGCCATCGGCTTGGACGATGTAGGCGGGTGGCCGGACCACCAGCCGCCACAACACCGCGCCGGCGATCCCGGCCACCGCGGCGATGCCCGCCAGGATCAGGGCCGCGGTGCGGTCGTCACGACGAGCCGGAGTCACCGAATCCTCGGCGGTCGGGGACGGCGGGGTGCTCACCCGGTAAGCCTAGTGCTCATGTGCTCACACACGACGGGCCCAGCAATGCCTTGAGGTCGGCCATCAGCGGCGGCGACGGCATCACCCGCAGGGTCTCTTCCAGCTTCCAGACCGTGGTCCGGTTCGAGGTGGTCAGCCGTACCCGCACCTCGGTGGCGCCCGGGTGGCTGGTCAGCACGGTGCGCAACTGCTGGACGACCGCCGGCGTGCAGCGGGCCGCCGGTAGCGAGATCACCACCGGCCCGGACGGGCCTTCGGAGACGTCCGGGAAGCTCACGTCGGTGCCGCGGATCTCGACGCCCTCGTCCTTGCCGACCACCCGGCCCTTGATCCGGACGATGGTGTCGGTGGCCAGCTGCAGGGCGACCAGGTTGTACGCCTTGGGGAACAGCAGCACCTCCACCGAGGCGTCCAGGTCCTCCACGGACAGGATCGCCCACAGGTCGCCGTTCTTGGTCTGCTTGCGGGTGACCTGGGTGATCATCCCGGCGATGGTGGTCTGGATGTCGCGCGGGCCGTCCTCGGCGACGATCTGGCCGATCGAGTGGTCGCGGTTGGCGAGCAGCACGTGCTCCAGCCCAAGCAGCGGGTGGTCGGACACGTACAGGCCGAGCATCTCGCGCTCGAAAGCCAGCCGGATCCGCTTGTCCCACTCCTCGACTGCGGGCACCGGCGAACTGACCAGTGCCTCTCCCCCGCCGAAGTCGCCGAACAGGTCGTCCTGGCCGTTGGCCTGGTTCCGCTTCAGGTCGATCACCTCGTCGACCTTCTGCTCGTAGCACTCCATCAGGGCGCGCCGGGTGTGCCCGAGCGAGTCGAACGCGCCGGCCTTGATCAGCGACTCGATCACCCGCTTGTTGCACACCACCAGCGGCACGTTGTCCAGGAATTCGTTGAAGTCGGACGCCTTGCCGTTGCTCTCGCGGCCCTCGACGATGCCCTTCACCACGTTGTCGCCGACGTTGCGGATGGCGCCCAGCCCGTAGCGGATGTCGCTGCCGACCGGGGTGAACATGCCGTCGGATTCGTTGACGTCGGGCGGCAGCACCTTGATGCCCATCCGGCGGCACTCGGCCAGGTAGATCGCCGATTTGTCCTTGTCGTCCTTCACCGACTGGAGCAGCGCCGCCATGTACTCGGCCGGGTAGTTGGCCTTCAGGTACGCCGTCCAGTACGAGATCAGCCCGTAGGCGGCGGTGTGGGCCTTGTTGAACGCGTAGTCGGAGAACGGCACCAGGATGTCCCAGAGGGCCTTGATCGCCGAAGCGGAGAAGCCGTTGGCCTGCATCCCCCCTTCGAAGTTGACGAACTCGGCCTCGAGCACCTCCTTCTTCTTCTTGCCCATCGCCCGGCGCAGCTCGTCGGCGGCGCCGAGGGTGTAGTTGGCCACCTTCACCGCGATCTGCTGGACCTGCTCCTGGTAGACGATCAGGCCGTAGGTGAGGTCGAGGATCTCGGCGAGCGGCTCGGCCAGCTCGGGGTGGATCGCGGTGATCGGCTGCTTGCCGGTCTTGCGCAGCGCGTAGTTGGTGTGGCTGTTCGCCCCCATCGGGCCCGGCCGGTACAGCGCCAACGCGGCCGAGATGTCCTCGAAGCTGTCCGGCTGCATCTGCCGCAGCAGCACCCGCATGCCGCCGCCGTCCAGCTGGAAGATGCCGAGGGTGTCGCCGGTGGCCAGCAGCTGGTAGGTCGACGGGTCGGTGAGGGTCTTGCTGAGCTCGTCCAGGTCGATGTCGATGCCCTGGTTCGCCTTCACGTTGGCGATCGCGTCGTCCAGGATGGTCAGGTTGCGCAGGCCGAGGAAGTCCATCTTGACCAGGCCCAGCGACTCACAGCTCGGGTAGTCGAACTGGGTGATGATCTGGCCGTCCGACTCCCGCTTCATCACCGGGATGACGTCGAGCAAGGGGGCCGACGACATGATCACCCCGGCGGCATGGACGCCCCACTGCCGCTTCAGGCCCTCGATGCCCATCGCGGTGTCGACGACCTCTTTGACCTCGGGCTCGGACTCGTACAGCGTCCTGAACTCGCCGCCCTCGGCATAGCGGGCGTGTTGCGGGTTGAATACCTCGGGCAGCGGGACGTCCTTGCCCATCACCGGCGGGGTGTAGGCCTTGGTGATCCGCTCGCCCAGGCCGAACGGCTTGCCCAGCACCCGTCCGGCGTCCTTGATCGCCTGCTTGGCCTTGATGGTGCCGTAGGTGACGATCTGGCAGACGTGGTCGTCGCCATACTTCTCGGTGACGTAGCGGATCACCTCGCCGCGGCGACGCTCGTCGAAGTCGATGTCGAAGTCGGGCATCGATGGACGTTCGGGGTTCAGGAAGCGTTCGAAGATCAGTCCGTGCGGAACCGGGTCGAGGTCGGTGATCCGCAGCGCGTAGGCGCACATCGAACCGGCGCCGGAGCCGCGGCCCGGACCGACCCGGATGCCGTTGTTCTTCGCCCAGTTGATGAAGTCGGCGACCACCAGGAAGTATCCCGAATAGCCTTTTCCAGCGATGACCCCGGTCTCGAACTCGGCCTGTTGAATTGCGTAGTCAGGAACGCCTTCGGGGAAGCGGAACTCCAGTCCGCGGCGGACCTCTTTGACGAACCAGGACTCCTCGGTCTCCCCGGCCGGTACCGGGAAGCGGGCCATGTAGGTGCCGGTGCCCTCGTCGAAATGGGTCTCGCAGCGCTCGGCGATGGCCAGCGTGTTGTCGCAGGCCTCGGGCAGTTCCCGCCAGATCTCGCGCATCTCGGCGGGGCTCTTCAGGTAGTAGCCGTTGCCGTCGAATTTGAACCGGTTCGGGGTGTCCCGGTTCGAGCCCGACGACACGCACAGCAGGGTGTCGTGGGCCTCGGCGTCGCCGGCGTGCACGTAGTGCAGGTCGTTGGTGGCGACCAGCGGCAGCTTGAGGTCCTTGGCCAGCCGGAGCAGGTCGTGCCGGACCCGGCGTTCGATGTCGAGGCCGTGGTCCATCAGCTCGCAGTAGAAGTTGCCGGCGCCGAAGATGTCGCGGAACTCGGCGGCCGATTCGACCGCGCGGTCGTACTGGCCGAGTCGCAGGTAGGTCTGCACCTCACCCGAGGGGCAGCCGGTGGTGGCCAGGATGCCCGAGTGGTACTCGTGGAGCAGTTCGCGGTCGGCGCGCGGCTTGTAGAAGAAGCCCTCCTTCGAGCTGCGCGAGCTGAGCCGGAACAGGTTGTGCATCCCCTCCGGACTGGACGCCCACATGGTCATGTGGGTGTAGGCGCCCTTGGACGCCACGTCGTCGCCGGTGCCGTCGCCGAATTGGACGCGCTTGCGCTCGCTGCGGTGCGTCTTGGGGGTGAGGTACGCCTCGAGGCCGATGATCGGCTTCACCGCGGAGCCTTTGGCCGCCTTGTACCACTCGTAGGCGCCGAACAGGTTGCCATGGTCGGTGACCGCCAGGGCCGGCATGCCCATCTGCTCACAGCCCTTGACCAGGTCTTTCAGCCGCGCCGCGCCGTCCAGCATCGAGTACTCGGAATGGCAGTGCAGATGCACGAACCCATCGGCCATCGGCGGTTTCGACCTCCATGAGTCGGGTGTGGACCGGGCGGATCGCCAGGGGAAAGTCCAGCGGAGAGACCCACCCTAACCCCGGCCGCCGACGGTTCCCGACGACACTCGCCGGGCGAGGCGACCTTCACCTGGTCGCGACCAGGGCGGCCCACAGCTCGGCACGCGCCGGGAAGCCGGCCAGGTCGACGCCGAGCAGCTGCTGGGCCTGCGCGACCCGGGTCCGCACGGTGTGCCGATGGACGCCGAGGGCCTGCGCCGCGGTCTCGATCCGGGCGTCGCACTCGAGCCAGACCCGCACCGTGTGCAGCAGCGCGGTCCCGTGCCGCCGGTCGTGCTCGCGCAGCGGGGCCAGCTGCGCTTCGGCGATGGCGGTCGCGTCGGTGCCGGACAGTTGGGCGAGCACGCCGTCCCCGGCGAGTTCGGTGAACCGGGTGACCCGGCCGGCGCCGCCACGGGCGCGCGCGGCCACCGCCTGGGCATGGGCTCCGGAGAAATCCTGGTAGTCGCTCGGCCGCGAGACGCCGACGCCGGCCTCGAACAGCGCGGCGAACTCGTCCAGCAGCGGTTGATCCGCGACGCCGACGACGATCACCAGCCCGTCCGGTCCCTGACCGTGGAAGACCGAGCCGCTCTGCCCCTCCAGCCAGTCGGACGCGACCTGGGCGCGGGTCGCGGGCAGGCTGGCGACCGCCACCACGATGGGTGCCGCCGGCAGCGGCGTCCAGAGCTCGCCGACGACGGGCGCGGCCACGCTGGGATCGTCGCTGAGCAGGCTGCGCACCAGTCCCCCACGCAGCGCCTCGCGGGCCTGGTTGAGCCCGACCGTCTGCTCCAGGGCGAGGCCGGCCATCGCGATCACCGAGGTCAGGACGCCGCGGCCCTCGGCGTCCAGGCCGGTCGCCGCGATGGCGATCGCACCGCGCAGCTGGCCGCCCCGTCCGAGCGTCTGCAGGGTGAAACGCTGCCCGGCAGACTCCAGCGACGACCCGGCGCGGACGCCGCGGCGCAGCATCGCACCGACCTCTCCGGTGACGCCGGTGAGCGCTTCGGCGGCGAGGCCGCCGGCCGGGTGATCGCGGACCAGCGCGCCCGCGGCGTCGAACAGGCCGACCCACGCCCCGAGCTGGCGGCCGAGTTCGGCCAAGGTCGCACCCAGGCCGTCGGGCTGCAGTGCGGCCAGCGAGATGGCCCGTTGGGCGGCGAGCGCCCAGCTGCGCCGGGCATAGGCCTGCGCCGCGACCGCCTCGGCGTTCGCCTGCGCCAGCGCGATGAACGGTGTCCGGTAGGGCACCTCGAACAACGGCATCCGTTCGGCTGCACAGGCTTCGGCCAGCGCGGCCGGGATGCCGTGCCGGACGACCTCGGTGCCGAACCCGAGGCCCCGGACGCCGCGGCGCGCCAGCCGGGCGACGTAGTCCCGATACGGTTCCGGGCCGCCGGCATCGTCGAACTGGGTGCCGGTGGTGAGCAGCAGCAGGTCGTCGGTCAGGAACGGCGTCGGATCCGCCAGATCGGAGCCGTGCACCCAGCGCAGCGGTGCGTCCAGGGCGCCGGGGGCCAGCTCCGCCTCGGACCCGGCCAGGCGCAGACTCAGCTCACGGCGAGTGAGCAGGGCACGCAGGGTGGGTTCTGGTCTAGCAGCCATGACCACCCCCTCGTCGCGCTCGGCGTCTCGGCACGCTCAACCGGCGAGACTCCATATCCTGTACGTCACGTATAGAGACAGCAGGATCATATACACCGCGGCGAGTATCGGCACCGAAAGTACGAACCGTAGGCTCCCGCCATGTCTCTCGGACTCGACACCCCTGTCTCGCTCGGCGGGCCCACGCTGGAGCAGCGCCGCCGCCTCGTCACCTCGATTCCAGGACCCCGTTCTGAGCAGCTGCTGGCCCGCAAGGCGGCCGCGGTCGCCGCCGGGGTCGGACACACCGTGCCCATCGAGGCGGTCGCCGCCGGCGGCGGCGTGGTCGTCGACGCCGACGGCAACTCGCTGATCGACCTGGGTTCCGGCATCGCGGTCACCACCCTCGGCAACGCACACCCCAAGGTCGTCGCGGCGATCGCCGCACAGGCCGCGCAGTTCACCCACACCTGCTTCATGATCTCGCCGTACGAGGGCTACGTCGCGGTCGCCGAGGCGCTCAACCGGCTGACCCCGGGTGATTTCGAGAAGCGCAGCGCGTTGTTCAACTCGGGTGCCGAGGCGGTCGAGAACGCGGTCAAGATCGCCCGCAAATTCACCGGGCGGCAGGCTGTGGTGGCTTTCGATCACGCCTACCACGGCCGCACCAACCTGACCATGGGGCTGACCGCGAAGTCGATGCCCTACAAGAGCGGCTTCGGCCCGTTCGCCGCCGAGATCTACCGGGCGCCGATGTCGTACCCGTACCGGGACGGCCTGACCGGTGCCGAGGCGGCGTCCCGAGCGATCTCGCTGATGGAGAAGCAGATCGGCGCCGACAACCTCGCCGCGGTGATCATCGAACCGATCCAGGGCGAGGGCGGCTTCATCGTGCCGGCCGACGGCTTCCTGCCGGCGATCGTGGACTGGTGCCGGGCCAACGGTGTGGTCTTCGTCGCCGACGAGGTGCAGTCCGGGTTCGGTCGCACCGGGGTGATGTTCGCCAGCGAGCTGTTCGGCATCGTCCCCGACCTGGTCGCCACCGCGAAGGGCATCGCCGGCGGCATGCCGCTGGCCGGGGTGACCGGCCGCGCCGAGATCATGGACGCCCCGCACACCGGCGGACTGGGCGGCACCTACGGCGGCAACCCGGTCGCCTGTGCCGCGGCGCTGGCCGCGATCGAGGCCTTCGAGACCGAGGGGCTGCTGGAGCGCGCCCTCGAGATCGGGACGCTGCTGCGTTCCCGGCTGACCGAGTTGCAGGCGTCCGATCCACGGATCGGCGACGTCCGCGGGCACGGCGCGATGATGGCGATGGAGTTCGCCGACCCGGTCACCCAGGCTCCGGACGCCGCCCTGACCGCCGCCGTCGCCCGGGCCGCGATCGCCGAGGGCGTGATCGTGCTGACCTGCGGCACTTACGGCAACGTGATCCGGTTCCTGCCGCCGCTGACCATCTCGGACGAACTGCTGCACGAGGGCCTCGACATCGTCGCCGCCGCGCTCGCCGCGAACTGATCCGCAAGAGATTCAACGAAGAAGGAGAACCGCGCAATTGAGTGAGATCACCCGTGACGTCGTCATCGTCGGAGCCGGCGTCGCCGGCCTGACAGCGGCCAACGAGCTGACCAAGGCCGGAGCGTCGGTGGCCGTGCTGGAAGCCCGCGACCGGATCGGCGGCCGGCTGTGGACCGACGTCATCGACGGCGCCATGCTCGAGCTCGGTGGCCAGTGGGTCTCCCCCGACCAGGACGCCCTGATCGAAACCATCGACGAACTGGGTCTGGAGACCTACGCACGCTACCGCGAGGGCGATTCGATCTACATCGGCCCGGACGGCGCCCTGGTCCGGTTCACCGGCGACGTCTTCCCGGTGGGTCCCGACACCGCACGGGTGATCGCCGAGCTCACCGAACGCCTGGACGCGATGGTCGCCGAGATCGACCCCGACCGGCCGTGGGCACATCCGCAAGCGGCCGAATGGGATTCGATCTCCTGGGAGGCCTGGCTGCGGGCGCAGAGCGACGACGACGAAGCCGTCCGGAACCTCGCGTTCGCGACCGGCCCGGCCATGCTGACCAAGCCCACCCACGCCTTCTCGCTGCTGCAGTCCCTGCTGATGGCGGCCTCGGCGGGCAGCTACTCGCACCTGGTCGATGCCGATTTCATCCTGGACAAACGGGTCGTCGGCGGGCTTCAGCGGGTGCCGCTGGCGCTGGCCGAACGGCTGGGCGATGACGTGTTCCTGGGCCGGCCGGTGCGCACCCTGGAATGGGGTGACACGGGAGTGACGGCGATCGCCGAGGGCATCACCGTGCATGCCCGGCGGGCGATCCTGGCGCTGGCACCGGTGCTCTACCCGCGGATCTCGTTCGTGCCGCCGCTGCCGCGGCTGCAGCACCAGATGCACCAGCACCTCTCGATGGGTTTCGTGATCAAGGTGCACGCCGTCTACGAACGTCCGTTCTGGCGTGAGCAAGGCCTCTCCGGCACCGCGTTCAGCCCCTATGAGCTCTCTCATGAGGCCTACGACAACACCAACCACGGCGACGAGCGCGGCACCCTGGTCGGCTTCGTCTCCGACCGGAACGCCGACGACCTGTTCCGGCTGAGCGCCGAGGAGCGCAAGCAGCGCATCCTGGAATCGCTCTCGCACTACTACGGGCCGCAAGCCCTCGACCCGGTCGTCTACTACGAGAGCGACTGGGGCAGCGAGGAGTGGACGCGCGGCGCCTACGCCGCCAGCTTCGACCTCGGCGGCCTGCACCGCTACGGCGCCGAGCTGCGCAGCCCGGTCGGCCCGATCCGGTTCGCCTGCAGCGACCTGGCCGGGGCCGGCTACCAGCACGTCGACGGCGCCATCCGGATGGGTCGCCTGGCCGCCCAGCAGATCCTTCAGGAGAACCACGCATGAACCCACCCATCGTCGTCGGCTACACCGCCACCAAACGAGGCCGGGACGCCGTCGCGTTCGCCGCCCGGCTGGCCGCCGCCACCTCGGCTTCGCTGGAGGTCGCCGTCGTTCTGCCCGCCCAGGGCCGCAGCGTCATCACTCCCCCGGACGCCGCCTACGAGCGGCACCTGCACGCCCTGGCGGAGCAATGGCTCGCCGAGGCGATCGGCCAGCTCCCCGGCAGCGTCACCGCGCGGCCGCAGATCCGTCCGGCCGACTCCTTCGCCGAAGGACTGATCGAACTGGCCCATGAGCGCGGCGCGAGCCACATCGTGGTCGGTGCCGGGGGCGGCGGCCTGCGCGGCCGGCACCGGCTGGGCACGACCAGCACCGAGCTTGTCTACTCCTCCGATGTTCCGGTCGTGCTGGTGCCGCGCGGCGCCCGCAAGCTGGCCGCCGACACTCCGATCACCCGGCTCACCGTCGCGGTCAGCCCGCGTCCGACCGGCGACACGGTGGCGGCGGACGCGGCGGCGCTGGCGTCCGCCACCGGGGTGCCGATCCGGTTGCTGTCGCTGCTGGCGGTCGACCTGCCGGCCTCGGCCGACACCGCCGCGAGCCGGCTGGCCCACTCGACGCAGGCGAGCGAGGTGCTCGCCGCGACCAACACCGTGCTGCCCGAAGGCATGGTCGCCGAGGTGGTCGTCGCGGACGGCGACAGCATCGAAGCCGCGGTCGCCGACCTGGACTGGCAGCCCGGCGAGATGCTGCTGGCGGGATCGGGCCGGCTGGCCCAGCCGCGCCGGCTGTTCCTCGGCTCCACCGTCGCCAAGATGCTCCACGAAGTCCCCGTCCCGGTGGTCGTCGTGCCCCGTGACCGCCACCACGAAGGAGCCGGCGCATGACCAACGAGACTTCCACCACCCCCGACTCCGCCGACCACGGACTTTCCCAGAAGGGCCTCAGTGCCGGCAGCGTCGGACTGATCGGTGCCGTCGTGATCGGCATCTCGTGCATCGCGCCGGCCTACACGTTCACCGCGGCGGTCGGACCCACCGCGTCCGTGGTCGGCCTGCAGGTGCCGGCGGTGATCCTGGTCGGTTTCCTGCCGATGTTGCTGGTCGCCTTCGGCTACCGCGAACTCAACCGCGAGATGCCCGATTCGGGCACCTCGTTCACCTGGGCCACCCGGGCTTTCGGCCCGTGGATCGGCTGGATGGCGGGCTGGGGCCTGGTGGCGGCGACGATCCTGGTGCTGTCGAACCTGGCCGGCATCGCGGTGGAGTTCCTGTTCCTGCTGATCTCGCAGCTGACCGGAAACGAATCCATCGCCGACCTCGCCGGTGTCACCTGGATCAACATCGTGGTCTGCCTGCTGTTCATGCTGGGCGCCACCACCATCTCCTACCGCGACATGCAGACCACCCAGAAGCTGCAGTACTTCCTGGTCAGCTTCCAGATGATCGTGCTGCTGTTCTTCGCGATCACCACGATCGTCCAGGCAGTCAACGGGGGCGCTTTCGACTACACGGCCTTCCAGTTCTCCTGGTTCAACCCGTTCGAACTGAGTTCGTTCAGCACCTTCGCGGCCGGCTTGTCGCTGTCGATCTTCATCTTCTGGGGCTGGGACGTCACCCTCACCATGAACGAGGAGACCAAGGACCCGGAGAAGACGCCCGGACGTGCCGCCACCGTCACCGTGTTCACCATCGTCAGCCTCTACCTGCTGCTCGCGGTGGCGATGATCATGTACTCCGGCGTCGGCGACGGCGAACTCGGCCTGGGCAACGTCGAGATCCAGGAGAACGTGTTCTTCCACCTGTCCGGGCCGATCCTGGGACCGCTGGCCTTCCTGGTCTCGCTGGCGGTGCTGACCAGTTCGGCGTCCTCGCTGCAGTCGACCTTCGTGTCGCCGGCCCGGACGCTGCTCGCGATGGGCCACTACGGCGCCTTGTCGCCGAAGTTCGCCGCGGTCAGCCCGCGCTTCTTCACCCCCGGCTACGCGACCATCGCCTCGTCGATCGTCGCTTCGGGGTTCTACGTGGTGATGCGGGTGCT
Organism: Micropruina sp.; assembly: GCF_047602385.1. Lineage (GTDB taxonomy): Bacteria > Actinomycetota > Actinomycetes > Propionibacteriales > Propionibacteriaceae > Micropruina. Next base: position 733,406 of record NZ_JASGHL010000001.1, read on the forward strand.
CAGCGAGGACGCGCTGTGGGACACGATCACCGCGCTGGGCATGATGATCTGCTTCTACTACGGGCTGACCGCATTCGCCTGCGTGTGGTACTTCCGCAAGCAGTGGTTCGACTCGGCCCGGTTGTTCTTCTTCACCCTGTTCTGCCCGCTGATCGGCGGGGTGATCCTGCTGGTGCTGTTCTTCACCACGCTCAAGGACTCGATGGATCCGGCCTACGGCAGCGGATCGAACGTCGGCGGCATCGGCCTGGTCTTCATCCTCGGCGTGGCGGTGATCCTGGTGGGGGTGGTCGTGATGATCTGGCAGTCGATCAAGCGTCCGGCGTTCTTCCGCGGCCAGACCCTGTCGATGGACGCCCCCGAGAGCCTGCGAAAGGTACGTCGATGACCAACAACGAGACCGAACTGCTCGCCCAAGTGCCGACCGGGTTGTTCATCGGTGGCGAATGGGTCGATGCCGAGGGCGGCCGGACGTTGCCGGTGCGCGACCCGGCCACCGGCCAGGTGCTGATCGGGATCGCCGACGCCTCGCCCGGCGACGCGCTGCGGGCCTTGGACGCCGCCGTCGCCGCGCAGGAGTCCTGGGCGGCCACCGCGCCGCGCCGGCGCAGCGACATTCTGCGCGGAGCGTTCGACCTGGTCCGCGAGCACGCCGACGACCTGGCCCTGCTGATGACCCTGGAGATGGGCAAGCCGCTGGCCGAGGCCCGCGGCGAGGTGACCTACGGCGGCGAGTTCCTGCGCTGGTTCAGCGAAGAGGCGGTGCGGATCTCCGGCCGCTACGGACTGAACCCCGAAGGCACCGGACGGATGATCGTCTCGCAGCGCCCGGTCGGGCCGTGCCTGTTCGTCACCCCGTGGAACTTCCCGCTGGCGATGGCCACCCGCAAGATCGCGCCCGCGCTGGCGGCCGGCTGCACCGTGGTGATCAAGCCGGCCGAACTGACCCCGCTGACCACGCTCTACTTCGCGAAGCTGCTGGTCGAGGCGGGGCTTCCCGCCGGGGTGGTGAACGTCTACACCACCAGCCGGTCGTCGGACACCTCCGGTCCGCTGATCACCGACCCGCGGCTGCGGAAGCTGTCGTTCACCGGCTCCACCGAGGTCGGACGCCGCCTGCTCGCCCAGGCCGCGGACCGCGTCCTGCGGGTGTCGATGGAGTTGGGTGGCAATGCGCCGTTCCTGGTCTTCGAGGACGCCGACCTCGACAAGGCGGTCGAGGGTGCGATGCTGGCCAAATTCCGCAACATCGGCCAGGCCTGCACGGCCGCCAACCGGTTCTTGGTGCACGAGTCGGTCGCGGACGAGTTCGCCCGCCGGATCACCGCCCGGGTCGCCGAGCTGAAGGTCGGCCGCGGTACCGAGGACGGCGTCCAGATCGGACCGCTGATCGACGACCGGGCGGTCGCGAAGGCCGACGAACTGGTTCAGGACGCCGTCAACCGGGGCGCCACATTGCTCACCGGAGGCACCGCCGTGGACGGCCCCGGCACCTTCTTCGAGCCGACGGTGGTCGCCGGCGTCCAAGACGGCAGCGCGATCCTGCGCGAGGAGATCTTCGGGCCGGTGCTGGCGATCGCCACCTTCGCCGACGAGGACGAGGCCGTCCGGCTGGCCAACGACACCGACTTCGGCCTGGTGTCCTACGCCTTCACCCGCGACCTGGCCCGCGGCCACCGGCTGATCGACCGGTTGGAGACCGGCATGCTGGGCCTCAACGTCGGGGTGGTCTCCAACGCGGCGGCCCCGTTCGGCGGGGTCAAGCAGTCCGGCATCGGCCGCGAGGGCGGCCTCGAAGGCATCCACGAATACCTGTCCACCAAGTACACGCTGATCCCCGCCGACTGAGCGGGAACGAAGGGACGTTCCATGAGCGACTACACCGTCGTCAACCCGGCCACCGGGGAGACCCTGGCCCGTTATCCAGGCTCGACCGACGCCGAGGTCGAAGCCGCCCTCGCCGCCGCGGACGCCGCCTACCGCGACTGGGGACGCAACTCCACCCCCGCCGAGCGGGCCGAGGCGTTGCGGGCGGTGGCCCGGCTGCACCGCGAGCGCCGCGACGAGCTGGCCGCGATCATCGTCCGGGAGATGGGCAAGCCGTTGGAGGCGGCGCTCGGCGAGGTCGATTTCGCCGCCGACATCACCGAGTACAACGCCGACCACGTCGACGACTTCACCGCCGATCAGCCGCTGTCGATCGACGGCGACGGCACCGCGCTGATCCGCCGCTCGCCGCTGGGCGTGCTGCTCGGCATCATGCCGTGGAACTTCCCCTACTACCAGGTGGCCCGGTTCGCGGCGCCGAACCTGGCGGTCGGCAACACCATCCTGCTCAAGCACGCCCCGCAGTGCCCCGAGTCGGCGGCCGCGATCGCGTCCATCTACGCCGACGCGGGCTTCCCGGACGGCGCCTACGCCGACCTGCGGCTGACCAACGACCAGGCCGCCGCCGTCATCGCCGACCCGCGGGTCCAAGGCGTGTCGGTCACCGGCTCGGAGCGGGCCGGCGCGGCGGTCGCCGAGGTCGCCGGCCGCAACCTGAAGAAGGTCGCCCTCGAACTCGGCGGCTCCGACCCGTTCATCCTGCTCAGCACCGACGACCTGGACGCCACCGCGCAGGCCGCCGTCGACGCCCGGCTGGACAACACCGGCCAGTCCTGCAACGCGGCGAAGCGGTTCATCGTGGTGGACGGCCTCTACGACGCGTTCCTGGAGAAGTTCGCCGCCGGGATGGCGGCAGCGACGCTTGGCGACCCGTTCGCCGAGGACACCGTGCTCGGCCCGCTGTCCTCGTTGGCCGCCGCCGAACGGCTGGAGAAGCAGGTGGACGCCGCTCTCGCCCAGGGCGCAACCCGGGTGGTCGGCGGCGACCGGGACGGCGCGTTCTTCCCGGCGACGGTGCTGACCGGCGTCACCCCCGAGATGGACGCCTACCGCGAGGAGTTCTTCGGCCCGGTCGGCGTGGTCTACCGGGTCGCCGACGAGGACGAGGCCGTCCAGGTCGCCAACGCCACCCCGTTCGGCCTCGGCTCGTACGTGTTCACCACCGACGCCGAACAGGCCGAGCGGGTCGCGAACAAGATCGAAGCCGGCATGGTGTACGTGAACCTGGTGCTGGCTGACGAGCCGGCGCTGCCGTTCGGCGGTGTCAAGCGCAGCGGCACCGGACGCGAGCTGGGCCTGCTGGCCGCCGACGAGTTCGTCAACAAGAAGCTGATCCGGGTCGGCGCCTGACCCCAAGAACCCCTCCCTAACTATCTCTGCCCTCCCACCTGTGGGAGGGCAGAGATAGTTAGGGAGGGCCCTTTTGGTCGGCGGTGGTCAGGCTGGCCAGAGGTCGACGACGAATACCTCGATGCCGCGCACGACCTTGCCGGTGCGGTCGTAATGCTCGGTGGCGTAGTCGTCCAGGGACAGTCCGCGGGTGCTCCGGTAGCCGACGGCTACCCGCACCAGGTAGCGCCCGCCGGCCGCCTCGGGCAGCGTCACCGTCTTCTTCCCGGGCAGGCCGTCGATGCTCCATACCCGCAGGTCTCGGTCGTCGAGGGTGATCGGCCAGACGCCCAAGGTCTCCATCAGGACCTCGCCGGGACTCTCCACCGGGGGCGGTTCCGCGAGATAGGCGCTGACCTGAACCTCGGGCGCATGCAGGTCCGCCGCCGACTCGAGATCGATCCGGCCGAGCTGAATGCGCACCGGGCCGTACTGCTCGGGCTCTTCGTCGGCGTAGCTTGCGTCGTCGGTGGCGATCACGATGGTCCGATAGCTGGCGTCCACCTTGCGTTCGATGAGCCGGGCGACCGGGCTGACCGAATCAGCGGACGGAGCATCGGGCCGAACCCGCGCCGAACCGCCACCGCCCCGCCGGGAGCCACTCGGTACGGACGCCGGCCAGAGATCGACGATGAACCGCTCCCATCCGGTGAGCGGCTCACCGACCTGGCGGTGTTCGCGAAGCCGCTCCGCCAGGGTGGCGCCACCCAGGTCCGGATAGCTGGCCACGACCCGCAGCCAGTACCTGCCGTCCGGTGTCTTGGGCAGCCGCAGTCGCGGTCCTCGGGCCTGATAGACCGCGTCGCTCCAGAATTCGAGCGTGCGACGCTTGAAGCGCACCGGCCAGGTGCCGAGCGGCACGGTTGTCCCTTCGGCTGTCGGCTCCGATGGCGGCGGTTCGGACGTGTAGGCGCTCAGCTGGATTTCCGGCCGATGATCGTGGGCGGCCGATACCAGTCCGATCCGTCCCGGCTGAACCCGGACCCGGCCGCGGTCGCGTCCCCAGGCGTCGCGCAGGGCCGCCCGGACACCGGCTATCTCGATCGGTCCGTAGCCGGCGCCGATCCGCTCTTCGACGACCCGACCGTAGAGTCCGGCCGGCTCGTCCGCTTCGTCGCTCGACCACAACTCGCGGTACCCAGGCGGCCTTACCGGCTCCTCGAAGGACAACGCCCAGCTGCTGGGCAGCCGCGCCGCGAACGGGTCGGGCCAGAACTCGACCAGAAAGCGCTCGCCACCCTCCCGGCGGTCGACCGAGACCCGCAGCACGTACTGGCATCCCCTCGAATGCGGGAGCCGCAACAGTTCGGCGTCCCCGCTTTCCAGGTCACCGCCCCACACCTCGACAGTGCGTCGCCGGAAGGTCGTCCGCCAGCTGCCCAGGGTCTCCATCGGCGCGCTGGGCCCGCGATCGACCGGCGCCGGCGGGGCGTCGTATGCCCTCAGCTCCACCTCGGGCGGGTGATCATCTCCGGTGCAGACCAGGCCCACCCGGCCACGCTGGACCCGGACGGGTCCGCGATTCTCTCCCCAGTCGTCGCGGAAAGCCGCCTCCCAGTCCTCGGCCAGCTCGATGACTCCGTCCCGCGCGTTCAGCTCACGCTCAACCGTGTGACCCACGAGAGTCGCCGGCGGGCGACCATCGTCCATCCCGGACGACGCAGCGCCACGACCCGCGAATATGGCCGCACCCAAGCGATTCGACATGTCACGCCAATCGCTTCCGAGCATCACTCACACCTGCGCCAGCGCCTGGTCCAGATCCGCCCAGAGGTCCTCGACGTCCTCAAGTCCGACCGACAGCCGGACCAGCGAGTCCGGCACGGTCTCCGGCTCGGACGCGATCCGCCGCCGCCGCTCCAGCAGCGACTCCACCCCGCCCAGGCTGGTCGCCGGCACCCACAGCTGCACTCCGTGCACCAGGCGCTCGGCGGCGTCGATCCCCCCGACCGGCTCCAGTGCGAGCATGGCGCCGAAGCCGCGCATCTGCCGGCGGGCCAGGTCGTGACCGGGGTCGTCGACCAGCCCCGGATAGCGCACCCGGTCAATCGCCGGATGCGCGTTCAGCCGCTCGGCGAGCACCCCGGCGGTGGCCTGCTGGCGCTCTAGCCGGACCGACAGCGTCCGCAGGCCCCGCAACACCAGCCAGGCCTCCATCGGGCCGAGAATCGACCCCTGCATGGTGCGATACGACTGCAGCCGGTTCAGCAACTCCTCGTCGCGGGTCACCAGCGCCCCGGCAACGACGTCGGAGTGACCGGAGAGGTACTTGGTCGCCGAATGCAGCACCACCGAGGCGCCCAGATCGAGCGGATTCTGCAGCAGCGGGGTGGCGAAGGTGTTGTCGACGCCGATCCGGACGCCGGACGCCGCGGCACCCTCGGCGAGGGTGACCAGGTCGGCGACCTGCAGCAGCGGATTGGTCGGCGACTCCAGGATCAGCCAATCGGCGCCGGGCAGGGCGGCCAGCACGGCGTCGGTGTCGGCGATGTCGACGGTGCTGAGCGAGATCCGGCCGGCGGCGGCCAGCTGCCGGGCCAGCGCCAGCATGGTGTTGTAGGCGCTGTCCGCCATCACCAGCCGGCCACCTGGTTCGATCAGGTCGAACAGCGCCGCGCCGGCCGCCATCCCGGAGGCGAAGCACAGCGCCGTGCCGTGCTCGAGGACGCCGATCGCGTCCTCCAGCGCGCGCCAGGTCGCGTTGTTGCTGCGGCCGTAGACGCCGATATCGGTGGCGCCGAGCGGTCCGCTGGACAGGTAGGTCGAGGTCAACTCGATCGGTGGGCTGACCGGTGCCCCGGTCTGGTGCGCCGGGCGTCCGGCGATCACCGCCCAGGTATCCGCAGACCAATCGCCGCTCATGCTGTCGTCCTCTCCTCGGCGTCCCACCAGCGCAGCACGCGGGTGGCGTACAGGGTCAGCCACGGTGACGGCTCCCCCACCGGGACATCCACTGCGAACCACTCCTGCCCGCGGTGGTGGACGTCCTGGCGCCAGCTGCCGTCCGGTTGCCGCTTGGAACGTACCAGTCCGACCGCCTCGGCCAGCCGCGGATCAGGACCGGTGCCGTCCAGGGCGGCGGCGCGCCGGAAGTGGTCCAGGGCGCTCAGCGCGGTGTACTTCCACCGGAACGGGTAGCCGAATGAGCCCACCCAGTCGCCGATCGGCTCGCCGGTGGAGAGGCGGTACAGCAACCGGCGGCTGAGCAGGTACTCCTCGGCCGGACGCCGCAGCGCCGCGAGCCCCTCGTCGTCGCCGAAGTGTGCCTGCCGGTAACGCAGCGCCTCCAGAACATGCAGCGTCGAGTGCACCGACGAACGGACCGAGCCGTTCTCCCACTCGCAGTTCCAGCCGCCGTCGCTCAGCTGATGCTCGGCGAACCAGGCGAGCAGGCCGGTCACGTCGGCACCCAGCCAGGTGCCGGTGGCCAGCGTGTAGCCGTTGATGCAGCAGTCCACCTCGCCGCCCCAGTACGGCAGGTCGTCGTACTCCCAACGCGAGTTCCGGGCCAGCTTCTCCGCGGTCCCGGCCAGCACGGACGCGTCCACACCCCACTCGCGGAGCATCTTCAGCGTCCAGGTGGTCGCCGTCCAGGGCTGACCCTGCTGGCCCTCGCGCCACGCCGTGGGGTGACCGGACGCCGGAAAGTATGCCCCGCCCGCCCACTGTCCGTCGGCGTCCTGGAGTGCGAGCAGGCGCGCTCCCAAGCCCTGGGTGGTGACTCGGGCCCGGGTCGCTTTCCACACTGTTTCGTCGGCGCCGGCGAGGTCGCGTTCCACCTGCCAGCGCAGGGCCGGATCAGTGGCCAGGAGCCAGTCGATCGGGTTGATCGGATCGGACATGGCGGCACTCTAGTGCCCGGTCGCTCGGCGAGCCTCAGAGCAGATCGACGAGCTTGGTCACCGTGTTGACGTTCCGGGCGGTCACGATCCGCGGCTTGACCAGGCTGGGCAGCCTCGCCGCCAGCTTGGACGTGCCGATGCCGTCCACGCAGTCCAGCCAGACCTCGGTCCCGGCGATCTGGATGCGCTCATGAACCGCCACCTTCTCGAGCCGCTCAGCGAGCCCGGCCGGTGCGGCGGCGTCCAGGAAGCAGATCAGGACCTGCGAGCCCTTGCCGTCGGCGAACGGGTTGTCGTCGAGCAGTGTCTGCAGCTGGGACTTGGACCGCAGCAGCACCTCGACGGCGAAGCCGGCGTGCTCCTTGATCGCCTTCTCCAGCTGTTCCCGGACCGCCGCCTGAGCGCCGGATGCGCTGAACACCACGTTGCCGGACGCCAGCAGTGTCTTCACTTCGGTGAACCCGGCCTCGTCCGCGACCCGGCGCAGATCGGCCATCGCCAGCTTGCGGCCCCCGACGTTGACCGCCCGCAGCAGTCCCGCCCAACGCTTCGTCGCCATCGCCCCATCATGGGCGAGAACGGCGCGTCGCGCACGGGGCCCACTCTCACAGGCGCCCATCCCTCAACGGAACACTTGCCGCATACCTGCCCTCATGCCAGCATTCTTGCCGTAGAAATCGGCGAAAGGAACGAAATATGCGCAGAGTCAGCCTGATCGGCGTACCCACGGACATCGGCGCGTCCACCATCGGCGGCCGGATGGGTCCGCAGGGACTCAGGGTGGCGGGTATCGCGCAGGCATTGGAGGCGTTCGGCTGCGACGTCCGTGATGTCGGCGATCTGACTGGCCCGGACAATCCGCAGCAGGCGCCGGTCGACGGCTACCGCCATCTGCCCGAGGTGGTCGAGTGGAACCGGGCGCTGTACGACGCGATGACCACCGAACTCGCCGACGGCCGGACGCCGATCGTGCTGGGCGGCGACCACTGTCTGGGCATCGGCTCGATCGCCGCCGTCGCCGATCACTGCCGGCGGGTGGGCAGGAAGCTCCGGGTGATCTGGGTGGACGCCCACGCCGACTTCAACACCGCCGAACTGACCCCTTCGGGCAACATCCACGGGATGCCCGTCGCCTGCCTGACCGGGCACGGCCCCGACCAGTTGACCCGGATCGGCGAGCACTTCCCGGCGATGGCGCCGGACGAGATCCGGCAGATCGGCCTGCGCAGCGTCGACCCGGGCGAGAAGCGGTTCCTCCGCGAGCAGGGCATCGAGGTGTTCGACATGCGCTACCTGGACGAGATCGGCATGCGGGCGACCATGCAGCGCGCACTGGACGGGGTGGACGACAATACTCACGTGCATCTGTCCCTCGACCTGGACTTCGTCGATCCGGCGATCGCCCCCGGGGTCGGTACGCCGGTGGTCGGCGGCCCCACCTACCGCGAGGTGTCGCTGTGCATGGAGATGCTGGCCGACACCGGCCAGCTGGCCTCCATCGACCTGGTCGAGGTGAACCCGGCGCTCGACGTCCGCAACGCGACCGCCGAGCTGGCCGTCGACCTGGTCGAATCCCTGTTCGGCAAGAGCACCCTGCTGAGGCTGCATGCGAGCGCCATCGACTGAGGCCGAGCTCGCCGAATCCGCGTGGCGCCCGCTCGCTGAGCGCCACGCGGCCAGGGTGCGCGCCTGGACCGATCCGCACCTCGAGCGTCGATCGCGCAACCAGCGACACCCGGTCGAGGACTTCCTCTGGGAGTACTACTCGTACTCCCCCAAAGCATTGCGGAGCTGGCATCCGGGCTGGGGGGTCGTGCTGCGCGGCGACGTGGCCGGGTTCACCGCCGTCCGTGGTTTCTGGGTGGACGGCGACCGTGCCTTCGTCGATCCCGCGCTGGCCGGACGCCGCGCCGAGCAGCTGCGCTGGATCCGCGGCCTGCTGGCCGCCACCGAGAGCCGTCCGGCGCGACTGGGCTGTTTCGGGCTGCACGAGTGGGCGATGGTCTACTGCAGCCGTCCGGACCAGCTGCGGCACACCCAGCTGCCGCTGCGGCTCGGCCCGGACGGCACCGACGCCGTCGTCGAGAGCCACCGGATCACCTGCACCCACTACGACGCCTACCGCTTCTTCACCCCCGCGGCGGTGGAACTGAACACCCGCCGGCCCACCCTGGCCGACCGGGTCGACAACGAGCAACCCGGCTGCCTGCACGCCCAGATGGACGTCTACAAGTGGGCGCACAAGCTGGCGCCGTTCACCTCGGCCGACCTGATCGCCGACTGCTTCGCGCTCGCGCGGGAGATCCGCGTGCTCGACATGCGCGCCTCGCCCTACGACCTGACCGGCTGGGGATACCCGCCGGTCGCCATCGAAACCGCCGCCGGCAAGTCCGAATACATCCAGGCGCAGCGGGATTTCGGCGACCGGGCCAATGCGCTGCGCCGGCGGTTGATCACGGTCTGCGACGCGGTGCTCGAACCGGCCACGTCCAGTTGACCGGCGAGATCATTCGACCGGATGATTAACCCCGTGGGAACGGCGCTGGATGATTCGAAGTTGCATTGCACGGTCGCCGAACTGTTCACTCCGCGGGCCAAGCGCCAACGCTGGCTGGACGTCGAGGCAGCGCTCGCCCGGGCGGAAGCAGACGCCGGGCTGGTCCCTGGGGCGGCCGCGGAGGCCATCATGTCCGTCGCCCGCCTGGACCTACTCGACTACGACGCCCTGCTCGCCGCCGAAGCGGCGGCTGGACATGTGATGGTGCCGCTGGTCAACGCGCTCGCCGAAGCCGTCGGGGCCGAGCACGGTGGCTGGGTGCACTGGGGTGCCACCACGCAGAACATTCAACAGTCCGGCGACACGGTCGGCGTCGCCCGCGCGCACCGCATCCTGGTGAATCGGCTGCGCCGGGTGCTCGTTGCCCTCGCTGACCTCGCCGATACCCACGCGGAGACCCTGATGGCCGGCCGGACCCACGGTCAGCACGCCGTCCCGATCACCTTCGGCTACAAGGCTGCGGTCTGGGCCGACCTGATCGGACGGCACCTGGCGCGACTGCAACAGGCCGAGCCGCGGCTGTTCGTGGCGATGCTGGGCGGCGCGGCCGGTACCTTCGCCACCTTCGGTACGGCCGGCCCGGACGTCCAGCAGCGGTTCGCCGAGCAGTTGGGTCTGGCGCCGATGCCCATTCCGTCGCGGGCGATGGTCGACCATCTCGCGGAGTGGGTGTGCCTGCTGGGCATGGTGGCTGCCACCGCGCAATCCATCGCCGAGGAGGTGATCCGGCTGATGGCGTCCGAGTTCGGCGAGGTCTCCGAGTCGCTGGCGGCCACCGATGTGGGCAGTTCGACGATGCCGCAGAAGCGCAACGCGAAGCTGTCGATGGGCATCGTCACCGCGGCGGCGCAGGCTCGGGCGTTGGTGCCGCTGGCACTGGAGGCGACCGTGCAGGCCCACGAGGTCGACGGCGCCCGGTCGGCCATGATGGACCGTGCGATCGAAGGCTCCGCCACCCTGCTGGACGACATCCTGGACCGGCTGGAGCGACTGCTCGCCGGACTCGAGATCCACCCCGAGCGGATGCGGGCGAATCTCGACCTGACCGGTGGCCTGATCAGCGCTGAGGCGGTGATGATGCGGCTGGCCGAGGTGCTCGGACGGCAACGAGCGCACGCCGTCGTCCACCACGCCGCCCGGGAGTCGGCGCTCAACGGCGACGACTTCGCCGCCGTCCTGGCCCGGGAACCTGCGGTGGCGGCGACGCTCAGCGATGCCGAGATTCAGGCGCTGCTCGACCCGGCCCGGCATGTCGGGCTGAGCGCCGAGTTGGCCCGGCAGACCGCCGCCCGGGTCCCCGAGGCTAGCGGCGGGCGTCCATCACCTGCGGCAGGTTGAGGCTCAGCAGGACCCGGTCGGCAGTGATCAGCGAGGCGCGTTCGACCGACGCCTGGGCAAGCAGCAACCGGTCGAACGGATCATGCCGAAGCAGCTCGGGAAACCCGGCGACCGCGGCCGCGTGGTCGGCGTCCAAAGCGATCAGGGTCAGTCCGGATCGCTCCAGTTGTCGGGCGACGTCGTCGGGCACATCCAGGCGGCCCAGCATCTTCTTGATCGTGATCTCGGCGATCGAGACCGCCGAGAACCCAACCGTATCGGCGTCCGAGATCGCCTGTCTGGCGCGGTCGCCGATCCGCTCCGGCGCGAACAGCAGCCACAGTGCCACCTGGGTGTCGAGCAGGATCACCCGTCGACCTCCAGGTCTCCACTCCATAGCGCCCGTACCTCGGCATCTGACGCCTCGAAGGCCGCGTCATCGATGACCACCTGTCCGCTGCCGCCGCCGAACACGATGTCGGAACGCCGGATCGCCACCAACTCCACCAGCGGCCGTCCCGCCCTGGCGATGGTGATGCGTTCACCCGCCTGGGCACGTTCGACCAGACGCGAGAGGTGCGTCTTCGCTTCCTGGATGTTGACGGTCGCCATCGCGCCAGCGTACCTGGCTCAACCAGACCAGACCAGACTCAGTCGTCCACGAGTTCGGACGCGGCCACCTCGGCGGGGGTCGGGCCCTTGATGTAGCTGGCCGCGCTGACCGTGCCGCCACGGGAGATGTTGGTGTCCGCGGCCGGAGCGATGTCGGTGTTCTGACAGCTGACCCCCAGCCACGTCCCGTCGGCCAGCTTGACCAGGGTGGCACTCAGCACCCCGCGTCGCGGATCCACCGGCTCGCCGTCGGGGTCCACCTGCCCGGAGACCTGCCAGCGGGCAATCACCACGGCCGCGTCGTCACCGAGCAGGCGCTGGCTCACGTCCAGCAGTTCGAGCTTCGCGCTGGGGAAGGCGTGGGTGAAGCCGAAGCGCTGCGCCTTGACGATCGAGCGTCGTCCGGTCCAATGCAGGCCGACCACGTTGACGAAGTCGGCGTCGTCGACGAAGAGCCGTCCGATCGCCTCGGCGTCCTTGTCGTCCCAGGCTCGGACGAACTCCGTGATCAGGTCCGTCGGCACCCTCAGCGGCGGGTCCATCGGCGTCCCGGCCGGGAACGGCAGATAGCTCAGCTCGCGGGCCCGCTTGAGCAGCTTCTTCAGTTTCGCCATGACTTCCTCACACCATCATCGGACGCTCGGTGGGCAGGATCGGCTTGGGCAGCCGGGACGTGCCCTGCAGATAGGCGTCCACGCCGTTGGCGCAGGAGCGCCCCTCGGCGATCGCCCAGACGATCAGTGACTGGCCGCGGCCGGCGTCACCAGCCACGAACACCCCGGGCACCGAGGTGGCGTAGGTGGCGTCCCGGGCGATGTTTCCGCGCGGGTCCAGGTCGACGCCCAGCTGCTCCACCAGCCCGGGCTTCTCGGGTCCCACGAAGCCCATCGCCAGCAGCACCAGCTCGGCCGGCAGCTCCCGTTCGGTGCCGGGCACCGGCTCGAACCGGCCGTTGCTGAACGCCACCTCGGACAGCCGCAGCTTCGCCACCCGGCCGTCGGCGTCGCCGACGAACTCGCTGGTCGAGACCGCATACACCCGCTCGCCGGCCTCCTCGTGGGCCGAGGAGATCCGGAAGGTCATCGGATAGGTCGGCCAGGGCTGATTCGCCGGCCGCTGCTCGGGCGGCATCGGCAGAATCTCCAGCTGGGTGACCGAGGCCGCCCCCTGCCGGATCGAGGTGCCTAGGCAGTCGGCGCCGGTGTCGCCGCCACCGATGATCACCACGTGCTTGCCGGTCGCCGTGATCTGGTCGGGCACCCCCTGGCCGAGCGCGGCGCGGTTGGCCTGCGGCAGGAACTCCATCGCCTGGTGAATGCCGCTGAGCTCGCGGCCGGGCACCGGCAGGTCGCGCGCCACCGTCGACCCGATGGCCAGCACCACGGCGTCGAACCGGTCCAGCAACTGCTCACCGGACAGATCGCCGTCGGAGCCGATCCGGCGTCCGGTCTTGAACACGGTGCCCTCCAGCCGCATCTGGCGCAGCCGGCGCTCCAGCACGGCCTTCTCCATCTTGAACTCGGGGATGCCGTAGCGCAGCAGGCCGCCGATGGCGTCGGCCCGCTCGTACACCACCACGGTGTGCCCGGCCCGGGTGAGCTGCTGCGCGGCGGCCAGGCCGGCCGGCCCGGACCCGATCACCGCCACCGTCTTGCCGGTGTGCCACTCCGGGGTGACCGCGGTCACCCGCCGGTCGCTCCAGGCCCGGTCGATGATCGCCACCTCGACGTTCTTGATCGTCACCGGCTCGCGGTTGATGCCGACCACGCAGGCCGTCTCGCAGGGTGCCGGGCACAGCCGTCCGGTGAACTCGGGGAAGTTGTTGGTGGCGTGCAGCCGGTCGGTCGCTCCGCGCCAGTCGTCGCGCCAGACCAGGTCGTTCCACTCCGGGATCAGGTTGCCCAGCGGGCAGCCCTGATGGCAGAACGGGATGCCGCAGTCCATGCAGCGGCCGGCCTGCTTGGTGATGATCGGCAGCACCGCCTTGCCCGGCGAGTCCGGATAGACCTCGTTCCAGTCCAGCACCCGCTCGGCCACCGGACGCCGCCCGGCGACCTCCCGCGGGGTGGTCATGAAACCCTTGGGGTCAGCCATGCGCGGCCTCCATCATCATCGCGGTGGTCGCCACCTCGTCCAGTCCGGCCTGTTCGGCTTGCGCCCGCGCCGCCAGGACGCGGGCGTAGTCGCGCGGCAGCACGGTGGTGAAGCGGGCGCCGAGGTCTTCGACGGCGAGCAGCCGCTCGGCCACCGCGGACCCGGTCTCCTCCAGGTGCTTGCCGAGCAACTGCCGGATCCGGGCCAGGTCGGCCTCGGTGGGCTCCAGCGGATCGGCCATCTCGGTGTTCAGCCGTCCGGCGTCCAGATCGAGCACGTAGGCCACGCCGCCGGACATGCCGGCCGCGAAGTTCCGGCCGGTGCCGCCCAGGATCACCGCTTCGCCCCCGGTCATGTACTCGCAGCCATGATCGCCGACGCCCTCCACGACGGCGGTCGCCCCCGAGTTGCGGACGCAGAACCGCTCGCCGACCTTGCCCCGGATGAACAGCTCACCCGAGGTGGCGCCGTAGCCGATCACGTTGCCGGCGATGATGTGCTCCTCGGCGACGAAGGCGGCGTCCTCGGCCGGACGCACCGTCAGCCGTCCGCCGGAAAGCCCCTTGCCGAAGTAGTCGTTGGTATCGCCGACCAGCCGCAGTGTGACGCCGGCCGGCAGGAAGGCACCGAAGCTCTGGCCGGCGGTGCCGCGCAGGGTGAGGTCGATGGTGTTCTCGGGCAGACCCTTGCCCCGGGTCGCCTTGGTCACCTCGTGGCCCAGGATGGTGCCGACCGTGCGGTCCACGTTGCGCACCGTGAGATCGGCCCGGACCAGTTCGCCGCGGACCAGCGCCGGCTCGGCCAGCGCGATCAGCTGCGTGTCGAGTTTGGCTTCCAGGCCATGGTCCTGGCCGGTGATCCGGTGCAGCGGACCGTCGGTGTCCACCCAGTGCAGGATCGGCTCAAGATCGAGGCCCTTCGCCTTCCAGTGCTCGATCGCCCGGCGGGCCTGCAGCACCTCGACGTGGCCGATCGCCTCCTGAATCGAGCGGAAACCCAGCGAGGCGAGGATCTCGCGGACCTCCTCGGCGATGAACTCGAAGAAGTTGACCACGAACTCGGGCTTGCCGCTGAACTTCGCCCGCAACTCCGGGTTCTGGGTGGCGACCCCGACCGGGCAGGTGTCCAAGTGGCAGACCCGCATCATGATGCAGCCCGAGACCACCAGCGGCGCGGTGGCGAAGCCGAACTCCTCCGCGCCCAGCAGGGCGCCGATCACCACGTCGCGGCCGGTCTTCAGCTGGCCGTCCACCTGCACCACGATCCGGTCCCGCAGGCCGTTGATCAGCAGGGTCTGCTGGGTCTCGGCCAGGCCCAGCTCCCACGGTCCGCCGGCGTGCTTGAGCGAGGTCAGCGGCGCCGCGCCGGTACCGCCGTCGTGGCCGGAGATCAGCACCACGTCGGCCTTGGCCTTGGAGACGCCGGCCGCGACGGTGCCGACCCCGACCTCGGCGACCAGCTTGACGTGTACCCGGGCGACCGGGTTGGCGCACTTCAGGTCGTGGATCAGCTGCTTCAGGTCCTCGATCGAATAGATGTCGTGGTGCGGCGGCGGGCTGATCAGGCCCACGCCCGGCGTCGAATGCCGGGTACTGGCCACCCACGGGTAGACCTTCTGGCCGGGCAGTTGGCCACCCTCGCCGGGCTTGGCGCCCTGGGCCATCTTGATCTGGATGTCGGTGGCGTTGGTCAGGTAGTCCGACGTCACCCCGAACCGTCCGGACGCCACCTGCTTGATCGCGGAGCGCCGCTGCGGATCGTAGAGCCGGTCGACGTCCTCGCCGCCCTCGCCGGTGTTCGACTTGGCGCCGATCCGGTTCATCGCCACCGCCAGCGTCTCGTGCGCCTCGCGGGAGATCGAGCCGTAGGACATCGCGCCGGTGGAGAACCGCTTGACGATCTCGCTGACCGGCTCAACCTGATCGATCGGCACCGGCCTGCGATCGGACGCGAACTCGAGCAGCCCGCGCAGTGTCATCAGCCGCTCGGCCTGGTCGTTCACCCGCTCGGTGTAGGCCTTGAAGATGTCGTAACGCTTCGACCGGGTGGCGTGCTGCAGCCGGAACACCGTCTCGGGGTCGAACAGGTGCGGCTCGCCCTCGCGGCGCCACTGGTACTCGCCGCCGACGTTCAGGGTGCGGTGCGGCAGGGTGATCCGGTCCGGCGGGTAGGCCTGGGCGTGCCGGGCGGCGATGCCGCGGGCGATCTCGTCCAGGCCGATCCCCTCGACCCGGCTCGGGGTGCCGGTGAAATAGGCGTCCACGAAGTCGGAGCTCAGCCCCAGCGCCTCGAAGATCTGCGCGCCGGTGTAGGACGCGATGGTCGAGACGCCCATCTTGGACATCACCTTCAGCACGCCCTTGCCGAGCGCCTTGCGGACGTTCGCGACCGCCTTCTCGGGCTCGACTTTGACCAGCCACTCGCGGCGGGCCAGGTCCTCGGCCGACTCGAACGCCAGGTACGGGTTCACCGCGGCGGCGCCGTAGCCGATCAGCAGGGCCAGGTGGTGCACCTCGCGGACGTCGCCGGCCTCGACGATCAGGCCGACCTGGCTGCGCTTCTTCTCGCGCACCAGGTGGTGGTGCACGGCCGCGGTGAGCAGCAGGGACGGGATAGGCGCCAGGTCGGCGTTGGAGTGCCGGTCGGACAGCACGATCGTCCGGCAGCCGCGCTCGATGGACGCGGTGACCTCGCGGCAGAGCTCGTCCAGTTGCAGCTTCAGCCCCAGCGCACCTTCCTCGACCGGGTACAGGCCGCGGACGACGTGAGTGTCGTAGGCGGGCATCAGCCCGTCGCGGTTGATCCGGACCAGCTTGGCCAGCTGGTCGGAGTCGAGCACCGGATAGCCGATCACGATGTGCTTGCAGGAGTCCGGTCCGGGCTGCAGCAGGTTGCCCTCGGGGCCGAAGGTCGAACTCAGCGAGGTGACCAGCTCTTCGCGGATCGCGTCCAGCGGCGGGTTGGTGACCTGGGCGAACAGCTGCGCGAAATAGTCGAACAGCAACCGGGGACGCTCGCTGAGCACCGCCAGCGGGGTGTCGGTGCCCATCGATCCGATCGGCTCGGCACCGCTGTTGGCCATCGGAGCCAGCAGCAGCTTCAGCTCCTCGTGGGTGTAGCCGAAGACTTGCTGCCGGCGCAGCACCGAGGCGGCGCTGTGCACCACGTGCTGCCGTTCGGGCAGGTCGTCGAGATCGACCCGGCCCTGCTCGACCCACTCGCCGTAGGGATGCTCGGCGGCCAGGGACGACTTGATCTCGTCGTCGTCGATCAGCCGGTGCTCGGCCAGGTCGACCAGCAGCATCCGGCCCGGCTGCAGCCGGCCCTTGGCGACCACCGAGCTCTGTGGCAGATCGAGGACGCCGGACTCCGAGGCGAACACCACCAACCCGTCGTCGGTGACCCAGTAGCGGCCCGGACGCAGACCGTTGCGGTCCAGGGTGGCGCCGATCAGCGAGCCGTCGGTGAAGCAGACGGCCGCGGGGCCGTCCCAGGGCTCCATCAGCGAGGAATGGAAGGAGTAGAACGCCCGGCGGTCCGGGTCCATCTCCGCGTTGTTCTCCCACGGCTCGGGGATCATCATCATCACCGCATGCGGCAGCGAGCGACCACCCAGATGCAGCAGCTCGAGCACTTCGTCGAACGACGCCGAGTCGGAGCCGCCCGGGGTGCAGATCGGGAAGATCCGCTCCAGGTTGCCGGGAATCCGGTCGCTGGCCAGCAACGCCTCGCGGGCCCGCATCCAGTTGCGGTTGCCCTTGACCGTGTTGATCTCGCCGTTGTGCGCGATCAGCCGGTACGGGTGGGACAGTTCCCAGGCCGGGAAGGTGTTGGTGGAGAACCGGGAATGCACCAGGGCCAGCGCCGACGCCATCCGCTCGTCGGTCAGATCGGGAAAGACCTCGGCCAGTTGCTGGGTGGTGAGCATGCCCTTGTACACGGTTGTCCGGGCCGACAGCGAGGCGAAGTACACCCCGGTCTCGTTGCGGGCACGCTGCCGCAACGGGTACGCCAGCCGGTCCAGCTCGATGCCTTGTTCCCCGCCGGGAGAGCTGACGAACAGCTGCTCGAAGACCGGCATCGCCTCTCGCGAGATCGGGCTCAGGGTGCCGTCCTGCGTGGGCACCGGACGCCAGCCGACGACGTCCAGGCCTTCCTCGACCGCGATGTACTCGATCGCGCGCTTGGCGCCGGCCCGCTTGACCGGAGAGGTCGGCAGGAATGCCATGCCCATCGCGTAGCCGCCCGCCTGGGGCAGCTCGAAGTCGGCGACGGCACGGAAGAAGGCGTCCGGGATCTGCAGCAGCATGCCGGCTCCGTCGCCGGCGGCGGCGTCAGCACCGGTGGCGCCGCGGTGGTCCAGGTTCTCCAGCGCGGTCAGGCCTTTTGCCACGATGTCGTGGCTGGCCTCACCGCTGAGCTTGGCGATGAAGGCGACGCCGCAGGCGTCATGCTCGAAGGCGGGGTCATACAGTCCCTGGCGCGGCCGGTGGGGCATCGACGTTCCAGTCATGGCGTTCTCCTCATCCTCCGGGGCGAAGCTCGGGTGCCGGAGGGCACGCCTCCGCGTCCGCCACCCGACGTCGACGCTGTGCGCGCTGCGCAGCTTACAAAGCCTACGATTCGCCGCGTGAAGCCTGCTTGCATCATGGACCGGCGGATGTCGGGGGCCGGGCCCTCGACTCCGCAGGGTGCTAACCCTAGCCTGAGGCCATGACAGCCACAGAATGGCGGTCCGTCGCCGATGTCAACGAAGCCTCCTTCACGGTGGACCTGCCGGCGGGCTGGAGCCACGACGTCCGGTTGCTGCGGGTCGGCCCGGCGCAGCGGCGAGTGGTTCGGGCAGTCTCTCCCGACGGCTCGTTGCGGCTCAGCTTGCACGACCCCGACCTGCCCGACTTCTACGAGCCGTCCTCGGGCATGTTCATCCAGCCCGGTGTCCACCAGTTGGCCGGGTATGTCGACGCGGAGGCGTTCCTGCCGCAATACCTGAGTCAGCGCTTCGGCGCGGCCCCCGGGTTTCGCGCCGGCGCCGTCCAGCCCGAGCCCGAGTTGGTTCAGGCCACGCATCAACGGGCCGCGGAGGCCGGAGTTCGGCTGCGGTGCACCGCAGCCTCGGCGCGCTTCGGCTTCACCGACCAGGGCCGCACCGTCGAGGCCCTCGGCTTTGTGTCGACGAACTCGTTCGGCCCCAGTTGGATGGCGGACGTCTGCGTCCTGTTCGTGACCGGGGGCGGCGAGCCCGACCGGGCGCTGCTACTGAAGGCGATGTATTCGGAACGGACCAGCCCGCAATGGCGGGCCGCCGAGAATCAGCTGTTCGCCAACCAGCAGGCGATCAACGCCCAGCAGAGCGCGGCCTGGATGAACCTCAACACCACGATGCACAACCAGCGGATGGGCGACATCGTCGCCGCCGGTGCGGCCAACACGGCGATCCACGAGCAGCGGGTCGCAATGGGAGAGGCGAGCACCGCGTCGTTCCTGAACCGGCTCAACCAGCCTTCGGGCGGCACAGCCGACTCGCCCGGGCTGGACGCCCAGCACTCGTGGATCAACGCGATGCGCGAGGAGGAGACGGTGCGCACCGCGTCGGGCGACGACGTGCAGGTGGACGCCGGGGCCGACCGCTACTTCGTCGACGAACGCAACCGGCGCTGGGTGGGTGCCTCCGGTTCGGCCGACGCCAACGATTTCCGTGCCGCCGGACTGAACCCCGACGATTACCAGGAAGGCCAGATCCGGCGCTGAGCCGGTGCCCACCCGTTGGTCGAGCTTGTCGAGACCTCTCCCCCGCCTTCAGCTGTCCGCGGGATCCTTGCCGTTGAGGGCCGGGGTCTCGACGTCGTCGTCCTGGGTGCCGTCGGCATCATCGCTGGGTTCGGCGGAATCGGCGTCCGGGCTCGCCGCAGCGGTGAATTCGACGCCGTTCTCGCGTCCGGGCCGGTTCTTCACCAACCAGACCAGCACGGCCACACCGGCCAGGCAGATCAGCGCGGCGACCGCCTGGTTGAACCGGATCGGGCCGAAGGTGTCGTAGGAGAAGTCCAGCCGGATGCCCTCGGTGAAGAACCGGCCGAAGCCGTACAGCGCGATGTACAGGGCGAACACCTTGCCGTGTCCGAGCCGGAAGCGCCGGTCCGCCCAGATCAGGGTGACCGCGACCAGCACGTTCCACAACGATTCGTAGGCGAAGGTGGGGTGGAAGGTCGCATACTGCTCGAAACCGGGCACCCGGTGGGAAGGGTCGATCTCCAGTCCCCACGGCAGGTCGGTGGGCAACCCGTAGAGCTCCTGGTTGAACCAGTTGCCGAACCGGCCCAGCGCCTGCCCGACCGCGATGCCCGGCGCCAGCGAGTCGGCCAGCGCCGCGAATCGGACGCCGTAGCGGCGACACATCAGCCAGGCGGCCAGCGCGCCGCCGCCGATCGCCCCGTAGATGGCGATGCCGCCCTCCCAGATCCGCAGCGCACTCCACGGGTCGATGCCGGGCGCGAAGTAGTCGCCGAGGTGGGTCAGCACGTGGTAGATCCGGGCGCCGACAATTCCCGCCGGGATCGCCACCAGCACGATGGTTTCGAACTGTTCGGGCTTGCCGCCGCGGGCCTGCCAGCGTCGGTTGCCGATCATCCAGGCGGCGATCATGCCGGCGATCAGGCAGAGCGCGTAGATGTGCAGGAAGAACGGACCGAGCTGCCAGCCGCTGACCGGCGGGGACGGGATGGAGAACAGCACCCGCCCATCCTGCCCCATCGGGTCACTCCAGTTCGGCCAGCACCGCTTCGGGGACGTCTTCGTTGGAGTAGACGGTCTGGACGTCGTCCACGTCCTCGATCGCGTCGAGCAGCTTGAACAGCTTCTCGGCCGCGTCCTTGGCGTCGATCGCCTGGGTGTACTGCGGCACGAACTGCACCTCGGCCGACTCGTAGTCCAGGCCGGCGTCCTGGACGGCCTTGCGGACGTCGACCACGGCGCTGGGATCGGAGATCACCTTGAAGGTCTCGCCCTCGTCCGAGACGTCCTCGGGATCGGCGTCCAGCGTGGCTTCGAGCAGGTCGTCCTCGTCGAGTTCCTTGCCGCCCTGGGTCTTGGCCACCTCGACGATGCCCTTGCGGTCGAAGATCCGCGACACCGAGCCGACGTCGGCCATCGTGCCGCCGTTGCGGGTGACCGCCACCTTCACATCGGACGCCGACCGGTTCCGGTTGTCGGTGAGGCACTCGATCAGGATCGCGACCCCGCCCGGGCCGTAGGCCTCGTACATGATCTCGGTGTAGTCGACGGTCTCGCCGCCGATGCCCGAGCCCCGCTTCACCGCACGGTCGATGTTGTCGTTGGGGACCGAGTTCTTCTTGGCCTTCTGGATGGCGTCGTAGAGGGTGGGGTTCCCACCGGGGTCACCGCCGCCGACCCGCGCTGCCACCTCGATCTTCTTGATCAGGTTCGCGAAGAGCTTGCCCCGCTTGGCGTCGATCGCCGCCTTCTTGTGCTTGGTGGTGGCCCATTTGGAGTGCCCGCTCATCTACGTCCCATCTGCTGCTCGTCCGTCTGCGCGGCCCCGATTGTATCGACCCGCGGACGGCACACGTACCAGACCATCGAGTCCACGCCGGTGTAACCGAGTCCGAGATAGGGACGGGCACCCTGCCCGGATTCGGTGTCGATGCCGATTCCCGCGGTGTTCAGGCCGGCCTGGAGGAACGAGTCCCGGCTGCGCTGCAGCAACAGGTGAAAGATGCCGCGGTTGCGCCATTGCGGGCACGCCCCGAGATACTCGGTCCAACCGACGCGGTGGCCCGCCAGGTAGGTGTCCGCGTTCAGCGCCCAGCCGACCGGCTGATCGCCGACCACGGCGACCCAGGACCAGTCGTCCCGCACGCCCGCGCCGGCCAGCCCCCAGGTCCAGCCGCCGGGATCGATCGCCTCGTCGGGGTCGCCGAGGGTCGCGTTGTGGAGCTGCCGGACCGGCTCGCTCCACTGCCCCCCGAACGGTTCGAGCCGGACGCCGGGCAGCGGTGCGGGGCCGTCCGGAATCGGTTCCTGCAGGCCGCGACGCATCGCGTGGTACCACTTCTGGGGCCGGAATCCGCACGCCGAGAGGGTCTCGGCGAGGAACAGGTTGCCGCTGGAGATCATCATCGACAACTCGGGCGTGCCGAGGTCGGTCTGCTCGAGATGCCATTCCTGGGCACGTTCCACCTGCCACCGCAGCAGCGTGCCCTGGACGCCGTCGTCCCGCCACGCCGGGTGACAGCCGCCGTGCAAGCGCAGCCGGTGCGGTGGCTCGCCGACGCCCGGGAGCCGGATCCAGGCATAGGCGATCAGCGTGCCGCTCGGTTTGCGCAGGACGACACCGGTCTGCGACTCGCGGACCGCGTCGTCCGCGACGGCGGCCTCCAAGGCGGGCAGGTCGTGGTGATGAGTGGCGTCGCCGAAGTGTTCCTCGGCTGCGATCAGACCGGCGATCTCGGGGATGTCCCGTTGGGAGAGCCAGTGCCAGGTGCAACCGTGGCTCTTGGCCGGTATCGGCATCGTCGCCTCCGTCTTCCAAAACCCCAATCTAGTAGAACGCCTGGAACAGTGTGCTTACTTGCCGGCGACGGCCAACGCATCCTCAAGGGTGAAGTTGCCGACGTACAGGGCGGTGCCGATGATCGCCCCGGTGACCCCGAGCGGCACCAGTTCGCGCAGCGCTGCCAGGTCGTCCAGTCCGGCGATGCCGCCGGAGGCGATCACCTCGGCGTCGGTGCGCGCGCAGACCGCGCGGAGCAGGTCGAGGTTCGGGCCGGTGAGCATGCCGTCGGACTTGACGTCGGTCACCACGAAAGCCTGGCAGCCGGCGGCCGAGAGCCGGTCCACCGCTTCGGCCCAGTCGCCGCCCTCACGGACCCAGCCGCGTGCCGCCAGGCGAGTGCCCTTGACGTCGATCGCGATGCCGATCCGGTCGCCGTGTTCGGCGATGGCGCGCTCGCACCAGTCCGGGTTCTCCAGCGCGGCGGTGCCGATGTTGACCCGCCGGCAGCCGGTCGCCAGCGCCCGCTGCAAACTGGCGTCGTCGCGCAGGCCCCCGGAGAGCTCCACGTTGAGGCTGAGCCGGTCGGTGATCGCGGCGATCAGTTCGGCGTTCGAGCCGCGTCCGAAGGCGGCGTCCAGATCGACCAGGTGCAGCCACTCGGCACCGGCGTCCTGCCAGCGCAGGGCCGCGGTGAGCGGGTCGCCGAACACCTTCTCCGAGCCGGCCACCCCCTGGGTCAGCTGGACGGCTTGGCCGTTCTGGACGTCGACGGCGGGGAACAAGGTCAGTGCGGTCACGAGGCTCGACCTTAGCGTCGATCCGGGCGGCCGGACGATCGGGGGTCGGGCGCTGAGGACGCGACGAAACCCGGCGCCGCAGGTGGTAGTTGTGCGCACTCGCCAGCCCGCATCCGCACCGGTGAGAATCGGCCATGCGGATCCACTTCGCGGCGATCCCCGCCTACGGCCATGTCTTCCCGATGGTGCCGCTGGCCGCGGCCGCGCAGGGGGCCGGCCACGACGTCCTCTTCATCTGCGGGGACGACTTCGCCGGCCGGCTTCCGGTGCCGGTGGTGGCCGGGGTGCCGGCCGGCCTGACCCTGGGCGTCGCCGAGCGGGAGGCCGTTGCGGCGGCCGGCGACCGAACCGATCCGTTCTGGTTTCCCCGGGCGATGTTCGGTGTGGTGATGCCTCGCCACACCGAGCCGCTGCTCCGTGGGATGTGGGAAGCCCAGGGACGCCCGGACCTGCTCGTCCACGAGAGTTCGCACCTCGGCGCCGCCATGGCCGCGGCCGCCGAGGGCGTGCCGGCGATCTCGTTCAACATCGGGATGCAGGCCGCGGGCTGGCTGACGATCCTGCAGCCGGAAACACACCTGCAGCCGCGGGTGGTGATCGATCCGTCGCCGCCCAGCTGGTCGCTGTGGACCCTCCCCCCGGGCATCGAACACCTGCCGATCCGATCGATGGCATGGTCGGGCGCGGCCGCCGCGGGAGCCGACTGGCTGGCCGGTCCCACCTCCGGCCCGCGTGGGTACGTCACCCTGGGAACGGTGTCCTTCGGGGCGATCGAGGCGTTGCGGCGCTCGATCCTGGCGGCGGCCGGGGTCTGCGAGCGGGTGCTGGTCGCAGCCGGCCCGCAGGGCGAGCCCGCGGCACTGGGCGAGTTGCCGGCGTCGGTGCGGGTGGAGCGGTTCGTCGACCAGGCCGCGGTGCTGCAGCAGGCTGACGTCGCCATCCATCATGGCGGCACCGGGACGCTGCTGGCCTGTCTGGCCGCGGGCGTCCGGCAGGTTCTGACGCCGCAGGGTGCGGACCAGTTCGTCAACGCCGACCGGCTCACCGCGCTCGGGGCGGGGGTCGCTGTCGCCAACGACGCGCCGGCGGACGCCGTCGACGCCGCGCTGGCACACGTTCTCGGCGATCCGGGGGTGCGCGCCCGGGTCGAGGCGATCCGGGCCGAGATGGCCTCGATGCCTGATCCCGAGCGCGTCGTTGCCCAGCTCGTCGAGCGGGTCGATGCCTGACCGGCGGAGTCAGCGGAGAAAGGCGGCCAAGCCGTCCAGCAGCCGGTCGACCTCGGCCTCGGTGTTGTAGGGCGCCAGTCCGACTCGCAAGCCCCTCGCGACACCGATCGCCGTGGCCGGTTCGTAGGCGTAGAAGGTGCCGGCCGGTGCGGCGATGTCGCGCCCGGCCAAGAAGTCAGATGCATCGGCGCTGTCGTGGTCGGCGAAGGTGAGGAACAGCGTCGGCGTCCGGTCGGCCGCCTTCGAGTGCAGGGTGACTCGAGATCCGAAACCGGCGAGGCCGTCCTCGATGCGGCCGCGCAGGCGCGACTCATGGGCGTCGATCAGGTGGTGGGCGGCGACCAGGCGTTCGCGCCGGCTACCGGACGCCGGGGCGAGGCCGGCCAGGAAGTCGACCGCGGCGGTGGCGCCGGCGAGCGTCTCGTACGGCAGCGTGCCCAGCTCGAACCGCTCAGGCACGTCGTTGGTGGAGGGTTTCAGCTTGTCCGGCAGCAGCACCTCGAGCAGTTCCGGGTCGGCGGCCAACACGCCGCAGTGCGGGCCGAGGAATTTGTACGGCGAGCAGGCGAAGAAGTCGGCACCCAGCTCGTCCCGGTCGACCGCCGCGTGCGCGGCGTAGTGGACGCCGTCAACGTAGACCAGCGCGCCGACCGCGTGGGCGTGCGCGGCGATCCGGGCCAGCGGCGGCTTGGTGCCGAGCAGGTTGGACGCCGCAGTGACTGCGACCAGCCGGGTGCGTTCGTTGATCACCTGGTCCAGGTCGCCGAGGTCGAGTTCGGCGCTGGCCGGGTCGAGCCGCAGCCACCGGACGCCCACGTCGGCCCGCTCGGCGGCCTGGATCCAGGGCCGGACGTTGCAGTCATGGTCGAGCTGGCTCAGCACGATCTCGTCGCCGGGGCGCCACGACTTCGCCAGCGCGCGGGAGAAGTCGTAGGTGAGCTGGGTGGCGCTGCGGCCGTGCACGATGCCTTCAGGTCGCGATCCGAGCAGGTCGGCGAACGCCGTCCGGAACTCGGCGACAGCGTCCTCGGCGTTCCGCTCGGCCCGGGTGGTCGTCCCCCGGTTCGACAGCGGACCGGTCAGCGTGCGGGCGATGGCCTCGCCCACCTGGACCGGCGTCTGGGTGCCGCCCGGACCGTCGAAGTGGGCGACACCCGTTGTCAGGGACGGGAAATGGGTGCGCAGGGCGGCGACGTCGAGGGACATGCTGGCGAGTGTAGGGGTCCGCGCCGCAGCCTCACACCTGAGCCGGCGGCGCCTCCGGGTAGGCCTGGCGCCACCACGCCGTCCAGCGCTCCTGCTCGGCGGCGAACTGCGCGTCGTCGAGGCCGTAACAGGTGACGATCGCGGACGCGTCGGAGATCTCGGCGCCGGTGTCGTCGCGCACGGCGTCCTTGGCCACCGCGAGCAGCAGGCCGGGACCGAGTTCCGGCAGCAGCACGCCGCGCTGCCGCTCGGCGGTGTACCAGTCGGCGCCCACGGACGTGGGCAGCGCGGCGAACAGGCGCTCGACGGCTCCCGGCGCGCCGCGTCCCATCAGGAAGATGGTCCGCCGGTCCTCGTCCGGATGCTGCTCATGCATGAACCGCAGTTGCTGCAGGAACGACGTCCAGCCCTCGGTGACGTCGTCGTAGTAGGCGGCCCAGGGCACGTCCGGATCATACGGAGCACGGGTGACCCGGACCCGGACGCCGCCGTCGACGGCCTGCACCTCGAACACGTCCCCGCCGTTGGCGGTCAGGGTATGGGTGTCGTCGTCGGCCTGATCGGTTCCGAAAATCATGGTGATCTCGTCGTCGAGTTCGGCGCAGTGCCAGCCGTGCCAACGCCGGATCAGCGCCGGGTCCCGCAGGCTCGGCCAGACCACCTCCACGGGTGCGGCGATCGTCACCTCAATGATCGGTCCGTGCTCAGTCATCGGAATCGTCTCCTCTACTCGGATGTCCGCCCAACACCAGGCGGAAGCGTTGCCCCTGGTCGGAGCCATGTTCAGCGGCCAGTTCGGCGACCGCGGCGGCGAGTGCGTCGGTGAAAGCGTGGACGTCGGCGGGCTGCGCGAACGTCACGTCGGCCTCGATGGTGAAGGTCAGCAGCCGCTTTCCGGCGGCGTCCGCGCCGGCCCGCAATCGGGAAACCGACCGGACGACGTCCGACGCCGCGCCGATCAGGTGCTCGGCGGCGTACCGGTCGCGCGAGCGGACCCGCTCCCCCCGCGCCAGGATCCGCGGATCGACCACCAGCTCGGCGGCGGTCGCCCGCAGCACCCGCTCGACGCAGCCGCGGCGCTGCCGGGTCTCGACCAGTTCGACCAGCCCGGCCCGCTCGAGCACCCGCAGGTGGTAGTTCAGTTTCTGCCGCGTGAGTCCGGTCTGCTTGGCGAGTTCAGTGGCGGACGCCGGCTGCCGCAGCAGCTCCAGCAGCCGGCGGCGGATCGGCGCCAGTGCGGCCTTAACCTGACCGTCCTGGTCCAGGAGTTCGATCGCTGCTGCCGGCATGGCCTCAGCGTGCTATTTGACAATACTTTTTGTCAATAGACCGGGGACGGTTCTCCTGGTCACCGGGGTGGTCACCGGGGACGGTTCTCCTGGTCACCGGGGTGGTCACCGGGGACGGTTCTCTTGGTCACCGGGGACGGTTCTCCTGGTCACCGGGGACGGTTCTCCTGGTCACCGGGGACGGTTCTCCTGGTCACCGGGGACGGTTCTTTCGTACCAACTTCGACCGCCGCACGCCCCGCGATTTCGCCGCTGGTTCACTCAAGCGCGGCCTCGCGCCACAGCCGCAGGTGCTTCATCATCGGGCCGGCCTTGTCCGACTCGTTGGCCAGCACCGTCCAGGTCAGGTCATGGGCGGGGACGTGTTCGCTCTTCATCTCGACCCCGGCGTCCGCGCCGACCATTGCCCATACTCCGCCCGGTCTCGGCAGCCATAACCCCAAGCCGTACGGCCATTCCGGATCATGGTCGGGAACCGGCGTGGTCATCTCGTCGACCAGTTCGGACGGCACGATCGCGCCGGTGGCCAGCGCCAGCCAGAACGTCCGGGCGTCGCCGACGGTGAGGTAGGCGCCGCCGTCCGCGCTGCCCTCGATCGGCAGGTGGAAGATGTTGGTGCGCAGGCTGTCGGGGTAGAGGTAGCCGACGGCGGCCGAGCCGGGCAGTTCGTCGGATCGCAGGAAGTCGGTGTGCTGGAGTCCGGCCGGGCGCAGCACCCGCTCGCGCACCAGCTCCTGGTACCGGACGCCGGACGCCCGCTGGGCGAGCAGCCCGAGCAGCACGAAACCGCCGTTGCTGTACTCGAATCCACTGCCGGGTGCCGCGAGCATCGGCACGTCCAGCAGCGGCACGAAGTCCTCGGGCGAGGCGTAGCTGTGCATGCTGCCGGGCATCAGGTACTCGTCGGCGTCGGCATCGTCGTCCAGATACTCGCCCACCCCGGATCGGTGGCCGAGCAGGTGCCGCACGGTGACGGCATCGTCGATCTGCGGCAGGTCACTGCCGAGCCAGCGGCGGACCGAGTCGTCCAGCGCCATCGTGCCCTCAGCGACCAGGGACAACACCGCCAGCGCGGTGAACGTCTTAGATCCGCTGGCCATGCCGAACTGGGTGTCGGCGGTGTTGGGGATGCCATGGGCCCGGTCGGCCATTCCGAATGCCTGCTCGAACAGGCATTCCTCCCCTGCCTCGACCCGGATCACTCCGGTGAAGTCGTTCTCGGTGACTGCGGCGAGCAGGGCGTCGGTGTCGAGTTCCATGCCTCAGTGTGCCCGGGCGCCGTCCGGATGCCCACCGAAGTTCGGGGACGGTTCTACTCGTTCGAATTCCGAACACTCGGGGACGGTTCTTTTCGTTCGGATTCCGAACACCCGGGGACGGTTCTCCGAGACGTGGTGTGTGTCGCATCGGGGGGACGGTTCTTCTCGTTCGAAACTCGCACGTTGGGGACGGTTCCCAATGTGCGATTTTCGAACGAGAAGAACCGTCCCCGACATGCGAAAAGAACCGTCCCCGAGATGCGAGGCGCGCCGAAGGGACAGTCGGTGCGTGGAGCGAGGGGAACTGTCCGGGCGGTCCACGCCCAGTCTCAGCCGAGCGTGGCGATCCAGTTGCGCAGCAACCGCGCGCCCGCCTGGCCTGACTTCTCAGGGTGGAATTGGGTGCTGGACAGCGACCCGTACTCGACGGCCGCGACGAAACGGTCGCCGTCGTGCTCGGCCCAGGTCACCGTCGCGGCCTGAGGAAGGTCGTCGGACGAGCGCACGCCGTAGGAGTGCACGAAGTAGAACCGCTCCCCCGCCAACCCGCTGAACAGCGTCGAATGGGCCGGGGCGTCGACCGTGTTCCAGCCCATATGCGGTAGCCGGGCGCTGGTCAGCCGCTCCACCACGCCGGGCAGGACGCCGACGCCGACGGCGTCCAGACCGTGCTCGACACCGTGGCCGAACAGCACCTGATGACCGACGCAGATGCCCAGCACCGGACGCCGTTGCGCGAGCCGTTCCCGGATGATCGCCGGCCCGCCGACCGCGACCAGGCCGTCCATGCAGGCCGCGAACGCACCCACGCCGGGCACCACCAGGCCGTCCGCCGCCAACGCCGCATCGGCGTCCGCGGTGAGCACGACATCAGCACCGGCGGCCCGCAATGCCAGGGTTGCCGAGTGCAGGTTGCCCGAGCCGTAGTCGAGGACGACCACGCGCGGGTCGATCACAGCGAGCCCTTGGTGGACGGGATCGCGTCCGCGACCCGCGGGTCGATCGCGACCGCGATCCGCAGCGCCCGGGCCACGGCCTTGAACTGCGCCTCCACGATGTGGTGCGGATCGCGTCCGGCGAGCAGCCGCAGGTGCAGGCAGATGCCGGCGTTGATCGCGAACGACTCCATCAGGTGGTAGGTCATCGAGCCGGCGTAGGGCACGCCGGAGCCGCCGATCAGCGCGTAGATCTGCCCGTCGGGCTCGCCCGCGCAGACCACGTACGGGCGCCCGGCGACATCGACGACGGCGTGCGCGAGGGCTTCGTCCAGCGGCACGGTGGCGTCACCGAACCGGACGATGCCGCGCTTGTCGCCGAGCGCCTGCTTGACCGCGTGGCCGAGCGCGATGGCGGTGTCCTCCACACTGTGGTGGCCGTCGATGTGCAGGTCGCCGGTGGTGCTGACTTCGAGGTCGATCAGCGAGTGCTTGGACAGCGCGGTCAGCATGTGGTCGTAGAAGCCGACGCCGGTGCTGATCGTCGAGGCGCCGGTGCCGTCCAGGTTCACCGCCACCCGAACGCTCGACTCACTGGTGCTGCGCTCCACCACCGCGGTGCGTGCCGTCATCGGATCTCCTCCAGTACTTCGGCCAGGGCCGTGTAGAACGTCTCGGTTTCGTCGGGCGTGCCGGCAGAAACCCGTAGCCAACCTTTGGGTCCGGTCTCGCGGACAAGGACGCCGCGGTCCAGCAACCGCTGCCAGACATCATGCCGGTCGGCGAACGGGCCGAACAGGCAGAAGTTGGCGTCCGAGTCGATCACCTCGACACCGATCTCGGGCAGCCGGAGGAGCATCTCGTCGCGGGTGCGGCGCAGCTGGTCGACCTGGGAGAGCAGGAAGTCGGCGTGCTTCAGCGCGGTCTCGGCGATGATCTGGGTCTGCGCCGACAGGTGGTACGGCAGCCGGACGATCCGGCAGGCGTCCACGATGGCAGGCGCTGCGGCGAGGTAACCGATCCGGCCGCCGGCCAGAGCGAACGCCTTGCTCATGGTGCGGCTGACGATCAGGTTGCCGAATCGCGGCAGCAGGGTGAGCGCGGTCTGTTCGGGGTGCCGGGAGAACTCCTGGTACGCCTCGTCGACCACCACGATGGCGTCCGTGTGGGCCAGCACTTCGGCGATCACCTGCAGCGCGGTCGGCGTGCCGGTGGGGTTGTTCGGCGTGGTGATGATCACCACATCGGCCCCTGCGTCCTTGATCGCGGACAGCACCAGTTCGGCGTCCACGGTGTAGTCGTCGTGACGCGGCGCCGTGACGTAGCGCGTGTGGGTGTTGCGGGCGTACTCGGGGTACATCGAGTACGTCGGGGTGAAGCTGAGCACCGTGCGGCCGGGACCGCCGAAGGCACCCAGCACGTGGGTCATCACCTCGTTGGAGCCGTTGGCGGCCCAGATGTTCTCGATGGTGAGCCCGTGGCCCAGGTACGCCGCCAGCGCGGTGCGCAGGCCGGTCGCCTCGCGATCGGGGTAGCGGTTCATGCCGGTCGCACCGGCGGTGATCGCGGCGGCCATGTCGGCGGCGATCTCGGCGCTGGGCGGGAACGGGTTCTCATTGACGTTCAGGCACACCGGCACGTCGAGCTGGGGCGCGCCGTAGGGCTCTTCGCCGACCAACTCGGGACGCAGCGGCAACTCGGCCAGCGTCGGGTTCGGTTTCATCGGCTTCCTTCGTCGAGCTGACAACGGCGAACGGTGACCGCGGCGCCATGGGCGGGGAGATTCTCGGCGGCGGCGAAGGTCTCCACCACGTCCGCCACCGCCAGCAGCGCGTCGCGGGAGTAGTCGATCACGTGGACGTGCTTGAGGAAGCTGTTCACGTTCAGGCCGGACGAATGGCAGGCACAGCCGGCGGTCGGCAGCACGTGGGTGCTGCCGGCGCTGTAGTCGCCGAGCGAGACCGGCGCCCAGGGTCCGACGAAGATCGCTCCGGCGTTGCGGACGCGGCCGGCAACCGCCCGGGCGTCCCGGGTGTGGATTTCCAGGTGCTCGGCGGCGTAGGCGTTCACCACGTCCAGACCCTGGTCGAGATCGTCGACCAGCACGATCGCCGACTGCTCGCCGGCCAGCGCCGTCCGGATCCGCTCGGCATGCCGGGTGGAGTCGACCTGCGGTGCGAGTTCGGCGTGCACCGCGTCCGCCAGCTCGACCGAATCTGTGACCAGGACGGCCCCGGCCAGCGGGTCGTGTTCGGCCTGCGAGATCAGGTCGGCCGCGACGAAGCGCGGGTTGGCGCTGTCGTCGGCGAGGATGGCGATCTCGGTCGGGCCGGCCTCGGCGTCGATGCCGACCTTGCCACGCAGCAGCCGCTTGGCCGCCACCACGTAGATGTTGCCCGGTCCGGTCACCAGCTGCACCGGCTCGCACAGGCCGGGGACGCCGTGGGCGAACATGGCGATCGCCTGCGCCCCGCCGACGGCGTACACCTCGTCCACGCCGAGCAGCGCACAGACGGCCAGGATGGTCGGGTGCGGCAGCCCGCCGAACTCGGCCTGCGGCGGGGACGCGACCGCGATCGACGGCACCCCGGCGACCTGTGCGGGGATCACGTTCATCAGCACCGAGGACGCCAGCGGCGCCAACCCGCCCGGGACGTACAGCCCGACCCGGTCCACCGGCACCGCGCGGGATTCGACCACCGCCCCCGGGGCCGGCTCGGCGCGCAGGAGCTCGGCCCGCGCCTCGACCTCGGCGACGGTGCGCCGGCGCCGGATCGACTCGGTCAGCGCCGTGCGCAGTTCGGGGGTGATCCCGGCCTCGGCGTCCGCGATGGCCTGGGCGGGCACCCGCAGGTCGGCCGGCTCACAGCCGTCGAAGCGGGCGGAGAACTCGCGCAGGGCGTCCGCGCCACGTTCGGCCACCGCGTCGCAGATCGGCCGGACCAGCTCGACCGCATGCTCGACGTCCATCGGTGCCCGAGGAACGACGGTGCGGTAGTCGGCGGCCTGCCCGCGCAGGTCAAGGGTGCGGATCACGGCTGTGATTCTACGGAAGTGCGTCGCCGTACGTTCACGCCGGTGGTGCGGGCGGACGCCGGCTGGTCCGGCTGTGCAAGGCTGATGCCCATGACCAACGAGAAGCCCGAAGTCGATTTCCCCGGGGACGCCCCCGACGACCTGACCATCACCGACATCACCGTCGGCGACGGCGCCGAGGCGGCGGCCGGCAACACCGTCGTGGTGCACTACGTCGGCGTCGCGCACTCCAGCGGCGAGGAATTCGACGCGTCCTACAACCGTCGCGAACCGCTCAGCTTCCGGCTCGGCGTCGGCCAGGTGATCGCGGGTTGGGACCGCGGCGTCCAGGGCATGAAGGTGGGCGGACGCCGGCAACTGGTCATCCCGCCGCACCTCGGCTACGGCGATCGCGGCGCCGGCGGTGTCATCGCCCCGGGCGAGACCCTGATCTTCGTGGTGGACCTTCTCGCCGTCCGCTGAAATTTCGGGGACGGTTCTTCCGGTCACCGGGGACGGTTCTTTTGGTCACCGGGGACGGTTCTTCCGGACACTTCCGGACACTTCTGGTGACCAGGGTGACCAAGAGAACCGTCCCCGGTGGCCAAGAGAACCGTCCCCGTTAGTTGGCGAGGTCTTGGAGCAAACGCCAGGCGGAGCGGACGCCATCGAGGGTGGTGCTGCGGGCACCGATCGAGAACCGCAGCGCCACCCGGTCGCCGAGGACGGTCCGGGTGAACATCGCCGTGCCGGTGGCGTTGGCTCGCTCGATCAGTGCCGTGGTGGCGTCGTCACCGGCCCGTAGCGCCAGGCACAGCAGGTTGAGCGGGTGCGGCGCAAGGATCTCGAAGCGCTCGTCGGCGGCCACCCAGGCGGCCAGTTCGGACGTCCAGGCCAGGTGGTCCCGGATCATCGCCTGGGCCGGGCCGACGCCGTCGGTGCGCAGGGTGAACCAGAGCTTCAGCGCCCGGAAGCGGCGGCCCAGAGGGACCTGCCAGTCCCGGTAGTCGATCACCGCGCCGGTCTCGGCGGCCGCCGTCCGCAGATACTCGGGCAGGATGCTCAACGCGCCGAGCAGGCTGGCCCGGTCGGCGGTGTAGAACAGGTTGCAATCGAAGGTGACACCCATCCACTTGTGCGGGTTGGTGCCGTAGCTGTCGGCCAGCTCGAGGCCGTCGTTGAGCCAGCGCAGTTCGGGGCACAGGGTGGCGATCCCAGCCATCGCAGCGTCCACATGCAGCCACAGCCCCTCCTGCCGGGCGATCTCGCCGACCGCGCGCACCGGGTCCACGGCCAGCGAGTTCGTGGTGCCGACGGTGGCGCACACCCAGAACGGCACCAAACCGGCCGCGCGGTCGGCGGCGATCGCCTCAGCCAGGGCGTCAGGACGCATCGCGAAGTTCGCGTCGTGCGGCACGACGCGCACATGATCGGTGCCGATGCCGGCGATCCGCAGCCCCTTCTCGATGGACGAATGTGCTTGTCCGGTGGCGTAGGCGACCAGCTTGGTGGTGTCGGAGTCGGCGTTCACCGACCCGCCCGTGGCCCGGTACCGGGCGGCCAGGATCGAGGTCAGGGTGGCTTCGCTCGCCGACCCCTGGATCACCCCGCCGCCGGACGCGCTGGCGGAGCGAAAGCCGTCCGGCAGCCCCAGCAACTCGGCCATCCAGTCCATCATCCGGGTCTCCACCTCGGTGACCGCCGGGCTGCTCGCCCAGCTCATCCCCTGGACGCCGAGGCCGGCCGAGACCAGCTCGGCGAGGATCGCCGGATAGCCGGTGTTGGCCGGGAACCAGGCGAAGAAGCCCGGGTGCTGCCAGTTGGTCAAGCCGGGAACCACCACCCGGTCGAGGTCGACGAGCAGGGCGTCGAAGCCGTCCGGGGCGCCCGGATGCTCGGGCAGCTTGGCGGCGGTCTCCCCCGGCGCCACCTGGGCCTGTACCGGCAGACTCGCAACCTGCTGGTGGTAGTCGATGATCCAATCGATCAGCCGGTGACCATGGGCTCGGAACTCCGCTGCATCCACGATCACAACCTACTGCGGCGGCGCGTCCACTACGGTGAACGGGTGAGCGGCAGACTCCCGGGCGGCACTCCGGCGACGGACGCGCTGACCGCGGCGGGCATTTCGTTCAGCCTGCACGCCTACACCCACCACGACGACAGCCGGGACTTCGGCGCCGAAGCCGCCCGCGAGTTGGGCGTGGACGAGCTGCGCATCTTCAAGACCCTGGTGATCGGCGTGGGGACCGGACGCCCGCCGCTCGCGGTCGGCGTCGTGCCGGTCGCCACCCAACTCGACCTGAAGGCGTTCGCCGCGTCGCTGGGCGCCAAGAAGGCGGTGCTGGCCAAGCCCGCCGAGGCGACCCGCAGCTCGGGCTATGTGGTCGGCGGTATCTCGCCGATCGCCCAGAAGACCCTGCTGCCGACTGTTCTGGACGAGACCGCTCAGCTGTTCGACACGATCCTCGTCTCGGCCGGCAAGCGTGGGCTACAGGTCGAACTCGCGCCCTCCGACCTGGCCGCCCTCACCCGCGCGACCTGGGCCGACATCGCTCGCTGAGTCACCCGGCGGCTCGGCGGCGAACCCTCACCCCACCGGGGCCAGCAGCGGCCAGGGCTGCAAGGCCTCGACCGCGGCGCCTGCGCGAAAGACGGTGCTCTCGGCATAGGGGTGGCCGACGATCTGCATGCCGACCGGCAGGCGGTTGGCGCCGAACCCGATCGGCACCGACAGCACCGGGCAGCGGTTGTTCACGTTGAACGGCACCGTCAGGTGCGCCTGCCAGTAGTGCGTGAGGTGCAGATCGCCGCCATCGGGACCGGCGACGGTGATTCCGTCGAGGTAGCTGGCGTCGGCGACCAGGCCGTCCACGGCATTGACCGGGGCGATCAGCACATCGGCTCCACCCATGGCCGCCGCGAGTTCGGCCTGCAGCCGACTTTCCCCGGCGAGGGTGTCGATCAGGCTCATCCGCTCGGCGGCCGCCGCGGCATCGACGATGAAACGCCGGGTGTAGTCGGCCAAGCCGTCCATCCCACTCGTCAGCTCGGCCATCGCCGGGCCGAGGATGTGACCGAAGTGAGCCATCGTCAGATCGCGGATTCCGGCGCTCGTCCAGGGCAATTCGACCTGCACGACGTCGGCCCCCGCCGCGCCGAGCACGGCCGCCATGCGCTGGATGGCGGCCTGCGCGTCCGGGTTCACCGGATAGTCGCCGAGTTGCACCGACAGCGCGATGCGCCTGCCGGCGAGCCAGTCGGCGGCGTCCGGGTAATCGATCGGTACGGCTCCTTCACCGGGTACGGTGCCGTGGTCGCCGGGATGGACGCCGCTGAGCACGTTGTACAGCAGCGCCGTATCGGCCACCGATCGGGCCATCGGCCCGTCACCCCGGTACCAGTCGGCCGACAGCGGCGGCATGCCCGGAACCCGGCCGTACGGAGCCTTGTAGCCGACCACGCCGTTGAAGGCTGCCGGGATGCGGGTCGAGCCCGCGATGTCGGACGCCGTGGCCAGCGGCGCATACCCGGCGGCGAGCGCCGCGCCCGCGCCGCCCGAGGAGCCGCCCGGAGACAATCGACGGTTCCAGGGGTTACGGGTGACGCCCCACAACGGCGAGTGGGTGACCGTGGCGCAGCTGAACTCGGGCGAGGCGGTGCGGGCGTGCACGACTCCGCCGGCGGCGCGGACCCGCGCGATCACCGGATGGTCATCCTTCGCCAGTTCGTCGCGCAGCGCGGACAGGCCCTGGCTCAGCGGCTGCCCGGCGATCCCGTGCTTCTCCTTGGTGGCGACCGGCAGGCCGAGCAACGCCGACCCACCCGCGCCGAGTGGTTCGTCGACCCCGTCGAGGTAGCGCCGCTCGGCCGATCGGGCGGCCGACCGCCCGTCGCCGAGCGTCTGCACCACCGCGTTGATCGGGCCGCAGCCTTCCGGATCGGCCTGGTCGAGCCGCTCGATGCGCTCGGTCAGGGCATCGAAGAGTTCCACCGGCGAGAGTTGCCGCGTCCGGAAGGCACGCAGGGCCTCGATCGCGCCCAGGGTGTGAAGCGGTCGATCGGTCAACGCAGTCTGCTCTCGTTCGTGCTGGTGGAAGGGACACCCGGGTAGGCGACGCCGTCCAGGACGCCGGTCAGCAACTCCGCGATCACCTCGGTGAGCGCGATCAGGCCGTTCACCAGGTCGCCGTCGGAGGTGAACTCCCGCTCGCAGTGCGACACCCCGTCGACCGAGGGGACGAACATCATCACCGACGGCGTGATCGTGTTCATGGCGACGGAGTCGTGCCCGGCCATGGTCTGCATCCGGCGGATGCTCAGGCCCAGCCGATCGGCGACGCGCTGTTGCAGTGCGACGCCTTCCTGGGGGTAGTAGCGGTTGGGACGGATGTCGAAGTCCCGCGCGACGATCTCCAGCCGCTCCTCGTCCGCGACCTGCTGGAATCGGGCCATCAGCGCGTCCCGGGCACTCCGGACGATTGCGGGATCGTTCGCGCGCAGATCGGCGACCAGATGGACGCGGCTGTTCACCACGATGGGCGAGTTCGGCTCGACGGTGATCTGACCCACCGACGAGACCAGTGACTCGGCCGGGTACTCGTTGCAGATGTCGCGCACCAGCAAAGTGACCCGCGCGGCACCGACCAGCGCGTCGCGCCGGTCCGCCATCGCGGTGGCGCCGGTGTGGGACTGCTCGCCGATCACGTCGATCTCGATCTTCTGGGTGTACCAGCTCGAGTCGACCGCGCCGAGCGCGATCCCCTCGCGCTCCAGGATCCGGCCCTGCTCGATGTGCACCTCGGCGTAGCCGGCGAGCTCGCCCGGACCCCCGGACGTCCCGAGATAGCCGATCGCCTCCAGCGCGTCCCGCACCGTGGTGCCGGCGAGGTCGCGCACCCCGAGGATCTGCTCGCGGTCCAGCAGGCCGGCATACACCGAGCTGCCCATGATGGACGGCGGGAACCGGCTGCCCTCCTCGTTGAACCAGTCCACCACGACCAGGTTGTACCTGGGCGTCAGCTCGCCCTCCGCAACCCGGCGCTCCAGTTCGGCGGCCGCGTGCAGGGCCGCCAACACCCCGTAGGCACCGTCGAAACGACCGCCGCGCGGCTGCGAGTCGAGGTGCGATCCGCTCAGGATGGCGGGCGCACCGGGCACGAACTCAAGGGTCGCGAACAGGTTGCCGATACCGTCCACCTCGACCGCCCACCCCCGGGCTCGCGCGAATGCGCTGAACCAGTCGCGGGTCTGCCGGTCGGCATCGGTCGCGGCCTGCCGCTCGACTCCGCCTCGATCGGTGGCTCCGATGGTCGCGACCTGATGAAAGTCCCTCAGGAAGGCACGTTCCAGATCATCGCGGAGTTGGGCAAGCCGGTCGGTCATCTCGACGTCCTTCGCGCTGAGAGGTCGGGGTTCCACGAAACCATGCCGCTACTTGGTCCAGCCGCGAGTCTCGGGAACTTTGGTGGCGGCCATCACGACCAGGGTGAGCACTGCGATGCCGATCACATAGAAGGCCGGCGAGTAGGGCACCTTCGTCGCGTTGACCATTGCCGTGCCGATGAACGGAGCGGTGCCGCCCAGCAGCGCGTAGCCGAGGTTGTAGCTGAACGCTGCCGAGGTGAACCGGTTCCTGGTGTCGAACACCTCGATGAAGAACGTGTAGCAGCCTCCGCCGTAGAAGCAGATCGCCACCACGAAGATCAGCTGACCGAGCAGGGCGAGCAGGACGCTGCCGCTGGTGACCAGCCAGAACGCCGGAATGGCCAGGACGGCAATCGCCACCGCGCCGCCGATCATCATCGGCCGGCGGCCGACCCGGTCACCGATCGCGCCGGCCACCGGCAGCAGGACCGTGTAGGCGATCATCGCCGCACCGTTGAGCAGCAGCGCCTGGTCGCGGCTCAGGCCGCCGGTGGTGGACACGTAGGCGATGAAGTAGCCCGACAGGAAGTAGAAACCCATCGCGGTCAGGCCCATCACGAAGACGACCTGGATCATCTGCAGCCAGTTCTTCCGGAAGGCCTCGCCGATGGTGGTGTGCGTGCCGACCTCAGTCGCGTCGGTCTCCGCCTCGGCCATCATCTCCTTGAACGCCGGCGACTCCTCGGTTTGCGCACGAATCCACAGACCCACCAGCGCCAGCGGCAGCGCGATCAGGAACGGGATGCGCCAACCCCACGACTCGAACGCCTGCTCGCTCATCGAGGTGGACAGGAACAGGACCAGGAAGGCGGCGCAGACCGAGGGCAGCGCGGTGGCGGCCAGGGTGATGTTCACGAACAGCCCGCGCCGATGGATCGGCGCGTGCTCGAAGACGAACGAGGGCGCACCGGCCGACTCGCCGCCGGCCGAGAATCCCTGCAGAAGCCGGAGCACGACCAGGATGACCGGTGCGGCCGGGCCGATCGCCGCGAAGCCGGGCAGCAGGCCGATGCCGAAGGTTGCCAGGCCGATCGTCAGCAGGGTCACCACCAGCACGTTGCGACGCCCGATCCGGTCGCCCAGCGCACCGAAGAAGAGCCCGCCGAGCGGCCGGATGAAGAACGCGACACCGAAGGTCGCGAACAACACCAGGAGGCCGGTGAGGGGGTTGTCGGAGGGGAAGAAGAGCTTCGAGAGCATCACGGCCGAAACGCCGTAAAGGGCGAAGTCGTAGAACTCGATGAACTGTCCGATGCTTCCGCCCAGCAGGACTCGCCGCTGCATCGGGGTGATGCCGGCGGGGCTGCCGCTGAGGGTGGAGGCCGTCGGAGCCGGGGCGTCCTGGTCATTGCTACGAGTCATGGCGCCAGAATCTAGATACCCGGAATAGCTTTGGTCAATGCAAATCTCAGCGTGAGCCAGGTCGGCCGACTCGCACCGCGCCGCTCGCTCGACGCTCTTTGTTACGCTCGGGTTTCGTTGGGCGGCGCCCGTGTTTCCAGCACCCGCCAGGCAGCGTCGACGTGTGACGAATGGATCACTTTCAATAGTTCGTGCTTATACCTTCCGGAAGC
This sequence comes from Micropruina sp., assembly GCF_047602385.1. Taxonomy (GTDB): domain Bacteria; phylum Actinomycetota; class Actinomycetes; order Propionibacteriales; family Propionibacteriaceae; genus Micropruina. The sequence continues at coordinate 772,350 of NZ_JASGHL010000001.1, forward strand.
ATATTCCCGTGTAACGCGTTCCGGTCAGATCGGCGGATCCGGCACGGCGAAGTGGGCGCGGCAGACTTCCGCGAAGGCTCGGACCCGCTGCGACTCGTCGTCGCGGTGGCGGACGAGCATCAGGGTGAGGCCGGGAAGGTCCTCTTCGAGCTCGAGTTCGCGCACCCGCCCGCCGCCGTAGGTCAAGTCGTGACCGATGCGCTGATTCAGCAGGGCGACGCCGAAGCCGCGTCCGACGAGTCCGCGAACCGTCTCGAAGCCTTCGATGCGATACCGGATTTCGGGCTCGACACCGACCGAGCGGTACAGGCCGAGGTAGTAGTGCGCGGTGTGCGGCAGATCGAACAGGACGAGCGGGTCGTTGGCGAACCGGCGCAGGCTCACCGGGCCGGTGGAGCTCGCCAACGGATGCTCCGGGGCAACGATCATGTGCGGCGGCACCAGTTCGAGCGGCTCGGCGAAGTGCCGCTCGAATGGTGCGATGTCGTAGGCGAGCGCCACGTCGATCTCGTGCTCGTCGAGCATCGCCACGAGCCGGTCGTGGTCGGCCTCGAGCAGCACGATCCCGATTCCCGGATGCCTGCGCGCGAACGCCTGGATCAGGGTTGGTGTGCGGAACGGCGCCAGCGGCTGGTAGACACCGACGCGAAGCATACCGGTGAGCGATCCGGAGAAGTTGCTCACCCGCTCCCGCACCCCCTCGGCGTGGGAAAGCAGCGACACGGCGTCCAGGTGGAACTGGCGACCCGCCGAAGTCAGCCGGACCCCGCGTCTCGGCACCCGGTCGAACAGCTGGACACCCAGATCGTGCTCGAGCTGGTTGATCGCCGACGAGAGCGCGGGTTGGGACAGATGCAGCCGCCGCGCGGCCTCGGTCATGCTTCCCGCGTGGGCCACTTCGGTGAAGTAGCGCAGCTGCGTGAGGGTGAATCGAGACTCTGGCACCGTACTCCTCGGGACTGGCCGGCAAGACTTGTCCCGACCATCGCCCGAGCGTAGCGCGGCGGCTCGGCGTCGCGATCAGCGCGACAGATGAGCGACCAACCGGTCGATGCCCGCGGCGAGGTCCTGAGCCGTCCCGCAGAACGACAGCCGCATGAACCGGTGCCCGTCCACCGGGTCGAAGTCGATGCCCGGCGCCAGCGCCACACCGGTCGCGGCGAGGACGTCCGCGCACCAGGCCTGCGAGTCCCGGGTGAGATGGCCGATGTCGCACCACGCGTAGAAGGCGCCGTCCGGCGGCGCGAAGCTGGCGATCCCCAGCTCGGGCAGCCGCGCCAGCAGGATGTCGCGGTTGGCCGCGTACCGCCGGACGTGGCCGTCGAGTTCGGCCCGGGCGTCCGGACCGAAGGCCGCGACCCCGGCTGCCTGCGAGATGGCCGGTGCGCAGATGGCCAGGTTGCCCTGCAGCAACTCGACCGGACGCCGCAACGGCTCCGGCAGCAGCAGCCAGCCGATCCGCCAGCCGGTCATCGACTGGTACTTGCTCAGCGAGCCGAGCACCACCGACTGCTGGCCAGACTCCCAGGCTGAGTGCGTCGGACGTCCGAACGAGATCCCGTGGTAGATCTCGTCGCTGATCAGCAGGACGTCATTGGCCGCGCACCATCGGCTGAGCGCGGCCAACTCGCCGGCGTCGATGATGGTGCCGGTGGGGTTGGCCGGGCTGGCCAGCACCAGCCCGGACGGCTTCTCGGGCAGCGCCTCCAGCATCGCCACCGTCGGCTGGTAACGGGTTTCGGCGCCGCAGGCGAGTTCCAGCAGCCGGCAGCCGGCGGCCAGCACGTCGTTGCGGTAGGCCGGGTAGCCCGGACGCGTCACCGCCACCAGATCGCCCGGATCGAACGCGGCCAGCAGGGTCAGCAGGAAGCCGCCTGAGGACCCGGTGGTCACCACGATCTGGTCGGGGTCGATGCCGATGCCGTACTGGGCCCGGTAGTGGTCGGCGATCGCCCGACGAAGGACCAGGGTTCCGATGGCCTCGGTGTAGCCGAGGGTGCCGGCTCGCAGTGCCCGCTCGGCTGCCGCCAGCACCGGCTCCGGTGCCGGCGTGGACGGCTGCCCGACACAGAGCAGGACGACGTCGTCGTGGCTCAGCCGCCTGGCCGCGACCGCCTTGAGCACCTCCATCACATGGAAGGGTTCGACCGCACCACGCGACGACGCCCGACGCGGAGTCATGACCGGCGCAGCACACGGCGGAACCAGGCCAGCACGCCGGCCACCACCGCACCGAGACCGACCCCGGTCGCGGCCCCGAGGACCCAGCCGGTGCCCAGGCCGACCCGCATCGCCCGTTCCGCGACCGCCCGCCGCACGGTGGGCAGCGGATCGTCCAACTCGGCCGGCGGATCGGCGACGTCCTGGGCCAGCGGCGAGCTGTAGACCGGTTCCGGCTCGTAACTGGCCATCCAGGCCGCGATCATCAGAATCAGCGTGGCGAATAGGTTCAGGAACAGCATCGCGACGATGATCGGCCCGAACACGGTGGCGGCGGCGTTGCCCGAGAACATGCCGGCGATGGTGGTTGCGGCGACCTGCAGGACGGCGAGTCCGATCGATCCGATCAGTGCTCCGGTGAGCCAGATCCGCCGCGGGATCGGCTGCTGGTAGGACACCCGATAGAGGAACGCGAACAGACCGAAACCCACCGCGACGTTCGCCAGCATCGGCACCAGACGCAGCGCCAGCGTGGTCAGGATGCTGGCCGGCAGATGAAGCCACTCGATGATCGTTCCGGCGAGCACCGTGGCCACCGTCGAGAGCGCGAACATGGCCAGGATGGTCACCAGCAGGGTGACCAGGATGCCGAGGTTGGTCAGCGTCTCCACGACGATGTTCGACTTCTTCTCGGCCACATCGAGGGTGGGCCGCAATTGCGCCCGGATGGCACTCTTCAGGTTGGCCACCCAGTTGGCGCCCGACCAGGCGAAGACGCCGATGGCGACGATGCTCAGGGTGGCCCAGTTGCGCAGCGCGTTCTCCATGATCCCGATCACCTGATCCCCCAGCGGAGCGTTCTTGAACTCCTGGTTGATCAGGCCGCGGACGGCGTCCAACAGGTCGGGGCGGAATACGGTCAGCACCATGCCGAGTACCGAGAATGCGAACATCAGCACCGGCACGATGGACAGCACCGAGAAATAGGTGATCGCTCCCGCGAACTGGTTGCCCAGGCGGGCCGTGAACCGCTCCTGCATGCGCAGCAGGTGCGCGATCCAGGGCTTCTCCTTCAGCTTCTCGAGCCACGGCGGCATGGGTCGTCCTCTCGTCGAGCGGGCGTGTTCAGCCTAGCCGCGCGGCATCGGCAGGGCGCACACCGTTCCGGGCGGGTCAGTCCTGGTAGCTGCTCACCGGTGGGCACGAGCAGACCAGGTTCCGGTCGCCGAAGACGCCGTCGATCCGGGCGCTGGCCGGCCAGTACTTGTCGGTGGCACCGGTGCCGACGCTGCCCAGCGTCAACCCGCCCGGGTGCGCGGCGATGGTGCGCGGGTACGGATGGGTCCAGTCGTCGGCGGTCACCCGGGCCTGGGTGTGCGGGGCATTGTGCAGCGGATTGTCATCAGTCGGCCACTCCCCCGCAGCCACCGCGTCCGCCTCGGCCCGGATCGCGATCATCGCGTCGCAGAACCGGTCCAGTTCGGCCTTCGACTCGGACTCGGTCGGCTCGATCATCAGCGTGCCGGCCACCGGGAAACTCATCGTCGGGGCGTGGAACCCGTAGTCGATCAGCCGTTTGGCGACGTCGTCCACGGTGACGCCGGTGGCCTTGGTGAGCGGACGCAGGTCGACGATGCACTCGTGCGCGACCAGTCCGTGAGCGCCGGTGTACAGGATCGGGTAGTGGCCATCGAGCCGGCTGGCGATGTAGTTGGCCGCCAGCACCGCCGACTGGCCCGACTCGCGCAGGCCGTCCGCACCCAGCATGGCGATGAACGCGTAGCTGATCGGCAGCACGCCGGCCGACCCGAACGGGGCCGCGCTGACCGGACCGTAGGACGCCGCCGGCCCAGCCTGCGCCAGCAGCGGGTGGGACGGCAGGTAGGGCGCCAGATGTTCGCGCACGGCGACCGGGCCGACACCGGGACCGCCGCCGCCGTGCGGGATGGCGAAGGTCTTGTGCAGGTTGAGGTGGCTCACGTCGGAGCCGAACTTCCCCGGCTTGGCCAGGCCGAGCAGGGCGTTCAGGTTGGCGCCGTCGACGTAGACCTGTCCGCCGGCCTCGTGCACCAGGCCGCAGAGCTCGCCGATGGTGTCCTCGTAGACGCCGTGGGTGGACGGGTAGGTCACCATGATCGCGGCCAGCGTGTCGGCATGGGCGTCGACCTTGGCCCGCAGATCGGCCAGGTCGACCGAGCCGTCCTCGGCGGTCTTCACCACCACCACCTTCATGCCTGCCATCACCGCGGACGCCGCATTGGTGCCGTGCGCGGAGGCCGGGATCAGGCACACGGTGCGCTGCGCGTCCCCGTTGGCCAGATGATAGGAGCGGATCGCCATCAACCCGGCGAACTCGCCCTGACTACCGGCGTTGGGCTGCACAGAGACCCGGTCGTAGCCGGTGATCTCGGCCAGCGCGTCGCACAGCCGTTCGATCATCGCCAGGTAGCCCTGGGCGTCGGACGCCGGCGCGAACGGGTGCAGGTTGGCGAAGCCGGGCAGTCCGATGGCCTCCATCGAGGTGGTCGGGTTCAGCTTCATCGTGCACGAGCCGAGCGGGATCATGCCGCGGTCGAGCGCGAAGTCGCGGTCGGACAGTGCCCGCAGGTAGCGCAGCATCTCGGTCTCGCTGTGCCGGCTGTGGAACACCGGGTGCGTCAGGTAGTCGACGGCCCGGTCGTGACCGGCCAGGTCACCGAGCCGGTTCTCCCCTGGCTCGGCGGCCCCGAACGCGTCGGCCACCGCTGCGAGATCGGCCTCGGTGGCGTCCTCGCCGACGCTGATGCCGACCCGGTCGGCATCGACCAGGCGCAGGTGGACGCCGCCTTCCGCGGCAGCGGTGACAATCTGCTCGGCGCGTCCGGGCACCCGGATGGTCAGCGTGTCGAAGAACGAGATGGCGCTCGGTTCACCGGCCTGCGAGAGTGCGGCGGCAAGCCGTCGCGCCTTATCATGGACGCCTTCGGCGATCGCCCGCAGGCCGTCCGGGCCGTGGTAGACCGCATACATCGACGCCACGACCGCCAGCAGCACCTGCGCGGTACAGATGTTGGACGTGGCCCGGTCGCGCCGAATGTGCTGTTCGCGGGTCTGCAAGGCAAGCCGCAGCGCGGGGGTGCCGTCGGCGTCCTTGGAGAGCCCGACCAGGCGTCCGGGCAGCTGGCGCTCCAGGCCTTCCCGGACCGCCAGGTACGCCGCGTGCGGGCCGCCGTAGAACAGCGGGACGCCGAACCGCTGGGTGCTGCCCACCGCGATGTCGGCGCCCCACTCCCCCGGCGCCGCGAGCAGGGTGAGCGCCAGCAGGTCGGCGGCGGCGATCACCTGCGCGTTGTTGTCGTGCGCGGTCGCGGCGATGGCCCGCAGTTCGTCGATTGGCCGGACGCCGCCGTCCGCGCCCGGCACCTGCACCACGACCGCGAACGCCTCATGGGTCTGCAGCGCCTCAACCAGATCGCCGTCGACCACCACGACCTCGATGCCGGTGGCCAGGGCGCGGGTGCGGACCACCGCCAGCGTCTGCGGCAGCACCTGGGCGTCCACCAGGAACACCGAACCCTTGCGGGTCACCCGGCGGGCCAGCGCCATCGCCTCAGCCACCGCCGTCGCCTCGTCCAGCAGGCTGGCCCCCGCGGTCGGCAGGCCGGTCAGGTCGCTGACCATGGTCTGGAAGTTGAGCAACGCCTCAAGCCGGCCCTGGCTGATCTCCGGCTGGTACGGGGTGTAGGCGGTGTACCAGGACGGGTTCTCCAGCACATTCCGGCGGATCACCCCCGGGGTGATGGTGCCGTGATAGCCCAGCCCGATCATCGCCCGGCGCGGCCGATTGGCGGCGGCGAAGGCGGCCAGTTCGGCGGCTGCCGCCGCCTCGTCCAGGGCCGGCGGCAGATCCAGCGGGGCGTCCAGGGCGATGCCGGACGGCACCGCAGCGGCGCTCAGGGCGTCCAGCGACTCGTAACCCACAGCCTCCAGCAACCTGGCCCGGTCCTCCCCGACAGCCCCGATATGACGACTGGTGAAGGCAACCATCCACGCTCCCTGCGGTCCGCTCGGCGTCCGACGACGCCGGATCCAAACTATCCCAAGCCCTCAGCGCGCTGCCTCCCGACCACCGGGGACGGTTCTCCCGGTCACCGGGGACGGTTCTTACGGTCACCAGGGACGGTTCTTACGGTCACCAGGGACGGTTCCTTCGGTCACCGGAAACCCTCTGGACAACGGGCTTTATCGGGGAACGAGGTGACCAGAAGAACCGTCCCCGGTGACCAAGAGAACCGTCCCCGCGGTCACGCGATCGGGGCGTCGAGTCCCGAGGAGTTCGGCGAGCGCTCAGCCGGCGGCGCGAGCCCGGCGACGCCGCGACAGTTCGTCGGACGCCGCAGCGGCCTCCTGCTCGTGCTCGGCGCGCTCGCTGGGCAACGTCGACAGGCTGCCCTCGATGTCACGCCAGACCCCGCCGAGCGCGATCCCGAACATGCCCTGGCCGCCGCGCAGCAGGTCGATCACCTCGTCGTCGGAGGTGCATTCGTAGACCGAGACCCCGTCGCTCATCAGCGTCACTTCGGTGAGGTCCTGGACGCCGCGCGCCCGCAAGTGATCGATGGCGGTGCGGATCTGCTGCAGCGAGATGCCGGCGTCGATCAGCCGCTTGATCACCTTCAGCAGCAGGATGTCTCGGAAGCCGTACAGCCGCTGGGTACCGGAGCCGCTGGCGTCGCGCACCTGGGGAACGACCAGGCCGGTCCGGGCCCAGTAGTCGAGCTGCCGGTAGGTGATCTCGGCGGCCCGGCAGGCGATCGGGCCACGGAAACCGACGTCCTCCGGCAGCGGGGCGAAGTCACCGTCGAACAGCAGATCCTGCGCGTCCACGGGCTGTTCCGCCGCCTCGTCCAGACCGTTCACGTCGTCCGCCTTCACTGCTGTGGGTGCCGCCCGGCGACACCGCCGGGTATGTCTTCCTCCACGACGCTAAATCCGCGCCACGCAGACGGTCAACGACACGCCGCCACTGATCGCCCCAGGCTACCAACCCTCCACCTGAACCTCAGGGTTGCGGCGGACTACTCGAAGTCGTCCGGGTTCACCGAGTCGAGGAACTGCCGGAACTGCTCAACCTGCTCTTCACTAGGTGGTTCGCTCTCACTCGACTCGGGAATCACGCCGACGGCGTCCAATACTCCCTCGGCGATCTTGATCGGGACGCCGGCCCGCAACGCCACCGCGATGGCGTCGGAGGGACGCGCGTTCACCGGCCGGCCGTCGACGATCAGCTCGGCGTAGAAGACGCCCTCCTGATGCCCGACGATGTGCGCCACCGACAACTCGCCACCGAGGCTGTCGATCAGCGAGATCATCAACTCATGGCTGGACGGGTGATCGGGGTCGGGCGCCTCCAGCGCCGCCAGGATCCCGGACGCCGCGGCGGCGGTCAGCCAGATCGCCAGTTGTCGGCGGCCCTCGACCTCGCGAAGGATCAGCAGCGGCGAACCCGGATCGTCCGCCAGCCTGACCTCGACCACCGTCAACTCACGCATCGCTCCACCTGCTGTGTCCAACTACTGGGGCATCGTCGATCGCATGATCGCCGCGTGCGCGTGCATGACCAGCTGCATGACTTCCTTGGCCAGCTGTTGCGGCGACTGGCTGCGGCGCAGGTGCGGCGTGATGGCCTGCTCGATCAGGCCGACCTCTCGTTCGGCGGCCTGCTTCACCACACGCAGGTGGCGGGCGTCCATGCCGTAGGCGGCCAGCTTGCGGGCGGCCACCGCGATGGTGAGGGCGTCCCGCCCGTAGTAGACGGTGCCGCGGCGCGGGTTGACCAGAGCGTGGCGTTCCAGTTCGGCCAGATTCGCCTCTGACAGTCCGCTGAGCTCGAGCAGCTCGCGCCGGGTGATCCGGATCGGCCGCTTCGCGCTACGTTGCTGGCCGTTGCCGCCGGCACTGACCGACGGAATCTCGGTCGCCGCCGCGGCCCCGGTGAGCGGCTCGAGCCGCGGCGGTTCCTCGCCTCGGTCCATTGCTTCGAGGTGCTCCCGGATCACCTTGAGCGGCAAGTAGTGCGACTTCTGGACTGCGAGGATGTAGCGCAGCCGGACGATGTCGGACTCGGCGTAGCGCCGGTAGCCGGACGGCGCCCGCTCGGGCGAGATCAGTCCCTCGCTCTCCAGGAACCGGATCTTCGAGATCGAGATGTCGGGGAAGTCGCCCTTGAGTACCGCAAGAACCTGACCGATGCTGCGCAGTCCGTAAGCCATCGGCGTCACCCCGGGTGGGTGAAGAACAGCATCCGGAATTTGCCGATCTGGACCTCGTCCCCGCGGCGCAGCGCGGTCGGGGCGTCGATCAGCGATTTGTTGACGTACGTGCCGTTCAGGCTGTTCTCGTCCTCGACCCAGACGTGGCCGTCGCGGCGCACCAGCCGCGCGTGGTTGCGGGACACGGTGATGTCGTCGAGGAAGATGTCGCAACGCGGGTGCCGGCCCGCGGTGGTGGTGTCGGAGTTGATCAGGAAGCGCGCTCCGGCAGCCGGCCCCTGACGCACGATCAGTAGCGCCGAGTCCGCCGGCAGCATCGAGATCGCCCGCAGATCCTCAGGGCTGAGGTCCTCGGCGATCGGGTCGTCGACGACGGCGGCGTCCACCGCGGCCACTCGCGTGGTGTCACCGCTGACGACCCCCTTGGCCAGCGGTGAGCCGCAGTTGGCGCAGAAATTGCTGGTGTCAGCGTTTTCGTGTCCGCAGGCGGGGCACTTGATCATCGTCCAGGCCTTTCTGTGCGAACGCCGCGATGGCTAGGTGAAAGATGCACAACGTCAGGCTAAGCCAGAGGTTGACAGTTCGCTACTCCTCGGCCAGTTCGGCGTACGCGTCGGCGTCCAGCGCGTCCTCCAGTTCGGAGGCATCGCTGACCTCGATCTCGAACATCCAACCGTCCCCGTAAGGATCGGAGTTGATCGTCTCGGGAGCGCTGTTCAGCAGTTCGTTCACCGAGGTGATCACCCCGGAGGCGGGCGAGAACACGTCCGAGACGCTCTTGGTGGACTCCACCTCGACGCAGGCGTCGTCCTTGGCCACTTCCTCGCCCACCTGGGGCAGGGACACGTACACCACGTCGCCCAGAGCGTCTGCGGCGAACGAGGTAATGCCGACCCGAACGGTGGAGCCGTTGCCGGTCCGTACCCACTCGTGCTTGTCGGTGTACTTCAGATCCTCGGGATACACAGCGGACTCCTTGCCGGGGCGGACGTGGGGGATGAAGCCATCCAGCGCACACACTACCCAGTTCCCGACCCGGCGCGCGGGTCCGGCCGAGGCCGGGTCAGGCCGGCTTGGCGAAGCGGCTCGGAACCGGTGCGACCACGGCGGTGATCCGCACCTGGTCGCTGACGATGCTCACCGTCCCGCCGATCCGGGAACCCTCGACCTCGCTGACCAGTCCGCCGCTGAATCGCGCCGCCTCAGTGAGCGCATGCGACTCGCCGATCACCTCAAGGGTGATCGGCCGGCCGATCGGTTCGCCGTTGACCAACAGCGCACCGTCGGCTCCGGCGCCGAACCAGGTGGCGGCGATCACCCGCACCGTGCCGTTGATCGCGATCACCTCGGCGCCCGCGTCGCGCATCTCTTCGACGGTGTTCAGCAGCAGCTCCGCGGTCACCTTGCGTTGCGGGTCGTTGATGGTGATCCGGACGCCGGGTCCTTCCGCCGGCGCCGTCCCGCCGAGGATCGCCAGCACGTCGAGCCGGCGCTGCGCCTCTTCGCGGGCGACCCGCTCGGAGTCCACACCGCTCTGCAGCCGGCGCTGGGTGGCCTCCAGGTCCGCGATCTCGGCTTCCAGCGTCCGGCTCTGCCCGGTCAGGTCGTCCAGCAACTGGACGAGATCAGCCCGTCGCAGGGTCGAGTAGTCGGTCTCGGAGTTCTGGCTGCGCACCTGCATCGCCACGCCGAGCCCGCAGACCAGCAGGATGGCCGCGAAGATCACCTGGGCCCGGCCCGGTTTGACGAAGTCGCGCAGCAGTTCGCGCCAGCCGATCGGGGCCGGCGGGGGCGTCTCGGAGTCGCGCGGTTCAGGCATGGAACAGTGCCCGTCGGATCGCGGCGGCGTTGGTGAAGATCCGGATGCCGAGCACCACCACCACGGCGGTGGACAGCTGCGCCCCGACGCCGATCTGGTCCCCGATCCAGACGATCAGTGCGGCGATCAGCACGTTCGACGTGAACGAGACCACGAAGACCTTGTCGTCGAACACGCGCTCCAGGTACGCCCGGAACCCCCCGAACAGCGCGTCCAGTGCCGCGACGATCGCGATCGGCAGGTAGGGCTGCAGGCCGGCCGGCAGAGTCGGTTCCAGAAAAATGCCCAAGGCGATCCCGATGATCAGGCCGACGATGGCAAACATGGCATCACCCCCTCACGGCACCCGTTCGGCGTTGCGGACGCCCAGACCGGGGTCGGCGTCGAGCCGCAGACTACCCGCCGAGGCGAGGTCGTACCGAATGCCGTAGTTCTGCTTGAGGTAGGCCCACCACGCCCCGCCGGGGGTGCCCGGAAAGTCCCGCAGCAGGGCGGCCGGGTCCCCGATCGCCTCGACCCGATAGGGCCGGGTCAGCGAGCGATAGTCGACGGTGATGGCATCCCCCGCGCTGCGGATCGCTGTCCGGGACGACAACCGATGACCGTTCACCGCGATCGCCTCGGCGCCGGAACGCCACAGCCCGTTCACCGCCTGCCGGATGTCGATGTCGACGACTTTGCCGCCTCGACGCCCGGTGTCGTCGGCATCGTCGGCGGTCAGCACGACTCCGGGCCCGGTCACCGCCTGCATGCCGGTGGCCGGCGCCAGCAGGTCGAGTTGCCGCTGCGCTTCGGCCGCGGCCGGATCCCTGGCCACCGCGTCCCGCGAAAGCCGGCGATTCTGCTCGCGCAACTCCGCCGTCCGGGCGGCCAGCGCGTCGGTGCTGGCAGCCGCCTCCTGGACGCGCTGCACCAGTTGGTCGCGTTCCACCTGCTCGGCCGGAGCCGCCCGGAGGCCGTCCGCGACCGAGGTGCCGATCATCAGCCCGATCACCAGCGCAGCCGGTCCGATCAGCCACCAGCGTCGACGCCGGCGCCCTTTCACCGCGTGATAGCCGAGATCGAGGGCGTCGCGGTACAGGTTGGTGAGCAGATCCATGCTGGCGTCCACCCGCCGCCCGCGGGTGCTGACCGGGCGCTGGTCGGTGCTCATCCGGCGCCGGTCACCGCAGCTGTGGTCGAGGGCCGATCACCCTTGCCGACCGGTGGGAATCGACGCAGCACGTCCAGGGTCTGGCCCAGGTACATCAGCCCGGCGCACCAGTACAGCCCGGCGCCCCAGAGCGCGAACGCCCAGCCGATGATCCGGAAGGCCAGCGCCCACGGCTCGGTGTCGGCGCCCAGCAGCACCATCGGGAACGCGTACAGCAGGCAGAAGGTCGCGGTCTTGCCCAGGAAGTGGACCGGCAGGGTGATGAACCCGCGGCGGCGCAACAGCGGGAACACCACCGCCGCCATCAACGCGTCGCGGGACAACAGGACGATCACCATCCACCACGGGATGATCTCGCGGATCGCCAACCCGATCAGCGTCGCCAGGATGTACAGCCGATCCGCCAGCGGGTCGAGCACCTGGCCGAGCTTGGAGCGCTGATTCCACTTCCGGGCGATGTAGCCGTCCACCCAGTCGGTGGCGCCGAGGAACGCCAGCGCCACCACCGCCAGCAGGTCGTACTGCCGGGCCAGCAGCAGCCACAGGAACAGCGGCACGCCGAGCAGCCGAACGAAGCTCAGCACATTCGGCAGGGTGAGGATCCGTTCGGTGTCGTAGGGCTCGCCGGATGACACGGACCCAGACTAGCGATGGCCGCCGGCCGGCCTGTCGAGCCGCCGGTGGTCGAGCCTGTCGAGACCTCGCCTTGGTTTTGGACAGGCTCAACCGGCGGTGGTCGCCCAGGCGTCCGCGAGAAGCGTGCGTGTGTCTGCGAGCAGCTGGGGTACTGCTTTGGTCTGGGCGATGATCGGCAGGAAGTTGGCGTCGCCGGACCACCGCGGCACCACATGCTGGTGCAGGTGCGCAGCGATCCCGGCGCCGGCCACCTCGCCCTGGTTGATGCCCAGGTTGAAACCGGCCGGACGGCTGACCGACCGGATCACGGTCATCGCGCGGCGGGTCAACGCGGCGATCTCGGCGACCTCCTGCGGCGTGGCGTCGGTGTAGTCCGAGACATGCCGGTAGGGGCAGATCAGCAGGTGGCCGGGCGAATACGGGTACAGGTTGAGGACGGCGTACGCGACGGCACCGCGATGCACGATCAGGCCCTCGTCGTCCTCGCGTCCGGGTGCCCGGCAGAACGGGCACTGCTTCGCGGTCGAATCGGCGGGCTTGTTCTCGCCCCCGATGTAGACCATCCGGTGCGGCGTCCACAGCCGCTCGAAGGCGTCCGGCACCCCGGGGCGCTCGCCGGGGGTCTCCACGACGAGGTCCGCCGAAAGTGGACCGAAAGAACCGTCCCCGCGGTCCACTTCGCCCGGGTTGTGGACCGAGGGGACGGTTCTTTCGGTCCGTTGTCCCTCGGAATGGGACGCCATGACGCTCAGCTTTCGGCGGTCGGATCGGCGTTGGCGCGGGATGCCACATAGTCGACGACGGTCCGCACCGCCTCGTCGATCGGGACGCCGTTGCGCTGCGAACCGTCCCGGAAGCGGAACGACACCGCGCCGGCGTCGCGGTCGGCCTCGCCGGCGATCAGCACGAACGGCGCCTTCGATTTGGACGCGTTGCGGATCTTCTTGCCGAACCGGTCGTCGGACGCGTCCAGTTCGACCCGAATGCCACGCTGAGACAGCTGATCGAGCACACCGGCCAGGTAGTCGTTGAACTCCTCGGCGACCGGCAGGCCGATCACCTGGACCGGCGCCAGCCAGGCCGGGAACGCGCCTGCGTAGTGCTCCAGCAGCACGCCGAAGAACCGCTCGATCGAGCCGAACAGGGCCCGGTGGATCATCACCGGACGCTGCCGGCTGCCATCCGGAGCGGTGTACTCGAGTTCGAAGCGCTCCGGCTCGAAAAAGTCCAGCTGAATGGTCGAGATCTGCCAGGTGCGGCCGATCGCGTCGCGGGCCTGGACGGAGATCTTCGGCCCGTAGAACGCCGCGCCGCCAGGATCCGGGACCAGCTCCAGCCCGGACGCCTCGGCGACCTCGCGCAGGGTGTTGGTCGCCATCTCCCAGGTCTCGTCGTCGCCGATCGACTTCTCCGGATTCCGGGTGGACAGCTCCAGATAGAAGTCCTCCAGCCCGTAGTCGGCGAGCAGATCCAGGACGAAGCGGAGCAGGCTGGTCAGCTCATCGGCCAACTGCTCCTTGGTGGCGTAGATGTGCGCGTCGTCCTGGGTGAAGCCGCGGGCCCTGGTCAGGCCGTGCACCACGCCGGACTTCTCGTAGCGATACACCGTGCCGAACTCGAACAGCCGCAGCGGCAACTCCCGGTACGACCGGCCGCGGGAGCGGAAGATCAGGCAGTGCATCGGGCAGTTCATCGGCTTCATGTAGTAGTCCTGGCCCTGCCGGCGGACGTTACCGTCGGCGTCCAGCTCCTCGTCGAGGTGCATCGGGGGGTACATCCCGTCGGCGTACCAGTCGAGGTGCCCGGAGGTCTCGAACAGGTGCGCCTTGGTGAGGTGCGGACTGTAGGCGAACTGATAGCCGGCCTCGACGTGCCGGCGCCGGGAGTAGTCCTCCATCTCCATCCGGACGATGGCGCCGTTCGGGTGGAACACCGGCAGGCCGGAGCCGATCTCGTCCGGGAAGCTGAACAGGTCGAGTTCAGCGCCCAGCTTGCGGTGGTCGCGCTTGGCCGCCTCCTCAAGCCGGAATTTGTACGCCTTCAGGTCGTCGCGGGTCGGCCAGGAGGTGCCGTAGACCCGCTGCAGCTGGGCGTTGCGCTGGTCACCGCGCCAGTAGGCGGCGGACGTCCGCATCAGCGCGTAGGCGTTCAAGTAGCCCGTGTGCGGCACGTGCGGACCGCGGCACAGGTCCTTCCAGGCCACCGATCCGTCGCGCCGGACGTTGTCGTAGATGGTCAGCTCGCCGCCGCCAACCTCGACCGAGGCACCCTCGGTCGAGCCGGCGTTGCCCTTGATGCCGATCAGTTCCAGCTTGTACGGCTCGCCGGCCAGTTCGGAACGCGCCTCGTCCTCGGCGACAACCCGGCGGACGAACTTCTGCCGCTCGCGGACGATCTGGCCCATCTGCTTCTCGATGGCGGCGACGTCCTCAGGCGTGAACGGACGCGTGGTGTCGAAGTCGTAGTAGTAGCCGTCGGTGATGAACGGTCCGATTCCGAGCGTGGTGCCGGGATAGAGCGACTGGACGGCCTGCGCCGTGACGTGGCCGGTGGAGTGACGCAGGATGTTCAGCCCGTCCGGCGAATCGATCGCGACCGGCTCGATCTCATCGCCGTCGGCCAGGGGCCGGGAGAGGTCGCGCAGTTCTCCATTGACCCGCATCGCCACCACAGTTCGGTCGGTGCCGAACAGATCCAGGCCGGTGGTCGTGGTCTCCACCGTCCGCACCTCGCGAGAGTCGTTGCGGAATACGGAGACGGAGACAGACACGGTGACGGTCCTTTCGGCAGAGAGGGTGCGGGATATGCCCGCGAACGCTCGGCCTATTCTGCCGCATTCGCCTCGGACCGCTCGCCCCGAAGATGACCCGATCACCCGCACGCCCGGCGCGCGGTGTGTGATGGTTGAGCCGGGTCGCACTGATGCCGGGTTCCGATCCCCCGTGCGGAACCCGGCATCAATCACAGTCAGGAAGGTGAAGCTCCTTGCTGGAGCGCTTTCTCCCGTCGCTGGATCAGCCACCCCCAGCCGGTCTCCCCCCGGGCCGGACGGCAGTTGATCTCCCCCGCTAGTGACCTTAGGAACACCGGGGTGAGGTGGCTACTTCGATCGGTCCCCCCTGCGGGTGACTTGAGCTGTGTTTGTCTGTGCAGTTGCCGAGTCGCCACCCGCAGGATGCCGCCGGCATGGCGGCATCCGAGACGCGGCAGCGACTGCTGGCCGCCACCATCGACCTGCTCGCCGGCCCGGGAATCACCGGCGTCTCGGCGCGGGCCGTGGCCGCGGCGGGGGTCGACCAGGCCTTGGCCCTCTACCACTTCGCGTCCGTGCCGGCGCTGGTGCCCGAGGCCACCCGGCTGAGCACACAACGCGGCGTCGACTACAACCGGCCCGCGCTCGAGTCGGCGTCCTGATCGACATGCTGGACGGGTTGCGTCCATTCGAACGCAAGCTACTGGCGAGGCGCGTCCGGAACGAGTCCGGCGCTGCTCGGCTCGCACCGGATTCTTCCGCACCTCTCAGCGTCCTATTTGCATACCTCCCGCCGGCTCCAGTCCGCCGGTGACGGCGTCCGGACGATGGTGCGACTGCCTGTCCGGGTGCCCGGCGTGCGTTTAGTGTTGGTCGGTTTTCTTGTCCGCGCAGAACGGGAATAATGACGGTGTCGAAAGACTGCTCCGACGCTGGGAACCTGCTCATCCAGATCCCTTCCGGGTCACTCTCTCTGACACGACATCTGAATACCCACCCCCCAATACACGAAGGCTCCACTCATGGCCAGCGCTGAGAAAGTCGCGTCCATTGCACCGGTCCCTACGAACCCCATTCGCATTGCCATCGCCGCACTCATCGTGTTCATCGCCATCAGCAGCGCCGGTGTTCCCGGCGCCGCCAACCCCGTCGACGCACTCGACGACCCGATCTACCTGCGCGGCAACCCCGCTAGGGGCACGACCCTCGCCACGGTATGGAGCGATGAGGCAGACGGCGCCGTCAAGTATGGCTTCACCCAGGATCTCGGCAGCCCATTCCGAGTCTCGAAGACGCGTGCCGCCGGACTCACCGCCGTGCATCGGCTGTATGACGCCAGCACCGGCGACTTCACCGAAGCGCTCGCCGGAAGCGCACGTCTGGCGGCAGCAAAGAATTCCGGGTATGTCGATCAGGGCGTCCGATTCTACGCATTCGCGTCGGGATCCGACGACACCCGGCCGGTGTTCAGCTATACAAAGAACGGGCTCCACCGGCTGGCCATCATCGGGGACGACCGGGAGATGACAGCGGCTGGCTGGCAACTCGAAGGGGAGGCATTTCGGGTCGCGGCCGGCAAAGCCGCCAATCACAGGGACGCGCCGGGCGCGCTGGCCCCCGGCGACTCCTTCTACTCCGCACCGACCGGCGCAACCTACGTTTCGGCCGCCGGCAACGACGCCGATGCCGGCACGGCAGCAGCCCCGGTGCGGACGATCGGGCGGGGCCTGGCGCTCGCTCCAGCGGGCGGGACCGTCGTCGTGCGCGGGGGGACCTATCGCGAGACTCTGACCATCAGCAAGCGGGTGACGCTGCAGGCGTACCCACGCGAAGCCGTGTGGCTGGACGGCTCCACCGATATCGATGGGTGGTCGGCCGACGGCGACAACTGGCGCAAGGACGACTGGACGACGCGGTTCGACCACTCCCCCACCTACACCCAGGGGGTTCCCGACAACACCGAGCCGGGCTGGCGATTCGTGAATGACTCGGCCTACCCGATGGCGGCACATCCCGACCAGGTTTTCATCAACGGCATGCCGCTGGCGCAGGTCAAGTCGAGATCGCTGCTTGCCAAAGACACCTTCTACCTCGATGAAGCCACCTCCCGGCTTTACCTGGGGACGAACCCCAACGGTCAGATGATCGCCGCCAGCACCCGGCACAAGGCATTGAGCATCCGGGCCGAAGACGTGACCATCCGCGGCATCGGCATCCGCCGCTACTCGCCATCGGTGTTTCACATGGGCGCAGTCACCGTCGAAGGCCCCGGAGCCACCCTGGAGAACGTCACCATCACCGACTCGGCGACCACTGGCCTGTCCGTGCTGCGCGAGAACGCGACGCTTCGGCAGGTCACAGTCAGCGGGGCAGGCATGCTCGGGATCCACGCGCGATTCGCGGACCACATTGCCTTCGAGCGGGTGTTGGCCACCAAGAACAACGACGAACACTTCAACGCCGCCCCCAACGCCGGAGGGGTCAAGGTCGGCCACACCCGAGGCGTCCAGGTCGTCGGGTCGGAGTTCGCCGACAACTACGCCTATGGCTTCTGGGAGGACATGTCGGTGTACGACTCGGTGTTCAGATTGAACAGATTCAGCGGCAACGCCACCACCGGCTTGTTCCTCGAGATCTCTGCAAAGGCAATCGTCGGCGACAACACGTTCGTGGACAATGCGGAGTTCGGTGTCGAAGTCAACAACACCAGCGACGTCAAAATATGGAACAACACCTTCGTTGGCGGGGGCCGCGCCATCAATCTGGTGCAGGACACGCGTCGCAACGTCAACCGCGACGACCAAGCCGTCGACCCCCGGCAGCCTTGGCCCAATCGCGATATGCCGTGGACGCTCGGCCCGGTCGAGGTTGCCAACAACGTTATTGCGAATCCGTCCGGCGTCGGCAACTGCCTGTTGTGCGTGGAAGACTACAGTCGCAAACACACTGCCAAGCAGATGCAGGTCACGGCGAACGGCAATGTGTATGGCCGGGCGACTCGCCATCAGACCCGATGGCTGACGGTGTGGTCGCGCGGCACCATTGTCGACCCGGAGGTATTTACCACACTATCGGCATTCACGTCCGCGACTGGGCAGGAGGATCGCGGGCGCGAGTACGTCGGCGCGAGTATCACCGATGACGACCTGAACCTGACGTCCGCCGTGAAGTCCGAGTCTGATGCCATTGCGTTGCCGCTTCCAGCCGACGTCGCCGCCGCGATCCGTCGTCCAGTGGGCGCCAAGGTAGTCGGCAGATTCTGAGCGCTCGTCAATAGCAGGCTGAGGGCTGGTGAGGTCTGCCACCAACTGGCCGATGGAGTACGCGAGTCTGGCAGTCGACCTGCCCAGGAGTGCGCCACGCTCGGCATCGGATCGTCGGGCCATCCCCAATACACACTAAACCCGGCCTCAGGGCCGGGTTTAGTGATGGTGGGCGGTACCAGACTTGAACTGATGACCTCTTCCGTGTCAGGGAAGCGCGCTACCAACTGCGCCAACCGCCCGAGGTGGAGACGGGATTTGAACCCGTGTACACGGATTTGCAGTCCGTTGCCTCGCCTCTCGGCCACTCCACCGCGAGAACCGGCCTCGCTGTGGTAGGTACGAGACCAACTCCGAGCGGACGACGGGATTCGAACCCGCGACCCTCACCTTGGCAAGGTGATGCTCTACCAACTGAGCCACGTCCGCATGCGATCCGGACCCTTGCGGGCTCCCCGGTGCGGATGCAACCTTAACAACCTTGACTCAGAGTCAGCAAACCGAGCGCGCCGCTGGACACCCTGCACCCCGCGATGTGCGAACCGCGGTCCGGATCGGCTATCGTTGCCAGTCGCGGGCGATTGGCGCAGTGGTAGCGCGCTTCGTTCACACCGAAGAGGTCACTGGTTCGAACCCAGTATCGCCCACCGCAGCCGATCCCGATCCGGGAACCGCACTGCCCTCTCTGAGTGCTACTCCACAACCTCTGGCCCCGTGCAACCGAGGCCGCACGTGCATGGCACTCGACCGGGTCGGCCAGACGCCCTACAGTTCGCCCAAATGGCGTCGCCACGGGAGGAGACGCCGCGATCTTGTTCGGGGGAACAAGTGCCATCAATCAGCATGCCCGCACGGGCTTCCAGGACGCCGTTCCGACTATTGGTCGGGACGCTCACCGCCACACTGCTCCTCACCGGCCTGGCCGGCGCGGCCGGCAACCAGGCACGAGCGGATACCGCGCCGGCGGATCCGAATGATCCGAAGACGCCGGTAACGGTCTCCAACGACCTGTTGCCCACGCCCCAGATCGACGGCGTCGCCTGGGCTTCGGCAATGGTGAACGACACCGTGTACATCGCCGGCAGCTTTGGCAACGCGCGACCCTATGGGGCCGCTCCTGGGCAGAACACAGTGCCGCGAACGAATCTCATGTCGTTCGATGTCAGCAGCGGTCAACTGTTGCCGTTCAGCCCGTCCGTCAATGGCCAGATCCTGGCCGTGGCGGTCTCACCGGACAGGTCCCGGCTCTACATCGGGGGCGAGTTCACCTCGGTGGCCGGCCAGGCGCGCAGCCGGGTCGCCGCCTTCAACACGGCCAACGGCGCTTTGATCGGCACGTTCGCGCCGCCGGTGGGCGGCTCCGTGCGGTCGCTGTCCGCCACGAACAGCACCGTCTACGTGGGGGGCAACTTCTCCAGCGTGGGCAACGCCCGCCGCCCATTCCTGGCCGCGTTCACTACGACCGGCCAGCTATTGGACTGGGCCCCACAAGCCACCGGAGGTGGCGGCGTCGCGGCCGTCCTAGTCAACCCGCAAGGCACCAAGGTGGCCGTCGGCGGATCCTTCACCGCCCTCAACGGTTCGAACAATCCCGGCTACGGCCTGGGGATGGTCGACGCCGTGACCGGCTCCAACCTGCCGATGGCAGTCAACTCGATCGTCCGGAACGGCACCACCGATGGGGCGATCGACGCCTTCACCACTGACGGCACGTACGTCTATGGCTCCGGCTGGACCTTTGGACGCGGCGGCGGAACGATGGAAGGCGTCTTCGCGGCTTCCTGGGACGGCGGGGACGTGCGATTCATCAACGACTGCCACGGCGACACCTACGACGTGGAAGTGATCGGCAAAGTGCTCTACACCGCGGGCCACACCCACTACTGCGAAAATCTCGACGGCGTCCGGCAGGGGGCCGGAGGAGTCGGCGACTATCCGTACTACCGAGCGATCGCGATGACCACGGAGCCGACCCGCACACTGACCTGGGAGCCGGATCAAGGCCGGTACTACAACTTCGCCGGGCAGCCCGCGCCGGAGATGCTTGGCTGGTATCCCAGTTTCAACGCGGGTAGCTACACCGGTCAGTTCCAAGGCCCGTGGACGGTCACCGGGACCAGCGATTATGTCGTCCTGGCCGGCGAATTCACCCGGATCAACAACCGGAACCAGCAGGGCATCTCGCGGTTCGCCATCCGCGACAAGGCGCCGAATCTGTCTGGTCCCAAGCTGTCCAACACGACCTATCCACTCAACGTCACGTCGACCGAAGCCGGTTCAGTCCGAATCAACTGGATGGCCAACAATGACGATGACAACGAGAACCTCACCTACCGGGTGTACCGCGACAGCCAGATCGTCGCCAACCTCCGCCACTCCGTCACTCAGCGATTCCGCCGCTGGGAGACCGTGACGATGGGATTCACCGACACCGGCCTGGCTCCGGGCTCCAGCCACCAGTACCGAGTCTCCGTGACCGACCCGTTCGGAAACACCGCCAACTCACCCTGGACGCCGGTGACGGTTGCCGGTTCGGGATCGGACAGCGCCTACGTCAAGGCCGTCTACGCCAGTCAGCCGACCAACTACTGGCGCCTCGGCGAGCCGTCGGGTGTCGCCTTGTCCGCCGACCGGGTCGGTTTCATGCCGTCGACGGCGCAGTCCGGCGTCACCCGCGGGTTGCCCGGCGCGATCAGCGGCGACAACGACACCTCGTCAGCTTTCAGCGGGACCAACACCGGCTGGCAGACGACGCTGGTGCAGCACAGCCCTCCCGATGTCTTCAGTATCGAGGCCTGGTTCAACACCACGAGTGTGACCGGCGGCAGGATCGTGGGCTGGAGCAACCGGACCGACCGCAACTCGCAGAAGCACGACCGGCAGTTGTACATGGACAATCTGGGTCGGATCCACTTCGGCACCCGGCCGACCAATCAGCGGCTGGTCGCCAGCAGCACCAGCGCCTACAACGACGGTGCCTGGCACCATGTTGTCGGCACGCTGTCCAACGAAGGCCTGAAGCTGTACGTGGACGGGGCTCAGGTGGGCGTCAATCCGGACGTGGTCACCGCCGAGCATCTCTCCCTCGGCTATTGGCGAATCGGTGGCGACACCGTGAACGGCTGGCCGTCGGCGCCGCTCAGTGGCTTCTTCACCGGCCGGATCGACGAGGTGGCGGTCTACAAGCACGCGCTCACGGCGCCGGAGATCGCCGCACACTACGCGGCCGGATCAGGCGCACCGACGCCGAACGTGAGTCCGGTGGCGGCCTTCTCGACCCACGCCGACCAGTTGAAGGTGACCGTGGATGCCACCGATTCCCGAGATCCCGACGGCACGGTCACCGACTACCGGTGGACGTTCGGCGACGGCGCGACCGGCACCGGGGTGACCGCGTCGCACGACTACGCGCAGGCCGGCACCTACCCGGTGACGCTGACCGTGACCGACGACGACGGCGCCACCCACAGTCTCACCCGGCAGGTGAGCGTGACGGTGCCGCCGACAGCGGCATTCACCGAGACGGTGGACGGGCTGTCGGTGGACTTCGACGGGACCGGCTCCAACGACTCGGACGGGACCATCGCCGACTATCACTGGGCCTTCGGTGACGGCACCACGGGTTCCGGCGCCACCACGTCCCATGACTACCCGAGCAGCGGGAACTACGCGGTCACTTTGACCGTGACCGATGACGACGGAGCCAGCCGGGCCGTCACCAGGCAGATCAGCGTGGCGGCTGCCGGCACACCGTTCGCGGCGGACGCCTTCAGCCGCACGGTGACCAACGGTTGGGGCAATGCCGACATCGGCGGTGCCTGGGTGCGTAGCGGCAGCGCGTCGAACTTCGCGGTCGGCAACGGCCAGGGCACCCTCAGGATCGGCAGCGCCGGCAGCGGACCGGCGGTGGCGCTGACGGGGGTGACCTCCTCGGACACCGAACTGCGTATGACGATCGGGGTCGACAAGGCGGCAACCGGAGGCGGCATCTACGTCACTGCCCGTCCGCGCGTCACTGCTGGTGGTTCCTACCGAGCGGATGTCCGGTATCTCGCCAACGGCACCGTGTCGTTGATCCTGGCTCGCACCGCGGGCGGGAGCGACACCACCTTGCTGACCCAGGCCGTGGCAGGGCTCACGGTGGCACCGGGTGACCGACTCAACCTCAAGGTGCAGGGATTCGGCAGCTCACCGACCACCCTTCGGGCCAAGGTCTGGGCTGTGGGAACCGCTGAACCGGCCGGATGGACCGGTTCGGTCACCGACTCGACTGCCGCGCTGCAAGCTCCGGGCTGGATCGGGCTGTCCACATACCTGTCCGGTTCGGCCACCAACGCGCCGGTCAGTACCTCGTTCGACGATCTCTGGGCCGGCGCTCGACCCTGAGACAGTCCGACGAGGGCCCCGTCCACGACCGTCGTGGCGGGGCCCTCGCGCGGGTTCGGTCTCGACTTGGTACGAGTGGTCGCGCTCGGTAGACCTTCGGCCGATCGGCACGGGCGGCCGCCGGTGTGTAACGCGGGAACTTCCGCGGATTGAGACGACCGTCTCATATATCGGTCATTCGATTTGCATCTGCTACAAGCCGCGAGAGATGTTGGTGCTACGAAAAAGCGCCGGCAATGGAGCCGCAGGACATGTGACGCGAGAGAGGCACAACATGACCGCTCCAGCCTTGGTGATGGTGGGAATGGGCAGCACCGATGCCCAGGTCGCCCAAGTCGCGCATTCCTTGAGGCAGGGTCTCCAGGGGATGCGACCGGGCTTGTCGGTGCACTGTTCCTTCCTCGATCACTGCTCCCCGTCGACCGCTCAGGTGGTCTCCCAGCTGATCAAGCAGGGCATCACCGAAGTGGTTCTGGTGCCGCTGCAACTGACCCACGCAATCGACCCGGACGAACGGGTGATCGGCCAGTCGGTGAAGCTGCGCAACCTGTACCCGGACCTGCGGGTGAGCGTCTCGCGTCCGGTCGGCCCCGAGGTCAGCCTGCTGACCGTGCTCGATCAGCGGCTGCGTGCCTCGCTGGCCACGCACCGGGTGCTCGAACTGGACGGCCTGGTGCTTTCGTCCGCTCGCAGTGGCGACGTGCGGGGCAACGCCCTGCTCGCCCGGCGCGCCCGGCAGTGGTCCACCCATCACCGGCTGCCCTGCCTCACCGCGGTGGCGGACGGCTCGGGTCCGTCGGTTTCCCAGGCGATCCAGGGCTTGCGCGCCCAGGGCCGCCGGCACATCGCTGTCGGCTCCTTCTTCCTGACCGCCACCGAGTTGTTCCACACCCAGTCCGACCTGGCGCTGCGCTGCGGAGCCGTCTCGGTCAGCGAACCGCTCGGCTCCGCGCATGAGGTGATGGACCTGATCCTGGCCCGGTACGCGTTCGCCGCCATGGACCTGCTCGACTTCGGCTTCGACGACATCGAGGACGAGGTACCCGCACGGCATCTCACCATCGCCTGATCGACGCGCTCCCTAGGACGCGCTGATCAATGCTGTTCCGAGCGAGGACGTGCCCGGCGAGATGAGCGACGGCGCCCAGATCGTGTGGGCGCATCGGGCCATCCGGCGCAAGAGAAGGGCGTCGTCGATCGCTCGTCGGGTGCGCCGCAGCCGGGACATGATTGATCAGCGCTTCCCTGGTTGAGCTTGTCGAGGCCCGGTCGTCCGAAGCCTCGACAAGCTCGGCCAGCGTCCGCTGGTCACTTGTCAGTGGAAGATGCTGACCCCGCCGGGACCGACCAGCAGCCCGACCACGATCAGCACGATGCCCCAGAGCAACTGCTTGCGCACGATGGCCATGATCCCCGAGATGACGAGTACCGCGGCGATGATCCACAACACCGTTGTCATGAGTACCTCCTGAGTCCACGCCGGGCGACCGGATGGGCTGCCGCGACGAATCGCCGGGAGCGGTCGCTCCCTTCCCCATGCCTACGCCGGAAAAGACGCTGTGACTACCTTGTAAAGGGTGAGTCGCCAACCGCGGAGGCGGATCGTCGTCCGATCACGGCTCACGACTTCGCGACCCGAGCCTTCTCGGCCGCCACATCGAAGGTGGCCTCCGGCCAGGACAGGTCGAGCCCGATCAGGTGTTCCCGCAGCAGTTGCGCGACCGCCCAGTTCCGGTACCACTTGCGGTCCGCCGGAATGACGAACCACGGCGCGTGGTCGGTGTTGCAGCGCTCCAGCGCGTCGGTGTACGCCTCCTGGTAGGCGGGCCATTTCGCGCGGGCGTCGACGTCCCTCGGGTTGTACTTCCAGTACTTGGCGGGACTCGCCAGCCGCGCGGTGAGCCGCTCTTTCTGCTCGGCGAACGACACATGCAGGAAGCACTTGATGATCGTGGTGCCGGCCTCGGCCGCCTTCTTCTCGAAGTCGTTGATCTCGTCGTAGCGGCCGTTCCACTCGCTCACCGGCACCAGCTGCTCCACCCGGACGACGAGCACGTCCTCGTACTGCGAGCGGTCGAAGATGCCGATCATGCCCGGCTTCGGCAGCGCCCGCCTGATCCGCCACAGGTAGTGGTGCTTGCGCTCCTCCGGGGTAGGAACCTTGAACGAGGTCAGCTGAATGCCCTGCGGGTCGACCAGGCCCATGGCGTGCCGGATCACCCCGCCCTTGCCGGAGGTGTCCATGCCCTGCAGCAGCACCAGCACGCTCGGCGCACCCTCGACCTCTGACCGGCCGTTCGCGTACAGCCGCTCCTGGAGTTCGGAGAGCTCCGGGGTCAGCGCCTCGGTGAGCGCCGGGGCGTCCGCCTTGCCGGCACCGGGGTACCCGGGGGTGGCGGCAGTGTCGATCGCGCTCAGGTCGACCGGCCCGCTCGGCAGTCGCAGCAGCGCGCTGAGCGGCTCGGTCGGCTTGGTCGCCGACGCTTTGGTCTTCGTCGACTTCTTCTTGGCTGCCATCACCGTAGTCTGGCGCACCGGCGTCGGTCGCACTAGGCGAATCGCCATACTCCCCGGCTCCGGACGCCGCTCAGCCGGCGTCCGAACGGGTCGCGAGAATGTCGGCCAGGTCGTACTTCACCGGCTCTTCGAGTTGCTCGTAGGTGCAGGAGCGGGGCTCCCGGTCCGGACGCCAGCGGTTGAACTGGGCGGTGTGCCGGAACCGGACGCCCTCCATGTGCTCGTAGCGCACCTCGACCACGAGCTCGGGCCGCAGCGGCACGAAGGAGAGGTCCTTGCCGTTGTTCCAGCGGCTGTACTCGGAGTTCCGGGGTGTGCGGGCGCCCTGCTCCTGCCGCGCCCAGGCCCAGGGGTGCTCGTCGAAGGTGGTCACCAGCGGCTGCAACTCGGCGAACAGCTCCTTGCGGCGGGCGAGCGGAAAGGCGCCGATCACCCCGACCGATGCCAACTCGCCGGCGGCGTTGTACAGCCCCAGCAGCAGCGAGCCGATGACGTCGTCCCCGGTCTTGTGGACGCGGTAGCCGGCGACCACGCAGTCGGCCGTCCGCTGGTGCTTGATCTTGAACATGGTGCGCTTGTCCGGCTGGTAACTGCCGTTGAGTGGCTTGGCGACCACCCCGTCCAGCCCGGCGCCCTCGAACTGGGCGAACCACTGCTCGGCGAGCGCCGGGTCGCGGGTGATCGGGGTGAGGTGGATCGGCGCCTCCGCATCGGCAAGGGCCTGCTCCAGCGCTGCGCGGCGCTCTTCGAAGGGTTGCTCGGTGTAGTCCACGTCACCCAGGGCGAGCAGGTCAAAGGCGACGAAGCTGGCCGGCGTCTGCCCGGACAGTAGTTTCACCCTGCTGGCGGCCGGGTGGATGCGCTGCTGCAGCACCTCGAACTCCAGCCGGTCCCCCATCACCACGATCAGTTCGCCATCAAGCACACAGCGCTCCGGCAGGTTGGCTTTGACGGCCTCCACGATCTCGGGAAAGTAGCGGGTCATCGGGCGCTCGTTGCGCGAGCCGATCTCCACCTCGTCGCCGTCCCGGAATATGATCGAACGGAAGCCGTCCCACTTCGGCTCATAGCTCAGCGCACCGGTCGGAATGGTCGGCACGGACTTGGCGAGCATCGGCTTCACCGGTGGCATCACGGGTAGCTGCATGAAAGACATTGTGCAGTCCGGGCCGGTGTGACGCTCGTCACCGTGCTGTTAGGCTGATCCAACGCCGACTTGATCCGATCATCGAATCAGCTCCCGTCTCCGGCCGGCGCCCTCGCCGCCGCACCACCCACAAGCGTCCAGGAAGGACGAGGCAGACCAATGTCGCTCTCTTCGCACGATGTCTTCAACGCGCCCGAATGGTGGCGCCAGGCCGTCGTCTACCAGATCTATCCGCGCAGTTTCGCCGATGCCAACGGCGACGGCATCGGCGACCTGTCGGGGATCACCTCGCGGGTGCCCTACCTCGCCGAACTCGGTGTGGACGCCGTCTGGCTGAGCCCGTTCTATCCTTCGGCGCTGGCCGACGGCGGCTACGACGTGGACGACTACCGCGACGTCGACCCGAAGATCGGCACCCTCGACGATTTCGACGAGATGGTGGCCGCACTGCACGCGGCAGGGATCAAGGTGGTCGTCGACATCGTGCCCAACCACTCCTCCGACCTGCACGAATGGTTCAAGGCCGCGGTCGCCGCGGGCAAGGGCTCGGCCGAGCGCGAGCGCTACATCTTCCGCGACGGCAAGGGTGAGAACGGCGAGCTTCCGCCGACCGACCTGGTGTCGATCTTCGGCGGCGGCGCCTGGGAACGGGTCGTCGAACCGGACGGCACCCCCGGGCAGTGGTATCTGCACCTGTTCGCCAAGGAGCAGCCCGACTTCAACTGGGACCACCCCGACGTGCATGCCGACTTCCTGACCACGCTGCGGTTCTGGAGTGACCGGGGCGTGGACGGCTTCCGGGTCGACGTGGCGCACGGGCTGAAGAAGAACCTGGACGCCGGGTTCGACGACATCGTCCTGGTGATGGACGGCGTGGACCAGTTCGAGGACGGCCAGCACCCGCTGTGGGACCGCGACGAGGTGCAGGATGTCTACGCCGAGTGGCGTGCGGTGTTCAACGAGTACGACCCGCCGCGCACTGCGGTCGCGGAGGCCTGGGTGCTGCCGCACCGGCAGGCCCGCTACTCCTCCCCTGAGGGCCTCGGCCAGACCTTCAACTTCGACCTGCTTCGGGCCGAGTTCTCGGCGGCCGACTTTCACGAGGTCATCGATCGCAATCTGACGGCGACCGCCGAACTGGGCGGCTCGACCACCTGGGTCTTCTCCAACCACGACGTGGTGCGGCACGCCACCCGCTACGGACTGCCGGCCGGCGTCGTCGGCGCGGGCGCTCCCGGGGCCGAATCGGCCGCCGGCGGCAACGACGGCAAGCAGTGGCTGCTGGACGGCGGCGAGCCGGACGCGGTGGACTCGGCCCAGGGCCCGCGCCGGGCACGGGCCGCCACCCTGTTCATGCTGGCGCTGCCGGGTTCGGCGTACTTGTACCAGGGCGAGGAACTGGGCCTGCAGGAGGTCGGCCAGATCCCGGACGAGGACCGGCAGGACCCGGCGTTCTTCCGCAACCGAGGGGTGGAGATCGGACGCGACGGCTGCCGCGTCCCGCTGCCCTGGACGTCCACCGGCTCGTCGTTCGGCTTCGGCGCGGGTACCGCGCACCTGCCGCAGCCGGATTGGTTCGCCGGCTACGCCGTGGATGCCGAGTCGGACGATCCGGCCTCGACGCTCAACCTGTACCGTCGGGCGCTCAGCCTGCGGCACGAGCTGGAATGCGCCGAGAGCCTGGACTGGACGCAGGTGTCTCCGAGCGTGCTGGCGTTCCGGCGTCCGAACGGCTGGACGGCGGTGACCAACTTCGGCACCGAACCGGTGGCGCTGCCGGAGGGCGAGGTGCTGCTGACCAGCGGCTCGCTCGCCGGTGATCAGCTTCCGGGTGAGACCACGGTCTGGCTCCGCAACTGACTGGTCCCGAGCCTGGGGGTTCCCCCGGACTCACCCTGAAAGGGCGAGTTGGCGCGAGAAATCAGCGAATGAGCGGCTGATCTGGAGGGATGCTCCGGTACGAACCGCCCGAGCGCCGCGAGCTGGCGCCGTCCGAAGGATCGCCGACGCCCTCGCGGGTCGGCCTGGCAGCCGCCCAATCCGGTGCGCTGATCATCGTCGGCGGGGTGCCGGGTGCCGGCAAGAGCACCGCCATCGCGCGGGCAACGGCGGGGCTCGGCGGGGTGCGCGTGGTCGATCCGGAGCAGGTCAGCGGCTGGCTGCGTCAACGGCTCCCGGCCTCGGTTCCCTACCGTCGCTACCGCTGGCTTGTGCACACCGCGCATGCCGTGCGGACGGTCGCGCAGCTGCTGGTCGGGCCGTCCTCGTCCGGACGGCTGGTGCTGCACGACCCCGGCACCCGGTTCGGACGTCGGCGGACCCTGATTGCACTCGCCCGCCGGGCCGGCTGGCGGGTGACCGAGCTCTACATCGATGTCGACCGGACGTCCGCACAGGAGGGTCAGCGGCGTCGCGGCCGGGTCGTCCGCTCCTTCGACGAGCATTGGCAGAACTGGCAGCGACTCCGCCCGAGCTTGGCCGGCGGGTCGAGAGGCACCGACGACGGCTCGGTGCTGCTCGTCGACCGCGCAAACGCCGCGGAGGTGCTGCGGCAAGTGTGTGCCAGCCGACGAACGTCGGTTGCGTTGGAATCGGTTACTGCGCTGCACTCGTGACATGAGTGGCGAACTGCGTCCGATGGTGACGGCTTTGGCGGCGCTCGGTCCGCTGCCGACCGAGACCGCGGCGGATCCGACGACGCTTGGGCGATGGGAAGAGCTGGCCGGGCAGATCTCCCAACCGCTCAGCGACGACGAGGTGACAGTCCTGGCGGGCTTGCTTCCTGCGGACGAGTCCGATGCCTTCGGGATGGCCTGGACCCTGATCCATGTGCTTGAGTCCGCACCGGGCTGGCCCGTTCCCGCTGCGCTGGAATCGGCCCCCGATTACTGGGGCGGCGTGCTTCGGACCCGCCTCGACGACCCTCGTTCCCGACCCACTGGCAACTAGGAATCGCGCTGAGCTTTCGTTTGGTCGAGCTCGTTGAGACCTGAACCCTGTGGTCCGGCCAAGGGGTGTCGGCACGCTCAGCCGGCGTTGGCTTCGTCGAGCAGCGCTTCGGTCAATAGCGGTCCTGCACCAATGCGTCGAACTGCGCGCGGCTGCTGACGATCGTGGTGAGGGGGTGCGGGGCGATCTCGGTCGTCCCCTTCCAGGTGAGGTGCACGAGCGCGGCGCCTTCACCGTCCAGTTCAAGCACGATCTCGTCCTGCGGTATGGCCTCGGCGATCACCCGCCAATCTTCGGTCGCCAGCTGATGGCCGGGGCCCAGCTCGCGCTCGAGTTCCGCCGCCAAGGTGCCCGCACGGGCGCCGTTCTGGTCGCGGAGGTCGTGGAACGCCGGCGAGAACCGATAGTCGCTGAGCCAGGTCACCACCAGATCGTAGGCTGCCTTCGCCTCGCGGATGGCCCATCGCCGGAGAGAGTTGGTGTTTGATCGCACCATGGCAATCGAACTGAGTACTCCGAGCGTGGACCGCCTCGGCGCCGTGGTCGATGCCCTTCGCGGGTTGCAGCGGAACTCCGCACCGATCCAGCTGCACCCGGGCGACCTCGGCTGGCACCTGCGCTTCGGGCCGGACGCGACGGCTGCCGCGCTACGGACCTGGAGCCGCGGCGGCCAACTGCTCGCGCTCGGCCTTCTGGACGGACCCGGGGCGCTGCGGGTGACCGTCGCGCCGGAGCACTGGCGCGACGAGGAGCTGGCCCTGCGACTGGCCACCGACGCCTCCGAGCCGGAGCGGGGTGTGCTGCCGTCCGGAAGTGCCTCCATCGAAGCGCCGGACGGCACCCGCCTCCAGGATCTGCTGATCGAGGTCGGCTGGCAGCTCGGCGAATCGTGGACGCCGTTGCGGCATGACCTCAGCGACCTGGCGCCGGTGGGGCTGCGCGTCGAAGTCGTGGGTCCCGGGCTGGTGCCGGCGTTCACAGCCGTCCACCGCTCGGCGTGGGGAAGTTCGCGGTTCACCGACGAGGCTTGGCACACGATGGCGTCCGGGCTGCCGTTCGGCGACGCGCGATGCCTGCTCGGCTACGACGAACACGATAATCCGGTCGCGGGTGTGACGATCTGGTCGGCCGGCCGTGGACGGCCCGGCCTGCTGGAGCCGATGGGCGTCCGGGCCGATCGACGCGGACGCGGCCACGGCACCGCGATCTGCGTGGCCGCGGCGTCCGAACTCAAGAAGATGGGCTCCACCGGCGCCATGGTCTGCACGCCGAGTTCGCTCACCGGAGCCATCGCGACCTATCGGGCCGCCGGATTCCAGCAGCTTCCCGAACGGCTCGACCGGACTCGGAACGCCTAAGCGTTAACGGAGCAGTGCGAGATCTCGCCTGATGTAGCGCAGGTGCGCCCACTCCTCCTCGAGGATCACCCGAATGCAGTCGCCCACAGTGGGCTGCCAGCCGCCACCCCAGGGGTCCTCGCGTTCTTCGGCGAGCAACTCGGGTGTGGCGGTGGCGAGGAAGTCGGTCACCAGCTGCTGCCGCTCGCCGCGCACGGCGAGGATCTCGTCGTAGGTCGGTGTGTCCTCACGGAAGATGGACATGTCGAAGCCCATCTCGGCGGCGCCGGTGAAGATCTGACCGATCTCGTGGAACGGCTGCTGCATGCTGAGGATGCCGCCGCGAAGCCACGCGTCAGTCGCCAGAACGAGGTGCCGCAGAGTTTGCGCCAAGGACCACTCACCCTCGACATGGGCGTCCACCAGGTCACGCGGAGTGTCCGCCACCGTCGCCCGCCACGCGTCCTGCACCGCCACCCAGCCCTCGCGCAGACCCTCGGGCGTCTGGGCCTTCTGCAGTTCGCGTCCGGGGAATTGCCGGTTGAGCTCGGCGTCGACCAGCGGCACCACGTCCACCCCGTTGACATAGAGGCTGCCGAAGAACAGGTCGTGGCTGTCGATGTCGAGCCCGCCCACGTCGACGCTGCGCATCGTCACACCGCTGACATCGGAGAATCGCAGGGTCGCACCCTTGAAGCTGGCCTTGACGAAGGTCGCGCCTTCGAACTCCTTGGTACCGGTATAGGTCGTCATGGCTTCATCATCACAGTCGCCGCTGACGTTTCTTGTAGAGATGCGTCAGTGCATCTGCTCGAGCCACACTCCCTGAGTCTGGACGAGGCGATACGGCGGCGCTGACTTCTCCGGGGCGACGCGTCAGTCGTGTCATGCTTCCGACGTGCACGACTTCTCCTGGACCGCCCCTGGCACGCGATCGACAGGCACTTCGCGAGCATGGCCGATCGTCAGCCCGAGTTCCAATACCTGGCAGACATCGTGACGAGCGTTCTGGAGGCTGGCGCAAGCACAACGCTCGCGGGCTTCACTTCGATGCATGACTTGCTGGTCGTGCCAAAACCCGTTGCCGAGCACTGGACGCCGGTCACGGTGCTGGCTCCGCACGTGCCCTTCCTGCCGAACGGCACGGTGCGAATCGAGCATCTGTCCTCGTCAGGACGCCTCGAACGGGTCGACCGGCCGGCCGCCGAAGCCGTCCCACTGTTTTGGCGTTTCATGAGAGAGAAGTTCGGCGTCGAGACTGGCCGGGCGGTACCGACCTAGCCTCTATGCGGGGCAGAGAGACAACTCACTCACCACGGAGCCCCGGGAGTGGTTCACAGTGTGGTCGCAGGAAACCCCCGTTGCCCGGGCAAACTTCTCGGGCGGATCTTGTGCGAATCGTTCTGAGCGGCGACCAGCGCCGGCTTGGGTTAGCTGACCAAGGCATGCCTGGGCGGCCGACTCAAGCGCTGCGCCTGGTCATGAGGTAGGCGGCCCAGCCTCGGGGCCAGCCCCTGAGGTGTTGCTCCCCGGCGATGTGGTTGATCTCGAACTGATTTCCGAAGCGGGCCGTGACCTCGCCGGGGGCGAGCGCGAGGCCGCCGAACGGGAGGATCGCGGTGGTGACGCGTTCCCAGGGTGACAGTGTCCATTCGAAGCACCATAGGAGGATGCGGGTCCCGGGCCGGGTCAGCGCCACGACCTCGTGGACGTAGGCGTCTCGACCGCGGTCGTCGAGGTCGTCGAGGGTGCCGTAGTCGACGAGAAGGTCGAACGGGCCGCTGACCTGGCGAAGGTGTGTGACGTCGTCGACGATGAAGGAGACGTCGACGCCGTCGTCATGGGCCTTGGCCCGGGCCCGTTCGATGGCCGCGTCCGCGAAGTCGACTCCGGTGACGGTGAACCCGTGCTGGGCGAGGAAGATCGCGTTGTCGCCGACGCCGCAGCCGAGATCGAGCGCGCTGCCCGGGGTCAGGGTGCCGTCGGTGACGAGCCTGACAAGTTCCTGTCGTGGTCCGCCGACCCAGGGCGGGGTGCCGTGCCGGTACCACAGGTGGTACAGCAGTCTCACTGTGCGACTCCTTTGCCGTTCGGCAAAATCCGGACGAGCGCATCGGCGACCAACTCGCTCGCGTCCTCGAGTGACAAGCCCGCACTCAGCAGGGCGGTGAAGGTCGCAGGGTGGGTCAGGCCGAAGGCGGCGCCGCGGACGCGATCTTCACCGAGAGCTTCGGCGAAGACTCGGGCGTAGAGCGCACCGATCGCTTCCCAGAAGGCCCCCTCGCCCTCGCGCAGGACCGGGTCGTGGCCTAGCTCGGACCGGAAGATCTCGAACCAGGGTGCGCTGCGTTCGTAGAACGCGAACATTTCGCGGACCAGGCGCCGGACTCGCTGGGGGCGTCCGTGTTCGGGCCACTCGCGGTCGTCGGGGATCTGGATCTCGTCGGTGAGCTGCGCGACCAGGACCCGTGCGAGTTCGTCTGCCGATCCGAAGTGGTTCAGGATGGTCGCGGCCGAGACATTGGCCTTGCGTGCGACGGCCTGCAGGCTCGTGGCGGCGATGCCCCGTTCGCGATAGCTCGCCAACGCGGCGTCCATGATCCGTTCCCGAGTGCGCGCTGCCTGCTCGGCCCTGACCTCCATCGAGTAGCGCCGCGGCGTCATGTTCTCCCATCGCTCCTCGCTGGCACCCAACACATTTGATTGAATGACCTATTGACTGAATATGTCGTTCATCGTATTCTGGTGGCCGCAGGACGTCAAGGAAAGGAACTGCCATGTCGACGAACAGCCGCCAGCCAACATCCGGCTACTCGCGAACGCGCTCCTCGACGGGGCCGACTCCGGGCCGGATGGCACTCGGGTTCGCCGTGTCGTGGCTGGCCATGCTCGCCCACAACCTGTTGGAGCTGCCACTGACCCCTGTTGACATCGAGAACAGCGGCCCGCTGCTCGTCGACCTCGCCCTGTTGGCGGCCTATTGGCGCCGTCCGAGGTCGCGCGGGGTGCAGGCAACGATCCTCGGCTGGGCCCTGCTCAACCTGGTGATCGGCGGGGTGGTCACCGTCCTGCCGTTGTCGGTGCTGCCGTTCGTACCGGAACAGTCGCTGAGCCACTACCTGGTCCATGTCCTCTATGCGGCCGGCCAGGTGCCGCTCGTGCTTCTCGCGGTCGCCGCGCTGCGTCAGCCTCCCCACGTCACACCCTCGAACTGAAGAAGGTCAGGATGTCCGAACGAATAGTGAACACCAGGGAAAGGTCGAGCTCCTTCGTCAGGGACCAAAACTCGTGGTAATCGTCCAGCTCGGTTCCGTCGCACTCGACGGTGAAGGTGAGCGGCTGGGCTGTCTCTGCGGGGGACGTGGTGGAGCTGGCCGACGGGGTTGCGGAGGTCGGCCGCGCCGACACGGTCGTCGGGGCCTCTGCGGCCGATGGCGCCGGCGATGGTAAGGAGCAGCCGACCAGCAGGACTGCAGCGGACAGTGCGGCCCCGAACACCCTCGACGGTTGGCCCGATGCAGTTTGCGTGCCACGGTGGCGCAAGTTCATGACGGACACTCTCCTCCTTCGGGCCCGCTGCCCCGGCAGCAGCTCGGCCAGGTTCGTTCACCGGCCGCCGACCCGTCCCCACCTCGCGCCTCAGGCCGTCGGAACAGACAAGGTCGCAGGGTCTCCTCGGTCTCTACAGGACACCGAACCCCCTGGGTCCGCACACCCACCACCGAGCAGACCCGGCAACCGCCAAGACCGCGATCGACGCCGCCCCAAAACGATGTCACCAGTCACCGAGCGAACACCGGAAGATGCCGCATCAAGAAGCAGCACACACCTCTGGCATGCACTTCGGCATTTCGTTAGTATGAAATGCAACATCCGTCCCACTAGGAGCTTCGCATGCGAGAGGTGATCCGCGATCCCGCGAAGACGTTCAGGTGCCCACGGTGTGGCGCTCCGGTGACCTACAAGGGACGCGGCCGCCGTCCGATCTGGTGCTCGGCGCGATGCCGGGTGGAGGCGTCCATCGAGCGCCGCGGGAACGAGATCGTCGGAGTCAAACCAGAGGTCGTGAAGGTCGTTTCACCCGTCGCCCGGCTCAGCGATTGGGAGAAGGAACGGCGCCAGGAGATCGAGCGGAACCTTGATCACGACACCGTCATTGCGACGGTCGCGAGCCGGCCCGAGCTACTCATGGGCGTGCTCACCCAGATCGAGGAAGAGGGGTTGAGCGCCCCCGCTGAAGACCGCCAGATCCTCTCGGACGCAATGATCCGGACGGCGCGCTCCGTCTCCCCCGAGACCGTAGACGAGGCCACCGCGTCGCCGCGGCGATCGCACAAACGGGACGTCTCCGAGTGGGTCACCCTCCTCGACGAGTTGACCATGCAGCTCGCCACCGGGTTGCTCTACAACCGCGATCTGCCGACCATCGACGATCCCATGCGGAACCTGGTCGACCACTACCTCAAGCGTGTGGACAGCTCGCACCGCTGAACAGACTCCCCCACCCGGGTCGGTCAGGTCGCCTCGGCGTTTGCGACGCGCTCGGCGAGGTTCAGTGATCCCAGAGGCTCCGCATCGGCAGCACATGCAGCCAGCCGTGAAGGTGTGCGACCTGAGTACCCCCGTGAAGCACGACCCCCGTGGTCTTCCGGTCTGGGTATCGGTTGCGGAAGCGCTCCAGCGCCGACCAGGACTGCTCGGTGACCGTTCGAGTGCTCTTCACCCCAATAGCCAGCAGTTGACCGTCCGGGAGCTCGGCGACGATGTCGACTTCCAAGCCGTCGAGGTCACGGTAGTGGTACAGCTGGAACGGCTGCTGAGTCCAGGCGGACTGCTTTCGCAACTCCAGCGCGACGCACTGCTCGGCAAGGGCTCCGAAGTACTCGCGTCCCCCCACAGTGCCGGCTGCGGCGCTGGTGAAGCCCGTGAGATGGGCGGACAAGCCAGTGTCGTTCAGGGCGACCTTGGGACGGCGCGCGATGCGACCGCGCGGCGACCTCGTCCATGGAGGAAGGAGGACCAGAAGCCGCATTGTCGAGGCGAGCCGAAGGTACGCATCCACGCTGTTCTCGGAGACGCCGATCGTGCGAGCGAGTTTGGCCTTGACGATCTCCGCCTGCCCGCCAGCGGCGATCGGACGCAGCAGGGTTCGCATGTGGTCGGCGTAGCCCCCTTGCTGGAGGTCGCGAGCGTCGTGGTCGGCCAGCCGCTCAATGTAGGCGTCGAACCATCGTGCGGCCCGGTTCGGGGTCCGCTGGACTGCTTCGGGGTAACCCCCGCGCACGATCGTGTCCGGCTCGATGGCGGAGAACGTGCCCGAGTCCGTCCCGGCCATGATCCAGGCGACGAAGTCCTCCGGTGTCGCACGACGGGACAGTTCCCCCTGGCTCAACGGCAGCAGTTCGATGGTCTCTGCGCGTCCGGCGAGGGAATCGCCAACTCCTTTGACCTGGAGGAGATCGGCAGACCCAGTCAGAAGAAAGCGGCCGGGCCGTCGATCCCTATCAACGCTGGCCTTCAATGGCAGGATCAGCCCGGGCGCGCGCTGGGCTTCGTCGATGACGAGCAAGCCCTGGCCGGCCTGCTCCACGAAGAACACCGGGTCGGACTCGGCAACGGCAAGCACGACGGGGTCGTCCAAAGTCACCGAGACCACCTCAGGCGCTTCGGCGGCCACGATCGCGGCCAGCGTGCTCTTGCCCACCTGACGGGCGCCCTGGATGATCGTGATCGGCGTGTCACCCATCGCCTCGCGGACTGTGACGGCGGCGTGCCGGGGGTACGGCTCCGGTGGTGTCATGACTCAACGCTACCCGAGAACTTGCAGATCTGAGCAATGAAACTTGCGGATTTGAGGTGCTGAACTTGAAGGTTTGTCCGACCGTCAGGAGATCCAGGCGATGCCGCAGCGAGATCAGCAGTGCTCGACTCAGCCGAGCCAGAACGGACGCAGCATCGCGTCGACGTCCTCGGGACGGACTCGGAGGATGCGCCGTCCGCTCGAGAAGACCGGCAGTTGGCCGGACGCGATCCGGCGTCGCACGGTCTTCCGGCTGATCCCCGTCCGTTCCGCCGCCTGGGCCAGAGACTCGTAGCGCTGCAGTTCCATGGTGATCTCCTTCCGCAGCCCCTTAAGCCTCAGAAGGTGCCCGATCCGGACACGGAGGACCAAGAGAGGTGAGGATCTGCCACCTTCCACCGCCTGCCTGGCCACGCCCCTTGATCAGGGACGTTCTATCCTCGCTGCCATGAGCGCGAACGTAGAAATGACGGAGTTGCGCCAGAACGCCTCCGAACTGGTGCGACGCGCCCGCGCCGGGGAGGAGTTCACCATCACGGTCTCAGGCCTACCGAGCGCGCGTCTCCTACCCTCGAAACCCGCGCACTGGAGGCGCTGGGAAGAGATCGCCGACCTGTTCAGTGGCCCCGACGACGCCAACTGGCAACACGATGTGCAGCGGTAGCCCAAGTCTCGCCCATCGCCCGAAGGCACACGCTCCGAGGTAGCCCCATCCGCCTGTCGTAGGTCGGTGCCATGATCATTCCATGACGGAATGGATCGGAGCTGTGGGCACGATTCTCACCTGGGCGCAGAGTTGTTCGTTGATCCTCCGGGCGACTACGACGATCTCGACGGCCTCGTGGAAGCCGCTATCAAGTCCGGAAGACACCTCGCCAGACACGAGGCGGGACATGTGCTGTTGCGCCTGCGCGACGAGGACGCCCTTAGCTACCGCGACCGGCAGGAAACCCGAGAATCGGCATATCGCTCTGACTAGGGGTTTCGCTTGCCCCAAACTAGCCCCAGTTGGGGCTTAGCTGGGGCACCAGAGGTCTTGACATGGCCTCTTCTGGGTGCATGTCGCCTGTCGCCCCTGCGGTGTTTGGCCTAGTCAGCAAGGCATAATGCCTAGCCCCAGCCTGGGGCACAAATTGTCGGGGCGACAGGACTCGAACCTGCGGCGCTAGCCCAGCAGACCGACCCCTGACAACGCTTTATGAGAGTGTTCGTCGATTGCGAATCCGTCCTGGGGGCTTCCCTGGGGCTAGAATCCGAGTCAGCGAGCCTGTCGCCCCAGCACTAAGCGCGGTGATGCCTCTGCCATGCACGATCGCAACGTGCTGGATCAACTGGGGTCGAGAACGAGCTTGGAAGGCTCATCCCAGCAACACCGACCAAGCGTCGCTTCCTCGCGCCCCCCGACCCGGTCCCTCGATGCCGCCTGCCCGGCCGACGTCGTCCACCACGTCGACGTAGAAGACTTGGTTGCCGGGCCGTGATCCGCACGCATGAGTGATGTCTGACTCCTCCATCGTGTTTGATGTGAGACTCCTCCAATAGGCTTCCTTTGTGGAGATCATCGTCGAAGGCCCCGCCGTTGACGCTGCGCGTCTTCGGGCGATTGAGAATGGAGCGCGGGCCCTCAACACCGACGTCCCGGTCATATACACCGACGACTTCGCGGGTGAGGTCCGGCGCCTGACAATGGAGTACTCCTACACCGATGACCGTGGATCCGGAACCGTTGCTGCTCGAACGCTGACCACAACTGCCGGCGAGGTCGTCGTCGTGGCGAACCGGAAGCTGCTGGAGGAACGTCCACCGGCGTTGACCGAACGAGTGATGGCTCACGAGTGCGGTCATGTTCTCATCGCCCGCAGTGGGGGCGAGGTGATTTGGTCGATGGTCACCGACGCAGAGCCCGACTGGTGGCGCCGAGTGCTGACCTACATGACGTCCAACGCGACAGATGAGCACCGCGCCG
Organism: Micropruina sp.; assembly: GCF_047602385.1. Taxonomy (GTDB): domain Bacteria; phylum Actinomycetota; class Actinomycetes; order Propionibacteriales; family Propionibacteriaceae; genus Micropruina. The sequence continues at coordinate 810,486 of NZ_JASGHL010000001.1, forward strand.
AGGCTGCGGTGTACAAAGCCGGGTACCCGGTGGAGTACGACTGCACCCTAAACGGCATCCAGGGATCGCTCCATCACCTGGATGGAGCGATCCTCAGCGCGCTCTATGACCCAGCGTCAGCCGACGCCGGCCACCTTCGAGACCTTGTCCTCGCCTCGATGGACCGGATCACGAAGGTGATCGCTTGTCTCGCAGCACGGCACGCACACCACTCCTCATTCGAAGCCAGCGAGCTTCTGCCCGGCCCTCGCGCGACGTGGGACGAACTGATCGCCCCGCAGTGGGAGCTCTTTCTCGGCTACTACCGTGACGTTCCCTCGGCGACTGAACCTTGGACAGGGGAATCCGCCCTTGCTCATGCCCTCGCCACCTCGCACGTCACAGAGGCACTGCTCCGCGACGTTGGTTTCTACTCTGAGGGCGAAGATGGTGCTGCATTCTGGGTTGACCTCCACGACTCCACCGTCCGGCACCGTGCCGAACGATTCGCTGCCGAAGCGGAACGCCTTGGAGTCAAATGAGTGTGGACTTGCCTTCCGCCGAGAGGCTGATCATCGGAAGCCAAAGCGATCTTCACGTCGAATCGGTGGTGCAGCATCTTCGAAGGCCCGGCACGGTCATCGTCGACGCGACCACTATGGACGACACGGTCATCGAACTCTCTAGCACACGGACTGTCCTGCGCGATCTCGCCGGGCGCGGTGTCGCTATACGAACCGGCTGTCGAGGGTGGCTGCGGCGCCTTGCGCCGGCGGGGCATGATGATGGAATTGAGATTGGCAGTCTCCCCGCTGCTCGGTTGTCGGCGCGCATTGCGCTATTGGGTGCGTTGGTTCGAGATTGCCGAGTGCGCTGGCTCTCAGACCCGAGTTCCGTCTTCGCCGCTGAGAACAAGATCACTCAGTATCAGTGCGCGGCGGGCATCCACATCGGTGTACCTCGATGGTGCATTGTGACCTCGCGAGAGGACGTCGACTTCATCGGCGCGACGGCTGTGCTGAAGCCACTCGGCCCAGGAAACTTCGCGTCCGCTGGCCAGGACTTTGTCGCGTGGGCGACAAAGGTGGTTGCGGCGGACCTACCCGAAGGCAGTCTTCTTGGGTCTCCTTTCCTGGCGCAGGAAGTCATCAACGCCCGCCTGCATCTGCGCATCGTGACCGTTGGCGACCGCGCATGGTGCGCGCAACTCGCGGCGGCCGACACGCCATTGGATTGGCGCTCCAGCAAGCGCGCCCACATGAGCTTCGAGAGCACCTCCGATTGGGGTGCCGTCTGTTCTGACGCGGTCGCCATCGCAGCCATGATGCGTGTCGGCTACTCCAGCCAGGACTGGATCATCGACGCTGAAGGTGCTGCGCATTTCATCGATCTCAATCCTGGTGGTCAGTGGCTCTTCCTGCCCGAGGGTGTCAGTGCACCTGTAGCGGAAGCTCTGGCCGGCTGGCTCATGGAAGGCTAGGGGCGTGTCAGTCGTGAAAGGGCGCTTCGCAGAAGCTCGCGTGTATCTGGCCTATGCCTTCGGCCTCCTGCGCCCCGGCACAGAGCTTCCGACCTTCGGCGAGCCGACGCCCTTCGACCGCGACCTCAGCGAACACACCGATGACGACCTCGACCTGCTCATCGACGAGGGTCGCCGGCAACTGGACCGGCAGCTTCACGATCTCGACAGCGTTCGCGACAGGGCTGGAACTCTGCTGACGCTAGGCCTCGCGGAGGTGGCGCTGCTCGCAGCTTCGGGCCAGCCCGCGTGGTCTGGACCCTGGTGGCTCGCGTCTATCTGGGCGGTCGCCGCCGCCTGCGCCTTCCTCGCAGCCGCCGGTGCCGCCAGCCTCCTTGCCGGACGCGCTGATCTCGGACGCACCGACGCAAGACTTGCCGCCAATCAAGACCCACCGATCAAGGGGCCGCTCGCCCTGGGCTACCTGTCGGTCGTCGCGATCGGCGAAGAGACCGTCCGCACACGGCTGACGGTTCTTCGCTCAGCAGCGACTCTCGCCGTACTTGCTGCTCTCATCTACGTCCCCGTGTTCGTCGCCGCGAGTTGACGCATCTCGTCGGAAGGCACCACTACGCTTGGGACATGGCTGACCTGTACGAGTTCCTGAGCACCGAATCAACAGGGAGCCCCAACGACCCGATCCCGCCGGGCACGGTCTTCACCGCCTCGGTCGAAACCATCGACAACGACCGCGCCGCAGTGCTCCTGGGAGAGTTCCCGGTCTGAGCGACCATCCATGGCGTGTTCCGGCTGGCGCGATGGCACATTCACCCTCGGCCCAACCCGCAGACTGGCGTAGTGGCCGACGGCGAACTCCCGGTCATCCTGACCTGTGACTCCGCTGGCAGGGCACCTTCAGTCACCCACGAAGCACTCCACGTGGCCAGCGCGGCACAACAAGCCGGCTACCCCGAGGTCATCGCCGCCACCATGCCGCTACGCGACCAGTCAGCGGACTCGGTCGTGACCGCCCTTATCAAGAACTGAGCAACTCACCGGCCACGATCCACACAACTGTTCTCAGCACCCTCCACCTAGCGACAACCAGGCTCAGACAAGCTGTCGAGACAGGGGGCACCGACCCACTCGCATGGGCATCCCACGCGCACTTCGGCTGGGGAGTGCCACACAATGATCCGGCCCCGGGCGCAATGAGGAGCTGACTCGGATACCACGGCCCATGACCAACCCTTAGGTCCCAGAGGGGCCCGACCGGGATCCCGAGGGCAGTCCCGCAGGCTCGTCTACCGGCTAGTTCGCCAAGCCAGCAACCAGCGACAGGAGCTTCACACACGGCGCGCGAGACAGTGGTAACCCAGACTGACGACCTCGACGGCACCGTCGCAGATGAGACGGTGACATCTGCAGTCGACGGGGCAAGCTACGAGATCGACCTCAGTTCGGCTAACGCCGTAGCCCTCCGTGACGCGCTCAGCACATACATCAGTGCTGGCCGTCGCGTAGGCGGGCAGCGCCGCCAGCGCGGCAGCGGGCCTGCCCGAGCGGACAAGGAGCAACTCGACGCCATTCGCCGCTGGGCGCGTGAGAACGGCTTCGAGGCCTCCGACCGCGGCCGCATCAGCAAGGCCGTCAGAGAGGCATACAGCGCCGCACGATAGCTTCACGATGCGACGACGACGCTGCCAGTCGAAGGCCAGAGCACGCTCTCCGCCCTCGACGTCAGTGGAAGCACACCCTCGCCCGAGATCCGTCAAGCAGGCCTTCGAAACTGGAAGATCACCTCACCACCCAGGGTCAGATCAACCGCGCTGTTGTCCCAGAGAGCAGGTCGTGCCCCAACGCGCACCCGCTTCCTGTGCCGGGCGCTACCCGACTTCCTCGACGGAGCGCGCTTCGAAGGCGGCAGCGCACGAGAAGTCTCGCCAGTAGTTCCCGGGGTCGCAGCGATGGATGCCCGAGTGCAGGCCCTTCCACCGGTCCATGCCCTCCTGGCGGGGCTTGTCGGTGCGCATCCGCAGCAAGATCGAGGAGGTGAAGTGCTTGGAGACGGACGGCTTGGCGGGCGCAATGCCGGTCATGGCGACTCCTTGTGATGGTGGGGGGATTAGTTGTTGAAGAAAGCCGCGGCGACGGGGGCGAACTTGTCCCAGTACTGGAAGATGCCGCCGTGTCCGGAGCCGGGGTAGATGATCAGCTCGGAGCCCTTGATTCGCCGGTGCAGGTCCTCGGATAGGACGGAGGGCACCATGCGGTCGTTGTCGCCGTTGGCGATCAGGGTCGGCTGGGTGATGACCGACAGGTCCGACGGGGCGGAGCGGCCGTAGCGCTGGATGGCCTTGAGCTGCCGCCTGAACGCCTTGGTGGTGATGGGCTCGTCGCGGCCTGCGGTACGCTCCGCGAGGCGCTCGACGAACGCCTTCGCGGCCTTCTTGCCCGCGGCGTCGCGGTTGAAGAAGAGGATCTCCTTCGGGTCGGAGCGGGTGAGCACCGCGCGGACGATGTCCAAGTAGGTGGTGCCCACGACCCTGTCGATATCCTTCCCGCCGCGCGGGCCGGTGCCGGTCAGGACCAGCTTGCGGACCAGCTCGGGGTGCTTCACGACGAGGTCCTGGGCGATCATGCCGCCCATCGAGAAGGAGAAGACGTCGATCGTGTCGTAGCCGAGGCCCTTGGTGATGAACCGGTAGGCGTCGTCGGCTGCCTCTTCGAGCGTGCCGGGCACCTGGCCGCTGGAAGCGCCGACGCCGAGTTGGTCGAAGGCGATCACGTGACGGGTCCTCGCGATCGCGTCCACGATGCGCGGGTCCCAGTTATCCAAGGTCGCGGCGAGGTGCACGAAGAAGACCACGGGGATCTCCTCCGTCGGGCCGAGCTCGCGGTAGGCGAAGGTGTCCCCGCCCACGGTGACCGTCTTGGCCACGGTGTGGGCGTAGGCGGTGATGACGGGTTCGGGGGTGCTGCTGGCGTTCATGAGAGGCTCCTGATCGTAGATGGTGGGAGGGTGCTGCTGGCGCGCAGCGGTCCGGGGCTACTCGGTCCCGCCGGTGATGTCGATGACGGCCTTGCCACGGATGCTGCTCGTGCCGAGCGACTCCAGGGCCTGCACGGTCCGGTCGAAGCCGAACGTGGCACCGACGACGGGCCGGACGGCCCCGGCGTTGACGAGCTCGGCGATCTGCCGCAGCTGGTCGCCGGAGGCGCGCATGAGCAGGAACTCGTACGACACGCCCAGCTTCTTCGCCTGCGCGCGGATCCGGCGGCTCAGCGCCGCGATCGCCAGGCGCAGGAAGGGGTTCAGTCCCGCCGCCTTCGCGAACTCAGGTGTCGGCGGCCCGGAGATCCCCACGGCCTTGCCGCCGCGGCGCAGGACGCGCAGCGACCTGGCCAGGTTCTCCCCGCCGAGCGGGTCCAGCACGATGTCGTAGCCGGACAGCTCGGTCGCGAAGTCCTGGGTGCGGTAGTCGATGACCACGTCCGCGCCGAGCTCGCGGACGATGTCGGCGTTCCTGCCCGAGACGGTGGTGGCCACGTGCGCGCCGAGGTGCTTGGCGAGCTGGATCGCGATCGTCCCGACCCCGCCGGCCCCGGCGTGGACGAGCACCTTCTGCCTGGGCTGCACGCTGGCCTTGTCCACGAGCGCCTGCCACGCGGTGAGCGCCACCAGCGGCAGCGACGCGGCCTCGATGGTGCTGATCGAGGCCGGGGCCTGGGCGATGTCGGCCTGGTCGACCGCGATACGCTCGGCGAACGTCCCGATCCGGAAGTCCCGGGGACGGGAGTACACCCGGTCGCCGGCCGTGAACCCGGTGACGCTCCGGCCGGTGCGGATGACGGTGCCGGCCAGATCGTGCCCGAGTGTGACCGGCGGCTCGTAGGGCAGGATCGCCTTGAACTCGCCCGCCCGGAGCCGCTCGTCGAGGTGGTTCAGCCCGGCGGCATCCACCCGGATCAGGACGTCCTGGTCGCCGACGACAGGCTCGGGGACGTCGGCCTCGTGGACGGGCTGCTTGTACCGGTCGAACACAAACGCTCGCGTGATGATCTTCTCTCTGTGTGTGAATCTGTGGTCATGGTCAGCGCCGCAGGAACCGGGTCGCGGTGTCCGTGACGCTGTGACGGTTCTGGAAGGCGACGCCGTGCCCGGAGTCCGTGTAGACGTGCACCTCTGCGCCCGGATACCTCTCCCGCAGCGCGTCGGCGTTGGCGGGCGGGACCATGCGGTCGCTGTCGCCGTGCACGATGAGCACCGGACCGGCGAACATGCTCGACGCCTGCTGCTGATGCCCCCACCGGCTCACCGCCTCCAGCTGGGCGCGGAACACCCCGGGGGCGACGGGCTTGTCGCGTCCTGTGCTGCGCCGCGTCAGCCGGGCCCGGTAGGTCGTCGCGGCCCGCCTGCCGGTGGGCGTGAGGGTGAAGAACAGCAGCGTGGTCGGGTCGGCGAACGTGACGCCCGCGCGCAGGACGGTGCGGAGGGTGACACCGGTCATGGCGGTGAGCCCGGGACCGCCCTGGGGACCCGTGCCGGCGAGGATCACGCGCTCCGCGAGGCCCGGGGCCTGGCGAAGAATCTCCTGGGCGACCATGCCGCCCATCGACAGGCCGAACAGGTCCACCCGGGACAGTCCCAGGGCACCGAGCGCCGCGATCGCGTCAGCGGCCATGTCCTCGAACCGGTCCCGGACCGTCCCCGTGGATGCGCCCACGCCGCGGTAGCCGAGCAGGATCACCCGCCGGTCCTGCGCGAGCGGGTCCACGAGCTCGGGGTCCCAGCTGTCCAGGTTCGCGCCGAGGTGCGTTAGCCCCACCAGCGGCACGCCGCCGTCTCCATCGCCGTCGCCGTCATTGTCGGCCCCGAGCTCGCGGTACACGAGCTCCGCGCCCGCCGCCACGACCGTGCGGGTCCGGGCGTCGGCGAAGCTCACGGGCAGGCTGCCCGGTCCGTGCTGCGTCCCTGTCATCGCGGTCCCTTCGTCGCCCGGCTGCCGGCCGGCGGCCGGGCTCCCCGGCCATTCGACCCGAGCATACTCACTTTTGAGTCTACTCAGTAATCTTCCCCCGGACGATCGCGATGGCATCCCAGCCGGGCCAGCGGCGCACGAGATGACGCCAGGGCTGCGCCGGCCCCGTCCTTGCCCTGCTCGTCGTCGCGGAGCCAGGGCTCGCCGCCGCCGCGGCGACGACGGTGTTCGCCTAGCGCGGAGCCGTGGCTAGGGAGCGCACGATCGGCAACGTCACGGTCGCGACGAGGCCACCTTCGGGGCGGGCGGTGAGACGCAGAGATCCACCGTGCGCCTCGGCGATGCTGAGGCCTAGTCCGAGACCCGGACGAACTGCGCTCTTCGTGCCAGTATCAGAGTCGGAGCCGCTGGTGCGCGATCCCCTCTCGAACGGCTGGCGGCGACCGGCATCAGGTGATCAAGGCGACCATCATCGCGATGCTCGGCCCTCGACAAGAGCTGAGCCTGAGAAAGAGGGAGCCCACCCACCTCGGGAGGCACGCGGGCTCTCGTCCGACGGCGGAGCTACACCGCGGTCTGCGCCCCCGCGCGCTCGCGCAGCGCGGCGAGGAAGTCGTCGAGTTCCTGGCGGCGCTTGTACTCACGGAGCGCGTTGACGATCGAGTCGACGAAGACCAGCGTGAAGACGTCGGCGCGATCGAGCGCGGCGCTCAGCACGTCTTCTGGGCGAGTCTCGCCCTCCGGATCGGCCTGGCGTGGATCTGCAGGACCGATGGCGCGCGAATGAGCATCTCGGTGTGCCGCTGGAAGTAGTCGGCGTAGAGGAAGAACTCCATGGCCTGGCGACTGAGCAGTCGAATCCCCGGGCGCACTCGACCCAACACTCATCGCTACCATCGTTGACCGTTTCGCTGCCACTTTCAGGCCGACTGCGAAGGTCGCCGGACATGGAGAAAGGCCGCCTCCCTCGACGGGAACCGGCCTCTGACCTGGGGTTTTGTGGACTCAGTCGAACGCTATGGGAACAGGCGACAGCGGATCGAGCGGCTGGTTTCCACGTGGAATCAGGGTCTGACGGTGCCCGTGGAGCCCGCCGGACAGCCGGATGCCCACTCATTGATGTCGCCACGGAGCCAAGGAGAGGCGGCCGAACACCGCTGACTGACGATGAAGTGGACGCTATGCGAACAAGCCCGCACACCGGCTTGCCATCCCTAGGCATTGACGGGCGTGACCTCTCGACCCAGCGACGCGACCCGCCCCGGTTGAACGCCAACTCGTCGGGCCGGCTTCGTTCGCGTCGCTGGAGCAAGCGTCCTCGACATATATCCGTTACGGATATATCGTGGATCGCATGGCCTCCCCACTCACCCCCGCAGTGCTCCACATCCTGATGGTGCTCGCGCACGGCGAGGCCCACGGCTACGCGATCATGAAGCACGTCGCGGTCGACTCTGACGGACGCGTGAAGATAGGCCCGGGCACTCTCTATGGGTCCCTCAAGCGCATGATCGACACCGGGCTGGTCCGCGAGGCCGCGCCGCCTGCTGGCGCGGACGATCCACGCCGCGTCTACTACGCGATCACCTCACAAGGCACCGTCGCCCTGAACACTGAACTTGAGCGCTATCGTGCGGTGGTGTCGCTGACCACACCCAGGCCGGCGACATCGTGAGCATCCGCCTGCACAGCTGGCTCGTCCGGCGTTACCCGCGCGAGTTCAGGACCCGCTTTGCCGAATCCATGGAACGCGACTTCGCGGACCTGGCGACGGAGGGTGGCAGTACGGTCCGGCCAATCCTCGACACCGCCCTCGGAGCCCTCAAGGAGCACGCCATGACCACACGACCGATCCTCGAGCGACCGCTGCTCATGACGCTGCTCGCCCTCCTATCCACGGTGCCGCTCCTCGTGATGAACCACGTGGTCGTGTTCCGGGTCGACCCGGTGTTCTCCTGGATCCGGCCCGGCCAGCACACCGGCCCCTATGAATGGGCCATCCTGTGGTCCCTTCTTGGCCTGGTCCTGGTCGGTGCGGTCGTCGCGCTGCTTCCCCTCCTCCGCCCACGTGCGAACGGATGGTGGCTGGCTTCCAATCTGGCGATCGGCGGCATGCTGCTGGCTGGTTTCGTCCTGCTCTCAGTCGCGCTCGGGCACGACATGACCTGTGACGCGATCGCCAGCAAGACTTGCGATTAACCGGCGTCCGCGCAGCACTGAACAGACCGCCGGAACCGCTAGCCCGGTCAGGTCGCGGAACAGTCCGACGACCGAGCAGGGTCGCGAACCAGGCGTTCTGCACGCGGTTGGAGATCACCGACGACGAGCAGATCAGGTCTGCTCTGGCCGGCTCGTTCAGCGCCAGCACCGATTCGTTGGAATCCGCGACCAGCACGGCCGTCTTGCCCGCGAGGGTGTCGGTGCGCAGGCGCGGTAGGCGGCGTCGATCATCGCGTCCGTCTCGCCCTCGGCGATGCGGCCGTGCTCCAGGTAGGTGTCGATCGTCTCGGTGCCCCCGTGCCGGAGCCCGCGGGAGGCGGCCTCCTCGCACTCATTGACGAGGCGGTGGATGTCGACCAGTTGACGAGGCGGTGGATGTCGACCAGCTCGGGGGGCGTCGTGACGGTCGTGCACGAGCATCGCGAACGCCCCGGACGCGGCCGGGGACTGGAGTTGCGCGTAGTCGCCCACCAACAGGACTTTCGCCCCGGCCTCGGCCGCGAGGCCGGTGATGTGGTCCAGGGAGAGGGAGCCGACCAGGGACGCCTCATCGACGATGACGAGCTGGCCCTTGCGGAACGTGGCCCCGGTGCGCTGGTGGGTGTCCCACCACTTCGGGGTGTTCTCGGTCTTGATCCCGAGGTCATCGGCGAGGACCTGCGCCGCGACCGCCGAGGGTTCCAGCCCGACGACGGAGCCGCGGCCGTGCTCGGCCTCCCACGCCCGCCGCAGCGCCGACATGGCCGTGGTCTTGCCGGCGCCGGCCGGCCCCACGAGCACGTCGACCACGCGGCTGGAGACGGCGACCGAGGCGAGCGCGCCGGCCTGGTCGTCGCCGAGGACCCGGCCCTCGCGGTCGGGCTTGCCCGTGATCCTCTCGACGGTCCCCAGCGGCACGGTCGGGCCGGTGGTGGTGCGGGCGCGCTCGAGGAGGCGGTCGTCGGCCGCCAGCAGGACCTCGGAGGAGAACACCGTCGAGTGGCGGGGTCGGAACGCTGGTCCGTCCCGCCGCTGGAACGCGGCTGGGGAGGACGCGAGCTCGGGCGGCGTGAGGCGCAGCGATCCGGCCTCGGCGGCATCCACGACGAGCCCCGACGATCGCCTCGCGGTCGTGGAGCCTGTAGCCCATCGTCTACAACTCACCGCGCTCGGCAACGGCGTGGTGCCAAGTCAGGCGACACATGCGTTTCACGCGCTGCTTGCAGGTGGGACGGAGCCGGAACGCGACGCTCCTGGCTTCTGACCATTGCTGTTAGTGCAGGGCTTGCACCTCACGTAACGAGAGGTTCTAGCGTTGGTGTCGTGATCGGCAATGACGACGCCAAGCACCGATGGAGCATCGGGGAGCTGGCCCAGGCAACTGGGGTAACCGTGCGCACGCTGCGCCACTACGACGAGATGGGTCTGCTGCGGCCAAGCGAGCGCACCGCCTCCGGCCACCGCCGCTATGCGGCCGAGGACGTGCGGCGGCTGTATCGCGTGTGTGCGCTGCGTGCGCTCGGGGTGCCCCTGGAGCAGATCAAGGGCGTGCTGGGGGCCTCATCGGAGGATCTGGCGGGCATGCACGGCCTGCTCGTGGCGCAGCTGGGCTTGCTGACCGCCCAGGCGGACACGGTTGAGCGGCTCATCCAGCAGGTCCGTGGGCTGCTGCAACGGCTGGAGGCGGGGTCGATGCCCGGTCCGGACACATTCATGACGACCTTGGAGATGATCTCTGTGATGGAAAACTACTTCAGCGAAGAGCAGCTTCAGCAGCTGGCTCGCCGCCGCGAGGCCCTGGGCTCGGAGGCGGTGGAGGAGACGAAGACCCGCTGGGCAGGACTGGTCGAGCAGTTGCTGAGCCACATCCAGGACGGCACCCCGGTCGACCAACCGCAGGTGCAGGAGCTCCTGCATCAGTGGGACACGATCGGCGTGCCCTTCCAGCCCGAAGACATCACCTATGAGCAGCGCGAGCTGATGCAGAACGCGATCCGACAGCTGGGGCAGGACCATAGCGGCGACATCTTCCGGAACCTGCCCTGGCCGGCCGAGCAGATGACCGCGCTCTACGCCTATCTGGAACAGGCACGGGTCGCCCAGGACGACAGCTGAGGATGCGGAGGTTGCGCCGACTCAGGGCTTTCGACGGCGGATCTGGGAAAGATGTCCACCGCGTCGCCCGTCGCCCATCAACACTGGCTCAGCGGCGGCGCGCGGCAGTTCACTCCTATCCTCGCGCGGACGAGAACGTTCCACGCACCCACTGCCCCTGTCGCCTATGACTGCGTGACTATGATTCTCGTCCGATCCGGGTCGGCGTTCCTGTTCAGCGAGTTCGGCGAGCGTCCGGCAACGGTCGGCGATGTGATTGCCCTTAGCGCGCGCTCGTGCTCTACACCGCGATCGGCTTCGCCGTCGGGCTGCTGGTGCGCAGTCCCGTCGCGACGGTCCTCGCGCTCGGCGTGCCGCCGTGGCGGTCGAGAGCGTCGCCCGTCCGGTCAATGCTCGTCCTCGGCACTCCGAACCCGGCGCAGTACCTGCCGCTCGGCGTGGTCCCCGACGTCACCGGCACGAACCCGCTCGGCGCGATCAACGGCATGACAGCCTCTCTCATGGAAGGGATCGGTGCCCGGCCCGCCCTGCTCACCCCGCTGGTGTAGGCGGTTGTCGCACTGTCGGCCGCCACCGTGCCTCGCACCAGAGCCGCGCTGCTGGCTGGTCGTCCTGGCCTTCGCGGCGGCGGGCGAGGCCGTCGCAACCGGCGCTCGGCGGCCTCCCCGACCGGCTCTACTTGGTGGCGAGCTGGGGGTAGACGGCCTCGAATGGTGCGGACAATCCGGCCTTGAGCTGCACGGAGGTGTCGTCGGCGAGGACCTCGTAGCCGCCGGCCTCGAGCGTGTCGAACACCTGGGTGACGAGGTCGGCGGGGTCGAGCTTCGGGTCGGTGCTGTGGGCGGCCATCGGGGTGTCGACGTAGCCGACGTGCACGCCGACGACCTGCACGCCCGCGGGCTGCAGCTCTAGGCGCAGCGAGTTGGTCGCCGACCAGAGAGCCGCCTTGGTGGCGGAGTAGATGCCGGCCACGGCGTACCAGGACAGCGCGGAGTGGAGGTCGATGATCGCGGTGCTGCCGCCCCTGGCTGAGAGGACGGGCGCGAAGGCGCGGGCGAGGAAGAGCGGGCCCAGGAAGTTGGTCTCCACATTGGCGCGGATCTCCTTGTCGGTGTGGGTGAGGATGCCGGGCGTCGACGGGGAGGCCCCGGCGTTGTTGATGAGCACGGTCACGTCGGACGCCTGGTCGACGGCGGCCCGGATCGAGGCGGGGTCGGTGACGTCGAGGGCCAGCGGCACGATCCGCTCGTCGTCCCAGGCGCGGGGGCAGCGGGCGGTGGCGTAGACCTTGGCCGCGCCGCGGGCGAGCGCTTCGCGGACGAAGTGGCCGCCGATGCCGCCGTTCGCGCCGGTGACGAGAACGACGGCTCCATCGAGAGAGGTCATGAGGTGAGGTGTCCTTTGCGTCGTGCTGATGGAAGTGGGAGTGGAGCGACCGGGCCGGGCGTCGGGTCCTGGCTTGCCTGGTCCGTCTTGTCTGCCTGGCCCGGTCACGTGCGGGAGGTCAGGCGCTGGCAAGGGCGGGGTAGTCGGTGTAGCCGCGTGCGCCGCCGGTGTACAGGGTCGCCGGGTCGAGGTCGTTGAGCGGCGCGCCGGTGCGCAGCCGCTCGACGATGTCGGGGTTCGCGAGCGCGAGCCGGCCGAGCGGGGCGATGTCGGCCAGGCCCTGGTCTATGTCGACGGCGATGCCGTCCCGGTCGCGACCGTACCGGACCACCAGAAGCGCAGTCGGCCACGTGTCGCGGAAGGAGGCGAGCAGCTCGTCGTCGCCGAGGTGGTGCACGTGCAGGTAGGCCAGGTCCAGCGTCGCGAGCTCGCCGACCAGGTACCGGTACTGGGCGCGCACGGCGTTGGTGCCGCCCTCGTCGAGACCACCGAGCGGGAACGCCGGCGAGATGCGGATGCCGGTGCGGTCTGCACCGATCTCGTCGGCGACAGCCCGGGCGACCTCGATGACGAACCGGGCGCGGTTCTGGATCGACCCGCCGTAAGAATCGGTGCGCCGGTTGGCGCTGGGGGCGAGGAACTGGTGCAGCAGGTATCCGTTGGCGGCGTGGATCTCCACCCCGTCCGCGCCGGCCGCGATCGCCGATGCCGCGGCGTGGCGGAACTCCCCGATCAGGTCCTGGATCTCCGCTGTGGACAGCTCGCGCGGCACCGGCGTCGCCTTCGGGCCGTCTGCGGTGACCATTTCCTGCCCGGCCGAGATCGCGGACGGCGCGACCGGCTGACGGTGGTGCGGGGTGTTGTCCGGGTGGGAGATGCGGCCGACGTGCATCAGCTGGATGAACAGGTGCCCGCCGTTCTCGTGCACCGTGTTGGCGACCCTGCTCCAGCCGGCGACGTGCTCGGCCGTGTAGATGCCGGGGGTGGCCAGGTAGCCCTGGCCGTCCTCCGATGGCTGCGTGCCCTCGGTGATCACCAGTCCCAGCGAGGCCCGCTGGCCGTAATACTCCGCGGCGAGATCGCCCGGTGTGCCGTCCGGGCGCGCGCGGTTGCGGGTCATGGGTGCCAGGGCGAGACGGTGCTCGAGCTCGAGCCGGCCGAGGGTGAACGGCTGCCACAGGGATGAAGAGGTCATAGCGGGTGCGATTCCTTTCCACATGAACGAGACGCCACTGCCTCAGGCGCACGACCGGGTGGTCCCGCACCGGCGTGGGAGGATAAGCACAGACACATCCGAGCCCACCACGACAGTGACTATACTCAAAACTGAGGCTAGTCACTGTTTATTCCGGGAGGAGACCCCATGCCCGTCGCGACCCCTCCGCCCGGCCGGCGCGAGCGGAACAAGCGGGCCAAGCTCGAGCGCATCACCGCCGCCGCCGGCGAGCTGTTCGCCGCGCACGGCGTCGACGAGGTCACCACTCAGCAGATCGCCGACGCGGCCGACATCGGCACCGGCACCTTGTTCCTGTATGCGAAGACCAAGGGCGAACTGCTGCTGCTGGTGCAGAACGCGCACTACGCCACCGCCCTGGAGCGTGGCCGGGCCGCGGCCGCGACGGAGACCACCGCCCTCGGCGCGGTCCTCGCACTGCTGGAGCCGGTGGTGGCGTGCAACCGGGTGCAGGTCGACAACGGCCGGACCTACCTGCGGGAGATGGTCTTCGGCGACCCCACGGAGCCGCATCACGCCGACGCCCTCGCCACCGTCGCCCAGACGGAGGAGGCGATCGCCGGCATCCTGGCCCGGCATCTTCGGGTCGATGAGGCGCGGGCCGCGACGCTCGCGCGGGTGGTCTCGGCGATCGTGTTCCTCACGATGGCCTCCAGCGAGCACCTCGACAGCGACGTCGACCGGATCGTCGACGCCGTCCGAGCCCAGGTAGCGGCGATCCTCCCCCGCTGACCCGCCCAGTGTTCCCCCTCCCGCCGGCAGGAGAGACCGTCATGCCTGGGCCTGCGGGCGGGTGCCCGGGCGACGGATCGCCACCGAGATGACGGCGGCCACCGCGCACAGCCCGGCCGCGCCGAACCAGGCGAGGGTGTACTGCCCGGTGTGGTCGCGGATCAGCCCGGCGGTGAGCGCGGCCACGGCCGCGCCGAGCTGATGCGCGGCGAACACCCAGCCGAACACCAGCGGGCCCCGGTCGCCGAAGGCCTCGCGGCAGAGGGCAACCGTGGGCGGCACGGTGGCAACCCAGTCGAGGCCGTACACGATGATGAACACCAGCATCGGCGGGTTGACCGTCGCGTCCAGCAGCAACGGCAGGACCGCGAGACCGATGCCACGGCCGATGTAGTAGACGCCCAGGAGAATGCGCGGGTTGACCCGGTCGGTCAGCCACCCGGAACCGATCGTGCCCACGATGTCGAAGACCCCCACGAGCGCAAGCAGGCCCGCGGCCGTCGTCTGCGGCATGCCGTGGTCGTGAGCGCTGGGGATGAAGTGCGTGCCGACGAGCCCGTTGGTGGTGGCCCCGCAGATCGCGAACCCCGCGACCAGCGCCCAGAACGTGCGGGACCGGCTCGCGTCCCGCAGCGCCGCCAGCGCCGCGCGCGCGGGGTTGCCCGACGACCGTTGCGGCGGCTGCCAGCCGTCCGGCGCGCCGAAGGGCGTCACGCCGAGGTGCTCGGGCCGATCGCGGAGGAAGCCCGCCACGACCGGCACCATCAGAAAGGCCGCGGTCGCGACCGCGAGGGTCGCCCACCGCCAGCCGCTCGATTCGGCGACGACCGCGACCAGGGGCAGGAAGACGAGCTGGCCGGTGGCCGACCCCGCGGTGAGGATGCCGACCACCAGGCCCCGGCGCTCCAGGAACCAGGTGTCGGCGATCGAGGCGGCGAACACGAGCGCCATCGACCCGGTCCCGAGCCCGATCAGCACGCCCCATGTGAGAGTCAGCATCCACGGCGCGGTCGAGAGCACCGACAGCGCGGCCCCCGCGGCGACCAGGGAGAGCGCGACGGTGGTGATGCGGCGGACCCCGAAGCGCTGGATCAGCGCCGCCGCGAACGGGGCGGTGAGGCCGAACAGCAGCAGGTTCACCGTCACCGACACCGAGATCGCGGACGTCGACCAGCCGAACTCCGACTGCAGCGGCTCGATCAGGGCCGACGGCGCAGCCCGGAACCCCGCCGCCGCGACGAGGGCCAGGAACGCGACCGCGGCAATCAGCCATGCCGGATGCACCCGCCTGGCTCGCGAACGCCTGTCCTGGCCGGTCTGCAGCGGGTCGCCGGAGATCGCCATCAGGCCTCCATCGGGGCCGGCCGGGGCGCGGTGCGCATGAACCGCACCGCCTCGGGGGCGACGACCCGCCCGGCGGGGTCGACGAGCTCGGCGCGCACTCGCCGGTGCCCCTCGACGGTCAGCGGCACGACGCGCAGCTCGGGGTCCTGCGGGACGTGCGCGTGCCCCCACTGCTGCATCGCCACGAGCACCGTCTTGAGATCCTCGCCCGCCGGAGTGAGGTGATAGGCATCCCGGGTCCGTTGCCCCGGCTCCTGATACGGCGTCCTTTCCATCACGCCGTGCTCGACCAGCGAGGCGAGCCGGGCGGTGAGCACATCGGAGGCGATGCCGAGGGAGTCACGGAACTGCGCGAACGTCTGCGTGCCCAGCAGGGCCTCCCGGACGAGCAGGAAGGTCCACGTGTCGGTGAGCACGCCGAGGCTCCGGATGATCGCGCACGGGTTCTCGATCGCGCGAACAAGGGTCGGTGATGATCGAGGCATGGCCCGATCCTACCCTGAATTGGAACAACCAAGCCAGGGCCGGTAAGCTCGACGGAACCACAGACCTCGGGCTGCACCGCGCCCACGACGGACAGGACTGGCATGCGCTACACGACGTTCGGACGCCGCACCGGTTTGCGGGTCAGCGAGTACGCCCTGGGCACGGGGAACTTCGGCACGGGTTGGGGCGCGGGAACGGAGCGGGACGAGGCTAAGGCCATCTTCGACCGCTTCGTCGAGGCGGGCGGGAACTTCATCGACACCGCCGACAGCTACCAGGCCGGCCAGTCCGAGCAACTCGTCGGGGAGTTCATCCACGCCGACCGGGACGACCTGGTGCTCGCGACCAAGTTCGCCGTCGGCGCGAACCCGGAGCGGACGCTGTCCCGCACCGGCAACGCCCGCAAGAACCTGCGGCTCTCCGTCGAGGACAGCCTCGCCCGTCTCGACACGGACTACATCGACGTGCTCTGGGTGCACTACCCGGACGCCCTCACCCCCGTCGAGGAGCTGCTGCGGGGACTCGACGACCTGGTGTCCCACGGCAAGATCCTCTACGCCGCGTTCTCCAACTTCCCCGCCTGGCGCGTCTCGCGGGCCTCCCTGCTCGCGGACGTGTCGGGGTGGGCACCCGTCGCGGGCATCCAGGTCGAGTACAGCCTGGTCGAGCGGGCCGCCGAACGGGAGCTGCTGCCGATGGCCGAGGCCCTCGGCCTGGGCGTCACGCTGTGGTCCCCCCTCGGCGGCGGCCTGCTTACCGGCAAATACCGGCAGAGCCGGGAAGGGCGGCTGAGCGACTGGGGCACCCTCGTGCACATCGAGACCGACGCGCAGACCACCGCGATCGTCGACGCCGTGATCGAGACCGCCGAGCAGGTGGACCGCACCCCCGCCCAGGTCGCCACCGCATGGGTGCGGGAACGGGCACGCCGCCTCGCCACCCCTGGAGTGCCGATCATCGGGCCCCGTCGTCTGTCGCAGCTCGAGGACTACCTCGCCGCGCTCACCCTCGACCTCACCGCCGAGCAGTACGACCGCCTCGACGAGGTCAGCCGGATCGAACTGGGCATCCCGCACCAGGCCAACGCGAAGGCGCTCAACGGCCTCCAGGGCGGACAGGCGGCCGTGTTCGACGCGCCCGCGGTGCCGCTGGCGTGAGGCACTAGTGACACTGACCTACGGACCACCGCGAGCCCGGATCGATCCCGCGCAAGCTCCGATACCGGAAGGACAAGCGCACAATCTTCGCGCGTCCCCGACTGGAGCACCTTTGCGCAGTCGCATCGCGATTGAAGTCGTGGGCGTCGCGGACGGGGACAGCGTGATGACCGCCCGTCGCGGGACGAGTCGCACCACAACCCGATCGGGTCCGTGCAGGGCTCGTCGCGGACGGGGACAGCGTGATGACCGCCCGTCGCGGACGAGTCGCACCACAACCCGATCGGGTCCGTGCAGGGCGGGTTCTTCGCCGCCATGCTGGACTCCGCCTGCGGGTGCTTCGTGCACACCACATTCCCCGCCGACATCGGCTACGCCAGCCTGGAGATCAAGGTGTCCTTTCCTGCGCCCGATCATCGCCGACACCGGCCCGGTCACCGCCCACGACTGGATCACCAGATGAGGCGAGCGTCGCGTCCGCCGACGCCGACATCCGCGACCAGGACCGCTGTCTCCTCGCTCCGGTCTTGGCCTGTTGCGAGAGAGTGGCTTGTGGGTCGCGTGTCGGTACGCGAAGGGTTCACAACGGGGCGGAGTGACCCGAGTCGGCGGTCAAGCGCAGCACCACGGCTTGTTGGGGGTGCGTGGTGAGGGGCCTGATGCCGATGGTTGCGAGTTCGAGCCCGGTGAGCATTGTCTGTCGCTGGAGCCAGCGGGAGGGCGTAAGTGCGGCGCCGCTCGCATCTGCCAACAGAACCGGTTCGATGCGGTACGGCGTGGAAGGGTGGAGTCCTGGGAGCCGGATTCGTCCGGTGGGGTAGGCGGTGCTCATGCCGATCTGTGTGATCGTGAAGACGGCCGTGCGCTGGTCCGGGCCGATCATTCCTCGGACGTCGAGCGAGGGGTCGGCAAGGTCGGCGTTCATGGTGCGGCCGTTGGCGACGAGTGGACGGATTTCCTTCGCAAAGGCGACCCATTCGGCGATCTGTTCGCGCATGCCGGGGTCGGTTCGGGTGAGATCGCACTCGATGCCGAAGTGCCCGAAGAGTGCGATTGCGGCACTGAACCCGACATCGACCGTGCGCCTTGTGGTGTGCACGGTCGGGCTCGTGAGGTGGGCGCCCATCATTTCGGGGGGAACGACCAGGGCGGTGTATCGCTGGTTGCCGAGCCGCTCGATGGGGTCGAGGTTGTCGGAGACCCATATCCGGTCGGTGCGGTCGAGGATGCCGAGGTCGACGCGAGCGCCGCCGGAGGCGCAACTCTCGATCTCTAGGCCTGGGTGTGCCGCCTTCAGTTCGTCCAGCAATCGGTAGAGGGCGTGGGTGTGAGCGTGGACGTGTGCCTGTCCGCCGGGGCCGTTCCCTGCGTCGACGAGGTCGCGGTTGTGGTCCCACTTCAGGTAGGTGATGTCGTGGGTGGCTAGCAGGTCGTGCAGTCGTTCGGCGATGTAGGCGTACGCGTCGGGGTGGGCGAGGTCGATCAGTTGCTGGTTCCGTCCGAGGGCAGGATCGTGAGTTCGTGCGCGCAGGAGCCAGTCCGGGTGTCGGCGGGCGAGGTCGCTGTTGGGGTTGACCATCTCGGGTTCGACCCACAGGCCGAACTCCATCCCGCAGCGTGTGACGTGGTCGATGAGCGGAGCGAGTCCGTCCGGCCAGACGGTCTCGTCTACATACCAGTCGCCCAGGCCCGCCGTGTCGTCGCGGCGTCCTTGGAACCAGCCGTCGTCCAGCACGAATCGCTCCACGCCGACGTCTGCGGCGGCGTCCGCGAGGGCCGTCAATCGGTCGAGATCGTGGTCGAAATAGACGGCCTCCCAGGTGTTCAGGGTGACCGGGCGCGCGCGACGCGGATGTTGTGGCCGGGCACGCCATCGTGCGTGGAAGCGGTGTGACAGCTGGTCGAGCCCCGTCCCCCAGGAGCCCATCACCGGTGGTGTGCTGATGGTCTGTCCGGCCTCGAGGGTGACTTCCCCGGGGAGGAGCAGCTCGCCGCCGGCTAGGAACGCCTCGCCGGTGACGACCTTCTCGGCGAGGACACGGTGGTTTCCGCTCCAGGCGACGTGGATGCCGTGAACGATGCCGGCTTCGAAGCCGAACCCGGGAGTACCCGCGGCTAACAGCAGGGTGGCGTCGGCACCCGGTCGGCCGCGACGAGACTCTCGCAGGTGGGTGCCGTAGGTGAGGGCCCTTCGTTGGGGGGTGCGTTCGCGGAGATGCCGCCCGGTCGTGTCGAGGATCTCGGTCGAGTCGATCGGGATCGGGAACGTCGCCTGCAGTCGATCGACCAAGAGGGGTGTTTCGCCGGAGTTGGTGAGGGTGAGGTGCTGGGTGAACACGCCGCTCACGTCTACATCGAGTTCTGCGTGCACGGCGATGCCGGACTCCGAATCCCTGAGAGTAAGCCTGGCCGTGCTGTCGCTCGCTTCTACCTTGATCAGGTCGAGCAGAACGCTGAATCCCGATCCGTCGGCGCGGTGCGCTTCGATTCCGGGGGTGCCGGGCCAGCCACTGGAAGCGGTCGGCAGTACAGCGACACGGGGTGTGTCATCGAGGTTGCCGGTGACGCGTTGTGGCTCAGCGCCCATGGCAAGGCTGAGTAGCGTGTCGGCGGTCGACCCCGGCAGTTCGGCACCCCAGTGCACGATCGCGGGCCCGTATGGGGTGATGGTGTCGATGACCACGCTTGTGCCGCCGCTGCGGAGGTGGACCACGCGGTCATCAGTGGGCGTGAACTGGGCCATGGGCTCGTATCTCCTCGCTGCGGGTGGAGCGGCCAGTCGGGACCGGAGCGGACGTGTGGACATCCGATCCGGCCCCGACTTTGTGGTGAAGGCAGGTCAGCCCTTGACGGCGGAGCCTGCGACGGATTGGACGAAGTAGCGCTGGAAGATGAGGAACACGATCAGGATCGGTAGAACCAGTAGTGTTCCGAACGCGAAGACCTGGCCCCAGTCGACCGGTTCCCGATCGGAGAACACGCTCATCTGCAGTGGCAGCGGTCGCACCGAGGGGTCGGATGTGACCAGCGAGGGCCAAAGGAACTGGCCCCACGAGCTGAGGAAGGTCAGGATCGCGACGGTCGCGAACACTGGTTTGGAGTTCGGGACGACGATCCGGAAGAACGTCCCCCATGAGCCCAGGCCGTCCAGCCGGGCTGCTTCCTCGACGCTCTTGGGGAGGTTGAGGAAGAACGTGTAGAAGAGGAACACGGAGAACGCGTTGGCGATGAAAGGGATCATCTGCACGAACAGTGTGTCACGCTGGCCCTGCATCAATGCCATCAGCGGGATCGCCACGGACTCGAACGGGACGATCACCAGCAGGATGATCAGGATGAACACCTTGTCCCGGCCGGCCCATTCCAGACGCGAGAACGCGTACCCGGCCAGCGAGTTCACCAGGAGGCCTACGCCGACGACTACCACGGAGATCGCAATGGAGTTGAACATGAACTGCCAGAAGTATCCGGTTGCGTCTGAGTTCAGCGACGTGAGAACGGCAGCGTAGTTGTCCAGGGACAGGTTCGTCGGGAGGAACCCTGCGAACCCGTTGAGCACTTCGGCGGACGGTTTCAGGCTGCCGATCAGCAGGTAGTAGATCGGCGAGATGATCAGGATCGCCGCGACGGTCATGATGGTGTAGTCGCGGATGGCTGCGGCGGTGCGCAGGCCCTTGTTGGTGGTTCTCATCCTTCGCTCCCTTGCCTCAGCAGCCGTCGTTGGATCAGGGTGATGATGACGATGATCAAGAACAGCACGACCGAGATCGCCGATGCGCGTCCAAGATTGTTCTCCGAGAAGATCGCGTTGGTGGCGGTGTAGAGGAGCGTCTGGGTCGCTTCCTCGTTCGCTCCCGCAGTGCGGATCAGGATGTAGACCTGGTCGTACACACGGAAGGCCAGGATTGTGGTCAGCAAGGTCACGAAGATGAGCGTGTTGCGGATACCGGGCACGGTGACGTTGAGGAACTGTTGCCAGCCGTTCGCCCGGTCCATCCGGGCGGCCTCGTAGCGTTCCTCCGGGATCTCCTGGAGTGCGGCGAGGATGATGACCATTTGGAACCCGACGCCTTGCCAGATCGACAACAGGATGACCGAACCCAGCGCGGTGGCGGAGGAGCCGAGCCAATCCTGTGGTGGGACGAGCCCGCCGGTGACGAAGCTGACCGAGGCGTTCAGAAGACCGTCCTGGCCACGATCGAGGATGAGCCGCCAGATCACGGCCACCAGCGCCATGGGAAACACCACCGGCATGAAGAAGAACGTGCGGAAGAAGCGCACGCCTCGCAGCTTTCGGTTCAGCAGCACCGCCAGCAGGAGGGCGAGGCCCGTCTGGACCGGGATCACAACGAGTGCGAAGACGAAGTTGTTCAGTAGCGACCGCAGGAAGGTGCCCGACAGGATCGGGTCGGTGAACAGGCGGACGTAGTGGGTGAGCCCCCAGAACCGTGGCTCACGGGCGAGGTCTGCCTGCACGTTGTACAGCGAGAGGACGATCGCTGCGACGAATGGAACGGCGACGAAAGCGATGAGGCCGATGACCGCAGGCAAGGACATGAGAACACCATCTCTGGTGTCACGCCATCGAACCTTCTTCCGAAGGCGCGGTGACTTCTCAGTAGGGACAGATGTTGATGCAGGGCTAGCCATGATGACTCCTTTCCGGTGGATGTGGGCGTCCGAGATCGGACGCCCACAGGCGGCCTGCTACTGCCGGTATCCGTCGTTGTCGGCGAAGTTCTGGTCGATCGACTTGGCGGCGTCGCCCAGAGCCCGAGCGGGGTCCGCGCCGCCCCAGATCGCGGAGAGGGCGCTGGAGAACTGCGAGGTGACGGTGGGGTAGCCCGCTGTGACGGGGCGGTAGACCGCGACACAGGTGGCAGTGATGTTCTCCGAGGGGCAGGAGTTGGCCAGCTGATCGGCGAACAGCGCCAGCGGCCCGCCCTTCATGTAGAGGGCGTCCGACGCGAGCGCCGACTTCGTGGCGGGCGGGGCGCCGTTGGCCTTGGTCATCGCCGTGACGTTGGCGTCGTTGAGCAGGTAGCTCAGGAATGCACCTGCGGCCTTGCCGTTGTCGGTGCCCCCTCCGATGCCCCAGGTGAGGGAGCCGGCGCCGGCCTTCGCTCCGGTTCCGAAGTTGGGCAGGGGCATCACCAGCAGATCGTCGCCGAGGGCTTTGCTGTAGGCGGGGTAGTTCCAGTGGCCGCCGATGCCCAGTGCGACACGACCCTGCGGGAACGCGTTGGAGTCGGCGTTGGAATCCACGAATGGCCTCCAGCTGGCCACCTGGGTCAGGGCCTTCACGCTCTCGGGCGAGTCCAGCGCGCCGACCGCGGTGTTGTTCTTTAGCAGGTTCCCTCCGGCGGACCAGACGAACGGTGCGAAGGCGTAGGTTCCCCACTCGCCGGCCAGGCCTGCCTCGTTCAGGTCCAGGGCCTTGCCCGAGCGATTCTCCGCCGCCAGCGTCTTGAGCGCAGCAGCGAACTGATCCGCCGTCCACGCCTCCTTGATCGAGGTCGGGTAGTTCACCTTGGCCGCGTCCAGCAGCTTCTTGTTGCCGTACAGGCCCATCGCGGAGTCGAACTGCGCGAGCGCGTACAGTTCGCCGTTGACGGTGCCTTCCGCGATCGATCCGGCGGTGGCATTGTCGATGGCCGCCTGAGAGACGTAATCCTTGAGCGGCGAGACCTTGCCGTTGAAGACATAGCTCGCGAGTGTCGGGCCGTCGATCTGCAGCACGTCGGGCAGCTGGTCCTTCGGCGTGGTCGTGATGGTTGTGGTGTAGGTATCCGAGGCGATCAGTCGCAGGCTCGCGGTGATCTTGTCCTGGGATTTGTTGAACCCATCGACGGCGGCCTGCAGCGCAGCGTTCTCGCCGTCTTGCCCCTGCAACGCCCAGACCGAGATCTGGCCGGTTCCGTCGCCAGCGTTGGACCCGGCACCGCCTCCGGCGGAACAGCCCGCCGCGAGCGTCGCCGTCGCGACCACGGCGGCCGCGGCGGCCATGCCGCGGCGCGCAATACGTGTGATCTTCATGACTCTCCTTCTCTCGTGTGCCCGTCGTCGGGCACCAGGTGCAGGCTGCTGGTGGTGCAGCTCAGCCGTGCGCGCCTGCGGCACACGGTGATGTCTCAGGGCCGGCGGCGGTGGCCGGGCGGCTTGCGCCCAGCCGCGGTTCGCCGTCGGCGATGGTGAACGGAATGGGATCGCAGATGGCGCTGCTGAAGCTGCCGCCCGTCCGGGAACTCTCGAAGGCCAGAAGCACCCAGGAGCCGTCGCGCTGTTGCACCAGCCGACCCGAATACAGATTGCTGCCGGTCAGTGGACGGGCGGCGGACAGATCGAAGGGAGCGGCCGGGTCATCGACCAGAAGCACCCAGGTGCCGGCGTCGGCGAAACGGGAGGCGTGAGCGGCGGTCATCGCGTCGGGGGAGCAGGCGAACAGCAACACCCAGGAGCCGTCGACATCCACCAGTTGCGGCACTTCCACATGCGCGAACCCGGCCCCCGGAGCACTCAACGGCGGCAGCACCTCCCAACGACGGAGGTCGCGGGATCGGGCATGGCCGACCACCCCGCGTGCATCGACTGATCCGTGGTTGGCGCGGGCGGTCAAGAGCATCCGGTACCCGTCACCGCGAGGATCGGGAAACACCCACGGATCACGCCAGGACTCTTCTTTCCACGCCCCCGTCCCCCACCGCTCGTACCAGCGGGGATCGGCCGAGACCAGCGGGCTATCCAGCTTGGTCCAGCTGTCGAGGTCGGTGGAGACCGCTGCACCGATCGTCTCGATGTTGGCTTGGTCCGGCTCCGACGACAGGAACCGTGCTCCGGTGTAGAACATCCACCACATGCCCGCGCTGTCCCGAATCACACTCCCGGTCCAGGTCGCGGTCTCGTCGAACTGCCCAGGAAGACCCGGGCCGAACGGGGCATCCCGCAACTCCCACCGGTGCAGATCCGTCGACACGGCGTGGCCTATGCGTGCCGCCCGATGCCGCCGCGTCTCGTCGCACAAGGAGGTCGGGGCATGCAGGAAGAACAGATGGAACAGGTCGCCGTCGTCCGCGATCCAGAAGTCCCACACCCACGACCCTTCGATCTTCAGCATCCCGGCACGCCCCGGTGGGTGAGCCTGAGACAGGCAACGCCAATGTGGGTCACTGGATCCTCTTCGTTAAGGGTTGAACCTGCCGGGGAGCGCATCTGCTAACACGCTTGACTTAAGAAGTTATGCGCTTTAGCACGGCTTCGTCAAGCGCTTTAGCAGAACTCGGTCTACGATGTCGCCGTGAAGGATCGGGAGCGGGCGGCTCCGAAGCGGGTGACGATGGCGGACGTCGCCGAACGGGCCGGAGTGTCCCCCACCGCCGTGTCGCTGATCATGAACCGACGCGAGGGCACGCGGGTCTCGGAGGACGCCGCTCGCCGGATACGAGCCGCTGCCGACGAGCTGGGGTATCGCCCGAATCTGACGGCCCGCGCGTTGAGCACGCAGAAGTCCCATGTGCTCGGGTTCATCTCAGACCTCGTCACCACGGACCGCCTCGCCAGCGGACTCATTCGCGGGGCGTCGCAGGAAGCGAAGAAGCACGGACACGTGCTGTTGATCGCGGAGACCGACGGCCAGAGCGGAGCCGCCGAAGAAGCGTTCAGTGCTCTCACCGACCGCCAAGTGGACGGCATCATCTACGCCGCCACCCGCCCCCAGAGTCTCTCGATCCCAGTGCGGGCCACAGGCGGGACACCAGTAGTAATGCTCAACGCCGTGTCCGACGATGTCGCGGGCGCCGTGATCGCAGACGAGTACGCCGGCGCCGCGGCGATCGTCCAGCTCCTCCTGGACGCCGGGCACACGAGCAACGTCGTCATCCTCGGACGCTCCCTGGATCAGCCTGACGACGAGTGGCTCACCTTCGCCGTACGGCGGCGCTTGAACGGCATCTGGGACACGCTCCACTCGGCCGGCGTGGTGCCTGTCGCCCAAATACCCTGCCAACCCTGGTCGGTGAACAACGGCCATCGCGGCGTGCGTGATCTCCTCGACAACGGCATTCGGCCCGGTGCCCTGATCTGCCTCAACGACCGGCTCGCATTCGGCGCCTACCGGGCGCTCACCGAGGCTGGCATCCGCCCGGGCGGCGACGTCGCAGTCATCTCATTCGACGACGACGACATCGCCGTCTATCTCGACCCCCCGCTGACCACAGCCGCCATTCCCTTCGAGGCCATGGGTGCCCAGGCCGTTCAGCTCTTGCTCCAACGTGACCGTGTCCACGGACAGCAGCTGGTGGACATGCCCATCCGGGTGCGGAACTCGGTCACGATCCCGGCGCAGCTTGACCTCCGCCTCACCCATGCCAACGACGATGAGCGATCCGCTCGTTGATCCCACAACCAGCGTCAAGGCTGCCCGGCGAAGTGTCGCGGGTCGGCTGTAGTGTACCGCCCGCAGGACAGACCGAGCTCGAGACGACATCGTTCACGAGCGCGTGCCAACACACCTCGTACTACTCTCAGCGAGACCGTCGTGAACCGCTCAGGGACTCCCCATCTCGGCAGGGAGAGGGGCGACTCCGATGCTCGATTGCGCTCTCCAAGCAACCGACGTTTGGATCTGCACTGGTCCACTGTCCCGCTGGAGGCACACCTAGGCACGCGATACAGATACCCTAGATAGCGCCGCTGCGGCGATATGCAACGAACCGCACGACCCCGCCGACGTCTCGCCACACCCAGCTCCGACCTGGTGAGTCACCACTTACCTGAGACTGAGCTGTCAGCGCCCCCGCTTCCGCCTGCGCCTCGACCCAGTCGAAGGCGGTCTGAGGTGACTCGAAACACCGCACTTCTCCATTCGCCTCCGCCCTGACCTGAACGTCATCTGTGTCGAGCCAGCCGTCGTCGGTTGCCATGGCCGGAGTCTAGAAGAATTTTCTCGAGCGAGGGCAGACCGAATAGGCACGTGCGCGCTTTGGGCAGGACGGCGTTGATCGCTTCGAGCATGCCGGCCGCCCCCATCAACCGCCCGGACACAGTGCCTCCCTGCGTCATGAGCTGGTTCCGATGGTGGTGAGGGTGTGGATCCGTTGGACATCTGATGCGGCCGTAGGTGCTCGCTGAAGCAGCCCGGCAAGAGCCGGCCCGTAGCCCTCCGCCACTACCCTTCGGTCACCGAGACGCAACCTCGTGGCATACCACTGGGTCTGGAGGTATCCGGTGCTCCAAGTCGATGTCGCGATCAGTGCCACACCGACGAAAGCCAGCCACCTGCCGTGGTGGGCAGAGTCGACGAGCGCCACTCCGAAGGTCAACCATCGGATCCGCCACGCGAACGACAGCAGCGGGACGCGCCGCAATCGTGGGCGGATCTCTCGGACGATGAGCGCAAGGAGGTTCCAAGGGGTGCAGTACGCGTCGACGGCGGCGATGATCGCTGAGCTGTAGACGTCTTGGCGTCCAAGTGCGTGGCATGCGAGGGCGCACGCCTGTTGCTCATCAAGGTCACCGCACATCAGGTGACCAAGTACCCGCTCTCCGACGATGAGGTTTCCGCCCGCCATGACGACCGTGCTGGCAGAGGCATAACGCCCAATCCAGATGGTCGGCTGGCGACGCCCGCGCAGCGCGACAATCGGGACCAAGGCTGCCAGCAACCGGTCCCGCTCCCAGTCGCGCGCTGGCCGCGCACCGAACCTCCACCACAGGCCTGCGGCGGTCCACCGACCGGCGACGAGGGCGCCGCAGCCCATGGCCAGGACGGCGGCGGTAACCGGCCAAAGCGCGCCAACCACGAGCCAGAGGCACGTGCTGAATACGACGCCTGTGATCTGTGCCAATGCCCACGCACTACGCCATCCAGCCATCGCTCAGCCGTCCGCCGGCTCAGGAGGCATCAGCTTGGCTAGCCGTCGGAGTTCCTTCACAGCCAGGGATCCTCCGCACAATTCGCCGACCTCGGACAGCCTGAGTCCGTCATCGACGAGCGATCGGATCGCCTCGGCCGCTGCGGCCTCCGACCTGGCGATCGCCGCGTCCCGTTCGATGAGCGCCGCTATCAGCCTCACGGCGAGGACACCGTGACGCCGGTCCTGCGCGACCTGCTCCTTCTGTTTGATCGCCAATGCTTCCTGCACTTGGCGTCGTGCTGCTTGACGGACTCCCTGCTTGGCCATTGGTAGTCACCCTTCCTACGGACCCTTCACCTCCTTAATCCCAGCCCAAGCCAGAAGCCGGCCAGCACGTCCAGCCCAGCCTGCCGCCCCCCCAATGTCCGCTGGACTTCTCTCGCCCAGATTTCGCCATGTTCGAAGTCCCACACACCTCTTGCATCAAGCTCGCCTGCCCCGGCGCCGGGAGCTGATCGGCCGCGCCGTCGCTGACGTTCAAGCGCCACGAGTCTGCCGGCCTCATCGGCTGTTCGAACACCAGGGCGGAGTGGTCGCCTTGGTCCGGAAATCGGCCTGTGTCGCGGCATTTGTGGTTGTGACGATGAGCCTGCACCGGATCACCGCCGGCTCCGGCTACGACTATCTGACACGTCAGGTTGCGGTGCAGGATTCGACGGAGAAGGGTCACGCTGCCTTGGCCTCGTACTACAGCGAGAAGGGGGAGGCTCCTGGCCGCTGGCTGGGTTCTGGGATGGCTGGCATCGAAGGGCTGTCCGTGGGTGATGTGGTCACCGCGGAGCAGATGCAGGCGCTGTTTGGATCCGGTCATCACCCGTTGGCCAGGGAGCGGCAGGAGGCGCTTGCGGGTCCTGGGCTGAACGAGGTCGACTACCTGGCGGTGGCCAGATTGGGCAGGCCGTTCAAGGTCTTCAACGACGATGTGAGCCCGTTCAGGATCGAGGTCGCGCGCCGGGTCGAAGCGCTCAACAAGCAGCGGGGCCTGCCCCGGAGTGCCGCAGCGGCGACCGAGGACCGTGCCCGGATCCGCACCGAGGTCAGCCTGGAGATGTTCCGCAAAGAGCTTGGTCGCGCACCACTCGATCAGCGCGAGCTGTCGGGCTGGATCGCGAAGCTGTCGCGGCAGCAGACCACGGCAGTAGCGGGATGGGATCTCACATTCTCACCCGTGAAATCCGTTTCTGCCCTATGGGCGCTCGCGGAGCCACGGCTGGCGGCGCAGATCGAGAAGGCCCACCACGCCGCGGTCGATGATGCCCTGGCTTTCATCGAGCAGCATGCCTTGTTCACTCGCACTGGGCGCGACGGTGTACGACAGGTCGAGGTCAGAGGTCTTGTGGCGGCGGCGTTCGTCCACCGCGATAGCCGTGCCGGCGATCCGGATCTGCACTCACACATCGCCGCAGCGAACAAGGTCCAAACGGTGGAGGACGGACGGTGGTTGTCCATCGACGGCCGTGTTCTGCACAAGGCTGCCGTCACCGCGTCCGAGGTGTACAACACCGCGCTGGAACGACACCTGGCCGCGTCCCTCGGGCTGCGCTTCGCAGCGCGGGCCGGGCAAGATCCAGGCAAGAATCCGGTACGAGAAGTGGTCGGAGTCAATCCGGAACTCACGGATCGGTGGTCGAGCAGACGGCGCAGTATCGAGGCACGGCAACAGGAGTTGGCAACCCAGTTCCAACAGCATCATGGCCGTCCACCGACGCCGGCGGAGGCCATCGCACTCGCACAAGAGGCAACCCTCGAAACACGTCAGGGCAAACATCCACCTCGAAGCCTGGCCGAGCAGCGGGCCACCTGGCGCACCCAAGCTGTGCACGTACTGGGCAGCAACGAAGCGATCACCGCGATGGTGAACGCGACCCTCCATCGGGCGAACGCCTGTACACGCATGCCGGATCCGGAGTGGATGGAACGGGCCGCCCGCATCGTCGTCGACCAGGTGCAACAACGACGATCCACCTGGCAGACATGGCACCTTCGCGCGGAAGCGTTGCGAGCAGCGCGAGCGGTCGAGATCCCCGTGCAGAACGTCGATCGGTTCGTTTCGGACCTCGTTGGTCGTGCTGTGGAACTGTGCAAGCCGCTGACGAGGTGCGCTGATCCTGCCGAGCCCTCCGAGCCGAAACCCCTGCGTCGTTCCGACGGAGCGAGCGTCTATACCGTCGCCGGGGCGCAGTTGTTCACCTCCCCCACCGTGCTGAACGCCGAAGCTCGCCTGCTGGCCGCCGCGGGGCGC
Source organism: Micropruina sp. (assembly GCF_047602385.1). Taxonomy (GTDB): domain Bacteria; phylum Actinomycetota; class Actinomycetes; order Propionibacteriales; family Propionibacteriaceae; genus Micropruina. The sequence continues at coordinate 839,712 of NZ_JASGHL010000001.1, forward strand.
TCGGACGGCAGGAAAGCACCCGCAACGGCAGTGGATCTGGCTCTCCTGGAGGCTGAGGCAAACGGGCGTCCACTCAACGCGGGACAGGTGTTGCTGGTGCGGGAAATGGCCGGCAGTGGCGCACGACTGCAGCTCGCCATTGCGCCAGCCGGCGCGGGGAAGACCACCGCCATGTCGGCGCTTTCCCGCGCATGGATCGCCGACGGTGGCACCGTGCTGGGTCTGGCGCCATCAGCAGCCAGCGCTGCAGAACTGGGCGAGCAGCTGGCCGTTGGAGGCACCGAGACGTTGGCCAAGCTTGTATGGGCTCTCGCCAAAGGCGAGGAGCATGACTGGGTAGCCTCGATCGGGCCCGACACTCTGGTGATCGTCGACGAAGCCGGAATGGCCGACACCCTTGCTCTCGAGGCCGTTGTCGATCACGTCGTGCGGCGGGGCGGCAGCGTCCGACTCATCGGCGATGATCAACAGCTCGCCGCGATCGGGGCCGGCGGAATCCTCCGCGACATCCAGGCAACCCACGGGGCGCTCCGGCTCAGCGAGTTGGTCCGCTTCTCGGACTGGGTCGAAGGATCAGCATCTCTGGCGCTGCGGCAGGGTCAGACTTCCGCGCTGGGCTTCTACCTCGACCAGGGACGCGTACACGTAGGCAACGAAAGCACCATGGTCGACGATCTGTTCACCGCCTGGTCGGCCGACATCGCCAGCGGAATCGACTCCATCATGCTCGCCCCGACCCGAGAACTGTCCGGCGAACTCAACCAGCGCGCCCGCGACGCACGTCTCAACCATGCCGCGCCGCCCGACCGGTCGGTGCTGCTGTCCGACGGCAACCACGCCTCCGCCGGAGACACGATCATCACCCGCCGCAACAACCGGGCGCTACGGACATCAGCAACCGACTGGGTCAAGAACGGCGACCGATGGAACGTCACCACCGCGGGCGCTGACGGCTCGATCCACGCCCGCCACAACCGCACCGGCCGACACGTGATCCTCCCGTCCACCTACGTGAGCGACTCGGTGGAACTCGGCTACGCGACCACGACCCACACCGCCCAAGGAGTCACAGCCGACACCATGCACGGTCTGTTGTCCGGGAAAGAGTCCCGCCAGCAGGCCTACACCATGCTCACCCGCGGTCGCGAGGCGAACCACGCCTACCTCGTCGCAGTCGGCGACGGCGATCCCCACAGCCTGATCCACCCGGACACGATCAACCCGCCCTCCCCCACCGACCTGCTCGAACGCATCCTCGCCCGCGACGACTCACCCGTCTCCGCGACCACCGCGCTACGCGAAGCCAACACCCCCAGGGTCCTGCTCGGTAACGCGGCCGCCCGCTACAGCGACGCGATCGGATTCGCCGCCGGCCACCTGATCGGCCCCGCCGGCATCGAGCGACTCGAACACGACATCGACAAGGTGCTGCCACGAGTCAGCCAGGCCGGCACCTGGCCGGCGCTGCGGGCGCAACTCCTCGCGGTCGCCGCCGACGGCCGCGATCCGTTCGATGCGCTCGCCGCCGCATCGAACGAACCCCTTCAGGACACCCGCGATCCCTGCTCCGTCTTGGCCTCGCGCGTCGCCGAGACCGAATGGGGCAAGCGACGCGGACCGCTACCCTGGCTGCCCGGAATCCCGCGCCACTTGGCCGGCCACGAGATGTGGGGTAAGTACCTCACCGCACGCTTCGCCCTGGTGGACGAACTCGCCGACCAGGTACGCGACGCAGCCAACGGAGCAGCCTCAATGCCGGCCTGGGCTGGTGGCCTCGCCGGCCGTCCGTCGGCCGAGTTGATCGAAGACGTGGAGGTCTGGCGGGCCGCCAACCAGGTCGACCCCGCCGACCTTCGACCCACGGGAGAACCCCAGCACGGCATGGCCGAACTGCGCTGGCAGCGACAACTCCTCGCCCGCCTGGCGACCTGCCAATCCGCTGCACTCACCGAGTGGGGCGGCACCCTGAAGGCCATCTCCCCCACCCTTCCCAGTGACGACTTCGCACCGATTCTGGCTGCTCGGCTCTCCCGACTCGCATCCGGCGGCAACGACGCCCGGGCCCTCCTGACCACGGCCGTCGCGGCAGGTCCGCTACCCGATGACCACGCGGCCGCGGCCCTGTGGTGGCGCATCGCGAGAAACCTGAGCACCACGCTCGCCGGCACCGTCGACAACCGAGAGACGAACGCGTGGCTAGAAGTCGTCACCGCCCAGGTCGGGGAAGCCACCGCCCGCGAACTGCAGATCAGCCCCTGGTGGCCTTCCCTTGCCACCACGATCGAACGGGGTCTACATCGAGGCTGGACGTTGAGCTACCTCGTCGACGAAGCGAGCCCCGCGACCGCGGACGGCCACACCGACCTGTGCCAAGCCTGGCTCTGGCGACTGAGTACGTTCACCGACAGCTACGACACCGAGGATGAACCACCCGACCCCACTCGCGAGCCGCCAACCGACATGCACGAGGGATGGGAACCACCTCAGCCCGACACTGCCCAAGAGCGTCCCGCTCGAACAAGCGACATCGATGGGCCGGTGCCCAGCCCGTCCGACAATGGACCCGATTGGGACGGACCAACCGACGACGCCGTGCTGGCCCTGGAAGTGATGGTGCGAGCCACCCTGGGTCCGCCCGAGCCCACCGACGCTGATGTCGCCCGCATGATGGCGCGCACCGATGCCATCGCGGCCAGCCCTGTGCCACCGCCGCGGATCGCCGAAGTCAATACCCTCACCGCCGCCTACTTCGAACAGCAGCTGACCAGCAGCTGGGCGCTCCCCTACCTCGCCGAGCGATTCCCCGGCCACCGCGGCGCACTCTCCGACATGGGCGCCGGCTACGCGCCCGACTCGTGGACAGGCTTGGTCAGCCACCTTCGTCGCCTTGGCGTCACCGACACCGAGATGGTGACCGCCGGGGTTGCCCTCGTTGCCTCCACCGGACGCCTGATTGACCGGTTCCGCGACCGCCTCACACTCCCCATCCTGCACGACGGCCGAGTGCTCGGTTTCGTTGCACGACGCAACCCCCGTCACGCCGACAACGACCGGCGCGGGCCCAAGTACCTCAACACTCCGACCACGCCGCTGTACAGCAAGAGCGAGCAACTCTTCATCGCCGGCCCGCTCAACAGCGATGCCACTCCTGTCATCGTCGAAGGACCGATGGACGCATGGGCCGTCACCCTCACCGGCGCCGGAGCATTCGTCGGCACGGCCGCGCTCGGGACTAGCCTCACCGAAGCACAGGTCGCCCAGTTGTATCGCCACGGCCAAGCGCCGATCGTCGCCACCGACGCCGATGTCGCCGGCCAGATCGCCGCCGAAAAGGAATACTGGCTGCTCGCCCTATACGGGTTCGACCCGCTCCACGCCCAACTGCCTGACGGTTCCGACCCGGCCGACCTGGTCGCCACCAACCATGTGCAGAAGCTCAGGGACGCACTCTCCCGTGCGCGTCCGCTTGCCGAGACCCTTATCGATGAACGGCTTGACCACCTCGACGGCAGCGAGGCGATCATCGACGCGGTGCGGGTGCTCGCCGCGCAGCCCGGCGGGCGCTGGACCAGCGGCACCGAACACATTGGCGATCGAGCGGATGTCCCCGCGGTGATCGTGCGTGCCGCCCTCGCCCCAATGGTGCGAGCTTGGAACCGTGATCCGCGCCAAGCCGTGAACCGGGCGCACCCCAGCAGCCAAGCTGCACGGGGCCGTCTCCTGAGTGTCGGATCAGCGACGACCTGGCGCGACGCGACGAACATGCGACCCGGCACCAGAGCGACCACTGCTCAGGCACCAGGACCTGACGCTGCCCAACCTCACCAGCTGGCTGATCCTGGCCGTCGCACCACTCCGCGTAACCCGTAAGACAGTTCCTCGCGACAGCCAAGCCCACACCCAAGGAGAGCCGCGGGTCCACCCGAATCTTCCCATGGGCGGGCCAAGACGTCGCTCACCTAGCACGATTGAACAGGGCCGCCCCTCAAGGCACGATCGTGCGCGGTCCGGTGAGCCCGGAGCGCGCCGGCACGTCGAAACGCCGATTCGGTGGCTGAACAACTTCCCATCGCGATGTCGCGAACCGCAGCATGTCTTCGGGCCGATCGGTCGAGTGACTCGGTCTCGCAGCTGGTCGTCGAGCACCGGGATCGGGCGAGGAGAGCTGTGGGGTGCGAGCGAGCAGTCCGTGTACAAGGACCAGACTGGCTGCCAAGTCGCGGGTGGCGCTGACCAGCCGGTCGTACTCGGCCCGGCCCGCTCCGATGACGGTGTACTTGGCGCGAGCGCTACGGGGTAGAAGCCCCTCCGCTCGCGCTTCATTGAGTCGGAAACTCACCTGGCCGGGCGAGCTGTAGCCGAGCAGCCGCGCGAGTTCACGGTTGGTGTATTCGGGGTGCAGGCGGGCTGTCTCGATCAGTTGAGCGTCCATCTCGAGCGCGGTCCTCCGCGACCGGCTCGCCACACCGGGCTGTTCACGCCCCGGCTGCCGACGTGAATGTTCTCCGCTTGCTCTGATGGGCTGGGTTGCGACAACCTGCGCGAGTCGAACGGCGAGATCGCTGCTGGCTACCACGAGCAGCCAGCTTTCGCCGAGGAGGCCGCTGCGGGCTGTTGCCCATCGACTGGTCGGCTGTAGTCCGCTCCGCAGCTTGTCAGGGAGTGCCAGCAATTCGGGGTCCTCCTGCTTGTCACCCGTTCGGAGGTGGGCCGGCCATTCTGCGGCGACATGGCTGGCGCGGCGGGCGGTAGTCAGGTGGCCCAGCATTGCCTCGACGGCATCGGCTGGGACTGTGCCTGCTTCTCCGAGGGCGATGGTGGCGTCGGACAAAGCGGTGATTGCCTGGGTCAGGTCGGCGGAGAGGTGACTCATCGTCGAGGCTGAAGGACTGCTCTCGAGCGCCGCTCGCCCGGCGCTCTGCCAGGCTTGAATGGCGGCGGCGATCGGGTCGGCCGAACTGCTGAGCGGAGGACCGTGCACCGCCACCTCCGCCAAGAGCCGCTGTAGGGAGCTGGCCACCACACCGGGATCTGAGCCGAAGCGCCGATACGGGGTGAGTGTCCATTCGGCTACGCGCTTGAGGATCTCCGTGGCCTCGGCGTGGAGCACTGGATCGGGTTCACGGGTGTGGTCGGCCGCCGCTGTGATGGCTGCCGTGATCTGTCGGATGGAGGGGTCGACCGGCAGCGGTAGCGGTGTCGAGTCGCTGATGCTGGCGAGCGCGGGGCTCGGGCGGCCTAGGGCGGCCAGCAGGCGATTCCCCACCTGCGCGAGTTGATGCCAGCCCGCGGCGCGCTGAGCGGATTGGCGCACGGCCTGGCCCGCTCCGGTCGGCGGGCTGAAGTCGAGCGCGGAGCAAAGCTGCCGTGCGGACGCCAATGGCTGGCCAGGGCCGTGCTGCCCGCTTCTGGCTGCCGCTGGGGGGCGGCGGGCGGCGTCCGGCGTTCTGGTGGGCGGGGTGTGGCGCGCGCTGTCGATGAGTTCGGCGACCCGCTTGCTGTCGGCGCGGAGCTTCTCCAGTTCAGGGTGAGGGATAGTCGGTGTCAACTGAATCCAGCGGCCCTGCCGCCGATCCTCCAGCGTGACCCTCACGGCCTGGTCAGGATCACCGCGTTGTTTTCGACGGGTAGACGCCGGCGTGTGGTTGCCTACGGTCAAGTGTCGGCTGTTGATCCAGACCGGAATGGTGTGCATGACGTCGTGGTGGTGGTGCGCGACTCTTGCTGCGGCATTGAGTAGAAGCTGAATCGCCGCACCGCTGTTGTCCCCAGGTGGTGGCCAGCCGGCAGGCGACCGAAGTGATACGAGCTGGTTGCGCAGGTCGTGACTGGCCAGAGCGAGGCTTCGGTCAACCTGGCCTTCTAGGCGCACATGGTCAGGCCAGCGGCTGGCCCGCAAGCTGGTGGTTGCGGCCGCACGAAGTCGATCCGCAGCGCCCCGGGACGTGCCGTCGGTCTGGCTGTCAATGCCGTGAGCGGCGGCCGCACTGAGCGCTGCCAGTGTGTAGGAGATCAGGCGCAGGGTATGTCGGTGCGGCTCGTGCCTGAGAGCCTCGTGGGCGGCGCGCTCCCATGCGCTGAGGTGGTGCTGCAACGGGTCACCGGGCGCCGTGAGGTTACCCATTCTGGTCAATCCACGATGGGTTGAGAACGCGACATCGGCAACCTCGCTGAGCAGCTCATCGAGGCTCATCGGGATCGGTCCAAACTGGAGCACATCGCTGCTCCACAGAGCATCGACAGCCACCACATGAAGCGGTTCAAGAGTCCAGGCCGCGGCCCGCGCCAGTGGCGCGTACACCGCGGCGGAAATCGCTTCGACCTCGGGATGCCCGTCGAGGAGGTGTTGGCGGCTCCACTCAATCGGTGCGGCGCTACTGACCACCTCCGGCGAGCTGTGAAGGAGGTCGGCGGCGGCGCCAAACAGGTCGGCAAGACGCAGCAGCTGCGGGCTGGCCGGCACAGGTACCGGCGTAGCCAGGGTAAGTCGACTCAGCGTGGGACTATGCCGGCCGATCGCTTCGAGTAGTCGGTTGCCATGGGCGGCCAGGCGTGGCCAGGCAGCAGAGCGCTCGGCGCCGCGAGTCATGGCAGCGTCAAGGTTGCGGCTGGCGCCACTCGACAACTGGCCGGCGGCAACCTCCGCCTGCCGCAGGAGCCGATCCAGCGTGGTCACCGCCTCGACGCCAACCGATCCACGAGAGCGGCGATCGCGAGACGCCCGATGCCGAGGGTTTCGTCGGCCACGATCAGCGTTGCTGCTTCCCGCAGGGTGCCCGGTGCAGCGCGGTGCGGATCGGCAACCCCTGCCAGCAGCAGGAGGCTGTGGATCTCCAAAAGGTCCCCAACGACATCCACTTCTGGGTTGTGCTGCGTCAGCAGATCCTGGAGGTGGTGCTCAATGATGGCGTAGGCGCGTTCGGCGGCGATGGGCATGGCCCTCACCGTAGGAGGTGAGCTTGGCATCGGGTCCCTCTCAGTCGCCGCTGTGGAAAGCGTGGGTCTCCGGATGTCCACCTCGCTTCTAACCACAAATGCCGATGCACCTACACGATTCGGACAGATCCGACGGGCACCCCCGCGGGCCTCGTCGATTGGAACTGACCCCCGGATCTAGCATCCGGCGAAGCACCTGAGCACACCCGACTCAGACGCCGTCGTCGCCGAGAGTAGGTAACGCGGCCGCTGGCAGATGCCTGCCACCACCACGATCAGCTGGTCACTCCACGGCCGAACAACGTTCAGGTCGTACCACGGCACACCGGCTCAATCCGGGCCCGCCTCTCATCCCGGCACTGAGCGGTCCGACGCCAGCACAAGCTGCCTGAGTTGGGATGCATCCTGAGGTTGCGCGACACAAGCTAGCTAGCCGCCCCATACTGAGTCCGTGGATCCAGCGACAGTCACCCTGCTGTACGCAGCTGCACTCGTCGCCTTCACAGGTGTTCTGGGCGTGGGCGGACTCGTGGGAGCCTGGTTCGATCGCCGCGGCCGAGCTGCTGAGAATCGTAGACACGAGAAGTGGGCAACCGATGAGGCACGACGGCAAGAGCACTGGGCTGCGGCAAGAGACGCTCTGAACCTTCTGATTGATCCATCGCCAGATCGCCAACGCCTCGGCATCGCACAGCTGAACGCGCTCTGTTCCGCCGTAAAGGGCGATGAAGCACTGACCGAGTTCGTGGCCGCCTCACTCGCGGTCCATCTCGAGCCAGCACGGCTGCAAGTTGAACTGCACTCAGGTCATGAACCCTCGGCCATTCAGGTTGCCGGTACCCGGCTACCCATCGTCACCCTGCAGCTACACAGTGAGGAGACGGCATGACCGAGGACGAATCATCTCTCCAACTTGACCCTCCCGTGATCGTTAGCGACGTTGAGGTGGATATGGCACGTCTGCTGCTCAAGTTGCGCCCGCAAGTCGCTGCTGACCCCGCCGTAGTGTCAATCGCAAATGCGGAACCTCCTAGGGTCGATGACGATGACAACAGCAAGCGCGTTCGAAAGACGATGCTGAAATCTGGGCTGCTCCCCAAGTCCAGCAACAAGGAATCGTTACGCAGTCTCGGCCTAAAGAGGAGGCCGCATCAGGAAGAGCTGCCACGGGAGGCCCCGCCTCATGAAGCTGCGCATGGACCGCGCACAGCGATCGACCCTCCGGTGTCTTGAGACCGGCAGGAATTAGGATACCGGGCCTATCGGTCCAGGCTACCGGGAAAGCACGTTAACACAGCGTCTCCGAGAACCATCTTGACGCCCTCCGCCTCAGCCCCAGAGACGTATGCGGCGATCTGGATCTGTGTAACACCGTCGAGTTCTGCACTGACCTTGTAGGGATCCGCGAGTCCGGTCGTGGCCAGCTCCTTCGGCGGCTCTCCATCCCTACTTATGGTGAAGGTGAACCGGCTTCGTGTGACGGTGGAGTTGTCCACGCCGACGGTCATCTCCAGTCGACTGCAGTTGCGCGCTGTATTCCACGTGGCAACGCTCCGGCGTCCATCGCCATCGTTGCCCATCACATAGCTCTTGGGATAGACGTTCGTCCCTATCCGCGCGGATCTCGGCCCGAACCCTGTGCAGCCCCCCGTGCAGCGACCAGGTCTGTTCTCCTTCTCAGTTGCCACTGGATAGATGTCAGCCAGGTAGTAGATCGTGGCCGCAGGCGCGGATTCAGATTCTTCTCGAGGAGTGGATGGCGCGGGACTGGCACTGGGGATAGGAGGCTCGCTGGTGGAAGCTTCGGGACTCGGCGATTCCTCCCCTTCGGAGGGCTCCGCCGACGCGCTAACAGGAGCGGTTGCTGAGGGGCCGACGCTCGGGGAAGCCGAGATGTCGTCCATCCAGACCTGGACAACCGCGTACCCGAAGACGAGGGCCACGATGGTCCCGCCCACGCCTAGGGAGATTCGCCCGGACACCTTCAGCCGGTCGTGTAGTACCGCACCCAGGATCGCCAGGACGACACCCAGCAGGGCTAGGACGATGTAGCCCAGCAACTTTCCCACGTGGTGATTCAAGCAGACCTTGCTCCAACACGTTGCCTGCCGCAGTAGGTTCCCAGGGCGTGTCGACCTAGACTCCAGCTGGGCCGGTCATCCGAGGTCAGCTGTTGCTCGGGCCGCATACTGGTCCGAAGAGCAGCCGTCCACGTCCTCAGCCCGGGGATCTGGACACGCCATGCTGGACCGATCCTGGCGGTTAAGGCGATACCCTCCTTCTCAAGGGCAAACGCTCCCTGTGAATGGACAGGCACTGAGGTCGTAGACGACCTGTGAGAGCAGACTCCGGTGGAGGTCGAGAGTTGGCCCGGACGTCGGTGCACGCATGAAGTCGAAACTGAGCCAGCGTGCGACGGCGATGATGGAGACCCATGAGGCGCCAGCTTCTCGCAGTGCGTGAACAGCACTGAGGGGTGTACCGCCTGATGCCCAGGTGTCGTCGACGAGCAAGACATGGCTGCCGTCCGCCAGAGAAGCCCCCGATCGGAAGAGACCGGGCACGACCCGCTGCCGAACGGGCTGAACACCCTCAACGTGAGTCAAGACCACCTCGGGTTCGGGGCGGATCGCAGCCACCATGCCTCGAAGCGGGTGGGGGGCGATTCGGCCTCTGGTTGAGGGAACGGCCGCCCAGTGGGTGACGCGCTGACCGACGAGCCGGCTCGGACACTGGGCGTGGTTGTTCAGAGCCAGTTGGAGGAGCAGCGACATCACAACGACGTGCTCACGTGCGGGATAGGGCGCCTTGTATCCGTACATCAGCTGGCCAGCCTGAGTGCCCTGTGCAGCGTAGATACAGAACCCTGCCGCGTTCGACAGGCGTCCTTGTTGGCGGAAGGCTTCGCATGGGTAACACAGCATGTATTCCGGGTTGACCCCCCCGCAGCAGGCGGCGCAGGCGCCCGTGGTACGTCGCGGGTTCCGCAGGTAGGTCCCCGCGAGCCCTTGGAGCAGAGCCGTCGGATCGATCGGGGTGGGGTCGTTCATGTTCAGCCGGCTGGGATGACCTGGGCGAGCACGTCGTCGCTGGTCATCCAGACAATGCGGTCAAGCGCGTTCGACACGTCTTGCAGGCCGGCTACCGGGTACACGTTGGAGCGGCGTCCGTCGGCCAGTTCGCGTCCCCATTGCGTGTTCGCGATCACTGAGTCCGTGAGAAGAACGGGGCGCCCATGTTCCATGGCCATTCTCGCTTGCGCCCGGGCACCGCTGTGTTCACCGGCTTCTACGACGATGGTGGCCAGCCCGAGTCCGCTCATCGTTGCGTTGCGCATGAGGAAGGTGTGTTTCTGCGCGGGGGCGGTCGGCATGAACTGCGATACCAGGACGCCGGTCTTGGCGACCCTCTCGTGGAGTGGTCGGCTGGCGGCAGGCGTGTAGGGCGCGGCGATACCGGTGGCGATCACGCCCACTGGGACGCCGCGGGCGTCGATGGTGGCTTCGTGGGCGGCGGAGTCGATGCCGCGTGCGAGTCCGGAGATGACGGGCAGTCCGCGTTGCGCGAGCAGTTCGGCGATGCGTGCGGCGCGTTGGCATGCCTGCGGTGAGGCGTCGCGTGAGCCGACGATCGAGACACCGTCGGTCGCTCGCGACAGGTCGCCTCGGTAGAACAGGAATGGTGGTGCGTCGTAGACGCCTCGCAAGTGACCCGGGTAGCCGGCGTCCAGGATCGAGACGAACTGGTAGCCAGCTGAGATCCAGCCGTCTACTTCCTGACGGGCCGCACGCAGTTCATCGCTGACGCCGAACAGGTCTACGCCTCGAAGTTCATTCCACAGGCCGATGGCGTCGCCTGACCAGACCACCTCGTTGACCAGTTCCCGCGCACTGCGTCCCCTGGGTTTGTGGATGGTGAGGGCGAGAAGGGCCGCCTGCTGGTCCCGTGCGCTGTTCATTGGTTGCCCTCCCTCCGCCATAATTCGATCATATGTTCGAGTGATGCTGTTCGTGGGGATTGTGGCCATGCTAGGCGAGCGTGTCGATCTGGGCCAGATCATTGCTGCTCCGTGGATGCCAGCGGGGGAACCGGTGGGGCCGGGCCCCGGTGGTGCATGTCAGAGGATCTCTCCGGTGTAGGGGTCGATTGGGACGCCGTCGTCGTCCACGAGTTGCAGTCTCGGTCGGGACGGCGAAGGTTCGGGTCGGTGGTTGCTGGGCAGGTTGTTGACGTCGTCGGTGTAGAGGCGTGTCCGGTCGTCGCTGGCTGTCCGGCTGGTGTGACGTCGGTAGCGGCCGGCGGCGGGCCATTCCGCGTGGTGTTCGTCGCACAGGCTTCCGGTGCGGGCTTTGAGTCGGTCGATGAAGTTGGGGACGCTGTAGCGGTGCCATTCTTCGAGGCTGCCGCTGGTGAGGTCGAGGCCGGCCCGTCGGCGTTGGTCGGCGAGGACGGCGATCTCGTGGACGAGGTGGGGATGGCGGGGCCAGCAGGCGGGGATGAGTCCAGCGCCGGTGTGGTCCCAGACGTACTCGTGGTTGAACCATGTGACGACTTTGTCGAGCCAGGTCCATAGTTCCGCGCGGAGTCTGCGGTCGGTGCAGGTCGGTGGATCCCATGGTCGCGGCAGTGTGGCGGGGCTGCCGATGGCCTGTTTGGTGGCGTCGTCGGCGTGGGCAGCGGCTACCAGGGTGTTGTAGGCGGTGATCAGGGCCGGCGTGTCTGGCCACGGGAACGGCAGAGCGAGGTTGTCCTGGTCGTCGGTCATGGGGTGTCGCTGCCTGCTTGGGCGGCGATTGCGCGGGCTTCGGGGTCCACGACGGCGGTGCGATGCCGTTGGAGATTGTGGCGGGCCCGTCGCTGCTGTTGGAGAAGCACCTGGCCGGTTTTGCCGTCGATGCAGCGGCTCAGTTTGGCCAGGATCGGCTTGCCGTTCTCCGCCAGCACCAGGGCGTGGCCTTCCGGTAGTCGGCGGATCTCTTCGGGTCGCATGATCACCATGTCTTCGCCATGGCTGGATCGGCCGCCACTTCCGCCCTGTTGCCAGGTGGTGCGGTTGATTCGGGTGGTGCCGACGAGGTCGGAGAGTTCCCTGTTGAACTCGATGTCCTTTGATCCCCCGAGGACGACCAGGACGTTGGTCAAGCCGAGCAAGCTGCGAGCTTCGGCGAGTCCGAAGGTCGACGTCAGTTGTGCCCAGGTCTGCGCCGCATAGATGAATGAGATACCGAGAGCGCGCTCATTGGCCATGCGGGTTCGCAGGCTCGGCAGGGGTGCCGTGGAGGGGAGCTCGTCCAGGCAGGCCAGCATCGGAGGACAGAGCTTTCCGTACGAACTGTCGTTGGCGATCGTGAGCGCAGTGTCGAGGATGTGTTCCGTCAGGGCGGTCATCAGCGGTGACGCGGAGGCATAGGGGTCTTCTCGGCCGAGCAGGTAGAAGGTGCCTCGGTCGCGGATGACTTGGGCGATGTCGGTGGCGGGACGGCCGGGTCCAGGCACACAGCGGCGCAGGATCTGGGGTTGGAAGAAGAGGCTGAGTGCCTGCTGCACGGTGGTGATGGTGTTGCTGGCGGTGCGATGATCGCCGGTCAGTGCTCCTTGGAGCAGGCCGTGCCAGGCGGGTGCCGCGGCGGGATGATTGAGCAGGATTTCGGCAGGTTCGTGAGTGGCCAACGGCGCCTTCGCCCAGCCGATCAGCCGGTCCAGCCGGTAGCCGGCAAGTGCGGCGGCGTGGAAGTAGCACTGCAAGACCTTGGCCGCCTCCGCAGCATAGAACCGTGCCGCCCCGTCGTCCTGACCTGAGGTCTTGATCGTGCCGGCGGTGAAGGCTCGGCCACGCCGTTCCGCGACCATCGGATCAGCGCCGCCTTGGACCGGATCCCACAGCAACTCCGGAACGCCATCGGCTTGGCTGAACGGATCCAGGACCGGTGTCGCACGACCACCCCTGCCGCGGGCCGTGATCGAGAGCAGCAGGTCTTCGGTCTTGGTCAGGGTAGTTAGCGCCGCGCCGGGGGCAGCAAGCAGTGCCGGGGTCAACAGATCGAGGGTCTTGCCACTGCCCTGTGGTCCGATCACCCCGGTCGTGCGGTCCCACCGGCACCACAGCTGACCGGCGCGTGGCTCGGCTGCGCGTCCGATCGGCCAGCCGATCGCGGTCGGGTCAATCTTGGTGCGCCGGTACATCTCATCTCTCCTTCGCCGCACGGGCAGTCGTTGTCAGTGTCTAGATGGATGGCCCGAGTCGCCGCGGAGCCTGGCTGTGGCGACGTGGGTCGGGCCTGTCGGTGGGCTGCGGTGGGGTGACGGTCTCCCAGCTCCCTGCGGTGCGGATGGCGGCTGCACGCGCGGCAGGGTGGGCGCCGAGGAGTCCTCGGTGTCGCGCGATGTCCCACACCTGGGGTGGGATGACGTTGTCGATGATCTCGGCGAGCCTGCGTTGAGAGCCGATCAGTAGCGGTCGTGGTTCGGCTTCGAGACGTTGCAGGGCGACGGCGGCGCGGGCTCCGTCGCCGTTGATCCATGACGCCATGCCTGCGAGGAACAACGGGGCCTCGGCGGTGACGGCTGGTGTGCGCTGCACGACTGTGGTCCACAGCTTGCTGTGCTGTTCGGCGTTGGTGGTGGTGATCGACAGTAGCGCGGCGTCGCGGACGTCGTTGTGGAGGGTCAGGATCGCCATCTCGATGGCGTCAGGGGTGGTCAGTCGTTCGGGGTGGCTGAGGTGGCTGTTCACCAGGGCTTGCGATCGGTCGATCAGGGTGGCGATGTCCGCGGTTTGCGGCAGGTCGGCCAGGGCGTCGGTAGCGGCCTCCAGCTGGGCGAGCATTGCTGGGGTGTCTGGTGGGCTGGCAAGGTCGGCGGCAACCGCCCTGCGGCTGTCGCGTCGCTGTAGGCCGTGGAAGGTCGCCTCTGCGGCGAGCGGACCGCTGCGGTTCACTGCGCCGGTGGCGCCGCCTGGTGCGTACCAGGTGTCCCCGTTGATCAGCATCGAGTTCGCCCACTTCATTCCCAGGTGCTGTTGTCCCCGTTGTAGGAGGTCCCAGCCGGACTGAGCGTTGTCGGTGTAGGCCATCAGGTAGATACCGGGTGTTTGGGGATAGCGCGCGAGTAGGCGTCCCAAGATGGTCTCGATACCTCCGGGCTGGCCGGCGTCGGCGAGATCGGCCCTGGCCGTGACCGCAACGTGGCCGCGGTCGATGACCAGCGCGACGAGGGAGTCCCGAGGTTCGAAGCCGACCAGATACGGCACGAGTTCGGCCAGATCGCCCAGGGTCCGGGCGTGTAGCTGCGGCGGTGTCTGTTCACTCATGGTGTCCTCCTTGCGACGAAGGTCGGCGCGGATGGCGAAGTCGTGCGGCGATGGCCGTCGTCCACCAGGTAGTTCCTCGTGGCGGGAGGTGACCGGTGACCGGCTCGGCTGATTGTTGATGGGGGTTGCCATAGCGGTTGGTCCTCTCGGGTGGGTGGCTAGACGGCTAGGTCCGGCGTTGGCGGCGGGCCAGACGCCAATGGAGCCGTTTGAAACCGGGCTTGAGGCGGCACTTGCCGCACCTGCTCCCAGACGGGGCCGGCCGGAGCTGGGCGCGGGTCGGCAACCTGTGGATGGTCCAGGCGTTTGGGGCGGACGAGCACGGTCTGGGGAACGCCGTCGTAGTCGGTGTGGGCCTTGACCGTGGCGGTGACGGTGAGGGGCTCGCCGCGGTCGATGTCGTCTGCCCATCCGGCTGCGGTGATCATCTTGGCCACGGCGTCGCCGCAGTCGAGGATGATGAGCCGTTGCGGTGGGGAGTTGCGGTGGTAGCCGTCGATCCACATCGCGGTGGTGATCGTGCCCGACAGGGTGATCGCGGCTCCGATCTCGCCGGCGTAGCCGATGGTGCGGGAGGGTTCTGGCTTGGCCGAACGTGCGTTGGCTTGCGATATCCGGTGCCAGGCCGTGATGGTGCTGACGGCCAGTCCGAGGTGTTTGCGTCGGTCCACGACGCCGGCGTTGAGGATGCTGAGCAGGTTGGCTTCGTAGCCGCCGCGCCCCTCCAGCCCGTTGACCAAATCGGTCACGATTCGGGGCGCCATCTGCTCCCCCTCGGGCAGCTTTGCCCTGATACTGGCCAACACCTCCGTACTGCGTGGTCCGCCAGCAAGGGCCTCTGCTACAAGATCGCGCGTTGAGTGTGGACTGGAGGCGGGTGCCCAGCCGTAGGTTTCAACGGTGGCCCAGGCGTAGGTGAGCACGGAGTGCAGATCCCAGGCTGCGGCCTGCTGCGCTCCGCGCATGCTGCGCTCAACCTGATCGGCGATCTGGTCCGCGTCGATGAACACAGGCAACGCGGTGTGCCCGAGGAAGTCCTTCAAGCAGGACCGGCCGACCTGTCGGAGTTCACCGCTCCGCTCGTGCTGCACCAGGATAGTGGTTCCGCGCGCCCGCACGGTGTGGCAGTGGTCGCACTCCCCCGGCCGGACCGTCGCGTTGTCTATCGGGTCCGCACCGGGTGCGTAGCGCAGCACGACCCGCGCCGCGCCGGCCGCGATGCCGGGGCTGTCGGCTGCCGCACCGGCTGGTTGGTCCGCTGCGGTGGCGGGTCGTTGCGGAATGACGTCGGCGGCCGCGATGAAGCGCCATCCGCTGTAGCAGGGTGGTTCACCGCTGATCGTGACCGCGAACCCATGCTCGGTGACCGTGGGGGCACCCTGAGCAGGCACGTGGGAGCGGGTGGCGGGCCGCGCCTCCACCTTGATCCGGCCGGTGAAGCCGCGCCCTACGGCGCGCCGGTTCAGCGCGGCGATCTTGGTCCTCGTCGCGTCCAACTCCTCGCCGGACAGGAACCACTCCCGGTAGCCGTCGATGTGGTCGTGTTCGGTCACGACCGGCCTGACGTCGCCGTTGGGACAGCTCGATGGCCGCGCCCAGCATTGGTCGTGGCAGCTGCTCGTCGCCGTTGAGTTCGCGGGCGGACGTCAGGGTGCCGGGTGGTAGCCGTCATGGCCGCGGCCTTTCCGAGTTGGTGTGTAGAGGTCGGGCCGGATGACTGCAGCGGCTTTGCGGAGCTGGCTGATTCCGAGCAGTTGTTCTGCCTCGGCTGGGCTTGCCATTCCCTTCATCCGGTGTGGCCCCCAACGGCGCAGGATCCAGCCGGTTGCGGCGATCCCGACGGCGAAGGTGACGATCTGAACGGTGAGGATCCAGCCCATCAGGACGGTCGACGACACCAGCGATGCGTGCGTCGGGTCGGCCAGGCCAGCGCCGGCATTGCCCGTGAGCAGATCGGGCAGGCTGGTGAACAGGGTTCTGCTCGAGGGCCATGCCCAGCCAGCGCCGGCGAACCAGCAGGCCAGTCCTCTACCGGTGTGCACGGCCAGGATGAGCAGCAGCAAAACAGCGGTGGCTATGCCTACGGGGATCTCCCAGGTGTATGGGTAGGGGTCCCGGCGGCGGTTCGTCTGCAGCATGATGATCCTCCTTCTGATCGCTACCCCGTCAGCGGTGGAAGCTGACGTGGACGTGGTCGCGATGGCTCAGCGTCGGGTTGGTGTTGCCCAGGGGGTGGCGGTAGGGCCGCCAGGTCGTGTTCACGGCCGGGTTCCACTTGCGCCGATCCCAGATGACGTACTTCACGCGCAGTTGCTTGGCGTGAGCGGTAACCCAGCGGGCCACTTTCCAGCCGAACGCACGCCCGCTGCTGGTGCTCCATCGCGGGATCATGAAGTCCACGGCGAGACCTTTGGGATGGTCGGAGGTTCCGATCGGGCGTCCGCCCTTGCCACCCATCGACACGATGGCCGGGAAGGCTGCCTTCACGCACCGCAGGCCGTGCAGCGCGCTCGGCAGTAGACCGCGCTCGGCCGGCGAGCCAGATCGAGGGCAGTCGCCGCCGCTGAACCCCGGAACACCGTCACCGGAAGGTAGACAGGTCTCGCTGTCATCGCTGAGGCTCACCACGCCGCCACCGGTGCCGGTGTAGCTGTGGGCGTAGTACAAGACGTCGTTGCGATAGGTGGTGGACCTGTTGTAGGCCCATAGCGCCCGGATGACGCCGGCCTGACCGTTCCGTACGCCGGAGGCGACCAGATATCGTGCAGCTGAGAAGACGCTGTCGGCATCGTTGTTGATCTGGATGCGGCCGTCGTGATTGCCGTCGACGCCGTACTGGGCGAAGGTTGCCGCCATGAACTGCATCAGCCCCCTCGCGCCGGCCGAGCTGACGGCCTTGGCACGGCCGTGGCGGGTCTCGGCCATGCCGATCGCAGCCAGCAGTTGCCAGGGGATTCGATAGCGGGTGGCGGCGGCAAGGTACAGCTTCTTGACTGGTCCAGGGATCGCCCGGGCCGGGCTTCGGAGTGATTGGTGCCGGGGTGTCCCCCACGGCGGCAGTTCGAACGTGGCGATGGTCCGGCTTCGGCCGGTCGCGAGGTGTGTTGTGGTGGCCGACTGGAGTGTGGTGGTGTCGTAGGCGGAGCAGGGGTCGAGCCGGATCTGCTCGGTGATCGCCGGAGCTAGCAGGACGGCGGTGAACATGACCAGCCCGACCGGGACAGCCACGATCGTGATCAGCACCAGCCCCAGCAGTACGCACAGTCCCTTCACGGCCGCTCACCGCCATTCCCGTGCGCTCGAAATCCGCCGGGCCACCGGCCGCGTGCCAGGCTGATCGACCCGGCCAACCGCATTGGGTGCAGCTCCGTAGTACGGGTAGGCATCGCGCCGCTCGGTGTCTGGACCGAGGCTCTCCTCAGCCGGCGCGGGTTCCTCTGAATCGTCATCTCGATCAGCACGACCAGGTCTAGAGGGAAGGGCCGAGCGGCCAGCCGCGCGGTGCGGCGAGTGAGGGGGACCTGGGTCGACTGTCGGTTTGACTGCTCACGACTTCCCAATGCGGGGCGGCTCGGTCCGTCAGTTCGGCGAACCTGCGTGCAACGTCCTGGGGATTGACCCGAGGGGGATAGTCCACTGCGCGCTCGGCTGCCCGATATGTCATCGCCGCAGCAGCGCTCAGTCCGGTCTCGACAATTGCACGTACCGACAACCAGGTGCGCAGATCCAACCCCAGCGCGTCCGCAGCCCCAGCGTCACCCACCGGCTGACGGACATCATCTCGGCCTGTCGGAAGCAGATCGCATCGCACCTCGCCGGAGGGCTGCCTGATCAACTCAACCTCCGCTCTGTCAACGCCGGTCCACTGCCACTCCCCCGGCGGCTTGGGCATCAGCGACAGCCCTAACGAACCCTGAGTCGGTGCGACAACCGCTCCGCAGATTCGGTCGTCGCTGCGAACGGCGGCGGCATGCAGGGTGGGGCTGAGGACCACCTCCCGCATCGTTTCCCCGGCCCCCGGGTAGGCCTCGCCTTTCCAGAACTGTTCGCTTAACACGCTTGCTCCATCCGCTAGATCTGGCTGGCGACCGACGCCGGGTCTCGACTCGGCGAGCCGTGTCATGTCAGGCCCTTTCCAGGGCTGTGTTGGTCCACGCGAGCTGCTTCTCGATCGGATGCAGGATGGTTCGGACCCGGAACACCAGATCGCCGACCAGCCAGACGGCCCGGCCGGGCGACTGTCGGCACCAGCCCGTGACCCAGTCGACGACGATGTCGTTCAGGCCGAGCAGGTCACCGAGTTGGTGGCCGATCTCCCGGTCCTGGCCGTGCAGGACTTTGGTGTCGGCGAGATGGACGAGATCTTTCGCGATCTGCGCTGCTTGCGATCCGACATCGCCCACACTGCTGGTGTCATCGGGCTTGTGCGCAACTGCCACCTGCACGTCCCCGTCACGGCGCGAGAGCCGGAAGTCTGCGTCCAGGCTCTTCACTGCGTCCACGCCCAGCCGCATCACTTTCCACGCCTCATCGCGGATCACTATCCGCATGTCCCCGGCGGGGGCGAGTTCGCGCATGGCGCGCCCCCAACTGTTGAGTACGAGCAGTGCCATTCCGGTCGCTTCGTCGCCCAGTCCTTCCAGGCGGGACAGCGACAGAGATTGGATGGGTGCGGTCCAATCCAAGTTGATGGTCGTGTAATCGTCGAAAAGGCCTTTGAGGGTGCCGCCGACGAGTTTGCCGAGGGCGTCACGAAGCAGCCGGGTCTGGTCGAGGAACTGGCGCTCCGAGCCGTAGCGGCATTCTTCGACGAGTTCCCGGGATGGGTTGGCGAGCAGGTGCCACAGCAGCGGGATGGTGGTCTCAGTGAGAGTGGTTCTACCGTCGCTGTAGCCCGTGAGGCGACGCAGGGCCGCCTCCACCACAGCCTCTTCGCTCGGCCCGAACGGGACCGGAGTCTGGCCGATCCTTTGTGAGCCGACCAAGCCGCGGATCAGTGTCAGCCAGCGGCTGAACACGATCGCTGCACGTTTGCGGGCCTCCTCAGCCGCCAGACCCTCCCAGCCGTGCTTCAATGGGCCAAACTCCAGCGGATTGACCCGTGCAGTCAGGCCCTGGCCGATCGCGATCGGCTCCACGTCGAAGGCCCGGCACAGCGCCTCGTACTCATCTTTGGCGTCACCAAGCACCAGGATCCGATAGCCGAAGGAGATCATTCTCGATGCGAATCCTTTGACAGTTCCTGACTTGCCCATGCCGGGAGCGCCGTAGAAGAACATGTTCGGGTTGCTGACCGGGATGGCCTCGTCCAGCACCCAGCCGTTGGGATCGGCGAAGAAGCTGGTCCCCGACAGCATGTCGATACCCATCTGCGCGCCCGAGGCCGGCAGCGCCCTGCCCGTGATGAAGGGCCACAGCACGGGAGCCTGATCGCTGGTCATTCGCCACACCGAAACTGGGGCCGAGGCCGGGCTCCAGCCCTGCTCGCGGGCAGGTCGTCCTCGTGCTGGCATGGGGGTGAACAGGTGTGGCTGCGAAGGCTGGGTGGCCGGGCCGGGTCGTCGGGGCAGCTCGTGGCCGAAGTCGGTCATCAACCGCTCCACGCCCCGGCCGGTGCGGGTGGCGCGGCTCATGATCGGCCCCGATGGTCCAGCCCGACACCGAGCGGCAGATTCGCAACTGCGAAGCCGGCGTCGTGGACTGGGTCGAGTCGCAGCGGCGCGAAGCCCGAACGTCGGATTGACCCGTCGAGTCGGCGGCCGTGTTCGGCGATGTCGGCCGTGAGCGGCACCGTCACGCACGCCACCGCGTAGGGCCGCAGCAACGCGTGACCGGTGGCCAGTTTCGCGTCCAGGCTTCGGGTTTGCGCGGCATCCACCCGCTCCTTGGCGCGCGGCTTGATCTTCGCCTGGATCCGTAGGGTTTCAGCGATGTCGGCCTTCCACTCGCCGCTCATGGTCTGCCTGTCGGCCCGCGATGCCGGCACGATCGGATAGACGACAACCATGGAGCGACGCTCACCGGGTTCAGTGGGTCGCAGCACCGGCGCCAGCGCACCCATCTGGGCGCCTTTGGCCGGCAGCTGCAGGGTGGAGGCGATCGACCACCAGGCATCGTGGCGATAGTGGCGAGCCGCCAGCTGCGCGCCGGCAGAGCCTGCCTGCGACCAGGGGACATCGGCGTTGACGCCGCCGTCGGCTTCCCGGGCAGCCAGCGCCTCCACGATGCCGGCCCGATCCGCCGGCGCGAAACCCGTACGCACGGCAGCTGCCAGTTCGGGTGAGGTCAGCCAGTCCACGCTCACTGCCCGCATGCCGGTGAGTAGATGGCTGGACACCTCACTCATCAGCATGTGCATCGCCCTGGCGCGACCGTCGACGTTGCCGCCGAACTCCTTGGCTTCCTTCGCCAGTCGGGATTCCGGCACCACTAGCGTGACGAACGCCTCGGTGCGGATGCTGGCGCTGCTGAGGCTTGCCGCCAACTCTGTGTTCACGATGCGTGACAGCAGCGGCGCGTCCGGCCGGATATGGGATGCCATCCACCGTTCGCGTTCGGCGCCGTCGTCAGGCACCGAACGCACCATGAAGGCAACCTCGCTGATCAGCTCGGTGCGGGCGCAAGCGTTGAGCAGCTCGGTGAGTCCCTTGCCCAGCGCGTCGCGCTCGAGATGGTCGGCCAGCGCCAGACCGGGATGAACCAGGGCCGCCGTCACTGCCCAGGTGCGGGCAGCGTGATCCTGGATGAGAGCAACCCGAGTGTTGGTGACACCCTGCGGGGGTCCGTCATGGACCCTGACTCCGGTCAATACACCGGGTAGGTCAGGCTCGTTGATCTTCCCGGCACGCCCCCGCGACGCCCGTGAGCGCCAACTGGTCCAACCCAGTACCGTGCCTGCGGCGAACGCCAGCGTCGCCAGTAGCCAACCCGTTGCGGAGCGTCCCCGGATCGGGATCACCACCAGGGCCGTCCACACCGCCCACGACACCGCCAGCATGAACAGCAGTGACCAGCGTTCCCGATTCATGGCCCAGATCACCGGAAGGGAGCCGGCCACGACCAGCCCGAGCTGCAGCCCGGTGACTCCGAAGAACAGACCCACTCGGTCGCGGGTGTAGTCGCTGAACACCGCCGCCATCACCAGACCTCCTCAACGCTCGTCGTCACAGCACCACCACGGCGGCCTCAGCCGCCTCCGTTCCTGCCGCGGCACCGGCACCACCACTGCCACCAGACCCGCCGGCGCCACCGGCGGGTGAGCCACTGCCGGCTGGGAGTCCCGGCGCGCCATCCGGCCCGGGTGTCGGCGCAGGCGCAGGCGCGGGTGGCGGGTTCGGAGGGGGTGGCGGTCCAGGGTCGGGCGGTGGCGAGTCAGGTGTCTCGGTGTCCGGGTCGGGCTCATTGGTGTTGTCGCCGTTGGCTTCCCGGTTGGCGCGTGCGGCACCGTCGCGTCCGCCGCCGAGGTAGTCGGGCTGGTAGCTGTTGTGTCCGACGCCCTCCTGGTTGGTGACGTCGGCCATCACGGAAGCTCCGACCGATCCGACCTTCATGAGGGCCCCCAGGCCGGCAGCAAAGGCCATGCCGGCAGGGCCGAGCAAACTGGAGCCCATTTGCGCCGCGCTGGCTGCCTTCGAGGTGGTGACCTCATCAGCGCTCGCCTCGCCCGCTGTCCGAGCCGAGCCATCCGACCCAGTCGTGTCGCCCCCGCCGGCGGTGACGCCGGCAGTCGGGTTGCCGCCAAGGAGACCTTGCATGCCGCCCAGGGATGCCAAGCCGGCCCGCATCGCGGCACCGGAGGCGGTGCCGGGGTCGGTGAAGGCCAGTAGCTTGAACAACGCCAATGGGGACACGATCGCCACGCAGATCAGCACGATCGCGGGGACCGCGGTGCCGATCGTCTGTTCCACCGAACCGGCCTTCCCGGCGACGACACCTTCGGCGAACTTCATTCCCGCCCCGCTCACCAGAACCACGATCAGCGGTGTCGCGGCCGCAGCGTGGAACCACCGGAACGTTTTCCAGAACCAGACCCGGGTGCCGTCGTAGGCCAGTCCGGCGGCGGCGATCGGGCCGGTGGCGACCAGCACCATCAAAGTGGCCGCGCGGATCAGCAGGATCACGAGGTGTCCGATGGCGGCCAGCAAGACCAGCAGGCCAAGGAAGCCGAGCAGAACCGCCACTGCACCCTCGGTGACCGTCTTGGCCTCGACGGGCGTGAAGAGGTCCCAGTCGCGCCAGCTGGTGACGCCCATCAGCGATTCCATCGTGGCCCTGGTCAGGCCGCTGAAGGCGGCTGTGACGCCGACCGTGTAGCCGATCCAGCCACCCACGATCACCGCGAACTGGCCCAGCCCGATGCCTGCCCGGGCCAGCCCCTTGCCGTCGCGGCGGAAGGCGGCAATGCCAAGTTGGACCATGACCATGATCAGCAGCAGCACGCCGGCGATCCAGAAGGTGACTTGATACAGGTCATGGCCGGGACCGTTGGCGCTCAGGTCCGGGGTGAGCCAGGCGTCGCTCCACGACAGCACCAGACGCAGCAGCCACAGCCCTGCATTCCAGATGCTCAGCCAGGCCGCGATCCAGCCGTCAGCCACGATCTTGGCTGCTGCGGAACCGAGCGTGTCGAACGGGTTAAAGTCGCCCAGCCCGTCACCGAAGTCGTCCCAGAATCCCACGAGGTCACCCGCGTTCGGTCCAGGTGAGCCAACCGGCCTGCACCGCAAGCCGTGAACCCGGCCAGGTCGAGGGGGCTGGGGCGGGCACGGCCCCGGTGCTGATCTGCCACCGTCCACCGATCCACTCCATACGAGCGCAGTGGCCATACCCCATACGGGCCTCGACCGTGACCGCCGCGCGGATGTCCATCAGGACGCACACCACCACCCAGCCCGGCCCGTCGGTACCTTTCACCATGGCTGCAGCCGGGGTGGCGCTGACCAGCGTGGAGATGTCCTTCTCCCCGCCGCCCTGCCGCGCGGCGGTCAAGAACGCCTGCACATTGCGGGTCATCTCCCACTGCCCGAAACTCGGTCCGCCCCGCCGTACCCACGCCTGGTAAACCTCCTGCGCGAGCGGAAGGCTCATCGTCTCCAGCACCACACGCTCGATCGCAGCCAACTGGCCGACCGCGCCCTCCGGAGTCTGGGGAAAGCCGGTAGGTACATCGGCCGGACCTAAATCGGTCCGGGCTTGCGGGACGCGGATCGGTGCCGCCGGCTCCGCGGCAGGGTCAGGGGTGAACGCAGCCTCACGACCAACGCTCATCATGGGGGCGGCCGCGATCCGATCCCGGACACTCGCCACGTCTTGCGGCGCCGCCGGCGTCGATGCCGCCACGCCACCGGCGGCGGTCCCCGGCGTGTCAGTCCAGATGTACCAGGCGATCAATCCCAGGCCGACCACCATGGCGGCCATCGCTAGTCCCGCGCCCACCAGCATCGCCAGGAGACGAGGTCGACCCCATGGCTCAGCCTGGCGTGCTTTGCGGGCCTGCTGGCGCTGGTCCCGGCGCCGTCGAAGCTCGTCGAACATGGCTGGTCGCCTCAGCCGCTGATGCAGCCGTTGCCGAGGATCGCGCCAACGATCCCCGGGGCAACCTGGTAGCCGATCGCCGCCACGAAGATGATGATGAGACCGATCACGCCGACCTTGGAGGCGTGGGGCATGTTGAACACGCGGCCAGCCACGATCGCTCCGATCGTGACGACCACCCCAACCCAGAACAGCACGCCGACACCCCACAAGATGTTGCCGAGGATGTCGTTCACCGGCGCCTGAGCACCGGGCGGCGCCTTGGGGCACACGGTGCCAATGACACCCTTCTTGTCGTCATCGGGATCAGCAAACGGCAGACCGGCCAAGAGCCCCGTACCCGCGGTTGCGTGATGCAGCGCCAGCGAGGTCGCCGCCGAGATTGTGGCCAGCATCATGCACGTGCACCTTTCAACGCTGTGAACAGATCAGCGACCGCCGCCATCACGGACTTCGGCAACGGGTCGGGAGTGAGACCGGCGACGCTCAACGTCGGAACCGAGGGGATCGAGAACAGGCGGTCTTCCGCCTGGAGTTGCCGAGTCACGGGGCTCATTGCCGCGTCGACCGGCTTGGGCCAACGACGCCGGTCCGCGCCCACCGCCGCCACGAGAGCGCGCTCTGCTCCAAGGGTGGTCAGCGCGATGTCGAGGCGTCGCATGCCGGGCACGGTCGCCCGGGTGACCAGGACCACCTCTGGCAATGTGCGGGCCAGGTCTCCGAGCCATCCCGGATCGGTGGCAAGCACACCGAGGTCCCACGACGAGTCCAGCACCGTCCAGGACCGGTCAGTCGCAGCCGGCGCAGGGAGCCGTCCGACGCTTGCGATCCGGTCCCCGCGCCGCTCAATCAGCAGCGTGTCCCGCGAGCCCTGAACCCAGCCATCCACGCTGCCCAGTTCCGCACAGGCCGTCGCGCACAGCCCCGACGAGGCGACCGTGCAGCACTCCACGACACGGGCGTCACCGGCGTGGCTCGCCAATGCCAGCGCCACCGTTGACACCCCAGCAGAGGGCATACAGCCAGCGACGAGGATCACCCGTCCGTTCCGGCCAGGCCATGAGGCGGAATCACCGCCAGCTGCTGGCTGCAACGAGGTTTGCTTGCGGAACTGACCAGCCATCAACGCCCGGTACGCCTGAAGCAGCTCCTCGACCGCCACCGGCCGAGTCACGCGGACGCTCCCTGCTGCTTCATCTTCAGCGCCGTAGTGAAGGTTTGCCGCAAGATCGATCTCGCCCTCATGCCTGTCCACCGCCTCGTTGACTGCCTACGACTTCCCTAAGCAGGGCAGCCGCGGAGACCGGACAACACTTCTCGATTGAGGTGGCCGTAGTCCATCGGTGACGTCTCAGTGGTTCAGATGAAGCAGGTCCATATCGCGCTGCGTCATCTCGCGCAGTCAAGCTGCCCGACGCCATAGCCTCGGTACAGCCAGGCGCAGGGCAGATCGAGCTCTTCCTCGGATTAGATCAGATTGTTCCTGAGGTGCCCGAACGGCGCGGGATTCCATACATGCGCCGGGCGAACTCGATCGCCTCGACGGGGTTGTTATTCCAGCCCTTACGGTGCAGGTGCTCTTCCCAATCTGGTTCACCCAGTCGCGACACCTGGATCGTGTAATCGAGGTGATCAGCCGGCACGACCAGGCTCTCTGTGAAGTACCAGCCGTCCCTTCTTTCGATGATCGCCCGCAACGTGTCTCGTAGGCCGAGGGGTTCTTGGGAACGTAGCCGGGTCACGTCGGCAAGCATCTCAACCACCCGCGAGACAGACTCTGTCGGCAGGTTAAGTCCGGTCCCGAGGTCCTGACCGGCATTTCTGACCGCTAACACCAAGCGCCCATAAAAAGTCTCGGCGTCCTCCTCGTCAGCCCATGCGAGTTGAGTGATCTCACTCTGGTCGTCATGTTCTAGCCGAACGATAAGAGGTCCTTCCTTGCCATCAACCACGAACCTGTAGTGCAGGGTCGTCCACCACACCGGGACCCGCACTCCGTTTGGAGTGATCAATCCACGCTCCGTTGCGCGTCGAAGGGCGGTCACAAGCGCGTCCCTAGACGCGTTCGAGAGCACGTCCTGGTAAGTCGCGATCTCCCGATCGAGCTCGGCTGTCTGGCTTGCCACCAGCCTGTTCTCGATCTCAGCAAGCGACTCGGCAGTGTGTTCAGCAGTATGCAGCGCGACGTCCGCGCGGGCCTGGGCGGTCTCGGCAACCAGCTGGGTGGCGGCCACCTGGGAACGAAAAGCTCCGAGAAGCCAGATCAGCCGGCACCAGAAGAAGTGTGGTCCCGGCGATATTGCCAAGCGTTGAACTCCACCAAGGATCGGTCAACTGGACCTGATACGACCATACAAAGAGCCCCAGCGCAGCCGCGGTCAATGCGATC
This sequence comes from Micropruina sp., assembly GCF_047602385.1. Taxonomy (GTDB): domain Bacteria; phylum Actinomycetota; class Actinomycetes; order Propionibacteriales; family Propionibacteriaceae; genus Micropruina. The sequence continues at coordinate 865,880 of NZ_JASGHL010000001.1, forward strand.
GGAAGCCACCACCTGCGACCGCCGCCGGTGCGCCGTTGTTCGCCTGGTCCCACTGGCACGGCGTCAGCCTACATAACGCCAAAGTCCAGGACTGGTCCAGCCTAGGTCCGATCTTCACCGTCTGCGCTCGGGCGGATCGGCGCTTCCTGGGGTGCGCCGATCCAGCACCGCAAGGCCAGTGCTGTGGGAGTCGGATCTGGTGCCCCGTGGCCCACCCCAACGAGGTAGTGTCCGGCCGCTCGCCGCCGACCGGTGATGTGGTTTGCAATGGACACTGAGCTCAGCGGGGGGCCTGCATAACGACAATCGTCACCATCTCACAGGCTGCGATGTGTGACGCACCGCAACCCACGAACCCGAAGCGCTTGAGTGACGAGTCCCACCCGGCGTTCGCGCCGCATCACCGAACGGCCCGCGGTGGGAGTGGGCGGTCGGGGGCAGCGTGTCGCGCTTATGCTGGTCCGGACCCCGCGGTCCTCGTCCGAGCCGAGCGCCGTGGGCACACGAGCGGGGCAGCGTATGGCTATCCTTAGCCTGAGTTCACAGAGGATGGGAATGGTGTCAACCGCGGGAGCACAGATCGTCGAGGTCAACCGGCACGCGTACGAGCTGGTTGCACGTCAGTACGGCTCTCGCGCAGCGAGCGATGCACGAAATGACCTGCCCATTGTGAATCGGGTGCTCGGGATCTGGCGCTGGCGCGCTCCGCGCCCTCCCAGTGTGTTGGACGTCGGCTGCGGGGCAGGGGTTAACCTCCAGATGTTCCACGACAGGGGAAGTCGAACCACTGGCGTCGACATTTCCCCAGAAATGCTGCGAATCTCCGCTCAGAATTCCCCCATGAGTCACCTCCAATGTACCGATATTCGAGTTCTGAACGATGACACGAAGTACGATTTGGTCTTCGCAAAGGCCTTCATACACCTCTTCCCCAGTGCTGAAGCCACCTCCATTGTTCAATTCATGAAAAAACTGCTCACCGAAGCCGGCATTATCTATCTGGCCACGACAATCCACGATGCGGCCGTGGAGGGCTACGAGGAGAAACGCGATTACGACGGAGCCCCGAAGCGATTCCGTACCAGGTGGACGCTAGATGGATGGCATTCCATGCTGCAGCGGGCGAAACTGAGCACAATTGTTGAATGGCAGAATGTTGACCCTAGAAACGGAAAGCGCTGGATTAATGTTGTCGCAGAGCCGGTACACCCCACTCCACACCTCTCATAACGCGCGATGAGATAGCGCGTTGAATAGGAGACTTCTCAAGTTCGGTAGGCGACTCAACGGCCTCCTTGAACGACACTGGGTAATGCTGGCTGGCCTCACGTTCCTCGGAGTCCTAGTTAGCCTCGGCGCCTGGCGATTATATGAAGGGTATGTTGGGGCCACAGGGCACCCCGAGGGGAGCTCTTGGGGATTCTGGTCTGCGTTTGCCATTTCCCTCAGCGCAACTGCTGTTTGGACCATTGTAGCATTCCTCATAGCGGCCAATTATGTTCGCAATGTCGACGAATACCCTCGCGTCGAGGACTTTAATTGGAACCGCGCGATACGCCGCTCGGATCGCATCGAAGTAAACGTGCACGGCTGGGACGGACTCTTTGTGTCAAAATCCGCCAAGCATCCTGACGATTCCTTGCAGGAAGGCTGGGCTGACACTCCGCGCGCCCAGGCATGGATCAGTTTCTTCAAACGTGGAGGCACGCTCCGCCTATTTGTCCCCATGCTTCCAGAAGCTACTCAGAACACCGAGCTAAAGAAGAAACTTGAAGCGAATCTTGAAGTAATCCGCGCGAGAACTGGCAAATCCGAAGCGGAGCAACGTCGCGAGATCGAAGACACGACTAAGCGTGCTGAAGACCTCAACGAGGCCGCAGGAGGAAAGGGTACCATCAAGACATTCCCCGTGGAAGATTTGCGCTGGATATGCTCAGTCCGCTTCGACGAAGACCATCTCTTGCTCTCGACATATACGACACAGAGACGCCGCACGATTAGCGCAAATGGCGGCAATACGAAGACGGTTCCCATTGCAGGCGAGTTCACGGGCCCAGCGTTCGGCCTAGATCCAAAGATCTACCCGACAATCGATGACTGGGTGTCGCAGCTGCATCGAATCGACAGCGGGAAAGACTCGTCCGGGGGATAGCCGTGCCAACAAGAGTCGACTTATCACGACCACTTGAAGACCATCAACACCGCGCGCGACCAGCACGAATCGGGCTGGTCGGGTTCGGGCCACACGTCCGAGAATCGATTCTTCCGGCTATTGCAGGCACCGATCTTGGGACCGTTGTCGCTGCCTATGCCCCACTAGAGAGAGACTTGGCCCAGAGTTATCCGGCTATTGAGTTTGTCGGGTCTCTTAATCGACTAGTCTTGTACCCTGGTCTGGATGGCGTAGTCGTTGCGGCGACACCGCAGGTAAATTCCGAAGTCCTCGCCGAGTGCGCCCGCCATGGAATGCCCATGTTCTTCGAGAAGCCACTGGCCGTGTCATCGGCAGTGGCGAAGTCCTTCCATGAGCTGGCGACTCGGGGATCAGTGATCGGAGTTGGGCACAACTTTTCATTCTCGCCGGCCCTACGGCGCGCCAAACAGTGGATACAAAGTCCCGATTTCGGCGAACCTGTGGCGCTATCGATCAATTTCTTGGCGAGCAAGCCCCGTGGAGATCGATGGTCCTTGGGTGACCCCCGGCGGTCTTTCCTGCTTTCCCACCTAACCCACGCGCTAGATATCGTCCTATTCTTGCTCGGGCTCGACATCGAACTCGTCGCTGGAACAGTCTCTGAGGTGGAGGGGATCGCAACGGCGGCTCTACTCCTTAGCTCCGGGAACTGTCAGGTAACCCTACTCGCAGGAAACGGCGCGCCGCGGTTCGCATTGCAGGGGTCGACACTGGGATCAAGCGGCGCACGCATTGGGATCGACGGCCTAGCTTCTGTTGAGTTTGAATCATCGACTGCCACGGGGCGGGAACTACGCGTCTGGCGTCCTTCCACAATCCATTCGCCGGAGTGGATCGCGGGCTATCGAGACGAACTGTCCGAATTTGCCAGAGTTATTCGCACACCATCAGAATCTGGAATATTGCAAGATTCGCTAGAGCGGGCAATCCGTGGTCTGCAGCTTATCGATGATGTACTTGGTGGGACTTAGTCCCCGGAGTGTCCCGCACATCTAGCAGGCCCGCTCCAACCAGCGGTGGGCGCGCAGGATGGCTTCTGCGCGGTCTGGCGGGTCGGTTGGCTCCGCCCCGGTAACGCGGCCGGAGATTGCGGCTCGGGCGATCTTGGCTGCTGCTGCGGCGTCTCCTTCCTGGTTGGCGATCGCGGCAAGGTCCAGCTGAGGGGTTACCTCGTCGGGTGCTGCCAGGGCGGCCAACTCCGCCGCGGCCCTTGCCTGTTGCAGGTCGCCTTGTTCGAGGGTGATGGTCGACACGGTGTGAGCGACATCGACGATGGCGCAGAGTAGGTGTTGGTCGATCCGGCTTTCGGCGAGCCAGGCTCCGCCCTTGGCACGGATGCCGTCGTAGGGGGTGCCGGCAACGAGTCGGAGTGCGAGGCGTAGGTCTTCGAGTCCGTCTGCTCCTCGGGATTCACCGCGCATTCGGAGTCGTCGGAAGAGGTCTTCGTCGCAGAGGAGATCTTCGATCAGGTAGAGCCCGGTTCCCTGGTCGGATGTCTTCTTGGTGGCGGGTGGGAGGAACGGTTCGCCGGTGGTGGGGTTGATGCCGAGCCAGCCGCGGACCACGGAGGCATCCTTGCGGACACGGGCGATGCTGACTCCTAGTGCGTCGGCTACCTCGGTGGTGGTTACGCCCCTGGGTCTGCTGTGGAGGTATGCAACCATCTCGGTGCAGAGGCCGATACGGGAAGCCGCTTTGACGGCGTTGCCGCTGCGCCCAAGTCTCACTTTGAGTGTTCCGAGGGTCCGCAGACGTGGCCGGTCGCAGGAGTCGGCCCACCATTGGTCCAGATCGGCGTCGAGGTTCGGATCGGCAGCCTCGATCCGGGCACGGGTCTGGGGCAGCACCTGCGGAGCGAGTGCTGCCAGGTCGTCGACGGTGTTGGCGGTGACCGCCAGATAGGTTTCATCGGCCGCTGGCAAGATGCTGCTGCTGTCGGGGGCCGCGCTGCCACGTGGGACCGTCAGCTCGGTGAGGATTGCACCCGCTTGGTTGCATAGTCCGGCCCATTCCTGGCCGGCGCTGGTTTCCGTCGCAACGGGGATGTCGGCGTCATCCTGCGTCTCACCGGCGGTGAGGATGGCGACACACCCTCGGGCCTCCGCCTGTGTCAGTCCGTTAGCGATGAGATCGAGTTTCAGGGAAGGTACCTGGAGGCGGCCCTCGGCGGTGAGGCGGAGTTCCAGGCCGACTGGCTTTGCGTCGGGCGCTGCGAGAATCACCGAGGTGGCGGTGCGGCCTAGTTGGTCGGTCACGAGGCGGTTCAGGGTGTTGAGATGCTCGCTATCGCTGGTGGCCACTATGAGGACGCGGCTGTCCCATAGGTCGTCGCCGGCGTAGTTGACCCTGGCGGTTTCCAGGTTGTCTGTGGAGGCCTCAGCGAGCCGGTCGGCTGTCGCCACTGCGGCCGCGATGACGTTGTCGATGGCGCCGGGTTCCGTATGGAAGTGGATCCGGGCAGGCGCCAGTCCGGGTAGTTCGTTGCACACCGCGAGGCAGTCGATTTCGACATCGCGGGCCCAGGGTGAAATGGCCAGTTCGCTGACCAGGTACCGCGCGAGGTCCTCCACGTAGAGGGGATCTCCGGTGAGGCTCAGGACGCCTACTGACTCGAGGTTGATCAGTCGCCAACCCACGCCGTCGGAACCTAGGGTGACCAGCTGTGGCCACGGTGCGGCCCCATCTGCCTCCAGGTTCCCGAGCCGGGCAAGATCAGCGTCACGGTCTACCTGCCATATCTGTCGGTCGGCGTCGTCCAGGCAAAGGCAGGGTTCCGGAAGATCAGTGCCGTGACGGAATCGCAGGGTGAGTCGTTCCGGTGCTGCGTCGACTCCGACCAAGCTGGGTACTTCGCCACCTGATTCGGTGAAGTGGCTGGCCAATCGGCGCAGTACCTCGTCGATGAACAGCACGAGGGCAGCGGTGGGTGCGCCTTCGCGTGCCACGGTCTTCTCCACCGGCGCTAGCCGCGGCTCGGGGTGGACGATGCCGCGACCGGGTCTGCGGGCGCGAAATTGGCTGGCGCGTCGACGACGCATCGCCAACCAGGCAGCCCCGGCAAGCAGCCCTCCCGCACCGGCGAGCCCGGTCAGCAGCCAGCCCGGGGAGGCGTCGCTGGCGGACGTTGTGGAGCCAGCTGGCGGAGCGACGCTGGGCTCTGATGCACGAGTCGTGCCGACAGGGGTGGGGGTGGCATGGATCGGTGACGGGGTGGGCGATGCCGGGGCCGGAGTCTTGACGGGAGCGGCCGTGTCACCCTTCGGATTCGGGTCGTGCGGTCGCTGTGAGGTGTCGCGGGACTTGCCCTTGTTGTCGAGCCTGGGAATCTTCAGTGTCCAGCCGATGTCGATTTCGTCCGGGTCGGTCAGTTGGCGGCCGCCGGGTTGGCGGATGGAGGTGGATGCGTCGAAGATCCTCGGGTAGTTGGCGGCCCGTCCGGTCTTCGCCAGGGCGATCGCACTGAGCGTGTCCCCCTTCTTGACCGTGTAGGTCGTGACGGACCCTCTGGCCAGGTGGGGCTGATTGTGTCGCTGGATGCCGGGGTGCCCGTGCGATGCCGATTCCTGGACCTGCGCAGGTGTTGCTGGTCCCGCAAGTCCTGGCGGGCCGGCGGTGAGGGGGGTGGCGGCGACGAAGAGTGCGACGGCCGCCCCGACCATCTGGCGGGCGAGGCGCTGTGGCAGCCTCAGCCCGCGCAGTCGGGGTGCTGGATGTCGTCGGAGCTGGGCCCACAGTTCCACTGCGATTGCGACGGTCAGGATCGCCCAGACGATCCAGCCGACGATCTTGAGGAGCGTGAATGCCAGAGTGCCGTCGTCGGGGCTGAGCAGAGCGTCGCGGAGTCCTTGCAGGGTCCATCCGAGCCGTGGGGAGCCGATGTGATGGACCGCGAGGAGCAGCCACGGTAGGCCAGCGAGGATTGCGGCTAGTCCCAACACGGCGAGCAGCCCGCGCACTCTGTTGATCATCGTCGCTCCTGCCCGTCGAGGGTCCGGATGATGGTGACGAAGGCTTCCCCGTGCACCTGCAAGCCCCCGACGCCGAGAATGGAGAGGAATCGGGGTCGGTAAGTGGCCGTAGTGGTCACCATCAGACGGCTGGTGGATTCGATGCGGACGTTGCCAGTCATGCCGCTGCTTTCGATGTATCGGCGAGCTGCTGCACGGGCGCGGGCGGGATCCACTCTCACCTTGCGCCCGTCAGCCATGTAGGCATCGGCATCGATCTGTTGACCAGCAACCCGAGCGGCCTGCGCGGCCACCGCGTCAGCTTCCCGTATTGCCCCCACCTGTCCAGACAGGTCGACAGCGATGCCCATGAACAGCATCACCAGCGGCACGATGAGCGCCACCCACACGCTGACCGCCAGTCCGCGCTCGTCGCGAGAATGCCTGTTGCCCACGTCGGTGCTCATCGCCGTTCCCGGTAGGTATCTAGGGGCGAGGTCATCCGTGCTTGGACGCGGATGGGGCCGCCTGGAATGCCCGGCATGGAGAGGTCCGCCAGGCGCACGTCACAGGTGACCTGGACGTGAACAGCTGCGCGGGTTCCGACCGGAACAGAGAAGCCCGTGACGTCGGCGTCAACCGTGGTGGCTTCACAGGACAGGGATTGGTTGGCCAGGCTCGTGAGCGCCGCCCGAGTGGCAGCGGTGCGCGCCTCGGCGGCGCCACGGGCGATCGAGGCTGACCGTGCAGCGTCTGCCGCTGCCGCCTCCACTGACTGGCGGGCAAGCACGATCCGGCCGGCCACGATGATCGCCGCGATGAACAGGACTAGTAGTGGGGCGTAGCATGCCAACTCGACCGAGGCTGCCAAGCCTCGCTCGTCCCGGCCCTTTGTGCTGTTCATGTCAGCCTCTCCACCGGTGCGGAGGCGGTCTGGCTCACCAGGGGTGACCAGCCAGGCACCAGGCTCAGGCTGTGGCCCGTAACGGTCGCCGTGGCGGTCGTGGCATTACGGGTGCAGGTGACCGTTACCTGGGTGAGTGCGTCGCCCAGCTTGTCCCTCAGGCGGTGGGCCACGGCACTGCAGTCTCCGACGGTCCCATTTCTCATTGCCGCCGCGGATGCCCCAGCTGCCGCAGAGTTCAGTGCGATGGCGCGCCCATACACGTAGAGGCCGATGCTCATCGCTGACCAGATCACGCCGAGCAGCACGGGGAAGATGAACGCCATCTGCACCGACGCCACGCCACGCTCGCCCCGCGATGGTCGTTCCCCGACGGGCCTCTCGGCTCGCGTCGGAGAAGGGGACCGCTGCACAGGCGTCACCATCTGTTCGCTACTTCAGCCCGGCGTCGATCTTGGCCTTGATGAAGATGGTGACCAGGGTAATGAGAGTGCCGACGACGGCGACGACTCCTACCACGAGCAGGGCGTTTTCCGTGGACTGGGAGAGGCCCCGCTCATCGCGGGCCTTAGGGATGTGCGTGACGATCCATGCGGTGATGTACTCAATCATTGTCTTTCCTCCTCTGAGCGCTTTCCATTCCGCCTGTCGAGCTATCCGGTGACCAGCCGGAACAGTGCAGGGGCTATGACGATCACCGTGAAGGTCACCGTCATGGCCACTATCGGGAACGCCATCCGCTCGTCGGCGGCGTTGGCCTTGGCCAGTTCGCTGGTGAGTTGCGCGGCGCGCAGTTCACGTGATCGGGTGCGGAGCGAGTCGTAGACCTGTGTGCTCTCTTCTCCGGCAAGGCGCATCAGGTCGGCGACCTCGTCCAAGTCAGGGAGGTTGAGTTCGGTGGCCAGTTCGCTCAGCGCGTCCCAGGCGCCGACACCCGCGAGCCGACTCCGGGTCAACGCGTCCGCGATCCGCCGGAATGGCCACGAATCACCGACGCGGGCCGCATCCTCCAGCGCCTGACGGATGCCGGAACCGCCCGACTTGCGCTCCAGTGCCACTAGATCGACGTAGCTCCCCAGGGCGGCAGTGAACTCTGCGCGGGCCGCTGCCGCGTTGTCTCTTAGAGTCTGGTTCGGCCAGAACCAGGCGAGACAGCCCGCCACGGAAGTGAGCACGACCGGGACATACACGGGCACCCCGACCAGCAGCAGCGTCGATGTCGCCAACGGGATCGCAACCACGGCAGCTGCGACGATCAACAGCTTTTCCGCGTAGAACACGTGGATCGGGCGACCCAGCAGGGCCAGGTCTTGTTCCGAAACCTTAAGCCAGCCGGTTGGGGCACGCTCGACGATCCACAAGCCGACCCGCTCGATGAGGCTCAGCACATTGCGATCAGTGCGCCGTTCGAGAGCCATCGGGCGTCGCGGTGACAGCCTGCCCATGACATCAGCCAAGTCTGGTTCGGCTGGGGCCAGGTACCACACCAGGCAGGCCACACCTGCCGTCGCCAGCACGCCGGCCACCATCCACAGCTGCAGCGCGGTCATGACCCAGCCCCTGCTCGAGCTTCCGCACCCAGCAGGCGATGACCCCGATCGGGACGAGACATCCGGCGCAGCCAGGCCAAATTCGCCGCGTAGAGGGACAGCAGGGCGGCCAGAACGAGTTGGCCAGCAGAGGTTCCATAAGGTGCGAGGTACTCACCGCTCAGCGACAGCAACACCAGCGCCACAACCGAGATCAGACTGATCGCACGGGCCGCGGCACGAGGCTTGGCCCGATCCGCCTCCAGTTGCCGCCGCGTCCGGACCGCGTCCGAAACAGACTCGCCCAGTCCGGTCAGGATGAGCGACAGCCCATCGCCTCGCTTCGCCGAGGCCAGGATCAGCGCCGACGCCACCAGGTCGCCGGTGACATCGTGCAAGTCGTCTGCGAAGGCACGCAACGCGGACTCCGTCGACCACCGTGCCCGCAGCCGTGCGGCCAAGCGGCCCACCTCAGGCCGGATCTCCTCCGGCGTGGATCGCACGCTCGCGGTGATCGCACCCTCCAGCTTCTGACCAGCCGTGATAATGCCTGCCAGGTTCCGCGTCCAGTCCGCGATCGCCCCGAGTCGAGCCAGCGACCGACCCTCCCCGGAAGCCATCAGGATCGTGGGTAGCCCCAGCGCTGCAGCAGGTAAGGCCACCACAGCAACCATCCAGCCGGTTGTCAGCGCGACCAGGAGTCCCACCAGCGCAGCGGCCAGGATCGTCAGCCGCCGCGCACGAGACACCTGCCACCATCTCGACAGCCGACCCTGGCGAGGGGGCCGGGCGGGCCGCTCTGGGCGCGGTTGCCACGCCCAGACGCCCAGCAGGATCCCGCCGGTAACCAGGACTCCGGCGACTGCGGCGAACAGAGTAGCCGGACTCATGCCGCGGCCCCCGCCAACTCGGCCTCAAACAGGGCCGCGTCAAACCCGCTCTCGACAAGCCTGCCCATCAACTCATCGGGGCGCGTACGAGCAACCGCACAATGCCCGGATACGGGTGCGAATACGGTGTTGATCGCATAACCGCGGGGCTGTTCCCCCGGAGAAACATGCAGGATCTCCTCCACATACCGGTGCTTTCGCGGCGCCCCGTGCCTGCCACCGGGAACCACAACGCAGGCAAGGTGCACCACCAGATCGATGGTTTCGCCGAGCTTGGCGGCGGCCAGTTCGTGACCTACCTGAGCCTCCATCGCGCAGGTGATCAGCTTGCTGATGGCACGATGAGCATTCGCGGCGTGAGTGGTGCTGATCGACCCCGAACCGGACTCCATCAGCTTGACGACACTCCAGACTTCGCTTCCGCGAACCTCACCGACAATCTGGCGATCCAGCCGGAACCGGAAGCTGTCGATGATCTGCTCAGCCATGCAGCGAGATCCGGCCAGCTTGCCACTCGGTCCCCACTCCCCTGACCCCTCCCTCGACTCCCAAGCAAAAACCATGTGGTGCTGTGGCATCTCGTGAAGAAAGAGCTCGTATTCGGATTCGAAGGTCCCCAGTACCTCCCATGGATCAATCTCGGCACAGAGAGCCCGAAGCAGGGTGGTCTTTCCTGCGCCTTGGGCTCCACTGATCACGATGGAGAGTCGGGCACGAACGGCAGCCCTGAGGAATGAGGCCATCGTGGGTGACAAGGTGCCCCACGTGACTAGGTCGTTCAGCGTGACCTGGCGAACGCGATGCCGGCGGATCACCACCGAAATGCCGGCTGTGTCGCGGGCAGCTGCCAACCGAGAACCGTCCGGGAGCGTGAGATGCAACGATGGCTGTGACATCGTGAACGAGCGCGGATTATCCGCCCGCGCCGCCAAGAATGCCAGGAACTCGGCCAGTTCCTCGTCGCTGTCCGCGACCGGACTCATCCGCTCCAAAGTGCCATCAGCGTATTCCACGATCACTTTGTCGCAGCCGCTAATCAGGATGTTCTCGATCTGGTCGTGGTCGATCAGGGGCTGCAGCCGGCCGAGCGCGAACAGCGCGTCGAACACCGCCTTGCCCAGTACCTCCTGCTCGGCCAAACCGCGAGGCTGAGCCGACTTGGCCAAGGCGTCAGCGGCCTGCTCCTCCAGCAGCCGGCGGATAATGGCCCAGCCCTCCGACTCCTGATCGGCCGCCGACCACCGGGCATCACCCATTTGATCCGCCAGCCGCCGAGCCACCTCGACGCGCATCCTCGCGACAAGCTGCCAGTCAACACCCACCGTCTCCGGGCCTGTCCGCACCAGGGTGGCCGGCTTGGTCAAGACTGCTGAGCTGCGAGGAGAGGGCGGCTGGACAGGATGGGCGACTCTGTCAGCGACGGCCGTGTCGGGATCGAACTGGAAGCTTGATCGCAGTCGCCCGGCCGCATCCGGCGCTACAGCGGGAGAGCCGAAGATCGGCAGGTCGAGGGGGTCCCCGCGACGATCGCTGTCGGTCATGAGATTCCCCTTCCGGTCCGCGTCGCGATCATTCCTTGCAGCACGGCGTCCCTCTTGGAGCGGGTTGTGACCTTGCGGATGGCTTCGCCAACGGCCCGGAGACTGGCCATGTACCCGGAGTGGTTGAAGGCACGATCCGCCGCCGACTCCCCGCCGAAACGTGGCCGTGGCTTCTCAGCACCCTCGCTGAACACCGACGCCCGGGCCGGATCCCAATCAACCGAAGCCAGCATCGGTACACCGAGCGTCCGGGATGCCTCACCAGCGCTGTAGCAGCGGCGCTCCCCAACCAGCAGTAGCCGAACCTCATGGCCAGGCAGTACATCGTCAGCAAGCGTCGCGGCCCATGAGCGGGCGGCCACCAGGCTCACCAGATTCGAGCGGCTCACCAACAGGGTTAGATCGCTGTGCGCCACCAGTGGACGCGGCCAAGACACCAGCCCGAGACGACCGGCGTCCACGACGACGTCCTGACCGGATGCGCTCAACTCCAGCAGCAGGCCCATCAGTGGCTCCCACAACCGGCTCAGACCGGGCGCCTGATCATGTGACTTGGATCCCACCAGGATCGACACATCAGTCCCGTCGACTCGTAACAGGATCCGCGGCAATGTGTCGGCGAGCAGACCGCTGCGGTCCGCCATCACGAGATCCACCAGACCCGGGTGATCGCGCAAGCCGCGGAAGTAGCCAGCCAGGATTCCCGACCCGCCGGTGGGATCCGCCTCGACCAGCAACACCGGGCGCGGCCACGTCAGCGCCAGACCCAAAGCGGTCGCCGTGACCCCGGGGGATCCCGCTGCTGAAACGAGACTGATCAGTGCCATCGGTGGCCTCCCTCAACGCACCCGCGAGTCGAGGACGACGGCGATCTTTCCGGTCGCGGCACGAGCTGCGAGATCCGGCGCCTTCGTCGACGGCAGCACGACATTCACGATCGTCTGGGCATCGCCTTGAGTCACGCTGACAACGGTGGCGTCGATCGCGAACGGCGCCGCCTTGCCCGTGACCTCGCCACCCGCACCGGGTGTCTGGACCAAACGGACCGCGTCACCAGGTCGAAGAGGCTCCGACGGCAGCAGGCCCGGTGCGACCGCGATGCCCACCATCGACTCGCCTGTCGCCGGCACAACCATGTCGGTGACTTGGCTTGGCGCAAGGAGCGTGCCGACACTTAGGTCGGCGGCCGCCCGCTTGCCCACGACGTCGGGCAGTCCACTGCCCGGCACCGTTTGGAGCGCGGGATCCAGCGTGACCCGCACTGTCGCCAGATCCTCCGCGGCAATGACCTCGCCACGTTCAACGCTGGCCCGCACTATGACCACCTCGGCATTCGTGGTGGCCGACGACCACAGCAGCGCACCGAGCCCGCCGCCAGCCACGATCAGGGCCGCTGCCACGACCATGAGCAGTGGTCGCCGTCGGAGCTTCACTGCGCCGGCCACGACGGCCGGCGGGGTCGTGTTCGTCGACTGATCTGTCGTTTCGGTCATCGTGCTCATGACCCGCCCTTCACCTACTGCGTGCTTCATCCGCCGGTCCCATTCACCTGAACCTCGCCGACTTCCAACCGCCGCGAACTGACCAGATCAAGCCGGACAGTCCCGGCCTGGCCATGTCCTGACCATCGCGCCACCCAATGCGTCGTGGCAGACACCGGGTAAACACCCCGCCTGGTGTAGGTATGGCCGCACGTTGGAGACGGCTTGGCGCCCATCCCTCGCTTCCACACCGATCCCTTGCCACACGACAACACGGTCCCGTCTCCCAGCGACCAGGTCACGGAGTCGACACGGGCAGTCAATGTGACTCCGCCCGCAGAGATCGTGGCCGGCCCCCAGCTTGTCCGCGTCGGGTCGGCCACCCAAAGCCACACCGGAAGGCCCACCAGCGCCATCGCATCCGGCCCTTTCGGCGTCATCCCGATTGAGATGCGCCGGAGCTGCAGCCGGGCAAGCAACGTTTGAGCAATCTGACTGGGATCCACCTGGGCCTGGGTCCGCCGCGCCCAAAGGGTGATAGGGAGCCCGCCCTCAATGCATGAAACCTGGACCCACTCAGCACGATCCGCACCAGGCGGCGGCGCGGTCAAACCCCCGCGACGATTCAGATCCTCACAGGTCGGCAACGACGACTTCTCCGACCCGCCGCCCTCGACCTTCTTGGCCGGCTTGCTAGAGCCGCCGACGATCTTCTTGATCTTCACCACGATCTTGCAGGCCTCCGTACGTTGCCCGCAGCCCGTGTTGTCATCCGCACGAGCCGCCGTGGGCATCCCCAAGGCGAGGGAGGCACATAGGACGCCAGCCAGTGCGCCCCTGCGGAACACAATCATCCGCACGCCCCCTTGACGGTCTCCATTCCATAGATCCGCCACTGGGTCGTCCCTTCAGGCTTCAGGACGGTGTACTGACGCAGGAGGAAGTCCGGGATGCCGCGCTGTTCCGCCTCGACGACATTGCCGGTCCTATCCACCACTCGAACCTCGGTCTGATCCTGACAAGCCGTCACAACCACCTCGATGCCCCGCGAATCCCCGGTGTCGTGCTCCCGGCCAACCTCGGTGGACTTGAGCCTGATCAGCCCCAGCACGCGGTACCGCTGGCCCCTCAAGCGCATGAAATCGCTCGTGCTCGCCTCCAGCATGTCTCCGCCGACGTACCTACTGAGGGTCTTCGTCATTTCCGCTGCGGAGAACTTGGACGGATCTGCGCCGATCTCGTTGGAGACGCGCGTGTATCCATTCAGCGCGGCGACCGCAGCGACTTGATTCGCGCTCAAGGTGGACGACGGACTGGGAGCGGGCGTGGATGCACCTGGGTTGGTGGTCTCCGACCCTGAGCCAGAGGCTGTGGGACCACTCGAGGGCGAGGGTGTCGGCGAGCATCCGGAGGCCAGGCAGACGCACAGGGCGAGTGCCGCGCAAATGATCCGTCGGTGAACGCCCACTTTGCCTCCTCAGTGCCTTATGGACGTCGGCCCACGAGATCCGGACAGCGTCTGCAGCAGGGATGGGCGGCGCAGCCTGGCGGGCGACCCTCGCCTGCCGCGCTGCGTGGATGGCATCAACATCGGCTGCCTCCTGATTGGGGCGGTCACCGCCGAGGTCCTTGCTCGCTCTTCAAGCGAGCCTCACGGAGCGCAACCACCTTGGACTAGGTTCCGTCGACAATATGCTTGTCAAGTCGACTCGCCGTGGATCTCACAAACTGATACCGCCACTTTATCGACAGTCGTCGGCCTCAGGCGGAGGCGAGTCTGCGGAGCGTCTCGATGCATGACCGGGTTCGCCGTCGAACGCTGCGTGGGCTCGTGCCGTGCAGAGGCGCGACCGCATCCGACACCCGATCGCCGAGGAGCGCCGCACCCCGCGCCTTGTCCGGAACCGCTGCCGAGGAAGCGTCCAGGACGGCCATCAGGAGCAGGATGTCGTCGTTTGTCAGATCACCACTGCGACGCGCGACGGTGACGAGGTCCGAGATTTCGTCGTCCGGGCAGCGCTGATCGTCCGACTGCGGCCTCACCAGGCTGGCGATGTCTGGCACTACACCGTCGATGCCCTCGGGCGGTGACAGCTCTTGGACGACGTAGCGCCAGACCCGCCAGCGCAGGCCGATGGCGATTCGTCCACGGGATCGCCAGGGCGTCGTCCTTGCCTGGATCCACAGGTGCGCTGCTACATGGGCGTCGATTTCGCGGTCCATCGAACGCAGCTTGTGAGCAATCAGTGCGGCGGCCGGAAGCATGACGAACGCAAGAACTGCGGCTGCGTCCCGATCGTCGTAGTCATCAATGTGCGCCCTCATCGCCATGATCCGCAACACATCATCGGCGTCGCAGGAGGCGCTGGATCGGATCCATCGATGGAGTTGTGCACACGAGTCGACCTGGGAGGGGAGCTTCGGATGGGCCGCTGCCCATGCGGGCCAGCGGTCTCGGATGATCCGGTCAACCGCGTCTGGGCTGATACCGAGTGCGTCTTGCACGCTCATGTCGGGGCCGTCCTTTCGTAGCTGTTCAGCTCACGAAAGCCCACTGATCAGGTGTCACCGCAGATGTCCCCAGAACTGCGACGACGGAGCAAGAAGTTGTCCACAGATTCCGTGTAACCCCTTGCCATGGACATGTCCCCCATGTCCGCCAACCCGGCGTCGCCACAGGACCTAGATCGGCCGCTAGCGGTCCGGCGCGGGGACCCCATGGCCGATGTCCCCTGCCGACGCAAACCGATGTCCCCACGTCGCCCGCGTAAGCGCGTCCAGGTACATCGCTGCAGGACGCATAGGGAAGCAGTGACCACGTGGAAGGGATAGCCGTGTTCCAGACAGACCATCTGGCGATGGCCGGGAAGATCGCGCAGCTTCGGCGGGAGTGCTTGCGCCACGCAGCACGCTCGGACCGAGCACTGCTCGCGGCGAGTCGACTAGTCGAACTCGAAGGCCAACTGGAGGAGGGCGCACTCAACTCCCCCATGTCCAGCCTGGACACCGACCACCGCGCCCTCATCCACCAGGCTGCCGATGAGCTACAGCGCGACGAGGACCCTTTCCTGACCCGTCTCGGCACGCGGCTGTCGGAGCTGGCTCGAACCTCACATCGATGACTGGCACCGTGGCGGATCTCCTCCACCGCCTTCAGCGCCAGAGCGACTCCTACGCCCAGAGCTGCCACGGACCGGATCCGGCGTGGCATGAGCTTGCCCGGGCGTGGGCACCGGTGGCTGATGCTGCTCTTCGGTGCTTCGGTCACCTTCGCACGCCGGCGAGCGAGGTCGAGCTGAAGCCGCTCTCGCACGACCGGGCAAGGCGTGGCGGCGGCCTCCCACTACCTCCTCCCCTCTCCCGCCACCGACAACTGAGCGAGGTCGCCGAAACGTTGGGTGTGCTCGCTGACCTACTCGGCACGGCACCACGCCCCGACCTGCCTGTCGTCGACCGCGCGGGCCAGGCCGTCGCGGATGACATCAAGTCAGTCTTGGCCCGGCTCGCAAACCTGTCACTCAGAACCCGCGCGCCCGACGCGCCGGGCACGGCTCGCCTCGCTCGAGACTTGGCCAGGATTGCGCAGTTCGCCACCCACGACGCAGTCGCGAGAGGCGACAGCTACCTGCACCACTGGAAGCCTCCGTGCGTCGGCGAACCAACAGTCGATGGCGTTGCCAGCGCATGGCGGCTCAGCGCCACGCGCACCATCAGCAGCGACACGGCAGTGACCAGCCTCGCCATCCAGACCGTGGCGATAGACATCGCGCTGATCTCCACCGCCGCCGCCCGTATTGAGTCCGCACTCAATCCAACGGCTGCCCCTCCGAGTAGGGTCGCCGCTCAACTATGGGTGCAGGCCGCCGACTGGCCGCAGTCGCTTCGCCTTGGCGGACGCAGCTCGGAACTCAGGATGATCTCCCGACAGCTACGCTCGACACTCGCCAGCATCCTGCAGCCAGAGCAGCTCGCCAGCACCCCCGCCCACCTGACGCACGAGCCTGCCCAAAGGCTCGGCCTCGTCGGCCGTCTCCTCAATCACGCGTACGCGGCCGCGCAAGCCCACACCGAGCGTTGTGCCGCGCTGGTCAAAGGCCAACCCAGCCTGTGGATTGAGAGAAGGGACATACCGTCTGGATACCTCAGCCTCAATGATCAACTCACTGGACTGCACTGGCTGCCGACGCCAGCTTCAATACCAACCGTTGCCCCAATGGCATCTCTCTCGACGCAGGCAACCCACGCGGTGGTCGAAGCAAGGAATCAGAGTTGGCACCTCCACGAGCAACTCCAGCACGTGAGTCCCGAGTCGCGCCCCGCCCCAACGTGGGAGACCACCCGCGCCTTCTCACGCGATTCTCTGTCTCTGGCTGAGCCGGCGACTCTCAGCGGGCACCGACCGACACCGCACTTCGCTCCATAGGCGCAGCGGCGCCCCAGCTAGGTTCCGTAACACGGAAGCCGGAGTGACTACCGGCCGTCCAGGCCGAGGTGCTGACGACTGGTCATCGGATCGATATGGAAGTCACCTACGACGTTCACACGCTCATCGAAGTCTGTGCTGCCTTCGAGTCGGTAGTGCTTCCCTGTGACGGGATGAATACCCGTGGCGAAGTAGAACCTGCTCTTGGCACGGCCAAGCGCTCGTTCCTCGACCCAGCCGATCACTGCCCAGCCCGTTGCTTCGCAGCCGTAGACAACCTCCCAGCGCGATCGCTCAGTCAGCGACGGCAGCCTGCGGGCGGCAACGGTCGGACCCTCGGGCGCAGTCCTTGAAACAGGCGACACTGCACACCTCCTTGAATCGAATACATGTTCGATATTAGCAGCGCACTCCGTCGCCACCGCCAGTCCGAGGGACAGCCTTCGAGCTGTCGGGCATGCCCCCGACGGGCACGGGCGGCTCGCGCCCAGCTCGGGCGGGGCGCGACGACCTGGTCCCACGAGTGAAGCAGACCCATGATGCGACCTTGCCGACCGACCTAGCGCGACCTTCAAAAGCTCCCCGCCGAGCGTTCACATGAATGGGGGCAGCACAAGCTATGTTCAGACCATGGTCCCCACAGCCGATCCGATTCACGCCCGTGAACTCGGTCCACGGGGATCGCGACGTGAGATTGCGTCCGCAGATCCCGCCGCGGAGTTGACTCCGACGGCTACGGCGGTGATCGCGGCGATCCCGGCCTGGTGGTCGGCCCGTGCTGCACGGTACGGACTGACTGGGAAGTGGGTGGATGTCGCACAGGCGATCGACTCTCTGCCACCAGCGCCGATCCCCCACCTTCCCCCACTTGAAGAGAAGTGGGGGCCGATGACTGCCGAGGAGGTCGGGCAGGCATACGTCTCCGCGCTATCTCCGGCCACAAGGGCAAGGCATGGACGGCACTACACGCCCTGGCACTTGGCGGATCAATTGTGGCGGATGACGCGTACTGCGCTCGGCCATGGCCGCGCACCTCAACCCTTGGGTGGCCTTGTGCGAGACCCTGCCTGCGGCGCCGGCGCGCTGCTGCTCCCTGCCTTGCGGGAACATCTGCACGGGAGCCGCGACGTCGATCCGCGGATGGTTCTGGCCGGCCTGCCCAGCTTGATTGAAGGAGTTGACACAGACCCCGCGGCAGTGTGGGTCGCGAACGTGGTCATGGCAGCCGAGCTCATGCCGCTACTGGCGAAGGTTCCTCAAGCTAACCGACGTCCGATCCCTGCGCTGGCCCGAACTGGTGATGGCCTAGCGACGCCAAGCTCCCCGGCCAGCGCGATCGTGATGAACCCACCGTATGGCCGGGTCCGATTGAGCGAGGCAGATCGCGAACGGTTCAGCGATGTCCTTTACGGTCACGCCAACCTCTACGGGATATTCATGGCAGCCGCCGACGATCAGCTGGACCCCGCGGGCGTGATGGGTGCTCTCGTCCCAACCTCTTTCACGTCAGGGCGATACTTTGCGCCCTTGCGTGGCCGGCTCTCCTCCCGTCTCAGGCTGCAGTCTGTGACATTCGTTGAGGAACGCTCCGGAGTATTTACCTCCGTGCTGCAAGAAACCTGCCTTGCCGTCTTCGGTCGCAGGCGAACCCGACGCACCACGGTTGCCAGCCTTGGCTTCAGCCGGACCGAAATAGCCACCGTCGACACACCGTTGGGTGCCAAGCCCTGGCTCATTCCACGGCGCTCCGACCTAGCCGCTATCGCCGTCTCAGCACGAAGCATGCCTCTGACGATTCGCGATGCCGGATGGCGAGCATCGACAGGGCCCCTTGTCTGGAATCGACGAAAAGAAGATTTGGCCCCCGACGGCGGTGTTCCGGTTGTTTGGGCCTCAGATCTCGTCAGTGGTGTAGTCAAACCCACCGAGCTCCGCCAGAACCTGCGCACCATTCGCCTAAATTCCCAAAGCGACCAGCGAGTTTTGGCACTCGCGGAGCCCGCCATCCTGGTTCAGCGCACCACCGCACCTGAACAGCAGAGACGCCTGGTGTCTGCAAACCTTGACGAGCCCACGTTGAAGGCTTGGGGCGGCAGGGTAGTGATCGAGAACCACGTCAACGTTCTACGTCCGGCAGGCCGGCCGATGATCTCCCAGCGCCTCTTGGCCGATCTACTCGCCACAAAGACCATGGATGCCGTCGCGCGATGCATTTCCGGGTCAGTCGCGCTATCCGCGTTCGAGCTCGAATCACTACCACTGCCTGATACCGACACGCTGGCTCGATGGGAGAAGTTGAACGGACACGATCTCGAGCGGGCGGTTGCCGACCACTACAGAGGCTCCGTGCGATGAGACCTCTCATCGATCCAGCCGAGGCCGAGCGCCGACTTGCTGCATTGTTTCCACGTTCCGCTTTCGACACGGTTCTGTCCAGCGCTCAGGCAGGATGGGCAATCTCCGCGCTGATATATGCCGGGGCGGTCGTCGACGACGAAGCACCCACAGTCTGGGCGCGACCTACCACCGTGCTGTGGCAACAGGAATCGGTTCTCGCATTTCACACGACCGATGCCGACCGGGCGGCGTGGCGCAGGTCTGCATTGAAGGGGCAGGCTGCGCTCCAGTCTCTGCTCACTGAGTGGGGCGAGCATCATGAGCCCAAGTATCGAGACACCAGCCGAGAGACACTTCGCGACGAGACCTTTAAGAAATGGAACGAGCTCGGAGCAATGCGACGCCTGGCCGGTCTGCCAACCTCCTCAAGCAAACCGACCTGGGCACTCGAGCAGCACTTCGCTGATTTATTCGACCCTGGGCTGCAAGGTGATGCCCTGAACACAGCCGTTGATGCCTGGATCGCGAGGCATATGGCTCCAGGCCAGCGACTCAGAGCACAGCAAGCCCACCTTCTTCACAAGGCCCGTCAGGCGGTTCAGGTCGTACTCCCTGATGGCACAGTCCGGACTCTCGAACCGGGTCTTTCTTCGCTCATCATCAAGAATGTGGTGGAGGTTTGGGCACCCCGAGCTCTACAGCAGCCTGTAGTCCTAACCATCAGCGAGCCTGGGGCGAAGCTTCTTGTAAGCGATCACGCCGTGCTCACGTCCATTGGGCTCTCACTCGACGTAAACAACATCCTGCCTGATGCCCTCATCGCAGACTTGGGCGCCGACCCTGTGGAGTTCTGGATCATTGAGGCTGTGGCAAGCGATGGACCGATCACCGACAGCCGGCGCCGAGATCTGCTGACCTGGGCGGAAGGACAAGGAATCGACACAGACGACTGCCGGTTTCTGACCGCGTTCCAATCGCGGGGAGCCGCGCCTGCTCGCCGGCGCTTGAAGGATCTTGGCGCCGGCACCCTTGCCTGGTTCGTAGACGAACCCGACCACGCACTCAGATGGGATCTCTACTGGCCGTCCGTGCACCCTCGGTCCCCATAGCCCATGCCAGCCGACACTCGCTAGGCCCCGAGCGATGCGGCCAAGGTCACCGTCAGCACGGAAGACTACGGCAGTGGCGCCGTCGCGTGCACGGCAGAGAAAGGCGCGCACAAGGTGCACGAGACTGTCGGCCAACGTCCTCGTGAACCAGGGAGCGCCCCGTTGGCGCATTGCCGCCGATCTACGATGATCTCCGCACTCATGGACCGGCTCGAAGATGCCCCGAATCCATATTCCCGGTCACGCCAACTTCGTGACACTCGGCCTCGATCTTCCTCCGCCCATGCGGGAACCTCCGCCGGCTTGTTCAGCAGCGCCGCGGACATGAGCGGGTTGACATTGGCGGGCGCACGCTTCATCTATGCCGTACGACCGCACGTGAACAGCGGTCGAAGCAGCTCATCAACATCCTGCGGGCGGACTCTCAGGATCCGGCGGCCAGATACGAAGGCAGGCAGGTCGCCAGCGGCGATCCGCCGACGCAAGGTTCGCTGGCTGATACCGGTCCGCTCGGCGGCCTGCGTGAGCGTCTCGTACTGCTGTGCCATGTCCGTCCTCCTTTACTTCCGTATGCAGCCCGCTTGAGATAGCCCGGACGGAACTGCGATCGTGGTGCATCGCGCACCCAACCGACCAACTCGGAGCAGGCCGATGCCGATCCCGCGGAGACTCCTGCAGGGAGAAGCGCACCAGCGTGGGGCGATCCGCACGCCAAGAGTCGGCGGAGCCCGGCAACCCCTGCGGCTAGCGGTTTCGGCTGCGCTTCCGTTGACTCCGCGCATCTGTTGCGAGTTTGCTCATGTTTCGGGCAAGCCGGGCGCGAGCCGCCTGGGTCGCGTGTTGATAGCGCTCGACCATGCTCGCTGTGGAGTGTCCCATCATGGCCTTGAGTTCGGCCGTCGTGGCCCCGGTCATCCCAGCTAGGGAAGCTGCGCTGTGGCGCATGTCGTGAAAGGTCAGGTCCGGACGGCCCATGGCTGTACGAGCCTGGTGGTACGCGTATCGCAGCGCCTTCTCGGACATCGGTGAGGTTCCATTCCGCCCGGGGAAGAGGAAGCCTTCGCGACCTGTCATCGGCAGAGTCCGAATGTGCTTCTCAAGGTATGGCAGTAGGTGCGGTGGAATACCCACCTCGCGAACCGACGCCGGGGTCTTGGGCTGACCCACATGAATCTGTCCCTTGGTGCGGGTCACCGCCTGCCGCACCCTGACGACACCCTTGCCGAGGTCAAGGTCGCGACGGCGCAGTGCACGCACCTCACCCGCCCGCAGCCCGCACCATCCCGCCAGCAGCACCGGCAAGGCCTGCCGTAGAGGCAGCTCAAGCACCCGCTCCAACTCATCAGGTGTCGCCGGCTCGATGTCCCGAGTCCTTTTCACCCGGCCGGCGTTGCGCACTCGACATGGGTTGCGATCGATCAGGCCTTCGTCCTCAGCCTCCCGCAAGATCGATCGCAACAGCGCGTACGCGTGCTTGCGTTGAGTTGGTCGATCTCCGGACAGCACGGTCGAGTACCACCGCCGGACACGGTCAGGCTGGATGCGCCCTAGCTGCAGCTTGCCCAGCGTGGGCAGGATCAGGTTCTCTAACAGCTTGTCGTACTCTTCGCGGGTTCGCGGTGTCAGATCACGCTCGGCCAGGCAGTGTCGGGCGTAGCCGGCCAGGGTCTCCAGGTCGGCACCACCAGGTTGGACGGGCTGCGGGGGCTTCCAGTTCCCTCGGGAGATCTCGCGTTGGGTTTCCGCCAGCCAGTGCTCGGCATCAAGACGTGCGGTGAAGGCACGCGGCGCCTCATAGCGGACCCGGTCCGGGCCGAAGTACCGGGCTCTGAAAGCTCCGCGCCGGCGTTCGATCGTCCCGAACGTGCGCCGCCCTCGTTCCATTGCCACTCTCCTCCGGTCGCCTACCCCCGTAAGGAGCAGACGCATCGGCCCCGGACGCTCGTAGGCCCCAAGAACGGAAACGTGGGGGCTATCTGGGGCCTAACTAGGCCCCAATCTGGCAACATCTGGCCAGTTGTGACCACATCGACCCGAACACGAAAGCCCTAGTGGCGGAGGCGTAAAGCCTAGTGCATTCGGGGTTGCGGAAATGGTCGGGGCGACAGGACTCGAACCTGCGATCTCCTGCTCCCAAAGCAGGCGCGCTAGCCACTACGCTACGCCCCGTTCGGTCACCGCTCGCGCGGACGACCTCGTCGAGTGTAGGACAGCGCGACGACCGGAGGGAAACCGCCGGCGCGGGGCGTCCGGCCTGTAGTCGTATTAGGGTCGGTGGATGGCGACCCCCTTCCACGACATTGATGCCTACCTCGCACTTCCCCGTTGTTCCGGACTCGCCCTTTCCCCCGATGGGACGCGGCTGGTCACGACGGTGTCCACGCTCAACGCCAAGCGGACCCAGTACCGCAGCGCGCTGTGGCAGGTCGATCCGGCCGGAGTCGAACCCGCCCGCCGGCTGACCCGGTCGCGCAAGGGTGAGGCGTCCGCGACCTTCACCGACTCGGGCGAGCTGCTGTTCACCTCCGCGCGTCCCGACCCGGACGCCGACGAGGACGAAGAGGTGCCCGCAGCGCTCTGGCTGCTGCCGGACGCCGGAGGCGAGGCCCGCCTGGTCGGGAACCGCCTCGGCGGCTACGGCAGGTTGCTCACCCACGGCGACCAGCTGCTCGTCGCCGCTGCACGCCTGGATGCGTCCACCGACGAAGCCGACGACGACCGCCGCCGCAAGGAACGCAAGGACCGGTCGGTCAGCGCGATCCTGCACAGTGGCTACCCGATTCGGCACTGGGACCAGGATCTGGGGCCGGGCGCCGTCCATCTGATGGCCGCCGACCTGCCAGAAGCGGACGCGGCCGACAGTTCTGCGCGACTCGCCCTGGTCGATCTCACGCCGACCGCCACCGCTCGACACCTGGAGGATTTCGACCTGTCTGCGGACGGCAGCTTCGCCGTGCTGACCGAGGCGCGCACCAGCACCGCCGGGCACACCCGCGAGCGTCTGGTGCGCATCGAGTTGGCCGACGGCGCCGCCACCACTCTCCTCGACGATCCGGACGCCGACGCGTGCGCCCCGCTCATCTCGCCCGACGGCACCCGGCTGCTGTTCACCCGGGCTCCGCTGGCCAGTCCCGAGCGGTCGGCCCGCCAGGAGCTGCATCTGCTCGATCTCGACAGCGGCGACAGCCATCGGGTCGCGGCCGACTGGGACCGCTGGCCCACCGGTCAGGCCTGGCTGCCGGACGGCAGCGGCGTCATCCTGACCGCGGACGACAACGGACGCGGTCCGGTGTTCCTGCTCGACCTCAATGCCGATTCCGTGACCCAGCTGACCAGCGACGATGCCAGCTTCACCGACCCGCAGGTCTCCCGCGACGGCCGCTGGGTCTATGCGCTGCGCAGTTCGTACCTGGCGCCGTCCGAGGTGGTGCGCATCGACCTGGACGCCGCCCGCGCCACCGGCGCCCCGGTCGCGTCCGAACTGCTGCGGAATCCGGCAGCGGCCCCGGACCTGCCCGGCAGGCTCACCGAGATCACCACCACCGTCGCCGACGGCAGCACAGTCCGCGGCTGGCTCGCGCTGCCCGCGGACGCCGCGTCCGACCACCCCGTCCCGCTGCTGCTGTGGGTCCACGGCGGCCCGCTGGGGTCCTGGAACGCCTGGAGCTGGCGCTGGTGTCCGTGGCTGATGGTGGCTCAGGGCTATGCCGTGCTGTTGCCGGACCCGGCGCTGTCGACCGGCTACGGCGAGGCGTTCATCGCTCGCGGCTGGGCGCGTTGGGGTGCGGAGCCGTTCACCGACCTGATGGCGATCACCGACGCCGCCGTCGCTCGCGACGACATCGACGCGTCCCGCACCGCTGCGATGGGCGGCTCGTTCGGCGGATACATGGCCAACTGGGTGGCCGGTCACACCGACCGCTTCCGGGCCATCGTGACGCACGCCTCTTTGTGGTCCCTCGATCAGTTCGGACCCACCACCGACTACGCCTTCTACTGGGAACGCGAGGTCGGCGAGACGATGCAGCGGGAGCATTCGCCGCACGCCTTCGTCGAGCAGATCCGGACGCCGATGCTGGTGGTGCACGGCGACCGCGACTACCGGGTGCCGATCGGCGAGGGGCTGCGGCTGTGGTGGGAACTGCTCAGCCGCTCGCAACTCGCCCTGGACGCCGACGGCCGCACCCCGCACCGCTTCCTCTACTTTCCCGACGAGAACCACTGGGTGCTCAGTCCGCAGCATGCGGCGATCTGGTACGGCACGGTGTCGGCGTTCCTGGCCGAGCAGGTGCTGGGTGAGGCCCGGGCGTATCCGGAGTTGCTCGGCTGACGAAGCTCCGCCGACCGCTCGAAGTCTGGTTCGGCGACCCAGAACTCGAACCGTGATCATTCGGAGCCTCGACCGCGGGTGGCCATAGCGTGGAGGCATGGTGGAGCAACCGACCGACCACCAGGCGACGGACGAGGACCGCCTCGAACCGACTGACCTGGTCCGCCGTTCCCGGGTGGTGCTGCGCGCCGGCGTCCTGATGCTCGGCGCCGGCACCAGCGGGTTGCGGGTGCGCGAGGTGATGGCTGCGGTGGCCCGGTCCGTAGGCATTC
Organism: Micropruina sp.; assembly: GCF_047602385.1. Taxonomy (GTDB): domain Bacteria; phylum Actinomycetota; class Actinomycetes; order Propionibacteriales; family Propionibacteriaceae; genus Micropruina. Next base: position 890,837 of record NZ_JASGHL010000001.1, read on the forward strand.
AACAACTCGATGCCCAGGTCACTTTCACTCAGATCGTGCTCACCGTGGGACGCCGGGGGGTCTACCGCACCCACCTGGGCGAGACCCGTCCGGGTGTCAACGCCGAGCGGATCGCCCGGCTGCATCAGCTCAGCCACGACCTGCCCGCCCATGCATCTGCCGAGCAGATCGAGCAGCGACTCGACCGGATCGAACAGCGTCCGCTCTGTTACCCGGCCTGGCTGTTGGTGACACTGGTCGCCGTCGCCTGTGCGTCGGTCGGGATCCTTGCCAACGGGGGCTGGCGGGAGGTCCTGGCGGTGCTGCCCGCCTCGGCGATCGCCTACGGCCTGCATCGTCTGCTCACCCGGCTGCAGGTCAACCAGTTGGCCGTCGTGCTCACGTCCGCCGCGCTCGCGTCCGCTCTGTACGTCGGCGTCGCCCAACTCATCACGCTCGCCACCGGCACACCCAGTGACCGCTTCGCCGCCGGCTTCGTCTGCGCGTCGATCTTCCTGATTCCCGGCTTCCCGATGGTCACCGCCGGCCTCGACCTGACCCGGCTCGACCTCGACACCGGCGTGCCACGGATGACGTATGCCGCCATGGTCGTGCTGGCCATCGCCATCGGGGTCTGGCTGGTGGCCTCGGTCACCGGCATCTCCCCCGATCCGGTGGCCCGCCTCGACGGACCGCCGGTGCTGGTCTGGGGTGCGATCGTGGCAGCCAGTTTCCTGGCGGTGTTCGGCTGGGCGACCATGTTCAACGCGCCGCTGTGGACAGCGGTGGCGTCCGGGGTGGTCGCGATCAGCGGGAACCTGGTCCGCCAACTGCTTCTCGACAACGGCGTGAAGCCGCATGTCGCAACCTTCGCCGCGTGTGTCGTGATGGGTCTCGGCTGCGGTCTTGCCGCCCGCTGGTTCTCGATGACCAAGATCATCATGACCGTGCCGACGCTGTTGGTGGTCATTCCCGGATCGTCCGCGCTGCGGACGCTGATCTATTTCGACCGGACCGATATCAATGCCGCGATCGAGTCGGGGGTCTCCACCGCTCTCGTCGTGGTGGCGATGGTGGCCGGCCTCTCCGGAGCCCGGATGCTCACCGACCCCGAATGGACCTTCACCCGCTCACACCAGTGATTGACCGAGCGCCAGCCAGGCCAGCACCGCCAGGTCGTCGGCGTCGGAGAACCCGGACGCCGAGGCCGCGGCCAGCAGCCGGCGCGAGTTCTTCGTGGCGCAGCCGTCCGCGGCCCGGGACATCGGCCACTCGTCCGGGCACAGCTGCAGCAGCCCGATCAGTTGCGCCTGGCGGACGGCGTCCAGACCGACGGGTTCACCGGGCAGGTCGCCGCCGAGCGCGTTGATCAAACCGTGGAATGAGCCGCCGGACACCTCGTGGCTGCGCAGGTTGAGCACGTTCAGTTCCAGCGCGACCCAGGGCGAGTGGCTCGGACGCGAGAGCAGAGCGAGCGCCTCCTGGCTCGAATCCTCCCCCAGCGCGAGACCGGCCAGCCACGCCGCCATCACGACCCGGCCGTAGCCGGGCTGCGGATGCACCATGCCCAGCTTGCGCAGCGCCGCTCGCACCATCCGGACGTTGCCGGAGCGCTGACCGCGGACGATGCCGGTGGCGATCGCCAGCAGATCGGTGTCCTGACTCCAGTCGAAGGCGTCGAGCAGTCGCTCCGCTGCCGACGGTTCGCTGATCAGCGCCCGGCCGAGTGCCTCGGCAACCACGAACGCCCCGGCCGGCGTCGTCGGCACCACGCCGCGCAACACCGCGGACGCCCCGGCTGCCAGCGCGGTGTCGAGCATCGGTGCGAACGAGACGGTGAGCGCGGTCAGTCCGCGCGGCGAATGCACCGTCACGGCGGCGCGTCCGGCATCGCCGAATACCTGGACGGCGTCCCCGTCGGGGCGTGCACTTGCCGGCGGTGAGACCACCAGCGCGTGATCGGGTTCGCGGAACTCCCAAGGCTCACCGACGCTGAGCTCGAGCGGCGCGAGCCACCCGGGCAGCCGAGCCCCGAAGGCGTCCATGCTGGGGTAGAGATCAGCGCGCAGGGTGCCGACCCAGCGGCGTCCGGGGGTCAGGGTGAGATCCGGCGGCGCCAGCGCGAAGCCGTCGCCGGCGTCCTTCAGCCAGCCCTGGGTGAGCCGCAGGCCCACGACCGGCGCGCCGCGTCGGGACGGCGCGATCGCGATCAGACCCTCAGCGCCGGCCGCCCAGACCCAAACCGCACAGCCTGGTCCGGGGCGCATTCGCAGTCGCGGCCGCTCCCGCGACTCCGCCGTGGATGGACCGAAAGAACCGTCCCCACGTACCGGAACTGGACCGAGAGAACCGTCCCCGCGCACCGGGTCGCCGGCGCGCAACGCCCAGCGCACCGTCCAGGCGTCGCCCACGGCGTGCCGGACCGCACACGTGGCGCCGCCAAGGGTGAAGCCGTGCTCGACCTCGTCAGCGTCGTCGGTGAACCGGCCGGTCGGCTGCAGGTGGTCGAGGTCGAACTGGGCCCACACGTCCGCGCCGTGCAGCAGGTCGAAACCGGTGCCGTCGTCGCGGACCCGGATCGCGAACGCACCCCAGCGCATCATCGGAGGTCAGCGCCGTCGCTGGCAGCGTGGGCACCAGTACAGATTGCGGCTCTCGAACACCTGGGTGCGCACCGGGGTGGCGCAGACCAGACAGGGCAGCCCGGCGCGGCGGTAGACGTACACCTCGCCGCCGTGCCGGTCGACCCGGGGTGCGCGTCCCATCGCCTCCGGCAGATGCTCATCGCGGACGGTGTCGATCCGGCCGTCCTTGACCCCGAGCCGCAGCAACACCACCAGGTCGGCCCAGACCGCGTTCCAGGTGCGGCGCGAGATCGTCCGGCCCTCCTTGAACGGGTTGATCCGATGCCGGAACAGCACCTCGGCGCGATAGATGTTGCCGACTCCCGCGGTGACCGCCTGGTCCATCAGCAGGGACGCGATGCTGCGGCCCGAGCGGGTGATCTTCGCCCAGGCCTTCTCACCGGTGCATTCGGGCCGGATCGGGTCGTCGCCGGCCGCGGCCATTACCTCGGCGCGCGTCTCATCGGAGATCAGCCGGCACCACTGCGGACCCCGCAACTCGGCCCGGTGGACGCCGCGCGCGATCAGCAGCCGCAGTGTGTCCGGGCCGGCGGGCGAGGTCGGCGGGCCGTCCAGCAACCAGAGCTTGCCGATCAGGCCCAGGTGAATGTGCACCACCCGGTCGGGACCGAAGTCGACGAACAGGTGCTTGCCGTACGCCTCGGCGCCGGTCAGCACGCTGCCGTCCAGGACGGCGGCCTCGTCGGCGAACCGGCCCTGCGGGCTGCTCACCCGCACCTCGTGCTCGCCGAAGCGTTCGGTCAGCCCCTCGGCGAGCCGGTGGATCACATGTCCCTCGGGCATTGGCCCCTCTCCGCGCGGACGCCGGTCAGCGACTGTGGCGTGCTTCGTACTCGTCCAGCATGGCGAGCCGGCGGGCGTGCCTGGGATCCCCCGAGAACGGCGTCGCCAGGAACACCTTGACCATCTCCAGCGCCTCGCTCAGCGACTGCATCCGGCCGCCGAGGGCGACGATCCGGGCGTCGTTGTGCTCGCGGGCCAGCCGGGCCGTGGTCGTGTTGTAGGCCAGCCCGGCCCGCACGCCCTTGACCTTGTTGGCCGCGATCTGTTCCCCATTGCCGGAGCCGCCGAGAACAATGCCGAGGCTGTCGGGGTCGGCGGCAACCGCCTCTGCGCACGGGACTATGTAGACCGGGTAGTCGTCGGTGGCGTCGTAGGAATGCGCGCCGTGGTCGACCAGCTCGTAGCCGGCGCCGGAGAGCTCCTTGATCAGGAACTCTTTCAGGTCGTAGGCCGCGTGGTCGGCCGCGATGTGTACGCGCATCCCGTCAAGATAGCCGAACGCCCTAGCCGGGTGACGATCGAGCGTCCGACTCAGTCGAAGATCGGTCCGACGGTGCGGGTGCGCTTGGCCTCGAAGAACCCCGGGTAGGCGGTCAGCTTGACGAAGCCGTCGAACAGGTCACCCGCCTGCTCGCCCTTAGGCGCCGGTGAGATGACCGGACCGAACAGCGCCATCCCGTTGATGTGGACCACCGGAGTGCCCACCTCGTTGCCCACTGGGTCCATCCCCTCGTGATGCGAGCGCTCGAGGTCGTCGTCGGCGGCATCGGTGTGGCCGGCCTCGACCAGCGACGCCGGGAGGCCCGCCTGGGCCAGGGCCTCAGCGGTCGCCTCGTCGGACAGCTCCCGTCCACCCGGATGCACCAGCGTGCCCATCGCGGTGTAGAAGTCCCGCAGCTTCTCGGGGTGCTCACGTTGCACCGCCAGGGCCACCCGGGCCGGCGGCCGGGCCCGAACCATCAGCCGGCTGTAACCCTCGTCCAGATCGCGGCCCTCGTTGAGCACCGAAAGGCTCATCACATGGAAGTACACCTCGACATCGCGGACTTTCTCGACCTCGAGGAGCCAGCGGGAGGTCATCCATGCCCAAGGGCAGGCCGAGTCGAACCACATGTCCACACGTTGCGTCATGCGCCCCACGGTAGTGGCGGCCGACGACACCATCGTCACTCGCTCGCTTGCTGGCAGGCCCGCCTGAGCGCTGCCTGTTGGGTACTCAACTGACTCCGCCTGGCCGGTCAACCTCTGGCCACCTCCACGGCCGCGCGGGACGATGGGTCACATGACGGCGGCCGTCGGAATCGACATCGGGACCAGCAACACCAAAGTGGTTCGGGTGCAGCACGGGGTGAGCACCGTCGTCATCAGCAAGCCAACGCCCGATCGGCTCGATGAGCTGCTGGCTACGGTTGTCACTGGCCTCACGGCCGCGTCAAAGGCCGGGCCCGTGGACGTGATCGGCATTGCGTCGATGGCCGAATCCGGCTATCCGCTTGGCGCCGACGGCAGGGCGCTCACCCCGCTGCTGTCCTGGCGGGACGCCCGCGACGACACCGAGATCCAGGCAGTTGCCGGCCGGATCGGGGCTGACGCGCTGTTCTCCGCCACCGGCGTCCGGCCCGGGCCGAAGCCGGCGCTCGCCACCTGGTTGTGGCTGCGAGCACAACACCCGGATACCTTCGCCGCGATGCGGCATTGGGCCGGCGTCGCAGATGCGGTGCACCTGGCCCTGACCGGCGAACTGCGCACCGACCACACCCTGGCCGGCCGTACCTTGGCATACCGGCTGCCGGCCGGCGGTCAGCCGCTCACCAGGACCTTCGACCCCGAGATCCTGACCGAGGTCTGCCTCGATCCGGCGCTGCTGCCGCGGGTCGGGCTCCCCCACGATCCGCCGTCCAGGCTCCGCCGCCACGCAGCCGTCCCCGGCCTGCGGCCCGGGACGCCGGTGGTGGTCGCCGGCCACGATCATCAGGTGGCGGCGTGGGCGTCCGGCGTCCGGACGGTGGGGCAGGTGGCCGACTCGGTGGGTACCGCGGAGGCGATGCTGCACTTGGTCGGCGGGGTGAGCGACCGGCCGTCGGTCCGCGCCCACGGGATGAGTGTGGTCCGCACCACGGACGGCGACACCGAGGCCCTGCTGGCCGGTACCGGATCCGCCGGCGGGTTCCTGCAGTGGCTCGCCGACCGGCACACCAGCGGCGACGTCTCCGCTTTGCTCGCGGACGCCGACGAAGCAACCCTGGCCACCGACTCCTGGCTGTTGCCCTACCCGTCCGGACGCCAGTGCCCCGACCCCGACCCGAAGGCTCGGTTCCGCACCGTCGGCGACCCCGCACACCTCGGCCTGGCCGCGATCGAGGCGCTCGGCTATCAGGCCCAGTGGGTGCTGGAAACCCAGGCGCAACTGGCTGGACGCCCGCTCGCGCGACTCACGCTCAGCGGCCACCCGCTGCGCCGGACCCCGTTGTGGCCACGGATCAAGGCCACCCTCGCCGACGTCCCGACGACGCTGACCACCGCCGATGAACCGGTGGCCACCGGAGCCGCGCTACTCGCCCTGCAGCGCGCCGGTCTCGACGATCCGCGTCCGCTGGCCGCCGACCCGGTCGCCCCGCTGCCACCGGAGCAGGCTCGCTACCACGACCGGATGCCCGCATTCATCGCCTCGGCGCACGCATTGCGGCACGGCACGTGAAGCCACCCGGAATGCTGTCGGTCAGCTGGAGTACTGTGACCGACTGGCGCGACTCGCAACCTGGAGGACCATGTACCCGGCGAACATCACCCGCGACGAAGCCCATGCACGCTCGCGACTGCTGACCACCTCCCGCTACCAGGTCACGGTCGACCTCACCGGCTCGCCGGTCACCTTCACCTCGACCTCCACGATCGCCTTCCGTTCGGCCGGGGGCAGCACATTCGTCGACCTGATCGCCGACTCGATCATCGATGCCACCCTGGACGGCGTCGCGCTCGACACCGCCGGGTTCAACGGCGAACGCCTCGCTTTCGAGGTCGCCGAGGGCGAGCACGCGCTAGCCGTCACCGCGGTCTGCCGGTACAGCAACACCGGTGAGGGGCTGCACCGCTTCGTCGACCCGGCCGACTCCCGCGTCTACTGCTACACCCAGCTTGAGGTTGCGGACGCCCGGCGCGTCTACGCCTGCTTCGACCAGCCCGACCTGAAGGCATCCTTCGAGTTCGCGGTGATCGCCCCGGCGCACTGGACGGTGCTGTCGAACTCACCCGAGGTGCAGCCGGTGGTCACCGGCGACCTCGGCCGCTGGGAGTTCGCGGCGACCCCGCAGGTCTCCACCTACATCACCGCGCTGGTCGCCGGCGACTTCCATACCGTGCGCTCCAGTTATGCCGGACGCGAGGCCGAGATCCCGTTCTCGCTGTCCTGTCGCGCCTCGATGGTTCCCTACCTGGACGCCGACCGGCTGTTCGCCACCACCGCCCGCGGCTTCGACGTGTTCGAGGAGCATTTCGGCGAGCCCTACCCGTTCACCGACTACGCCCAGGTGTTCGTGCCCGAGTTCAACGCCGGCGCGATGGAGAACGCCGGCTGCGTCACCATTCGCGACGAGTACCTGTACCGCTCCCGGGTGACCTCGGCGTCCTACGAGAGCCGGGACAACACGATCCTGCATGAACTCGCCCACATGTGGTTCGGCGACCTGGTCACCATGACCTGGTGGGACGACCTGTGGCTCAACGAGTCGTTCGCCGAGTGGGCCTCCCATTTCGCCCAGGACGAGATCCGCAAGGTTCACGGCGGTGAGGACCCGTGGGCCACCTTCTGCAACCAGCGCAAGACCTGGGCCTACCGGCAGGATCAGCTGCCGTCCACCCACCCGATCGCCGCCGACATGGTCGATCTCGAGGCGGTCGAACTCAACTTCGACGGCATCACCTACGCCAAGGGTGCCTCCGCGCTGCGCCAGCTGGTCGCGTTCGTCGGCATCGAACCGTTCCTGGCCGGAGTGCGGACCTACTTCGCCCGGCACGCCTGGGGCAACACCCAGCTCTCCGACCTGCTGCGGGCGCTCGAGGAGTCGTCCGGACGCGACCTCGCCTTCTTCACCGGTCAATGGCTGCAGACCGCCGGGGTCAACACGCTGACCAGCGATTTCGAACTGGACGAGCGCGGCCGGTTCACCCGGTTCGCCGTCGTCCAGCACGCCACCGATCAGTGGCCGACGCTGCGCCGGCACCGGATCGGAATCGGCTGCTACGACCCGACCGACGAAGGCATCGAGCGGGTGCACCGCGTCGAACTCGACATCGACGGCGAACGCACCGAGGTGCCGGCACTGGTCGGCGTCCCGGCGCCGGCGGTGGTGCTGCTCAACGACGGCGACCTGTCGTACGCGAAGATCCGGATCGACCTCGGGCTGGACGTCGTGGTCGACCGGATCCATGAGTTCCGCGACCCGGTCGCCCGAGCACTGCTGTGGGGTGCCACCTGGGATATGTGCCGCGACGCCCAGCTGACCGCGTCCGACTACGTCGACCTGGTGGTTCGCGGGGTCGCCGTCGAGACCGACCTGACCGCGGTCACCGCCGTGCTCGCCCAGGCCGAGACCGCCGTCCGCTACTACACGCCGACCCATCAGCGCCCCGGCGTCGCCTCCCGGTGGACGGCCGGGCTGGTCCGGCTGCTCAAGGACGCCGAACCCGGCTCCGACCACCAACTCGCGTTGGTCCGCGCGCTGGCCACCTCACTGACCACACCGGCCGGCGCCGACCTGCTGCGAGCCTGGCTGGCCGGCGAGGAAGTCCCGGCGGGCTTGATCGTCGACACCGATCTGCGCTGGCGATTCGTCACCCAGCTCGCCCAGCTCGGCGGTCTGGACGACGCGGACATCGCCGCCGAACTGGCCCGCGACAACACCGCCACCGGTGCCGAGAAGGCCGCCGGGGCACGTGCCGCGCGTCCCGACGACGAGGGGAAGGCGGAAGCCTGGCGGCTGGCGATCGAGGACGCCTCGGTAACCAACGCCACCCACACCCAGATCTGCGCCTACTTCTGGGCACCCGATCAGGAGGTCGTGCTGAAGCCCTATGTGGATGCCTGGTTCGAGGTGATGGGCGACATCGCGGCGCAGCGCAACGGCTGGGGCCAGCGGTCACTGGCGATCCGCAAGAACGTCGGGGAACTGCTCTTCCCGCGTCCCTTCGGTGACCATGCGCTGGTGGCCCGGATCGATGAATGGATGGCTGAGACCGAGCTGACCGACTCGGTGCGACGGATGGTCAGCGAACGACGCGACGACGTGGTCCGGGCGCTGCGGTGCCGCGAGGCGGCCTCCGGCGACGCCGAGCCCGGCCGGGCCGGCGGGACGCTTCGCCAGCCGGATTCCGATCAATCCGGCGGCGCCCGGGTGATAGCCTGAGCCGTCGGTTGTTCGGCGTCACGCAGACGCTCCATTCAGCTGCACAGGAATGTTGCGTGACCGCGGATCCGCCGCTGTCCGACAGAAGGAGAAGCACCATGGCCACCGGTATCGTCAAGTGGTTCAACAGCGACAAGGGCTTCGGCTTCATCGCGCCCGACGACGGTTCGGCCGACATCTTCGCCCACTTCTCGGCCATCAAGGCCACCGGCTTCCGCTCGCTCAACGAGGGCGACCGGGTCTCGTTCGACACCCAGCAGGGCCCGAAGGGCATGCAGGCGGCGAACATCACCGTCCTGAACTGACCTTCGCCGACCGGCGCGGCGGCGTCAGCCGTCCTTGCGGGCGACCGCCTTCTCGCTGCGATCGGCACCGAACCAGCTGGGTGCCATCCCGAGCACCAGGATGACCAGTGCCAGCGCCACCGGGATGCCCAGCAGCACGGTCAACGATTCGATGACCGTGGGGTCGGTGGCCTCGGGCCAGCCCGGCAGGGTCTTGAGCGGGATCAGTCCGAACATGGGTCACAGGGTATTGCACCAAGCCAGCCACGTCACGACCTGACCCGCTGGAACGGCGGCCGCCGTCCGGACGAGTCCCCCCGCCCGGACGACCTGGGCCGGTTCAGCGCCGGGAGCGAGCGGCTGCCACCCCGAGATCGGGATTGTCGGTGAAGAACTGATCCATGCCGGCACGCAAGAACGTCCGGATCTCACCCACCAGGTTGCCGATGCCGGCCGGATCGCTGCTGCTGCGGAACTCGGTGGGCAGGAAGTTGTTCTCTCGTCGGAAGGTCCAGCCGACCACGGTCAGCCCGGCGCGGTGGGCGTCCCGGATCACCGGTGTCGGTGCGCCCAGGGTGCCATCGGCCCGACGCGGAATCATCACGTCCTTGCAGAGCCCGACCTGATCGGCGTAGCGACTGATCGCCCGCAGCCCGCGCGGCGTGACCAGCTCGGCGTAGCTGATCGGACGTCCGGCAGCGGTCCGGTCATAGGGGCCCCCGGAGCAATCGATCAGCTGGACCAGCCGCACCCGGGTCATCCGGCTGAGCCGCTGGAGATTGCCGACTTCGAAGCTCTGGATGACGGCCGGGTCGCGTCGGCTGTCGAAGCCGTAACGGTGCAGCAACCGAACCACCTTCGGCTCCAGGTCGAAACCCTGCTGCCGGAAGTAGGTCGAGTGCTTGATCTCGGGAATCACCCCCACCCGCTTACCCGAGCAGGTCCGCGCCTTCGCCGCGAATTTGAGCACCTCGTTCAGCGTGGGCACCTGGTAGCGGCCGTTGTAGGCGGTGTTCTGCGGGCGGAGGTCGGGAAGCCGCTCGACCGCACGCAGGGTTCGCAACTCGGCCAGCGTGAAGTCCTCGGTGAACCAGCCGGTCACCGGCTTGCCGTCGAGCAGCTTGGTGGTCTTGCGTCCGGCGAACTCGGGGTGATCGGCCACATCGGTGGTGCCGCCGATCTCCGGTTCATGGCGATCGACCAGGACGCCGTCCTTCGTGGTCACCACGTCGGGCTCGATGTAGTCGGCACACTGCTGCACCGCCAGGCGGTATCCGGCCAGGGTGTGCTCGGGACGGTAGCCGGACGCCCCGCGATGGGCGATCACCACCGCATCCTGGTGATGTTTGGCGCGGTCAGCGGCCGATGCCGGCGACGCCGGACTGGTGATCAGACCGGTCGCGACAAGGCCGGTGGCGAGAGCCACCAACGTGCTGCGAAACGGGAACATGCGGGCTCCTTTGCTCGAACGGACGCCGCGCGCTGGGGTGCTCCGGGGCGTCACCGGGCACAGCCCGGCGTGTCCATCCAGCCATCCCCCGCCGGACATCGGCAACCCCTTTCCGGTGAACAGATCGGGCCGTTGAGCACGGCCGCCGGTCACGGTCCGGGCAACTCTCGATAGAGTGACTCCGGTCCGGTTGTCCGACGTTGACCGCTGGCCCAGCCCAGATTGCCTAGCAGGAGCTTCTGCGTGACCAAGAAACCCGCCCACATCACGTGGGACGGCCATCACATCGCACGCGCCGTGGCCCGGATGGCCCATGAGATCGTCGAAGCCAACGCCGGCAGCGACGATCTGGTGTTGCTCGGCATCCCGACCCGCGGCGTGCTGCTCGCCCGCCGGCTGGCCGACGCGATCCGCAGCATCGAAGGCGTCGAGGTCGGTGTCGGCGAACTCGACGTCACCATGTACCGCGACGATCTGCGCCGACAACCCACCCGTGCGGTCGGCCGCACCTCGATCCCCCGCTCCGTCGACGACCAGACCGTGGTGCTGGTCGACGACGTCTTGTTCACCGGACGCACCATCGCCGCCTCACTGGACGCGCTGAAGGATGTCGGACGCCCCCGGATCGTCCAGCTGGCAGTGCTGATCGACCGCGGACACCGGCAGCTGCCGATCCAGGCCGATCACGTCGGCAAACAGGTCCAGGTCCCGCCCGACGCGCGGGTGAACGTCCGGCTCGCCGAGATCGACGAGGCGGACTCGGTCACGATCAGCCTGATGGAGGTCTGATGCGACACCTGTTGAGCGCCGGCGACCTGAGCCTGGCCGAGATCACCTCGATCCTGAACGTCGCCGAAGAGCTGCACACCATTCAGGGCCGGGCGATCAAGAAACTGCCCACGCTGCGCGGACGCACCGTGATCAATATGTTCTTCGAGGACTCCACCCGCACCCGGACCAGCTTCGAGATGGCCGGCAAGTGGATGTCCGCCGACACCATCAACGTCACCGGCAAGGGCTCGTCGACCTCCAAAGGCGAGTCGCTGCGGGACACCATGCTCACCTTGGACGCGATGGGCACCGATTGCTTCGTGATCCGGCACGGCTCCTCCGGCGCGGTCGCCCAGGCGGCCGGCTGGGTGAAGGCGCACGTGATCAACGCCGGCGACGGCACCCACGAGCACCCCACCCAGGCGCTGCTGGACGCCTTCGCCATGCGGCGGCACTTCAGGAAGCTTGGAGAATCGGCCGCTGACAGCGACTTCGAGGGCAAGACGATCGCCATCGTCGGCGATCTGCTGCACAGCCGGGTGGTCCGTTCCAACGTGCTGCTGCAACGCACCCTGGGCTCGAAGGTGATCCTGGTCGCTCCCCCGACGCTGCTGCCGACCGGTGTCGAGCACTGGGGTTGCGAGGTGACCGACGACCTGGATGCGGCGCTCGAGGCGTCCGATGCGGTGATGATGCTGCGGGTGCAGCGGGAACGGATGCACGGCGGCTTCTTCCCCACGGCTAGGGAATACACCGAGCTGTACGGGCTCACCCCGGAGCGACTGGCCCGGCTGCGGCCCGGTGCCGCGATCTGTCACCCGGGTCCGATGAACCGCGGCCTGGAGATCTCGTCGGAGGCCGCCGACGCCGCCAACTCGCTGATCCTCGACCAGGTCACCGCCGGGGTCTCGGTGCGGATGAGCGTGCTGTACCACCTGCTGGGAGGAAGCCCCGAATGAGAGACCTGCTGATCACCGGCGCCGCCCTGGCCGACGGCACGACCGGTGACCTGGGTGTGCGCGACGGGGTGTTCGTGCCGGCCGCCGACGTGACGGACGCCGAACGGATCGACGCCGACGGCCTTCTTGCGCTGCCCGGCCTGGTCGATTCGCACACTCACCTGCGGGAGCCCGGACGCGAGGACGCCGAGACCATCGCCACCGGCACCCTGGCCGCCGCCCGCGGTGGCTATACCGCCGTCCATGCGATGGCGAACCTGGATCCGGTGACCGATTCCGCCGAGGCGGCCGAGTACCTGAAAGCGCTGGCCGGGCGCACCGCGAGCGCCGAGGTGATCGTGGTCGGCTCGGTGACCAAGGGCCTGGCCGGCGACGAGCTGTCCGAGATGGGCCTGATGAGCCGTTCGGCCGCCGGCGTCCGGATGTTCTCCGACGACGGCAAATGCGTGATGGACTCGCTGGTGATGCGCCGGGCGCTCACCTACGCGAAGACGTTCGACGGGGTGATCGCCCAGCACGCCCAGGACACCCGGCTGGCCGGCACCGGCGCCTGCTGCCACGAATCCGAGATCTCCGGACGGCTGGGTCTGCCCGGCTGGCCGGCCCAGGCCGAGTCGGCGATCATCGCCCGCGACGTGGAGCTGGCGCAGCTCGCCGGCGGCCGGCTGCACATCTGCCACGTCTCCACCGCCGAGGGCGTCGAGGTGATCCGCTGGGCGAAGGCGCGCGGCGTGAACGTGACCGCCGAGGTCACCCCGCACCACCTGTACCTGGCCACCCGCGAGGTGGAGAGCTACGACACCACCTTCAAGGTGAACCCGCCGCTGCGCACCGACGAGCACATCGAGGCGGTCCGCGAGGCGCTCGCCGACGGCACCATCGACATGGTCGGCACCGATCACGCGCCGCACGCCCGCCAGGACAAGGACCACCCCTTCGACATCGCGCTGCCCGGCATGCTCGGCCTCGAGCAGTCCCTGGCGGTGGTGCTCGAGGTGATGATCAACACCGGACGCCTGGATTGGCCGACCCTGGTGGAGCGGATGTCCTACGCCCCGGCCCGGCTGTCCCGGACGGCGACCCAGGGCCGTCCGATCGTCGTCGGTGAGCCGGCGAACCTGGTCCTGGTCGACCCGTCCGCACGCGCCGTCGTCGATCGCGACGCGTCGGCGTCCAAGTCGCGCAACAACCCCTACCACGGCCGCGACCTGCCCGACCCGGTCATCGCGACCGTCTGGGCCGGACGCCTCACCTACCGCCGCTGAAACACGCCTCGCTGGTCGAGCTTGTCGAGACCTCTCGCCACCGGAGCGAAGTGCCTTGTGGATAACCTCCGCAGGCGCGCCTATCCGACGCAGACTGTCAGAGTGGCGTGGACATACATCCTTGAATGCGCGGACGGATCCTTCTACGTGGGTAGCACGACCGACCTCGATCGGCGCCTCGAACCGCACCAACGCGGCGACGGCGCTGCATACACACGGCGTTCTGGCCGGCTCCCGGCGCGAATGGTCTGGGCAGCTGAGTTCGACAACGTGGGCGAGGCGTCTCAGATGGAACAGCAGGTCCAAGGTTGGGGACGGGCCAAGCGGATTGCCCTGATCGAAGGGCGGTTCAGCGACCTTCCTGAGTTGGCACGAGGACGTACGGGACGCCCTGAACCGAAGTAGGCTTTGCGAATGGGTCTCGACAAGCTCGACCGGCGGTGGTTGAGCTTGCCGAAACCAGGTCGCCCGACATGGAGGTCTCGACAAGCTCGACCAACGGTCATTGGACAAGCTCGGGGTCTCGACAAGCTCGACCAGCGAAAATCAGGCTTAGGAGAACAGGTTTCGGACCTCGTCGTAGCGGGCCAGCAGCGCCGGGATTCCGGCGCGGACGGCTCGGTAGGCAGCGACATCGTCGGGGTCGGGAATCAGTTCGTCGGACCCGGCGTCGGGGTCTGCGCCCAGCGCGATCAGCGCATCGCGCAGGGACGCCGCCTCGCCCAGGCCGTACAGGGCCAGCGCCGCCGCGCCGAGCGCGGTGCCGTCCGCTCCGTCGGTGACCACCAACGGCTTGCCGAGTGCCGCGGCGAGAACCTCGCGCCACACCGTCGACCGGAACACTCCCCCAGTGGCGCGGATCTGCCTCACCGGGCTGACCCGGTCGAGTTCGTCGACGATCGTGGAGAGCATCAGGGCGACCCCCTCGACCGCCGCCCGGACGAAGTATTCCCGGGTATGACTACGCCGGACGCCAAGGAAGGCGCCCGGAATCGTCGGGTTCCACAGCGGTGCCCGCTCGGCCATCAGGAACGGCAGCGCGATCAGCCCTTCGGCTCCGATCGGGACGTCGCGGGCCAGGTCGAGCAGCATGCCGTCCGGGTTGCCGCCGGGCTCGTCGGCGAAGTCGGCGCCGAACACATCCCCGCCCCAGCGCACCACGATGCCGCCGTTGCTGATCGCCCCGCCGATCACCCAGGCATCGTTGGCCAGGTTGTAGCAGAACAGCTTGCCGGCCTCGTCGACGTAGGGGCGATCGGTGACCATCCGCACCGCGCCGGAGGTACCGAGCGACAGCCCGACCACGCCGGGCTCCAGAGCCCCCACCCCGAGGTTGCCCAGCGGACCGTCGCCGGCACCCAGCACGACCCGGGTGCCTTCGGGCAGCCCGACCGCAGCGGCCAGCGCCGGCAGTAGCGGAAACGCCTCGGTGGTCGGCCGCACCGGCGGCAGTTGCTCGCGCCTCACCCCGGTCACCTGAAGCGCTTCTTCGTTCCAGTCCCGCGTACTCAGGTCGAGCAACCCGGTGCCTGAGGCATGCGAGACCTCGGTGACCAGCTCGCCGGTCAGTTGCCACAGGATGTAGTCCTTCAGCCCCACCCACCAGCGCACCGCCGAAGCCGTTTCCGGGTCGTGCTCGGCGAACCAGAGCAGCTTGGTGAGGTGCGACATCGAGTGCACGGGCGTCCCCGACGTCCGGTGCAGGCGGCGTCCCAGTTCGGTGTCCCGCAGCCGCATCGCCTGTTCGGCGGCCCGCGAGTCGGCCCAGGTCAGCAGCGGGGTGAGCGGGCGGTACTCCGCGTCCAGGCCGATCAGTCCGTGCAGTGCGGTCGACACTCCGACGCCGACCACGGACGCCGCGCCGACCTCGCCCGCGATCTCGGCCAGGCCCTCGCGCAGCGCCCGCCACATCACCTCGGGTTCCTGCACCTCCCAGCCGGGTTGCGGCTGCTGCAGCGGATACTCGTTGCCGACGCTCACCCGCCAGTCACCGCCCAGCGCGAAGGCCGAGACCTTGGCGGCCGTGGTGCCGACATCGAGGCCGATCACCACCCGGGCATCGGCAGGCGCGGCTCCCACCTCAGGCCGCCATCCGGGTAGCCAGCGCCAGAATGCTGGCGCGGGAGTCGCGGTCGGTGATCTCCAGGAACTCGCAGACCCGGTCCACCGAATGCTCCAGCGTGCCTTGGCCGAACGCCCGCACGGTGTCGCCGCGTGCGTCGTTGAACGGCGCACCGAGCCCCCGCAGATGCAGCGTCCAGGCAGCCACCGCCCGTTCAGCTCCCAGCGGGCTATTGCCGGCCTTCCGGTCGGCGACCAGGGCGGCCACGATCCGCACGGGGATCTTCTGCGCGCCGTCGGCCGCGATCCGGTTCAGCTGGTCCCGCATCCGGGCGTTGCCGAATCGCTCCAGCAGCGCCGCGCGGTAGCCGTCGAGGGCGTCGGTACCGAGCGAGAGCTGTCGTTGCGCGACGTCCCACCATTCCTCGACCCAGCCTTTGACGACCGGGTCCGCGATGGCCTCGGCGACCGTCTGGTGTCCTCTGATCGTGGCCCCGTAGGCCATCAGCGAACGGGCCCCGTTCAACAGCCAGAGTCGGCGCAGTTCGTACGGGGCGATGTCGTCGACGAGCTCGGCGCCCGCGCTCTCCCAGGCCGGACGCGGCCCCTTGAAGTCACCGGACAGCACCCATTCGCTGAACGGCTCGGTGGCCAGTGCTGCCTGGTCGTCGACGCCCTGCTCGTCCAGGACGGCCTGGCGGACGGCGTCGGTGGCGCGCGGCGTGGTCCGGTCGACCAGGGTGGTGATGAATCCGACCTCGTCGTCCAGATAGTCGACCAGATCGGGGACGGCACGGCGCGCCAGGTCGCCCAACACCACCGACACCACGGTGCCGTTGTCGGGCATCGTGTCGCAGCAGACCAGCGTGATCGGCCCCGCGTTCGCCCGCCGACGTTCGGCCAGACCGGCGATCAGCTTGCCGGGGGCCGTCCGCACCGCATGCAGGTTGCCGGCCTCAAGCGCGACGGTGTCGGCCGCGACGTCCGGGTGTTCGAGATCCAGCCGACCGTGCTCGTTGCGCAGATAGCCGGCTTCGGTGATGGTCATCGTGACCACGCTCAGCTGTGGATCAGCGAGATAGGTCAGCAGGGCGTCAACATCGGTGCCGCTGTGGGTCGCCGTGACGGAGCCGATCACCTGGTAGTCGTTGTGCTCGGGTCCGACGCTGACCAGGGTGTACAGGTTCTCCTGCCGGGCCAGTTCTGCCCCGATGCCAAGTGAACCACCCGAGAACGCCGCGATCCCCCACTGATCGGCGTCGCTGGCGCCCTCGGTGTACCAGGCCTGATGGGCCCGGAAGAAGTTGCCCAGCCCCAGGTGGACGATCCGCACCGGGGCCGCGGGGCGGCCGTCCTGGTCGCGCGAGAGTCGACGGGCCACGGTGCCCTGCCTTTCTGTTGGCCGGAGTATGAGCCTAGACGACGGTGCAGCGGATCTGCCCAGGACTTGCGGGCTCGTGTCCACGGGCGGCGTCTGGTTCTCCCACGCGTGGCGGCCGTTCTGGTGGAATGATTCGCTGAGGACTCCCGACAGTGAGGAAACAGATGAGCGACAAGACGGGCAGCGCGCAGATCGGCGTCGTGGGCATGGCGGTGATGGGCTCCAACCTGGCCCGGAACTTCGCCAGCAAAGGCTTCAAGACCGCAATCTTCAATCGCACCTACGCCAAGACCGAGGCGGTGCTGACCGCTCACCCCGAGGCGGAGTTCGTCGGCTCGGAGAGCGTCGAAGAGTTCGTCGACTCGCTGGAGAAGCCACGCCGGATCATCATGATGGTGAAGGCCGGGCCTGCCACGGACGCCACCATCGACTCGCTGCTGCCCCATCTCGACCAGGGCGACATCGTCGTGGACGGCGGCAACACCTACTTCCCGGACACCCGGCGCCGGGAGAAGAAGCTCTCCGAACTGGGTTTCAACTTCATCGGCTGCGGCATCTCCGGCGGCGAGACCGGCGCGCTGCTCGGGCCGGCGATGATGCCGGGCGGGCCGAAGGACTCCTACGCCCACATCGGCCCGATCCTGGAGAAGATCTCGGCCCAGTACGAGGGCGAGCCGTGCTGCACCTGGATCGGCACCGACGGCGCCGGCCATTTCGTCAAGATGGTGCACAACGGCATCGAGTACGCCGACATGCAGTTCATCGGCGAGGCCTACGACCTGCTCAAGGCCGCCGGCCTGTCCGCCGCGGAGGCGGCCGATGTGTTCGCCCAGTGGAACACCGGCGACCTCGACTCCTATCTGATCGAGATCACGGCGGAGGTGCTGCGGCAGGTGGACGCCGCGACCGGCAAGCCGCTGATCGATGTCATCGTGGACGCCGCCGGCATGAAGGGCACCGGCACCTGGACGGTGCAGGAGTCGCTCAACCTGGGCGTCCCGGTCGCCGCGATCGCGGAAGCGGTGTTCGCCCGGGCCGCGTCCAGCAGCCCCTCGCTGCGGGCAGCCGCACAGGCCGCGCTGCAGGGCCCCGACGGCGCGATCGCGGCCGAGGACCGGGAGGCGTTCATCGCCGACGTCCGGCAGGCGCTGTGGTGCGCCAAGGTGATCGCCTACGCCCAAGGCCTGCACCTGATCAAGGTGGCGGGCCAGGAGTACGGCTGGGACATCGACGTGGCCGCCTGCGCCCGGATCTGGCGCGCCGGTTGCATCATCCGCGCCAAGCTGCTGGACCGGATCTCCAACGAGTACGCCGCCGGCAACCTGGAGACCCTGCTCGAGGCACCTTCGATCAGCGCCGAACTCGGTGCCAGCAACGGCGCCTGGCGCCGGGTGGTGGCCCGGGCGGCCGAGGCCGGCGTCCCGATCCCCGGCTTCAGCTCGGCGTTGTCCTACTACGACCTGGTCCGCGCCGACCGCACCAACGCGGCACTCACCCAAGGACTGCGCGACTTCTTCGGCTCGCACACCTATCGACGGATCGACAAGGAGGGCACCTTCCACACCCTGTGGTCGGGAGACCGCTCCGAGATCGAGGCCGAAGACACCCACTGACGGCGCGCCTCGCACGATTGCGGCCCTGTCCATCCGCGCCCGTGTTCGCTAGCGTGCGCGCATGGTCGGGGGAATTCGCGGCGCCGTGATCGCGCTCGCAACCGTCGGGGCACTCGCCCTGGCGGGGTGTGCCGGCACGGGCGCTCGGCTCAGCGGCTGGGTGGACGATGTCGCCCGCGCGACCGCCGCATCGCGGGACGACGTGGAAAGACTGGCGAGCTGGGAAGCCAGCAGGACCGGGAGTTCGGCCGACGAGGTGGGCCGGGGCTGGCGGACGAAGCCGGTGGTCAATACCCAGACGCTGCGCGCCCGCTATGAGTCGATCCCGGCGCAGGCACGTGGTGCGGCCTGCGATCTGGCAGGCTCGATTCTCAGTGACGTTCTCGCGGAGAAGAAGAGTCTGAGCTGGGGCCTGCTCACCAAGAAAACGCCATCCAGGCGGCAGCCGGAACAAACCCGACGGTCGGGCAGCGGGCACTGGCCCAGGATCTCGTATCTGCCGTGAACAAGGCCGTCAACGGCAACCCGGACGTCCTGGGTCTGCTGGTGATGAAGACCGCGGCCTGCTCTCTCGCCTGAGGCTCCGCCGGCCATGCGGTCAGGCGGGAACGGCCGGCCAGAGTTCCATTCCATGCCGAAGTTCGTCCGGCACCGGGACCGGACGGCCGGTCCGGTCGCCGCAGACCAGCACGGTGGTGGCTCGGGCGTGCACCGTGCCCGCGAGCGGGTCGATGACTTCGGCGACCAGGGTCATGGACGTGCGCCCCATGTCGGCGACCGCGACCCGGGTCTGGTACGGCTCCAGCCGGTGGTCGAGCTGGGCCAGGTAGTCGACGTCCTGGCGCACCACCATCCACAGGTAGCCCGCTTGCGCCGCCGCCGACATCCGGTTGCCCGCGGGATCCGCCGAACTCGACATCTGCACCCTGGCCTCAGCCACGAAGTCGAAGAAGCGGACGTTGTTGACGTGCCCGTAAGCGTCCAGGTCGGTCCAGCGGACGGTCAGCGGCGCGCAGTGGGCGCTCTCTCCGGGCCGCCACCGGCCCAGCGGCCGAAGCGTCTGCAACGGGCTGGCCTGGGCCAGGAACCAGCCGCGTTCCTCGGCGGTCATCCGGCGCGGACGGCCGGCGTCGAAGTCGAAGATGCACAGCAGGGTGCGAGCACGCGCGGCGACCACGCCGCCCTGGACCACCTCGTAGCCGATGGTGAACCGGGACGCGCCGACCTCACCGACCCAGAGCCGCACCTCGACGGGCTCGTTGCGGAACTCCACCGGGGCGAGATACTCGACTTGATGCCCGACCACGAGGGTCCCGTGGCCGAGCAACGCGGCGTTGTCGCCTCCAAGTAGGAAGCGGACGCGGGCCTCCTGCAGGTAGTCGGCGATGACCGCGTTGTTGACATGACCCTGGGCGTCGAGATCGACCCAGCGCAGCGGAACCGGGATGACCGCGGCGGGGCTCACTCGTCGGGCTCGCGCTCGTACATCGAGTCGATCTCGTCGGCGTAGCGTTTGGCGATGGCAGCCCGGCGGATCTTCATGCTGGGTGTCACCTCACCCGAGTCCACGCTGAACTCCTGGGGCAGGATGACGAACTTCTTCACCGTCTCCCAGCGCTCCAGGCTCGCATTGGCGCGGTCCACGAACGCCTGCACGGCTTGCTGGGCCTGGTCGCTGGCAGCCACCTGGGCGTAGTCGGCGTCCGCCATGCCGTTCACCGCGGCCCAGCGCTTGAGGTTGTCGGCGTCCAGGGTCAGCAGGGCCGTCACGTATTTGCGCCCGTCCCCGACGGCGACCGCCTGGCTGACGAACGGGATGGCCGCGATGAGCGCACCCTCCACTTTCTGCGGCGCCACGTACTTGCCGCCGGAGGTCTTCATCAGGTCCTTCTTGCGGTCGGTCAGGGTGAGGTTTCCGTCGGCGTCCAACTCGCCGATGTCGCCGGTGTGGAACCAGCCATCGACGATCGCCTCCGCGGTCAACTCGTCCGCGGCGTGATAGCCGCGCATCACCCCGGGGCCCTGCAGCAGCACCTCGCCGTCCTCGGCGATCCGCACCTGCGAGCCCGGCGCGACCTTGCCGACACTGCCGAACAGCGGCTCGCGGGGCAGGTTCACGAACGAGAACGCGGTGGTCTCGGTCAGCCCGTAGCCCTCGACGATGATCAGGCCGGCGGAGTAGAACCACCCTTGGACCTTGACGTTGAGTTTTGCCGACCCCGACACCATGAACCGCATCCGGCCGCCCAGCCGTTCGCGCAATTTGTGGAAGACGAGCTTGTCGGCCACCCGGTATTGCAGCCCGAGCAGCGGCGGCAGCGCCCGGCCGGCCAGTCGATGGTCATGGGTTGCCTTGCCGACGGAGAACGCCCAGCGCGCGATGGCGCCTTTCACGCCGGTCGAATTCGACGACAGCACGGTCGCCCGGACCTTCTCGAAGATCCGCGGCGCCCCGCACATGAAGGTGGGCCGGGTGGACCCCAGGTTCGCCACGATCCGGTCGACCCGGCCGTCCACCGCCGAGGCGAACCCGATCGCCAGCTGAATCGCCAGCAGACACTTCCCGAAGACGTGCGACAAGGGCAGCCACAGGTATTGCAGGTCGTTGAAGTCGATCAAATCCAACTCATCGACGGCGAAGCCTTCGTAGATCCAGTTGCGCTGGGTGAGTTCGACTCCCTTGGGACGTCCGGTTGTGCCGGAGGTGTAGATCAAGGTGGCGAGGCTGTCCAGGCCGACCCCCTCCCGAGCGGAAGCGACGCAGCCCGGCTCGTCGTCGAGTCGCTGCTTGCCACGGCCGATCAGCTGACCCCAGGACAGGGTGCGCTCGCCGTCGCCCTCGCCGTCGATCAACACCACCGCTCGAACGCCGGGCTCGGTGGTGTCGAGCTTTGCGGCCTGCTCGGCATTCTCGGCGATCAGCACCCGGGAGGCCGAGTGCCCGACTATGTACTGGAAGTCGTCGGGGGCGGTGTTGGGGTAGATGGTGGTGGTCGCGGCGCCGATCGCACCGATCGCCAGGTCGGCCAGGATCCACTCCAGCCGCGTGGTGGCAGCGATGGCGACCCGGTCCTCGGGCCCGAGGCCGAAGGAAAGCAGCCCAGCGGCGATCTCCTCAACCCGCGCGTGGGTTTGCGACCAGGTGAGCGATTGCCAGACGTCATTGCCGTCGGGGTAGCGGAAGGCCTCGGTGTCGGGGGTCTGCGCGACTCGCCAGTCCAGCAGCGCGCCGACCGATGTGGGTTTTCCGTTCAGGATGGCTTCTGCCTTGGCGTTCACTGTCACTCCCGTCTCAGCACGGCCTCGTTGCCGAATTTCCGCCATTCTAGGGCGGAACCCCTACCGGCACGGCCCGCCGAGCCGCAGCCTGCCATCGAGTGACCGCGCAGCCGGAACCTGGCCACAGGCACCGGACCCGATCGGGGACCGGCACCTCTGAGCCTTCGACAAGGATCGGATCCTCCCTAGTCAAAGGGCAGATCCCGGCGATCCCCGCGATTTCGGTTTACGGTTCAACGAGCAGTGTTACGATTGCCCGGTGACCGCGACTCCCGAGCCCGTGCAGTGGCTGACCGCCGAGCAGCAGGTGATCTGGCGTGCCTATCTGGCCGGGGTGAGCAGGATCAACGAGCGGCTCGACGCGGAGTTGCGCCCGTTCGGCCTCGACCTGGGCGAATACGAGATCCTGGTGAATCTTTCCGAAGCCGACCAGCTCGAAATGCGCATGTCGGAACTGGCCGAGCGAGTTCGGCAGTCCCGCTCTCGGCTGACCCACACGGTGGCCCGGATGGAGGCCAAGGGTCTGATCCTGCGCAAGAGCTGCGCCAACGATCGCCGCGGGGTGATCGCAGTGCTGACCGCGGCCGGGCTGACCCTGCTGAAGTCGGCCGCACCGAATCATGTGGCCTCGGTGCGGCTGGCCCTGGTCGACGCCGTCGAACCCGCCGATTACGAGGCGCTTGGCCGGGCGATGTCCGCCGTCCTGCAGGTGGCAGACTGAGCGGGTGGGCCGCCCCGCCTTTGATCGATCCACGCTGAGCCGCGCGCTCTACTCTTCGGACGCCTCGCTGTACCGGGTCGTCCCCCAGGCCGTCTTCGTGCCGCCCGACCTGGACGGCCTGGACGCCGCCGTCGACACCGCCCTCGCGCAACGGCTGCCGATCACCATGCGCGGCGCCGGGACGTCGTGCGCGGGCAACGCGGTCGGCCCCGGCCTGGTCATCGACACCCGGCGGCTGAACCGGATCGAGTCGCTGGACGCGGCGTCCGGACTCGCCGTCGTCCAGCCGGGTGTGGTGCACGCCGAGCTGACCCTGGCCGGCCTGCCACACGGCTGGCTGCTCGGCCCGGATCCCTCCACAGCGTCGCGGTGCACCGTCGGCGGCATGATCGGCAACAACGCGTGCGGCCCGCGGGCGCTCGGCTACGGCCGGACCAGCGACATGGTCGCCGGGCTGGACGTGATCACCGGAACCGGCGAACGCATCGAGCTGCCGGCAGGCACGGACGGCGGAGACCACCCATCGGCCACCCTGCGGGCCTTGCGCGAACTGGTCGCCGCCAATCTGGGAGTGATCCGGACCGAATTCGGTCGCTTCCCCCGGCAGGTGTCGGGCTACTCGCTGGAGCACCTGCTGCCCGAGAAGGGCTTCGACGTCGCCCGTTTCCTGGTCGGCTCCGAAGGCACCCTGGCCGTGGTGCGGCGAGCGGCGGTCCGGCTGGCCCGGGCGCCCCGGCACACCGCGCTCGTGGTGCTCGGCTTCGACTCACTGGCCGCGGCCGCCGATGCGATGCCGCAGGTGCTGCGGTTCGGGCCGCGCGCCTGCGAGGGGCTGGACGCCCGGATCGTGGCTCCGGTGCTGGCTGCCCGCGGCACGCCCGCGCGGCCGTTGCCCCCCGGACAGGGATGGCTGTTCGCCGAGCTGGCCGGCGAGGACCGGGCAGCGCTGAGCGAAGCGGCGGCGGAGCTGGCCCGCCTGCCCGCCGCCCGTGGTGCTGTCATTGCCGACCCGACGGAGGCGGCGGCCTGGTGGCGGCTGCGGACCGACGCCGCGGGTTTCGCCGGCGTCGCCTTCGACCAGCCCGCGCATCCCGGCTGGGAGGACGCGGCGGTGCCACCGGAGCGGCTCGGTGACTACCTGCGTGCGTTCGAGGCGCTACTCGCCGCGCACGGGTTGCGCGGCCTGCCGTACGGACACTTCGGCGAGGGCTGTGTGCACTGCCGGATCGACTTCCCACTCGGCAGCCGGGGTGGCAGCGCCGGCTACCGCCGATTCGTCGAAGAGGCCGCCGACCTGGCCGCCTCGTACGGCGGGTCGATGTCGGGCGAGCACGGGGACGGGCGGGCACGCTCGGAACTGTTGCCACGGATGTACTCCCCAGCCGCGCTCGCCGTCTTCGCCGCCGTGAAACGGCTGTTCGATCCGGACAACTTGCTCAACCCGGGCGTGCTGGTCGAGCCGGCCCGTCTCGATGTCGATCTTCGGCTGGCGGCCGTGCCGCACCCACTGTCGCGGGCGATTGCCGATGTGCACCGCTGCACCGGAGTCGGCCGCTGCGTGGCGTCCGGCGCCGCCGATGCGATGTGCCCCTCGTACCAGGTCACCCGCCGCGAGCAGGACTCGACCCGGGGCCGCGCCCGGGTGCTGCAGGAACTCGCCAACGGCTCGCTGATCGATTCGCCGCGCTCACCCGAGGTGGTCACCGCGCTCGACCTGTGCCTGGCCTGCAAGGCGTGCGCCACCGAATGCCCGACCGGGGTCGACCTGGCCCGCGACAAGGCACGGGTGCTCGACCGCGCCTACGCCGGACGGCTGCGGCCGCTGAGCCATTACACCCTGGGCTGGCTGCCCCGCTGGACGCGGCTGGTTGCGGCCGTGCCTGGGCTGGCCCGGTTCGCCGATGCGGTGCTGACCGCTCCGCTGCTGCGGACGGCCGTGCTCCGGCTGGCCGGAGTGGATGCCCGGCGCAGCCTGCCGGCTCTGCGTCGCGACCCTGTCGACGCGCTCTTGTCGCCGGGGCGGACCGCGGCCGCTCCGGCGCCGCTCGGCCGGGTGGCGGTGTGGGCCGACTCGTTCAGCCGCGGCTTCGAAGGCGGCCAGCTGGCGGCGACTCTTCGGGTGTTGGCCGCCGCGGGCTACCGCCCCGAGCTGGTGCCGGCCGGCGCGTGTTGCGGGCTCACCTGGATCACCACCGGTCAGCTGGACGCGGCGGGCAGGAGACTCAGCCGCGCGCTCGATCTGCTCAGCCCGCTGGTGGACGCCGGGGTGCCGGTCGTCGGCGTCGAGCCGTCCTGCGTGGCGGTGTGGCGCGACGAGGCGTCCGAACTGGTCGATGACGCCCGGGTGGCGCGGGTGGCCGCCGGGACCCACACCCTGGCCGAACTGCTCAGCCGGACTCCAGGCTGGACCCCGCCGCGGCTGGCCGGCCGCACAATCGTGGCGCAGCCGCACTGCCACCACGCAGCCGTCCTCGACTGGACGCCGGATGCCGCCCTGCTGCGCGCCACCGGTGCCGATCTCGTCACGGTGACCGGCTGCTGCGGGCTGGCCGGCAACTTCGGCGTCGAACGCGGTCACTACGAGGTGTCGGTCGCGGTCGCCGGGCTGCACCTGCTGCCGGCCGTGGACGCCGCCCCGTCCGACGCCCTGGTGCTCGCCGACGGCTTCTCGTGCCGGACCCAGCTCGCCGACCTGACCGGACGCCGTGCCCTCACCCTGGCCGAGCTGTTGGAAGACCCACCGCGCTGAGCCGGGCCGGCTCGCGGCCGGGCAGCCGCGTCCGCTCGATATACTCGTGGGCGATCTGTTCCAATCCCTCTTTCTCCGACGAGGTTCCGTATGCCCGAGTTCGTGTTCACCATGCACAACGCCCGCAAGAAGCTGGGCGAGAAGCTGGTGCTCGACAACGTCACCATGTCGTTCTTCGAGGGCGCCAAGATCGGCGTCGTCGGACCCAACGGCGCCGGCAAGTCGACCATGCTCAAGCTGATGGCCGGTCTGCTCCAGCCCGACAACGGCGACGTCTTCTTGAAGAAGGACGCCACGGTCGGCATCCTGCTGCAGGAGCCGCCGCTCACCGAGGGAAAGACCGTCCTCGAGAACATCGAGGAAGCCGTCGCGGAGACCAAGGGGATGGTCGACCGTTACAACCAGGTCGGCATGGAGATGGCGGAGCCGGACGCCGACTTCGACGCGCTCCTGGCCGAGATGGACAAGCTGCAGACCGAGATCGAGCACCGCAACGCCTGGGACCTGGACTCCCAGCTCGCCCAGGCGATGGACGCCCTGCAGTGCCCGCCCGGCGACACCGTGGTCGACGTGCTGTCCGGCGGTGAACGGCGCCGGGTGGCGCTGTGCAAGCTGCTGCTGCAACAGCCCGACCTGCTGCTGCTCGACGAGCCCACCAACCACCTGGACGCCGAGAGCGTCAACTGGCTCGAGGGACACCTGAAGACCTACCCGGGCGCCGTGCTGGCCGTCACCCACGACCGGTACTTCCTGGACAACGTGGCCGAGTGGATCTGCGAGATCGACCGCGGCCGGCTGCATCCCTACGAGGGCAACTACTCCACCTATCTGGAGACCAAGCGCCAGCGGCTGCAGATCGAGGGCAAGAAGGACGCCAAGCGCGCCAAGATCCTGGAGAAGGAACTCGAGTGGGTGCGGGCCAACCCGAAGGCTCGGCAGGCCAAGAACAAGGCCCGGCTGGCCCGCTACGAGGAACTCGCCGCCGAGGCCGAACGTCGGCGTCAGGTCGACCTGTCCGAGATCAACATTCCGCCCGGCCCGCGACTCGGCTCCGACGTGCTGGATGCCAGCAAGCTGGTCAAGGGCTTCGGGGACAGGGTGCTGATCGACAATCTGTCGTTCACCCTGCCCCGGGCCGGAATCGTCGGGATCATCGGACCCAACGGCGTCGGCAAGACCACGCTGTTCAAGATGATCGTCGACGAGGAGGAACCGGACGCCGGCAGCCTCGAGGTCGGCAAGACCGTCCAGATCTCGTACGTGGACCAGTCCCGCGGCGGGATCGACTCGTCGAAGAACGTCTGGGAGGTCGTTTCCGACGGGCTCGATCACATCAAGGTCGGCAGCTTCGAGATGCCGTCGCGTGCCTATGTCGCCTCCTTCGGGTTCAAGGGCCCCGACCAGCAGAAGCTGGCCGGCGTCCTGTCCGGCGGTGAGCGGAACCGGTTGAACCTGGCGCTGACGCTGAAGATGGGCGGCAACCTGCTGCTGCTCGACGAACCGACCAACGATCTGGACGTCGAGACCCTGCAGTCGCTGGAGGACGCCCTGCTCGAGTTCCCCGGCTGCGCCGTGGTGATCTCCCACGACCGCTGGTTCCTCGACCGGGTGGCGACCCACATCCTGGCCTGGGAGGGCACCGACGCCAATGAGGCGAACTGGTTCTGGTACGAGGGCAACTTCGCCGACTACGAGGTGAACAAGGTGGCCCGGCTCGGCGCCGATGCCGCCCGCCCGCACGCCAGCAAGCACCGCCGGCTCACCCGGGACTGATCCGCCCGGGTCAGGCTGCCGCAGGCTCACCCTGGACGCCGCCCGCCGGAACATCGGGGCCGCCGGAGTCCTCCAGGTCCTTGAACACCCCCGGGTCGTCGACCGGCGGCTGCTGCGCGGGCCGCTCGGTCTTGCGGAAGGCGGTCGTGCCGCGGCTGAGGTCGTGCCCGACGGCGATCGCCTCGAGCACGAGCCGCTCGCGGATCTCGCCGGTCTCGGAGTTCGTCCAGCTCCAGGTGGAGAGCCGCCCGGTGACGATCAACGGGTCGCCTTTGTTCACGCTGGCCTGCACGTTCAGCGACAGCATCCGGTTGCGGCAGTTGACGTTGAGCCAGGTGGTCTCGCCGTCGCGCCAGGTGCCGTTGCGGACGAACCGCGGGGTGCAGGCCAGCCGGAACGCGGCGTAGGCCCACTCGTTGGTGTCGTCGGTGCGGACGTCGATGTCGCTGCCGACGTTTCCGGTGACGGTGATGGTGGCGTCCATGAGTGCCTCCTGAAGGCTGTAGGTGTCGTCGCCATCAGTGTGTGCACCTGACGCCGAAAGTGTTCAAAATCGCTGCGAACGAATTCGGACGCGGTCTCGACCCCGCGGAGAAGCCTGTCGCCGAAGGTCGCGACACGCTCGGCCCACGAGCCTGCTACCGGGCGTTGGCTACGGCGGCGACCGCCCGGCGGTGCCGGTCGAGTTCCTCTTCGACGGGCGCGATCAGTTCGGCGTCGGTGACCCTTCCGACCGCTTGGTGCAGGATCCGCTCGACCCGGCGGGCCTTGCCCCTGGCACCGATCGTGACCCCGAGCGACGACAACCCGGCCAGCACCAGACCGCCCACCACGCCACCGGCCAGCAGCACGAACTGGGCCGGCCAGTTCCACCAGTACACCGTGGGCAGCCCGCCCAGACCCAGTGCCGGCGCGAACATCATGAACAGGGTCCACAGCCCACCAGCCACCACGGCGGCCATCAGTACCCACTGCAGGGCGCGGACCACCGACCACCAGCCGGTCCCCCGGTCCAGTTCCAGATCGGTGCCGGCGATGGTGGTGTCCAACCGGTCCATCAGCAGCGCCTCATGACCGCGAGCCGCCCGGTTCACCGCAGCGGCCCAACCGCGTGGCAGACCGGTGCTGGCGGCGTCCACCAGCTCACGCAGGCCACGGTCCAGGCGAGCCCGCTGCACCGGCCCGGCAGTGGGCAGGGAGGTCCGGCTGATCGCGGTCGGCGCGAGCCGGCGGTTGCTCTGGTCGAGCCGGAGCGCCCGCAGCGGATCGGGTTTGAACCTGGCCACCCAGTTCACGAACGGCCAGCCGGTCGCCAGGCCGCCGCGCAGCTTCCAGGCGTCCCGCACACCGTCGACCGCGAGGACGACGCCGCTCGCCTCGGCCAGCGCCTGCACCAGCGGTTCGCGCCTGCGCCGGTCCAGCACCGGCGTGGTGGCGCCGAGTTCGTCGCCCAGCCGTCCAGCCGCGACGGTGACGTCGGCGGCGATCCGGGCACTCACCGCGGCCTTGTCGGACACCGCCTCGGCCAGCAGCCGACGCAGCTCGGCCACGCCGTCGCCCTGCAGCGCCGACATCGACATCAACCGGGCCTGCTGCAGTCCCTCCGCGTCCAACAGCCGGCGCAGGTCCGCCATCGCCTCGGCGAGTTCGTCGGAACGCAGCCGATCGGACTGGTTGAGCACCACCAGCATCACTTCGGCGTACGGCGCCAGCGGCCGCAGGTACCGCTCGTGCAGCGCGGCGTCAGCATACTTCTGCGGGTCGACGACCCAGATCAGCATGTCGACCAGCGGCACCAGCCGGTCGACCGTCATCCGGTGGGCGGCCTCGGTCGAGTCGTGGTCGGGCAGGTCGAGCAGCACCAGGTTCGCGAAGGCGCTGCGTCGGGCAGGCACCAGGTGCCGCCGCGGCACGTCCAGCCAGTCCAGCAGTTCGCCGGGCAGCTCGGTCCCCCAGGCCACCGCCATCGCGGTGGACGTGGTCGGACGCCGCACGCCGGTGGCGGCGAATTGGGTGCCGCTGATCGCGTTGAACGAGGTCGACTTGCCCGATCCGGTCGCCCCGGCCAGCGCGACGACCGTGTGGTCACCGGCGAACGCGCCCCGTTCGCCGGCGCGCTTCAGCACTGCCGTCGCGTCGGCGACCACCTCGGCGGACGATCGATCACGGCTCAGTTCGACGGCCTCATCGAGCGCGCGGACGCGCTGGGCCAGCGTCCGGGTCACCGGCGCTCACCCTCCTCGTCGGTGATCACGACCGCCTCCACCACGTCACCGTCGGCGGCTCCCGCGGGCAGCCCCGGACGCGTCGGCAGCTGCCGTGCCGAGCCCGGCGCGCCCGTCAGTTCGGCCACCTCGGAGCCGAGCGGATCATCCGCTCCGCGGGCGGCGTCCACCGCCGCGACCGCGGCCCGGATCTCGTCCGCCGCCTCGTCCCGGACGCCTACCTGGTCGAGCACGGCCTCGTAGCGGGCCAGTTCGGACGCCATCAGGGCTTCCACCCGGGCGTCCAGATCCTGCTTGGCCCGCTTCGCCAGCCGTCGCACGGCGTCCTCGCCGAAGACCGCCTCGAGCACCCGCTGAGCCAGCACCGCGGTCCCGCCGGCGACCCCGACCTCGACCCCGGTGACGCCGCCGGTGGCCGAGAACACCACCATCATCAGGGCCACCCCGACCCCGTTGGTGCCCAGCGCCAGGAACCTGGCCCGGGACTTCTTCGAACCGCCCTCGCCACTGACCAGCTCCAGGACGTCGGCTTGCCAGTTCCGGATCGCCAGCGCCACCTGCCCGGGGAAGTCGGGCGAACCGCGGCGCAACGCGTCGCCGGGGACCGCGGCCAGCAGCTGCCGTCCAGCAGGGTCGTTCTCCCATCCGGTCGCCGCCCGCTCGGCGGCGGCTTCGCCCTCTTCCCGGATCAGGATCTCCATCCCCGACTCGACCGCGAGTTTCACGTCCCCGGCCTGCTTCGGTTCCCCGCGCAGCGAGGCCAGTAGCCGGTCGCGCAGCCAGCCGATCTTCTGCTCCACCGCCCGGAAGAACTCGCCGGTGCCGACGAAGTCGTGCCAGCGGGCCAGCACCTCGCCGCGGAGCAGCGTTCCGTCGGCAGTCTGAACGCCGACCGTGCGGACACCCTCGCGGTAGGCGGCCTCGGCGTCGGCCCGTAGCTGAGCGACGGCGGCGCTCTGTTCGTCGACCGCCCGGGCCACCTCGGGAGCGGTCCGGCATTGCGCCGCGATCGCGCCCTGCAGGGTTTGCAGCACCACGCTCGCCCGCGTCCGGGTGTCGTCGGCCAACGCCGCCAGCCAGTCCCGGATCGGTGCGACGGCGGCGTCCGGGAGCAGTCCTTCGTCGTCGGTGACGGTCTCGGGTACGGCGAACAGCGGTGAGTCACCCAGTCCGCGGTCGGCCATCAACTGGCCCAGGTGGGCGGGCACCTCGGTCATCGCGGCGGGCGGCACCCGTTGCAGCACCACCGCCAGCGCGGCGCTCCGGTCGGCCGCCGAACGCAGGTACTCCCAGGGGACCGCGTCGGCGTAGCGGGCGGCCGTGGTGACGAACAGCCACAAGTCGGCGGCACCCAGCAGCTGGGACGCGAGCGCCCGGTTCTCTGCCACCACCGAATCGATGTCGGGCGCGTCCAGGATGGCCAGCCCGGGCGGCAGCGACGGCTCGGCGACCAGCTGCAAAGTCCGCACGTCGTCGGCCGCCTGCAGGCTGCGAGCCAGTCCGGGCAGGATGCGGTCGGGCCCGAACCAGTGCGCGTCGTCGGGGTGGTGGACCAGGACCGGCGAGCGGGTGGTCGGCCGGATCACGCCCGGACGGCTCACCGTGCGGCCGATCATCGAGTTGACCAGGGTGGACTTGCCGGCTCCGGTGGACCCGCCGATCACCGTCAGCAGCGGGGCATCGATCCGCTCCAGCCGGGGTAGCAGGTAGTCGCTGAGTTGAGCCGTCAGATCGCGGCGCAGGATGGCGGCCGCGTCCCGCCCGGGAAGGTCGAGCGGCAACCGGGCGTGGTCGAGGGCGTCCGCGAGCAGCCTGAGCGAACTCGCCAATCGGCCAGCGCTCATGCCTCTCCTCACCCGGGGGGCGGCCCCCAGGTCGGGTCCACCCTCGAATACTGCTGCGATCCTAGTGGCGCAGAGCCTGGTCCGGCGGGCCAGTTCCCGCCCAGACCGGCGGGTCCGGGGTAGTTGGGCGGCGGATAGTCCACCGCCGGCTGCTTGCGCAGGGTCGGCAGGCTCAGCCGCTGGCCGCGCGGATCGTCAATGGCGAGGCCGCGCAGCGACCGCGCCTGGTAGAGCAGCTCGGTGGCGCGGGCCTGCCCGGACGCGTCGATCACACCCTTCACCTCGGCGTCCCGCAGGTAGGCCAGCTCGGTCAGGGTCCGCTGCAGGCTCAGGGTGGCGCGAAGCACGGTCCAGCCGCGGGTCGCGGCGACCATCAAGGCCCACGACCGGCGCCGGACCCGCGAGGTGGTCTCCGGATCAGCAGGCTGCAGCCAGCCCATCCGGACGTAGTCGGTGAGCCGGGCGCGGATCTTGCGGCTCTCGGCGAACAGCTGACGGACGGCGTAGATGGTCGCCGACGCCACCAGCGGCAAGGCGACCGCGAAGTAGATGACATAGCGCATGGTGCCCTGGGCGAAGGTGGCCTGGGAGTTGAACATCATGTGCAGCAGCGCGGCCAGCAGGTAGCCGATCAGCGGTGCCAGCACCCGGATCACCTTGCTGTGCGTGCGCAGCGCCACCAGCAGTCCGAGTCCCGTCATCATGGTGAACAACGGGTGCCCGAACGCCGTCCAGAAGCCGCGCAGCCAGACGATCTCGTGCACCGCCGACTCGGCATCGCCGGTGTTGATCTGCACGCTCGAGTACATGATCGCCCGGGCGTAATACATGATGTTCTCGGTGAAGGCGAAGCCCGCCGCGGACAGTCCGGCCAGCGCGATCCCGTTGAGCTTGGTGACCACCTGGTAGCGCACCAGGATCGCGATCCAGAACAGCACCGTCGCCTTCGCCGCCTCTTCGACGAACGGCGCGATGTAGATCGCCGCCCTGGCCCCCGTGGTGGGGTCGCCGTCGCCGCCGATCGACAGCTGCTTGGCGGCCCAGGTGTTGATGTGCAGGGAGACGAAGGTCGCCACCGCCGCACCCCAGCCGAGGGTCAGGTACCACAGCAACAACCGCTGCGGCCGGAACCGGTCGGCGATCACGAACAGCACGATCCAGAAGATCAGGGTCGGCATCGCGTACCAGAACGCGTCGCGGATCGCCGAATGATTGATCCCGGGCACCACGCCGTCGCGAACCGGGATGTCGGCCGTCATCATCGCGTACTGCGCCCACAGGCAGGCGGTGTAGACGGCGCTGAAGACCAGGCCGATCCAGGTCCACGGATTGGTCAGGATGCGCTTGGGCAGCGGAGCGGACATCTCCGGCTGCGACGGAATGCCGTTGAGCCACCGGCGATGCCGGGCGATGGTGTCCGTCGACATGCCGGCAAGACTACCGGGCGGGTGTGACGCACCCGTCGCGCGGGCTGTCCGGCGGCGAGCCGAGGTAGGGTCGCACATGGCTACCTACACACTCAACGAGGACGCGGTCGCGCACGTCGAGAAGCTGATCAAGGCCAGGCAGTACGTGCTGGACAGCGAGTGGGGCGACGTGCAGCCCGATGCGGCCCGGGAGAACACCTACCTCGAGAACCACTCCTGGGACGACTATGCCGCCTGGCATCTGGGACTCACCGCCGGCGCCAACGACCAGACCAAGGCTCGCTACGCCTTCGTGGTGGGCGACTTCCGGCGGGTGCACCGCAGCGCGCTGATCGCCTGTGTCTACCGTGCCGCCGAATGGCACCACAAGAAGGTCGAGCTGGCCGCCCACGACCTGCTGCAGCTGTTGGACGAGACCGCCGGCTGACTTCGAGGTCAGCCGGCGGCGTCCGGACGCCGGTGCGCCGGCGGCACGAACCCGACGACGGCCAGCCAGCCCAGGCCGATGATCAGCGACAGCCGTTGCCACAGCCCGGCATAGGGCATCAGCACCGGGTTCTGGGCGAAACCGGTTGCGGCCAGCACGAAACAGGCGAAGAGCGCGGGCGCCGCCACTCCGGACGCGGTGGCCCAGCCCCGGCGTCCGGCCTTGGCCCAGCGGCGGGCCAGCACGATCATCGCCGCCGGCAACGCGGTGAACACCGGCGTGGAGACCATGTCGTGGACGATCCCGTGCGTGGTCCGGGGCGCGGGGATGGGCGAGCCGGGCGGGTAGCCGCTGATCGGATCGCAGGCGAAGAAGCCGGCCGCGAACAGCCCGGCACCGACCAGAGCGATCAGGATCGGGACCGCCCGGCCATGGCCGCCGCCGCGCAGCCCGATCGCGAACAGCACCACCAGCAGGCCGCTCACCCAGAAGGTGAGCATCTGCACCCATCCGCCCGGACTCAGGCTGAGCGCGCTGACCGGGTGCCGCAGCGGGTCATAGCCCGGCCGCACCGCCCCCTGGATCAGGAACGACACCACGAACACCGGGCCGGCCAGCAGTCCGGCCCAGCGCAGCGGCGTCCGGTCCGGTGGCGGGTGGCCGGTCATCGATCGACCTCGGCTCCGAGTTCCGCGACCAGCTCGTCGTGGTCGGCGTCGGCGATCCCCGCAGCCCTCGGCTCTGCACGCTCACCGGTCTCCCAGTCCATGGTGTCCCGCAGGGTATCGGCCAGCGGCCGCAGGGTCAGCCCGGCCTCGATGGCGCGATCGTTGCGGTGATCCTGGAAGCCCCACAGGCCATGGTCGCCGCCGAGCCAGAGCGGCAGGCTGCGCTCCCCCATCCAGGCGGTCACCCGGTGTGCGGCCAGCCACCCGGCCGATGCCCTGAGGACCGGACCAGTGTGGCCGGCGACCCTCCGAGCGGCCGCCAGCACCGCACCGAGGTTCGTCGGCGTGCCACAGGCATTGAAGACCCCACCGGTCCGCCCGGCGGCGCAGTCCAGCAACCACCCGGCCAGATCACGCACGTCGATCACCTGGACGGGCTGGTCGTCATCGGCGGGGACCAGGACGGGCGCCGTCCGGTCCCGCGCGAACCGCCATGGCCAGTAGCCCAGCCGCCCCGAGCCGTCCCCGGGACCGGCGATCAGCCCGGCCCGGGCGATCGTCCAACTGTCGGTGCCGGCGATGATCCGCTCGCAGGCGACCTTGGCCGGCCCGTAGTCGGCCGGCTGAGTCATCGTCGCGGACGGCAGCGGCGGTAGCAGCTCGGCGGACTCGTCCTGTCCCCGGGTGGCCTGGTCGGCGTAAACATTGGCGGTCGACACGAACACCCAGTGCCGCGCCGTCAGGTCCCGGACGGCCCGTCGCACCTGACCGGGCTGGCGGGACAGGTCGACCACCGCGTCCCAGGGCTGGCCGGCCAGCTGCCCGAGTCCGTGGTCGGTGTCACGGTCTAAGGTGATTGCCCGGACGCCGTCCGGAAACGACCCGGAGCGGCCGCGGGCCGCACAGGTGACCGCCCAGCCCCGGTCGACCGCCTGGCGAGCCACCTCTCCGCCGAGGAACGCGGTGCCACCGAGGACCAATAGCTGCATCTCCCCAGCCCAGCACGTCCCAAGCCCGGCCGCCAGGGTTTCGCGCGCAAGGGCGCGGTTTCAGTGTGACCGGCGTCGTGAGTCGCGCTGGTCGAGAGCTGAACGCGCGCTCCCCCGGGCTTCGACCAGCTCAACCAGCGGTAGCTGTCGGTCGAGGCGGCGGCGGCGGGGCGTCCAGTGCCCGCAGCATCCGGGAGAGCACCTCCCGCAGCTCGGCACGTGCCGGCTCGGCCAGGTCGGTGCTGTACTCGACACCGGCCGGGATCCAGGACAACCCGTACATCGTCTCGCGGAAGTCGCTGCCGCCCACCGGCCAACGGGTGTGGGTGTCGTCCTCGGCCTCGGCGCCCTGGCCCCACTGGCCGAAGTGGCCCTTCATCTCGGCCAGTGGCAGGGTCAGCACGGCGTCCGCCTCGATCGCCTGCCGGACCCACGAGCGGGCCACCAGAATGAAGTCCTCGACCTCTTCCGGGGTCAGCGGCTTCGGCGTGAAGAGCACGGTGGTGTGCTCGATGTCCGCCAGCCGGTCGACCCGGAAGGTGCGCCAGTCGTCCTTGCCCAGGTCCCAGCAGAGCAGGTACCAATGCCGCTCGGCGGGCGCCAGCGCATGCGGCTCGACCCGGCGCCGGGTCCGCTCACCGGAGGCCGCGGTGTAGGTGAAACGCACCCGCTCGTGGTCCCGGGTCGCCAGCGCCAATTCGCCGAGGACGTCGCTGGAGACCGCCGCCCCCGCGTTCAGCCCGGCCGGCTGCACCGTTTCGGCAAGCGCTTCCACCCGGCGGCGCAACGGCGCTGGCAGCACCTGTTCGAGCTTTGCCAGCGCGGTGACGGTGGTCTCGGGCCCGCTGACCAGCCGCTGGGACGCCGCCACCCGCAGCCCGATCGCCATCGCCACCGCCTCTTCGTCGGTGAGCAGCAGCGGCGGCACCGCGCTGCCCGCCTCCAGCCGGTAGCCGCCGGCGACCCCGGGCGTGGACTCGATCCGGTAGCCCAGTTCGCGGAGCCGCTCGACATCGCGACGCACCGTCCGTTCGGTCACGCCGAGGCGTCCGGCCAGCTCGGAACCCGGCCAGTGCCGGTGGGTCTGGAGCAGGTTCAGCAGCGCGAGCGCCCGGGTGGTGGTGTCGGACATGCTTCAAGATTGCCCGAAATCACGGACATGATCTGTCCGCGATCGATCCTACCTTGGAGCCATGGCGAATGAACCCATCATCGAAGCGCACGGCCTGACCAAGCACTTCACCGTCCGCAAGAAGACCGTCGAGGCGGTCACCGAGCTGAGCTTCGCGGTCGGCCGCGGCGAACTGGTCGCGTTTCTCGGACCCAACGGCGCCGGCAAGTCCACCAGCCTGCGGATGCTGACCACGCTGATTCCGCCGACCTCGGGATCGGCCAGCGTCGTCGGTTTCGACATCCTCGGCCAACCCGCCGAGGTGCGCGCCCGGATCGGCTACGTCGGGCAGCTGACGAGTGGCAGTTTCGCCCAGCGGGCTCGTGACGAACTGCTCAGCCAGGGCGCGTTCTACGGCATGACGAAGGCCGCCTCGAAGGCCCGCGCCGACGAACTCATCGAGTCGCTCGACCTGGCCGGCTTCGCGAACCGCTCGGTGCAGCAGCTCTCCGGTGGGCAGAAGCGCCGCCTCGACGTCGCCCTCGGCCTCATGCATGCTCCGCCGCTGCTGTTCCTCGACGAGCCGTCCACCGGCCTCGACCCGCAGAGCCGGGCGAATCTGTGGCAGCACATCCTCGACCTGCGGAGCAGTCACGGCACCACGATCTTCCTCACCACCCACTACCTCGAAGAGGCCGACCGCTACGCCGAACGAGTGATGGTGATGGACAAGGGCCGGGTGATCGCCGACGACACCGCCGCCAGGTTGAAGGCGAACCTCGCCGGCGACGTCATCACCCTCGGCTTCGCCAGCGAATCGGACGCCGCCGCGGCGGTCGCGATCGTCCAGCGGCTCACCGACCGCCCGGTACGGCCCGCCGACCCGGCGTCCGTCACCGTGACCGCGCCGGACGGCGACGCCCTGCTGCCGGCCGCCGTCCGCGCACTCGACGCGGCGGGCATCGCCGTGCGCACCGCCACGGGTGTGCCGCCCACGCTGGACGACGTATTCCTCACCCTGACCGGACGCACCCTGCGCGAGGCCGGCGAGGGCGAGTCCGACGAAGACCACGACACCACGGACGCCTCGGCCGAGGCGTCCGGAGCCGTCCCGGTGACGGCCGAGACGACGGGAGCCAGCCGATGACCACGACGAACGACAGCTTCGACACCGCGGTGCACGCGAACCCGGCCCGGGACACCTGGAATGTGCTGGTCCGCGAACTGAAACCGGTAGTCCGCGACCCGTTCACGCTGATCTTCAGCCTGGTCCAGCCGCTGGTCTTCCTCGGCCTGTTCGCGCCGCTGCTGATCGGGACGTCCGGCGTGCCGGTCGGCGAGACACTGCAATGGTTCGTGCCGGGCGTGCTGGTGATGATCGTGCTGTTCGGCACCGGTGCCACCGGTTCGAACCTGCAGTACGAGATGATGACCGGCTCGCACGAGCGCACCCTGGTCGCGCCACTGGCCCGCTCGTCGCTACTGATCGGACGGGCACTGAAGGAGATCGCGCCGATCGTGGCGCAGGCGGTGCTGATCGTGCTGATCGCCTGGCCGTTCGGGTTCACCATCCACCCGCTCGGGTTGCTGGTCGGGCTGGTCCTGCTCGCCGTGTTCGGCGTCGGCCTCGGCGCCCTGTCGTA
Organism: Micropruina sp.; assembly: GCF_047602385.1. Lineage (GTDB taxonomy): Bacteria > Actinomycetota > Actinomycetes > Propionibacteriales > Propionibacteriaceae > Micropruina. The sequence goes on from NZ_JASGHL010000001.1 coordinate 928,286, forward strand.
CACCCTCGCGCTGAAGACCAAGGACCGGGAGTGGCTGTTCTGGGGTGTGCAGCAGACCCTGATCTTCCCGCTGCTGATCCTGTCCGGCATGCTGCTGCCACTCGACGCGGCTCCCGGTTGGATGCAGGCCGTCGCGTCGGTCAATCCGATCAACTGGGTGGTGCAGGCCGAACGCGCCCTGCTCGCCGGCGACGTCGCAGCGATCGCGGTCGTCTGGGGCTGGGTGGCCGCTCTCGCTCTGGCGGCCCTCGGGCTGGCGATCGGCGTCCGGGCGATCCGCAAGAGCAGTTGAGCAGCAACTGACCGGCGCGCCCGGCAGGATTCGAACCTGCGACCAAGAGATTAGAAGGCTCCTGCTCTATCCACTGAGCTACGGGCGCTAGCCGAGCTCAGCGTATCTCGTAGCTTGCTGGTCACGGATCACCTCGGTCAGGCCCGGCCACCGCTGGTTGAGCTTGTCGAAACCCTTGTCAACGTGACGTTGTGGGTCTCGACAGGCCCAACCGGCGACGCCTCGAGGACTGAGCCATCCAAACCGACGAACGGTCCACCCTCAGCGACTACGGCTGCAGATCGAGCTCCGGATAGGTTGCCCGGGTGGCATTGAACAGCGATGGCGGGGCGTCCTGGCGCCGACTGGCGGTGGTGATCTACCTGCCGACGGCGGTCTCGTTCATCGGCTTCGGCGCCATCGCGCCGCTGGTGCCGCTGACCGCTCGCGCGCTGGGTGCCTCGGTGGCCGAGGCAGCGCTGGTGGTTGCGCTGATGGGCATCGGCACCCTGATCGGCGCACTGCCGGCGGGGGTCATCGCCGACCGGTTCGGCGAGAAGAAGTCGCTGGTCGGAGCGATGGTGGTGGACATCGGCTGCCTGCTGGTCTGCGCGTTCGCGCCGAACACCTGGGTGCTGGCCGGAGCGGTCTTCGTCACCGGGCTGTCCGGGGCGATGCTCAGCCTGGCTCGGCAGTCCTATCTGACTGTCGCGGTCGGGCTGGAATACCGGGCTCGCGCCCTGTCCACCCTGGGTGGGGTGTTCCGGATCGGCTCGCTGCTCGGGCCACTGATGGGTGCGGCCGTGGTCACCGTCTGGGGCTTGCAGGCCGCCTACCTGGTCGCCGCCGGCACCAGCCTGCTCGCCGCCACCGTGACGATGGCGCTGCCCGAACTGCCCACGCCCGAGCACCCGCCGGACGAGCCGGTCCGGCTCGCGCAGGTGCTGCGCCGGCACGCCCACACCTACGCCACCGCCGGCGTCGGTGCCGCGGCGCTGATGCTGGTCCGCACCTCGCGGGACGCCCTGCTGCCGCTGTGGTGTGAGCAGGTCGGCCTGGACGCCGCCGCCACCAGCCTGATCTTCGCGCTCTCCTCCGGCATCGACATGACGCTGTTCTACCTGGGCGGTTCGGTGATGGACCGGTTCGGACGGCGCTGGGTGTCGGTGCCGTCCATGGTGATCATGAGCCTGTGCTTCGCGCTGCTGCCACTGGCGCACTCAGTTGTCGCGGTGGCCCTGTTCGCCGCGGCGCTCGGGCTCGGCAACGGCATCTCCGCGGGCGTGGTGATGACCATCGGGTCGGACGCCTCGCCCGCCGTCGGCCGTCCGCAGTTCCTGGCCGGCTGGCGGCTCACCACCGGCATCGGCCAAGCGGCCGGGCCGCTGCTGATCACCGCGATCGCGGCGCTCGCACCGCTGGGTGCCGCAGCCCTCGCGATCGGCGCCATCGGCCTGACCGGTGCCGGCTGGCTGTGGCTCTGGGTGCGCGAGCCGTCCATCCAAGGCCGCTGAGCCGCGTCGCCGGCGAGACCGTCACCCACGGGGCGGGACATCGGCCCGCAGGCAGGCCGCCAGCTTGCGGGTCGCGGACGCGGCGGAGTCGGTGGCGGTTGGCCCGAGCGCCGCCAGGCTGGCCAGCAGGGCGGCCACCTCGGCCGTCTCCAGTTCGAGTCGATGAACCGCGGCCTGCGCCGCAAGGCGCAGCCCGCCCCGGCGTCCGGCCCTGGACTCGATCGGGACGCCGGACTCGCGCAACCGGGCGACGTCGCGTTCCACGGTGCGCTGCGCCACACCCAGCCGGTCGGCGAGCCAAACCACGGTGACCCGCTCGGCGCGGGCCACCAGGAGTTCAACGATCCGCTGCTGCCGCTCGACCCGCCGCAGAGTCAAATGCGGGTCGCGGGACGCCGCCCCGAGACGCTGAGCAGGCATACCGGTTCCTCTCAATCCCGACACCGGCGCGACGGGGTTGAACTCTAGCGTGGTGGGCATGACCACCATCGATCGCAGCACCGTCACCGCCCTGTTCGACAGCTACGCCCAGGCACTCTCGGTCATCGACCTGGACGCCCTGGCCGACTGCTACTCCTATCCGGCGCTGGCCCTCACCCGGCAGGGACGCCAAGCCGTCACCTCGGCGGACCAGACCCGGGCCTTCTTCGCGGCCAACGGCCCGGCCTATCACGCCCGCGGGATCCTGGCCGTCCGGATCACCAACCTACGACCCGCCTACGACAGCGACGGGCTTTGGGTCGGTCTCGCCGATCTGGAGAACCTGGACGCCGCGGGCGCCGTCGTGGACATCGAGACCAACGCCTACCAATTGGTCGGCGACGACCAGGGCTGGACGATCGCAGTCACCACCCCGCTGGAGCCGCACTGAGCAGCCGCGGGGAACGCGGGGCTCAGTCGTCGTAGGACTCCCGGCCGCGCCGCACGATCAGCGGATCGGGGTCGTGCACCACCGAGGTGTCCTTGCCTTCGTAGTCGAACTGGTTGAGGAACGCCCGCATGGCGTTGATCCGGGCGCGCTTCTTGTCGTTGCTGCGGATCGTCGTCCACGGCGCGTGCTTGGTGTCGGTGCGGGCGAACATCGCCTCCTTGGCCGCCGAGTAGGCCTCCCACTTGTCCAGCGACTCCAGGTCCATCGGGGACAGCTTCCAGCGCCGCACCGGGTCGATCTGCCGGATGGCAAACCGCGTCCGCTGCTCGCGACGGGTCACCGAGAACCAGAATTTGGTGATGTGGATGCCGGACTCGATCAGCATCCGCTCGAACTTCGGGGCATGCTGCATGAAGGTCTCGTACTGGTCGTCGCTGCAGAAACCCATCACCCGCTCGACTCCGCCGCGGTTGTACCAGGAGCGGTCGAACAACACGATCTCGCCGCTGGTCGGGAAGCGCCGGATGTAGCGCTGGAAGTACCACTCGCCCAACTCGGTGCTGGACGGCTTGTTCAGCGCCACCACCCGCGCCGCGCGGGGGTTGAGATGCTCGATGAACCGCTTGATGGTGCCGCCCTTGCCGGCGGCGTCGCGGCCCTCGAAGACGATGATGTGCTTCAGCCCGTTGTCCTGGCCGTGGTACTGGAACTTCAGCAACTCGACCTGCAGCAGGTACTTCTCCTGCTCATACTCGTCGCGGCTCATCAACTCGTCGTAGGGGTAGTCCTCGCGCCAGGTCTCGACCGCCCGGCCGCCCGGATCGATCAGTTCCGGATCCGCGCTCTGGCTGTCGGCAACCGTGTACCCGGCGGCAACCAATTTGTCGATGAACTCACGAAGATTGTCGTCGGCATCAGGCTGGATCGCGTCCAGGTCCATCGTCATTGGGGGTCCTCCCGGGTCGGCGTGCCACCAGCCTATTGCTTCCGGCGCGGCCGTCCAGTGGTCTGCCACGCCGCAGACGTGGCAGACATCGCCGGACGGTTAGAGTGTGGGCCGTGGCTGACCTTCTGGTGTGGATCGATTGCGAAATGACCGGGCTCGACCTCACCAGGGACGTCCTGATCGAGGTGGCCGCGCTGGTCACCGACGGGGACCTCAACGTCCTCGGCGACGGCGTGGACGTGGTGGTCAAGCCCACCGCCGCGGCGCTCGCCCAGATGACCGACTTCGTCCGCGAGATGCACGCCAAGTCCGGCCTACTGGACGAGCTGGATGCCGGCCTGACCACCGAGGACGCCGAACAGCAGGTGCTCGACTACATCCGCAGCCAGGTCCCCAACGCCCGGACCGCGCCGCTGGCCGGTAACACCATCGGCACCGACCGGGCCTTCCTCGCCCGCGACATGCCCGCCCTCGAATCGCACGTGCACTACCGCAACGTGGACGTCTCCAGCATCAAGGAACTGGCCCGGCGGTGGTACCCGCGGGCCTACTACAACACCCCTGCCAAATCCGGGAACCACCGGGCGCTCGCCGACATCCGCGAGTCGATCGAGGAACTCCGGTACTACCGCGAGGCGATCTTCGTGCCGCAGCCCGGCCCGTCCACCGCCGACCTGCGCCGGATCGCTGCCGTCCATCAAGGTGCATTGAGCGCGACCACTGTGCAGGACGAGAGCGACTGAGGCCGGTACCCGCGATCCAGTGACGAACGCCGGTCGCCTCCCGGGCCTGACCTCGCCGGTCGAGCCTGTCGAGACCCAGCACCCCCCAAGTCCGCGAAATGGTGCGTCATCCCGGGACCATCGCAGCGTGGCAAGCGGCGTCCGACCTCGGATCGCGCGCCATCTGACGGACGCCTCGGACGCCGGCCCGCGATTGGCGCCCCGCGAGCCCGGTGTCCTAGACTGTCCTGGCTGTGACGCGTGCGTCACGACATGGTGGGTATAGCTCAGCTGGTAGAGCACCTGGTTGTGGTCCAGGATGTCGCGGGTTCGAGTCCCGTTACTCACCCCGAATGTAACCCGCTCTGACTAGGTGAATCAGTCAGGGCGGGTTTCTTCATGCAACATACGTGCAACGTCGGCGTCTGTTTGAGTCCACAGGACAACCCCCATCAACGAGCGCAGTCAATGCGGCTTCTCGCACACCGGCGGTGCCGACCCTTCGCACCTGTTCGACCGGCTGACCCCGCAGTGCGCCACCCCGGCCGTTCGGAGGTGACAGCAATGGAGCGGGGCATGCGGCGCGCCCCCACATTCGGCCCCGCGCCAGCGAGGCTTGGCGGCCGTGAGGCTCAGTCGGTGTCCGAGAACGCGGTCGATGGATCCAGAACGGCCATCTGATGAGCCAGTTCCGCATGTACGACCGTCTGCAGTTCCTCTGCGGTGGGCAATGCCGCGCGCGCCTCCGTGGGAAGCGCCTGCCACTGCGCCACTGCCACTGGCGAGCCAGCGCCGGCCAACGCGTAGCGGACGGTGGACTCTCGCTTACCGGTACAGAGAACCAGTCCCACGGTGGGCGCGTGGATCTTCCTGTTGCGAACCAGGTCGTCGACCATGGCGACATAGGTGCTGAGTTGACCCATGTGCTCCGGTTCGAACTCGCTGATCTTGAGTTCGATCACCACGTACCGCAACTGCTCGACGTGGAACAGCAGCAAATCGACGAACCGGTCCACCCCGTCCACTGTGAGCCTCACCTGCCGGCCGGCAAGAGCCATGCCACGTCCAAGCTCAAGAAGAGTGTGTTGCAGACGGTCCATCAGCGACTGTTCCAGATCGTGCTCGGAGAGGCGTTCGGTCAGCGCCGCGACGTCGAACAGGTATGGGTCCTTGGTCAGCTGCTGAGCCAGATCGGACTCCTGAGGCGGCAGGACGTCGGCGAAGTTCGACGGTGCGACTCCTGCCCGCGACCGCAGTCTGTTCTGGATCTGAAACCGAAGAACGTCACGTGACCATCCCTGCTCGATCGCCATTCGCGCGTACCACTGCCGGTCACCCACATCCTCCAGTCCGTCCAGGAGGGCACGGACGTGGCCCCACGGCAATTCCTCCACGAATCGTGGAGGAATCGCATCCGCACTTGGCCACGCCGCAACCATGGCTCGCATGTAGTTCAGGTTGGTGACGGAGAATCCCATCCGCCCGGGGAACTCACGCTGCAGATCGGACGAGAGGCGCTCGATCACCCTGGCGCCCCAGCCCTGACGGTCCCGTCGGTCCAGGATGTCGCGGCCGATCGACCAGTAGAGCCGGATCATCTCCGCGTTCGCTCCGCGCGCGATCCGCACCTGGGTAGAACGCACCCGCGCCGCAACATCCGCCAGCCAGCGCTCGTAGCCTTCCGGCACTTCCTCCACGGGTTGCGGAGGAACCCGCTTCGACAACTCAGCCACAGTCCCACCTCCTGCTCAACCCGCCGCACCCGCGTCGCACGGCATCCCACGCGGACAAGCGCCGCTGGCATTCCGAAGGGAGCTTCGCCACCGCAGCACGGCACCCAACCTTGTCAACTCGCACTCGCGGCATTCCGGATTGAGGGCAAATCGATGGCCTCCCGCGTGCGCATGGACTCAGGCGCCGAGGCTGCCAGGTCTGGGTGTTCATCGTCGAACCTCTACCTGGGGACGCTGGGGCGGACGACGGAGCGCCGGCTCCCGCCGGGGACTCAGGCCGTCGACGGAGCGGTCGGGTGGCCAGCCTTCGCTCAGCGGAGGCTCGCTCCGCGTTGTTCGGGCTAGCTCGGTGATTGCACGATCGAGAGCCTGGTTGCCGTACCGGGCTGCCTGGACCAGCGGCCAGCTTTCGGCGGCTCCGGGCGGTTCGCGGACCCAGGCTTCAATGTGGTCGCCGCGGTAGTCAGTTCGGACGGTGTGGACCCACAGTTGGCGTCTGGCAGCCAGTTCGTCCATCACTGAGGCATGCAGCAGCGATAGCCGCGCCGCGGCCATCATGGGGGCTCCGAGTTCGCGCAGGGTGGGGTCGGCGCCGCAGGCGTCGCGCACATTAATGCCGAGTTGGCGCAGGGTGGGCGTTCGGCCAGCGAGGCGCAGGTGCGGAGGCCACGCGGATGCGGTGCGCCAGTGCCGGGCCGCTTCGACGAACCAGCCGGCCATGTTGTCGGCCTGGGCCGCGGTGATGTCACCTGCCGCTCCGGCACGGACTGCGGCGCGGCCAGCGGTTTGGCTGAGGAGGGCGAGGTTGCCGGCGATGGATTGCATCGCCCAACCGCTGACCCGGTAGCGCTCCTGCAACACCAGCGTCGCTTCGGCGGCCCACCGGGTGACGGCGCCTTCGAGACCGGGCGCGGCCGGGTTCGGGAGCCGGAGGCCTTCCAGCAGGCTGGAGCGCCGGTCGGGGGGGACGAGGGCGAATGGTTCGGTGACGACGATGAGGTCGGACAGTTGTGCCGGGAACGTGCCGGTGGTGCCCGGGAATCGTTGGGACGAAGTGACCGCGCGGGACCAGCGAGCGACCACATGGACTGCTGACAGCAGACTGGTTTCGAGCTTGATCGCCTCGGTCCCGATCTGGTCGCCCCAGCCACCACCTTGGAGGTGTTCGGCGAGGACGTCGGCGATCGCCCCCATCGTCCGGGACGTTCGGATCAGACCGGGTGCCGGCATCGGGTTGGTCAGCGGGTCTCGCGGTCCGTGGACGAGTGGGTCGAGGACGGTCCGTAGGCCAGCTTTCACCTGGGCGGAGCGTCCACCCAGCGGTAGCAGGGCGATCGCGTGCCGGGTGGTGGTGGCGAGCCTCATCCAGCCGGCGACGTGGGCGCTGGCCGTGTCGCGCTCGGTCGCCGTCCCGAGATCTCGAACCTGTCGATCGAGCACCCGGAGGAGGTCGGCGACGGTGGCGGTCATCACGCACCGATTCGCACCGTGAGCGCCAGCAGCGCGGCCCAGCCGGCGGGCGACACCTGGTCCGGGATCTGACCGAGGAGGGTCCGTGCCTCGGCCAGGGACCTGGCCGCATCCCGTCCGAGGGGTGCGATGGCGGGGTCGATGTCGTCGGGGTTGAGCAGGTCTTCGATGTCCAGGCAGGCCAGGCCGAGAACGAGATCGCCGCTCGGGTCGTTGAGGAGTTGCCAGGTGGCGTTGCGGACATGCCCGAGCGCCAGCGCAAGGACCCGGGCGGCCGTCATCGCCGGACCGCCAGCACACGATCCGGCGCCCGGCGGGGTCGCATCCGGTCGTGGGTGACCCCGGAGATGTCGGCGGCGCCGGTCGTCGCCCAGCCTGTGTTGATGGTTCGGGCGATGTCGGCTTCCATTGCGTACTGCGCCTCCCCTGCCGTTCGGACGGCGTCGGGCTGGGTGTGGGCGAGGATCAGATCGGCGGCCTCGATGACACGTTGCCCGGTGGCGCGGACGACCTGCTCCGGGGTTTGGTCGCTGGCGGCTTGGGTGGCCCAGCCGGTGACGTAGCGGAACGTGTACTGCCCCGAGTCGAGCCCGTGCGCTTGGGTGACCATGTAGGCGACCGACTCGGCCTCCACCTCCCGCAATCCGCGGCACCCGCCGTCAGCCCCGTCGGGGGTGATCAGGACGTGCCCCAACTCGTGTGCCAGCGACTTGACCGCCTGCGCGTCGTCCACATCGGCGCGCACCCTGACGACACGCTCGCTGTAGAGGGTGAGGCCGTTCGCGCCCCCGCAGTCGCCACGTTCCAACCGGAACCCATGGTCGGCAACGAGCGTGGCGAGGCTGTCCCACAGCCCGGGTGGCGCCTGCCCGGTGAGCAACACCGGGACAGGATGCTCCGGCGGTGCGAGTCCGTCGGTTTGCGCAATGTCGAACACCGCCACCGGCTTGACGCCGACCAGTCGCCGCACCTCACGCGGCTTCCCGTCAGCGTCGAACAGCGGATTCCCAGCCGCATCCAGAACCGGCTCCCGTCGCGTAACCGGACCGAGCACCCGGATCGCCCTCTCGCCGCGGCGCACCTGGTAGCCCTTCGCTTGCCAGGCCCGGTATCCGGCGACCGCGGTCGCGTCGGGTGCCTGGAGCATGATCAGCAGCCGGTTCCCGAAGCTGTACTGGTGGAAGCTGCGGGCAAAGGTGAGGTACTGCTCCCACTCGGCCCGGTTGTCCAACGACCCGATGTGCTCCGCCAACTGCCTGTGCAGGTGCTCCACCGTTTCGCGGCGGGCCTGGTCCGCTGCCTCCTGCTGCTGCTCGTTCAGGCTACGGCGGCTCATGGTCGCCCTTGGGCCGCGATTGGTCGTAGTGCCGGCGCAGGTCGGCCAGTTCAGTAGCCGATGCCCCGTCCCGGGCGGCCTGCTCGATCTCGGCCAACAGTTCCTCCCGCAGCAGCGGCAGGTCCGGCAGGACGGGCTGGAACGGCTCGATCGAGTTCTGTGTCATGGGGGTCTCCTTCCATGGGCCAGGGGTGAAGGGACGGCAACCGTCCGTGCAGCACCGACACGCCCCGCTCCCGGTCGATACGAATGTCGGCATGCTCGTGGCTGCCCGCGGCGTGCGCGACCGCCGCCAGCACCAGCCCGGTCGTGGGACGATCCAGACCAGACAGGTTCTCGGACAGGTCAACCGGATCCCCGCCGGCCAGGGAAGACACCATGCGCAGCACCCGCTGCTCACCCCCGGACAGGGCACCGATCGTGTCGTCGCTGATCCGGGACGGGTCCAGCCACCACCGTCCAGGCTGATCAGACGGCTGAATCCACGGATGGCCGGGTGTCGCGAACCGGCCACCGGCAAACCCGACCAATAACTCGACCGCAGCCTCCAACGGATACAGGCCCTGCGCCCAGGCCCGCAGCCCGGCATGATTCACACTCATCACGAACCCCCTTCCCGGGTGGACTTCGGAGACGCCGCGATCGCGCGGTCGGTACCGCTTCGCAACTGATCGGAGGTCTGACAGGGAAGGTGCCGCCGGACCGCCTCCTCGGCCATCGCCTGACGGCGTATCGCCCAGGCCCGGTCGAAGCGTGGCGTCGTCACCGTCGCGATCGCCACCAGGGCCAGCAGCACCATCGGGAACCACTCACCACGCCGATACAGATCGCCCGCAGCCAGCAAGGCGAACACCCAGGCCAGCGGCCGCAACCTGCCAGCGAGCAGGCCGGCCGGACGCGCGACGAAGGCCAGCGCTGCCCGCGGCAAGCAGAACAGTTGAACCGCGGCCACCAGCCGTGACCGTCGCACAGGTGCCAGCGCGAACGCTCGGAGAACGAGTTCACACACGGCGAGGTCTGCGATCCGTCCGTGCCGGACCAAGTCGACCAACCGCGCGCTCACCACGAGCGTCCGCTCATCGAACGCACGGACGTCACAGCTGAGTCGATCGCCCACCCACACGAGCGGCTGGTTCCGTCCCCGCAAGCCAGCAACAGGGACCAGCGCCCGCAACAAGATCGCCGCCTCATCATCCGTGGCCCTACGGGCCCCGGAACGGCACCGCACCATCAAGCCGGAGCGCCACCCCGCGACGGTCACGATCACAGCCGACAGAAGGCTGACCAACAGGCCAGGAGCCAGGCCATCCACAATCAGCCAGATCAAGCCGCTCACCACGCCAGCGGTGATCTGCGAACGCAACCACACCCATCGCCACCTCATGGCAGCTCGCCCCGAGCGAATGTGGGGGCTTCACCTTGCGACTGACTGGAGTCTCCGAGGAGGCCCGAACTGAGGTGGATCCGCTTCAACCGGGCAAGCTCTTTAGTCGGGAGTCCGCAACGCTGGCCGATCTCATCGAGAGGCACCCGCTCTCCGAGCAGCTTGCCTACGGCCTCGGCCGCCAAAGAGACTGCCCGATCCCGCGCGGCAACCGCGGTGACAACCTCCACTGCGAGGTCGTTCAGCCGCGCCTCCCGCTCGACCAATGACCGCTTCCGCAGCGCCGCAGCCTCCCGAACCCGCCGCCGCGCCTCCTGCCGCACCGACTGCGCCACCTCGCCACCTCCAACTGTCCCCGGCGTTCTTACTCACCTCCCTAGGCCACCCGGGCGCGAGATCAGGACAGGACCAGCTCTGTGCCAACACCGGTGACGGAAATGGTCACTGCGGGGTCCAGAGTTCAACGCCACCCCGTCGAGATCACCACCCACCGGGTGCTCACGGGTTCATCACCGCTACTACGGCGCCCAACGCCTCACCCGACCCGGTGAAATGTCGGCGCCCCTTCTTAGGGTTCCCACATGAGTGGGCGGTGCGTGGATCTGATCCCGCGTGTAGCTGCGGTCGCAAGCGGGGTGACCTGTAGGGTCCGGTTCATGGGGAAGACGCCCATACATGGGGAAGCCCTCCACGAGTTGGGCCGGGACGGCGCCCGTCGCGCCAAGCAGTGGCTTGAGTCCACATCGCGCGTCGACGCATGCTGGGTAAACCCAGACAAGGGCGCGCGAGAGAAGCTCACCTTCGGTTGGCCCGAGGGAGGTCAGTCGTTCTCGTTCGACCTCGGTGGGAAGCTAAGGTACGGCAGCGTCGACGGCGAGTTGTTTTACGCCGAGGTCAAGAAGCACTCCACATCATCGAGCCTCAACCAGAACTACAAGGCATTTCTCGCGAAATGCTACGTAGCGTATCTGCAGGAGCCCAAGTACACCGATCACTTCATGTGGTTGTCGTGGACACCGCACGGGACGACCCGGTGGTCGTCGCTTACGACCGCGACCGAGGTCCGCGGGGCCGTCATCGCCCACGCGGCCCGCATCTTTCCGGCAGGCACGGACCCAGAGGCGGCGGTGGACGACGCGGCGTGCGCGGCGGTCGCGGAACGGCTCTGGCTGCTCATCCTCAGCGACAAGCAAGAAACACTTGTGCCCGCGGTCGAGCATTTAGGCCTCATCCACGCCCACGAAATGCGGAAGGCGGCGGGGTCATGAATGGGCTCGAACAGCTGGTGGAGGACGCGCTGCTCGATCGAGACCCAAGGCAATCGGAGCACCGGGTGAAGGAGACCGTCGCCAGCGCCCTCGCCGCGTTCGACCCGTCCGCCAAGCTCACCCTGACCAGCTACTTCAACCACACATACGCGCCGGACATGGTCATGTCCTGGGGAAGAGCCGAACGGCCCGTGTTCCTCCGATTCACCGATAACGTGCCCGAGCTCGGCAGAGACATCGACCAGCTGGACCGTGTCGACCCCCTCGTCTTCGGACTGTCCACCCCGCCGGCGAAGGCGGTCGAGAGCAACCATCTCGACGAACGTGCTCGCCGTGCTGACGTGCTGCTGACCGGCCCGGCGGCCGTGGAGGAACTCACCGAACGTCCGGTGCCCGCGGCCACAGACCGCATGCTGCGCAACTCCCTCGCCCACGGGGGGCGCGGCGCCGTTCTCGCCCGCAATGAGGCGGGGAGACTCGCCGATAGCCTACGCACCGGTTTCGACTCCGCCACCGCTGGCAAGGTCGACGCCACGCGCCACGCGCTCGCAACCATCGGCGACTACTTCTCCACTGACCAGGCCAAACGCCTAACCCGTGTTGTGCAAGCCGTGTGGGAGGGCGGCGGCGCCCGACTCGATCAGTACCCCGGTGAGGCGGACCTGTCCTCCGACATCAGCGACCTGTCCCTCGGTTACCTGCTTCAGTTCATGGACACCGCCGAGCCGGCGTTCTGGCGAGGCGTGGGACGGGGATTGACTCTCGATCAGCTCGCCACGCTTGCCCGTGCGAACATGGCCGCGCTCGACAACTTCCAGCACCTTGTAAACCGCAACCTCGACGTGTTGCGAGGACGCGCCTGCCTTGTCCTTGATATGCGCCTCATCGACGGTGACGAACCTCCCGCGCTCCACTGGGGCGTCGACCTGCCCGTGCGGGAAACTCCCCCAGCGGTTACCCTACGCGGACCGGGATTCCACGCGTTTGTCACCCGCACCAAGGAGGAGCTCGAACCACGCATCGCCCCACCCGGGCCCGGCCTCACTGTGCATGAATTCGTGGAACGCACTAACAGCGTCAGCGTCGCCGCCGTCAGCGTTAGCGTTGGCGGAAACCACATCAATCTCAGTGCTGACAATGGCACCACCGACAGCGACTTCGTGCGGACGACGACCAGCGCCCACCCCTCCGCAAGTGTCGACCGTGCAACGGTCATCACGCCCAGCGGCCGGGTATCTGTCGACGTGCCTCAGCGCACCGGTACCGGTGTCACTCGAACGGAGAACCTCATCGCCGATCTCCTCACTGCCACGATTGGGCTTCTCGTACCTTTACCCGCAGGCGACGGCAGCGGGCTTGTCAGGTTCCTCGACATCAGCGACCGGCGAGACGCCACCGATCCGCCCGACAACGAACCCGAGACGCTCCCCTTCGACGAGTAGCTGCCGCAGGCGCACAGTCGTTGTCATGCATCGGGGCGAACCGGCGCGTGCCAGCCGGCGTCTGCTCTGACTTTGACCGCAGCGCCGGCCGACCGTGCGTCGAGTACAGTGCTTGCCACGAGCGCGTGGCGATCTCCCCGGACGGATCGTCGAGACGTCATTCCACACCTGATCGAATATTCGGTCCCGCGCCGACACATCTGAACCGGCCGGCACGATCCACAAATGCTGCACTGCGATGACTCCAACTACACCCGACGACCCGGAGCAGCCATCGCCAAGGCCTTTCTACCAACTCCTAGCCGCCGGCATCACCATCACCTACGTCACACCCACCGAAGCCCCGGTCACCTAACCTACACATCAGGCAGGTAGAGAGCACGGAGCGAAGATCGTTCGATCATCACTGTCATATCGAACTGCTAGTCCATTGGCTAGCGGGCGACGGAATCGCATCGGCATTGTCAGATTGAGAGGCCGACGTCCTGCCATCGAACTACGTCCCAGCGTGCTGGGGTCCTTCGCAAGAGACATCCGATGGTCGCGCGGTGCGGGAACCGCGAGGCTTTTCGGCGGTATCGGGACGAGTTAGTGAGGCGAGAGGCGAGCCGGGCGTCCTCTTGTGGTTGCCGCGGTGGCGATGGTCCAATGATCGACCGTGAACCGACGCGCGAGCATCTTCACTCAAGCAAGCGCGTGGCTGCGGGCACATACCCAATCAATCGAACTGGTGCCGCCCGGCCAGCGAAGGTCGCGTCATGCACAAGGATGTCGGCTGAACAACTGACCATGGTTATCGCTAGCGCGCGGACGTTCTGCAGCAACCGGCCGTGGTTGTGTATCGGACTGAACAGCCGCTGGGCGGATCTGGCGTACTCTATCCCTTATCGCGGCTGCTCCCTTGTCTCTCGCTCAGGTCAAGCGCCATGTTCCGTGCCCGACCCGCGGAGTCTGCCAGCGCCTAGAAGCGCGGCCACTCGCTGGCCGTGCTCATTTCAAGAGTAAACTCTACGACCGCGGCTTCGATCGCCGCGAGCACGGCCCCAGCCGCAGCCATATAATCCCCCCGGGGGAAGGGGAGCGCCTGGCCTCTCCAGCCTTTCGTCCGCCCTATCTAGATCTCGGTTCGCGGTCTGGAGGAACATGACGGACCTCAGGTCCCCGACCGCGCGCGAGCAGTCGTCGCCAAGTCACTCTCGAACGCCGCGAGCTGCCGCGCCCACAGCACCTCAGGCATGCATGTCTGCCGGTGGATCCGGAGGGCCTCCTCACGCCGGGCAAGTGCGATCTCAATCGTCAGGAGTCGACTCTGGGATGCGGGTGACAAGCGGCTACGACTCGCCGCTGAATCGCGTGCCGTTCTCAAGGACGTTCGCAGTTGCTGCAGATCGGCGATCCAGCACACGGCGACGGCCATCGTCAAAGTCCAGCACGCGGAAATAGTCCAGAACTGCCGCCCAAACCTGTCCCGGCGTCACATCGCTGGAGGCCAGATCGATACGGCCCATCGCCCTCGCAGCATCCGCAAGCAGCTCACTCGAGCGGCGTCGATATCCGATCAAGCGCAACTCCTGCGACTTCATCGGCCGGCAAGGGTAGCGGTGCAGGTGCTCGAACGAGAACGGATATCGGACACTACATATACTAAGCTATCGCCCCCGCCTCGGGCCACCTTTTGAGCACGTAGGTAAGCCTCGGGATGAGGGTTATGCATTCAACGTGACCCAGAGAGCGATCACACGTACGATGCGGTTCGCTTGGCCGGACACGAAGCGGCAATCGCGCTTGCGGTGCTGGACACTCAGCAGAATCTCAGCGAGCACAACCAGGACACGCACTGCGATGGCGGACGAACTCTAGGATGGTCCACCGATTGATAGCTAGGCCTTTGAACACGCCAAGGACGTTCAGTTCCAGATCCACGACCGCCAGTACCACTCGTCGACCGCCAGAGCCGCGAGAAGCGCGGTTCGCCAGTGGTTTGGTCCGCGCGCAAGGCGTTGCGCATCAGCCAACTCCGCAAGATGAACCCCGATGACCTCCGGCTGTCCAACGGCACGAAGGTGCTGCAGGCTATGGGTGATCTCGTGGATGGCGCCAGCTGAGATCTCGGCATACCGGGTCTTGAGTTTGAGGCGCGAGAAGTGGGACTGAACGCGGCTGAAGGTCTCATCGGACCATGCCAGAGGCTTCTCAACTCGGTACTCAGCGACTGCTTCGTCGCCGTCCATGATGCTTGCCGCGAGCCAAGTCTCTTGGTCTGCCCAAACAAAGGGGTGAATGAGTTCCGTCGACGCGTCGTCGGCGCTTCCCGCACCGAGCGAGTGGTTGCAGTCCTTGCAGGCGGGTACTAGGTTCCATGGCTCGAGCGCCAGTGCGCCAAAAGCCGACTTCGGCAGGAAGTGATCAAGCGTGCTCACCATGCCGTACTCGCAGTAGGGGCATTGGCGCCTCAGGGCCGCGACGAGGATCTTGTCGTAGAGGTGGCGCCCACGACCGGCCACGAGACGGTTGTCATATGCCTTTTTCACGTCCCCATCGCTGGCACCTGCGAGTGGGAAGTCTGCCGGACTGAGTGTCCAGCACTCACAATTCTCGGCTGCATTCTTCAGGCGAGTGGAGTTGGCTTCCATAGAACGCACCGCGAGGCGCAGGCGGCGACTGAGTGCCGAAGAGCCCGCAGAGCACGCTTCGACAACTTCCCAAGTAGTCAGCTCAGGGGGTCCCAGGCTCCACATGTTCTACCTAGGCTTCCTGTCTGCGTGCGAGGAGCATTTGGGCGCGCAGTATGGCTCGGCCCTCCTGGCCGAGGTGGTAGCCAAGCTCGGCGAGCGCTGTGTTGTAGTCGAAGGAGTCCAGCGCGATCTCGGAGAGCATTTGGTAGAACCCGGTTCCGCGAACCTCAAGCCCAAAGACTTCGTGGGTGAGCGTTCCGACATTCTCCCCGAAGGTCTCCAAGCTGGGGCGCGTCACACTCGTCTCCCTCCCAGACCGCGACACTTTCCACACGCAGTTGCTAGGCACCTCTTGGAGAACAACTGGCGAATGAGTTGCCACTATAGCCAATCCATTTCGATTGGAGAGGAGATCACTAAGAGCTCGTACGAAAGCGCTGAGAAGTGGCGGGTGAAGGTGCGCCTCGGGCTCATCGATGAGGACCAAGGTCTTCTCCTCAATCGTCTCCACTAGCCGGGTGGTAGTGAGAAGGACGATCTTGTGTCCCGAACTGAGGCGGCGGTATGGGTCCGCGACCGCGTCAACCTCGACGACGGGGCGTTTCAGCATGTTCCTGAGGCCCGCCTCGGCAAAGATGGGATCGTTCTCCAGGATCTCAATGGCCCGGATCAGGCGTTCCTTGCGGGCCCCGTGCACGCATTCCTGCAACGATTCTCGGAGCTCTTCGGCAAGATCGACATCGGACTTCAGGTCCTGCGGGCCGTCTGGATCCATCCTCGGTCTCTTGAGTCCGATGTAGCGGGCGGGCCTGACACTGCTGTCCCCTCGGAGGCCCTCCGTGCCGAAGGAGTCGAAGGCGCTAAACGAGACGCTTACCACAGACGCGATCTTGGCACCCAAGTTCGTGCGTTGGCGGAAGGCGGCCAGGATATCGCCCAGGAGCGTGCTCTTGCCGGCACCGTTGCGACCTATGATGACATGAATGTTCGAGGGCGGGCGTGACTCCGGTGCGACCTTAAAAGACAGCTCCACTCCACCTTTCTCCGAGGTAGCGGCTCGCTTGTAGCGAAAGTTGTACTCAGTGAGTCGGGCGCCGCCTTTAGCAATGCGGGCGAACTGACCACGCACAGTCTCGAGCGGGACATTTCGAAGGAGCGACTGCGTCGTTACGTCCAGGCCGAGGACCATCCGCCGGACGTCCGTGTCCACGGCGATATCGCCCAGAGTGGCGAGGAGCCAGGACGACCTTTCCTGGCCCAGTGCGCGAAGATTCTCGTAGTAGGAGACATCCTGACCAACCGAGAAGATACCGTCTGGCCGGCCCGTGAAGGTCTCAGGCAAGATCGGGGCCGCCTCGGCCTGGTGGTACTGCGCGATCTTCACCTGGCCTATTTCGACACTCTGTCGGCGCTCGTCGACATAGGTGACCCAGTACTGGGTCTGATACTTCCACCAGTCGTTCCACCGATCATGCTCGAGCACGAAGGAGTCTGGTTCGTCGCCTGCCCGTACGCCTGCGCCGATGACCCTGACCCGCATCAGTCCACACCCTTCCCGCCGGCACGTGACCCACCCAGACGGGCTGCTGCACTCAGTGCTGGTGCGTTGCCGCGCTGCACGTCAGAGGCATCGTCCCACAACTGGGGTTGCTTCCGGTGCCGCGCCTGCGACCGCAGCCGATATTGGAACCCAGCCAGAACCCGCGTAACCGGCGCCTACCGCGGGGTGCACGGTCGTGAGCCATATGGCTCACGCCTCGCGCGACGGCGCTAGCCGACCGTGTCATCTCGCCAAGGCGGCCTCTCCGACTACGACGCTCGGGCTTGTTGAGTCAGTATGCGAGCGCCAGTAGCTCCCTTTGCCGCGACATCGACCCTCCGAGCGCGGTCTGTCCGGGTGCGGGCGATAAGGCAACCTACGTCCACCCATCGGCTCGATACGTGACAGCCCTCCGCCAGATTCTCCTACGGCGAGCATGCTTGCAGACCATGCGCCCGCCACATTGGACCGCGCGAACACCCTCTTTTGTACCGATTTGAGACGCGACTAAATATAGCGGCGGACGCACTTGATGAAGTTCGCCCGGGCCGTTGCGAGGGAGGCCTGTTGATCCCTGGAGTAGGTCCCTCGTTCAGAGTTCGCTGGGATCTGCGAGGCTTCGATAAGCTTGTATCCCGCTACCTTGAGACGCGGTTCGAGCAACTCAATCTCAGCCAGAGTATTATGCGCCGAATCAACGTAACTATTGTACTCCTTCGTCGCATCTCGTTCAGCTCTCTCGCGCTCGGATAGAACACTTTCTGAGATATCCGCGTCTCTCCTAGCATCCATTAGCGAAAACACCGCGAGGTGGACCCTCTGGTCAGCGTAGAATTTCGCATGAGTGGTCCGAATGAAGCTAGCCGCCGCCTCCCGAAGGAGATCGCTCCGCCTGTGGCGCCTAGCCAGGATCTGCGCGACGAGCGTGCTTGCGACCCCAATGAGCCCGCCGATGACTACTCCGATGAGGGTGGTGTCCACGCACCCAGTGTGACGGTTCACCGAGGTTTGTGTGGCTCGGCCCTGACAGTTCGCTCGAAGTGCTTCGCGGAACGACCACCGCGAGATGGTCCAGCCAGGCCTCCCACTCTGCCAACAACCTCATCCGCGACGGCCGCAACCTCCCGAGCCCGTCTCCGCGCCACCTGCACCACCTCCCCGGTAACCCCGTTGGCCTCACCCCCAAGCGCCACGGCAGACATTGGCACGTCGCCGGTCCTGAACCGACCCAGGTTCTTTGCCGCTTCTATGCGGGTTGCGGCTCTTTGGTGAGGGCCGCGTAGTAGGTCGCCTCGTATTCGTCGGGGTTGACCATTCCGAGGCTACCGTGAAGCCTGCGGTTGTTGTACCAGTCGACCCAGCCGGCGGTCGCGTACTCGACGTCCGCGATGGTCTTGTACGGGCCGTCGTGGAAGATCGTCGTACGCACGCACTCGGCCTTGTAGAGGCCGTTGATCGTCTCCATCAGGGCGTTATCGTAGGCGTCGCCGACCGATCCGATCGACGGTGCGATCTGCTCCAGCGCGAGGTGCTCGGTCAGCACAATCGATGTGTATTGAGAGCCCGCATCGCTGTGATGCCGGAGCTGCTTCGGGCCTACAGGGTGGCCTTGCCGGTCGCGTTCCCACAGCGCCATTCGCAGCGGGATCATGACCAGATCGACGTGCTTGGTGGTCTGCGCGTGCCAGGCCACGATGCGTTGGGAGAACACGTCGAGGATGAACGCGACATACACCCAGCCCGCCCACGTTCTGACGTATGTGAAGTCGGTGACCCAGGTGTGATCCGGCCGCGGGGCGGTGAAGTCCCGGTTCAGCAAGTCCCCGGCGCGGATCCCGTCCTTCGCCTGGATCGTCGTGCGGATCGCCTTCGCACGCGTCACCCCGGACAGGCCCAGGGCCCGCATCGCACGATCCACGGCGCCGCGTGAGGCGTCAGCGATCGCGGTGCGTCGGATGAACGCGGTCATCTTCTTGCGCCCATACAGGCCCTCCGGCGTCATCTTCCGACGCTCCACCCCCTCGGCATCGATGACCGTGGTCCAGGTCGCGTCACGGACGGCGTCGACGACCTGCGCGTCGGTGACGGTCCGGATCGATATGCGGCCTTGCCGCCACGCCCGATAGGTGCGCGCGGCGACCTTCACGCCCTGCTCTCGCAGAACGCGGATGATCGACTCGACCGCGTGCCCCTCGGCCCTCATCCGATCGATGAAACCCATGATCAACGGTTGCGGGGGTCGAGTTCCCCCACGAAGAAAGTCGTCGCCGCTTTCAAGATCGCCACGTCCTCGCGCAGCTTCCGATTCTCCGACTTGAGGCGGCGGATCTCGGCATGTTCCTCGCTGGTCTGCCCGTCCCGGTCACCGGCGTCGATATCGGCCTGCACCACCCACCGCCGCAGCGACTCCGCCCCGACGCCTTCCTGGCGGGCGACGGCCACGATGGCCTTCGCGTTCGAGGGGTACTCGGCCCGGTGCTCGCGCACGAGCCGGACAGCGCGCTCACGCAACACAGCATCAATCTTCTTCGGCATGATGAACATCCAATCAACTCAAAAGGATGCGGCACCAAACCTGGGTCGGTTCAAGGAGCCCATCATGATCCGCCTACTGTGGACAGCGAGCGTCGAGGTCCGATACTTCCTCCGGCGCTACATGCCGAGCAACATTGTCCTTGATCTGCTCCGCACCAGGCAGGGACTCAAGTGGGGCATCCCGGCGATGCTCCTGGCCGTTCCCTACCTCGTCGTCGCCCACTGGTGCACCGCGCTCATCGACAGCGGTGGCCCTGGGCGGCTGCACCTCGTCGTGCTGGTCTGCCTATGGAGCGCGCTCAGAATGGCGCTCTTCGGTCCAGTGAGTCTTGTGATGCTCGTGAAGGTCCGTGCTCGCGAACGCCGCGCACGGCGCCAGCGCGAGAGTGACGACGCGCCAGCTCTGCCTGA
Source organism: Micropruina sp. (assembly GCF_047602385.1). Lineage (GTDB taxonomy): Bacteria > Actinomycetota > Actinomycetes > Propionibacteriales > Propionibacteriaceae > Micropruina. The sequence continues at coordinate 948,404 of NZ_JASGHL010000001.1, forward strand.
ACTTGCTCGCAGCGAGCACTGACCTTCGGCACCGGCTTTCCGAAACGTGTGGCTCTTACAGAGTCCGCGTGGGCTCGGATGCGGGTCGACGAACCTGATCCCCGGCAAGCCCGGCTCGCAACGCCGACGCAGGACGCAAGCCCTCGTGTTCCACGAGACTCGCAAGGTCCGCAGCGTTGGTCACAAGCGACGCCACGCCGGTCTGCAACAGCCTGTGCGGCCCCGCACTCGCTGCGCTCGTCACCGGCCCCGGAACTGCTCCCACTCCTCGACCCAGCTCCGAGGCGCAATGCGCCACCGCCAGCGAGCCCGAGCGGAAGCCGGCCTCGACAAGGACCGTCGTCGACGAGAGCGCAGCCATCAAGCGTGCCCGAGCGATGAAGCGATGCCGGGTCGGAACAGCACCTGGCGGAACCTCGCTGACAAGCACTCCAACATCGGCCACGCGGTCGAGAAGGTCACGGTGCCCAGCAGGGTAAGGACGGTCAACGCCGTTGGCTAGGACGGCAATCGTGTCGCCGCCCGCTGCGAGAGCAGCCTGATGCGCAGCTCCTTCGATCCCGTAGGCACCTCCGGCAACGACGACTCGCTCATTGGCAGCGACGGAGGCAGCGAGCTCGCGAGCCACATGATCCCCGTACGAGGTAGACGCCCGCGCTCCGGTGATCGTCACGAAGTCGGGCAGCGGACGAGACAGGAAGGAGGATGCGCCGCGAACCCACAGCACGTACGGCGCAGCGTCCCCCAGGTCGTTGAGGGCACCGGGCCAATGAGCGTCGCCGGGGATCAGCGCTCGGACTCCTGACCGCTGAATCTGGTTGAGCCGCTCCGTGATGCTCCGCGCCTCCGACGCGTTGAAATGGTCACGCCAGACCTGCGCATTCACAGAGTCGAGGCCAGTGACCTCACCGTTGCGCTCGGCAAGCCGGAGCACCTCCACCGCCCCGACCCGAGCCAAGAGTCGGCTGGTCACCGGATCGTTCGGCTCAACGAGCATGGACAACACGATGCGCGCGGTGCGTTCGTCCTTCGCGGCATCACTCAGGCCAGTCATCGTCGGTTCCTCCCCGTGTCGTTGCCGAAGAGGTGCGCCTCACCCCGCGCAGGGACTTGTCTTCCTCCGCAGATAAATGGCTCTTCGCAGTTGGCGGTGTAGGCGGGTGAGCGTGGCGGTGTCTGGATGAGGGTCGAGGTCTTCCGATGATGGAAGTTCTCACACTGCCCATCCGGAAGACCTCGACGTGCACCACGCTACCTTCGCGACCCCCGATCTGACGACGTTCTGTCGCCTCGACGAGCTCGGCCTCACTGCCGTCGGGCAGCATCTCGACCCGGAGCGAGCGGTGATCGAGTGTCGCGTGACGGAGCCGGATCCATGGTGTCGTGGCTGCGGGGCGGAGGCGATCTCTCGCGGCACGGTCGCTCGGCGTCTGGCGCATGAGCCGTTCGGGCACCGGCCCACGACGTTGCTGGTCCGGGTGCGCCGGTGGCGCTGCGAGGGGTACGGGCGCAGCTGGCGGGAGGACGTGAGCGCGGCGGCGCCTCCTCGGGCGAAGATCTCCCGCGGCGGGCTGCGCTGGGCGCTGGAGGCGATCGTGATCGATCACCTCACCGTGTCCCGCGCCGCCGCCGGGCTGGGGGTGTCCTGGCACACCGCGAACAGCGCGATCCTCGCCGAGGGCCGCGGGCGCCTGATCGACGACCCGCGCCGGTTCGACGGGGTCGCGGTGATCGGTGTCGACGAGCACGTCTGGCGGCACACGCGTCGGGGCGATCGGTACGTCACGGTGATCATCGACCTCACCCCCGCCCGGGATAAGACGGGGTCGGCGCGGCTGCTGGACATGGTCGAGGGACGCTCTAAGGCCGCGTTCAAGACCTGGCTCGCCGGCAGGCCCCCGGCGTGGCGGGACGGCATCTCGGTGGTCGCGATGGACGGGTTCACCGGGTTCAAGACCGCCGCCGCAGAAGAGCTGCCCGGCGCGGTCCCCGTCATGGACCCGTTCCACGTGGTCCGCCTCGCCGGCGACGCCGTCGACCGGTGCCGGCAACGCGTGCAACAGAACACCCTCGGCCATCGCGGCCGCTCCGGCGACCCGCTCTACGGTGCCCGCCGCACCCCGCACACCGGCGCGGACCTGCTCACCGACAAGCAACGCGCCCGGCTGGAAGCGCTGTTCGCGGTCGAGGAGCACGTCGAGGTCGAGGCGACCTGGGGCATCTACCAGCGCATCGTCGCCGCCTACCGCGAACCCGACAAGAACAAGGCGAAGACCATGATGCAGGCAGTGATCGCGTCGCTACGGTCCGGTGTCCCCGGCCAACTGAAGGAACTACGTCGTCTTGGCCGGACGCTGAAGCAGCGCGCCGCCGACGTGCTCGCGTTCTTCGACCGCCCCGGCACCTCGAACGGCCCGACGGAAGCCATCAACGGCCGCCTCGAACACCTCCGCGGCTCCGCGCTGGGCTTCCGCAACCTGACGCACTACATCGCGCGGTCCCAGCTCGAAGCCGGAGGCTTCAGACCCCACCTACACCCTCGTTTGCGATGAGCCAGATAAATCTGCTAACGATCGCCATACGCCGTCGCCAAGACCGGAGCCGTTGCTCGCCACCCGCAACAGTCAGAGGGTTAGCGAACTTCTGACTCTACACGCGCCGCAACGAGTTCCGACACTTCATCAAAAATCGGGAGGAGCCGATTAAAACAGCGCGTAATCCGCCCTCGAGCGCGTTTGCGAGTCTCCGCATACTGACTGAGCGACGGACGAGCGTGGTGCCCGTCGCCTGCTAGGACGAGAAAGTAAGGGACGATCTTGTCAACGGCGCACACAAATCCCGCCTCACGGCAGTCGTGATCGACGTATTGAGCGAGGGGTGCGATACAGACCCCTGTCGTTATGGACCAGTCTGTCAGGGTCCGAAGCGCGGCAGCCTCTTCGGATGCCTTCTGGCTTCGATCGCGAGCGGAAGCATAAACTGACACGTCCCCAGTGATCGATTCCGCGAAGTCATGCTGGAGCGCCATCCTCAACGCTCTATATCCATCCAACTCAGGAAAGTGCCGCAATAGTTGAGAAACGGTGCAAGCGACATGGAAGCTATGCTCGGCTACTGACTCATGCCGTTCTATGCCCGGAACGACGTTGTGACGCTGCGTCTGCATCAACGGTACAACGAGCATCTGAGTGAGATGGCGAACCTCCGAAGACCAGTCAGTCATCAGGCTCACCGCAAGCCTGCTGCTACTGCGACGCCAAGCGCGCCCACGCCCGCGATCAGAAGCCGCCACTCGATGGGTACCGCGTCTCCAAGAAGGCCTGGGGCTGCAACCGCGGTTGCGGATGCGCCGGCGATCAGCGCCAGCAGCATTCGGGGCGCGAGCGGCCTAGTTACGAGACACCGCAACTCAACCTCCGTTGGAATGTCCGACGGATCGGACGGACTCGCAGGCGAACTGACCACTCGCAGCAGAGTGCGCTTCGGTTGATCCGAAGCCTTCGGGGTGAACCAGAAGTCGACTTGGTCGTACCGCGACCTAACGACGTATCGCTGGTCCGAAATAGACGACAGCACTTCGCCGTCGGTCTCCAACTTGATTGTCCGATTTCCAAAGTCGACACTGTTTCCATAGAACCACGCCCGAACCCTGTAACTGCGCCGGGGGTCGAAAGATAGCCACCCAGTTTCGTCAGCGCTGACCTGCATAGGTGATCCTTTGGAATCTGTGAGTTCAAGCCGCAACAAGTAGGTCTGCGCGAACGTTTCCAGGAGAAGCAGGCGTTCGGTCACTCCCGCCCAACCTTCGGTACCTTTGCTTGACTTCGAACCAAGAGAACCCGATGAGTCCCAGTAGGCCGCGTAGTACTCGTCATGGTTGTTCGATATGCCTTGCCGCACGGCGCTCGACCCGCGCTCGACAATTTCGTCACGAGATCGTGGCCATTGCCCCAGGTCGGGGTATCCCGAAGCCTGGAGCGTAAAGACGTAGGCGTCACCTATCTTCTCGACTGCCGTGACCTTCGCTAGTCGGACCGGAAGTAGAAACTCCTCGGCGGTCGTGTTGTTTCTATTTCCGATGAAGCAAATCAATGCGACCGAACCGATCAGCGAGTTCTCGCCCAGCATCCGCTGAACTTCAGGCGAAAGATATCGCGCCTGGTACCGAAAGTGGAAGCGCGCCCCGTTAGGCATGGCTAGTGCCGTCGCAATGTCGTTGACGTACCGTGGTCGCGCATCAGACGAGTAGAGAACCAGCACTTCAGGCTCCATTCATTAGCGAGTCGGCTAGCGTAAGGTATCGGGGCCACACACGATCAGAAACGAGAGCGTCAACGGTTCTCACCGTCCTGGCTGCATAGTGCAGACCCATCTCCCGCAACTCGGCGTCGGTCGACACAAGGACATCACGTCCCGGCACTCCACCAGGCTGGTCTGGCGTGCAATCAACGACCAAATCAACCCCAGCAGCGGACGCACGCAGCCAGCAGTGACGGTGAATTCCGTCAATGCCCTCGGCCCTTGACACTAGGTCGCCATAGCAGTAGCGGATTTCCACGGTCGGAATTCGGTGAAGGAGCGCGCGTGCGACGTGGACACTCGTGACACCACACTGACCAGCTGACCCGTTCTGAGGGGACAAGCCGATGAAGTCAGGATGCTTCGTCCGGTTCGTCCAGTGTGGCGACACCCTTCGCCGCTCCGTGTTGGCAATCTCCTCGACGAGTGCGCGAAATCCGTCTGGCTCCACCGTGACGCTACTTGAGCGATCGGGAACGTATGGCAAATCCCATGGGCCTGGCCCCGCGGCAACCGCCTTGACCTTCTCAAGACTCCGATAGAACTGAATGTTGGGTGGCATTCTTCGACGTGTTCGCCTGGAAGCGTCGCTTCGAAACCGACGCGTTGTGAACGATCCGTGCTCGTCATACCAATAGGTCACCGGTCGTAGCACGGTGGGACGAAAGCCGCCAGCGAGGACGCTCGCTGCTGTAAAGCCGAGGTAGGGATTTACCGCAGTTACGAGACCGGAGACTCGGTCGTCAGCGAGTCGCATTTGATTCGATATCTGCGCAATGGCAAATGAGAAAGCATTCTTCGGGAGATTAACAATCGAGACTGCTCGCGCCAGAGTGAGCGGCGGGGCACCCGAGTATTCAATCAGCGAGAGAACTCGCGGATCAGTCGAAGTGAATCCCAGATACAAGAGTGGATAGTCACAGTTCTCTTCAAAAAGCCCCCATTCTTGAACCATGTCGGCTCTCGGGGAAAGCAGATAGTGCAACTTAGCTTGATAGAGATATCCTGTCGATGCCATCACCGGGCGCACCTGGACTGGTATATGGCGCCCATCTGTCGTCTCAATACCGGACCGCGTCACTCGCATCTCGGCTGAGATCCGCAGCAGATCGGCCCTGGTGCGCACATCTGCTCGGAACTCCGAGATCAGAGACGCACGATGCCGGACCGCATCGCGGACCTCAGCGTAACTCCGGCGTGCGTCGCGCCAATCCCCGACACCAGGAGACGGAAGGTGAAGGAGCGTCTGAATTTCCAACTGCCGAAGTGACGACCGGCACCCGCGAGCATCGGCACCCATTCGAGTACGTTCCGCAACTAAGACTCGCTCGGCGTCTGCGCGCCTAAATCGCGCGTGGAGGTTTGGAGGCCGCTGACTGGGTAGCGCGCGGTCAGGTGGTAGGTAGCCGTCGTTGTCGAACGCCTTCGAAGGTCCTCGCCCCATGTGGCACCTCTCTCTGTGACGTCGTTCGACATCTCCCAACTTCGCCCTGACCGGATGTTGCTAGACAGCCTAGCGGGGCCGCGCCGTGGGCAGTGGGACGAAGGGGGATGCAGCGGTAGAGTCATCGGTCTGCCGCGCCTCCTCTGGTTGCTGATCGGCCGCCGACGCGGGTAGAAGCCCCGCCTCAACCAGGGCGACGCGGATTGCCTTGCGGTCAACGCCCATCCGGCGACTGATCGCCCGCATCGAGACGCCCGCTCGGGCGAGGCGCACAGCCTCCGCCTTCTCGTCGGGACCGAGCCCTGGGCGGCGGCTCGGCACGTTGCGGCGGCGGAGGTGGGAGAACACCGTGGCACGATGGACGCCGTACCGTTCGGCCAGGGACTTGACACTCATCCCAGCAAGGTAGTCACCGACAAGCTGGTCCACCTCGGAGGCGGTGAGAAAAGTTTGAGCCGTCTCGATAGTCCTCACGACGGGCCCCGATCATCCCTCGGAGTGCTACTCTGGGGCCGTTGAGAGACCTTGTAAACGCCTCGCAACAGGCGGTTGACCAGGGTTTTTGTCTTGGAGGCGGAGTTGCCGAACGTGCTACTTAGGCACTCTGAGCGAAACCCGCTCCGACTAGGCAGCTAAGTCGGAGCGGGTTTCTTTTGTCCAGCACATGGCGGGTTGAGGCTTCGTCGACATCGCCAGGCTCTGTCCGGGCGCGGCTCACGAAGCCCGCGGGTCCTATCCTGAGCCGGTGATCGACGACCTTCGGATCGGGCCCGATGGACGCGCGCGCTGCGGCTGGGTCGGCGACGATGTGGAGTACCGGCGCTACCACGACGACGAGTGGGGGACGCCGTTGCACGGCGACCGGGCACTCTTCGAGAAGCTGAGCCTCGAAGGCTTCCAGGCCGGATTGTCCTGGATCACCATTCTGCGCAAGCGGCCGCGGTTCCGCGCAGCCTTCGCCGGCTTCGACCCCGCGACGGTCGCGGCGTTCGGCGACGCTGAGGTCACACGACTGATGGCGGACGCCGGGATCGTGCGCAACCGGGCGAAGATCGAAGCCACCATCTCCAACGCTCGCCTGGTCACCGCGATGGCCGAGGGTGACCTCGACGCTCTGTTGTGGTCATTCGCGCCACCGCCGCGACCACTGCCGCGATCCTTCGCCGACGTCCCCGCGACCACCCCGGAATCGGTGGCGATGAGCAAGGCACTCCGCGGGCGCGGCTTCCGGTTCGTCGGCCCGACCACGATGTACGCGCTCATGCAGTCCGCCGGCATGGTCGACGACCACCTCCAAGGATGCTGGCGCGCTCCGGCTCCGCGCGGCACCCGGAGTCCCGTTCTCAGGTAGTCAGCAACATCGCGATCAACGCGGAAGGAAGTGCCGATCAACGCGAGGTTTCGCTGGTTGAGCTTGTCGAAAACCCGTTGAGTCTCGACCAACGTCGATCAGCACGTCCCGGGTCGACAGCTGGGACGACCTATTGATCCGCGAGCTGGACGGCGGGCCGCTCGGGCTGTCCGGCCCCGATCAGCAACAACGTCCGATCGACCTCGCGCAGCACCCGTTCGAGATCGTGCGGCTCACGAATGTCTGCTCGCGCGGATGCCCGGACGAGTTTGAGCTCGCGACGCACCATGACCAGCCGCTGCGGAGTCGCCGTCGCGCCGGCGGCGCGGAGTTGCTTCACCAGGGCGAGCAGGACCACCGGCTCCGAGCTGCCCTTGCGCCGGATCTCACCACAGGCGAGTTCCAGATAGTCCTGGAAGTAGAGCCCGGGCACCAGCACCCTGATCGTGCGAGTCGAGTCGATCACTGCCTCGGGGCCGAGCGGCACCCCAGCGATCCTGCCCAACAGCACCCCCAGTTCCGCACAGGACTGCTCGACGGTGTGGTAGTCGAAGACATGCATCGACAGCAACGCCATGTCGACCATCTGAATCGCGCCCAGGGCCACATCGTTGTGACTGCTGCGTCCGGAGCCAATGGTGATCGCCCGATTCACTGCACGGGACAGCGGCTCGGGCCGGACGACGCCGCCGTTGGCCGGGCAGACCCACGCCAGCGGGGTGCCCTGAACCACATGACCACCGATCCCCGGGACCAGCTGGATCACCGCGTCCTCGGCCAGCGCCGCGCGCATCAGGGCATCCATCTGCAGCCGCTGCACGTAGCCCGATCGAGGCGCCAGCAACTGGATGGCTCCGACCGGCGGCTCATCCCAGGGCACGCCGTCCAGGCCGGACATTCCCGCCGATCGTCCGATTCCCGGCGGCTGAGCCAGCACTGCGCGCCGGGCGGCCATTCCGACCGAATTCAGCAGGCTATGAGTTTGCAGGCTGTGCGCGACTCGATCGACGTAGTAGACCAGTGCGGCGATGCACGCGAACAGCAGGACGATGCCCATGGTGACCGCGAGCCGCGGGTAGTTGTCTTGCGCTCCCACCGTGTAAAGGCCGGCCGCGTTGTAGGCGAAAGTGGCGATGAACAGGCCGAACACTATCTGGGTTGGCCGGTCGCGCAGAAACGAGCGAACCAGCCGCGGCGAGTACCGGTTGCCGGCGACCTGGAGGGCCACCAGGGTGAGGCCGACGACAAGGGCGAACACGCCCACGGTCGCGGTCGCGACGCTCAACAGCAGCCGTCGGGCATCCTCGGCACCGCCGTGATAGAGCACCGGGCTGAGCGGGCCATTCTCGGGCAGCTTGACTTCGGCGAGCAGCGCGCCGAGCGCCAGCGCACACACGGTCATCACCAGCGGGACGAACCACAGCGATCCGCTCAGCGTTTCTTTTCGCTGGTCCGACATCATTCCGGTGACCGTCATCTGCCCGACACCTTTCCTTCACCACCGGTTTCCCATGCGTTCACCGATCTGTCGCACAAGGTAGCGCTGCGAATGGGCGATGTCGACCGAATCAGGCATTCGGGTGCGGAGTCGTTGGCGGGTCACCGGACGATCGGATCTGGTTCAGCGGAATATCGCCGGCGCGAGAGCGGTTGTCTCAGATACCCCTAGGGGGTATACAGGAGGCATCATGACGAATCACTTGACACCCGGTCGCACCGACGATCCCGCCCCCGGTGGGGCCCCCAGCACCAGCTACGACGAGCCGTCGGCGCAGGATCACGCAAGCCATCCGGATCCCGGCCACCACACAGATCACTCGCACCACGGAGATAACGCAGACCACGGAGATCACTCCCACCACGGAGATCACGGGGATCACGCAGATCACTCGGGCCATGGCGGCCACGCCGGGCACGCGGAGCATTTTCGGCGGCTGTTCTGGGTGATGCTCGCGCTCGCCGTCCCGGTGGTGGCGCTCTCCCCCATGTTCGCCATGCTGGTCGGCTATCCGGTTCCGGGCGGCCTGCTGGCCTGGGGCGCGCCGGTTCTCGGCACGGTGATGTACATCTTTGGCGGGCGTCCGTTCCTGACTGGCGCGGTCGACGAGATCCGCGGACGCCAGCCCGGCATGATGCTGCTGGTCGGCCTCGCGATCACCGTCGCGTTCGGAGCCAGCTGGGGTGCAACTCTCGGCCTGCTGGATCACTCGCTGGAGTTCTGGTGGGAGCTGGCGCTGCTGATCGTGATCATGCTGCTCGGCCACTGGGTCGAGATGCGCTCACTGGCCCAGACCACCAGCGCACTGGACTCGCTGGCCGCCCTGCTGCCCGATCAGGCCGAGGTGGTCCGCGGCGACGACATCGTCACCGTGTCGCCGTCCGAGTTGACCGTCGGCGACATCGTGCTGGTCCGGCCCGGAGCGAGCGTGCCGGCGGACGGTCGCATCGTCGACGGCGAAGCGGAGCTGGACGAATCCATGGTCACGGGCGAGTCCCGGACGGTTCGGCGCACCGTCGGTGACCGGGTGGCCGCGGGCACGGTCTCCACCGATTCATCCCTGCGGGTCGAGGTGACCGCGACCGGCGACGACACCACCTTGGCGGGCATTCAGCGACTGGTGGCGCAGGCCCAGGCGTCCAGTTCGCGGGCGCAGCGACTGGCGGACCGGGCGGCCGGCTGGCTGTTCTGGTTCGCGCTCGGCACGGCGGCGCTGACCGCGATCGTCTGGGCGGCGCTCGGCTATCCGGACGACGCCGTGCTGCGCGCCATCACCGTGCTGGTGATCGCCTGCCCGCACGCGCTGGGCTTGGCGATCCCGCTGGTCGTGGCGATCGCCACCGAGCGGGCGGCGCGCGCCGGCGTCCTGATCACCGACCGGCTGGCGTTGGAGTCGATGCGCGAGGTCAGCACCGTGGTGTTCGACAAGACCGGGACGCTGACCAAGGGCGAACCGGCGCTGGTCGAGGTGACTGTGGCGCCCGGTGCCGGGGTCAGTTCGGACGAGGTGCTGGCCCTGGCCGCTGCCGCCGAGTCCGACAGCGAGCATCCGCTGGCCCGGGCGATCGTCCGTGCCGCGGAACAGCGTGGGCTGTCGATTCCGGGGAGTTCAGGCTTCCGCTCGGCGCCCGCACTAGGCGTTTCGGCCAGCGTGAACGGCTCCACGGTCCGGGTGGGTGGTCCGCGACTGCTGGCCGAGGCCGGGACGTCCGCCATCAACCAGCCGCAGCCGGACGGCGGCACGATCGTGCTGCACGTGCTGCGCGACGGCCGGGTGATCGGACGGCTCGACCTGGCCGACGAGATCCGGCCCGAGTCGCGGCTTGCGGTTCAGGAACTGCACGACCGAGGCGTGTCGGTGGTGATGCTGACCGGGGACGCCCGCGCGGTCGCCGATCAGGTCGGACGCGAGCTCGGCATCGACACGGTGATCGCCGAGGTACGGCCAGAGGACAAGGCGTCCGAGATCGTCCGGCTGCAGAACGCCGGGGCCAAGGTCGCGATGGTCGGCGACGGGGTGAACGACGCGCCCGCGCTGGCCCAGGCCGATGTCGGGCTGGCCATCGGCGCAGGCACCGACGTGGCCATCGGGTCGGCCGGCGTCGTGCTGGCCGGCGACGACCCGCGATCGGTGCTGTCGGTGATCGATCTGTCCCGGGCCAGCTACCGAACCATGCGGCAGAACCTGTGGTGGGCGGCCGGCTACAACCTGGTCACCGTGCCGCTCGCCGCCGGGGTGCTGGCCCCGATCGGGATCAGCATGCCGATGGCGGTGGGCGCGCTGCTGATGTCGGCGTCCACGATCGTGGTCGCGGCCAATGCGCAGCTGCTGCGCCGGCTCGACCTGGCGCCGAAGCCCGTCGGTTCGTAGGGGTATCCGCGATCAGTCCGAAATCGACCCCAGAGTGGGCGCCCGAGGCGAGTGGTCACGCCTTGGACCTCCCCTTCGCCTGCACCACTCTGGGGTCGATTTCAGAACAAGCCGCGGAACGCCTAGCCATCGACCGAGCAATCCCACCCAAACCCGTACACTGACGTTCGAGCTAAGGGGTGAGGTTGATGGCAACCACCAAGCCGCGCGAGCGGGCCGTGCGTTCGGATTCGATCCGGAACCGCAACGCCATTCTGGACGCGGCCGCACGCCAACTTTCGGCCGACCCGCGGGCCAGCCTCACCGAGATCGCCAAGGCGGCGGGGGTGGGCCGAGTCACGCTGTACAGCCATTTCGCCTCCCGTGACGACCTGCTCGGCGCGCTGCTGCACCACAGCATGGCGCGGATCGAACGCACCCTGAGCGGACTCGACCTGCGGGGCGATCCCTGGCAGGCGCTGGACGCGCTGATCGCCGCCTCCTGGCACCTGCTGTCCGAACTCAGCACGCTGCGCGGCATCGTGGGCCACGCCATGCCCGCTGAGTTGCAGGCCAGCCACGACAAGCCGCGCGCTCGGGTCACCGGCCTGCTGGAGCGAGGTCGACGCGAGGGCGCGTTCCGCGCCGACCAGCCACTCAGCTGGCAGGTGGGCTGCTTCTTCTCGGTGCTGCACGGCGCCGCCAGCGAACTCCAGGCGGGCCACATCACCCAGCCAGAGGTCGAAGCGAACCTCACCGAGAGCATCCGCGCGCTGCTGCGCCCGGTCGCCGGCTGACGTTCACCGGTTCAGTCTTGACTATCTCGTACATAGTTGTATGGTTTAGTTATCTCGTACAGACCAGTACGGTTTAACTAGATCGGGGTCGCCATGACACTCCGCACCTCACCGGCCGCGAACCGGCGGCTGGCCGTCCGCACCACCGTGCGCTGGGCCGGCTGGGCGCTGGCCGCTGCGCTGTTCGTCACCCTCGCCTCCGCCGCGGCACACCTGGCGCTGACCAACCGCGAGCGAGCCGAGTTGAGCGGCTACGGACAGCGGGTGACGCTGCCGTCCGGAGCGGTCAACGTGTACCGCAGCGGCGGGCACGGGCCGTCCCTGGTGCTGCTCAGCGGCCTTGGCACCCCGGCGCCCGCGGCCGACTTCGCACCGCTCATCCGCGAACTCGGCGGCTTCGACGTGATCGTGGTCGAGGGGTTCGGCTACGGCGCCAGCGACCTCGACGTCGGTGACCGCAGCGTCGAGAACATCACCACCGAACTGCACGAGGCGCTGCAGCAGGTAGGGGTGCGACCTCCGGTGGTCCTGGCCGGCCACTCGATCGGCGGCGTCTACGCCCGCTACTACGCCCAGGCCTATCCCGGCGAAGTGTCGGCGCTGATCGGCATCGATCCCACGCCGGCGTCGGCCTCGACGCTCGAGGTCGGCTGGACGCCCACCGCCGGACTGCTCGCCTGGACCGGGCTCCCCCGCTGGGTGCTGACGCTGGCACCGGAGCTGATCCTGCCGTCCGGCACCGCCTACACCGAGGACGAACGGAGCCGCATGCTGACCCTGGCGCGCTGGAACTACGGCAACCGCTCACTCGCCGACGAAGAGGCGCATCTCGCCGCCAGCCTGACCCGGACCGCCGCCCGGCCGTTCCCGTCCGACATCCCGGTGCTCGAGTTCCTCGCCGGTGACAAAGTCGCCGGCGACCCGAGTTGGCTGCCCCGCCATGAACGTGAACTGGCCGGGGTCCGGCAGCACGAGATCCGGATCGTTCCCGGTGAGCACTACCTGCACTGGACTCAGGCGCCGCTGCTGGGCCGTTCGATCGCCGCCTTCGTCGCCCGCGAGGTGCCTACCGGACGGACGGCGCGATGACCACGATGGCGCTCATCCGGGGCGTGGGCCGCGCCGCCCTCGCCGGGTCTCTCTCGATCGTCGCCGTGGCCGGCCTGCTGGCGGCTGGCATCGTCTCCGCAACCGCCGCCTCGCCCACACCGGACGCCGCCGGCCGGTCCCCGCGCACCACGCGGCCCGCCGGTGCCGCGATCACCGTCGCCGTCGTCCTGGGCGCCTCGGGTACCGACACCGCCGACGCGCTGGCCCCATTCGAGGTCTTCGCGAGTTCGCCGGCGGTGTCGGTCTACACAGTCGCTGCTTCGACGGCTCCGGCGTCCCTCGGCAGCGGTCTCGCTCTCGTGCCCGACCACACCTTCGCCGAAGTCGGCAACGGCACCCTTGCGTCGCCCGACCTGATTGTGGTGCCCGCGGTGGAGCGCCCGGACGGCACCGAGGAGGCAGCCGCTCGCGACTTCGTGGCCGGCGCCTACGGTCGCGGCGCGCGGGTGCTCGGCGTCTGCGCGGGCGCCCGCCTGCTGGCCGCGTCCGGGATTCTCGACGGGCATCGGGCGACGTCGCACTGGTCGCGGCTGGGGGCGCTGCGCGGCAGCCGTCCGCAGGTGCGGTGGACGGACGGCGTCCGCTACGTCCAGGACGGCCGGATCACCACCACCGCGGCGGTCAGCTCCGGGATCCCCGGGGCGCTGCGGGTGCTCGCCGACCTGGCCGGGGCCACCGAAGCCGAACGGGTAGGCCGCCTGATCGACTACCCGGGCTGGCAGCCCGGTCAGACCACGGCGATCCCAGCACAGAGGTTCGGCGCCGACGATCTCGGCGTGCTGGCCAACCTGGTGCTGCCCTGGGGACGGCCGGCGATCGACATACAGCTCCGGGACGGGGTCGGTGAGATCGACGCGGCGGCACTGTTCGAGGTGTACAGCTACTCGCAGGCAGCGGGCGCGATCGCGACGTCGTCGACCGGGACGGTGGTCACCCGGCACGGCCTCACCCTGCGCACCGCGGTCGCCGACCCGTCCGTGGACCGCGCCGGGCTGGTCGCCGGTCAGCTGCGCAGCCACACCGGACGCGGCGGGTTCGACGCCGCCTTCGAGCAGCTCAGCCGGGACACCTCCCCCGCCGTCGTGCAGTCGGTGGCGAAGATGCTGGAGTACCCACTCGACCGGGTCAGCCCGCAGGCACCGTCGGTCGCGGCCATCTGGCGGACGCCGATGCTGCTCGCCGCCGGGGCACTCGTCGCCATCGCGGCGGGAAGCCTGCCGTACCTGCTTCGGCGGCGGCGTCGGGCCAAGCGCAGTTGATTCTGACCCGCTCCGGCGTGGTAAGTCTCGCGCCGCGGAGTGGGCTGCACCGCATCTACTGCCGCGCAGCACGGCGTCCGCGCCGCCGCGTGGTAAGTCTCGCGCCGCGGAGTGGGCTGCACCTCGTCTCGCCCGGGGCGCTGCTCGTCCCACCACGCTCATCGGTCGGCGGTCTCCGGCAGGGGACGAGCGTCGCCTCACGCCCGACCACGCCATGACGAGGTGCAGCCCACTCCGCTTGAACGTTACGTAACCCGCGCGTCCAACCCGGGCGGCCTCAGATCTCCGCTGCGAGCGTGATCAGGTTCTACTCAACACCTCGGCGAGGGTGGTCGCCGGGTGACCGGTGAGCCGCTCGACGTCGTCGGTGACGCCGGCCAGTTCTCCGGACGCGATCGCGGTGTAGGTGGACACCCAGGCGTCCAGCTGCCAGTCCGGGGCGTTGTAGCCGGCTCGCGATTCGTAGGCCTCCGGCACGGTTTCGCGGTGGTAGCTGATCTGCCGTCCGGTGGCCGCGGCGATGGTGGCGGCGACCTCGTCCAGGGTGAGGGATTCCGGTCCGGTCAGGGAATACACCTGCCCGGCGTGGGCCGCGGGATCGAGCAGGACAGCCACCGCGGCGTCGGCGATGTCATCCTGGGCGACTGTGGCCGCCCGTCCGTCGCCGGCCGGTCCGCGGATCACCCCGTCGACGCCGGCCAGCCAGGGCAGCAGGTCGGCGTAGAGGTTGTCGCGGAGGAAGGTCCAGGCCATCCCGCTGGCACGGATGTGCTGCTCGGTGTCGTAGTGGTCCCGGGCCAGGGTGAAGGTGGCGTCCGGGGCCGCTCCGTAGAAGGAGATGTAGACCAGGTGCCGCACCCCGGCTTTGGCCGCGGCGTCTACGAACGACCGGTGCTGGGCGAGCCGGTCCAGGCCCTCGGTCACCGAGACCATCAGCACCGTGTCGATGCCGGTCAGTGCTGCGGCGACGGCCTCGGCGTCCGAGAAGTCGGCCCTTGCGACGGTGGTGTCCGGCAACTCGGGCGCCCGGGACGGGTCGCGGACCAGCAGCCGCTGCCCGACGCCACGATCGGCCAGCCGACGCGCGATCCGGCCACCGAGATGGCCGGTCGATCCGGTGATGCCCAGAGGTGTCGGCGAAGGGGTCATGGACGCCATGATGGCAGCCATCGCCGAGCCGAGGAACCCTTGGGGAAGCGCTGATCAATACGGGGTTTCACTGGTTGAGCCTGTCGAAATCCCTTGCCAGACGTGTCTCGACAAGCTCGACCAACGACGACCAGCACTTCCTCAGCCGAGACCGAACAGCCGGGAGCGCTCCTCGCCGAGCAGCCAGCGGCAGGTGACCACCACGTCCAGATTGTCCGGCTGCCACAGCAGCGCCCGCAGCGACTTGCGGGTGACCCGCACCGAGGTCGACCAAGCGGTCACCCCGAGCGGCTGCAGCTGGGCGCGGGTGACCACGGCCAGCGACGCGCCGGTCGCCGGATCGGTCAGCGTCCGCAACCGTCGTTCCTCGGGCAGGTCGGCCGCCGGGATGCCCTCCTCGCTGGCTTGCAGCATCGCCTTCTGCGCCTCGCGGCTGATCCACAGCGGCTGGGTGAGCACCTCCAGCGACCCCTTGGCCACCGTCCGGCCGGCCTGGGGGCGTCCGATCCGGCGCGCGTTGTCCGCCATCGCCCGCAGCCGGTCGGGATCGGCCAGCAGTGAGTCGATCTTGTAGCCCACGGTGGTCGCGTAGTTGCAGCGCACCGCGGCGCCCTCCTCGACCAGGAAGTCGGCGTTGCGGACCTCTTGGCCGGGGATCGGGTTGATGATCACCATCGGCAGCCCGGCGGCCATGCACTCCGACGACGACAACCCGCCCGGCTTGCCCACGAACAGGCTGGCGACCCGCATCAGGTCGGCCATCTCGGTGGTGTAGCCGAGCACCCGGAATTTCTCGGCCGAGTCGCGCACGGCGTCCTCGACCTGCCGGCGCAGGGTCTCGTTGCGCCCGCACACCACGACCGCCTGGAAGGCCTGCTCGCTGCGGCACACCTGCCGGACGATGTTCAGCGTGTAGCCGCCGCCGGACGCCCCCGCCGAGATCAGTACGACCGGCAGCCTCGGGTCCAGATGGAACCGCTTCCGGACGGCCGCGGCGTCCACCGGGTCGGCCAGCCCGGGCCGCACCGGGATCCCGGACGCCATCACCCGGTCCCGCGGCACACCGAGGCTGACCATGTGCTCGTGCGCCTCCTCGCGGGCCACGAAGAAGTGGTTGAACGGTGAGGTGAGCCAGAGCCCCTGGAAGTCGTAGTCGGTCGTGACAACGCTCAGCGACGCCCGCAACTGCCGGCGGGCGAGCATCAGCGCCACCAGCCGGGCCGGCAGGAAATGCGTGCAGATCACCAGGTCGGGGTCGTAGGCGCGGATCCGGCGCACCACGGCGGTGGTGTTCAGCTGGTCCCACCACTGCACCAGCGGGGCCAGCTTGAACGGCGAATCCTGGCTGTCGTAACCCCAGCCGACCACCCACGGCGCCTCGGCGACCAACGCGAAATAGCCGTCGTCGTAGAGCTTCTGGAAGGCCTCGTTGGTGGTTTCCAGAATGTCGATCCGCAGCACTTGGGCGACGTCGGGAATCCGGGCCAGCGCGTCCTCAATGGCGCTGCCGGCCTGATTGTGCCCCGCACCGACCCCGGCGGCCAGGATCAGGGTGCGCAGCCCGCCGGGCCGGTGGGGCGCCGGGACAGCCTGCTCGGCCGCCTCGGGCGAGGACGAGCGGCTCAGCCAGTTCCGCCAGCGGACGGCGATGCCCTGACCCGTCCGCTCCGACTCAGTCGGACGCCGCATTGCTCGGCTCGTCATGTTCCATCATGAACTCCCAGGCCAATCCGTGCGCCAGCACGACAAGCAGGATCAACGCGAGCGCTGCCGCCTGCAGCGGCGTCCAGTCGGCCACCGACGACACCGCCGGGAACAGTCCGATAACCGCGATCACCGCATAGATCAGGGCCACCAGCCCGCGGAACCGACGGAATGGCCCGCGCTGCGCCGCGTCGTCCACCCCGAGCAGCTGGACGGTGTTGACGATGCCGATCAGGGCGGCGGCGGTGAAGCTGGTGCGCCAGATCAGCGGATTGCCGGTGTCCACCTGGGCGAACATGCTCATCAGCCCGGGCAGCAGGAAGGATAGGTAGACCCCGCCGGCCAGGCGTCTGCGAGTGCGGTCGACCTTCCACTCGGGGTGCCGCTCGACCACCGTCCACCACAACCCCACCAGGGTGAAGCAGGTGACCGCCATCAGCGAGTAGAAGCTGCTCAGGTCCATGCCTCAGGGTACTGCCCGGCCGTGGTTGACTACCGGCATGAAGCTCCAACCGGCCTGGGTGCGGACCAGCGTCGCCGCCGCTGTCGGTGCGGTCGCCACCGCGGCGTCGTGGGGCGTGTTGAATGCCGATGCCGCCCTCGCCGCCGGCTGGATCGGTTTGTCGCTGACCTATGTCGGGTGGACGTTGCTCGCGATACTGCGGTTCGATCCTGACCAGACCAGGCAGCACGCGACCGCGGAGGATCCCGGGCACGGCGGCAGCGTCATCATCCTCAGTCTCGCTTCGCTGGCCAGCGTGGCGGGGGTGGCCTTCCTGCTGATGGGTGCGCGGTCGGGTCAGCAGGTGCCGGTCGAGTCGATCCTCGGCGCGATCGTGGTCGCCTGCTCCTGGGTGCTGGTGCACACCCTCTACACCGTGCACTACGGACGCCTGTACTACGCCGACGCGACGAACAAGGCCATTGATTTCGGTGGCGACCAGCCCGACTACCACGACTTCGCCTACCTCGCTTTCACCCTCGGCATGACCTACCAGGTCTCGGACACCACTCTGCAGACCCGGGCGGTGCGCCGGGCGGCACTGCGGCATGCGCTGCTCTCCTATCTGCTGGGTGCGGTGGTGCTCGCCTGCACCATCAATCTGGTCGTGCAACTCGCCTCGTCGTCCGGTTGAGCAGTCCGGAACCGGGGCGGATCGGTGGACCGAAAGAACCCTCCCTCCGTACCACCTGGACCGAAAGCACCGTCCCCGGCATACCGGGTGGACCGAGGGGACGGTTCTTTCGGTCCACTCTCACTCAGCCCGGACGCCGACGCCGGCCAGCGCGGTCCGCAGCATCGGACGGCAGGCCTCCCCCGCCGCCCAGACCAGCGCGATCCCGGCGAGCAGGGACGCCGCGAACAGCATCGGCCCGATCGGTGTCGCGTTCATGCTCGGCAACTGGGCGAAGAACAGGATGGCCAGGCCGCCGGAACCGAGCGCGCTGAGCGCTGCCGGGGCGACCACCTCGACCAACCGGGTGCGGTCGTGCAGCCGCCGGGGCACCCCCAGGTTGGCCAGCTGGCGCAGTTCGCGGCGCTGGTCCAGGACGGCGGACGCCTGGTTCAGCAGGGTGGACGTGGCCGCCACCACGAAGGCGATCCCCAGGGTCAGATAGGTGCCGGTGCGGACGTCCTCGGCCAGGATCCGCAGCAGCGGGTCGTCGCTGTAGGCACTGAAATCGGGCAGGCTGACCAGGGCACCGCCGGTGAAGCCGACGAAGGCCAGACCGGATACCGAGCGCCAGGCACCTTTCGGGTCGGCCAGCAGCCGGCGTCCGGCGAGCAGCACCTGCGGCCGTCCGGAGCGGGTGAAGAGCAGCCCGAGCAGCTGCAGCAGCCACGGTCCGACCAGGTTGATCACGCCCATGAACAGGGCCAGCACGATCAGGATCACCACCGCCGAATAGACCAACTCATGCGCCAGGTTCAGCAGCGGGGCGAGGAGCAGCCAGTCGACGATCGCCAGCGGCAACACCAACAGCCGCCACAACCGCAGCGCCGGACGGGGTGCCCGGCGAGCCACCCCCAGCGGCGAGATGGAGAGCTGCAGCAGCCCGGTCACCGAACTGAGACCGGCCAGCAGCACCAGTCCGGCGATCGTCGCCGCGATCGCCCAGGCCGGCAGCAGCATCTCCGCCGCGCTCAACGGTGCGGCCTGGAAGCTGATCGCCGCCCAGACCGGCAGGGTGAGCAGGTAGCCGCCGACGCCGAGCAGGCCGCCGGCCAGCGCCGCCAGCATGGTCTCCGCGGCGCTCAGCCCGGTCGCCTGGCCGCCGGTGATGCCGAGCAGCCGCAGTGTGGCGAGCCGCTGGTCCCGTCCCAGCGCGCCCATCCGGGCGGCGGCCGCGCCCAAGGTGACCAGCGGCACGATCAGCAGGACGCCGGCGCAGGCCGCCAGCAGCGTCCACACCGGCAACTGTGCCGCCCCGTATTCGGGGTGCCCGGCGAGCGCGGCCAGGAACGCCGCCGGCGGGTGGAGTTGGCGCTCGACGAAGGCGTGCACGCCGGCGAGCACCGAGAGCAACAGCCAACTGCTGACGGTGAACGCGAGCACGGCGAGCAGATCGATCAGGCCGCTGCCGGAACGGATCCGACCGCGCAGCAGCAGCGGGGCAACACGGAACTGGTTCATCAGGCGGCGCTCCGGGTGAAGAAGTCGTTGCTGACCCGGCCGTCGACGATCTCGACGTGCCGCTGGCACCACTCGGCAACCCCGGCGTCATGGGTGACGACGACCAGGCTGGCGCCGACGGCCGCAACCGCGGCGGTCAGCACCCGCATCACCTCGGCGCCGGTGGCCTGGTCGAGCGCACCCGTCGGCTCGTCGGCGAGGACGACGTCCGGCTGACCGACCAGGGCTCGGGCGATCGCCACCCGGTGCGCCTGGCCACCGGAGAGCTGCCCCGGACGCCGGGCCTCCAGCCCGGCCAGGCCCAGCCATTGCAGACACTCGCCGGCCCGCCGGAACGCCTCGGCGCGAGGGCGTCCGAGCAGCAGCAACGGCAGCGCGACGTTCTCCAGGGCGGTCAATTCGGGCAGCAGTTGGCCGTCCTGGAACACGAAACCCATCCGGGCCAGCCGGATTCGGCTGCGAGCGGCGTCCGAGGCCAGCGAGACGGGTTCGTCGCCGAGGCTGACGTCGCCGTCGTCGGGACGCAGGATGCCGGCCAGGCAGTGCAGCAGGGTCGACTTGCCCGATCCGGACGGCCCCATCACCGACACCGACTGGCCGGCCGGGATGTCGAGGCTGACCCGGTCGAGGGCCCGGACGTCGCCGAAGGATTTGCTGATCTGCTGGGCCCGGAGTGCCGGCCGCTGCTGGTTCGCTGTCATGACTCCAGCCAACCGGGTGGACGCCGCCGGTTCACGGGCGCTGCCCGGTGTCCGCCGGGTAGTGCCAGCACTACCGGCCGGTGGTCGTGGCACCCTGCCATCGGCGTCCGAACGCTTCTAGGGTGGCAGCGTGACCGAACCGAGCCCGTCCCACGAGGCGGCGGTGCGTTCTCGGCTGAAGCCGCCGCCGAACCCGCTGCGGATGCTGGTCAGCCCGCTCGGCTGGGGCGCGGTGGCCTACTGTGCCACCGCGATCGTCGGCGGCGGGCTGGCGTTGATCGCCGGCATCCTCGGGCTGCTGGTGCTGCCGCTGGTCGCCTGGGCCACCGCGAACATGGAGGCCTACCGGCTGCGGCTGTTGCGCCTGCACCGGCCCGGTCCGCTGCCGAGCGGACCGCTCCGGCATCCCTGGGACACCACCGGCCTGCGCGAGGGCAACCTGGCGGTGTGGGGTATCGCGGTGTTGTTCGGGCTCGTCGATCTGCTACCCGGCGCCTTCCTGGTGACCCTGGTGCTCGGGATCACGTCGGCACTGGTCAGCCGGATCGGCCAGCCGGTGACCAGCGACGCGCTGCTGGCCCTGCTCGGGTTGCTGGTGATCCTGATCGCCGGGCTGTACGTGGCCTGGGCGCTGGCCAGCGTGCAGGCGATCCTGATCGAGGACCTGATCCGGCCGAAGGCCGAACTGCGCGAGCAGGTCGACCAGCTCACCACGTCCCGCCGCGAACTGGTGGACGTCTTCGCCGCCGAACGGCGCCGGATCGAACGCGATCTGCACGACGGCGCCCAGCAACACCTGGTGCTGCTCGGGATGAAACTCGGCGAGGCCGAGTACGCCCTGGAGGGCGGCCGTCCGGAAGCGGTCCGCGAGGCGCTGGCGTCGGCCCATTCGTCGATGGAGGCCGCGATGACTTCGCTGCGCGACACGGTCCGCGGGATCCATCCGCAGATCCTCACCGACCGTGGGCTGGCGGACGCCGTCCGCGAGTTGGCCGGACGCCAGCCGGTGCCGGTCAGCGTCACCATCACCGGCCTGCGGGAACCGCCCGAGCAGCTCGCCCTGGCCGCGTACTACTTGGTCAGCGAGGCGTTCACCAACGCCGTCAAGCACGCCCAGGCGACCACGATGACGGTCCGGGTGGCCCAGTCCGACCAACTCCAGGTCGAGGTCTACGACGACGGACGCGGTGGCGCGGTGGTCCGCCCCGGGCACGGTCTGAGCGGCATGATCGAGCGGGTCCAGGCCTTCGGCGGCGGCTGCTGGGTGAGCAGTCCGGCGGGCGGCCCGACCATCATCCGGGCCAGCTTCCCGCATCCGGGGCGCTGAACAGCGTTACGGTGATCGACGAACGAGAGGGACGTGAATGCGCATCCTGGTGGCCGACGATGCCGCGCTGATCCGGGCCGGCCTGGTCGGCCTGCTCGAGCGCGCCGGGCACACCGTGGCCGCCGAGGCCGGGGACGCGCCCGAGTTGATCGCCCAGTGCAACCGGCTCGCCGACAGCCCGGACGGCCTGCCCGATCTGGTGATCACCGACGTCCGGATGCCACCCACCATGACCGACGACGGACTGCGGGCGGCGGTGCAGTTACGGGCGGCTCATCCCGGACTGCCGATGCTGATCGTCAGCCAGTACGTGGCCCCCGCCTACGCCGCCACCCTGCTCGAGACCAACGCGGCCGGCGGTGTCGGCTACCTGCTCAAGGAACGGGTCGGACGGGTGGCCGACTTCATGCGGTCGGCCGAACTGGTCGCCGCCGGCGAAGTGGTGATGGACCCCGAGGTGGTCGCCCAGCTGCTCAACGCCCGCCGGACCGATCCACGGCTGGGCCGGCTCACCCCGCGCGAACTGGAGGTGCTGTCGCTGATGGCCAAGGGGGCCGCCAACCAGCAGATCGCCGGCCAGCTGGTGATCACCCCGGCCGCGGTGGCCAAGCACGTGGCGAACATCTTCGCCAAGCTCGATCTCGGCCCCAACCAGGACAACCGCCGGGTGCGGGCCGTGCTCGCCTACCTCAACGGCGTCCGCTGAAAGGAACTGCGATGACCGCGACCGAATGGATTTGCCGCACCTGTGGCGTCGAGCAGGCGATCGCCGCCGAACCGCCGCCGGCCTGCGCCATCTGCACCGACGAGCGGCAGTACGTGCTGCCGTCCGGACCGGCCTGGGCCACCAGCGTTGACCTGGTCCGCGACGGCTACCGGCTCGAGGTCACCGAGCTCGAGCCGGGCCTGTGGGGATTCCGCCCCGAACCGAAGATCGGCATCGGCCAGACTGCACTGCTGGCCACCGGCACGGGCGGCAACCTGTTGTTCGACGTGCCCTCCCTGGTCGACCCGACGGCGCTGGAGCTGCTGCGCGGACTCGGCGGCGTCGCAGCCATCATGGCCAGCCATCCGCATATGTACGGCTCGCAGGTGGCCTGGAGCCACGCGCTCGGCGGCGTCCCGGTCTATGTGGCGGCCAAGGACGCACGCTGGGTGCAGCGCGCCGACCCGGCGATCGTCACCTGGGACGACCCGTTCGAACCTGTGCCCGGCATCCGGGCCAGCCAGGTCGGCGGCCACTTCCCCGGCCAGACCATCGCGCACTGGACCGGTGCCGACGGCGCCGGGGTGCTGCTGGCCGGCGATGCCTGCGCCGTGCGTCCGGACGGCAACGTGACCTTCCTGCGCAGCTATCCCAACGCGATCCCGATGTCACCGCTGGGTGTCCGCCGGATAGTGGCCGGATTCGACCGGCACCCCTACCGGAGGCTCTACGACAACGTCGCCGGACGCCTGTCCGACGACGCCGCCGCGATCGTCCGGTTCTCCGCCGAGCGCTACCTGGCCTGGATCAGCGGCGCACACGACGACCTGATCTGAGCGGTCCCCACTCAGGCCGCAACCGATTCGGCCGAGAGCAGCGCCGCCCAGGTCTTGGGCCCGTCCACGCCGTCCGCCTCGAGACCCTGGGCCTTCTGGAACTTCAGCAGCGCGGCGGCGGTCGCCGGCCCCCGGACGCCGTCCACGTCCAACTCGAAGCCGCGGAGCCGAAGCTGCTTCTGCAGCAGCTTGGTGGCCAGCTTCCTCACCTGGGCGCGGGACGCCCCTGGCTTGATCTCGTAGTGCATCGGGTCGTTGAACGCCGGCCCGCCCCAGCGCAGCACCGGGAACGCCTTCAGCAGCGCGGTGAGTGCACTGACCTGCTGAGCCGAGTAGCCGGTGTCTTGCCCACCCACCGGATGCCGGTTCCAGTTCAGGTCGACCGCGGTCGCCGAGGCATGGTTGCTCCACTTCGCACTGCCGGCGATGTGGCGCTTGTTGTAGCAGCCGGACGATCTGCCGATCGGCTCGATCTCGGCTTCGTAGCGGTGCAGAAAGGCGGTCAGTACCACCCACACCGGGCCGCCCAGGATCGGCCCCACCTTCGGGTGGGGCCACATCTCCGCTTTCGTGTTCTGAACGGTCCATCCGTTCTGGCTTGTCGCCATGGTTCCTCCCTCTGCCGTGCGGATGGTCATCCGCGGTCTCACACCTGACCGATGCGGATGCATCCGCGTTGATGCACGCGGACGGAGTGGGAACGCCACGATGTGCCAGGGTGGACGGCATGGAAGGACAACAGACCTACAGCGAGTTGACCGCCGCCGAACAGGCGTGGCTGACCGAACTGACCACACGCGGACGGGCGATGGGTGCCACACCGGACGACCCGCGTTCGATCGGCGGGTTGTTCGACGGTGCGGTTGCCGCGGTCGAGAGCGGGAGCCAGCCGCCCGAGATCGGCAACGATGTGGTGAACCTGGTTGCGGCGGTCCTCGGCGAGCATCTCCGCTCGGCGGGCGGCTTCGAGTGGCGGATCGTCACCGACGAGCTGGGCTCCGACCTGTGCCTGCACAATCCGGGCACCAGCTACACCCTGTTCCCGCAGTCCTCGGTGGCCAAGCGCTGGGAGCAGCGCGAGCGGAACTGGGTGGTGCCGTTCTGCGACTGGGCCCTGAGCATGGCGGCCCGGGATCCCGAATGAGGAAGTCCCGCCCCAGATCGTTGCAGCCGATCTGGGGCGGGCAACAGAAATGGTCCTCGCAGGATTCCGGAAACCGGATCTCACAAGGACCTTTACCGCTCCCCCGCCTGGACTCGAACCAGGAACCTACGGATTAACAGTCCGACGCTCTGCCAATTGAGCTACAGGGGATCGCGTGGCACGCGAGAAGAAACGTTAGCAGAACGATCAGCTGATGTCGTATTCGGCTTGCAGCCGCGCCAGCTCACCGTCGGCGTGCGCGGACTGGTCGGCGTCGAAGCTGCCGCCCTGCCGGATCACCGTCCAGAGCAGCGGGGACGGGGTACCGTCCAGCCTGCGTCGGGCCACGATCGTCGCCGTCCGCCCCCGGTGCAATTCGACCTTCTCGCGGACGACGATGCTGGCGTCCACCCGCTCGCGGAACAGTTCGGGCAGCGAACCCGGGCCCTCCAGCAGGACGTGCTGTTCACTGCCGTCGTCGAGCCGCCAGCGCAGCATCGCGGTCTCGGCGTCCCAGCCGCCGGCGGCGATCTCGTGCCAGCCGACGAATCGCCATCCGGCGGGCTCCCCGATGGCCAGCCGGTCGGCCAGGCCGGCCACCGGGCCGTCAGCCCCGCGCGCCCAGGCGAGCACCCGGACGCGGCGTCCGAGCGCCTGAGTGAGGCGGTCGAAGTCAGCACGCGGCAGCCCGGCACGGTCGAAGAGGCCCATCGGGTCATTATCGCGGCCTCACGCGGCCTGCTCGTCCAACAGCCAGCCGCGTAGCCGGCGCAAGGCCCGGGCCTCGTGCCGGCGCAGTGTGCTCAGCGAGATCCCGAGTATCTCCGCGGCCGGGCGCTGACCCAGGCCGGGCCTGCCGTCCAGCCCGAACCTGACGTGCACGATCTCGGCCTCGACCTCGGGCAGCTCCGGAAGCAGCGCCCGGACATCGATCTCGGGCTCACCGGGGGTGGACGCGCCGGCGCCGATCATCGCCCGCTCGAGCGGCACGAAGGCCGACAGGTGCCGCATCCGCATCACCCAGCGCGGACTGCGGCCGAGCAGGCCGGCCAGTTCGGCGTCGGTGGCGTTGCGGTGCAATTCGCCCGTCAACCGGTCGGCCAGGCTGCGCACCCCGCGCGCCCGCAGCACCGACCGCACCGACGCCGGCACCCATCGCGCCGCGGACGCGTCGGTCACCCGACGCCGGATCCACTGCGTCGCGAAGGTGCTGAACCGGTAGCCGGCCCGGTGATCCCAGCGCTGCAGCGCCTCGCCGAGACCGACGAAACCCTCCTGGAAGAGCTCGTCGACCTCGACCGGCGAGCGCCGGGCCTCTTGAGCCGCGATGCTCTGCACCAGGCGCACGTTGCCCAACAGGAACCGTTGCCAAGCCTGCTCGCCCAGCCGCTGCAGCGTGATCAGCTCGGGTCCGGACGCGGTCGATCTGTCGCCGCGGGCCAGCAGGTCACCGGCGAGCAGGCCGGCCTCGATCTCTTGGGCCAGCCGAATCTCCTCGGCAGCCCCCAACACCCGGGTCGCATCGTTCATGTCCCGATGCTCGCCAACGGCGCCGCGAAAGCGAACGCCCGCGGACCAGCTGTGCAGGCAACATCGGGACAACACCAATTTCCCATGTCGCTCACAATCGGTGATTCCCGCTTGCCGGAACCGAGTTGGTCGTGCCGAGACTCCCGGTTCAGCTGGCCGGACCCGCCGCCGCCTCGTTGAGCTCGCGTCGCTGCCGCTCCAGTTCGAGCAGCGTGGCGAACATCCGGTTGTAGCCGACCTGGTCGTCGATCGGGTTGGTGCGCTGCAGCTTCGACTTCAGGTTGGCGATCGAGCGGGCGACGCTCAGCAGTCGCAGTTTCGCCACGTACTCGGCGGCATAGCCGGGGTTCGCCGGCCGCAGCAACGGCTCGGTGGCCAGTGCCGCCACCACCGCGGCGACGGTGCCGTCGGCGCCGGCCTCGAGCACCGGCTGCGGCCAGTCTCCGCCGGGTGTTCCGGCGTCCGCGATGGCCGCGAAGATGGCCCGGTAGGCCGGGTGGGTGAACTCGTCGACACCGACCCCGTTCCAGCCCGCGGCGAACACCTCGGGCGCCCGCACCATCAACCGCAGCGTCCCCCGCTCCACCTCCAGAGATCGGTCGCGCGGGTTCGGCATCGGCAGGCCGAGCAGCGGCGGCTCGTCCGGGGGTGGTTCGGACGGCATCGGCGCCCGGTCGGGCCCGGTCGGCAGTTTGCGGCGGCCGGCCCGGGCGACCTCGCGGCGCACCTCGTCGATCTCGGCGCCGAGCATCTTGGCCAGTTCGTGGATGTAGCCGTTGACCAGGGAGCTGTCCCGGACGCTGCCGACCAGGGGTGCCGCCGCACGCAGGGCACCGAGCCGGCCGTCCACCCGGTCGAGGTCGAAGCCGGCGATGGTATTGGCCATCACGTAGCGGTACAGCGGCTCACGGCGTCCGACGAGTTCCCGGACGGCGGCGTCGCCCTGCTGGATGCGCAGGTCGCACGGGTCGAGTCCGGTGGGCTCGATCGCCACGTAGGTCTGGGAGATGAAGTGCTGATCGCCGGCGAACACCTTCAGCGCGGCGGCCTGGCCGGCGGCGTCCCCGTCGAAGGTGAAGATGACTTCGCCCTTCAGCGCATCGGTCGACCCGATCAGCCGGGACAGCAGCCGCGCGTGGTCGTCGCCGAACGCGGTCCCGCAGGAGGCGACCGCCGTGTCGATGCCGGCGAGGTGGGCGGCCATCACGTCGGTGTAGCCCTCGACGATCACCGCCTGGTTCTTCCTGGCGATGTTCTGCCGGGCCAGGTCGAGGCCGTAGAGCACGTGCGACTTCTTGTAGACCGGCGTCTCGCGGGTATTGATGTACTTGGCCGGCATCCGGTCGTCGTCGAACAACCGCCGGGCGCCGAAGCCGAGCACCGAGCGACCGGCGTCCCGGATCGGCCAGAGCAGCCGGGCCTGAAAATAGTCCCAGCCGCCGTCACGGATCAGGCTCGCCTTGACCAGCTCGTCGTCGCTGAATTTGTGCGCCCGCAGATGCTTGGCCAGTTCGCGGCCGCCCATCGGGGCGAACCCGACCCCGAAGTGCTCGGCGGCGTCCCGGTCGAAGCCGCGCTCGGCGAGGAATTGGCGACCGGCCACGGCGTCCGGGCTGCTCAGCTGGTCGGCGAAGAACTCCGCCGCCAGCCGGTTCGCCTCCAGGATCCGCGACCGCAGCCCCGGCTCGACCCGGACGCCGCCGCCCCCGTCGGTGTACCGCAGCTGGACGCCGACCCGGTCGGCAAGGAATTCGACCGCCTCGACGAAACTGGAGTTGTTGATCGCCTGGACGAAGCCGATCACGTCGCCGCCGACGTTGCAGCCGAAGCAGTAGTAGAAGCCGCGGGACGGGGTGACCCTGAACGACGGCGTCTTCTCGTCGTGGAACGGGCACAGCCCGACCAGCGCTCCCCCGCCGGCGGGGCGAAGGGTGACGTAGGAGCCGACCACGTCCTCGATCCGGCTGCGCTCGCGGACGGTCGCCAGATCGTCCTCGTTGATCAAGCCCGCCACATCCGGCAGTGTACGCAGCCCCGGCTGCCACCGCCCCGGCCGTGCAGAGCGGCAGCAGAGCCCGACAACACGAAATGTCTGCACTCGTCACGTAGCTCGTGCCTCAGCGAGCGGTGAGGTCCGCGTCGAGTGCAGAGATCTCGTGTGCTGTCGGCTCCGCCCCGCTGGGGAGCCTCACTGCGGACGTGGCAGCCGCGCCCGATCCCAGCCGAGCAGGTGGACGGCGCTGTCGAAGGCGAACCGGTCGGTCATCCCGCCCACGTAGGCGACCGCGGCGCGCGCCAGCTTCGCCGGATCGTCCGGCTGTCCGGGCAGCCGGGCCGGGTTCTCCAGGTAGAACGACACCAGCGCGCGAAGAACGGCGACCACCGCGTCGGACTGGGCGACCGACTCGGGGCGGGTGTAGATGCGCTGGTAGTTGAACGTCCGCAGCTCGGCCAGGGCCGCGGCCACCGGAGCACGCATGCCGATTGATCCGGTGGCGACGGTGGTGCCGATCACCTCGCGAACGAAGACGCTGAGCTGCTCGCGCCGGGTCGCACCGGCAACCTCGACCACTCCGGGCGGGACGTCGGCCAGGCCCACGATGCCGGCCCCGATGGCGTCCTCCAGGTCGTGGGCGCAGTAGGCGATCCGGTCGGCCCAACTGACGATCTCGCCCTCCACCGTGGCCGGCGTGGGCCGTGACCAGGAGTGATTGCGGATGCCGTCGAGGGTCTCGCGGCAGAGGTTGAGCGAGGTCAGCACGACGTCCGCACCCCAGGGGCCGTGATCGTAGCCCTCGGGCAGGAAGGCGTCGAAGGCGTCCTCGCTGGCATGGCCACCGGGACCGTGCCCGCAGTCGTGGCCCAGCGCGATGGCCTCGGCAAGGGTGACGTTGGCGCCGACGCCGCGGGCGATCGAGGTCGCGACCTGGGCGACCTCGAGGGCATGGGTGAGCCGGGTGCGCTGGTGATCGGTGGGATGGACGACCACCTGGGTCTTGCCGGCCAATCGGCGGAACGCGGTCGAGTGGACGATCCGGTCCCGGTCGCGTTCGAAGCAGGTCCGCTCCGAGTCGGGTTGTTCGGGCCGCGCTCGGTCCCCGGCACCGACGGCCCTGGACGCCCCGGCGGTCAGGTGCTCCGCCTCCCAGGCTTCGCGTTGCTCGCGCAGGATCGGGCCGGACGCCGCCAGCGGATTCCCCGGGCCGGCGTGCGCGAGGACCAGGTCACCCCCGGCGTGACCGGACATCGTGGTGGCCCAGGCGATCGCACGAGGGGACAACTCAGGCATGGTCCCATCTTGTCAGCATCGATCGGCGATTCCTCAGGCCCCCGGGAGGTGTGGCAGATCGACCGGCTCCGCCTCGTCTGCTGCCATGATGGAAGACAGTCACGACGTGGAAGGCAGCCATGACCCAGGGCCAGAACCCTCAGAACCCCTACCAGCCCCCATACGCGCAGCCGAGCCAGTCGCAGCAGCCCGCCCAGCCCCCGTACGCGCAGCCGAGCCAGTCGCAGCAGCCCGCCCAGCAACCCCCGTACGGATACGCCCAACCCGCCGCGCCGGCGGCGTGGAATGCGCCGAGCGGCTACGGCCAGGGCAGCCAGCCGTCCTCGGCGTGGGGACAGCAGAGCGGGTACCCCACCCCCCAACAGGCCTACCAACAGGGCGGCCCGGCGATGCCGTACGGCCAGCAGCCGCAGCAGCGGTCCCCCCTGCTGGGCATGGTCGCACTCGGCGGGGTGGTCGTCTGCACCGTGGTGCTCTCCTGGTTCATGTGGCGGATCGGATCCCTGTTCGGCCCGATCGCGGTCGCGACCGGCGGCTCGCTGACCGCCGAAGAACTCACCGATGCGCTGACCAGCCAACTCGGCAGCAACGGCATGCTGGCACTGAACATCGCGGGCTACGGAGGCATGGCCTTCTGGGTCACCGGGATCGTTGCGACCGCCACTCGGCGAGGCCGGGGCTACGGGGTGTGGGCGATCATCCTGGGCGTCCTGGCGCCGATCATCGCGGCGATCATCCTGGTGGCCGCGATCATGCCCTACCTGACGCCCTAGCCCAGATCCGGGCTTAGCCCATGGTGTACGACGCCGGGCCTGGCGGCTTCAGGTCACCCGTCCCGCGCGTCGTCACCGAACCTGACCCGCGAGCGGTTCGCTGGCCCTAGCCGCCGGAGACGTCCGATTCGGCGTCGGCGATGTCGGCGTCCCCCAGGCACTGCGAGTCGAGCCAGCCGTAGGGCAGGACGACTCGCTCACGGGCGGAGCCCTGACGTCCACGCGGTGAGCCCAGTTCGGCCCGCGGGAACTCGATGCCCGGGTCGAGTTGCGCGAGCAGGCCGTCCAGTTCGGCCAGGGTCGACACCATGGCCAGCCCCCGGCGGAGCTCGGCGCCGATCGGGAAGCCTTTGAAGTACCACGCCATGTGCTTGCGCAGATCGCGCATGCCGTGGGTCTCGCCGTCCAGGCCGGCCAGCAACTCCGCGTGCCGGTAGACCATCGCGGCGACCTCACCCAGCGTCGGCAGCGGCGGGGCGGGCTGACCGGCGAAAGCCGCGGCCAGGTCGCGGAACAGCCATGGTCGCCCGAGGCAGCCGCGTCCGATCACCACGCCGGCGCAACCGGTGCGCGCCATCATCGCCAGGGCGTCCGGAGCCTCCCAGATGTCGCCGTTGCCGAGCACCGGAATGCTGGTGGACGCGACCAGTTCGGCGATCCGGTCCCAGTCGGCGTAGCCGCCATAGGACTGCTTGACCGTCCGGGCGTGCAGCGCGATCGCGGCGCAGCCGGAGTCGGCGGCGATCCGGCCGGCGTCCAGGAAGGTCTCGTGGTCGGCGTCGATGCCGATCCGGGTCTTCATGGTGACCGGGACGCCGTACGGCTCGGCGGCCTTCACCGTGGCGGTCAGGATCGCGGCCAGCCGGTCGCGCTTCCACGGCAGCGCTCCCCCGCCGCCGCGCCGGGTCACCTTCGGCACCGGACAGCCGAAGTTGAGGTCGACGTGACCGACGCCGAACTCGGCGCACAAGATGGTGGTCGCCTTGGCCATCACATCGGCGTCCACGCCGTAGAGCTGCACGGAGCGGACGGTCTCGGCCGGGTCGAAGCGGAGCATCGCGAAGGTCCGCGGGATGCGTTCGACGATGCCGCGGGAGGTGATCATCTCGCAGACATAGAGGCCGGCACCCTGCTCGCGGCACAGCTGTCGGTAGGCAGCGTTGGTGATACCCGCCATCGGCGCCAAGACCACCGGCGGATCGACCGTCACCGGACCGAGCCGCAAGGGCGCCGGGCGCACGAGGGTCTGCTGCGAGCCATGCATCCGGCAACCCTAACCCCGCCCCCGGCGCTCCCCGAACTATTTGGGCCTCGCC
The DNA here is from genome assembly GCF_047602385.1 of Micropruina sp. Lineage (GTDB taxonomy): Bacteria > Actinomycetota > Actinomycetes > Propionibacteriales > Propionibacteriaceae > Micropruina. The sequence continues at coordinate 979,623 of NZ_JASGHL010000001.1, forward strand.
GAGTTCAGCGAGCCCTGATTAGTCCGGCGAGCGAATGGGCCCCGGGTGACCACGGGGGACGGTTCTCCCGGACACCGGGGACGGTTCTCCCGGACACCGGGGACGGTTCTCCCGGACACCGGGGACGGTTCCCCCGGACACCGGGGACGGTTCCCCCGGACACCGGGGACGGTTCCCCCGGACACCGGGGACGGTTCCCCCGGACACCGGGGACGGTTCCCCCGGACACCGGGGACGGTTCTCCCGGACACCGAGGACGGTTCTCCCGGCTGCCAGGTGACCGCACGCACGGTCACCAACGCTCCAGCCGCACCGCGGGCCGCAGGTCTGACAGGCTCGACCAGCGAGAGAGTCAGGAGTCGAGGCGGCCGACTTGCTCGGAGAGCCGGTACCGGACGAACGCCGGGATCGCGATCGCAGCGATCACCACCCCGAGGATCACCAGGACGCCGCCCCCGGCCGTGGTCGCGGCCGTCCCGACGCCCTCGGCCGCCCAGCCGTGCAGGACGTCGGCGATCCTGGGACCGCCCGCGACGACCACGATGAACACGCCCTGCAGCCGGCCGCGAACCGCATCGTCGGCCGCGGTCAGCAGCATCGACTGCCGGAAGGCGGCGGAGGCCATGTCGGCCGCACCACCGAAGGCGAGGGCGCAGACGGCAACCACCAGCATGGCGGCCGGCAGCGACGGTGCGAACCACACCGCCACACCGGTCACCACGACGGCGGCGCCCCAGGCGACCACGCTCCAGATCACCGCCAGGCCCTGCCGGTCGATCCTGGAGACCCAGCCGGAGAGCACCCCGCCGAGCACGGCTCCGGCGGGCATCGCCGCGAACAGCAAAGCGAAGGCAAGGCCGCCCTCGGTCGGTCCGCCGAAGCTCTCGTGGGCGATCTGCGGGAACAGCGCCCGGGGCATCCCGAAGACCATCGCGATGCCGTCCACCAGGAACGATGTCAGCAGGATGGGGTGGCCCAGCAGATAGCCGAGGCCGTCCAGCACGGACCGCAGGCCGGGGGTGCCGGTGCGGTCGAGAACGGGCAGCTTCGGCAGTCTGATCACCGCCCACAAGGTGGCGAGTAGGCAGATCGTGTCGATCAGATAGAGCAGCGGGAATCCGAACACCGGAATCAGGGCTCCGCCCGCCAACGGCCCGGCGATCGCTCCGGCGCTCATCACCGTCATATTCAGCGAGTTCGCCGCGGGGAGCTGGTCCATCGGGAGCAACGCGGGTAGTACCGCCGTCCGGGTGGGCTGGTTGACGGCGAAACAGGCCTGCTGAATGGCATAGACCACCAACAGCAACCAGACATTGTCGGTCCGGCTCTCGGCCAGAAGCCAAAACAGCCCACTGGTGAGGATCAAGCCGAGGGTCGTCACGATCAGCAGCGTGCGACGGTCGAAATGGTCGGCCAGTGCCCCGCCCCACAGGCCGAACACGACCAGCGGCACCAGTCCGAACAGCCCGGTGAGGCCGACCATGGCGGAACTGCCGGTGAGGCTGTAGATCTGGGCGGGCACGGCAACCACGGTGAGCTGCGCGCCGATGACGGTGATGATGTTGGCGATCCAGAGCCGGCGGAAGTCGGGAACCCGCAGGGGGCGGATGTCCGCCAGGAAGGCCAGCATTCGTTCCCGCACCCAGGTAGCCAACCACCGGGGCGGGGCGGCGTCCCATCGATCTCGACCCGCGACCCGGCGACGGGCTGAGCGCTACCACGGCGGGATTGGTCGCCGGGGTCGGGCGGAAAGTCCGATATCGACCCCAGAGTGGTGCGCCGAACCGACTGTCTACGCCGTGGGGGCCTGGCTGGGGCGCTGACTCTGGGGTCGATATCGGACCGAGCCGTTGCGGACCCTCGACAAGTTCCGGCCTGCGCGCAACCCTGGATCATGGACACCGGTCGGGCGCGGGTTCAACAGGCTTTCGCGGCGACGCCGCGGGAACGGTTCCTGCCACCCGCTGTCCGTAGCCGAGCAGCTGTGGACGCGCCGTTGCCGATCGGCCATGGGGCCACCAACTCCCAGCCGTGGACGGTGCGGCTGATGCTGGAGTTGCTGGCGGTGCCGTCCGGCGGCAAGGTGCTGGACGTCGGCAGCGGCTCCGGGTGGACCACCGCGCTGCTGGCCCACTTGACCGGCGCGGGCGGCTCCGTGGTCGGCGTCGAGGTGGTGCCCGAACTGGTCGGACTCGGCCGTCGGCACCTGTCGTCCATGCAGCGGCCGTGGGCGCGGATCGAGCCGGCAGTCCGCGGCGTCCTCGGCCTCCCGGACGCCGCACCGTTCGACCGCATTCTGGTCTCGGCCGACCCCGGCACCATTCCGGCGGAACTGGAGCAGCAACTCGCCGAGGGCGGGCGGATGGTGCTGCCGGCGGCCGGGGTGATGTGGACCGTCACCCGTGACCACCGAGGCTGGCACCGCGAATCCGAACGCGAGCACCGGTTCGCCTTCGTCCCACTGATCTGAGGGTGCGTCGCTACGCCGGCCGAAGGTCCCGGGGTTCTTTCCGGGTTCCAGATGGACGGAGGGGACGGTTCTTTCGGTCCACATCCGGACCGGCAGAACCCCGCCGGTATCGAGAGCGCCGGGGAACTCAGGTCGCAGCCTCTCGCCGGACGAGGGGAACCGTCCCCAGTGACCGAAAGAACCGTCCCCAGTGACCAAGAGAACCGTCCCCGGTGACCGGAAGAACCGTCCCTGGTGACCAAAAGAACCGTCCCCAGTGACAAAAGAACCGTCCCTGGTGACCAAAAGAACCGTCCCCAGTGACCGGAAGAACCGTCCCCGGTGACCAAAAGAACCGTCCCCAGTGACCAGAAGAACCGTCCCCAGTGGCCAGGTCAGCTCACACTGATGTCGCCGGTTCCGGTGCGAGCGGTGATCTCGATGTGGGACTGACCCTCAGCGGGCTCGCCGCGCCCACCGATGCGGCTCGTGACATCGCCGAGCGGACTGCTCAGGTCCTGCCAGACCGGGACGCCCGCCGGCACGGTCACGATGATGTCGCCGGCGCCGCTACGGGCATGCCAGCTGCCGCTCACCACATGCGCGCTGACATCGCCGGCGCCGGTGCTGACCTCGGTGGTGCCGCGGCACGAGTCCATCCGGACGTCGCCGCCGCCAGTCGAGACCGTGACGTCGCCCTCGGTGCGTCCGACGTGGATGTCGCCGCCGCCGGTCTTTATGGTGCCGGATGCGATCGCCCCGACGTGGACGTCGCCACCACCGCTGTGCACCCGGCCCTCGCCGAGGCTGTCGATGCTGATGTCGCCGCCGGCGGTGTCGAGATTGCCCTCGGTCGCGCGGCCGGCCCGAATGTCGCCGCCACCGGTGTGCACCACCACCTCGCCGGCGTCGTCGAAGCGGACGTCGCCCCCCCCGCTGTGTGCCCGCAGCTCACCCGAACGTCCGTCCACCACGATGTCGCCGCCGCCCAGCTTCAGGTCGAGATCGGCGCCCTCGCCCACCAGTACGTCGAGACGGACCGGCACCGATCCCCCGGCGCCGATGGTGAAATTCCCGATCTGAAAAGAGAACCCGAAGCCCGAACCGTCGGACGTCTTCAGCGCCGGGACGACCACGGTGATGTCGCGTCCCTCGGCACGGGCCTCGACGCCGCTCAGGTCGACCGCGGTGGCCGCAGTCAGGGTCACCGAGGTCTGCCCCTGTGCCCCGCCATGCTCGACGAAGACATCGGCGTGGTACGCCTGCAACCTCAGCCGCGGGACCGCGTCCGTAGCGAATTCCCAGGTCTGTCGGGTGTTGGTGTTGATGTTGGTGTTCACGGTTCCTCCTCAGGCCCAGCCGGTGATTCGGCGGGACGAGTTGCGACGATCGGTGGGTGCGGGCTGGGTCGCGCGGCGCACGGCCTGCACGATCCAGGTGTTGAGGGACTGCTCGGCGGCTTGGGCCAGTGCCTCGGCGCTTCGCTTCAGTTGTTCGGGGAGCCGGACGGTGACCCGCGCCGTCCCCTCGTCCTCGGTCGCCGGCTCAGCCAGGGCCTGCCCGGAGGCCGCAGCCGGATGCTCCTGCACCTGCAGGACGGGCTCCCGGCCGTCCATTCGCACCGTGACGACGGTGCTCTGCAGCTCGCTGGTGAGTTGCGCCGCGGCGTCCGCCAGCAGCTGGGTCATCGCGAGTCGTAGCGCCGGCTCGACCGCGACGGCGACCCGCGCGGTGACGTTCCGGGTCACCTCATCGGCAAGAGCGGTCGCCTTCTCCAAGTCGGCGGCGACCGCTCCAAGATAGGGATTCAGATCCATGACGCCATGATGACATCATCATGACGCGTGTTCAAGCATATCGGCATCACACTGACGTCACACTGGCACCAGTCTTGCGATCCTCGCCCAACCGCCCGTCCCTCAGTAGGCTCACCGCCATGAGTTTCGTCGTGCACTTCGTCGACCAGGTCGGCAGTCCCTCCGGATCAGCCGTCGACGCGGACGCAGCCGAGTCGACCGCAGCGCTCACCGCTGAGGAGGTCGCAGCCTGGGACGGCCTGCACCCGCACCTGCTGGAGTTGCTGCCGGCCGGCTCGCACGACGTGGCAACCAATCCCTATTCGCGGCAGTTGGTGCATGAGCAGAGCGGCCTGATGGTGACCTGGGCGCACGACGACTACCAGGCGTCGCTGCCGTTCTGGTCGGTCAACGCCAGCGACGGCACGCTCGACGTCCTCATCAGGGTCACCGAGGCGATCGAGTCGGCGACCGGACGCGTCGGCGTGGACGAGATCAGCCAGGGCCGGTTCCTCGACCACCAGGCCGAGGTGAGGTCGTCGTTCGCCGCCATCGCGGACGGCTTCGAGGAGGCGATGGACAGCCAGACCGTCCTCGGCTGGCTGCGCAACCTCTTCCACATGCGCTGACCCACGCCCACCCTCAGCGAACGCTCGCCCAAGGAAAAACGCGCGCCGAACTATCTCGGGCTCGCTGAATTCAGCGAACCCGAAATAGTTAGCGAGCGGTGGGTGCGGGGGTCAGCAGCCGATCAGCCGTTGGGCCAGGTAGCCCTGCACCTGGTCGAGCGCCACCCGCTGCTGGGTCATCGTGTCCCGCTCGCGGACGGTGACGGCCTGGTCGTCCAGGGTGTCGAAGTCGACGGTGACGCAGAACGGGGTGCCGATCTCGTCCTGGCGGCGGTAGCGGCGTCCGATCGCCTGGGCGTCGTCGAACTCAATGTTCCAGTACAGGCGCAGGGACGCCGCCAGGTCGCGGGCGGCCGGGGACAGCCGCTCGTTGCGGGACAGCGGCAGCACCGCCACCTTGACCGGCGCCAGCCGCGGATCGAGCTTGAGCACCACCCGGGTGTCCACGCCGCCCTTGGTGTTCGGCGCCTGGTCCTCGGTGTAGGACTCCACCATGAACGCCATCAGCGACCGGGTCAGGCCGGCGGCCGGCTCGATCACGTACGGGAGGTACCGCTCGCCCTTCGCCTGATCGAAATAGGACAGGTCGGTGCCCGAATGCTTCGAATGCGTGCCGAGGTCGAAATCGGTCCGGTTGGCGATGCCTTCCAGCTCGCCCCAGCCGTCGCCGCCGGCGAAGCCGAAGTTGTATTCGATGTCGACGGTCCGCTTGGAGTAGTGCGACAGCTTCTCTTTCGGGTGCTCGTAGTGCCGCAGGTTGTCCCGGCTGATGCCCAGGTCGGAATACCAGTCGGTGCGCGCGTCGATCCAGTGCTGGTGCCATTCCTCGTCGGTGCCCGGCTCGACGAAGAACTCCATTCTCCATCTGCTCGAACTCGCGGGTCCGGAAGATGAAGTTGCCCGGGGTGATCTCGTTGCGGAAGCTCTTGCCGACCTGGCCGATGCCGAACGGCACCTTCACCCGGGCCGAGTTCTCGACATTCTTGAAGTTCACGAAGATGCCCTGCGCGGTCTCCGGACGCAGATAGTGCAGGCCGGACTCGTCCTCGATCACCCCGAGGTAGGTCTTCAGCATCATGTTGAAGTCGCGGGGGGCGGTGAAGCGGCCCAGGGTGCCGCACTCGGGGCAGTTGATCTCTTCGAGTCCGGACGGCGCCCGCCCCTTCTTGTGCTCGAAGTTCTCTTCCAGTTGATCGGCCCGGAAGCGCTTGTGGCAGCTCAGGCATTCGGTCAGCGGGTCGGAGAACACCCCGACGTGCCCGGACGCCACCCACACCTGCCGGGGCAGGATGATCGAGGAGTCCAGGCCGACCACGTCGTCGCGGCCCTGCACCACGGCCTTCCACCACTGCCGCTTGATGTTCTCTTTCAGCTCGACACCGTAGGGACCGTAGTCCCAGGCCGCCCGGGTGCCGCCGTAGATCTCGCCGCAGGGGTAGACGAACCCCCGCCGCTTGCACAGGCTGATGACATTGTCGAGGCGACTGGCCACGAGAAACTCCTTGTGAGTCGATGCATGCCCGGCTGACACGCAAGGGACCACGCTACCGTGAACGAGACGCCGTCCAGCACCACCGTCGCTCGCTGGAGCCTGACGACCCGTCCCCGACATCGCAACGGTTTGCCGTCTTCGCAATGGTTTGAACCGATGCAATGACCGCAAAGGAAGTGCTGATCAATGCTGTTCCGAGCGAGGAGGTGCCCGGCGAGATGAGCGACGGCGCCCAGATCTTGTGGGCGTATCGGGTCCTCCGGCGCAAGGGATGGGGGTCGTCGATCGCTCGCCGGGTGCGCCGCAGCCGGAACATGATTGATCAGCGCTTCCAAAAGGGTTGCGGGGTGACCGATCGCGGGGACGTCAGCGCAGCCGAGGCAGGTTCTCGCCCACGGCGTCCGGTGCGTCGTAGGCACCCGGCTCGTCGATCGCCCGGCTCAGCAACGGCACCAGGACCACCTTCGCCTGATAGCCGTTGAATGCCCGCCGGTACGAACCGACGTTCGCCCACCGTCCGACGATCGCCCACAGATCCGGTTCGTCCAGATTGCGGACCAGTTCGACCGACTCGGCGCCGTCCCGGGTGAGCATGAAGTCGACCGCGGCCCGGGCCGCGCGGACGAAATCGTCCTCGTCGCCCGGACCGACCCGGAACCTGTTCACCGCCAGCATCGGATCAGGCTATCGGGACGCGACCGGCACCGATCCGCTGGTTGAGCCTGATGCTCCTATGGATGTCAAGCGGTGTTGAGGTATTCGCGGTAGGCGTTGGCGAGGGTGGTGTTTGGGCGGGTGCCGCGCTCGAGTTCGCTGATGCGGCTGGGGTTGGTGCCGAGGTGCGTGGCGGCTTGGGCGAGGGTGAGTCCGCGCTGGTGTCGTAGTGGGCGTAGGTCGTCGGTGCGGGGTGCGGGGGCGGGGTGGACGAGCAGGTGCCAGGTTTCGCGGGCGATGGCTCGTTTGAGGCAGCGCAGGGTGTCTTTCTTGCTTTTCGCGGCAGTTCGGAGCTTTGAACCGACCCAGGTTTGGTGCCGCATCCTTTTGAGTTGATTGGATGTTCATCATGCCGAAGAAGATTGATGCTGCGTTGCGTGAGCGCGCTGTCCGGCTCGTGCGCGAGCACCGGGCCGAGTACCCCTCGAACGCGAAGGCCATCGCGGCCGTCGCCCGCCAGGAAGGCGTCGGGGCGGAGTCGCTGCGGCGGTGGGTGGTGCAGGCCGATATCGACGCCGGTGACCGGGACGGGCAGACCAGCGAGGAACATGCCGAGATCCGCCGCCTCAAGTCGGAGAATCGGAAGCTGCGCGAGGACGTGGCGATCTTGAAAGCGGCGACGACTTTCTTCGTGGGGGAACTCGACCCCCGCAACCGTTGATCATGGGTTTCATCGATCGGATGAGGGCCGAGGGGCACGCGGTCGAGTCGATCATCCGCGTTCTGCGAGAGCAGGGCGTGAAGGTCGCCGCGCGCACCTATCGGGCGTGGCGGCAAGGCCGCATATCGATCCGGACCGTCACCGACGCGCAGGTCGTCGACGCCGTCCGTGACGCGACCTGGACCACGGTCATCGATGCCGAGGGGGTGGAGCGTCGGAAGATGACGCCGGAGGGCCTGTATGGGCGCAAGAAGATGACCGCGTTCATCCGACGCACCGCGATCGCTGACGCCTCACGCGGCGCCGTGGATCGTGCGATGCGGGCCCTGGGCCTGTCCGGGGTGACGCGTGCGAAGGCGATCCGCACGACGATCCAGGCGAAGGACGGGATCCGCGCCGGGGACTTGCTGAACCGGGACTTCACCGCCCCGCGGCCGGATCACACCTGGGTCACCGACTTCACATACGTCAGAACGTGGGCGGGCTGGGTGTATGTCGCGTTCATCCTCGACGTGTTCTCCCAACGCATCGTGGCCTGGCACGCGCAGACCACCAAGCACGTCGATCTGGTCATGATCCCGCTGCGAATGGCGCTGTGGGAACGCGACCGGCAAGGCCACCCTGTAGGCCCGAAGCAGCTCCGGCATCACAGCGATGCGGGCTCTCAATACACATCGATTGTGCTGACCGAGCACCTCGCGCTGGAGCAGATCGCACCGTCGATCGGATCGGTCGGCGACGCCTACGATAACGCCCTGATGGAGACGATCAACGGCCTCTACAAGGCCGAGTGCGTGCGTACGACGATCTTCCACGACGGCCCGTACAAGACCATCGCGGACGTCGAGTACGCGACCGCCGGCTGGGTCGACTGGTACAACAACCGCAGGCTTCACGGTAGCCTCGGAATGGTCAACCCCGACGAATACGAGGCGACCTACTACGCGGCCCTCACCAAAGAGCCGCAACCCGCATAGAAGCGGCAAAGAACCTGGGTCGGTTCAGTGGTCAGGAAGCGGGCCAGGCCCGCACCGTAGGAGTTCGTGCCCTCGATACCGATCAGTGTGATCACACCGAACGACGCGACGAAACCCAGCAGCCGTTCATACCCGGCCAGAGTGGCAGCCACTTCCAGATCACCAAGCCGGACACCAGTACCGGCTGCAAGCACAGCGACATGGTGGGTGTCCTTGTGCGTATCGACTCCCGCGACGACCGTAGCTGTGGCGTCGCGTTCGATAGATGTTGTTGTCATGATGGTGGTGTGCCTTCCTCGCAGTGGGCACGCCGGTCGAAGGCCGAGCAGACAAGACGTTGATGAGGCTGTCCAGGCTCATATGAAGTCATGCATGGCCTTCGACCGGCGCTCTCGTCGGTCACCCCACCGGCAGGCAGTCGTGGACGGATCAGATCAAAGACAGGCCCCTACCCAGGGCACGCCAGTCGAAACCAGGGTCACACGCCCCTTGCCGGGAGGCACTTACATCCTCTACGTCGAAACCCCTTTGACTCTGGGAGTGCCGACAAGGGTCTCGACAAGCTCGACCAGCGGGTGGGGTCTCGACCAGCGGGTGGGGTCTCGACAAGCTCGACCAGCGGGTGGGGTCTCGACAAGCTCGACCAGCGGGTGGGGTCTCGACAAGCTCGACCAGCGGGTGAGGTCTCGACCAGCGAAGACCGATGCGTGCTCAGCGGTCGACGTGGGTGAGCGAGCGCAGGCCGCGCTCCAGGTGCCAGTTGGCGAACGCGCTGACCAGGCCGCTGGCCGTCCGTTGCGCCCGCTCGTCGACGTCGCGGGTGGCCGGCCAGTCGCCGGTGAGCAAAGCGGTCAGGTACCTCAACACCACCGGCGCCGGCAGTGCCGAGGCCGGCGGACGGCAGCGCCGGCAGACCATCCCGCCGGCCTGCGGGTTGAACGCCTCGTGCGGCCCCGGCGTCCCGCATTTGGCGCAGTCGGACAAGCTCGGCGCCCAGCCGGCGACGGCCACCGCGCGAAGCAGGTAGGCGTCCATGATCATGGTGGCCGGACGCGGTCCGTCGCTGGTGCCGGCGGTCAGCGCGTTCAGCGCGCCGACCAGCAGCAGGAACTGCTGCAGCGACGGTTCCCGTTCTTCGGCGACCAGCCGGTCGGCGGTTTCCAGGATCACCTGGCCGGTGGTGTAGGCGGTGTAGTCGCCGCCGAGCGGCTCGGGGTAGGCGTGCAGGGTGACCGCCTGGGTGACCACGTCGAGGGTGCGTCCGGTGGCGAATTGGGCGTCGATGTGGCTGAACGGCTCCAGCCGTCCGCCGAACTTCGACGACGTCCGGCGCACACCCTTGGCCACCGCGCGGATCTTGCCGTGCCGGCGCGACAGCAGCGTGATGATCCGGTCGGCCTCACCCAGCTTGTGGGTGCGCAGCACGACCGCCTCGTCGCGATAGGTGGGCACCCGGCCATTCTTGCCCATCGTTCGACCCGGATGCAGCGCGACGCCCGGACGAACGCAGATCGCGGATGTGGGCCAGGCGCTAGTCAGCGACGGTGACGAAGCGCGCCTCGACCAGGCCGGAGACGGTGAGATCCTCGGGCCGGATCTCGATCCCCGCCAGCTCGTCCGCGGCCATCGCCGAACGCATCATGCCGGGTTGCGGCATCCCGAACGTCTCGGCCGCGGGGCGCTCCCGGAGCAGTCCCGGATCCGCCAGCTGCACGAACGCGACCGCGCTCTCGCCGGCCGCCCGGGCCATTGCCAGGGCACGGTCCCGAGCCTGCTCGACAGCCCTGGTCAGGCAGGTGCGGTCCAGTTCGCGCCGGGTGGCGTCGGTGAGCCGCCATTCCACCCAGCGCAGTTCCAGGCCGTCCACCGCACCCAGTCGGGCGGCCAGGTCGGCCAGTGCCGCGAAATCGGTGAAATCGGCCCGCACTTCGGCATTCGCGCGATAGATCGCCGCCTGCTGACGACCGCGGGCCACCGGTCGCCACGACGAGGTCGTGATCGGCCGGACCACGATCTGATCGACCTGACCGGCCTCGTGCAGCCGGGTGAGGTCGGCGTGCAGGCGCTGGACGACCTCGGTCGCTGCCCGCAGTACCTCGTCCTTGTTGCCGCCCTCGGTCTTGGCACCGGCGTGCAGGCGCCCGATCTCGGGCTGGACGGTCTCTTCATGCGTGCCCTGGACGCTGATCTCCATCGCCGCTCCTCTCCGGGTCGAGAGTAGCGGCCACCACCATCCGGCCGGGCAGCACCCGCGTCACGGCGGGACGGGCCTGCACCTCCACCGGCACGATTGCGGGACCCCGCATCGGCGGCTCCGTTTCGGGGTACCGGCCGAAAGCGCGCACCACCACAACCCCGGTGGACGAGGCCGGCGGGTAGTCTGCGGAGGTGCCGAAGCCCGTCCGCCCCCCGGCGCCGCATCCCAGCGGCGCTCGTCCCCCGCACCTGCCGCGCAAGGCGATTCCGGACCATGTCGCAATCGTGATGGACGGCAACGGGCGGTGGGCGAAGGCCCGCAACCTGCCGCGCACCGAGGGCCATGCCCGCGGCGAGGATTCGCTCTTCGACGTGATCGAGGGCGCCATCGAGATCGGGCTGAAGTACCTGTCCGCCTACGCGTTCTCAACGGAGAACTGGCGGCGCTCACCCGACGAGGTGCGCTGGCTGATGGGCTTCAACCGCGACGTCATCCACCGCCGACGCGACCAGTTGGACGCCATGGGCGTCCGGATCCGCTGGGCCGGACGGCGTCCGAAACTGTGGCGATCGGTGATCCGCGAACTCGAGGAGGCAGAGCAGCAAAGCCGGGACAACACCGTCCTGACCCTGCAGTTCTGCGTCAACTACGGCGGCCGCGCCGAGATCGTGGACGCCGCCCGCGCCATCGCGAAGGCCGCCCAGGCCGGACGCCTCGACCCCGATCACCTGACCGAGAAGTCGTTCCGGAAGTTCCTGGACGAGCCGGAGATCCCCGATGTCGACCTGTTCGTCCGCTCGTCCGGCGAGCAACGGACGTCCAACTTCCTGGTCTGGCAGTCCGCTTACGCCGAGATGGTCTTCCTCGACCGGCTCTGGCCCGACTTCGACCGGCGCGACCTGTGGCGGGCGATCGAGCTGTACGCGTCCCGCGACCGGCGCTACGGCGGCGCCCTGCCCAACGTGGTCCGCTAGCGGCGCTCCGGCACGACCAGCCGGGCTCAGTCCGCGCCGAACTCCATCCCGGCGTTGTCGGTGGCCTGCTCGAGTTCGGCGTCCACCACAGTCGCCTCGATCTCGGTGATCCCGCGCGCCGCGCCGGCCTCGAGCTCGCCGACCAGGGAGGACACCGCGCCACCGACCAGGCCGAGATGGGCGTACTGCTCCAGCCGGGTGCGCGAGTCGGCGATGTCGAGGTTGCGCATGGTCAACTGACCGATCCGGTCCACCGGGCCGAAGGCGGCATCGCCGACCCGCTCCATGGACAGCTTCTCCGGGTGGTAGGACAGCGCCGGACCGGAGGTGTCGAGCAGCGAGTAGTCGTCGCCGCGACGCAGCCGCAGAGTCACCGAACCGGTGACCGCCGATCCCACCCAGCGCTGCAGCGACTCGCGCAGCATCAGCGACTGCGGATCGAGCCAGCGGCCCTCGTACATCAGCCGGCCGAGCTTGCGGCCCTCGGCGTGGTAGTTGGCCAGGGTGTCCTCGTTGTGGATGGCGTTCAGCAGCCGCTCGTAGCCGATGTGCAGCAGCGCCATTCCGGGCGCCTCATAGATGCCGCGGCTCTTCGCCTCGATGATCCGGTTCTCGATCTGGTCCGACATCCCGAGCCCGTGCCGGCCGCCGATCGCATTCGCCTCGCGAACCAGGGCGACGGCGTCGGCGAACGTCACGCCGTTGATCGAGACCGGACGGCCCTGCTCGAACTCGAGGGTGACGTCCTCGGTGGCGATCTCGACGGCAGGGTCCCAGAACCGGACGCCCATGATCGGTTCGACGATCTCGATGCCGACGTTCAGCGACTCCAGATCCTTGGCCTCGTGGGTGGCGCCCCAGATGTTGGCGTCGGTGGAGTACGCCTTCTCCTTGGAGTCGCGGTACGGCAGGCCGCGTTCGAGCAGCCACTGGCTCATCTCGGTACGCCCGCCGAGTTCGGTGACGAAGGCGTGGTCGAGCCACGGCTTGTAGATCCGCAGCCGCGGGTTGGCCAGCAGCCCGTAGCGGTAGAACCGCTCGATGTCGTTGCCCTTGTAGGTGGAGCCGTCGCCCCAGATCCAGACCTCGTCATCGCGCATCGCCCGGACCAGCATGGTGCCGGTGACCGCGCGGCCGATCGGGGTGGTGTTGAAGTAGGTGCGGCCGGCGGTGCGGATGTGGAAGGCGCCGCAGACCAGTGCGACCAGGCCCTCCTCGACCATCGCCGCGGTGCAGTCGACCATCCGGTAGACCTCCGCGCCGTAGGCGGCGGCACGTCCCGGGACCGAATCGATGTCGGGTTCGTCGTACTGGCCCAGGTTCGCGGTGTAGGTGCAGGGGATCGACCCCTTCTCGCGCATCCAGGCCACCGCCACCGAGGTGTCCAGACCACCGGAGAAGGCGAGGCCGACACGTTCGCCGAGGGGAAGTTCCGTCAAGACCTTGGGCATGGCCCCGATCCTATGGGCGTCCGGCTTGCGCCAATGACGCAGTCTCACCGCCCCGGAGCAACTCGACCTGGCGCCAGGACCGCCGCCCGGCGTCGGTCAGGATCCGGTCGCTGAGCGCCTCCATCGCCATCCACAACGACTCCTCCAGCGCCGCGGTCGGAATGCCCGGGAACGACACCGCCAACGAGGCGAAACCGTGCACCACGCCCCACATCGTCAAGGTGAGCCGCTGCAGATCCTGCTGCTCGACCAGGCCGGCCGCGACGGCCGACTCGAGATTGACCAGCATCGCCCGCAGACTGGGATCGTCGGCCACCGTGGAGTCGGTCATCACGGTGCGGCCGGCGCCCATGAACAGGACGCGGTACAGCGCCGGATGCTCCCCGGCCCAGTACAGCAGGGCCCGGCCGCGCTGGACGAGCTGCAGGATCGGGGCCGCCTCGACCCCGGCAACGCCCTGCTCGATATGGTCGGCCAGCTTGCGGAACTCGACCTCGCAGGCCTGCCGGAGCAGGTCGGTCTTGGTCGGGAAGTAGTAGTAGAGAGCCGGTGGGGTGCAACCCACTCGCTCGACTACCGCATCGATCGACACAGAGTCGACGTCACCGGTGCCGATCAACAGCTCGATCACGGTTTCCAGGATGTCCTGTCGCAGTTGCCCGCGTGGACGACGCGCCACTTCGTCACCTTTGGTCAACGTCGGAAGTCCCGTCCAAGGGGGGTGATTGCGGGATCCGACCGGGATAGAACTATCAAACATCTTGAGTCACATCAAGTTTCCCGCCAGCGCGTCCGGGCCATCCACCCTGCTGGGGCAGGCGAACGCCTGCCGTCGCGACCGGGGTCGACGCGGCAACCACCTGGCCGACGGTATGACAAAGGGACGGTTCGCGCTCACAGCGAGCGAGAACCGTCCCTTGCGTCACTCAGTCCGTGGACCGGGCGGCACGGTTGATCGCCCCGATCACGGCCTTCTGCGCGGCGGTGGTGATCGACTCGTGCATGCCGACGCCCCAGATCACCCGGGTGTCGTCGCCGTGCCCGATTTCGGTCTCCACGTAGGCCACCGCGACGGCGTCGGTGCCTGAGGACAACGCGTGCGAGGTGTAGTCGAGCACCCGCACCTCGTAGCCGAGGATGCTGACGGCGTCGGCGAAGGCGTCCAGCGCGCCGTTGCCCTCGCCGACCAGGGTCTTCTCGACGCCCTTCACCCGCACGTTGGCGGTCACCGTGTAGCGGCCGCCGTTGGCGATGTCGGGCACGCTGATCAGCTCCAGCGGCTCGGTGTCACTGAGGTACTCGGCGGTGAAGTAGCTCCACAGCTGGTCCGGCGTCACCTCGCCGCCCTCGGCGTCCATGTGCCGCTGGACGACCCGGCTAAACTCCATCTGCAGCCGCCGCGGCAGCTCCATGTGGTGCTCGGACTTCATGATGTAGGCCATCCCGCCCTTGCCGGACTGGCTGTTCACCCGGATCACCGCCTCGTAGCTGCGGCCGACGTCGTGCGGATCGATCGGCAGGTACGGCGCCTCCCAGGGAATCTCGTGAATCCCCTTGCCCTGCGCTCCGGCCTGGTTGGCCAGCGCCTCCAGCCCCTTCTTGATGGCGTCCTGGTGAGAGCCCGAGAAGGCGGTGTAGACCAGGTCCCCCGCGTATGGGTGGCGCGGATGGACCGGCAGGTTGGTGCAGTACTCGACGGTGCGACGGATCTCGTCGATGTCGGAGAAGTCGATCTTCGGGTCGATGCCCTGGCTGAACAGGTTCATGCCCAGGGTCACCAGGCACACGTTCCCCGTCCGTTCGCCGTGGCCGAACAGGCAGCCCTCGACCCGGTCCGCGCCGGCCATCACGCCCAGTTCGGTGGCCGCCACCGCTGTCCCGCGATCGTTGTGCGGGTGCAGCGAGATCGCCACGTGTGCGCGGTTGCGGACGTGACGGGCGAAGTACTCGATCTGGTCGGCGTAGGTGTTGGGCGTGGACCGCTCGACGGTCGCGGGCAGGTTCAGGATAATTTCGCGGCCTTCGGACGGTTGCCAGACGTCCATGACCGCATTGCACACCTCCACCGCGTAATCGGTCGGAGTCTGGGTGAAGATCTCCGGTGAGTACTGGTAGCCGAACTCGACCTCGCCCAGATTCTGCTCGGCGTACTTCATCACCAGCTCGGTGCCCCGGGTGGCCAGTGCGATGCACTGGGCCTCGTCGATACCGAATACCACCCGCCGGAACAGTTCCGCGGTCGCGTTGTACAGGTGGATGGTCGCCCGCTGCGCCCCGATCAGGGACTGGGCGGTGCGTTCGATCAGGTCCTCACGGGCTTGGGTGAGGACGCTGATGGTGACGTCGTCGGGGACGTGTCCGCCGACGATCAGATTCCGGACGAAGTCGAAATCGGTCTGCGAAGCCGAGGGGAAACCCACCTCGATCTCCTTGTAGCCCATCTTCACCAGAAGATCGAACATCTTCTTCTTGCGGGACGGGGTCATCGGGTCGATCAGCGCCTGGTTGCCGTCGCGCAGATCGGTGGAGAGCCAGCGCGGCGCCGCGGTGATCTTCTTGGCCGGCCAGGTGCGATCGGGCAGGTCGACCGGCACGAACGGGGTGTAGCGCTGGAACGGCATCGGCGACGGCTGCTGCACCGGCACAGGCTGGACGCGCGTCCCGAATTGATTGACGGTGGTGGTCATGGTTTCCTCGACGGCTCGATGGGGTTCAGGCACGTGCGAACTCTCCGCAACGAGGAAGCCTGAAGCTAGATCGAGGCCTCGCTGCGGCAGCCAAGGATGAGGCTGAACCGTGACACGCTGGACACCATACCCTATTCGGAAGCTCTCAGCGGTTCGAGGGCGGCCAGCACCAGGTCGAGGCCGAAGAGGAACTCCTCCGCCGGGTCGAAGCCTGCGGCGACCAGGGCCGCGGCGGACTCGTTGAGGTAGGGGAATTCGTCAGCGGGAAGCTGGGGCAGGTACACGTCCTCGACCAGGTCGGCGAGCTCACCGGCGGTATCGAACGGCAGGCCGGCGTCCTGTAGGGCGAAACCGTAGACGTAGCTGTCCAGCAGCCAGGTGGCGTGGGTTGTCATCACTACCGGGAAGCCGGCTCTGCGCAGGCAGGCGGTGATCGCTTCCCGGTGCCGTAGGTGCGCGGGGCCAGGCGATGTCCGCGAGTCCATCAGGGCGATCGCCCAGCGGTGACGGGCCAGAACCTGGCGGGCGGACAGCGCCCGCGTTCGCATCGCCGACTGCCAGTCGGTCTGTTCGGGCGGAAGCTCGATCTCGGCGAACACCAGGTCGATCATCGCGTCCAGCAGTTCCTCTTTGCTCGCCACATAGTGGTAAAGCGACATCGCCCCCGCGCCGAGCGCGCCGGCCAGCCGGCGCATGCTCAGCCCGTCGACCCCCTCGCGGTCGGCCAGCCGGACGGCCTCGACCACCACCCGCTGCTTGCTCAGCCCGGTCTCCGACGTGGCCTGCCGTTCTTCGCTCACCGACACCGACCCCCCAGCTCGCCCTCAATGGCTTGACGAGCGTACATCGTACGGGCATAGTACGGTGTACGACGTACGGTGTACGAGGCTGTCGAACGGACAGTGCGGCCGAGAGGAGACCTTGATGGACATCGCCCGCCAAGCAGCTGCCGGAGCGGCCCTGGCGCCGGCGACAGGCCCGGCCGGGACGGCGACCATGCGGGCAGCCGTCCAGCAGCACTACGGTCCGCCGTCGGTGCTCGAGTCGTCCGAGGTCGCGCGACCGCGGCCCGGTCGAGACGATGTGCTCGTCCGGGTGGGCGCCGCCTCGGTGCATCCTGGCGACTACTTCGTGATGACCGGTGAGCCCTATCTGGTGCGCCTGGTGTTCGGGCTTCGCCGGCCGCGCCACGGCATCCCGGGCAGGGACTTCGCCGGCGTGGTGGCAGCGGTCGGCACCGGAGTCACTGCTTTGCGGCCCGGCGCGGAGGTGTTCGGCTGGAGCACCGCCGGCACCCTCGCGGAGTACGCCTGCGTACCGGCGCAGAATCTCGTGCCCGCGCCCACCAACTCCTCGATGGTGGAGGCGGCAGCGGTGCCCACGTCGGCCATCACGGCATTGCAGGCGTTGCGTGACATCGCGAACGTTCGACCGGGCCAGACGGTGCTCATCACCGGCGCCTCGGGCGGCGTGGGCTCCTTCGCCGTACAGATCGCCAAGGCGTTCGGCGCCGAGGTGACGGGCGTGTGCAGCAGCTGCAACGTCGAGTTGGTCCGGTCGCTCGGCGCCGATCATGTCGTCGACTACACCACGACCGACTTCACCCGGACCGGAAAGCGCTACGACGTCATCCTCGACAACGTGGAAGGTCATGCCCTGGCGGCTGTCCGCCGAGTGCTCACGCCCACCGGCACGCTGATCCCTAACAGCGGACGCGGCGGCCGATGGTTCGGCCCCCTCGGTCGGATCCTCAAGGCGCACGTGCTGTCCGGCTTCACTCGTCAGCGGCTGAAACCCTTCACCTCCCTCGGCAGGCAACAGGACCTGCGCACCCTGGCCGACCTGCTCACCGCCGGGCAGGTGACGCCCGTCATCGACCGCACCTACCCGCTCGACGCAGCAGCCGACGCCCTCCGCTACGTCGCCGCCGGTCACACCCGGGGGAAGGTGGTGATCACGCTCTGACGACCGGCGAGAACCACCCGAACCGTGCCTACGCCCGCCCAGACCTGCCGCCACCGCGGCGCAGAACCGCTCTCTCGAAAGAAGAACCGATGACCATCCGAACGAACACCCCGGACCTACTCGCCAGCCCGCCGATCCCCGTGCAAGCCAAGATCGCCGCCGCCTGGACCAGCTTCATGTTCCTCTACGTCTACGTCGACGTCCTCAACTTCTACAAGCCCGGCGTCGTCGACAGCATCCTGAACGGCCTGATGTGGGAATTCGAGGTCAGCCCGACCCTGGTGACCGTCGTGCTGGTGCTGTTGTCGATCCCGGCCGTGATGGTGGTGCTCGCCATGGCCCTGCCCGCCCGGGTGAACCGCGCCACCAATCTGGTCGTGGCAACGCTCTACATCCCGTTCACGGTCTTCAACGCGGCAGGGTCGACCTGGGAGTGGGCCACCTTCTACGCCATCTCCATCGGAACCGAGGTGCTGCTGCTGGCCTTCATCCTGCGCTCCGCCTGGACCTGGCCGCGAAGCGCCGGCGTGCCAACCCCTTCGGCACCGACCGAACGTCGACAGGACATTTTGAGCTAGGGAAGCGGCTGATCAATCATGTTCCGGCTGCGGCGCACCCGACGACCATCGCCGGTTGAGCTTGTCGAAACCCCGTTGCGCCAGGGTCTCGGCAAGCTCGACCAGCGATGGATCAGCTCTCCCCGAGGTATCCAGCGAGGCCCGCAGCGGTGGTTCAGCGGAAGCCGAACAGGGGCGGGACGAGGACGGCGACCGCTGCGGCCCAGGTGAGGTAGACCGGGACGAAGGCGGTTTGCCAGGACTCCAGGCGGCCGAAGGCGGCGCGCCCGCGCAGGAAGCGCCAGTGCAGCCACGCTGCGCCGGCGAGGTTGGCCAGCAGGATCAGATTGAGGCCCAGCGAGGCGATCTTGTTCGGGCTGGCGCCGAAGCTGCCGATTCGTCCGATCATCGCGATCAGCACCAGCAGGTCGACCACCAGCGCCGCGACCACCAGGACCAGTTGCAGGGCTTCGAACCAGCCGGGACGGGCGAACGGGTCCCGGGCGGAAAGCGCGTAGAGCAACAGCCCGAGCACGATCACCAGGACCAGGTCGAAGACGATCAGCAGGTCGCGCTGTCCGAAGACCCGCAGCGCGCCCTGCGACGGCTGGATCAGGTTCCCCTGAGCCAGGCCGACCCCGATGAAGACCAGCAGCAGCACCGCGAACAACGGGGTGAACACCCTGGTCAGGACGGGAGCGATGTTCTCGATCACGCTCTGCTTGGCCTCCACCAGGACGCCGGCGACGACCACCGCACCGGCCAGGCCGCAGGGCAGCACCCATTCCTCGACGACGCGGGAGGCGTCCAGCCCGACGGCGCTGAAGACGCCGGTGGTGGCTGCGATCAGGACGCCGCCGCCGAGTCCGATCAGCACCAGGTAGACCGCCCATTCGCCGGTGAACCGGATGAAGTCCATCCGCGTCCGTGCGCTGACGACATCGCCGCCGGCATAGGCGATGCCGACCACCAGCCACAGCACGACGGCGATGTGCACGGGGGTCAGGAAGGCGGTCATGCCCTGCGGCACGAACGGGTAGAGATTGACCACCAGCGCCGCCGCCGCGAACGAGGCGGCGACCAGCGCGATGGTGCCCGCCGAGGCCCGGCGCCGCACCAGGAACCAGCCAGCCAGGAACGGCAGCACCAGCACCGCCAGATTCGGCGCGTAGAAGTCACCGCCGGCACCGAACCCGATGCCGAACAGGGCCGGCACCTTGATCGCCACCGCAGCCAGGACGGCGACCGCGACCGCGAGCACCACCTCGCGCCGGCGCTCAGGGACGTCACCGGAGACGACGAGCTGCTTCCACAGTCGATCGGAATGCTCGTGGGCATACTCGCGGGAAAGCTCGTCCAAGGCACCCAGCCGGCGGATCGCGACCAGGAACGCCTCCTCCCCCGCCAGGCCCGAGTCGGTCAGTGCGTCCACCTGATCCCGCAGGTGCGCCTCCAACTCGGCCACATCGCCGGGCGCGATGGCCGCCCGACCGGTCAGGTAGTGGCGCCACGACTCGATCTGCGACTCCACCGCGGCGTCCATCTCAGGCCTCACCCAGCGCGATCGCACTGCCGGAACGCTCGTCCCAGACCCGGGAGAGCGCCTCGCTGACCACCGCCCACTGCCGCCGCTGCTCAGCGAACGCGGTCCGACCGCCGGCGCTCAGCCGGTAATGCTTGCGCGGCCGTCCGGACGGCGAGGCACCCCAGGACGACTCGACGTGCCCGTGGCGCTCGAGCCGGTGTAGCAGCGGGTAGAGCATCCCGTCGCTCCACTCCAGTTCGCCCCCGGAGAGCTCGCCGACCCGCTGCAGGATCGCGTAGCCGTACGATTCGCCCTCGGCCAGGATGCCGAGCACAAGTGGTGTCGCGGCCGCCGCCACCAGGTCCTTGCCGATCCGCACGACGCCTCCATACCCCGCAGTTCTATGTACCTTGCAGATCAATGTACCTTGCAGTTCAAGGTGTTCGGCTGCGTCCCGAACTGTCGGTGGCGTCGGGCAGGATGCCGTCATGCGGTTTCCCGACTCCGCCCGCAGGGTTCGACTGGCCCGGCGGCATGCGCTGCATCCCGCCTACCGGCTCGACGAGGCCACCGCGATCGCCCGCTCGCTGGTGGCCTACCACGCCACCGACGCGTCCACGGTGCATCTGGCGGCGGCCGCGCGAATGCGGCAACCCAGCGTGGCCGCGGTGGAGCGCGCGCTGTACGACGACCGGAGGCTGGTCAAGCAGCTGGCGATGCGGCGCACCCTGTTCGCCTTCCCGGTCGAGATGCTGCCGGCGGTCTGGGGCAGCGCGGCCGCTCGGGTCGCCGTCCAGCAATACGCGCAGCTGGCGCGCGATCTGGAGCGGCACGGCGTCTCCGACGACGGAGCGGGCTGGATCGAGCGAGCCCGGGCGGCGGTGCTGGAGAGGCTGTCCGACGGCGGGGAACTGACGGCCCGCGAGTTGCGCGAGGGGCTGCCGGCCCTGCACGGCCGCACTCGGGTGACCACCGGATCGCGGTGGGATCTGGCCGACGTGCCGTTCGCGCCCCGGCTGCTGACCCTGCTGGGCGCCGAGCACCGGATCGTCCGGGCGCACAACGAAGGGCACTGGCGGACGTCCCGGCCACGCTGGACGCTGACCGAGACCTGGCTGGCCCAGGTGCCTGAGCCGCTGCCGGCCGCGGACGGCTACGCCGTGTTGGTGCGGGAGTGGCTGGCGAGGTTCGGACCGGGCACCGAGGCCGATCTGGTCTGGTGGCTGGGCGCCACCAAGGCCGCGGTTCGCTCCGCGCTGGTCGCCGTGGACGCCCGGCCGGTCACCCTCGATTCGGGTGCCACCGGGTACCTGCTGCCGGACGACGACCAGAACGAGGACGAGCCCGCCGAGCCGTGGGCAGCGCTGCTGCCCACCCTCGACCCGACCCTGATGGGCTGGCGCGAGCGGGACTTCTATGTGGCGCCCGACCTTGTCCCACACCTGTTCGACAGCAACGGCAACGGCGGCACCACCGCCTGGCTGAACGGCCGGGTGGTGGGCTGCTGGGTGCAGGACGAGCAGGCTCGCGTCCGCGTGATCCCCTGCGCGCCGCTGGCTGCGGCGTCCGCCGAGCTTCTGGAGGCCGAGGCCGAACGGCTGACCACCTTCCTGGACGGGGTGGTGATCAGCAACGTCTACAAGTCCCGGATGATGAAGGGCGAACCGCTGCCCTGAGTCCGGGCCGGGGCGTCCTGGGCAGGTGCCGATCCTCAGCCGGCCGGCGGCTCAGATCCCGGCAGTTCGACGCCCCACACCGCGGAACCCTCGTCGCCGGTGAGGGCGGTGTCGGTGGCGTCCGCGGCGCCGTCGGCATCCGGCAGGTAGCCGCGTGCCTGGAGACGCGAGAGCCCGGTCAGCTGCAGCAGATCGATCGCCATCGACCGCATCACCGACAGCATCACATTGCGTCGCCAGTCGGTGACGCTCGCCTCACCGGGCGCACACCGGCCCGCCAACTCGATCGCCAGCCGCCGCGCTCGATGCGGCGGGTTCCAGTGCCGGACCGATCCCGACATCGCATGCAGGTCGGCCGCCGTCTGCTCCATCAGGGACGAGATGTCGAGCATCGCACCGTGCTCGTCGACGATCCCCCGGCTCTGCCGCAGCAGCATCTCGGTGGTGTGCACAGCACGGTTGCTCAGGTCGAGTTGCCTGCCCAACTCGTCGACCTGTTCCCGGTACCGGCGCAGCGTGGGGCTGAGCCCGACGATGTCGGCTGAGGACTGCCAGGCCGTCCGGGTGTCGTCGACCATGGTCTGGACGCCCCGAAGCTGGGCATGCGCATCGCGCAACCGCTCGCGGTTACCCTCGCGGAGGCCCTCAGCCAGCATGGTGTAGGTGGTGGCGAGTTCGGCGAGCAGGTTCGCGACATACCGGCGCGGACGCGACACGATGTCCCCGGGCAGCAGCACGGTCACCAGCAACGCCACCGCGGCGCCGATCAGGGCATCCAGCAGTCGAGACGGGCCGGCACCGGTCATCTGGCTGAGCATGGTGCCCATCCCGACCACCACCATGGCGTTCACGCCGGCCTGGATGGTGAACAGATCGCCGCGATCCAGGACGCGGGCGATCAGGGCGGCGATGGGCAGTCCCAATGCCAGCTGCCAGCCGCCGGCGCCCGCAGTGGCCAGGATCAGCTCGCCGATGGCGACGCCGATCGCTACCCCGGCGCCGATCTCCAGCACCTTGCGGGGTACCCGGTTGTAGGTGAAGCCGAGACAGATCCAGGACGCGATCGGGGCGAAGAACGGGGTCGGGTGCCCCAACGCCTCGTGCGCGATCACGTAGGCGATCCAGGCGGCGAACCCCGCGGTCAGAATCGGCACCAGCGAGCCCCGCATCCGGCGGAGACCCTGCCGCAGGCCGAGTTCGGCCAGCACCAGCCGGCGCCGGAAGTCCACCCGGTTCCAGGCGTCCTCAGCCAGGTGGGTGACGTTCTCGGCCAGATGACTGACGTTCTCAGCGGCGCGATGGGTGACGTTCCCGGCCAGGTGCGTAACGTTCTCGGCCAGGTGCGTGACATTTTCGGCGGCGCGATGCGTGACATTCCCGGCGAGATGGGTGACGTTGGCCGCGAGGTCCGAGATCCGGTGTCGCGGATCGTCGCCGCCCTCGGCGTGCGTCTCGCTGCTCCCGCCGGTCACGTCGCGTTCCCGGTCTGTCACTCGCCTCAGCCTACTGGCTGGCGCCCGCCGTCCAGCGCTCCGGTCCACCGGCGGAGGGTTCGGCGGGGAGGGACCGAAGGGCACATCGAAGGCATGGCAGGCGCACAGGATGCGCACAGGATCCCGGCCCAAGCTCGGCCCCATGAGCAGCTGGCAGACCCCACAGGTACCGCGTCCGGACGACCCGGCGTGGACTCCCGCATCATCCACGACCACCGGCACCCCGCCCGGCGGCCACCTGCCCGGCAACGTCTTCGGAGCCCCGCCCGCACCCCCCGTGGCGGCGCCGCGGCGCTCGCGGGCGGCGATGTTCCTCGCCTCCACCGCATTGGCCGCGGTGGTCGGTGCCGGCGCCGGGATCGGCGGCTACGCCTGGCTCGGCACCTCGGGGCTGGCCAGTGCCCCGGTCAGCGCGGTGCCGGTGGCCCAGCCGTCCACCCTGGACGGCTCGGTGACCGCCGCCGCCAAGAAGATCTCGCCCTCGGTGGTCACCATCACGGTGCGGACCGCCCGGGGCACCAGCATCGGGAGCGGCGTCGTTCTGGACGCCTCGGGACACATCCTGACCAACGATCACGTGGTGTCCAGCGGCGGCTCGTCGGCCAACCCGACCAGCACCGGGAGCTCGGCCGGCAGCATCACGGTCACCTTCGAGGACGGCTCCACAGCGTCGGCGAGCGTGGTGGGCACATCGCCTCTCAACGACCTCGCGGTGATCAAGGTCAGCGGGGCGAAAGCGGGTCAACTCGTCCCGGCGACGTTCGCGAAGACGTCCTCGGTGGTGGTCGGCCAGTCCGTGGTGGCGGTCGGGGCCCCGCTCGGCCTCAGTGAGACCGTGACCAGCGGCATCGTGTCGGCGACCGCCCGTCCGGTTCGCTCAGGCACCACGGGGCAGGCGGTCTACCAGGCCGTCCAGACCGATGCCGCGATCAACCCGGGCAACTCGGGAGGCCCGCTGGTCAACCTCAACGGCCAGGTGATCGGGATCAACGCCGCGGGCGCCTCGCTCAGTGACTCCTCCGAATCGGGCAACATCGGACTCGGCTTCGCCATCCCGTCCGATGTCGCCGTCCGGATCGCCAACGAGCTGATCGAGCACGGCACCGCGGCGGACGCCGTCCTCGGGGTGAAGCTGCAGACCGGCGACTCCAGCACCGACACCACCGCGGACGGCGTCCAACTCGCCGGGGTGACCGACGGCGGCCCCGCCCAGGCCGCCGGACTGCGGGCCGCAGACGTGGTCACCTCGGTCGACGGGGTCAACACCACCACCGCCGACGGCCTGATCGCGGCGATCCGGTTCCACGCTCCCGGCTCCACCGTCACCGTCGGCTACCTCCGCGACGGCCGCTCCGGAACCGCCCAGGTCACCCTGGCCTCCAGCTGACGCCGGACCACCGCCCCCCGAGAGGGCCCTCCCTAACTACCTGTGCCCTCCCACATGCGGGAGGGCACAGGTAGTTAGGCAGGGGCATACCCGGTAGGGGGAACGGCGGGACGCGGTTCGGTCGGGTCAGGGTCAGGTCAGGCGGAGCGGGCCAGCAGCCGTCCGGACGGCTCCACCAGGTCGTGGCCGTCGAACACGGTCTTGCCGGCCAGCACCGTCCGCCGGACACTGCCCGAGAGCACCCGGCCGGTGTAGGCGGTCAGCTTGTTGCGGTGCGCCAGCCGGCTGCCGTCGATGGCGATCTCGCGTCCGGGCTGGTACCAGATCAGGTCGGCGTCGGCGCCCGCCTCGATGGCGCCCTTGCCCTTCACCCCGGCCACCCGGGCTGGGCCGGCCGACATCCAGGCGCTCACCTGCGGCAGCCCGATGCCCCGCTCGGCGGCGGCGTCCACCATGGACGGGAAGGTCACCTGCAAGCTGGACACCCCGCCCCAGGCCTGGGACAGGTCGCCGCCGCCCTTGGTCTTCTCCTCCACGGTGGACGGCGAGTGGTCCGACACCACGCAGTCCAGGACGCCGGCCAGCAGTCCCTGCCACAGCTCGCGCTGGTTGCCCGGATCGCGGATCGGCGGGCAGCATTTGAACTCGGCGGCGCCGTCGGGAACATTCTCGGAGTCGAAGATCAGGTAGTGGGGGCAGGTTTCGGCGGTCACCGGCAGGCCCTCGGCCCGGGCCGCCGCGATCGGTTCCAGGGCTCGGGCGCTGGACACGTGCAGGATGTGCGCCCGGGTGCCGTGCCGGCGAACCTGCTCGATCACGTTCTGCACTGCGCGCACCTCGGCCTCCGGCGGGCGGGACTCCACGAAATCGGTGTAGCGGCGGCTGGACCAGGCCGGGATCGAGCCCAGCACGTCCGGATCCTCGGCGTGCACGATCATCAGCCCGCCGAAGCCGGCCACCTCGGCCATCGCCGCGGCGAACGCCGCACCGCCGAGCGGCGGGAACTCGGGCACCCCGGAGTCGACCAGGAAGCACTTGAATCCGTAGACCCCCTGCTGCCACAGCTCCTCCAGCCGGCCGAGGTTGTCCGGCACCGCGCCGCCCCAGAGGCCGACGTCGACGAAGATCTTGCCTGACGCCACCGCCCGCTTCACCGCCAGCGCGTCGCTGTCGACGGTCGGCGGGATGGAGTTCAGCGGCATGTCGACGATGGTGCCGATGCCGCCGTAGGCGGCCGCCTCGGTAGCGCTGGCGAAGCCCTCCCACTCGGTGCGGCCCGGCTCGTTGACATGGACGTGACAGTCGACGTTGGCGGGCAGCATGATCGCCTCGTCGGGCACGTTGATCACCAGCGTGCCGGTGGCCGAATGCCCGGCGTCGCAGGACGCGTCCATGGCCAGCGCGGCCCGCAGCTCGTCCCCGGTGCGGACGGCGGTGATCAGGCCGGTGTCGGTGTCCACCTCGACGTCGGCCGGCACCAGGGCGGACCCGACCAGGGCCTGGCGGGAGCGGAAGATCTTACGCATGCGGGCTCCGATCCGTGGTCAGTACGGTGCGGGTTGCGGTGGCGAACGCCTCCACGGCCAAGGCGACATCCCAGACCGTGACGGCCTCGCCGGGAGCGTGGGAGATGCCGTCCTCACAACGGATGAACAGCATGCCGACATCGGTCACGCCGGCCATCACCATCGCGTCGTGACCGGCCTTGCTGTACAGCCTGGGCACCGGTCCGGCAGCCGGCTCGGCGGCGACCACGGCGTCGTCGACGGCCGTCATCAGCCAGTCCGCGCAGACCACCGCACGCGCCCGGTGCTCCTCCACCCAGTGGAAGTTGAGGTTCCGCTCGGCGCAGACCCGCCCGATGGTGTCGCGGATCTCGTCCCAGCCGGCGTCTCGTTGGGCGTCGGTCTCGGCGCGCAGGTCCAGGCTGAACTCGACCCTGCCGGGCACCACGTTGACCGCGCCCGGGAAGGCCTCGATCTCGCCGACGGTGCCGATGATGTCGCGGCGCTTGGCGATCGACTCGATCGCCAGGACGGCGAAACTGGCGCCGACCAGGGCGTCCCGGCGGCGGTCGTAGGGGGTGCCGCCGGCGTGCCGGGCTTCGCCGGTCACCGTCAGCGAGATCCGGCGGGCGCCGGCGATCGAGGTGACCACGCCCAGCGGACGCGCCTGCGCTTCGAGTAGCGGACCCTGCTCGATGTGCGCCTCCAGGTAGGCGACCAGTTCGTCGGGACGCCGGGCCGCGTTGTGCACCTTCGCCGGGTCGAGCCCGAAGTCCTTGAACGCCTGCCGCAGGGTGGTGCCGCGGTCGTCGGTCTGGTCGAGCCAGGCGTCCTCCCACTCGCCGGCGACCGGTTTGCTGCCGAGCATGGTCTGCGGGAAGCGGGTGCCCTCCTCGTCGCTGAAGGCCACCACCTCCAAGGCATAGGGCATCTCGGGCATCTCCGCCCGCAACAGCTCGGCGACCTCGATGCCGAGCACCACGCCCAGCGGTCCGTCGTAGCGCCCGGCGTCGGGGACCGTGTCGATGTGCGAGCCGAGCATCACCGCCGGCAGTCCGGGCTGACGACCCTCCATCCGGCCGACCAGGTTGCCGGCGGCGTCGATCCGGGTGCGCAGCCCGGCGGCGGTCATCCAGCGCCCGACCAGGGCGTTCGCCCAGGCGTGCTGCGAGGTCAGGTGGAAGCGGTGGATGCTGCCTTTGACCGCGCTCAGGGTGGCCAGTTCGTCGCACCGGTCGTAGGCGCGCCGGCCCGCTGCCAGCATCCGCTCACTGCTGGCTGCCGGAGCCTCGGTGGCCGGCCCACTCGGCGCGTCCGCCCTCATCGGCCGTACACCTCTTTGGCGGCCGCCACGCCCGCACCGGCGGTCGGGCTGGTGCCGGCGGCTCGCAGCACCTGCTCGAGCGCCGCCAGCGTGGTCAGCACGGTGTCGGTGCGGGCGTTGTAGCCCATCGTCCCGATCCGCCAGACCTTGCCGTGCAGCGGCCCGAACGAGGTGCCGATCTCGATCGCGAAGTCGGTGAGCAGCCCGGCCCGGACGGCGTCGCCGTTCACCCCGTCGGGAATGTGGACGGCGACCACGTTGTGCATCTTGTACCGCTGGTCGCCGAACAGCTCCAGGCCGAGTGCGACCAGCCCCGCGGTCATCGCCCGGCCGTGCAGTTCGTGCCGGGCGACCGCGGCGTCCATCCCCTCGGCGACCAGCAGCCGGGCGCATTCCCGGGCGCCGTAGAGCATCGAGGTGGCTTCGGTGTGGTGGTTGAGCCGGCGCGGACCCCAGTAGTCGAGGACCATGCCGAGGTCGAAGTAGTTGGACGCGATCCGGGCACCGAGCGCCACGTCGTCGTCCTCCCGGATGCCGGCCTCGATGTGCCGGCGACCCCGGATCACCTCGACCGCGGCGTCCGACAGGCTGATCGGCGAACTGCCGGACGGCCCGCCCAGGCACTTCTGCAGGCCGGCGGATGCGGCGTCCAGTCCCCAGGCGTCCATCTCGAAGGCGTTGCCGCCCAGCGAGGCGGTGATGTCGGAGTAGAGCAGGACGCCGCGGGCGCGGCACAGGGCACCGAGATCGGCCAGCGGCTGGCACATGGTGGTCGAGGTGTCGCCCTGCACGATGGCCAGCACCTTCGGCTGGACGCGGTCGAGGGCGGCCTCGATCTCCTCGGCGGTGAAGACCGTGCCCCACTCCCGCTCGATCGTGTGCACCTGCGCGCCGCAGCGCTCGCCGATCTCGGCCAGCAGCTGCCCGAACCGTCCGGCGACCGGAACCAGCACCCGGTCGCCCGGCTCGAGCAGCGAGACCAGGATCGCCTCGATGCCGGCCCGCGAGGTGCCGTCCACCAGCAGGGTGGCGTCGTTGGCCGTCCGGAACACCTGCCGGTAGAGCTCTTGGGTCTCGGCCATGTAGCCGGTCATCACCGGGTCGTACTGCCCCACCAGCCCGGCCGACATCGCCCGCAGCACCCGCGGGTCGGCGTTGATCGGGCCCGGCCCCATCAGCAGCCGGTGCGGGGGGTTGACGGTAGCGACGCTCATGCAGTTCCTCATTCGGTTGGTGGGACGGCCCGGCCGCGGTGACCCGACCAGGTGACGGCGAAGGTGACCAGCGCGGCCAGCGCCGGTCCCAGCGCGAGATGCACGCGCAGCAGCAGGGCGCCGGCCAGCGCGCCCAGCATGATCATCAGCACGGCGGTGCCGCGGCGGCGCCAGTGCGAGCCCGAGCCGTTGCCCAGGAACGAATCCGCCGACAGCGCGGTGATCGTCGAGGTGACCACCACGGTGGTGACGTCCTTGACCGCGACCTGCCGGGCGGCGGCGGCCTGGGCACCCATCGCCGCGCCGAGCAGCGTGGTGACGACCAGCCGACGGGGCTCGTCCAGGCCGGGCAATGCCAGCAGGACGGTCAGCGCGGCCAGGCAGACGCCCACGCCGGCGAGAATGCGCGTGGTGGCCACCGACCAGCCGGTGCCGAAGCGCCGCAGCAGTCGGCCGCCGAGCGCGGCGCCGCCGGCGAAGCCGAGCAGGGCGAGCACCGGTCCGAGCACCGGCAGGCCGTCGGCCCCGGTGACCGCCATCGCCAGGATCACCACATTGCCGGTCATGTTGCCGGTGAACACCCGGTCGAGGCCGAGGTAGCCCACGGCGTCCACGATTCCGGTGGAGAAGGTGAGGGCCAGCATCAGGGTCGTGTGCGAGGCCGCCCCAGCCGCCGGCGACGCGACGCGCTCCGCCGATCCGGTCACTGGCACGACGACCTCCTGGGCTTCCGGACGGCGTCCGGCCTCGGGCGGTAGCGGCGTTGCGACCGATGGCTTCTCCTGGCCGAAGCGAGCCGGACCGGGGTTCGGTGCGCTACAGTCGGGACTTGGTCAGACCAACATACCAAGGCTGATCCGAGGGCGCCAACCGATCCCACCCGCCGGCAGAACCGACGATCGACAAGCAAGGACAGGCATGAACCTCACCGTCCCGCGACCGCGCACCATCAGCGCAGAGGTCGCCGCCAGCCTCGAACGGCACATCGCCGACGACCTGGCGCCCGGCGACAAGCTGCCGCCCGAACGGGAACTGTGCGCGACGCTGCAGGTTTCCCGGGCCACCCTGCGCGAGGCGCTGCGTGCCCTGGAGGACCGCGGGCTGATCGAGCGGCGCCCGGGCCGGGGCACCGTCGTCCGGCGCCCACCGGAACCGGCGCTGACGCTGGACTTCACCCCGTTCGCCGACGCCGGTCCGGACGAGTTCGCCCAGGTCGCCGAACTGCGCCGGCTGGTCGAACCGCACGTCGCCGCGCTGGCGGCCCAGCGCGCCACCGACCTCGACCTGGCCCAGCTCGACGACATCCTCCGGGAGAGCCACGCCGGGCTGACCGCCGAGGAATCGCTGCGGCTCGACGTGGAGTTCCACCGCCGGCTCGCCGTCGCCACCGGCAACCCGCTGCTGGTCGGGGTCTGCGAAGCGATGAACAACCTGGTGCACGAGGTCCGGCTGCGTTCCCACCTGGCCCGGGAGGGACGCCGCAACTCGATCGAAGGACACCAGCGCCTGTACGCGGCACTGGCCGCGGGTGACCCGGAGTCGGCCCGGCTCGCCATGCACGCCCACCTCGGCGAGGTCGGCGAGCTGATCGCCGGCCTGGACGACCTGCTGCGCTCGGAGCCGGAACTGTGACCGCGCTCGCCCACGGCGTGGCCGGGCCGGTGCTGCAGCGCGGTGCCGGCGAACTGCCCGGCGACCACTACCTGAGCGCCGAGCCCGATCACCTGCTCTGGGGACGGCTGCCCTGCGCGTCCGACCCCGCGATGCTGAGCGTGGCCTCCGGCG
The DNA here is from genome assembly GCF_047602385.1 of Micropruina sp. Lineage (GTDB taxonomy): Bacteria > Actinomycetota > Actinomycetes > Propionibacteriales > Propionibacteriaceae > Micropruina. The sequence goes on from NZ_JASGHL010000001.1 coordinate 1,010,081, forward strand.
AGACCGTCACCATCGACACGCTGTCCCACGAAGGGGTGCTCGAGGACCAGGGGCGGGATCCGGTCAGCTTCTTCGGCCGCCACGGCGTCCGGGCCGACCAGGTGCTGACCGAGGCGGTCGACCTGGCCCGGTCTGCGCGTGGGCACGATCCGGCGGTGGACGGTCCGCACCTGGTCACCGGCCCGATCGAGGTGCGTGGCGCCGCGGTCGGCGACCTGCTGGCGATCACCGTGCTGCGGCTGGACCGGCGGGTGCCCTACGGGGTCATCTCGAACCGGCACGGCCGCGGTGCGCTGCCCGGCGAGATGCCGTCCGGGCCGGAGAATGTGAGCGTCTTCACCCCGGTGGTGGAGACGCCCGAAGGCGCGTTCGGTGAGCTGCCGCTGGTCGAGGGCGGGCCGGGCGCGGTGCGGTTCCCGCTGCAGCCGTTCCTCGGGGTGATGGGCGTGGCCGCCGCCGGCGGCGTGCGGCCCCACTCGGTGCCCCCGGGTTCGCACGGTGGCAACATCGACATCAATCTGCTGGTCGAGGGCTCGACGCTGTACCTGCCGGTGCAGGTGGCCGGCGCCCTGGCCTATGTCGGCGATCCGCACTTCGCCCAGGGCGACGGCGAGGTGGCGTTGACCGCACTGGAGGCGTCGCTGCGGGCGACCGTCAGGTTGGACGTGGTGCCGGCGTCCGCGGCGGTCGAGCGGTTCGGCGAGTTCACCGGACCGCTGGCCGAGACCCGCGAGTTCCTGATCCCGACCGGCCTGGACGCCGACCTGGACGTCGCCGCGGCCAACTGCGTGCGGGCGGCTTTGGGGCTGCTGCAGGCCCGCTACGGGATGGACCCGCACCTCGCCTACGCCTATCTGAGCGCCGCCACCGACTTCAACATCTCCCAGGTGGTCGACCTGGTCAAGGGCGTCCACGCCCGGATCAGGAAGGCGGACTTCGGTGGCTGAGCCGGATCCGGCGCCCGTCGAGACCCAGCCGCTGGTCGAGCCTGTCGAGACCTCACCCAGCTCCCCGTTGGTCGAGCCTGTCGAGACCCAGCCCAGCTCCCCGCTGGTCGAGCCCGTCGAGACCCAGCCGCTGGTCGAGCCTGTCGAGACCCAACCCAGCTCCCCCCTGGCCGAGCTTGTCGAGACCCTGAACACGATGGTCACCGACGCACCCCCCGGCCTGCTGGACGCTTTCGCCGCCTACGAACTGGCGCTCGGCGCCGACGACCTGGCGGCCATGGACGAGCTGTTCACCGACGCACCCGACACCCTCCGCGGCGATCCCGGCGGGCTGTTAGTCGGACATGCCGCGATCCACGACTTCCGGGCGGTCCGCCGCGGTGCGCCACCCCGCCGGCTGGTCGACGTCCGGGTGTTCCCGCTGTCCGAGGACGCCGCCGGCGTGGTGGCGGTCACCGCACCCAACCGTGGCGGCCGGGGGCTGCAGACGCAGCTGTGGCAACGCGGCACCGACGGCGCCTGGCGGGTCCGGACGGCGCACGTCGCACCTCCCCCGCCGACCTTCGACCGGGCCGTGTGGCGAGTGGCCGGGGACCCGCTGGCACCGCCGTCCGGCAGCGGCATCCTGGACGGCGAAACGGTCGCGGTGAAGGACCTGTTCGCGGTGGCCGGTCACCCGATCGGGGCCGGTGTCCCGGCCTTCCTGGCCGAGGCGTCCGTCGAGGCCACGGACAGTGCAGCGGTGGCGCGGCTGCGGGCAGCCGGGGCGTCCGTGGCCGGTATCGCCCGGACCGACCAGTTCGCCTACAGCCTGGCCGGCGACAACCCGCACTACGGGACGCCGGTGAACCCGGTGGTCCCGGGCGGGCTGCCGGGCGGCTCGTCCAGCGGTAGCGCAACGGCGGTGTCGCTCGGTGCGGCGTCCATCGGGCTGGCCACCGACACCGGCGGCTCGGTGCGCATCCCGGCCAGCTATCAAGGCTTGTGGGGCTGGCGTTCGACGCATGGCGCGGTCTTCGCCGAAGGGCTGCTGCCGCTCGCCCCGGACTTCGACACCGTCGGGGTACTGACCCGCTCCCCCGACCTGCTGGGTCGCGCCGCGGCGGTGCTGCTGGATTCGTCGGCGCGGCACCCGGAGCGGTCCGAAGGAACCGTCCCCGCGGTCCACCTGGTCGGCGGCCTACCCATCCTCGAACCCGGCGTCGCGGAGCATTTCCAGAGCTGGGCCGCGACCCGGCTGCCCGGTGCGTCCCGCGTCCGGCTGCCCGATCTGGACGCCGCCGCCGAAGCCTTCCGAGTGCACCAGGCGTTCCAGGCCTGGCAACAGCACGGCGACTGGGTGGCCGCTCATCCGGATGCGCTCAAGGGTGCCGCCGGCGAGCGGTTCGCCGCGGCGTCCGCGATCACGCCCGATGAGGACGCTGCCGCTCGGGCCGTCCTGGGCGAACTGCGCCGGACGCTCGACGACGCGCTCGGCGAGGCCGTCCTGGTGCTGCCGTCGGCCGCCGGTCCGGCACCCCGGGTGTGGTCGTCCGCCGAGTCCGTCGACGCCCATCGCAAAGCCAACTTCCGGCTGACCTGCATCGCGGGGATCACCGGACGCCCCGCCGTCAGCGCTCCGCTGCTCGAGACGTCCGGCGGGCCGCTCGGGGTGTGCCTGGTCGGGCCGCGTGACAGCGATCCGGCCCTGATCGCACTCGCCGCCACCCTGGTTTGACTGGGACTGGCTCACCCCCAACCCCTCCCTAACTACCTGTGCCCTCCCTCATGTGGGAGGGCACAGGTAGTTAGGGAGGGCGTAGTGGCGGCGGGTTGACGGCCGCGAGCACCTGGGTGGGTCGATCATGCCCAGCACCCACACCTGGGTGATCCGATCGACTGAAGTGGGCAATCGTCACCGATCAACGGCGGGTGCGGCGTCCGTAGCGTCGTGGGAGTCCACTTACCAAGAAGGAGACTCTTATGTTTCGACGGGACGGCCGGGGCAGACTGCCGGCACTCATTCTCAGCGGCGGGCTTGCCGCGATGCTCGGGCTGACCTCGGCACCGCAGGCGCAGGCAGCGCCGGCGCTCGGCACCGTGACCTTCGCCGCCGGGCGTGGAGCACTCACGGTGATCGGCACCTCTTCCGCCGACTCGATCGGCTTCACCCACACCACCGTGGACGGCGTCGCCCAGCTCGGCGTCGACCTGGACGGCGATGGCAAGGCCGAAACCCTCGTTCCCGAGGCCCTGGTCAAGTCGCTGGTTCTGGACGGCCGCGGCGGCAATGATCGGCTCAGCACGGTCGAGATCCCGGCCACCATCAAGACGCGGGTATACGGCGGCGCCGGAGACGACCTGCTGGCCGGCGGGCCGGGCGCCGAGCGGTTCTACGGCGGCGCCGGCAACGATTCGGTGTTCGGCGGACGCGGCGACGACATCGCCTACCTGGGCTCGGGGGACGACCGGTTCGGCTGGGCGCCCGGCGAGGGCAGCGACACCGTCGAGGGCCAGTCCGGCAACGACACCCAGTTGTTCCTGGGCGCCGGAGTCGACGAGAACGTCACGATCAGCAACGTGCGTGGCCGGGTCCGGTTCTTCCGCGACGTCGCCAACATCACGATGAATCTGAACGGCATCGAGGTGCTCGACACCAACCTGCTCGGTGGCAAGGACACCATCAACGTGCGCAACCTGGCCGGCACCGGCGTCAAGCAGGTGATCAACCGGCTCGGCAACAACCCCGGCAGTCAGGGCCGCACCATCGTCGAGGGCACCCGCCGGGCCGACGTCATCGATGTCCTGGCCCAGACCAGCCCGAACGGCACCGGCGTCCACGTTCTCGGCCTGCCCGCGCATGTCGAGTTGACCGGTGCCGGCGTCGAGGACGAGTTGATCGTCCGCGGTGGCGCCGGCGACGACCGGATCACGGCCAGCATTCCGGCCGGCGCGTTGACCTTCACCGCCGACGGCGGCGCGGGCGACGACCAGATCCAGGGCGGGGATGCCGCCGAGACCCTGATCGGCGGCCCGGGCAGCGATGTGATCGACGGCGGACGCGGCGACGACACCTCCGACCTCGGTGCCGGTGAGCTCGACCTGTTCATCTGGGATCCGGGCGAAGGCAGCGACAGGGTCAACGGTGGCCCGGGGACCGACGTGCTGGTCTTCCGTGGTTCCAACCAGGACGAGAAGTTCGCGGTCAGCCGGACGGGACGGGGCGAGTCCCTGTTCACTCGCGACCTCGGCAACATCCGGATGGACCTGCGCTCGGTCGAGGCGGTTGACGTGGCCGCGATGGGCGGCGCGGACAGCCTCGATGTGGGCGACCTCGGCGGAAGCGGCCTGCGGGCCGTGGTCGCCAACCTGTCGGGGCTGCCGGGTGTGCCCGACCCCGACCGGGCAGTCGACACGGTCACCGTGGCCGGCAGCAACCAGGCGGACGCCATCCGGATCAGCGGAGAGCCGTCCGACCGGGTGGGCAGCGGGACAGTGACCGTGGAGGGCCTGTCGGCAGAGATCCAGCTCAGCAGGGTCGAACCGACCGATCGGTTGATCGTGAACGGTGGCGGGGGCGCCGATACGTTCAACACTCGCCGGTTGGCCCCCGGCACCGTGGAGTTGACCACCGTGCAGTGACCCGCACGGTAGCGGCTCTCCCCGGAGGGCGATTCGCCCGGACGCCCGCGTGGTGTCCGGGCGAGTCGTCGTCCAAGGCCGGCTCGGCGCCCGAGTGCGGGGTGCCGCCGAGATTCGCGCGTAATCACGTGGACGATTCGGCCACCCGCTTCATGTCGCCGAAAATGATGCGTATTGGCGACACCCGGACCGTCCGAAAACGTTCACTTCGCCGCGAGACCCCGACCCACGCCACCCGAGCCTCGCCATAACGCCTACTTCGTCGCGCAGGGCTAGAAGCCGAGGCGGTTCAGGTGTTTGGCGTTGCGCTGCCAGTCCTTGAGTACCTTCACCTTCAGATCGAGGTGGACGGGCGTGCCGAGCAGTGCGGTCAGCTGGGCACGCGCCGCTGTTCCGATCTCGCGGAGCACCGAGCCGCGGTGCCCGATCACGATGCCCTTCTGCGAATCCCGCTCCACGATCAGCGAGGCGAACACGTCCAGCAGCGGCTTGTGCTCCGGCCGCCCCTCGCGCAGGCCCATCTCGTCGATGGTGACGGTGATCGAGTGCGGCAGCTCCTCGTGCATCTTCTCCAGTGCCGCCTCGCGGATCAGTTCGGCGATCAGCGTTCTCGGTCGGCTCATCGGTGACCTCGCCGTCCGGGTAGTAAGCGGGGCCTTCCGGCAACTGCCCGATCAACACGTCGGTGACCAGGTCGACCTGATCGTCGGTGACCGCGCTGACCGGCACCACCTCGGCCCAGCGGATGCCGAGCTTCTCCTCCAGGGACGCGATCTTCAGCAGGTGTTCGGCCATCCGCTGCTTGCCGATCAGGTCGGATTTGGTGGCCAGGGCCACCAGCACCGGGCGTTTGGGCAACTTGGCGATCTCGCCGACCAAGAACTCATCGCCCGGACCGATCCGCTGGTCGGCGGGCAGGCAGACGCCGATCACGTCCACCTCCGACCAGGTCGCGTAGACCAGGTCGTTCAGCCGCTCGCCGAGCAGGGTGCGCGGACGATGCAGCCCAGGGGTGTCGATAATGACGAGTTGCGCGTCCGGCCGGGTGACGATGCCCCGGACGGCGTGCCGGGTGGTCTGAGGACGCGAGGACGCGATCGCCACCTTCTGCCCGACGATCGCGTTGGTCAGGGTCGATTTGCCGGCATTGGGGCGTCCGACGAAACAGGCGAATCCGGAACGGTGCATCAGCTGGCCCGCTTCGCCGAGTCGGACGCCAGCTGTGTCGCGGCGTCCACGCCGCCCTCGGCGGGGTCTTCCGCGGGCTCCTCGACCAGGGACGCCAGCACGGTCAGGATGCTGTTGCGGCGTCCGATGCCACGCTCTGCCACCAACTGGATGCCCTCCCAGACCACCACGGAGCCGGGGATCGGCACCTTGTTCAGCTCCTTACCCATCAGGCCCAGCACGGTGTCGACATCGTCGTCGTCAACCTTCAGCCCGAACAGCTCGCCCAGGTCGTCCACGCTCAGCCGGGCCGAGATCCGGAACCGGTTCGGCCCGATCTCCATCGACGGCGGCACCTCCTGGTCGTACTCGTCCACGATCTCGCCGACGATCTCCTCGAGGATGTCCTCGATGGTGGCCAGCCCGGCGGTGCCGCCGAACTCGTCTACCACGATCACCACGTGCGAGCGGGTCAACTGCATCTCGCGCAGCAGCTCGTCCACCGGCTTGGAATCGGGGCAGAAGGTCGGCTGGCGCATCAGCGATTCGACGGTCTCAGTCGCCTGGGCCCGGGGGTTGTCGTACATCCGGCGGATCGCGTCCTTGAGGTAGAGCACCCCGCAGATGTCGTCGACGTCCTCGCCGATCACCGGAATCCGGCTGAATCCCGACCGCAGTGCGAGCGAAACCCCTTGCCGGACGGTCTTGGTGTGCTCGATGTAGACCATCTGGGTGCGCGGCACCATCACCTCCTTGGCGATCGTGTCGCCCAGGTCGAAGACCGAGTGGATCATCTTCCGCTCGTCGGCCTGGATCATGTCGGACGCCTCGGCGTAGTCGACCAGCTCACGCAGTTCGGCCTCGGAACTGAACGGGCCGTCGGCGAAGCCCTTGCCGGGAGTCAGCGCGTTGCCGATCAGGATCATCACCTGCGGGATCGGTCCGAGCACGCTGGTCAGTATCGACAACGGCCGGGCGGCGGCCAGCGCCACCGCGTCCGCGTGCTGCCGGCCCAGGGTCCGCGGAGCGACCCCGAGCAGGATGAACGAGACCAGCACCATGATCCCGACCGAGTACAGCACCCGCGCCCAGGTGGCCTCGAAGCGACCGAAGACGAACAGTGCGACCATCACGATCGACACGATCTCGGCGAGAATACGGACGAAGAGCAGGGTGTTCAGCGTCGGCGCCGGGTCCTCGGTGATGTGGACGAGTGCCCTCGCGCCCCCGCGATTCGCATCGAGCAGGCGCTGCGCGCGGCTCTTCGAGAAGGACTGGCAGGGCGGCCTCAGCGGCGACAAGCGGGGCGGCCAGCAGCACACAGGCCGCCGCAATAGCCAGTTCGAGCCATTCCAGGTCGGTCAACAGGGTTTCATCACTCGTTTCTCACCCGGGTAATCGAGCGGACAGTCTATGGCAGTAGGCCCGATGGATCACAGTCGGCCGCCGACGGCGGTCACCCTTAGCACGAGAGAGGGCCGATTGGGCGATTATTGGTCAACTGAACTAGAATACAGGCATGGACGCCTCCACCTCACGCCGGGCGCGCACCGCAGCCCTTGTCGCCCTTGCCATCGGCAGCTTCGGCATCGGCATGACCGAGTTCGTCGTGATGGGCCTGCTGCCCGATCTGGCCAAAGACCTGCTGCCCGCCAGCTGGACGTCCGACCCGGAGAGCGCGATCGCACAGGCCGGCGTGCTGATCTCGCTGTACGCACTCGGCGTGGTGATCGGGGCGCCGACGATCGCCGGCGCAGTTGCACGATTCCCCCGGCACCGGGTGATGATCGCCTTGGCCCTCGCCCTGACCGTCTTCAACGCGCTCACCTTCCTCGCACCAAGCTTCGAATGGATGGCCTTCTCGCGACTGCTGGCCGGACTGCCCCACGGTGCCTACTTCGGCATCGGCGCACTCGTCGCCGCGGACGTGCTGGGGCCTGAACGCAGGGCGCAGGGCATCGCCTTCGTGCTCACCGGCCTGACGATCGCCAATGTGGTCGGGGTTCCGCTCGGCACGTTCCTGGGCCAGAACTACGGCTGGCGGGTCACCTTCATGGCGGTGGCCGTGGTGTTCGCGCTGGGCACGGCTGGCCATCGCCGCATTCGTGCCGCGGCATCCCGGTAGCCCGGAGCGCACACTTCGCGCCGAGCTGCGGGTCTTCAGGATCGGACAGGTCTGGCTGACGCTGGGAATCGGCGCCATCGGCTTCGGCGGCTTCTTCGCGGTCAACAGCTACGTCGCGCCGATGGTGACCGAAGTTGCCCACGCGCCGGCCTGGGCGGTGCCGGTGGCCCTGGTGATCAGCGGCGTCGGCATGACCATCGGCAATCTGATCGGCGGACGGCTCGCCGACCGGGACCTGCGGCGGACACTGCTGGGGGCCTTCGTCGGCACCGGACTGGTGCTGGTGCTGATCGGGCTCACCGCCCAGTGGATCCTCGTGCTGGCCGCGCTGCTGTTCGCGCTGAACTTCTGCGGCTCGATCCTGGCGCCGTCGATCCAGACCCGGCTGATGGACGTCGCCGAGGACAATCAATCGATCGCGGCCGCCCTGAACCACTCGGCACTGAACGTCGGCAACAGCCTGGGCGCCTTCTTCGGCGGCACGGTGATCGCGGCCGGATGGGGCTTCGTCGCACCCGCCTGGGTGGGTGCCGCGATGGCCGCCGTCGGCTTGGCGCTGGCTGCGGTCGGCTTCAGCCTGGTGCGGCGGGAGCGGGAACTGGTCCCGCCAGCTGAGCAGCCGTGCCCACCGTCGTCACCGGCGGTCCCGCAGCTGACCGGTGTGTCGGGAGGAACGCAGCCAGCCGCGCAGGGCTGACGCCTGGAAGCGCTGGAACTCGCGGACGGTCGGCAGCCCAGGCGGATCCGGCGACCTGCCGGCACTCTCGAAATAGCCCAGGGCGCCGGTCAGGAAGTCGGCGATCAACGCCGCCGGCACGCCCTGGTCGGTCGCGATCCGCTCGAGCCAGGCATCTGCGTCCACCTCCGCCGAACCGCTGGAGATGAACTCGATGATCAGCCCGGCCGGGTCGACCCAGGACGCCCCGCGGGCCGCCCAGGCCCAGTCGACGATGGCGATCGTGCCGTCCGGACGACGCAGCAAGTTGTCGGCACGCAGATCCAGGTGGAGCAGCGTCTCGCCGGCAGCCGCGGCCAGCGCACGCCGGGCCGCGGCATCGAGGGCGGGCAGCCGAGCCGCCAGCCAAGGGTCGAGGTCGGCCCGGCCGGCCAGTCCCGGCCACAGCTCGAGCAGCGGTCTCAGCGCGTCCACGGCGTCGCGGAGATCCGGGACGCGGACGCTCTCGGTGACTCGCAGCGCGGCGAGCACCGTGCCGATCAGCTCGTTGGTCCAGGGCAGCGGCGGCTGCTCGCCCGCGACGTGCTCGATCAGGATCGCGACCCAGCCGTCCGGGCCCTCGTCGAGGGCGGCGATCAGCCCGGCGATCGGGAGGCCGGCGGGCAGCTTCTCCAGCGCCTGCCGCTCCGACCGGATCAGTCCGGGACTGTCAGGGTTGATCGAAGGATGCACGGCTTTCAGGAAGCCGCGGCTGCCATCGGCGCAGAACAGAGCATCGGTGGTGCCGGGCGAGTAGCCACCGCTGGCGTGGTCGACCCGCACCACCGGCGATCCCAGCGCCCGCTGCGCCCACGTCCGGACCTGCCCGGGCAGTTCCTCCCAGGTGAGCCGGGTGCGCGGGTTCACCGGCCGCTCACCGATCCGCGGACGGGTGCACCGATAGCGCCGAGTTCAGCGGGCGGGCCATCGGTCAGCCCCGTTTCGCCGCCCAGGCGGCGATGATCCGGTCGTTCAGTCCGAACATCACCTGCTTCTCCTCGGGTTCGGCATGGTCATAGCCGAGCAGGTGCAGCAGACCGTGGATCAGCAGGTAGTCGGCCTCCTGCTCAGGCGTCCGGTTCGAGTCGGACGCCTGCGCCGCGGTCACCTCGGGGCAGAGCACGATGTCGCCGAGCATGCCCAGCGGCGGCTCCTCGCCGTCCTTGGGCGGGCGCAATTCGTCCATTGGGAAGCTCAACACATCAGTCGGGCCGGGCTCGTCCATGTACTTCTCGTGGTAAGCGGCCATCGTCTCGGTATCGACCAGCAGGATCGACAGCTCGGCCTGCGGGTGGATGCGCAGGCTGTCCATCGCGAAGAGCGCCAGGGCCACCAGCCGCTGCTCGTCGACCTCGACGCCCGACTCGTTGTTGATCTCGACGGTCATCGGCGCTCCCGGCGCTGGTTGGCGGATGGCTCGGTGGATTCGAAGCGGTCATAGGCGGCGACGATCCGGCCGACCAGCCGGTGCCGGACCACGTCGTGGTTGGTCAGCTGGCAGAACGCGATGTCGTCGACGCCGTCCAGGATGCCCTGCACCATCCGCAGCCCCGACCGGGTGCCGGTGGGCAGGTCCACCTGGGTGACGTCACCGGTGACCACGATCTTCGACCCGAAACCGAGCCGGGTCAGGAACATCTTCATCTGCTCCATCGAGGTGTTCTGCGCCTCGTCCAGAATGATGAACGCGTCGTTGAGCGTGCGTCCTCGCATGTACGCCAGCGGCGCGACCTCGATGGTCCCGGCAGTGAGCAGCCGGGGCACCGACTCGGGGTCGATCATGTCGTGCAGGGCGTCGTAGAGCGGCCGCAGGTAGGGGTCGATCTTGTCGGTCAGCGTGCCGGGCAGGAAGCCGAGCCGCTCCCCCGCTTCGATCGCCGGGCGGGTCAGGATGATCCGGTTGACTTCCTTGGCCTGCAGCGCCTGGACGGCCTTCGCCATCGCGAGATAGGTCTTGCCGGTACCGGCCGGGCCGATGCCGAAGACCACCGTGTGGGCGTCGATGGCGTCCACGTAGCGTTTCTGATTGAGCGTCTTGGGACGGATGGTGCGCCCTCGGCTGGACAGGATGTTCTGCGTCAGCACCTCGGCCGGACGCAGCGTCTCCGCTTGCTGCGCGGTCATCGATACCACCCGCTCGACGGCGTCCGGGGTGAGTCCCTGGCCGGTGCGCACGATGGTGATCAGTTCGGTGAGCACCTCGGCGGCGACCGTGACGTCGCCCGGCGCACCGGTGAACGTCACCTCGTTGCCGCGGACGTGGACGTCGGCGGACAACTCCCGCTCGAGAATCGCCAGGAACTCGTCCCGCGGGCCCAGCACGTTCACCATGTCGATCGACGACGGAACCGTGATCCGGCGCACCCCGGTGGGCTCGGACGGTTCGCTGCCGGCTTTTCGCAATCTTCCTCCTCGAATCGGACGAAGGGAATCCTAGCCCGACCCGCCGACAGCGCCCGGGTCGCCCCTCCCGCACCCCCGGGGGACGGGCCCCTCCCGCACATCCGGGGACGGTTCTTTTCGTTCGGGTTTCGCACGTCCGGGGACGGTTCTTTTCGTTCGGGTCTCGCACGTCCGGGGACGGTTCTTTCCGTTCGGGTCTCGCACGTCCGGGGACGGTTCTTTTCGTTCCAAAGCCGCACGTCCAGGGACGGTTCTCTCCGGCGCTGGGTCATGCTTGTCCTCATGCCCAGCAGCCCGCCCACGGTCTCCCTCGCCCAGGCGCTCGATCGGGCGTCCGACCTCGCCGCCGCCGGTGGACGTCGGCTGCTGGGTATCGCCGGACCGCCCGGCGTCGGGAAGTCGACCCTGTCCGCGCTGCTGGCGCAGCGCCTTGGCGGCACCATGGTCGTGGTGGGCATGGACGGCTTTCACCTCGCCAACGCCGAGCTTGTTCGGCTCGGACGCCGCGAACGCAAGGGTGCCCCGGACACTTTCGACGTCGATGGCTATGTCACCCTGCTACACCGGCTGCGCAGCCAGCAGGCGTCGCTGTACGCGCCGCTCTTCGACCGCGATATCGAAGAGTCGATCGGCAGCGCCGTCCGGGTCGCCCCCGAGGTGCCGCTGGTGGTCACCGAGGGCAACTATCTGCTGTTCGACGACCACGGGTGGGGCGGCGTCCGACCCGAACTGGACGAGGTCTGGTACCTGCGCCTGGACGATGCCGAGCGACGCCGCCGGCTGATCCGTCGGCGGCTGGGGCATGGTGATACGCCAGAGCACGCCGAGCACTGGGTGTTCTCCGTGGACGAACCGAATGCGGCGCGGGTGGCCAGCACCCGCGTCCGGGCCGACCTCGTCGTCGAGATGGGCTGACCGAGAGAACCGTCCCCGGACGTGCGAAACCCGAACAAAAGGAACCGTCCCCGGACGTGCGAAACCCGAACAAAAAGAACCGTCCCCGGACGTGCGAAACCCGAACGAAAAGAACCGTCCCCGGACGTGCGAAACCCGAACGAAAAGAACCGTCCCCGAGTTAGCGAGCGGGGGTGTGCTCTCGGACGAACATGGCCAGCACCAGGATCAGCAGGGCCCCGAGCACAATCACCCCGAGTGCACCGCGCAGGCCGAAGAGCTCGGCCAGACCGCCGATCAGCGGCGGGCCGAGCAGGAACGCCGGCCACTCGCCGAGACTGATCAGAGCCACCGCCTTGGCCGACGGCACCGACGGCTGGTTGCCGGCCAGGGTCATCACCACCGGGACGATGCATCCGCTGCCGATGCCGACGCAGGCGAACCCGATCAATGCGGCGGGGACGGTGCCGACCGACAAGGCGATGCCCATCCCGACCGCGGACACGGCGGCCGATAGCTGCAGGAACCTGCGGCGTCCGACGACTTCGATGATCCGATCACCGACCAGCCGCACCACCGCGATCGACAGCGAATAGCAGACCAGACTGACCGAGCCGAGCGCGATCCCGCCGCCGAGCGAGACCGTGTACAACGCGCTCCACTGCACCGAGCCGCCCTCGTTGATCGACGAGAGGAAGCCGATCGCCGCCAGCAGCACGATCTGCGGCGTCCAGCCACGAACCGCGGGCTGCGGGTCGGGTGGCACCGACCCCGGCTCGGCCAGTCCGGGCGCGGACGCACGACGTTCGGTGTCCGGCAGGAACCGCGCGGTGGCCAGGTACAAGCCGGCCAGCAACAGGCTGGACGCCGCCAGTTGGACCGCCGGGGCCAGCCGCAGCACACCGGCCAGCACTCCGAGCACACCGCCGAGGAACTGGCCGCCGCTGTACCAGAAGTGGAAGGAGGACAAGATGCTGCGGCCGTAGCCGCGCTCCACCTCGACCGCCAGCGCGTTCATCGGGCCGAACAGCAGTCCTTGGGCCAGGCCGAGTATCAGCAGGCAGGCGATCAACGCGGCGGGGGTGGTGGCCAGAGCCGCGACCGGTGTCAGCACCAGCATGCCCGCGGCCCCGACTATCGAGGGCAGCCGTGACCCGGTCCGGGTGATCACCCGGGCCAGCACCAGCAGTGACAGCAGGACGCCGATCGGACCGCCGAGCACGATCAGGCCCCACTCCCCGTCCGAGACGCCGAGTTGGTCACGTACCGACGGAATGCGTCCGGCCCAGCCGCCCATCAGCGCCCCGGACAGGACGAACAGCATCGACACCGCCAGCCGGGAGCGGCGCCGCCGCCGGAGGTCGACGGACGCCGGGGTGCCGGTTGCGGAAAGGGTCACCCGGGCAGGCTATCCAGCGGCCCGGACAGAATCCGTCGCACGGCCGGCCGCGAGATCGACCGCCGCTATTCGTCGCCCTCGGCGTCGCCGGCGCTGTCCCCGGAACTGGGCGGACCGTCGTTCTTCTCGGCCTGGTTGCGCTTCATCTGCTCGGCCTTCTCGTCGGAGACCGGACCGGTCACCGTGGAATCGCCATGGCCGGACGCGATGTCGCCGCCGTTGTGCGGATCGTTGGTCATCGAGGCTCCTTGATCGGATCGGAATGAGGGTCGATCCGTCGAGGCTAGCCGGATCGCGGTGCGGCTGCCCACCCCCTTCAGGCCGCCCCGGGATCGGTCGCGGCTGGCCCGCTCAGCCGGACGCGAACGCGTCCGTCGCCTTGATCAGCTCGGCGGCGATCGCGGGTTCGGTCACCGCGTGACCTGCCTGGACGATCCGGAGATCGGCCTCCGGCCAGGCTCGATGCAGATCCCAGGCGGTCACCATCGGGCACGGCAGGTCGTAGCGGCCCTGCACTATCACCGCCGGGATCGACCGGATCGGATCGACGCCGGCGATCAGCTGGCCTTCGTCGAGCCAGCCACCGTGGACGAAGTAGTGGTTCTCGATCCGGGCGAACGCCAGCGCGAAGTCGGGGTCGGAGAAGTCCTCCACCAGTGCCTCGGAGAACTCCAGGGTGGACGTCGCCGCCTCCCAGCTGGTCCACGCCACACCGGCCGGCAGGTGCACTGCGGGGTCGGGGTCGAAGAGCAGCCGGTGGTAGCCATCGATCCGGTCGAATCCGGCCGGCAGCGCGCCGAACGCCCGGATCAGCGGAGCCTCGAACCGCTCCCACCACTGCGGTGCCAGGTTGGCGGCGCCACCGTTGTAGTACCAGTCGAGTTCGCTGCGCCGCAGGGTGAAGATGCCGCGCAGCACCAGTTCGGTGACCACGCCGGGGTGCGCCTGCGCGTAGGCGAGGGCGAGCGAACTGCCCCACGAGCCGCCGAAGACCTGCCAGCGCTCGATGCCGCGGGCGGCCCGGAGCCGCTCGACATCGGCGACCAGGTGCCAGGTGGTGTTGCTGCTCAGATCGGCGTCCGGGGCACTGGCGTGCGGGGTGCTGCGACCGCAGCCGCGCTGGTCGAACAGCACGATCCGGTAACGCGCGGGGTCGAAGAACTGCCGGTGCACCGGGCTGCAGCCGCCACCGGGGCCACCGTGCAGGAAGACCACCGGCTTGCCGTCCGGATTGCCGCATTCCTCCCAGTACAGGGTGTGCCCGTCGCCCACGTCCAGGCGACCGGTTCGCAACGGCTCGGACGCCGGGTACAGCTCAGTCGTCGTCATCGTCCTCGTAATCGTCGATGATGTGCATCGCGGCCTCCTCGGCACTCGCCGCGCCACCCGCGAACCCGACGTCGTGACCGACGCTCTCGGCCTCGTTGTCGAACTCTCCGTAGCCCCCTTCGGCGTCCACCAGACGGCCGGCCCGGCGCTTGCCCACCTGCCGGAGTTCGGCGGGGTCGTCGTTCCACTTCGAGTCGGCGGGCGAAACGTCCGGCTCCTCCTGGGCGATCCGCTGGTCGAGGGTCTCGCCGTGCCGCATCTCGGCCGCGGTGTTGCCGTAGCTCTGCGCCGGCGACCACTTCTCCGGCGACACGTAGCCTTCGTCGAGCACGTCCGCGACCCCGCGGTCGATCAGCGAGTCGTCGGCCTGCAGCTGGTCGAGCTGCTCGGACTCATCGGGCATCGTCGGGTCGAAGTCGGTCATGGCACTAGCCTGCCACCTCACCTCAGCTGGGGCGAGGACGACGGGCAACCTGCGCGGATTCGTGCCCGCGACGCAGATCCACCCCGTTCCTGAGCCGGAGCAGGTCTGCGCCCATCCCACGGCGGGGATGCTCCGACCGGAAGAGACACGGCTAGGCTTCCGGCCCGTGACCTCGCCACTCCCGCCGCGACGCCCCACCTACGACCTGGTGCTGGCCGCCTTCTGCGGCCTGCTGCTGATCTCGAACGTGTCCGCGACCAAGCTGATCGAGTTCGGTCCCTCAGTCGAGGTCGGCGGTTTTCCGGTGCTGCCGATCATCACCGACGGCGGCGCCTTCCTGTTTCCGCTGACCTACGTGCTGGGCGACGTGCTGGCCGAGGTCTACGGGTTGGCGAAAGCCCGTCGAGCGATCTGGACGGGTTTCGGGCTGGCGGCGCTGATGTCGCTGACCTTCGCGGTAGTCGCCGCCGCACCCCCGGCGTCCGATTGGCCGAACAACGATGCCTGGAATGCGGTGCTCGGCTTCGTGCCGCGGATCGTGCTGGCCAGCCTCGCCGGCTATCTGGCCGGGCAATTCCTCAACGCGGTGGTCCTGGTCTGGATCCGCGACCGGTTCGGTCCGGGACGGCTCTGGGTCCGGCTGGTCGGCTCGACGGTGGTCGGGGAGTTCGCCGACACCCTGGTCTTCTGCCTGATCGCATTCGGTCCGCTGGGCGCCTTCCTGGGCGGCGGCAGCCTCGATCTGCCCACCTTGATCAACTACACCCTGGTCGGTTTCGTCTACAAAGTGCTGGTCGAGGTGATCTTCCTGCCGGTCACCTACCGGATCATCGGCTGGATTCGTCGGCGCGAGGGCATCGCGGTACCGTCCTCGAGCTGAGTGTCGGGCGTCGTCAGCTACAACTCTGACGTTTGTCAGGGATGTGCTGACCAATCCGGGGTTCCGCTGGTTGAGCTCGTCGAAACCCGTTGCCGGCGGGGTCTCGACACGCTCGACCAGCGAAGATCGGCAAGTCCGCGGGGACGCGCCGCCACCGCGGGGTTGAGCTTGTCGAAGCTTGCGGGTTGGGCTTGTCGAAACCCCCTGCCGGCGCACACGGTCTCGTCTCGACACGCTCGACCAGCCAAGATCGGCCTAGGCGCCGGCGCCCGGAGGCGGCGGCGCCTAGGCATCGTCCGCCCGGCCCTGCTGAGGACGCGCGTCCACCACGACGACGGTCACGTTGTCCCGTGCTTCGGTGCCCAATACCGCCGCCACCAGGGCTGACGCAGCTTCGCCCGGATCGTCGTGGGCAGCCAGGACGTCCGCGATCTGCTGGTCCTCCAGCTCCGAGTTGAGCCCGTCGGAGCAGAGCAGGAAGCGCTCGCCGGGCGTCCGGGGCAGCAGCCACAGGTCGACCGGAGGCGTCGGCAGCATGCCGATGGCGCGGGTGATCAGGTGCCGCGCGGGGTGGTCCCGGGCCTGTGCGGCATCGATCAGTCCCGCCTCGAGCAGTTCCTCGACCTCGGAATGGTCGATGGTCGCCTGCCTCAGCTCGCCGTCGGCGTAGCGGTAGACGCGGGAGTCGCCCACGTTGAACACGGCCCAGTGCGGAACCCCGTCGATCTCCAACTCGACCAGTCCGGCCACCGTGGTGCCCAGCCCCCGAGCCTCCGGGTGCTCCCTGCCATAGCCGATCACCGCCGAATTCGCTCTGGCCACGGCCGCGTGCACGCGGGCGGGACGCAGTTCGTCGGTGCCGTCCAGTTCGGCGAGCGAGTCGACGGCCAGCCGGCTGGCAACGTCGCCGGCCGCGTGTCCGCCCATGCCGTCCGCCACCACCCAGACCCGGTCGCCGGCCAGGAAGGCGTCCTCGTTATGCTCTCGCACTCGGCCTACGTCCGTGGCCGCGCCGACGACGACCTGTGGCATGTCGCTCCTCATCGTGTGAGCCGGACGACCCGGCGTCGGGTCAGGCTATCAACCGGCTTTCCACCGGTCGCCAACCCCGCGAGGCGCCCACAGACACCACACAGGAACCTCAAAGGTCCGTGCCGGGTGGGTTTCCTACCGTCGGATCATCACGCACCACACCGGGTAGCGAAATCGAATCAACGAAGGAAATGAACCCATGAATCCGGTCAGTCTCGGCATCGATCTCGTCGCCATCGTCGTGTTGGCGTTCGGGGTGTACTTCCAACGCTATCGTCGCCGCGAGGTGATGGTCGCGATGATCGGCCTGAACGTCGCCGTCCTGGCGGTCAGCGCGGCGCTCGCCGGGGCGTCCGTCGGCCTCGGTCTCGGACTGGGCCTGTTCGGCGTCCTGTCGATCATCCGGCTGCGCTCCTCGGAGCTGAGCCACTCCGAGGTTGCCTACTACTTCGTCTCACTGGCGATGGGTCTGCTGGCCGGGCTCACCCTCGACCCGACCTGGCTCGGCCAGGTCCTGATCGGACTGCTGGTCGCGGTGATGTTCCTCGCCGATCACCCCGCGATGTTCGGCGGCTACCGGCATCAGGTGCTCACTCTCGACCGGGCGATCACCGACGAACTGGAGTTGCGCACCGAGTTGAGCACGCTGCTCGGCGCCGAGATCAAGCAGTTCACCGTCCAGCAGGTCGATCAGGTGCGCGACACCACCGTCGTGGACGTCCGCTACCGGGTCCGTACCGCCGCACCCCTGGTCGCCGCACCGGCCGCCGAAGCCCTCACCCACTGAGGAAGCGCTGATCAATCACGTCCCGGCTGCGGCGCACCCGGCGAGCGCTCGACGATCCCCAGCTCGTGCGCCGGATGAACCGATACGCCCACACGATCTGGGCGCCGTCGCTCATCCCGCCGGGCACGTCCTCACTCGGAACAGCATCGATCAGCACTTCCTCACCGACATCGAAACAGAAAGACCAATGACCATGAACAAGCACCTGACCAGCGTGAAGACCTGGATCGCCGGCGGCGTGGCCGCGGCCCTGATCGGCCTTGCGGGCTGCGCCGGCGTGGCGGCGACCGCCTCCACCACGTCCACCAGTTCGACCAGCACCGGCACCGCCGCGACCGTCGCGCTCACCGCCGACCACGACACCGAGGCCGACCACACCTGGGACAGCAGCAAGGAGGTCACCATCGACCTCGCCGACCCGAAGGCAACCGACGGTGTCACCGTGGCCGACGGAGTGATCACCATCACCGCCGCCGGCGCCTACCGCCTCACCGGCACCCTCGCAGACGGCCAGGTCGTGGTGAACAACGAGGGCGACGGCATCGTCTACCTGATCATGGACAACGCCTCGATCACCAACTCCGACGGTTCGGCGGTGGTGATCGCCCAGGCCGACCTGACCGTCCTGGTGCTGACCGACGGCACCACCAACTCGATCACCGACGGCGCGAATTACGCCGCCACCGGCGACGACGACCCCAACGCCGCACTGGACAGCTCGGACGACCTGACCATCATCGGCAACGGAACCCTGAATGTGACCGGCAACTACAACGACGGCATCGCCAGCTCGGACGGCCTGGTGATCGTCTCCGGCACCATCAAGGTGACCGCCAAGGACGACGGCATCCGCGGCAAGGACTATGTGGTGGTCAAGGGCGGCACCGTCGAGGTGACCAGCGGCGGCGACTCGCTGAAGTCCGACAACGAATCCGATGCCGGACTCGGCTACGTGAGCGTCGCGGACGGCACGGTGAAGCTCGCCTCGGGCGACGACGGCATCGACGCCTGGACGGCGATCACCATCACCGGCGGTCGCACCGTGGTGACCAAGTCGGTCGAGGGGCTGGAGGCCAAGGTGATCAGCATCAGCGGTGGTGAAACCAGCCTCACCGCGAGCGACGACGGGGTGAACGCCACCGACTCGGCCAGCACCGCCGGCGACATGGAAGCCCAGACCGGCACCCTGCTCAGCGTCTCCGGCGGCACCTTGACCGTGACCGCGGACGGCGACGGGCTCGACTCCAACGGCGCCATCACGATGACCGGCGGAACCGTGGTGGTCAACGGGCCGACCAACAACGGCAATGCCGCGCTGGACTACAACGGCACCTTCACCATCACCGGCGGCAGCATCGTCGCCGGCGGCTCGTCGGGGATGGCGCAGGCCCCGAGCACCGATTCGTCGCAGAAGTCGCTGATGATCAGCCTGATTGCGGCGGCCGGCTCGAAGGTGGAGGTCAAGGACTCCTCCGGCACCGTGGTGGCCAGCTACTCCCCCAGCCGGCAGATCGCGTCCCTGGTGATCTCCAACGACCAGATCAAGGCAGGCGAGACCTACACGGTCTACGTCGATGGCAGTTCCGTTGGCACCACCGACACCTCGCAGGTGACCACCAACGGCGGCTTCGGCGGAGGTGGCGGCCCGCGGCGCTGACCCCGCGAAACAAGGATCCGGATCGGGCTGGTCTGTTCCAGCGCGATCCGGATCCTTGTTTGCTGCCGATTCGCAGGTCTCTCCGCACACCGGGGGACGGTTCTCCGGCATGCGGTTCTCGAAGATCCGGGGACGGTTCTTTCCGTTCGAAAGTCGAAGGTTCAGGGACAGTTCTCGGAGATGCGGATTCTCGAACGAGAAGAACCGTCCCCGAACATGCGATTCTCGAACGGAAAGAACCGTCCCCGGATGGTCGAACTGGGTCAGCGGCGTCCGGCGTAGAAGCGGCCGAGGAACGCGTCGCGGAAGGCGTCGAACTCACCGGTCTCGATGGACGCCCGGATTTCATCGACCAGCCGGACGGTGAACCGCTCGTTGTGGATGGTGGCCAGGGTCGAGGCCAGCATCTCCTTGGCCTTGAACAGGTGGTGCAGGTAGGCCCGGGTGTAGTGGGCGCAGGTGTAGCAGTCGCAGTCGTCCTCGATCGGCTCGAACGCGCGGCGGTGCCTGGCGGTGTTGACGTTGAACCGGCCGTCCCGGGTGTAGAGCGCGGCGTTGCGGGCGACCCGGGAGGGCATCACGCAGTCGAAGGTGTCCGCGCCGGCGGCGATGGCGGCGAAGAAGTCGTCCGGCTCGGAGATGCCGAGCAGGTGTCGCGGCTTGTCGAACGGCAGTTCCTCGGTGCACCAGCCGACGATGGTGCCGAGGTTCTCCTTCTCCAGGGCACCGCCGATGCCGAAGCCGTCGAACGCCTGGCCGTCCACCTCGAGACCGGCCAGATCGCGGGAAGCCCGTCGGCGCAGATCTTCGTACTGGGCGCCCTGCACCACGGCGAACAGCGCCTGGTACGGCTTGTGGCTGCGGGCCGCGGTGAGCTCGGCGTGCGCCGCCAGGCACCGGACGGCCCACGCGTGCGTCCGCTCGACCGACTGCTCCTGGTAGCCGCGGGTGTTCATCAGCGTGGTCAGCTCGTCGAAGGCGAACATGATGTCGGCACCCAACTCGTGCTGGATGCGCATGCTCACCTCGGGGGTGAACCGGTGCCGGTCGCCGTTGAGGTGGCTGGTGAAGGTCACCCCGTCGTCGTCGACGTGCGCCAGCCGGGTCTTCCCCTCGGCGATCACGTCGTCGTCGGCGAGCCCGACGGTGTCCATCGCCAGCACCTTCTTGAACCCGGCACCGAGGCTCATCACCTGGAACCCGCCCGAGTCGGTGAAGGTCGGACCGGGCCAGTTCATGAAGGCGCCGAGCCCGCCCGCGGCGTCCACGATGTCGGAGCCCGGCTGCAGGAACAGGTGGTACGCGTTGGCCAACACCGCCTGCGCCCCCAGGTCGGCGACCGCCTCGGGCAACACCGCCTTCACCGTCGCCTTGGTTCCCACCGCCACGAACGTCGGCGTCCGAATCTGCCCGTGCGGAGTATCGATCACACCCGATCGGCCCTTGCCATTGGCCAGCACCGCACCCGGTGTGAAGGAGAAGGAAGAACTCACGATTCGGCCCTTCGCGACGCCGACCAGGGCCGGACGCCACCGTCGAGCGGGCGTGGACGAGACAACGGCACCGGACAGCGACCAGCGGTACGGCGGGGACGGTTGTTTTCGTTCCGCCCAGTTTGAGTGGAACGAAAAGAACCGTCCCCGCCGTACCACTCGAGCGAATCGCAACCGTAAAGCGGGCGCGGAGGGGAGCCCGAGGCAGGTAGGTGGGCGTCCGGAAGATCTGCCGAGCTTGCGAGGCGGATCTGGAGGGGGGCGGCTCGGGCTCCCCTCCGCGCCCGCGGCAACCTAGTGGGGATCAAAGCGACACATCCACGCTGAGCGGATCACGCACGCGCCAGAGCCTGCAGTTGCGCCAATGCCACGACTCCGGCGGTGGACGTCCGCAATACCGCGTCCGCGATCAGGGTTGGACGCCCACCCGCCTCGGCGAACAGCTCCAGCTCCTCCGGGGTCAACCCGCCCTCGGGCCCGACGATCACCATCACTTCGCCCTCGGCGGGCAGGTCGGCCGCGTTCAGCCTGGTGTCAGCGCCCTCGTGCAGCACCAGCGTCAGCGCGGGCTCAGGGATTCGCAGCGCCAGCTCGGCGGTGGTCAGCGGCGGGCTGACCCGCGGCACCCGGAACCGTCGGGACTGCTTGGTCGCCTCGCGGACGATGGTGCGCCAGCGGGCCAGCGCGCGTTCGACCCGGTCCGGCGCCCACTTCACGATCGAGCGGGACGCCTGCCACGGCACGATCTCGTCGACGCCCAGCTCGGTCAGCATCTCCAGTGCCAGTTCGGACCGGTCCCCCTTGGCCAGCGCCTGCACCACGGTGACCCGCAGCGGCCGGACCGGGTCGGCGAGCACCTCGGCGACCTCGACGACCAGCCCGTTGACGTCGGCGGTCAGCACCGGCCCGCGGATCGCTTGGCCGATGCCGTCGCTGATCAGCACCACCTCGCCCTTGCGGATCCGGCGCACGATCGCCGCGTGCCGTCCCTCGTCGCCAGTGACGGCGACCGTGTCGCCGACCGCCGGGGATTCCAGGTCCGCCAAGAACAAAGCCTCGGTCATTGTGTGAATGCGTCCTTCAGCCAGCCGAATACACCTTTGTGCTGCTTCTCCACGGCGATCTCGGCGCCGGCTTCACCGCGTGCTTCGGCGAGTTGCCGAAGCAGGTTCCGCTGGTGGTCGTCGAGCCGGCCGGGGGTCTGCACCAGCAGCGTAACGCCGAGGTCGCCGCGTCCGGCACCCCGCAGCCGCGGCACGCCGCGACCGGCGATCGGGATCCGGCTGCCCGACTGGGTGCCGCTGGGAATCGTCAGCCGGACGGTGCTCAACTCGGCGTCCAGGTCGTCCCGCTCGGCCTCCAGGGTCGGCAGGGTGACCTCGGTGCCCAGCGCCGCCGCGGTCATCGGCAGCTTGATCACCATCTCGAGGTCATCGCCGTTGCGCTTGAAGGTCTCGTGCGGTTCGACGCTCAACTCGACGTAGAGGTCGCCGGCCGGGCCGCCGCCGGGGCCGACCTCGCCCTGATGCTCGAGGTGGATCCGGTTGCCGGCGTTCACTCCGGCGGGAATCTTCACGTTGATAGTCCGCTGCGACCGGACGCGGCCCTCGCCGGAGCACTCGCCGCACGGGTTCGGGATGGTGGTGCCGAAGCCGCGGCAGACCGGGCAGGGCTGGGTGGTGCGGATGTCGCCCAGGAAGGAGCGCTGGATCTGGGTGATGTCGCCCTGCCCGTGACAGGTCGAGCAGGTGACCGGCTCGGCGCCGTCCTTCGCGCCGGAGCCGTTGCAGGTGCCGCAGATCACGGCGGTCTCGACCCGCACCGGCTTGGTGATGCCGAACGCCGCCTCGGCAAGGGTCAGCGACAGCCGGACCAGCGCGTCCTGGCCGCGCCGGACGCGGGAGCGCGGCCCACGCGCGCCGGCCTGGCCGAACATCGCGTCCACCAGGTTGGTGAAGTCGAAGCCGGCCGCTCCCCCGCCGGGGAAGCCGAAGCCCTGCGCACCACCGGGGAAGCCGCCGGAGGCGAGCGGATCGACGCCGCGGTCGTACATCGCCCGCTTGTTGGCGTCGTGCAGCACCTCGTAGGCCTCGCCGATCTCCTTGAATTTGTCGGCGGCATCGGCGGTGTCGGCGACATCCGGGTGGTACTTCATCGCCAGCCGGCGGTACGCCTTCTTGATCTGCTCGGAGGTCGCGTCCCGGGTCACACCCAGCACGTCGTAGTAGTCCTTGGTCAACATCATCCTTCTGCCAGGAAGCGGCCGACATAACGGGCGACCGCCCGCACGGAGGCCATGGTGGTCGGATAGTCCATCCGGGTGGGGCCGACGATTCCCATGCTCGCCCAGACATCGTCGCCGTGACTGTACGCGCTGGCCACGACCGAGGTCGACTGCAGCGGTGCGTACGGGTTCTCGTGTCCGATCCGGACGGTGACCTCGCTGGACCCACCAGCTTCACCCAACAACCGCAACAGCACGACTTGTTCCTCAAGTGCTTCGAGGACGGGTTTCACGGTGGTCTCGAATTGGTCGCCGAAGCGGGTCAGGTTCGGTACGCCGCCGACCACCACCCGGGTGGCCGGGTCGGCCGCGGTCAACTCGAGCAGGGTGGCGATCACCACCGAACCGACCGGACGCAGCTCGGGCGGCAGTTCGTCGAGCAGGCTACTGAGCCGCTCGACGGCCGCGGACGGAGCTCTCCCGACCAGGGCGGCGTTGAGGCGTCCGCGCAGTTCGGCGAGCTGGTCGTCACCGGCGTCGACCAGGTCGACCGCCCGCTGGTCGACCCGGCCCGCCGAGTTGACCAGGATCACCAGGCCGCGACCGGGAGTGAGCGCCAGCACCTCGATCAGCCGGATGGTGGCATGGGACAGCACCGGGTACTGGACGATGGCGACCTGCTGGGTGATCTGGGCCAGCAGCCGGACGGTCCGGCGCACCACGTCGTCGACGTCCAGTGCGCCGGCCATGAAGGTCTGGATCGCCCGCCGTTCGGCCAGCGACAGCGGCTTCACCGCGGCCAGCCGGTCGACGAACAACCGATAGCCCTTGTCGGTGGGGATTCGGCCGGCGCTGGTGTGCGGCTGGGTGATGTAGCCCTCTTCTTCGAGGACGGCCATGTCGTTGCGGACGGTGGCCGGCGAGACCCCCAGGTTGTGCCGTTCGACCAGGGCGCGGGAGCCCACCGGCTCCTGCGAGGACACGTAGTCGGTGACGATGGCGCGCAGGATGGCGAGCTTGCGGTCGTCCAGCATGACCCCTCCTCGGCACGGCGCTATTGGCACTCTCGATGATTGAGTGCCAGTCTAGACGAACCTGCCCGGCAGGCCGCCGTCCCTACCGTCGGGTCGCCCAACTCGACCAACGGAATCGAGGCATCAATGCGCGTGGTCTCGCTGACCTTCGCCTCCTTGGCGGCGCTCATGCACGTCTACATCTTCTGGATGGAGTCGCTGCGCTGGGAGCACGCTGCGACTCGCCGGGTTTTCGGCACGACGCCGGAGCAGGCCGCGACGACCCGGCAACTGGCCTTCAACCAGGGCTTCTACAACCTCTTCCTGGCTATCGCCGCCGGTGCCGGGGTGGTGCTGTTCTGGTGGCCGGTGGTTTCGGCCACCCTGCTGATCGTCGCCCTTGGTTCGATGGTGCTGGCGGCGTTGGTGCTGGTCGCCAACGACCGCGGACGCGCGCGGGCCGCGCTGGTGCAGGGACTCTTCCCGTCGCTGGGGCTGGTCTTCCTCGCCCTGTCGGCGAGCAGTTGACCCCACGACCCATTGCCGAGAACCCCGGTGAGCGGTGACAGTTGGCGTGTGCTGACTCGCGCCACCCAGATCGCCCGCATGCGGCGGGTCGCCCTCGCTGCCCTGGCGCACTACGGGTTGCCCGCGGGCGCGTTGACCTTCGTCGATCATGGCGAGAACACCACCTTCCGGCACGACTCGCCGGCCGGCCGGTTCCTGGTCCGGGTGCACCGGCCGCAGCGGCACGGACGTGACGCTGACCCGGTGCTCGCCATTGAGTCCGAACTCGCCTGGCTGACCGCGTTGCGGGCGGACACCGATCTCGAGGTGCCCGAACCGCTACCCACCAGAGCGGGCGCGGCGACCGTGCAGGCGAGGGCGGGCGACGACACCCGGGTGGTGTCGGTGCTGCGCTGGCAGCACGGCAGGATTCACGAAGACTCGGCCCGTCCGGTACACCTACGCCGGCTCGGAGCCGCGATGGCCACCCTGCATCGGCAGGCCGACGGCTGGACGCCGCCCCAACGGTTCCAGCGCATCGACTGGAACCACGAGGCCTTCTTCGGCGACGTGATGGTCTACGGCGGGCTGCCGGCGTCCGAAGTCTGGCAGCTGCTGCCGGGCGATCTGCGGGAGCGTTTCGGCCGGGTGGCCGAACGGCTGGCGACGCTGATGGCCGCCGAGGGCGACTACGGACTGATCCATGCCGACCTGCATCTGGGCAACGCGGTGTTCCAGGGCGACCGGGTGAAGCTGATCGACTTCGACGACTGCGGCACCGGGCACCGGCTCTACGACGTGGCGGTCGCCCTGTGGGAGCAGCGCGACGGCGACGGCTACGAGGCCTTCCGCACGGCGCTGCTGGACGGCTACCGCGGCGTCCGTGAGATCGATGTGACGCACCTGGACGACTTCATCGCCCTTCGCCAGGTCGCCTTCGCGCTGTGGTACACCGGCACGGCCCAGGTGAACCCCGCCTTCGCCGAGCGACTCCAGGTGGTCGACGCCTGGTCCCGCTCGATGCTCGATCTGGTGGCCGCCGGCTACGCGTAGGCTCGCCACCGTGCAATTCTCGCTGACCCCGTTCACCGAACTGCGGCCCGGTATCTGGCGTGCGGTGGCCCAGCCGGCCTCGGTCACCATCGGCTTGGTGGTGGGCTCGACCGGCGCTCTCGTGGTGGACGCCGGATCGTCGCCGGACCAGGGCGCGGAGATCCGGGCGGCCGCCGCGGCGGTTGCCGGTGTTCCGCTGGTCGGTGCGGTGGTCACCCATGCCCACTTCGATCACTACTACGGGCTGGCCGCGTTCGACGACCTGACCACCTACGGCCACGAGAGCCTGCTCGCCGCCCTGGAGGCCCCGCAGGTCGCCGAGGAGACCGCCGGGCTCGGTTTCGCGCCCGATCGGCTGCGCCCGCCGAACAAGCCGCTGGCCCTGGCCCGGCTGGTCGATCTCGGGGACCGGCACGTCGAACTCGTCCACTTCGGACGCGGTCACACCGCCGGCGACGTGGTCGTCATCGTCCCCGACGCCCGGGTGATCTTCACCGGCGACCTGTTGGAGCAGTCCGCTCCCCCGGCGATGGGACCGGACTGCTTCCTCAAGGAGTGGCCTGCGGCTCTGGACGGCATTCTCGGCCTGGTCAGGGAGGACACCCTGCTGGTGCCCGGCCACGGCGAGCCGGTGGACCGGGTCTTCGCCTTCACCCAGCGCGCCGAGATCTCCGCGGTCTACGGGCAGGTGGACTACCTGATCGGCCGGGGCGTGCAACTCGAGGACGCGCTGGCCGCCGGTGACTGGCAGTTCGACGACGAGACCATCGCCGCCGTCCTGCCGATCGCCTACGCGCAGCTCGCCGCCGAGGGCAAGGTGCCCCGCACCCAGCTCCGGTTGCTGCCCGGGCACTGAGCGGCGTTTCCGCCGGGTGCAGGAGAGCTCGTCCAGCAGGGTTGGTTGAACTCTCGCCCGTCGCCACATGCAGAATTTCTGCCGGCGGGAATGGGTCTCGACAAGCTCGACCAGCGGCACCCACCACGACCGCTCGACCGGCGGGAAGAGGTCTCGACAAGCTCGACCAGCGACACCCACCACGACCGCCCCGGCCGACTCATCCAGCCTGGGTGGCCCCTACCTCAGAGGCCCCGAACCCCACCACCGACGAGCAATGAGGTAGCCGCCGCCGCAGGATGGGGTGATCTCCCGATGTCCGGCCCTACCTCAGCGAACCACCCTGGAGTCACCAAGGAAAACGAAGCGAGGTGAGAACCATGGATCCGCAGATGACTGACATCCAGGCCGTGAACCAGGCACTCCAGGAGCGACTGGCCTCTGGCGGCCTCATCCCCGAGCCGCGCCGCTGGCGTTCGTCGCTGGACATCATGCGCGATGTCCGCCGCCGCCGCGAGCAGACCCGAGCCGCGTGACGGGACGCGTCCGCTCCCGGGAGAGCGAGCCGTTGAGGATAATCGACGGCATGCGCGACTCCCGGGAGATGGTCGGCCGGACCCTCGAACTCGACCGCGTCGTCACCGCCCTCGGCCTGACCGAGGGCACCGGCGGCGTGGTCGTGCTGTCCGGGGACGCCGGGATCGGGAAGACCCGTCTGCTCCGCGATGTGGTGGCCCGGGCCGGTGCGGCCGGCCGGCTGGTCGCGGTCGGGCACTGTGTGGCCGAAGCCGGCGCCGACCTGCCCTACCTGCCGTTCGCCGAACTGGTCAGCACGCTGCACGCCGCAGTGCCCGAGGTGATCGACGACGTCTCGAACACCCACCCGGCGCTCGCCCATCTGCTGGCCGGCACGCCGTCCCGAGCTGAGGTGCGGGCCTCGACCGGCCCGGGCCTGCTGGCCGAGGCCGTCCACGCCGCCCTCACTCGGGTGGCCAACCTGCATGGCGTCCTGGTGGTGATCGAGGACGCCCACTGGGCTGATCATTCGTCGCGCGATCTGCTCACTCTGCTGATGACCAGGGGTTTCTCCGCACCCGTCGGCCTGGTGGTCAGCTACCGCGCCGACGACCTGCACCGCCGGCATCCGCTGCATTCGACCCTCGGCGTCTGGGCCCGGCTGCCCGAGGTGACCCGGGTGCACCTCGATCCGCTGCCCGCCACCGACATGTGGACGCTGGTCCGCTCGCTGACCGACGGCGACGACGCCGAGGTGGCCGACATCGTGCAACGCGCCGCGGGCAACGCGTTCTTCGCCGAAGAGCTGGCCGCCGGCGACAACGAACTCGGCGCCGACCTGGGACGGGTGCTGCGGGCCCGCTTCGAACAGCTCGACCCGGCGGCTCAGCGGGTCGTCCAGGCGGTCGCGGTGATGGGACGCCGGCTGCGCCACGATCTGCTGCAGGCGGTGGTGGACCTGACGCCCGACGACCTGGACGCGGCGCTGGCCGCCGCCGTCGACCACCAGACGCTGGAGCCGGTTGCCGGCGACTCCTACGGCTTCCGGCACGCCCTGGTCGGTGAGGCGATCCGCGACGACCTGCTGCCGGGGCAGCGCCGTCGCCTACATGCCGCCTTCGCCGCCGCTTTGACCGCACGCCCGGAGCTGGGCACGGCGTCCGACCTGGCCAGGCACGCCGCCGCCAGCGGCGATGCTGCCACCGCGGTGACCGCGGGGATCGCGGCCGGTGAGACGGCACTGGCCCTGGGCGGCCCGCGGGAGGCGTCCGCACTGTTCGAGCAGGCTCTGGTCTGCATGGCCGAGGACGACCCGCGTCGCGACGACGCCACCACCCAGGCGGCGCTGGCATCCGCAGCCAGCGGCGACGTCGGCCGCGGCGTCCACTTGATCTCGGACCGGCTGAACCACAGCGACGACCGGACGCCCGCCCGGGCCCGACTGCTGGCCACCTACGTCACCCTGGCCAGGGTCTACGACGAACCGCCGGACATGCTCGAGCGGGCCGAACAGGCCGTCGCGCTGACTGCCGGACTCAGTGATCGGACCAGGCTGCAGGCCTTGGTCGCCCAGGTGCAGGCGCTGGCCGATCTGGACCGCTACCGCGAAGCGCTGTCGGCCAGCGAAGCCGCGCTGGCGTTGGCCGACGAGCTGGATGCCACCGACCTGGCGACCGACCTGCGGACGATTCTGGTGGCCTGGGACTCCGAGGACGCCGACCTGCCGCAGGTGGAGGCCAGGCTGCTGGACATCGTCCGTAACCACCCGATGGACCACCCTGCGCACGTCCGCGCCTACTACCGCCTCGGACTGGTCGAGATGGAACGTGGCGATCTCGCCGCGGCCCTGGTCCACCTGGACGCCGCGACCGCCATCGCCGACCGGCTGAAGCGGCCCTGGGGCGTGTTCGAGGCGATGAGCCGGATGCACGGCGGCCGGGTCGAGTACCTGCTGGGCGACCTGGACGAGTCGCTGCGTCGGTTGACCCCGCCGGGGCCGCCCTACCCGCAGCCCGGCTACGCGATCTTCCTCGCCGAGCGACTTGCCGTGCTGACCGCTCGGGACTGGTCCGTTGATCCCGGCATCTTCGAGTCGGTGATGCCGTACTGGCCCGACGACACCTTCCTGGCGTTGCAGACCATGATCTCGCAGATCGAACTGCTCGGCCGCGAGGGCAACCTGGACGCCATCCCGCCGCTGGTCGAGCGCGTCCTCGCCCAGATGGACCGGCAGTGGAGCACCGAGGAGCAGATCCAACTGCGGATCGCCGCGGTGCTGGCCGGCGTGCTGGCTGAGACCGATCCGGCCGATCCCGACGTCCGGCGCCGGCTCTCGGCCACCCTGGAGCGGCTCACCGACCGCACCGCGTCGGTGATCGCCGCCGGCCGGCTCGGCGTCGAGAGCCAGGCCTGGACGCGACGGCTCGAAGCCGAGCTGCTGCACCTGGAATGGCTGGCCGGCAGGCTGACCGATCCCGGACGGCTGGTCGAGGCGTGGCGCGCGGCGGTCGCCGCGTTCGATGAGTGGGGCAATCCGTATCAGGCCGCCCGTTGCCGGATCCGGCTGGCCACGGTGCTGGTCGCCGCCGGCGACCCGGCGCTTGCCCGGCAGGAAGCCGATCGGGTGCGGAAGGCGTCCGCCGAACTGCCGTCAGAGCCACTGGCGCGGCTGCTGTCCGCGGCGCCCGGGATCGCTACGGCGCCGCCCGCCGCCCGCGACCTCACCGCTCGCGAGCGGGAGATCCTCGCGTTGCTCGCACTCGGCCGGAGCAACGGCCAGATCGGCCGTCAGCTGTTCATCTCGACCAAGACCGCCAGCGTGCACGTCTCGAACATCCTGGCCAAGCTCGGCGTCGGCAGCCGCGGCGAAGCCGTCGCAGTCTCCCGGGAGCGCGGCCTGCTCTGACCGTCGGCTCTCGCACGTCCGGGGACGGTTCTTTTGGTGCGAACCTCGCACGTCCGGGGACGGTTCTTCCGATGCGAAACTCGAACGAAAAGAACCGTCCCCCGACGTGCCGAACTGGAACGAAAAGAACCGTCTCCGCGTACCGGTGGGATACTCGGACGGTTATGGACACGACCCGACTGCTCCGTCCGCTCCGGGTCGACCCCGCCGACGATGCCACAGCCGACGCTCTGTACGCGTCGTTCACCGCCTACACCGAGCGGCTCGGGCTGAGCCTCTACCCGCATCAGGACGACGCGATCATCGAGCTGCTCGCCGGTGCACATGTCGTGCTGACCACGCCGACCGGATCCGGGAAGTCGCTGGTGGCGACGGCGGCCATCCACGCGGCGCTGTCGACCGACCGGGTGTCGTTCTACACCGCCCCGGTGAAGGCGCTGGTCAGCGAGAAGTTCTTCGAGTTGGTGGCGATCTTCGGGGCGGACAACGTCGGCATGCTGACCGGGGACGCCGCGGTCAACGCCGGCGCCCCGATCATCGCCTGCACCGCCGAGGTGCTGGCCAACATCGCGCTCCGCGAGGGCTCGGACGCCGACGTCGGCCTGGTCGTGATGGACGAGTTCCACTACTACGGCGAGCCGGACCGGGGCTGGGCCTGGCAGGTGCCGCTGATCGAACTGACCGGCGTCCAGTTCCTGCTGATGTCGGCGACGCTCGGCGACATGTCCGGCATCGCCGACGACCTCACCCGCCGCACCGGACGCGAGGTCGCCATCGTCGCCGAGGCGGAGCGCCCGGTGCCGCTCAGCTTCCGCTACGCACTGACGCCGCTGGAGGAAACCCTCGACGAACTCGTCGACACCCACCAGACCCCGGTCTACGTCGTCCACTTCACCCAGGCCGCCGCCGTCGAGCACGCCACCTCGCTGCTGACCGGCGGCTTCACCAAGAAGGCCGCCCGCGCCCGCCGTCCGGTCAACGACGCCGACGCCGACCTGCTGCGCGACTTCCGGTTCGCCGCCGGCTTCGGCAAGACCCTGAGCAAACTGCTGAAGGCCGGCATCGGCGTCCACCACGCGGGCATGCTGCCCAAATACCGGCGGCTGGTCGAACAGCTCGCCCAGCAGGGACGGCTCAGCGTGATCTGCGGCACCGACACCCTCGGCGTCGGCATCAACGTGCCGATCCGCACCGTGCTGTTCACCGGACTGGCGAAGTTCGACGGATCGCGACAGCGCGTGCTGCGCACCCGCGAGTTCCTGCAGATCGCCGGACGCGCCGGCCGGGCCGGGTTCGACACCTCCGGCTACGTGGTCGTCCAGGCACCCGAGCACGTCATCGCGAACGAGCGCGCCAAGGCCAAGGCGGCCGCCAAGAACGCGGCGATGAGCGAAGCCAAGCTGGCCAAACGCAAGTCCACGGCGCAACTCAAGAAGCCACCGGCCGGCACGGTGGTGTGGAGCGAGCAGACCTTCGACCGGCTGGTCGCCGGCCAGCCCGAGCGCCTGATGAGCCGGATGAAGGTCGACAACGCGATGCTGATCAACGTGCTCAGCCGCGACGAGGACGCCTTCGTGGTGCTGCGCCGGCTGCTCACCGACAACCATGAGGATCGCCGTTCCCAGCTGCGGCTGGTCCGCAGGGCGCTGCGACTGGTCCGCTCGCTAGTGCATTCCGGGGTGGTCACCCGGCTCGATCACCCGGACGCCCACGGCCGCCGCTACCTGCTCACCGTCGACCTGCCCGCCGACTTCGCGCTCAACCAGCCGCTGGCCCACTTCGCTCTGGCCGCCCTCGACCTGCTCGACCCGGAACTCGAGAGCTACCCGCTCGATGTCCTGTCGGTGGTCGAATCGGTGCTCGAGCCGCCGATGACGCTGCTGTTCGCCCAGCAGCACGCCGCCCGCGGCGACGAGATCGGACGCCTCAAAGCCGACGGCGTCGAATACGAGGAGCGGATGGCGATCGTCGAGTCGATCACCTGGCCAAAACCGCTGGCCGAACTGCTGGACGCCGCCTACGAGACCTACCGGCAGTCCCATCCCTGGCTGCGCCCGGACGCCCTGGACCCCAAGTCCGTCGTCCGCCAGATGTGGGAACAGGCGATGAGCTTCACCGACCTGGTCGGCCGCTACCAGGTCGCCCGCAGCGAAGGGGTGGTGCTGCGCTACCTCACCGACGCCTACCGCACGCTGCAGCGCACCGTCCCTGACACCCATCGCAGCCCGCAGCTGGACGACATCATCGACTGGCTGGGCGAAACCATCCGGCAGACCGACTCGTCACTGCTGGACGAGTGGACCGCCCTGACCGACCCCGAGCACGCACCGCGCGACGTCATCGACCACACCGCGCCCGCGCCGCCGCGTCCGCTGTCGAAGCAGGGCCGCAGCTTCGAGGTGCTCATCCGCAACGCGTTGTGGGCCCGGCTGTCGGCCTGTGCCCGCGACGACCTGGCAGCACTGATCCGGCTGGAAAGGGAGGCCTCCGAGCGGACCGAACCAATCCGCGAGATTGTGATGAAACGCCCGGCCTGGGACGCGGCACTCGAGGACTACTACGCCGAACACGACGACATGCTGCTCGACGGCGACGCCCGCGGCCCGTCGTATGTGGTGATTGGGGACGAGCGACGCGGCCAGCCGGTGGGCACCGACGAGGGCGCCTCGGCGCGCATCAGGGAGGTCCGGCAGATCGTCCGCGACCCCGACGACAATCGCGACTGGGTGCTGGACGCCGTGGTCGACTGCGACGCGTCCGACGAGGTGGGCGAGCTGGTGTTGGCGGCCATCGCCCTGCACCGGCTGGACGGCTGAGCCGCCGGACAATACGGTCCCGGCGAATCGGAACGACAGCCGCAAAACATAGTGTGAATCTGGGCACTGAACTCGGTGCCCGGATTCACACTGTCTTTCCGGCCGCCCAGGTCTCGACAAGCTGACCGAGCGGGCCTGGCCAGACGGAACCGCCAGCGGGTCTCGACAAGCTCGACCAACGGGTCTCGACAAGCTCGACCAACGAACATCAGCGGGCGAACTGCTCCTTCGCCAACCCGGCGGCCAGTTCCCAGACCTCGGCCGACTGGGCACCGACCAGAAAGCGTCCGGTCACCCCGGCGGCGTAGCGGCGTCCGTCGATGGTGGCGATCCGGCCGTCCATCTCTTCCACCATCAGGCCGCCCGGCAGGTGATCCCAGGGATTCATCGACCAATAGCCCACGAAGGCCTTCCGGCCCTCGATCACATCCGGGTAGTCCACCCCGCAGCAGGCCGCCAGCCGGATCAGCCGGACGTTGTCGGGCAGTTCGCCGCGCGGCCGTCCGTACCGGCCGTGCAGGGCGCCGACCATCGGCTCGGCCACCGGCCGAGGGCTCAGCAGACGGTCGTTGCAGGTCACCCCGGCGCCGAGTTCGGCGATGTACATCCGGTCGTGCATCGGCTGCCAGATCCAGCCGCGGGTGGTCACCCCACGCCGCACTTCGGCCACCATCACCGCGAAATCCGGACTGCCGTCGGCGAAGTTACGGGTGCCGTCCACCGGGTCGATAACCCAGGCCAACTCCGCTGTGGGTAGCGCTTTCAGCGGCGCCGGATCGGCATAGACAGCCTCCTCACCGACCACCAGACAGTCGGGGTCGTTGGCCTGGAAGATCGCCGTGAGCGCCCGTTCGGCCAATCGGTCGGCGACGGTGACCAGGTCCCCGGGCCGCTTCTCGATGATCTCGTCGTCGGCCAGCGCCCGGAAGCGGGGCACGATCTCAGCATCCGCGACCTCGCGGATGGCAGCGGCGACGACATCGGTCTCCATCACGGCTCCAGTCATCACGGCTCCAGGGTGTCGGCGTGGTCGGCGGTGACGAAGTCGATCAGCTTCTCGACCTCGGTCAGCAGCGCGGGGTCCAGATCGCGCCACGAGGTCACCTTCGAGCGAATGTGCCGCCACGCGTTGGCAATGTCGGCTTGGGTGCGGGCCGGCCAGCCCAGCGCCCGGCACAGCCCCTCCTTGTAGTCCTGGCCGCGCGGCACGTCCGGCCACGCCTTCAAACCGAGCACGGACGGCTTCACCGCCGTCCAGATGTCGATGAACCGGTGGCCGGTGACGAACACCCAGGGGCTGGTCACCTGCTCGACGATCCGGGATTCCTTCGAGCCCGGCACCAGATGGTCGACCAGCACGCCGAGGCGCCGTCCCTGCTGCGGCGCGAACTCATCGACGATCGCCGGCAGGTCGTCGATGCCGCCCAGGTACTCCACCACCACTCCGACGTGCCGAAGATCGTCGCCCCAGACCTTCTCGACCAGTTCGGCGTCGTGCCGGCCCTCGACGTAGATCCGGCTGGGCAGCGCCACCTTGGCCTGACCATGGGTAGCGCCCGCCCGCGAGCCGGACGCCGTGTGCGTGGGGCGTCCGTTCGGCTGCCGCTTGGGGGCAGTGATGGCGACCGGCTTACCGTCCAGCCAGAACCCAGGCCCGAGCGGAAAGCTGCGTCGCTTGCCGCGCCGGTCCTCCAGCACCAGCAGGCCGTTCTCCAGCTTGACCAGGGCGCCCACGAAGCCCGAGGTCGGATCCTCGAGCACCATGCCGATCTGGGCGGGAACCTCGGTGGTCGTCGGTTTGCCGGCCCGCTGCCAGCCGGGCGCCAGGACGTCGCGTGGATATCGACTCACGGACTCGACCCTAGCCATCCTCAGCCGCTCTCCGACGGAACCGAGTCCCAGTGAGTCCCAGTCTGCGTTGCGAGTCGTGTGACCCGCCATGCGGCGGTCGCCGATAGGCGACCGTCAGCTGATTGGGAGCTGCGACCGGGATGACGGAGTGCCGGCCGACTCTCCCCTGAGCCCTGACACAATAGTCCGATGGTTTACCAGATCTGCCCGCAGCACGCCCAGGACGAGGTTGACGGCATTTGGGTAAGCAGTGACGTGGGCACCAAGTTCACCTGCCCGCGCCCCGACCACATCGAGCAGGGTCCGTTCACCTGGTTCGGTTCACCGCCCCAGCCGCCAGGCACCGACCTCAGCGGCATCGCCGCCGATCTCGGCCTGGCGGTCGAAATCCCCGCCGTCCTCAAGCAGTTCAGCGGACAGTGGGTCGAATACGGAGTCTTCGAGCACGGCTACGCCTCTACCCACGCGAAAGAATGGGCATTCCTCATGGACCGCTATGGACACACCGCTGTCGCCGCGAAGCGTTACACCGCGTCGGCATTCCTGGCGGCGACGCTCGGCAACCTCGAGCGCAGGGGCGTCGTCACCTGCCACGCCGGCCCGGCAACCGGGCGCTGGGCCTACAACAGCACGATCTCCTACTGGGCTCTTCCTCAGGCACCTGACTGGACGAGCCGGCTCTCGTGGGCAGACAGCGGGCTCACGGTCGCCTACGTTCCCGGCCAGACCGAGGTCTGAAACCGGTCCTGGCGTCGCTCGTCGAGCGCCCGAGACGGCTTGCTTGCCAGCGCGCCGATCCGCGGTCAGCGTCTGGAATAGTGGTCTCCACCGTCGGCGGCGGCCGAGCACGTCTGCGTTCATTAGCCATCGCGGTGAGCCTGGGGAAGGAACGGAGCCGTGAACCCGCACTATCTGGTCGATCGGGGGCCCGGGTCCGGTACTCGGGCCCCTGCCCGTGCTCGGCTGCGTAGTGACGCGCCCGAGCTGTCCCTGAACGGCACCTGGCGGTTCCGGCTGTTGCCCGGTGCCCCGGGCGGCGCCCTCGATGTGCTGCCGTCCGGCGAGGGTCCGGACGACGTCTCCGCCGAGGAGTTCGACGATTCGAGCTGGGACGAACTGGCCGTCCCTTCGCACTGGGTACTGCACGGCGACGGACGCTACGGGCGTCCGATCTACACCAACGTGCAGTTCCCGTTCCCGATCGACCCTCCCCACGTCCCGGACGAGAACCCGACCGGTGACCACCGTCGACGGTTCGACCTGCCGGCGGAATTCGAGGGCGCGCGGGCGGTGCTGTTGCGCTTCGACGGCGTGGAGTCGCGCTACCGGGTGTGGCTGAACGGCGTCGAGATCGGGATCGGGTCCGGTAGCCGACTGGTGCAGGAGTTCGACGTCAGCCACGCCGTCCGGCCCGGTGAGAACCTGCTGGTGGTGCGGGTGCACCAGTGGTCGGCCGGCAGCTACCTCGAGGACCAGGACCAGTGGTGGCTGCCCGGCATCTTCCGTGATGTCACCCTGCTGGCGCGGCCGTGGGGTGGTTTGGACGACGTCTGGCTGCGCACCGGCTACGCCGACGGCATCGGTTCGCTGGTCCCCGAGATCGTGGCCGAGCCGGACGCCTACCCGGTGACACTGCGGGCGCCGGAGCTGGACGTCGAGACGATCTGGGCGTCGCCGTCCGAGGTGGTGCCGATCGAGATCGACGGCGTGCAGCCGTGGTCGGCTGAGTTGCCCCAGCTCTACGACGCAACGGTCAGCAGCGCCGGCGAAACGGTGTCGGTGCGGCTGGGCTTCCGCACCGTCGCCATCGAGGGCGACCGCTTCCTGGTGAACGGCACCCGGGTGATCTTCCGTGGCGTCAACCGGCACGAGACCCACCCCGACCGGGGCCGGGTCTTCGACGAGGCCTGGGCCCGTGAGGATCTGGCCCTGATGAAGCGGTTCAACGTGAACGCGATCCGGACCAGCCACTATCCGCCGCATCCGCGGCTGCTCGAGCTGTGCGACGAACTCGGTCTCTGGGTGATCCTGGAGTGCGATCTGGAGACTCACGGCTTCGAACCGGGCGGGTGGGTGGCCAACCCCAGCGACGATCCTGCCTGGCGTGAAGCCTTGCTGGACCGGATCGAGCGCACCGTCGAGCGGGACAAGAACCACCCCGCGATCGTGCTGTGGTCGCTGGGCAACGAGTCCGGCACGGGGGCGAACCTGGCCGCGATGGCCGCCTGGGTGCACGACCGTGACCCGGGACGTCCGGTGCATTACGAGGGCGACTACACCGGCGCCTACACCGACGTGTACTCGCGGATGTACGCCCCGGTGCCCGAAGTCCGCTCGATCGGACGCGACTCGCTCGAACCACTGCTCGGCTGCTCGGTGGCCGAGTCCGCCCGGCAGCGCGGCAAGCCGTTCCTGCTCTGCGAGTACGGCCACGCGATGGGCAACGGCCCGGGCGCCCTCGATCAGTACCAGGCGCTGGCCGATGAATACCCGCGGCTGCACGGCGGCTTCATCTGGGAGTGGCGCGACCACGGCCTGCGCACCCGGACGGCTGAGGGCGTGGAGTTCTTCGGCTACGGCGGGGACTTCGGCGAGGTTGTCCACGACGGCAACTTCGTGATGGACGGCCTGGTGTTCTCCGACGGCACCCCCTCCCCCGCGCTGCACGAGTTCAAGGAGGTGGTGGCACCCTTCCGGATCGGCTTCGGCGACCGCATCGAGATCGACAACCTGCGGCACAGCGCCGATTCGGCCGACCTTGTGTTCCGTTGGCGCGCCGAACTGGACGGCGAGCCGGTCGGTTCGGGCGAACTCGGCGTACCGGTCATCCCGGCCGGCTCGTCCGCCCAGGTGCCCATGCCTCAGCTGGACCCCGACGGCAGCGGTGAACTCTGGCTGACCGTCGAGGTGCTGCTGGCGTCCGGCTCTCCGTGGGCGCAGGCCGGGCACGTGCTGCTGACCGCCCAGCACCAACCGCTACGCGGGGGCGGTTCTCCCGGACACCGGGGACGGTTCTCCCGGACACCGGGGACGGTTCTCCCGGACACCGGGGACGGTTCCCCCGGACACCGGGGACGGTTCTCTCGGTCACCGGGGACGGTTCTCGCGGACACCGGGGACGGTTCTCCCGGTCACCAGGGACGGTTCTCCCGGTCACCATGGGCACCCCTCGACGGTCCGCTGCCCGATCGGCTGGGGCCGGCCGAGTTCCATGCCGGCGAGCTTGTCGCGCTGGCCGGCCTGGCGGCGTCCGGACCGCGGCTGGAACTGTGGCGCGGTCCGACCGACAACGATCGGCGCGCCAGTTCCGGCAGCTACGATCCCGGCCCGGCCGCGCTCACCCGCGACCCGTGGGCGCCCCCGTGGACCGGCGAGCCGGCCCCGCCGCTGGACGTGCTCTGGCGCGCCGCCGGCCTGGATCGGCTGACTGCCCGGGTGATCTCGCGTGCCGGGTCATCCTCGGCCCTGCACACGGTGACCCGTTGGGCGCCCGCCAACTCGCGGCTCAGCGTGCTCACCGACGTCCGCTGGACGTTCTCCGACGATGTCCTGGAACTCGCCGTCGATCTCCTGCCGAGCGGCGGCTGGGACCTGGTCTGGCCCCGGTTGGGCGTCCGTCTCGACCTGCCGACATCGGTGGACGAGGCGTCCTGGTTCGGCACCGGACCGCACGAGTCGTATCCGGACAGCCGCCGGGCCGCGCTGGTGGGCCGGTTCTCCGCGACGCTGAACGAGCTCACCGTGCGCTACGCGCGACCGCAGGAGGCCGGTCACCGAAGCGACCTGCGTTCCCTCACCCTTCGTAGCGGCGGCGTCGATCGGCTGACCCTCGAGACGATTCCGGACGCCGTCGGACGGCTCCCCGGGTTCACCCTCACCCCGCACACCGGTCAGGAGTTGGACGCCGCCGCGCACCCGCACGAGCTGCCCGAGCCGTCCGCGACCTATCTCTACCTGGACGCCGCCCAGCACGGTCTGGGCTCCCGGGCCTGCGGACCGGACGTCTGGCCCGAGCACGCCCTGCGACCTGCCGCGCGCAGTCTGCGATTCCAGCTCCGATGATGGGTTGGCCCGGATTGTCGAGTACGCCGCCCACTGTCCAGCGGCCAAGGCTCGACGGCACGTAAGGAGGCCGGCCGGTTCCTTCGGCTGGCATCACGCGTCTGCGGCCGCAACCGGACCGGCTGCTCACCAGATTGCGGCGAGCCATTGCCGACGATCCCGGCTGCTACGCTCCTGCCAATTCTCGGGAGGCTTTGAATGGCGTATTGCGGTCGCTGCGGGACCCAGGTGGACGGGCGATTCTGTGGCAGCTGCGGGGAGCCCGTCGCGGCGCCTCAGGCCGGTGCTGCACCGCAGGCCTGGGCTACGCACCAGTGGCCGGGTTCGTCCGGACCACACACCACCGCTGGCCCGAACGCCACCAGCTCACCGGTGTCCGCACAACCGGGCGGCGTCGATGCCGGGGTGCCTCCGGCCCAGTTCGTCACGCCGCCTCCGGCCCAGTTCGTCACGCCGCCGCCACCCCCTCCGCCGCCGCCCGCCAGCCCCCGCCGCACTGCGATCTGGGTAACGGCCGGGGTCGTGGTGATCGCCCTCGTGGCGGGCTTCTGGGTCTACCGCAGCCGGCAGGATCCCAACGTGGCAACGCCTACCGCGTCCGTTTCCGCCGTGCCCACCGACGACACGAGCAGCAGCCCGACCGATCAGAGCACTGAGTCGTCCACGCCGTCGGTGTCGCCGGAGGTCCCGACTGAGAAGCCGGCCACGACACTCGCTCGGCTGCGCGAGCAGGATCTCGCGTCCGCGGTTCTCGACGGCCGCTGGATCGCGCAACTCGCGAGCAAGTACGACGGCGTCGTCGACCGCACCCAGACCGCCGCGAGCGGCGGGCACACCTTCAGGCTGGCCGACATCGTGGCCGAGCACCAGTCGCTGCGGAACCGTTTCGAGTCCCAAGGGATCTCCGTGCTGCTCCTGCGCGCGACTGACTTCGGACGACAGCGAGGCGGGACGCGCACTATCTGGGTGACAATTGCGGACCCGGGAGCAGGTACCAAGGACGAGATGCTGCGATGGTGTACCCGAAACTTTCCGAATCGCACTAAGAAACAGGTGGAAAATGTCTGCTTCCCCCGGGAGTTCAAGGCACCCTTCTGATCATCGGATGACCCGGTAGCCCTCGATGTGCTTCTTCCAGCCCATGGACCTCTTCGGTGATGTTCGGAGCGATCTGCCAGCATTTCGGCCATGAGTGAGGCGACCCCGGTGGTGCGCTTTGTTCCGGCACCCGGTTGGCCGGAAGTCCGTCCTGGCACCCACCCACCTCAGACCTGGATTCCCAGCCACTTGTTGCCCGCGCCCCCGGCGGGCTGGCTGTTCTATCTCGACGCCTATGGCAATCCGGCCGACCCGCCCCCCGGCGCCTGGCGTCCGCCGGCGCAGTGGCCGCAATCGCAGTCCGCGATCACAGCGACGCCGCCGATGGCCGGCCAGCAGTTCGTTGCCGATCAGAACGGACGGGCCGCATCGCTTCCAGCACAGGCCCCGCCGCCGACGACACGAAGGAAGACATCAGGACCCCTCGTCGTGACCATTGTGGTCGCTCTCGCCGTGGCCGGCGGAGTGGCCTGGTGGAACCTCCTTCGTCCGGGCCCCACGATCACCGCCGACCAGGTATCCAGCCTTTTCGAGCCCGCGATCGGAGAGTACGAGGCCGACGGCCGACCGGTGGACGGCCCGACCTATGCCGCCAGCAGCAGCTGGACGGAAGGCCCCTGTGGGGACGCGGTCCGCGAGCAGTACCGGCGATCGACCGCCGCTCAGACGATCAAGGCCGACGGAGTCTCGACCACCGTCTCGGTGTGGCCGTCTCCCGATGCTGCCAGATCGGCTTTCAACGGCACCGACACGCAGGTGAAGACGGCGTGCGCAACACAGCAGGCCGACTGGGATTCGCGGACGAGCAAGATCGGCGAGGCCTCCGGACGGCTCACCTGGCACCACACCGAGTACCGCCCCGCGGGGTCGACGACGTCCTCAAGCTACATCTACTGCCAGGTGCAGTACGGCAACGTGACGGCACCCTTCGTCTACCTCAAAAGCGCCCGTCCGGACTTTTCCTCGGCCGACTGCAAACGCACCGCCGAGGAACTTCAGAAGCGAATGGACGCACTGGCGGCGGGTCGCTGAACCACGGCACCTGCCGCGACTACTGATCTTGAAAGCGAATGGAGAACGATC
Source organism: Micropruina sp. (assembly GCF_047602385.1). GTDB lineage: Bacteria > Actinomycetota > Actinomycetes > Propionibacteriales > Propionibacteriaceae > Micropruina. The sequence continues at coordinate 1,050,917 of NZ_JASGHL010000001.1, forward strand.
ATGAACTGCCAGTCGTGCGGGGCGACGCTGAACGCCGGCCTAACCTTCTGCACCCATTGCGGAGCTCGAGTGACGCGCGATGCGGGCTACATCGACGCCGGCGCCGGATATCCGGCCCTGCACTCCCCCAGCCCCGCACCCGCGAACACCCAGACCGCCACGATCGCACCGATGCCGAGCGAGATCCGCACGGCTCAACTGAACGACACCCCGGTCCGCCTCGCGCATGGCGAGATGGTGAAGAAGACCTTCACCATCGGTGGCGCCGTCAAGGGACTCGGCCAGCTCCGGGGCGAACTCGTCGTGACCGATGCCCGGGTGATCTACCGGGCACACGCCAAGACCGTGTTCGGAGAGAGCCGCAACTGCCGCGAGTTGCAGATTCAGGACGTCAACGGCGTCGCACTGGTCACCCGTCGCGGCCTCACGCCGCTGAGCCTGCTGACCATTCTGGCCGGGACGGCGATCGGATTGCTGGTGATGCAATGGCTGGTCACACCCGCGCTGGAGTTTCTCTTCTACCGGATGGGGGTTTACGACCTCGACGGAATCGGAATACTGGCGAATCTGCTGGTCATTGCCATCGGCATCATCATGATCGTGGTGCGGGTACGTTCCACGGAGGTGGTTTTCGCACTGTTCGCCCGCAGCGTGGAGGCCTCACCGATCAGCCTCGCCGGCACCTCGGGCCGCCAGAACCCCGGCCTGATGGCGATCACGGTGGCCGTTGTCGGACGCCCACTGCTCGGCCTCTTGCGCTGGCTCGGCGTGATGGACGCCTCCGATGCCAGCGACGAGGCGAACCTGGCCGACACCCAGCGGATGTACGACGAGATCGGAGCGCTGATCCTCGACATCCAGAACCGCGGCGTGTTGAGCATGAGCGACTAGCCGTGTACCCGGCTCAGATCCTCGAAGGACTTCAGGCGCGGCAGCTCGATCGCTATTGGGGTCCCGAGCGGCCGCTGGCAGCGGTGCGCGGTGTGGGGACGTCGGGCCTCGGCTTCGACGACGTCACGCTGGGCAAGCACACGCTCTTCCTCGGCAGCATCGGCTCCGGAAAGACCGTGGGCATGTCCGCACTGGTCGGCTCGCTGCGCCAGGGTCTGGGGCCCGAGGACGTCCTGGTGTTCTTCGACAGCAAGGGCGACTACATCGAGCAGTTCCACCGCCCGGGCGACGTCACCTTGTCGGCCAGCCCGTCGTCCTCGTTCCCGAACGAGCGACGATGGAATTTGTTCGACGAGCTCACCGACGTGCCGCCGGAGCGACTTCCGGAGACGGTCGGCGAACTGACGGCCTCACTGGTTGCCGATCTCGAAGGCCCTCGAGCCTCGAACAACCGCATCTGGACGAATATGGCCCAGGACCTGCTGGCCGCGCTCATCATCGTGTACGTCCGCTCGGGAAACCGTTACACCAACCGCGACATCCGGGCAATGAGCGATAAACTGACGGCCGCCCAGATGCGTTCCTTCATCGAGCCGCACGTCGATCTGCGCGGCACCCTGCAATACATCGCCAAGGACGACAGCAACACCACCGTGTCGGTGATGATCTTCCTGCAGCAGGCCATTCGGCAGGTATTCTCGTCCACTTTCCGCGAGGCCGGCGATTTCTCCGTCCGCGGCTTCCTGAAGCAACGCGGCGGCCGCGCACTGTTCCTGGAGTACGACGTTTCGCTGGGAACCACCCTGGGCCCGGTTTTCCGGACCCTGATCGACATCGCCTTGAAGGAATCGCTGGGCCGGAACAGGACGCCCGGACGAGTCGTCATGGTTCTCGACGAATTCGCCCTACTGCCCCCGCTTCGGCACATGGACGCCGGACTGAACTTCGGCCGGTCGCTCGGCATGCGGTTCGTGGTGGGCACGCAGAACGTGGGGCAGATCCGGGAGACGTACGGCGAAGGACTGGCGAACAGCATTCTCGGCGGCTTCGGAACGGTGTTCGCCTTCCGGCTGTTCGATCAACTCAGTCGCGACTACATCGCGCAACGCTTCGGACGAAACCGCAAACTGGTCCGCTACGATGCGGCACTGAAAACGCGAGGGATCGGGGAACAGTTGATCGACGGGCAGGTGATCGAGGACTGGGATCTGACCGGCCTGGGCGTCGGCCAGTCGATCGTGGGGCTGCCGGTCGGCCCCCCGCTGCAGTTCACCTTCGCGGCACCGGCAGCCGGGAGCTAGCCGTGGCCCTCTACAACCTCTTCGATCTCGCCGAGCCCGCCTACCTGCTCAACGGCGTCCTGATGCCCGCGGACGGCGGACCCGCCGAGATCGCCCAGGCCGGCGGCGGGGTGGTCACCCTCCCGGCCGAGTTCCGCCATCCGCTGCGGTACTTCAGCCGGCTCAGGCTTCGTTCCGAGGCGCTCGCTTCCGGAAGCGGCAGCGGGATCGACGCCGCCGACCTCGATGCGATGACCCGCTCCGGAATCCTCTGGCAACTGGAGCCCGGCGACGCCGCCGCACTGGCCGGTCAGCTCGCCACGCTCCGACTGCACGTCCGTGCTCCGCTCGCCGCCGATCAGAACCGTCCCGGCCTGATCGTGCTCGATCTCGGTGACGGGGCCGCCTGCCTGATCAGCGAAGCCGGCCGAGTGCTGCTCGAACGCACGCCCGGACGCGAACTCGGCGCCGTCGTCGGCGACGAGATCCAGACCACCGGGGCGGCGCCGGCGGTCGTCTGGCGCCGGGTCGCCGGCGACTTGACCCGCCTGTTGCGCACCGGTGCGGCCGCGGCCACCGCAAGGGCACTCTGATGGGGTGGTTCAGCAACTTCCTGGATCTGCACCCCCGGATCAAGGGGAGCTTGGGGTTCACCTCGATCGCCGCAGGTCTGGTCGGCGAATACGTCGCCCCCGGTAGCGGCGCCTGGGTCGCCACGACCGCCCTGGGCGCGGCCTTCACTCTGCAGCAGGCCTCCGAGAGCGGCTCCGACCTGCGGCACTCCGGTGCCGAACGTGCCGAGGCGATAGACGCCAATACCCGAGCCAGGATCGACAGCGATCTGCGGCCGCTGGAGCCGGAGCAGCGCGACGCCTATGTCCAGCGACTCGGTGAGTTGGCCCGCGATCCGGAGGGAGCGTCCCTGGCCGACCCGGGCCCCGGCGGCGCTGCCGCCGAGTTGTTCGCGACCCATCAGCAGCAGGAGCAGGCCACCGAACACCGGCTTGACTACGGGCATGACTATGCCCAGCAGCTGCAGGCAGAGTCGTATGCCTCGCTCGGCCCGTCGCAGCCTCAAGCCGGACCAGCGGACGCGACCAGCGCCGCCCCGTCGACACCGGGTGTCGAGCAAGTTGGGCAACCCGAGCTGGCGGCGCCCGCGCCCGAGCCCGAAGGTGCGCCCGCGCCCGAGCCCGAAGGTGCGCCCGCGGCGCCCGCGCCGGAAGGTGCGCCCGCGGCGCCTGCGCCGGAGACGGCCGAGGCGGCGGCACCCGAGCCCGCGACGGCTACCACAGCTGCCTCCGCCAGCCCGGTACCCGAGCCTGAGACGATGTCTCACCCGACCGCCGAGGCGTCCACTCCCGAGCCAACGGCACCGGAGCCAGCGGCACCGGAGGCAGCGGCACCGGAGCCGGACGTGACCACCGGTCCAGAACCCGCGAGCCCCGGCGCGGATCCGCCCGCGGCACCGGTCCCAGCTGCCGAGCCGGCCGACGCTCGGTCACCGGCGGCAACGCCGGCGGATCGTCCACCCGCTCCTGAACCCGAGCCGGAGGCCGGCGCAGCCCAGCTGGCCACCCCGTCCGCTGCAGCACCCGCTCCTGAACTGGAGCCCAATGCGTCCCAGCCGACCACACCCCACGCAGCACCCACCCCCGAACCGGCCAGCCAACCCCAGTCCACCCCGGCTGCCACCACACCCGCTCCTGAACCCGAGCCGGAGGCCGGCGCAACCAAGCCGACCACACCCACCCCCACTGCCACCACACCCGCTCCCGAACCGGAGCCGTCGGAACCTGAATCCGGCCCAGGTGCGAAGCCCGAGGAACCGGAGGCTGGACTGTGACCGTTCGCGCTCTGGCGTACCGCCTGCGGTAAGCTGCCCCCGTGGCACGCCGACTTCTGCTTCGCCAGCCGCGCTGACTCCTCCGTCAACGCGGCGCCCCTCCTTGCGTGAGGGGCTTTTTCATGTCCGAAGTAGAACGATGAGAAGGATGAGATGAGCGAGACGCCTTACCGCTACACCGCCGAACTGGCCGGGCAGATCGAGACCGCCTGGCAGGACCGCTGGGAGGCCGAAGGCACGTTCCACGCGCCGAACCCGTCCGGCGTCTGGGCTGAGCCCGAGAAGGTCGGCGGCCGGGAGAAGCTGTTCGTGCTGGACATGTTCCCCTATCCCAGCGGCGCCGGCCTGCACGTCGGACACCCGCTGGGCTACATCGGCACCGACACCTGGGCGCGCTACCAGCGGATGCGCGGCCGCAACGTCCTGCACGCCCTGGGCTACGACGCCTTCGGCCTGCCGGCCGAGCAGTACGCGGTGCAGACCGGTCAGCACCCGCGGGTGACCACCGAGGCGAACATCGCCAACATGCGGCGCCAGTTGCGCCGGCTGGGCCTGGCCCACGACGACCGCCGCAGCGTCGCCACCACCGACGTCGAGTTCTACCGCTGGACGCAGTGGATCTTCCTGCAGGTGTTCAACTCCTGGTACGACACCGACGCCGACAAGGCGCGTCCGATCGATGAGTTGATCGCCGAGTTCGCATCGGTCACACGCCCCACGCCGTCCGACCGACCCTGGGCCGAACTGGACGCCGCCGAGCGTGCCACCATCGTCGACTCCTACCGGCTGGCCTACGTCTCGGAGGCTCCGGTGAACTGGTGCCCCGGCCTGGGCACCGTGCTGGCCAACGAGGAGGTCACCGCCGAGGGCCGCTCCGACATCGGCAACTTCCCCGTCTTCAAGCGCAGCATGAAGCAGTGGATGATGCGGATCACCGCCTACTCCGACCGGCTGCTGGCCGACCTGGACCGGCTGGACTGGCCGGACAAGGTGAAGGCGATGCAGCGCAACTGGATCGGACGTTCCAGCGGCGCCTCGGTGACCTTCCCCGTCGAGGGCCACGAAGCCGCGATCGCAGTGTTCACCACCCGTCCGGACACGCTGTTCGGTGCCACGTTCATGGTGTTGGCGCCCGAGCATCCGATCGTGGACGCCATCACCCCCGGCGAGAACGCCTGGCCCAGCGGCACCAACCACGCCTGGACGGGCGGCGCGGCGTCCCCCTCTGAGGCGGTCACCGCCTACCGGGAGGCGGCGGCCCGCAAGACCGACCTGGAGCGCCAGGAGAACAAGGACAAGTCCGGCGTCTTCACCGGCGCGTTCGCGATCAACCCGGTGGACGGCCGGCGCATCCCGATCTTCATCGCCGACTACGTCCTGATGGGCTACGGCACCGGCGCCATCATGGCGGTACCGGCCGAGGACGAGCGCGACTGGGACTTCGCGACCACCTACGAGCTGCCGATCATCCGCACCGTGCAGCCCTCCGAGGGTCACGACGAGAACACCGCGTTCACCGGCGACGGCCCGACGATCAACTCGGCCAACGATGAGATCTCGCTGAACGGCCTGAACATGGCCGACGCCAAGCAGACCATGATCGACTGGCTGACCGAGAAGGGTCACGGCACCGAAACCGTCACCTACAAGCTGCGGGACTGGCTGTTCAGCCGGCAGCGCTACTGGGGTGAGCCGTTCCCGATCGTCTACGACGAGGCCGGTCACCCGATCGCCCTGCCCGAGTCGATGCTGCCGGTCGAACTGCCCGAGATCGACGACTACAGCCCGCAGGCGCTGGATCCCGACGATTCGACGTCCGAGCCGGTGCCGCCGCTGGGCCGGGTCACCGACTGGGCCGAGGTCGAACTGGATCTGGGCGACGGGCCGAAGACCTACCGCCGCGAGCTGAACGTGATGCCGCAGTGGGCGGGCTCGTGCTGGTACGAGATCCGCTACCTGGATCCGGCCAACCACCACCGGTTCGTGGATGTTGACGTGGAACGCTACTGGATGGGTCCGCGCGATGCGGCCGATAGTGCGTCGGTCGAGCCTGTCGAGACCCCGGTTTCGACAAGCTCAACCACCGAGGGCGGCGATGTCGGTGGCGTCGATCTGTACGTCGGTGGCGTCGAGCACGCCGTGCTGCATCTGCTGTACGCCCGGTTCTGGCACAAGGTGCTGTTCGACCTGGGCCAGGTCAGCTCGGCCGAACCGTTCCGCCGGCTGTACAACCAGGGCTACATCCAGGCCTACGCCTTCCGCGATTCCCGTGGCCAGACCGTCCCGGCCGACGAGGTCGAAGAGGTCGCCGGTGCGGACGGCGAGATGAGTTACGTCTGGCACGGGGAGGAGGTCTTCCGGGAGTACGGCAAGATGGGCAAATCGCTGAAGAACATCGTCACTCCCGACGATATGTATGACTCCTACGGCGCCGACACCTTCCGGATCTACGAGATGGGCATGGGTCCGCTGGATCAGTCGAAGCCGTGGGAGACCCGGGCCGTGGTCGGCTCGCAGCGCTTCCTGCAGCGGCTGTGGCGCAACGTGGTCGACGAGGTCACCGGCGACGTCCGGGTCGTCGACGCATCGCTGGATGCCGCCACCAAGCGCGCGCTGCACAAGGCCATCGACGCCGTCACCAGGGACTATGAGGGGTTGTCGTTCAACACCGCGATCGCCCGGCTGACCGAGTACAACAACGTGCTGACCAAGCTGGACGCCGTCCCGCGCGAGGCGATCGAGCCGATGCTGCTGATGGTGGCTCCGCTGACCCCGCACATCGCCGAGGAGTTGTGGTCGCGGCTGGGCCATGCCGAGTCGCTGGCCTTCGAGCCGTTCCCGGTCGCCGATCCGGCGCTGATCGCCGACGACACCGTGACCTGCGTGGTGCAGGTGCGGGGCAAGGTCCGAGCCCGCCTGGAAGTGCCGGCCGACATCTCCGAGGACGACCTGCGGGCGCAAGCCCTGGCCGTGCCGCGGATCGCCGACGAGATCGCCAACGGGGTGCGGACGGTCATCGTCCGAGCGCCGAAGCTGGTCAACGTCGTACCTGTCTGAGGACGCCCTTCGCCCGCAGACTGGCTGTACCGGCGAGACTGGACCGCCGGACGGCCCCGGATGGGGGTGCCGTCCGGCGATCCGCGATCTCGACATCGCCGCTCGATAGAGGGAAACCTCGCCGATTTCGTGTCAGGACCCGAAATCGGACGGCTTTGTCGGCATCGGTGACCGATCTCGACATCGCCACACCCCACGATCGACCTCTCCGGAACCGCGGATCCGTCGCACCCCTCCCGGGACCGGGAGGCCTCAGGCCCGGGTCGCTGTGACCAGCAGATAGTCCCAGTGCATGACGCCCTCGGCGAGGAATCGATCGCCCAGGGCCGCCAGCTCGGCGTCCAGCGCGGCGACCTTGTCCGGATCGCCGGCGATGAACCGGTACACCGCGATGGTCGGGCCGTAGTTGCGCTTGAAGTAGTCGCGGAACTCGGCACCGTCGGCGAACCGCGTCACCGGCAGCGAACGCTCGCGGGCGACGAAGTCGGTCACCCGCTCTCCGAACAGCTGCCGGACGTGGTCCCCACTCCCCCACAACGGTGCCGGCGAGGCTCCGGGCGGCGGAGGCGGGGCGTACGGCTTCAGCACCGCGAACATCTGGCCGATGAAGCCGGCCGGCGTCCAGGACAGCACGCCGATCCGGCCGCCGGGCCGGCAGACCCTGAGCAACTCGTCCGCCGCCTGTTGATGATGCGGGGCGAACATCACCCCGATGGCCGACATCACCGCGTCGAACGCACCATCGTCGTAGGGCAGCGCTTCGGCGTCGGCGACCTGCCAGCTGAGCTGAAGCCCGTGCTCGGCAGCGGACGCGCGCCCGAGATCCAGCAACTCGGGGGTGAGGTCGGTTGCCGTCACCACCGCCCCGCGACGAGCGGCCGGCAGTGCGGACGTCCCGGTGCCGGCCGCGACGTCCAGCACGCAGTGTCCGGCGCGGATGTCGAGAGTGTCGACGAGCACGCCGCCGAGTGCGGCGACGATGTCGGTGGCCACGGCCGGGTAGTCGCCGCTGGCCCACATCGCCGCATGTTTGGCCTTCAGCGCCCGGTCGGCCTCGGTGGCGGTATCCGGGATCTCGCTGGTGTTGATCGTGATGGTCACGATTCCTCCTTCGGTTGGTTGATGACCTCACGGTAGGAATCGAGGACGGTGTGCGGCATCGGCGCCGACGCGCAAATCGCTGCCCCCGGCAGCCCGCCCAATGGCGGTCGGTGCGTAGTCGCCGCCCGCCCGCACGACGGGTTCCACCGGTTGGCCGACTCAGCCGCGGGACAGCAGCCTGCCCACGGCGGCGGCCCGGGCCGTCCGGCCCTGCAATCCGAGCTTGCCGTAGACGTTCTGCAGGTGCCGCTCGACCGTGCGGACCGACAGCACCAGCCGAGCCGCGATGGCCTCGTTGTCGAGACCCTGCGCGGCCAGGCCGAGAATGTCGCGCTCGCGTGGCGAGAGGGTGCCCATCGCGACGGACGCGGAGTCCGCGGCGCCCGGTTCGGCCAGCAGTTCGCGGTCGGGCCGCAGGAACTCGGTCAGCTCGTGCAGCAGCACCGGCCAGGCCGGCTCGGCGGCGAGCACGATGTGGTTGACGCTCTCCAGCGCCACCAGCCGGGCGTTGCGGATGCCGACCGCCAGATCGCGGGCGTGCTGAAAGTCGTTCATCTGATCGCCCCGGCTGTTGATCACCAGGGTCGGCAGGTCGATCTGCGCCATCCGCGGCGACGAGTCGGTCAGCTGTCGCTGGCGCCGAGACAACACGGCCGTGTCGGCGTCCACCGCCATCCGCTGCAAGTCGTCCAGCCAGCAGCGTTGCTCCTCGGTTCCCCCGGGAATCATCATGCTGCTGAACACCCTGCGGAACTCCGAGGTGGGACGCGCCCAGCCGACCTTGATCAGCGCCTCGAACGCGGCGTGGAGTTCCAGGTCCTCGGGCGACAGACCCGCGTGCGCGCCGGCGTAGCTGCCGTAGAAGATCAGCCGGGTCAGCCGCCCCGGATGGCGGGCGGCGTACTCGAGTGCCACCGGTCCGCCCTGCGCCATCGCCAGCAGCGCGAACCGACCGAGCCCGGCGTCGTCCGCGACGGCTTCGAGGTCGGCTACCCGGGCGTCCAGGCTGTGGTCGGTCACCCCGCGATCCGACAGCCCGTGGCCGCGTTCGTCGTAGCGGATCACCGTGGCAACCTTGCCCAACTCGACCAGGTAGTGCCGCCAGACCGGACTCTGCCAATCGAATTGCAGGTGGCTCAGCCAGCAGCCGTCGATGAGCAGCGGCGGGCCCTTGCCGTGCACCGCGTAGGCGATGCCCACGCCGTCGGTGGAGCGCGCGAACCGGATGTCCTGCCCCGCGTCCGCCCCCGTCCTGCTCACCGGACGATGATAGGGCGCCACCCTTCTCTCGGCGAGGCTCGTTGCCGGCCCTCCTCCTCCCGGGTTCGCCGTCCGCAACCGGCCCAGATCGTCGAGTTTGCCAACGTGGTCGGCTTCAGTTATGGTCCTTCTCAGCTTGATCTCAGCTTCTGCTCAACTGAATCTCAGTGAGAGTTGTCGTACGTCGGTTCGGGAGGATCCGCCATGTTCGTTCGCAAGTTTGCAGTTTCCGCCACCCTCGCACTCAGCACAGCGCTGGTGCTCTCGGCCGCACCCGCCGCCCTCCCCGCTACGGCCGAAGAGACCCCGCCGCCGGCAGCACCGGTCGAGTCGGCGGCTGCCGTCGTGACCCCCACCACCACGAGCACGACGACGACCACGCCGCCGAAGCAGACCAAGGCGCAGAAGCTGCAGGCCAAGGCGAACGCGGTGATCAAGGCCGCCAAGTCCCGGGTGGCCAAGGGCCAATACCGCTGGGGTGCCTCCGGGCCGAACAACTTCGACTGCTCCGGACTGATGATCTGGTCGTTCCGCAAGGTCGGCATCAAGCTTCCGCACTCGTCCCGGGCGCAGTCCAAGAAGGGTGTCAAGGTCGCCAAGAAGAACCTGAAGCCCGGCGACCTGGTCTTCTTCTACAGCCCGGTCAGCCACGTCGCGCTCTACATCGGCGACGGCAAGATCGTGCACGCGCGCAACACCCGCGACGACCTGGAGATCTCGAACCTGAAGAAGTACGGCCACTACCACTCGGCCCGTCGCGTCATCCGCTGACCCTGGTCATCCGACGACCACTTCCCCGCGCTCGCCCAACTATTTGGGGCTCGCTGAACTTCGCCCGCGAGCCCTAGTAGTTCGGCGAGCGCTCGGTGGTTTGTGGGCGCGTGCCAGCGGTTCGGCTAGTCCAGCAGGTCGCGGACGACGGCGTCCGCGAGCAGCCGGCCGCTGAGGCTGAGCATCAACCGGTCGGACGTCCCACCCCCGGAGGCCGGCCGGGACAACCCTTCCGACAGCCCGCTGGACGTGCTCGACCGACGGTCGTCGAAGTGCAGATCGACCAGGCCGCGAGCGAGCAAGCCGGGCACCCGGGCTCGCTCGGAGTCCGTCAGGACGTCCAAGGCCAATCCGTCGGCCAGCCGCGATTCCAGCAGCACCCGCTCGACCCGGCGCGCATCGGCGTCCAGCGCCTCCCGGGCAGCAGCCGGGCTGTTGCCCGCGTCCAGGACGGCGCTGTACCGCCGCGGGTGCTTGACGTTCCACCACCGGACGCCGCCGACGTGCGAGTGTGCCCCGGGCCCGATCCCCCACCACGGCGACCCCCGCCAGTAGGCGAGGTTGTGCCGGCATTCATGTCCCGGACGGCTCCAGTTGCTCAGCTCGTACCACCGCATCCCGGCGGCGGAGAGCAGCTGCTCGGCGAGCTCGTAGCAGTCGGCCTGCAGGTCATCGAGCGGGGCCGGCAACTCGCCGCGGCGGATCTGCGCGGCCAACCTGGTGCCTTCCTCGACGATCAGGGCGTACGCCGAAACGTGGTCGGGAGCCTGGGCCAGCGCCGCCTCCAGCGAGGCTCGCCAGTCCTCCAGCGACTCCCCCGGCGTCCCGTAGATCAGGTCGAGACTGACCGAGACGAAGCCGGCCGCCCGGGCCCAGCCGACGACCTGGCCGACCCGTCCGGGGGTGTGGGTCCGATCGAGCACCTGCAGCACATGGCTGCGAGCCGACTGCATGCCGAACGAGATCCGGTTGAAGCCGCCCGCCACCAGAGCGTCCAGGTAGCCGGCGTCCACCGACTCCGGGTTGCATTCGGTGGTTACCTCCGCGCCCTCCGGCAAGGGGAAATACCGCCGGGCGGCGTCCAGCAGACCGACCAGTTCAGCCGACTCGAGCAGGGTGGGAGTGCCGCCGCCGACGAATACGGTGGCGATCGGACGCTCCCCGAGCACCCGCGCCGCCAGCGCCAGTTCAGCCTCGGCGGCGTCCAGGAACGCCCGCCGGGACGAGCCGGGCGCTGACCCGAGTTCCGCCGCGGTGTAGGTGTTGAAGTCGCAGTAGCCGCACCGGGTCGCGCAGAACGGCACGTGCAGATACAGCGAGACGGGGCCGTCACCGAGTTCGGCCAGTGCGGACGCGGGCAGCGAGCCGTCGGCGGGCGCCGGGTCCCCGGCGGGCAGCGCGGAAGGCATCAGGGCAACTCGAACGGCAGCCGCTGGCCGTCCAGGGCGCGCCGGCAGGAACAGGTCGCCGTCTCGTCCGACTCGGGTTCGGGCAACGCCGCGATCACCCGAACCAGCATCGCCTTCAGCCGCTCGATGTTGCCGGCGAAGACCTGCATCACCTCGGCGTGCGACACCCCCGGCCCCTCGACGCCCGCGTCCGCGTCGGTGACCATGCAGACGGTGCTGAAGCACATCGCCAGTTCGCGCGCAACGGACGCCTCCGGCATTCCGGTCATGCCGACCACCGACCATCCGGCGGCGGCATGCCACCGGGACTCGGCCCGGGAGGAGAATCGTGGCCCGTTGATCACCACGAGAGTGCCGCCGTCGACCGCGGGCTCGTCCACGGCCAGCAGCGCCGCCCGGCCGCGGGGGCAGTACGGATCGGCGAACGAGACGTGGACGACCGGGCCGACCGCGTCCCACACGGTGTGCGCGCGTCCCCAACTGCGATCGACGACCTGGTCGGGTACGACGAAGGTGCCGGGGGTCAGTTCGGGCCGCAGTCCGCCGACGGCACACGGCGCCAGTACCTGCCGGACGCCGATCGATCGCAGCGCCCAGAGGTTGGCCCGGTAGTTCACCCGGTGCGGCGGGAACTGGTGCCGGACGCCGTGCCGTGGCAGGAACGCGACAACCCGTCCGGCGACTTCGCCGATGGTCAGCGGCGCACTCGGCTCGCCGAACGGGGTGTCGATCTCAACGGTGTCAGCACCGTCGAAGAAGTCGTAGAAACCCGACCCGCCAATGATCCCGATCTCCGCCCGCACGGCACCACTCTAGGACCTGGCCAGCAGGCCCTCCGCGTCCGTCAGGAAGTGCCATCATCGTTGGTCGAGCCTGTCGAGACCGCCGGCAACGGGCCTCGACAAGCTCAACCCGCGACACCTCGCACCGAGCATCGTTGGTCGAGCCTGCCGAGACCTCCGGCACCGGGCTTCGACAAGCTCAACCGGCGATGTCCCGCTTACCCGTTGGCCTTGTTGGCGGCTGGCCTCAGCCTTGGGCAGCCCGTCGGCCACCGACGTCCGGCCGAGGAAGACCTCGTCGAAGATCGGCTTCCAGGCAGTCAGCGCGGCACCGTAGTTCTCACCGGCCGGCGCCGAGATCGACGGCATCCCGCCCTGCTTGGCGAACTGCGAGGGGTCGACGTTCTTGGCCTTCCAGTAGTCGGCGAACGCGGACTGCGCGCCCGTGACAGCCGGGATCGCGGTGCCGGTCGAGCCGAGGAATTTGGCTCCGTCGGCCGACCCCATCCATTGCAGCACCTTCTTGGTGGCGTCGAGGTTCTTGCTCTTGGCGTTGCCCGCCGCGATGATCGAGTTCACCACCGAAACCGCACCCTTCGGCCCAGCCGGCAGCGGAGCGATCCCCCAGTCGAATTTGGCACCGTCGGCGACATTCTTCAGGTTGTAGACACCCGACTGGAACAGGGCGATCTTGCCCTGCAGGAACTGGTCGCGGGTGAAGTTGTCGTTGCCGTTGGTGTTGGACGCCGCCGGCGAGACCTTGTACTTGTTGATCAGGTCGACGATGTACTGGAAGGCCGCCTCGGATTCGGGTGACGCGAAGACGAACTTGCCGGACGCGTCCTGGAACTGGCCGCCGTTGGAGCCGATGAAGTTGTAGTAGATGCCCTGCAGGTCCTGGGCCGCCGAGTAGCCCCACTGCTTGGGCCTGGCGCCGTTGAAGCCGCTCTCGTCGGCGGTCTTGCCGGTGGCGTCGATGGTGAGCTTCTTCAGGATCGGCAGCAGGGTGTCGGCGCTGCCGCCGCCCGGGGCCCAGACGAGGTTGTTGAGTTGCTCGGGGGTGATCCCGGCATCTGCCAGCAGCTTCTTGTTGTAGTAGAGGGCGATGCCGCCGTCGGTGGTCTGCGGGACGCCCCACAGCTTGCCGTCGCGGGTGTACTGCTCGACCGCCGGCGTGATCCAGCTGGCCTTCTCCGACGCGAAGTCGGAGCCGATCTCGAGCACCGAGCCCGAGGTCACGTAAGGCTGCAGATAGGAGCCGTTCATCATGAAGATGTCCTCGGCGTTGCCGCTGCTGACATCGGTACGCAGCTTGGTGAAGTAGTCGGCCCACGGCACCACCACGGTCTTCACGGTGATGTTGGGGTTCTGCTTGTGGAACTCGGCGAACGAGGCGTCGTAGGCCTTCTGCCACTGCTCGTCCCACATCCGGACGGTCACGGTCGTCGTAGCGCCGCTGGCGGTGGCGGTGGGCTGAGCCTGCTGCTGAGCGGGCGAGCAGCCGGCCGCACCGAGCGCGACCGCGGCCGCCACGGCGGCCACGAACGTCCGGCGACCCAGGGTGTGTACCGATCTCACGGGGGTTCCTCCTCGGTTGGTTGTGTCCATCACATCATCTGCCGCCGACATCGCTACTTGAAGCCGGTCAACGAAATTGAGCTGACGATCGTTCGCTGGAAGACCGCGAAGATCACCAGCAGCGGCGCCATCGCCACCGTGGTCGCGGCCATCACCAGCGTCCAGTTGGAGTTGTACTGACTCTGCAGGTTCGCCGTCGCCACGGTGAGCACCTGCCAGTCGCGTCCGGTGGTGATGATCAGCGGCCACATGAAGTTGTTCCAGTGACTGACCACCGTGATGATCGCCAGGGTGGCGATGATGCCCCGCGACATCGGTGCGACGATCTGCCAGAGGATCCGCCAGTCGCCGGCACCGTCGATCCGGGCGGCGTCGATCAGGTCGTCGGGAATGCCGCGAAAATGCTCGCGCAGCAGGAACACCGCGTAGGGCGAGCCGAACAGGAACGGCAGCACCAGCGCCCAGAACGTGTTCCGCAATCCGGTCTGCACCATCATCGTGTACAGCGGAATGACGATGACCACCTGGGGAATCATCAGCGTCGCGAGATACAGCCAGAACAGCGCGTCGCGTTCGGCGAAACGCAACTTCGCGAAGGCATAGGCGGCCATGATCGAGAAGATCAACTGACCGCAGAGGATCACCGCGACCATCTGCGCGGTCACCGCGATCGGCGACAAAAAGCCGTAGTCACCGCCGAACAGTGTGGTGAAGTTCTCCGTCGTGACCGGGTTGGGCAGGTTGAGCGCAGGCTCGGACGCGAACTGCTGCGGCGATTTGAACGCGGTCATGAAACTGAGCGCGAACGGCGCCAGGGTGAGCAATGCTCCGGCGGTCAGGACCAGATAGGTCAGCGCGTCGGCGACCGGCCTGGGAAGGCTGGCCCGGCGACGCCGGACGGCCACCGGGGTCTCAGCTGAGGTCATAGGTGATCCTGTCGGCGAAATAGCGCTGCTGCAGCAGGGTCACGACCACCAGGATGGCGAACAGCACCAGCGCCATCACCGAGGCCCGGCCCAGATTGAAGGCGCCCTGGAATGCTTCGATGTAGATCCGGCTGGCAATCACGTCCGTGGTGCCCTCCGGGCCGCCGAGGGGCGTCAGCGCGTAGATCTGGTCGAACGCCTGGAAGGCCGAGATCACCCCGGTGACCAGCACGAAGAACATGGTCGGCCCGAGCAGCGGCAGCTTGATCTGCCAGAACACCTGCCAGCCGTCCGCGCCGTCCAGTTCGGCGGCCTCGATCACCGACTCGGGGATGGCCGCCAGCCCGGCGACGAAGAACAGCGTGGTGTAGCCGACCTGCGACCAGATCGTCACCCCCGCCACCGCCGGCATGGCCAGCGCCGGATTGGTCAGCCACTCCACGCTCAGGCCCAGCAGGTTGTTCAGTGCCCCGTCGTAGGGGGCCAGGATCCACTTCCAGACCACCCCCAGCGCCAGCGGCGCGCAGATCCACGGGACGACGTAGATCACCCGGAACAGCCCCGACCCAGGGAGTCCCCGGGAGAGCAGCACGGCCAGGAACAGCCCCAACGCCGTCTGCAGCGGGATCACCGACGCCACGAAGATCACCGTGCGCAGCATCGAGTTGCCGAAAGTGGGGTCACCCAGCACGTCGGCGTAGTTGGCCAAGCCCACGAACCGGATCGGCGACAGCAGATCCCACCGGTTGAGCGAGAGCCAGATCACCACCAGGATCGGGAACAGCAAGAAGGCGGCGAGCCCGAACAGGCTGGGCGCCAGCAGCAGCCCGGCCAATCGACCGTGCCGCAGGCGTCCCGCCGGACGCTGCGCGCTGCGGGTGGGCATGGCGATGACTCTAGTTGTCTGACGGACGTCCGGCCAGGGCTGGTTGAGATTTGAAATAGGCGCCCGGACAAGCTTCTTTGGCACCCGCAGAGAGCCCTTCCGGTCCGATGACGAGCGTGCCCGAGCGGTCGGTAGGCTTCCCGCATGACCCTCCGCACCGGCCTGCTCCTGGCGCCCCTGGCTGTCCTCGCCCTGACCGGTTGCGCGGCGAACGCAGCGCAACCATCCCCCAGCGTCACCGCGTCCCCGACCGCTTCGGCGGCCGCGAGCCCATCGGCCTCCGCTTCGACGACGACTTCGGCCGCCGCCAGTTACCGGCTGTCGGAGGTCGCCAAGCACAACACCCAGCAGGACTGCTGGGCGGCGATCGACGGCAGCGTGTACGACCTGACCTCGTGGATCAGCCGGCATCCGGGCGGACCGGACAAGATCATCAAGCTCTGCGGCACGGACGCCACCGCGGCCTTCCACGGCCAGCACGACAGCCAGCCGAAGCCGAATACGCAGCTGGCCTCCTTCCGGATCGGTGCCCTGGTCGACTGAGACTTCGGGGTCCACTCCCTTGGTCGGCACCGGCAGACTGGGCGCATGACTAGTTCACTGGCACT
>NZ_JASGHL010000002.1:0-968603 GCF_047602385.1 Micropruina sp.
GTGTGAGGGTCATCGCAAAGCGCGATCCTCTTGGAAATCTGAATTTGGAAACAATTGCCATTAAATTCCGTGAGGATGCTCAAGAAACCGTTGTCGATATTAAAGATAAGCGACTTGATTGGGCCATTTATCTGGCACGGTCAGCTTTTGCCCTGAAAGGCGAGGCGGAATTCCATCTAGCCGAAGGACATATTCTTCCTGGAATATGTGCCAAGGTACTTTTCAAACATATCCGTCCTGAAAACCCACTCTATGCCCCCCTTGCCCCTCACTTAGGCGAGCTGGATTTCATCAACTGGTTTGGCTCCCAGGGTCTGATTTTTGGCAAAGGTAGCGTGCTTGAAACGTCGGCATTGAATGCACAAGCGGTTACCGATGTAATTATCAAGTCAGTAAACGAAAAAGCAGACTGGCTGAATTATGTTCCTCCCTCACCCCTTACACCAGGCCATTACCGCGCTAAGTGTGAAAAACTTCATTTTCATCTGCTTTGGGTATTTTTCAAACACTATGTCGAAAAAAACAGAGAGGAGATCACAAAGCATTGGAAATCTATATACAATTGGTCTCAAGGCATGTGTCAGCTAATTCCTTCGATGCCGCCGGTAACTCAACAAGAAGAACTTCCAAATGAATTAGATTTAAAACATTTAGCCAGATTCATGGCCTGGCTTGTTTCCAAAACAACTTTTGTGCACTGGTCTGCACACTCACGGCAGCAGCTTCTGACCGATGTAGAACAAGCAAGCCTGGCTGTTGAAAAAAGAGCTTTGGATAATAATGGAAATCTGGATCGCTACGGCAATACGGAACCTGATGATATGATCTTTCAGCTCAACGTCTCGCGCACGCTTTTGAATTTTGATGGAGACAGCTTTTTCAAAAATCCGCACGGAGATATCAACCAGGAACTTCTCGATAGTTTGCGCAAGCACCTTTCCGCCTATAAAGGTTATGACGACATCCTTAAGATGCACCTGACGACACAAATTTAGTGCTTCATCAACTTTAAAATAAGCACTCGGCTGCGCTAAAAACCCGGGGTTAAACGATCGTGTGCGAGGTCATATTGTCAATACTGACAACTCGCAATCGTTTACCCTATTATAAAGTTGATGGATCACCAGAACATTAATCTAAAACTAGATCCTTAATGCCTAAGTTGATAAAAGAAGTAACCATTATTTCTGCCAAACTGGGTGATTTCCTGAAGGTCATCACCCTCCTCTGAGACTAATAACACATGATAGGGATAAAATCCCCAGCAAGTGTATTCCGGTTTTGCCAGAAGAGCCGTGAGGACAAATTCTTCCGGGTAACAGGAAAGAAAGGGAGTCCCCATTTCTACAAAGGAGTAATATTCTTCGACTAACTTTTTGGCTAGCTCGCTGTCCATCCTCAGTCCAAATATGCGTGTATGGAGATAGGAGGAAGTTAATACATCATTCCCGGTCAGATCGATCAGCAGCTGCCTAGTTGAAGGCAATATATACCTCCATAACCAGGGCGGAGAGGTCCATCCATTGAGCAAAGCCCCTCTGTAATCCAGCCAATCAAACAGAGGAGTGGGGTCTCGCAAAGGCAAGCATGCGGAATCAATCCAAAGAACTTTGTCAAATCCCAACTGATGAGCTTCCTGCATCATGAAAATTTTAAAACAATAAGGGACGCCGGCATATTGAATTTCTTTGCCGGTCGGATTGGGAAATCCCCCTTTTCTATAGTAAAAATATCCATTAAAGCCTGTGTTAGCCACCTCTTTGACAATTTGATCCAACAATACATCCCTTACACCATCATAGGGAGCACAGCAAACTAAGCAGCAATCACTGCCTTCTCCAATTTTGACGAGATCGTGCCTAGGGAAAAGTCCCTTTTCTTCATCGATAAGGATTTGAGATATCCCTTTCGAACTGCGTCCGCAAAAATCTTCGTAGATGGTATATCCCTGATCACTTGGGTATAGGCTACGTAAAAGAGGATGGATGTTGACGTTTTTAAATTGCTCTTGAATGTCAAGATAATCCTGATTGCTGATCTCTGCTTTGGGCTGAAAGGGAATGGCAAAGGGGTTGGATAATAAAAAAAGGGGAGCAAAGGCGGAACAGATTGTTATACAAAAGATTGCTATATAATAGTAAAGAGATCGAGACAAGGGGGAAAAGGGATCGCAATGGGAACAGGAACAAGACATTTTCGATATGGATCATTATCATTAATCCCCTCTTGTCAAATTTTGAGCAAAGACGGATTATGTGCTGTTAAAATTAAAAATGTCAAATTGTTTTGTCAAGCCCCACATGAGCGGGCATCAGAACCGAATGAGATTGGACAGCGGGCAGAGACAGCGGTTAAATCTATTTCAGAGATTGATGTCAAGCATTTTTGTCTCTCAGTTGTCTGTCGTTCGAATGCTCGTAATTAAGCTCATACTTGTAAACAAATCGCGAAAATCCGTATAATTTTCAGGGCGCAGAAATTCGGGCACGGGCTAAGGGCGGGTTATGACAAAAATAATGGGAATTCTCAATATCACTACGGACTCGTTTTACAGCGAAAGCCGTTACCCCGTACTTGAAAAGGCAATAAAAGCTGCTCTGCTTTTGGAAGCACATGGAGCAGACATTTTGGATATCGGGGGCGAATCAACCCGTCCAGGCGCTCTACCTGTCAGCGAAGAAGAAGAGCTGCAGCGCGTCATCCCTGTCATTCAATTCCTGAAAGGCACTATTGCCATTCCAATCTCCATCGATACCATCAAACCCACTGTAGCTGCTGCAGCCATCAAGGCAGGAGCAGCCTTGATCAATGACGTCAGCGGCTTTGACAACCCCGATATGATAGCCGTCGCCCTGGAAAATCCCGTGGACATCTGTGTGGTCCATATGCAAGGCACCCCTCAAACCATGCAGCTTAACCCTCATTATGCAGCAGGCATCATTCCGGATTTATTGGAATGGTTCGAGCGGAAAAGCGAGAGGCTGCTAAAGTCAGGTATTCAACCCGATCGCATCATTCTCGATCCTGGCATAGGCTTTGGAAAAACTGTTGCCCATAATCTTGAAATCATCCAGAATTTGCCGAAATTAAAACGGCTTGGGTTTCGCGTGCTTCTGGGAATATCGCGCAAGTCTTTTCTTAGCAAAATTCTCAATAAAACCCCCTCCGAACTACTGTCGGGGACGTTGGCACTCAATTCCCTGGCCATTGCCTCAGATGTTGACATCATTAGAGTTCACGATGTAAAAGAACACCGTGACGCCGTCGATGCCATAAGAATCTGTCTTCAGAATTAGGGGTTTCAGAGTGAATATTACTCTGAAATTTTAAAGCTAGAGATGCAGGCAGATGAACGGGATAGTGAGACTTTATGAAATTTTTCCAATTTCTTGTACCAGGGCTTGAAATCGCTATCATAGCGATCATGATCTACTATCTCCTCTCATTTTTCTGGAACACGCGTGCTATGGACCTGATTTTTGGTCTCATGGCCTTCCTCTCTTTATATGTGGCTTCGACGTGGCTTCATTTGCCTGTTTTACAGAAGTTGATGCTCTATTTCGTCAATGTGGCCGTCATCGCCCTTCTCATTATCTTCCAACCCGAATTGCGCCTGGCACTTTCCCGCCTAAGCGTCAAAGGTAAGAAATATCGGGAAATCACAGAATTCGACAAATTTTTGGATGCGGTAGCTCAATCCGTTTACCGTCTTTCCGAAAGGCGCATCGGAGCTTTAATCCTATTGGAAAATCAGGATTCCCTAGATGAATACGCCAATAAAGCCGTTTTGCTAAACGCCCAATTCACGCCTGAACTTCTCGAATCAATTTTCATTACGACCACCCCGCTGCATGATGGGGCCGTCATCATTCGGGGAACAACCATCCTTTCCGCTGCTACAATCTTGCCTCTCGCTGACGACAGCACCCAACTGTCAAAATCGATGGGAACCCGCCACCGCGCAGGGCTCGGCATTAGCCAGGTAACAGATGCTTTAATCATCGTGGTCTCAGAGGAGACCGGCAAAGTGTCCATCGCACGCGATGGAATCATGACCCGGGGAATTAAAATCGACCGTTTTAAAGGGATCATCCGCAGCGTATTTAACCCTCCCAAAACAAGTATGGAATCCGGTTTTGATATCATAGGGAAGTGGAAGAAATGGAATCAGTGATTTCCCGGTTTTTTCTTCATAACTGGCAGAGAAAGGTAGTCGGCTTGTTGACAGCCATCATCATCTGGCTATTTGTCAACCATTCGATCAATGCCACCAAAACCATTGCTAACGTACCCATCCGCATCATCAACCTTCCTTCCGATAAGACAATCTCGGGATTATTGCCAAATGGGATGCTTACCCGCCGCATCGCCCTGACAGTCACAGGAACAATGAATGTAGTGGAAGATCTGGAGGCGGGCGATTTGGAGGTGTTGCTCGATGCTTCCCTTGCTGACAGCGACGAATGGATCGTCCAAATTACTAAGAAGAACTTAGTAAGCCTTAACCCTTCCATCGACCTGCGCCATCATATCACCCAATTGGAGCCGACAGATCTAGTGATCAAACTCAGCAGGCTGATCACCGCAAAGATTCCTCTGACTATAGAGACTCCAACGGGTAATCCTCCGCAAGGGTATGAATATTTGGATATTTGGCCGCAGGTCTTGACACAAACACTGAGTGGTCCCGAGGATGATGTCCAAAAGCTAAAAGAGCAGGGGCTTCACTTGACTTTTGACCTTAGAGATATTACAAAAGCGGAACTGGACGCCATTAAAAGCAACCTGCACAATGACGAGATCAGCTTTCCAATTCCGAAAAAATGGAAAAGGGTCAGCATCCCTTTTCAAAATAATAACTTTGAAGACCTCAATGATCCAGAAAGTCAAAATCTGCGCATTGATTTCTTGCGCAAAGAGTTTTTGCCACTGGGAAAAGAAATTCCGATCCGCGTTTTTTATCCTCTTGCAGAACTTGATAAAATCAATCCAGAAACTTACGCTCTGGAAACAAACGATGATATTGTCAAAGTCGATGGCACCTACATCTTTAAAAAACCGCTATATGCCCGAGAAGTCAGCCGACTTTTCATTGAAGTCATCCGCGATTCCATTGAAATCGTTATTGTCGCTTCACCCAAAAACGAACGTAATATCCTTGTCTGGAGCATCGAATATATCAATCCCAGAGGACTAGAAGACACCTATGTGGCCTTCTCTATTACCAATTCGCTGACGAATAAGGGAAATCAAGTTAGCGGCATCCCCAAGAAAAAAGAAGAGCTGTTGCGCAGACGTTTTCGTGAATACATGCGCCGAATGATGCTCTATTTGACAGAAACACGCAAACTGCATATTAAGGGATCACTGGAAGGCGATCAAATTAAAGTGACTGCTTATTGAGTGAAAAGAAAAGGTAGGGTGACCCGCTCGAGAGCGCTAAGCGGGACAGAAAGAAAGAGTCTACACTATTTTTTTCTCTCTGTCCTCATATTCCACTCAGTACTTGCTATGACCTAAGTGGTGAAAATTTATAATTCGCACATGCGTGAATATATGCCAGCAAATCGTTATTTTAGCCCTCAAGAGTATCAAGAAGGCAATTCCATTTTTCTTGAAGATCAAGAATTCCATCATTTAATCCATGTGATGCGACAGCAGACCGGTGAGGAAGTTGAACTTGTCAATGGAAAAGGGCAACTAGCCCAGGCACGCATAGCAAAAATTGAAAAAAAACGAGCCGAACTTAAGCCGTTTGCCATCATAGAGGCTTCTCATCTGGAACAGCCTTTGATTCTGGCACAAGCCATCCCCCGGCTGAACAAGCTGGAGTTCATTCTGGAAAAAGGCACAGAACTTGGAATGACTCAATTGTGGCTGTTCCCCTCCAAACAAAGTGAAAAAGGACGCTTTTCCGATCATCAGCTGCAGCGGTTGAATACCATTTTAATTGCAGCCATGAAACAATGCGGAAGGCTTTTTTTGCCAGAAATCATCTCCATGCCGCCTCTTGAACAGTGGCAAAAATTTTGCTTTCCTGCATTCTTCGGCGACACCCGCACTACAGCTCCCTCATTTGAAACCATCTGGAACGGCTCCAGCGCACAATCGGGCTCTATTTTTTGTGTAGGCCCAGAAAGCGGCTTCACTGTCGATGAAGTTGCCTTGATGCAACAGCTTGGTGCCCTGGGAGTCAAACTAAATCCACACATCTTGCGTACTGAAACTGCCGCTATCGCCGCTTTAAGTTTGATAGGCCAATGGCAGCTTGATTCAATCAAAGGAAAGTAATATGGCATCATCCCACCTTTTCAAACTTGGCAGCACTGGTCCGCATGAGAAAGCAGAAGGGGGAATGCGTTTCAAAGCCAATAGGGAGAATTTTCCCATTCTTCAAGGCATGTCGCTGTATAAACTCGTTTTATTCCCAGGAGGGATCAGAGAGCCCCACTGGCATGCCAATGCGGCCGAATTAGGCTACTGTTTAAAAGGAAAGGTTTTGGTAAGCCTGTACAATACAAATGACGTTAAAGCCACTTTTCTAGTGCAACAGGGAGATGCCTTTTTAGTTCCATCGGGAGCCTTGCATGCAATTGAAAATGCAGGCGACGCAAATGCCGAATTAGTATTGAACTTCTCTCATGAAAGCCCTGAGGATTTCAATCTCTCCTGCACTCTGAGCGCATTTTCAAATGCTGTATTGGGAAATACCTGGGGTGTAAATGCTGATGTTTTTAAGGCACTCAAACGGACCACGACATGCTCTTTTGCTACGCTGCGCACAACACCTCTCACCATTTCTGAAGAAGCCAAATACATGACCCCCTACCGTTACAGCCTTGCCAAGGCGACTCCGCTAATTGCGAATGAGGGCGGTGCGGCGCGCATGGCGCGTCAGAACACCTGGCCAATTGCCTGTCACCAAGCTTTGTATTCATTGGAATTGACAGGAAAAGGAATGCGCGAACCCCATTGGCATCCGGAAACTGCCGAATTGGGTTATGTGGAAAAAGGAAAAGGGCGCATGACGATTTTAAGTCCTTCAGGCAACCAGGATACTTACATTATGGAAGAAGGGGATCTCTATTTTATTCCTAAGGCTTATCCCCATCATATCGAAAATCTAGAGGGTGAAACACTCCATTTGCAAATCTTCTTCGATCAAGGCATGCCGCGCCGACATCGGATTTACAGCCAGTGTGCGCTCTTATCCGGATGATCTGCTAGCCTCCGTCACCCATA
This sequence comes from Micropruina sp., assembly GCF_047602385.1. GTDB lineage: Bacteria > Actinomycetota > Actinomycetes > Propionibacteriales > Propionibacteriaceae > Micropruina. Next base: position 7,243 of record NZ_JASGHL010000002.1, read on the forward strand.
GTAAGCCCTCTTTGTTCGGACAACTTCAGAAAAACTATGCCGATCTCTTCATTGTCAAGCGGATCAATCCTTTGGATTAATTCACCTAGAAACTTTATTAGAACTTTTTAGAAAATTAAGAGCTGTAAGCAAGAGCTGTCTGTGGTTGTCGTTTTAGTTCCCATTGTTCGGTAGCGTGTTGAAGTGCGTGGCAGAAAGTTTGTGTTTCTCTTTCTCGTCGCACCGGTCAGTGTAGGCAACATAGGTCGTATCATACACAGATACAAGTGAAGTTGCCAGTTCAGAAGAGTGCAGTTGAAGCTTTCCAATTGAGCGTTGAAGGTCTTCTTTGATAGAGATCTTCTCCGCTTTGACAATAGCAAAAACAAATTGAGCCTGGATGAAAATTTTTAGCAGATGGCTTTGATTGTTCGTAAATCCTTGCTCAATGGCATCCTGCAGCATGAGGAAGGAAGTATGAACAGCTTGGGGTTCCAGGACTGTGCGCATGATGACGGGAATTAGAGAATAGAAAAAATTGTCTAGCAGGAGTTCATTGTATTCAGTATTTGCAAGAAGATCTTTGATTTCGGAAAGAAGTTCATTCTGCTTCGAGATCATGCCTCCATTGAAATCGCGAAATTCTCCGATGATATTATACAATTCCATGACAACGACCTGGCGGGCTTTATTTAGATCTACGGAATGATCACTTCTTAGAAATTGCTCCTTAGAAAATTTTACGCGGTAGAAAACGGCTTCATTTCTTATATTTTTTGCGCAAAATTCCTGTGGTCTGACAGCGGTCCTGAATATATGTTAAAAAAGTATTAGAATTTTTAAACATTTCTTGAATGGACAGGTCTTCATTTCTTAAAACCCTGACAAGGATAATGGTGAAAAACAGGCTGTTCTGAGTCTGTTCATCAAAAGAAATAAAGACCTGGGGAATATCGCGCAAATATTTGATTTGACTGCTTAAACTTAAAATATTGCGTATGATTTCTTCTTCATTACAAGGCATAAAAACAGGGTGGAGCGGATGTTTGACGCGATCCTTCAAATCGCTCGGGAGTTTTTGCTGCAAAAGCTGGATTTCTGCTGGAGAAAAGTCTTTGCCGTCGCTCTTTTCAATTTCAAGGTAAAGTGTGCAGACTTGTTCATATCCTCTGCGGTTTGTAAAAAAGGAACTCTCAACTGTTTGCGCTGCTGGGATATAGTTTTGAATGGCTTTGATCAAATGGGTTTTTTCAAAAACTTCTTTATCTCTAAAAAAGTTAAGGCCCACAACAACAGCCAATACTTTTCGTGAACCGATTGGCGATTTCAGGCAAGCTCTGAAGAGTTTCAAACTGAGATGCCGTTTCTGAGGATTCTTTTTTACCGATTCCAGCAAGTATTTTCTGAAAAGGTAGTGGAAGGCAATGATCTTACTCAGATGGCGACATTCCCTAGCTGCTTTAAATTCATCGCGGCACATGATCAGGACATGTTGCATTTCGGTTAAGATATCAAAATCGAAAGCTTTGGGCAAGCGGTGAACGACGCAGGCGATGTCTTCTTGAATAATCGCTGTTTTTTGATCAGTAGATAACCCTTTAATTTCCAGAATCCGGCGCGCGCACCGATTGGACTCAATGCCCAAGCGCAACTCCGTTTCGATGATAGGAGATTTGAGAAGGATTTGATTTAATTCCTGCCGGTTCTCTACCTGAATTTTTACTTCGCATAAGGTGTAGATCTCATCGCTAACTTCTGGCATGCGAAAGTCTACCGCATAAATTAGAATGACATTCGATCGCTTGCCGGGTACGAGCCAACTGCTAATCATGTCAAAGAAAAATTTAAATGAATTAGCCCGGTACCTAGAGAGGAAAAAAAAGGACATTTCCCCTGCAAAACGTAGGGTGTGCCGCGAGGTTACCAACGGCAAATGGGATTGGAGCTTATAGCGAAGCTCTTCAAAAATGTCATGCTGGCTTTTGTCTGTAAAATCCATATCCTGAGACAAAATTTCGCGCAGCACATAGTAAATAGCATCACAATAAAAGGAATTATGGAGATGATTTCTGGCATCGAAAACTGGATGAATGACGGGGAGAAGATTGTTAAAAGAGGCGATATTTTCTATCATGAGTCATCTTCCTCTTCAGAACGGTTCGGCAGCCCCGAGCCAGCGGTTCAGCACTGCGCCGGAGGACGTCCGGTAGCCGAACAGCGCGTGCTGGGCCGCCGCCTCCAGAGCCGCCAGCGGCAGCGCGGACCGGCTGCCCAGCGCCACCAGGTTGCCGTAGCGGCGTCCCTTCCACACCGCCGTCTCGGCGGTGAGCAGCAGCCGGGGAAAGGTGGCGGCGATTCCGGCGAGGCAGGATCGTGCCCAGCCGAACGGGGCCTGGTCGGCCAGGTTCATCACCAGCACTCCGTCCGGCCGCAGCACCCGTCCGGCCTCGGCGAAGAACTCCCAGGTGGCCAGCGAGCCTGGCACGTTGAGGCCGTCGAAGGCGTCCACGATCACAGCATCGGCGTAGTCGGACGGCATCGCAGCAATCCCACTTCGGCCGTCGGTGGTTCGCACCTTGATTCCCGAACGCCGCTCCAGCGGCAGCTTGCGGCGCACCTCGGCGAGGAGGTCGGCGTCCGGTTCGCAGACGATCTGCGCCGTGCCCGGGCGGACGGCCGCGAGCCAGCGCGGCAGTGTCATGCCGCCACCGCCCAGATGCACCACTCGCAGTCGAACGGACGCGTCGCGCCGCAGGATGGTCGCCCGCAGTGCCTCGGCTATCCGCTGGACGTACTCGAATTCGAGTCGGAGCGGATCATCGGGATCCACCCAGGACTGTTGCGTCGAGCCGGTCCTGACCAGGAACGCGCCACGGACGTCGCGGTCGGCCTCCACCCGTCCGGTCATCGCAGCGTCGCGATCAAGGTACCCACGACGTTGCCCGCACCATGCGCCGCCCACGGCAACAGCACAGACCTGCTGCGCTGCTTCACCCAGCCGGCCAGGAAGGCCGAACCGGCGCCCAGCGCCAACGCCGCCAGGCACGCGGTCAGGCTCCGGTCGAGGAGCAGCCATTGCACCGCCATCCGGAGCAGTCCGCAGGCGCCGGCCTGGATCGCGTTCGCGGCCGTTGGGATGAGTCCCCTGTGCTGCAGCCGTCGCCGTAGCTGACGGGACTGCCGCTGGGTCGCGTCACCGGTTGCCGGCACGAGCCGCTGCTCAAGCCACCGGAGCAGGAAGCCACGGAAGAACAGTTCCTCCGACAGCGCCGCCTGCAGCACCGCGGTGAGAATCACCGCCAGCACCAGCCACCCCGCGGCCGACGAGCTGGTCGCCCAGGACGGACGGCCGCCCAGCAGTGCCCCGGCGAAGAAGCCGAGCCCGCAGAACAGCAGCCCGAACTGCGTCGCGGTATCGGGTCGTGCCGGCGCCCGGCGAAAGCCCAGCCAGCGCAGGAACGAACCGTCCGGACGACCCGCCTGCAGCCACCACGCGAACGGCATGGCCGCGAAAACCGTGACTTGGGCAGGAATTCCGATCAGTACCGCGACCACGAGTTCCACCTGCCCAAGTGTGGGGCCTCGGCAGTATTCCTCGCACCCGGTCCCGGGCCGGCACGGCCTTCGGCTCATTCGCGTTCGACACCGGCCGGGCACGATTGCAAAGGCCCTCCTACGGGCCGGACACTCCTCGTCCGGCACTGGCGGAGAACCGCATCTTCGGGCCTAGAGTATGGGCGAGCTTCAGGAGGACGCATGAACTCGGAAAAGGTCATCTTCGGCTTCTTCATCACATTGGCGGCAGCGCTGAACTTCGGTTTCTGGACCGGGGAGATGGACCGGATCGACCACCACAACGTGTGGGAACTGGCCGCCGCCATCGTGGTGAGCCTGATCGCGACCGTGCTGAAGTTCGGCGACCGCACCCAGCTCGGCGCCGTGCACCTGGCCACCTCGTTGGTGGCCGATGTGCAACTGATCGCCGGAGCGATCATCTGGAGTTGGGCCGCGACCACCCCGGCAGGATTGACGCCGGCCGATATGGCACTGGTGGTCTCGATGTCGGCGGGCGCACTGCTGGCCAACCTGATCTCGGTGGTGCTGATGATCTCCGAGATCATTACCGCCCGCCGCTAGGACCGCTGAACAATCATGTCCCAGCTGCCGGTTGAGCGTGTCGAAACCCCTTGTCAGCGCCGCCTTGCGCAAGCTGCGGCGAGATCGGCGGACGACGCTCAGCGGTTGATCGGACGGGCCGGCGGCCGTCGATGAACAACGTCAGCTACCTGTTCCTGCGGCGGATGCGCGTGCCGCTGGTGATGGTGATCATCCTGTATACGGTCAGCGTTTTCGGGTTGGCGATCGTGCCGGGCGTCGACGACGCGGGTCACCCGACCGAGGGCATGGGCCTGTTCCATGCGTTCTACGTGATCAGCTACACCGCCACCACGATCGGTTTCGGCGAACTGCCGCACCCCTACTCAGGGCCGCAACGGCTGTGGATGATCCTCTCGATCTATCTCACCGTGGCCGGCTGGTCGTACGCCGTTGCGACGGTGGTCGGGTTGCTCCAGGAGCCCGCGTTCCAGAACGCGATGCGGCACGGACGCTACGCGCGCCGGATCCGACGGCTGCGGGAGCCGTTCTACATCGTCTGCGGCGTCGGCGAGACCGGCACCCTGGTCTGCCACGGACTGGACCGGCTCAGGACGCGGTTCGTCGTCGTCGACGCCGACGCAACCCGCGTCGACCAGATCAAGCTGGAAGAGTTCCGCGCCGACCCGCCGACGGTGATCGCGGACGCCTCGCAGCCGGCCAACCTGATCGGCGCCGGACTCATGTCGCCGCATTGCCGCGGCGTGATGGCGCTGGCGGTCGACGACGGCACCAATCGGGCGATCGCCGTCACCGCCCGCCTGCTGCGGCCGGGGTTGCCGGTGATGGCCCGGGTCGGCGAGGCCCATACCGACCACACCATGGGCGCCTTCGGGGGCGACATGGTGATCAACCCGTTCGAGCGGTTCTCCTCCCACCTGGCGCTGGCCGTGGCCCGTCCGGAGCGGTACCGGCTGGGCCAGATCCTCACCGGCTTTCCCGGCGACGACCTGCCCGAGCGCCATCATCCGCCGCGTGGACACTGGATCATGTGCGGCTACGGACGGTTCGGGCACGGCGTCCGGGAGGCGCTGACCAAGGCCGGCAACGAGGTCACCGTGATCGACCGGCTGCACTACGGCGAAGAGGGAGTGGACGTCGAGGGCACCGGAACCGACTCGACCAGCCTGAAGAAGGCCGGCATCGACCACGCCGTCGGAATCGTGGCCGGCAATGCCAGCGACCTGAAGAATCTGGCCATCGCGCTGGTGGCCCGCGACCTCAAGCCGGACATCTTCGTGGTCACCCGGCAGAATCAGATCAGCAACAGCACGCTGTTCGAGGCATTCCACGACGATCAGTGCATGCAGCCGAGCCGGATCGTGGCCCGCGAGTTCCTGGCGCTGATCACCACTCCGGCGCTGGATCGTTTCCGCTGGGAGATCCGCGGGGCGTCGGAGAAATGGGCCGCCGAACTGGCCGAGGCCCTGTCGTACCTCAACGGCGGCTACACCCCGGAGCTGTGGGGCGTGACCATCGACGCCGAGCATGCCGGTGCGATCGTGGAGGCGATCAACGACGAGCACTGGGTGAACATCGGCCACCTGCTGATCGATCCCTACGACCACGACAAGCCGGCCAACGCGTTGGTTTTGATGGTCGTCCGCGGCGACGGCGGCGCCATTCTGCCGACCACGGGCTACCAACTCGAGATCGGCGATCAGCTGCTGATCGCCGGCTCACCCGATGCGGCCCGGCGGATGCAGCTGGTGATGAACAACCTCAACGTGCTGCACTACGTGCGGACCGGGCGCGAGGGCGGTGGCGGCTGGATCTGGCACAAGGGCCGGGCGTTGAAGCGGCGCTGGATCAGGTTCCGCTCCCGGCACGGCCACTGACCGGGCGGTCGGAGCCGCGGGTCGTCACGGATCGTCGGCGTGATCGAGTTGCTGCTGGTGACGCCGCGAACGGGAGCCGATCGACCAGCTGTAGCGCCGGCGCAGCACCGCCCAAGCCACCGGGCCGAGCGCGACAGCGGCACCGCTGATGGTCAGCACGCCGACCGTGGGGACGCCGACCAGTTTCAGGCCGGACGCCATCAGCAGGATGGCCAGCGCCCGCCGGATGATGCCACCGGGGGCTCTCGACGAGATCTGCGCGCCGATGAAGGCCCCGGGGATCGCGCCGATCAGCATCGAGCCGGTGATGCCGAGCGAGACCTGTCCGTACAGCAGGTGCCCGATGGACGCGGCGGCCACCAGCGGCACCGCCTGCACCAGGTCGGTGCCGACCAGTTGGGACGGTTTCAGCCGCGGGTAGAGCACCAGCAGGAAGGTGAGGATCAGCGAGCCGGCACCCACCGAGGTGAGTCCCACCATCAGCCCGCCGAGTGCACCCAGCAGGACCGTGGGCAGCTTGCGGATCTCGATCTCCGGGGAGGTCATCGGTGCCGCACCCTCGCCCCACAGCGTCCGTTTGCGGGTCATCTGGAACCAGGCCCGGACGATCAGCCCGCTCGCCGCCAGCAGCAGCGCGACACCGAGCAGGGTGAGCAGGGTCTGCTCGAAGCCCGCGATGCCCTTGAGGTGGTCGACCAGCACCGCACCCAGGAAGGCGGCGGGCACCGATCCGATGCACAGCCAGAGCACGAGTTGCAGGTTCGCGGTCTTCCGGACGAGGTGCACGATCGCGCCGGCGGGCTTCATGAACAGGCTGCTGACGACGTCCGACGAGATCGCTGTGAGGGCGTCCACCTTGAAGAAGAGCACCAGGATCGGTGTCATCAGCGCACCGCCGCCCATCCCGGTCAGGCCGACGACGATGCCGACCAGCAACCCGGCGAGCGCGATGCCGACGTCCACCGACTCCCCCCGTCCGAGGCTGGACACCGTCAACCGGCCAGGGCTCTGACCTCCGATCGGCGCGATCGCCTGGTGAATCTCTAGGACTTGGCGGCGACCGGCGTCAGCCTAACCGGTGACCAAGAGAACCGTCCCCGGTGACCAAGAGAACCGTCCCCGGTGGTCACTGGGGACGGTTCTTTTGGTCACTTCGCCACGCGTCAGTTCTCGACGACCGCCAGTCCGCCGCCGTCGGTGGCCACCTCGAATGCGATGGTGTCGCCGTCGAGGATCTCGCCGGCCAGCATCCGGCGGGCCATGGTGTCCTCGATGGTGGTCTGCACCAGGCGCTTCAGCGGACGGGCGCCGTAGACCGGGTCGAAACCGGTGAGCGCCAGCCAGTCCTTGCCGGCCTGGCTGACCTCGACGTGGATCCGGCGGTCGGCCAGCCGGGCGTTCAGCCGCCGCAGCTGGATGTCGACGATCCGGCTCAGGTCCTCGGTGCCGAGCGGGGTGAACATGACGATCTCGTCCAGCCGGTTCAGGAACTCGGGCTTGAACGCCTGCCGGACCACGCCCATCACCGCCTGCTCCTTGAGCTCGGGCTCGAGCTTGGGATCGGCCAGGTACTGCGAGCCGAGGTTGCTGGTCATGATCAGGATCACGTTGCGGAAGTCGACCGTGCGGCCCTGGCCGTCGGTGAGGCGTCCGTCGTCGAAGACCTGCAGCAGGATGTTGAACACCTCGGGGTGCGCCTTCTCGACCTCGTCGAGCAGGATCACCGAGTACGGACGCCGGCGCACCGCCTCGGTCAGCTGGCCGCCCTCCTCGTAGCCGATGTACCCGGGAGGGGCACCGACCAGTCGCGACACCGAGTGCTTCTCGCCGTACTCGCTCATGTCGATCCGCACCATCGAGTGCTCGTCGTCGAACAGGAACTCGGCCAGCGATTTGGCCAGCTCGGTCTTGCCGACGCCGGTCGGGCCGAGGAACAGGAACGAGCCGGTGGGCCGGTTCGGGTCCGAGATGCCGGCCCGCGAACGGCGGACGGCGTCCGAGACCGCGACGACGGCCTGGCGCTGCCCGATCAGCCGCTCACCCAGCCGCTGCTCCATGCTGAGCAGCTTCTCGCTCTCACCCTGCAGCAGCCGTCCGACCGGAATGCCGGTCCAGGAGCCGACCACCTCGGCGATGTCGGTGGCCGACACCTCCTCGGAAACCATCGGGGTGACGTCGGATTCGGCCTTCTCGGCCGCGTCCATCTCGGCCTGCAGAGCGGGGATCTCGCCGTACAGGATCTCGGACGCCTTGGTCAGGTCGCCCTCGCGCTGCGCGCGGTCGGCCGCGATCCGCAGCTCGTCGACCTTGGCCTTCAGTTCGCCGACCCGGTTCAGTCCGGACTTCTCCGCCTCCCAGCGGCCCTCCAGCCCGCGCAGCTCCTCCTGGGCGTCGGCCAGTTCGGCCTGCAGCCGCTGGTAGCGCTCCACGGAGGCCGGGTCGGTCTCCTTCTCGAGCGCGAAGCTCTGCATGGTCATCCGGTCGATGCTGCGGCGCAGTTGGTCGATCTCTTCGGGCGAGGAGTCGATCTCCATCCGCAGCCGGGACGCCGCCTCGTCGATCAGGTCGATCGCCTTGTCGGGCAGCTGGCGGCTGGTGATGTACCGGTTCGACAGCGACGCCGCGGCGACCAGCGCGCCGTCGGTGATCCGCACCTTGTGGTGCGCCTCGTAGCGTTCCCGCAGGCCGCGCAGGATGGCGATGGTGTCCTCCACGGACGGCTCGCCGACGAACACCTGCTGGAACCGGCGCTCCAGCGCGGGGTCCTTCTCGATCCGCTCGCGGTACTCATCCAGCGTGGTGGCGCCGATCATCCGCAGTTCGCCGCGGGCCAGCATCGGCTTGAGCATGTTCCCGGCGTCCATCGACGAGTCGCCGGACGCCCCGGCACCGACCACCGTGTGCAGTTCGTCGATGAACGTGATCACCTGGCCCTCGGCGTCCCGGATCTCGTTCAGCACGGCCTTCAGCCGCTCTTCGAACTCGCCGCGGTACTTGGCGCCGGCCACCATCGAGGCCAGGTCGAGGGAGACCACCCGGCGTCCCTTCAGCGAGTCGGGGACGTCGCCGGCCACCACCCGCTGGGCCAGGCCCTCGACGACGGCGGTCTTGCCGACGCCGGGCTCGCCGATCAGCACCGGGTTGTTCTTGGTGCGGCGGGCCAGCACCTGCACCACCCGGCGGATCTCGGTGTCGCGTCCGATCACCGGGTCGAGCTTGCCCTCGCGGGCCCGGGCGGTCAGGTCGACCGAGTACTTGTCCAGGGTGGATTCGCCGCCCTCCTGCTCGGCCGAGGTGATCCGCTTGTCGCCACGGGCGTCGTTGAACGCCTTGGTCAGCTTCTTCGCGTCGGCGCCGAACTGCAGCAGGATCTTCTGCGCGTCGCTGGCCACCGCGGCCAGGCCGATCATCAGGTGCTCGGTGGCGACGAATTCGTCGCCCAGCTGCTCGGCCCGGGTCTCGGCGTCGGCCAGCACCCGGGCCATCGACCCGGACAGTCCGGGCTGGCTGACCGAGTTGCCGGACGCGCTGGGCAGCTTGGTGATCGCACCCTGGGCGGCCGCGTCGACCACCTTCGGGTCGGCACCGACGGCAGCGAGCAGGGTGCCGACGGTGTTGTCCGGCACCATCAGCAGCGCGTGCAGCAGGTGCACCGGCTCGGCGCTCGGGTTGCCGTTGGTCAGCGCGTTGCGCAGGGCTGCCGAGACCGCGTCCCGGCTCTTGGCGGTGAGCTTCGAAGTGTCCATAGAAAGCCTGTTCTCCTGAGGAAAAGCAAAGTTGAGTCCACCTGGCTCAACCATAGCCAGAGGTCGGCTATTCCGTCTCGTCATCGCCGCGACGCGGGCCGATGAGATGGGTTTCGACCAGTCGGCGGAGCCCCGCAACACCGTGCCGACCGCGCTGGGCGCGGCGAGTTGCGGTCGTCGCAACGGATAGGCTCAGCCAAACGTCCACCGGAGGGCCTGGCATGCGCCACAGCGATTTTCAGCTCGTCACCACCAGCAACAGCGAGATCATGCTGAGCCTGCGAATGCGCGGACGCCGCATCCTGCGCAACCCGGTGGCCAACCGGGGCACCGCCTTCACCTTGGAGCAACGGACCGAGTTGGAACTGTCCGGCCTGCTGCCCAGCCAGGTCAGCACCATCGAGGAGCAGCTGCGCCGCACCTACGCGCAATACAGCCATTCCCCGTCCCCGCTGGCCAAGTACATCTACTTGTCCCAGCTGCGGGACCGCAACGAGGTGCTGTTCTACCGGCTGCTCAGCGACAACCTCGAAGAGATGCTGCCGATCGTCTACACGCCGACCATCGGTGAGGCGATCGAGCGGTTCAGCCACGACTACGTCGGCTCGCGCGGGCTGTTCCTGTCCATCGACCGGCCCGAGCTGATCGAGCAGTCGCTGGACAACTACGAACTGGACGGCGACGACGTCGACCTGGTCGTGGTGACCGACTCCGAAGGCATCCTCGGCATCGGCGACCAGGGCATCGGCGGCATCCAGATCGCCCTGGGCAAGCTCGGGGTCTACACCGCCGCCGCCGGCATCCATCCGCGTCGGGCCGTCCCGATCGTGCTCGACGTCGGCACCGACAACCTGGGCCTGCTGCACAGCGGGGTCTACCTGGGCGAGCGGCACGCCCGGGTTCGGGGCGAGCGCTACGACGAGTTCATCGAAGCGTTCGTGACTGCCGTCACCGAGAAGTTCCCGAACGCGATGCTGCACTGGGAGGACTTCGGCGCGGGCAACGCGCACCGCATCCTGGAGCGCTACAGCGACCGGATCTGCACCTTCAACGACGACATCCAGGGCACCGCGGCGGTGGTGCTGGCGGCCGTGCTGGCCGCCGTGCGGCTGACCGGGGTGCCGCTGCGGCAGCATCGGGTGGTGGTCTTCGGTGCCGGCACCGCGGGAGTCGGCATCGCCGACATCATCCGGGAGGCGATGGTCCGCGACGGCCTGGACGCCGAGAACAGCCACGAACCCTTCTACGCCTTCAACAGCCGCGGCCTGATCATCGAGGACGGCCGCGGCGTCCGCGACTACCAGCGCGCGTATGCCCGCAGCCGGGCCGAGATCGACGGCTGGTCCGTCGCCGACCCGTCCCGGGTGAGCCTGGAAGAGACGGTGCGGAGCGTGCAGCCGACCATTCTGATCGGGACGTCCGCGCAGACCGGCGCGTTCACCCAGCCGGTGGTGACGGCGATGGCTCAGGGCTGCGACCGGCCGATCATCATGCCCCTGTCCAACCCGACCTCGCGCTCGGAGGCGCACCCGGCCGATCTGCTGGAGTGGACCCACGGTCAGGCGTTGATCGCCACCGGCAGCCCGTACGGCACCATCCGGCATGGGGAGGTGTACCACACCATCGCGCAGGCGAACAACGCGCTGATCTTCCCCGGCCTCGGCTTGGGTGTTTCGGTGGTGCGGGCTACCCGGGTGAGCGACGAGATGATCTACGCGGCGGCCGCGGCATTGGCCGGGCTGGTCAACGAGTACCGTCCGGGCGCCTCACTGCTGCCCTCGATGAGCGACCTGCGGCTGGTCGCCGCCGCGGTGGCGATGGCGGTGGCGCGGACCGCCGAGGAGCAGGGGCTGGCCCGGACGCCGATGACCGATCCGATCAACGACATCTACCAGCGGATGTGGCAGCCGGAGTACCCCCGGCTCGAGGTGCTGCCCGCGGACGCCGACTGAACGCCCTATCGTCGGCACGTGGACGAAGACGCGCGGCAGCTGCTCGACTGGGTCGATGGACGGCTCGGGTCGCCCCGGCACGACCAGGTCGAGGACTGGCTGGGTTCTCATGGGTGGACGCCGTGCGGCGAGGGCGACTGGGCGCGGGCTCATCGCTCACCCGACGGACGTCTCGCGGCCCGGGTGAGCCCGTTCGATCCGGCCTGCTCAATGACCGTCGCGCTCTACCGCGAGGGCGCCGGGAACCGCTACCTGCCCCGGCTGCACGCGCACCGGCCGCTGGACGGTGGCGGCTGCCTGATGCTGCTGGACTTCCTCACCGCGGTCGCCGCGGACGAGGCGTCCCGCTGGCACCAACGGTTGCGGGATCGGACGGCGCACGAGGCTGATCGGGAACTCGCTGCGGCCGCCGCCCTGATCGCGCAACTTCATCGTCGCGCCGAGGCGGCACTGCCCTGGTGTGGCCCGCTCGACGACAACCCGGGCAACGTGATGTGCGGACCCAGCGGTCAGATCACCTTCGTCGACCTCTTCTACGTACAGGGCAGAGTGCTCTACGCCAAGGCGCTGGACGCCGCCGCCGAGGTGGTGGCGGCCATCCCGGCCGGCCTGCGCCGGCACATGTTCGAGATCCCGGCGATGGCCCGCGAGGCCAGCGCCGAGGAGATCGTCCGGATGCGTTCGGCCGTGGCCGAGGCGGACGTAGACGCAACGACCGCGGGTTGAGCTCGTCGAAACCCCTTGCCGGAGGGCACCTCGTCAGGTCTCGACAAGCTCGACCCAACGAGCATCAGCACGTTCTCAAAGAGCGGGCTCGGCCGCGATCAATGGACGCAGCACGTCCTCGACCTCGCCCGCGGCGAAGTACCGGTGCAGCGCCCGGTCGGCCAGGACGTTGACCAGGGCACCGAACAGCATCGACTGGTCGAGGCTCAAGTAGCGGCGGGCGACCCGTCCCGAGCGCACCCCGACCGCGTCGCAGAACCCGCCCGGCCCGTAGCACCCGAGTTCGCGTTCCAGCCGTTCGAGGCACTCGGTGGCCGCGTCCGGCTCCGCCGACAACGCCAACGCGGTGGCGTGCGGGGTGACCACACCGTCCCCCCAGCCGCGCACCCGTCCGTCGCGATACCGGGTGCGTTCCACGTCGCACGGGTAGCCCTTCGGCGCCAGTGCGATCGGTTCGACGCCCCACTCGCTGTAGCCGCAGTCGGGGGTGCTGGCCGGCGAAAACCCCCAGTAACCGAAGCCGGTCTCGTCGGTGCCGAAGATCCGCTGCGCCGCCACGGTGTTGGCATGGCTGCGGCCGAACGAGGCCGGCGCCCAGGTCGCCTCGGGCACCAGCAGCGCGGGCATCAGCGCTTCGAACATCGAACCGCCCCAGGTCGGGATCACCTCCAGGCCCCGGTAGCTGCGCCGCTCGCGCGGCAGCCGCTGATGGTGCTCGGCCGGGATGCGACCCGAGGCGATGCCGAGGTAGCTGGCGATCCGTGGCTCGCTCATCAGGTGCCCGTAGTGATGCCCGGTCGGTCGGGTGCCGCCGTCGGCGCCCCACCAGTGGCCGCCCCACAGCAGCAGGGCCTCCGGGTCGTAGAAGAAGCCGAAATCCATCGCCGCGAGCAGCCGGGACGCCTGCGCGGCCAGTTCGGGCACTGCGTTGCGCAGCACGAGCAGCCCCGCTCCCAGCCAGCCGTTGTCGACACTGGACAGGAACTGGTTGACCACCGACCCGTCGGGCAGCACGTCCAGCCGCTCGCCGGTCGCTTCGTCGTACCAGTTCGCATACATGCCGGACGGCTGGTGGCGCCGCATCCCGGCCAACGACTCCAGCACGGCACGGCTCCGCCGCACCGTTTCGCCCGGGGAGATCAGGCCGAGTTCGCGCGCCCCGACGGTGCACCAGAGCAGCCCGCCGATGTTCGTCGGGGAGGTGTACCGCGAGCGGGAGCCCCGTGCCAGTGCGGCGTCCAGGTGGTCGGCGGGCAGCCCGGTGGCCGGATCGGTCAGCGCGTCCAGGCTGCGCCAGGTGTCGGACGCCCAACGCCGCCACAGCGCGGACGTCATGCGTCCGGCTCCGGACAGCCGCAACTGGTGCGCAACACCACCTCGCTCGGCACCACCATCTCGTCGAACTCGACCGACGCTCGGGTGATCAGTTCGTGCAGGCGTTGCGCGGCCACCCGGCCGACCTCACGGGCCGGCTGCCGCACGGTGGTCAGGTCGGTGTAACGGGCGGCCATCACGTCGTCCCAGCCGGTGACGGCCACGTCGTCCGGGACCCGCACGCCACGCCTGCGCAGCTGGCGGATCAGCCCCAGCGCCAGCTCGTCGTTGGCGCAGACCAGCGCCTGCGCCCGTCCGTTGGTCGCCACCACGTTCGCGGCCGCGTTCAGGTGTGCCGCGCCGAACCGAAGCCGAAGCGGCGGACGCACCTCGCTCAGCCCGGCCGCGCTCAGGGCGTCGGTGAATCCCCGGTACCGATGAGCGGCGTCGCGGGCCTGCTCGGGGTCGCCGACGAACCAGAGCCGTCGGTAGCGGTGGTCGCGCACCAGATGGTGGACGAGCTCAGCGGTGGCGCGACGGTTCTCGACGTTCACCGCCGCGCACCCTGCCACCGGATCGCTGTTCAGCAGCAGGGTCGGGACCCGCCGGGAAACCTCAGCCACGGTCTCGGCCGAGATGGTGCCATGGGCCAGCACCATGCCATCCATCTTGGTGGCCAGGTCGAGTACCCGGTCGTCCACGTCGCAGATGCTCTCGGTCGAGATCAGCGAGACGCTCTGACCGAACTCGGGAGCCCGCGATTCGTAACCGACCAGCAGTTCGGAGTAGTACGGGCCGCCGAGCGAATAGAGCACCAGCCCGTGCTGCTCGAGGCGCAACGCCTGCGCCCGGCCGGCCCGCAATGGCACATAGCCCAGCTCGCGCACGGCATCGAGCACTCGCGCCTTGGTGGCGGCCGAGCTCGGCGTCGAACCTTGCAGCACCCGGGAGACCGTCGCGATCGACACCCCCGCATGCTCGGCCACCGTGTAGATGGTGACAGGCTGCTCCGCCTCGCGATTCACAGCCTCCAGACTACTGAGCCAGCTCTCGACCGAGGCTGTTCCGCACGCTGTCACTCGCCGGCCGCCGCCGGCCGATCGAGGTCGGCGAACGGGTTGGGAATGGCGTCGAGCAGCTTGCGGGTGTAGGGGTCCTGCGGGTCGCGGATCACCTGCAACGCCCGGCCCTGCTCAACGACCCGGCCGCCCGACAGGACGATCACCTCATCGGCCAGCATCCGGGCGCTGAGCAGGTCGTGGGTGATGTACAGAATACTCACGTCACTGTCCTGCACCAGGTTGTGCAGCAGTTCCAGGATCTCGGCGCGGATCGACACGTCGAGCGACGAGATCGGCTCGTCGGCGACGATCAGTTCGGGGTTGCTGGCCAGCGCGCGGGCGATCACCACCCGCTGCCGCTGCCCGCCGGAGAGCTCGTAGGCGTACCGGTTGCGGAACCGGGACGCCGGGGTGAGTGCGACGACCTCGAGCAACTCGTCCACCCGCTTGGTCAGCGCGGCGCCCGAGAGCCGGCCGAAGTTGCGCAGCGGACGACTCAGTATGTAGCCGAGGGTCTTGGTCGGGTTGAGCGAGCTGTACGGATCCTGGAACACCATCTGGACGCGTTTGCGGTAGTCACGCAGTGCTCCCGAGCGCATGCCGCCGACCTCGAGCGCCTCGCCGTCCAAGCCATGGAAGGTGATCGTGCCGGCGGTCGGCTTCTCGACTCCGGTGATCATCCGGGCCAGGGTGCTCTTGCCCGAGCCCGACTGGCCCACCAGCGCCGTCACCGCGCCCCGGCGCAGGTCGAAGCTGACGTCGTCGATGGCGGTGAAGTCGGTGAACCTCATCCCGTTCCGGGTGCGGAACACCTTGCTGACGCGCGCCACGCTCACGAAGGCTTGCTGGGCCAACGCCTGTTTGCTCTCGTCGTCGGATTTCACGAACTCCGGTCCGGCGAAGGCGGGCGACCGCGGCGGCACCGTCACGCCCGGCTCGGGGTGCGCCTGCAGCTGCGCCACATGGCACGCGACCCGGGCGCCGTCCAGCGGCAGCAGCTCGGGGTCGACACTGAGGCAGCGTTCGATGCGCTCGGGGCACCGTGGTGCGAACCGACAGCCGGTGAGCTCCGCGGAGAGATCCGGCGGCCGGCCCGGCACGTAGGTGATCCGGACGGTCTGCGCGCGCGGGTCGCCGTAGCTGCCCATCAGGCCCTTCGAGTAGGGGTGCAGTGGGTTCCTGATCAGGTCGGCGGAGTCGTGCTCCTCGACGATCCGGCCCGCGTACATCACCAGGATCCGGTCGCTGAGGTCGAGCACGGTGCCCATGTCGTGGCTGATGAACAGCACCGCGAAGTGCTGCTCGGCCTGCAGCGTGCGGACCGCCTCGAGGATGGAGCGCTGCACGACCACGTCCAGGCCGGTGGTCGGCTCGTCGAGCAGCACGAACCGGGGCTTGTTGGCCAGTGCGAGAGCCAGGTTGACCCGCTGCTTCATGCCTCCCGACAGCTCGTGCGGGTAGGCGGTGATGAACTTCTCCTCGATCATCACCATGCCGAACAGCTGCTTCACCCGTTCGACCACGGCATCGCCGCGCAGGTCGGAATGCAGTTCGATGGCGTCGCGGAACTGGTCGATCACCCGCACCACCGGGTTGAGCGCGTTCATCGACGACTGGAACACCGTCGAGATGTCGCGCCAGCGGTAGGGCCGCAACTCGTCCTCGCCCATCGCCACCAGGTCGTGGCCATCGAAGGCGATGCTGCCGCCGCTGATCCGCGCCGGGCGTTCGGTCAGCCGCAGCAGAGCGTTGGCCAGGGTCGACTTGCCCGAACCGGACTCACCGATCAGGCCGACGAACTCGCCCTCGTCGATCGAGAACGACACCTCATCGACGGCGGTCAGCGGACGATGCAGCTTGGGTTCGTAGCGAACGCTCAGCTTGTTGACCTCGAGCAGAGCCATCTCAGCCGTCCTCTCGCAGGTGCGGGTTGCTCAGCAGGTCGATGCCGAAGTTCACGAAGGTGAAGGACGTGATCAAAACCGCCAGCGCAAGCCCCGGCACGACCAGCCAGATCCACAACCCCTGCGCCAGAGCGCCCTGCTGATTGGCCTGGTAGAGCATCGTGCCCCAGGACACCGAACTGGTGTCGCCCAGGCCGAGGAACGACAGGCCCGCCTCGGCACCCACCGCGCCGGTGGCGGCTCCGAAGAATCCGGCCATGATCAGCGACGACATTCCGGGCATGATCTCGCGGAAGACGATCGTCCAGGACCGCTCGCCCGAGAACTTCGCCGCGGTGACGAAGTCACGGTTGCGCAGCGTGATGATCTGCGACCGCTTGGCCCGCGCCGCACCGGCCCATGAGGTGATGGCGATCACGAAGACGGTGAACCAGATCGACCGGTCCTCGGTGTAGGCCATCAGGGTGATGATCAGCGGCAGGATCGGCACCACCAGCGCGACATTGGTCAGGAACGACAGCACCTCATCGATCCAGGTGCCTTCGAAGTAGCCCGAGATCATTCCGATCACCAGTGCGATGACGGTGGCCAACAGCCCGCCGAACAGGCCGACCAGCAGCGACACCCGGGTGCCCCAGATCAGCTGCGAAGCGATGTCGCCGCCGGACGTGGTGGTGCCCAGCCAGTGCTGGGCGCTGGGTTCGAGCAGCGCCTCGAAGTCGGTGCGCGTGCCCTGGTAGGGCGCGATCCACGGCGCGAACAGCGCGACCAGGACGTACAGCGACAGGATCACCACACCGACCTTGGCTTTGCGGTTGGCCCAGATGATCTGCCACCAGCGGGGACCGGCCGCCTCCGCGGCCTCGGCCTCGGCCTCGGCGAGTTCGGGCCCGCCGACCGGAAGGTCGGCCGAGCTGGTCGGTTGCGTGACACCGGTGCTCATGAGGTCACCTTCCTGGCCCGCGGATCGAGAATGCCGTACAGCACGTCGGCGATCAGGTTGGCCACCAGTACGCCGACGATGGTGAACAGCAGCAGGGCCTGTAGCAGTGGATAGTCCTTGTTGTCGATGGCTTGGGCGGTGAGCCGTCCGAGCCCCGGATAGTCGAAGACCTGCTCGATCAGGATCTGGCCGCCGAGCATGCTGCCCAGGGCGAGGGCCAGACCGGTGATGGAGGGAAGCAGGGCGTTGCGGGCGGCGTAGCGCAGGGCGATCTGCGCGTCCGGCACCCCCTTGGCCCGGGCCAGCCGGACGTAGTCCTCGCCCAGGTTCATGATCATCGTGTTGCGCATGCCGAGGATCCAACCGATCGGACCGGTGATCAGCAGCACCGACGCGGGCAGCACCGAGTGATACAGGGCGTCCCCGATGAACTCGCCGTTCCAGCCGGGGGTACTCGCGTCATAGCCGCCGGCGGTTGGGAACCAGCCGAGCACATAGCCCAGTGCGAACAGGATCAGCAGGGCCAGCCAGAACGACGGCAGCGTCCCGATGAAGGTCGAGCCCAGGGTGACGAAGGAGTCGAAACGGCTGTTCCGCTTCCAGGCCGCGAAGGCACCGAGCAGGGTGCCCACCACGAACGAGATGAGCAGGGTCACGCCCACCAGCACCAGCGTCCAGGGCAGCGCGACCCCGATGACCGTCTTCACCTCATAGGGAAAGTACGTGTACGAGATGCCGAAGTCGCCGCGCGCCAGCGAGCCGAGGTAGTTCCAGTACTGGTCCCACAGGTTGGCGCCGGCCGGGTCGCCGAGCATCGCACGCAGGGCCTCGATCTTCGCCGGGTCGAGCTCGGCGTCCTTGCCCTGCAGCTTCTTGAACATGATCTCGGCGGGATCTCCCGGCTGCAGCCGGGGAATGATGAAGTTCAACGTCACCGCCGCCCACAAGGTGGCGAGGAAGAACCCGATCCGCCTCAGGAAATAGCGCATCGTCGCGCTCCTTTCGGGCCGTCGCCCGTACGGCGCGGGGCATGACGGTGAAGAGACACATCATGCCCCGCGGGCTCGGCGCGGCTATTTGGCCGACTTCAGGTGAGTCATGATCAGCAGCATGTCGCTGTTGGTCGCGTACGGGTCCTCGGCGCTGGGCCAGCCGACGGCCTTGTCGGTGCGGTAGATCATCCGGGCCGGGGCGTAGATCAGCGAGGTGACCGGGTACTGGGTCATCATCGTGTCGACCAGCGCGCCGACCAGCTTCTTCTGCTCAGCGGGATCGGTCGAACCCGACAGCTGGGCGATGGTCGCATCGGTGGCCGGGTCGTTCCACCGCTGGACGTTGCTCTGCACCTTCGTCTTGGTCGGAATCTGGTCGCTGGCCAGCTTCGAGCCGATGTTGCGGGCCACCTCACAGCCGCCGTGCAGGTATTCGAGCACCATGTCGAAATCGGCGGACTTCTTCTGTGCGTCGACGTTGTCAGGTGCGCTCTTGACGGTCTTGGCGTCCAGGTGCATGGCCTGCAGATTGCGGACGATGACCTCGACGGTCGACTCGTAGTCGATCCAGCCGGCCTGCACGGTGAACTTGATCTGGAGCGGCGATCCGTCCGGGTTGGTACGCATGCCGTTCGTGCCCACCTTGTAGCCGGCGGCGTCCAGCAGCTGTTCGGCCTTGGCGGTGTCGAAGGGCAGCACGGTGTTCTTCTTGGCGAACTCTTCGGGCATCAGGTTCTCGGCGTAGGGCAGCTTCAAGCCGGTCTGCGATGCGGGCTTCATCACCCCGTAGGTGGCCTTGGTGCTGATCTCGTCCTTGTTCAGCCCCTGGCTGTAGGCCTCGCGGAATTTGACGTCCTTGAACGGCGCTTTGGTCAGGTTCGGCGTGAGAACTGTGGTGCCGGCCGGCGCGTACCAGAAGTGGTTCAGCGTCGGGTTCTTGTCGACGAAGGCCACCTGCGGGTTCGGGATCTCGCCCCAGTAGGCGTCCAGGCCGCCGGCGTTGAGCTTCAGCGCGGCCTGGGTGGCGTCGTAATTACCCTCGAGAACCAGCTTCTGGACCTTCACCTTGTCGGCCTGCCAATAGTCGGCCCGGCGCTCGAGCACCAACTTGCGGCCGTTGTAGGAACCGACCGTGAAGGGGCCGGTGCCGACCGGATCCTTGTCGATGTACTTCACCGGGTCGTCGATCTTCTCCCAGACGTGCTTGGGCAGGATCTTGACGCCGATGATCGAGTCGAATTTGGCGGCCGCGTTGCCGCTGAAGGTGATCGTCACGTCGCTGCCGACGACAGTGACGTCGGTGGCCCGCTTGCCGAAGGTGTCGTTCCAGATGCCGGCGGTGTCGAGCGCGGAGAATCGCTTGCCCAGGTCGAGGCTGAACTTGACGTCCTCGGGGGTGAGCGGCTGGCCGTCGCTCCATTTCACGCCATCGCGAATGGTGAAGGTGAGCTTGGTCGCACCCTCCCACTTGTAGCCGGTGGCCAGCCAGGGGGTCATCTGGCAGTTCAGCGAGTTGCGGATCATCAGCGGCTCGTAGAAGTACACCTTGGTCAGGGCGTTGGGCGAGAACGGGTTGTAGTTGACCAGGCCGCCCACGTTCTCGGCCACTTCGGCGGGCATCGTCAGCTGGTCGATCAGCGCGTCGGTGCCGGCGGTGCTGCCGCCGGACGGGGCGGGTTGGTTCTGGTTGGTCTGGATGCGGCCGGAGCAGGCAGTCAGGACCAGCACCCCCGTGGTGGCCAAGGCGCTCAGCGCCAGCGGGCTGAACGGATGAGACCGTGTGGTTCGTCGCGTCATCGGGATCTCCTCACATGTTCTATTTCGACACGATAAGCAGACCTCCGGCGATGGTCAACGGTTTTCGGCGATGTAAGTACTTTCATGGCGAACATTCATCCGGGCCGCGCTATTTACAGCTATTTACATGAGTTCTCGGGTGTTGTCGCCGCACCCGCCGATGGTAGACAGAGTCAATGACCGCGAGCGCCGCAGGAGTTGGAGCAAGCATTGCCACGCACACCGCGTGGGGTGGTCTGAGCCGCCTCGACCTGGAGGGCCTCTCCCTCCTGCAATATCCGGCCGACTATGCAGAATGTGGTGCGGGCGGGCTGTGGATCCGCATCCTGGACGGTGACCGCGCACGCCCCGTCCGGATCGCCGACCCCGCCGCCCAGCGCACCGTGACACGATTCAAGGACGGTTTCGAGGTGGCTGGATGCGCGCACGGACTGGCATTCGCTGCCCGTTTCTCATTGCATCGGCAACGCTTGACCTGGCAGTGGCGACTCACTGTCGCAACGCCGGATGAAGCGACTGCCGACTCTGGCGATCCGATCGAGTTCGATACCGTACTGGCGTGCGATATCGCATTGGCGCCTTTGGACGTCGTTCGAATCAATCAGTATTACGTCAGCCAGTATCTGGACGTCTCCCCGCTGCGGCACCCACGCTGGGGCCAGTGCCTGGCGGTGCGCCAGAACATGCCCGGCCCGCGAGCGCCCTGGACGCTGGTCGGCAGCTACGGCGAAGGAACCGGCTGGGCCACCGACGCCGCGCAGCTGGCGCCACTGGTGGACGGCGTACCCACCGGACTGCTCCGGCGGCGCCTGCCGAACGCGCGGCTACAGCACGAACACAGCTTGGCGGTGATCGCCGACCGGGCGGTGCGACTGGAGCCCGGTCAAACCCATCGCACCGGCTTCTTCGGCGTCCTGGTGCCCGACCATCCGCGGGCCACCACGCCCGACGATGCCGCCTGGGCGCCGGACGAGCCGCTACCGCAGGCCGGTGCCCCGCTGACTCCCCCGGCTCCGACCCCGCCCCCGACGCTGTTCGCCGGGGCGTCCGAGCTAGTCCCGGAGCCGCTGGACGCGGGCCGGCTGGGCGAACTGCTGAGCGGGCCGGTCGAGGTGGTCGAGCAGCCCGGCACCGACTGGTGGGAGGCGCTGTCGGCGGACGGTGAGGTGCTGGTCAGCGCTGCTAAGGACCGGGCCGTGCTGCGTCCCCACGGCCAGCTGCTGCGCACCGGGTCGTCCGTCACTCCGGGGCCCGATGGCCTGACCACCACCGTCTGGCTGAACGGTGTGTTCGCCTCGCACCTGACCCGTGGCCATGTCGGACGCGAGCCGTTGCTGAGCGCCACCCAGAGCTACCTGGGGCTGCGCCGCAGTCACGGCCTGCGGGTGTTCGTCGGCGGGGGCGATCGCTGGCTGCTGCTCGGCCGGCCCAGTGCCTGGGGGCTGTTACCCGACCGGGCGCGCTGGCTCTACGCCTGGGACGACACCGTGCTCGAGGTGGTCACCGCTACCGGCGGCGGCAGCCATGAGGTGACGGTCGAGGTGCGCCAGCTGGCCGGACGGCCAAGGCATCTGCTGGTGGCGGCCCAGCTCGGGCGCACCGGCGACCTGACCTCCCGGCCCGGACGGCTGCGCGCGGCCGGGCTCGACCTGCGCTATTCAGGGGCGGGTGCCGTCGGTGACGGCGACGGCCCTCTGTTCGCCGACGGGGTTTCGCGCGGGCTGCCCTGGCTGACCGTTGCCGGGGCTACGCCGCTCACCCTCGGGCTGAGCGCCACCGACGCGGTCACTGCCTCACCCGACGTCCCGGCGGCTTCGACGCTCCCTCGCGCGGATGCGGCGCTCGCCGTAGGCGCACTGACCCTGCACTCGGCCGGCCCGGCCGCCGATGAGGTGGACCGGCTCAACCGGATCGTGCCCTGGTTCACCCACGATGCGCTGGTCCACTACCTGTCGCCGCGCGGGCTCGAGCAGTTCAGCGGCGGCGGCTGGGGTACCCGGGACGTCTGCCAGGGACCGGTCGGCCTGCTGACGGCGTACGCCCGGCCCGACGCGCAACGCGACCTGCTGCTGCGGGTGTTCGCCGCCCAGCACCAACGCGGCGACTGGCCCCAGGCCTTCGAGTTCCTGCCACCGCTGTCCTCAGGACAGCCGGACGCGCATGGCGACGTCCTGTTCTGGCCGCTGCTCGCCCTCGGCGAATACCTGCAGCGCGAGGGTGATGCCTCGCTGCTACTCGAATCCGCCGGCTTCGTCGGCGACCGCGGCGCTGTCGCGAGCGCGCCGATCGTCGATCACATCGAGCGCGTGCTGCGGGTAATCGAGACTCGCACCGTGCCCGGCAGTCCGCTGCCGGCATATGGGCACGGCGACTGGAACGACTCGCTGCAGCCCGCCGACCCTCGGCTGGCCGCCCAGATGGCCTCGACCTGGACGGCGGTGCTGCAGGTGCAGGCGCTGCGCGCGCTGGCCGAGGGCTTGGCCGTCTGCGCCGCCGAGCCGGCGTTGGAGAGGCGACTCGCCGCGCTCGCCGAGGCCACCGAACGTGCCCTCACCGACGTGCTGCTGGTCGACGGGTTGCTGGCCGGCTACGGCGTATTCGAGACGTCCGGACGGCTCGCGGAAGTGCTGGTGCACCCCCGGGACCGGCGCACCGGTTTGCGTTACGGCGTGTTGCCCTGGATCCATGCGATCAGCGCCGAGCTGCTCGACGCCGAACAAGCCAGGCATCATCTGGCGATGCTCGACCGGCACCTGTCGGCGCCGGACGGCGTCCGGCTGTTCGACGCTCCCCCGCCGTACCGGGGCGGTCCGATGGAGGTGTTCCAGCGGGCCGAGGCGGCGACGTTCTGGGGTCGCGAGATCGGCCTGATGTACACCCACGCGCACCTGCGCTACGCCGAGGCGCTGGCCCGGGTGGGCGACGCGTCCGGGCTGTTCAAGGCGCTGTGCCTGGTGAATCCGATCGGGGCCACCGAGCGGGTGCCGGGCGCCCAGCCGCGGCAGACCACCTGCTACTACTCGTCCTCCGATGCCGCCTTCGCCGACCGCCACGACGCCGCGGAGCACTATCAGCGCTCGCGTACCGGCGAGGTGGCGCTACACGGTGGCTGGCGGGTGTACTCCTCGGGACCCGGCCTGTTCCTGCGGCTGCTCGCCGAATGCCTGCTGGGGGTGCGACGGCACGGGTCCTCGCTGGACCTGGACCCGGTGCTCGACCCGGAGCTGGACGGCCTGGCGGCCCGGGTTCCGCTGCCGGACCGGGTGCTCGAGCTCAGCTATCGCGTCGCGCCGCCGGGCTTCGGGGTGCGGTCGGTGCGGGTCGACGGACGCGCGGTGACCGGCCGGCCGCTGCTGAATCGCTATCGGACGGCCGGCGTCCGGCTGGCACTGGCCGACCTCGGCCCGGCAGTCGATGGCGTCACCCGGATCGATGTGGAGGTTGGCCGGTGACGACGTGGATGCAGGAGTTGCCCATCGACGACCGGGTGGACGCCCTGCTGTTGGAGATGACCCTGGCCGAGAAGGTGGGCCAGCTGAACCAACCCGCCAATGTCTCACCAGGCCCCGATCGTGACGCGCTGGCGGCTGGACGGATCGGTTCGTCGCTGTACGCCAGCGGCGCATTGGGCGGCAACGTGCGCGATGAGGGGCTGTCGATCCGGGCCATCGAGCAGTGCCAACGGATCGCCGTGGAGGAATCCCGGCTAGGCATCCCGGTGCTGTTCGGACGCGACGTGATCCACGGCCACCGCACCGTGTTCCCGATTCCGCTCGGGCTGGCCGCCGCCTGGGACGCCGAACTCGTCGAACGGCTCTGCGACGTCGCCGGTGCCGAGGCCGTGCGCGAGGGGGTGGCGTGGACGTTCGCGCCGATGGTGGACATCTCGGAGGAGCCGCGCTGGGGCCGGGTCGCCGAGGGCTTCGGCGAGTCACCCGCCTTGTCGGGCCGCCTCGGGATGGCGGCGGTGACCGGCTTTCAGCGGCACATCGGCGCCACCGCCAAGCACTTCGTGGGCTACGGGCTGGCCGCCGGCGGCCGCGACTACGAGTCGGTGCAGGTCGGCGAGAACACCCTGCGCAACCTGCACCTGCGCACCTTCAAGGCGGCGGTCGATGCCGGTGTGCTGTCGGTGATGGCGTCGTTCAACGACATCGACGGGACGCCGATGCATGCCAACCGGCGGCTGATCCGTGAGGTGCTGAAGCAGGAGTGGGGCTTCGACGGTGTCGTGGTGGCGGATTGGTCGGGGATCGGGCAGCTGGTCGACCACGGGGTGGCCGCCGACGCCCGGGACGCCGCACGGCAGGGGCTGCTGGCCGGGGTGGATCTCGACATGGCCTCCGGCGTCTACCTCGCCCATTTGGAGAGCCTGGTCGGCGATGGCGAGGTACCGCCCGACCTGCTCGACGACGCCGTCCGCCGGGTGCTGCGGATGAAGTTCCGGCTCGGACTCTTCGACGACCCGTACCCGCGCACCACCGCCGACCCGATCGGGCCGACGGCGGCGACCCGGGCCCTGGCCCGCGAGGCTGCGGTCGCGAGCATGGTGCTGGTGGCCAACGACGGCGTCCTGCCGTTGTCGGACGAGGTCGAATCCCTGCACCTGACCGGCCCGTTCGTCGACGAGGGCGAGGCACTGCTCGGCACCTGGGTGCTGGACGGACGCGGCGCCGACGTCTCCTCGCCGCTGGTGGCGTTCACCGAGCTGCTCGGCGACCGGCTGACCCACACCGACGGCCGGTTCAGCGACCTGGCGGCGCACCGGACCCGCGCGGCGGCGGTCACGGTGGCGCTGCTGGGCGAGCATCCGAGCCGCTCCGGCGAGGCCAACTCGGTCGCGGACCTGGGCCTGCCGGCCGGCCAGCTCGAGGCGCTGAAACAGCTCTGCGGGCTGGGCAAGCCGGTGGTGGCGGTGGTGTTCGGCGGACGTCCGCTCGACCTGGCGGAAGTGCTGCGGGTGGCTTCGGCAGTGGTCGTCGCCTGGCATCCGGGCACCGAGGCCGGTCCGGCGCTGGCCGACGTGCTGTTCGGACGCCGGGAGCCGTCCGGAAGGCTGCCGATGACCTTCCCGCGCAGCACCGGGCACGTGCCGTCGTCGGTGCACGCCCGGGCAACCTCACGGGTGCTCGACTTCACCCGCGACGCCTGGGACGGCCGCTACCTCGACGCCCTGACCCAGCCGCAACTGCCGTTCGGCCACGGGTTGAGCTACACCACGTTCCGGCACGGCGAGCCGGTCGCTTCGGCGTCCGAGGTACCGCTCGGCGGTCAGGTCGAGGTGCGCGTGCCGGTGACCAACACCGGCGAGCGGGCCGGACGCGAGCTCGTCCAGTTGTACCTTCACGACCCGGTCGCCGAGGTGACCCGCCCCAAGCTGGAGCTGCTCGACTGGCAGTGGCTCGACCTGGCGCCAGGTGAGACCGGCACCGCCGTCTTCACGATCGGGACCGATGCCTTCGGCTACTTCGGACGCGACCTCACCTGGCGGGTCGATCAGGGCCTGGTTCGGCTGATCACCGGGCACGACGCCACCGCGTCCGCTGCCGTCGAAGTGCGCATCGTTGCCGCGGAGGCGGACGAGTGAGGGGCGTCACCTCGGAGCGCGGACGGCTGCTGATCGACGGCGAGCCGCAGTTGGTGCTGGCCGGCGAGATCCACTATTTCCGGGTCCCGCGCGAACAGTGGGCGGACCGGCTGGACGCCCTGGTCGAGGCGGGTTGCAATACCGTCGCGTCCTACATTCCCTGGCTGCTGCACGAACTGCCGGACGGCAGCCTCGACGTGACCGGCGCCACCCGTCCGGACCGCGACGTGGCCGCGTTCATCGACCTGTGCGCCGAGCGCGGGCTGTGGTTCTTCGCCCGGCCCGGCCCGTTCGTGATGGCCGAGTTGATGAACGAGGGCATTCCGTACCGCATCTACCGCGAGCATCCGGCGCTGGTTCCGGTCGGCTGGGACGGGGTGACGACGCCCAGCCGCACCCTCGACTATCTGAACCCGGTGTTCCTGGCCGAGGTGCGGCGCTGGTACGCCACCGTGCTGCCACTGATCGCCTCGCGCACCGTCGGCAACGGCGGCAATGTGATCGCCCTGCAGCTCGACAACGAGATCGGCATGTTGGCCTGGGTGACCAACTCGCCCGACCTGACCCCGCACCTGTTGGCCGACTTCCGCAGGTGGGTGCTGTTCCGGTACGCCGAGCCTTCGGCGCGTTACCCCGTGGCGTTGGCCGACGACGCGGTCTGGGGGGCGGCCGTCCGTTCGCCGCAGGAGGCGTGGGCCGGCGCTCTGCGGGTCGATCTGGCCCTGTTCATGCGGCACCGGTTCGCGCGCTACGTGGCCGAGCTGCGGTCGATGGCCGAGGAGTTCGGCGTGCGCGACGTGCTGTTCGTGATCAACATCCACGGCACCGAGGCCGGTGGCGGCGAACCGTTCCCGATCGGCATCAGCCAACTGGTGCAGACCTACGCCGGGGTGCCCGGAATGATCTCCGGCTCGGATCACTACGTGGGTGAGCTGACCCTGCAGTCCACCCCCGACCTGTACCTGATGAACGCCTTCCAGGCGGCCGTGAACGACCCCGACCAGCCGCTCACCTCGGTGGAGTTCGAAGCCGGCAGCGGCGACTACGGCGACGGCATGGACACCCTCGTCGACCCGGCGACCGTCGATCTGAAGACCCGGCTCTTCGTGGCACAGGGGAACCGGCTGATCAACTGGTACCTGTTCGCCGGGGGTCACAACCGGCTGCTCGACGAGCCGGTGGGCAACGGCATCGACCGGATCGCGTTCACCGGCGAGCGGCACGGTTTCGCCGCACCGGTGGATCCCGAGGGTCGGCGCGGCCAGACCTACGCCGCCACCGCACGGACCGGCCGGGCTATGCGCACGATGGCGCCCTGGCTGGCGGCGATGCGTCCGGAGCCGGACAACCTGCAACTCGGCCTGGTGCTCGACGCCTACGCCACCGAGTACCACCACCCGGGCAGCGCGGTGATGACTGCCGTTGTCGACGATCTGCGCCGGCATCGCGGCGCCGGACCGCGACGGGCGCTGACCCGCTCGGCGCTGCTGCTCGGTCACCAGTTCGACGCGGCCTGGCTGGAGCGCGAGGCTCCGCGTCCGGACGCGGTGCTGTTGCTGTCGTCCGGCCAGTACCTGGACGGCCCGGTACAGCGCCGGCTCGTCGACTTCGTCACCGGTGGTGGACGGCTGCTGCTGCTCGGCCGGGTGCCCTGTTTCGATCTGGCCGGCGAGCCGTGCACGGTGCTGGCCGACGCGCTCGGCGTCCGTGGACTGACGTTCGTCACCGGTGCCGACCAGTACTTTCCGACCGTGTCGGCTCATGCGTGGGCGGCTCCCTGGCCGCAGACCCGGGTGGGCTGGCTCGAGCACCTCGACCCGGGCGCGGGGACGGTGCTGCTCAGCGATCAGGACGGCAGGCCGTGCGGCGTCGAGGTGTATATCGGCGCCGGCCGGGTGGTGTTGTTCGCGGCCGAGTTGCCCAGCAACCTGGAACTGTTCGGACGTGCCCTGACCCGGCTCGGCGCGACGTCCCGGCTGTCGCTGCGCAGCCCGGTGCCCGGTGTATTCGGCCTGACCAGCGCCGACGACCGCGGTCAGCGGCTGATCCACCTGATCAACATCACCGGTCACTCCCCCGAGGTGCGGGCCGGCTGGGACGGCTCCGAGCCACGTGCGCTGACGCTGCCACCACGCACTGGGGTGATGCTGCCGCGGAACCTGATCACGCCGCTGGGCGTGATCGAGTCTGCCGACGCCGAACTGACCGACGTGCGTGCCGACCGGCTGAGCTTCGGACCGGGACTGGCGGGTGCGGCGTCCGAGATCCGGCTGCGCGGACCACGACCGTTGGTGACCGGCGGCGAGTTGAGCGGCGATGGAGACACCTGGGTGATCCGCGGACGCGAACCGGTGTCGGTAGGCGCAGAGTGCAGTCTTTGAGGCTCGGGCTGGGTTGGAGGTCTTGATCAGGCTCAGCCGGCCCGTCGCGTCCAGCGCCAGCCGAGTTGGGCGAGTTCGTCGGCCAGCAGCCGGATCGCCTTCGGCCCCAAGCCGTGCAGGCCGAGTAGCTCGGCCTCCGAATGCTCCAGCACCTGCTCCAGGGTGGTGATCCCGAACTGCTCGAGCGCGGCCGCCGCGGGGCGTCCGATGAACGGCAGCGGCGTCCCGGACAAAGCCAGCAGCGCGTCCAACGCCCGGTGGTAGGCGCCGCTGAGTTTGTCCAGGTCGGCCCGGTAGTCGGCGATCCGGCAGCCCAGTCCGTTGGGCTTGACCCTGATCCCTTCGGCCGCCCAGTGCGGCCGGGCGCGTCCGATCAGGTTGCCGCCCGGATCCCCAGACGCCCCGACGACCCGCCACCAGGTGACCTGGCCGCCATGGCTGGCCATGATCGATCCCACCCGGCGCGGCGAGGTGCCGACCAGCCGGGCGATGTCGCCGTACGCCACCACCCGTCCGCTCGGGATCTGCTCGACGGCGAGCAGCACCCGATCCACCAGGAAGTCATCCACTCGCCCACGGTAGGCCATCAACCCGGTGACCAAGGGGACGGTTCCCCCGGACACCGGGGACGGTTCTCCCGGACACCGGGGACGGTTCTTTTGGTCACCCGTCGCTACCTGGCGCGGGCGCTTTCAGGCCGCGCACGGGGCGTCCGGCCAGTAGGTTGATCGCATGATCAAGCACATCGTGGCCTGGGAGTTCGCCGACTATGCCGAGGGTGCCGACAAGGCGACCAATGTCGCGCAGTCGGCCGAGGCGCTGCGGGCACTCCCAGGACTGATCGATGGGATCCTCGAGTTCGAGGTGATCACGCCGCAGTCGGGTCTCGACAACACCTTCGATCTGGCCATCTACTCGGTGTTCACCGACGCCGACGCGCTCCAGGCGTATGCCGTCCACCCAGATCATCTAAAGGTGGTCGCCCTGATCGGTGCCCGCCGCAGTTCCCGCGCCTGCCTCGATTACGACCCGGAGGCGCTGTAACGGCCTACCCACGGCCGCGCGCTCAGTCGACCTCACCGAGCGCCCGGGCCGCCTCGCTGAGCGCTCGCTCCCCGCGCTGGACGGCACCGCGCGCCTCGTGCAACTGATCGGCCGCCTCGTTGGCCCGCTGCCTGGCAGCCATCTCGGACGCCTCGGCCGCCCGCAACTCGGTGCGCAGGTCGGCGACCTCCTGGGCGGCCCGGTCGAGACCGGCGTGCGCCTCGGCGTCCACCTGCTGGGCGGTTCTCAGCGCGTTTCGGGCCTCGACGAGGGCTGCGGTCGCGGCGTCCACCATTTCCTGAGCGCGGCGGCGTGCGAGGGCGGCCGCGCGTTGGTCGGCGATCTCCGGTGGTGGCGCCCCGTCGGCGGCGGCCGGCGACGTGGTCTCCGCCACCGATGCCGGACCGGTGGACAGCGCAAACCCGAACCCCGAGTAGACGTGGGCTTTGACCACCCGTCCGGCGAGCACCTCGGCCCGGCTGACAGCATCGGCGATCGCCGCCGACAGGGTCTGGTTCACCTCGGTCCGGACGGCCTCGGTCGCCTGATAGCCCCGGTCGGAACCTGCGGCGACTGCGGACGCCGTCAACGCCGCCACCAGCTGCTGCCGTTCCCCGCTCAGTTCGCGCAGGGCGGTCATGTCGAGCTTCTGATGCGCGGCGGCCAACCGGCCCGCGAGTTCATCGAGTTGGCGAAGCCGATCGGGGGCGTCGCGCGCCAGCAGGTTCACCAGCCAGGCCGACCGGGTCGGCTTGCGGAGCGCGCCGATTGCGGACGCCAGCGGGCGGTCCTTGGCGGCCCGCGCCGAGGCGACCAGTGCCGTCCGGGCCGGCATGAACGCGTCCGGGTCGAGCCCGTACAGTTCGTCGGCCGCGGCGTCCAGGTCCATGGGTGACAGCCTGCCCGGTCGCGCCGGTCACGGCCAGCGTGGTCAGGTCACCCGGTGCGGGTGTGAGTAGACGTTGAGCGAGGTGTCCCGGACGAACCCCGCCAGTGTCATCCCTAATGAGTCGGCGGTGGCGACGGCCAGCGAACTGGGTGCGGACACCGCGGAGATGATCGGGACGCCGGCCAGGTACGCCTTCTGCACCAACTCGAAGGACAGCCGGCCACTCACCTGCAGGACGGCGCCACGCAACGGCAATCGATCGTCCAGGATCGCCCAGCCGATCACTTTGTCGACAGCGTTGTGCCGGCCGACGTCCTCGCGGACGACCATCGGCTCGCCGTCAGTGGTGAACAGTCCGGCGGCGTGCAGGCCCCCGGTCTGTTCGAACGCGCGCTGCGCCTGTCGCAGCCGGGCCGGCAACTGCAAGAGGGTGTCCGGGCCCACCGTGGTCGCATCGTCCGCGAGATGCCAGCGGCCCTGCTTGGTCAGCGCCTCGATCGAATCCGCGCCGCACACGCCGCAGGCGCTGGAGGTGAAGGTGTGCCGCTCGGCCGGCGGGGTGACCCCGTCCGCCAGCACCAGGTCGAGGACGTTGTAGCTGTTGACGCCGGTGCCGGTTTCGTCGTCGAGCACCGAGCCGGCACAGTACTGGGCCCGCAGCACGTCGCCGGACGCGCCGATCGCGCCCTCGGCGTGCAGCCAGCCGTGCGCCAATTCGACGTCGTGGCCGGGCGTGCGCATGGTGAGCGCATACGGACGCCCACCGACCCGCAGTTCGAGCGGCTCCTCGACGGCGAGCCGGTCCGGTCGCTCACCGCGGACGCCGTCGTGGATGCGGACGACCCGCACCGGCCGGGTGATCCGGCCCACTAGGTCTCACCGCCGGACACGGATCCGGTTGTCGGGGCCGCCACTACCGGACTCCGATCGGCGACCCGTCGGCCGGCTCCAGCCGCACCACGATCGACTTCGACGTGGGCGTCCCGGATTCGTCGGCCACCGAATCGAGCGGCACCAGCAGATTCGTCTCGGGGAAGTAGGAGGCGACGCAGCCGCGGGCGGTGGCGTAGTCGACCAGCCGGAAGCCGTGTGCCCGGCGCTCCTCGGTGGCACCGCCCGGTGCCTGCCAGACCGAGACCAGATCGACGATCGCGGCCTCGTCGAAGCCGAGTTCGGCACGGTCGTCAGGGTGGATGAAGACCACCCGGCGACCGGCATGAATACCGCGGTAGACGTCGTCCATGCCGTAGATGGTGGTGTTGAACTGGTCGTGACTGCGCACGGTCTGGAGCAGCAGGTGCCCGGCCGGCACCTCGACGATGGTCAGCGGATTCACCGTGAATCTCGCCTTGCCGGTGGAAGTGGCGAAGGTGCGGGAATCCCGCGGACCGTTCGGCAGCGCGAACCCGAACGGGGTGTCGACCCGCTCGTCGAACCGTTCGAACCCCGGGATGCAGTCTTCGATGTGGGAGCGGATCACCGTGTAGTCGGCGCGCATCGCCGGCCAGTCGATCGCCACGGAGCCAAGGGTGCGCTCGGCGATCGAGCAGACGATGTCGACCTCGGAGCGCAGGTTGCCGCTGGCCGGCGCGAGCCGTCCGCGAGAGGCGTGCACCATGCCCATCGAGTCCTCGACGGTGACGAACTGTTCGCGGCCACCGGTGCGGTCGTGTTCGGTGCGACCCAGGGTGGGCAGGATCAGCGCCCGGCGTCCGGTCACCGCATGGGAACCGTTGAGTTTGGTGGAGACGTGGACGGTGAGCCCGACGTTGCGCATCGCCGCCTCGGTGGCTGCCGTGTCCGGGGTGGCGCGGACGAAGTTGCCGCCGACGGCCAGGAACACTCCGCACCGGCCGTCGCGCATGGCGCGGATCGCGGCCACCACGTCATGGCCGTGCTCGCGCGGCGAGGCGATGCCGAAGCGAGCGTCGATGGCGTCGAGGAACCAGCCGGGCGGCCGTTCGTTGATGCCGACGGTGCGGTCGCCCTGCACGTTGGAGTGGCCGCGGACGGGGCAGGCGCCGGCCCCGGGGCGTCCGATGTTGCCGCGGAGCAGCAGGAAGTTGACGATCTCGCGGATCGTCGGCACCGAGTTCTTGTGCTGGGTCAGCCCCATCGCCCAGCAGACGATGACCGACTTCGCCGCCATCACCTGGCCCGCGATCCGAGCCAGTTCGGCACGCGGCAACCCGGAGCCGCGTTCGATGTCCGACCAGTCCAGTGACTCGACATGCGCCCGGAACTCGTGGAACCCGCTGGTGTGTTCGGCGATGAACTCGTGGTCGAGCGCGTCGGCGGCGAGCAGCAACTTGTTCAGGCCATGGAAGAAGGCGAGGTCGCCGTTCAGCCGGATCTGGCAGTACTCGTCGGCAAGCTCCACCCCGCCACCCAGCACGCCCCGCACCGTCTGCGGGTTGCGGAACGCCTTCAAACCGGCCTCGATCAGCGGATTCACCGCGATGATCCGGCCGCCGTTGGCCTTGTTCCGCTCCAGGCTGGACAGCATCCGCGGATGGTTGGTGCCGGGATTCTGGCCGGCCACGATGATCAGGTCGGCGGTTTCGACATCGGTCAGCGTCACCGTGCCTTTGCCGATGCCGAGGGTCTGGCCGAGCGCCGCCCCGCTGGACTCGTGGCACATATTCGAGCAGTCGGGCAGATTGTTGGTGCCGAACGCCCGGGCGAACAGCTGATAGGCGAAGGCGGCCTCGTTCGAGGTGCGGCCCGAGGTGTAGAAGATCGCCTCGTCGGCGCTCGGCAACGCCCGCAACTCGCCGGCGATCAGGTCGAACGCCTCGCTCCAGCCGATCGGTTCATAGTGCTCGGCGCCCTCACGCAGCACCATCGGCTCGGCGAGCCGGCCCTGCTGACCCAGCCAGTGATCGGATCGGATGCCCAGATCGGCCACCGAATGCTCGGCGAAGAAGTCGCGGGTGACCCGCCGCAGGGTCGCCTCTTCGGCGACTGCCTTGGCGCCGTTCTCGCAGAACTCGGCGGCATGCCGTCGGTCGGGGTCGGGCCAGGCGCAACCGGGACAGTCGAAGCCCTGCTGCTGGTTCACCGCGGTCAGCGTGAGCAGGGAACGCATCACACCCATCTGAGTTCCAGCGTGATCGAGCGCCCGCAACACACCCGGGACGCCGGCGCCGTAGCTCTTCGGCGAGCCGACCTTCAGCCGGGCGTCACCGGCGTCCTGCCTCGGAGCCTTCCGGGCCATCACTCCCCCTCACCGCACCCTCGTTGGTGCGTTCGTCCAGTATCGGTGCGGAGCCTCGGCCCGGCCACTTCGCCGGCCGGCCGCCCGCTGCCGAGGCGTTCAACCGGTAAGTGTCCGCCGGAACAACTTGCGCTGCGCCTCGTCCAGGTCCTGCTCGCCGACCGTGACGTCGACCGACAGCACCTCACAAGCCACCCGGTAGCAGTAGCCGTCGGCGATCGGATCCCGGCCGGCCAGCGCGGTGAGGGTGTTCGTGGTGAGCAGCGTGGTCCAGCGCCTGGCGTCCTTCGGCGGCAGGTCGTCGAGGCTGGCGCGACGCTCGCGCACCACCCCGGTGACGCCGCCGGTCCGGCGCAACAGCAGGTCGGCGTCGCCGGGCACGGCCAGGTCGGGCGCCGGATCGGCGCCGCCGGAGCCGGGAACGCTGCCGGCACCCAGCCCGACCTGGGCCCAGCCGTCGACGATCGCCCGATGTTCGGTTCCGCCGTCCCCGAAACGTGCCGCCGCCGCCTCGACGGTGAGCGCCGCGAAGGTGGCGAAGTCCGCATCGGAGCGCAGCTTGCCGCCGGTCAGCACGTCGTACCAGACCCGGCCGGCAGCAACCCAGGCCTGCCCGCCGATGCTGCGGGCGGCCAGCGCGAACGCCCGGTTCGGGATACCGGAGTTGATGTGGACGCCGCCATGGTCGTCGCTGGTGGTGACGTAGCGGTCCATGTGATCGGGCTGCGGGTCCTTGCCGAGGCGCGGATCGTCGTAGGCCGTGCCAGGAGCGATCATGCTGCGCAGCGCCACCCCCTCCACCCCCGGCAGCAGCAGGTCGGCCCCGATCAGCCAGTCGGCCGCGGCGGCGTCCTGCCCGAGTTCATGCTGCTTGACCAGGCTGCCGAACACATCCGAGATGTGCTCGTTGAGCGCCCCGGGCTGGCCTTGGTAGATCAATCCGGAGGTGCGCTCGGTGACACCGTGGGTCAGCTCGTGGCCGATCACCTCGAGGCTGGCGGTGAACCGTCCGAAGATCTGTCCGTCGCCGTCGCCGAACACCATCCGAGAGCCGTCCCAGAA
Source organism: Micropruina sp. (assembly GCF_047602385.1). Classification (GTDB taxonomy): domain Bacteria; phylum Actinomycetota; class Actinomycetes; order Propionibacteriales; family Propionibacteriaceae; genus Micropruina. The sequence continues at coordinate 41,830 of NZ_JASGHL010000002.1, forward strand.
GGCGTTGTCATAGCCGGTGGCGTAGTGGACGGTGCCGGCCAGCAGCAGGCCGGCATCGTCGATGGAGTTGCGTCCGTACGCCTCGTGGAACAGCACCCAGGTCGCGCCGAAGCCGTCGTAGGCCTCGTCGGCAGCGGCATCGCCGCTAGCCGGCGCTCCCTCCCGGCGGACCACCGTGCCGGGCAACTGTTCGGTGTTGTGGGCGTCGCTGATCTCGCGGTTGACCGCCGCCTCGGCGATCACCGCTGAGCGTGGTGGCGACGGATAGGACGACGGTGTCGCCCGGAGCGCCCGCAGTGTCTCGTCGGCTCGCAGCGTGTGCCGGGCGGGAGCGGCGACCTGGGCCTCTGCCGACTCGGCGAGTCGACGCAGCAGATAGGGCGGGATGATGGTGTGCCTGCGGTACGTCATGGATCAAGCATGCTCGCCGCCGCCGACAGTTTCCTCGGTGAACGCGCAACTCCGCGAATAGGTGCTGCCGGGCGGGTGAGAAAGTGATCCGCGGACCTCCCTCGACGCAGCGAACCTCCGGGCGTGCCGACTTCGTGCGTACGGCGCACGTCGTGGCATCGGTAGGTCGCGGACGAGGCGAGGGCCGCAGATCGTCGATCGGCCAGGTCAGTTGAAGTCGAATGTGAGTCGCGCGGATGGATCGATGCTGGAGATGATGCGGCCATAGAAGTCGCGTACCTGACTTCGCAGCACCTCTTCATTGGAGCCGAGGTACGTCTCCTTCTTGCCATCATTGAGGATGGCATTTACCATCTCGACCGTGTCGATTCTCGGCGTGACCCAACTGACCACTCCCCCACTCTCGACCACGAGCCGGAACTTGACGTCGTCGTGGCCGAGAAAGTCAAACCGGGGAACACTGAGGCGGAACTCGTTAGTCCCGTTTTGCGAGATCGTCACGTTCTTACCATTGATTCCCAACTTGGCGTTGAAGGAATACTCTATGAAGGATGCCCGCTCGCTGCCCGGAACGTCAACCCCATAAAATGTGGTCTTGCTATTCTTCGATGAGATACCTTGAATGCCTAAGCTAAGCAGCACGACCTGCTCTGTGCGGGTGACTGCGTTAACGATCTGGGTGTTTTGCGAGTCTCTTTGCGCACCGAACAGCGACAAGCCCGGGAGAATCCTACCGATTCCTACCGCAGCCGCCGCTCCGACGCTCATCAGGCAGACCACCAACACAATCATCAGTCCAATACGAGTGCGTCGTCGCGCAGCGGCCATCATCTCTTCCGTTCCTGCTCAGCGGCCCGCTGAAGATCAACAACCGCAGACCTGGGGGTATAGCCGGATCATGCCTGCCGTCGCTCCAACTGTCCACTGGCTGCGCTGTTAGGCGTCCGACCTATGCCGGCGACGCGGGAAAGACCACAAGCGATCCGTCACGCTCGCGCGCGATGTCGATGGCCACATCGGTCGGCCCGACCCCGGATCTGACGCCGTCGCCGAGTCTGCGAATCCGGTGTGCCGCCTGCATCATGCGATCGACCTCCCGAGGCCCGAAGGGTCGCTTGCGCCCGCGTGGGGATGTCAGTTCAAGTTCCGATAAGCGCATCAGGACCGAGGCGATTCCGGACTCCAGTTCATTGATGCGCTGCTGGTCCTGCCGGAGGCCGCGTCCGAAGCTCAGCAGCGGATTCCCAGGGTTCGCTTGCGCGTGCTCTACGGCCTGCAGAACCACGATACGCCGCTTCAACGCAATAGCCAGAGCAGCTATTTCAACATGTGCACGGAACTCTCCGTCAGCGCCGCTCACCCCCGGAAACGACTTGGTCAGCATGTCAACCTCAACGGCTTTTCCAGGCGGAAGCCCATCAAGCGCATTGATCCATCGCACCGACCGACGATCGGCGGATGTTAGCGCGGTACTGATTTCATGGGCCGCAGAATCGAGCCCCAGCGGGTGACCGATTTCTCCATGATCAAGGAGGATCCGAGTCGCCGTATCTATCGCATCACGGCACGCCTCAAGCCTGTCCCGCTCGGCATCGAGGGCTTCGTCCTTCAGGCTCGTCAGCAAACCAGCGAGATTGTCAATTGCCTGCTGCCTCCTGCGCTCGGAGTCGACGCTCAAGCCCACGGCCACCGCCATCAGAACCAGAGGTGCCGCGATCGCCAGGGCGGCAGTTCCGGCCGCGGCAGCGCTCGCGGCCGCGCTGGTTGCGCCGAACGCACCCGGGGTGGCTTTGCCTACAGGTACGAATGTCGCATTGGCGACGATCTCTTTGGAGTCCCTAAGTGCACTGTAGATACCACCCGTCGCAGCAGTGGATGTCGTGGGGCGAACGATCCCGCTTCCGAACTGAGCGGCCACTCGCGCAGGGACGATCATGCGGTACAGGCCTTCGCCACCCTCCGACGCGACAACCGCCTGAGAACCTCGCGCCGAGTCGCGGATTAGGTTCGAGAGATACTGCGCGAGCGGCGCGGTCGTCCCCATGGGCATACCATGGCTACGGTCGAGATCCGCGGGCAAAGAGCGTGGCGATGGGTTGTTCGGCCAGGTTGGAAAGCGCCGTTCTGAGTTCAGCCAAGCGCTGAGCGGTCATTGGCGCGTCGCTCAACACGGGCACTTGCTCCCCCCCGGTCGCCAGAGTCCAAACCGGGACGTGGACGTCAGCACGTTGGTTCACTTCTACTCCTAAGAGCTCGGGTTTTCCTTGACCGACAAGCGGCACCGAACCCTGACGGCCGCCGCACGGTCCAGTCTCTCCGAACTTCTATGTCAACTTCGACACGAGTATCTCTTTGGCTCGTGGCGTATCAGACCCGTCCGGGACGTCTCCTAGAGACATCTTTCGCGGACGGGCGCTGGCGGTAAGGGTGGCCGTGATTGGCACACCGCCCTCATCCTGCCGGCCCGGCCGACCGCATCGGGCCTGGTGGTCGGGCCGTTTCCGGCAATCGTGAGACGATCGTTTCTCGACGAGAGGAACGAACCACAGTGATCACCAAGCTCACCCTGGCCATCGGCGCACTGCTCACCCTGACCGGCGTGATCGCCTACCTGGCGACCGGCGCCGTCAGCATGACCGCCCTGATCCCCAGCGCGGTCGGGGTTCTGCTGCTCGCCGCCGGCTGGATCGCCCGCAACCCGAAGCTCCATCGCCACGCCATCCACGCCGCCCTCGCGGTCGCACTGCTCGGCGCCCTCGGCTCGGTGATGAACGTCGCCAAGGTCGGTCAGCTGTTCGCCGGCACCGCCGAGCGGCCTGGCGCGATCTGGGCCAGCCTGGTGATGTTCGTCCTGTTGCTCGCCTACCTCGCCGTCGGCATCCGCTCGTTCATCGCCGCCCGCCGAGCCCGGACGGCTTGACCGCCGAACCCAAACGCGGACCTGACTCAGGCGTCCTCGGGGTTCACCACACTCGGACGGCCGGGCAGCGCCAGGGTCGGACGCCGGGCCGGCCGGCGGCCAAGATGGACGTCGCCGGCGGAGGCGGCGGTGAAGAGCCGGGACGCCCGGGGTTCGGCCTGCAGCGCCGCCACCAGCTCAGCCACCTTGGCCAGCTGACCGCGCAGGGCGTCCAGCTCGTCCTCCAGCGCCAGGATCCGGCGGATTCCTTCGAGGTTGATCCCCTCGCGCTGCGAGAGGTGCTGGATGTGCCGCAGCTTGGCGATATCGCGCAGCGAGTACCGCCGTCCGCGCCCCCGCGCCCGCTGCGGCACGACCAGGCCCACCCGGTCGTAGCCGCGCAGCGTCTGCGGATGCATCTCCGCCAGCTGCGCCGCCACCGAGATGACGAAGATGGGTGCGTCGGAATCGATCCGCTGCGGCAGGAACTCCGACGAGCTGGTCATCTCAGCCCCCGTACAGCGAGGCCCGCGGATCGGAGTCGTCGCCGATTGCGGCGGCGAAGCTGGCCAGGGCCTCCTTGGCGGTGTCGTTGAGGGCGTTCGGCACCTGGACCTCGACCGTCACCAGCAGGTCGCCGGTGCTGCCGTCGGACTTGCGTACACCCTTGCCGCGGACCCGGAAGGTGCGTCCGTTCGGGGTGCCCGGCGCGATCTTGAGGGTGACCCGCTGCCCGCCCAGGGTGGGCACCGAGATGTCGGCGCCGAGCGCCGCTTCGGTGAACGTGACCGGCACAGTGAGGGTCAGATTGTCGGCCTTGCGCCCGAACAGCTTGTGCGGCCGGACATGCACCGCGACGTACAGGTCGCCGGGTGCGCCGCCATTCTCACCGGCGCCGCCCTTGCCCTTGATCCGGATCTTCTGCCCATCGGTCACCCCGGCCGGGATGCGCACCTGCATCGACTTGGTCGACCGGCCGCGTCCGGAACCGGCGCAGACCGGGCACGGCTCCTCGACGATCAGCCCGCGGCCGCGGCAGTCCTTGCACGGCTCGCTGACCGCGAACACGCCGCCCGACGTCGAGGTCTGCATGCCGCTGCCCTGGCAGGTCGGGCACACCTTCGGCAGCGTCCCGGACTTCGCACCGGTGCCCGAACAGGCCGCACAGGCGTCGTCCGAGACCGTCTGCATGGTGACGGTGACGCCGTCCACGGCGTCGGTGAAGTCGATCGTCGCCTCGCCCTCGATGTCCTGCCCGCGGCGCGGACCGCGGCTGGTCGTCGTGCGACGGGTCGAGGTGCCGCCGAACAGATTGCCGAACAGGTCGGAGATGTTGCCGCCCGCCGCTCCGCCGCCGGCGTTGCGGAACAGGTCCTCCATGGAAGGTCCCTGGCCGCCGCCGGGGAACCGGAATCCGCCGCCGCCGAACATGCTGCGCGCGTCGTCGTACTCCTTGCGCTTCTTCGGGTCGGACAGCACCGAGTTGGCCTCGGAGATGTCCTTGAAGCGCTGCTCGGCGGCCGGGTTGTTCTGATTCTGGTCGGGATGATTCTCCCGGGCCAGCTTGCGGAACGCCTTCTTGATCTCGTCCGGCTTGGCGTCGGAGGAGACGCCGAGGACCTTGTAGAAGTCCTTTTCGAGCCAGTCCTTGGTGCTCATGTCGTGACGCCTCCTTTCGTGTCTACATCCTGCGTGGTCTCGACAAGCTCGACCAACGGTTTGAGTCAGTTGGTCTCGACAAGCTCGACCAGCGGTTCTACGGTCTCGACAAGCTCGACCAACGGGTCTGCGGTGAACTCACTCGGGCTCGGCGACGCCGACCCGGGCCGGGCGGAGCACCCGGTCGTTCAGCCGGACGCCCTTCTGCATCAGCGCCGAGACCGTGGTGACCTCAATGCCGTCCATCGGCACCTGCATCAGCGCCTCATGGATATTGGGGTCGAACTCGTCGCCGACCGCACCGTAGACGCTCAGCCCGTACTTGGCGGTGAGCCGCTCCAGCTCCTCGGCGACCAGCTTGAAGCCGCCGGTGAGTTCATCGTGCTCGCGAGCTGCCTCGATGCTGTCCAGCACCGGCAGCAGATCGAGGACGACCGCCTCGACGCCGCCCTGGCGGGCCAGCGAGCGATCCCGGTCGACCCGCTTCTTGTAGTTGGCGTACTCGGCCTGCAGCCGCTGCAGGTCCTGGGTGCGCTCGGCGGCCAGTTCCTCCAGTTCGGCGATCTTGGCGGCCACGACCGGCTCACCGGTTATCGACTGTCCGGACGCCTCAGCTACCGGCACGTCCACGACCTCCTCCGCACTGGACACCGACTGCGGACTGACCGCGGATGCCGACTCCGGGACCTCCGGCGACGACTCGGCGGTGGGCTCTTGCTCGTGCTTGCTCACGGATTGATTCTCCTTCGCGCGGCCGGTCCGTGGGTGCAGCGACCCACGGACCGGTCGACGGCGTCACTTCTTGTCGTTGTCCTCATCATCGACGATCTCGGCGTCCACCACGTCGTCATCGGCGGCTGCCGACGGCGCGTCGCCGTTCTCGGACGCCGATGCCTGCGACTCGCTCGCCTGCTTGGCCTGGGCGGCGGCGTACATGGCCTGACCCATCGCCGACGCTTTGGTGTTCAGGTCGTCCATGGCGGTCTTGACCGCGTCGTTGTCGTCGCCGGCCAGGGCTTCCTTCAGCTTGGCCAGGGACTCCTCGACCGGAGCCTTCACGTCGTCGGTGATCGACTCGGCGTTGTCGGCGATCAGCTTCTCGGTGCGGAACGCCAGGGCGTCCGCCTCGTTGCGCATCTCGACGGCCTCGCGGCGCTTGCGGTCCTCTTCGGCGTGGCTCTCGGCGTCCTTGACCATCCGGTCGATGTCGTCCTTGCCCAGCGCGGAACCGCCGGTCACCGTCATGGACTGCTCCTTGCCGGTGGCCAGGTCCTTGGCGTGGACGTGCACGATGCCGTTGGCGTCGATGTCGAAGGTGACCTCGATCTGCGGCACGTTGCGCGGCGCCGGCATCAGGCCGGTGAGCTCGAAGTTGCCCAGCGACTTGTTGTCGCGGGCGAAATCGCGCTCGCCCTGGTAGACCTGGATCATCACCGACGGCTGGTTGTCCTCGGCGGTGGTGAACACCTCGGACCGCTTGGTCGGAATAGTGGTGTTGCGCTCGATGATCTTGGTCATCACGCCGCCCTTGGTCTCGATGCCGAGGCTCAGCGGGGTGACGTCGAGCAGCAGCACGTCCTTCACCTCGCCCTTCAGCACGCCGGCCTGCAGCGCGGCGCCCAGCGCGACGACCTCGTCCGGGTTGACGCTCTTGTTCGGCTCCTTGCCACCGGTCAGTTCCTTGACCAGGTCGGCCACGGCCGGCATCCGGGTGGAGCCACCGACCAGGATGACGTGGTCGATCTTGCCGACCGAGGTGTTGGCGTCGGAGATCACCGCGTTGAACGGCGACCGGCAGCGGTCCAGCAGGTCCTGGGTCATCCGCTGGAACTCGGCCCGGGTGAGCTTCTCGTCCAGGTGCAGCGGGCCGTCGGCGCCGGCAGTGATGTAGGGCAGGTTGATCGAGGTCTCCTGGGTGGACGACAGCTCGATCTTTGCCCGCTCGGCGGCTTCCTGCAGGCGCTGGCGCGCCATCTTGTCCTTGCTCAGGTCGATGCCGTTGGCGTTCTTGAACTGCTTGACCAGCCAGTCGACGATGCGCTGGTCCCAGTCGTCGCCGCCCAGCCGGTTGTCGCCCTTGGTGGCCTTCACCTCGAAGACGCCGTCGGCGATCTCGAGCAGCGACACGTCGAAGGTGCCGCCGCCGAGGTCGAAGACCAGCACGGTCTGCTCGGTGTGGCCCTTGTCCAGGCCGTAGGCCAGCGCCGCCGCGGTCGGCTCGTTGATGATCCGGTCGACGGTCAGGCCGGCGATCTCACCGGCCTCCTTGGTGGCCTGCCGCTCGGCGTCGGAGAAGTAGGCGGGCACGGTGATCACCGCGTTGGTGACCGGCTCGCCCAGGTAGGCTTCGGCGTCCCGCTTGAGCTTCTGCAGGACGCGGGCGCTGATCTCTTGCGCGGTGTAGCCCTTGCCGTCGATGTCGACGGTCCAGGTGGTGCCCATGTGGCGCTTCACCGAGCGGATGGTGCGGTCGACGTTGGTGACCGCCTGACGCTTGGCGACCTCGCCGACCAGCACCTCGCCGGTCTTGGTGAACGCGACCACCGAGGGCGTCGTGCGGGCGCCCTCGGCGTTGGGGATGACGGTGGGCTCGCCGCCCTCAAGGACGGCGATGACCGAGTTGGTGGTGCCGAGGTCGATGCCTACTGCACGAGCCATTGCGGGTTCCTCCAGTGTTGTGATGTGCTTCTTGCCGGCTCCAGCCGGCCACGTTGTTGAGCCTAACACGCTCAATCGCAAAGTTGAGCGCACCTGACTCAACTACATCCGACGAGAAGGTATTCCGCGCTCGCGGATCGAGACACACCAGTTGCCCGGATTTCTTGCTGGACGCCGAACTCTTCCCTGCTGACAAGGTGTTTCGGGGCAGAGCTACGATCCCAGGGGCCGGCCGAAGGGGTCTCCCGCGGCTCGCGCGGAAGCCATAGCGTGTCAGATTGGATGCCGGCAGTTCCCGAGGCGAAGGAGACGAACCCGTGCCGAACGATCGTCCCGGCGAGCGCGCGGACGCCGATCTGTGGGGTGAGGAGACCGGCTGGTTCTTCCAGCCGCAGAGCGACACCGACGCCGGGCTGAGCTACCGCGGCGAGCGTGCCCAGACCGATCCGGACGGCGCGCACGGACGGCCGGGAACCACCTCGGCACCACCCACCGATGCCGCCACCCCAGCCACTCGATCGCCCGCCGGCACCCCCCGCGCAACCCCGAAGCAGGCTCCCGGCTCCCGCGCAAACCCGGCACCGGCTCCCGGCCCAGCGGCACCGCCGCCTCGCTCGGCGACGTCCACCCCGTCCCCGGCGTCCTCGCCGCCGGGGTCATCGCGACGCCCTCCCGCAGCAGGGAGTGCCGACCCCAGTCACTCGATCGGACGCTCGATCGCGCTGGGTGCGATGACCGGGGTGATCGTGCTGTTCCTGGCCTGGTTCTTCCTGGTCCGCCCGTCGGCCGAGCCGACCCGGGCCGTCCCGATCCGGGTGATCAGCGAGACCCCCACGATCACCGCCACCCCGGCCCCGACGTCCTCGTCGCCGACTCCGCAGCCGAGCCGGATCCCGACGCGCACCTCGACGCCCACCCAGACCCCTACCCCGACGCCCACCCCAACGCCGACCCCAACCCCGACCAACGGCCTCAACGACGCCTCGAACCGGCTGGGCTGGAACTTCCTCATCGACGGGCTCGGGCCGGTGAAACTCGGCTTGGACTGGGCGGACGCGGTCGAACTCGGCGTCCTTCAGCAAGTGCCGAACGCGTGCAGTTCGCAGTCCCCGACGGATCTCCTCGGCGACGTCCGGGTCTACGCATCGGGGGGCCGGGTGAGTGCCATCGACATCCGCAGCGCCGCGTTCCCCAGTGGCCGCGGCATCCGGATCGGGGCCACCCTGGCCGAACTCAGGTCCGCCTACGGAAGTTCGCTGAAGTCGACCGAGATGACCGAGGGCGGCGTCCGGGTCACCCACTGGGCGATCACCAGCCCCAACCAGTACATCGCCTACCTGGTGGACGACGGTGACGTGGTCGACCGGATCGCCATCGGCTACCGCGGCGTCGACGACTCGATCACCCTGCCGCCGCCCTGCTGAACGGCGCGTCCCAGCAACGGCACCAGCGCGTCCAGCACCGGGAACGAATGCCACAACGGATGTCCGAGGCCGGCGACCTCCACCGTCAGGCCGGCCTCCGGGGCGAGCTCGTGCAGCACCCCGAAAGCCTCGCGCTGGCACAGGTCGCTGCGCTCGCCGCGGACCAGGTTGACCACCAGCGAGCCGTCCAGCGGCAGATCTCCGGGCAGGTGGGGTTGGGCCAGCACCTGGCCGATCGCCACCAGGTCGACCGCGCCGTACCGCACCCACGGTTCCCGCAGCTGCCTGCGCCTGGCCCGCATCACCCAGTCGTGGGCATGGTTGGTGGCATAGCTCGCGGGCTGGCGCAGCACGTCGGCGAGGTTGTGCAGTTCGAGCGTCAGCAGACTGCGCGACAGGGTCGCGACCGGCTCAATCATGGTCATCGAGCGGACGTCGGCCAGCTGCTGCCAGCGCCGCAGGGCCGCCACCGCCAGCGAGCAGCCGGTTGAGTATCCGATCAGGTCCACCCGGGCCGGCCGCGTCCGCCCGAGCGCGTCCAGCGCCGCCAGCTGGTAGTCCACCATCAGCTCGGCCCAGGCCTCGATGTCGCCGCGCAGCATCCGTTTGCGGACCCGGCCCGGGAGGGCGTCACCGAACCGGCTCATCCCGGGTATCTCGGTGAGCAGCACCGGCTCGCCGAACGACGTGGCGAGCATCCGGCACTTCGCGGTCTCCCACGGGCCGAGCGGGGTGTTGAACCCAGGAAAGTAGACCAACAGGTCCGCGGCCGGCTCATCGCCGGTGATCAGCGCCTCCAGCGGGGACTCCCGGTCGTCGAGCCGGGCGACGAACTGCAGCGACCGGCCGGCCGGCTCGGGCAGCCCGCGCGTCCGGTCCACGCTGAGGTTCACCAGTTCGCGCATGCGTCGATGCTAATCCGCGGCCGCCGGCGAGGGAGGCGAGCCCGGCCAGGTCGGCGGCGCGGAGCTGACCGGCCGTCCACAACCGGCGCGGCGTCCGGTGCGCGTGCGACATAACCGCCAGACTGGGCCTGTGCATGATCAGCGAGCTCTAGTCCGGCGCCCTTCGCCTCGGTTGGCCGAAGGTTTGCTCACCCACATCGAACGCCAGCCGATAGACGTCGACCGCGCCCTGCAGCAGTGGGAGGGCTACCGGGCGACGCTCGAGGCCAACGGTTGGGAGACCATCGAGGCGCCGGCCGCCCCGGACTGCCCGGACGGCGTCTTCATCGAGGACACCATGGTCACCTACGCCGACGTGGCGGTGATCGCCCACCCAGGGGCCGACGAGCGGCGTGCCGAGCTGCCCGGCGCCGAACTGGCCGTCCGCAGCCTCGGCTACCGGATCGCCCGGATCACCGCACCCGGAACCCTGGACGGCGGCGACGTCCTCAAGCACGACCGCACCGTCTGGGTGGGCATCGGCGACCGGACCAACTCCGAGGGTGCCCGGCAACTCGCCGCCGCGCTGGAGCCGCTCGGCGCCCGGGTCGTCGAGGTGCCGATCACCAAGGTGCTGCACCTGAAGTCCGCGGTCACCGCGCTGCCGGACGGCACCGTGCTGGGCCATCCGTCGTTCGTGGACGACCCGGACTACTTCCCGAAGTACCTGGAGGTTCCCGAACCGGACGGCGCCCACGTCGTGCTGCTCAACGAGGACCGGCTGCTGATCTCGGCGTCCGCGCCGAAGACCGCCGAGTTGCTCGCCGAGCGCGGCTACACCCCGGTCCCGGTGGACATCAGCGAGTTCGAGAAGCTCGAGGGCTGTGTGACCTGCCTGTCGGTGCGGTTGCGCGGCCTGTCCTGAGCCCACCCGGGAGAGGTTGCCAGCATGACGCAGGCCGTCATCTTCGATCTGGACGGCACCCTGATCGACACCGAGCCGGTCTGGGACCAGGTGCGCCGGGCGCTCGCCGCCGAGGACGGCACCGAGTGGCCCGACTCCGCGAGCCGGGCGGTGATGGGCATGAGCACCCGGGAGTGGTCGGCCTACATGTCGGAGGTGGCCGGCATCGGCGCCACCGCCGAGGTCGCGGCCGAGCGCACCATCGACGCGCTCACCGCCCGCTACCACCAGGACCTGCCGGTGCTGCCCGGCGCTCGGGAGGTGGTGCGCCGGCTCGCCGCGCACTGGCCGCTCGCGGTGGCGTCCTCGTCGCCCCGGGTGCTGATCGAGCACGCCCTGGACGCACTCGGGGTCCGGGAGCTGATCGACGTCGTCCGCTCCACCGAGGAAGGGGCGGGATGCGGCAAGCCGGCACCGGATGCCTTCCACTGGGCCGCAGAGCAACTCGGTGTCGAACCCGCCCGGACGGTCGTGGTCGAGGACTCCGCCAACGGCATCCTGGCCGGACTGAACGCGGGGATGCCGGTGATCGCGGTCCCGCGTCCCTTCCTTCCCCCGCCGGACGAGGTGCTGGCCAGAGCATCGGTGGTGCTGCCGCACCTGGACGGGCTGACGGTGGAACTGGTGCGGGAGGTGGGCTCGCGCCAGGTCGGCAGCGGGTGAGCCGATCGGTCGACGGGTTTGACCGTAGGGTGAACGGGTGATCACCGCCTTCTGGGACATCGACGGCACCCTGGTGCAGAGCCCGAAGGGCCGCGCCGACCTGTTCAGCGAGACGATCGCGGCGCTCGGCGTCGAGCCGGTGGCGCCGACCGGGCCCCGCGACGGGTTCACCGACCGGCGGCTCGCCGAGGCGCATCTGGCGGCGGCCGGGCTGGCGGCGTCCCGGGTGGACGAGTACCTGCTGACCCTCGACCGGCTGTCCGCCGAGTTTTACGAACACACCCCGCGGGTGCCGGTCCCGGGCGCCCGCGAGGCGCTTCAGTTGACCAGGCGCGCCGGCTGGCGGAACGGGCTGCTGACCGGGAACACCCCGCTGCGCGCACGGACCAAGCTGCGCACCTCCGGGTTCGACCTGGACGCCGTCGACTGGAATCTGTTCGCCTCGGGCGGCTACGTCAGCGACCGCGCCGAGCTCGGCCGTCAGGCTCGGCTGCTGGCCGGCGACGGGCCGCTGCTGGTTCTTGGCGACACCGCACTGGACGCCGTCGCCGCCGAGGCCGCCGGGGCGTCCTTCGTTGCGGTGAACACCGATCCGGCGGTGCTGGCCACCATTGCCGAGCGGGCCGTGCTCGCGGTCAGTTCGCTGGACTCGGCCGATTTCGTCGAGTTCGTCGCTTCGCTGCGCGGCTGACCTCTTCTCTCAGGCGCCGGTTTCGGCAGCCGTCCACTAGGGTCTGGTGCCGTGAGGCCGATCCGGTCCCATCGATCGGCCGTCGATTCCGCGAGGAGGCCAGGTTGCTGAAGACGGTGTTGCTGGGGCTGTCCCGGTCGCCGCTGGTGAAGCGGGCAGTCGTGAGGTTCCCGCCGACCCGGCGGGTGGTGCAGCGCTTCGTCGCGGGCGAGAGCATCGACGACTGCCTGCGGGTGGTGCACGAACTGCTGGCCGGAGGCCTGCTGGCCACCATCGACTTCCTGGGCGAAGACACCGTCACCGTGGCGCAGGCCGACCGGGTCACCGACACCTACGCCGACCTGCTGGCCCGGATCGCGGCCGAAGGGATCGGCGACCGGGTCGAGGTCTCGATCAAGCTGTCCGCGCTCGGCTCGCTGCTCAAGGACGGCTACGAGCTGGCCCTCGACAACGCCCGGGTGATTTGTGCCGCCGCCGCCCGGGCCGGCACCACGGTGACCGTCGACATGGAGGATCACACCTCCACCGACGCCACTTTGCGCACTGTGCGGGCGCTTCGCCGCGACTACCCGTGGGTGGCTGCCGTGCTGCAGGCCATGCTGTTCCGCACCGGGCGGGACTGCGTCGCGCAGACCGGCGAGGGCGACCGGGTCCGGCTGTGCAAGGGTGCCTACGCCGAACCTGCGGAGGTCGCTCATCAGGCCAAGGGCGCTGTCGACCGCAACTACCGGCGATGCGCGTCCATCCTGCTCGAGGGTGCCGGACGTCCGCTGTTCGCCACTCACGACAGCACGATGATCGAGCATGTCAGCGCCGAGGCGAACCGGGTCGACCGGGCCACGTCGTCCTATGAGTTCCAGATGCTGCTCGGCATCCGTGCCGACGAGCAGCGCCGCCTCGCCCGCCTCGGCCATCCGGTGCGGGTCTACGTGCCGTTCGGCACCGACTGGTACGCCTACTTCATGCGGCGGCTGGCCGAGCGACCCGCGAACCTGATGTTCCTGCTGCGGGCGCTGGTCGAGCGACCGCGGAAGAAGCGGGTGACGTCCGGCTTCTGAACGACTGGTTGAGCGTCGAAACCCGTGCCGATTGAGCTTATGAAACCCCTTGTCAGGGGCAGCCGATCCAGCGCCCCGCGCAGGTCGGCCAGCAGATCGTCGACGTGCTCGATGCCGATGCTGAGCCGGATCATGCCCGGCGTGATGCCGGCGGCCGCCTGCACCTCCGGCGGCATGGACGCGTGGGTCATCGTCCCGGGATGGGAGACCAGCGATTCGGTGCCGCCGAGCGATTCGGCCGGACAGAACAGGGTGAGACCCTCCATGAAGGTCTTCGCGGCGTCCAGGCCACCGTGCAGCTCGAAGGTGACGATCCCGCCGAACAATTGCTGCTGGGTGGCCGCCAGCTGGTGTCCCGGATGATCGGGCAGGCTCGGGTGATACACCGCGGCGACCGCCGGGTGCCCGGCCAGCAGGTCGATCACCGCGGCGCCGTTGCTCTCGTGGTGGGCCATCCGGGCGTGCAGGGTGCGCAGCCCGCGCAGCAGCAGGTACGAGTCGAAGGCTCCCCCGGTGACCCCCAGGCAGTTCGCCCACCAGGCCAGATCCTGGACCTGCTCGTCGTCGCTGCCGACGATCGCGCCGGCCACCACGTCCGAGTGCCCGGAGAGGTACTTGGTGGCCGAGTGCACCACCAGGTCGGCGCCCAGCGCGAGCGGACGCTGCCCCAGCGGGGTGCAGAAGGTGTTGTCGACCACCACGGTCGCACCGACCGCGTGCCCCTCGGTCGCCAAGGTGGCGATGTCGGTGATCCGGAGCAGCGGGTTGGACGGCGACTCGAGCCACAGCAACGTGGGACGCCGGGTCCGGATCACCTCCGCGGCCCCCTGCGGATCGGTCAGGTCGGCCAGCACCAGCTCGAAGCTGCCCTTGCCGGCGAGCGCGTCGAACAGCCGCCAGGTGCCGCCGTAGCAGTCGTGCGGCGCGACCAGGACGTCCCCAGGCTTCAGCAACGCGCTGACCACGGCGGTGATCGCACCCATCCCACTGGCGGTGACCACCGCCCCGGCACCGCCCTCCAGGCCGGCGATCGCCTCGGCGGCCGCGGCCCGGGTCGGGTTGCCGCGGCGCGCATAGTCGAAGGCGCGCGGCACGCCGAACTCGGCGAAGGTGTACGTGGTGCTCAGATAGATCGGCGGCACCACGGCGCCGTGGGTCAGGTCGGTGTCGATGCCCGCCCGCACAGCACGGGTGATCGGGGACGGTTCCGTCATGACCTTCCTCTCCAGGTGGACGGTTCGCAGTTCGGCCCGGCACCCGCGCTCCCCCTGAGGAAGCGCTGATCATGCAGGGTGTCGCTGGTTGAGCTTGTCGAAACCCCGTTACGGGAGAGGTCTCGACAAGCTCGACCAACGATGATCAGCGCTTCCTCAGGGGAGCGCGGGTTGCCGGCAGGCTGAGGATACTGGCTGGCTCGGCCCGAGCGTGCGGCGCCCAGTGCGGCGTCGGGGTGCCTTGCGGGGGGACGAGCGGCAGTTGCCCGAATTGCTTCCCTCGGTCCGAACCGGCGGGTACGTTCCGACTATGAGGATCGAAGACATCATCCGAGGCAAGGGTGCCGACGTCGTCACGGTCCGGCCCGAGGCGACGGTGGACGAACTGGTGGCGTTGCTCGGCGAGCACCGGATCGGAGCCGTGGTCGTCTCCACCGACGGCGCCCACGTCGACGGGATCGTGAGCGAGCGAGACGTGGTCCGGAAGCTGGGCAGCATCGGCGCGGACGTGCTGACGCTGCCGGTCAGCGAGATCATGACGGCGACCGTGCACACCTGCACCCCTGCGGACACCCTGGAGGAGACCGCCCACACCATGACCTACCAACGGATTCGCCACCTCCCGGTGGTCGTGGACGGCGAGCTGCATGGGGTGATCTCGATCGGCGACGTGGTGAAGCACCGCATCGACCAGCTGCTCGACGAGCGCAACCACCTGCTCGGCTACCTGCACGCCTGAGCCGGTGACGCCCGACGACCCGACGCCGGATCCACCGGCGCTGGCCGCTGCTCGCGCGCTCGGACTGGAGGTCAGTGTGACCAGGCACGGGCCGGTGAGGTCATTGGTTGAGGCGGCCGCCGCCCGCGGCGTCCGGCCGTCCGACATCGTCAAGACCATGGTGGTGCGGCGAGGTCCGGACGATTTCCTCTTCGTCCTGGTCCCCGGCGACCGTGAGATCTCCTGGCCCAAGCTGCGCGCGCTGCTCGGGGTGTCCCGGTTGTCCATGCCGGACGCCGAGGCCGCCTACGCCGCCACCGGGTACCGGCGAGGCACCATCACCCCGTTCGGCGCCCGGACCGCCTGGCCGGTGATCGCGGACGCCTCACTCGCCGGACGCCGAGTCTCGCTGGGCAGCGGCGTCCATGGCGTTGCGCTCGGTGTGGACGCCGCCGCGATGCTCGCGGCGCTCGGGGCGACGGTCGCCGACATCGTCTGAGTCCCGTCCGATCTGGGTGAGCCGGATCACCCCAAAGGGTAGTTGGGCGCCCCTGAGGGCGGGCTAGCCTGGCCAAGACGGTGCACCCGGCACCACAAAGGAGGACGCATGGGTATCGGCGACAAGATCCAGAACAAGGCTCAAGAGGTCGGCGGCAAGGTCAAAGAGGCCGTCGGAGACGCCACGGACAATGAGCGACTCCAGGCTGAAGGCGCTGCCGACCAGGCCGGCGCCAAGGTCAAGCAGGCCGGCGAAGCGGTCAAGGACGGCGCCAAGGATGCTGCCGAAGAGGCCGGCTGGGGCAGAGCCCAGAACTGAGCCGCCATCCATTGCCCGATCACGGTCGGGCCTGATGAGTCCGACGGTGTCGCGCATTCCCGCGCGGCGCCGTCGGCCCGTTGAGAGCGTGGCCGCTGGCGACGCCGGTCGAATCGAAGGTTAGGGTCGTGTCATGGAACGAGCGGTGATCCGAGTCGACGGCTACGTCCAAGGTGTCGGTTTCCGTTGGTGGACGGCGGACCTGGCCCGCGAGCTTCAACTGGTGGGGTACGCCGAGAATCTGCCGGACGGCCAGGTCGAGGTGAACGCGCAGGGCAGCACCGAAGCGCTCGGCACCCTGATCAGCGCCCTGATCGAGCAGCCCACCCGTCGCGGCCGTCCCGGACGCGTGACCGATCACACCATCGACTGGGTGGCCCCCGACCCCAGCCTTCGGCGCTTCTCCGCCCGCTGACCTGTCTCCGGCTTGGCATCAGGCAGATCGCGATACCGATTTCGTCGCAGCCTGAAATCCGTCCTGCCCCGGCGACTCGGCGCGCGTGAGCCCGCGTAGGGTTCGCAGCATGGGCAAGGTTCTGGTCACCGGCGGCGTCCGCTCGGGCAAATCTGCCTACGCCGAGGCCCTCCTGGCCGACGCGGCGACGGTGATGTACCTGACCCCCGGCTACCCGGCCGACCCGGCGTCCGACCCCGAGTGGGCCGCCCGCGTCCATGACCATCGACGCCGGCGGCCCGCGCACTGGCGGACGGTCGAGACGATCGACTTGGCGGGCGCGTTGGCCGCCACCGACTCGCCGGTACTGATCGACTGCATCGGCACCTGGCTGACCCGGTCGATCGATGCCTGGGACGCCTGGGAGCAGCCGTTCGACAACTGGCGCCATCGCTTCGACGACGCCCTGCAGGCCCTGCTCGACTCCTGGCAACAGCACCCGTATACGGTCGTCGCAGTCACCAACGAGGTGGGCTGGGGACTTGTCTCGCCCTACCCGTCCGGGCGCCTGTTCGCCGACCTGCTGGGCCGCACCAACCAGCGCCTCGCCGCCGCCAGCGACGACGTCGTCTTGATGGTGGCCGGACGTCCGCTTCACCTGTGAACCAGACACGGACTTTCCCGCACTGCGGGGACGGTTCTTTCGATGCGAAACTCGCACGTTGGGGGACGGTTCTTTACGTTCGAAACTCGCACGTCCGGGGACGGTTCTTTACGTTCGAAACTCGCACGTCCGGGGACGGGTCTAGGCTCGAGAACCGTCCCCCCGCGTGCGACTTTCGCATCAAAAGAACCGTCCCCCGGCGTGCGACTTTGGCATCGAAAGAACCGTCCCCCGGCGTGCGACTTTGGCATCGAAAGAACCGTCCCCCAACGTGCGAGTTTCGCATCAAAAGAACCGTCCCCGGAGATTCGGGGCGGCCTCGCGCTGCGTGCCGCACACTCAGCCGGCCGTCAGGACTACCAGGACGCCGGCTGTGGCCACCTCGACCGAGGCACCCAGGACGTCACCGGTGATCCCGTCGAGTCGTTGGGACGCCGTCCGGACCAGACACCAGGCGATCGTGGCACCGGCGATCGCCGCCAGCAGACCGAGCCACCAGCGTCCCGCGGACAGTTGCGCGGCGACGCTCAGGGCGAGCGCCAGGAACAGCCATACGCCGGCCGCGAGGACCACCGGAACGCTGGACGCGAACACGGCGCCCAGACCGTCGGGCCGGGCTGCCGGCACCCCGCGGCGTCCGGCGATCACCAGCGCCCCGCGTCCGGCAGCCAACGCCGTCGCCACTGCCAGCCAGCCCCAGGGACGTCCCGCCAGCGCAGCCACCGACGCCACCTGCACGCCGAGCACGACGATCAGGGTGACCACCCCCATCGGCCCGATGTCGCCGCGACGCATGATCTCCAGCGCCCGTTCGGCCGGGCGGCCCGAACCCAGGCCGTCGGCGGTGTCGGCGAGGCCGTCGAGATGGATGGCGCGGGTGAGCCAGGCCACCAGTCCGATCATCAGCAACGCAACCACCGCCACCGGCAACACCCGAGCCAGACCCCACCCGCCCAGCCCGGCAGCCAGCGCGACCGGGGCGAACGCGATCGGCGACACGACCGCGGCAACGCCGGCGACCCTCCGGTCAACGCTCCGCGGTGGCGACACCGGCAGAATCGTCAGGGTGCCCACCGCGAGCCGCCAGCCGTCCACCACCCGGTTGTGCATCCGTCCATCCTCGCAGCGATCGGCCCCGGGCTCACAGGAAACGCACAGCCGGCCCCTAGCCCAGCCTCACAGGCCCCTGACAGATTGAACACATGACGACCAGCACCCGCGGTGGCAACGAACCACTCACCAGGCCGGACGGCACGCCGATCAAGATCCTGACGGTGGACGACGAGTCCAGCCTGACCGAACTGCTCAGCATGGCGATGCGCTACGAGGGCTGGGAGGTGGCCACCGCCGGCTCCGGCCTGGACGCGGTGAAAGTGGCCCGCGATGTCCGTCCGGACGCCATCGTGCTCGACATGATGCTGCCCGACTTCGACGGCCTCGAGGTGATGCGCCGGATCCGCACCGAGCAGCCGGACGTCCCGGTCATCTTCCTGACCGCCAAGGACGCCGTCGAGGACCGGATCGGCGGCCTCACCGCCGGCGGCGACGACTACGTCACCAAGCCGTTCTCGCTGGAGGAGCTGATCGCCCGGCTGCGCGGGTTGCTGCGCCGCTCGGGCGCCACCACCCTGCGCCCCGGCTCACAGCTGGTGGTCGGCGACCTGGTGCTCGACGAGGACTCCCACGAGGTCACCCGGGCCGGCGAGGAGATCCAGCTGACCGCCACCGAGTTCGAGCTGCTGCGCTACCTGATGCGCAACCCGCGCCGGGTGCTCAGCAAGCCGCAGATCCTGGACCGGGTGTGGAACTACGATTTCGGCGGCCAGGCCAACGTCGTCGAGTTGTACATCTCATACCTGCGCAAGAAGATCGACGCCAACCGGACCCCGATGATCCATACCCTGCGGGGCTCCGGCTACGTGCTCAAGCCGGCGGCGGAATGAGCACCCCACCGATCGCCGCCACGCCGACCCAGCCGACGACCCAGCCGGCGACCCTGCGCCCCCTCGCCAGGGGAACCCTCGGACGACGGCTGGTGGTGCGCGTCGCCGCGCTCGTCGCCATCGTCGCGATCGGGCTCAGCGCCGTGGTCGCGCTGGCCGCCTACAACATCCAGGTCGGCCAGGTGGACGCTCGCCTCGACCGCGCGATCTCCCGGCAGGGCGGCCCCGGACCGGGCGGGCCCTCGTCGGGAGGTCCGACGCCGAGCGGGCAGGAGATCGGCACGATCTTCTTCACCCAGACCTCGGTCCTGACCAGCGGGGTGATCCTGGTCGACCGGGCCAGCAACGACGGCGTCCGGTACACCTCGCTCTCGGCGGACGCCCAGCAGCAGCTGGCCGCGCTCGCGCTCGGAACCGGCGCCCGATCGACCGTGCACCTCACCGGCTACGGCGTGTACCGGGTCACCGCGGCCAGCGGTGGTTCGACGCGAGTGATCGTCGGGCTGCCGTTGAGCCAGGTCTCGAGCGCGATGACCTCCCTGGTGGTGTTCGAGGCGCTGCTCACCGGCGCGGTGATCGTGGTCGCGGTGCTGGCCGCACGCAGCGTCGTGGTGCACAGCCTGGCCCCGCTGAACCGGCTGGCGGCCACCGCGACCGCGGTCTCCAACCTGCCGCTGAACAGCGGTGAGGTGGAAGGCATCGTCCGGGTGAATGCCGCCGACACCGATCCGGTCAGCGAGGTCGGACGGGTCGGGCTGGCCTTCAACCACATGCTCGACAACGTCGAAGGCGCCCTCGCCTCCCGGCACGCGTCCGAGGTGAAGCTGCGGCAGTTCGTCGCGGACGCCTCGCACGAGCTGCGTAACCCGCTGGCGGCGATCCGCGGGTATGCGGAGCTGACCCGCCGCGAGCGGGACCAGATGTCTTCGGCGATGGCACACGCGATGGGCCGGATCGAGTCGGAGTCGGACCGGATGAGCAGCCTGGTCGAGGACCTGTTGCTGCTGGCCCGGCTCGACTCCGGCCCGGCGCTCGACCTGCGCCCCACCGACCTCACCGAGATCGTGCTCAACGCCACCAGCGACGCCCGGGTCGCCGGTCCCGACCACCGATGGTCACTGGCGCTGCCGAACGAGCCGGTCTTCGCCCTCGGCGACCGGTACCGCCTGCACCAGGTGCTGGCCAACCTGCTCGCCAACGCCCGCACGCACACGCCGGCCGGCACCCGGGTGGAGACCGCGGTCACCGTTGCCGACGGCATGGCGGTGATCACCGTCACCGACGACGGGCCGGGTGTGCCCCCGGAGCTGCAGGCGACCGTGTTCGAACGCTTCACCAGGGCCGAGGTCAGCCGGGTCCGGATCCAGGGCGGGTCATCCACCGGGCTCGGCCTGGCGATCGTCGCCGCGGTCGTCGCGGCCCATCACGGAACCGCCTCCGTCGACTCCCGGCCCGGCCGGACGGTGTTCGCCGTCGGCATCCCGACGGCGACCCCCGATCCGGACCAGTCGTCGAGGTAGCCGATCCCCGATGTCATCCGGACGTTGAGGGTTAGCGATGGTAAGACCCGTAGTCAGAGCCATGTCAACGGACGCGGCATCGAGAACGAGTCGAGAGTTCAGGTGGCTCTCGGGCGGCTCTCAGGTTTGAATCCTGGTCATGACCCACCCGTCCGTCCGGCTCCGGGCCGCATTCCTCGCCATTGCCCTGACCGGGGCCGGGCTCGTCACCGCAACCGTGGGAGCCGAGGACAGCGAGGCGGCGGTCGACTATCAGGCCTACATCGCGAGAGCGGCCGAGGCGGCGAAGGCGTCCAAGAAGAAGTACGGCGTTCCCCGGGCGGTGACCATCGCGCAGTCGATGCTCGAGTCGGGGTGGGGGCTTTCCGGCCTCTCCACCAAGTACAAGAATTACTTCGGGATCAAGTGTGGCGCCGCCGTCAGCCCTTACCAGAAGGGGTGCGTGGCACTGGAGTCCTACGAGTACGTGAAGGGCAAGAAGAAAAAGTATGTGAGCCGCTTCCGGGTCTATTCATCGATGGAGAAGTCGTTCCTCGATCATGGACGCCTGCTGAACTACGCCGATCGCTACAACCCGGCGTTCAAGTATCCCAACGATCCGGACAAATTCATCCGTGCCGTCCACAAGGCCGGTTATGCGACCGACCCGAACTACTCCACGCTCGTGATCGGCCTGATGAAGCGGTGGAACCTGTACCGCTTCGACGTCCCCAGCAAGCCCAAGCCGAAGCCCAAGCCGAAGCCCAAGCCTGATCCGAACAAGGGCTTGATCTCGGCTCTGGCACCGCTGGCACAACGCAATCAGGCCGCCACCAGGGTGCCGGCATCGGTGACGATCGCCCAAGCGCTGTACCACTCGAATTCCGGCAAGAGCGCGGTGACGAAGAAGACCAAGAACTACTTCGGACTGCGCTGTGGCGGCATCAAGACCAAGGCGTCCGCGACGTGCACAAAGGTCGGCGGCACCACGTACCGCCGATACAAGTCGATGAGCGCTTCGGTGGCAGATCAGGGCGCCGTGTTGTCGAGCGGCGCGCGCTACCGGGCAGCCATGAAGGCCCACCGGAATCCGAAGGAGTTCCTGAAAGCGCTTGTCAAGGCCGGTTGGTCAACCAGCAAGTCATATGCTTCCAAGGTCAGCACACTGATCACCCGGTATGGCCTGACGAAATACGACCTGCACATTTCCCACACCCTGAAGCAGGGTGGCCGGGGCGCCAGGGTGACCGCCCTGCAGAACCTCCTCCTCAAGTCCGGCGGGATGGTGAAGGCGACCGGCTACTACGGCACCGACACCGTCGCCGCGGTCAAGGCGTACCAGAAGAAGCGGAAGCTGCCGGTCACCGGAAAGGCCGATCCGCTCACCCTCACCCGGCTCACCCCGGACGTCCGCAAGGGGGCCAAGGGCACCCAGGTGAATGCGCTGCACGCGCTGCTGAAATCACGGAAGTACCCGGTGGACGGCGGTGGGACATTCGGCTCGAAGACCCTCAAAGCGGTCAAGGAACTGCAAAAGAAGACGAAACTACCGCAAACCGGAATCGTCTCGGTACGCACCTGGGGTGTCCTCTTCGGCGGTTGAGCTGGTCGGTCCCGCAGACCGGTTGTGCTCGACCAGAAGCGGCCGGCCCGCCGTCACTTCAGCGGATGTGCCTGCAGCCATTCGGTCACCGCAGTGGGGACGCCGACCGCGGCGGCCCGCGTCCGGATTCCGATGACGGCCGCGTTGTCCAGCGTCGCGTGCAGTTGCTGCACGACGTCCAGGACCGTGTCGTCATCGGCGAGTTCGAGTCGCAGCAGGGCGGTCTGGGGGTCCGCGGCGATCATCGTCTTGGGATCGTCGACCGGCTTCACCTCGGCGTCCGCCACCTGCGGATCGGTTGCGTCGAACACGCCGATGGCCCCGGCTTTCACCTCGGCGAGCCGCTGATTCACATCGTCGACCACCTTCACCGAGGGTTTCGCGCCATAGATCGCGGCCAGCCCGGCCTGCCCGTCGGGGGCCGTGCGCCAACGTTCCGCCGAGACCACCGTGGTCGTCGCCGTGACATCCAGCAGGGACGC
Organism: Micropruina sp.; assembly: GCF_047602385.1. Taxonomy (GTDB): domain Bacteria; phylum Actinomycetota; class Actinomycetes; order Propionibacteriales; family Propionibacteriaceae; genus Micropruina. Next base: position 64,475 of record NZ_JASGHL010000002.1, read on the forward strand.
GTCGGCGCGGGTGGACACGTAACGCCAGCCGCGGTCGATCGCGGACGGCTGTAGCACCGCCACCTCCTCATCCAGCGCAGCGGCCAGGTCGGGGACCAGTCGCTGCGGATCGGAGGTGTCGACCTCCAGTGCCTGAGCGGCGGTCCAGGCGAACGTCGGCACGACGTCCAGCTCGCCCGCCATCAAGCGGCTCACTTGGGTGTTCGGGTCCTCGGCGACTTCGACGACGGACGCCGTCCGCCCCTTCCCGACCAGCGCCTGCAGGTACAACTCGGCCAGCACACCGGTGGTCGGATCGGGCGTCATGCCGATCCGCAGGGTGGCGACGACCGGGCTTGTCGTCGGGGTCGAGGTCGGCACCGGCGACTGCCGGGCACAACCCACCACGACGGCCAGCAGGACGCCGAGCAGCACAACCGCGCATCGCCTCATTGCGCTCACTTTGCCACGGACCGCACCGGCGGAGTCAACGACGCGCTCCCGTCCATCCCGATCCGGAGACCCCCGCGGCGGGGGTCGCAGCGCACCGGCGCCGCTCCCGGTGAGCGCGAGTCGGCGCCGAACCGCGAACCGCGGGTCCTCGTGGCCGGCCCCGCCGGGCCGGCCACGATGGGCCTTCAGGTCAGCCGGCCGCCAGCGCCGACTGGGCGGCGGCGAGCCGGGCGATCGGCACCCGGAACGGCGAGCAGGACACGTAGTCCAGTCCGACCCGCTGACAGAAGTCGATCGACGACGGGTCACCGCCGTGCTCGCCGCAGATCCCGAGCTTGATGTCCGGACGCGACTGCTTGCCGAGCTTGACCGCGGTCTCGACCAGCTTGCCGACACCGATCTGGTCGAGCCGGGCGAACGGGTCGAACTCGTAGAATCTTCTTCTCGTAGTAGGCGTCGAGGAACTTCCCGGCGTCGTCGCGGCTGAAGCCGAACGTCATCTGGGTGAGGTCGTTGGTGCCGAACGAGAAGAACTCGGCCTCGGTGGCGACCTCGTCAGCGGTCAGCGCCGCCCGCGGGATCTCGATCATGGTGCCGACCAGGTACTTCAGGTCCACGCCCGCCTCGGCGATGATCGCGTCGGCGGTGTCGGTGACGATCTTCTTGACGAACGCCAGCTCCTTCACCTCACCCACCAGCGGGATCATGATCTCGGGAACCAGGTTCCACTCCGGGTGCGCCTTCTGCACATTGATCGCTGCCTCGATGATCGCCCGGGTCTGCATGGCGCCGATCTCGGGATAGGTGACATCGAGACGGCAGCCGCGGTGGCCCATCATCGGGTTGAACTCGTGCAGCGAATCGATGACCGCCTCCAGCGCGGAGGTTTCCATGTTCATCTGCCGGGCCAGCGCAACGACGTCGGAATGGTCGTGCGGCAGGAACTCGTGCAGCGGCGGATCGAGCAGCCGGATGGTGACCGGATAGCCCTCCATCGCCTCGTAGATGCCCTCGAAGTCCCCGCGCTGCATTGGCAGCAGCTTGGCCAGCGCGGCCTCGCGCTGCTCGACGGTCTTCGACACGATCATCTCCCGGATCGCTGCGATCCGGTCGAGCTCGAAGAACATGTGCTCGGTGCGGCACAGCCCGATGCCCTCGGCGCCGAACTCGCGGGCCTGCTGAGCGTCCACCGGGGTGTCGGCGTTGGTGCGGACCTTCATCGTCCGGTACTCATCAGCCCACTCCATGATCCGGCCGAAGTAGCCGCCGATCTCGGCCGGGACGGTCTTGATCTGCTCGCCGTAGACATTGCCGGTGGAGCCGTCCAGCGAGATCCAGTCGCCCTCGTTGTAGGTGTTCCCGCCCAGGCTGAAGCTGCGGACGCCGAAGGTGATCTCGCCCAGGCCCGACACGCAGCAGGTGCCCATGCCGCGGGCCACCACCGCCGCGTGCGACGTCATCCCGCCGCGCGCGGTCAGGATGCCCTTGGCGTAGTGCATGCCCTCGATGTCCTCGGGTGTGGTCTCCAGCCGGACCAGGACGACGTCCTCGCCGCGCTTGCCGCGAGCGGCGGCCTCGTCGGAGGTGAACACCACCTGGCCGCAGGCGGCACCCGGCGATGCCGGCAGGCCCTTGCCGATAGGCGTCGCGCCCTTGAGCTCGTCGGCGTCGAACTGCGGGTGCAGCAGCGCGTCGATCTGCTTGGGGTCGATCATCGACACGGCCTTCTTGGAGTCGATCATGCCCTCGTCGACCAGGTCGCAGGCGATCTTGAACGCCGCCGCCGCGGTGCGCTTGCCGTTGCGGGTCTGGAGCATGAAGAGCTTGCCCTCTTCGATGGTGAACTCCATGTCCTGCATGTCGCGGTAATGGTCTTCGAGCTTGTCGACGATGGTCTGGAATTCGTCGTAGACCGCCGGGTTCTGGCTCTTCAGCTGGTCGATGGTCAGCGGCGTCCGGATGCCGGCCACCACGTCCTCACCCTGGGCGTTCATCAGGAACTCGCCGTACAGCCCGGAGTCGCCGGTCGCCGGGTTGCGCGAGAACGCCACGCCGGTGCCGGAGGTGTCGCCGAGGTTGCCGAACACCATGGCCTGGATGTTGACCGCGGTCCCCCAGTCGGAGGGAATGTCGTTGAGCCGGCGGTAGTAGACCGCGCGCGGGTTGTCCCACGAGCGGAAGACCGCCTTGATGGCGCCGAACAGCTGCTCGATCGGGTCGGACGGGAACTCGGCACCGATCTTGTTCTGATACTCCGCCTTGAACTGCCGAGCCAGTTCCTTCAGATCGTCGGCGTCCAACTCGAGGTCGTCCTTGACACCCTTGTGCTCCTTCATCTCATCGATGAGTTCCTCGAAGTACGCCTTGCCGACCTCCATGACGACATCGGAGTACATCTGGATGAAGCGGCGGTAGGAGTCGTAGACGAAGCGCGGGTTGCCGGTCTTTCGGGCGAACGCCTCGACGACCTGCTCATTCATCCCGAGGTTCAAGATGGTGTCCATCATGCCCGGCATGGACGCCCGCGAACCCGACCGCACCGACACCAGCAACGGGTTGTCCGGATCGCCGAATTTCTTCCCGGTCAGCTCTTCCAGGGTGCCGATATAGCGGACGATCTCGTCGCGGATGTCGTCGCCGATCTTCTCGCCGTCGGCGTAATAGCGGGTGCACGCCTCGGTGCTGATCGTGAAACCCTGCGGTACCGGCATCCCGAGGCCGGTCATCTCGGCGAGGTTGGCGCCCTTGCCGCCGAGCAGGTTCCGCATGGAACCGTCACCCTCGCTGAACTCGTACACATACTTGGTGGTCATCGTGTGATGAATCTCCTTCGGATGCTCCGTTGCATGGACGCCGAAGACGGCGACTCCGCGTGCCCGCCCCCGGCGGAGCGGTGTCCGGGTGCCAGGCAGCACGCCCAGCGTATCGACCCCCGCCGCGCGGTGGTACCGGGATGGCGATCTAGGCCACCACCGCGCCAAAGGTGATTACCTGACCTCATGGATGACGATCCCACCCCGCGGCTCGACGCCGTCACCGAGCTGCTGCTCGCCCAGGCCGGCGAGATCGTCGGGCCGGTCGCAGTCCTGGACGACGTGGACGGCGCACTCACCGGGGCGCTCGCCGGTCAGGGCCAGCGGGTGCGGGCGTGGTGCGACGACGTCCGCTCGGAGTCGGCGCTGCCCGCGACACCGCTGGTCGAGGCGGTCGGCACCCCGGCGTCCGCAATCGCCGGCGCGCGGACCGTGCTGTGGCGGCTCCCCCGCGCCGTGGGCGCGGTCGACGAGTACGCCGAGCTGATCGCTCGACACGCAGATCCGGACGTCCGGGTCATTGCCGGGGAGCGCGACAAGCACCTCTCCCGGGCCATGAACACCGTTTTGGCAAGGAGCTTCGAATCCGTTTCCGCGTCGCTCGGGCACCGCAAGGCCCGCGCGCTGCTCGCCTCGGGGCCGATCGCGGGTGAGCCGTCCTGGCCCCGGACGGCGCGGGTCGAGTCCCTCGGTATGGACGTGGTGGCGCACGGCGCCACCTTCAGCACCAATCGGCTCGACCACGGCACCGCGCTGCTGGCGAGTTGTCTCGATCGACTGCCGGCGGCGTCCACCGCGATCGATCTGGGCTGCGGCAGCGGGATCCTGGCTGTCCTGCTGGCCCGGCGCGGCATCCGGGTCGAGGCGATCGACGTCGCCTGGAGCGCGTGTGACGCGACCGGGCTCACCGCGGCGGCGAACGGCGTCGCGGTCGATGTCCAGCGTCGCGATGGACTGGCCGGGCGGACGGCCCGGGTGGACCTGATCGTGACCAACCCCCCGTTCCACGTCCGCGCCGCCAAGGACACCTCGCCGACCCGGGAGCTGTTCACTCAGGCCGGCCGGCTGCTCAACCTCGGCGGCGAACTGTGGTGCGTCTACAACGCGCATCTGCCCTACCTGCCGTGGCTACGGCAAGCGATCGGGCCGACCACGCTCATCGCCCGCGATCGCGGCTATCTGGTGACCAGGTCCGTGTGTCAGAGCTGAGCCGGATCCGCATCATCAAGCCCACGATGGCCGACGGCGGCGATGACCGACGGCGGCGATGGATCGGCCGGTCAGTCCCGGAATCACCCGGGAATCACGCACTCGACCCCGAACCGCGCGATGCCGCGATCGAAGGTGAGCACCGGACACCTCTGCTCCAGCGCCAGTGCAGCGATGTACGCGTCGGTGATGAGGTGCCCTCCGGTGCCGGCGGCGATGAGTAGGGTCGAAAGCGTGTCCCTGCGCGCCGGTTCATGGCTTCCCAACCAGCACGGCGCCTGGGCGATCCTGGCGGTGCCGCTGATCACCGGCTCGGCCCTTCGTTCACCCCCGGACCCGCTCCGGTCGGTCCTGCTCGGTGGCTGCTTCGTGACCGGCTACTTCGGGTTCTTCGCGGCGTCCCAATGGCTGAAGAGCCCGCCCCGCAGGCGCAGCCGCCACCTCGCGCCGCTGCTCACCTACACCTCGTCCGCGGCGGCATTGGGCCTGCTGGCCCTCCTTCGTACCGGCCCGGCGCTGATCGGCTGGGTGCCGGCTTTCGCAACCCTCCTCATCCCGGGCCTGTGGTTGGCGAGTCGACGCAATGAACGCGCCATCGCCGGCGGCGCGCTGACCACGATGGCGGCCTGCCTGATGCTGCTGGCGCTGTGCTACGACTCTCCGGTCGCCGTGATCGAGCACTGGCCGGCCAGCCGTCCGGCCGTGCTCGCGTCCGCGGCGTTGTTCGGCTATTTCTTCGGCACCGTGCTGCACGTCAAGAGCCTGATCCGGGAGCGCGGCAACCGGGGCGTCGAGGCCGCTTCGCTGCTCTGGCATCTTGGCTGGACGGCCGCTGCCGCCATCCTGTGGCCTTGGCCGGACGGCTGGCCCTGGCTGCTGCTCTTCGCTCTCTCGAGCATCCGGACCTGGCTGCTGCCGAGGCTGGCCCGGACGGCCCCACTGCGGCCGGCGGTGATCGGTTCGGTGGAACTGCCGCTCAGCGCATTGGCCCTGCTCAGCGGGCTGCTCACCCGCACGCCTGTTTGACACCCCTTGCCACACCGCCGACGATGACTTGCAGACAAGCGAAAGGGACGGTGTGCACGCGTTCAGTCTGAAGAACTGCGAGTTGGGCGTCGCCACCGCCGCCACCCAGATCGAAGGCGGTCAGGCCCGGACGAACTGGCATCGCTGGGCCGAGCAGCCGGGGCACATCAAGGACGGCTCGAGCCCGGCCCGAGCCTGCGACCACTGGAACCGAGTCCCTCAAGACATCGAACTGCTGAAGGCGCTCAACGTCCAGCACTACCGGCTCGGGCTGGAGTGGGCCCGCATCGAACCCGGTCCCGGCGAGTTCGATGCGACCGCGATCGACCACTACCGCGACGAGTTGGGACGGCTGCGCGACGCCGGGATCAAACCGCTGGTCACCCTGCACCACTTCAACAATCCGACCTGGTTCGAGGACGCCGGAGCCTTCCTCAATCCCGACGGCACCGACGCCTTCCAGCGCTACACCCAACGGGTGATCTCCGCGCTCGGCGATCTGGCCGACGAGTGGATCACCATCAACGAGCCGAACATATATGCCACCCACGCCTACTACTTCGGCGTCTGGCCGCCCGGAATCCGGTCGCTGAAGACACTCACCCGTGTCTACACGAACCTGGCCGCCGCGCACATCGACGCCTACCGACTGATCCACGAACTGCAGCCGGACGCCCGGGTCGGCGTCGCCCAGCACCTGCGGGTGTTCCGGCCACGGATCGCCTGGCATCCCGGACACTGGGCGTCCGCGCAGACCATGGAGTGGCTGTTCCAGCGGATGATCACCAAGGCCATGTGCAAGGGCAGGTTCCTGGCACCGCTCTCGCAGCCGCCCGGCATCCGGCCCGGCCACTACTACGACTTCCACGGCATCAACTACTACTCCCGCAGCACGGTCAGCCGGCTCGACGACGGAGTGGGCGCCGACGTCCCGATCAACGAGTTGGGCTGGGAGATCTATCCGCAAGGCCTGATCGAGGTCGCCCGCTGGCTGCACGAAGCGCACCCCGGACCGCTGTACGTCACCGAGAACGGCACCGCCAACTCGGACGACGGCTTCCGCAGCCGCTTCATCTACGAGCACCTGTCGGAGATCGCCAACTCCGACCTGCCGATCGAGCGCTACTATCACTGGTCGTTCATGGACAACTGGGAATGGCTCGAAGGCGAGTCCGCCCGGTTCGGCCTGATCCGGGTCGACTACGAGACGCAGGAGCGGACCATGCGCGAATCCGGACGGTTCTTCTCCGAGATCGCCGCCGCCCGCGGCGTGACCGATGAGATGTACCAGCGCCACGTCTCGCACCAGATCTATTCACGAAACACCACACCGCACTGACGCCGCTCTCGCCGGAGGCACCGTCCGAGCCTTCCGGGTTCGAACGCGAAGGTCTCGACAACCGTGCCGGCTGCCGCCACGATGAGGCATGGCAGCGAGGCCGGCACCCAGGTCACCCGAGGCTCTGTTCGCCCGCAACCGCTGGGCATTCAGCGTCGGGACGCTCGGCCGCGACATGGTGTACGCGCTGGTCAGCCTCTATCTGATCGTCTTCATCACCGAAGTACTCAACGCCTCCGACACCTTCGTCTGGTGGGCCGGCTGGTTGATTCTGGGCGCCCGGCTGTTCGACGCCGTGATGGACATCGTGATGGGGTCGATCGTCGACAACACCCGGAGCCGGTGGGGCCACTACAAGCCATGGATCGCGGCCGGTGCGGTCGCCTCGGCGGCGTGCACGCTCTTGCTGTTCACCGACCTCGGCCTACCGGACGCCGGCTACATCACCGCATTCGCCCTGCTCTACCTGCTCTGGGGCCTGACCTGGACGATGAACGACATTCCCTACTGGGCGCTGCTGCCGGCTCTGACGCTCGACCAGAAACAACGCGAGAAGATCGGCGCACTGGCCAAGATCTTCGCCACCATCGGCCTGTTCAGCGTGGTGGTGGCGATCCTGCCGGTGACCCAGGCACTGGGCAGCGGCACCCGCGCCTGGTTCCTGTTCACCGCCGCGGTGGTGGCGATCATGGTCGTCGGCCAACTGGTGACCCTGGTCGGCGTCCGCGAGCCCCGGCTATCGGTGGAACAGCCGAAGGTCACGCTGCGCGGGCTCTGGCGGGTGGTGGTCGGCAACGACCAGTTGCTGTGGACGGCGATCGCGATGGTGCTGTTCATGACCGGCTACGTGACGACCACCTCGTTCGGCATCTACTTCTTCAAGTACGCCTATCGCGACGAGGGCATGTACACGTCGTTCGGCGCCGTGCTCGGGGTCGCCCAGCTCACCGGGTTCCTGATCTTCCCGCTGTTCCGCCGCCGGTTCAGCAGGCGCACCTTGTACACCGGTGCCACCGCCACGATCGTGGCGGGCTACGTCCTGTTCTTCTTCGCCCCGATGAACATGATCTGGATCGGCATCGCCGGTTTGCTGCTCTTCGTCGGTCAGTCGTTCGTGGTGGTACTGATGCTGGTCTTCCTGACCGACTGCATCGAGTACGGGCACTGGAAGCTGGGCAACCGGAACGCCGCGGTGACCTTCGCCCTGCAGCCGTTCATCAACAAGGTCGGTGCCGCCCTGGGCACCCAGATCGTCAGCGTGGTCGTGGTCGTGTCGGGCATCAACTCGGCCGCCACACCCGACGACGTGACACCGGAGGGCCTGCTGATGATGAAGCTGGCGATGCTGGTCCTTCCGCTGATCCTGATCGTCGCGGGTTATCTGATCTACCGCGCCAAGTACCGCATCGATGAGGCGTTCTATACCCGAATCGTCGACGAGTTGGCGCAGCGCGGCCAATTGACCGCAGATCCAGGTGTCAGTGCCACAGATCACGAAAAGTAGGAGTCGCCAACTCGTTTACTGAGCGCAACTAATGTAGTTTCGCTCAGTTGTATCGCCTGCTCAAGCTGCCGATAATCGTGCTGTTCTTCGGGGGAAAGCACGCCGGACATTGCCCGGCCCAGGCAGGACTGGAGAGCAGCATGAGCATCCCCCACACCCTTCTCCACCGGCTGCGGCGCACTCGGACGGCAGGGCTCGTCATCGGCGCGCTGGTGACGGTCCTGGGCATCGGCACGGTGAGCACGCCCGCCGCAGCCGCCACGTCGCTGAGCCTGAAGGCGTATGCCTCCGGTTGGGGAAAGGTGGGGCCGTCGCGCACCACCTCGATTGCGGAGATCACCGTGAAGGTGCCCGCCAATCCGGTCGAGTTCGGGTTGCAGTTCCGGGCCGCCAAGAAGTCGTCGGGCTACCGGACGAAGGTCGGGGTCGACCGCCAGGGCAAGGTCAGTGCGTCGTTCAGCCGAGTGGCGTCATATAAGCAGAGCGGCCTCACCGGTTCCCGGCCGCTCGGCTTCGCCGTCAGCCCCGGCGACACCCTGCACTTGGAGGCAACGGTGGCCGCGACCAGCCCGGTGCGGCTGTACCTGCGAGCGTGGAAGGACGGCACCACCAAACCGTCCTCGTGGTTGGCGACCAGCAGCGACGCGTCTACCAAGCGCATCAAGACCGCCGGGGCCACCTACCTGTGGGCGCGGACGCCGTCCGGGAGCCCACGGGTCACCCTGCCGTTCGCGGTGGAGTCAGTGGCCGCCTACACCGCGGCGAAGGCCGCCGCGGTGGGGCAACCGACCTCGCCGCCGGCCGCCTCGTCTCCTGGCGACACCTTCAGCATCGCGGTGATCGGAGACACCCAGGACGAGACCAACTTCGCTGACGACACCCGGTTCAGCGACCGGACGTCGTGGCTGGCCGCCAACAAGGACGCCCTGGACCTGCGCTACGTGCTGCACACCGGCGACATGGTCAACTGGGGCTGGCTCGATCCGCCCCAGTACACCCACGCCCGGAACGCGATGGCGATCCTGACCGCAGCCGGCCTGCCCTGGTCGGTCACAGTCGGCAACCACGACACCCGCGCCGTCGGCTGGAACAACATCGAAGGCTCCACCGGCTACGGCGGCAGCGCCTATGAGCGAAACCCGGAATGCGTGATCAAGCTCTCGCCACAGGAGTGCAAGACGACGCTGCTGGTTCGCCAGACCGCCGAGTTCAACGACAGCTTCCCGGTCGGCTCGCTGGCCGGGCTTGGTGGCACGTTCGAACCCGGCAAGATCGACAACGCCTGGACGTCGTTCACCGCGAACGACACCAAGTGGCTGGTGCTCAATCTCGAGTTCGCGCCGCGCCGGAGCGCGGTCGAGTGGGCCCGGGCCGTGGTGGCCTCCCACCCCGACCACAACGTGATCATCGACACCCACTACTACCTCAGCGGATCAGGAGCGATCTCCACCAGCAACGCCGGGTACGGCGAGACCGGCGGCAAGTACCTCTACGACGAGATCGTCTCGAAGTACGCCAACGTCAAGATCGTGGTCAGCGGGCACGTAGGCCGCTACGCCAGCCGGACCGACACCAACGGCGGAAACACCACCGTGTCCTACCTGGGCGACAAGCTGGACGGCGGCGACAACCCGGTGCGGGTCCTGACCATCGACACCGCCAGCGGCCAGGTGACCAACACCGTCTACCGCCGGGTCAAGCCCGGTAGCGAGGACCGCTACAGCACCGGCAGCGCGAAGATCTCGATCATCCGCTGAGGCAGTGCCGATCCATCGTTGGTCGAGGTGTCGAGACCCGAACCGTGCGCTCCACCGAGGTCTCGACAAGCTCGACCGACGGTGCTCGGTGCCCTCGGGTCATCCGGCGCAAGAGATGGGGGTCGTCGATCGCTCGCCGGGTGCGCCGCAGCCGAGACAGGATTGATCAGCGCTTCCCTAAGGCAGCAGCGAGGACAGGTAGGCACCATAACCCGACTTGGCCAGCGCAGCTGCCCGCTCCGCCAGGCCTGCGTCGCTGAGGAACCCCTGCCGCCAGGCGGCTTCCTCGGGGCAGCCGACCTGGAGCCCCTGCCGGGCCTGGATGGTCCGGACGAAGTTGCTGGCGTCGTTGAGCGAGTCGAAGGTCCCGGTGTCCAGCCAGGCGGTGCCGCGCGGCAGGATCGAAACCTGCAGCCGGCGGTCCTCGAGGTAGACCCGGTTGACGTCGGTGATCTCGTATTCGCCGCGCGCGGACGGCGGCAGCTCGCGAGCGATGTCGACGACGTCCGAGCCGTAGAAGTAGAGCCCGGGGACGGCGTAGTGCGACTTCGGCGCGGCCGGCTTCTCCTCGATCGAGATGGCCAGCCCGCTGGCGTCCAGTTCGACCACGCCGTAGGCGGTGGGGTCACTCACCCAGTAGCCGAAGATGACGCCGCCGTCGATGTCATTGAAGCGCTGGAGCTGGGTGCCCAGCCCTTGGCCGTAGAAGATGTTGTCGCCCAGCACCAGACAGCAGGCCTCGCCGTCGAGGAAGCCGGCACCGATGGTGAAGGCCTGCGCGAGCCCCTTCGGCTCGGGCTGCACGGCGTAGCTGATCGAGATGCCGAACTGCGAACCGTCACCCAGCAAGCGCTGGAACGCCTCCTGCTCGTGCGGGGTGTTGATCACCAGCACCTCGGAGATGCCCGCGAAGATCAGCGTCGAGAGCGGGTAGTAGATCATCGGCTTGTCGTACACCGGGACAAGTTGCTTGCTGCTGCCCAGGGTGATCGGATGGAGCCGGGTGCCCGAGCCACCCGCGAGAATGATGCCGCGCATGGCTGGCATCCTTCCACGAATCACAGGGGCGCCAAAATGCCCCTGCACGACCCAATAGGATGCCCCCATGTCGTCGCTTCTTGTCACCGGCGGAGCCGGATTCATCGGCTGCAATTTCGTCCGGCACGTCCTCGACCACACCGATCACACCGTGACCGTGCTCGATGCGCTCACCTACGCCGGGAATCGGGCGTCGCTGGACGATCTGCCTGGGGATCGCTTCCGCCTGGTGGTCGGCTCGGTGTGCGATGCAGTGTTGGTCGACGAACTCGTCGCCGGCCACGACATCACCGTGCATTTCGCCGCGGAATCACACAATGACAACTCGCTGAACGATCCGTCGCCATTCATCCAGACCAATCTGGTCGGCACCTTCGAGCTCCTGCAGGCTGTCCGTCGGCACCAGAAGCGCTATCACCACATCTCGACCGACGAGGTCTACGGCGACCTGGAGCTCGACGACCCGGCGAAGTTCACCGAGACCACGCCGTACAACCCGTCCAGCCCCTACAGCTCGACCAAGGCCGGCTCCGACCTGCTGGTCCGGGCCTGGGTGCGCAGCTTCGGCGTCCAGGCCACGATCAGCAACTGCTCGAACAACTACGGCCCGTACCAGCACGTCGAGAAGTTCATCCCCCGGCAGATCACCAACGTGATCGACGGCATCCGGCCCAAGCTGTACGGCGCCGGCCTGAACGTGCGCGACTGGATCCATGTGGACGACCACAACGCCGCCGTCCTCGACATCATCGACCGCGGTGCGATCGGCGAGACCTACCTGATCGGCGCCGACGGCGAACTCGACAACAAGACCGTCATCGAGCTGATCCTCGAACTCATGGGCCAACCGTCGGACGGCTACGACCACGTCAACGACCGGCCGGGTCACGATCTGCGCTACGCCATCGACGCCACCCGGCTGCGCACCGAACTGGGCTGGACGCCGCGCTTCCCGGACTTCCGCTCAGGCATCGCCGACACCATCGACTGGTACCGCGCCAACGAGGGCTGGTGGCGTCCGATGAAGGCGGCCACCGAGGCCAAGTACGCCAAGACTGGCCAGTGATGGCGGAGTTGTCCGTTCACTCCACGGCGATCCCCGGGCTGCTGGTCATCGACCTGCCGCTGCACGGTGATGCCCGCGGCTGGTTCAAGGAGAACTGGCAGCGCGTCAAGATGACCGCGTTGGGCCTGCCCGATTTCGGTCCGGTGCAGAACAACATGTCGTTCAACGCGACCGCCGGAAGCACCCGCGGCCTGCACGCCGAGCCCTGGGACAAGCTGATCTCGCTCGCCCACGGCCGGATTTTCGGCGCCTGGGTCGACCTCCGCAAGGGCGCCTCGTTCGGCACCGCGGTCACCCTCGAACTGGGCACTGACAAGGCGGTGTTCGTCCCTCGTGGGGTTGCCAACGGATACCAGGCGCTCGAGTCCGACACGGTCTACTCCTACCTGGTCAACGACCATTGGAGCCCCGAGGCCCGAGGCTCGTACACCTACCTGAACCTGGCCGACGAGACCGTCGCGATCCAGTGGCCGATTCCGCTGGCCGACGCCGAGATCTCCGCCGCCGACCAGGCCCATCCGCGACTCGGCGACGTCGTCGCGATGGCGCCCAAGCGCAGGGTCGTGGTCGGCGCGTCCGGCCAGCTGGGACGTGCCCTGCTCGGGTTGCTGCCCGACGCGATGCCGCTGCAGCGACCCGACTTCGACGTGACCGATCCGGCGACGTTCGCCGGCGTGCCCTGGAGCCAGGTCGGGCTGATCGTGAACGCGTCCGCCCACACCGCGGTCGATGCTGCCGAAAGCCCCGACGGACGCCGGGACGCCTGGGCGGTGAACGTCACCGGCCTCGGACGCCTGGTCGAGGTGGCGCGCAGGCACCGGATTCCGCTGGTACACGTCTCCAGCGACTACGTCTACGACGGCACGGTCGAGTCGCACACCGAGGACGAGCCGCTGAGCCCGCTCGGCGTCTACGGGCAGACCAAGGCCGCCGGCGACGCCCTGGTGGCGACCCTGCCGCAGCACTGGATCGTCCGGACCAGCTGGGTGATCGGCGAGGGCAACAACTTCGTCCGCACCATGGCCTCGCTGGCCGAGCGTGGGATCAGCCCGAGCGTGGTCAACGACCAGTTCGGACGGCTGACGTTCACGGCGGATCTCGCCGCCGGCATCGTCCACCTGGTCAGCACGGACGCCCCCGCGGGAACCTACAACCTGACCAACGGCGGACCGAGCATGAGCTGGGCTGACATCGCCCAGCGAGTGTTCGAGTTGAAGGGTCGGTCGCCCTCCGATGTCACCGGGGTGACCACCGCCGAGTACTTCGCTGGCAAGACAATGGCCCCGCGGCCGGTGCACAGCAGGCTGGATCTCACCAAGCTCACAGCCGTCGGCTTCACCCCGCCGGACGCCGAGGACCGGCTGATCGAGTACCTCTCGCAGAGCACCTAATCTCGTTGGCCAAGCCTGTTGGGGCCCGGACAACGCAGCGCCAGGTGGGGTTCCGGCACACTCAACCAGCGGTCGCTGCCGGACCAGCCGCTCGCTCGGGACCCTGGGGGCCAGGCTTGCGGCCGGCCGCGGCGGCCGTACGCACAACTACCCGTTGACATGGCGGTCCTCGTTGCCGACACTGTTCACCGGCGGGACCCCCGGACCGCCCTGTTGGTGTGAGTGGGCACGACCAGAAGGGGTCCCTTTGCAATGAAAGCCATCCGAGTTCTGATCGCCGCCAGCGTCGGTGCGCTGGTGCTGACCGGCGTGCCGCCGACACCCGCCTTCGCCGCCCCTCCCGGCGCCGCGCAACTGGTCTCGCCGGCGAGCGGATCCACCGCGTCCACGGCCGAGGTCGCGCTCTCGGTGCGGCCCAGCGACCCCGACGGCGGCGACCTTCAGGTCCGGTTCGAAGGCCGCAAACGGGGAGCCACCGTGCCCGGCCCGGGCGGCGGCGATCCCTTCACCCTGGTCGCTCTCCCCGACACCCAGAACTACACCTACAACAATCGCCAGGGCATCATGACCCAGCAGGCCCAGTGGGTGGTCAACACCCGTAGCCAGCTCAATACCGCCATGGTCGTCCAACTGGGCGACCTGGTCAGCGAGGAAGAGAACCTGACCCAGTGGGGTCACACCTCGACCGCCCTGAAGGTGATGGACGACGCCCGCGTCCCCAACACCGTGGTGGCAGGCAATCACGACTTCAACAACACCACCGGCGACTTCTCCGAGTACGACCAATTCTTCCCGCCGTCGCGCTACCTCAACGCCAACTGGACGCCCTCGACCGCCAGGTACGGCGGCTATCTGGGGCAGAACCTGTTCGGCCCCGACCCGGTCGACACCCGCAATATGAACAACTTCGCGTTGTTCTCGGCGGGCGGCCGCGACTGGCTGGTGCTCAACCTGGAGTGGGAGGCGCCCAGCTACGCCACCGACTGGGCCGCCAAGGTGCTCGCCGCCTACCCGGACCGGATCGCGATCATGGTCACCCACGGCTTCGTCGGCATCAACGGCATGCGTCGGACGACCGCGGAACGACCCGGGGGGACGCCCGCCAACAAACTGTGGACCGACTTCGTCTCACAGCAATGCCAGATCAAACTCGTACTCAACGGCCACTTCCATGACGGCAACGCCGGCGAGGCGAATCGCTCGGACCTGAACAGGTGCGGCGAGCCGGTCCAGCAACTCCTCACCGACTACCAGGACCGGGCGAACGGCGGCGACGGCTGGCTGCGCTATTACACCTTCGACCCGGCCGCCAACACGATGACCGCGCGCACCTATTCGCCCAAGCTCGGCACGTTCGAAACCGACGCCGATTCGCAGTTCACCCTGCCGTTCAGCCTGGCCGGCACCCAGCCGGCGCCGTTCGAGCCAATCGCGAGCAGCACGGTCGGCTCCGGAACCGTCGCGACCCGCACCTGGACCGGCCTCGATCCGGACACCTGGTATGAGTGGCGCGCGGTGACCAGCGACGGTGCGGACAGCACCACCTCGCCCACCTGGGAGGTGCGCACCCCACCGTCGGCCGACCTGGTCGACGACACCTTCAACCGCAACGTGAACAACGGCTGGGGCGCGACCGCAGCCGGGCAGGCCTGGCAGTTCACCACCGGTCCGACCGCGTTCTCCGTCGACGGCGAGGTGGGCCGCATCGTCGCGCCGGTCGGGTCGACGCGCGGCGTCCGGCTGCCGACGGTCTCGGTGGCGGACGCCACCGTGCGAACCGACCTGGCGCTCAGCCCGGCAGCGACCGGCTCGGGCACCTATGTGTCGGTGCTGGGACGGATCAACGGCACGTCGAGCTACCGCGCCAAGATCCGCTATCTGGCCGGCGGCAGCGTGAATCTCTCGCTGATCCGCTACACCGGAGCGGAGACGTCCCTGGCCTCGAACACGATCAGCGGACTGACCGTGACCGCCGGCCAGCAGCTGCGGTTACGGTTCGAACTGGACGGCGCAAGTCCGACCAGGCTGCGCGCGAAGCTGTGGCGCAGCGACCAGACCGAACCCAGCGCGTGGGCGGTGGACGCCACCGATTCGACGTCCGGACTGCAACAGGAGGGCACTCTCGGCATCGACGTCTACCCGTCCAGCTCTGCCACCGCGCCGTCCACGGTGGCCTTCGACCGCTTCACCGTCACCCGCCCGGGGGTCATTCCGGCGCCGAATCAGCCGCCGACCGCCGCGATCGGCACACCCACCATCGACGAACGCACGGTGACCGTCAGCGGCTCCGGCTCGTCCGACCCGGACGGCACCATCGCCGGCTACGCCTGGGAGTTCGGCGACGGCGGCACCGCAACCGGCGCGACTGCGACCCACACCTACGGCGCCGATGGCACGTTCACGATCAAGCTCACCGTCACCGACGACGACGGCGCCACCGCGTCGACCACCCGTCAGGTCACCGTCGCCGCCACCCCGCCGAACAATCCCGATCTCGCCTCAGACACCTTCACCCGGTCGGTGGCCAACGGCTGGGGGTCGGCCCAGACCGGCGGGGCCTGGAGCCTACTGGGCACCACGAACCGGTATTCGGTCGCCGGGGGAACCGGCAACCAGATCCTCACCACCCCGGGCAATACCGCCGAGTCCACCCTGGCGATCAACGCCACCGCTGTGGACCTGCGCGCAAGCCTGGCGTGGAGCCGGACCGCAAGCCAGGGCACCATCTATGGCACCGCCATCGTCCGCCGACAGGCCAACGGCAGTGACTACCGGGCCAAAGTCGTGGTGAACGCGGCGGGCTCCTTCCAGCTGATCCTGGCCCGGAAAGTGGGTTCGACCGAGACCACGCTGCAGTCTGCGTCCATAGCGGGACTGAGCCTCACGGCCGGCGTCTCCTATCGAATCGCCCTGCGGGCCACCACCACGGCGGGAACCACCACACTGTCGGCGAAGCTGTGGCGAGCGGGGACGTCCGAGCCCTCCGGTTGGGCCGTCACCACCAGTGACTCCACGGCGCAGCTTCAAGGCGGCGGGGCGATCGGCCTGAACTCCTACCTGTCGAGCAGTGCGGCGGCACCGATCACGATGAGCACCGACGACCTGCTGGTGGTGGTACCCAACTGAGTCCGCGCGACCCGAATCCGCGCGACCGGGCGAGATCGCCAACCCGGGAATCGCGGGCTTCGCTACCGTGACGCCATGGACGTGGAAACCAGGTTGGCGAGGCTCGGCGTGCGGGTGCCGGATGTCCTGATCCCCCGCTCGGGGGTCGACCTGAACAGGTGGGCGGTCGTGGCCTGCGATCAGTTCACCAGCCAGCCCGAATACTGGTGGGAGGCCGCCGAGCGGGTGGCCGATCAGCCGTCGACGCTCAAC
This sequence comes from Micropruina sp., assembly GCF_047602385.1. Classification (GTDB taxonomy): domain Bacteria; phylum Actinomycetota; class Actinomycetes; order Propionibacteriales; family Propionibacteriaceae; genus Micropruina. Next base: position 81,428 of record NZ_JASGHL010000002.1, read on the forward strand.
CTGGTGTTTCCCGAGGTCTACCTTCATGAACCCGATCCGCAAGCCCGGATCGAGTCGATCAACGCGACCATGGCGGCGTATCTGGCCGACGGCGTCCTTGACGTCCAGGCGCACACGATGGTGCTGGTGCGACGCCGGATGAATGCCGGCACCGTGCGGTGGGGCCTGATCGTCGCGCTCGACCTCGAGCACTACTCCTGGGAGCCGGACGCGCGTCCGCTGATCCGAGCGACCGAGGGCACCATTCTCGACCGGCTGCCGCCCCGGGTCGCCATCCGGCGCGGCGCCCCGCTGGAGTTGCCGCACATCGTGGTGCTGATCAGCGACGCCTACCGGGCTCTGATCGAACCGCTGGCCGCCGCCACCGACGGATTGAGGTGTCTGTACGACACCGAACTGATGCTGGACGGCGGAGAGGTGACCGGCTGGGCGATCGACAGCTCCGAAGACGTAGCCGCCGTGGCGTCCGCTCTGGAGCGGCTCCGCGACGAGTTGGACCCGGCGAACCCGCTGCTGTTCGCGATGGGGGACGGCAACCACAGCTTCGCCACCGCGAAGAGCATCTGGAACGACCTGCGCGAGACCCTGAGCGAGGCGGAGCGGGACGGCCACCCGGCCCGGTACTGCCTGGTGGAACTCGAGAACATCTACGACCCGGGACTCGAGTTCGAACCCATCCACCGCGTGCTGTTCCATTGCGCCCGCGCCGACTTCGAGGCGGAACTCGGTCGGCAGTGTGCGAGCTTCGAGCGCTTGCCGGCCGCCGATCTCCACGACGTCCTCGCCTCGATCGAGAACCGCGATCAGCAGTCGTTCGGCTATCTGGACGCGGACGGGCCGGCGATCTATCGACTGGCCGATCCGCGGGCGAGTCTGGCCGCCGGCACCCTGCAGCGCACCATCGACGCGCTTCTCGATCGAGGCGATGTCGAGGTCGACTACATCCACGGGGCCCAGGTGACCGATGAATTAGGACGGCTCCCGGGCAACCTCGGACTGCTGCTGCCCGAGGTCGCCAAGGACACCTTCTTCGCTTCTGTGGTGGCCGACGGCGCGCTGCCCAGGAAGAGCTTCTCGCTGGGCAGCGCCGAAGACAAGCGCTACTACCTCGAAGCCCGCCGAATTTCGGGCGAAAACTAGTGTGGCTATGAATAACTGCACTAGAAGATTTACATTTGGGAATTTCTGTAGTGCATTTTGACAATGCACAACACCGGGCTCACACTGGTGCTATAACTGCACCCCCCGCATTGCAGGAGCCCCTCAATGACCTCACTGCTTCGCTTTTGCGCGCCCGTCACGGGACTCGCGCTGGTCGTTAGCCTCGCCGTTGCAAACCCCCCGGCGGCGGAGGCCATCACCATGGCGGACTGCGCCGCCCTGTCGGCTCCGGTCTACTCGGCAGTCAACCCGCGCACCGGCGCCGGCCTGCTCACCCGGTGGCGCGACGAGGCGACGAACGCAGCAAAGTACGGGTTCACCGAGTTCCTCGGCGAGGTCTTCCAGGCCTCCGCCTACTCGAGCCCGTCGATGGTGGCGGTGCACCGACTGGCCAAGGACGGCGACTTCGCCTACGAGGCGGACGGCAACCGGATCGCCGCCCTGGTCGGCGCCGGCTACGTCGACCAAGGGGTCAACTTCTACGCGTCCAAGTCCGCCGACTGGTGCACCCAGCCGGTGCGGGCCTCCCAGAACGGGTCGATTCACCGCTACTCGACCGAGGGCTCCGCGGCCAAGTCGCAACCGGCCGGCGGGTGGAAGAGTGGACCGGTCGTCTACCAGGTGGCAGCTGCCCCGGTGAGCTATGGCGCCCCGGACCGCAGTTCGTCGCTGGTCACCTCCGACGCCTCCAGCAGCGACAAGAAGTTCAGCTTCGCGGTCATCCCCGACACCCAGCCCGAGGTCTGGCGCAGCGGTGACCCGCGGTTCGCGAACCGGTCCGACTGGCTGGTGCGAAACAAGAGCAGCTACGACATCCGCTGGGCCATCCAGACCGGCGACCTGGTGGACTGGGACGACGCCACCCACTCCCAGTACAACAACGCCAAGGTCGGGTTGGCGCCGCTGCGCGGAAAGCTCCCCTACTTCCTGAACATCGGCAACCACGACAGCGCCGCGACCTGCTACGGCGGCTCCGCCTGCGACGGACGATTCGTGAAGCAGATGGCCCGGATGACCCGGACCTTCAACCAGTACTTTTCAGCGGCGGACTACGGGGCGCCGGTGGGCAGCTTCGAACCAGGCAAGGTGGACAACACGTTCGCGCGCTTCAAGGCCGGCGGCAAGCTGTGGATGATCCTCAACCTGGAGCTGTGGCCGCGCAAGGAGGTCGTCGAGTGGGCCCGGTCGCTGGTGGCCAAGTACTCCGATCACAACGTGATCATCGCCACCCACTCGTTCCTCTCCTCCGGTGGTGGCATCAGCTCGTCCGCCCAGTACGGGAGCACGTCGCCGCGCTACCTGTGGGACACGATCATCAAGAAGTACACGAACGTGAAGATCGTGCTCTCCGGCCACACCGGCAGCGCCCGAACCAAGGTTCTGAGCGGCGCGAAGGGCAACAAGGTCTACGCCTTCCTGACCACCTACCACTCCAAGACCACCAACCCGGTCCGGCTGATCGAGGTCGACGCGAGCAAGAAGACCCTTCGCACCTGGGTCGAGGCGCCGTACACCAAGACCCGCCTGTTGAAGCCCAAGACTTACAGTAAGGTGAAGCTGTCCTGAGAGACACGCCGGAGCACCCCCGAGACAGTGCGGCAACCAGGTCTAACCTGAGTAGAACCTGAGATTTCACATACTGAGTTAAGTTATGTAGTCTTCCCCCGTCTCGCCTTGCTCACCACCTTGGGGGTTGTCCCGCATGAACTATTTGAAGCGCGTCGTCGCCGTAACCGTTGCCACACCACTTGCGATCGGCGCGCTGGGGGTGATCCCTGCCACCGCCGCGATCTCTGCCACCTGCTCCGAGTTCACCCAGTCCGTCACCCGGCTGATCAACGAAAAGACCCAAGCGTCGCTGCTGAGCCAGTTCAGCGCCGAGTTGGCGGACGCCGCCGACTTCGGGTTCGCGGCGAAGGGTGCCGTGGCCATGAAGGTCGCCGCCTCGTCGGGCGACGGCCTGGTCGGGGTCTGGCGGCTGTACAAGGCCGCCACTCAGGACTTCACCTGGGCCGCCGAAGGTGACGACCTCGACGGCCTGAAGGCGGAGGGTTACACGCCGCAGTTCCGGCAGTTCTATGCCTCCAGCGCGGACAACGGCTGCGTCGCACCGGCCTACCGGCTCACCAACAGCTCCAAGACGCGGATCGTGATCGGAGCGACCGAGCGTGACGCGCTGGTCTCCAGCGGCTGGAAGGTCTCCGATTCGAATCTGTTCTACGCCGTCCCGGGTAGCGGCAGCAACTCGCCCGCGCCGGGCCAGCCGGCCCCTGTGCCGCCGGCCGACGGAGGCGGCGAAGCAGACGATGACGAGTTCACCGTCGCGGTGATGCCGGACACCCAACAGGAGGTCTGGTCCGACTCCGACACCCGATTCAAGAACCGCTCGACGTGGCTGGTCAACAACGCCTCCCGACTGAACCTCAAGTTCGCCACCCATGCGGGCGACGTGGTCGACTGGGGCAACGTCGCGCCGGCTCAGTACACCCGGGCCAAGAACGGCCTGTCGCCGTTGAACGGCAAGGTCCCCTACTCGCTGACGGTCGGCAACCACGACACCGCGGCGGTCTGCGCGGGCGGCTCCGCCTGCCCGGGCGCCGATGCGAAGCTGACCGTCCGGGACACGTCGTCGTTCAACAAGGCCTTCGATGAGTCCAACTTCACCAACCTGAGAGGCCAGTTCGAGGCCGGCAAGGTCGACAACGCCTACAGCACCTTCACCGCATCCGGTCAGAAGTGGATGGTTCTCAACCTCGAACTCTGGGCCCGCCAGTCGGCCATCGACTGGGCCAAGAAGGTGGTGGCCGCCAACGCCGATCACAACGTGATCGTGGCCACGCACTCGTATCTCGAAGGCGACGGATCGATCAGCGGCAGCAACGGCGGCTACGGCACAACCAGCCCCAAGTACCTGTTCGACAACCTGATCAAGGTGTACCCGAATATCAAGGTGGTGCTCTCGGGCCATGTCGGAGGGGGCGCCGCTCGAGTCGATACCGGCGTCAACGGCAACAAGATCATGAGCTTCTTGCAGTGCTATCACAGCCGCACGACAAATCCTGTCCGACTGCTCACGTTCAATGTCGCCAAAGGCTCGGTGACGAGCTCGGTGTACGCGCCGTACACCAACGAAACACTGGCCAGTGCGACCACCACGACCGGTTTGGACCTCACCCGCTGACCTCCGCCTCGAATGGCTTCCGCCCCCCGGTATGATGCCGGGGGGCGGACGCATTTGGGCTACGCCTGGACGACGGAAGGCATTGAGCGAGATGGCCGAGACCAAACCCCCTCTGGTCGATGTCACAGAGCCGAAGGATCTCCTGGGCCTAATCCTGCGGCGCTGGTGGATGATCGCGCTTGGCGTCACGCTGGGTGCCGTGCTGGCAGTCTTGGCGCTTCGCGTCGTTCCGCCGACCTATTCGGCCACCGCGACCCAGTTGATCAAGGGCGTACCCGGTTCAGGTACCGGCGCTCCCTATCTGGCTGCGCAGTTCGCGGTCGCCCGAGCGAAGTCGTACCCCGCGCTGATCTTCAGTTCGACCGTGCTGGACTACATCCGCACCGACATGGGCAACGAATTCACCGATGCCCGCCTCCGCGACCAGTTGTCGGCAAGCAACCCACCGGACACCCCATTGGTCAACATCACGGCCACCGGTACAACCGCCCAGGAAGCACAGAACCTGGCCAACTCTGCATCACGCCACCTGGCTCGGTTCATCACCCAGATCGAAACAGTGTCCGGGACGGCGCCCGTTGTGGTCGAGACGGCTGTGCAGGCCGGACTGCCCGCGGCGCCGACGTCCCCGCAGCCGACGCTGTACTTGGCACTGGGCCTGACCGGGGGCTTCGCCGCCGGGGTGATCGGAATCCTTGCCTGGGGCGGGCTGGCCAGTCACGCTCAAACCCGGAGGGCTCGCCGCATCCTCGACGACAGTGCCACCGACGGCCCCGGCCAGCGCCCGGACATCGAGCCGGAGCCAGGTCTGGACGGCACCGCTCAGACCGGGATCGCCCTGCAGACGCGACCGGAGTCAGCTGGATCGGCCCACACATCTTGAGATTCGTCTGAGATTGCTTAAGTCAACTCTCATGATCTAGAGTCCTTAGTGACCTACAAACAAGAGAGTTGACGGCGCCTCTTCGGGCGCTGTTGTGCTGGTCCGGGGGGACGGCCACATCTCTCGCACCTCCCCTAGGAGACCCCCAACGTGCGAACGTCCCTCCGAGTCATCCTTGCCTTGGCTCTGTCAGCACCACTCATCGTGACACTCCCGGCAGTTCCTGCCCATGCCGACTCCGTAACGTCCATGGACGATCCCCTCTTCCAACGGCTCAACCCGGGAACCGGCGCCACGCTGGTGACACCCTGGTCCGATGAGGCGAAGACCGCGGCCAGCCAGTATGGCTACACCACCGATCTCGGCTCACCGTTCACCGCGTCCAACGTCAGCGCTAGCGGTCTCACGGCTGTCCACCGCCTGTGGAATGCCTCCACGATCGACTTCACAGATGCGCTGGCCGGCTCGTCCGCGTTCACCAAGGCTCGTTCTGCCGGCTATGTCGACCAGGGCGTGCGCTACTACGCACTGTCGAGCGCGGTCAGTGGCCGCACCCAGCCGATCAACTCCTACGTCAAGAACGGAAAGCACCGGCTCGCCACCGCTGAGACTGGGAAGACACTGACTTCGTCCGGCTGGACTCTGGACGGCGTTGCCTTCTACGCCCCGGCCACCTCAGCGGCTCCTGCCCCGGCCCCCGCGCCCACCACCCCGGCGCCGGCGCCGGCGCCGGCGCCCGCCGATCCGCCGACGACCAGCGGCAGCGCGGGATCGGTCGCGATCGGCTCGGCCGACTACGGCGCACCATCCTCCGCGATCTACGTCTCGACAGGGGGTAACGACAGCAACTCCGGCACGGCTGGATCCCCGGTGAAGACGATCAACCGCGGTGTTGCTCTCGCGCCCACCGGCGGAACCGTGGTGGTCCGAGGCGGCGTGTATCGCGAGAGCGTCACGATCAGCAAGCAAGTGACCCTGCAGAACTATCCCAAGGAAGCGGTCTGGATGGACGGCTCGACGCCGGTCACCGGTTGGGTGGCCGACGGTTCGACGTGGCGCAAGGACGGCTGGACCACTCGATTCGACCACTCTCCGACCTATACCCAGGGTGCTCCGGACAGTTCACAGCCCTACTGGCAGTTCGTGAACCAGAGCACCTACCCGATGGCCGCGCACCCCGATCAGGTCTTTGTCAACGGCAGCCCCTTGCAGCAGGTCAAGTCGAAGAGCCTCGTCAAGGACGGCACCTTCTACCTCGATGAAGGCAGCTCGAAGCTGTACCTGGGAAGCAATCCTGCTGGCAAGGCAGTCGATGCCAGCAACACGATCAAGGCCCTCAGCATCCGCGCCGCCAACACCGTGGTCCGCGGAATCGGCATCCGCCGCTACTCCCCCTCGGTCTTCCACATGGCCGCGGTCACGGTCGAGCAGCCCGGCGTCCGGCTGGAGAACGTGGTGATCGCGGACTCCGCGACCACCGGTCTGAGCATTCAGCGGGAGAACGCCCAGTTGAATCAGGTCACCATCAGCGGTTCCGGCATGCTCGGGATTCATGGACGCTACGCGGACAACCTGAAGATCACGCGAGTGCTCGCGACCAAGAACAACGATGAGCACTTCAACATCGCGCCGGTCTCGGGCGGGCTCAAGATTGGCATGAGCCGCGGCGTCTCCGTCTCTGACTCCTCCTTCTCCGGAAACTTCGGGCACGGCTTCTGGGAGGATATGTCGGTTTACAACTCGGTGTTCCGTCAGTCCGATTTCAGCGACAATGTGGGCACTGGCCTGTTCCTTGAGATCTCGGCCAAGGTTATCGTCGGCGACAATACCTTCGCGCGGAACAAGGAGTTCGGCATCAAGGTCAACAACACGAGCAACGTGCAGGTCTGGAACAACACCTTCGTTGGGAACGGCCGACCTCTCAACATCGTTCAGGACGACCGCAGGAACACCAACCCGAGCGATCAGGCAGTCGACAAGAGAATCTCCTGGCCCGACCCCGAGATGCCTTGGACGCTCGGCCCTGTGACGATCAAGAACAACGTGGTGGCTGACTCCACGACAGATGCGAACTGCATGCTGTGCGTTGAGGACTACAGCAAGAAGAAGTCGGCCGAACAGATGGGCATAGTCGCGAACGGGAACGTGTACGGCCGGCCCTCGGCGTCTCGCCCGACCTGGCTCGTCGTGTGGTCCAAGGGCGCCGGGAACCCGGGGGTCTACACCACACTCTCCGCCTTCAAGTCTGCGACCGGCCAGGAGTCGCGGGGCCGCGAGTACGTGGGCGCGAGCATCGTCGACAGCAAGCTGAGCCTCACCAGTTCGGTGAAGTCGGCAGCTGCCGACATCGCCGAGGCGTTGCCGTCAAACGTGGCGACAGCGATCGGTCAGCCGGCCGGCAGCAGGACCCTCGGCCACTGGTGACGAAACCCGGCGGGGTGCTCCTTGTTGCACCCCGCCGCCGGCCCACCTGAGGGCAGACCCTGAAGCGCCACCTGCGATCAGCGCAGGTGGCGCTTCACACTTTGGTGAGCGTCTCGGACCGGGAAGAAATGTGGTGTTGGCCAGGCCGTCGACAAGTCCCAGCCGGCGATCAACACTGATCAGGCTCACCCGCTGGAGTGGCTCAGGACGGCTGGCGACTCCCGCCGGCGTGTACCGGGTGCGTGCGCCGCAGCCACGGCGCGACGATCCACCTCGATCCGTCGCTCATGGCTGCCGAACGCACCGAGCGCGGTGACCAGGAAGACCATGAACTGCACGGTTCCGTCGAACAACCCGCTCTCCAGGAATCCGCCGAGAATGGTGAAGGTCGCCAGGCCGATCCACACAGCACCCTTCGATCGCGCCGAGAAGGCCGCGAAAAGGAAGACCAGCGTGGCCAACAACACGACCAGCGCAACCCCTAGGTACCCACCCTGCACAAGCGCCGAAATCCATGAGCTGTCGAGCAACTGCGTGTCCCACCACTGAGCGGGCACGCTGATCTTCTTTTGCGCAAGGCCCTGCCCGAACCACTTCTGCCACTCATCGCGATCCATGCTGAGCGCTGCGTTCCAGGCGATCGTCCGATTGCTCAGGGTGGCGACCTGCGAACCTCCCCCTCGCTCCAGCACCGAACTGAGCGCATCGGTACCCAGCACGAAGTACACGATGGCCGGAAGTCCGAGCGCAAACAGCAGGAAGGTACGCCGCCGTAAAGCGGTGACCCGGAACAGCATGACAGTGAAAGCCAGCACCATGGCGGCGAGGCCCGTGCGCGATCCGGTGAGCAGCACGACCATCAAACAGCCGCCGATTGCGAAGAACTCCCAGAACGAGTCAGTCCCGGCGAGAACCTTCGCGACCAGCCATATCGCCACCACAGCGGTCACGATCGCCAACAGGTTTGGATTGAGTGGTGGCAGCACGCCGCGCAGGCGGCCGGCGTAGCTCAGCAGTCCGCTCACACTGGCCGCGACGACCAGCAGGCCCAAGACGTGCACCAGCGAGCGCATCGCGTAGGAGGACCCATAGACGGCGGCAAGCAGGCACACCGATGCGGCCAGGATGCTGACCCTGATCGCCACGATCAAGGACGGCATCAGGTCCTGATTGGCAAGGGCGCCGACGACCGTCACAGCCAGGTAGCCGGCCAGGATGAGGATGGGCGCTGCGGGTACCGGATGCCGCCGCGGCGTCTGCCGGAACAGCACGATGCTCAGGCCCAGTGCCAGGATGCTGATGCCGGCCTTCGCCATGACCACCGGGTCAGCACCCCCGTCGAAGAAGACGTCGCTGCGCCAGGGAATCGTCGCTGCGACCAGCAGCGCCCAGGCAATGTGCGCTCCGCTGAGCCGACGACTCTGCGGAGGCGGCAGGGCAGCGACGAACGTCTGCTTCTTCGAGCGCGCCGCAGACAGCGCGCGGAGCGCTGCGACCGCGATTCCGAGACTTACTCCGATCAGGGTCGCGACCGCGACGTACATCGCAAGTCTCGGCGTGGCGGCCGACTGCGGGGGTGTGGCGACGACTACCACCACCGCATCCAGGGTTGCCGCATTCAACGGCCCCCGCGACTCCTCGCGGCTGACCTCCTCGACCAGAGAGTCCGCCACGACGTTGGCGAGCAGAGCCGCTTGCTTCGGGTCCCGACTGGACGCATTCACCAGAATCAACTGGGAGTCGCGCGGCGACGAGGCCTCGATCCGCCGCTTCAGGTCACCGACAGACATCGTCAGGTCGTTCTGCTCAATCGCGCGCTGCAGGACGGCCGGACGTCCTGCCAGCAGCACATACGTCGACGTTCGCGATGCCACATATTGGACGTTGCGCACCTGCGCCGTCCCTGCCTCCGGGCCGATCCATCGCAGCAGCACCGTAGCCGTCGCCACGTAGGTCTTGGGCACGATCGAAGCGACAGCCACCCCGGCGAGCCCGGCGAGTACGGTCGCCAACACGACCGTCAGCCAGCGCACACGGATCGCCGCGAGCAAGCCACCAAGTGTCACGCCAATCCGCTCCTCACGGGCAGTTCCCCAATTGGCCGGGGGCCTCGCCATTTGCCTCGCCAGCCACCTCGTGCCCTGGCTGGCCTCATGTAGAGTATGTCACTGCGGGAGGACGAACAGTATTGCGCCCCCGCGAAGACATTTCCCTCCAAGTATTTTCTTCGCACTAAGTATTCGAGGACGAATGCCAATGCCGGTGACAGAACCGGGCGCGCGCCTGCCCGCAGTTGCGCTAACACTCTCAATACAGCGATGCCAGGTGCGCTGGTGCACGCCAGCTGGCCAGCCAGCACCGCGCGGGGCCCGAGGAGAGAGGGCACACCCGGGCGCGGCTCACCCTGCACCGCGCCCAGATCACGGGGTGAATCGGGGGCCGGCCGGGAGCGGCGGGTGTCTCGGCGGATGCGGGGTCCGGCAGGGTAGTCCGCGAGAGCGATCCGGCGCAGCTGAGCAAGGTGTTGACGCGACGGCTGCAACGGCAACCGGGGCGGTCCGCCGCCCGACCTGGTCGCAGCGCGATCGGTCCACCGTTTGGGCACGCCTGCGCGAACACGTATCGTGTGCGAAATCGTCGGCTGGAGATTGGAGCGCGCACGGATGACACCGCTGTCTCGACGAGACCTGATCATCGGTGCATCGGCTACGGTCGGCGGCCTCGTTGCCGGGGGTGTCGCGGTCGGGCTCTCGACCAAGGGGGCAGTTCCTTCCCCATCCATCACGCCGCCCGTCGAGGTGAGCGTTGATCGCTGGCTCCAGGAGCGCCGGGCGCCGTACTACATCGGCCACCGCGGTGCTGGCGGTGTCGTTCCCGAACACACGATTCCCAGTTACCTCCAGGCTTTGCAGTGGGGCGCGGACTGCATCGAAATATCTGTCGTCCTGAGCGCTGATCGCGTCCTGTACTGCCTGCATGACCTGACCCTCGATCGCACGACCACGATGACGGGGGTGGTGCGCTCCATGCCGTCGGCGGAGCTCGACAAGACCAAGGTGGCCGTGCCGCGGTTGGGTCCACGCTGGACGGGCGCCAACATGCCGGCGATGCCACGCCTGGCCGATGTTCTCACTGAGGTCGGCGGCAAGGCGGTGCTGTGCATCGAGCCCAAGGATGACGACGCCTACCCTCCCCTCATGGAGATGATCGCGGCGCGAAAGCTCGAGAATTCGGTCATCATCAAACTTGATGCGTCGTCGCCGCGCATCGAGATGGCAAAGGGTTCCGGGTTCCCAGTCTTCGCCTATCTGGGAAATGCCCAGGCGGCAACCGTCCAAGGCGTCACAGCGCTCGCCAAGCGCCTGGATCCTCGCCGCGACGTCCTTGTCCTGCCGGCTCGAGATGGCCACAAGCTGATGCCGCCGAAGGTGTTCCAAACCGCGGTCGGCACCGGAGTCCCAACCTGGGTCTTCCCGGTTCACCGCCGTTCCGAGGCGAAGTACTTCTCGTTGCTCGGCGTGCAGGGCTTGGTCACGCCGTCCATCGGCTACCTGTCCGCGGAACTGCCGCCGGTGCGCTCCGACAACTGGGCGGCGGGCGAGCTGTCCCCGGGCGAGTTGACTCGCGATCCCTACAGCAACGCTTTCGCGATCTCGTGGGTCGAGGAGGCTGCGATCACCATCCAGACCCCTGGCCGGCAAGCATTTGTCACGCTCGCGCAATTCAGCCCGATCCAGGCAGCCTCCTACCGGATTGCGTTCGACCTCCGATTCAACCCGCTGCCGTCCGACACCTGGCAGCATGCATCGATCTCCTTCTGCCACGCCGACGACAGCTACTACGAGCACCGCTTGGGCGCCGACGATGGCTATCACGCGCTGTTGCGAGCAGACGGAACGATGGGCCTTTACGCTCACACGGCCGGCGAGCAGAACGGCCAGGAACTGGCCAAGTCCAAGCAGAGCACACCCATGAAGCCTGGCGTCTGGGCTCGGGTCACCCTCGATGTGACCCCCACCGGCTTCCAATGGGCACGTGATGACGGAACCACACTGGCCGCGAATGACCAGCGGTTCCGGGGTGGCTACTTCCACATCGGCAGTTCTGCCACGGACGGCGCAATACAGCTGCGGAATCTCACCGTCGCCTGAACCTGACCGCACAACAGTAGGGCCCCGGAACCAGTTGGTTCCGGGGCCCTACTGTTGTGGTTTCGTGCTACACGGGCTTCACCGTGAACGACGGGAACCGTGCCGTCACCGGGCTGTTGGTGGCCGAGCCGGACAGGTAGCCGTACAGGCCGACACCGCCTGCCACCTGCAACGCCGCCGTAGCGTCGGTTGTGCTGGTCGTCCATGCCGACGGCTCAGCGTCGCCGTCGCGCCACACCTTGGCTCGCAGGGTCGTCGCGTTCGCGCCAGTCACCTGGAAGCGGATCTGCAACGAACTGTTCGCCGCCAGCGTGCCTCCGGCAAGCGTGACAGTTGTCAGCGAGGTCTCGGTGCCCGAGATGTTGCGCCGCAACTGCACCTGCACCTTGGTGGAGGTCGTGGTGATGGTAACTCGGTAGTCCGAGGTGCCGATGCGCCGCCCCACCACCGCGCTGTAGATGCCGCTGCCGGTGGCTGGCTTGTCGTAGCTCAGGCTGGTCGTGATGTCGACATCCCGCGCTGAGACCCCGTTGAGGAATGCCGTCCGGGTGGCGCTGGTCGCCGTGGTGAGTGTGGCATCGCCGCCCGAGACGCCGAAGCTGCTCGCCGAGTTCACTGTCCACGCCCCACCGACGTCCGCGCTGCCCCACCCGTTGTTCACGGTCCGGCTGAACTCGTCGGCCGCGATCTGGGTCGGAGCGGTCACCGTGACCGTCTTGGTGAGCACATCGGTCGCGCCATCATTGTCGGTCACAGTCAGCTCGACCGAGTACGACCCCGCCGCGGCGTAGGTGTGGTTCGGGCTGACCCCGGTGCCGGTGCTGTTGTCACCGAACTTCCAGGCATAGCCGGAGATGGTGCCATCGCTGTCCTCGGACGTGCCGGCATTGAAGCTCACCGCCAGGTCGTTGGCCGAGCTGGTGAAGGCCGCCGTCGGCTTGGCGTTGGCCACCGTGGTGACGTCGTGCGACACCGTGTCGGTCTCTCCACCGTTGTCGGTCACCGTCAGCGTCACCGTGAAGGTACCGGCGCTGGCGTAGGTCTTGACCGGCGGGTTCTTGACGGTGCTGGTGGTGCCGTCCCCGAAGTCCCACAGGTAGCTCGCGACGGTGCCGTCCGGGTCGGTGGACCCTTCGTTGAACGTGACCTTCAGCTTGTTCACCGAGGCGGTGAAGGCGGCGTTCGGGTGCTGGTTCGGTGGCATCGTCGTGTCGACCGGCTGGGTGGACGAGTGCGTACCGCCGCGGTTGTCGGTCACCTTCAAGGTGATGACGAAGTGGCCGGCCGCGGTGTAGGTGTGGTCGGTCGTCGGGCCCGTGGTGGTCTCGGTGTGCCCGTCGCCGAAGTCCCACTCGTAGCTGCTGATCGTGCCGTCGGGGTCGTTCGACGCCGACCCGTTCACGGCAACGTCCAGATGGTCGACCGTCGCGGTGAAGGACGAGACCGGGTTCACGTTCGCGGCCTGCACCGTGACCGCCTCGGTCTTGGTCTTGCTGGCCGCCGCGGTTGTCCACGACCTTGAGCGTCACCGTGTACGTGTTGGCGCTCGCATAGTCATGCGTGGTCACCGGGTTGGTGGTGGTGACCACCGGGCTGCCGTCACCGAAGTTCCACTCGTAGTGGTCGATGGTGCCGTCCGGGTCCGACGAGGCCGACGCGTCGGCGCTCACGTGCAGATCGGTCTTGGTGATGGTGAACGCCGCCACCGGATCCTGGTTCGGAGCCGGCTGAGCCGCCTGGTAATGCGCTTGGACCCGACCCGCGCTGAGTGCGTAGGTGTAAACGGCCACTTCGTCGATGTCGCCGTTGAACCAAGGCGTGGTGCTGCCCCAGGTGTTGTCGCCACCCACATGCCAGTAACCGGTGTAGCCCTCGGCCGAGGTCTGCGGGTTGGTGCCCACCTCAGCACCGTCGACGTACAGCTTCATACCGGCCGACGACTGAGTTGCCACCACGTGATGCCAAGCACCGTTGTTGTAGGAACTCGCGCTGGTGATGGTGTTGGTCTGGCCGGTGTAGGTGCCGAACACCACCTTGCCGTCGTCCTGCATGTACACATGCCGGTCGTAGCAGTTGGACGGGCTGTTGAACGAGCAGCCGAAGCCGATGATCTTGCCGCCCCTGTTGGTGGTGGTCTTGAACCACGCCTCGGTCGAGTAAGTCGTGGGGTTCACGAACGAATCGTTGGAGGTCACGTACTGGTTCTCGACACCGTTGTTGAACTGCATCGCCGTGTTCGGGTTGTCGATCGCACCGGGACGCCCCATGGTCGGGCCGTTGACGATCGTTCCGTTGCTCTTGCCCCCGCTCACGTCCACCGCCGTGGTGCCCGAGGACTCACCCAGTCGCCAGAAGATCCGCGGGTTGTCGGCGTACACCGACGCCCCGTAGTTGTCCGACGGTCCGGGCGGCGCCGTGACCGTCACCGGCTGGGTGACGCTGCCCGTTGCGCCTTTGTTGTCGGTGACCGTCAGCTTGGCCGTGTAGGTCCCGTTCTGGGTGTAGACGTGGGTCGGATTCTGGTCGGTCGAGGTCGATCCGTCGCCGAACTCCCAGGCGTACCCGACGATGCTGCCGTCCGGATCGTTGCCCGTGCCGCTGAAGGTCACCCGGCGCTGGTCGGCGCTGGAGGTGAATGCAGCGGTCGGAGCCTGGTTCGGGACGCCTCCGCCGGCTTGGTAGTGCGCCAGGATGCGACCCTGGGACAAGGCGTAGCTGTACACCGCAGCCTCGTCGATCGAACCGGCGAAGTACTTGTTGCCGCCCCAGGTGTTGTCACCCCCGACCCGCCAGTAGCCGTCGTAGGCCTGAGCCTGGGTCTGCGGGTTGGTGCCCTGCAGCTCGCCATCGATGTACAGCTTCATGCCGTCGGAGGACTGGGTCGCCACCACATGGTGCCAGCCACCGTCGTTGAATGCCGCGGTGGTCTCGATGGTGTTGGCCTGGCCGGTCCACACCCCGAACACGACGCGCCCGTTGCCGAGCATGTAGACGTGCCGATCGTAGGCACCCGAATCGCCGCTCTGGCCACTGCCGAACCCGATGATCTTGCCACCGGCGGTGCTGGTGGTCTTGAACCATGCCTCGGTGGAGAACACGGTCGGGTTGGAGAACTGACCGTTCGAGCTGACCAGGTCGTTGGACCCGTCGAACTGGGCCGCCGAGTTGCCGCTGATCACGCCCGCGGTGCCTAGGGTGACGCCCTCTCGGTAGGTGCCGTCATTGAGCGAACGGCCCGAATCGGCGGCGGTGCTGCCGGTGGACTCCGCGAACCTCCAGAAGAGGTCCGGATCGTCGGCGTACACAGCGGCGCCGTAGGCATCTGCCGGTGCCGGCGGAACGACAGAGGTGCGCCCGCTGGCCTCGTACTGGGTCAGGATCGTGCTCTGGTCGAGCGCGGTCGGGTAGACCGCGACCTCGTCGATCGAGCCCACGAAGTTGGCATTCGAAGGCTGGGAGGCCCAGCCGCCGAGGTTGTCGCCCTGAACCCGCCAGTAGCCGAGGTAGTTCTCGCCCTGGGTGGTATCGGAGCGCCGCGCCACGCGGACACCGTCCACGTAGAGCTGCATTCCCTGCGGGCTCATGGTGGCGGTCACCATGTGCCACTGGTTGTCGTTGTAGGACTTCCCGCTGGCGATGGTCCGATTGCTGCCGTCCTGAGCCCGGACGCCGAAGACCAGCTTGCCGTTGTTGGTCATGTAGATGTGCCGGTCGCGGTGCCCGGAGTCGCCGGCCTGCACGTCCCCGAAGCCGAAGATGCGGCCGCCGGTGGTGGAGTTGGTCTTGACCCAGGCCTGCGTGGTGAAGGTGTCAGGGGCGTACTCGATCCCCTTGGCGTAGATCCGGCCCCACGGCTGATTCGGCTGCGCGGTGCTGAAGGTCATTCCCGCGTCGCCGGTGATGGCACCCGGCTGACCGGCGTTCACGTCGTTGTCGGCGACGCCGTCGTTGAAGCCGGCGCGATCGCGGATCGCCATCGGCGAACCGTTCCGGGTGTCATTCAGCGGCCAGTAGAGCTTGGCGCCGGCGCCGGTCACCGCCTGCGCGTAGCTGTTGGCTGCCGCCACGCTGCCCGGCTGGGTGTACGCCACGGTCGTGGAGTTGACCAGATTGCCACCGGGGTCGCTCACGGTCAGCCGGTAGCTGTAGGAACCGCCTGCGGCCACACCGGTGTCGACGTAGCCCAGCGCGGGCAGCGTCCACCAGTTCGACTCGGCGGCCTGGGTGCTGATCAGAGAGTTGTTGCGGTAGAGCCGGTAGGTGAGCGTACGGTCGTCGCGATCGTAGGCGGCCGGCCAGATCACCCGAGCCGACGTGCTGGTCTGCGCCGAGATCTGCGGCACGAAGGTGCCACCGACGAAGAGCGGGCCCTGCGTGCCGGGCGCGACCGGGCGCTTGCCGAAGCGGACCAGGCCGGCCTGTGCGGTGCCGTTGACCCGCGGGAACTCGCCGCCGAAGACGATGTAGTCGTCATTGCCGGTGACCGTCCAGCCGGCCTGACCCTGCCCGGTCACAGTGCCGGGCGCGATCTCGGGAAGCCAGTTGATCATCGCCGGGCCCTGCTTCTTGCCCGCCCAGTTGGCGTAGCCGTGCACCTCGTTCAGGATGTCGCCGGTCACCGTGTCGCTCCAGGCCTGGCCGTGCTGGTAGCGCCAGGCCGGATACTGCGGGAAGCCGCCGCCCATGTTTCCGCAGTAATGCGCGTGGCTGGCCGAGTAGACCGTGCCCTGGGAGACGAAAGTGCCGTAGTTGTCGCCATGGCAGTCGGTCACCCAGGCGGCCGAGCCGGTCGGGGAGGAGAGCGGGATCTTGAAGGTCCCCTCCAGGTTCCCGCCGGGCCCGAAGTGCCAGGTGGTCCCGTAGACGGCGTTGTTCTGCACCCGGATGCTGCCGACGGCGGCATCGTCGCCACCGTTGCGGACCTCGGGCTTCCAGGCGGTGTCCAGCGCGCCGGACGTGCCGTCGATCTTCGCCATGCCGTAGGCGTCCTGACCGCTGATCGTGGTGAACTGGCCGGCCGCGTACACGCTGCTGCCGTCCGGGCTGACCGCAAGGCCCCACACCGGTCGCTCCGCAGCCGGCGCCCAGGGCAGCAGTGCGCCGTCCGAGGCCCGGAAGGCAGCGAGGCTGTTGCGAGTGGCAGAGCCTGCGCCCAGGTAGCTGCCGCCGACGTAGACCGTGTCGTTGGTCGCGGTCACCGAACGCGCCCGGGCGTTGACGCCCACCGGGTTGAACGAGGTGATCAGGGCACCGGTAGCCGTGCTGTAGGCAGCGACGCGCCGCCGAGCCTGCCCGTTGGCCGTGGTGAAGTCACCCACCACGTACACCCGGCTCTTGTCGGGGGACACTGCCACCCCGAGCACCTGGCCGTTGAGGTCCGGGGCGAAGCTGGTGTCGAGATTGCCGGTCGCGACATCGAAGGCGAGCAGGTTGTTGCGCACCGTCTCGTTGGTGCCCGCTGCGGCACCAGCCGGACGTGCCCGGGTGAAGGACCCGCCGGCATACACCTTGCTACCGGCGATATCGGTGGACCACACCACACCGTTGATCTGCACGGTCGGCAGTCGGTCAGCCGTGATCGAGTTGTTCGGCTGGCTTTGGATTGGCGCGGGAGCCGCCTGAGCGGACGACACCCCAATCCCTACGCCAACCACGGCCAGCACAGCAGCTGACACTGTGGAAATGGTCCGCGTGAGCGGTTTGGACATGGGCATAACGTGTTTCCCCCCGTGAACGTGATGAGCCCCGATGCATCGTTCAAAAGGAAGGGAATCCGATCGTCCTGGTCATAGCGCCAGCGTGACTCATCAGGAATCGTATTGCCGTCTCCCCCCGAAGCGACGCACGAACGGTACCATGCCACGCACTGAACTTTCAGCTTCCCGGCGGAATTCGAGAAACTGAGTATCGTTAAATATTAACGAAATATGAGACGCCAATAAGAAGGGGCCGGCCAGATCTTCACAGATTCTGACCGGCCCCAACGAATGCCGTTGTCAGGGCGCCGGCACCATGAGATTGTCGAAGGAGTAGATCACCGGGAAGCCCGTGCTGCTGCCCGAGACGTAGGTGCTCAGGCCAACCCCTCCCGGCACCTGGAGAGACGCCGTGGAGTCGGTGGTGGACAGGTTCCACGCAGCCGGTTCGCTGCCCGAGCCCCACACCTTCACCCGCAGGCTCGTCGAACTTGTCCCCGTCACCTGCAACCGGACCTTCAAGGTGTCGCCGGCGGTGTAGGTCAGCCCGGACACGGTCTGACTGGACAATGTCGTCTCCGTGCTACCCACCGTGCGGACCAGGAGCAGCTGGACCGCTCCGGTCGACATCACCCGCACCTTGGCGCTGTAGCTCCCCTGGCCGGCCACGTTGCGTCCGATGGCACTGAAGTAGTTGCCGCCACCGGTTGCCGCCTTGTCCATGCTGACATCGACAGACACGTCGGCGTTGCTGGTGCTGACGGAGTTGAGCAGAGCCGTGTAGCCGCTGCCCGCCGTCGACATAGTCACCTTGCCCTTACCGTCGGCCACCGAGAACCGGGCGGCGCCGGTTGCGATCGACCACGGTCCGCCGTTGTCGGCGGTCCCCCAGCCGCTGGCCACCGTGCGGCCGAACGCGTCCGCCGCAACCGGGCCGGGAGCGGTCACCGTGATCGTCTTGGTCACCGAATCCTTGGCGCCGTCGTTGTCGGTCACCGTCAGCTTCACCTGGTAGCTGCCGGCATTGGCGTAGGTGTGGTTCGGGCTCGCACTGGTGCTGGTGCCGCCGTCGCCGAACTCCCAGGCATAGCTGGCCACCGTACCGTCGGTGTCGGACGACCCGGTGCCATCGAAGCTCACCGCCAGGAAGCTCGCCGTGTTGGTGAAGGCAGCCGTCGGCTTGGCGTTGGCGACCACTGCGATGTCGTGGCTCACCGTGTCCTTGCCACCGCGATCGTCGGTCACGGTCAGCTTCACCGTGTAGGTGCCGGACGCCGCATAGGTGTGCGACGGCGTCTTGCCGCTGCCGGACTCGCCGTCACCGAACTCCCACTCATAGGACTCGATGGTGCCGTCGGTGTCCGCCGAGGCGCTCGCGTCGAAGCTCAGCTTCTCGTCGTCAGCTGTCCAGGTGAAGGCCCCGGTCGGCTTGACGTTCGGTGCCAGCACGGTGACGGCGTGCGAGACGGTCGCCGTTCCGCCGCGGTTGTCGGTGACAGTCAGGGTGACCGTGTACTGACCTGCGGCGGCATAGCTGTGCGCCACGGTGGCGCCGTTTCCTGTCGTGGTGTCGCCGAAGTCCCACGCCCAGCCCACGATGGTGCCGTCCGGGTCGGTGGACGTGGCGCCGTCGAAGGACACGTCGAGATCCGACTTGGTGCTGGTGAAGGCAGCCGCCGGCAGCTGATTCGGCGGATCGACCGTGATCACCTGGTGCGTGACCGTATTGGTCGCTCCCTGGTCGTCGGTCACCGTCAAGGCAGCGGTGAAGGTGCCGGCCGTGGCGTAGGTGTGCGTCACGGTCGCGCCGGAGCCGGTCTGGCCGTCGCCGAAGTCCCAGGCATAGCTCGCGAGCGAGCCGTCCGGGTCGGACGAGGTGGCCGCGTCGAACGCGACGGCATGGCTGTCGACGGTTGCGGTGAACGCGGCCGTCGGCGCCTGGTTCGCGACCACCGTGACGGTCTGGCTGGTGGAGTTGGTCAGCCCCTGCGGATCGGCGACGGTCAGTGCGATCGTGTAGGTGCCCGCCGAGGCGTAGGTGTGGGTCGCGTTGACTCCGGTGCCGGTTGCCCCGTCGCCGAAGTTCCAGGTGTAGGTCAGCACTCCACCATCGGGATCGCTGGAAGTTCCGGCGTTCACCGCGGCGCTCAGGTAGGTCTTGGCAGCGGTGAAGGCCGCCACCGGAGCCCGGTTCGGCGCCGTCCGCCCCGATGCCGCAAAGTGCGCCCGGACGTCGTTCTCGGTGAGCGCCGACGGGTAGACCGCCGCCTCGTCGAGGCTGCCGGCGAAGTAGTTGCTGGTGGCACCGCCCCAGGTCCGGTCGGCCCCGATCCGCCAGTACCCCACGTAGGCCTGGCCGGAGGTGGCGCCGTTGGTGCCGATCAGCAGACCGTCCACGTAAAGCTTCATGCCGTCGGCGCCTTGGGTGGCAGCCACCTGATGCCATTGACCGTCGTTGTAGCTGGCCGTCGAGGTGATCGTCTGCTGGCTGCCGTTGTACGCGCCGAACGACAGCTTGCCGTTGTTCTGCATCCAGACATGTCGGTCGTAGGACGAGCTCAACCCACTGGTCGCATTGCCGAAGCCGATCAGCTTGCCGCCACGCGTCGTGGTCGTCTTGAACCACACCTCGGCGGTGTAAGCGCTCGGGGTGACCCACGGATGCTGCCCGACGATCAGGTTGCTGCTGCCGTCGAAGGTCGCGGCGGTGTTCCCCGCGATCGCCCCGCTCACACCGCGGGTCAGCGGCGAGAAGATGCCCGCGGACACGGTGCCGAAGTTGCCGGAGCCCGAGGAGTCGATCGCGTTCCCGCTGCTCTCGGCGAGCCGCCAGTACAGGTCCGGCGAGTTGGCCAGCACCGATGCCGCGTAGGCGTCGGTGGGTGCCGCCGGCCACGAGCCGGTTCGTCCACTGCCGGTGTAGTGGGACTGCACTTCAGCCAGCGAAAGGCCGCGCGGATACACCGCCACCTCGTCCAGCTGCCCCGCCAGCGCGAGGTCAGAGGGACGGTTGGTGAAGCTGTTGGTGATGTCCGATCCGATCCGCCAGTAGCCCTGGTAGCTGCGCCCGGCGGTGTAGCGCTGGTCCCGAGCGACTCGAGCTCCATCGACGAACAGCTGCATGCCCGACCCGTCGGCCACACCCACGACGTGGTGCCAGTTGCCGTCGTTGATCCCGTTCCGCGCCGTCACGGTCCTCATGGCGGTGTCATTGATCATGAAGTTCGGTCGGCCCGAGTTGTCCAGGTAGAGCACTCGGTCGGTGATGGTGGAGGCGTTCGCCGTGTTGGCCTGATCGCCGAAGCCGACGATCCGGCCGCCTCGGGTGCTGGTGGTCTTCACCCAGGCCTCGACCGCGACGCTCGCCGGTGCGGTCTCGGCGGTCGTGGTGACAACCGTGCTCGAGGCCGTCCCGGCCGCGGCCTTGCTGGACTCGTTCAGCAACGCCCCGGCATTGCCGAAGGTCTCACCGGTGGGTGTGCCGTGAGCCGAGCCGATCGAGTCGACCACCAGGGTGCTCCCAGGGGCTTCCTCGAGGCGCCACAAGTGCGAGGCGCCATGGCCGGCCAGCAGGTCGGCGTAGGCCGAGCTCGCGCCGCCGACCGTGACGAAGCCGGACCATGCCGACCATTGCGCATTGCCTGCAGCATCGCGCGCTCGAATCTGGTAGCGCACCTGGGTGCCGTCGGCCAGACCGGAATCGGTGTAGGTGTATTTGGGCAGGCTCCAGAACTCCGCGTCGTTCTTGCTCACCGTGGCGATCTTCGTGGTGGCGGTGCCCACCCCGCGGTAGATGTCGTACTCGGTGACGGCGTCGTCGCGGTCGAACATTGCGCCGAAGACGACGCGCACAGTTCCCGGTCCGGACGGAATGGGGGTCGGTGTCGACCCGGCCGAGGCACTCGGCTTCAGGCCGTTCGAGATCGGCTTCTTGGCGAACCGGACCAAGCCCTGCTGCGCCACGTTGTTCACCATCGGGAACTCACCTGCCAGGACCAGGTAGTCCCCGTTCCCACCGATCGACCACGCGGCCTGCTTGGCAGCGGTGTAGGTGCCGAACTCCAGATCCGGGTACCAGTGCAATTGACCGGTGTACGGGATTCCGGTGTAGTCCCAGTTGTAGGCGTCCTTGCTGGTGATCGTGCCGATGGTCGGCCCGATCCGCTCCGCGCTCGCCTTCACCCAGCGGGCCCGCGGGTTGGTGTCCGGGAAGGCGCCCGCCAACGTGCAGTTGTGGTCGTGGCTGACCGTGTACAGCACGCCGCCCATCGGGAACGTGTCGTAGGTATCGCCAAGGCAGTCGTTGACCCAGTTGATCGCGCCCGTGCTCGGATCCGCCGAGAAGGTGCCTTCGAATGCCGCGCCGGCGCCGAAGGAGTAGCCGGCCCCGAAGATCGAGGTGCCGTCCGTCGACAACGTATCGATCGCTCCGTTCAGTCCGGCGGCCCGAAGCTTGGTATTCGCCGCCCACGGCAAGGTGGCACCGGTGGTCGCGTCGATCGAGCCCATGCCGTAGGCATCCACGCCGTTGATGGTTGCGAACGAGCCGCCCGCGATGATGCGTGACTTGTCCGGCGCCGCGACCATGGTGAACACGTAGCCGCTGGTGTCTCCGACCGGCGCCCACGGGGTCAGATTGCCGGTTCCCGCGTCGTAGGCGGAGAACAGTGCGCGAGTCTGGCCGTTGGCCGAGCGGAAGTTGCCGCCGGCATAGACGGTGTTGCCGATCGGGACGAGTCCGCGGACCTGGCCATCGGTGCGGGCGTTGAACGACGTAAGTGGCGCTCCGCTGGCGGTCAGGTCGAACGCCGCGATATGACCGCGGGCCACCCCGTCCACCTCGGTGAAGTCGCCGCCCACGTAGAGGCGGGTGCCGCTGTCGTTGGCCCGGATCACCAGACCCTGGGCGTTCAGCGAGTGGTTGAACGTGACCGGATTCCCGGTGGTCACATCGAAAGCGAAGATATTGGTGGCGGCCACCGACAGCGGGCTGCCCAGCGGCGTGCCCGGCGGCCTGGCCTGGGTGAACTCGCCCGTCACGTAGGCGGTGTTACCGACCACGACGGTGCTCCAGACCACGCCGTTGAGCTGCCACGTCGGCAGCGCCTCAGCGGTGACCGTAGCCGGGTCGTTCGGTAGTGGCGCAGCCTCCGCCCGCTGCGCGGGGAAGACACCGGCCAAGCCGGCCGTGACCGCCACAACAGCGGCAACCAGGCCGCTGACGCCCTTCCTCGGGCGCGACGTTGAAGAGTTAGACATTGCTCATCCTGAGTTCGGTCGTAGGAGCAAGAGACGAAGTTCTGGCCAGTGGTGCCAACACGAACTGGCGGACCAGGAAGCCACCGACGAGCAGGCCGGCGGCCAGTGCGAACGGTGTCCAGGCGGGGCTGACGCCGAGCGCCAGCAATGACGTGAGAAGAACGACGGCGAAGCCGGCATCGATCAGCCGGCAGCCGAAAACCCTGCGCTGACGGCCCTTGACGGCCGCCAGGCTGGCGAACGGCTGGAAAGAAGCCGACGCCATGACGTAGACCACCCAGCCCGCGACGGTGAGTCGCTCGATGTCGAAACTCGGCCCACTGACGAGATGGCTGAGGTACGGGGCGGCCGAGATGATGCCGATTCCGAGGACGAGCGCTCCGGACATCAGCAGCAGCGACGCGCGCCAAGCCCGTCGCCGGAGTGCGGCAACCCCGAGCGCGGAGTCTCGGACGTAGCTGGACAGCAGGTAGGAGCCGAGGCCCTGGACGACGAGAAGGACCGGTGCGACAAAGATCCGGGCGCCCTCGATCAGGCCGAGCGCCGCCCCGCCGGCGAAGGCCGTGACCAGCACGCGGGCAAGGGTGAGCATGAGCTGCGGTACCGCCACCTGGGCGCCCCGCCACGCCCCGAAGGCGGCGACCGGACGGAGATCGGAGCCACGCATCCGCACCCACCTCCGCTCTGCCGCGGGCAGCAGCATGATGCCGGCCACGATCCCCGCCAGTTGTCCGGCGAGCAGAGCAGCGAAGAACGACTCGACGGTGATCATCCGCATCGCTGCGGACCCGCCGATGATCGCCAGCGCGGTGACAACCGCGACACTGTCCAGGATCACCAGCCGCCAGAACTGCATGACGCCCATCAGGATGCGGCGCACCAGTTCCTCGAACTGAAACGCGACCAGAGCACCGGCGAACAGTGCCGCCTGCAGCGGGGTGAGGACGGTGAGGCCCATGATCACTCCCGAGCCGAGCGCGGTCAGCGCGCCGAGCATCAGCGCCCAGGCCTGGAGCGCACCTCGGACCGCGGGTCGCGTCCGGTCGAGGATGACCAGCGAGTCGCCGACCATTCCGCTGGCGAGAGCCGTGGTGAGCACGATCACGCCGAGTGACAGACTGATCAGGCCCAGGCCCTGCGCGCCGAGTGTCCAGGCGGCGACGATCTGCAGCCCGAAGCTGCCGACCGCCTGCCACACCTGCGCGACCGCGGCGCCGAGGGCGCGGGAGCGCAGCAACGACACGACTCGGCCGGCCACGGTCAGCTCAGTCCACCGCGGAAGACCGCGGAGGTGTGCACGCCGTCGAAGTCGACCACGACGGTCACCTTCGAGTAGGACGACTTCGGCACGGCGAACGCATAGTTGGCCTTGGCCGTCCCGCCCGGCTTCAACTCACCGGCGAAGTCGTTCACTTTGGCCTCTTCGGCGTAGACCGGGTTGACCTGCTTGCCCTTGCTGTCCAAGACGGTGATCACCACCGTGTCCAACGACAAAGCGCGGGCACTTCCGTTGGAGATCTCCATCGCGAGCACCGCGTAGGCCCGCCCCGGGAAACGGCCGGGACCTTCCTTGGTCTCCTTGCCGAAGGTGACGTCGCGGATGCGCAGCTTGACTCCGTCGGAGTAGCTCACCCGGCCGTCGGTGCCGGCCGGACGCGCCGTTATCGTCGGCGTGCCTCCCCCGTCGCGCTGAACCTTCGGAACCGGCTGGGCCTTGGTCGTGGCCGCCGTGGTCGGCTTGGACGTCGGATCCGGGCTGGCCGAGGTGACCGGCGAATCGGTCGGCGTGGCCTGGGCGGTCGATGCCGCCGGCGACGGGCCTGTTGATCCCGACGTGCAGCCGCTCAGCAACACCCCGGCCAATACGACCGCGGACATGGTACGAGATAGATTCCCCACAGCGTTCCCCCCCGAGACGCTCGAAAAAAGTGGAGCAAGTTGAGATTTCGGCGACGAATCCCCCGATACGCCAACCGCGGCAATGCCGCTACTTCCTCCGCACCGAATGATAACTGCTGGCGGCGGGTTTGTCACCTCGGGTGCGCGGTCAACGTCCTGGGCTGACCCGGACAAAAGGGTGCGCATCTCATCGACCATCACGGCGTAGACTGGCCGGACGGCGCGAATTTGCACCCTCAGCGCCCACCACTCCCAGTGACAACAAGGGGAAACGCCTTGATGACGACCTCACACCGACCTGCCTTCCGGGCCAACTACGCCCAGCTTCAGGCCGCCCAGAAGAGCTCCAAAGGTGCGCCGATCTACTCGCTGTTGGTGAACCGGCCGCTCGGACGCGTGTTCGCGGCGGCCGCGCACCGGCTGGGAATGACACCGGACCAGGTCACCGTGATCAGTGCGGTCTGCACGTTCACCGGCATCGCGTTGATCGCTCTGGTGCCTCCGAGCCTGCCGCTTGCGCTTGCGGTGACCGTGACACTGGTTCTGGGCTATGCGCTGGATGCAGCGGACGGCCAGCTGGCCCGCCTGCGCGGCGGCGGCAGCCTCACCGGCGAGTGGCTGGACCATGTCATCGACTCGTTCAAGATCGCCACCCTGCACCTGGCGGTGCTGATCTCGATGTACCGGTTCTTCGATGTCGCGCCGCTGTGGCTGCTGGTGCCACTGCTGTTCGCGGCGGTTTACGTCATTCACTTCTTCGGCATGCTGCTCACCGACCTGCTGACCCGGAACGCGCGGCTCAGGCTGGGGCTGGGCCGGGAGACCCCGCAGGCGGGATCGAGCGTGATGTCCCTGCTCAAGCTGCCGACCGACTACGGCCTGCTCTGCCTGTCCTTCTTGCTGCTGGCCTATCCTCCGGCGTTCCTATGGTTCTACCTGCTGCTCACCGTCGCCAATGCCGGCTACACCCTGCTGGTCATCGGCGTCTGGTACAAGCGACTGCGCAACCTGGACGCCGAGTTGGCGGCCCAGTAGGCCGAATCAGGCGTGGGCCGGAAGTCCGCAGCCCTTGGTGAGCGCCCGACCGTACTCGGCCGCCGAGAAGGTCTGAGCGACCGTTTCGGAGTCGCGCAGTGCGGCCGACCGGTACCGCTCCCAGTCATCGACGATGGTCTCGACCGCGTCCGCAAACGCGGCTGCGTCCCCGGCCGGGACCCGGATCGCGCTGGTGGCGGCGTGACTGGCCTCCTTGAGGCCCGCGATGTCGCTCACCACAAGTGGGCGGGCAGCCAAGGACGCCTCGACCGCGGTGTTGCCGAACGGCTCGTCCACCACCGAGGAGATCAGCACGATGTCGCTGTCGGCAAGGGTCGGCCAGATCGTCGGCCGGAAGCCCAGGAGGGTGACCTCATCGCTCAGGTCCGATTGCGCCACCTGCTCGCGCAGGCCATCCTCGTAGGCCTCGTTCCCGGGAAACACCGCGCCGAGTAGATCCAGACGGACCCGGCGTCCACGCCGCTTGAGCAGTTCGGCCGCCTCGACCAGGACGTGGGGGCCCTTGCGATGAGAGAGCCGTCCCATGTAGAGCAGCCTGACCTCGTCGCCGAGCTGCTCGCGCGGCGGGACGACCTCTGCGGGCCCAGGAACGGCGTTGTACGCGATCGTGGTCCGCTTCGCCAGCCAGGGTGCCGATGCCGCCAGCACGTCCAGGCTGAACCGGCTGTTGATCACGATCCGCTGGCAGAACACCAGCGGCAGGTAGAGCGCCGCCCGAAGGATGGGGCTGGCGGTGCCTTCGGCCTCGTGCACATGGCACACCACCTGCCGTCCGGACAGCCGGGCCAGCGGGAACCACAGCGGCGGGGTGATCGTGTTCACGATCACCGTCGCAGCGTTGGTGTGCTTGAGCAGCCTCCAGGACGGCCCCCAGGCAGCCATGGTCTCCTTCACCAGCTGCACCAAGCCCGTCGGCGACAGCAGACTCTTGCGGATGATCGGCGTCGGCTGTTCCAGCACGGTGGCGCCGGCTTCGGTCAACAGTTCGATCAGCGGACCGTCCCCGGGCACCGTCACGAATACCCGGTAGCCGGACGCGGTGAGCGCTTTGACGCTCTCCAGCGTCATTCGGTCCGATCCGTACAGGTCCGCACCCGGATTGGCGATCAGAACGGTCCGCCGATCGCCCGCCATCACTTGTTCCAGTAGGTGTCGACCAACTGCTTCGTATTGGCGATGTTGCGCCGCGACGACGCCCCGAAGACGATCGCCTCGATGTTCGGCTGCTCGCACACCCATTGGATCGCCTCATCCGCAGGAATGGCGCCAGAGGCGTATACCGACATGGCGACCGGTCGGAAATCGTGCGACTCCAGCGCTTTGCGGTAGGAGTCCATGCCGCCGGACATCCGGAAGCCGATCTTGTTGATGTTCGCGCAGATCAGCGGCGAGGCGACGCCCTGCTTGTCGAGCACCTGGGCCAGCATCGGCAGATTCATGGTGATGAACCCGGGTTCGGCGTCGTACCGGCTGCGGACGTGATCGGCGAAGATCGAGAACGCGTCGTTGAAGCCCATGCCGAGCAACAGGTCCGTGACGACATTCTGCAGCCAGATCACCGGCGTCGGCAGCCCCTCGAACATCTTCATCTCGGCGTCGATCAACAACGTGACCAAGCCCTCGATATCCTTGCCGACCAAGGACGAGGTACCGCGCATCGCAGCGTCCACGAGCCCGGAGTTGGGCAGGAAACGCTTCAGCGCACCCATCATTCCGTCGGTGGTGATGGCGTTGGCGTACTTGTGCGCGTAAGGCATCCCCGGAAAGAACGTGAAGTCCGGATACTGTTCACGATTCTCGCGGAAGTAGTGCGCCACTTCGCCGATCCGGTCATGGGTCGTGCACATGAAGGTGGTCACGCCTTCGGCGTAGGCATCCTTGAGCACGTCGATGACCGCGTCGGTGCGCTGGAAGCGCATCTGTTGCTGGCGGGCCTTCTCCTCAGACATGTGATTGACCCCGAAGAACTGGTTGTCTCCGAAAAGCAGGTTGTCCATCGTCGTCCTCACTTTCCGCCGGACACGAGTGCCCGGACGCGCTTCACACCCGAACGGCCGAGATCGAGCAATCGGGCGGCCAACGACCGCGCCGGAGGCCGGACGGCGACCACTTCATCGCTGAGCCGCACCGAAGGCCCACGCTTGGAGTCGTCGATCATCCGCTCGATCAGCTTGTCGGTGACGACCGCCGAGGCGAATGTGTTCTCGCCGTCCACGATCCCCCCAGCGACCCGTTCCACGAAGTGCGCCAACTGGGCGGTGTACTCCTCGCCGCGCAGGTAGAAGTCGACCTGGTCGGTGAGTTCGGTGGTGTAGCGAACGTTCCAGCCGGCCTGATAGCCCTCGGGGAGCTGCGCCTCCTCGCGCAGATAGACCTGAATCTCCTGGCGGTCGGCGAAGATGCGGCCGGCTGTGCCCCACAGGGTGATCCTGGTGGTCATCTTGCGAACCGACTCGTCCGACCAGTTCACCGACACCGAGACCGTGCGGCCCTCGTCGTAGTAAAGCGTGGAGGAAACCTCGTCATCGATCTCGGCGGAGAAGATGCTGTTCAGCACAGTGCCACCCACTCCGACCGGCTCGCCGAGGTACCAGTTGATCAGGTTCAGCGGGTGGGCGGCGTAGTCATAGAGACAGCCGCCACCCTCGGTGCTCTTGCTCCGCCAGGTGCCGCCCTGAGGCTTCAGCACCACCGGACCGTAGGCCTCGGCCAGTCCGTGAGTGACCGTGCCGATGGCGCCGGCGTCGAGCAACCGCTTCACCTCGCCGAACGCGCCGACGAACCGGTTGTGGTAGCCCACCTGAGTGACCAGACCCTTGGCCTGCGCCAACTCGACCAACTCGTCGCCCTCGGATCCACTGAGCGTGAACGGCTTCTCGCAGAAGACTGCGACGCCGGCCTCCAGCAGCTGCTTGACCATCGGGTAGTGCAACCGCGACGGCGTCGCCACGATGGCTGCGTCAGGTTGCTCGTTGGCCAGGAGTTTGTCGATCGACGTGTAGGTCGCCAAGCCGGTGTATTTCTTCAGTATGCCGAGCAGGTAGGTCGTGGCATCGACGACGCCAACGACCTCCACGCCTGGCAGTGCCCGCACCATGGAAAGATGCGAGATTCCCATCTTCCCCAGGCCGACTACCGCCACTTTCACCATCGTTCAACGCCTTCCATTTCGAATCTTCTTCACGTTCTTGGGGAGATAGCGATCGAGCAGAATTCGGTACTGCTCACCGATCTGATACCAGGTGAGTCCGGAGAGGTAGCGCTCGCGCGCCGCCCCGCTCATCTCGGCGAGCCGATCCGGCGACTCGAGGATCTCGTCCAGTGCGGCCTCGACATCATCGGCGGTGGTGAAGTAGCTCTGCCCGGCGCCGGCCGTCCAACGGTTGTACACGTTGTCGTGGGCCAGGACCGCATTTCCAGCACCCAGGGCCTCGACCAGCGACGGATTGGTGCCGCCGACGGTGTGACCGTGCATGTAGAGCGCGCTATGAAACCGCAGTGGCTGGACGATGGCGGGATCGAAAATCGCGCCGACGAAAAGCACGTCCTCGGACGCCGCCTCCATGACCTGGCGGTGGTACTCGTCGCCTTGCGGGTCGTAGTTGCCCAGAATGACCAGCTTCTGACTACGCGGCTTGGCCGAGAAACCCTGGACGAGCTCAAGAATTGAGTTCTCTGGAATGGGCCGGCAGATCAGCGTGAGATAACCACCGGGCTCCAGACCCAGTGCGCGTACCGGCGCCGGATCGGCCTCGAGCACCTCGTCCGCTCCGTAGGCGATCATCGTCACCTTGCGTTTCGGCGCGCGCGTCCAGAGGTATTTCTCGATCGCCGGGTGGTCGGCGATGAGATGGTTGCCCACAGCCGCCGAGAACCGCTCGTTGATGTAGAGAATGGCCTGACGGGTGAATCCCCAACGCGACCGCGACCACTCGATCCCGTCCATGTTGATCACCATCGGGATGCCCTTGAGCCGTTGCCAAGTGTTGAAGATCCCGGTGTTGTACCCGAAGACCAGGCAGAGATCATCGAACTGGCTCACGTGCCGGACGCACTTCAGGTCGAAAAGCGACGTTCCGCGCCACCCGGGCACACTCACCGGGACGTTCACCCGCTCCAAGCCGTGCCACTCGTCGTAGGTGATCTCACCCGAGCCGTCGACCTGGCAGTAGACGATGACCCGCCAACCGGCGGCGAGCAGATGCAGGCCGACCTTCTCGGCAGCCGTTTCGAAGCCGCCGTAGTTGGCCGGGACGCCATGGGTACCCAGAATGCGGACGACTGGCCTGTCGTCCGTCTCGAGACTGGATCGATCGGAATCGATCGGGGCTCGTTGGCGTGCTGACAAGCGTGAAACTCCTTCGTGGGCGGGTCGGCCGGACGCAAAGGGCGCCAGCAAGTGGGGTGTAACCGACCGTGCGGAAGCATACCGGAACGGCCTGCCCGCAGGACGTGCGTTCAGCGGCTGGCGAGAATCTGGCGCAGCGCCGTGGACGAGGTGTGGGCGGTGTAGGGAAAGTAGCGAACGCTGGCACCGACGGTAGCCATCTCCGACTCGAGCCGGTCGCCCTTCGCCGTCCCGCGCCAATCGTCGCCCTTGAACAACACGTCGAAGTGAACGCGCTCCCAGACATCCAGTTTGCTGCTGGAGAAATCGACCACAACAGCGTCCACGATATCCATCGCGGCCACCACTTCCATGCGTTCCGCGAGCGGAACCACTGGATACTTGCCCTTGGCCTGGAACAACGCCTCATCGGTAACCACGCCGACCACCAAACGTGCGCACTGCGCTCGCGCACGCTTGAGGATGTTGAGGTGGCCGATGTGGAACATGTCCCAGGCGCCCGGAACGTAGCCCATGGCTCCATCCGCTGGGCGCAACGCCAGCGGCCGGCCGAAGTCGGAGGCCGTCCGTTCAGCCACCCGCGGCTGCAGCCAGTGATCCACCTCGGCCTGACCGATGCCGACATCGGTGCGGGCATAGACGATGTCGCGGCTGCTCCGCTTCAGCGGGCCGGACGGGTCGTAGATGGTGGCGTCCGATACGTCGCGAATCGACCCGACGATCTCCAGCCGCTCCTGTGCCGGCACCACCGGCGCTCGGCCGGTCAGCCCGACGACTGCCTCATCGGAGAGCACGCGAGCCTCGACCCGGTCGACACTCTCCGCAGCTTGATGAACAACGTCAACGTCTCCCACATCAACCATGTCGAAGACGGACAACAAGTAGCCCGTTCTCACGTGCATTCCCCCCGGAACATCGACCAGCCCCCCGCCGGTCGAACGATGAGATCTTCGCACGAACTCCCACACGGATTCAAATGCCGGGATACACGTAGATGTACGTAGGGCGTCCGAGCGGGAAAGATCAGCCATCTCCGGTTGCCAGGCCGGACAAGGTGTGGGAAGCTGTGGTGCAGCAGGTGCTGGGGGGTGCCTGTCGTGAACTCGGGGGGAGTTCGCAGTTATCTCGGGGGGGATTTCTTCACATGACTACTCTGGACGTGCGCGTTCAGGCTGCTCGTCAGCGCCTGAACAGCAGCCTCATGACCGCCCGCGGCAGCGCGGCCCTTCGGCAGACCAGCGTCGCTTTGATCGACGCCCTGTTGATCGCGATGTCGGCACTGGCCGCCTACGCCGGGCGCTTCGGCCTCGGCCTGCACAACAACATGTTCGGCCCCGAGGGACCGGTCTGGGCCTACTACGCCATTCCGGGCGCCTGGATGGCCACGCTGGCGCTGTGCGGCGCCTACGCCCTGCACCATCTGCAGACCGGCATGGTCGAGTACCAGCGGGTCGCCCTCGGCTCAGGGCTGTTCGCCGGCGCGGTCGGCATCGGCTGCTACCTGACCATGTCCGACCTGTCCCGCTCGTTCTTCATCCTCCTGTTCGCCATCGGGATCCCGGCCATGCTGGTCGGCCGCCTGATTCGCCGTCGCGCCCTGATGCACCTGCGTGCCCGGGGCCTGTTCCAGACCTCGGTACTGGTTGCCGGCTCGCCCTCGCACATCGACGAGGTCGCCCGCGTGCTGCGTCGGGAGAAGTGGCTCGGCTACCAGGTGGTCGGCGCGGTCACGTCCGCCGAGATCGAAGAGACCCCGGCCGGCCTGCCCATCCTGGGCCGCGTGTCGGACGTGGTGGAGTTGATCGAGGACTCGTCCATCGACACGGTGATCTTCGCCGAGGGATCCTTCCCCGACAGCCAGCACTTCAAGCGGATGGCCTGGGACCTGGAGGACCTCGACACCCAGATGATCGTGGTGCCCGCGCTCACCGACATCAGCTCCGAGCGGCTGAACCCGCGTCCGGTGGCCGGCCTGCCGCTGGTCTACGTCGAGCGGCCGCAGGCCGTGGCCGCGTCCCGCTGGGGCAAGCGGGCCTTCGACATCATCGGTTCCAGCATCCTGCTGCTGCTCAGCGCGCCGGTGATGGCCGTGGTCGCACTCATGGTGAAGCTGGAGGACCGCGGACCGGTCCTGTTCCGGCAGACCCGGGTCGGACGCCGCGGCGAAGAGTTCCAGTGCCTCAAGGTGCGCTCCATGGTGGTCGACGCCGAAGCGCGGCTGGCCGCGCTGCAGGCGCAGAACGAGGGCGCCGGCGTGCTGTTCAAGATGGCGAAGGATCCGCGGATCACCAAGATCGGTGGCTTCATCCGACGCTTCTCGATCGACGAGGTGCCGCAGTTCTGGAACGTGCTCCGTGGTGACATGAGCCTGGTCGGCCCGCGCCCGGCGCTGCCGAAGGAGGTCGCGCTCTACGACAGCGACACCGTTCGCCGGCTGGACGTGCGCCCCGGTCTCACCGGCCTGTGGCAGGTTTCCGGACGCTCGAACCTGCCGTGGGACGAGACCGTCCGGCTGGACATCTACTACGTCGACAACTGGTCGATCATGCAGGATCTGACGATCCTGATGCGCACCGCGCGGGCCGTTCTGGGCTCCAGCGGCGCCTACTGATCGCGCAGTATTCGCAGAACCACCCCAACCCACAGACGAGCCCATCCCCCCGGGCTCCCCGAGCGCTGCGGGGCCGTCCCAGGCTCCGCAGCGCTCCTCCTTTTCCGGCCAGGCTGGGCCGCGTAGTTCGAGTCCCGGACGGACCGGACCACTACTGTCTCGCTCATGACCTACACCGAGATCGCCGCTCCCCTACCGGGCATCGAGGACTCCACCGGACGCTGCCGGATCTTCGATCACGGCGCTCATGTCGTCGGCTGGCAACCCGCAGGTTCGGCTCAGCCGGTACTTTGGCTCAGTTCCGCCACCGCCTACGCAGCCGGCAAGGCGATCCGGGGCGGCATCCCAATCTGCTTCCCCTGGTTCGGCCCCGGATTGAGCGGCGACAAGAAGCCCGCGCACGGCTTCGTCCGCGCAGCCCCGTGGCGGCGAGAAGGGGCGACCGAGTCCGACGACGTCCTGCGGGTGGAGTACTCGACGGATCCGTCGATCAGCGGGGACCAGCCCGAGTTCCCCTACGACTACCGGGCCCGGCTCACGGTGGAGTTCGGCGCCGAGCACCTGTTGGTCTCGCTGTGGGCGTCCAACGAGGGCGATGTCCCGTTCACCATCGAGCAGGCCCTGCACACCTATCTCGCGGTCGGCGATGTCCGCGAAGTCGCCATCGATGGCCTCGACGGGGCCGTCTATCTGGACAAGAACAGCCCCGAGCCGGCCTTCGACCTGACTCAATCCGGCCCCCTACGCCTCGACGGCCCCACAGATCGGGTGTATCTGTCCGAGGGCCCGGTCACCGTGCGCGACCCGGGTCTGGGACGGCAGCTGGTCTCCACCACCCACGGCGCGTCCAACGTGGTGGTGTGGAATCCGTGGCAGCAGGCCGCTGAGCAGATGCCCGATATGGGTCCCGGCGAGTGGACGGGCATGGTCTGCGTGGAGGCCGCCAACGTCCTCGCGAACGCCCTCACCCTGCTGCCCGGCGAGCACTGGACGCTCAGCCAGCGGATCGAGGTGCTTCCGCTCGACTGATCGGCACGCCTTGACTAATGGTCGGGAAATATCGACCATACTGGAATGACCGACCATTCGATTCCGGACGCGACCGGCGAGGGCGTCGCCGGGCCACCCGATTACCCGCTGGCCGAGGTGCTCGAACTCACCGAGCCCGGGCAGTACCGTGCCCTGTTCGAGGACAGCCGGCGGCAGATCGTGTCGTTGCTGCTCGATCGGGCGGCCACCACGTCCGAACTCGCCGAGGTGCTCGGACGCCCGAAGGGCACCATCGGTCACCACCTGAAGGTGCTCGCCGAGGCCGGCCTGGTGCACGTCGTGCGCACCAAGCGGGTCCGGGCGCTGGAAGCGAAGTACTACGGCCGCACGGCGCGGGTGTTCCTCTATCACCGCGAGCACGAAGCGGTCGGCGAGGAGCAACACATACTTGGCCGGGCGTCCGCCGAGGTGGGGCAGGCCGCCCCGGACGGCACCGTGCTTTCCGCGAATGTCCGGTACGCCCGCATTCCGCTGGAGCGTGCGGTCGAGTGGAAGCATCGCCTCGATGAGCTGGTGATGGAGTTCGCCGCCGAGCCGGCGTCCGGGCCGATCACCTACGCCCTGGTCTACGGGCTCTATCCGACCCGGCGTCCGGCACTTCCGGAGTCGGAGGAGGACCGGTGAGCGCGGCCGCCGGCCCGCAGCAGACCGGGCTGGGCGCGAACTATCGCAAGCTGTTGGCGTCCGCGACGGCCGCCAACCTGGGCGACGGGCTGATGACGGTCGCGTTGGTGTGGCTGGCGTCCGCGGTCACCCGGGACGCCCTGCTGATCGCAATGGTCGGGGTGGCCGGACGGCTGCCCTGGCTGATCTTCAGCCTGCCGGCCGGGGTGATCAGCGACCGGTTCGACCGCCGGCTGCTGATCGGCTGGATGGACGTCTGCCGGGTGATCGTGGTGGCCGGGTTGGGCGTCACGGTGGCGCTCCATGCCGCCGACCTACCCACGCCGGAGGAGCTCGCCGCCGGTGCGCCGGAGCCGTCCGGCGGCCCGGCGTTGATCGTGGCACTCTGTGTGGCGTCGCTGTTGCTCGGCTGTGCCGAGGTGCTGCGCGACAACACCGCGCAGACGCTGCTGCCGTCCATCGTCGACAAATCCCGGCTCGAACGCGCCAACGGACGGCTGTGGGCAGCCGAGACGACGATGAACAGCTTCGTCGGGCCTCCGCTGGGCGGCGTCCTGGTCGCCGTGGCGCTGGCCCTGCCGTTCTTCGTCAACGCCGGCCTGCTGGCGGTGAGCGCCGCCATGGTGTTCGCGCTGGCCGGCAGCTTCGCGCCGGGCGGTGCGGCGGCGTCCGGTCCGCGCACCCGGATCGACTGGCGCGGCGAGATCGGCGAGGGTTTCCGGTGGCTGTGGCAGCACCGGCTGATCCGCAGCCTGGCCATCCTGCTGGGCTTGCTGAACATGCTCAGCAATGTCGCCTTCGTGATCCTGGTGCTGTTCGTGCAGGAGGTGCTGGGGCTCTACGAGGGATGGCAGTTCGGCCTGGTGACAACGGGTATCGCCGCGGGCGCTGTGCTGGGGTCGCTGATCGCCGAGCGGGTCACCAGGCGGCTCAGCCCGGGCACCGCGCTGCTGGTCTCGATCGCCGGGATGGGTATCTCGATCGCGCTGATGGGGTTGCTGCCGTGGGCCGTCCCGTTCTGGGTGCTGGGGGTGACCTCAGGGGTCTTCGTGGTGATCTGGAACGTGGTCACGGTGTCGCTGCGGCAGCGGTTGATCCCCGACCGGCTGCTCGGCCGGGTGAACTCGGTGTACCGGTTCTTCGGCTGGGGCACCATCGCCATCGGCACGGTACTCGGCGGCCTGCTGGTCAGCCTCGCCGAGGCCGTCCTGCCCCGCGACTGGGCACTGCGGGCGGTCTTCCTGGTCAGCGGAGCCTGCCACTTCGCGTTCCTCGGCTACGCCCGCCGGCGGATCAACACGGCTGAGATCCGGGCCGCCGAAGAGGCCGCGAGCGCGGACGCGGATCCGGACGCGGGCCGTCCGGCGAGCCCGTGACCCGGCGCCACAAAGCCCTCCCTAACTACCTGTGCCCTCCCACTGGTGGGAGGGCACAGGTAGTTAGGGAGGGCCTTGTCGGGAGGCGTTTCGCGGCGCGGCGAAGTTGGCGTCAGCTCGGCAGCGTGATGCCGAAGGTGCGCGCGTAGAAGGCGAGCTCGGCTTCCAGCGCGCGCCGGATCGTCTCCGCCTTGCGGAAGCCGTGGCCCTCGCCGTCGAAGACGATGAGTTCGACCTCCAGACCCTTGGCGGCGACCGCCGCCGCCATCGCCTCGGCCTGATTCGGCGGGACGACGGCGTCCTCGGCTCCCTGCAGGATCAGCATCGGGCAACTGAGAGCGTCCAGGTGGTTGATCGGCGAGCGCTCCGCGTAGGTCTCGGACGCCGCCGGCCACGGACCGACCAGGCCGTCCAGGTAGCGCGCCTCGAATTTGTGCGTGTCGGACGCCAGCGCGGTCAGATCGCCGATCCCGTACCGGCTGCAACCGGCCGCGAAGACGTCCGAGGTGGTCAGCGCGCGCAGCGTGGTGTAGCCGCCAGCACTGCCGCCGCGAATCGCCAGGCGTGCGCCGTCCACCCGGCCGGCGGCAGCCAGCGCCTGTGCACCGGCGATGCAGTCGGCGACGTCGAGGACGCCCCACTCGCCCCGCAGCCGGTCGCGGTAGGCCCGTCCGTAGCCGCTGCTGCCGCTGTAGTTCACGTCCAGGACGGCGAAGCCGCGGGTGGTCCAGAACTGCACGGCGAGGCTGAACCCGGCGGTGGAGAAGGCCGTCGGACCGCCGTGGCTGATCACGATCAGCGGCGGCAGTTCTGGCTCGGCAACGGGCGCGGCGGTCTCGACAAGCTCGACCAGCACGGGTTCGAACAGCGGTGGCTCGGAGCACGGCGGGTAGTACCAGCCGTGCACCTGTCCTGCCGTTCCCGCCCAGCTCACCGCCTCGGCGGGGCTCAACCGGCTCGGCCTCAGCGCGATCGAGGACGCCGAGTCGACCACCCGGCGCTCGCCGCCGGACCACTCCACGATGGCGTCCGGGGCGTCGGCGAACTGGACGAGTGCGACCACCCGGTCGCCGGCGGCGTCCAGGCTGTCGCAGTCGACGACGTCCGGCGCCAACTGCGAGTAGCCGAGAGACGTCAGCAACGTGGGCGCGCTCCGTCCGTCGACCCGCGGCCGCAGCACCACCGAGCCGTTCCCGGTGACGGCGAACGGCCGCCGTCCGAACACCCAGAACGGTTCGACCAGGTCGGCGTGGCCGTCGGTGAGCTGGGTCAGCGCACCGCCGGGAGCTCTCGCGTGCAGCTCCCAGAACCCTGAACGGTCCGAGCAGAACAGCAACTCCTCGCCCCGCCAGAGCGGATGGACGGCAGACTCCCCCGGCCCGCCGGCCACGGTGCGGACGTCGTCCAGCGTGAGACCGGCGGCCGAGACCCGCAATCGCCCGATCCTGATCAGGCACGAGTCCCAGGGCATGTCCGGGTGCCGCCACTCCATCCAAGCCAGTCGTCCATCCGCTGACAGCTCGGGGCAGGCATGGAAGTCGGCACCCTCAGCGAGCACCGTTCCGCCGTCCTCGTTTGAACCGCTCAAACCCACTACGACAAGCCTGTTCACCGGCTCTCCCGGCGCGGAGTGATCCTCTCGCACGGCCAGCACTACGCCGAGCTCGGGCCACACCCGGAGATCGGCGAACCGCCAGCTGGTCCCATCGGGCGTCAGCGTCACCGGCGCCTCGCCGTCCAGCCGAACCAGCTGCCCGGACGGGTCGGAACTCACCACGACCACCCCGTCGCGGGCATCCCAGGCACCGCCGCCGTACTCGTGCACCCGGGTCCGCACATTGAGCCCGGGCGCCATCTCGCCGGTCACGCCGTCGCGCTGGCGGATCAGCGCCACCCGTCCGGACTCGGCCGGACGGCCCTGGGTCCAGTAGAGGTCGGCACCGTCGTAGCGCGGCTCCGCCAACCGGACGCCGCCGATCGACAAATCGGCGGCCGAGATCGGGGACGGCCAGCTGCCGTAGGAAATCTGACTCACGCGGACACCGTAGTTCCCGCAAGCCGCCCGCGGGAACGCGGTCAGTACTATGCTCCGTAGTAGCTAGCTACTATGCCGCGTAGTAGACGATTCTCCGAAGGAAAGGCCCATGTCCCGCGTCCTGAACAAGAAGCTGCGCAAGAAGCTCACCACCGCCGCCGAGGCAGCCAAGCTGATCAGGCCAGGCACCAATGTCGGGATGAGCGGATTCACCGGTGCGGGCTACCCAAAGGAGCTCCCGGTCGCCCTGGCATCGGAGATCAAGGCAGCGCACGATCGCGGTGAGGAGTTCCAGATCGGACTGCTCACCGGCGCTTCGACGGCCCCCGAACTGGACGGCATGCTGGCCGCGGTGGACGGTGTCGGCTTCCGGACGCCGTACCAGTCCGACCCGATCATGCGCCGCAAGATCAACGAGGGCGTGACCGAGTACGTCGACATTCACCTGTCCCACCTGGCGCCGATGATCTGGGCCGGCAGCATGGGCAAACTGCACACCGCGGTGGTCGAGGTGACGGCCGTCAAA
This sequence comes from Micropruina sp., assembly GCF_047602385.1. Lineage (GTDB taxonomy): Bacteria > Actinomycetota > Actinomycetes > Propionibacteriales > Propionibacteriaceae > Micropruina. The sequence continues at coordinate 119,708 of NZ_JASGHL010000002.1, forward strand.
GAGGACGGCCTGCTGGTGCCGTCGTCGTCCATCGGCAACAACAAGACCTTCCTCGACCGGGCCGAGCAGATCATTCTCGAGGTCAACTCGTGGCAGTCGGCAGACCTCGAGGGGATGCACGACATCTACTACGGCACGCGGCTGCCACCCGAGCGCCAACCGGTGCTGCTGACCCATACCGGGGACCGGATCGGGCAGCGCAACTACCGGGTGAATCTCGACAAGGTGGTGGCCGTCGTCGAAACCGACGCCGCCGACCGGAACACCCCGTTCAAGGCGGCCGACGACGACTCGAAGAAGATGGCCGGCTTCTACCTCGAGTTCCTCACCCACGAGGTGAAGAGGGGACGGCTGCCCAAGGACCTGCTGCCGTTGCAATCGGGCGTCGGCAATGTGGCGAACGCCGTGCTGGCCGGGCTGATGGAGGGGCCGTTCGACTACCTGACCTCGTACACCGAGGTGATCCAGGACGGCATGGTCGACCTGATCGACTCGGGCAAGATGACGGTCGCCTCAGCCACCGCCTTCTCGCTGTCGCCGGAGTACGCCGAGCGGATGAACACCGAAGCCAGGCGCTATCGGGACAAGATCGTGCTGCGTCCGCAGGAGATCTCGAACCACCCCGAGATGATCCGGCGGCTGGGCATCATCGCCTGCAACGGCATGATCGAGGCCGACATCTACGGCAACGTGAACTCGACCCACATCATGGGTTCCCGGATGCAGAACGGCATCGGCGGCTCGGCCGATTTCACCCGCAACGCCTTCATCTCGGCGTTCGTCACGCCGTCGACGGCCAAGGGCGGGGCGATCTCCTGCATCGTGCCGATGGTCAGCCACCATGACCACACCGAACACGACGTCCAGGTGCTGATCACCGAACAGGGCCTGGCCGACCTGCGCGGCAAATCGCCGAAGCAGCGCGCCCGGCTGATCATCGACAACTGCGCCCACCCGTCCTACCGGCCGATGCTGCAGGACTACTTCGAGCACGCCCAGCGGGTCTGCAACGGCCTGCACACGCCGCACGATCTGCGGCACTCATTGGGCTGGCACCAGCGGTTCCTCGAGACCGGGACGATGCAGCCCGCCTGACCGGCGGGGCCTCCTCCGGCGGCACAGCGTGGTGCCGACCACCGACAAGGCCCTGCCTAACTACCTGTGCCCTCCCGCATGCGGGAGGGCACAGGTAGTTAGGGAGGGGTTCGGGGTGGACGGGGTGGAATTCATCACCACCGGCCAGAACTGCGGCCTACTCCGGGGCCTCGCGGGCAGTTTGAGGCGATGACGGCATGCGGTGAATTCCCGAGTAGCAGCTCGGAATCACAAGTCACCCATTAGGGTGTGTCTCGGAACCGACGCGTCGGCCTGGCAGCGCCGGCGTCGTAACAGGCTCGGCCGAGCCCGGACAGGCCGCGCGGTCAACGGCGCAAAGGAGGCGCGATGACGGACACCCCCGCGAAGCCGCGCGGACGCCGTCCGGGCCGTGCCGACACCCGTGGCAGCATCTGCCGAGCTGCGCTCTCGCTGTTCTCGACCCTCGGGTACGACAAAGTCTCACTGCGCGCGATCGCCCGCGCGGCCGATGTCGACCCGGCGCTGATCCACCACTACTTCGCCAGCAAATCCGACCTGTTCGCCGAGACCGTGCTCGATCTGCCACTGGACGCCGACCGGCTGGTCGCCGAGGTGCTGGCCGGCCCGCGCGACCGGATCGGCCCGGCCGCCGTGGCCGCTTTCCTCGCCGCCTACGACGGACCGGACGGCGGCCGCGAGCGTTTCACCGCCATGCTCCGCTCCGCGGTCGCCGACGACATCCCGCAGCGCCCGCTGAGCGAGTTCATGTCCAAGGAGGTGTTCGGCGCGATCGCCGAGCAGCTGGGCCGCAGCGACTTCAAGCTGCGCGGCCAGCTGGCGGTGAGCCTGGTGCTCGGCATGGCGCTCAGCCGCTACGTCCTACGGCTGCCGGCGCTGACCTCGGCCGACGACACGGTGCTGATCGAGAGCCTGGGACGCGCCATGCAGGAGTTGCTGGTCGAGGACTGGTGAGCTGGTCGCACCGGCCTCGCTAGGCTGGTCGCGGACACAGGAGGACGATGAGCTGGCCAGCACCCACCGGTGATCCCGTCGGTCCCGACCGGGGCGCGCCGGGGCCGTTGCCGCAGCCCGGACCGGGGTGGACGCCCCAGACCGGGGGCTCCGCGGCACCCGCACACCCCGCGGCACCGCCCGCGTCGTGGCCGGCTGCGCCGGTCGGCTACCCGACCGACCCGGCTCGTCCGGCTGAGCACACCCTGGTCCCGGCCGGCCCGGGCCCGATCCAGACCCTGCCTCCGGATGCGCTGGTCGGACCGCGGCTTGCTCCGCTGAACGAGCGCACCGGCCAGCCCGCCCGACCGTGGACGATCTGGGCGTCGTCGGTGCTGTTGTTCTGCGGGGCGGTGGCCGTGGTGGTCGGACTGCTGCTGGCGATGTGGCGGATGGCCAACCCGTGGATAGGCATCGGCTCGGGTCTGTACGCCCCGAACGACCAGTTCAACGAGGCCACCTGGCTGACCGCCCAGTTTCCCTCCCCAGCGGCCAGCGGAATGCGGGTGCTGTTCGCCGTCCTCTGCTGCCTGATCGCGGTCCTGGTCGCCGGGGTCGCATCCGTGATCGCCTATTACTCCTTCGCCGGCTTCGGGTGGACCCGGATCGGCGGGCTGGTCGCCTTCGGCGTCTCGTTGTTGGCACTGCTGCTGACCCCGATCGCCTCGATCTCGATCGGATTCGCCGCGCTCGCTGCCGTGCCGCTTTGGCTGCCGGCGTCGCGACGGTTCTTCAGCCGCTGGCAGCAACTGCGGTATCCGCAGCCCAGCTACTCGGCACCGATCGACCACGTCTTCTACGGGCCGCTGCCCCGCTACCGCTGAGGTCGCCGCACCCGAGCGGGCGTACCCGTTCGGGCCGGCCTGCGCCGATACTGGGCCGATGCCCTTCCCACCCGCCGCCTCCGCCGCGACGAGCTGGATCGGGACGTCGGGCTGGACCTACGCCAGCTGGCAGGGACGCGTCTATCCCGACGGTCTCGCGGGCAACGCCCGGCTGGCCTTCTATGCCGAACGGTTCGACACCGTGGAGCTCAACGCCAGCTACTACCGCTGGCCGCCGGACACCTCGTTCCGTTCCTGGCAGCGCCGGCTGCCACCCGGATTCGCGTTCACGGTGAAGGCACCGCGTGGCCTCACCCACGCCAAGCGGCTCTACGACCCTGAGCGCTGGGTCGCCCGGATCAAGCACTCGCTGGCGCTGCTCGGCGACCGGTTCGGCACGTTCCTGGTGCAACTGCCGCCGGCCATGGCCCGCGACGACGCGCGGCTGGACCACTTCCTTGATGCCCTGCCCGACGACGTCCCGGTCGCCGTCGAGTTCCGGCACAACAGCTGGCACACCGACGCCGTCTTCGAGCTGTTGAGCCGGCACGGTGCGGCGTACGTGGTGATGAGCGGCGCCGGCCTGCCCTGCATTCTGCGAGCGACGGCGGGCTTCGTCTACGTCCGCTTCCACGGTCCCGATCCGAATCATCTCTACGGGGGCAGCTACGACGATGCGGCGATGAACTGGTGGGCCGACCGGATCGCCGAGTGGCGGGCGAGCGGCCACACCGTGTTCGGCTACTTCAACAACGACGCCGACGGCAATGCCTTTCGCAACGCCTTGGCGCTGCGGCACCTCCTGCGTGCGCGCGGCCACTGACGGTCGCAGCTCGACCGCGCGGTTCTGATTGAGCGGATCGAGATCGGGTACGAATCCGGCATGACACCTGCGGCTTCCGACCAGACCACAGATCAGATCCCGGCGCAGCAGCAGCAACCGCCGGGGCTGACCGACGAGATGCGGCCCCGTCCGGACCACGGCGAGCAGTCGTATCGCGGTGACGGACGGCTGACCGGCAAGCGTGCTCTGATCACCGGCGGCGACTCCGGGATCGGCCGGGCGGTGGCGATCGCCTTCGCCCGCGAGGGTGCCGATGTCGCGATCAACTACCTGGAGGAAGAGGAGGTGGACGCCGCCGAGACGGCGTCCTGGGTGGAACGGGCCGGACGCCGAGCCGTCCGGCTGCCTGGCGACCTGACCGAGGTGAACACCTGCCGGCAACTCGTCGACGACGCGGTCAGCGCCCTGGGCGGGCTCGACATCCTGGTCAACAACGCCGGCTTCCACCTCACCAAGGGTGATTCCGGAACCCTGGAAGGCCTCGATCCGGAAACCGTGGAACGGGTGGTCAAGACCAACGTGTGGGCCACCCTGTGGCTGTGCCAGGCGGCACTCCCGCACCTCGGCGAAGGCTCGGCGATCATCAACACCAGCTCGATCCAGGCCTACGAGCCGTCCGGGTCGCTGCTCGACTATGCCGCCACCAAGTCGGCGATCAACAGCATCACCGTCAACCTGGCCCAGCAGCTCGGAGCCAAGGGCATCAGGGTGAATGCCGTTGCCCCGGGCCCGATCTGGACGCCGCTGCAGCCGGCCACCCGAAGCGCCGATGAGGTCGAAGGATTCGGCGCCGACAGCCCGCTCGGCCGACCCGGTCAACCCGCCGAGGTCGCACCGGCCTTCGTCTTCCTGGCCGCCGAGAGCACCGCCAGCTACGTCTCGGGCAGCATCCTCGGCGTCACCGGCGGCAAAGCAACCTTCTGAGCGGAGTCCACATGCCCAGCACGCCAAGCCCCGGATCCCCGGCCGACCCCGAGAACGTCGGCGCCCGCGCCGCGCCGCGCCAGCGCAGCGGCCGGCTGACCACATCGACCGGCGTCCGGCTGGCCGACACCGACCATTCGCTGAAGGCCGGGCCGCGCGGTCCCGTCCTGCTCGCCGATCATCACCTGCGCGAGAAGATCACGCACTTCGATCACGAGCGGATCCCCGAACGGGTGGTGCATGCCCGTGGCGCGGCCGCGCACGGGGTCTTCGTCGCCAACGGTGCGGCGTCCGGCATCTGCCGAGCGGATTTCCTGCGCAAGGCTGTCTCGACCCCGGTGTTCGTGCGCTTCTCCACCGTGTTGGGTTCGCGCGGATCGGCCGATACCGCCCGGGACACCCGGGGTTTCGCGGTGAAGTTCTACACCAGCCAGGGCAATTACGACCTGGTCGGCAACAACATTCCGGTGTTCTTCATCCAGGACGGGATCAAATTCCCCGATGTGATCCACGCCGGCAAACCCGAACCCGACCGGGAGATTCCGCAGGCCCAGTCGGCTCATGACACCTTCTGGGATTTCGTCTCGCTGCACACCGAAGCCCAGCACCACACGATCTGGAACATGTCCGACCGCGGCATTCCGCGCTCGTACCGGATGATGGAGGGCTTCGGCGTCCACACCTTCCGGATGGTCAACCTGGCCGGCGAGACCAGCCTGGTGAAGTTCCACTGGAAACCGCGACTCGGTGTGCACGGCCTGACCTGGGAGGAGGCTCAGCTGCTGGCCGGGACCGATCCCGACTTCCACCGGCGCGATCTGGCGGACGCCATCGAGGCCGGCAACTTCCCGGTCTGGGATCTGGGGATCCAAGTGATGCCGGACACCGAGGAGGAGATGTTCGAGGGCATCGACCTGCTGGATCCGACCAAGCTGGTGCCCGAGGAACTCTGCCCGGTGCAGGTGGTCGGCACGCTCACCCTGACCGCCAACCCGACCAACTACTTTGCCGAGACCGAGCAGGTCGCCTTCCATGTCGGCCAGCTGGTCCCGGGCATCGACGTCACCAACGATCCGCTGCTACAGGCCCGGCTGTTCAGCTACGTCGACACCCAGCTGACCCGGCTGGGCGGTCCGAACTTCAACCAACTGCCGATCAACCGGCCGCACGTGAGCGTTGACGATCTGCTGCGGGACGGCATGCACCAGCAGAACGTGCACACCGGCGTCGCCGCCTACCTGCCCAACTCGCTGGACGGCGGCTGCCCCTTCCGGGTCGCCGAGGACTCGTTCATCGACGTGCCGCAGCAGCTGCCCGCCGCCCGGCGGGTGCGAGCCAACCCGGTCTCCTTCGCCGATCATCACAGCCAGCCGGCGATGTTCTTCCGTTCGCTGACCCCGGTGGAACGCGACCACGTGGTCGGCGCCTACACCTTCGAGTTGGCGCATTGCGCCGACTCGGAGATTCGCTCCCACCAGGTCGACCAGCTGGCGCTGATCGACACGGACCTGGCTGCGGCGGTGGCGGCCGGTCTCGGCCTGCCGATGCCTGAGGCGCGTCCGGACGGCTCCGACCTGGTCTCGCCGGCGCTGAGCATGGCCGGCGGCAGTTGGCCGGTCACCGGCCGCGCCGTCGGTGTGGTGGTGGACGACGAGGGCGCCGGCCTCGGCACCGTTCTGGACGCGGTGCGCTCGGCCGGCCTGCGGCCGGTGCTGATCGCTCCCAATGCCGGCGAACTCAACGGGCAAGCCGCGGACCGCAGCTACGCCACCGCGGTCAGTGCCGAACTGGACGCCGTGCTGGTGGCCTGGCCCACGCCGCCCGCCCCGGATGCCCGCCCTGGCCTGGACGCGAAAGCCGACGGGTCGGAGGCCACCACGGATCCGCGGGTCCGCAAGCTGCTCGGCGAGGCCTGGCGGCATGCCAAACCGATCGCCGTGCTTCCGGAGGCAGCGCCGGTGCTTTCCGACGCAGGCATCGTTGCTGAGGGCGTGGGAGTGCTGGTCGGAGATGCCGCGGCGGTCGCCGCCGGATTGGCCGATTTGCTCGCCCGGCATCGGGTCTGGGAGCGGTTCGAACCGGTTCCTCGGTGAGCCTGGCCGCTACGGCGGCGATGGCGTCCGGGGTCATCCGCTCCCCGAGCGGGTAGCGTCTGGCGTGCGATTCCTGGGAGGTGCCGATCACAGCACCACCGCTGGTTGAGCTTGTCGAAACCCTGGCCAGGGAGCGCGTCCAGGTCTCAACACGCGCGACCATCGACGATCAGCACGTCCCCCGGGCGTCGCCCCCGAACCAGGAGGACCGACCATGACCGAGTCAACCGACGCTGCCCCCCAGCCCACGGGCTCACCCGCCTACCTGGCCGGGTTGTTACTGCACGGACGCCGGGTGGTGGTCGTCGGCGGCGGCCGCGTCGCTGCGCGTCGCGTCCCGAAGCTGGTCGCCGCCGGGGCGCGGGTGGACCTGGTCTCACCCGATGCGGCGCCCGTCCTGCGAGACCTCGCCGACGCCGGCACGTTGGCCTGGCAGCGACGGGGGTTCACGGCGTCCGATCTGGACGGCGCCTGGTACGTCCTGGCGACCACCGATTCCGCCGAGGTCAACGCCGAGGTGGCGACGCAGGCCGAACAGCGACACACCTTCTGCGTCCGCGCCGACCACGCCGACGCCGGATCGGCCTGGACACCGGCGACGGGTGAGACGTCCGGGGCGACCGTGGCGGTGGTCACCAGTCATGACCCGCTGCGCGCCCGGCGGATCCGCGACCGGTTCGTCGAGGTGATCGCCGAGGAAGCACTGTAATCCCTTGCCATCGCCCAGTGGCGCACTCCTTGACCAGTTCATCACCGACGGCTGGGAAAGCTGAAATGATGAGGAAGGGGCTCAAGCGGCGGCACCTGTTCAGGGGTCCGGACGAGTGAGACACTGCTACCCGCTGGATTCGACGCAGTGCTGGAGGTGGCCCATGCCGGCTGGGGAGCATGACGAGACGCAGGCCGTCGACAGCGCAGAGCTGACTACCGACGAGCCGGTCACCACGATGGCCGAGTACGCTCGCGAGCTGACCACCAAGGGCGACGAGGCCGAGCGGCTGCAGATCGGGGTCGCGCTCGTGGTGGAACTGCTCGAGGCGTGCGACGCGGCCGGCGTCACAATGATCGAGGGCGGAAAGCTGACCACCCACGCCCCCACCGCCGAGTTGGTGGAACAGGGCGACCGGCTGCAGTACGAACTGCATGAGGGGCCTTGTGTGGACACCGTCCGCACCCAGACCACAGTGATCAGCGACGAGGTCGCACGCGATCCGCGCTGGCCGCGCTGGGGACCAGCCGTCGCCGAGAAACTCGGCGTGCGCTCGATGCTCTCCCTGCTCCTGTACACCCAAGAGACGTCGTACGGGGCGCTCAACCTCTACAGCTTCGAGGCCGGCGCCTTCGGCAGCGATGACGTGGTGGCCGCCCATGCCCTGGCCGCTCACCTCACCGCGGCACTGGCCGACGGGCGCCGGCTGGACAACCGGGCGGCCGCCCTGGTGAACCGCACCGTGATCGGGCAGGCCGAAGGCATCCTGATGGAACGACACAAGATCACCGCGGACGCGGCATTCGACCTGCTGCGGCGCGCGTCCCAACGGACCAATCGGAAGCTGGTGCGGATCGCCGAGGAGCTCACCCGGACCGGCGATCTTCCTTAGGGTCAACCCAGGCACCGAGGGTTGAGCTCGTCGAAACCCCGTGCGACGCACGGGCCCGGGTCTCGACAGGCTCGACCATCGACGACCGGGCGCGTTCCGCTTCCGGTGGTGGACGTCGGCGTCCAGGACGGTGGTGCGCCGGCTGTGGGCTCAACCGGCGCACCCCGCCAGCGATCCGGGCCCGGGCCCGGCACCGGCAGGTCCCACAACGGGGACATTCCTCGCAGTACCCACGAACCGGGTCCGTTTAATCCGCGTTCCGCCGGGTAACACCCTTGTGGGTGAGGCGGGCCGTCCAGTCGGTCCGCGTCGCGCAAGGTGGAGCCCGAGCCGTCCGGCCAGGCGTCTCCGATCGAGCCGGACTACGGAAGCGAGTGTCGAAGGTGCTGACAATGACCCCCATCCGAGTGGCGTTGATCGATGACTGCGATCTGGTCGCCTCCGGACTGCGGTACATGTTCGGCGACCGCACGGAACGCGTCCACCTGGTCGGGTCGTGGCGGGACGCCGAGCTGCCGCAATCGGTCGACATCGCGCTGTACGACCCGCTGGGGCGCGAGCACGACGTACTGAAGCAGCTGGTGGCAGATCAACGGGTCCGCCGCACGGTGGTCTACAGCTGGAACCTGCTCCCGGCCCTGATGGACCGCGCCCTCCTGGACGGGGCCTCGGGTTACGTGTCGAAGGCCGCCGCCAAGTGCGATCTGGTGGCCGCGCTGGAACGAGTCCACGCGGGCGGACTGGTCACCGTTCCGGCGCGGCGGGCGCCCGCCCGGGAAAGCCAGTGGCCGGGTCGCGACGCCGGGTTGTCCTCGCGCGAGGCCGAGGTGCTCGCCCTGATCACCCAGGGCATGTCGAACTCGGAGATCGCGGAAGTCATGTATCTGAGTCCGAACTCGGTGAAAAGCTACATCCGTTCGGCGTACCGCAAGATCGGCGTGGCGCGACGCGCCCAAGCCGTGTCCTGGGGGATGCGTCGCGGGCTTCACGCCAGCTATCGAGTCGCCTGACGACGAGCTGCCCCGCTGGGCATTTGTCCTTGTGCCAGCGGCTTCCGCGTGGCATGATCGGGAGCAACTGAGCGGTCAAACCAGGTGCTGACTCGGCTTCTTTCCGAGGAGCGCAGCATGGGGCACCAGGTGCCGACCGCCACCCACTCACTTCGCGACGTGGCGACCCGAAATCTCTTCGATCTGCTTCGGACGACCGCTGATCCGACGGCCAGGCGCCGGATCAGCGAGCGGATCGCCGAGGCGAATCTGCCGCTGTGCGACGCGCTCGCCGGGCGGTACCGTGGTCGCGGAGTCGACCACGACGACCTCGTCCAGGTGGCCCGGATGGCGCTCTGGCTGGCGGTCGAGCGCTATCAGGACGACCAGGGTGCGTCGTTCGCCTCCTTTGCGATCCCGACCATCACCGGCGAGCTCAAGCGATACTTCCGCGATCACGGTTGGACGATCCGGCCTCCCCGCCGGCTCCAAGAGTTGCGCACGAAGGCGGTGTCCGCCCGCAGCGACTTGGAGCAGCGCCTCGGCCGGGAACTCAGCGTCGGCGAACTGGCCGAGCACCTGGGCGTCCAGGCCGACCACCTGCGCGACGCGCTGGGCAGTTCGAACAGCTACCGGCCCCACTCCTTGGACGTCCCGCATCGCGAGGGCTCGGGTGAATCGGTCGGCGCGCGGTTACCCGCCGATGCCGACCTGGCGAGCACGTCCGTCGACCGCCTCACGCTGCGCCGGGCGCTCAACCTGCTCACCCGGCGTGACCGGGCGCTGCTCGAATGGCGATACGTCGAGGAGTGCACCCAGCGCGAGATCGCCGGCCGACTGGGAATCTCCCAGATGCAGGTGTCCCGCCTGCTCAAGGGCATTCTGGCAGGCCTGCGCGACGAACTCGAGCCCGAGCCGGCGCCCATGGTCGGCTAGGAGGCGCCGATCCCGTGCGGGCCTCGCTGGTTGAGCTCGTCGAAGCCCGTTGCCAGCGACTGACCGCGGCTTCGCGCGCGGATGGTGGGATGGGGCGATTCCGGCGAATCTCCGCATCAGAGAGGTCTCGAGAAGCTCGACCAACGCTGATCAGCGCTTCCCCTCGGGTCCGTCAGCGTGAAGCGATGTCCTGGTTGAGGAGCGGCCGTCGCACGGTTTCGCGCGAAGCGACGGCCACCGCGGCGCCGAGCAACACCCCGAATCCGTGCTCGTCCAGCAGGGCGGTCATCACGACCCCGCAGACGAGGACGCCGGCGGCGACAACGCCGGGCCGACCGTTTCGGTGCAGTGCGAAAGCAGTGACCGCGGCGACATTGCCGATCAGCGGGGCAACGGTCGCGAACGGACCAGCCGCGGCCACGAGGTACACCGCGAAGAACCCGGCGTAGACCGACACGAGGTAGGCACGGGGGCCGCCGTTTGCGCCTCGGGTGAGATAAGCGGCCCATGCGCCGACGAGTGCGGCGACCGCTCCCGATGAGCCGCCGCCGGTCTGCGCCGGGAACAGCCAACTCGAGATTGCGAGCGCGCCGACCGCGCCGATGACCATCGCCGTGGCCGCGGTCGCGCTGCCCGCCTGGCTGCCGACGGCAGGGATGAGCACGAGGAAGCCCAGCAGGAGGAACGCCAGGGCGAGGACGCCGCTTGGTTGCACCAGGGTCGGCGTCAGGAGGCGCCACCATTCACCACGCCGAACCGCCATGGTGTCGCGCGTCATTACGGTCATGATGCGGGGTTCCAAGAGCGCGAGCACGCTGACGGTGAGCACCCCCACCGACACTGCCGCCGTCAAGGCGAGTGATCTGCGTCGTTCGCGTCCGGCGCCGTTCATCTCAGCAACCCGTTCACCAGGATGTCGGCCATCGAGCGCGCGTGCGCACGCGCGTCGAGCTCCGGGTCTGCGACTACAGCCATTGCGAGCCCTTCGATGCACCGCATCATCATGAACGCGACGTGGGCGGGATCGACAGGCCCGATGTCGCCGGTGTCGATCGCGGCTTGCACCAGCGACGCCACAGCCGACTGGGTTTGCTCCGAGGCGGAGCTGGCCGCCGCACCGCCGCCAGCCATGAACGCCGACACGAGTGCAACGACATGACCGCGATGTACGGCCATGAAGCTCGCACTCGACTCGAAGAAGGCCCGCACCTGCGCGACCCCGGGCGGTGTCGCGCCAAGCTCGCCATCGACCCACGCACCCATGTCGCGGAGCACCCGCTCGGTGATCGCATGCAGCAGCCCGGCTCGGTCGGTGAAGTGGTAGGTGATCAGCCGTGAGCTGCTGAGGTGCGCCACCTCGCAGACGCGGGCGAAGGTCAGACCCGCGGCGCCATCCTCGGCGAGCACCGCCAGCGCGGCCAGCACGATCTGATCGCGGCGCCGAGTGGTCTTCGCGTCCCGCTTTATCTGCATGGATAATATGTTACATTATTATCTGTGCAAATAACTCTTTGGCCACCGAGGCTGGTCCGCGCCCGGGCCTACAGCCAGGTGGCCGTCGTCATCCAGGAAGAAGGAGCCAACCGATGAAACCGCTGCGCTACTCGATCAACGTCACCCTCGATGGCTGCTGCCATCACGAGGCCGGGATTGCACCAGACACCGAATCGATGCAGTTCTGGACCGCCGAGATGCAGAGCGCGGATGTGCTGCTCCTCGGACGCGTCACGTACCAGATGATGCAATCCGCCTGGCGCAGACCTGCCGACGGCGTCTGGCCGGCGTGGATGGAACCGTGGCAGCTGCCGTTCGCCGAAGCCATGGACGGGGCCAGAAAGCATGTCGTGTCGAGCACGCTCGATGCGGTTGACTGGAATGCGGAACTGCTGCGGGGCGACCTGGAGGAGACCGTACGAGCACTGAAGCAACAGCCGGGATCGGGCCTCTGGGTCGGCGGCGTCACTCTTCCGCTGGCACTGGCCGATCTCGGACTCATCGATGAGTACACGTTCGTCGTCCAGCCCGTCGTCGCCGGGCACGGGCCCCGGCTACTCGACGGCCTTCGCGAGCGCATCGAACTCGCACTCGTCGCGCGGCACGAGTTCGCCTCGGGTGTGGTCGCGCTGCGCTACCGCCCAGCGGGCTGAATGTACGCCGCTGAATGGAGCGGGCGACGGGAATCGAGAAGCTCAGCGATCGGCTCTCCTGGCCAGCAGCCCCAGCGGGACGAAGTAGAGCACCGCGATCACGGCGCCGACGACGACCGGGCCGTTCGCTGCCAGCGGGGACTCGATGGCGAAACCCGCTATCCAGGTGCCGGCAGCCGTACCGACGTTGAACATTGAGGTACACATCGCCGACGCCAGCGTGGGGGCGTCCCTGGCGTAGCCGACGGCCTTGCCGATCAGCACCGGGTTGGTCGACATGCCGAACAGCCCCAGCAGCGTCAGCAACACCACCGCAGGCACCGCGACCGACGACGAGAAGACGAGCGCGACCAGGACCACGAGGGTAGCGGCGGCGGAACCGAACAGCAGCCTGAACGGGTGACGGTCGCCGATCCGTCCGCCCAGGTAGGAGCCCACCGCCGCTCCCACGCCATAGGCAACCAGAACCACCGGCACCGCCGTGTTCGGCAAGCCGGCGACCTCGGTGATCAGCGGCGAGACGAAGCTGTACACGGTGAGCGCCGACCCGGTCACCACCGCACAGCAGGCCAGAACCAGCAGCACCCGCACGTCACGCAGCGCGACCAGCTCGGCCGCCAGCGACGGCGGCCGCGCTCCGACGGCATCGCGAGGAATCAGCTGGTACACCGCGAACGCACCCAGGAACGCCAGCACGGCCAACGCCCAGAACGGTCCGCGCCAGCCGATCGCCTGACCGGTGAACGAACCCAGCGGCACGCCGAGCACGTTGGCCACCATGCCTCCGCCGAGCACGACGCCGACGGCTCGCGCACTCATCGCAGTCCCGGCGGTTTGCGCGGCCACGACCGCAGCGACCGCCCAGAACCCGCCGGTGGCAAGGGCAGTCAGGAACCGTGCGGCCAGCACGATCCCGTAGTCGTCGGCGAGGGCGACGATGACGTGTCCGACGGAGAACACCATCAGCGACAGTCCCAGCGCCAGCCGCCGGGACAGCCGCAGCGTCAGCGCGGCCATTGCCGGCGTCCCGACGATCATGCCGATCGCGAAGACGGTGATCATCAGCCCGGTCTGCGCGACGGACGTCCCCAGGTCGGCACCGATCTCCGGCAGGATCCCGGCCACGATGAACTCCGACGTCCCCATCAGGAAGACGCCGGCGGCCAGCACGTAGGTGACCAGCGGCAGTCGGCCAGGTTTCGCGTGTCCCATCACAGGGTGAGCAGAACCTTGGTGGCGCGCCGTTCGTCCATGGCGCGGTAGCCGTCGGCGGCGTCCTCGATCGGCAGGGTGAGGTCGAAGACGGCGCCGGGGTCGATCTGGTCGGCCATGATCAGTTCGATCAGGTCGGGCAGGAAGCGCCGCACCGGTGCCGGGCCGCCGAGCAGGCTGACCGTCGCGAAGAACAGGTCGAGCCCGTCGAGTCGGACGCCGTGCGAGACGCCGACGTACCCGACATGCCCGCCGGGACGGGTGGCGCCGATCGCCTGCAGCATGGACTCCTGGGTGCCGACGGCCTCGATGGTCGAGTGCGCGCCGTAGCCGCCGGTGAGCGCCTTGATCGTCGCGATGCCGGCCTCGCCCCGTTCCTCGACGATGTCGGTGGCGCCGAATCGGCGGGCCAGCGCCTGCCGGTCGGCGTGCCGCGACATGGCGATGACCCGCTCGGCACCGAGCCGCCTGGCGGCCAGCACCGCGAGCAGCCCGACCGCGCCGTCCCCGACCACCGCGACCGTCTTGCCCGGTCCGGCCTCGGCGGCCACGGCGGCGAACCAGCCCGTCCCGAGCACATCGGACGCCGCCAGCAGGCTGCGCGCCTGCGCCTCGGTCGGCTCGCCCGGCACCGTCACCAGCGTGCCGTCGGCCAGCGGGATCCGGGCAAAGTCGGCCTGGGTGCCGATCGAGCCCATCATCACCTGATGCACGCAGCGCGACTGGAAACCGGCCCGGCAGATCTCGCAGGTGTTGTCGGACGCCACGAACGACCCGACCACGTAGTCGCCCACCGTGACCTGGTGAACCTCCGGCCCGACCTGGTCGACGATGCCGATGTACTCGTGCCCCATCCGGATCGGACCGTTGAGGTCCTCCAACCCGCGGTACGGCCACAGGTCCGACCCGCAGATGCAGGCGGCGGTGACGCGGATGATCGCGTCCGTCGGCTCGACGATGACCGGCTTCTCGACGTCTTCGACCCGGACGTCGCCGGGCGCGTGCATGACGACAGCTCGCACTGTTTCCCTCACTGAGATGGCTTGTGGACGATTGCCCCACTACGACACCAGAACGCACGCCGGCAAGGGAGACCTGGTCGATGGAGGTACTGGCAGGGACTCCATGGGCGGCGGCCGCGCCGCCTACCCTGACGCCATGGACAACCGCGCCGAGGTCAGGGACTTCCTGACCACGCGACGGGCGAAGATCACGCCCGACCAGGTCGGACTGCCCGCGGGGATGAAGCGCCGGGTCGCCGGTTTGCGGCGCAGCGAGGTCGCCGCCCTGGCCGGCGTCAGTATCGAGTACTACACCCGGCTGGAACGCGGCGCGATCAGCGGCGCCTCCCCCGAAGTCCTGGACGCCCTGGCCAGAGCGCTGCTGCTCGACGACGCCGAGCGCGCGTACCTGTTCGACCTCGCCCACGCCGCCAGCCCGGTCGCCCGTCCGCCGAAACGGCGGCCCTCGACGAACTGGACGCCGCACCGCGGCCTGCAGTGGGTGCTGGACGGCATCACCGCCGGCCCGGCGTTCGTCCGCAACGGCCGGATGGACCTGCTGGCCACCAACCTGCTGGCTCGTGCCTTCTATGCCGACGTCTTCGACATGCCCGGCCAGCCACCCAACATCGCCCGCTTCACCTTCCTGGACGAGCGCGCGCACCGGTTCTACCCCGACTGGGACGCCTTCGCCGAGGTCACCGTCGCCATCCTGCGCACCGAAGCCGGACGGGATCCGCACAACAAGGATCTGCACGACCTGATCGGCGAACTCGGCACCCGCAGTGCGGAGTTCCGCCGACTCTGGGGCAGCCACAACGTGCGACACCACGGCGCGGGCTTCAAGACCTTCCACCACCCGGTCGCCGGCCAGCTGACCCTCGCCTACGAAGGCATGAACCTCGAAGCCGAGCCCGGGCTGACCATCACCGTCTACATGGCCGAGCCTGGCTCGCCGGACGCCGAACGGATGCGACTGCTCGCCTCCTGGGCTGTCTCCGAGTACGGCTCCGGCACGAAGGACGCCGCCGGCACGACCCGCTGATCGGTGATCATCGCTGGTCGAGCTTGTCGAGACCCCGAAGCCCGGGCAAGGGTTTCGACAAGCTCAACCCACGGTGAGCGTGCGGACGGCGTCGCGTCCGGCCCGGTTGGCGCCGACGGTGGACTGAGAAGGTCCGAATCCGATCAGGTGGATCCGCGGGTCTGCGACCACCTGGGTGCCGCGGACGGCGATCCCGCCGCGGGCGTTCCGCAGCCCGAGCGGGTCGAGGTGCCGCAGCGCGGGCCGGAATCCGGTGGCCCACACGATGACGTCCACCGGCGTGACGCTGCCGTCGGCTTCGCGGACGCCGTCCGGCTCGATCCGGGTGAACATCGGATGCCGGTCGAGCACGCCGCGCTCCCGGGCGGCGATCGCGTACGGCGCCCAGCCCAGGCCGGTGTAGGAGACGACGCTGCGTGCCGGGTTGCCCGCCTCGGCGTCGGCGGTGACCTTGGCGATGATCTCGCGCCCCTCGGTCTCTGGACGGAACCCGCGGCCGCGGAACACCGGCTCGCGCCGGGTGTACCAGTACACCGTGGCCGACCGGGAGATCTCCTCGAGTTGCTGGACCGCCGAGATTCCGCCACCCACGATCGCCACCCGCAGCCCGGCGAACTCTTCGGCGGCGACATAGTCGCGGGTGTGCAACTGGCGTCCGCGGAAGGTGTCCTGACCGGGATAGGACGGCAGCACCGGGTTGGTCCAGGTGCCGGTGGCGTTGATGATCGCCCTGGCGCGCCAGCGTCCCGCGCTGCTGTCGACCAGCAGGTCGCCGTCGGGATGGTCGTCCGCCCGGGTCACCGTGCTGACCGTGACCGGGCGCAGGATCGGCAGCCGCATCGCGTCCTCGAAGGCGGCGAAGTACCGCGGCACCGCCGTGCGGCTGGGCTCGTCCGCGGCGATCGGCGGCTTCGGGAAGCCGGGCAGGTCGAAGATGCCGTTCACGGTCGCCATCCGCAGCGACTCCCAACGGTGCTGCCACGCGCCGCCGGGGTGCTGGTCGGCGTCCAGCATCACGAAGGTGCGGTCGGCGTCCGGCTCGGTGAGTGCGCTGGCGTAGCCGCGGCGGGCCAGGTGATAGCCCGCCGACAGGCCGGCCTGCCCCGCTCCGATCACCATGACGGTCGCAACGCCGATTGCCATGGGGCGGATGATAGACGTTTCAACCAACTGCCCGCGGGTGAGACGGCCCGGGCCCGCGACCTACTGACCCTGCCGAGGGCGGTACTGACAGGGACTCCCCCACTGCACGACCACCACTTAGCGTGAGGGACATGTCTGTGATCGCGATCATCGGTGCCGGCCCCGGCCTGGGCGCCGCCACTGCCCGCCGCTTCGCCCGCGAGGGATTCTCCCTCGCCCTCATCTCCCGCAGCCCCGAGAAACTCAGCTCCCTGCGCGAGGATTTGGCGGCCGAGGGGGTCCGGACAAGCGGCTATGCCGCGGACGTTCAGGACGCCGCGGCGTTGGGTGCCGCGCTGCAGGCGGCGGCGTCCGAACTGGGTCCAATCGAGGTGCTGCAGTACAGCCCGGTGCCCCGGAAGGAGTTCCTGCGGCCGGTCCTGGAGACCAGCGCCGACGACCTGGCCGCCGCGGCCGCCTTCTCGATCATCGGGCCGGTGACCGCGGTGCAGGCCGTGCTACCCGGCATGGAAGAACTCGGACGCGGCACGATCCTCCTGGTCAACGGCTCGAGCGCGGCGCGTCCGAACGGGAACGTGGCCGGCACCTCGATCGCCTTCGCCGGCGAATCCGCCTACGGGACGATGCTGCACGACGCCCTCGCGCCGCGGAACATCCACGTCGCCCAACTGATCATTCCCGGCGCCATCGGCGGCGGTGATCCGCTGTACGCACCCGAAGCGCTGGCCGACCGGCTCTGGGCCATCCACACCGACCGCGGACCCTTCCGCACCACCGTGGGAGAGCCATCGGCATGAGGGCGTTGCGGCCGTCGGTGACCGCCGCCGCGGTCGCGGCCGCAACCGTCCTGGCCGGCTGCACCTCCCCGACGACCCCGGACGGCACCGCTCCATCGTCCGCCTCGGCAACCCCCGCACCCAGCACTCCTCCGCCTATCCCATCAGGAGAAGCCGCGCGCACGACCCCGATCCGGATAGCCATCGGCGACCGCGTCCTGCCGGCCAGCCTGTGGGACAACCCCACCGCGCGGTCACTCGTCGACCAGCTCCCGATGACGACGGCGTTCGAGGACTACGGCGGCCAGGAGGTGATCGGCACCCCGCCCGCGCCGCTCACCATGGCGGGCATGCCGTCCGGCGCCGATCCCGAGGTCGGTGACATCGGGTACTACGCGCCCAGCGGTGTGGTGGTCCTCTATTACGCCGACGTCGGCTACTTTCCCGGCATCGCCAGAATCGGCCGGATCGACGGCGACCTGTCGGCTATCAAGGGATGGAGCGGTTCGGTGCGCCTGACCATCGAACGAGCCGACTGAACCGAAGAGAGTCACCTGGCACGTGTGCTGGTCACCGGCGCCTCCACCGGGCTCGGCCTGCTCACTGTCAGCGCTCTCGCCAGCGCCGGGCGCGATGTGGTGCTGCACGCCCGGAACGCCGACTGCGTCGACGACCCGAGCATCCTGGCCTCGATGCCGGGGCACGATCTACGGCGACCTCTCCGAGGCCGCCGAGACCCGCGGCTTGGCCGAGCAGGCCAACCGGTCCGGAGTCTTCGATGCGGTGATCCAGCCGTTCGTCGCAGACGATGGTGGCGGTCGTCGACCACCCGAGCA
The DNA here is from genome assembly GCF_047602385.1 of Micropruina sp. Lineage (GTDB taxonomy): Bacteria > Actinomycetota > Actinomycetes > Propionibacteriales > Propionibacteriaceae > Micropruina. The sequence goes on from NZ_JASGHL010000002.1 coordinate 138,167, forward strand.
AGCCGTCGCGTCGCCCGACCACCAGCAGCACGAGGCTGGAAAGTGCCCGAAAATCGGGGCCCTGGTACAGACCGTTAGGGCACGCCGAGTGCACGGGCCAAAATCGCCTCGATTATCTCGGGATATTCGAACGAGAAACTCAGCCTTGACTACGATATTTGTGGAGCGGGCGACGGGAATCGAACCCGCATTCTCAGCTTGGGAAGCTGATGTTCTGCCATTGAACTACGCCCGCAGTACACCGTGGATCGGCTCGGTCAGTGTAGCCGGAAGGCGGCACCCGGCGCACAATCGCGCGCCCCACCGAGGAACTCAGGGCCACCCCGGCTCGCACCCTGAGCGGCGTCGCCCGGGCGTACATCGCGGGCACCGACGACTAGCGTCAGGGGCATGAGCTACCCCGAACCCAGCGATGTCGGACCCGCAGCCGGCGGCAGCCGTCCTGTGGCCGACAGCGACCGTCATCAAGTCGTGACCCTGCTCGAGTCCGCCTATGCGGAGGGCCGGATCACACCCGCCGAACACGCCGAACGGATCCAGGCCGCCAGCACCGCGCAGACCTTCGACGACCTCGTCCCGCTCACCCGTGATCTGGTGGCCATCGACGAGAATCCCCGGCCGGCGCCCGCCTGGTCGCAGGCATCCGGCCCGTCCGGCGCTGAGCCGGAGTTGATCGTCACCCTTTTCGGGGCCACCGAGCGACGTGGTCGCTGGCAGCCGCGCCGGTACCTGAGCGTGCTGAACCTGTTCGGTTCCACGACGCTCGATCTGCGTGAGGCGGTCTTCACCGACAACACCTGCGAGGTCAACGTGTTCTGCCTGTTCGGCGCCGTCGACGTCCTGGTTCCCGAGGGCACCGACCTGCAGAACCGCGCGCTGGCCGTGTTCGGCAGTTCCAATGCCAAGGCGACGCCGCCCGCTCCCGGCGCACCGTCGGTGCTGGTCCGCGGCTTCGTCGGGTTCGGCGCCGCCGAGGCACGGGCGAAGCGCATCAAGGAGAAGTAGCCTCGCAGCAAGCCCTGACGGTGTGCCGTTGCCCTGCATCGCGCCTGGCCAGCTGGCCCGAAGCAGTCCGCCCGCACACCCCAGGGTGGCGATCAGATCGGCCGGGGAGATTCCCGGTCCACCGACCGCGGCTGTGGAGCGCGCCTAAGGTGAACAGCATGGACGCCCTGTTCGCTCCGCCGTCCGAGGACTGGCGCCGGATCTCGCCGGGCTATGTGGCGGTGTTGCGGGTCAGGATGTTGGTGATGCTGGTCGTCCTGTGCGGTGTCGCCGGCATTGTGTTGTGGCAGCTCGCCGACTGGCGGTGGGCGGGGCTGGCGATCGCGGTCTGTCTCGGTTGGGCCGGGTGGCAGTGGTTTCGGCTGGCTCGCTGGGTCCGGGCCTGGGGCTACGTCGAACGCGATGCGGACCTGTACCTCACCCATGGACTGTGGTTTCGCGAGCTGACCGTGATTCCGTACGGTCGGATGCAGGCGGTTAAGGTCGAGAGCGGGCCGCTGACAAGGGCGTTCGGGCTCGCCAGTGTCGAACTGGTGACCGCGAGCCTGCAGTCGGGGGGCAAGATTCCCGGGCTCCCGCGCGCGGACGCCGAGGAACTCCGCGACCGATTGACGGCGATCGGGATCGGCGACGAGGACGGGTTGTGAGCGTTCCGCCCGGTCGCTTCGAGGGGACGCCGGGGCAACCCGGGCAGCCGTCGGCGCCGACCACCAAAGATGAAGTGAACTCAGGCACTGAACTCGGTGCCCAAACTCACACTGTCTTTGCGGCCGCCGATCGGCCCGGCGGCAAACTGGTGGAGAAGCCCCACCCGATGACCCCGCTGGTCCGCGCCTGGGTATTGGTGCTGGCCGCGATCTGGACGCTCGGACGCGAGATGCTGAGCGGCAACGGCGTCCGATTGCCGCCGCTCACCTGGGTGACCATCGCCGGCGCGATCCTGTTGGTCGTGCTGATCGGCTTCGCGTACCTCGACTGGCGAGCCACCTCGTTCATCGTTGATCAGGACGAGCTACGGATCGAGACCGGCGTCTTGACCAAAACCTCTGAGCGGATCCGGTTCGATCGCATCCAGTCGGTCGACATCACCGAACCTTTCGCGGCGCGGCTGCTCGGACTGGCCGAGATCAGTATCGATGTCGGCGCCGAAGGCGGCCACAAGCTGCGCTACCTGTCCCGCACCCGCTCGGCGGCCGTGCGGGACTACCTGCTGGCCCGGGCGCACGGCGTCCGCCCGGCCGAGGTCACCCAGCACGTCCGCACCGGTGTGCTGGACGACCGCGGGAGCTCCGACGAGGTGCTGGTCACAGTGCCGCCGCAGCGGCTGCTGCTGGGTGCGTTGTTGTCGCACGAGATGGTGCTGTTCACCGTACCGCTGGTGATCGCGATCAGCCTGCTGCTGACCGTGGACGCCCGCGGCGCCGCACTCGTCGCCGAGAACCCATGGTTGCTGCTGGGCCTGCTGCTACCCGCGCTCGGCGGGCTGTGGAGCTTCGTCGTCCGCCGGGTGATCGGGCAGTGGAACTACGCCTTCCTGCGCAGCGGGCATGGGCTCAAGGTCACCCGTGGTCTGACCAGCCTGACCAGCCAGTCCGTTCCGCGGCACCGCATCCAGTCGTTGCGGATCGCGCAGCCGCTGTGGTGGCGGGGCCTCGGGCTGTACCGGCTCGACATGGCCGTGCTGGGCAATCACGGACTCGCCCACGACGAGGACCAGTCCGGGACGACCAGCATCCTGCTGCCGATCGGCACCCGCGCCGAGGCGGAACTCGTCCTGCACACCATCTGGCCGGGGCTACGCCTCGACGCGATCGAGGTACGTCGGTCCCCTGACCGGGCCCGCTGGCTGCAGCCGCTCAGCCATGGCTGGACGGGATGGGGATTCGACGACTCGGTACTGCTCACCCGTGCCGGCTGGCTGACCCGGGTGCAGATGGTCGTGCCGCACGCCCGGGTGCAGTCGCTGGCGGTCGAGCAGGGTCCGCTGCGCCGCCGGTTCGGGCTGGCGACCGTCGCCGTCCATACCACCCAGCTGCTGGCCGCCAGCGCAGCGCGGAACATCTCCCCCGACATCGCCCGCACCCTGCTTTTCGACGAGGCGTCCCGAGCTCGGACGGCGCGGCTCGCCGGGTTGCTCACCGAGCCGCCGCACTGATCGGCGAGAGGAAACCCTTCGTTCCGCGGTCGAGCGGGCGCGTCCGCGGGCCCGGCGCCGGATCCGGCCCGAGAACCACTCCACGGCCGGGCACTGCTGCTTCCGTCGCTGCGCCGTGCGTCACTAGGGTGCCCCTCATGACTTCGAATTTCGCGCTCGGCATCGACATCGGCGGTTCAGGGATCAAGGGGGCGGTGGTCGACCTGACCGCCGGCGACTTCGCCACCGAGCGGCTGCGGATCGACACCCCGCAGGAGTCCACACCGAGCAATGTCGCCGCGGTCGTGGGCGAGATCGTCAGCCACTTCGCCGACCAGCTCGGCGACGGGCCGATCGGCATCACCGTCCCCGCGATCGTGCAGCACGGGGTGACGCTGTCGGCGGCGAACATCGATCCGTCCTGGGTGAACTGCCCGGCCGAGAAGATCTTCGAAGAAGCCCTGGGCCGCGATGTCGTGGTGGTGAACGACGCTGATGCGGCCGGGGTCGCCGAGGTCGGCTTCGGCGCCGCCAAGGGCCACCCCGGGCTGGTGATCGTCACCACCCTCGGCACCGGCATCGGTTCGGCGATCATCCATCGCGGCGTGCTGGTGCCGAACTCCGAACTCGGTCATCTGGAGATCGACGGCTACGACGCCGAGAAGCGGGCCGCGGCCAGTGCCCGCGAGCGCGAGAGCCTGAGCTGGGACGAGTACGTCCCGCGGCTGCAGCGCTACTACGAAACGGTGGAGTTCTTGTTCTCGCCCGACCTGCTGGTGGTCGGTGGTGGGGTCAGCAAGAAGGCCGATAAATTCCTCCCCCGGCTCAAGCTCCGGACACCGATCGTGCCGGCCCAACTGCAGAACCGGGCCGGGATCATCGGGGCGGCGCTGCTCGCGGTGGACAAGTCTGCTCACCCGGGGGCGCCGCGCTGACGCCCGGCCAGGGAACGCGCTGATCTTCGCTGGTCGAGCTTGTCGAGACCCGAACGCGCGCTCGTTGCGGGGGTTTCGACCAGCTCAACCAGCGGTGACCCTCGTTGGTCGAGCTTGTCGGTCAGCGCCCCTGACAGCCTTCCGCAATTCTGCGCATGGCCGGCGCCCTCGGGCGAGAGCACGATGAGTGAAGGCCACCCCAGCCGCGGATCGAGGTACCACTCATGGCCGAGAACGACGACATCAGCAAGCGCCCGCCCGACCCCTTCGTCGCCGCCCGCATCAACGATCCCACGGCCACCCCGCCGGCCACGCTGACCCTGGTCGGCCTGCTCGGCGACAGCGACCGTCCGGGACGCCGGCGGCTCTACCTGACCACCCGGCTGGACTACTGGGTCGAAGTGCGTATCGAGGACGTCCTCGCCGTCGAGGATGTCGGACCCGGCCAGCCGCCGTTCCAGGGCCTGGACGCGACCCGGCTGACCGTCGCCAGGGACGCCGCGCTCGACTACGTCCGGACGGCGGTGGCCGGGGCGTCCGACCCGTTCTCGGTGCAGCCGATGACGGCGATGGCGCGGCCGATGCCCGCGTTCGCCGAGACCTGGGAGGCCGAGTGCCCGGGTCCTTCGTGGGGCGACTGCCCGACCGACATCGGCTGTCCGACCGCGAACGAATGCCCGAGCGGCTGGACGGTATGCAAGCCGCGCACCTGCCGGGAGACCCAGGGCGCCACCTGCCAGACCTGCGATACCTGCCGGCACACCTGCGATACCTGTCATGGCGGTACCTGCCGGACCTGCGATGTCTGCCCCACTCAGGACGGTGCCACCTGCATCACCTGCGCCACCGCGTGCGGGGGAACCTGTGGCGCCACCTGCGGTCCGACCTGCGCGGGCACCTGTGTGAACACCTGTGCCAATACCTGCGCGGCAACCTGTGGGATCACCTGCGGCGCGACGTGTGGCGCGACCTGCCGGTTCACCTGCACCCCGGATCTCTGCGAGACCGTCGGCCGCTGCCCCACTGTGCTGCAGACCCACTGCAACACCTGTCGCTGCTGACCCGGCGTCCGAACGAAGGGGAACGCGATGGCGAATCCAGACGAGATCCGGAACCGCGCCGCGGACCCCTTCGTCCAGGCTCGATCCGGCGCGGCCGGGTCGGCCAAGGGCCTGGTCGCCTTGGCCGGGCTGCTCGGCGACAGCGACCGTGCGGGACGCCGGCGGCTCTACCTGACCACCCGGCTGGACTACTTCGCCGAGTTCCGCACCGCTGACGTGGTCGCCGTGGAGGACGTCCCACCCACGACTGCACCGTTCCCCGGCCTGGACGCAACCCGCGTCCTCCTGGCCGGCGACGCCGCCGTGGACTGGGTGCGCCGGACGTCCGGAGCCGACCCGTTCCTGCTCGAGGCCCGGGAGGCCACCGTGCAGCCGGAGGTGGTCGAACGGACGCACACCTGGCAGGCGAACTGCCCGGCCATCACCGTCCGGTTCGGGCAGTCCGACTTCGACCCCTGCCGTCCGGGGGGCGGCGGAACCGGCGGCGGAACGTTCGGCCCCTGGCCCAGCCAGGCCGGCCCGACCTGCGGCGCCTGCACCCAGGACAGCTGCGCGACCTGCGGGCAGAACACCTGCGATACCTGTGTGGGCGAGACCTGCGCGACCTGTCAGGGTCCGCGTTGTGCGACGGTGCCGAACACCTGCCAGACCTGCGGACGTGCCACCTGCGAGCCGGGCTGTGTGGTCACCGCGGTGACCTGCGTCAGCTGTGCCGGTAGCTGCGACGAAACCTGCGCGAGCTGCTGGAACACCTGCCTGAGCACCTGTGTGAGTTGCCGGGGGACCTGCGACGCCACCTGCGCGAACACCTGCGTCGACAGCTGCGCGAACACCTGCGGCGCAACCTGCTGGGCGACCTGTGAGACCTGCCACACCTGCAATTTCGTCACCTGCGATTGCCGGATCAGCGACCCGGCCTGGTGCGCCATCCGCGCCTGATCCGACGACCCACCACCCACCGAGGAGTTCTCATGGCCGACAACGACAACGGCATCGAAGGCCGTCCGCCCGACCCGTTCGTGGCCGCGCGGATCAACGATCCGGGGACGCCGGCGCCGGCGTCCTTCCAACTCGCCGGGCTGCTCGGCGACAGCGAGCGGGACGGCTACCGCCGCCTCTACCTGAACACCGCCCTGGACTACTACGTCGAGTTCCGCACCGAGGACGTCCTCGCCGTCGAATCGGTGGCCCCCGACCAGCCGCCGTTCGTCGGCCTGGACGCCACCCGGGTCAGCCTGAAGCGGGACGCCGCGGTCGAGTACGTGCACTCGCGTCCCGCCTCCGCCGACGGGCTCGCCGCCGACGCGTTCGCCGTGGACGCCCGAGCCGGCCTGCCCGGCGGACTGACCCCGGACACCGACGTGACCTTCCCCACCGGCCCCACCGGCACCCTGCCCACCGACTTCACCACCATCCCGAACAGCTTCGCGGGCGGTTGTGTGCCCGACACGCTGCCGCCGGCATGCCGGCTGGACACCGTGCTGGGCACCTGCGGGAACTTCTGCGTCACCCATAAGACGTGTCAGATCACCCAGTGCAACACCTGCGGCAACGCCACCTGCCGGACCTGCTTCGGCGGCACCTGCCAGACCCGCGACGACGCCACCTGCCAGACCTGCAATCAGGTGACCTGCGCCACCTGCGTGAGTTGCCTGACCTGCAACAACGGTCCGACCTGCAACACCTGCAATACCTGCCTGACGTGCAACAACGGTGTCACCTGTCACACCTGTGTGCCCGCGAAGTGCTGGCCGACCATTCGCGGTGCGACCTGCATTCCCACGGTCTGCAACTGGCGCTGCCAGCCGTCCGTGGTGGTCCCGTGCGTCACCCAGAACGGTTGCCCGACGTTGGTCTGCCCATGAGGGACGGCCCCGACTCCGACCGCGATGCCGGCGGCGCCGCCCGGGAAACCGGCACCGCCGCGGACCGCAACGGTTCGCCGGGTGACGCCGCCGAACCATCCGCGGCACCGGTGCTGACGCACCGGCTGATTCAGCACTACGCCGTCCGGCCGGCGTCGTCGTGGCGCTCGCCGCTGCCGGCCGACCTGGCCGAGCGGGCGTTCGGGACGGCGCTGCTGCTCGCCGAACGGTGCACGGATCCGGCACGGGTGGCCGAGGCCAACCGGCTCTCGGTGCAGCAGACGAACTTCCCCAACGCGCTGCACTGGGATCCGACCTCAATTGCCCAGGGCGACCTGGGCCAGGCGCTGCTGTCCGCCGAACTGCACCGGCACCGTCCCGACGACGGCTGGGACGTCCGGGCCGCGAACTTCGCCGCCGCCACCGCGACACTGCTCGGACGGGGCCACCGGCCGGCGATGGGTTCAGTGAGCGGGTCGTCCGGGATGGCCTTCGCCGGACGCCGGATCGGCGGCTCCGCGCTGAACCCGCTACTGCCGGGTCTGGACGGCGTGATCGCCCAGGACGCGCTGGCCACCGCGGCCGCGATCCGGGGCCGATCCGGGATCTCGGTGGGCACCTTCGACCAGATCTCCGGCCTGGCCGGCGTCGCGCTGTGCGCCCTGCCCAACCCGGACCAGGCGGCGCGTCCGGTCACCCCGTTCGTACTGCGCGCCCTGGCGGCGCTGGCTGTCGAGAGCGGCGACCCGCCCGCTTGGTTCACGCCGCCCGAACTGCTCTACGACGACGAACAACGCGCCTATTACCCGTTCGGCAACCTCAATCTGGGGCTCGCCCACGGCATCCCGGGGCCGCTGGCAGCGCTCGCGATCGCCCGGCTCGGTGGAACCGGGGGCGACGACGTCCGGCTTGCGACCGAGTCGCTGGCCGACTGGCTGGCCGGACACGTCAGCCTCGGCGACGACGGCCCCGGTTGGGACACCGTCGTCTCGCTGACCCGGACGGCACAGGGCCTGGCCGAGTTGCCGGTGCACCGGGTCGGCCGGGACGCCTGGTGCTACGGCACCCCCGGTGCCGCCCGGGCGCTGTTCCTCGCCGGTCGGGCGTTGGACCGCTCAGACCTGCGCAATCTGGCCATCGAGGCGATGGCCGCGGTCTACCGGCGTCCGCCCGAGCAGCGCGGCATCGACTCCCCCACCTTCTGCCACGGCGTCGCGGGACTGCTGCAGATCACCCTCCGGTTCCACCACGACACCGGCCTACCGCTGTTCGCCGAGGCGGCGTCCGCGTTGACCGAGCAGCTCCTGGACGCCGTCGAGCCGGACCGCCCGATGGGCATCGCCTGCGTGGAACCCGGCGACAACAAGGTCGATCAGCCCGGCGTCCTGGACGGCGCCGCCGGAATCAGCCTGGTGCTGCTGAGCGCCGCGAGCGAGGTGGAGCCGACATGGGACCGGATGTTCGCGCTGTCCTGAACCGCGGGGACGGTTCTTCCGGCCCAGGAACGGAACGAAGGGACGGTCCTTCCGGACCGGAAGTGGACCGAAAGAACCGTCCCCGCGTTCCACTTGAGAGCCAACCACCGAGCCGGCAGGGGGCCGCGCCTTCACCTGAGCCGGTGGGCACCGCGCTGTACCGGGTCGCCCCCTGGGTGATGGTGCGGACGCCGCTGCTGCCGGTCGAGCGACTGCCGTGGGTGCGTGACCCGTCCCAAGCGCTGGACGACCCGGGTGTCGTCCGGGCGCTGGCCATCGGGAGCCCGACCCTGCTGGAGAAGACCCGGCGTTCCGACGCCGACCCGAAGGAGGCGTCCAGAACCCGGACCAGTCTGGCTCGCTATCTGATCCGAATGACCACCCGGCCCACCCCGTACGGCGGGTTCGCCGCGGTGTCGCTGGCCGGCTGGGCCACCGGCACCGACCTGTGCGTCGGCACCACAGACCGCACCCGGACGCGTCCGGACATGGGTTGGCTGCGGGGTTTGCTCACCTCCGCCGAGCAACGACCGAACGTCCGGGCACGGCTGCGGTGGCGCGTCGACCCGCTGGTCGCCGAGACCGCGGACCGGTTGGTGGCCCAGGGCGGCGGCTCGGTGCGCGCCACGGAACCGGCAAGGCTGGCGCTGGCGGCCGCGGCGTCCTGGATCGATCACTCCGACCTCGTCGAACGGGTCCGGACCGGCAGCGGCGGTTCGGTCGAGCAGGTCACCGGCCTGCTGGATCAGTTGATCCAGGCGGGGCTGCTGCACAGCGACCTGGTTCCGGCGCTGACCGGGCCGGACGCCACCGCCGGCACCGACGCCGACGCACTGCTGAGCCGGGCGGACCCGGCCGTGGACGCGTCCGTCGCCGAGTTGCGCGAAGCGATCAGGGTTGCCGATCGGGACGCCGGAACGATCGACGGCCAGCAGCGGCCGGACGCTTTCGGTCGGATCGCCACGGCTGCCCGAGCAGTCGCGGACCACCTCCGGCAGACCCAGGCGCCGGCCGCGCACCACCACGACCATTCCGATCAGCACGCCGATCAGGGGCAGCAGAACCAGGCCGAGACCTTCCAGACCGACCTGACCCGGGAATTGACCGGCAGCGGCTTGGCGGCCGAGGTGGGGCGGGCATGTGCCCGCGCGGTCGAGGTGCTGCTGCGGATCGGTCCCGGGCCGTCGACGTCCGGTGATCTGGCCGGCTACGGACGCCGCTTCCTCGCCCGCTGGGGCGCTGGAGCCGAGGTTCCGCTCATCGAGGTGTTCGATCCGGCCCGGGGACTCGGGCCGTTGCCGCACACGCACGGCGCGGCGTCCGGAATCGATCCGGCGGTGCAGTCCCGGCGCTCCGAGCGACTGATGACCCTCGCTCTGGAGGCCCTGCGCGACGACCGCCGCACCGTGCACCTGGACGCCGAGACGATCCTCGCGTTGAGCGGCTGGCCCGCCTCCCCGGCGAAGGAGCTGTCGCCGGCCAACACCCGCGACGCGCCGTTGTCGCTCGACGTGTCCGCGTTCCTGCTGGCCACGGACGCCGCCGCCGTCGATGCCGGCGCCTTCACCCTGGTGATCGGACCCAACCTGGGCGCCGGCTCGGCGGGACGCTGGCTCGGCCGGTTCGCCGACCTGTTCGGGACTGCCGGCGAGGCCTACTACTCCTGGCTGGACGGCGCGGAAACCGCCGCCGAGCCGGACTCGGTGACCGCCGAGGTGGTCTACCTGCCGGGCACGCCCCGCTCGACGAATGTGGTGATCCGGCCGAGGGTCGCGAGCCACGAGATCGTGGTCAGCGGACGCGGCAGCGCCGAGCACCAGCTGGATCTTGCCGACCTGCTGGTCGGTCACGACGGCACCCAGTTCTACCTGCGCTCGGCCAGCCTCGGCGTCCGTGTTCGCCCGACCGCCCGGCACATGCTCAACCATCACGGCGCGCCCCCGGTCTGCCAGTTCCTGGACGCCGTCGGGCAGGGCATCCCGGCCGAGTTCTCCGCGTTCGACTGGGGGCCGGCCCAGTCGCTGCCGGTGCTGCCTCGGGTCCAGGTGGGCCGCACGGTGCTGGCGCCGGCCCGCTGGCTGCTCAGTGTGCCGGGCTGGACGCCGTCCGGCACCGTGGACGCCGGCGCGGTGGCGTCCGCGATCGACGTGGCCCGCAGCCGCTGGGGGCTGCCCGAGCGGGTCTATGTGACGATCGCGGACAACCGGCTGCTGCTCGACCTCAGCCAGGCCGATGACCGGGAGCAGCTGCGCCGCGAGTTCCGGAACTCCGGCGGCACCCTGCGCCTCGACGAGGCACTGCCCGACGTGGCGGACGCCTGGCTTGTCGGTCCGGACGGCCACTACCTGACCGAGCTGGTGATCTCGCTGGTCCGCCGTCCGGAGACTGCGAGCACCGCGCCGAGGACGGATGCCTTGCTGAGCGCGTCTGGAGAGCCTCGGGTCGCGACCAGGGGGGTCTCGACAAGCTCGACCGACGAATGCACGGCGAGTTCGACGGACGAGGTCTCGACCGTCCCGACCGAGGGGGTCTCGACAAGCTCGACCAACGAGGTTCCGACCGACCGGACCACCGGGACTCGGGTGCTCGCGACCGGGTCGCGTCCGCTGCGCCGGGTCAGCGTCCGGGACCGTATGCGCTTGCCGGGAGGCGATTGGCTGTTCGCCAAGTTCTACGCGCCGTACGACCAACTGACCCGGCTGCTGACCACCGATCTGGGTGACCTGATCGACATGGCCGAGAACTCGGGGCTGGCCAGGCGGTGGTTCTTCCTGCGCTACAGCGATCCGGAACCGCATCTGCGGATCCGCTGGCAGGGTGAGCCGGACCTGCTGGTCCGCCACCTGTTGCCCCAGGTGAGCGACTTCGCTGGGCAACTCCTCGATGCCGGACGGATCTCCCGGCTGGTGCTGGACAGCTACGACCGCGAGATCGAACGCTACGGCGGGCCGTCCGGTCTCCAGGTGTGCGAGGACGCCTTCCACGCCGACAGCGTCGCCGTCCGGAGGCTGCTCGCGCTGCCCGGCCCGCTGCCGGAGACCCTGGTGGCCTCAACCACCGCGTTGCTGGCCGGGCTGGGACTCGACCGACCGCAGCGGCTGGCGTTCTATCAGGCTCAGGCCGCGCTCGTCGAGGACCCCCAGATCGGCCGCGTCGCAGGTAGCGACTACCGGGAGCGCAAGACCCGGCTGCGTGCCCTGCTCGGCAGCCCTCAGCCCGGACCGCTGAGCAACGCCCTCGACGCCTTCCGGACGTCGTTACTGCCGGTCGGCGTCGCGCTGGCAGACCTGGAACGATCCGGCGAACTGGACGGCACGGTCGGCACCCTGCTGCCCAGCCTGGTGCACATGCACCACAACCGGATGGTCGGTCCCGGCCAGCCCACCGAGATGCACCTGATCCAGCTGCTGGCGCGCACCGAACGCGGCCTGCTGATGTCCGGCTGACCAGGGCCTCCATCGTGGGTTTCGCGTCGAAACACCTCGTCGGAGCTGACCCAAAGCGGCCTTGCCACGCTCGGCCGGCGCTTCCCGGAGCGGTCACCCGCTCGAAACACCGGTGACACATCCGCTCGGTTCACTGTGCCGATGGACCTCAACACGATCACGCGGTACCGGCGGCCGCGCACGCGTGACGAGTTGGTCCTGGCGCCGGACGAAGCGCTGCTCGCCGGGGGGACGTGGCTGTTCTCCGAGCCGCAGCCCACGACGTCCGGGCTGGTCGATCTGACCGCGCTCGGCTGGCCGGCGCTCGAAGTCAGTGAGCACGGCCTGCGGATCGCCGCCACCTGCACCATCGCCGACCTGGTCGCGCTGCCGCAACAACCCGGCTGGTCGGCTCAGCCACTCTTCCGGGCCTGCGCCGATGCCCTGCTGATGTCGTTCAAGATCTGGGGGCTGGCGACCGTCGGCGGCAACATCTGTCGCTCGTTCGCGGCCGGGTCGATGGTGACGCTGGCCGCGACCCTGGACGCCGAGGCCGAGATCTGGTGCCCGGACGGCACCGACCGTCGCGCAGCCGTGGCCGGCCTGATCACCGGCAACGGCACCAACACGCTGGCTCCCGGCGAGGTGCTACGGGCCATCGAGATTCCGCGCCGCACGCTGGTATCGCGCACCGCGCTGCGCAAGATCGCCCTGGCCACGCTGGGTCGCTCCGGGGCGGTGCTGACCGGACGGCTCGACCCCGACGGCGCCGCGCTGTTCGTGATCACCGCCGCCACGCTGCGTCCGGTGCTGCTGCGCTACCCCGAACTCCCGGACGCCGCCACGTTGCGCACCGCGGTCGCCGCCGCACCCGGCTACTACACCGACCCGCTGGGTGCCGCCGATTGGCGTCGCCAGGTCAGCCAGGTGCTGGCCGACGAGGTACGCGCGGAGTTGGCGGCCCGATGACCGCCGAGGACACCCTTCCGATCGTCGCCGGCCAGGCCGGCGACGAGATCCGCTGCACGGTGGACGGCACCGCGCTGGACGGCGTCTCAGCTCCCGGTCAGTGCCTGCGCACCTTCCTGCGCGAGCACGGGCACCTGGGCATGAAGAAGGGCTGCGACGCCGGTGACTGCGGCGCCTGCTCGGTGCTGCTGGACGGACGTCCGGTGCATTCCTGCCTGGTGCCGGCCGTCCGCGTCGATGGTGCCGAGGTGACGACGGTTTCCGGCCTGGGCACCCCTGAGGATCTACACCCGATGCAGCGGTCGTTCTGCGACAACTTCGGCTTCCAGTGCGGGTTCTGCACCGCCGGCATGGTCGTCACCGCGTCCACTTTGACCCCTGACGACCTCGACGACCTGCCCCGGCTGATGAAGGGCAACCTGTGCCGCTGCACCGGCTACCGGTCGATCCGGCAGTCGATCCGGGCCGGGCTGACCGGGGCGGCGGCGGTCACCGACCGTCCCGCGCCGGGCGAGGCGGCGGTGGGCCGCTCGGTTCCGCCGCCGGCCGGACGCCGGGTGGTGACCGGCACCGAGCCCTACACCTTCGACGTGGTGATGCCGGGCGCGCTGCACCTGCGGCTGCTCAGCGCACCGCATCCGCATGCCCGGATCGTCGCCATCGACACCACCGCCGCCGAGGCACTGCCGGGCGTCGAACTGGTGCTCACCCATCGCAACGTGCCCGGCGTCCGGTACTCGACGGCGCGGCACGAGCACCGCGTCGACGACCCGGACGACACCCGGATGCTCGACGACGTGGTCCGGTTCCAGGGCCAGCGGGTCGCCGCCGTGGTGGCGGAAACGGCCGCGATCGCCGAGCAGGCCTGCCGGCTGATCGTGGTCGACTACGAGGTGCTGCCGGCCGTCTTCGATCCGGAAGCGGCCCGCTCGCCCGGCGCCCCGCTGATCCATCCCGACCGGACGCCGGACGACCGCGTCGACGAGGCCCACCGGAACGTCATCGTCGGCCTGCACGAGGGTCACGGCGGCGACGTGGACGCGGCGCTGGCGGCGTCCGAGGTCACGGTCAGCGGGGTCTGGCAGACCCAGCGGGTCAGCCACGCCCAGCTGGAGACCCACGGCACCATCGGCTGGCTGGACGAGGCCGGACGGCTCACCCTGCGCACCTCCACGCAGGTGCCGTTCCTGGTCCGCGACGAACTCAGCCTGCTGCTGGAGCTGCCGCGGGAGCGGGTCCGGGTGTTCACCGGACGGGTCGGTGGAGGTTTCGGCGGCAAGCAGGAGATCTTCACCGAGGACCTGGTCGGGCTGGCCGTGCTGCGCACCGGACGTCCGGTGCAGTTCGAGCTGAGCCGGGCCGATGAGTTCCTGCGCACCTCGGTGCGGCACCCGATGCGGGTCGGGGTCAGCCTCGGGGCGTCCGCCGACGGCCGGCTGACCGCGCTGAAGCTCGACCTGCTCTCCGACACCGGCGCCTACGGCAATCACTCCCGCGGGGTCATGTTCCACGCCTGCGCCGAGTCGATCTCGCTCTACAACGTGCCGGTGAAGCGGGTGGACGCCGAGGTTGTCTACACCAACAACGTGCCCTCGGGCGCCTTCCGCGGCTACGGCCTGGGGCAGGTGATCTTCGGCGTCGAGTCGGCCCTGGACGAGTTGGCGATCGCGCTCGACATGGACCCGTTCGAGCTGCGCCGGATCAACATGGTCCGCGACGGCGACCCGCTGCTCACCGCGCACGCCGAGCCGGAAGCCGATCTGGTCTACGGCAGCTACGGCCTCGACCAATGCCTCGATCTCGCCGAAGCCGCGCTGACCAGGGGGAACGGTGTGGTGGGGCCGACCGGACCGAGCTGGCGCAGCGGCGAAGGGATGGCGGTCGCGATGATCGCCACCATGGCCCCGTTCGGGCACATCTCGCGCACCACGGTCACCCTGCACCCCGACGGCCGCTACCACCTGGGCGTGGGCACCTCCGAGTTCGGCAACGGCACCACCACCGTGCACACCCAGATCGTGGCGACCGCGCTGCACACCGGCGTCGACCGGATCGTCGTGCACCAGTCCGACACCGACGCCGCCCCCTACGACACCGGCGCGTTCGCCTCGGCCGGCACCACGGTCGCCGGCAAGGCGTTGTACGCCGCCGCGCTGACCCTGCGGACGACGCTGCTGACCGCCGCCCACACGCTCACCGGGGCGCCGGCGTCCGAACTGACCCTCGAGGCGGACGGGGTGGTCGCCGGTGATCGCCGGCTCAGCTTCGCCGACCTGATCGCGGCGGTGGACGACGAGCACCGGGTCGGCGACACTCTGGTGGCGAACGGCGCGGAACTCGGCGACGTCCGCTCGCTGGCCTGGAATGTGCACGCCTTCCGGGTTGCGGTGGACGTCGACACCGGCGAGGTGCGCATTCTGCAGTCCATCCAGGCCGCGGACGCCGGCACCGTGATGAACCCCGAGCAGTGCCGCGGCCAGGTCGAGGGCGGGGTGGCCCAGGCGATCGGCTCGGCACTGCTGGAGGAGGTGCTGGTGGCCGACGGAGCCGTCCTCAATCCGGCGTTCCGCACCTACCGGGTACCGCAACTCGCCGACATCGGCGACACCGAGGTCTACTTCGCGAGCACCAGCGACGACCTGGGCCCGTTCGGCGCCAAGTCGATGAGCGAATCCCCGTACAACCCGGTCGCAGCCGCCCTGGGCAACGCGATCCGCCGCGCGATCGGCGTCCGCCCCTATGAGACCCCGTTCAGCAAGGACCGGGTCTGGCGGCTGGCCGCCGGCTGAGACCCAGCACCGGTACGCGGGCCACCGCCGACCGTTGGTTGAGCTTGTCGAAACCCCTCAGCGGCACAGCCTGGTCTCGACAAGATCGACCAACGATGACTACTCAGACCCGCTCGGCCAGTTCTCGGGACGCCGCGGCGACCCGGCGGGCGACGTCCGGCTCGTCGACGGTGAGCAGGGTGTCGTCGGCCACCACCGGACGGCCGTGCACCAACAGCAGGGCCAGCGGTGGCTGAGCGGCCAGGGTCAGGGCGGCGACCGGGTCGATCAGGCCGGCATGGTCGACCGTGTCGACCTGCCAGAGCGCGACGTCGGCCAGCTTGCCGACCTCGAGCGAGCCCAGTTCGCGGTCGCGACCGAGTACCGTGGCCCCGCCCATGGTGGCCATCCACAAGGCCTTTCGCCCTGGCATCCGGTCCGCGCCGGCCCGCAGCCGGTTCATCAGCACGGCGGCACGGATCTCTTCGCCCAGCTTGCCCGATTCGTTGGACGCCGCCCCGTCGACGCCGAGCCCAACCGGGACGCCGGCGTCCAGCAGCTGCGGCACCGGCGCGATGCCCGAGCCGAGCCGGGCGTTCGAGGTCGGGCAGTGAGCCACCCCGGTGCCGGTCGAGGCGAAACGGGCGATCGCCTCGGCGTCCAGGTGCACGCAATGCGCCATCCAGACGTCCGGGCCGAGCCAGCCCACCGACTCCAGGTACTGGGTGGGGGTCAACCCGAACCGCTCCCGCGTGTAGGCGTCCTCGTCGAGCGTCTCGGAACCGTGGGTGTGCAGTCGGACGCCGAGTTCGCGGGCCAGCACCGCCGACTGGCGCAGCAGGTCGGCGGTCACCGAGAACGGTGAGCAGGGGGCCAGCGCCACCTGGACCATCGCCTCCCGCGACGGATCGTGATGCGCCGCCACCGCCTCGGCGCTCGCGCGCAACGCCGCCTCGGTGCTCTCGACCGCGAAGTCCGGCGGCAACCCGCCGTCGGAGGCCCCGAGATCCATCGAACCGCGGGTGGCGTGCACCCGCACTCCGATCTCGCCGGCCGCGGCCACGATCCCGCCCACGATGTCGCCGCAGCCCCGCGGAAACACGTAGTGATGATCGCCGACCAGCGTGCAGCCCGACCGGGCCAGCACTGCCATCGCGCCGAGCGACGCCACCTGGGTGAGGTCGGCGTCGATCCGCGCCCAGATCGGGTACAGCGTGGTGAGCCAGTCGAAGAGGATCGAGTCCTGGGCATATCCCCTGGTCAACCACTGATAGAGATGATGGTGGGTGTTGATCAGCCCGGGTGTCAGCAGTCGTCCGCGTCCGTCCACCCGGGTGAGGACGACCCGCTCGACGCACGGCGATCCGTCCGGCGCGCGCCCGTCCAGTGCCCAGGCCGGCGGCGCCCCGCCGCCCACCGCGACGATCTCCGAACCGTCGATCACCAGATGGCCGTCGGCGTGCTCGGTGCCTGCCGGGTCGACGGTGGCGATGTGGGCGCCGGCGATGACCGTGCGGGCGATCATGCCGGCGCCACCACGGAATGGATCGGGCCGGAACCCTCGGCCAGCGGTGCGGCGGGCGCTCCGGTGCGGGCCGCGATCACCTCGGCCATGATCGAGACCGCGGTCTCCATCGGGGTGGCCGCGCCCAGGTCGAGGCCGATCGGCGAGTGCAGCCGGGCCAACGCCGCCTCGGGCACCTCGGCCTCACGAAGCAGGCCGAGGCGGCGCAGATGAGTTCGGCGCGACCCCATCGCACCGATGTAGCCGGCCGGGCCGTCCAGGGCGGCGGTGAGCAGGGGGACGTCGAACCGCTCCTCATGGGTCAACACCGCGATCACCGTGCGGGCGTCGACCTGGGTGGACGCCAGGTACCGGGCCGGCCAGTCGACGATCACCTCGTCGGCGTCCGGAAACCGGTCCGCGGTCGCGAACAACGCCCGGGCGTCGCACACCGTCACCCGGTACCCCAGTTGGCCACCCAGCCGGCTGAGCGCGCCCGCCACGTCGACCGCGCCGAAGATCAGCAGCCGGGGACGCGCCCGGCTGACCAGCACCACCAGCTCCAACTCGTCGGAGAACTCCAGCACGCTGCACCGTCCGTCGACCAGCCGCTCCGCGAGTTCCTTCCGCACCACGCCGAGCGCCTCGTCAGGCAGGACGGCGTCGCCGCCGGTGAGCGTGACGATCCGGCCGAGCAGCTCGGCGGGTCCGCGGGAGACCATCGCCAGCGCGGCGTCCGATCCCTCGGCGGCGGCTCGCAGTTCGCCGACCAGCTCACCCCGGGACGCGTCCAGCCGATAGCCGAGCACCCGCAGCTGGCCGCCGCAGGACAGCCCGGTCGAGAACGCCCACTCGTCGAAGCCGAGATGCTCAGTCATCGGCTCGCCCGAGTCCAGCACCTGCAGCGCCAACCCGTGGGCGGCGGCCTCCGCGCAGCCGCCCGAGATCGCCCCCAGCACGAGTTGCCCGGACGCGGCGTCCGCGACCGCCATCGAGGCACCGACCGGACGCGGCGCCGAGCCGAGCACCCTGGTCACCGTCACCACTGCGACGGACTCCCCCGCGTCCAGGTGTCGCAACAGGTCCACGGCAAGCTCGAACACGTCGTCCCTCCCCACCCCGACCGCCGTCCCGGGTTGCCCCCATGACTATCCACGCCGTGTTCCGGTTCGATGAAGGCGCCGTTACTTTCCGGCGAAGCGGGGCTGCGGACGCGGAAACCGGGCTGAAGATGTTCCCGGCGCCCGCCCGGGTCGCCCCTACGACGGGAGTCGCAATGGCCACCTCCACCGTGTCGCAGAGCACCACGAAGCCCGGTGTCCATCCGGTCGACGAGGTTCTGCCGGCTCCTCAGCTGGCGGCCTACGGCTTCCAGCACGTGCTCGCCTTCTATGCCGGCGCGGTTCTCGTCCCGATCCTGGTCTCCAACGCGCTCGGCCTGACCAACGAGCAGTTGATCCACCTGATCAACGCCGACCTGTTCACCTGCGGCATCGCCTCGATCCTGCAGGCGGTCGGCTTCGGCCGCGGCGCCTGGCGGGTCGGCATCCGGCTGCCGCTGCTGCAGGGCGTCACCTTCACCGCGGTGTCGCCGATGATCGCGATCGGCCTCGCCGTGATCGGCACCGGCGGGACGCCGGTCGACGGCCTGCTCACCATCTACGGGGCGGTCATCGTTGCCGGCCTGTTCACCTTCTTCGTGGCCCCGTTCTTCGCCCGGCTGCTGAAGTACTTCCCACCGGTGGTCACCGGGTCGATCATCCTGATCATCGGCATCGCGCTGGTGCCGGTCGCGGCCGGCGACATCACCTTCGGCGCCATCGGCGGCCTCAACGGCGTGGTGATCGACAGCGCCGGCGCGTTCACCCCGGTGCAGATGTTCGACTACTCCCTGCGCAACCCCGAACTGCTGCTGAAGAACCTCGCCTACGCCGGTGGAACACTGGCGCTGATCCTGGCCGTGCAACGGTTCACCCGCGGCTTCCTGCAGACCGTCGCGGTACTGATCGGCCTGGTGGTCGGCACCTTCGCCGCGTTCCTGCTCGGCGACGCCCACTTCGACGATGTCGCCTCCTCGGCGATGTTCGGCATCACCACCCCGTTCTACTTCGGCTTCCCGCAGTTCTCGATCACCGCGATCCTGTCGATGATCATCGTGATGCTGATCACCATGGTCGAGACCACCGGTGACGCCTACGCCACCGGCGAGATCGTCGGCAAGCGGGTCCGGCCCAGCGACATCGCCGCGGCGATCCGGGCGGACGGCCTGGCCACCACCCTGGGCGGGGTGCTCAACTCGTTCCCGTACACCGCCTTCGCCGAGAACGTCGGCCTGGTCCGGCTCACCCAGGTGAAGTCGCGCTGGGTGGTGGCGGCGGCTGGCGTGATCATGATCATCCTCGGCCTGCTGCCGAAGGCGGCCGCGATCGTCGCCGGCATTCCGCACCCGGTGCTCGGCGGCGCCGCGCTGGCGTTGTTCGCCGCGGTGGCCGTTGCCGGCATCCAGACCCTGCAGAAGGTCGACTTCACCGATCACCGCAACAGCATCGTGGTCGGCACCACGATCGGTGCCGCCGGCCTGATCACCGGCTACGGTGCGATCGCCGGCGCCTTCCCCGGCTGGGCGCAGATCTTCTTCGGCTCCGGCATCACCCTCGGCGCCATCGTCGCGATCGGGCTGAACCTGTTGTTCTTCCACACCGGCGGCCACGGCCAGGCGGTCGCGGGACGTCCGGGCGAGGGCCTGGTGACCATCGAGCAGGTCAACGACATGACCCCGGAGCAGTTCGGCGAGACCTTCGGCGACCTCGTCCAGGGTGCGCCGTGGGCGGTCGAACTGGCCTACCGGGCTCGTCCGTTCGCCGACGCCTACGCGCTGCGCGGCGCCTTCCAGGACGCCCTGCTCGGGGCGTCCGGTGACGAGCAGTTGACGCTGCTGCAGTCCTTCCCCGATCTCGGCTCGTCGGCGGACACCGCGCATATCCGCTACGCGGCGGACCATGAGACCAAGGGCCTGCCCACCCTGGTCGGCGAGGATCTCGACGATCTCACCGAGCTGACCAACGCCTACAAGGAGAAGTACGGCTTCCCGCTGGTGGTCAGCGCCAGTGATGTGGACCGCTACGAGAAGGTGATCGCGCACGGCTGGACCCGGTTGGCAAACTCGGTCGCGGCCGAGAAGGCGTCCGGGCTGATCGAGGTCGCCAAGATCTTCAACCACCGGTTCGACGAGAAGGTGGCCGACGCCAACCCGATCGCGGCCGCCAAGGTGCGGATCGCGGCCGAATACGGGCACTGATGGTCCCCGACCCCGCCGGGATCGCCGCCGGGACGGCTCCGGGCGCCAATGCGCCCCGCGCAGCCGGCTCTTCGCCGGATTCCGCCTTGCTGGCGGCGGTCCATCGGGGCCACGTGCTGCACATCGCCGGAGACGCCGACCTGGCCGCAGCTGACCGGCAGCTGGTGTCGGTGCCGGACGGCGCCCTGGCGGTGGACGCCACCGGGCGGGTGGCGTGGGTGGGAAGCTACGCCGACCTGCCGTCCGGCTACACCTCATGGCGGGTGGTCGGTGACGGCTCGGCGCTGCTGCTGCCCGGCTTCGTCGACACCCATCTGCACTACCCGCAGACCTTCACCACCGACGCCTACGGCGGCGGCCAGCTGCTGGAGTGGCTGGAGCATTGCGTGTTCCCGGCCGAGGCCCGGCTGGCCGACGACGCCTTCGCCGTCCGGATCGCCCGCAGCTTCACCCGGCGCCGGATCCAGGTCGGCACCACGGCCGCGATGGTCTTCGGCTCGGCTTTCCCCGGCGGTCAGGACGCCCTGTTCGAGGCCACCCGGGACGCCGGCCTGCGGATCGTCTCCGGACGCGGCATCCAGACCGTGGGACCGGCCAGCGCCGCACCGCTGCTGTCCGGTGAGGACGAGGCGATCACCCTGGTCGCCGACGAGATCGACCGTTGGCACTGTGCCGACACCGGTGATCCGGCGTCCGCGCTGCTGCAGGTGGCGGTGGTGCCCCGGTTCTCGCTCTCGGTCACCCCGCGCACGCTGGCCGCGCTCGGCGAGCTGTACGCCGGCGTCCGCGACCGTGGGGTGTACCTGCACACCCACCTGAACGAGAACAACCGGCCAGGCGACGGCGAAATCGCGGCTGTCCGTGCCCAGTACCGGGTGGACAGCTACCTGGACACCTACGACGGGCTGTTCCTGCCCGGGTCGAAGCGCGGCGGCGAGTCGCTGCTGGGACGGCGCACGATCATGGCCCACGCCGTGCACTGCACCAACGACGAACTGGCCCGGCTGGCGGCGTCCGGCAGTTCGATCGCGCACTGCCCCACCTCGCAGCAGTTTCTCGGCTCGGGCACCATGCCGTGGCGACGGACGGTCGGGCACGGCGTCACGGTGGCCCTCGGGTCGGACGTCGGCGCCGGCGACGAGTGGCTGATCCCGCGGGTGGCGAACGACGCCTACAAGGTGCATCTGTCCGAGCCGGACGCCGATTCGGTGGCTCTGACCCCGCCGCAACTGCTCTACCTGTGCACGCTGGCGGGTGCCCGAGCCCTCGACCAGCAGGACCGGTTCGGTAACTTCGATCTGGGCAAGGAAGCCGACTTCGTCACCATCGAGCCGGATCGGGACGAGCATCTCGCGGTGGCGCTGGCCGGAGCCGGCCACGATCCCGATCCGCATCGCGCGCTGTACCAGGTGCTGTTCACCCTGCTGATGGGGCTGCGTGAAGCGGCGATCACCGCGGTGCACGTGCGGGGCCGGCGGGTGGTGGCCCCGGAGCGGGATCGTTGAGCGGCGCGTCCTCGAGCCAGCTCCGGGTGACCGGGATCGTGCTGGCCGCGGGCGCCGGTCGCCGGGCCGGCGGACCCAAGGCGCTGCGGAGGACGCCGGCCGGCGACCCGTGGCTGCAGCTGGCGGTGCGGCGGTTGCTGGACGGCGGCTGCGCCGAGGTGATCGTGGTGCTGGGAGCCTCGGCTGAGGCGGCCCGCGCAGTGCTGCCCGCCGAGGCGACACCCGTGGTCTGCGCGAGCTGGGCCGAAGGGATGTCGGAGTCGTTGCGGACCGGGCTCGATGCCGTCGGCCGGCTCCGGCCGGCACCGGACGCAGCGGCGATCATCCCTGTGGACGTCCCGGACGGCAGCCCGGACACGGTGCGCCGGCTACTCGCCGTGGCGAGTTCGGATTGCCTGGTCAGAGCAGTCTTCGCGGGACGTCCCGGGCACCCGGTGCTGCTCGGACGCGACCACTGGCGTCCCTTCGCCGACTCGCTCAGCGGCGACTCCGGGGGCGCCTACTACCTGCGGACATGCGGCGTGCTGACCATCGAGTGCGGCGACCTGGAGTCGGGCCGGGACGTCGATCGTTGAGGAAGCGCTGATCAGTGCCCGGTTTCGCTGGTTGAGCGTGTCCAGACCCGTGAGGGAAGCGCTGATCAATGCTGAGTCTCGCTGGTTGGGCTTGTCGAAACCGGTTGCCAGAGGGGTCTCGACAAGCTCGACCAGCGATCATCAGCGCTTCCTCAGGGGAGGTCTCGACAAGCTCGACCAACGAGAACCAGCGCACTTTCCGCCGAGAGGCAACCATCGAGAGCCCCGCTGCGTAGAGAGTGGCAATCGATGGAGGGGATCGCATGGTCGGATTCGGGGGCAGGTCGCGGCGGGAGACGGAATTCACCGCCTTCGCCACGTCCGCCCGGCGCTACCTGGCTCGCACGGCCTACCTGCTGACCGGCGACCAGGACCGTGCCGACGAACTCGTGCAGGAGACGCTGACCAGGACCTATGCGGCCTGGGACCGGGTCCGGTTGGACGACGCGACCGGGTACGCCCGCCGGGTCCTGGTCAACCTCAGCATCGACGAACGGCGCCGGCGGCGGCCGATCCCCACCGAATGGGCGGATCGCCCGTTCGTCGACCGGGCGCAGGATCAGGTCGATGACCGCGACCAAGCCGCCCGGATACTCGCCACCCTCACTCCACGGCAGCGCCGGATCGTGGTGCTGCGCTACTTCGACGACTACACCGAGGCACAGACCGCCGAGTGCCTGGGCATCAGCGTGGGCGCGGTGAAGTCGGCCTGCTCCCGTGCCCTGGCCGGCTTGCGGGCGCAGCACGACGCTCCGCTCGGGAAAGGAGACCAGCGATGACGACCACCGAGGCGCGGTTGCGGGACGGCCTGCAGCAGCTTGCCGGCGAGGCCCGGCCGTCGGTCGGCGTGCCGGAGGTTCTCGCCCGCGCGGCACGCATCCAGCGGCAACGCCGGGCCCGTCAGCTGGTCGCAGCGACGGCGGCCGCGGTGACCGCCGGGTTGCTGGGCTGGGTGGTGCTCGCGCCACGTCCGGTCACCGTTCAGCCGGCGCCGCTGGCGACCCCATCGGTCCGGCCCGGGGTGACCACGGCCGTCTTCGGCTTCACCACCGGCGAACCCGCGATCCGCCGAGTGATCACCGTCCGTGCGGACGCTGCCGCCGACCAGGTGCGGCTCACCGTCACCGAGGAGATCGCCGGCCGTCCGGACGACGTGCGTCAGCACACCTACGTCGCGGCGCCGGGTCGGCTCTTCACCACCACGGTGCGAACCGGGCTGACCGTGACGCTGATTCCCGACGTGGTGCGGGACGCGCAACTCAGCGGTCCGATCCCCGGTCAGCTGCGGCGATGGACCGACCTGAACACCGGAGTCACCCTGGCGGCCAGCTGGGACGAGGGCCGCGGACGCGATGCCCAGCTGATTTGGATCGGCTCGGACGGCCTGGTCCGGACCGCCCCCGACACGGTGTTGCCCAGTGCCGGGCTGACTGTCGGCGACACCACCCTGACGGTGTACCGCAACGCCGGGCGGCGCGACATTGAGGACGGCGGCTGGGGTGTGTTCGGTGCCAGCGGCGCCGTGTCGCCCATCGTGTGGGGGTCGCCCGCGGGTACCGAGGTACGTGCCTTCTTGTCGAATGTTGCGCAGCGGGCCTCGGTGGGGATGCTCCCCCACGGCGCTTCGGCGGTCACCATCACACCGGCAGAGCGGGCCCGCTGGACCGTCGGCACGATGCCCGACGGCAGCGTCTGGTACCTGGTGCTCTCCGAGGCGGAAGTCTCCTCCGACTCGTCCACGCACCGCCTGGTGCGCTCGATCGGCTACACCGACCACACCGGCAAGCGGGTCAGCTACCAGCCGCGGCTGAGCACCTGAGCCGGAGACAACGATCGCTGGTGGAGCTGGTCGAGACCCCTCACACCCGAGGTCAAGCTCGTCGAGACCCCTCACACCGCAGGTCGAACTGGTCGAGCCCCCTCACACCGCAGGTCGAACTGGTCGAGACCCTCTCGGCCCGGCCCGTCCACCGGGTCTCGACAGCTCGACCGACGTGATTCAGCTCAGCCGGATCAGCGCCTGGATGGGCGCATGGTCCGACGGCGCAGGTTCGCCGACGGGAACAGCGCCGATCCCGATCTTCTCGGCGCGCACTCCCGGCGAGCCCAGCATCCAGTCGATCCGCTCGCCGTCCTCGACCCGTTCGCCGTAGTCCGGGAACGTACCCCAGGCCGGCGTGACCCGCTGATCGGCCGTTTCCCAGAAGTCGGCCAGCGGACCGCGAGTCACCAGCGCATGCCAGGACGGCGACCCGACGGGGGCATTGAAGTCCCCGGTCACGATGACTGGGACGTCCGCGAACTGATCGCCGGCGACGAGGTCGGCCAGCATCTCCGCGCTGCGCACCCGGGCCTGCTCCGACTCATGGTCGAAGTGCGTGTTGACGTGCACGAAGTCCGTGTTCGTGGCCCGATCGCGAAACCGCGCCCAGGTCAGGATGCGCGTCACCTGGTTTCCCCAGGTGCACGAGCCGACCAGTCTGGGGGTGTCCGAGAGCCACAGCTGATCCCACTCGAGCAGCCTCAGCCGGGCCGCATCGAAGAAGATCGCGGCATGCTCGCCGGCGCTGCCGCCGTCGCGTCCGTAGCCGACCATCCCATGACCAGGAAGAGCGCTGGCGATGACGGGCAGCTGCGGGAAGGTGCCTTCCTGGATTCCCAACAGCGTCGGTTGCTCGGCTCGAAGCAGGGTGGCCACCAGCGGGGCACGATCGGGCCAGTGATCCGGCTCACCAGACCGGGTGTGGCCATGCGCCAGCCGGATGTTGAAGGTCATCACGTGAAGGTGCCGGCGGTTGGCTGGTCCGAACATACCGAGGTCTCCCTGCGGTCACATCCGGTCGGGGGCGACGATCCCGAGCAGGTACAGACCCTTCGCCAGCACCGTCCGGGTGGCGGCACAGATCGCCAGCCGGGACGTCCGCACGTCACCCTCGCTCTTCAGCACCGGGCACTGCTCGTAGAAGGTGCTCAACGCGGTGGCGGTGTCGAACAGGTAGGTGCACAGCTTGTGCGGCTGCAGCCCGGAGGCCACCTCGGCGACCACCTCGCCGAAGCGGGAGAGCAGCAGCGCGAGAGCCTGCTCGGCGGGGTCGTCCAGCACGGTGACACCGTTGGACGCCCAACCCTCCGCCTCCGCCTTGCGCAGGATGCCGCTGACCCGGGCGTGCGCGTACTGCAGGTACGGACCGGTGTTGCCGGTGGTGGCCGTCATCCGGTCGGCGTCGAAGACGTAGTCCTTGTGCAGCGAGGTGGAGAGGTCGGCGTACTTCACCGCGGCCATCGCGATGTCGGGCGCAGCAACCTCCTCGGCCAGGTCGAGCAGGGTGTCCAGGGTGACGGTCTTGCCGTCCCGGGTCTTGAACATCTTGCCGTCCGGGCCGAGCACCGAACCGAAGCCGACATGCTCGAGGACGCCGCCTTCGGGCACCCAGCCGGCCATCCGGGACACCGCGAACACCTGCGCGAAGTGATGCGCCTGCGGCGAGCCCACCACGTAGATGCAGCGGGTGGCGTCCAGGGTGCCGAACCGGTACCGGACGGCGGCCAGGTCGGTGGCGGCGTAGCCGTAGCCGCCGTCGGACTTGCGGACGATCAGCGGGGCCTCGTCACCGGGCACGAACACCACAAGTGCTCCGTCATCGACCACCGCGATGCCGGACGCCGACAGGTCGTCGGCGACACCGGCGAGCAGATCGTTGTAGATCGACTCGCCGGCCAGGTCGTCGTCGGTGAGCAGCACGCCCAGCCGGCGGTAGGCGGTGTTGAAGCCGACCTTGGAAACCTCGATCAGCGAGCGCCAGATCGCCCGAGTCTGCTCATCCCCGGACTGCAGCGCCACCACCCTGCGGCGGGCGGCGTCCGCGAACGCCTCGTCGGCGCGGAAGTGCTCCTGTGCCCGCCGGT
This sequence comes from Micropruina sp., assembly GCF_047602385.1. GTDB lineage: Bacteria > Actinomycetota > Actinomycetes > Propionibacteriales > Propionibacteriaceae > Micropruina. The sequence goes on from NZ_JASGHL010000002.1 coordinate 164,592, forward strand.
AGAGGGCCACCGACGAGGCGAGATCGAGGGTGCCGGCGTCGATGCCTTCGACCAGGATCTGCTCGACCAGCATGCCGAACTGGGTGCCCCAGTCGCCGATGTGGTTCTGCGCGATCACCGTGTGGCCCTGGGCGCGCAGCACCCGAGCGAAGCAGTCGCCGATGATGGTCGAGCGCAGGTTGCCGACGTGCATCGGCTTGGCCACGTTGGGCGCCGAATAGTCGATCACCACCCGCTGCGGCTGGTCGGCCCGCTCGATCACGGCGTCCGGATCGCGCAGGATGCCGGTCACCACCGCGGCCAGCACATCGTTGCGCAGCCGGATGTTGATGAAGCCCGGGCCGGCGATCTCAAGCGGCTCACACAGGTCGGCGACCTCGGCCGCGGCTACGATGCGCTGGGCGATCTCGCGCGGCGGCATGCCCTCGGCCTTCGCCAGCCGAAGCGCCACATTGGACTGGAAGTGCCCGAACTGCGGCCTGGTCGCCGGACGGAGCTCAGGATCCACCCCGGTGACGGCCTGGAAACGATCGGTCAGCAGCGCGGGCAGGGAAAGCACGTGCTCCATCTTTCCGCGCACCGCTGAGCTTGTCGAAACCGAGTCGGCGTCGGTGACCCACGGTGTACCTCGATTCAGTCCGAAATCGACCCCAGAGTGGTCGCCGCACCTGGGTGGTTCACGCCTGGCGGCTCACCGACCCGCCACCACTCTGGGGTCGATCTCGGACTGATCGCGAGTAGCCGGCCCTGGAATCGATCAGTGGCAGAACTACCCCTGTCGTCGGCGCGATCGAGTTGGCAGGATCGGGCGCACACCGTCCCAGGAGGCCTCGATGCTGACGTCGCAACTGTTCGCCGGAGACTCGCTGCTGCAGCGCATCGCCGACGGAGGCCCGGAACGCATCTCGCGGTTCCAGAACGCCACCGACCCGGCTGTGCTCAAGGTGCAGCAGGCGCTGCTGATCTGGGACGCTGCCGCACTCCCGGTACACGGCGCGGACGGCACCTACGGCCAGGAGACCGCACAGGCCGTGGTGCGGTTCAAAGTCGTCGAGTTGCAGGTGCCACAAGGCCAGTTGTTCGACGACGTCGGTCCGCGGACCGTCGTCCGGCTGGACGAGATCGCGAAAGCAGCCGAGCCGCCGGTGATTCCCCCCGACCCGCAGCCGTTCGTCCGGCAGGACGTCTACGCCTTGCAGCCCGAGGGCGCACCGACCCATCCGATCATCGCCGCCTACGCGGTCGCCGTCCGGGAACTGAAGCGCAACGCCGGCCCGCAGCACCGGCTGTGGAGCCACCACACCCAGGTGCATGGCATGTTCCCCGACCCCAACGACGGCCTGCGCAACACCTGCCAGCACTTCTGCTGGTACTTCCTGCCCTGGCACCGGATGTACCTGCAGGCGTTCGAGGCGGTCTGCCGGTCGATCATCGCCGAATCCGACCAGGTGGACGACGACACCAAGGCCGGCTGGGCACTGCCCTACTGGGACTACGACCGGGACGGCGCCCGCTCGCTGCCGCCCGCCTTCCGCACCCCGACCCTGGACGACGGTTCGCCCAACCCGCTGTTCGACTCGGCCCGGGACCTCGGGGTGAACTCACCGGTCCGGTTCCGCGGTGAGCCCACGCCCCGGCTGGCCCGACTGCAACCCGCCCAGACCACCGCCGCCGGCTGGTTCTTCGCCACTCCGTACTCGGCGCCGTTCGATCCGGCCTTCGCCGGCACCGAGACCGGTTTCAACCACGCCGGCGCCCCGAACGCCATCCCGGGGCCGCTGGAGATCACCCCGCACGGCTCGGTGCACGTCTTCGTCGGCGGCCCGACCGGCAAGATGAGCGACTTCAACCAGGCTGCCGGCGACCCGATCTTCTGGCTGCACCACGCCAACCTGGACCGGCTCTGGGAGGTGTGGCGCGGCACCACCGGGCTCGGGCTCGACCCGACCGGCAGCCGCTTCGTCGATCGCAGTTTCGAGTTCCTGGACGCCGCCGGCCAGCGCATCCAGCCCAGCTGTGGCGAGGTGCTGAACCTGGCCGGCCTCGGGTACCGCTACGCCGATGTGTCGATCCCCGCCTCGTCGGGTGCAGGAGGAGTCGTGGACGATCCGACCCGCGGGCCGCAGCGGCCGCGCGACCGCCGTCCGCCGCAGCGGGTCGGTGCCGCCGAGGAACCCGTCCGGCTGACCGAGGGGCCGACCGAGGTCGCCTTCCCGACCGACGCCCCCACCACCCGCGCCGCGCAACGCTTCCTGGTGTCGGTGGAGCACATCAGCGCCGACCGGCTGCCCAGCGCCGAGTGGGGCGTCTTCCTGCAGCCGACGTCCGGGGCGCCGGAGTTGGTCGGCACCCTGCCGCTGTTCGGGCTGCGCGAGTCGCAGCAGCCGGACGCCGACCACGAACTCAGCTACCTGTTCGACATCACCACCCTGGTACAACGCCTGGACGCCGAGGATCGCTGGGACGCCACCCAGTTCCGAGCCACCCTGGCCCCGGTCAACCCGATCCCCGAGGACGCGCCACCCGAGCCGGAGGTGGTGATCGGCACTATCGCGCTGCTGATCCAATGACCTCCCCGCCGGCCGGGCCATCGCCGGTCGAGACCTCGTTGGTCGAACCCTCGTTGGTCGAGCCTGTCGAAACCCCGCCGGTCGAGCCTGTCGAGACCCCGTTGGTCGAGCCTGTCGAGACCCCGTTGGTCGAGCTTGTCGAGACCCCGCGGGCCCCGACCGCGTCGATCCGAACCCCGTCGGTCGAGCCCGTCGAAACCCATGCCCTCCGTGGCCGGCAGATCCGGATGTGGCCGTCCCAGCACCCCGAATGGCTGGCTCTCCTGCTCGCGTCCGCATCCTGGGTGTGGCTGGCGGTGGCGCTGGGCTGGTTCACCAGCGGTTCCGGCTGGGGACTCCCGGGTCACCACCACGGGGTCGAGGGTGGCGACGCGCCGCATTCGACGGACGGCCAGTTGCTGATCTGGGTGGCGATGGTGTTCGCGATGATGGTGCCGACCACGATCCCGCACCTGCGCTACCTCGGATTCAACACCAGGACGTCGCGGCGGCAACGCTCCATCGCCCTGTTCCTGCTCGGATATGTGGTGGTCTGGCTAGCACCTGGTTTCGCCTTGTCGTTGATCGGCTCGCCAGCGCCCTGGGTCGTCGCGGTCGTCGTCTTGGCGGCCGGCGCCTGGGAGTTGACAGCGGTGAAGCGTCGGGCGCTACGACGATGCTGCCGCACCTGGCCGGTCGGCTACGCCGGGGCGTCCGCCGACTCCGCTGCCGTTGAGTACGGGCTCCGGCACGGTGTCACCTGCCTGCTGGTCGGCGGACCGGCGATGGTGGCGTTGACCCTCGCCGGGCATCCGGCCTGGGCGACCGTTGCGCTGGCTGCGCTGATGGCGGCCCAGAAGCTGCTCAGCCGTCCGGACCGTTGGCGCACCGTGGTGGCGATCGGCTGGCTGGCGTCCGGCGTCGCGGTGGCCGGCGCCGTGTTCGTGCGGTGACCAAGCTCGGGTCTGCCGCCCGAAACCCGAAAAGTCCACACTCGTTGCGGAGGTCAGGCGACTTCTTGCCTCAGCCTGCCGTAGGCCTCCGCATCGAGTGTGGACTTTTCGGGTTCTTGACGATCGGCCCGGCATCGGCGCGATGACCGTGGTCAGTCTGTCGGCGCGTCACGGGACGCGTAGGCTCGTCCGAGACCTGTACCCGAGCGAGGAGCGACGTGAACATCCCGAGCATCACCCTCAACGACGGCAACCGCATTCCCCAGTTCGGCCTGGGAGTGTTCCTGATGCCGGCCGAGGAAACCAAGGAACATGTGGCCTACGCCCTGGCCAACGGCTACCGGCACATCGACACCGCCGCGATCTACGGCAACGAGCGCGAGGTGGGTGCCGCGATCGCCGAGTCGGGCATCGCCCGCGATGAGATCTTCGTCACCACGAAGCTGTGGAACAGCAGGCAGACGGACGCCCCGGCCGCGCTGGCCGAGTCCCTGGAGAAGCTCGGCCTCGACCATGTCGACCTGTACCTGATCCACTGGCCGACGCCCGACTTCGACAACTATCTGCAGGCCTGGCACGATCTGGAGCAGTTGCGGTCCGACGGCCTCACCCGCTCGATCGGCGTGTCCAACTTCCATCAGCAGCACCTGCGCCGGGTGATCGAGAACAGTGAGGTCGTGCCGGCGGTGAACCAGATCGAGGTGCATCCCAGCCTCGGCCAGTTCGACCTGGTCGACGCCAACACCGAGCTCGGCATCGCGACCGAGGCGTGGAGCCCGCTCGGCCGCCGCGCCGACCTGGACGACCAGGTGATCGCCGGCATCGCCCACCGACTCGAGCGGACGCCGGCCCAGGTCATCCTGCGCTGGCACATCCAGCGCGGCCTGATCGTCTTCCCGAAGTCCTCCAGCCCCGAGCGGCTGCGCGAGAACGCCGACATCTTCGACTTCGAACTGACCGCCGACGACATGCGCGCCATCGACGCCCTGGATGCCGGCAATCGGGTCGGTCCCGACCCGGAGACCTTCAACCGCCGCTGACCCTCGTTGGCGAGCTGGCGAGACCATGCCGTCGTCGCTGGTTGAGCGTGTCGAAACCCCTTGTCAGACAGGCCTCGACAAGCTCGACCAACGAGGATCAGCGCTTCCCCAAGCTCAACCAACGATGATCGGCAGTCCCGAAAGGTAGGCCGACCCGATCAGGGCGTCCTGGGCTCAGTCGCGCAGCGCCCGCTGCACCGAATCGTCGGGGGCTCCCAGGACGGGCGCGCGGCGGCTCAGCACGTCCCAGACCATTTTCAGGTTGGCGCCGAGTTCGCGCACGGTGCCGTAGGACCACATCTCCTCGTTGGTCTTGACGGACTCGTCGCCGACACCCCAGGCGTCCAGGCCGATCGCCCGGCAGATCGCCAGAGCGCGGGGCAGGTGATAGGTCTGGCTGACCACGATCGCGCTGCTGACGCCGAAGATCCGCTTGGCGCGCACGCACGAGTCGTAGGTGTCGAAGCCGGAATGATCACCGACGATGCGGTCCGCCGGCACCCCGTGCTCGATCAGGTAGTCGCGCATGCCGTCGGTCTCGCTGTAGTGCCTGGTGCCATCGCCGGAGACGAGGAACGCCCGCACCTTGCCCGCTGCGAACAACTCGCGGGCCACATCGAGCCGGGCGCGCAGGTAGCGTGACGGCTGCCCGTCGGCGTACACCTCGGCGCCGAGCACCAGCGCGACCGGCTGCGCCGGTACCTCATCGACGCTCGCCATCCGCCCCTCGGTGACGGCGCGGACGTACCACGCCGGCGCCACCACCACGGTCGCTCCGAGCAACCCACCAATGACCGTCAGCCGGGCGATCGCCGGCCCCAATCCTGCTATCCGACGCCCTGCCATGCCGCGATCGTACGCAGGCCGCGCAGCTCCCGGCGGCGTAGTATCGCCGCGATGACGACCATGCCGGCACGCGTTGTTCTCGCCACCATCTCCGAGCAGCCTCTGGACGCGGCACGCCTGGCCGCCCTGGTTTCCGATGACCGGGCAGGCGCCACCGTCAGCTTCACCGGGGTGGTCCGCAACCACGACCACGGCCGGGACGTGGACGGCATCGACTACGTCCGCCACCCGAGCGCGGACGCGGTCGTCACCGAGATCGCCGGTGAGCTGGCCGGACGCGACGGCGTCCACGCGATCGCGGTGGCGCACCGGGTGGGCACCCTGCGGGTGGGTGACCTGGCCATGGTCGCGGCGGTGTCGGCATCGCATCGGGCCGAGGCGTTCGTCGCCTGCTCAGAACTGGTCGAGCAGATCAAGGCCCGGCTGCCGATCTGGAAGAAGCAGTTTTTCTCCGACGGCAGCACCGAGTGGTCGAACTGCCCGTGACCGGCCGGGCGGAGAGAGCACTCGCTCCGGCGGCCGACACCCTGAAACAGGTTGGGTGACCATGATCCTGCCAAGAATCCGCGACCCGCGATTCATCACCCTTCGTCGCGGCGGCACCCTGACCGACCACCATCATCGGCTGCTGGCCTTATGGGCGGCCGATTGCGCCGAGCACGTGCTACCCCTGTTCGAGGCGGTCCGCCCGGGCGATCGGCGTCCCCGCGAAGCCATCGCCCAGATCAAGGCCTGGACGCGAGGCGAGGTGGCGATGATGCAGTCCCGCGCCGCCGGCGGGCACGCGATGGGAGCCGCCCGCGATCTGACCGGCGCCGCCCGCTTCGCCGCCTACGCCGCCGGGCAGGCCGGCGCGGTCGCCCACGTCGCTGCGCACGAGTTGGGCGCCGCCGCCTACGCGATCAAAGCGGTCCGCGCCACGGCACCACCCGATCGCGCGGACGAGCTGGGACGCGTGGAGTGCCGCTGGCAACGCGACCATCTGCCGGAGGCGATCCGGGACTTGGTGCTGGACGACCAGCGGCTGCGCAACGACATCTGCTGGTCGGTCTTCGACCGCTGAACGACGGCTTCGGTGTGCACCGAAAGAACCGTCCCCAGGTACCGATCGACGGTCCCAGTGACCGCAAGAACCGTCCCCGCGCTAGCGACCCCTAAACAACGATCCGGATCGGGCTGGGACAGACCTGCCCGATCCGGATCCTTATTCACCCACTCGATGACCTTTACGCTGGCCCGATGCGCCGACGGTTCGCGATCATCCTGGGCGGCGGCCGGTCTGCTCGGATGGGACGCGACAAGCGCGCCCTCACCGTCGGCGGGAGGTCCTTGCTGGCCATCGCCGTGGACGCCTGCGCGTCTCGTGACGCCATCGTGGTGGTGAGCCCGGACCTGCCCGACGACGTGCCGGCCGATCGGGTGACCCGAACGCTCGAAGACCCACCCTTCGGCGGCCCGGTGGCCGGAATCGCCGCCGGCATGGCGGCCCTGCCACCCGCTGTCCCCGGGGATGAGGTGCTGCTGTTGGCCTGCGACTTGCCGCGGGTGAGCGAGATCGTCCCGGTTCTGGACGCCATCGAGCTCGCTGGGCCGGCCGGGGTCGATGGGATCTGCCTGTTCGATGCTGAGGGCTACCCGCAGTACTTGGCGGGCCGCTACCGGCGGACGGCGCTCGATGCCCGGCTGACCGCGGTCGGCGAAACCCGTGGCCTCCCGGTGCGCCGGCTGATGGCCGCCCTGGACGTCCGGGGCTTGGCCGCCGCCGAACTCACCACCGACGTCGACACCCCGGACGAGGCTGCCGCGGCCGGCCTGGATTGAGGCCGCATCGCGGGCTGTCCAGCGATCCGCGAAGCACCTCGCCGTCTGCCGTGCGACTACGCAATTCTTCTCCATGGCAAGCGTTGGCAAAGCGGGAAAGACTGACGCTTGTGCCACGTCCAGGAGGAGGGCTCGCCGTGTCCGGATCGACGGAACTGCCAGGCAGGAACCTGAAGCGGAAGGCGGGGACGCCTGCCGTCGCGAAGCGGCTCAAGGCCAAGAAGCTGCCTCCGGTCGAACGGCAACCCGGTGAGCACATCCCCGTCGAGCGCGTCCCGCTCGAGCGCATCCCCGTCGAGCGTCCGGAACGCGAGCGGCCGATCGACCAGCCGGTGGGTGGCGACGGCCCCATCGATCCGCAGCGCATCCAACGCATACCGCTCGGGGGCGTCCGAGCCGTCATCACCCGGCCGGTCCTCGATCCCCGCGTCCCGATCGAGCGGATCGACCCGATCTGGCGGATCCCGGTGCACTTCCCCGATCTGGGCGGCCAGGCCGTCCCGCCCCCGCAGCAGATCGAACCTGAGCACAGCTTCGAGGTGATCCGCTCGGCGGACCTGGTGTCCTTGACGGTCAGCACCAGCGGCTTCGAGCTGGACGCCGGCTCGCTCACCGCCCGCGACCCCGGCCCCGCCCTGCTGATCTTCGGGCTGCCCTTCCAGCATCTCGGTGAGCAGGCCACCTACGAGGGCGAGACCGTCCCCGTCCCGAATGAGGCCAAGCCAACCGAGAAACCCACCAACGTCACCGATCCCTCCGACGGCGTCCCGCCCACCCCGGTGGCCGGCATCCCCGCCCGGGCCAGCCGGGTCGTGGTCGCGGTGCCGGCGGGCAGCACCGTCGAGGTCAGCACCGCCGGCTTCCTGGACGCCCTGGAGCGCTACCCGATGGCCGTCCACCCGCTGGCTACCCCGGGTCCGGCCCAGCGCGCCACGCTCACCCCGTTCGACCCGGGCCAGCTCGCGGTGCTGGTGAACGCCGGCCTGCTCGACCGGGCCGTCCTGGCCGGCGCGGCGCCGCCGATCGTCGAGGTACACGCCGCGGGCAGCACGACCGGCGTCGCCCAGCTGGCCCGCACCCTGGCCGAGGTGCGCAAGACCCTCGGCGGCCCCGAGAACGTCCATCGCGGTGACGACCCTGGTCAAGGACTGGCGGATCCCGATCGAACGCGTGCCGATCTTCCGCAATCCCGAGAAGCTGAGCCGGCCCGCCGGACTGGCCGAGACCGCCATCGAGGCGCCCTACCGGCTGGTCATCTCACCGTCGACCGAGAGCGGCTGGACGCACGCCGACCAGCCCGTCCCGGACGCCTCCGGCACCGCGATCGAGCTGTGGCACACCCGGCTCGGCCACCGCCAGGACGGCGAGGTGGTCGAGGGTGCCGAATGGGTCCGGGCGATCTGGGCCCGCGACCGGGAGCGGTTCCCGAATTGGGCAACCGCTGAGTTCGGCCACGACAACGTGCCGATGCGGATGTCGCTGGATTCCAAGGACCGGCACATGATCGTCCGGCAGTCCAGCGAGACCTGGGCCCGCAACCGGGTCAAGATCACCGATCCGGCACCGATCGACGCCACCAGGCTGTACCTGTCCAGCCTGGGTGCCTGGCTCGACCTGCACGCCCAGTGGCAGACCCTGCCGTGGTCGCAGCAGCAGCCCGGGATGGCGTCCATCCTGTCCTGGGATCACGAGGCGCCGATGGGACGCGACCAGTACGTCCGGGTCGCCTACCCCGGCTACCTGTTCCCGTTCGGGCACCGCGCGACCCTGGTCAAGGTCACCGAACGCAAGATCAAGGACAAGGCCAACCCGCGGACAGCTCTCTACCAGCGCAAATTCCTGGTGGTCGGCGAGCCGGTGAAGACCTATTCGGCGCTGAACAACCCGTTCAAGCGGGTCGAGATCGTGCCCACCATCACCCCGACCCTCTCCCCCGACCCGGGTGCCGCACAGGACACCATGTTCGTCCCGAACGTCGGCGGCGCCCCGTTCCAGTTCGTGCTGCACTGCGTGGACGCCGACGACCGCGAGGTGAAGCTGCCCACCCCGCTGGTCTGGGTCGCCGAGCACTACAAGGCGCCGTTCCCGGCCGGCCAGAGCCCGGTGGACGCCTTCGCCGCGGTCGGCGAGATCCCCGGCCTGGGCCAGAACATCGCCTTCGCTCCGTCCGAGCCGGGCGGGGTCGACAACGCGGTGCCCACCGTTGCGCTGACTTTCACCGGCACCCCGCAGCTGGGGACGTCCGTGCCCAGCCTGGTCACCGCACGGGCGACGATCCCGGCGGTCGAGCGGATGAAGCCGACCGGGCCGCAGCAGATCAAATACGCCGCAGCCTGGCTGAGCGGCGGTTTCGGGCCGGGCAACCCGGGCCAGGTGTGGGCCGAGCTGACCGCGCCGACCACCCTCGGCTTCGGATCCGGCGGTGCCTCCAGCGGCGGAGCCGGCGGGTTCATCGCGCCGTCCCTGCCGATCTCCGGGCTGTCCCGCAAGTCCGGCCCGGTCGGCGACGTCGCGGGTGCGGCCGCCGGCAACTTCGACCCGGTCGCCTTCCTCGGGGCGGCGCTGCCGAAGCTGTTCGGCTTCGTCAAGCTCACCGACATCCTGGACGCCGTCGGCGTCGACCTGTCCGACGCCCCCGCCCTGGTCAGCGAGTCGCTGGCCAAGGTAGAAGCGCTGATGGCCGACCTCAAGGCGCTGAAGAAGGAGATCACGGACGCCGCCGCCGAGGCCCAGCAGGCCCTCACCCTGGCCCAGCAGACCGCGAACGACCTGGTCGCCCAGGGCCGGGGCGCGCTGGCGAACGAGGTCCTGGCCAAGGCCAACGACGCGGTCGCGTCCGCCCAGGACCTGGTCAACAACGTGATCGGGGCCGCGGACGGGGTCCTGCAGGCGATCATCGACGCCCCCGGCGACCTGGGGTCCGCGCCGGGCAAGCTGGCCACTGCGCTGACCAACCTGGCAGCGGCCCTGAGCACCGTCGAAGCGGCTGCGGCGAAGCTCACCCCGCTGGCCAAGAACCGGCTGATCGCGCTCACCAGCACCCTGCGCGCGGCGGCCGCCGATGCCGAGATGGTGCAGTCGGTGATCGACTTCGTCCAGGGCATCGCCACCGCGGTCACCGACGCCCGGTTCTCGTTCACCTGGCAGCCGAAGCTGAAGTCGCTGATGGTGGCCGGCAAGCCGCTGCTCGAACTGCCCGAACGCGGCCTGACATTGGCCGTCGAGGGCCAGGCCGGCGCCCAGCCGAAGGCCGACATCCTGGCCGAGCTCCGCGGCTTCGCGCTCACCCTGCCGCCCGGCGAGCCGATGATGCGGCTGCCGTTCGACCACCTGATGTTCAAGGCCGGCAGCTCCGGCAAGGCCGAAGTGGACGCCGCCGTCGGCAACCTCGAGTTCATCGGCATCCTGAGCTTCGTCGAGCGGATCAAACAACTGGTCCCGCTGGACGGCTTCTCCGACCCTCCCTACGTGGACGTCTCGCCCGACGGCGTGGTGGCCGGCTTCAGCCTGGCCCTGCCGAACCTGGCGATCGGCGTGTTCAGCCTGTCGAACATGTCGCTGGCCGCCGACGTCCGGGTGCCGTTCCTGGGCGACGTCGTGTCGGTCGGCTTCGGCTTCTGCACCCGGGAGCGGCCGTTCAACCTGGCGGTGCTCTGCCTGGGCGGCGGCGGCTGGTTCGGCATCCGGCTCTCGCCGCGCGGCCTCGAGGTGCTCGAACTCGGCCTCGAAGCGGGCGCGTACCTGTCGGTCAGCCTGGGGGTGGCGTCCGGCTCGGTGTCGATCGCACTCGGCATCTATCTGCGGATGGAGGCCGACAAGGGCTCGCTGACCGCCTACTTCCGGCTGCGCGGCGAGGTCGACGTGCTCGGCCTGATCAGCGCGTCCATCGAGTTGTACCTCTCGCTCACCTACGACTTCCCCAGCGGCAAGCTGATCGGCAAGGCGGTGATCACCGTCAAGGTGAAGGTGCTGTGTTTCTCGGCGTCGGTGCAGATCTCCTGCGAGCGCAAATTCGCCGGCAGCAACGGCGACCCGACGTTCGCCGAGGTGATGGGCGTGCAGCCCGATTTCACCTCACCGCTGTGGTCCGAATACTGCCTCGCCTTCGCCCAGGAGTGACACCATGCGTGAACAGTTCACCGTCGTCGCACTGCCCTACTCGTGCGACCCGGACGCCGACTTCCACGTCTCGTTGTTCGTCGCCCCCGACATCGAGGTGGACGACCCGGGCGACACCCTCGCCGTCACCGAACTCTTCCTGCATTGGCCGAAAGCCCTGGTCAACGCCAAATTCGTGGTCGAGGACCAGGACGGCGAGATCGAGTGCACGCCGCTGCTGGAGAAACTCGAGGACGGCCTGTGGGAGGAGGTGTTCCCCGAGCAGACCCCGGTGACCAGCTACGTGCCGCCGGACTGGAAACAACACCCGTGGCGCACCTTCCACCCGGGGGCCACCACCGGCGTCGCCAAGTCGGTCAACCTACTGGCGACGATGGCGAACGGCGTCGAGCCGCCCACCGCGCAGCAGGTGCCCTGGTTCGGCACCGACGTGTTCGGCGCGCTCAGCGGCGGCGACGGCCGGCGGCAGAACAATCCGCTCGAGCTGGTCGGCCGGTTCGAGAGCCTGCAGACCGAACGATTGGACGCCGCCTGCCGCGAAGGCGTCCCGCTGGCCGAGTTCGGCGACCCGCGACGGTACTTCGCCGTCCAGCCGGTGGTGGACGGCACCCCGGGCGGGGCGCCGATGGCGGCCGCGCAACTGGCCCTGCATCAGGCCCGCCGGTTCTACTCCCACCCCGAGGAGGAGACCGATTACCAGCGGCGTCCGGACCCCGACAACCCCGGCCCGCCCCCGCCGGAGAAGCAGATCCCGGACTTCCACGCCCGGGTCTCGCTGATCAACGACCACGGTCCGCTGCAGCGCAAGCTCGGCCTGGTGGTCGACCTCAAGGCCGACGCCGCCCGGCTGGCCAAGAGCGAGTGGCTGCTCGGCCGCATCCTGATCGACGGCCGCCCTGAGGTCACCAAGGTGGTCCGGGTCGCCTGCCGGGCCGTCGGCACCGCGCTGACCACCCGCGCCGAAGACGACAAAGCGTGGATCAACGGACGCCTGCCGGTCGGCAACGCCGACGCCTTCGACGTCCTCGACGTGGACGCCGACGGCGCCGCACTGAAGACCGAGCTGTACCTGTCGTCCTATCTGCGCACCGTGGCGGCGGCGCTGCAGGGAGCGCCGGCGAACGCCGCCCCGCCCGCGCTGCGCTCGATCGGGCTGACCCTGGCCCGCCGCGACAACGCCGCCACTACGGCGTCCGCGATGGACGCCCAGCGGACGCTGCTCGACTCGGTGCGCAACCAGCCGCCGGACCAGCCCGCCGCGGACACCCCGCTGCTGACCACCGAGGACGTCACCCAGGGCGTCCGGATCGAGGTGCACGACGACAAGACCCGGACCTGGCGCTCGCTGCACCAGGTGCAGGTCCGGGCCGAGGTGGTCGGCGGCCGCACCCTGGAGTTCGACGACGTGGCCTTCCTGCAGGAGACCAACGCCACCCACTCGGGCAAGGACAAGGCGCCGGTGCACGTCCACGAGGCGGTCTTCGGCTGGGACGGCTGGAGCCTGTCCGCGCCCCGACCGGCGCTTCCAGTGGTGCATGAGGACGGCGAGGAGAAGGTGGTCACCGATCCGCAGCCGCCGGCGGACCCGTCCACCCCGGTGCTGATCGAGCGGCGCGCGGCCCCCGGGACCCTGCCCCGGCTACGGTTCGGACGCCGCTACAGCTTCCGCGCCTGGAGCGTCGACCTGGCCGGCAACTCGCGTCCGCACCGGATCGGCAACGTCAGCCCGGAGCCAGATGACGGTGCCGCCGGGGCCGAGGTCGAGGCGCGGGTCACGGCCGACCTGCGCGGGCTGCGCGACTTCACCGTGTCGTCGGTGCAGCGGCTGCGGGCGAGCGTCGCGGCCGAGCCGGTCGCCGAACCGGCGATCAACCCCGGACGCGGCGAGGCCGGCCTGCGGCTGGCCGAGGTGCTGCCGCAGATCGTCGGACGCCTCCAGGTCGTCCGCGGCGAACAGGCGGCCCGTCCGGTGCCCTCCGCGCTCGCCGACGTCCGCAGCACGCTGGCGTCCGGACTGGCCAGCGACGATGTCGCACCGGCCGCGACGGCGCTGCTCAACCCGGCGGTGATCGCCTCGGGGATCGACCTGAACCCCGATCTGGCCAGGCTCTTCACCGCCGAGGGCCAGGCGGTCACCCCGGAGATCGCCTATGTCCGCTGGCAGCCGGTGCCGCCGCCGGCGATCGTGCCGCGCCGGCTGTACAGCGAGGGCGAATCCAATCAGGTGCTGGTGATCCGCTCAGGCGTCGAACAGGATCCGGTGACCCTGGCGGTCAGCCACACCGATCCGGACGGCTACGCCGCCGCGCACCCGGGACGGTTCGCGACCTGCGAGCGGCAGCTGGTGCCGCCGAAGACCAGCCAGCTCGAGGCCGAACTGCATCAGGCGTTCGACGCCGCCATCGGTTCGGCCGATCCGGGCGCGGTGAATCGGTTGCTGCATGCGGCGATCCGCGAATCGGGGACGCTGTTCGACCTGGACCTGCCGCGGCTCGACGACCCGTCCGTCCGCGACGCCCAGGACGGGGTGGCGCTGGTGCACGGGCCGGGCGCGTCCCCCGGCGAGCTGAAGACGTTGCCGCTGCCGCCCGGTGAGGCGCCCGGTCCGGGACAGTACGTGGTGCATGACACCGACCTGGTGCACACCCCGTACCTGCCGGACGTGCTGGCCCGCGGGCTCGGTTTCGTCTTCCCGGACGCCGGCAAGGACTGGACGATGGTGCCGCCGTTCGGCGTCGAAGGGTTCACCGCCCGCTACCCCGGCGCGTCGCCGTCCGCGGACGATCCGGGCAGCTGGCCGGCGATCGACGGCTACCGGCTGGTGCTGGACGGCAACGCCGAGCTCGGCGGCCGGGTGGCTCCGCACCTGATCACCATGTCGCTGCCGCTGGGGACGGCGTTGCGGACCCGGGTGTCGTCGGTCCTGGGGGTCGACGACCTGGACCTGATGGGTGTGTGGCAGCAGCTGCCGGCGGCGCTGCGACAGGTGCCGATCGTGGTGCGGGCGGCGACCGACGGCTGGCTCTGGGCGCTGACGCCGTCCGAATCGCTGACCCTGGTGCATGCGGTGCCGCGTCCGGTCCGGGCGCCGGAGTCCGTGGCGTTCACCGTCTACCGGCCGCAGAACGCGACCAACGCGATGCTGCTCGGCGGCATCGAGGTGCATGGGCCGAGCACCGACTCGCTGATCGTCGACGCGCGCTGGGACGAGGTGCTCGACGACCTGTCCGACCCGGTCTGGAAGACGCTGCCGAACCAGCGCCAGGTGGCCGCGACCACCGCGATCGAGCCGTGGGAGGATGTCGCGGTGCTGGCCGGCGGCCATGCCGACAAGACCTACGACGACGCCACCATCGGGCATGTCCGCTCGCACCAGGCGGTGCACGAGTTCGGTGACACCAAGCACCGGCTGGTGCATTACCGATTCCGGGCCAGCACCCGGTTCCGGGAGTACTTCTCCCCCGACGAGCTGGCGCCATTGCCGGCGTCCGACGACCCGGCGCTGCCGATCGACGACGGACGCAGCACGGTCAGCCCCGAGGTGGACGTACACGTGCCGAACACCTCGCTGCCGGCGCCGCCGCTGGTGCATTCGGTGCTGCCGCTGTTCCGCTGGGAGGAGGGCGCCGAGCCGGCCCAGCCGATGGCGCGGCGCCGGACCCGGCGCACCGGCGTCCGGGTGTACCTGGAGCGGCCCTGGTTCGCCACCGGCGCCGACGAGCAGATCGGGGTGGTACTGGCGATCGGGGCGCGTCCGGAGACCACCCGGGTCAGCCAGTGGGGCGGCGACCCGTTCTGGATCGGCAGCGCGGTCGAGGACCGCGAGGTGCTGCAGTTGACCCAGTTCCTGGCCGCCGTCGGCTGGGACGACTACGACTCGGTGGCGGGGCCGTCCGGGAAGCCGGAGCAGTACCCGAGCGCCGAGGACCCCAACGTCAGGGTGTGGGTGGTGCCGTACCGGCCGCAGTACAACCAGGACCGCCGCAAGTGGTTCGTCGACATCGGCTTCCCGGCGCGGTTCTGGCCGTTCGTCCAGTTGGCCCTGGTCCGGTATCAGCCCTACAGCGTGCCGGGACGGCACATCTCCAAGCCGGTGCTGTGCGACTTCGTCCAGATTCCGCCGGAGCGGACGGCGTCGGTCAGCCGGACGGCCGAGGGCCGCGTCCGGGTGCTGGTGTCCGGCCCGGCGGGGCTGCACGACACCGGTTTCGGGACGGCACCGGCCGGCATCTCGATCGTCGGCCCGGCCCGCGGCGCGGTGAACCCGTTGCTGGTCGGCGCCAACCGGGTGCTGCGGGCCAAGCTGCAACACCGGGCGTCCGGCCGGACCTCCGATCTGGCCTGGGAGACGCTCGACCAGACCGACCTCGAGGTGCGGGGTTACGCCGGTTCGCTGGCCAACCTGGTCTGGACCGGCGAGTTGGACGTCCCCGCGGCCCTGCCGTTCACCCGTCCGACCACCGCCGGCGACCACCGCGTCCGGATCGAGGAATGGGAGACCTTCGTCGGCGACCCGGAGAACCTCGGTGACCCGAACAGCCTGCTGACCAGGGAGAACCGCCTGATCTACGCCGACGAGTTCGAACTCGGCTCCGCCTGACCGCGAACTCCGCACCCCGGGGACGGTTCTTCTCGTTCGAAACCCGCACGCCCGGGGACGGTTCTTCTCGTTCCAAACTCGCACGCCCGGGGACGGTTCTTCACGTTCCAAACTCGCACGCCCGGGGACGGTTCTTCACGTTCGAAACTCGCACGCCCGGGGACGGATCCGGCGTCTTCGGCCCTCCACTGCCACGACATCTGACCACGGGTGCCCACACTGCGGGTGCATGCGCAGCCAAAGCCATTCCCGATGCTCTCGCCGGACGCCGTCACAGCCCGCCGAAACCCTCCGCTAATCCCTCGCGCCGGCCACACCTTGTAACTCTGAAGCAACTCTGGCGCAACACGCCGTCCCTAGGGTCTTCACTGTCCGCAGGCCCATGTTCAGCATCTCGCGCCGAGGCATATCGAGTTGCCGCCTTTCAAAGCACTCCCCGATGCCGCCCGCTCGGTCTGATTCAGAAGTGAAGGAAAGCCATGACCGACACCTCGCTCCACCGTCCCACAGTCGAATCCGACGACTATCTGGCCAAGCGTTCGCTCCGAAAAGGGACGGCCGGCTGGGTGCTCCTGGCCGGGCTGGGCGTCAGCTACGTGATCTCCGGTGACTACGCCGGTTGGAACAACGGGCTCACCCAAGCCGGCTTCGGCGGCCTGTTCATCGCCTTCGTCATCGTGGCCGCCATGTACCTGACCATGGTGCTGGGCATGGCCGAACTCAGTTCCGCACTACCCGCCGCCGGGGGCGGCTACACCTTCGCCCGCAAGGCCATGGGCACCTGGGGCGGATTCGTGACCGGCTCGGCGATCCTGATCGAGTACACCATCGCGCCCGCGGCCATCGCCACCTTCATCGGCAGCTATGTGGAATCGCTCGGACTTTTCGGAATCACCGACGGCTGGTGGATCTACCTGGCGGTCTACGTGATCTTCATCGGTGTGCATCTCGCCGGTGTCGGCGAAGCGCTGAAGACCATGTTCATCATCACCGTGATCGCACTTCTCGGGCTCGTCATCTTCGCCGTCGCCGCCTTCGGACTTTTCAATCCGGCCAATCTCACCGATATTCCCGTGGACGCCGCTGCCGCCGGCGCCAGCCCATTCTTGCCGCACGGATTCCTCGGAATCTGGTCCGCCGTGCCCTTCGCGATCTGGTTCTTCCTGGCGCTCGAGGGTGTACCGCTGGCCGCCGAAGAAGCGCGTGAGCCGTCCCGCGACGTGCCCCGCGGCATCATCGCGGCGATGGCCGTCCTGACCCTGACCGGGCTGGTCACGCTCTTCCTCGGCACCGGCGCCATCGGCGCCAAGGCGCTCGGCGTCTCCGGGAACCCGCTGGTGGAGGCGCTCGGCCCGGGGGTCGCGGCGACCGTGGTGAACTACATCGGCCTGGCCGGACTCATCGCCAGCTTCTTCTCCATCATGTACGCGTACTCGAGGCAGACCTTCGCCCTGTCCCGTGCGGGCTACCTGCCCCGCTGGTTGTCCCTCACCACCAGCCGCAAGGCACCGGCGGCGGCGCTGATCGTGCCTGGCGTGATCGGCTTCACCCTCTCCCTGACCGGCAGCGGGGCGATGCTGCTGAACATGGCGGTCTTCGGCGCCGCGGTGAGCTACGTGCTGATGATGGTGAGCCACATCGTGCTGCGCCGGCGGGCGCCGGAGATGCCGCGTCCCTATCGGACGCCGGGCGGCATCGTCACCACGTCCATCGCCCTGGTCATCGGCCTGGCGGCGGTGGTCGCCACCTTCCTGGTCGATCCGGTCGCCGCGGCCGCGACGGCCGCCGTGCTGCTCGCGTTGCTCGCCTACTTCGGCCTCTACTCCCGCCACCATCTGGTGGCGAACTCGCCCGACGAGGAGTTCGCCGCCCTCGACTCGGCCGAACACGAACTCTCCGGACGGAGCGAGTGACATGCCCCGCTGGCACCAGACGATCGCCGGGCACGGCTACACCTTCGACGGGCTCGTCGACCTGCTCGCCAAGGCCACTCCGGAGCGCTCCGGCGACCAGTTGGCGGGCTGCGCTGCCGAGTCCGAGGCCGAACGCGTCGCCGCCCAGTGGGTGCTCGCCGACCTGCCCCTGAGCACGTTCCTGAACGAAGCGGTGGTGGACTACGACAGTGATGAGGTGACCCGGCTGATCGTGGACAGCCACGACCTGGTCGCCTTCGAACCGGTCGCGTCGCTGACCGTCGGCGGGCTGCGGGACTGGCTGCTGGACGTCAGCGTCCGGCCCGGAGCTGCGGCGACGCTGACTGCGCTGGCTCCGGGACTGACCCCGGAAATGCTGGCCGCGGTCAGCAAGCTGATGCGGAATCAGGATCTGATCGCGGTGGCGCGGGCCGCCGAAGTCAGGGCCGGTTTCCGCACCACCATCGGGATGCCCGGCACCCTGGCCACCCGGCTGCAACCGAATCATCCGACCGACGACCCGCGTGGGGTCGCCGCCGCCACCCTCGACGGGCTGCTGTACGGGGCCGGCGACGCCGTGATCGGCATCAACCCGGCCAGCGACTCGCCGCAGAACTGTGCGAATCTGCTCCAACTGCTGGACGAGGTGCGCACCACCTACGAGATCCCGATGCAGTCCTGCGTGCTGACCCACATCACCACCACCATCGGGTTGATCGAGGCCGGCGCCCCGGTCGACCTGGTCTTCCAGTCGGTGGCCGGAACCGAGGGCAGCGAACCGCGGTTTCGGGGTCGACCTGGCCGTGCTGGCCGAGGGCATGGCCGCCGGGCGGTCGTTGGCCCGCGGCACCGTCGGCGACAACGTCATGTACCTGGAGACCGGCCAGGGCGCCGCGTTGTCGGCCGGCGCGCACCTGGGCGTCGGCGGCCGCCCGGTCGATCAGCAGACGCTGGAGGCCCGGGCCTACGCCGTCGCGCGCGCCTTCGAGCCGCTGCTGGTGAACACCGTGGTCGGCTTCATCGGCCCCGAATACCTCGCCGACGGCCGGCAGATCATCCGAGCCGGGTTGGAGGACCACTTCTGCGGCAAGCTGCTCGGGCTGCCGATGGGCGTGGACGTCTGCTACACCAACCACGCCGACGCCGACGCCGACGACATGGACGTGCTGCTCACCCTGCTGGGCGCGGCCGGCTGCGCCTTCGTCATCACGGTGCCGGGCGCCGACGACGTGATGCTCGGCTATCAGAGCCTGTCCTTCCACGACGCGCTGTACGTCCGGCGCACGCTCGGCCTGCGGCCGGCGCCCGAGTTCGAGGCCTGGCTGGGACGGCAGCGGATGCTCGGCCCCGACGGGCTGATCCGCCCGCTGGACGTGGCCGGCTCTCCGCTGCGGTCGCTGGTCGGGAGCGCGCGATGAGCGCCGCCGTGGACGGCACGGACGGCTTCTGGGGTCAGCTGCGGCCACACACCCAGGCCCGGATCGGCCTGGGCCACACCGGCGACGCGCTGCCCACCCGGCGGTTGCTGGAACTCCGCGAGGCGCACGCCCTGGCCCGGGACGCGGTGCACACCCCGCTGGCCGTGGACGAGTTGCTGCGCGGCCTGGCCGGCCTCGGGCTGGGCGACCCGATCCAGGTCACCAGCCGGGCGAACGGTCGCGAGGTCTACGTGCGCCGTCCCGACCTCGGACGGCTGCCCGGCTGGACCACGCCACCCGCCGAGTCCGGAGCTGACATCGGCATTGCGGTGATGGACGGGCTCTCCTCCCGTGCGCTGGCCGAACACGGCGTCGGCCTGGTGGAGGCGCTGCGGGACGAGCTTCGCGACCGATACACGATCGCCCCGCCGGTGCTGGTCACCCAGGCCCGGGTGGCGCTCGGCGACCACATCGCCCAGGCCCTCGGCGTGAGCACGATGCTGGTGATCATCGGCGAGCGTCCCGGCCTCTCGGTTGCCGACAGCCTCGGCATCTACCTGACCCATCGGCCGCGGCCCGGCCTGGCGGACTCGGCCCGGAACTGCATCTCGAACATCCATCCGCCCGACGGTCTGGGTTACCGCACCGCAGCGCAGACCGCTGCCCGGCTGATCGCCGGCGCTCGGGCGCTGGGCGAGTCCGGCGTCCGGCTCAAGGACACCGGCCCAGCCCTGGACGCCGGCGGATCGCCTGCTGCGCTGGAGACAGTCTGACGGACCAGACCCGGAGGCTCTGTGGACCGGAGGGACGGTTCTTTCGGTCCATCAGACCGGCTGGTGGACCGAAAGAACCGTCCCTCCGGTCCATCCAGCCGATCCGAACCAGACCTTGCGCTCACCTTGAGGTTGCGTTTACAAACCGTTGAGGACACTCCGGCAAAGTTCTTCTCAGGTCGGGGGGCCAACCGCACAGAGCAGCAGCCGAGACCACGTTCGGGGGGGACGCGGGAACGGCGGGGGGAACTGCTCAAGGCGGTAAGAACGGATCGAGCCGGGTCAGGACGCAGGAGGAGCGTCCACGACCCGGCTCTCCGCACGTCCGGGGCGGCGCCGTCGGTCGACAGCTGTCGGGACGCGGACCTCGAGCCACAGAGAGCCGGACAGCTCCAATCAGCCGAGGCGACCGAACAGGTCTCGACAAGCTCGACCGGCGGAACTCAGGCCCGGGTGCGCATCCCCGTCTCGAGCCGCGCCACATGCATGGTGAGATACACCACCTCGTCGTTGGTGACCTGATGCTGCAGCCGCAGCTCCAGCAACGCCTTGATTCGCAGCGCCAGTTGATAGGCCCGGCTGTTGCTGTCCGAGACCACGACGGCGACCGCCGGCGCACCGCCGGAGAGCTGCTTGCCCACCCGGGCGCGGGCGAAGAAGTACCGCAAGTGGGTGGCGAAGCGCGCTGCGTCGATGGAATCGGGGTCGAACTCGTCGCCGTAGGCCTGGCCGACGATGTCGAAGATCTGCCGGATCAGCCGCGACTGGACGAAGGTCTGCTCCATGCTCGGGCTGCCGGTCACCGCGTGGAACAGGTGCATCGCCAGCGCGATCGCCTCGCCGTGGGGCAGTGGCGTGTCCAGCTGGCGATTGAGCTTGCCCAGCAGGTGCTCGGCGACCTCCAGTTCCTGCGGGTGCAGGTGGGCGACCTCGGCACGCAGCGGGTACTCCATCACCTCGCCGCGGGCGACCCGCTCGATCGCCTGATGGATGTGGTCGGCGACCGCGACGATCGCCAGCGGCGGCAGCATCGAGTTCAGCTCGCGCATCGCCTCGGCGAACAGTCGCTCGACCAGGGCCAGCCGCTCGAGCGGAATGTCCGCGATCACCTTGGCCACCGACGACGGGTTGTCCGCCGGGACGAACCGGCGGGCGATCAATGCCTCGTCGATGGGGTCACCGGGCCGGGCCTGATAGCCCACGCCCCGCCCGGTGACCACCACCTCGCGTCCGAGCTCGTCACGAGTGAGCACGACGTTGTTGTTGAACACCCGCAGTACCTTCATCGCGCCCACCCCTTTCGAATCCTCGTATCAGCCCTGGTCAGGCCAGGTTTGCACCGTTGCTGGCGATCAGTTCGCGGTACCAGCCGAACGACTTCTTGCGGTGCCGCGCCAGCGTTCCGCTGCCGTCGTCGTTGCGGTCGACGTAGACGAAGCCGTAGCGCTTCGACAGCTGCGCCGTGGACGCGCTGACCACGTCGATCGGACCCCACCAGGTGTAGCCCATCACCTCGACGCCGTCGGCGATCGCCTCACCCACCTGCACCAGGTGGTCGTTGAGGTAGGCGATCCGGTAGTCGTCCTCGACAGTCTGAACGCCGTCCACCTCGACCAGTTCGTCATTGGCGCCGAGCCCGTTCTCCACGATGAACAGCGGCTTGCCCCAACGGTCCCAGAACTGGTTGAGGATGATCCGCAGACCCACCGGATCGATCTGCCAACCCCATTCGGACGCCGCCAGGTGCGGGTTCCTGAGGCCGCCGAGGATGTTGCCCTCGCCGACCTCACCGCCGTCGGCCGCGTCGCAGATGCTCATGTAGTAGCTGAACGAGACGAAGTCGACGGTGTTGGTCAGGGTCTCCCGGTCGGCGTCGGTGATGTCGAGCTCAATGCCCTTGTCCCGCAGGGTGCGCAGGAAGTAGCCCGGGTACGCCCCACGAACATGGACGTCGCTGAACGCCAGGTTGCCGTGATCGCTCTGCAGCACCTTCAGCACATCGGCCGGGTCGGAGGTCAGCGGGTAGATCGGCATGGCCAGGATCATGCAGCCGACCTGGATCTCCGGGTTGATCTCCCGGGCGATCTTCGTCGCTGAGGCCGACGCCACCAGCTCGTGGTGAATCGCCTGGTAGAGGTCGGCTTCGCTGAGCTGCTCCTTCGGCGTCCAGATGCCGCCGGACAGCAGCGGCGCGTGCAGCACCGAGTTGATCTCGTTGAAGGTCAGCCAGTACTTCACCCGGTGGCCGTACCGCTCGAACAGGGTGCGGGCGTAGCGCTCGTAGAATCCGATCAACCGGCGATCGACCCAGCCATTGTAGGTCTTGGCCAGGTGCAGCGGCGTCTCGTAGTGGCTGATCGTCACCAACGGCTCGATGCCGTGCTTCTCCAACTCGTCGAGCAGAGCGTCGTAGAACGCCAGGCCCTCCTCGTTCGGGGTCTGCTCGTCGCCGTTGGGGAAGATCCGGCTCCAGGCGATCGAGAACCGGTACACCTTGAAGCCCATCTCGGCGAACAGCGCGATGTCTTCGGCGTAGCGGTGGTAGTGGTCGATGCCGACCAGCTTGAGGTTGTCCGCGGTGGGCTCCTCGGTGGGCGGGCCCTTAACGCCCTGCGGCATCACGTCCTGAATGGACAGCCCCTTGCCGCCGGCGTCGTAGCCGCCCTCCAACTGGTTGGCGGCAGTGGCGCCGCCCCAGAGGAAGCCCTCGGGAAAGGTGGTGCTCATGACTTGATTCTCTCCTGTCCTGTGTGATCAGGCCGTGACGATCAGCGCGGCATCGTCGTGACTGACCGCACCCAGAGAAGCCGCGGCGACTTCCTTCTGGCTGGCGGTGTTGGTGATGATCACCACGGTGGTCGTCGAGTAGCCGGCCTCGGTGATCTTGGCCAGATCGACCTCGACCAGCACGTCACCGGCGTTGACGTGGTCACCCTGGGCGACCTTGGGGTCGAAACCCTCACCCTTCATGTTGACGGTGTCGATGCCGACGTGGACGAGGACCTCAACGCCCTCGTCAGTCCGGATGCCGTAGGCGTGACCGGAGCCCATGGTGACGATGATGGTGCCGCTGACCGGCGCGTAGACGGTACCGGAGGTCGGCTCGACACCGATGCCGGCGCCCATCGCGCCACTGGCGAAGACCGGGTCGGGGACGTCGCCGATCGCGACCAGGGTGCCGTCCATCGGTGAGCGGACGATCACTTCAGTGCCGGTAGCGGCGGCCGGCGCGGACGCCGGGACGGCGGTCTCGGCGCCAGTTGTGGACGCCGCGGCCGGCTCCGGGTCCTTGACGCCCCAGAGCAGGGTGCCGAGGAACCCGATCGCCACGGACAGCGCCAGGCCGATGAAGAACAGCGGCAGGTTCGGCGTGGAGAGGTAGGCGGGCAGCGCGATCAGCGACGGGAACACGAAGGCGGTGGTGCCGGCGCCGGAGATGCCGGCGAAGACGCCACCGATGGCGCCGCCGGCGACACCGAAGTAGAACGGCAGCTTGCGGGGCAGGTTCACGCCGTAGATGCCCGGCTCGGTGATGCCGGACAGGAAGCCCGAGAAGGCGGACGGCCCGGCGAGTTCCCTGGTGTCGTGGTCCTTGGTGCGGATCCAGACGGCGAAGGTCGCCGCGGCCTGAGCCAGCACGGCGCCGGCCAGCGGGCCGGCGATGATCGAATAGCCGGTGGAGAGTTGCTGGACCAGGATCGGCACGAAGCCCCAGTGCAGGCCGAAGATCACGAAGACCTGCCAGAAGCCGCCCATCAGGGCACCGGCCAGCCAGGGGGCGACCTTGAACAGCCAGGTGATGCCGTCGGCGATGCCATTGGCCAGGATGGTGGTCGCGGGGCCGATGGTCAGCAGGACCAGCGGCACCATGATCAGCATGCAGAGCAGCGGCGTGGTGAAGTTGCGGATCGAGCCCGGCAACGTGCGGATCAGGAAGCGCTCCAGGTAGCCCTGCACCCAGACGCCGACGATGATCGGGATCACCGAGCTGGTGTAGCTCATGATCACCAGCGGAATGCCGAAGAAGGTCAGCGGAGTTTCCGCCGCGGTGAGCGCGACGATGGACGGGTAGACCAGCGCGCCGGCGATCGCCATCGAGGTGAACTGGTTGGTCTTGAACCGCTTCGCCGCGGACACCGCCAGCATCAGCGGCAGGAAGTAGATCAGCGCGTCCGAGGCCGCGTTCAGCACGACATACTCGGTGCTCTTGGCGTCCAGCCAGTTGAAGGTGACGAACATGCTGACGAACGCCTTGAACAAGCCGGCGCCGGCCAGCGGCCACAGGATCGGGTGGAACAGCCCGGTGACCAGGTCGATGAAGCGGTTCAGGATGCTCTTGTTCGAGTTGTCCTCGACCTCCTCGACCGCGCCGCCGCCTTCGAGGCGTTCGGCGATTCGCGCGTAGACGAACGGGACGTCGTTGCCGATCACCACCTGGTATTGGCCGCCGGCCTTCACGACGGTCAGGACGCCCTTGAGCGCCTTCACCTTGTCGGTCGCGGCCCTCTCGCCGTCGCGCAGCTCCAACCGCAGTCGGGTGGCGCAGTGCCGCGCCGTCTTGATGTTCTCCAGACCTCCGACGCCATCGACGATGTCGTCAGCCAAGGTCGCAAAGTCCACTGCCATGCAATCCTCCTTGATCGAATCAGGGCAACGAAAAAGGCCTGAGGCGCGCTGGCGCCTCAGGCCTTGCGTCCAAGCGGACTGACAACCCTGATGAAGAGCGAATCTTCACCGCGAACGCTACGGCGTAACCTCACCGCAACGCAACTCGCCCACACGTACGCGGACCGCCGGTTGAGCTTGTCGACCCGCCGGTTGAGCTTGTCGACCCGCAGGGTCTCGACAAGCTCGACCAACGACAACGCGATCGACATCGCTCGACCAACGACTACACGATCGACAACACGGCCAACGGCAGTCCGACCGACAAGCTCGACCGGTGGCGGCTCGATCAGAACTCCTCGCGCTTGCTCTCGCTGGGCGAGGCCCCGAAGTCGCCCAGGTAGTGGGCGATTAGCCACTTCGGCTCCCGGCCGCGCTGCTCCGGGTCGAACAGCTCGGTGCGGAACACCCCGTCGGCGTGAATCCGGGTGGTCACCGTCCAGGTCTCGTCGCCGTCCCCCAGCTCGATCAGCACGACCCCGTCGCTGGGCACCCCGGCGCCGTTGTCGACGAAGACCACCGTGCCGGCGGCGAAGTGCGGCGTGGCCTCTTCGATCCGGGTGACGGTCTGCCGGCCGGCCTGCACCGACAGGCAGGCACCGCCGGTCGGCACCAACCCGCCACACTCCTCCGCGCGCGGCGTCCGGGCCCAGCCCTCGACGCTGACCAGGTTCGGATCGCCCCACAGCTGCTTGCGCCAGCGGTCGTTGTCGCGGTCGCGCCACGGCCATTCCGGGGTGTCGAAGAGCGCCTCGTCCAGCACCTGGATCGGCCGCGGCAGACCGGGATCGACCCGCAGCCAGGTGTGATCGACGAAGACCCGGTGCAGGTCGTTGGTCTGCCGCACCTTGGCCGCGACCAGGGTCTGCTCGCCGAACGGGTTGGCCAGCAGCACCTGGGCGCCGGTCCGTGACGACGGGGACGCCGACGCCGAGATGAACCGGGTGTAGTTGCTGCGGGCCTCGTTGTTGTAGATGTTCGCGTCCACGATCGCCGGGTTGCCGGCGTCCTGGTACAGCTTGATCCGGACGATCACGCAGTAGTGCAGCCGTTCGTCGGCCGGTGGCGTCCAGCTGACCGAGAACTCCTCGGTCGCGCTCGGGCCGACGTCCCGGCTGGGTGAACCGAGCGGGATCCACGGGCCGTCGCCGGCGCTGTACTCGGTCACGAAGAAGTCGACCACAACGCCTTTCGCCGCGAAGTCGCCATGATTGGTGACCTTGGCGACGATCGTGTTCGGACGCCCCGCCCACGGCACGTTGCGCAGCGCCGGGTTGGCCGCGTTCTTGGCGTTGCGCACCTCGATGTCGGGGCTCTGCCAGGTCGGCCCGTTGTCCCACGGCCGGATGCCCAGCTCGGGACGGGCGTCCGAGGCGTACCGGACGCGGACCCGGGCGTTGTCGGCATCGGTCGAGACGACGTCCACCTTGAGTGCGAAGCCGGTGCCCGGGTCGGTGGCGTCGAAGTCGCCGCCGATGGTCAGCAGCCGGTCGTCGCCGTCGGGATTCCGGGGCACGAACATGATCCGCGGTCGCAGGATCGGCGGCGTGAAGTTCTCGCTGATCATGTCGGTGAGCACCACCCGGCGGTCCTGCGGCAGGTCGTCGGTGGAGAATCCGGGTTGCTCGGCGCGGTATTCGATGTAGTAGTTCCAGCCGTTGCCGAGCCGGATCTCGATGCCGCGGACGCGTCCGGCGGGTGTCGGGAACAGCTCCGACGCGTGCAGCGTGATGGTCTGATCGACCCCCGCCGACGACTTGGAGAAGTCGAACGCCCGGACGCCGGCAGCCGGCACCCAGCCCATCCGCAGCTTGTTGCCCAGCGTGTAGTGCGGCATCGTGTTGCGGCTGCCGGCCATCATCTCCCAGTCAGCGGTGATCCGGTCGGTCACGTCGGCCGGGTACTCGGGAATGTTGTACACATCGAGCAGGCCCAGGTTGTGCCCGAGTTCGTGGGACAGCGTGGCGTGCGCGTGCCGTCCGTCGAAGGTGGCGAAGTCCAGCGGGATCTGCACGCCGGCGACATCCCCCTGATCGGTGACGACGTTGGTGCCGAGCAGCATCCGCTGCTTGCCGATGGCCCCGAACGGCCAGGCGAACCGGTCGCCGCCCAGCGTTGCCGCCGGCGAGAACGGGACGAAGATCACCGAGTCGACGGCCCGCAGGTCGGCGGTGGTGACCACCCCGTCGTTGATCGCCTGGGTGAGGAACTGCTGCCAGTTGGTGCCGGTCGGACGCCACCGCGCATCGGTGACCACGCCGGCGGCGTTGGTCAGCTGGAAGAAGTACGACTCCCAGTCCAGCGGCATCGCCACCGGCCCGAACGTGGTGTTGTTGCGGACGGCCAGGGTGAGCTGGTTGCCCGAGTTCTCTTCGTAGTAGTCCCGGGCCGAGCGGAGCACCCCGCCGCCGACGTCGAAGCCGTCGGTGACGTGCCGCAGCGCGGTGGCCCGGTCGTTGGCCAGCGTCGCGGCCGGCCAGCGGGCGGTCCGGGTATCGACCAGCAGCACCAGCACCCGCCAACTGCCGAGGTGGGTCAGGTCCCCCAGGTTCTGCGGACCGGCCGGCCCGCCGCCCCACCCGGAGTCTCCGGCGAACTCCCGCGAGCGTCCGGTGATCATCGTCGACGGGCCCTCGTCGGCGGAGTCCCACTCGTTGCCGACCTCGAACTCGGCGACCGCGAGCTCGGCGTTGGTGGCGGTCTCGATCATCACCACCTTGTACCGGCCCAGCCGTCCGCCGGCCACCAGAATCGGCGTCGGGTCGCCGAAGTCGTTCTCCCGGGTGTGCGAGACGATGCCGGCCTCGGGGCCGTCCGGGACCACGAAGCCGATCTGCGCCGGGGTGAGCCCGCTGTCGCCGAGGTCGTAGTCGAGCCGCGTCCAGGACGCCACGAACATCGGCTCGGCCGGCGGCACGATGACCGGCGGCCGGGGCGGTGCGACGACGACCAGGTCGTCCAGCGAGTCGAGCAGCGCCAGCCCGGTGTCGGTGAGGACAGCGATCCGGCCGTCGGCCAAGCCTTGGGCTTCGATCACGGACGCCCCGACGGCCGCGATCGACTCGGATCGCAGGGTGCTGTCGGCGGGCGTCCAGGCGCTCAGGACGGCGTCCGGACGCGCGGCGAACAGGGTCGTGCCGTCGGCACTGAAGCCGACCCGGCCGAGCGGCGCGGTGGGGTCGGAGTCGGTGGCCGGACGCACGTGCAGCCGGCTCTCGCCGGTGTTCGGGTCGTTCGCCGCCGCACCGACCCGGCGGCCGTTGACGGCGACCCCGACGCTGCCGTCCGGCAGCTGGTACCGGCGGCCCGTCCCGAACCGGACGCTGGTGCTGCGGGCGCGGGTGCCGTCCACGGAGAGCACGTTGGCGCCATTGGCGACGACGGCGATCTGCGCCGGCGCGGCGGGCAGGGTGGCGAAGCTGACCGCGGCCGTCGCCGCGTCGTCCGGGTCGACGCGCCAGAGGCTGCCGTCGGTGCCGGCCAGTACCAGCAGCGCCGAACTGCCGGCGACATCGGTCACCGGGACCGGCAGCAGTTGGTGGGTGCTGGCGTTGCCGGCCAGGTCGGTGGACAGCAACGCGCCGTCGTCCCGGCTGAGCCAGATGACGGAGCGATCGTGGTCGACGTGCAGGCCGGTGAGTCCGGACGCGGTAAGCACGGTGGTGATCATGGGAAGCCCTTCCATACGGTGGTCTGCCCGTAAGGTCAGGCCGACCGCCCGCTTCGATGCTGGGCAATCCTGCGTACCGGGCCGGTGGTATCTGGCGCCCCTCGGCCCCCTCCTGAAGGGCCCTCCCTAACTACCTGTGCCCTCCCACAGGTGGGAGGGCACAGGTAGTTAGGGAGGGCCTGGTCGGGGGCGGCGGTTGGGCGAGGGTCACTCCAGCCAGTCGCCGGGATCCCAGCCGCGGCGGAACCGGGCGGTCAGGTATTCGCCGACGACGGCGCTGCCCAGGTCGGCCAGGTCGGGCGACACCACCCGGCCCCCGGAGCGCCGGGCCAGCTGGCCGAGGAACCGCTCCAGCCCCGGGTCGTCGCCCAGCCGGAAGAAGATCGGCGCGGCGCCCAGCCGGGTCGTCTTGTCCAGTTCGGCGACAGTGAGGGCGATGGTCTCGGGGGCGGGCGGCCAGTCGAACCAGGCGTCCCCACCACCGGTCAGATGGGCGGTCGGCTCACCGTCGGTCACCACCAGCAGCACGGGTTGCATGGACGGGTGCTGCCGGAAGAACCGGTTCGCCAGCAGCAGCCCGTGGTGCAGGTTGGTGCCCTGCTGGCGCACCGGCGGCAGCGCGGTCAGGTCGGCGATCTCCCGCGACTGGGCCCAGCGTCCGAAACTGATCAGCTCCAACCGGTCGCCGCGGAACCGGCTGCTGACCAGGTGATGCAGCGCCAGCGCCGTCCGCTTCATCGGCACCCAGCGTCCCTCGGCTGCCATCGAGAACGAGGTGTCCACCAGCAGCGCCACCGCGGACGAGGTACGCGCCTCGGTCTCGACCACCTCGACATCGGCGATCTGCAGCCGCAGCTTCCCGTCGGGGTCGCGACCCTCCCCGGCGGTCCGGGTGATCGCGTTGGTCAGGCTCCGGGTGACGTCCCACGGCTCGGAGTCACCGAACTCCCATTGCCGGGACGCCCCGGTCGGCTCCCCCGCCGCGCCGGCCAGCCGAGTGTCCCGGTTGCCTTGCCGTCCGGACAGCTGCTTGGCGGCGTCGGCGAGCAGCGCCTTGCCGAGCCGGCGCATGGCCTGCGGCGACAATCGCAGGTCGCCGGACGCGTCCCGGCGCAGGAAACCGCCTTCGCGGAGCGCCTTCTCCAGCTCGGCCAGGGTGCGGGCGTTGACCGCAGCCTCGCTGCCCAACTGCCGACTGAGAGCGTCCAGGTCGAGATCGTCGAGCCGGGCACCGCCGTAGTTCTGGCCGAGCTGATCGGCCAGTTGGTCGAGTTCAGCCAAGTCCTGCAGCACGCCGGTGCCCTCACCCAGCCCCATCCCCTCCTCGCCGGTGAACTGCTCGCCACCCGACCAGTCCTCGCCGGGTCGCAGCGCTTGGAGGTTGCCGTCCAGCCGGCCGAGTTGCGCCATCAGTTCCGGCGACCCGAACGCCTGCGCGGAGAGTCGCATCAGTTCCTCGCGCTGCTCGGCGCTCATCGAGCGCAGCAGCCGCTGGGCGGCCGCCGCCCGCTGCGCGAGCGCGTCGATCAACTCATCCACGTCGCGCGGGTTCTCGGGGAAGAACTGGCCGTGCTTGGCCATGAAGTCGTCGAAGTCCTCAGGGGTGTCGTCGCCGCGGCGGTGCTTGCCGAGCAACTCGTTGAGGTCGTCGAGCATGGCGTTGATGGCCGCGCGGTCTTCGTCGGTGGCGTTCTCCAGCGCCTGCTTCATGCCGGCGAACCGCTGGTCGAGCAGTTCGCGGCCGAGCAGGTCCTTGATCTTCTCGTAGTCCTGCCTGGCTTCGGTGGACGCCCAGTCGTAGTCCGCCAGTTCGGTGACCGCGGCCGCCGTCGAGGGCGACAGGTTGTCCAGCCGGAGCTCGCGGAAGGCCCGGTCATCGTCATCCATCATCGCGTCGCGGAGCAGCTGCTTGCGTTCGGCGTCGACCGCGTGGTCGAGCAGTTCCGTGACCTGCTGCAGGGTGCCGTCCATCCGGTACCGGCTGAGCAGGTCGCGGCGGCGGGCGTGCACCCGGCGGGCCAGGTCGTCCAGGCCCTCGCGTCCGGCACTGCCGCGGCGCAGGTACTCGCGCAGCGCACGTTCCGGGCTATAGCCGGCCATCACGTCGTCGCCGATCGCCGCCAGCGCCTCGCTCAGGTCGACCGGCGGCGCCAGCGGATCCGGACCGCCGGCGTAGCGGCCGTAACGCGAGGCGCGGTTGCGAGGCATAGTCGTCCTAGATGAGTCAGCCGTAGATCGTTTCGCTGCCGTCGGAGTCCTTGGCGATCCGGCGGGCCAGATACAACCCCTCCAGCGCCAGTTCGATCGCGCTGGCCCGGCGTCCGGGGTTGTCGGCGGTGAACCGGTCGGCGATCTCGTCGTAGACGCCGTCGGCATCGGGCAGACCGTCCAGGAATTCCGAGGCGGTGATCTGTTCGCCGGTGATCACCGTGGTCTGCCCGTCGAGCGCTTCGACCAGCGGCCCCAGATCGATCCCGCGGAAATGCGCCCGGGCGGTCTCGGCGGTCGCGGTGCGCAGCAGATGGCTGAGGACGGCGTCCTCCCGGCCCTCTTCGCCCGCCTCGAACTCGATCTTGCCGCCCAGCACGTCGACCGCGGTCTCCAGGTCGACCAGCCGCGCCACGGCGTCCGACTCGCCGCGGACCACCGCCCGGTGCAGCGCCGCCGCGGCCACCGTTTCGGCACCAGCGATCGCGAACCGGGCCGAGACGCCGGAACGCTGGTTGATCGCCGGCGACTCGCGCAGCGCCCGGGTGTAGCGGGCCAGGATCTCGAGCAGCACCTCGGGGATCTCGGCGACCAGCTGGGCCTCCTGGCGGATCACCGCCACCTCGTCGGCGAGTTCCAGCGGGTAGTGGGTGCGGATCTCGGCGCCGAAGCGGTCCTTGAGCGGGGTGATGATCCGGCCGCGGTTGGTGTAGTCCTCGGGGTTGGCCGAGGCCATCACCAGCACGTCCAGCGGCAGCCGCAGCACGTAGCCGCGGATCTGGATGTCCCGTTCCTCCATCACGTTGAGCATCGACACCTGGATGCGTTCGGCCAGGTCGGGCAGCTCGTTGATCGCCACAATGCCGCGGTGGCTACGGGGAATGAGGCCAAAGTGGATGGTCTCCGGGTCGCCCAGCCGGCGGCCCTCGGCGACCCGGATCGGGTCCACGTCGCCGATCAGGTCGGCCACCGAGGTGTCCGGGGTGGCCAGCTTCTCAGAGTAGCGCTCGGTGCGGTGCCGCCAGGCCACCGGCAGGTCGTCGCCCAGTTCGGACGCCCGGCGCTGCGATTCGGCGGTGATCGGCTCGTAGGGGTGCTCCCCCAGTTCGGCGCCGGCGATCACCGGCGTCCACTCGTCGAGCAGGCCCTCCAGGGTGCGGAGCAGCCGGGTCTTGCCCTGCCCGCGCTCCCCCAGCAGCACCACATCGTGGCCGGCGATCAGCGCCCGTTCGAGTTGCGGCAGCACCGTGCGGTCGAAGCCGTGCAGGCCCGGCCACGGGTTCTCCCCGGCCGCCAGCGCGGCCAGCAGGTTGTCGCGGATCTCCTCCCGCAGGCCCTTCTGCAGATGCCCGCTGGCGCGCAGTTCGGCGACGGTTGCGATGGTGGGGCGTTCGGTCACGTCCACACGCTAACCCCGGGCACAAGATGTCCTTTGGGGTGATCACCGGCCGGTAGGTGCCTGTAACAACCGGTTGCCGCCGGGCGGGTACGCTCGTCGCCGTGCCGTCGCCCAAGACCTTCCGGGTGCTGCTGGTGCGTCACGGGCAGACCCCGACCACCGGCCAGATCCTGCCCGGGCGCGCACCCGGCCTGCACCTGTCCGACCGCGGCCGAGAGCAGGCCACCGCCGTCGCCCGCCGGCTGGCTGACGCCGGACTGGCGGCGATCTACACCTCGCCGCTGGAACGCGCCCGGGAGACCGCCGAACCCACCGAGCAGGCGACCGGACTCACCGCGATCGTCGAACCGGATCTGTTGGAGTGCGATTTCGGCGAATGGACCGGCCAGAAGCTGACCGCGCTGGCGAAGCTGCGCGAATGGCGCACCGTACAGCAGGCGCCGTCCACCTTTCGGTTCCCGGGTGGCGAGAGCTTCGTGGAGTTGCAGAGCCGGATGATCGCATTGATGGAACGCCTGCGCACCGCGCACCGAGGCCAGACGGTCGCCTGCTTCTCGCACGCGGACCCGATCAAGGCGCTGCTCACCCACGCGGTCGGCACCCATCTCGACCACTTCCAGCGAGTGGACGTCGGCACCGGATCAGTCTCGGTGATCGACTGGCCGGCCCGCGGCGCCCCCGTCGTCCGCAGCGTGAACTCCATCGACCCTCCGCTGGCTCGGTGAACACCGCGCGGCAGGAGGAACTGCTCACTGAGGGCACCATCGGCCTCGTCGGCCGGGTGATGGACAGCAGTAACGCCACCTTCGTCGCCGAGGTCACCCGCGGCGACGACTACACCTGGGCGATCTACAAGCCCCTATCCGGCGAGCGTCCGCTGTGGGACTTCGAACCCGGACTCTACAAGCGGGAACGCGCCGCCTACCTGCTGGACGCCGCACTCGGCTGGGGCCTGGTGCCGCCCACTGTGATCCGCACTGACGCCCCGCTCGGCGTCGGATCGCTGGCAGTGGTTCATCGACTGCGATCCGGCGGTGCACTACTTCACGCTGCTCCGCCAGGTTCCCGAGAGCCACGAGCGGCTGCGCCGGCTCGCCGTCTTCGATGTGATCAGCAACAACACCGACCGCAAAGGTGGCCATGTGTTGTGCGACGAGGCCGGCGGCATCTGGGGCATCGACCACGGGCTCTGCTTCGCGGCGAACTTCAAGCTGCGCACCGTGATCTGGGACTTCGCCGGCGACCCCATCGCCCCCGATGTCCTGACCGACCTCGCACCGCTCGCCGACGCGGTCCCCGACGAGATCGCCGAACTGCTCGACGAGCGCGAGGTACGCGCGCTCCGGCGGCGGACCCAAAGGCTTCTCGACACCGGCATCCTGCCCGGCGACGCGAGCGGCCACGGCTGGCCCTGGCCACTCATCTGACGCTTGCGCATGGATGTAATCTTGTAATCATTACAAGGAGGTAGTCATGCATGCGAAGAGATTCGGGCGGCCGGGAGGCTGGCAGAACGCCGACCTTCCGCCGGCGGACGACGCTCAGGCCTGGTTCGAGGGACGCCTCCCCGACGCCTGGTTCCTCGGCGTCGAGGTGATCGTCGACCGTGAGGAGATCACCGTCATCGGGACGCTCCCGGACGAGGGGGTCGAGCCGGCCATGGCGGAAGGCCGGATCGCGCGGTTCCGGGAAGAGACCCGGGAGCGCCGGATCGGGATCGCGCTGGACGCTCAGGCCCGCTACGGCCGCAAGGTGTCGTGGGGCGTCCGGCTGGGCGAGTCTGAGGCGCTGTTCACCCACATCTCGGTGCCGGTGATGACGCGGCTGAAGCAGCCTGAACGGCAGGTACTCGACACTTTGGTGGACGCCGGCGTGGCCAGGTCGCGCTCCGAGGCGCTGGCCTGGGCGGTCAAGCTGGTCGGACGGCACACCGAAAGTTGGCTGGCCGAGTTACGGACGGCGATGGAACAGGTGGACAAGCTGCGCGCTCAAGGGCCGGCCCTGTGACGAAGCGCTGATCATCGCCTGTCGAAACCCGAACCTGTGCTCTTCGACAACGGTTTCGACAAGCTCAACCAGCGGTGGTCTCGTTAGTCGAGCCTGTCGAGACCCGAACCGGTGCTCCCCGGCAAGAGTTTCGACTAGCTCAACCAGCGAACATCGGCGAGTCGGCTACCCGCCGGCGAAGGGGGGCAGCACGTCCACCAGGGCGCTGGGTGCGATGTACTCGGTGCGGGAGCGAGCCGCCCGGCCGTCGATCAGCACCGTGGCGACGGCGAGTACCTTGGCCAGCCGTTCGCGGTCGGAGCCCAGCTGCTCGACCAAGTCGGCGACGGTCACCTCGAAGTCGGCATCGAAGGTCTCCTCGACGACACCCGCAGCCTCGGCCGCGCCTGCGAAGTACCGAATCCTCATCGCCCTCAGCCTCCGATGGCGCTCATCGTGCGGGCCGGGGGCACGAAGCCCGGCTCGCCGATCCCGTGCGCAGCCGCCTTGCGGGCCTGACCGCCCGTCCAGATCTCGGCCAGTTCGGCGTCCGAGGCGCCGTCGCGCAGGGGCGTCCGCAGGTCGGTCTCGGTGCGCGAGAACAGGCAGGTGCGCATCTGGCCGTCGGCGGTGATCCGGG
This sequence comes from Micropruina sp., assembly GCF_047602385.1. Classification (GTDB taxonomy): domain Bacteria; phylum Actinomycetota; class Actinomycetes; order Propionibacteriales; family Propionibacteriaceae; genus Micropruina. Next base: position 199,192 of record NZ_JASGHL010000002.1, read on the forward strand.
TGCGGTCGCAGGCCCCGCAGAAGGGCGCGGTCACCGAGGGGATGACGCCGATCCGTCCACCCGGCTGGGTGGCGTCCGCAGCCACCTCCCACAGCTCCGCGGGCGCGCCACCGCGTGGTTCAGCGGCCGGTCGCAGGGTGAACCGCTCGCGCAACCGCCCCAGGATCTCGGCCTGGGTGACCATCTGCGAGCGATCCCATTCGTGCTGCGGTCCGAGCGGCATCTGCTCGATGAACCGCAGCTGGTAGCCGCGCTCCAGGCAGAACTGCGCCAACGAGACCACGTCGACGTCGTTGACGTCGCGCATGATCACGCTGTTGACCTTGACCGGCAGCAGCCCGGCGGCCTCGGAGGCGGCCAACCCGGCCAGCACCGCGTCCAACCGGTCGCGCCGGGCGAGAACCGCGTAGCGCCTCCGATCGAGCGAGTCGAGCGATACGTTCACCCGGTCCAATCCCGCCTCGGCAAGCGCGGACACCCGCTTGTCCAGACCGATTCCGTTGCTGGTCAGGCAGAGTTCAGGGGGATTGCCGGCACGCGTACGCAGGGCCTTGGCGTCCGCCACGATGCGCTCCAGCGATCGGCGCAGCAACGGCTCACCACCGGTGAAACGGATCGTGGTGATGCCCAGGGACTCGACGGCGATCGCCATCAGCCGATGCAGCTCGGCATCGGTCAACACCTCGTCGCCGGGCAGCCAGGGCAGGCCTTCGGCGGGCATGCAATAGGTGCACCGCAGATTGCAGCGGTCGGTCAGCGATACCCGCAGGTCGGTGGCGACGCGTCCGTGCGCGTCGGCCAGCACCAGCGGCACCCGCAGCCCAACCGTCATGCCCACAGGCTACGCGAGCCGCTCGCTGCCCTGTCCGGTGCGTGGATGCCGGCAAGCCGGCCAACCCGCTCGGCGCCCGCGCGTCGGCACCGCACGGTCCGACGAGACCTCCACAGGCCGGCTCAGGGTCAGATCCCGACGTCCTCCAGCAGGTCGGTGACCAGCGCGGCGATCGGCGAACGCTCGGAGCGGGTCAGCGTGACGTGGGCGAACAGCGGATGCCCCTTGAGCTTCTCGACCACTGCGACCACGCCGTCGTGGCGTCCGACCCGCAGGTTGTCGCGCTGGGCGACGTCGTGGGTGAGCACCACCCGCGAGTTCTGGCCGATCCGGGACAGCACCGTGAGCAGCACGTTGCGTTCCAGCGACTGCGCCTCGTCGACGATCACGAAGGCGTCGTGCAGCGAGCGGCCACGGATGTGGGTGAGCGGCAGCACCTCGAGCAGGTCGCGGGCCAGCACCTCGTCGATCACGTTGCGGTTGGTCACCGAGCCGAGCGTGTCGAAGACCGCCTGCGCCCAGGGCGACATCTTCTCGCCCTCATTGCCGGGCAGGTAGCCCAGCTCCTGCCCGCCCACGGCGTACAACGGCCGGAACACGATCACCTTGGAATGCAGCTGACGTTCGAGCACCGCCTCGAGACCGGCGCACAGCGCCAGCGCCGACTTGCCGGTGCCGGCCTTGCCACCCAGCGACACGATGCCCACGGACGGGTCGAGCAGCAGGTCGAGCGCCACCCGCTGTTCGGCGGAGCGACCATGGATGCCGAAGCAGTCCCGATCGCCGCGGACCAGCTTGACGGTGCCGTCCGGCAGGATCCGGCCCAGCGCCGTCGAACCGGACGTGTGCAGCACCACCCCGCTGTGGCAGGGCAGGTCGACAGCCTCGGGGACGAGCGCCGCGCCGTTCGCGTACAGGGCGTCGATGCTGGCCCGTTCGACCTCGACCTCGGCCATCCCGGTCCAGCCGGTGTCCGCCGGCTGCTCGTGCAGGTACTCCTGGGCGGCCAACCCGACCGCGGACGCCTTCACCCGCAGTGGGACGTCCTTGCTGACCAGGACGACGTCGCGGCCCTCGGCGGAATAGTTCAGCGCCACCGCCAGGATCCGGGAGTCATTGTCGCCGAGCCGGAAGCCGTGCGGCAGCACCGTCTGGTCGGAGTGATTGAGCTCCACGTGCAGGGTGCCGCCGTCGTCGTTGACGCTGAGCGGCAGGTCGAGACGTCCGTTGGCCACCCGCAACTCGTCCAGATAGCGCAGCGCCGTCCGGGCGAAGTAGCCCAGTTCGGGGTGGTGCCGCTTCGCTTCGAGTTCGGTCACCACCACGATCGGAACGATCACCTCGTGTTCGTGGAAGTTGCGTAACGCGTGCGGATCGCTGAGCAGAACGGAGGTGTCGATCACATAACTCCGCACCGCGATGTCGGCGGACACCTGGTTGACGCTGCGGGAGGTAGCTGCGGTACGGGGCACGAGCGTTCCTTGTCCTGAGCCCGGCGCTGCACCCCCGCCGGCCTCAACCTGGTGGTGTCAGCCGGGAAGTGCTGGGCCTGGTGCCGGCCCGCGAGTTCGACCTGTCACAGTCAAACGACGCATCGTTCCTCCTGGGCGGTCAGTGGGCTGACCGTGCTTGCACCCTAAGCCCCCGTTCGGGCGAACCCCGGCACCGGCGCGCCGCCGATCCCGAGCGGCCACGGGTTCGTCACCACGGCGACACCTGCGGGACTCGGGTCTGGGATCCGGCTACCGCGCAGCCGGACGGGTAGGCGCAAGATCGGCGCCAATCGGCGCCGATCGACAAGCCACGGCCCCGCTTCCCTAGACTGGCCGGCATGCCTCTCCCGGATCGCCTCGCCATGCCCACGACGCCCGTTGCCCGACCCGAATCGCAGGTCAGCGGTGAGAACTACCGGATCACGGTGCTGAGCGATGCGCTGTTCCGGCTGGAGTACTCGCCGGACGGCAGCTTCGAGGACCGCGCCACCCAGATGGTGGTCAACCGGGAGTTCGAACCCGTCGAGTTCGCCCTGCACCGCACCAAGCACGGCATCGAGATCGTCACCGACACCGTCCGGCTGAACTACGACGAGCAGCCGTTCAGCCCCGGCGGCCTCTACGCGCACCTGGCCGGCGGCGGGGGGCACCGGCGCACCTGGCGGTTCGGCGAACGCCAGCAGGTGGCGGCCGGACGGGACGCCAACCTGGGCGGCACCGCCCGCACCCTGGACGAGGTGGACGGTCCCACCGATCTCGAGGACGGCGTCCTCTCTTTCCTCGGCTCGGCGGTGCTGGACGACTCCTCGACGATGACCCTGGACGCCGACGGCTGGATCGCGCCGCGCACCGTGGGCAGCACCGACATCTACCTGTTCGCCCACGGCGCGGCCTATCAGCAGGCACTGGACGACTTCCACCGGCTGACCGGCCACCAGCCGCTGCTGCCCCGCTGGGCGTTCGGCAACTGGTGGAGCCGCTACCACCCCTACACCGCCGACGAGTACCGGCAGCTGATCGAACGGTTCGAGAGCGAGAGCATCCCGTTCAGCGTGGCGGTCCTCGACATGGACTGGCACCTGGTCGACGTCCCACCCGAATACGGCACCGGCTGGACCGGCTACACCTGGAACCGCGACCTGTTTCCCGACCCGGAGGCGCTGCTGGCCTGGCTGCACGAGCGCGGCCTGAAGGTGTCGCTGAACGTGCACCCGGCGGACGGCGTCCGGGCGTTCGAGGAGCCGTACGCCCGGATGGCGACCGCGATGGGCGTCGACCCGGACAGTGAGCAGCCGGTCGACTTCGACATCGCCGACCAGAAGTTCCTGGTCAACTACTTCGAGCAGGTGCACCACCCGCTGGAGGACGCCGGGGTCGACTTCTGGTGGCTGGACTGGCAGCAAGGCACCCATTCATCGATCGCCGGGCTTGACCCGCTGTGGCTGCTGAATCATTTCCACTACCTGGACAGCGCGCGCCGCGGACAGCGTCCGATCACCTTCTCGCGCTACGCCGGCCCCGGTTCGCATCGCTATCCGGTCGGCTTCTCCGGCGACACGGTCAACTCCTGGGACAGCCTGGAGTTCCAGCCGCGGTTCACCGCGACGGCGTCCAACATCGGGTTCGGCTGGTGGAGCCACGACATCGGCGGCCACATGTTCGGCTACCGGGACAACGAACTGGTCACCCGCTGGTTCCAGCTCGGCACCTTCTCGCCGATCAACCGGCTGCACTCCACGCTGAGCCGGTTCATGGGCAAGGAGCCGTGGAAGTTCCCCGCCGAGAACGCCGCCGTGATGGTCGAGTCGCTGCAGTTGCGGCACCGGTTGTTGCCCTACCTGTACACGATGAACGAGCGCGCGCACCGCACCAACCGGTCACTGTGCCGTCCGCTGTACCACGTCGATCAGCGGGCGGAACCCGCCCTGCCGCGGGGTTTCGGCTCCCCCAACACCTTCCTGTTCGGCTCCCGGTTGCTGGTGGCGCCGATCACCGCACCGGCCGACCGCAGCACCGGCCTGGGCGCGGTCGCCAGCTGGCTGCCCGAGGGCGAATGGGTCGACTTCTTCACCGACCTGCGCTACACCGGCGGACGCACGGTGCACCTGCACCGGCCGCTCTCCGGCTATCCCGTGCTGGCCCGGGCTGGTTCGGTGATCCCGCTCACCGCACCCGGCGAGTACGGGATCGGCAATCCCGACGCGTTCGAGGTGCACGTCTTCGCCGGCGCCCGCGGTTCGTTCACCCTCTACGAGGACGACGACGCCGCTGAGCCGCGTGCCGTCCGGACACCGCTGGACTGGGACGAGGACACCGGAGTGTTCACCATCAGCCCGGCCGAGGGCGAGTTGGGGGTGATCCCGTCCCGGCGGCGGTGGAGCATTGTGCTGCACGGCGTCAGCGACGCCCGGGTGGACGGCGGGGTTGCGACGCCCGGTGCGGGCCGGTTGAGCATCGACCTCGGCGAGGTGGATCCGGCGGTCGGCGCCACGGTCACGCTCACCGACCTGATCCGTGGCGGCGGGCCGACCGTGCCCGAGCGGCTGTTCGCCATCCTGGACGCCAGCCAGTGCGACTACGCGGTGAAGCACCGCACCTGGTCGGTGATCGAGACCGCACCGACGCCGCTGGAGATGCTGCGGCGTCTGGACGGCCTCGAGGTCCCCGATCCGCTGCGCGCCGCCCTGACCGAGATCCTGCTCTCCGACGGCTGACGCCCTTGCCACGCGCGGAAAGCCGGCAGCGTCAGCCAGTGCCTCGCCACCTGGACAGGATGACGACGACGCGCCGATCCCGACGATCACCGTAGCGACGACAGCGACATAACCGGCCACCCCCAGGTAGCCGCCCGGCACCAGGTGAGGATCGAGGAACGGGTACGGATACCACCAGGGTTCGCCCGTGACCGGGCTGACCACGTGGTTCGCCCGGAGCAGCGTGTAGCCGATCCAGACAGCAAGGGCGGCATCAGGACGAGCACCCGCCAGTGCAGCCGCCGGCGCGCCGGCGCGAAGAACGCGTCCGCAGCAAAACCAAATCAGCACTCGTTACGTACCGACCGGTGCGCTCCGGAGCAACAGGTTGTAGACCACGCCCGTGGTGACCATGTATGTCGTCACACAGGCCAGCAGCCGCCCGATCGCCGCCGGCTCAATCGGGGCGTCCGATGACTGCCGCACACCCCACGCGCCCGCGACCAGCAATGCGACGGCCGCGGACACGTTCGACAGGATCGTGAAGTAGCTGAAGAAGTTCGTCAGAACCGTCACCAGCTGACCGCCGTGCGGAGTCGGGCTGGCCAGCGCCGCGGAGATCGAGGCCGTCAGCTGGGTGGCGATGGCGATCAGGATCAGTGCGGCCACGGCCAGCCGTAGCCACGACCAGGTGACGATCGATTGCCGGGTGACCACGCCGCACTGTAGCGCCGGAGTGCGGGTCAGCGGCCGAAGCGGCGCTCGCGTTCGGCGTAGGAGCGCAGCGCCCGGATGAAGTCGACCTTGCGGAAGTCGGGCCAGAGCGCCTCGTGGAAGTAGAACTCGCTGTGCGCGGACTGCCAGATCAGGAATCCCGACAGCCGCTGCTCGCCGGAGGTGCGGATCACCAGATCGGGATCGGGTTGCCCGGCGGTGTACAGATGCGAGTCGATCTGGTCGATCTCCAGTGTCCGGGACAGCTCCTCCAGGCTGGTGCCCTTGGCCGCTTCGGCCGCCAGCAGCGAGCGGACGGCGTCGCGCAGTTCATGCCGTCCGCCGTAGGAGACGGCAATGTTGACGTGCAGGCCGGTGCGGCCCTCGGTGCTCGCGGACGCCTCGCGCAGCCGGGCGGCCATCTGGGCGGGAAGCAGGTCGAGGTCGCCGACGATCTGGACGCGCCATGGGCCGTCCGCGGCAAGGTCGACCACCAGGTCCTCGATCACCTGGAGGAGTGGGGCGAACTCGTGGTCGCCGGAGCGGTCCAGGTTGTCGGTGGACAAGACCCATACGGTAACCGTCGGGATGCCGACCTCTTCGCACCAGCCGACGAACTCCTTGAGCTTGTCAGCGCCCGCGTCGTAGCCGACCGCGACCGGCTCGAAGGGGGCGTTGCGGCGGGCCCAGCGCCGGTTGCCGTCCGCCATCACGGCCACGTGGCGAGGCAACCGGTCGGGGGTCAGTTCGGCCAGCAGCCGCTGTTCATAGGTGCGGTAGACCAGCCCCGTCGGGTCGAGCGCCGACAGCATCCGCGCGACACGAGTGGCCCACACCATGCCGGTCAGGATACCGGCGTGAGCCGCCGCGCCATCAGGGGCTCAGCGCAGAGTGACCAGGGCGATCGCGGTGAAGTGGCAGATCGCCGCGACGATCGTGCAGGCGTGGAAGATCTCGTGGTACCCGAAGTAGCGCGGGGACGGGTCGGGCCGCTTGAGCGCGTAGACCACCGCCCCGCCGCTGTAGACGAAACCGCCGACGGCGATCAACACGAACGCGGGCAGCGGCGCATTCGCCCAGAACTCGCCGATCCAGCCGAGCGCGGCCCAGCCCATCAACAGATAGAGCAGGGTGTGCAGCCAGCGCGGCGAGGTGATCCAGACCAGGTTGAAGAACACCCCGGCCAGCGCCGTCAGCCAGACGAACCAGAGCAGCGCGGTCCGGCTCGACGGGCTGAGCAATGCCAGCGCCAGCGGGGTGTAGGAAGCCGCGATGAACACGAAGATGTTGGCGTGGTCGAGCCGGCGCAGCATCAACTGCGTCCGCTCCCCCCAATGACCGCGGTGATAGGTGGCGCTGACCCCGAACAGTTCGACGGCGGCTAGCAGCCAGACAGCGCCACCGATCCGACCGACGAGCGTCGGCGCCAACACGATCAGGGTGATACCGGCAAGGAAGGCGATCGGCGTCATTGCGAGGTGCAGCCAGCCACGCATCAGCGGCTTGGGGATCGGTAGCTCCGTGCGCTCCATCTCACGTCCTAGCAAGGTCGACACGTTATTTACGATACCGTAAGTTACGGTAACGTAGCAACGATCGGCGAAGCTGACCGCGCAGACCTATCCCCGTTGCCAGAGTGCTTTTCGTAAACTCTTGACCGCTGTCGCCGGCGTGAAGCACACCGTTCCCCGGCAGACGTAGGCGGTCGGCTCGCCGCCCTGAGCCGTCCGGTCGTCGAAGTGATGGGCGAAGCCGGACGTCCCGGCCGGGCCGGCGACCAGCGCGGTGCCGGCCGGCGCCATCCGCGCAGCGGCCTGAGTGAGTTCGGCGAGCCGGCTCCGCTCGGGGGTGACGATGACGGCGACCGCCGGGGCCAGCCGCTTGTCGGCCTGGTCGGCGATCAGCACGTCGGCGAGCGCCCAGCCGGCGAATCGGGGCGCCGCCTCGACCACACCGTGCAGGGTGGCTGCCGCGGCGTCCGCCCGCTCGATCAACTCCGGCCGGTCGGCAAGCAGCCCGACCAGCCGGAGCGCGGCCACCAGGCACGCCGTGCCTGAGGGGGTCGGATTGTCGGAGGTGTCCCGGGCCCGGGCGAACGGCTGGACGCCGCGTCCGGTCGCAGGGGCGTCGTAGAATCCGCCGTCCTCGGCGGCGAACCGCTCCAGGGCAGCCTCCAGCAGAGTCACCGCGCGGTCGAGCCAGATCGATTCGCCGATCGCCCCGGCCAGGCGGGCATAGCCCAGCGCGAGCGCACCGTAGTCCTCGGCCATCCCGTCGGCGTCGCCGGCCACGTCGTCCAGGCTGGTCCGGCGCAACTCGCCGTCGACCACCTGTCGCCAGGACGCCAGCGCGGCCCGCTCGGCCAGATCCAGCCAGTCCGGCTCGCCGAACACCACGGCGGCGCTGACCAGGGAATCGATGGCGAAGCCGTTCCAGGCCGCGACCAGCTTGTCGTCGCGGGCCGGCGCGAACCGTCCGGACCGCACCTCACGCAGCCGGTCGAGGACGCCGTCCAGCCGCTGCCAGTCGGGCGTCCCGCGCAGCTGCAGGGTGGAAAGGCCGTGCTCGAAGGTGCCCTGCTGGGTCACGTGGAACACCCCGCCGGCCCAGTCGGCGTCCGCCTCGCCGAGGGCATCGGTGAGCAGTTCGGGCGACCAGGCGTAGTAGATGCCCTCGTGCACCATGCCGCGGATGTCGCACGAGTCGGCGTCCAGGCTGGCCGCGAAGCCGCCGCCGGCCAGTTGCAGGTCGTCGGCCAGGAAGGCGACGATGCCGCGGACGGCGCGCTCGAAGAGCAGCCGCAGTCCCTGGTCGTGGTCGGCCGTGCGGCACCAGGCGCGGGCGTAGCTGCCGAGCAACAGGGCGTTGTCGTAGAGCATCTTCTCGAAATGCGGCACCACCCAGCCGGCGTCGACGCTGTAGCGGTGGAATCCGCCCCCGACCTGGTCGTGGATGCCGCCGCGCAGCATCGCCTCCAGGCCGCGCTGGGCGAGATCGAGAGACGCCGGCTCGCCGGTGACCAACAGGGCGTCGATCAGCCCCGGTGCCGGGAACTTCGGGGCGCGTCCGAAGCCGCCGTGCACCGGGTCGAAGTCGTCGGCGACCTTCTGCAGCACCACCGGAATGTCGATGCCGACCGGTGCCGGCATCGCGGCGAACTCGCCGCCGAGGTGGGCGACGATGCTGTCCGCACTGGTCAGCACCTCGTCGCGGCGGGACGTCCAGGCGTCCGCCAGCGCGGTGATCAGCTGGGTGAAGGACGGCATTCCACCGGCCGGACGGGGCGGGTAGTAGGTGCCGGCGAAGAACGGCCTGCCGTCCGGGGTGAGGAAGACCGTCATCGGCCAGCCACCCTGGCCGGTGAGCGCCTGGGTGGCCTTCATGTGGACGGCGTCGACGTCCGGACGTTCCTCGCGGTCGACCTTGATGGCGACGAAATCGGCGTTCACCAGGGCCGCGACCTCGGCGTCCTCGAAGGTCTCATGGGCCATCACATGGCACCAGTGGCACGCTGCGTAACCGACGCTCAGCAGGATCGGGACGTCGCGGCGCCGGGCTTCGGCGAATGCCTCCGGCGTCCAGGGCCACCAGTCGATCGGGTTGTTCGCATGCTGCCGCAGGTAGGGACTCGTGGCACTGGCGAGTCGGTTGGCCATGGCGATGAACTCCTGACGGCTGGGACGTGGCACTGCTGCTTCGCGATCCGAAGCACTCTCCGCAGGGCTGCAGATGGACCGGTCCCCAGCCTAGGCGGCACGGCGCTCATCAGCTGACGATCACACTGCACCGCGGGGCTCATCACGGAACAGCCGATCAGTGCTGTTCGGAGCGAGGAGGTGCCCCGGCGAGCCGGGTGCGACGCGGTTGGGAGCCGATCAGCTCCTTCGACACATCTGAAGGACGTGTACAGATTCTGCGGAAAACCTAACACGTTCGTCGAACATGTCAGGTTCTTGAACAGGTCCAGGCCGCAGCAGCCAACGGCTCGCGGGTTTGTCCCTCCCTACCCGATCGGAACCTCCATGCCTGTGTCGGACCTAGCCAGAGCTCTCCCGTTGCCGTAGAGTAACCGTTGCCCATGAGTAACCAAGCACACGATGCGCTCGACGCACTCGGCGATCCGACCCGCAGGCAGATCGTCGAGGTGCTCCGCGGTGGTCCGCGCGCCGTCGGCGCGCTCGCCGAGGCGCTGCCGGTGGGCCGTCCGGCGGTGAGCAAGCATCTGAAGGTGCTCGAAGGCGCCGGGCTCGTCGAGCATCGCCCGATCGGCACCCGCAACCTCTATGCGCTCGCTCCCGACGGCTTGGACGTCGTTCAGCGCTGGCTGGTCGCCCAGTGGGACACCACCCTGGCGGCCTTCGCCGACCATGTGGAAAGGACCCAACAGTGACCCTCCCGCCGCTTCGTCGCCAGGTGCTGGTCGGCTGCGATCAATCCACCGCCTACCGACTGTTCCTTGCCGAGATCGGCTCCTGGTGGCCGCTGGCCACGCACGGCTGCTTCGGCACCGGCGGCAGCCTCGTCTTCGATGGCGAACGGATCGTCGAGACCGGCCCGGACGGCGACGTGGCCGTCTGGGGAACCGTCGTCGCCCGCGACGAGCCACACGCCATCACCTTCACCTGGCACCCGGGACGCACGGCTGAGGCCGCAACCCAGGTCACGGTGACGTTCACCCCGACCGGCGATCCCGCCAGCACGCTGGTCACGTTGCAGCACAGCGGCTGGGAGATCCATGCCGATCCGGACGCGGCGCGCGGCGAATACGCCGGCGGCTGGGTCACCGTGCTCGAGCGTTACGCAGACGGCAGGCCGGCGTCCGGCGCCGGCGAGGTCGACCTCTGGCTGATCCTGGAACACCGCCCCGGTCCCGCCGCGCCGGCCGCAGGCGTCTTCTCCTCGCCCGACTTCGGCAGGCATCTGGAGTTCCTCGGCACCCTGCATGAGCAGGGCCTACTGGTTGCCGGCGGACCACTGCCCGACTCTCCCGGCGCCGGCATGACGATTGTCAGAGCCGCCTCAGCGGACGCCGCCCGCCGCGTGGTCCGGGCGGCCCAGGTCGAGGACGGCAGCGTCGCCGCCGGTCTGCTCGACGTCCGGATTCGGCCGTGGCGGGTCGCGATGACCGGCGACGATTAGGGAAGCGCTGACTGTCGTCGGTCGAGCTTGTCGAAACCGCCCGACCGTCGAGCTCGTCGAACCCGGGTCCCGACAAGCTCAACCAAACGATGACCGGCGGTAGCTACTGCTCGGCGGGGCTCTGCGGCGAAGCGCCGCCACCACGTCGCGGTACCCGGATCTTGCCGATCTCGTGCCGCATGCTGCGGTACAGCAGGAACATCACCGCGCCGAGGATGAAGATCATCAGCAGGGGGAACCAGCTGGCGTCCGCTAGATCGAGTAGGACCATGTGTCGAGCGTAATCGGTTCCCGGGTGTCGATGCCCGCGAACAGGTCGTCCTCGGGCAGTGTCACCGGCACCATCGACTTGACCAGCTGGAAGTCCTCGGTCGGCCAGCCGGCCTGCTGGATGGCCAGCGGGACGGCGAACCACGGCCCGTCCGGATCAATCTGGCTGGCGTGCGCCCGGAGGGCGTGATCGCGCAGCGCGAAGTAGTCGGCGCACGGCACGAAGGTGGTCAGCCGATCCTCGACCTCGTCCCGCTCCCAGTTCTTGAGCCATTCGGTGTACGGGCTCTCCAAGCCGTGGGCGTGCATCAGCTCGTCGAGCTTGGCCATCCGGGTGCGATGGAAGGACATGTGGTAGTAGACCTTGAGCACCTGCCAGGCCGGCCCGTGCTCGGGCCAGGCCTCGGGGTCGGCCGCCGCCTCGACCGCGGCCATCGAGATCTTGTGGCACATGATGTGGTCGGGGTGCGGGTAGCCGCCGTTCTCGTCGTAGGTGGTCAGCACCTGCGGACGGAACTCGCGGATCACCTTCACCAAGGCACCCGCGGCGACATCGGCGTCCTGTAGGCCGAAGCAGCCCTCGGGCAGCGGCGGCAGCGGATCACCCTCGGGAAGCCCGGAGTCGACGTAGCCGAGCCAGGTCTGCTCAATGCCGAGGATGGTCTTGGCCCGGGCCATCTCCGCGGTGCGCAGCGCCGACATCTGCGCCCAGTTCTCGGGGGTGTCCATCTTCGGGTTGAGGATCGACCCGCGCTCGCCGCCGGTGCAGGTGGCGACCAGCACCTTGACGCCCTGCGCCACGTACATGGCGGTGGTGGCGGCTCCCTTGGACGACTCGTCGTCGGGATGGGCGTGGACGTGCAGCAGCCGCAAGGGCTCGCCGGACGCGTCCACGCGGATCGTACTGGTGCTGGGCATGGCCGCCATTGTGCCGAGGGGCACCGACACCGGCGGCACGGATCCACTCGGCGGACGGGCAGAATGTCGGGGTGAGCAGCAGCACAGCCGACCGCGAACGGATCCGTCGGCGCTACCCGCCGAAGCGGATGTCACCGGTGGTGATCACGGTCGTCGGCGTGGTCATCGTGGCTTTGGTCGGCTACGTGATCTGGGTGGCGGCGCATCGCGCCAACCCGCCGGTGACCGCCCGGATCGACACCTTCGCCGTCGTCTCCGACACCGAGATGCAAGCCACCCTGGTCGTCGACCGGCCCGATCCCGCGATCGCCGTGAAGTGCTTCCTGATCGTCCAGGCGGTCAGCTACGAGCGGGTCGGGGAGCGCTGGATCGACGTCCCGTCCGACACCGAGCAGCTGACCCGGGTGCCGGTGAGCCTGCGCACGTTCAAGCGCGGGACGTCCATCTCGGTGGACAGCTGCGGTCCGGCCTGAGCCTGCGATCCACCACTGGCCGGTGGCCGCGGCACGAATGTCGTGGTTGAGCTGCGCCACGGATGGGGGCGGCGACGTCGAGCACGGGATGGGGGCGGCGATGTCGAGATCGCCGTCCCGCCGGGGGGAGGTCAGCTGACGCACCCCTGCCTGCGGGACCTCCGAGCCGCCGTCCGGGAAGTTGCTAAGCTCGCTCGATGGCTGACGAGCAGGTTGACACCATCTGGCTGACCCAGGAGGCGTTCGACGCCGCAAGCGCGGAACTGGAACACCTCAAGGGTCCCGGACGCGCGGCGGTGACCGCCAAGATCGCCCGTGCCCGCGACGAGGGGGATCTGAGCGAGAACGCCGGCTACCACGCGGCCCGCGAAGAACAGGGCCAGCAGGAGCTGCGGATCCGGCAGCTGGAATCGATGCTGCGGCACGCGCAGGTGGGCGAAGCGCCGGCCGGCGACACCGACCAGGTGTCCCCCGGCTGCCGGGTGACCATCGCCTACGACGACGACCCGGACGACACCGACACCTTCCTGCTCGGCTCACGCGAGCTGATGGCCCTGGACGACTCCACCGACATCGAGGTGTTCTCGCCGCAGTCCCCGCTGGGCTCGGCGATCGTCGGCAAGAAAGTCGGCGAGACCGCCAGCTATACCGCGCCCAACGGCAAGCCGATCGAGGTCACCATCCTCGACGTGGAGCCCTACAAGGCCTGAGTCACCACCGGGAGGACTGTCCCTCGTCGTTCGATATTCGAACGTGAAGAACCGTCCCCGAAGCGTCGAGACTCGCAAGTCGGGGACGGTTCTTCAGGTTCGAAAAGCGCAGCTCGGGGGACGGTTCTCGGTCAGGACAGCCGGGCCAGCAGGGCTGCGGCCCGGTCGGGCGCCAGGGTGCCGGCGGCGACCTGGGCGAGCACCTGCTCCCGGGTTCCGGACGACCCAGCGCCGGCCGGCCCAGCGCCGGATGACCCCACACCGGACGACCCGGACTCCGCCGGGGCGTCCGCTTCGCCGGCGAGGCCCAGCTTGGCCAGGAGGTCGGTGAACCGGGCCCGCGCAGTCGGGTAGGACACCCCAAGATGCTTCTCGACCTCGCGCAGGTTGCCGCGGGAGCTGAGGAACACGGTCAGCAGTTCCAGCTCCTTGGCGTCCAGCGCGCAGAACGCGCACCGGGCGAAGTGGCCGGACAGTTCGCTGCCGCAACCGGGGCAGCCGAGCCGGCTGGTCACCAACTCGTCGCCGCACACCGGACAGTCGGTCGGCGGACGCAGCCCGCTCACCGCAGGTCGGCCTTGATCGTGGCCCAGCCCATCACGACACCCACATCGAGCCGGGCGGCTCCGTTGCCGAGCACCACCTCGTCGACGTTGTCGTTATCGGCGCCGGCCCAGCTCACCTTGCCGAGTTGGACGTCCGTGCGCACCGTCACGTTCGACCGCTCGCCCAGTTCGATCACCAGCGACCCGGACTCGCAGCGGATCCGGGACCGTCCGGTCGCAAGGTCGCCGCGGATGGTCGCCGAGCCGGCCTGGACCAGCAGGTCGTTCGCCTCGGCCACCCGCTCCAGGGTGGCGCCGCCGGCGGTGACCCGCACCTTGCCCAGGAACGGGACGCCCTCGGTGGTCAGCATGCCGGCGGTCACCTCGGCGTCCACCGCGATGGTCGGGTTGACCCGGACCAGCAGTTCCTTGCCGAGACCCAGCGCGCGCAGGTCGTCGAAACTGCGCGGCGGCCGCAGGATGAAGCCGTCCAGGCTCGGCCCCTGGTCGCCGTCGCTGGTCACCTCGAGCACCGATCCGCTGCGCCGCAGCACGTGCGGCCCGTCGACGGACGCGGTGGCGACGCTGCCGTCCGCGACGATCCGGACGCGGCGGGCGACGGCGCGGACGCTGATCCGGTCCACCCCCTTGGCCCCGGACGCCCGGCGCGGGCTGGGCGGGACGTCGGCGTCGACGAACGGCGGCTGGCTGAACACGCCCGCCGAGTGCTGCGGGCCGTCGGCGGCCACCTCGTCGGCGACCTCGGCGTCCGAAGGTTCGGCGGCGGAGGGCTCGGCGGACGCCGCTGCCGCCTTGAGGGCGTCGATCCGGCGGGCGGCCTCGGACGCGTCGATCCGTCCGGCGGCGAGTTCTTCGAGGATCTCGGTGAGATCAGGTTCTGTTGCCATGCAGCAAATGTAAACCGCTCTTTCTAGATTGGAAAGAGCGAAGCACTCAGTGTTTCTCCTTGCTTTCGTCCTCAGCCACCGGGATGCCCCGCAGGTGGCGGATGAACGCCACTCCGAAGGCCATCACCGGAATCACCACCAGCGCCCCGACGATCCCGCCCACGGTCGCACCGACGGCGATGCCGATCAGCACCGCGAGCGGGTGCAGGGACGCCGCCCGACCCAGCAACAACGGCTGCAACAGGTGCGACTCCAGCCACATCACCGCGATGGTGCCGCCCAGCATGATCAACGCCGCCACCCAGCCGTGGGTGATCAGCGCCAGCGAGGTGGCAACCGTGCCGGCGATCACCGCACCGACCACCGGCACGAAGCAGACGATGAAGGTGAGGGCGAACAGCGCCAACGCCATCGGCACGCCCAGCACCGCGGCGATGATCGTGACGCCCGCAGCGTCCACCGCCGAGACGATCACCTGGGCCCGCATGTAGCTGACCAGTGACGCCCAGCCACGCTCGGCAGCGGCGTGCGTCTGGTCTCGGTAGCGCGCCGGCAGAATGCCGACGAAGCCCTTCCACAGCTGCTGGCCCTCGGCGAGGAAGAAGAAGGTGGCGATCATCGCGATCGCGATACCGGCGAAGAAGTGCCCGACCGAGGCGCCGACCCTCCCCGCGAAGCCGGCCAGCACGGCACGGGAGTCGGAGATCCAGGTGGTCAGCGAGCCCATCCACTGGTCGATCTGGGCCTGGTCGATGTACCAGGGGTCGCCCGCCAGCCACTGCATGAAGGTGTGGAACCCCGCCACGGTCTGATCGACCAGCGCCGGCGCCTGCCGGGCCGCGGTCGCGCCGATTCCCCAGCCGATGGCCACCACGACCAGCACCATCACCAACAGGCCGCCGGCCGCGGCCAGCAGCGGCGGCCAGTTCCACCGCTTGAGGCGATGCGCCAAGGGGGCCAGCAGGGCGGTGAGCAGGAAGGCGATGCCCAGCGGCACGGTGACACCGGAGAACTCCGACAGCAGCCAGCCGACCCCCCAGATCACGGCGGCGAAGAGCAGCGCCCGCCACGCCCAGCCGGCCGCCGTCCGGACGCCTTGGGGAATCGGGTCCTCGGCCGGCTCGGCGGACTCGAGCACCACCACCGAGGGCTCCGGTCGGACCGCCAGACCGTTCGGGCGTCGACGGGATCGGCGAAACAGGCTGAAGGCCACGCGCTCATCCTTTCCAGGGGTGTTGGCGACCACCCTACGACCGGACGGCGACACTACCGGCCAGTCCCGCGCGGTGCAGGCCGATCGCAGCCGGCTCGGACGCCGGGTAACTACGCTCGACTCACACCAATCCGGTGAGGCGTCCGCACCGAACCAGGGGGTGGACGAAGGAGGCGCGCCATGCCCACCGACAGCACCACCCGCCCCTGGCTGCGGGCCGGCACCGCGGGGCTGATGGCCGTGCTCAGCGGCCTCGCCGCCGGCCACCTGGTCGCCGGGCTGATCGCGCCGGACGCCTCCCCCGCTCTCGCGGTCGGCAGCCGGCTGATCGACCTGACGCCGACCCCGGTCAAGGAATGGGCGGTGGCCACCCTCGGCACCTGGGACAAGCCGGTGCTGATCGGCGGGGTGGTGGCGATCACCCTGGCGCTGGGAGCGGCGGTCGGGATCCTGGCGCGGCGGTTCGGCTGGATCGGTTGGGCCGGCCCCACTGTGCTCACCGTGGTCGCGGCGGTCGCGGCGATCGGTTCGCCGTCGGCCGGTCAGTTCGCGGCGGTGCCGGCATTTGTCACCGGCGCCGTCGGCATCCTGGTGCTGCGCTGGCTGCTGCGGGCGGCGGGAAGACCGGCCGAGGAGACCGGGGCAGTCCATGCGCTGCCTCGGCGGGCCTTCCTGACCGGGACGGCGGTGACCGGCGCCGGCAGCGTGATCGCCCTGCTCGGCGGCCAGTTCCTCAGCACCGGTCGGCGGGTGCCCACCAGCGTCACCCTGCCTCCGCCCGTCCAGCCGCTGGCTCCGCTGCCGTCCGGCCTGGAGGTGCCCGAGATCGCGCCCTGGGTCACCCCGAACGCCGACTTCTACCGGGTCGACATCAGCCTGATCGTGCCCGGCGTCGACGTGGACGGCTGGAAGCTGAGCATCGACGGCATGGTCGACCGCCCGTTCAGCATCGGCTGGGACGAACTGCTCACAATGCCGATGATCGAGAAGGACATCACCCTGAACTGCGTGAGCAATGAGGTCGGCGGCCCCTACATCGGCGGCGCCCGCTGGCTGGGCGTCCGGGTGAAGGACCTGCTGGCCCGCGCCGGCGTCCAGCCGGGGGCAGATCAGGTGCTCAGCCGGTCGGTGGACGGCTTCACCGTCAGCACCCCGGTCCAGGCGCTGACCGACGACCGGGACGCCCTGATCGCGATCGGGATGAACGGCAAGCCGCTGCCCGCCGAGCACGGCTTCCCGGCCCGGATGATCACCCCCGGTCTCTACGGCTACGTCGGCGCCACCAAGTGGGTGACCCAGCTCACCCTGACCACCTACGCCCGCGACCAGGCCTACTGGACGCAGCGGGGCTGGGCCGAGCGTGGCCCGGTCAAGCCGTCCAGCCGGATCGACACGCCGCGTTCGTTCGCCCGGCCTAAGGCCGGCCAGGTGATGATCGCCGGCGAGGCCTGGGCGCAGCGGATCGGGGTGACCAAGGTGCAGGTCCGGGTGGACGGCGGCCCCTGGCAGGACGCCGAGACCGGCCCGGACGCCGGCATCGACTACTGGCGGCAGTGGAAGTACACCTGGAAAGCAACCTCCGGTCAGCACACCCTGGAGTCGCGGGTGATCGACAACACCCGGACCAGCCAGACCGAGGTGCGGGCGGCACCGTTCCCGGACGGCTCGTCCGGTCTGCACAGCGTGGTGGTGACCGTCGACTGATCCCCCTCACCCGCGTCGGGGAGACGTTGGGTACCTGGCCGCTGGGTGATACGCGGGGACAGGACCCCGGGTTCCGGAAGCCCGCGAGGTGGTACGCGGGGACAGACCCCGCGTACCAAACCGGCCCCTGGTGGAGATGTTTCCGGCGAGCGGAACCCGCAGTCGCGGGTCACCAGCCGACTACCCGGCTGAACTGCGTTTGCGATTGTCCGGGGCAGGAACCCGAAAATTCTCGCGGATTCCACCCATCCGATCGGCTCGCTGTTCCGAACACCAGATGTCAGGCGATACACCACGCCGGAGCCCCGGCAGAAGGAGACAGAACCATGCGCACCTCAACCACCATCCTCGGCATCGGCGCGGCCCTGCTGGTCCCGCTCGCGGCCTGCAGCAGCCCCACCGCCGCTCCGATGAGTTCGGCACCGATGGCGTCCTCATCAAGCATGCCGATGAGCTCACCGGCGATGACACCGTCGATGTCCGCCCCGATGACGGCGCAGTTCGGGCCGGCCTGCGCCTCGGTGCCCAGCACCGGTGCCGGGTCGTTCGCGGGGATGGCGAAGGACCCGGTGGCCACCGCGGCCAGCAACAACCCGGCACTGTCCACCCTGGTCACCGCGGTGAAGAAGGCCGGTCTGGTCGACACGCTGAACAACGCCAAGGACATCACCGTGTTCGCGCCGACCAACGACGCCTTCGGCAAGCTGCCCAAGAAGAACCTGGACGCCGTGCTGGCGGACAAGACGATGCTCACCAAGGTGCTGACCAACCATGTCGTCGCCGGACGGCTGAGCCCCGACATGCTGGCCGGCGAGCACGAGACGTTGGCGAAGACCAAGCTCACCGTCACCGGCTCGGGTGAGAACTTCATGGTCGGGACGGCCAAGGTGGTCTGCGGCAACGTCCAGACCGCGAATGCCACGGTCTACATCATCGACAGCGTGCTGCTGCCGAAGATGTGACCCGCCTCGTGGCCTCGGCCACGACAAGAGGGGGACGGCGTGGCGTCTCAACCGGGGGTGAGACGCCACGCCCGCCCGGTCCGGGCGTTCGGGCGGTCGAGCAGTAGTGTCACGGGGGTGGAGGTGAGTCCGGTAGAGGCCACGACCGACGCGGTCGCGGACGCCGTGCTGCGCTGCGCGGCCGGCGATCACCAGGCGGTCGCCATCCTCTACGACCTCACCGCGGCCAAGGTGTACGGACTGGCCCTGCGGGTGCTGCGGAACCCCGCCCACGCCGAGGAGGTCACCCAGGAGATCTACGTCGAGGCCTGGCAGCACAGCGGTGCCTTCCGGCCGGGCCGGGGCAGCGGACTGGCCTGGCTGCTAACCATCGCGCACCGACGCGCCGTCGACCGGGTGCGATCGGCCCAGGCGGCTTCCCGCCGGGACACGGTCTACGGCTTGGAAGCGCTCGCCACCGCGCCGGTCGATCCGGCCGACCAGGCGATCGACACCCTGGCCGCCGACCGGGTGCGCGGTGCGATGCGACGGCTGACCGACCTGCAACGCCAGGCGTTGGAGCTCGCCTATTTCGAAGGCCGCACACACAGTGAGGTGGCCGCCGAACTGGACGTGCCACTGGGTACCGTCAAGACCCGGATCAGGGACGGCCTGACCCGATTGAGATCGGTACTGGGAGGTGACTGATCATGGATGAGGTGCACGACCTGATCGGCGCCTACGCGGTGGACGCCCTCGAGCCGGACGAGCAAGCGGCCTTTGAGCTGCACCTGCGCCACTGTGCGTCCTGCCAGGACGAGCTGGCCGGTTTCGGCGACGCACTGGCGGAGTTGTCGGCCGACTACCAGGTCGCTCCGCCCCCGGTCCTGCGGGCTGCGGTGCTGGACGCCGTCGCCGAGCTTCCCGCACCGACCCCCGCCGTGCCGTCCGAGGACGCCGAACCTGCCGAGGGCACCGCAGCGAACCCCGGCGAGGCCGCCCCACTGCCTCGACGCGCCATCGCGGAGCCCGGGCAGCCGGACGAGTTAGCCATCGCCCCGGTGACCGCGCTGCGGCCGACGCCGGCCGCCCGGCGGCGCTGGCAACTGCTGGTCGCCGCGGCGGTCGTGCTGATCGCCGCCCTCGGCATCTCGGTCTGGCAACCCTGGGTGCCCCGAGCGATCACCGCGGCCGACGTGCTGGCCGCGCCCGACGCCGTCCGCGCCACCAAGACGATGGACGGCGGCGCGACCGTCACCCTGGTCCGCTCCAACCAGCTGGCCAAGGCCGTCCTGGTCACCCGCAATCTGCCGCCGGCGCCCGCCGGCAAGGCCCATCAGGCGTGGCTGCTGCAGCCCGGTGGGGCGATGGTCTCGGGCGGAATGATGCCCGCCGACGCCGACGTGACCATGCTGCTCGAAGGCGACGCCCGGGACACGGTCGGAGCCGGCATCAGCGTGGAACCTCCGGGCGGTTCCGCCAAACCGAACCTGGCCGGCGCGATCGTGGTCGAACTGTAAGCAGGCCTCCCCGGTTCTCGGGCGATGGCGGCGGAGTACGAGGTACCCGGTACCCGCTACGTCGTGGGTCAAGCCTCGGCAGCAACGGAGCACTAGGTTGGGCCGGTGAAGTTCTCGCTGCGCACCCCGCTGCCCCGGACGGTGGTGATGCTGGCGGTCTCGGCCTTCTTCGTTGCGGTCGGGTTCGGAGTGATGATCCCGGTGCTGCCGATCTTCGCCTCCTCTTTCGGGGTGTCGAACTTCCTGATCGGCCTGGTGGTCTCGGCGTTCGCCGGCATGCGGCTGGCCATCAGCCCGTTCTGCCGGCGGATCTCGGACCGGATCGGCCACCGCCGCACGATCGGCATCGGGATGTGGATCGTCGGCGGTTCGTCGGCGTTGTGCGGGCTGGCCGGCAGCTATGCCGAGCTGCTGCTCTGGCGCGCGGTCGGCGGGCTCGGCTCGGCCATGTTCACCATCTCGGCCACCGCGCTGCTGCTGGCCAGCGTCGGTCCGGAACTGCGCGGCCGGGCGAGCGGTCTCTATCAGGGCGGCTTTCTGCTCGGCGGCATGGCCGGGCCGGCGATCGGCGGCCTGCTCGCCGGGGTGTCGCTGACCGCCCCGTTCTACTTCTACGCCGGCACGCTGGTGGTGGCCGGAACGATCGCCTTCACCCAGCTGCACGATCCGCCGGGGATGGCCGAGGCGGCCGCACTGGCGCCGACCCGGCCGCTCGGCGAGGTGATCGCCGACAGCCGGTTCCGGGCCGCCTGCCTGATGAGCTTCGGCCAGGGCTGGCAGAGCTTCGGCGTCCGGTCGGCACTGGTGCCGATCCTGGTGGTCGGCGCCCTCGGTGCCGAGCCGTCTTGGGCCGGCATCGCCTTCGCGATCGCCGCCGTTGCCCAGACCGCGGCGCTGCCGGCGGCCGGACGCGCCACCGACATGGTCGGACGCCGTCCGGTGATGATCGTCGGCGGACTACTGGCGGCCGCGTCCACCATCGCCACCCCGTTCGCGCCGAACCTGCAGGTGCTGATCGTGCTGCTCTGCGTCTACGGGGTCGGCTCAGCAGCCCTGGGGACGGCGCCGACCGCCGCGCTCGGCGACGCCACCAAGGGCGCCGGCAGCCAGCCGGTGGCGATCTATTCGATGGTCGGCGACCTGGGTGCGATCCTCGGTCCGCTGGCGGCCGGGGTGCTGGCCGACCATTGGGGAATGGGCGCCGCGTTCGGCGCCGGCACCGCGATCCTGCTGGCCGGCACGGTCGCGGCCGCTTTGATTCCCGCACGACTGGACAGGAGGAGCGGTGAACCCGAAACCGTTGGCTGAACTGGTCGCCCCCGATTGGGCGGATGCGCTGGAGCCGGTCGCCGCCCGGATCGCGGCGATGGGCGACTTCCTGCGCGCCGAGATCGCCGCCGGACGCGGCTACTTCCCGAGCGGACCGAACGTGCTGCGCGCGTTCAGCCGTCCGCTCGCCGGCGTCAGGGTGCTGATCGTGGGGCAGGATCCCTACCCGACCCCCGGGCACGCCGTCGGCCTGTCGTTCTCGGTCGCACCGGACGTCCGTCCGCTACCCCGCTCGCTGGCCAACATCTACACCGAGCTGACCTCCGATCTCGGCGTCCCGCCGGCCGCCCACGGTGACCTGTCGGCGTGGTTCGAGCAGGGCGTCCTGCTGCTCAACCGGGTGCTGACCGTGCGCCCCGGCGCCCCGGGATCGCACCGCGGCAAGGGTTGGGAGGAAGTGACCCAGCGGGCCATCGAGGCTCTGGTCGCCCGCGGCGGACCGCTGGTCGCGATCCTGTGGGGCCGGGATGCCCAGAACCTGCAGCCGATGCTCGGCGACATCCCGGTGATCGCCTCCCCACACCCGTCCCCCTTGTCGGCGCGCTCCGGCTTCTTCGGCTCGCGTCCGTTCAGTCGGGCCAACGCCGCCCTCACCGCCCAAGGCGCCGCCCCGATCGACTGGCAGCTCCCCGCCCTCGACTGAGTTCCGGTCCGCCGGGGACGGTTCTCTCGGTCACCTTCCGGTCCGCGGGGGACGGTTCTTTCGGTCACCTTCCGGTCCGCCGGGGACGGTTCTTTCGGTCACCTTCCGGTCCGCCGGGGACGGTTCTTTCGGTCACCTTCCGGTCCGCGGGGACGGTTCTTTCGGTCACTTCCCGGTCCGAGGTCCGCGGGCAACGACCCTCAAACCACTTTCCGGCACTGCCGGTATCTGTCCCCACCCACCACTCACCCGTCGCCCGCGGACGCGTTCCGCTCGCCAAGCGACCGCCGTCCGGACGCCTGGCGAGCCTCGTCGCGGGTGTGTCATGGTGGGCGCACCCCCACCCCCATGGAGCCCCCGATGTCTCGCACCCGCCGCGGCATGCTCGCCGCCCTGATCACCCTCTCCAGCCTGGCGCTGCTGACCCAGCCAGGCCCCGCACAGGCCGCCGCCACGCTACCGACGGCGGCCGGCGACACCGCCTTGGCCGCCAAGCTGGCCGGCGTGCTGAAGGACTCCCGCGTCACCAAGGCCACCGTGGGCGTCGTCGTCGCCGAGTCATCGTCCGGGACCGAGCTGTACACCAGGTCGTCCAGCACCGCGCTGAAGCCCGCGTCCAATATGAAGCTGCTCACGTCGGCGGCAGCCCTGGATCTGCTCGGCCCGGACGCGACCTTCAGCACCGAGGTGTTCTCGCCCGCCGGCCCGTCCGGTGCGACCGTGAGCCGGCTCTACCTGCGGGGCAACGGCGATCCAACGGTCCGCGAGTCCGACCTGCGCTCGTTGGCTGCGCAGGTCAAGGCGGCCGGTGTGCGCCGCGTCACCGGCTCGGTGATCGGCGACGGTGGGTTCTTCGACAACGACAAGTACAACAACTACTGGAACCCGCGGGACTACAACTCCTCCTACGCGGCCCAGATCTCCGGACTGACGCTGTCCCCCTCGTCGGCTCTGCGCGTCGGCACGGTCAACGTCACCTACAAGCCTGGCTCCGCGCGCGGCAAGCGGGCCGTCCTCGGCGTCGTCCCAGCTCTGGCCGGCGGCTATCTGAAGCTGGTCAACAAGACCACCACGGGCACGACGGGCAGCGGCTCGACGATCGGCGTCCGGCGCACGAACGGGACCAATACCGTCACCGTCACCGGCCGGGTGGCGCTGAAACGAGGGACGGCGACCGCGGTAGTCACCGTCAGCAATCCGGCCCGGTACGCCGCGCACGTGTTCACCCGGATGCTGGAGTCGATGGGAGTTGCGGTGGACGGCGCACCGACCACCGGCAGCCTGCCGTCGAGCCGGGTCCGGCTGGCGTCCGATACCTCGGTTCCGGTCAGCGCCATCGTCCGGATGCTGATGAAGCCGTCCAACAACGGTATGACTGAGCATCTGATCAAGACCCTCGGACGCGTCGGCGACAAGCCCGGCACCTGGGCGGCCGGCTCAGCCCGCGTGCTGAGCTGGCTACGGACGACCCAGAGCGTGCCGGGTACGGTGCGGATCGTGGACGGCTCGGGCCTCGCGCACACCAATCGGATCACGGCACGGGTACTGGTGCGAGCCTTGCAGTACGCCCGGACGCGCTCGTGGTTCGGCACCTTCTACGACGCCCTGCCGGTGGCCGGCATCTCGGACCCGGCGATTGGCGGCACCCTCACCAGTCGCATGGTCAAGACCGCCGCCCAGGGCAATCTGCGCGCCAAGACCGGCACGCTCAGCGGTGTCACCGCCCTCAGCGGCTACGTGGCCGACCGGGACGGCCGGCTCTACACGTTCTCGATGCTCGGCAGCTACCGCAGCTCCACCCCGCGTCCGGTGTTCGACAAGCTCGGCGCCACCCTGGCCGGCTGGGACGGCTGAGCGACGGGTTCGACTGGTCAACCACACCGGACCGGCCCTACCGTGGAATGCCGGCCGGTCCGGCGCGGTTGCACCTGCCAGGAGGCCACCACATGCTGTTCACCAAACCGACCATGGTCGATCCGCGCGTCGCGCTGCGGGGACGGGACACCCCCGTCCTGCGCCAACCCTTCTTCCATCGGGTCTTCGGTCACCGGATCGACCGGACGCCCGAAGGCGCCGAGGTCGCCGTCCTGGGCCTGGGCTGTTTCTGGGGTGCCGAGAAACTGTTCTGGAACACCCCGGGCGTGCTCAACACCGCCGCTGGATACGCCGCCGGCTACACCCCGAACCCGACCTATGAAGAGGCGTGCTCCGGACGCACCGGGCACGCAGAGGTGGTCCGGGTGGTCTACGACCCCAAGCGGCTGAGCTACGAGGACGTGCTGCGGATCTTCTTCGAGAACCACAACCCGACCCAGGGCTTCCGCCAGGGCAACGACCGCGGCACCCAGTACCGCTCGGTCATCGTGCCGCAGAACGACGACCAGGCACGCCGCGCGGCCGCCTTCCGGGACGCGGTGGGCCCCGGGTTCGCGGCTGCCGGATTCGGACCGGTCACCACCGAGATCACTCCGCCGTCGGGCGACTTCTTCTACGCCGAGGACTACCACCAGCAGTACCTCGACGCGAACCCGAACGGCTACTGCCCCGTCCATGCCACCGGGGTGACCTGCAACCCCGGCAGCCGGGCCGGCTGACCCTACCCGGCCTGGCGGGCCGCACTATCCTGACCGCATGATCGACGCCGAGCTCGCCACCAGGCTGCGGACCGCTGGCCTGGCCTGGCGTCCCGGCAGCGGCGACCGTTTCACCATTCCGGGCGGGGAACTCGCCGAGGACGTGTTCGTGATCGCCGAGATGGTGATCGAGATCCAGGACGTCCCGGGCGGCTCGAGCGTGGTGAAGTTCAACGGCACCACCGAGTGGGCGCTGGACTCGATCGAGCACACCCGGGTGCTCTGGCTGCCCCGCGAGGATCAACTCAGGGACGCGTTGGGCGACCGCTTCGACGCACTGACCGCGGTTCCGGGTGGCTGCGCGGTCACCCTGACCGACGGGTCGCGGCATCTGGACATCGACGCCGAACGCGCCTACGCGCGGGCCGTCCTGCACCTGCTCGACGAGCGGTGAGCGTCGTCGTCCCGCACCGCTTCCGCGGGCCGAACACGTCCGGCAACGGCGGCTACAGCGCGGGTGCCGTCGCCGCGGCGCTCGGCCTGCCGCTGGGCCCCGCGGAGGTGACGCTGACCCTGCCACCGCCGCTGGACGTCGACCTTCCCGTCCTCGCCGAAGCTGACGGCATCCGGGTCGAGTACGCCGGACGCCCGGTCGCCCTCGCCCGTCCCGGCACGCTGGCCCTCGACATCCCCGACCCGGTCGGCTTCGAGGCGGCTGCGCGGGCGTCCGACCACTGCCCGTGGCTGAGCGATCATCCCTACCCGCAGTGCTTCGTCTGCGGAACCGATCGCCCGGACGGCCTACGCATCTTTCCCGGACCGGTCCGCGGACGCCGGGTCGCCGCCGCCCCGTGGGTGCCGGACGCCTCGGTCTGCGCCGACGACGGCACCGTGCTGCCGGCCGTGGTCTGGGCGAGCGTGGACTGCCCGTCGCTGTTCGGCTACGGCTGTTTCGCCGAGTGGCCGGCCCTGATGCTGCTCGGACGGTTCACCGCGGAGGTGCACCGGCTGCCGCGACTGGGTGAGCCGTGCGTGGCCATCGGCTGGGCGCTCGGCCACGAAGGCCGCAAGTACGACACCGCAGCCGCCCTGCACACCGCGGACGGCGAACTGCTGGCCGCCAGCCGAGCCCGCTGGATCACCTTGAAGCCCGCCCCGTCCGGCTCCGACTGAGCCCATTTCCGCTGCCCACGGGACGACTAGGGTGGCCGAGTGACCACCGATGCGACGACGAAGCGACCCGCCTGGCAACGCCAACAGGTCGTCGACCACTTCCTCGACGAAGCGAAGGTATGGGCGGTGGTCGGGCTGTCCGGCGACCCGGACAAGACCGCCTACCGGATCGCCCGGCTGCTGCAGAACCGTGGCAAACGCATCGTGCCGATCCACCCGTCCGCCCCGACCGTGCTCGGTGAGCAGGGCTACCCGACGCTGGCCGACGTGCCGTTCGCGATCGATGTGGTCGACGTCTTCCGCCGCTCCGAGGCGGCCGGGCAGTTCGTCGACGAGGCGATTGCAGTCGGCGCGGGCGGCGTCTGGTTCCAGCTGGGCGTGGTCGACCACGAGGCCTTCGAGCGCGCCGAAGCAGCGGGGCTGCCGATGGTGATGGACACCTGCCCGGCGATCGAGTGGCGCGAGCGCGACTGAGACCGCCTCACCACAGGGTGAATCCGAGCGCGACTGAGACTGCCGCAACTTAGTGTGAGTCTGGGCACCGAACTCGGTGCCCAGACTCACACTATGCACGGCAGGGTCGGGGGTGGCACACCGAGACCGGCTCAGCGGCGACCCGCCAGCATCGGCTCGCGTCCGGACGCCACCGCCCGCGGCGACTCGGTAGAAGCGAAGACCAGATTGCGCTGCAGCTGATAGCTGGCAATGAACAACACCGGTTCCACCAGCAGTTTTGCCACCACCAGCGCCATCCCGAAGCCGGTCAGGGCGGCCAGCAGGCCATAGTTGGCGAGCAGCAGCACCACGACGAGCAGGTAGTAGCGGCCCAGCGCTCCACCCAGCCGGCGCCGTGACGAGAACACCACCCGCCGATTGATCGCGAAGTTGACCGCCGAACTCAGCCCCCGGGCGGCCACCACCGCGGCCAGCAGGCTCCCGGTCAGGGCGTTCACCACCAGCAGCAACACCAGGTCGACCACGAAGGCGATTAGCGAGGAGGCCGAGAAGGCCAGCAAAGGCAGGCTCACCCGGACCGAATCGGCCAGCGGCCGGAAGTGCGAGGAGGCGTTCCCGGCCAGGTAGATGGTCGAGATCGGCAGCTCCTCGATCGCCCAACCGGCGCCGCGTCCCCGCAGCAGCAGGTTGAGCTCGTACTCGAACCGTTCGCCGGGCACACCGACCAGCCATTCCAGGGCGGACGCCGGGTAGCCGCGCAGGCCGGTCTGGGTGTCGCTGACCGACACCCCGGTGGCCGCCCGGAAGGCCCAGCGAGTCAGGGTGTTGCCGACCCGGCTGCGCACCGGCACCCGGCCGCTGAAGGCCCGGACGCCGAGCACCATCGCCCCCGGCCGGACGGCGCGTCCGACCCGGAGGATGTCGCGCACCGTGTGCTGCCCGTCGGAGTCGGCGCAGACCACGTCCTGTCCCGGGTAGTGCGCGGCGATGTGGGCGAACCCGTGCTTCAGGGCGGCACCCTTGCCGCGGTTGGCGGTGAAGCCGATCACGTCCGCGCCGAGGGTGGCGGCGTCGGAGAACACCGGGGCGTAGTGCGGCCCGCTGCCGTCGTCGACGATCACCACGTCGAGTTCAGGGGCGACCGCGGCCAGTTCGCGAACCAGCTCGAGCAGCCGACGGTCCGGCTGGTAGGCGGGAATCAGCAGCACCATCGCTCAGCCCGCCAGGTAGAGGATGTCGGAGGTGCCGCGTTCCTTGCCGCTGCCCAGTGGATTGTTGACCAGGGAGCCGTTGAACACCATCGCGGACGAGCCGCCGCCGTCCAGGTTGTAGGCGACAGTGGCGCCCCGGTCGGCGAAGAGCTGGGCGAACTCCGGCAGCGTCACGCCGCGGCTGTAGCCGGTGCTGCGGCCGTCCACCACGATCCACAGGAACCGGCCGGGCTGGATCATGCCCACCCCGGTGCGGGGCTGATCGCCCTGGATCGAGTGGTTGCCGAAGTTGGTGTCGATCTCGATCGAGTCGATGCCGGCGACCACCGTGCCGTCCGCCACCAGTCCCGGACCGAACGAGAGGGTGTGGTAGACGCCGTCGGCGATCAGCGCCGCCGCGTTCGTCGCGGTTTCGTCGTAGAGGGCCATCGAGCCGTCCCGTCGCAACGCGAGGCCCTGGCGGGCGCCCTTGTCCCGGTAGGCCACGCCGTTACGGACGACGATGCCGGTCTCGCGAAACCCGTAGTAGTCACCATTGATCGCCAGCACGGCGTTCTTGGTGGCGGCGATCGAGGAGGGGTAGTCGATGATGTTGGTGCCGAAGGAGTCCTTGGCGAAGGCCGACCGGATCAGGGTGGCGTCACCGGCGGTGATGTCGGCGACGAAGTAGGTGACGGCGTCGGCGCCTGATCCGACCGAGACCTTCTCGATGCTGAGCGACGTGCTGGCGCTGGTGTAGCCGTTCGCGCTGAAGGTGCCGGCGGAGGTGGCCGCGACCGCGTCGGTCACCGTGCCTTCGACGTGCTCGACCAGGTACCGGTCGAGCGCCCAGGCCGCCGTCCCGCCCAGGCCCGCGACACCCGCGAGCCCGCCCAGCAGCAGTCGGCGGGACACCCGCCGGGTCAATACCGAATCGCTCATGGCTCCGTTGTACGAAGCCCGACTGTGCACCGTCTGTGCGGTCGCTGCGCCGCCGCTGAGGGCTTGACCGGGGCGTGGGTCAGCCGATCGGTGGTTCCTTGATCTCGTTGGTCACCACCCGGAGAGGCTTGGCCGTGGCGACCCTCAGCCTTGCCCGGTGTGGGGCGGCGTAGGGTGGCGGCATGTGCCGCAACATCCGTCCACTGAACAACTTCGAGCCGCCGGCAACCACCGACGAGGTGCGCGCGGCGGCGTTGCAGTTCGTCCGCAAGGTGTCCGGGACGACCAAGCCGTCCAAAGCGAACGAGCAGTACTTCACCGAGGCGGTCGAAGAGATCGCCCACATCACCCAGCATCTGCTCGATCACCTGACGACGTCCGCACCGCCCAAGGACCGCGATGTCGAGGCCGCGAAGGCCCGCGCCCGCTCGGCGGCCCGATTCGCCAGCTGAGTGGGCCGGCCGGCGGACTCCAATCGACCGCGGCGGTACGTGAGGACAGACCCCAGGTACCACGCGCAGTGATGATCGGCCGGCTTGGTGGACGGCGTGCGGGCTCAGACCCCGCGCACCGTCGGCCGGGTTCAGCCGGCCGCGGCGATCCGGTCGAGCGCACTCTCCCAGTGCTGCGTGATCGCGTCGACGTCCCAGCCGCCCGGGATGTTCTCGTGCCGGATCTCGACCACGGTGGAGTCCTCGGACTGCTGCAGCAGGTGCAGGTCGACGAGAGACTTGGGGGCGTCGGGTTCGGCGTGCCAACTGAAGCGGATCTGCTCCAGCGGGTGATAGCTGCGGACGACGCCATGGGTGCCGTCGGACGACCGCCAACTGTCGCCCTTGTCACCCAGTTGGCCGCCCTCGCCCAGCAGCGCCTCGGCGCCCGCCGGGGTGGCCAGCAGCCGCCACACTTCCTTCACGGGTTGGGACACCGACCGCTGCACGACCACGGTGGTGTCCTGGGACTCCTCGAGCGAGTCGCTCGCACTCTGATCTGACATTGAAACCTCGATCCGATCGGTCCGAACCGGTCGACGGCGACCGGTAGGCACTCACCATACCCCCGCCCCACGGGCGCGGTCGGCGTGTCGGTCCACGTCTTCGGAACCCTCAGCGACTACAAAGAGAAGCGCGACCGGACCGCGTATGAGGTGGTCCGGTCGAGTTCACTCCGCGGCCAGCGCCACCTCGCAGGGCCCTCGTCCAATCTGGGGCTCCTGGGACAGGTGGGACGAGCAAAAACCCTTGTGACACGCGATACCAGCCGCATCGGACGCGTCCGCGAATCTGCGCCACGAGTTCCGGAAAAGGCCTTGCGCGACCCGGCCGGGCGGAGTAGAAATACCTCTACGCCGGATCGGACGAACCGGGTCGCAAGACCCAAATGGATCGTCACCAACGAACCGGCGGACGCCTCGGAGATCGGGGCCCACTGCATCCGGAGCGATCCGGACGCGTTCCGCAAGACGAGCGGACGGGCCGGCGGACCGAGCGGAGTTCGGGAGTCGTCTTCCCCGAGCGAAACAGGGGCGGACCAACTCATACTTGGTCCGCCCCACCTTACGTTTCGGACCCATTCTCTCCGCGGACGCCGGTCCCGGGTCGCGGCAGCCGAGGACTCCGACGATAGACCGACACCGACGGGTCGCCGGCCAGCCAGAACCGCCATGGACGCCGCGCCGCCACCGACACCCCCACCCGGGGACCCACCGCGATCGTGCCGACGGCACTGATCCTGGGCAGCAGTTCCAGGCCCGGTTCGCCGAGCCGGCGTCCCGAGTCGTCCAGGGTGAGCCCGAGTGCCTGGCCCAGGCAGCCCGGCCCGCGGGCCAGCCGGGAGTCGCCGACACCGGCCCGGCGAGCCCGGGCGACGTCCAGGCCTTCGGTCACCGCACCAGCCCGCAGCAGCACCGCCGAACCACTGCCGGATGGTCCGCAGACGATGTTGGCGCAGATGTGGATGCCGTAGGAGCGGTAGCAGTACAGCGTGCCGGGCGGCTCGAACAGGTGCCGGGTGTGCGGACGCCAGCCCCGGTAGGCGTGCGCCGCCGGGTCGTCGGCACCGTGGTAGGCCTCGGTCTCGGTGATCCGGATGGTCACCGGCCCGACCCGCAGCCGCATGCCCAGCAGGTCGGGGGCCACCGCCACCGCGTCACGGGTCAGGTCCACGGAGTCAGTCTGCCCCGGTGGCGGTAGTCTCGCGGAGTGCGTGCCCCAGCTCTGACCGCGGCGGTCCTCGCGTTCAGCCTGCTCGGCGGCTGCACCCAGCCCGCCTCGTCCAGTACCCCGCCGCCGAGTTCGAGTGCCGGACCCACGGCGGTCAGCCTGGACCTGACCGCCCCCGATCAGGCCCGAGCGATGGTCCGCCGGCTGATCGCCAAGGCGGGGACGCCCCAGCTGATCCAGGTCGAGATCACCAAGGAGTGGGCCGCCATCACCGTGGTCAAGGACTCTCAGGCCGAAACCTGGGCCTGGCGGGACAACACCATCAAGCAGGTCGACTCCGATGTCGCCTACGTGCAGCAGACCATCTTCTCCATCGACGACTTCAACATCACCGACGTGGGCGGCTTGTTCCGCGCGGCCACCAGCATCTCCGGCTCGGACAGCGACCAGGAACTGCAGATCGTGGACTCCTCGGCCGGCCAGGTCTTCATGAGCGTCTCGACGGTGCCCGAGTCGCGCACCGTCTTCTTCTATCCCGATGGCGCCTTGCTGCCGACGCTGGAGTTCAGCACCGAGGGCGGCATCCGGCTCGGGTTGGAAGATGCCAGCGGCACCCGCACCACGGCGGTCGCGATCGGCGTGCAGTCGAATCTGGGCGCCTGGCTCGACTTCCCGGGCAGCACCACGACAACCATCCGGAGGCTCCGGACGGCCAGCGTGCCGGTCACCATCAACGAGCGTTCCCAGCGCCCGGACCTGCCGCCGTTCGCGGTGTCCCGGGTTCGGGCCAGCGCGATCTGGCGAGTGCTGGCCGACGCCCGGCAGCGCGACGCCTTCGAACTCGGTACCCGCTGGCAGGTCACCATCGACGACCGGGCCCGGACCGGCGTCCCACGGATGTACTTCACCATCGGCACCACGTCCCTGGTCACCGACCTGGACGGCCACCAGGTCTCACCCTGACCACAAAGCCCTGCCTAACTACCTGTGCCCTCCCGCAGGTGGCAGGGCACAGGTAGTTAGGCAGGGCCTTACGGGTGGTCAGGAGGCGAAGGTGTCACACCGGGCCGGGTCACCGGTGCTGAAGCCGGTGGTCAGCCACTTCTGCCGCTGCGCGGCGGACCCGTGCGTCCAGGACTCCCGGTCGACCCGTCCGGTCGACTGCTCCTGAATCCGGTCGTCGCCCACCGCGCGGGCGGCGTCCGCGGCCCGGTTGACGTCGTCGGCGGTGACCGACGCGATCGGCGACTTCGGGTCCTTGGCCGCGTTGGCCAGCCAGACCCCGGCGTAGCAGTCCGCCTGCAACTCGAGCTTCACCTGCGGCGAGTTCGCGCCGGCCTTGATCCCGGAGCGCTGGACGCGGTCCAGCACGCCGGCGAGGTTGGAGATGTGGTGGCCGTACTCGTGGGCGATCACGTAGGCCTCGGCGGCGTCCCCGCCCTTGGCGCCGAGCCGGCTGGTCAGTTGGTCGAAGAAGCCGGTGTCCAGGTAAACGACCCGGTCCACCGGGCAGTAGAACGGTCCGACCGCGGACGTCGCCGTCCCGCACGCGGTGCTCACCTGACCGGTGAAGATGTGGGTCTTGGTCGGCTGGTAGCCGGTCACGGCGCCCGCCCAGTAGGCCTGGATCGAGTTGGTGTAGGCGACGAACCGGCACTCGCGGTTCTTCGCCACGTCGGCCCCCGAGCGGCAGTCCGCGAACGTGTCGGTGGTCTGCTGAGGGGTGGAGGAACTGCCACCGAGGACGACGCTCGGATCGATGCCGAGGAACACAGCCAGCAGCACCAGAACCAGTCCGCCGACGCCGCCGATCGCCAGTTTGCCGCCCATCCCGGAGCTGCTCGTCACCTGTGAGCTGTCGAGGTTTGCCGAATCCCGGTACTGCACCGCACTTCCTCCTTCGCCCGTGGTGGCATGGAGTGTACGTCGGACGGCGGATCCGCCCCAGTGCCCCGACGCCGGGGCGTCGGTTTGGTCGGTCCAGTTGGCTCGGTCATCATGGGCAGATGCAGATCGTCGGCGTCGTCGTCGCGGGAGGGTCGAGTGTTTTTGCCCGCCCGCTGACCCACGGCAGCGATCCGCACCGGCTCGCCTGGGAACTCGGCTACCGGATCGTCCGGCCCTTGTCGGCGACCGGCCACGGCGACGATCTGACCTTCACGGTGCAGGTGTCGGCCCACGGACGCCGGATCGCCGAGCGCGGTCCGCAGCGGCGCCGGTCCCTCGACCCGGGCCTGATCGCCAAGGACGCCGAGCGCCCGGTCGTCCGCCAGCGGCTCGCCGCGTACGCCATCGTGCTCAGCAGCCGCGGCCTGCTGGCCACCGAGTTCTCCGAGCGGACAGCTGTGCCTCACTCCTGGGGCCTGCCGGGAGGCGGCATCGACGAGGGCGAGAACCCTAGCCAAACGGTGATTCGGGAGGCCGTCGAAGAGACCGCCCAACAAATCGAGATCTCCCAGTTGCTCGATATTCAGACCGACCACTGGATCGGCCGCTCACCCAGCGGGGTGGTCGAGGACTTCCACGCCGTCCGGATCATCTACGCGGCCAGCTGCCCCGAGCCCACCGACCCGGTCGTCCAGGACGTCGGCGGGACGACGGCGTCCGCTCGCTGGGTACCGCTCCAGCAGTGGCACCGGCTGCACTGGGCGGCCGGCTCGCGCGCCCTGCTCGAGCGCCACCTGAGCACGCTGGCCACCCGGTTCGGCTACCGCCGGCGCAGCGCCGGCTGATCCCACCCCCGCGCTCGCCGGGTGCGCCGCAGCGGGACGTGATCCCGCGAAGGTGGGAGGGACGGGTCGACATGCAAAGACGCCGCCGGACGTGCCGGCGGCGTCCTGCGAAGGGCCTCAGTTGGAGCGGAAGTACGACAGCAGCCGCAGCATCTCGATGTAGAGCCAGACCATCGTCACGGTGAGGCCGAACGCGCCCCGCCAGGACTCGGACGCCGGGGCGCCCATCGCGATGCCCTGCTCGATGTAGTCGAAGTCGAGGATCAGGTTGAACACGGCGAGGCCGACGCCGATCGCCGAGATCAGCAGCAGGATGGCCAGGTTGCCGCCCGAGAACAGGAAGCCCATGCCGAACAGCGACAGGACGAAGTTCACCATCAGCAGGCCGGCGTAGGCCAGCGTGCCGATCATCACCATCTTGCGGAATTTGTTGGTGACCTTGATCCGGAAGAATTTGTAGGCGGCGAGCGTCGCGCCGGCGGTGACCAGGGTCGCCATCACGGCGGCCGGGACGATGCCGCCCCAGGCGGACTCGTAGACCTTGCTGATCGCGCCGATGAACACACCTTCGATGGCGGCGTAGGCGAGCACGGCACCCGGGTTGATCACCCGGCGGGCCGCCACGATCATCACGGTGATGAAGCCGACGATGGCGCTGACGATCACCGCGGGGAACAGGAAGCGGGCCGGCATGAACATGAAGGTCAACGCCGCGGTCGCCACGACGGTGCCCATGGTAATGGCCGACTTGGTGATCACGTCGTCGATCGTCATGGTCCCCTGGGCGGTGTGCGCCGGGTCCTGCGGGTACTGCTGGCCGGGGTACGGCTGACCGGGCTGCTGGTAGCCGTACTGGCCCTGGGGCTGACCGGGCTGCTGGTAGCCGTACTGGCCCTGCTGTTGCGGGGTGAAAGCATCCGGCCTCGAGAGAACGGGGTTGGAGCTACGCATGTGAGTTTCTTTCTCCTCGTGGATGTGGGTCCATAGTAGATAACGCGTCCAGCCCCCGGTTGCTTCCTGACCCCGATTCGGCCCCGATCTCGCGTCCACTCGGTGGTTCCGCGGCCGCCATTGCTACCCTCACGCTGTGAGTCAGCGCATCCCGGTGAGGAGGCCAGCCGGCCCAGACGGTGCCGGCGGATGACGGATCGGTCGTGGTGGAAACTGAGCCGGGACGACGCCCGGGCCCGGGTGGCCGACGTCAATGACGGCGTGCTCGGCGTGGCCGGCCTGGCCGAGGGACTGGCTCTGGTGCTCGACACCGACGCCCTGGCATCGATCGTCGCACTGGCGGCATTCGCCGGAGCAGTGTCGCTGGGCGCCGCCAAGTACGCAGAGGTGGCCGCCGAGCGCGAGGTGCAGCAGCATGTCATCAGGACCGAACAACGCTTGCTTGAGTTGAGTCACACCGAGGAACTCGAGGAGCTCGCGGCACACTTCCGCAACAAAGGGGTGAGCGAGGAAACCGCCCGGAAGGTCGCCGAGGAACTGGACGCCGCTGACAGTCTCACCGCACAACTCGAGACCGAGTACGGGATGACCGAGATCCTGACGCCCGCCGAACCGGTGAAAGAGGCCTGTAGCTCGGCGGTGGCCTTCCTGGCGGGAGCCATGGTCACGGTGCTGATCGCGATGGCGGTGCCCCGGGACTGGGTGGACGAGTTCGTCATGGTGGGCGTCGCGATGTCCTTGGCCGGCACGGCGGTCATCTTGGCCTGGCTGGGCGGCACACGGATCTGGTCATCCGTCGTCCGATCGCTGGTGATCGGTGCGGCTGCACTCGGCGCCAGCGTGCTCGTCGGGACTATGCTCGGCTGACATGACCCGGACGCCGGCAAAGTCGCGATGAACTGGAATCCGCTGCCCTCGACGCAGGCGCTGGTCGCGGACGGCCGACTATTGCGCAAGCGCGTTCCGCGCCACACGCTGGCGGCGCTGTCCGGCGGTCCCCGGGACCCGCTCGGGATCCTTGCGCAGCAGAACGCAACCAGGATCCAGGAACTGATCGGGCTGCGCACCGAGCGGATGTCCGCAGACGCCTTCGCCTTCTACCGGGGTACTGCCGCGCTGATGGCGGCAGACCTCGCCGAGGACCCGCACACCGGGCTGCTGGTCGCCTCCTGTGGCGACGCGCATGTGGCCAACTTCGGCTTCTTCGCATCCCGGATGCGCACCCTGATGTTCGACTTGAACGATTTCGACGAGTCCGCCTGGGCTCCGTGGGAATGGGACCTCAAGCGGCTGGTCGCCAGCGTGGTCATCGCCGCCCGACACTCCGGCCGGTCCGAGAACGCGACCCGGCGGGCAACGATCGGCGCGACCATGGCCTACCGGCACGTCCTCAACGAGGCGGTGGCGCTCTCGCCCACGCACCGGTTCTTCTCCCACCTGGACGCCGAAGCCGGCATGGACCGGCTGCGGGGCAAGTCCAAGCAAGTGCTTCAGGCGGCGATCCGCTCGGCCCAGAAGCGCACCGGGGAGCGGGCCGTCCGCCGACTGACGGTCACGGACGCCGACGGCCGGATGCGATTCGTCGAGCGGCCGCCGACCATGACGTCGCTGGGTGCCGACGAGGCGAGCCGGGTACACGACTACGTTGATCGCTGGCACGCCTCGGCAGCCGCCGACGTCCGGTTGGTGGTGCAGCACTATGACATCGCCGACCTGGCCCGCCGGGTGGTCGGCGTCGGCAGCGTCGGCACGCGATGCTCTCTGGTCCTGCTGCAGGACCGCGACAACCATGCGCTGATCCTGCAGTCGAAGGAGGCCAACATCAGCGTGCTGGAGCAGTACGGACGGATCCCCCAGCCCGCGATGCTCAACCAGCTGATCGAGACCGACGGCCAGGGCGCCCGCGTGGTGGCTCTCCAACGCATCCTGCAGGCAGTCTCCGACCCGTTCCTGGGCTACCTGCGGGCAACTCACGCCGATCTGTACGTGCGGCAGTTCCACGACATGAAGGGCAGCATCGAGGTCGACCAGCTGGAGGACCGTCCGTTTGTCGAGTACGCCGAGGCATGTGCGGCCACCCTCGCCCGGGCACACAGCCAATCGCCGGGCGCAGCAAGGATCGTCGGCTACCTCGGGTCAGGACGTGCCGTCGCCGAGGCGATCACGCAGTGGAGCCATGCCTACGCCGATCTCTCGGCGCAGGATCATCGCGACTTCGTCGCCGCATCGGGCTGACGCGCTACTTCGCGCTGTTGTAGGCGTCCCTGACCGCGTTGCTGATCCGTCCCCGATCGGAGACCTCGTAGCCGTTCTCGCGAGCCCAGCGACGCATCGCGTCGAGTTGCTCCTTGTCCGTCCTGGCCACCGCTCGGCCGCTCGGTCGGCTGACCGGCGCGCCGGTGCGGCGTCCGGCCCGCGTGTACGTGCGGAGCCCCTCCCGCAGGCTCATCGCATTGGCTTCGCTGAGGTCGATTTCATAGTCGACCCCATCGATCGCGAAGGTCAGCGTCTCGGCTGCGGGTGTGCCGTCGATGTCGTCGATGTGGGTTACCACTGTTTGGCGCGCCATGCGTGAACTCCTTGTCCCCAGGTTGTGCTGGCTTGGCGGGTTGTCGATCGGAAACTCTACTGTGGTTCGAGTTCCGCACCTGTCTGCCGGGCCGCCGCCGATACGGTTCAGCCGGGTTTTGCTCGCGCGAAGCGTGCCGCGTGCCCCCGGCGGGGTTCGAACCCGCACTGGGGCGGGTTTAAGCCGCCTGCCTCTGCCGATTGGGCTACGGGGGCACGACGCCGATCGTAGTGGTTGCCCGGCGATCAGGCTCCCAGCAGACCGAGCGCGATGCCGTCCAGGATGTCGGATTCGCTGACCGTCAGATCGACACTCACCCGTCGTCCAACTCGGTCGGCGATCAGCGAGCCGGCACAGATCACGTCCGCCCGCTTGGGGTGCATGGACGGCAAGTCGCGCACCTGCGCGACCGCGGCGCCGAGCAGCCGCTGGGTCAGCGCGGCGAGGTCGGACCGGGTGATCGTGGAGCCATGCACCTTGACCCGGTCGTACTCCGGCAGCCGCTGGTTGACCGCCGACAGCGAGGTCGCGGTGCCACCCACCCCGATCCAGGTGGCGACCTCGCCGAACGGGATGCCGCAGGAGTCCAGCAGCGAATCGATGTAGTCGGACGCCCGGGCGACCTGCTCGGCGGTGGGCGGGTCGCCGGCCAGGAACCGCTCGCGCACCCGGACGCTGCCGATGTCGAGGGAGAGCCCGTGATCGATCCGCGGGACGGTGCCACCGGCACCGATCACCAACTCGGTGGAGCCGCCGCCGATGTCCATCACCAGGGCCGGGGTAGCCACGTCCGGCAGTGCGGTGAGGGCGCCGCGGAACGACAGCGCCGCCTCCTCGTCGCCGCTGATGATCTCGGCGTCGACGCCGAGCCGTTCGCGGGCGCCGGCGAAGAACTCGTCTCGATTGGACGCGTCCCGCGCGGCCGAGGTGGCGACCAGCCGAACTCGCTCCACCCGGTGCTCGGCGATCACCGCGGCGTACTCGGCGAAGGCGTCCAGGGTGCGTTGCAGGGCGTCCGGGTGAAAGCGCCCGGTGGCGTCCACCCCTTGGCCGAGCCGGGTCAGGATCAGCCGCCGGTCGAGGTCGGCCAAACCGCCGTCCGGCGCGGCGTCGGCCACCAACAGGCGTACCGAGTTCGTCCCGCAATCGATCGCCGCTACCGTCATCGCTCCCCCAGACACTCACCGAACGGAAGTTCCCGCAACAGCTCCACCGCCTCGTCCCCCAGCGGGTTCACCCCCGGGCCGGCGGCCAGCGCGTGGGCCACCAGGACGTGCAGGCATTTCACCCGGCTGGGCATCCCACCGGCGCTGACCTGGTCGATCTCGGGCACCTCACCCAGCGCCCGCCGGTCGGCCAGGTATGCCTCGTGCGAGGCGGCATAGCGGGCCGCCAGGTCGGCGTCCTCGGCCAGCCGCCGGGTCATCTCGGCCATTACCCCCCGCGATTCCAGCGTCGAACAGCCGGCCACCGCCTTGGGGCAGGTGAGGTAGTAGGTGGTCGGGAACGGCGTCCCGTCGGGCAGCCGTGGCGCGGTCACCACGACTCCAGGGCTGCCGTCGGCGCACCTCCAGGCGACCCGGACGAGTCCGCGCGGCGTGCGTCCGAGTTGTTCCTCGATCGACGCCACGTCGGCGGGGTCGATCAGGGACGCGGGCATGGGGTCATTCTGCCCAGTGGACCCCGCGCTGTCGAAAGCCGCCCTCCGCTCGGCGTCGACGAAAGGTGTACTGAGTCGGCCGAAAGAGTGGACCGAAAGAACCGTCCCCGGCGTACCGCGGAAGTGAACCGAAAGAACCGTCCCGCGTACCGCGGAAACTTCGGCCACCGGTCAGCGGCCGACCCGGCGGGTCGGATTGTCGGCGGTCTCGACCGAGCCCCAGAGCCGGTCGAACCACACCGCCGAGTGCTCGCCCGGCGGCAGTTCCTTGGTCGAGTCCAGGACGACACCGGTACCGATCGGCTTGCCGTCCGGGCCGATCACCCGGTAGCCGGTCTCGCCGGGCAGCAGCCAGCCCAGCCGCTCCCGGGCTTGGGCCTTGACGAATGCGGGATCGTTCCAGCGCCGCACCTCGTCCTCGAGCTGCGAGATGCGCTGGGTGCGCTCCTGGATCTGCTGGTTCGCCTCGGCGAGATCGCGTTGCTGGTCGAGGTAGATCCGCAGTGAGTTCGCGTACGACAGCGCCAGGATCACCAGCACGCTGAGCACGGCCAGGGCTCGCCGGGTGAGTCCCAGCCGGCTGGGCAGCCGCGGCAGCCGTCGCGGAGTCTTCGCCGAGGTGACGTCGGAGGTGGCCTCGGACGCCGCCGGCTCCTTCGGATTTCCCCCGGACGCGCGCGAACCGGCCCGGGTGCGTGTCGAGCGCCCCGGGCCGGCTGGCGATGTACGTGCTGGCCGCCGTTCGCGGGCCATCAGACCTGACCTCTCATCAGGTCAAGCGTACGGTCAGTTGGTGCTGAACCTCGGGAAGGCGGCGGCACCGGCGTAGCGCGCCGCGTCCTCGAGGTCTTCCTCGATGCGGAGCAGCTGGTTGTACTTGGCAACCCGCTCCGTCCGCGCCGGGGCACCCGACTTGATCTGGCCACAGCCGAGGGCGACGGCCAGGTCAGCGATCGTGGTGTCCTCGGTCTCGCCGGAACGGTGGCTCATCATCGTGGAGTACTTGGCGTGGTGGGCCATGGTGACGGCGTCGATGGTCTCGGTCAGCGAACCGATCTGGTTGACCTTGACCAGCAGCGCGTTCGCGGTGCCGGTGTCGATGCCGCGCTTGAGCCGCTCGACGTTGGTGACGAACAGGTCGTCGCCGACCAGCTGCACCTTGTCGCCCAGCTCGACGGTCATCGCCTTCCAGCCGTCCCAGTCCTCTTCGTTCAGCGGATCCTCGATCGAGACCAGCGGGTAGTTGGCGACCAGGTCAGCGTAGTAGGCGACCATCTCCTCCGACGACTTGGACTGGCCCTCGAACGCGTAGGTGCCGTCCTCGTTGAAGAACTCGGAAGCGGCCACGTCGAGCGCCAGCGCGACGTCCTTTCCGGGGGTGAAGCCGGCGTTGCCGATCGCCTCGACGATCAGGTCGAGCGCGGCCCGGTTGCTCTCCAGGTTGGGGGCGAAGCCACCCTCATCGCCCAGGCCGGTGGCCAGGCCGCGGCCCTTCAGCACGGCCTTCAGGGCGTGGTAGACGCCGGCGCCCATCTCGAGGGCCTCGGCGAAGGTGGAGGCGCCGATCGGGGCGATCATGAACTCCTGGATGTCGACGTTGGAGTCGGCGTGCGACCCACCGTTGAGGATGTTCATCATCGGCACCGGCAGCAGGTTCGCGGTGGGCCCGCCCAGGTACTTGTAGAGCGGCAGGCCGGCGGACTCGGCGGCGGCGTGGGCCACGGCGAGCGAGACGCCGAGGATCGCGTTCGCGCCCAGCTTGGACTTGTTCGGGGTGCCGTCGAGCTCGATCATGGCCTGGTCGATGGCCCGCTGATGGGTGGCGTCGAAGACGTTGGTGATCTCGGCCGAAAGCTGCTGCTGCACGTTCTCGACGGCCTTCAGCACGCCCTTGCCGCCGTAGCGACCCTTGTCGCCGTCACGCAGTTCGGCGGCTTCGAAGGCGCCGGTGGAGGCGCCCGACGGGACCGCGGCGCGTCCCTGGGAACCGTCGTCGAGTTCGACCTCGACCTCGATGGTGGGATTGCCGCGGGAATCGAGGATCTCGCGGGCGTCCACGAATTCGATGCTTGCCACGATGCAGTGCCTTTCGGGTGGTGGAAACGTCGTTCCTCACCCTAGCGGTCCACCCGCTGCTCGGGCACAGGGTGCGCCAAGGAAAGGACGCGGATGTGCGGGTCTGCCCTCAATGCCCTTCCGGAGCGGCTCCGCGGACGGCCTCGAGGTCGCGAACCCTGCGCTCGAGTTCCCGGACGGCGGCCCGGGTCGCCTGCTCGGCGTCCACTCCGGCGGCGTTCGCCTCGGCGACCAGAGCGAGGATCCGCCGGCCGAAGCCGTCGGCGTCGGCGTTGCCGTCCGCTCCGCTCGGGACGTCGACGGGCAGGCCGTGCCGCTCGCTGCGGGCGATCACCTTGGCGGCCCGGGTCAGCGCCGACATCCGCTCCGGGATGCCGTCCAGCGCGGAACTGCGACCCTTCTCGGCGCGTTTGCGGAGTTCCCAGGTGGCCAGCAGGTCCTCGGGCACCGGCTCGGACGCGAAGACGTGCGGATGGCGCGCGATCAGTTTGTCGCTGATACCGCGGGCGACGTCCTCGAGGTCGAAGCGGCCCTGTTCGGCGGCGATCTCGGCGTGGAAGGCCACCTGCAGCAGCAGATCGCCGAGTTCCTCGACGAGGTCGGCGTCGGTGCCGTCCTCGATCGCTTCGACCAACTCGAGGGTCTCCTCGACCAGATACGGCGCCAGCGAGAGATGGGTCTGCTCGGCGTCCCAGGGGCACTCGCGGCGCAGCCGGTGCATGACCGCGACCAGCCGGATCAGCTCGGGGTGCGGCACGGCACTCAGCGCGCGGGTGCGGTCGGTGTCGCCCACGGCTGGGAGAGCTGACCGCCGGCCTGGTTGACCGCGCCGGCCTGGACCGACCACGAGCCGTACCGTGGGTTCACCTGGATCTGCGCGGCCGCCAGCTTGGCCAGGAACCCGTCCTCGCCGAGGCGATCAGTCACCAGGTTCGAGTCGACCACATCGGTGACGAAGTCGCCGGCGTCCGGCACGTCCGCGTAACGGGCCAGGTTCGCGTTGCCGGCCAGCATCGTGGTGCGGGGCGCACCGGTGAGCTGGATGCCCTGCTCGGACGCGATCTCGCGGGCGACCTCGCCGCGGATCGCGAGCGTCAGCACGATCGCGTGCGGCTCGGCCAGCTGTCCCGGCGTCGCACCGATCGCCCGCACCGCGTTCTCGATCCGCGATG
Source organism: Micropruina sp. (assembly GCF_047602385.1). Classification (GTDB taxonomy): domain Bacteria; phylum Actinomycetota; class Actinomycetes; order Propionibacteriales; family Propionibacteriaceae; genus Micropruina. Next base: position 240,893 of record NZ_JASGHL010000002.1, read on the forward strand.
CCGCGATGTCGACGCCGTTCACCGTAGCGGCAACGCCGGCACCGGGATTCGAGCAGCCAGCCAGCAGCAGCAGGCCGGCCACGACCGCGGCCAGCACCCTACGCACGCTCTTCATTCGCCCTCCAGACTCCCCAGCGATCCTAACGGCTCCGTCGGACGGTCACGGACCGGCGGTGTCGCCGAGGCCCGGTCAGCTGACGCGAAGGGACTCGCCGAACTCGAGCGGCGGTGACCGGAAGAACCGTCCCCACGGTCACCGGTGACCGGAAGAACCGTCCCCACGGTCACCCACCGGTGACCAGAAGAACCGTCCCCACGGTCACCGGTGACCAGAAGAACCGTCCCCACGGTCACCCTGGGTCTGGACATGCTCGCTCAACGACTGGCTCGACCGAAGGAGAAGTCAGAAGATGTCGTTCAGGACGGTGCTGGCCCATTCGAGCAGCGGCAGGTCGACGATCGGCTGACCGGCGATCGGCCGGGTCATCGGACGCGGGATCAGCACATGCCCGGCTGCCTTGCGGATCTGCGAGCCGGGATAGAGCCGGTTCAACCGCAACTGCTTCGAGTCGGGCAGATCAGCCGGAGAGAACCGGACGGCGGTGCCGGCCATGATGATCTCGGTGATCCCCTCGGACCGGGCCAGCAGCCGGAACCGGGCGACGGCGAGCAGTGCCTCGGCAGGCTCGGGCAGCGGACCGTAGCGGTCGACCAACTCATCGCGGACGGCCGCGATGCCGGCCTCGTCGTGGACCTGCGCCAGCCGCTTGTACATCTCCAGCCGCAGCCGCTCCGATTCGACGTAGTCGACCGGCAGGTGCGCCTCGACCGGCAGCTCGATCTTCATCTCCGGCTCGGGCTCGGCCTGGTCGCCGCGGAAATCGGCGACCGCCTCACCGACCAGCCGGATGTACAGGTCGAAGCCGACATCGGCGATGTGCCCGGACTGTTCCCCGCCGAGCAGGTTGCCGGCGCCGCGGATCTCCAGGTCCTTCATCGCGATCGCCATCCCGGCGCCCAGATCGGTGTGGGCGGCCATCGTCGCCAGCCGGTCGTGCGCGGTCTCGGTCAACGGCTTCTCCGGCGGGTACAGGAAGTAGGCATAGCCGCGTTCGCGGCCGCGACCCACCCGTCCGCGCAGCTGGTGCAACTGGGACAACCCGAGCAGGTCGGAGCGTTCGATCAGCAGCGTGTTGGCGGTGGAGATGTCCAGGCCGGCCTCGACGATCGTGGTGCAGACCAGGACGTCGGCGCGGCGCTCCCAGAAGTCGACCATCACCTGCTCCAGGGCGTGCTCGTTCATCTGGCCGTGGGCCACCGCGACGCGGGCCTCGGGGACGGCCTCAGCGATCCGCTTCGCCGCCTTCTCGATCGAGTTGACCCGGTTGTGGATGTAGAACACCTGGCCCTCGCGGGCCAGTTCGCGGCGGATCGCGGCCCGGACCTGAGCATCGTCGGAGGGGCCCGCGAAGGTGAGCACCGGGTGGCGTTCCTCGGGCGGGGTGGCGATCACGCTCATCTCGCGGATGCCGGTGATCGCCATCTCCAGCGTCCGCGGGATCGGGGTGGCGCTCATCGACAGCACGTCGACATTCAGCCGCAGCTTCTTCAGCGCCTCCTTGTGCTCGACACCGAAGCGCTGCTCCTCGTCGACCACCACCAGGCCGAGATCCTTGAACTGGACGCTGTTGGCGAACAGGCCGTGGGTGCCGACCACCACGTCCACGCTGCCGTCGGCCAAGCCGGCCAGCACCTTCTTCCGTTCGGCGTCGGTGGAGAACCGGCTCAGCGCCGCCACCGTCACCGGGAAGCCCGCATAGCGGTCGGCGAAGGTGGCGTGGTGCTGCTGCACCAGCAACGTGGTGGGCACCAGGACGGCGACCTGCTTGCCGTCCATCACCGCCTTGAACGCGGCCCGGACGGCGATCTCGGTCTTGCCGTAGCCGACGTCGCCACAGATCAGCCGGTCCATCGGGACGACCTGCTCCATATCGGCCTTGACCTCGGTGATGGCCGCCAACTGGTCGGGGGTTTCGACGTAGCTGAAGGCGTCCTCGAGCTCGCGCTGCCAGACCGTATCGGCCCCGAAGGCGTGCCCCTTGGACGCCTGCCGCGCGGCGTAGAGCTTGATCAGTTCGGCGGCGATCTCGCGAACCGCCTTGCGGGCCCGGGATTTGCGCTTCGACCAGTCGGAGCCGCCCATCTTGTCCAGGGCCGGGTTCTCGCCGCCGATGTAGCGGGTGATCAGGTGCAGCTGGTCCATCGGGACGAACAGCCGGTCACCGGGCTGGCCACGCTTGGACGGCGCGTACTCCAGCACCAGGTACTCGCGGGTGGCGCCCTGCACGGTGCGCTGCACCATCTCGACGTAGCGTCCGACGCCGTGGGTCTCGTGGACCACCGGGTCGCCGGCGGTCAGTTCCAACGGGTCGATGGTGTTCTTGCGCCGGGCCGGCATCCGGCGAGCCGATTTGTCGACTTCCCGCTGGCCGGCCAGGTCGGCCGCGGTGAAGACGGCGAGTTCGACGCCGGGCAGGGTGAAGCCGTGCCGCAGTTCGGCGACCACCACGGTGGCCACGCCGGGCTCGGGTGGGGTGGCCAGGTCGACCGAACCGCGGGCGGGGACGCCCGCCTCGGTCAGCACCTCGCCCATCCGGGTCGCCAGGCCCGGGCTGTCGGCAACCAGCAGCACCCGGTCGCCGGCGCTCACCCGGGCCCGGACGGCAGCCAGGCCAGCTTCGGCGTCCCCGCGGAAGACCTCGCCCTCACGGGCGTCGACGGTGCGGGATTCGACCCCGGCCAGGTCGGCTTCGCCGATGCCAAGGTCGATCGGCTCGTCCCAGTCGTCGACCGGCGCGGACACCGGGTCGGGTGCGGCGGCCCAGGGTGACAGTGACCACCACAGTTGGCCCCGGTCGAAGGCGCGGGTCCGGACGTCGGCCAGCTCGCGGTAGGCGCCGGCGGCCAGGTCGATCGGCGCCTTGCCGCCGGACGCCGCGGCCGCCCAGGACGCCTGCAGGAACTCCTGGCTGGTGGTGACCAGTTCGGCCGACCGGGCACGGACCCGGTCTGGATCGGCGACCAGCACAACCGTGTCAGCGGGCAGCACGTCGATCAGCAGTTCCAGGCCGTCCACCAGTGCCGGGGAGAGTGCTTCCATGCCGTCCACGGCGTGGCCCTGGGCGATCTTGTCGAGCATCTCGGACAGGTTGCCCTCGATGCTGCTGGTCCGCTCGGCCAGTTCGGCGGCGCGAGCTCTGACGGCGTCGGTGATCAGCAGTTCCCGGCAGGGTGACGCGATGACTTCGGCGAGCGGCTCACCGAAGGACCGCTGGTCGGCGACGGCGAAGGTGCGGATCTCGTCCACCTCGTCGCCGAAGAAGTCGACCCGGACGGGGTGTTCCTCGGTGGGCGGAAAGACGTCCAGGATGCCGCCGCGGACGGCGAACTCGCCGCGCCGCTCGACCAGGTCGACCCGGATGTAGGCGGCGTTGACGAGGGCCCGGGCGACGTCGCTGAGGTCGTGGGTGTCCCCGGTGCGCAGGCTCACCGGCAGCAGTTCACCGAGCCCGCGGACCTGGGGCTGCAGCACCGAGCGCACCGGCGCGACCACCACCCGCGGCGCCGGAAGTTCATCGTTGCCGGCCAGCCGGCGCAGCACCTCGAGCCGGCGTCCGACGGTGTCCGAGCGGGGGCTCAACCGCTCGTGCGGCAGCGTCTCCCAGGCCGGGTAATACGCGACGGCCTCGTCGCCGAGCAGCGACTGCAGCGAGCTGGTGGCGGCCTCGGCCTCGCGATAGGTGGAGGTGACGAGCAGCGCCGTGCGTCCCGTCCCGGCGCTCAGCGCGGCGACCAGCATCGGCCGCAGCGCCTCCGGTGCGGTCAGGTCGAGAGCCCGCGGACGGCCCAGCCGCGCGTCCGAAACGGCACGAGCGATGGTGGGGTCGGAGGCGACGAGTTCAACCAGTCCCGACAAAGTCACCGAGACACTTTAGCCTCGATCAGTCGCGTCGGTTCCGCACCACCTTCAGCACCACGCCCACGCCGATGAAGGTCACGAAGAAGCCCAGGAACGCGGCGGCGGCCCGGATGAAGTTGCCCGCCGACGGAAGCTCGCCCATCGATCCGGTCGCGGCGCTGATGTGGACGAGCACCGCCGGGATGTCCCAGGCCAGCAGAGCCACCCCGACGACCAGCAGGACGATCGCCGCCACGATGTTCCCGGACGTCCGGGCTGCAGCTGGCGGACGCGGCGGGGATCCGGCCCAGTCAGAGGTGCGCGCCGGCGTCCAGCCAACCGGACGCCCTGGCTCGGGTCGCGGATCCACGGTGGCATCGAGGCCGGGCTCAGCCACCGGATCGTTCACCGACTGTTCCGTCATGGCGCCAGGGTAAGCGCGGCTGGTGCCGTCCGACCGAGGGAAGCGCTGATCACTGCGGGTTCCGCTGGTCGAGCTGCCGAAACCGGTTGCCAAAGGGGTCTCGACAAGCTCGACCAGCGATGATCAGCGCATCCCTCGGTTCGGGTGGCACGCGGGGACAGACCCCGGGTACCACCCAGACCACTGATCCACCGCCGCCCTACGCCTTGATCGTGCCGAACTCGACGCCCGGGACGCACTGCATCGCGGCCGGCGCGACCTTCGCCCGGATCTCGACCTTCCTGGTCTCCCCTGGCGCGAGCCGGCGGACCACGGTGAACCCGCGTCCCATCACGTCACCGGACGCCGTGGTCCAACTGACCGTGACCAGGAAATCCAAAGGAGGGTCCGCAGGAGTCTGGAAAAGACCCCCGAAAATCGCATTCGCGTGACCGCATCGCCCGCGCGGCCCGCAGACAAACCGACACTGGGCCATCTAAGACAACGTGACCGGCCCACACCAACGAAGCGCTGACTAGTGCTGCGTCTCGCTGGCTAAACCTGTCGAAACCCGTTGTCAGACGGGTCTCGACAAGCTCGGCCAGCGATGATCAGCACATTCCCTCAGGAATCGTCCAAGGTTTGACTCAGCCGTTGAATCTGTTCTGCGCCGCTTCCAGCCCGCCCAGCATCAATGCCTCGACGGCGTCCGCGGCCCGGTCGACCTCGACCGCCAGATCATTGCGAACGGACGCCGGAAAGTTTGTCAGCACGAAATCGGACGGCGCCTGCCGGCCGGGCGGGCGTCCGATGCCCATCCGGACCCGCAGGAAGTCACCGGTGCCCAACGACGACCGGATCGACTTCAGCCCGTTGTGCCCATTGTCGCCCCCGCCGGACTTCAGCCGGAGGCGTCCGAAATCGAGATCGAGCTCGTCGTGGACAGCGATCACTTCGGACGGCTCGGCACCGTAATAGCGGCACGCCTTGGCGACGGCCGCACCGGAGTCGTTCATATAGGTGCGCGGCTTGAGCAGGATGACGCGCCGCGCGTCGGCGCCCACCGCACCCATGCCGGCGGTGGTGATCCTGGTCTCGCAGACGTCCGCGCGCATACCGCGCGGCGCGCTGAATCCAGCGTTCGACCGGCGGGCGAGCTCGTCCGCCACCATGAAACCGACGTTGTGCCGGTGAAATGCGTAGGTCGGGCCCGGATTACCGAGCCCGACCACCAGCCATACAGCCATGGCCGCGAATTACTCGGCTTCGGCCGCAGCCTCTGCCGGGGCGGCTTCCTCGTCGGAGGTGCCGGCGACCGCGGCGTCCAGTTCGGCGTCGATCTGCTCCTGGGTCTTGGCGGCGGCGATGCTGAGGATCAGGTCGTCCGGCTCACCCGGGAACACCGCGCCTTCGGGCAGGTTCAGGTCCTTGGCGGCGATCGAGTCACCGACCTCGAGGCTGGTCACGTCGATCTCGACGGCAGCCGGGATCCGGGTGGCCTCGGCCTCCAGCAGGATCGTCTGCTGGTCCATCACGACCACGCGGTCGGCACGCTCGTCGGCGCCGAGCACGACCAGCGGAACCTCGACCGACACCTTCTCGCCGCGCTTCACGATGACCAGGTCAACATGCTCGATGCTGCCCTTGACCGGATTGCGCTGCACCTGCTTCGGCAACGCCAGCTGGGGCGCCGCACCATCGATGCTGATCGACAGCAGCGCGTTCGCCACCCGCAGCGCCAGCAGCGTCTCGTGCCCCGGCAGGGACACGTGCACCGGGTCGGCACCGTGGCCGTAGAGCACAGCCGGAACCAGGCCGGCACGGCGCGTCCGGCGGGCCGCACCCTTTCCGAATTCGGTCCTGGCGACCGCGGGGATCTTCACTTCAGCCATGGATGGCTACTCCTCATACCTCGTCTGCAACTCGAATCTCGGACGAGGGAGGCGCGCGGATCGGCACACACCTTGTCGATCACGGGCCTGGGGCCCCTCGCCGAGGCAACCTGGACAGCCTATCGCGACCGGGCGGAGCGGAGGAAATCGCTGTCCGCGCGCCGCCCGCCGGACACCAGCTCGGGGCGCACGGAACCCGTGGCGACACCCGGCGACCGGCGATCAGGTGGGAGTCAGGCGCTCGGCAAGCGACCAGACAGGACTCAACTCACTAAATCTATTGACTGGAGCAAGGGAGTCGGCGAGCCTGCCCATGTCGCTCGGTGCTAAATCCTTGCAGCCGCGCGAACCCTCGAAGCATGGAACACTGTGGCGCTAAAGGCAGGTGATGGAGTGAATAAACGCGCGACGTTGGCCGACGTGGCGAGCTTGGCGGGGGTATCTCGAACGGCTGCGAGCCTGGTGTTGAACAACCGCCCGGGTAGCCGGCTCTCGGCTGACGCCACCATCCGGATCCGCGCCGCCGCGGAGCAGCTGGACTACCGCCCGAACCCGGCGGCACGCAGCCTACGGATGGGGAAGACACAGATCGTCGCCTTCATCTCCGACGACGTCACCGTCACCCGGTTCGCCTCCGCGATGATCCGCGGCCTGCTCGATGTGGCCGAAGACCATCGGCACACGGTGCTGATGGCCGAGACCGGCAGCAATCCGCACCGGCTCCGTGAGGCGATGCGGGCGGTCCTCGACCGGCAGCCGGACGCGGTGCTGTTCGGGATGATGAGCGCCCGAGAGTTCGAGGTACCCAAGCTGCCCGCCGACCTGCCGGTCGCTCTGATCAACTCGACCAGCCAGCAAGGGCACCCGAGTGTGCTGCCCGCGGAGTTCGAGGCCGGACGCGCGGTCGCGCGACTGCTGATCGACGCGGGCCACCGCGAGATCGCGATTCTGGGCCTGGACCGGACCGCGGCCGCCGATCCGCGGCTCTCGGTCACCATCGCCACCCGCTACGACGGAATCTTCGAGATCCTCGGCAACCACGGCGTGACGCCCTGCTGGACGTACGCAAGCATGCAATGGGAGCCGGAGACCGGCTACCAGGGCGTCCGGGCCCTGCTGGCCAGCGATGCCCGCCCCACCGCGCTGATCTGCCTCAACGATCGACTGGCCTTCGGTGCGTACCAAGCCCTGGCCGAGGCCGGGGTGCGCATCCCGGACGATCTCTCCCTGGTGTCCTTCGACGACGACGAGGTCGCCGCCTATCTGCGTCCGGGACTCACCACCGCCGCCATTCCGTACGAAGAGATGGGCCGCCGGGCGATGGCGATGCTGCTGTCGGACGCAGAGCCCGGCCATCTGCTGGTGCCGATGCCGATGCGGGTGCGAGAGTCCGTCCGCGCGCTGAGCTAGGTGTTGGTCGAGCTTGTCGAGACCTCGATGGCAACGGGTTCGACCCGCTCGCCGGCGACACCCCGGACCAAACAGTGCTTCCTCAACGGCGGCGGGCGCGCTACTCCATCCCGTCGAACAGCGAGGTCACCGACCCGTCCACGAAGACCTCCTGGATGGCCTGAGCCAGCAAGGGAGCGATCGACAGCACGGTGAGTTTCGGGATGTGCAGGTCGTCGCGGATCGGCAGCGTGTTGGTGACGATCACCTCTTCGAAGGCGGACGCGTTCAGTCGCTGCGCCGCCGGTCCGGACAGGATCGGATGGGTGGCGGCCGCGATCACCGCCGACGCCCCGTGGTCGCGCAATGCGGCAGCGGCCTGGCAGATGGTTCCGGCGGTGTCGATCATGTCGTCGACCAGCAGGCAAACCCGCCCCCGGACGTCACCGACCACCTCGCCGACAGCCACCTCGTTGGCCTTGTTCGGGTCGCGTCGCTTGTGAATGATCGCCAGGGGCAGGCCGAGCCGGTCCGACCAGTTGTCGGCCAGCTTGACCCGTCCGGCGTCCGGTGACACCACCGTCATGTTCTCCAGGGGGTACTTCGCCGCGACGTAATCGGACAGCACCGGGATGCTGAACAGGTGGTCGACCGGCCCATCGAAGAAGCCCTGGATCTGGGACGCGTGCAGGTCGACGCTCATCAGCCGGTTGGCGCCGGCGGTCTTGTACAGGTCGGCGATCAGCCGGGCCGAGATCGGTTCGCGTCCGGCGTGCTTCTTGTCCTGCCGTCCGTAGGGGTAGAACGGCGACACGACGGTGATCCGCTTGGCCGAGGCGCGCTTGAGCGCGTCGATCATGATCAGCTGCTCCATCAGCCACTCGTTGACCGGCGCCGGGTGGCTCTGGATGACGAAGGCGTCCGCGCCGCGCACCGACTCCTCGAAGCGCACGTAGATCTCGGAGTTGGCGTAGGTGACCTGCCGGGTGGGCACCAGGTCGACCCCGAGCAGCTCGGCGACCTCTTCGGCCAGCTCAGGGTAGGCCCGGCCGGTGCACAGCATCAGGTGCTTCTCGGTGGGCCGCTTGATCCCGCTCATTCGGCGTCCTCGGCCGCGGCGACTTCGAGCGCAGCCTCGGCGGCCGCGGCCGTCCGGGTGCCGGCCCGTTTACGGGCCACCCAGCCCCTGATGTTGCGCTGTTGACCACGGGCGACCGCCAGCTCGCCCGGACCGACCGCAGAGGTGATCGTCGATCCGGCGGCGATGTAGGCGCCGTCGGCGATCTCGACCGGGGCGACCAGCACCGAGTCGCTGCCGACGAAGGAAGCGGTGCCGACCCTGGTATGCGATTTGTGGACGCCGTCGTAGTTGGCGAAGATCGTCCCCGCCCCGATGTTGGCGCCGTCCCCGACGGTCGCATCGCCGCAGTAGGTGAGGTGCGGAACCTTGGCACCGGCACCGATCTCGGCGTTCTTGGTCTCCACGAACGCCCCGATCTTGCCCTTGGCGCCGAGTTGGGTGCCGGGCCGCAGGTATGAGAACGGGCCGACCTCGGCTCCGGTCCCGATCACGGCAAGAGTCGCGTGGGTGCGGACGACATGGGCACCCTCGCCGACCTCGACGTCGATCAGGGTGGAATCGGGTCCGATCACCGCGCCGGTGGCGACCGATGTCGCACCCTCCAACGAGGTGCCGGGCAGCAGCGTGACGTCGGTGGCCAGGTCGACCGAGTCGTGCACCCAGGTGGTTGCCGGGTCAAGCACGGTCACCCCGGCGGCCATCCAGCGGCGCAGGATCCGCCGGTTCAGCTCCGCGCTCAGTGCGGCCAGCTGGACCCTGTCGTTGACTCCCTCGGCCTGCACCGCGTCGGCGAGCACGGTGCCGTCGACCCGGCCGCCTCGACCGCGGGCGTAGGCGATCACATCGGTCAGGTACAGCTCGCCCTGCGCGTTGTCGGTGCCGAGGGCGGCGATCCCGGCCCGCAGCGTCTCGGCGTCGAAGACGTAGATGCCGGCATTGATCTCGGTGATCGCCCGCTCGTCGTCGGACGCGTCGCGCTGCTCGACGATCCGGGCGACCTCGCCACCCTCGCGCACCACCCGGCCGTAGCCGGTGGGATCGGCGGCGATCGTGGTGAGCAGCGTGACGGCATTGCCGCCCGAGCGGTGCGCGGACAGCAGTTCGTGCAGCGTCTCACCGGTCAGCAGTGGAACGTCGCCGCTGGTCACGACCACCTCGCCGGCCATCTCGCCGAGCACCGACAGACCGGCGCGGACGGCGTCCCCAGTCCCCCGCGGCTGCTCCTGGACAGCGGTGATCACCTGCGGCGCGATCTCGTCCAGGTGCGCCATCACCTGCTCACGCTGGTGCCCGATCACCACCACCAGGTGCTCCGGTTCGAGCGCGCTGGCCGCCTCGACCGCGTAACTGAGCATCGACCTGCCCGCGAGCGGATGCAGCACCTTTGCGGTCGCCGACTTCATCCGGGTGCCCGCACCGGCCGCCATGATGACGACGGCGGCGACGCGCCCTTGGTCGGTAGTGGACACGAATTCTCCAAGAGGTCGATGGGCCACGCGAGCCTCCGCAGCCGAGGTTCCCCCGAGCCGGGAGGTTCGGACCTCAGCCTAATGGACGCCGCCGACCCCGCTGTCAACCCCGCCCGCCGCCCGCCGCACGCTCGCCGGACTATTCAGGGCTCGCCGAGTTCGGCGAGCCCTGAATAGTCCGGGGAGCGAATGGCGGCTGGGCCGCTCAGGAGTCGCCCAGGGTGACCGCCTCGGCCTCGGTCACCGAGTTCACCGGCTCCGCGCCATGGCCGGGCTGGTCGTCGATCACCCGCAGCCGGTCCCGGGCGGTACACAGCACACCGATCGCCGCGGCCACTGCGACGGCGCCGACCCAGAACGGCAGGTGGATCGAGTACTCGCCGATCACCCCGGCCAGCCAGGGCGCTATGGCGCCGCCGCTGAACCGGACGAAGCTGTAGGCGGCCGAGGCCGTGCTGCGCTCGGCGTCGGAGACCTTCATCACCGCCTCGGTGATCAGGGTGTTGTTGACGCCCAGGAAGGCGCCCGCCAGCACCACGCCGGTGGCCAGCACGGCCTTGTTGTCGGCGAACAGCGCCATCATCGCCAGCACCAGGGCGAAACCGGCGAGCGCGATCACGATGCCGCCGAAGGTGCCGATCCGGCGTTGCACCCAGGGCGCGACGAAGACCGACGCGACGGCCAGCAGGATGCCCCAGCCGAAGAAGATCAGTCCGATCTCGATCGCCCCCATGGCGAGCGGGAAGGGGGTGAAGGCCAGCAGCGTGAAGAAGCCGAAGTTGTACAGCAGTGCGGTGATCCCGACGGTGAGCAGACCACGGTCGCGCAGCGCCAGCAGCGGGGCGGCCAGCGAGGTCGCCTCACCGGACGGCCGCTCGGGGGGCAGGCTGACGAAGGTGGCGATCAACGCGATCGCCATCAGCACCGCGACGCCGAAGAACGGCAGCCGCCAGGACACACTGCCCAGCCAGCCGCCGAGCAACGGTCCAGCGGCGATGCCGACGCCCAGCGCGGCCTCGTAGAGGATGATCGCCTGGCCCACCGAGCCGGTGGCGGCGCGGACGATGGTGGCCAGCGCGGTGGCGATGAACAGGGCGTTGCCGAGCCCCCATAGTGCGCGGAAAGCGACGATGCCGGCCACCCCGTCCTGCATGCCAGCGGCGGCCGAGCCGACGATGATCAGCGCCAGGCCGGCCAGCAGCGTCCATTTGGCGCCGATCCGGCTACTCACCCAGCCGGTACCGAGCATGGCGACGCCCATCACCGCCATATAGCTGGTGAACAGCAGCGACACCTCGGACGGGCCGGCACCGAGCTCGTCCGCGATCGGCTTCAAGATGGGGTCGACCAGGCCGATCCCCATGAACGAGATCACACAGGCGAACGCGACGGACCAGACGGTCCGCGATTGACGCAACATCGGCGTCACTCCTTTCCGGCCGCACCTCGGGCGGCCTGCAACAGTTGATCGATGAGCTGGGTGGTCTCCCGGACGCGATGGTCGGCAATACCGGTCTCGCGCAGCAGGCGTCCGACTGCTTGGCCGCGAGCCCGCCGGGCCCGTGACAACGCGTCATGACCGGCAGGGGTGATTGCCACCAGGGTGGCCCGGGCATCGGTGTCGTCGCTGGTTCGTTCGATCCAGCCCAACTCGCGCAGCCGTCCCACCTGACGGGTCACCGCCGGCTGGCTGGTGTGGTCGGCCTGCGCCAAGTCGCCGATCCGCAGCGGACCGAGTTCCTCGACCAACGCCAGCAGCCGCAATACCCCGGACGGCGCCCCGAGCCCGCCCTGGCTGCTGGCCCAGCGGGAAAGCGCCGCCGCCGCGCGCAACAGGTCGTCAGCGGGTGAAGGGGTATCCATGCCTTAGTTATATACCTATGGTATGCATCTCGTCAACCGTGGCTCCGAGGTCACGGCCGATCCGCCAAGAGGCGCCGGCGACCGACTGAGGGCAAGATCCGCCGTCTTGACGTGACTGCGCCACACTGTTATTTTTCGGCAAGCTAAACCGGTTCAGCAGCGTAGTGAACGGTTTTAGCTCATCTCTGAGCTCGGCCGCGCGGCCGAGGTTAATTCATCGGTCGAGGAGCTTTGTCATGGCGGGAGCCAACAGTCTGTTCAAGAACGGCGCATACCTTCAGAGTTCGACAACTCTGTTCATCTTCTTCGCCTCGTGGGGCATCTGGTGGTCGTTCTTCTCCACTTGGCTCGACAAGAGCCTTGGCTTGAGCGGCGGTGAGATCGGCACTGTCTACTCGGTGAACTCACTGACCACCATCGCGGTCATGTTCTTCTACGGCATGGTGCAGGATCGTCTCGGCCTCAAGCGGCACCTGGTGATCCTGTCGTCGGCGGTGATGGCCAGCCTGGCGCCGTTCGTGATCTTCGTCTACCAGCCGCTGCTGCAGAACGCCTTCGGCTGGGGCGTGCTGCTCGGCGCCATCTACCTGCCGTTCGGGTACACCGCCGCAGTCGGCCTGCTCGAGGCATTCTCCGAGCGGATGAGCCGGACCTACGGCTTCGAGTACGGACAGGCCCGCGGCTGGGGTTCGCTCGGCTACGGCGTGGCGGCCCTCGGCACCGGGTTCATCTTCACCATCAACCCGCAGATCAACTTCTTCCTCGGCTCGGCCTTCGGCATCGCCTGCCTGCTGATCCAGATCTTCTGGAAGACCGACCACGTGCCGCTCGCGCCCGGTCACACCGCGCACCCGCACACCCCGAGCCTGCGCGAGATGGCCGCCGTGCTGAAGCTGAAGAGCCTCTGGGTCGTCATCGGCTTCGTGATCTTCAGCTGGACCTTCTACAACCTCTACGACAACCAGATGTTCCCGAACTTCTACCGCGGCCTGTTCGCGAACGAGGACATCGGCCTGCACACCTACGGGATCCTGAACTCGGTCCAGGTGTTCGCCGAGGCCGGCTGCATGATGCTGGTCCCGATCCTGATGCGCAAGGTCGGCGTCCGGAGCATTCTGCTGATGGGCGTCTCGGTGATGTGCCTGCGGATCCTGGGCTCGGCAGTATTTCACGATCCCGTCATCATCTCGATCGTGAAGATGTTCCATGCCATTGAGGTGCCGCTGTTCATCCTCGGCATCTTCCGGTACCTCACGCTGCACTTCAACGCGGCGCTGTCCGCGACCCTGTACCTGGTTGGCTTCGAGGTCTCCGCGCAGGTCGGCAACACCGTCTTCGCCATCCCGTTCGGGTACATCCGCGACTCGATCGGCTATCAGCCGACCTTCTTCGTGATCGCGGCCGTCGTCGCCTGCGCCGGCGTCTGGGCCTTCTTCGCCCTGAAGAAGGACGACGAGGACGTCCAGGGCGATCCGTTCATCCGCGACTCACAACGCACGATGACCGCGGCGGTCTGAGCCGGATCCTGGTCTCGGCACGATCGGCGCCCCCGTTTCGGGGGCGCCGATCGCAATTCCGCCACAAGCCCCGCGGTTGGCGGCTGCTGCTGTTCGGAGGCATCGACTCGCGACTTCCCGCGCAGTCGCCGATCGATGTCGTTGCCAGCCAGGATGCCTCCGGTCCGGCGCGTTGGGTGCGTGCCACAGCCGGGACACGATCAGCCAGCGCCTCCTTAGCCGGGTTAGAGTGTTCACGTCCAAGGTCGGAGTCGTACGCGACGGCCGCTGGCCACCGGCGGCCACTCTGACCGCCGACCTCGATACTCGATCGCGTAACCGCACCCTCATGCCCGCACCCCGACTCACGCCCGGAGGCCCCGTGAGACTCGCCAGCCTGATCATTCCCGCCCATAACGAGTCAGCCGTCCTACCGGCCACGCTGGAGCGGATCGCCAGCGATCCGCTCGCGGACTCAGTCGAGGTGATCGTGGCGGCGAACGCCTGCACCGACGCGACCGTCGAGCGGGCGCGGTCGTTCGCCGATCGACTGCCGGGGCTTCGGGTGATCGAGACCGACACCCCGGGGAAGGCCAACGCTCTCAACCTCGGAGATCAGGCGGCGGAAGCATTTCCGCGGATCTTCCTCGATGCCGACATCGTGCTGGGCGCCGGCGCGCTGCAGGGCATGATCTCGGCGTTGGCGGTGGATCAGCCGGTGGTCGGCTCGCCGGCGATCCGCTTCGACCTGACCGGAGCCGACCGCTGGGTGCACGGCTACTACCGGATCTTCGAGCAATTGCCCTACCTGCGAAGTGGCCTAGTCGGACTGGGGGTCTACGGGGTGTCGGCGCTCGGCCGGCAGCGATTCGAGCGCTTCCCCGACCTGATGGCCGACGATCTCTACATCCAGCGCCTGTTCGAACCGGCCGAACGGATCCGCACGCCCGGTGAATTCGTGGTCCGGACGCCGCGTCGCTGGGCCGATCTCGTCCAGGTGAGGACGCGGGTCGACCGCGGCAACGCCCAGATCGCCGCCGCCGCGGACCGCCTGGAGTCCGGCCACGATTACGGCAGGACGTCAGGTTCGTCGGTGCGCAGCCTGGTCGGCCTGATCGCTTCCCGTCCGAGGCTGGCCCCATCCGCACTGATCTACGTCGGCATCACGGTGCTGGCGAAGCTGCGTGCCAGAAGGAGCGGAGATCACTGGGGGCGTGACGAGTCGAGCCGGACCAGCCGCGACTCGTCGGTCACCGAAATCGCCTGACGCCGATGGACGCGGGCGTACGCAGCGTGAGTCCGGCCGGCCTTCCGGTCGGTCGGCGCACCCTGCTGCGGGCCGGGTTGGGCCTCGTTGCCGGTCCGGTCGCCGGTGCCGCGCTGATCGGCTGCAGCCCGGCTCGCCCGCACACTTCCGCGCTGACAACGGCGTCATCCGCGGACTCGACGGTGAGGTCTTCGTACCCGTCGGATCCAACATCGGCACCCGCAAGACGTTCGACTGGAAGGGCGACTCCCGCGGGCACGCCGAGGCGGCGCTGGAGTGGGGCTGGAACACGGTCCGGCTCAATGTGATGGTCACCGACGCGGCGAAGTGGTCCTTCGTCGAGATGTATGGGGTGCCCGCCCTGCTCGACCTGGTCTCCGAGGTGGTGGAGGAGTACACCGGCGCCGGGCTCGTCGTGATCGTGGACGCTCACGACAACCCGAAGATCAAGAGCTACGACCAGCACGCGATGGAGCACGACATGCTCGCCTGGTGGACGGCGGCCGCCACCCGATTCCGCGACAACCCCCGGGTCTGGTCGGGCCTGATCAACGAGCCGGACTACGCCAACGACGACTGGCTCCAGTTGATGGACGCGATGGCAACTGCTGTGCGGGCGACCGGGAACCCGCATCCGATTCTCATCGGCGCGCCCTGCTGGGGCCAGGACGTCGGCTACACGACGCCCTATTTCACCACAGCCAGGTACAGCTACGAGCCGAGCATGGCTCCCGCACTGAGCAGTCGGCACGGAAACTTGATCCTGGAACAGCACAACTACGGCGCCTACGGGAAGTACGCCAGCGCGGACAGACTCGCCGGCTACCTCGCCACCGTGCGTGGCGCCGGCCTGACGCCGCTGATCGGAGAGTTCGGTTACACGATCGACGGCACCAGCACCGCGGGCGAATTCACCGCGAACCGGGACGGCGCCGAGGCCGTCTTCGAGATGTACCGCCAGCATCAGGTCGGCGCCCTGTGGTGGCACGCCACCCATGGGGACAACTACTCACTCAAGGCGAACGGCGGCCCGTTCTGGGACGGCGGCGCCGGCAACGGGCTCTCCGAAGCCGGACGCAGGTTCTGGGCACTGACGCACTAGCGGCGACTCGCTGGGGAAGTGCTGATCAATGCTGTTCCGGGCGAGGACGTGCCCGGTGGGATGAGCTGCGACGCCCAGATCCTGTGGGCGTATCTGGTCGTACGGTGCGGGACATAGGGTTCGCAGATCGCCCACCGCGTGAGCCGCAGCCGGGACCTAATTGATCCGCGCTCACTAGGGCTTTCGCTCGCCAACCTGACGCGCCGGCGACCCGGCGACGATCGCGTTCTCAGCGACCGCTCCGCGAACCACCGAGTTCGCCGCGACCACCGCACCCGAGCCGATCCGGGCACCCGGCACCACGACACAGCTTGCACCGATCCACACGTCGTCACCGATCTCGACACCTGTCCCGGTCCACTCCTGATCGGCGATCGGCCGGCCCGCCCGGGTGCCGTGATTGGAGCCCACGATGGTGACGTTCTGCGCCAGCAAACAGTGCGCCCCGATGACGATCGGGGCACCCGACGACCTGATATTGGCGAACTCACCGATGTAGGTGTGGGCGCCGATCTCGAGCCTGGCTTCGTGCAGGCCACCGCCGTCGAGGACAAAGATGCTGGAGGGTCCGCTGATGCTCACCTTCTCGCCGAGCCAGATCTTGGACGGATCGGCGACCACGGTCGTCCGGCGGCTGATCACCGCGCTCGGGTAGTTCAGCCTGAGCGCGGTCCGAGCCCGCAGCGAGCCGATGTCGGCCAGCAGATCACGAGCCACAGACTTCGCCAGCCCGATCACCGAATGTGGAGTGAGTGCCATCGCAGGGATGCTAGCAGCGCTACCGCGGGGCTACGACTCGGCGCCCTGGCGCGTTGGATCGTTCCAGCAAAGCGCATGTCCACACTCCGATACAGCATTGACGGCTTTTGATCTAGTGCGTCGATCCGTGCATACTAGTGAGGGTAAGTTTCCTCGGGGGAGGTCATACGAAGCCGCACAGGCCCAGTGATTGTGCGACTTCGACCAGGCCATGGCACGCGTATGCGGTTCATTCCCCGTTCCCACCCCAGAACGAGAGAGGACCCGACCGTGAATGACTCCTACCAACCAGTCGCACCGTTCTCGGCAAAGTCACTCCTGGTTTGCTCCACCGGCGGCCACCTGTCCGAATTGATCCGCCTGGAGCAGCGGCTCGGCGTCAATACCGATTCGCTGTGGCTGACTTTCGACACTCCCCAGGCTCGCCAACTGCTGCGCGGCCGGCGCGTCCACCACCTGCCATACATCGGCGCTCGCGACCTCAAGGGCACGCTGTCGACGGTCCCCACGGTCGCCCGGCTACTGCGTTCCGAGCGCTTCGAGGTCGCGCTCAGCACCGGGTCCGCGGTCGCCGCAGCCGCCCTGCCAGTGGCCGCGATGCGCCGCATTCCGTCGGTCTTCGTCGAGAGCGTGTGCCGCGTCCGCGGCCCCTCGACAACCGGGCGCATTCTCCAGCGTATCCCCGGGATCTCTCTGTACACCCAGCATCCCGAGTGGGCAGGAGGTCGCTGGCACGCCTGCGAGTCGGTGTTCTCCGACGTGCGCAGCGAGCCGGTCGCCACCCCGAGCCGCCCCGAGCGACTGTTCGTCACCCTCGGCACCTTCCGCGGATATCGCTTCGATTCGCTCGTCGATGCCGTTCTGGCTAGTGGATATGCCAATGAGAAGACCGTCTGGCAGCTCGGCGACACTGAGCGCGAGGACGCGCTTCCCGGCGAAGTGCATCAGTACCTGTCGCCAACCGAGTTCAACGCCGCGGCGCGGTCGGCCGACGTAGTCGTCACCCACGCCGGGGTTGGCACGCTGCTGGAGATGCTGGCGATGGGCATCTATCCCGTGCTGGGCACGCGCCGCGCCGCCCGGCACGAGCATGTCGACGACCACCAGACCGAGATCGCCGAGTGGGTCAATCGGGCGGATCTCGGAATCGCGGTCGACGGGCCGGACCTAAGCGCCGAGGCGATCGAACGCGCGTCTCGGCGGCGGGTCCGCGACGGACGGGCCGCCGCCCCACCCGCCCACCGGCAGTTCGCCCGGTCGGGCAACGATCGGCGCGCCGAACACTAATCCGGGGGACGCACAGAAGTTGCCACAACAACGTAAAAAGCCTGAAACAGAACTCGATAACCTGAGTGCAGGACGCGCGCTCGGGTGTCCCTGGAGGGAGGCCGCCCGGGTGCCTCCTGCGGCGGGCGCCGCGTTGCTAGCTGGCCGACCGGGCCAGGCCGAAACTTTGACCGCGATTCACCTACTGCACACTCTCCGATTCCGTACTTTTAACCCGCTGCTGCCGGACACCTGGCGGCAAAGAGAATCTGCTCATCGAGGTCGGGATGCTCGGCATCGCAGTGCGCACACCAAGCTGGCGGCCGCCGGCCCATCGACGAGATGGACGCGTTTTTGCTCGCGAACGGAGTTCGCTTAGCATGGGTAAGGCCTCTACGGAAACCGTCCGCGCTACATTCCGGCCCCTTGGCGCGTGCGCCGCGAACCGCGCGCCCGAATCTATGGCACCGAGCAAGTGGAGAGCTATGCGAACAACCCAAACCGGTTCGGCCGGCGCCTCGTTGCTGCGGGCGGCAGTCGTCGGAACCGGAGACATCTCCCGTCAGCACCTGGCGTTCCTCGCCGCGTCGCCGCTGGCCAGGCTGGTCGGGGTCTGCGACCTCTCCCCGATCGCCCGACGCTGGACGGCGGAGGAATACGGCACGACGCCCTATTCCTCGCTCGACGAGATGCTGGAGCATGCCCAGCCCGATGTCGTGCATGTCCTCACGCCCCCCTCCACGCACATCGGCCTGGCGCGGGCCGCGTTGGCCGCCGGCGCTCATGTGATCTGCGAAAAGCCGATCACACTGAACGCCGACGAGCTGGTGACGCTGCTGGACGAGGCCGAGCAACTCGGACGGGTGGTGGTGGAGAACCACAACTACCGGTTCAACCCGGAGATCCAGCGGATCGACCGCCTGCTCGCCGACGATTTGCTTGGACGGGTCGGCGAGATCGAGATCCGAATCGGCTTGCCGGTGACCGATCCCGGCGGACGGTTCGGCGACCCGAACCTGCCCAGCCCGATCCATCAGCTTCCGGCCGGCGTGATCCACGACTTCCTCACCCACATGGCTTACCTGGTCGGGCACTTCGGCCCACGGGTCACCTGGGAGCGCGTGTCGAGCATCTGGAGCAAGCACAGCGCGGCAGCACACATCCCGGTCGACGACCTCGACGCGGTCCTAGCCGGCTCCGGCCCGGCCGGTCCGGTTCACGCCCGCATTCGGTTCTCGGCGCTGCTCGCCCCGGACTGCTTCGAGATCACGGTGCGCGGGACCAACGGCTTCGTGCAGGCCGAACTCTTCTCGGGGCGGGTGACCGAGATCGTCGGGCAGCCCGGAGGAAAGCAACTCGGCCCAATCGTCAACATGATGCGAGACGGCGTCCACCAGTTCATCGGCGGACCGCGCTCGCTGAAGCGGAAAGTACTGCAGCAAGGCCCCTACGCGGGGCTGGCCACGTGCCTCGAACTCACCTACCGCGCGCTCGCGGCAGGCTCTCCGACCCCGGTCACTCCGGAAGACATGCTTGCCGCGAGCCGGCTGATCGATCGGCTGGTAGCCGGCCGCCACCTCGAGGAGGAGTCAGCATGAAGGTCTTCATCACCGGAGCAACTGGCTTCGTCGGCAGCTACGCCGTCGCCGATGCGCTCGCCGCCGGTCACCAGGTGGCGGCGTTGGTGCGCCCGGCCTCTGCCAACCCGCTGGCATCGATCGCCGACCATCCGCGACTCAGTCTGGTACGGGCCGATCTCCGTGACCGCCGCAGCCTGGTCGGTGCGCTCGATGACGTGGACGCGGTGATCCACCTGGCGGCGGCCAAGGCAGGAGACTTCTCCACCCAGTTCGCCGGAACCGTGCTGACCACCGAGAACCTCTTGACGGCGATGACCGACTCGCCGGTGAAGAGACTCGTCGCGGTCAGCACCTTCTCGGTGTATGACTACACCCGGCTGCGCGCCGGCTCCGAACTGGACGAATCCAGCCCGATCGAACGATCGGCCTCCCGGCGGGATGAGTACGCGCGCACGAAGCTGATCCAAGAGACGCTGTATCGCGAGGCGTCGACCGATTTCGAGGTCGCGATCCTCCGTCCGGGCATGATCTATGGCCGCGACAACCTCTGGCACTCGCTACTGGGTTCACCTCTCGGCCCGCGCTTCCTGAAGGTCGGGGGTCGTTCGATCCTGCCGATGACCTATGTCGAGAACTGTGTGCACGCCATGACCCTGGCGCTCAGCGGCGAAGCCGCGGTCGGTGCGACGCTGAACATCGTCGACGACAATCTGCCCAGCCAGGCCGAGTACATCCGTGCGTTGCAGCCCTACTACAGCATTCCGCGGTCGATCGCGGTCCCGTGGCCCGCGCTGCGCTCGTTCGCTCGCGGAATCGCCTACCTCAACGGCCGGCTGCTGGACGGCCGGGGCAAGTTCCCCGGGATCGTCGTCCCGGAACGGCTCGACGCACGGTTCAAGCCCTTCCGCTACCCCAACCGAGCCGCGAAGAAGGCTCTCGGCTGGACGCCCCGCTACTCCCTCGACCAGGCCTTCGCCCGTTCGGTGAGCGGTGTCGACCTGATCGCCGAGACGGCCTTCGCGAAGACGGCGCGAGCCGACGGTGCGGCGGCATGAGGGTAGCCTACCTCACCGGTGAGTACCCCCGAGCTACCGACACCTTCATTCAGCGGGAGATCCTGGCGGTTGAGCGCGCCGGGATCGACGTCGAGCGATTCTCGGTTCGCCGGACCGGCGACGAGCACATGGTCGGTCCCCAGCAGCTGAGCGAGCGGGCGGCCACCAGCTACCTGCTGTCGTCAGGACTGCCTGCAATTCTCAGCGATGTCCTGGCGAGCGCGCGGCGATCGCCAAGGCGGTTCGCCAGTGCGCTCAGACTCGCTTGGGCGACCCGGCGGCTGGGGATCCGCGGCGCCGCGAAGCAGGCCGCCTACTTCGTCGAGGCGGCGCGGCTGGCCGAGGAACTGCGTCGCCGCGGTGTTACACACCTGCACAACCACTTCTCGGACGCCTGCTGCACGGTCGCCATGCTGGCCTCGGAGCTCTCCGGCGTCCCGTTCAGCTTCACCCTCCACGGCCCGGGCATCTTCTTCGAGGCACACGAGTGGAAGCTCGGCACGAAGATCGACCGCGCCGCGTTCTGCGCCACGATCAGTTCGTTCGCTCGCGCCCAGGCCAGCCTGTTCTGCTCCGCGGCCGGCTGGCGGCGCGTCCGGATCGTCCACTGCGGCGTCACCATCCCTGAGCTCGAACCGCATTCCGTTCGCACCCCCGGGCCGACCCGACTGCTCTTCGTCGGCCGACTCGACCAGGTCAAGGGCGTGACGGTTCTGTTCGACGCGATCGCCGGACTGCTTGCGGCCGGCCTGGAACTCGAACTCACGCTGATTGGGGACGGCCCGCAGCGCGCGGAACTCGAAAAGCGCTCCGCCGAACTGGGCATCGATGACTCCGTGCATTTCACCGGATATCAGGGCCAATACGAGGTTCAGGAGCAGTTGCAACGTTGTGACGTGTTCGTGCTGCCTAGTTTCGCCGAGGGTGTGCCGGTGTCGCTCATGGAGGCCATGGCCCAAGCGAAACCGGTCATTGCCACCAACGTGGGCGGCGTGACCGAATTGATCACCGACGGCGTCAATGGTCGCGTGGTCATTCCCGGGAATGTTGCCGAGTTGCGCGACGCGATTCTGGAAATGCTGACGGACGAGCACCTGCGGGAACGACTCGGCACGGCTGGGCGCACCCGCGTGGCCGCAGACTTCGCGTCCGATGTCGAAGCGCGCCGCCTGGTGACCCTCTTCCGTGCGGTTGCCGATGGCACTCTCGGCAATGAGTCCGCGGACGAATGGGCGGAGCGGCCGCAACCCTGGGACGAACCCGAAAACGGGGAAACCGAACGTGCCGCCGCGACAGAAGCCCCGCCGGCACGCCAGGTATAAGACGGCCGAATCCCGTCGCTAGGGACAAGCCATAGAGCCCAAACGGACTTCGCTATTCTACGTCTCGGCGTTGCGGACCGGGGGGTCCACGCAGGTACCGGAGCTTCGAGCACCGTATTCGCAAAAAGGGAGAAAATGATGAGTCAGGCTGAGTACCGAGAGAGTGAGCCACTTGCTCGCGCGGCGTCCGGCCCGCTGCAGGCCTGGCGGCGGCATTGGCTGTTGGGAGTAGCGGCCGCGGCCGCTGGTGCGCTGATCGGGGTGGCGATTGGATTCGCCGGCCCGGCCACCTACACCGCCGAGTCCAGGGTGGCCGTCGGAGCGGGCGACCTCAGCGCGGGAGCGGTCGCCGGCTTCCCGGTAGCCTCCTCGTCGCTCGCCTCGAACTTCGCGCGATACGTGAACGACCGAGGTGTCGCCGGCACCGACGTCCCTGAGGGCGTGAAGCTGTCGGCGTCCCAGATCCCTGAGTCGAACGTGATCCGGATCGAGGCGGTCTCGGCGGATCCGGCCGCGGCGACCACCGCCGCCAACGCCGCCGCGGACCAACTCGCGACCACCGTGAACACCGGCGGACGCCAGTCGATCCAGGACGTCTTCAAGGCGTACTCCGACGCGGCCCGCATCGATGCGAAAGCGCAGACCCGGCTGTCCGCGGCCAACCACGACCTCGCCGAGCTGCTCAGCGATGCCGACAGCAAGAGCAGCGCGATCCGGAAGGCCCGCGACAC
Organism: Micropruina sp.; assembly: GCF_047602385.1. GTDB lineage: Bacteria > Actinomycetota > Actinomycetes > Propionibacteriales > Propionibacteriaceae > Micropruina. The sequence continues at coordinate 263,526 of NZ_JASGHL010000002.1, forward strand.
CGTGACCGATGCGGCTGCCAAGGCATCCGACAGTTCCGCGACAGCGGCCGCGCTGCGGCAGAAGTACACCAACCTCGTCGACGGCAGCAGAAGCGCGGCCAACCTGATGGTCATCCGCACGGCGGGCACGGCGGAGTCCAACCGGACCAGCCTGCTGGCACGAGCCGGCCTGCTCGGCCTGGCCGCCGGCGCCGTCATCGGGCTGATGCTGGCTGTGATCCTCGAGCGCCGGCGGAGCCCGGCCCATGCCACCTCACAGCAGAAGGCGTCCGGGCTGGACGGTGCGTGAGGTGCCGGCGTCGACCGTCGGTGTGACCTCCGCGGCGCACGACGACGCGACGGCCGCGCAGCACAGCGCCGAGCGGGTGCCGCTCTATGTGTGGCTCTTCCTGGCCGGGCTGACGCTGACCATGTTCGCCGGCTTCACCGATCAGATCGGGCTGCCGATCCCGCTCGACCGGCCGCTGCTCGCCCTCGCCGCAGTGCTGTGGATCGCCGAGCCCGGCCGCGAGCGACTGCGGGCGCGCGCCTTCTACGCGGTGGCCGCCGCGACGATTCTGTGGACCACACTTTCCTGGATGTCGACCTGGCCGACTGCCGACAGCAGCACCACCTTCGCACTGCTCGACCGGGTCGTCATGCCGTTGGCGATGTTCCCGTTGGGCGCGGTGGTCTTCTCCACCGCACAACGTCGCGAACTGCTGCTTCGGACGGCAGCGTTGATGGCGATCTATGCGGGATTCACCGGGCTGGCACAGTATCTAGGTCTGCGCGGGCTGCTGTTTCCTCGCTATCTCGCCACCGCCCTCGACCTCACGCCAACGGCCCGGGTCGGCGGGCCCTGGCTGGCTCCGGAACCCCTGGGCATGGTGTCGGTGCTGGCGATCTTCATGGCTGGTTTGCTGGTGCACACCAGCAGGTCGTCGCTGTGGCGCGTCATCGGTGCGGTCGGCGTCGTCGGCGGCTCGATCGGCACGGTGGTCTGCTTGACCCGTTCGACGTGGCTGTCCGCGGTGCTGGCGGGCCTCGTCGTGTGCCTGATGGTGCCTCGTCTTCGCCGCCGGCTGCCGCTGGCCCTTCTACTCGGGGTGGCGTTCGCGACCGCGGCGCTGGTGCTGCTGCCCGAGTTCCGCGACGAGCTACTCCAGCGACTGTTCTACGGACGTTCCGTCGACGATCGGCAGAACACCAATGCCGCGGCACTGCGGATCATCGAGCAGATGCCCCTGTTCGGCATCGGCTGGGGCGAGTTCATCAACCAGAACATCCTGTGGGTCAGGCAGGCGGACGACTATCCGGTCACCTCGGTGGTCATCGAGGTACACAACGTCTTCCTCTCCCGGGCTGCCGAGACCGGCGTGCTCGGTGCCGTCCTGTGGGCCCTGTGCTTTGCGACCGGACCCATGCTCGGCGTGCTCGCGAAGCCACAGCAGGCCTGGTCCCGGCATTGGAAGCTGCTCGGCATCGCGGCGTTCTTCGTCTGGCTGGTGCCCTCGTTGACCAGTCCGAACCCGTACCTGACGCCCAACTACCTGATCTGGCTGCTTTGGGGGGTGGCCGCTCGCGGGATCTTGATCGATCTGCCCGAGCGGACCGGCCGCGACGACTGAGCTGGTTCCCGCTCGCGGCGGTCTGAGCACGGGCTCCGCAGGGGTCCGCATCGTGACAATATCCTGATAGATTTCAGTGAAACCTCAGATGACGTTAAGCTTTGTACAGCTAAGCAACGCCTGCCGACGAGCCGGCACTCCTCACGATTGGACCGCAGTCATGGCCCACCCTTATCGAGCGACACTCGCGGCTCTCGGCGCCGCGACGCTGCTCCTGGCCACACCCAGCCCGGCCCTCGCCGTGAGCAATTTGGGCAGCGACACACGGGCGGTACCCTCCCGGGTTCTCTCGCCCTCCTCCCCCTTCTACCAGAAGCTGCCCACCTCGACACCGACGGCGTCCGACTCGTCGGGCCTCGTCTCCAGCCTCAACGCACAGGCACACAAATACTGGGGCACACCGACTCAGGCCAACATCACGGTTAACACCGACAAGTTCTCAACACCGCTATATGTCGCCCGCAAGTCGGATCCGGTGTACAACATCACCGCCTGGAATTGCCAGAGTCATACCAGCAGCATCGCGGTGTACCTGAACGCACATCTGAAGAACGTTCACATTCCCAACGATCTGCAGCCCGACCCCTCCTCAGACGGCAGCGTCTCGATCTATAACCCCGACACCAACGAGATCGTCGAGCTTTGGCAGGCACGGAAGAACGGCGGAAAGTGGGAGGCCTGCTGGGGAGGAAAAATCACGAACGCCAGCCAGTCGTTGGGGCGTTTCGACGGCACATTCGGCGCTTCCGCAAGCGGCATGGCGTTGTGGGCCACCACCATTCGCCAGCAGGAACTCTTGAACGGCCGTATCGATCATGTGGTCTCGATGGCCATCCCGCAGATCAAGAAGGGGGCCGTGTCCTGGCCCGCGGTCCGCACCGACGGCTGGGTCGACGGCACCCAGCTCACCATGGGCCAGATGCTCCGCCTGCCGGCCAGCCTCGACATCGACGCCATGAAGCTGTCGCCCGCCGCCAAGACCATCGCCAAGGCCGCCCAGCAGTACGGCATCATCGTCACCGAGACCTCCGGTGCGGTCGGCTTCAATGCCGAGAACCCGATCGCGCTCGCCAGCAACAAGTACCCGAGCATCTTCCGTGGCCGCTGGTCGACCCAGGAGATGGCCGGCGACAAGACCAAGGGCGAAGTGTCCTTCCCGCTCGACAAACTGGTGGCCCTGCCGGTCAACTACCGCGCGCCGGTGAGTGCGAACGCACCCAGTACGACACCACCGACCACCCCTGCGCCCACCACCCCCGCACCCAGTACTCCGCCGAGCGGCGGGAGCACGTCATACCCCGCCTCGGTGAAGGCGTCCGATCCGTGGCTGTACTGGCGACTCTCCGACACCGGAAGCACGGCAACCGACTCCAGCGGCAAGGGTAGGAACGGGACGTTCAGCAACATCACCCCCGGCGCCTCCGGGGCCATCTCCGGGAACGCCGCCGTCAGTGCGCGGGGAACGTGGAACTCGCTGGCCACCAGTTCCACGAGCACGACTCCGACGAGCTCATTCAGCCTCCAGCTCTGGTTCAAGACCACCAGCAAGTCGGGCGGCAAGCTCGCCGGCCTGGAGGACACCCGGACCGGAGTAGGTTCCCGGTACGACCGGATGCTCTACCTCACCAACAGTGGGTCCCTGGTCTTCGGCACGTACGCGGGAAAGACGTCCACCCTCACCAGTCCGCGGACGTACAACGACGGGGCGTGGCACATGGTGACGGCCACCCAGGGTAGTGACGGCAGCCGGCTCTACGTGGACGGTGCCCTGGTAGCCAGCAACGGGCAGACCCAGGCCCAGCCGGGTGCCGGATACTGGCGGCTCGGGGGCGGGAACCTCGGCGGGTGGCCGAGTGCGCCGAGCAGTTCGTTCGTCCAGGCATCGATCGACGAGTTCGCGGTCTATTACAGTGCGCTCAGCGCCAGCGCGATCGCATCCCAATACAAGGCCCGGCTGAGTTGAGTCGGCTTGCGGATTGAAGGTAGGGCACCGGGCGACTTCCGGTGCCCTACGATCTACTTCTGGCGAACCCGCCACGGTGAGTACGTGCACCCCAACCCCAGGCTGACCTGAGATTGAAAAGGAGTTCTCCAGTGCGCCAGTCCGGTCGCAGTCGCGTCCTCATTCGGACACAGCCACTCGGTCACAACTACGGCGGATTAATGCAGGCATACGCACTACAGACCGCAATCCGCAAACTGGGCTACGAAGTCGACACCGATCGCTCCAGGGTCGAGGCCGACGCCGACCGCGCGCCGAGATCCGGGCTGAAATTCCGCCTCCGCCGCGCCTTCTACGCGGCACGGCCGTGGGTGTGGCCGAAGCCGCTTCTGCTCGACGAGGCGAAGTTCGTCTCGGATACCGACTTGCGCACGTTTGCGCGCAATCGGATCCAGACGGTGGCGTTGCTCACCCACGGCCGACGCCCTAAGCGCCGGCTGATCGAGAAGTACTCCTCGTTCGTGGTCGGCAGCGACCAGGTCTGGCGTCCGCTCTACTCACATGTTCCATCGGCCCTGTTCGCCTTCTTGCCTGCCGACCTTCCCGTCCGCAGGCTCTCCTACGCGGCGTCATTCGGGACCGACGACTCATCCGAGTACCCATCCGAGCTGCGTGACCGCACCCGGGGGTTGGCTCAACTGCTCGACGCGGTGTCGGTACGTGAGCCGTCGGGTGCCGCGCTCGCACGGGAGATCTGGGGAGTCGACGGGGCCGAGTGGCATGTCGATCCGACCATGCTGCTCGAGCGCAGCGACTACGACGAGTTGACCAGTGCCGGCGGCAGCGACGAGTTGCCGATCGTTTCCTACGTCCTGGATCGGACATCGGTGAAGGACTCCGTCAGTGCCCTGATCGAAGAGACCCTCGGCGCGCGCACGTACTCACTCACCCGGCCGTTTCCCGACCTGAAGACCTTCAACGCAGACCCCGGCAAGTTCCGGAACCCGGCTGTGGAGTCCTGGCTGAGCAGCATCAGGAACGCTCGTCTGCTGGTCACCGACTCCTTCCATGGCTGCGTGTTCGCCACCCTTTTTCACACGCCGTTCATCGTTGTGCCGAACCCTGAACGCGGGCTGGACCGGATCACCACGCTGCTGAACCTGCTGGATCTGCAGTCCCGCCTGGTCGACGTGTCCGCCGGAGCCGATCCTGCCGAGCAGGTGGCGCAGGCGCTCGCCTCGACCATCGACTGGGACGCGGTCGACCGCACGATCGCCCGCGAACGTGCCCGGGGCTATGCCTACCTCCGCGAGAACCTCTAGGGAACCGCTTCCTTAGGGATGCCCTGATCATCGCTGGTGAAGCTTGTCGAGACCCCTTTGACAACGGGTCTCGACAGACCCAACCAGCGAAACCCTGGCATTGATCAGCGCTTTGCTTAGCGGCCAAGGCAGTCCGAGCGAGGCCGGACCTCGCGATGAGCGGGGATCGCCGTCCGGGTGCGACCGATCAGTGGCCGCTGGCAACCGATCAGTGGCCGCTGGCCGGGTGCGGTGAATCGTCCCGCCTTAGCCGCGCCGTCTGGAACGAATCCGAAGCAGCAGCTCGCGCAGCCTCCGCAGCCCGACGATGTGCAGCAGATAGAGCGCGAGCGCTGGGGCCGCACTCGCCCCGACCACGAGCAACGCCAGCGGGCCGTAGGGCACGACGACCCCGACCAAGAAATGCGTCGTGATCCAACAGCACCCTGCGGTCAGCGCGGACGTCACCACGGCGGAGAACCATGGCACCTCGCTCCAGGGGGTCGGCAGCCGGCTCTCCACGCGTCGCCGGGCTACCCAGGTCAGATAGATCGCGGACGAGATGGCGGCGATCAAGGTCGCGCTGATCGTGCCGATGACACCGAAATTGATGATCAAGGGAAAGGTCAGTGAGAGGTTGATCGCGGTGTTCAAGACATCGTGCGACAGCGTCAGGCCGGACCGGCCCAGACCGTTCAGCCAGAACCGCTGGACCTGCAGCGCCATCGTCACGCCATGCGCGAGCAGCACGGCCGCGGCCACCTGACCCGGCAGGTCGGTGCCGAGGTGCAGCCAGACGACCACACCAAAACCGGACGCCGGGACGCCTACGGCGATCCAGCCGGCCACCACGCGAACCCAGAGTCGTTGGACCTTCGTCACCTGTTCGATGGCCCCCTCGGGGCCGTGTTCCCCGATGGCTCGCACGATGTTGGCGTCCATCGGAATGGTTGCGTTCCAGGGGATGCCTCGCATGGTGCTCGCGAAGCTTGCACCGGTGCCGTACGAGGTCATCTGCGGGGCGGCGAACCGGCCGACGAACACGGAATCGCCCTGGGCTGCGAGCACCGCCAGCGTCCCCGATACCTGAATTTTCCATGAGTAGCGGAAGAACTCGCCCAACACGCGCCGTGGCACGAACCTGATGGCGGTCCAGTCGAGGCGGCGCAGGGCCGCAGGCAGCACCATCAGGGTGGGAAAGCACTGCTGCGCGATGAAGGCCCAGCCCACGCCGACCAGCCCGAGACCGTTCTGCACCGCGAGCACCATGCCGGTGGCGTAGGCGAAGAACCCCATCAGGTCGCCGAGCGCGGTGATCCGGAACTGGTTCGCTGTCAGCAGCACTTGGGTGAAGAGTTCCCGGACCTGCGCAAATGCCGCGAGTACGACCATCACTCGGAGGAGGAAGACCGCCCCGGCGGGATCCGTCGCAGCGCCGGGGAAGAACGCCATGATCTGCGGAGCCGCAGCGAACAGCAGGCAGCTGAGCACGGTGGCACCGGTCAGCATGATCACGAACAGCGTGGTCAGCAACGAGGTCATCGCCGCCCGGTCGTTGCGGCCTACGTAGATCCCGAAGAACCTGCGGGCGCTCGCACCGACTCCGCCGTCCACGCTGCCGACGAACAACTGGATCACCGAGACCAGCAGAAAGATGCCGTAGAGCTCAATCCCGAGTCCGTGGATCAGGTACGGGGTGAGCGCCAGGTTGAACACCAGCGGCGACATCTGCGCGAGTGCTTGCCAACTCGTTCCCCGGGCGAGCCTGCTGAACAGACTGGGTTCGCCAGGGTTCGGCACCGTCGCTCCGGTCACGGTGTCGTCCGGTCGGGTGCGACGGCGAAACGACGCGGATCGTTGGGAATGTGCTGCACCAGGGTGGGGGAGTAGGTGGGTACTGCGATCACCAGCGTTCCCTCATCTTCTCCCTCAACGGGAAGCTCTCGGGAAGCAACTCCAGCACGGGGGCAACCAGGCCCGCAATCACCGCCTTGCGGCGGAGCCCCCGGTGGTGCGGGTAATCCGCGGCCGCCGTTCGGAGCAGCCTGGCACCGGAGCGGAACTCGCCCGTCTCCCAGGCCCGCCTCGCCTTGAGCCGCTGCCGATCGACTGAACCACGGGCCGCACGGGCGGCGAGCAGCTCTCGCTCCCCGGAGGTGAAGGTCTCCTCGAACACTTCGGTCAGCCCAGCGATCATCGAGTCTTCGGCGTCGAGCATCGCAGCGGAGTCCGACGATTGACTGGCCCCCTGCTGCCGGTACAGCGCCGCCGGCTTGGGCTGGTAGGCCACCCGCCAGCCGGAGAAGATGGACCGCGCCCAATAGTCCCAATCCTCACAGCGCTGCAGGCTTTCGCTGAAATACCCGACTTCGTCGACCATTCGGCGCGGGAACACCGAAAAGATTGATACGAAATTCACTTGCAGGATGGCTTCTCGTTGGTCGTCCGGAGATATCGACCCAAACGGTGAGATGCCGTACTCGCTGAGGCCGTGGTCAGTCAATGCCAACGCGGCACAGGTGACCCACGAGCGAGCGGGACTGGACCCGAGCACCGTGAGCGCATCTGCCAGATAGTTCGGCAGCAGGACGTCGTCGGAGTCGCACAGCGCGATGATCTCTCCGCCGGCAGCTCGGATCCCGGCGTTGCGGGCTGCATTCGGACCGGCGTTGTCCTGCTGGACCAACGTGATCCGATCACCAAATCCGCTGGCAATTCGATGGGTATCGTCGGTTGACCCGTCGTCGACCACGATCAGTTCCAGATCGGAATGGCTCTGAGCGAGTACGCCGCCGATCGCTGCGCCGATACGCGGGCCCGCGTTGTACGTGGGCATGATGACGCTTACCTTCGGCAAGATTCCCCCCAACTGCCGTTTTACTCGCCGATACGCGCACCCCCGTGCGCCATGACTACGGCGATGCTATCAGAGGCCCTCTTTCCTGGGATTGTCCTACCGACATCCGTCGTCGACTTCCGCAATCTGAGACAGCGAATATGCGGTGCCGCATTGTGTCACGGTGAGCCTGTCGGCGACTCGTGGGGGCGAGCCGGGGGCGAGGCCGATCGTGGCGGGGGAACGTCGACAACACGCATCCGCCCACCAGTTCTATCGACCAGCACCCTGCGGCCCCTGATCCGACAGGAGCTGATCCGTGGCCAGACTCGCGTATCTCGACCGGCTGCGCGTGGTGGCCGCGGCCGCGGTCGTGATGGTGCACGTAGCCGCGATGGGGTGGAACGTCGTCGCGCCGGCGTCCGCCGACTGGCAGGCCCTCAACGTGTACGGCTCACTCAGCCGGTGGTGCGTGCCGATCTTCTTCATGATCTCGGGGGTGTTGTTCCTCGCCCCCGGACGGGCGGACTCCCCGCAGCGGATCTGGCGTCACTACATTCCGCGGCTGGCTGTGATGTACCTGTTCTGGAGTGCTGCCTACGCGGCGGCCAACGCCACCTTCGAACGGCAGTGGAACCTCCGCTTCCTCGCTGAGCAGATCTGGGCCGGCTACTACCACCTGTGGTACCTGCCGGCGATGGCGGGGGTGTACGCCCTGATTCCGCTACTGCAGCGGATAGTCGCCGACCCGGCTCTCACTCGATACGCACTCATCCTCACCGGTACCGCCAGCATCCTGCTTCCGACGACCGCGGCTACCGGCGCCCTAGGCCACCTCTCCGCGGACCTCGTCGGCCGGGTGGCGCCGTTCCTGGTCGCCGGCTTTCCGTTCTACTTCCTCCTCGGGCACTCTCTCCACGAGCGGCGGGCAACGCTTCCGACCTGGCTGCGCCCGGCGTCCTACGTCGCGGCAGCGCTCGGCGCCGCGGTCACCATCGTGGGGACGTCCTGGCTCTCAGTCGCCCGCGGCGAGCCGGTCGGCACCCTCTACAACTACCTCGTTCTCAGCACCGTGCTGATGTCCCTGGCTGTCTTCCTGTTCGCCATGGGGCGCAGCGGAGAAGCCACGACCAGCCCCCGGCTGGCGACGATCGCCCGCTGGACCCTGCCGATCTATCTGATCCACCCAGCGATCGTCCGGCTCATCGAGGAACTCAATATCTCGCCGGGACTGCTGCCCACCGCCATCGGCATCCCGCTCATCTGGGTGGTCGTGCTGGCGATCAGCATGCTCTGCAGCGCCGTGCTGGTCCGCATCCCGTTCGTGCGAACCTGGTTGGTGTAGGCCCAGATCCACCGATGGGCGGCGTAGCGACACCAGCTGGGTGCAATGGCAAGCTGCGTGCGCGAAGGCGTAGCGGGTCGTACGGCGAGCGTGCCCGGCGCAGCCAGTGCGCCCAGCTGGGGTCTCGCAGTAGCCGCAGATCGGTGGATCTGGGCCAGCCAGCTCCCCGGGTAGGAGTCGAACCTTCCGACCCGGCTCGATCGAGACCCTAGCCAGGGGCACATTTCACCGCTCTGACTAGGCCAGGAGCCCGACAGTCAAGAGACACTAAGGGACACAAAGGGACTCGGATTGACGTAGTATCTGGCACGTTATGGCACGCGATGGCGTGCCAGATGCCCAGATAGGAGGCCCCCTCATGGCCAACAGACGCGGATCCCGGCGGACGTTCGGATCTCTCCGGAAGCTCCCGAGCGGCCGATGGCAGGCCCGCTACACCGCGCCCGACCAGCGCGAGCACAAGGCACCCACGACGTTCCAGACCCGCGGCGACGCCGAGGCCTGGCTGGCCGGGGAGTGGGCGGGCGTGCAGCGCGGGGAGTGGTCTCCCCCGGCCGTCGTCGCTGAGGCGAAGGTGGCGAAGGTGGCGACCCGGTTCAAGCCCTACGCCGAGCGGGTGCTGGCGCGCCGCGAGCTGCGCGAGACCACGCGGGCGCTCTACAGCAAGCTGATCGAGAAGCACCTGGCACCCGCGTTCGGCGAGAAGGTGCTGGCCGGGATCACCCCGGGCGAGGTTGCGGACTGGTACGCCGGGCTCCGGGCCGTCCCGACCAGCCGCGCCAACGCCTACTCGATCCTCTCGACCGTCATGCGGCAGGCCGTCGAGGACGAGTTGATCGAGCGGTCCCCGTGCCGGGTGAAGCGCGGGGCGGCCAAGCGGCGGGCCAAAGAGCCCGAGACCCTGACCGCCGCCGAACTGCGGACCTACCTCGCGGCGGTCCCGGAGCGGTACCGGGTGCCGCTCATGCTCGCGGGCTGGTGCGGGCTGCGCTCCGGCGAGGTCCGAGGCCTACGGCGCCGGGATCTCGACCTGGACGCGGGCGTGGTGCGGGTGCGCCAACAGGTGGTGAAGGTGGCCGGCCAGTGGGAGATCAGCGAGCCCAAGACCGCCGCCGGCGTCCGCGCGGTGGCGATCCCGCCGAGCCTGCTACCCGGCCTGCGGACCTGGCTGGCCGAGCAGCCGGTGACCGGCCGCGACGGGCTGCTTTTCGTCGGGCGCGGCGGCGGGCCACTGTCCGAGGCGACCCTACGGGACGCCCACAACAAGGGCGCTGCGGCCGTGGGCAAGCCGGGCCTCACGATCCACGGGCTGCGGCACACCAGCCTCACTCTGGTCGCTCAGACCGGTGCGACGATCGCGGAACTGATGGCCAGGGCGGGGCACACCTCCCCGGCGATGGCGATGCGCTACCAGCACGCGGCGGCCGATCGGGACCAGGTGCTGGCGGCAGCACTCGACAGCCTTTGAGATTGCCAATGTCAAATGACTAGGGGTTTTACAACCTCTGTCCCCCAGCGTGTAGCATGTCACTTACCGGACCGCCGAGGGGCGTGAGGGTTAGCGGGAAGGGTCACCTCCCGCCGGACAGAACTCGTAGCCAAGCGCATGGCGGACTTCGCCTGAGATCGCGCTGAGGGCACCGCGACCGGTGAGGCCTCGTTGGAGATCCAGCGAGAGGTTACCTCCGTGTCCGTTCAACCCACCGACCTGATCACGCTCGCGGCCGCCGCCGAGACGTTCGGCGTCCACCCTCGGAGCATCCGCCGCCGCATTGCGAGCGGCGACCTCCCGGGCTACCGGTTCGGCCCGCGCGTGCTGCGCGTCAGCCGCTCCGACGTCCAGGCCCTGCTACGCCGCATCCCGGCCGCGGGCGGTGCGCGATGAGCACCTACCGGATGGCCGACCCCGTCGAGGTGGGTCGGAAGATCGACCTCCTGAAGATTATGCCGAAGCACCCTCTGCTAGAGCTGCGCGAGCTAGTCCAGGAGGGGCCGCGGCCGCTCCGCGCATTCTTCGGCTTCAACGACGGTGCGCGCTACCTCCTTGAAAGAGGTGTGGCCGACTGCGTCGGCGGAGAGGTGCGGGTCGGCGACGACTGGGCGCGCGCCCTGCGCATCTGGGACAACAACCGCACGAGCGCGGGTGCGCGACGGTGACCGAGGAAAAGCTGAAGGGCCGGGACGCGGATTCACCGGCCCGGCCCAACCACCGTGGCCTCGGTGGGAGTACTCCAGTTGTCGCGGCTCCACCGGACACCGACCAGCATACCGCGCTCGAACACGCGCGGCGCCTCGCTGAGGCCGGCGTCCCGCTGTTCCTGGCCCGTCCGGCGCTCGATGAGGCCGGTCAGTGGAACCCGCGCGGCGGCCACAACGGCTGCGGCTACGTCCTGCCGCCCCGCTGGCAGCTCAGCGAGGCCGACCCGGCCATCATCGGTCGCTGGCGGCCCGGGATGGCGCTGGCGGCCGTGACGGGCCACGTGGTGGACGTGGTGGACGTGGACCCCCGCAACGGCGGCCACGACACCTACGCCGAGCACGACGGCCAGTGGCCGGCCAGCTACGGCCGGCAGGCCACGCCGAGCGGCGGCTGGCACGACCTGACCGCGCCGCTCGGCGTGGTCAGCAAGGGCGCGCTGCCCGGGGTGGACGTCAAGGCCGGACTCCCCGACGGCAGCGGCCGCGGGTTCATCTGGCTGGCACCGACGCGGAAGCGGAGCAGGGCAACGGGCGAGATCGGCGAGTACCGCTGGACCACACCGCCGAACCTGGACGCGCTGGGCGTGCTCGGCGAGCCGGACCCGAGCGGCGAGTGGCTGGCCGAGCAGGTCAACGCCTCCCGCCGCAGCCAGGACGCCCGGGAGCCCTACGACGGCCTCTGGTACGACGAGCTGCCCGAGGACCGCCAGCGGCAGGCGGGCGACCACGTCGAGGCTGTGCTGGCGTCCTGGCACCGGCAGTACGCCGAGGCGGCCGGCTGGCCCGAGGGGCAGACCGACGACCGGGGCCGCGGTTGGGAGGCCCTGGCCCGTGACGGGGCCTGGGCGTTGGCGCTGCTCGCGGCCCATCCCGCCTACCCGCTGACCGACAGCGAGGCCGAGGCCGCCTACCTGGGCATGCTCGGTCCGCTGGGTGACGATCCCCGGTGTGCCGGGAAGTGGGGTCGGGCGCTCGCGAACGCCGCCGACGAGACGCCCGAGGCGGTGCCGTGGCTCAGCACGCCCGCCGAGGACTTCGGGCCTGCGTCGGCCGACGAGACGCCGGCGGCCGCCGGCAGCGGGTGGGGTCGATTCGACCTGGGGTCGGTCCTGGCCGAGGTCGAGGCCGGCAACCTGGAGTTGCCGAGGCCGGACGTGTGCATGACCGCCTCCGGGGCGCTGTTCTACGACGGGAAGGTGAACGGGCTAGCCGGCGACTCTGGCGCCGGCAAGACCTGGATTGCGCTGGCGGGCGGGTTGCAAGAGATGCGGAAGGGTAGGCCGTGCGTCCTGCTCGACTACGAGGACGGCCCGAAGACCGCAGTCCTGCGGCTCCGCGCCCTCGGTGCGCCGCTGGACCTCATCCACGACCTGCTCGACTACCGACAGCCCGTCCTACACGACCCCAAGGCCATTGCCGCGATGGTGGCTGAGGTCGCCGGGGCGTACGTGATCCTGGACTCGACCGGCGAAAGCATGAGCCTCGCCGGCCTGAGTTCCAACGACGACGGCGAGACCGGTAAGTGGCTCGGGGCAATAGCTCGACCGTTGTCGCGTGCGGGTTGTTGCGTGGTGCTACTGGACCACATGGTGAAAAGCAATGACGGCGGCCTATGGCCTATTGGCTCGCAGCGGAAAAGGGCCGGCCTGGACGGTGCCCAATACGTCGCGGAAGTCATCGAACCATTCAGCAGGAAAAAGGATGGGTGTGTGGCCATCAAAGTAGCCAAGGACCGAAGCGGGGCCGAGGCAGCGGGGGACGTAGCAACTTACGTCAGGTTCGAGCCGGGATTCGACGGCGGCCTGTCCGTCTCGTTCGGACCTGGCGCGAGTGCTGCGGACGCAGCCGAGCGGAGGGCCGAGAAGGCTGCCGAGAAGGTGGCCGTAGACGTGGAGGAACTGGACCGTCTCGACCCCCCGCCAACGTCGTTCCGCGACGTTCGCGAGCGTATGGGGTGGGGCCAGGCAAGGGCCGAGGCAGCGCTTCGGACCTACCGCGAGAACAGGAAATAGGCCCGTGTACCCGTGTACCCGGTACGTACCTAGGTACGCGTACCTGTGTACCTGCCCCCACGTAGTGGGCAGGTACGCAGGTACAGGGTTCAGGTACTTGGGGCTCAGGTACAGAACAAACGTACGAATAGAAGAGAGAAGAGAACAGGCCATGCCCACAACTGTTGAGACGATCATGATCCTGGTGGTAGCCGTCTACCCCCTGGCCGGCCTGTGGCTGGACCTGCGGCGCTGGAAGCGGGCAGGACTGTGAGCGCCACCCGCTGGGGCGGCGAGGTTGCCCGGAAGGCGAGGGCCAGGCTGGCCCCGATCGTGGCGGCGGGCGGCGCACCCTGCTGGCGGTGCGGCCGGGTGATCCACCCGTCCGCGTCCTGGGACGTGGACCACATCGTTCCGCGCGAGCAGGGCGGCAGCAATGACCCGGGTAATCTGGCGCCGTGCCACTCGCGTTGTAATAGGCGGGCCGGTGGTGTCGTGGGTGTGAAGTTCGCGCAAGCTGCTAATGCCGCGAGGAAGCGCGGCGAGAATGTCACGAAAGGCGCGAAAGTTTTTGAGTCGGGAATGCAGCCCACGGTCCCCGACCATTCTGTTTCTCTATCCGGTCTCCCCGCCGGGCTGCCGGCGGTGCCGCCGGATGACCTGCCGACGGTAACCGCGGTGCCGCTGGTGCTGTCGGAGATCCCCGCCGGCACCGACCTCGCGGAGGCACACGCGGGTGCCCGCTGGCTGGGCCTGCCGCTGACCCCTCAGGGCGAGCAGATCGCGGGCGTGATGCAGGCCCTCGGGAAGGACGGGCACCCGCTCTACGAGACCGTGGTGGCCGAAGCACCGGGCGCTCCACCAAGACCACGGCGGCCCTGGCAACCATCCTGGGCCGCTGCCTAGCCCGCGATGCCTACCTGGTGGCCTCTACGGCGCAGGACGGCACGCGGGCCTCGGCGAAGCTGGTCGAGATCATGACGGTCCTGCGGCACGCCGGGTTCGAGAACGAGGGGCACAAGCTCTACTTCAGCAACGGCCAGCAACGCATCCTGTTCGCCAACGGGTCGGAGTGGAAGGCGCTACCGCCCGACCCTGGTGCGTTCCGCAGCGCGGCCTACGACCTGGTGCTGATCGATGAGGCCGGCGAGCTGCCGCCGGAGAAGGCCGCCGCCCTCCTGGCGGGCATCATGCCGACGCAGGACACCCGCCCCGACTCTCAGACCATCGTCGCGGGCACTCCCGGCGAGTCCCGGGCGGGCCTGCTGTGGGATTCCCTGGCCGACCTGTCCGCCGGGGCGCCGGGGGTCGGCGGTGTGGTCTACGCCGCGCCGGACGGGCTGTCGTTCATTGACATGTCCGACCCGGACCGCCCGGCGGTGGATTGGGAGTTGCTGCTGCGCACTCATCCGGGCATCAGCAGCGGCCTGACCACGGCCGCGAAGGTCTACAGCCGCCTGGCCAAGATGGGCCTGCAGAAGTGGTCCGCGGAGTACCTGTGCCAGTGGGCGCGCCACGCCGGCGCGGTGGCCCTGGACGTGGCCGCGTGGGAAGCCTGCGAGGCGTCAGGGAGCTCTCAGCGGCCCGCCAGTGCGGCCGTGAGCTTCGACGTGGACCCTGATGGCTCCAGCGCGGCCGTGGTGGCCGCCTGGCGCGACGCCACCGGCCGGGCCTGCCTGGAGGTGCTGGAGGCCGGAGGCGGCTACGAATGGCTGCCAGGGGCCGCGCTGAGGGCGCAGGCGCAGCACCGGGGCACCGTCGCCTATGACGCGATCGGGGCCAGCCTGGACGCCGCGGACCGGATGGCCCGGCCGCCGCACCGGGTCCGCACCTCGCCGACCAAGCTCCGCGACCAGGTGGGCGCGGCGGCGAGGCTCGAAAAGGAGATCAGCCGGCGCAACGTGCAGCACTACGGCGACCCGGCGCTGACCGCCGCGGTCGAGGCGTCGGCCTGGCGCCCGGCCGGCGGTGGGCGGTTGTTCCTGCGCAAGCCGGGCTCCTGTGCCGTTGTGGCGGCCGCGCTGGCGTTGTGGAGCTTCGACCAGCGGGCGGGAGCGGGCGGCACGTCCCGGCGGGTGCGCACGGCTGCCGCCATCGCCGCCGCCCGCGCCACAAAATCATCGGGACATTAGCGGACATACTGCGACATACGGGACATCTTGCGGTTCTCATGGGGTATTGCCGCAAGATATCCCGTACCCTCATTCTGTGGGATTGTTCCGAAATCTGCTGGGGCCGAACAAAGCGGCTGTCAGCATGCTCGTGAACGGCCCCACGGCCCCGATCAAATCCCCGTGGTCCGGCACCCAGCTCAAGCGGATCGTGCTGTCGGAGCTGGCCGGCGTGGAGTCCCGGGAGGTCGCCCGCATCGACGCCATGCGCATCCCGGCCGTTGCCAGGGCGCGCGGCCTGATCTGTGGCACGCTGTCCCGCCACCCGCTGACGCTGTGGCGCTACATCGACGGCGTCAACGATGAGCGGCTGGCCCACTCCCGCCTGGATGACCAGCACCACGACCCGGCAAGGCCCGTCCACCCGCATGCTGTGGAGCCTGGATGACCTGCTGTTCTCCGGTGTCAGCGTGTGGGCCGTCGAGCGCGCCGGCGACGCGATCACGGACGCGATCCGCGTCGATCCGGCGTACTGGTCGATCGATCCCGACGGGCTGGGCGTCATGGTCAACGGCCAGCCGGCCCCCGATGACCAGGTGCTGATCCTGGAGGGGCCGCAGGATGGCCTACTGGTGATCGCTGAGGACGCCGTGCGCGCCTCCCGAAACCTGGCCAACGCGTGGCAACAGCGCGTCAAGGCGCCGGTGCCGCTGGCGGCCATCAAACAGCTCGACCCGAACGTCCAGTTGACCGACGACGAGATCGACGACCTCATCGTGGACTGGGAAGCTGCCCGCGCCAGCGGCGGAACCGCGTTCATTCCCGTCGGCTTCGACGTGGAGGCCCTAGGCGCTGGGCAGGCCCCCGATCTGTATGTGGAGGGCCGCAACGCCGACCGCATCGACTGGGCGAACTTCGTCGGGCTGCCCGCCGCGATGCTGGACGGCAGCCTCTCCACCGCGACGCTGACCTACTCCACGCAGGAGGGCAAGCGCTCCGAGTTCGTGGACTACTCGTTGAACTACTGGGCCTCAGCCGTCGAGGCCCGGCTCTCTCAGGACGACGTGACCCCGCCCGGGACGTACGTCCGCTTCGACATCAGCTGGCTGGTCAACCCGACGCAGGCCGGCCAGAACCCGAGCACGGAGGACTGACGTGACCCTTCAGACCGACCTCACCGGGCATCGCCACGGCCACCTGACCGCTGTTCGCTTCCACCGCGGGAGTCGTCAGCGTCAGGGTACGTGGGAATGCTTGTGTGATTGCGGGGAGACCCGCCACTTGTCGGTGGCGAAGTTCCGGCGCAACAAGTCGTGCGGGTGCGAACGCCCGGCGCATGTTTCGGCTGCTCAGCGCGGGGTGTGGGATACCGAGACTCCCACCTACCCCACGGCACACCAGCGCGTCTATTCCGCCAAGGGTCAGGCAGCGGAACACGCCTGCCCGTGTGGCGAGCAGGCGGCTCAGTGGGCCTATGACGGGCTCGACCCCGACGAGTTCGAGACCAGAGTCTCGTTCAAGGGTGTTGAGCGAATCGTCAAGTACTCCGGTGACCCCAAGCACTACCGGGCGCTGTGCATCTCGTGCCACGTCAAGCAAGACCGCTACGGCAAGGAAGTTGTCTCATGACCAGCAAGCTCACTCTGTTTGTGTCGAGGCTCACCGCCAACCGTGAGGATCGCGTGCTCTCCGGCCTTCTACTTCCTCATGACGAGGAAGGTAGAACTAACCTCGGACGACTGACGGCCAGCGCAGAGACCGTGCTCGACATGGGCGAGGATGTCACCCTGAATGTAGAGCACGACCCGAAACGCCCTATCGGGCGCCCGCTGGGCGTGGAGCGCACCCCGGAGGGCCTGCGCGCGTCCTGGCGCATCGTGGAGACACGGGAGGGTGACGACGCCCTCACCGAGGCCGCGGAGGGCCTGCGAGCAGGGTTCTCCGTCGAACTGGAACCGATCGTGACTCGGGGCGGGCGGATCATCAGCGGCACCCTGCAGGCGGCCGGTTTGGTGGCTCGTCCGGCGTTCCCGTCGGCTCGTCTTGCCGCGGCGGAGGACGCCCCCGTGCCCGACATGGGTGACGACCCGGCCGAGCCGAAGGCGCCCGACGTGGTGATCAACGGCGCCGAACTGGACGACGTGGAGTCCGTCGAGGTCACCCCGGACCGCATCGCCATCACCACCAAGACCCCCGAGCCCGACCCCGGGCCGGACAACGAGGAGAAGACCATGACCGCTGCCAAGGTGCAGAACCCCGCCCTGGTGGCGGCAAAGACCGAGCCCGAGGGCGTCAGCGCCGCGAAGCTGTTCGCGACCGCCGCCGCCGGGTTCGCCAACCTCCAGAGCCCGGCCAAGATGCTGGCCGCGCTGGCTGACATCGTCCCGGCCGACACGCTGGCCACCACTCAGCCGCAGTACGTCGGCGAGGTCTGGGACGGCGTCGAGTACGTGCGGCGGTTCATCCCGCTGTTCAACCATCGCGACCTGACCAGCGCCACGATCAAGGGCTGGCAGTTCAAGGACGGCAAGCGGCCCGAGGTGGACCTCTACACGGGCAACAAGGCCGACATTCCGAGCAACGACGTGGAGACCGAAGAGGTCTCGGGCGTGATCCAGCGGTTCGCGGGCGGTCACGACATCGACCGCGTCCACAAGGATTTTCCGAACCCCGAGTTCTGGGCGGCCTACTTCCGCGAGATGGCCGAGTCGTACGCCAAGAAGTCGGACCGGTACGTCCGCGACGTGGTCAAGGCCATTCCGACCGTCGCCAACGGCGGCCGGGTGCATCTGCTCAACGCGGCCATGCCCGCCGGGGTGCCGAAGGCGCTCGCGCTGGTCACCAAGGGCGCCCTGAAGCTGCTGAACTCGGACCTGGAGGTCATGCCGACCTTCGCCCTGGTGACCGCGAGCTACTTCGAAGAGCTCATGTACACCCCTCAGGAGCAGGTGCTCGCGTACCTGTCGGCCAGCCTGGGCCTGTCCGGCGGCGAGGTCTCCGGGTTCCGCCTGGTGCCGGTGCCCGACGGCTCCATGACCGTCGGCGGCTGGAACGCTCAGGTGCTCGTCGGCCACAAGTCGGCGCTCACCGTGCATGAGCTGGGCGGCGGCGCGCCGATCCGCGTCGAGGCCGAGGCCATCGCCAAGGGCGGCGTCGATGAGGCGTTGTTCGGCTACGTCGGCACCCTGGTCGAGAACGTCAAGGGCATCGTCGCGTACGACGCCCCGACCGCGAGCTGACCACCATGAGCACGCCGACGCCGGAAGAGGGGGCGTGGATCACCGAGTCCACGGACCCTCGGCTCGGCGTGCTCTGGCCCGGGTCGGCCGACTACGGCGACGATCTGGAACTTCCGCTCACCGTGGCGGCCCTACAGTGCGCCGAGTTCGCCCCGGTGCTCCCTGTCGGCGCTCCGACCCCGCCCAACTGGGTGGCGGCGCAGATTTTGCAGTGCCGCGCGCTCGTCCGGGCCGGCATCGTCGGCTCCGGTGACCAGGTCGGCGGCTATGGCGAGACCGTAACCGTCTTCCCGATGGACTGGACCGTCAAGAACCTGCTGCGACCGCGTAAGGGTCGCCCGTACTTCGGTGGCCGACGGGTGGCGCCATGAGCGGCCGGAAGCTCCTCGCCGACGCGCTACGCGCCGCGTTGCCGACCTGGCAGGTGCTCAGCCACACCGGGCAGCTGGACTCCGTCCGGCAGCCTGGCGCGGTCGTGCTGTGGACCTCTCGGCGGACTCGTGCGCCCAAGCTCGGGCTCGATTGGTTCGCCGACGAGGTCGAGCTGTGGGTGCTGACCGCCACTGACAAGCCGGCCCTGATCGAGGACGACTTGGACGCCCTGCTGCTGGCCGTCATGCAGGCCCT
Source organism: Micropruina sp. (assembly GCF_047602385.1). Taxonomy (GTDB): domain Bacteria; phylum Actinomycetota; class Actinomycetes; order Propionibacteriales; family Propionibacteriaceae; genus Micropruina. The sequence goes on from NZ_JASGHL010000002.1 coordinate 282,727, forward strand.
GGAACCGCTCGGCTCGTTCGCGTGGGAGACCGCGGAGCGGGCCGTCCTGGCCGACGTTTACGACGGCTACCGAATGACCATCACGTGCATGTGGCGCGTACAAGAAGAGGAGAACCCCTGATGGCTACCGTTGCGCATCCCGTGACCACGCCGCTGAGCTTCAAGGTCGGCACCCTGTCGGCCGCTGTCACCGGCTCGCCGGACACCGACACCCTGTCCCCGCAGGTCCACGAAATCCGATTCTCCCCGAGCACCGAGACCGGCTCATGGACCGGCATCGGCGGCAACGTGGTCAGCGATCAGAGCATCGCGACCTGGGCAGTCACCCTGGGCATGATCCAAGATGTGGCGACCACGGGCCTGCTGCGGTGGCTGCTGACCAACGAGGGCAAGAAGGCGACTTTCACCGCGCTGCTGACCACCGGTGTCACCGTCACCTTCACAGCGACGATCAGCCCCGCCGAGATCGGCGGCGCGGTCGGCTCCGGCTACCTGACCTCCACTGTGCAGCTGGCCATGGACGGCAAGCCCGTCTTCTCGTAACCCCGATCCCCAGTGGTGCGAGTCGCGCCGGGCGGACGCCGCAGACGCTATGCCTCCCCCCGGCAGCGTCACGCGGCTCGCACCACTGGCCTTCAAACCACGAAGGGAGGCCCCCCGTGCTCTCCGTCAAGGTAGGCAACGCTCCGGCCTCTCTGCGCGCCTCGGTGCTGGCCGTGAAGGCCGCGAACAGCGACATTCGGCGCACGATCAACCAGCGGATGCGCGCCACCATGAACCCGGTCTGGCGTCAGCGCGTCCTCGCTGGCGCACACGGCGGCATGGAGGCCCGGATGCTGACCCCCGGCACCCGGATCGCCGCCGGTAACCCACCGGCGCTCGTCGCGGCGTCCGGCAACCGGAAGATTGGCCGACTGACCCCGAACAAGCACGCCGCCGGGTGGGAGTTCGGCGCCTCGGACGCCGTGCGCCGCCAGTCGTCCGGCCGAGGCCCGAACAAGACCTACTCACGGCACGTCATGCGGCACCTGCCGCCCCGGAACCGCAAGGGCCGCGTGGTCTACCCGGCCGCCGCTGAGGTGCTGCCCCGGGTGGCGTCGTTCTGGGCGCAGAGCGCGATCAAGACGTTCCTGGACGCGGTCGAGGAAGGGCAGGGCTGACCCATGGCGTTCAAAATCCAGCTGCTGTCCGACGTAGCCGGGTTCCTGCGCGGCACGTCGTCCGTCGAGGACGCCCTGGACGACGTGGCCGACAGCCTGGACGACCTGGCCCGGGACACCAAACAGAACGCCGACAAGGCTGCCGACAGCCTGGAGCGTGAGTTCTCCGACGCGCTCGACCAGGTGCAGCGGGAGACCAAGAAGACCGGCCGCAAGCTGGGCGACGACCTCAAGGACGGCACCCGCGAAGCGGGCGAAGGCTTCGACGACCTGAAAGACGAGGCCAACGAGAGGGCGCGCGAAGCCGCCGCCAGCTTCTCGGGCGAGTTCGATGACGTGGCCGACTATGTCCAGGAAGTGCTTGCGCAGGCGCTGGCCGGGTTCGGCCCGGTCGGCGCCGCCGCCGGCCTGGCCGCGGCTGCCGGCATCGGCATCCTGGTCGCCGGGTTGCAAGACAGTGCCGAGAAGGCCGAGGAAGCGAAACAGCGCGTGCTCGACCTGGCCGACGCGCTCGGCGAGGTCAAAGGCGACCCGGCCGCGCTGCGCTGGGCCGACCTGCTGAAGGGCAAGCTCAACGAGATTGTCGATACCAAGGAATGGTACGAGTTCTGGCAGGACAAGCCGAAAACGCAGATGGAGGAATGGTCGAAATCGGCGCAGAAGTTCGGCATTTCCATGCAGGACGTTATCCGGGCACAGACCGGTGACGCCGAGTCCCTGGCTCGCATCAATGCCACCCTTGACCAGCAATACCGCGACCTGATCGATAAGTACTATGCCAGCGCCGCTGGCACCGGTGAGATGAACGACCAGTACCGTCAGCAGGCCGACGAAGTCAAGCGAGTTCAGGAATCCATGAACTCCGGCAACAAAGAGTTGCAGGACGCCAAGCGATACTCGGAAGAACTGGCGTCATCTTTGCAGGGCCTCAGCGACCCGATGGGCCGCGCCGCCGACGCCAGCGCGACTTTCACCGACTCGCTGAACGACCACCTGTCGGTCGCGGATGAGGGCCTGGATCGGTTCGTTCGCAAGGGCAAGCTGTCCCTGGACGCCTGGTCGGCCGAGCTGGCAAAGCGGGCACGCGAGGCGGAAGCGGTGCAGGACTTTTCGGTCAACATCGCGCCGAAACTGTCGCCCGAGGCGATGGCCCGGTTCGCGGAACTGCCCATCGAAACGCAACAGCAGATCGCCCGCGCATTCCGCGACGGCGGCAAGGCCGACCGTAAGAAGATCGTGCAGAATTTGGAGGCCGAGGCCAAGGTCACCAAGGTCCAGATCAACACTTCGGAAGCGCAGAAACAGGCCAGCGCGAAACCGGTCGAAATCCCGACCACGGTCGCTCAGGCCGGCGCCGTGAAAGGCGCACAGGAGGCCGCCGACAACGCGCAGAAAGTGGCGAACAAGGACAGCAACAAGATCGAGTTCCGCACCAAGGTCAACGACGACGGGTTGCAATCCGCCGTTAACCGGGTCGCCGCCAGCATTCACGAGCCGACCATTTACGTGAGGGTCAAAACCAAGAAGGACGCCGAATAATGGTCACCTTGTCGGGTGAAGACCTCACCGTTCATGTCCGGCTCGCCGCCGAGTCGCCCTCGGAGGACGTGGCGCCGGGTGTGTGGCAGATGGGAGCCGCGCTGCCCTCGGGCGACGACATCGCGACCGCCCGCACCGCCGTCGGGCAGGGATTCACCTCGACCCTGACCATGACCCTGGTGCGCACAGTGGCGTCCGACGCGGACGCCACGGTCCAGCTGGCCTACCGCTACCTGGACGCCGCCGAGGCCCTGCTGAGCAGCGGCCAGACCGGCACCCTGTCCGTGACCGCGACGGCCACCGAGTACACGCTGGCGCTGCCCGCCGCACCCGCCGGGACGGTCACCGTCGAGATCGCGCTGGTGTCGGCCATGAGCCCTCCTGCGCCGGTGCTGACCCTGGCCCGGACCAACCTCTACACGGACCCGCGATGCACCACGCTCACCGACTGGTCGGCCCGCAACTCCTGGACACTGGCCCTGGTGACCGGTCAGTCCGGCCTGCCCGCCGGGGTCGCCACGGCCGTGCAGGTCACCTGCCCGAGCGCCGGTAGCGCCGCGCACAGCGGGCTGAACCTCGGCGGCACCCCGGCCTCGGGCTCACCGACCGCTGGCGGCGTGGCCGTCACCCCGGGCACTACCTACACGATCAGCGCATACGTCCGCTCGACCAAGGCCGGGACCGTGCAGGTGTCCTACCGGTTCGCCACCGGTGGCAGCTGGACTGCTGCCGCCATCGAGTCGGCGGCGGTCTCGGTGGCGGCGAACACCTGGACCCGGGTGTCCTACACGTTCACCGCTCCGGCGGGCTGTGACCGGATGCAGGCCGCCTGGCGGATGCCGTCCTCGATCAGCTGGGCCTCGGGTGACACCATCCGGCTCACCGCCGTCCAGTTCGAGCAGGTGGGCAGTCTCGGGCTCTACTTCGACGGCGCGGGTTCGGACTCCGGCATCCCGACCCCGAAATCTGTGCAATGGACGGCCACCGCGAACGCGTCGGCGTCCGAGCTGTATACCGCGTCGGCCGCGAAGGTGCAGGTGCAGGCCCTCGACTCCTCGCTGCTCTACTCCGCCACCGCAGAGGAGGTCATCGGCGCCGCCCTGGAACGGCCCTACCGGCGCAGCGTGGCCGATATCTGGGGTGACGCTCAGCCGCTCATCACGGCAGGCACACCGGGCCTGCTGGCGGGCCGTCTGACGTTCCTGTGCGCGTCCCTGGCCAGCGCGATGGGCCTCGACGCCGTCTACCGCATGCCCGGCCTCGTCACCGTGGTCAGCGGCGGCGGCGAGCTGACCGGCCTGACCCACCGCGCCGTCGGCACCGCCCGCCTGAGCCCCGAGCTGGCGCGCGGCAAGACGCCGAAATGGACCCTCGAAATCGAGTTCCGAGAGCAGGCCAGCTGATGGCCGGGAAATGGTCCGGGAATCCCGGCAACAAAATCGACATCGGGTTCTTCTACGACTCGATCGAGATGAACACCACGGGCACCGCGGCCCGCATCAAGGGTGGCCGTATCCGCCTGCGCCAGGGCGTCAACATCTCCGACCAGACCAACTCGCTGTCGTGGTCCGGCTCGCTGGTGGCCAACGGCACGCAGAACAACATCAAGCTCGCGGGCAGCGGGGACAAGACCATTAGGACCGTCACCGGCAGCTGGATCACGCTGTCCACGACCAGCGCGGTCAAGGCCGACATCTCGGTCAGCTTCAGCGGCGTGAACTACGCGGGCAAGACGTTGACAATCAAGCTGACCGTGGCGTTCCCGCTGGCTGGTGACGGCGGATCGGTCAGCCCGAATCCTGGCGTCGGCGGCGACGCCTACCCCAACCCGTGGGCCGACGACAACGCCCCCGACTGGGCAACCGAACCCTACGTCGAGAGCGTCTACGCCGTCCGCCTGCCCGGCGCCCCCGCTGCGCTCCGCACAGTCCCCGCCTGGGACATCTCGGTGGACCTCGACGGCGGCCGGGCACCCTACGGCACTGCCCGATTCAAGGCGCCTGTTGAGTACCTGTCCGAGGACGCCTACGCGCTCACCAACCCGCGCGCCGTCCCGGTCGTCCAGATCGACGCCGGATGGCGCTGGGCGAGCAGCCTGAACGTCCACACCCTGTTCAGCGGCGTGATCACCGAACGGCGCCTGAGGGTGGACGACACCGGCGCCTATTGCGAGATCACCGCCGAGTCCTACGAATCGATCCTGGAATACCCGACGCACGTCGCCCGCGCCATCAACAATGCGTGGACGACCCTGACCGAGTTCTACTCCGGCTCCACCTTCTACCGGAAACCGGCCATCGTGGAACACCCGGCCAACCTCGCACCCGACAGCGCCGCCCTGGCCGAATACCGAGCCATGGCCCTAGAGATCGATGACGACCTGGGCGATTTCACCCGCGCCTGCGCATCCGCCCTCGGCCAGTGGGCACGCGGCTCGATGACCGCCACGACCCCCACCCTGGAAATCGTCACCGACCCGTACCCCTATCAGCGGCTGATCGAGCTGGACATCAACGCGTTTGAGCAGCTGGAGCGCGTCGAGAACCTGGACAACTGGGGCAACATTCTCCGGCTCACCACGCAGTGGACCAACGGCTCCGGCGACACCGTCAACAAGCGCCGCGTCTACGCCGCTACGGGCGTCTCCGGCGGCGGCGGCGCGGTCAGGGCAAGGGACATCACCCTGAACCTGAAACCGCCGTCCGGCGCCGTCCCGCCCGCGAACTGGGCACCCGCCAAGCGCTGGTTGCGGAGGATCAACGAGGCCAGCCGCGGATCGTGGTCCGGCCAGTGCCGCGCCCTGTGGTGGGTCCAGCCCCGGATCGATGGCGTGCTGCTCGCCGGATCGCCCCTGGCCGACACCGGCGGGCAAGTCCAGCGCGTGCAGTTCCTGGTGGACCAGGGGCTGATGCAACTCCAATGGAACGTCGTGCATCCATGACCCCGCTCGAACTGACCCCCGACCCGACCACGTTCGAGTCCTGGACCGCTGTGGCCGCCCTGGCCATCATGGTGGCCGGCGGCGTGGCCATGCGCTGGCTCGCGGTGATCAAGGCCGACGGCGCCCGCACCCGCGAGCAGGTGGACGCAACCTCGGCCAAGGTCGCGCAGGTCACCCGGACGCTCACCGAGAACAACAGCGGCAGCCACGTGAAGGACCAACTCGACCGACTCGAGAAGGCCCTGACCGAGGTGTCGGCGTTCATGGCCGAGAGCGTCGCCGACCGCCGTACGCTCAACGAGCGGGTCGCCACCCTGGAGAAGCGCCGCGGGCTGTTCGGCCGGCGACGTTCTGGCACGTAGCCGGCACGACATAGAAAGACCCCTAGCTAATCGCACTCTGGCTAGGGGTTTTGCTGGCTCCCCGGGTAGGAGTCGAACCTACTGCGCTAATCCTGATTCAAAGTCAGGCGGGCCCTGCCGGAAGACCAACCGGGGATTGATCGGTGCACACTCTACGTGCACCGCCGCCACGCCGCATCCCGGCGAGATTGGCACGCCACCCCGCCGACCGCCAGACTGGGCGCGTGCCAACCTCGTCAGCAGCTGCCGGTCGAGCCCGGCGGGTGCGCGTCCGGATGACCCGGGCGGAGCGCCGCGAGCAGCTGATCGAGGTCGCCCGGGGACTGTTCGCCGAGCGCGGGGTGGACGGCACCTCGGTGGAGGAGATCGCGGCCCATGCCGAGGTCAGCAAGCCGGTGGTCTACGAACACTTCGGCGGCAAGGAGGGGCTCTACGCGGTGGTGGTGGACCGTGAGGTACGCGCCCTGCACACTGCGATCCGGGCCGCACTGACCACCCCGCGGGCCGGTGCCCGGCGATTGATCGAGCTCGGCACGCTTGCCCTGCTCGACTACATCGACGCTTGTCCGGACGGCTTCCTGATCATTTCGCGCGGGTCGTCCGCCACCTCGCCGGAAGGCTCCTTCGCCACCATCCTGTCCGATGTCGCCGGTCGAGCCGAGGACCTGCTGGCCGCGGAGTTCACCAAGACCCAGCTGGATCCGGCGCTGGCCCCGATGTACGCGCAGATGCTGGTGGGCCTGGTGGCGCTGACCGGACAGTGGTGGCTGGACAACCGGGACAACGGCCTGGACAAGGACGTGGTGGCCGCGCATGTGGTCAATCTGGCCTGGAACGGAATGCGGCACCTGCAGGTCGCACCTCGGCTGGAGCGGCCCCGCGGTCAGGACGACCCCTCGCCCGAGCCCGCCGGCTGAGCGGACGGGGTTCGCGGGCTGGCCCCTTCGGCTGGCCGTCGTCGCTCGGGCTTGCCGAGACCTGAACGTGCGCTCCCTGGCAGGCTTCGACAGGCTCAACCAGCGTGGCTGCCGCTGATCGGCCCTTCCTTACGGGATTGGCACGGGCCGCGGCAGCCGTCCGGTTCGCGCCCGACGCAGCACGTGCTCGCGGAACAACTCGGCAGCCGGGAGGCGGCGACGACCTTCGTTCCAGGACAACCCGACGATGCGCTCGGCCTCCGGATCGGTCAGTTCCAGATAGTGCACCCGCGGGGAGGAGGGTTCGATGGCACCGGCGTCCCAGCGCGCCGGGATGATCGCCACCCCCAGTCCGGACGCCACATACCCACGCAGTGTGGGCAGGTCGTCGGCGATCAACGCCACCGTCGCCTTGACGCCGGCCTGCTGGCACAGCCGGTCCAGATGGGTCCGCAGCAATGACGAATGCCGAAGGGTGACGAAGGCGTCGTCGGCCACGTCCACGATTGCCGCGCTGCGGCGTCCGGCCAGCCGGTGCCCCTGGGGCAGCAGCAGCCTGATCGGTTCACGAACGAGCGGCCGCCAGACCACCCCCTCGGCGACGACCTGCAGGGTGGAGAGCTCGAGGTCGACGACGCTGCGGGCACCGACCGCAGTGACGTGCTCATCGGCCTTGGAACGCAGGTCGAACTGCACCCCGGGGTGCTGCGCCCGGAAGCTGCCGATCAGGTCGGGAACCAGCCAGGTGCCCAGGGACGTCTGGAAGGACACGCTGATCGTGCCGGTCTCGGGACTCACCAGCTGCTGGACGGCGGCGATGCCGTCGTCGAGCCGGTGCAGAGCCGCACTGACGTGCCGGTGAAAGGCGGCGCCGGCCGGGGTGAGCGTCAGCAGCCGTCCCGAGCGCTGAAACAGTTCGGCTCCCACCTCGGCCTCGAGCCGGTCGAGTGCGCGGGAGATGCCGGGCTGGGAACGCATCTCCAACTCGGCGACCTCGGTCACGGTCGCCCCGTCGGCCACCATCTCGAACCAGCGCAGCGCTTCGGTGTCCATCTGCCCCTCCGTCCGTGGCCAATATATGCGAGATACGCATGATTCCCATGCTCTTGCTTTATTGGACGCATCGGACGAGATCGCGAACACTTGTTGATGTGGCAAGACGCCGCCACCCCTAGACACGAAACAAGGAGCACCACCATGAACATCCGCAGCCTCGCCGCCGCCTTCGGCCGCGCCTTCGCCACCTTCCCCGCCGCGAACATCGTGGCGCCGTCGTACGTCGCCGCCCGCGCGGTGGTCGACATGCGCCTGACCGACAAGAGCGCCGTCACCCTCCCGTCCGACCGCCTCATCCACGCCGCCTGAGCGCTGCCGCGGACCGCGGCGATCGTTGGTCGAGCGTGTCGAAACCCGTTATCAGCGTGGTCTCGACACGCTCCACCGACGACATCGGCGGAGATCATCCACGTCACCCCGGGCTCCGATCCGGGATCTCTGGAGGGAGAGATCCCGGATCGAGTCCGGGATGACGACGGATGGGCTTTGACCAGTGCTTCCTCAGGTGATCAGCCGGGCCCCGGGCACCGGGCCAGTGACCCGGCGGACGGCCCGGCACAGCCCCTCGCTGGACAGCCGCACCGACAGGTCCACGGCGTCCGCCTCGTTCGCCGCCAGGAAGGCGCAGGTCGGCCCGGCTCCCGACACGATCGCGCCGAGTGCACCCAGCTCGCGGCCGGCATCGAGCACCTGCCGCAGACCCGGTCGCAGGGACGTCGCAGCCGGGGCCAGGTCGTTGACCAGCACCTTTCCCAGCGCCGCCGCATCACCGCCGACCAGGGCATTCATCACCTCGGTGGGCATCGCCAGTTCGCCGGCGTGGCGAGGGTTGAGCTCGTCGAAGCGCCCGAACACCGCGGGCGTCGACAGTTCGTGCTCGCTCAACGCGAGCACCCAGTGGTAGGTGCCGCGACTCAGCACCGGCACCAGTTCGTCGCCGCGTCCGGTGCCCAACGCGGTTCCCCCCATCAGCTGAAAAGGGACGTCGGCCCCGACCTGGGCACCGAGGACGCGCAGCTCATCCGGCGAGATGTCCAGATCCCACAGCACCGAGCAGGCCAGCAGCGCCCCGGCGGCGTTCGCTGAGCCGCCGGCCATCCCGCCGGCCACCGGAATGGTCTTGCGAATCACGATCTCGGCGCCGAACCGGTGCGGACCGTACTCATCGGCCAGCAGCTTTGCGGCCCGGACGGCGATGTTGCGTCCGTCGGTCGGAACCTGACCGGCCTGGTCGCCGATCGTGGTGACCGAGAAGCTGCCCGGCTCGGCCCACCGGACACCGACCTCGTCGAACAGGGACACCGACTGGAACACGGTCGCCAGCGGATGGTAGCCACTCGGGCGCACGGCGCCGACCCGGAGTGCCAGGTTGATCTTCCCGGAGACCCGGACCCGGATCCAGTCGGCCTGGGGGGTTAGGGGCGTCGCCACCTCCGCAAAGCTAGCCGATGCGTAGGCCGTTGGCATCCGCGACCGCGGCCAGCCGGGCGAAGTCCGCGACGCCGAGCACCTCTCCCCTGGCCTGCGGGTCGATATCGGCCGAGATGAGCGCCTCCACCGCTGCCGCGGACGAGCCGAACACCCCGGCGAGCGCCGAACGCAGCATCTTGCGGCGTTGCGCGAAAGCCGCGTCGACCAGCCCGAACACCTGTTCGCGACGGGCCGTGGTCGACGGCGGATCGCGCCGCTCCAGCCGGACCAGGCCGGAGTCGACGTTCGGCACCGGCCAGAACACCGCCGGTGGCACCGAGCCCACCCTCCGGGCTGCGCAGTACCAGGCCAGCTTCACCGAAGGGACGCCGTAGACCTTCGAGCCCGAGGGCGCCACCAGCCGATCCGCCACCTCGGCCTGCACCATCACCAACCCGTGCCGGATCGCCGGGAAGCTGGCGAGCATGTGCAGCAACACCGGCACGCTGACGTTGTAGGGCAGGTTCGCCACCAGGGCGGTCGGCTGGGGGTCGGGCAACTCATCGACGCGCAGCGCGTCCGCCTCGGTCACCGTGAGCCGGCGCTCGCCCCCCGGCGTCCGCTCGGCGACCGTGGCCGGCAGCCGTCGGGCGAGCCGGTCGTCGATCTCGACGGCGTGCACCCAGGCGGCGGCGTCCAGCAGCCCCAGGGTGAGCGAACCCAGGCCCGGCCCGATCTCGAGCACCACGTCCTCGGGGCTGAGCTGGGCAGCGGCGACGATCCGGCGCACCGTGTTGGCGTCGTGGACGAAGTTCTGGCCGCGCTGCTTGGTCGGCCGCAGATCGAGTTCGGCAGCCAGTTCGCGGATCCGGCGGGGGTCGAGCAGTCCGTCAGCCATCTCGTCCCCAATCGCCGAACAGCGCGGACGCGTTCGCCGCCAGCAGCCCGCAGAACTCGGTCAGGTCGGCCCCGCGACGCTGCGCCAGGAAGCGGACGGTGTGCGGCAGCAGGTAGGACGCGTTCGGCTTGCCGCGCAGCGGGACGGGAGTCAGATACGGGGCGTCGGTCTCGACCAGCAGCCGGTCGTCCGGGGTGAGGTCGAATGCCTCCCGCAGCGCATCGTTCGGCTTGAAGGTGACCGTGCCGGGGAACGACAACCAGGCGCCGCGGTCCAGGCACTGCCGGGCGAAGGCGGCGTCGCCCGAGAAGCAGTGCATCATGAACCGCTCGGGGACGCCTTCAGCGTCGAGCACGTCGAGGACGTCGGCGTGGGCGTCCCGGTCGTGGATGACGATCGCCAGGCCATGCTCGCGGGCCCAGGCCAGGTGAGCCGCGAACGACTCGCGCTGGCGGCGTTTGCCCTCCTCATCAGTGGTCCGGAAGTAGTCCAGCCCGGTCTCCCCCACCCCGCGGACCCGCGCACTCGACCCCACCAGCGCGGCCAGCTGATCCAGTTCGGCCGCGAGCCGGACGCCGGCGCGGGCGGCGTCGTTGGGGTGCAGGGCCACGCACGCGATCACCTCGGGATGGACCTCGGCGATCTCGATCGCCGCCCGGGAACTGGCCACGTCGCAGCCCACCTCCACCAACCGGGTCACCCCGACCGCCGACGCCCGCGCCACCGCGTCCGCGACCGCCAGACCGGAATATTCGCGGGTGCTCAGCAGGTGGGTGTGGGCGTCGGTGGTGGACGCCGGCAGCGGCTCGGGGGCGGCGGGCAGTTCGCGACTCATCGGCGGGTTCGCCCCTCTGTGTCGTCGGCGCGATCCTTCAACGCGGCGTCGTACAGCTCCCGGCGGGAAACCCCGTGCGCCACGGCGGCCTCGGCGACCGCCTCGGACAGCCGGCGGCCGGACGCGGTGGCGAGCCGGACCGCAGCCAGCGCCTCGGGCAGGCTGCCGCCGACCGCCGCGGCGCCTTCGACCACGACGGTGATCTCGCCCCGGACCTCGCCGCCGGCCCACGCCGCCAGTTCGTCGAGCGTGCCCCGCAGGATCTCCTCGTGGGTCTTGGTCAGTTCGCGGCACACCACCGCCCGCCGCTCAGCGCCGAGCGCGGCGGCCGCATCCGCCAGGAAGACGGCCAGCCGGTGCGGCGCTTCGAAGAACACCATCGTGCGTTGTTCGGAGGCCAGCGAGGCCAGCCGAGTCCGCCGCTCACCGCTCTTGCGCGGCAGGAAGCCTTCGAAGCAGAACCGGTCGGTGGGCAGTCCGGACACCGCCAGTGCCGTCAGCACCGCAGAAGGTCCCGGCACCGCACGTACCCGGACGCCGGCGGCGGCTGCGGCCGCGACCAGCCGGTAGCCGGGGTCGGACACCGCCGGCATGCCGGCATCCGACACCACCACGACCCGGCGTCCGTCCAGCAGCTGGGCGACCAGGCCGTCCACCCGAGCCGACTCGTTGCCGTCGAAGAAGGACAGCACCGGCGCCTGGGGTGCGATGCCCAGCCGGCGGCAGAGATCGCGGAATCGGCGAGTGTCCTCGGCGGCGATCTGATCGGCCTCAGTAAGCGCGGCCAGCAGGGCGGGCGAGGCGCCCGCGGCGTCCCCGATGGGCGTGCCGGCCAGGATCAACACGCCCGGTTCAGCCATGCGCCCTACCCTTCCACATCGCGACGCCTGCGCGCCGCGGCCCCGATGACCCGGAAAGCCGATGATTAGGATGGCTCGGTGACCGACGCCACGCCCACCTCCCTCGCGACTCAGGCACCCCCGTCCGAGGCAGAACTGCGCGACGAGGAGGACACCGCCGCCGACCGGGTGGAACAGCGGGCGGGAAGCTGGCAGCCGCCGCTGCCGCGGGACGAACTGAGCACCATCGACAGACTGCGTGACGGCACCATGCGCGACGCAGCGGCCGGCTGGGCGGTCACCCTGGCGATCACCCTGCTCGCGTTCCTGATCCGGCTGCAGAACCTCGGCTACCCGCCGGGACTCATCTTCGACGAGACCTATTACGCCAAGGACGGCTGGTCGCTGCTGCACTTCGCCTACGAGCGCAACTGGCCGGACAACGCCAACGACGCGATCGTGGCCGGCCAGGTGACCGGCTGGTCGGACACTCCCGCGTTCGTCGTCCACCCGCCGTTGGGAAAGTGGCTGATCGCACTCGGCGAGCAATGGTTCGGCATGAACGCCTTCGGCTGGCGGTTCATGGCCTGCGTCTTCGGTGCCCTGCTGGTGTTCGCCACCATCAGGCTGGCCCGCCGGCTCTCCCGCTCGACCCTGATCGGCGGCATCGCCGGGATCTTGCTCACCCTGGACGGGCTGGCCTTCGTGATGAGCCGGACCGCCCTGCTGGACGTCTTCCAGGCCGTGTTCCTGGTTGCCGCGGTCGCCTGCTGTGTGGCCGACCGGGACTGGTACCGGCACCGGCTGGCCACCGTGTTGGAGCGCTCCGGACGGCACGACTTCGGCGGCAGCTTCGGCCCGATCGTGTGGCTGCGGCCGTGGCGGTTCGCCGCCGGGGTGATGTTCGGCACGGCCCTGGGCTGCAAGTGGAACTCGGTCTTCGTGCTCGCCGTCTTCGGCGTGCTCAGCGTGCTCTGGGACGTGGGCGCCCGCCGGCTGGCCGGGGCCGACTGGCGGTCCTGGCTGGCGCTGATCGTGGACGGCATCCCGGCGCTGATCCGGATGGTGCTGGTCGCCGCGGCGGTGTACCTGTCGACCTGGACCGGTTGGCTGCTCTCCACCGGAGGCTACGACCGCAGCTGGGGATCCCAGAATCCCGGCCATCCGCTGGTGGCGGCCTTCGGCGAGCGGTTTGCCTCGTTGCTGTGGTACCACAAGGAGATTTACCAGTTCCACACCGGTGACTACATCAACCACGCCACCCACCCCTACGACGCCCATCCAGCAGGCTGGCTGGCGATGCTGCGGCCGACGTCCTTCTTCGTGGTGAACAGCATCGAGCCCGGCACCGACGGCTGCACCGGCCCCGGCACCTGCATCCGGGCGATCACGGCGCTGGGCACCCCGGTGCTGTGGTGGATGGCCGCCATCGCGCTGGTGGTCTGCGTGGTGTGGTGGATCGGCGGCCGTGACTGGCGCTTCGGCGTCCCGGTGCTGGGCGCGATGGCCAGCTACCTGCCCTGGTTCAACTACACCGACCGCCCGCAGTTCTTCTTCTACGCGATCACCCTGGTGCCGTTCACGGTGATCGGACTGGCGATGGTGCTGGGGCTGATCCTCGGCCCGGCGAACGGCCCTGGACGCCGTGGCGGGGCAATGGTCGCCGGTGTCGCCGTCGCCCTGGTCGCGCTCAACTTCGCCTACATCTACCCGATCCTGACCGGCGAACTGCTGCCCTACGACCAGTGGCTCGCCCGGATGTGGCTGCGCTCCTGGATCTAGTGCCCCAGGCCCGGCACTAGAACGATCCGCGTGCCCAGACCGCACCGCTCGGCGCGACCAGCTCCACCCGCGCGGGCGGACCCTCGGCGAGCGGCACCAGCCAGGAGCCGGACGCGGTGCCGCGCCCGTACTCGTCGGAAAGAGTCCAGCTGCCGCCACTGCGCCGGGTGCCGTCCGGGCCGACCAGGATGCACTCGTAGTGGGCGCCCGGACGGGCGTCGGTGACGTTCAGCACCAGGTAGGACCGGCCGTCCCGACGGGCCACGCCCACCGAACCGACCGCGACGCCCGTCTCGGTGACGAGGTGGGCCGCGGCGGTCTGGAAACCGGGGGCGGCCGCCGGCGGACGCGACAACCAGGCACCGACTCCGAGGGTGCCGCCGACGCCGGCCAGCACACCGGCCAGGATGCAGGCGACCAGCAGCAGCCGGGACGCCGCGGGGCGTCCGGCTCGCCGATCGGCCGAGGAGCCCGTTCCGCCGGTCATCGCGGCGAGCACCCGGCCCGAGAAGCCAGCATCCGGCGCCACCGACGGGGTGCTCGCCAGCACCTGCTGGACGCCGTCGGACAGCTGCGCGTAGGCCTCGTGGCAGGACGGGCAGGCGGCCAGATGCAGCGCCAGCCGCTCCTGTTCGGCCGCGTCCGGCTCGGCCAGCGCCAGGGCGAGCAGCTGGTCGGGATCGGGATGCCAATCACTCATGTTCGGCCTCCATCGCCAGTCTCATCCTCCGTAGTCCATTGCGGATTCTGGTCTTCGCCGTGCCCAGCGGGATGTCCTCATGCGCGGCCACCTCGGCCGCGGTGTGCCCGCCGATGACAGCGAGGACGACCGCCCGGGACTGCTCCGTGGGCAGCCGGGCCAGCCGCTGCGCGGCGGCCAGGCTCTCCACCCGGCCGCCGGCGCCGTCCGGCACCGAGCCCGCCAGTGCGGTGCTGATCAGCAGTTCCAACTCGGCAGCTTCCACCGGCGCCGCCCGGCGAGCCCGGAGCGCGTCGATGGAGACGTTGCGGGTGATCGTCAGCAGCCAGGTGAGCACCGACCCACGCCGCTGGTCATAGCTGGCCGCCGCCCGCCAGGCCCGCAGGAACGCCTCCTGGGCGACGTCCTCGGCGAGCGCGCGGTCGCGGGTGATCGACACCGCCAAGCCGAACACCGGGCCCTGGAAACGGCGGACGAACGCCGTCGCCGCCGACTGGTCGCCGACCGCCAGCGCGGTCACCAGCGCGGCGTCCGACGCCCGGTCGGAGAGCGAGAACAACCCCATGTCAGGTGATACGGGCGAACGCGTCCGACGGATTGCGGCGACTCGCAATCCATCTCGCCAGTTCCGCCGTATCACCTGCAAGACCACCTACCCGAGGAGGACCTCATGATCGCACGGACCCGCCTGGCCGCCGGCCTGGCCGCCGCACTCTGCCTGGCCGCCACCGCCTGCTCGAGCGGCGGCTCGGCCTCGTCGCCGTCGTACGGCTCGGCGCCGAGCAGCACGCCGACGATGGCGGCCAGCACCCCCGCCGCACCCGCGCCGGCTGCTGCCGCCACCCTGACGCTGTCGATCGCCGACAGCAATCTGGGCAAGATCCTGGTCGACGGCACCGGCAAGACCCTCTACATGTTCACCAAGGACACCCCGAACACCAGCAACTGCGCGGGCCAGTGCCTGGCGGCGTGGCCGGCCCTGCTCGGCAAGCCCACCGCCGGCAGCGGCGTCGACGGCGCCAAGCTCGGCTCCTTCACCCGTCCGGACGGCAGCACCCAGGCCAGCTACAACGGGTGGCCGCTGTACTACTGGAAGGGCGACAGCAAGGCCGGCGACACCACCGGCCAGAAGGTGAATGACGTCTGGTTCGTGCTGGACCGCGACGGCAAGCCGATCAAGGGCTGATCATGGACGTCTTCGGGCTACCGCCGCATCCGCTGATCGTGCACGCCGCCGTGGTGCTGGTCCCGCTGGCGGCGATCGGGACACTGCTGGTGCTCGCCTCGGGCTGGGTCCGCACCCGGTACGGGTGGCTCACCGTCGCCGCCGCGGCGGCCGGCGCGGCGGCTTGTGTCGCCGCCCGGCTGAGCGGCGAAGCGCTGGCCGCGACGATGGGCGGCGGTGGCGCGCTGATCCAGGCGCACCGGATGTGGGGAGAGCTCGCGCCGTTCCCTGCCGTGGCACTGGCGCTGGCGCTGCCGGCGACGCTGCTGCTGGAGCGGCGCACCCGCGGGGGCTGGTGGGCCGGGCTGGTCGTGACTGCGGCGTCCAGCCTGGCCTGCCTGGTGCTGGTGGTTCTCACCGGCCACAGCGGCGCCACCGCGGTCTGGGGCAGTTGAGCGTCCTCAGTGCCGCTCGGCCCAGTAGCCGCCAGGGGCGAACAACTCCCCAACCAGCGGGTCGAGCAGGTTGGCCTCGGCAAGCAGGTCGACCAGGACGTACCGGCTCCGGATCCAGCGCGACCGCTGATAGCTGTCCCGAAAGCTTTGACGGCTCATCCCGATCTGGTCGGGGTGGCTGATCGCACCGACCACGTCCAGCTTCTCCTGCAGCACCCTGGCCGGCACCAGTTGTTCGCGCAGCCGGGCCGCGATCGACGGCCAGCGCTCGACGAGCCGTTGCAGCCGGGCCCGCAACGCGTCGGCGTCGAGGTACTTGGCGCGGGTCTGGGCGATCGCCTGATCATGCAGCGCGGCCTCCAACGAGGCCCGCAGCCGGGCCTCGGTCTCCGTCCAGCTCGGCCAGGCGGCGACGGCCGCGTCGATGTCGATCAGCGCCGGAAGGTCTTTGGCCAGCACCACTTCGTACAGAGCGGCCACCGCGATGGTGCCAAGGCCGACCTTGAAGCCGTGCGACAGCGGTGGGTCCCAGTCCTGGCCGTAGTGCTCCATCTCCCACAGGTGGCTGAACTGGTGTCCCCCGCCCGAGGCCGGGCGCGAGGACTGGAACGCCTGCATGGCCAGCCCGGACATGATCAGCCCCTCGGCGAGCCCGGCCAGCGAGTCGGGGTTGCCGTCCTTACAACCCTGGGGGTCGGCCAAGGCATCGCGCAACGGTGCCTGGACCAGCTCCCACACGACCGGATCGACCGCCTCGATGCCGAGTTCTTCGGCGATGATCCAGTCCCCGCCCGCCGGCACCTTCTCGATCAGGTCACCGAATCCGGTCGCGGTCAGGCGTCGCGGGGCCCCGGCCATGATCTCGAGGTCGGCGATCACCGCGGCCGGCGCGGGGCACCTGAGGGTGTTCTTGAAACCACCCTTGGTGATGGACGCGCCGAAGGACGCATAGCCGTCCATCGAGGCTGCGGTTCCGACGCAGAGGTAGGGCCGGTCGAGTTCGCTCACGGTCCGCTTGGCGATGTCGTTGAGGGTGCCGGAGCACACCGCGACCACCACGGCGTCGACGCCGGCGATCGCGTCGCGCAGGATCTCGATGTTCTCGTAGCTCGCGTACAGCGTCGGCGTACCCGGGAAGATGTACGGCTTCGCCTGTGGGACGCCGGCTGCGGTGAGCGAAGCGACCACCTGCGGACCCGCCACCCGCCAATGGTTCTCGTCGGCCACGATGACGGCGGAACGCCCCGGGAACAGCCGGGCGAAGACCTCTCCCGTCCGAGCGACCACACCGCGTCCGACCTCAATGGCCTTGGTGTCGGTGGCGGTGCGGAGCGCCCGTTCGATGGGGGTTTCGGGCATGACACTCCTTCGAGTCGATGCGTCGGGTTGTCGCGAGGCTAGCCCACACATCGGGATTTCAGGACCTCCCGCTGCCGAGTGCCGGCCACGGGCGTGCGCGGGAGCGCGTCCAGGCACAGCCGGGGCTCCTGGCCGGCGCGTCTCAGCGAATTCGCACTGCCGGCAAGCGCTCCGGCCGCGCGGCATATGGTGCTGTCGCCTGAAACGAGAGGGATCCGCCATGCCGTTGTGGAAATTGCACGGAGACGGGACACTGCGGCCGGGCGGCGTCGTTGCCCCCGACGAGCGGCTGTCCTGGGGCAAGACGATCGGACTCGGTGCCCAGCACGTCGTCGCCATGTTCGGCGCCACCTTCGTCTTCCCGCTGTTGATGGGCCTGAATCCGCAGCTGGCGGTGATGATGTCGGGCGTCGCCACGCTGATCTTCCTGCTGGTGGTGCGGGGCCGGGTGCCCAGCTACCTGGGATCGTCGGCGTCCTTCGTCGGGGTTGCGACGGCGATCTACGGCGCCGGTGGCAACCCTGCCGATCTGACCGGCGCGATGCTCTGGGTCGGGCTGTTGCTGTTCATCGTCGGCGTGATCATCCACTTCGCCGGCTCCCGGGTGATTCACCGTGCATTGCCGCCGGTGGTGACCGGTGCGGTGGTGATGCTGATCGGGTTCAACCTGGCACCCGTGGTGGCCGGCACCTACTGGCCGCAGGACCAGTGGATCGCGCTGTTCGTGATGCTCGTCGTGGTCGTCCTCAGCGTGGGCGTGAAGGGCTTCCTGGGCCGGATCGCCATCTTCCTCTCGCTGCTGATCGGCTACCTGGTCAGCTGGCTGGCCGACGTCGTGGCCGGCCCGATCACCTCCTTCAGCCCGGCGGCCGGCGAGGCCACCACCCACCTGCGGGTCGACTGGAGCGCGGTCGACGCCGCTCCCCTGCTCGGCTTCCCACCGCTCAGCGACCTGGCGCACTGGCAGTTCAACGCGGCCACCAACGTGGTCGGAATGCATGCGCCGCACTTCAACATGGCGTTCGCGCTGATCGCGTTACCCGTAGTGATCGCTTTGATCGCGGAGAACACCGGGCACGTGAAAGCGGTCGCCGAGATGACCGGCACCAACCTCGATCCGGACATGGGGCGGGCGATCGCCGCGGACGGCATCGGCTCGGTCGTCGCCACGGCTGTGGGCGCCGGACCGACCACCACCTATGCCGAGAACATCGGGGTGATGGCGGCCACCCGGGTGTACTCCACCGCCGCCTACGTCGTCGCCGCACTGGTGGCGATCGGGTTCGGCTTCTCGCCGAAGTTCGGCGCGATCGTGTCGGCCACCCCTGGCGGCGTGCTCGGCGGCATCACGGTGGTGCTGTACGGCATGATCGGTCTGCTCGGCGCGAAGATCTGGAAGGAGAACGGGGTCGACTTCGGCAATCCGATCAACCTCGTCCCGGTGTCGGCCGGCATCATCATCGGCATCGGCAACGTGTCGCTGGAGGTCGGCCCCGGGTTCGAACTCGGCGGCATCGCGCTGGGCACCATCGTCACCGTCGGCGTCTACCATCTGGCCCACGCGCTGGCTCCGAAGGAACTCCGGGACGCCGCCGGCGGCACTGTGCTGATCGTGGACGAGCCCGGCATCTGGCGGGACACCGACGACGGGCCGTCCGGCCGGTGACGCGGTTGCAGGTCGCCTTCTTCCGGAACATGAACCTGGGCCAGGCCCGCAGCCACAGCCCGACCCGTCCGGTGCTTGAGGACGCGTTCAGCAGTGCCGGCGCGGTCGGCGTCCGGTCGTTCCAGACCAACGGCACGGTGCTGTTCGACCCAGTGGGAGCCTCACCGGCAGAGCTCGTTGAGAAAGTACGGGCCACCCTGGCCGAGCGGGTCGGCTACACCGACATCGCCCCCGTTCAGCCCTTGACCGCCGTGTCGGCGCTCGTTCGGACGACCCGCGAGCTGCTGCCGGCCGTCGATCCCGCGATCTGCGCGACCTTCTTCGACCCGGACGCCGCATTCGACTGGGCGACCCCCGGCGCGCTGCTGGACGCCGTCGGCACCACGGTGGTCGCGTCCGGGCCGGGCTGGGTGGTCACCCGGGTGGCGCCGGGCGGAGATCCGACCACCGCCGTCCAGCGTCAACTCGGGGCGAAGGCGACCACCCGCGGCTTCGGCACCATCGAGCGTCTGCTGCGCGCCGCCGGGGCATAGAGTGCCGCGGGTGTCCCGGTTCACTCCCGCCGTCCGCTCCGGACTGTCGATCGCGGCCGCGGTCGGCATCTACGGGGTGTCCTTCGGCGCGCTGGGCGTGGCCGCTGGGCTGAGCGTGCCGCAGACCTGTGCGCTGAGCCTGCTGATGTTCACCGGTGGCTCGCAGTTCGCCTTCGTCGGCGTGATCGCGGGGGGCGGGACGGGACTCAGTGCGTTGACCGCCGCCACCCTGCTGGGCTTGCGCAACGGCGTCTACGGCATGCAACTGGAGGCACTGCTGCGCCCGCGGCGTCCGATGGCCCCGGTGTATGCCCAGTTCACCATCGACGAGTCGATGGCCAACGCCACCGCGCAGGCGGACCCCGATGAGCAGCGTCGCGGCTTCTGGAGCGCCGGTCTCGGCGTCTTCGTCACCTGGAACCTGCTCACCCTGCTCGGCGCCATCGCCGGAAACGCGATGGGCGACCCGGCCCGCTGGGGTCTGGACGGCGCCGCCTGCGCCGCCTTCCTGGGCTTGTTGTGGCCACGACTGCACGGCCGCGATCCGATCGCGATCGCGGTGATCTGCGCCTTCGTCACGGTGGTCTTCACACCCTTCACCCCGCCGGGACTGCCGATCATCATCGCCGCGGTCGTCGCTGCCGGCGTCTGGGCGGCACAGCAGCACAGGGCCGCCTGATGGATCTGTGGCTGTGGGTGCTGCTGGCCTGCGCGGCCTCGTACGCCCTGAAGGTGTCCGGCTACCTGCTGCCCAAGTCGGTGCTCGACCGGCCGTTCGTCCCTTCGCTCGCGGCTGCGCTGACCGTTGGCCTGTTGGCGTCCCTGGTGGTCAGCAACACCGTCGCCAAAGGCCAAGCGCTGGTCCTCGACTCGCGCCTGCTCGGTCTCGGCGCCGCCGCCCTCGCGCTCAAACTGAAGTGGCCCTACATCGTCGTGGTAGTGGTCGGAGCCCTGGCAACCGCCGCCGGACGCTGGGCCGGCCTGCCCTGACCGGCTGGGCCTCACCTCGGCCGCCGATGCTCCGGCACCGTTAGGGGACGGTTCTTTTCGTTCGAGTTTCGCATGCCGGGGGACGGTTCTTTTCGTTCGAATCTCGAACGAGGGGGACGGTTCTGGGACATCGCCATCCCACGAAGGCACGGGCGGTCCGCTCAGAACCCGTCCGCGGCGCACGAGTTCGGACCTGAAAGGTCCGTCCCCCGGCATGCGAAACTCGAACGAAAAGAACCGTCCCCAAGGTGCGAAACTCGAACGAAAAGAACCGTCCCCGACGTGCGGGGTCCAGCAGCGGGGTCGGCCAACAGTCAGGTGGCGAGCATCGCCGAGCCGAGCCATTCGACCGGGATGCCGAAGCCCTCGACCAGGGCGATGGCGCGGGGGCGCAGATCGTGGCAGAGCTGGTTGATCTGGCGGCGGAGCGCCTTGGCGCGGGAGTCCGACATCCGGTTGTGGGCCAGGAACCAGCCGGCGTCCGATTCGAGGCTGGTCAGGGCGAAGAGGGTGCAGAGCTCTTCCAGGGTTTGCCGGGCGGCGCCGTCCGGGAAGCTTCGATGCCGGCGATGAAGGCGTCCAGCACGACCCGTTCCATGTGGGCGCGGGCGACGAACAGGACGTGGTCCTGCATGGCGTTCACCGCGTCGAACGAGTCCCGGTCGGCGGCCCGCATCCGGCGGGCCAGCGAGTCGATGCTGTGCCGCTCGCGCTCCTCGAACATCCAGGCATGCCAGCCGCGGTCGTAGAAGGCGGCCGAGTCGCCCTTACGCCGGGCGGTCGCCACCAGCCGTTCGGCCAGCAGGCCGGCTCCGGTCCGCTCGATCACGGCGCCGCCGACCATCCGGGCCGAGGCCTGGACCAGACCGAGCCGGTCCAGCCCGCCCCACACCTCGCGGTAGTCGGTGAGCACCCCCTTGGCGACCAGTTGCAGCAGCACCGTGTTGTCGCCCTCGAAGGTGGCGAACACGTCAGTGTCGGCACGCAACTGGGTGAGCTGGTTCTCGCTGAGGTAGCCGGCGCCGCCGCACGCCTCGCGGCAGGTCTGAATGGTGGCGTTGGCGAAATCGGTGTTCAACACCTTCAATCCGGCGGCCAGGGTTTCCAGGGCGCGTTGCGCCCTCGGGTCGTGGTCGGGGTCCGAACTGACCGTGCCGTAGGCGTCGATCAGCTCGTTCTGGGCGAAGCCCAGCGCGTAGGCGCGGGCGATGGCCGGCAGCAGTTTGCGCTGATGGGCCAAGTAGTCCAGCAGTGGGGTCTCATCGTCGGAATGCGGATGCCTGAACTGCTTCCGGCGATCGGCGTACCGGGTCGCGATGGACAGCGCCCGGCGGGCCGCGATCGCCGCACCGCCGCCGATGCAGATCCGCCCCCGGACGAGGGCACCGAGCATGGTGAAGAAGCGCCGGTTGGCGTTCTCGATCGACGACAGGTAGCGACCCTCGGCGTCCACCGAGCCGAACCTGTCGAGCAGCAGGTCGCGCGGCACCCGGACGTGATCGAAGGCGATCGAGCCGTTGTCGACGCCGAGCAGTCCGCCCTTGTGTCCGTTGTCGCCGATGGTCACACCCGGCAGGACGCGGCCGTCGGCGTCCCGGAGCGGGACCAGGATGCAGTGCACGCCGCGCTCGACGCCGTCCACGATCAGCTGGCCGAACACCGTAGCCAGGTGGCCGTGTTCGGCGGCGTTGCCGATGTAGGTCTTCGCCGACGACCACCGCGGCGAGTGGACGACGAACTCACCGGCGTCCGGGTCGTAGCTGATGGTGGTCTCCAGCGACGCGACGTCGCTGCCGTGCCCGCGTTCGGTCATCGCGAAGCAGCCCAGGGTGCGCAGGCTGAGCGCGTCGGCGAGGAACCGTTCGTGGTGCGCGGGGGTGCCCAGGCCGGCGATTGCGCCGCCGAACAGTCCGTGCTGGACGCCGGACTTGATCGCCACCGACAGGTCGCCGTACGAGATCGTCTCGAAGTCGATCAGGGACTGCAGCTGGGTGTCCCGGCTGGTCTGCTCGATCGCCACGATCGCTTGCCCGAAGCCGGCGGCGACGAACTCGCCGAGCCGATCCAGCGTCCAGGCCCGCGCCTGAGTCAGTCCCAGGGACGGGTCGCGCAACATTCCCTCGGACGGGAACGCGGCCCGGCCGGCCATCCGGCGTTCATGCTGCGACCCATCCAGCGCCGCCAGCAGGGTGGCACCCAGGCCGGGCTCGCCGTCGGCGGCGGGACGGGCTTCGCTCGCGCGTGCGGTCGCGGCGGTGGTGACGGTGCTCATCGGGTTCCTTCCGGGATCGTGGCGAGGCGGGATGCGGAATGGACAGGGGTGAGCAGCTCGGACAGGTCGTCGGCGACGTCGGACGCCGGACGGTTCATCCCTGCCCGGATCCACTGATCGGTGGCGGCCCGGACGCAGCCGACCAGGCCGTGCCCCCAGGTGTCTGCGCGGTCGGCGGCCAGCCCGCCCGCTTGCAGCAGTTCGGCGATCCGCTGGCCGATCCGCATGGTCAACCCGGTGACAGGGTCGTCGGTCAGGTCTCCTTCGACCAGCGGACGAGACATCACGAAGCGGTAGATCTCGGGGTCGCGCTGCACCAGCCGCAGGTAGCTGTGGGTGAGGTCGCGGATCAGCCGGCCCAAGTCGTCGCCGTCGGTCCAGTCGATCGACGAATCCCAGTCGACCGAGGTGCGCAGGTCGTCGAGGATGAACCGCGCCACCTTCTCGACCACCGCGCGATACAAGCCCGGCCGGTCGCCGAAGTGCCGATAGATCACCGGCTTGGACGTGCCCGCTTCGGCCGCGATCTCGTCCATGCCCACGGTCGCCCCATGCTTGCGGATGGCGCGCAGCGTGGACTCGACCAACTCGCGGCGGCGTTGCAGCCGGTGCTCGGCCCAGCGCGTGTCGCGTCCATCCGCCGGTGGCTTGGCGAGCGTCTTCGCGAGCGGGGTTTTCACGACACTCACAGTACCCGGTACTTTTCGTACCTGCTACTGTGAGCCACGACAATCCGCAGCGAAGGAGCTGGCATGGCAGACCTGCGCAACGCCGTGATCGTGGGCAGCAACCGCGTTCCGTTCGGACGGGTGGGCGGCGCCTATGCGTCCGCCACGAACATCGATCTGCTCACCGCGGCACTGGACGGGCTGGCCGCCCGGTTCGGGCTGGCCGGCGAACGCCTCGGCGAAGTGGGCGCCGGAGCGGTGCTCAAGCACAGCCGCGACTTCAACCTGACCCGCGAAGCCGTGCTGTCCTCGGCGCTGGCACCGACCACACCGGCCTACGACGTCCAGCAGGCCTGCGCGACCAGCCTGACCGCGGCCGTCCAGCTCAGCAACCGGATCCGGGTCGGGCAGGCCGATGTCGCCGTCGCCGGCGGCGTCGATTCGGCGTCCGATTCACCGGTGGCAGTGAGCGACCGGCTGCGCAAGACGCTGATCCGGTTGAACGCCGCCAAGACCCCGCTCGACAAGGTCAAGACGCTGGCAAGTGTGCGGCCGTCCGACCTGGCGCCCGAGGTGCCGAAAGCCGCCGAGCGCCGCACCGGCCTGAACATGGGCCAGCACCAGGCACTGACCACCGCACAGTGGGGCATCAGCCGGCAGGCGCAGGACGAGCTGGCCGCCGCCAGCCACCACAACCTGGCCGCCGCCTGGGACTCCGGCTTCTTCGACGACCTGGTCACCCCCTATCTGGGCCTGACCCGCGATCAGCCGCTGCGCGCCGACACCTCGGTGGAGAAGCTGGCGAAGCTGCGCCCGGTCTTCGGTGACGGTCCGGACGCCTCAATGACCGCCGGCAACTCGACCCCGCTCTCGGACGGCGCGGCGACCGTGCTGCTGGCCGAGGAGAGTTGGGCCAGGCAGCGGAACCTGCCCGTGCTGGCCCGGATCGTCGACGCCGAGACCGCCGCCGTCGACTTCACCCTCGGCGGCGAAGGCCTGCTGATGGCGCCGGTGCATGCCGCCCCGCGGCTGCTGCGGCGCAACAACCTGGCCCTGCAGGACTTCGACTACTACGAGATCCACGAGGCGTTCGCCGCCACCGTGTTGTGTGCGCTGGCCGCCTGGGAGTCGGCCGACTATTGCCGCGAGGTGCTGGGCCTGGACGCCCCACTCGGGTCGATCGACAAGGCGAAACTCAACGTGCACGGCTCGTCGCTGGCCGCCGGACACCCGTTCGCGGCGACCGGCGCCCGCATCCTGGGCACGCTGGCGAAGATGCTGGCGGCGAGGGGGTCCGGCAGCCGCGGACTGGTCTCGGTGTGCGCGGCCGGCGGTCAGGGTGTGGTGGCGATCGTGGAGGCGTGCTGATGAAGCTCGACGACCTGATCTCCGGGGTGCTGGATTCCAAGGTAGGCAAGGCCGTTGCGGCCAAGGCCGGACTGCCCGAAGCCACCGTGCTGCGCCGCGGCGAGGCGATGCCGTCCGGAGCCATCGCGTTGGGGGTGGTCGAACCCGCGGGTTCGCTGGTGCCGGACGCGCTGGCCGCACTCGGCGTGGATGCTCAGCCGGCGCTGATCGACACACCGGATTCCCGCAGCACCGACGCCGACGGACGGCAGCGTCCACCGGCCTACCCGGGACGCCTCGGCGGCATCGTCATCGACGCCACCGGCGCCCATCGGATCGAGCAGCTCGAGCAGGTGCGGGCGGTGCTGCGCCCGGCGATCAAAGCGCTGGAGCCGTCCGGACGGGTGATCATCGTCGCCGCGGACCCGGCCACGTCCGCCGATGTGGAGACCGCGGCCGTGCGGCAGGCGCTGGACGGCATCATGCGCAGCGTCGGGAAAGAACTGCGGTTCGGCGCCACCTGCAACCTGATCCAGGTCGCCGACGGCACCACGCCGTCCGATCTGGCCCAGGTGCTGCGTTTCGCCTTGTCCGGCCGCTCTGCGTATGTGGACGGCCAGCCCATCGTGTTGTCTCCTTCGCTGGTTGAGCTTGTTGAATCGAAGGAAGGTCTCGACAAGCTCGACCATCCGGTGGTTGAGCCTGTCGAAACCAGGCGCGACGGCCGGATCGTGGTGGTCACCGGCGCCGCCCGCGGCATCGGTGCGGCGATCGCGCACCGGTTCGGCGCCGACGGCGCCCGGGTGGTCTGTGTCGACGTGCCGGCCGCCGGCCAGGCGCTCTCCGCGGTCGCCAACGACGTCCGCGGCACCGCGTTGCAACTCGACATCACCGTCCCGGACGCCGGCGTCAGGATCGCCCGGCACGTCATCGACCGGTACGGCCCCGACGCCCGGATCGGCGCGCTGGTGCACTGCGCCGGCATCCTGCGGGACAAGCTGCTGGCCAACCTCGACGAGCAGCGCTGGGGTGCGGTGCTGGAGGTGAACCTGGCCGCTCAGCTGCGGATCAACGATGTCCTGCTCAACCCCGAGCAGCCGGGCGGCGTGGCCGACGGTGGACGGATCGTCGCCATCGCGTCCACCAGCGGCTGGGCCGGCAACCGTGGCCAGACCAACTACGCGGCGTCCAAGGCCGGCGTGATGGGCATGGTACGGGCGCTGTCGGCGCAGTTGGCCGATCGTCGGATCGCGGTGAACGGCGTCGCCCCGGGTTTCATCGAGACCGACATGACCGCGTCCATCCCGGTGATCGACCGGGAGATCTTCCGCCGCTCGTCCAGCCTGCTGCAGGGCGGCCGTCCGGTCGATGTGGCCGAGGCGATCGTCTTCCTGGCCGATCCGGCGACGCCGGTGAACGGGCAGGTGTTGCGGGTCTGCGGCCAGTTGATCGTGGGCCGCTGATGAGCGAGGTCGTCGTCCTGGACGGCATGCCCTCCGCCGTCGCGCACTACGCCCGCGCACTCTCGCCGCGCAGCCGGCCGCCGGTCAGCGCGGGATTGCCTGATCGGGTGGTGAACCTGTTGCACCACCGGTGCGAGGTGGCCGAGGTCGCCGGCTACGACCGGGTCTGCGGTTTCACCCTGACCGACGAACTGCCGGCGACCTGGCTGCACGTGCTGACCTTTCCCCTGCAGTTGAGCCTGATGACGGCGCCGGATTTCCCGCTCGCGCCGCTGGGCATGGTGCACGTCAGCAACACGATGACGCAGCTGCGTCCGGTCGCGATCACCGAGCCGCTGGAACTGCGGGTCCGCGCGGAAGGCCTGAGGCCGCACCGGCGCGGCGTCCTGGTCGACCTGGTCGGGGAAGCCCTGGTTGCCGGGGAGCCGGTCTGGACGGGCCGGTCGACCTACCTGAACCGTTCGGCGTCGTTGGCGGACGGGCCTCGACAAGCTCGACCAACGGAAACCGGGGCAGCTCGACCGACTCAAGACCCGGAGGGGTCTCGACGAGCTCGACCGACGACGGAATCGCCTGAGCTGCCGACGGCCGGGCTGTGGCGGCTACCGTCGGATCTGGGACGCCGCTACGCCGCGGTCTCGGGCGATGTGAACCCGATTCACCTCAACCCGCTGGCCGCGAAGGCGTTCGGTCTGCCGCGCACCATCGCCCACGGCATGTGGACCCACGCCCGCGCGCTGGCCGCGCTGCAGCCCCGGTTGCCCGGCTCCTTCGAGGTGTCGGTCCAGTTCACCAAGCCCGTGCTGCTGCCCTCGACCGTCCGCTTCGCCGCGGCGCGCAACGATGACAGGTTCGCCGCGCAACTCACCAACCGGGCCTCCGACAAGGTGTTTCTCACCCTCGACCTGGTCGCCGGCTAGCCCCGCTGTAGCCGGCGGATGGTCACCTCGGCGAGCAACGCGGCCGCGTCGGCCAGGACGCCGTCGTCGAACAGTGCGCGCGCCGAATGGTTGGTCGGGGCGTTGGC
This sequence comes from Micropruina sp., assembly GCF_047602385.1. Classification (GTDB taxonomy): domain Bacteria; phylum Actinomycetota; class Actinomycetes; order Propionibacteriales; family Propionibacteriaceae; genus Micropruina. The sequence continues at coordinate 310,111 of NZ_JASGHL010000002.1, forward strand.
CCAGTCCTCGCCCGGGTAGGTGGAGAGGAAGATGAAGGCGCTCGGCACCTGCTGGCCGACGAAACTGAAGTCTTCGCCGCCGGCCAGCGGATGCTCCAGCTCGGTGTAGCGGTCGGCACCGAAGAGGTCGGTCACCGTGTCCCGGACGTGGGCGTACTCGGCGTCATCGTTCACCGTCACCGGGTAGCCGCGCACGTAGTCGACCTCGGCGGTCATCCCGTGCGCCTCGGCGATGCCGGCGGCCAGCCGGGTGATCCGTTCCGGGATCGTGGAATGGGTCGCGTCGGAGAAGGTGCGCACGGTGGCGTCCAGCCGGGCGTCGTCGGGGATGATGTTCTCTTTGGTGCCGGCGGCGATCTTGCCGACCGTCACCACGACCGGGTCGAAGATGTGGAACTGCCTGGTCACCATGGTCTGCAGGCCGATGGCGATTTCGCAGGCGACCGGCACCGGGTCGGCGGTGTTGTGCGGCTGCGAGCCGTGCCCGCCTCGGCCGCGGACGGTGATCGCGCACTGGTCGGCTGCCGCCATCAGCGTTCCCGGACGCCCCCACCACACCCCGAACGGCGCCTGTGCGGCGGAGACGTGCAGCCCGTAGGCGGCGTCGGCCCGGCGTCCGGCCGCGTCCAGCACCCCTTCGGCGATCATCGGCGCAGCGCCGCCGGGACCCTCCTCACCGGGCTGGAACATGAACACCACGTCGCCGGGCAGTTGGTTGCGCAGTTCGTGCAGGATCTTGACCGCCCCGACCAGCCCGGCCACATGCAGGTCGTGCCCGCAGGCGTGCATGGTGCCGGTGGTGGACGCGAACTCCTGACCGGTCGCCTCCCTCACCGGCAACCCGTCCATGTCGGCGCGCAGCAGAACCACCGGCCGGACGGCGGTGGTCTCGGCCCGACCGCGCAGCACGGCGACGACGCTGGTCAGCGACTTGCCGGTGGTGATCTCGAGATCGAGCCCGGCCAGGGCGTCCAGGATGCGCGCCTGGGTGCGTGGGTTGTCGTTGCCCAGCTCGGGGTCGGCGTGGATCGCCCGGCGCAGCGCGCGTAGTTCCGGGTGCAGACGGGCCGCGATCGCGGTGGTGGCGGTCATGGCCGAAGCTTGCCAGACCTGCCCGGCGGCCGTTCACCGCCGGACCTCTGGCCCGGATCCGCGAGCGCCTGTGCCGGCGCCAACCGGGTGGCGATCGACACCACTGCGGCCGTCACCGCCGCCGCAGCCACGGTTACCAGGATCCGCTGGATGTCGCCGACGACAACCTCGCTGCGCTCGAAGGTCAGCAGAATCACCGACATCGTCACCGCCACCGAGTACTTCCAGTAGGCGGCACCGCTCAGCAGCAGCATGACTGAGGCAAGCGACGCCGCCACGCCCAGCAGGATGCCGACCAGTTCGCCGGGCAGGATGACCGCGATGAGCGCGGCGAGTGTGCCGCCCAGAATCGTGCCGACGATCCGTCCGCGCAGCTTGGTGCCGGTCTCGCCGTGGGTGGGTTGCAGGATGACGGCCACGGTCATCACTGCCCACCAGGCGTTGGTGCCATGGAACCAGTAGGCACACACCAGGGTGAACCCGCCGCACAACACGGCGAGCAGCGCCCCGTAAGGCAGCGTCGGCGGCAGTCGGTCGGTCGGTGGCAACGTCACCCCGCGCAACACCGTCGCGACCGCGCCGATCACCCAGCCGCAGCCCAGCAGCACCAGGGTCGTAACGGCCGCGGCGGCGGCCAGGCCGGTGGCGCGGGCGTCGAGGAAGACGATCACGCTGGCGGGGTCGACCAGCACGTAGGCCGCGAACGAGATGGCCGCGGCCCCCACCGGATGCAGGCCGCTAAGCACCAGCGCACCCGTCGCCAACGACAGCAGCACCACCAGGGCGGTCCCCAGCCAGGGTGCCCAGCCGCCGGTCTGGGCGAGCAGCACGGCGACGAAGGCGGTCACGACGCTACCGATCGCCGCGGTAAGCATCGCCCGGACGCCCAACGGCGCCGCGGTCAGCGTCGGCAGGACGCCCAACACGAGTAGGCCGGTCGCCGCGCTCCAGGGCGACAGCGACATCGCAACCACCGGCACCAGAGCGAGCAGGACCGCCGACATCACCCGCTGAACGATTCTCGTCGATTCCGCGCTCACGGCGTCATCGTGCCACTTCGAACCCCACAGGCGAGGGCGAGTCGGTCGATCAGTCGCGCAGCGCCCGGCCCAGCGCGTCCAGTTTGGCCTCGACCGCGGCGAGCCGCTCCTCCGCCTCACCGGAGAGGACGCCGGCACCGGGAGGCGCCCAGGCACCGGCTGCGGTGGCTGTTGCCCCCGGGCGCCGGCGGCTGAACTTCCACCAGCCGACCCCGACGGTGATCACCAGCGCGGCCGCCATCACCAGGAACCGTGGCCATTGCTGACCGGCCGAAATCCCGATGCCGACCGCATACAGCATGGTGAACAGACCGCCGAGCAGCGCGCCGTTGGCCAGCACCGAGCCGGTGTTCGCGATTGCCAGGGACAGCAGCATCACCAGAGTCGCGCAGACCAGCAGGACGATCGACGTGGTCAGTCGATAGCTGTTCCACACCCCCTCCGAGTCAGTGGTGTAGCCGGGCTCGGGATAGAAGGTGTTGACGCCGATTCCGATGAAGGCGACCACAGCGAGGCCGAGGAAGAAGCTGAAGATGACCTGCAGCATCGATTGGCCGAGATCTCGTTGGGCGCTCATGCCTCCAAGCGTGCCATCAGCGCCTCCGCGTAGCGTCGCCCCGCGCCGGGCGCCAGGTGCAGAAACAGGCTCGGCTCGAACAATTCCAGCTCCAACAACAGCGGACGTCCGTCGTCCCCGCGGACCAGGTCGACCCGGGCATGCAGGAACGGTTCCCGGACGCCGCGGGCAGCCATCAGTTCGGACGCCGCCGCGAGGATCCGGCAGGCCATTGCCAACTCCGCGGGTTCGGGGTCGACGAGCACGGCAGGCTCGCGGACGGCGCGCAGCCCGCCACCCAGCGCCAGCACCGGAGCCCGTCCGACAGCATGGGCGAACTCCCCGGCGAGGTAGATCAGCGAGCGCTCTCCGGCCGTGGCGACCGAATCGACGGCCGGCTGCACCATCACCTGCTTGCCGCCCCCGACGATCCGCCGGGCCAGGGCGAGCGCGGCCGGGTCGTCCGGCTGGAACAGCCCGGTGTCGGCCGACGACGCCGACACCGTCGGCTTCACCACCACCCGCCCCGAGCACGCATCGATCGCCGCACGCACCTCGTCCAGGTCGCCGCAGAACGTGGTCGGGCAGACCGGGACGCCGCGATCGGCGAGTTCGCCCAGATAGCGCTTGTCGAGGTTCCAGCGGATCACCTCGGGCGGGTTCAACACCCGGGTCTGCGACTCGGCCCGGCCCAGCCAGCCCAGGAACTCGACCGAGCGGTACGCGTAGTCCCACGGCGATTTGATGATCACCAGGTCACTCGCCGACAACTCGGACGCGGCCACCCAGTCCGCGAACGCGCACCGGACGCCGCAAACAGCCAGTTCGTTTCGCAGCAGGATGAGTTCAGGATCGCGGGCCGGCTCGGCGAGCACCTGCCCAGAAGTGATCAGCGTGATCAGTGCCATGGTCGATCAGAACTCGCGAAGGTGGACCGGGGGAACTGATCAGTCATGTCCCGGGTACGACACGTCCGGCGCCGTTTCTGGGGCAGGCACCCGCGACTCGGCGGCCTCCGACACCGCCCCAACGTACGAGGACGGGACACCCCACCCCGCTTCCGGAGCAGGTACCCGGGCGCGGATCGGTTCCGGCACCGCCGGGGCGATCACCCACTCGATCCGTCTGTTGCGAGCTGTCGGCTCGGTGCGGATCGTAGGATCGACCAGGGCAGCAACGTCGATCATCCAACTCGGGGTCTCGAGGCCGAGCTTGCGGTTCGCCCACACTTCCACCGAGAGTTTCATCGCCCGATCACGGCTGATCGTGACCTCGGCGGTGCCGTCGGCCAGATACTTCACGAGTGGCTCGCTGCTCACAGTCAGGAACCTCCTCGCTCCGGGCGAACAGTGGACGCTAGCTCGTCCGAGAATACGTCGTCCGCGCCCAGGTTGATCCCCTGTTTGCCCAGGGCGTCGATGAGGTCCTGCTTGTCGTCGGCCATGACACTCTTCAGGAACCATGCCTCGCCCATCGACGGCGCATTGCGCACCTGGTAGCGCAGTGCCGCCAGGCCGGCGTCCCGCCGCTCGGGATCGTCCGAGAAGCTAGCCGTGAGCGCCCACTCGGCACGTTTCCACCAATGGTCGCGCCGGTCCGTTGCCCGCTTCTGCAGTACGGCCCCGGCACCGAAGAGGCCGGCGACCACCGCAGCCGCCACTGTGGCCAGGGGACCCATCTTCGACACGTTGTCCAGGGTGGCCGCGACATTGGACGGCACCAAGACAGCGGTCGCGATGTAGACGACCACAGTTGCGATGACCCCGACACCCAGCCAGACCAGGGAGACCCCCACCGTGGTGAACACGCCGGGCAGCGGATCATCAGCCTCGCGCCACGCCCGGAACATGGCCATCGACCGGGTGAAAGCCGGCCGGAACCCGACGCAGGCGCCAACGGCCCCGAGCAGGACGACCAGCAGCCACCACCACTCGACCATCGCCGAACCTCCTCGCGTGGTGGCCGGACCGTGCGGCCGCGCCGCGCCGTATTCGGAGCGCCGCATCACTTGGGTACAGCATGATGATCTCATGACCGAGCAGGCCGAGCCGTCCGACGATCTGGCGGCGATGCTGCGCTGGCGGGCCAGTGGCGGCGAGGTGCGTGTGCTCGACTGGGGCCCGCCGCTGCAGGTCGCGCTGATCACCTGCGACGGCGGCCAGGAGATGCAGCGAGTCGTTTCGGACGCGGCCGATCTGCGGGCCGAACTCGGCGGCTGAGCGGCGCCACCCGAACCTCGCACCGGCCGTGGCCGGCCGGCAACCGGCCGCCGGGCGATTGCAAAATGGTGACAATCGGTCGGGTCGCCATCAAAAGCGCTTGTGACCACGGGTGTTGGGCGGCTAGCGTGCCCGCATGCCAGAGCCACTCGTCGTGATCGAAGGCGTGAACAAGCACTTCGGTGATTTGCATGTGCTCAAGGACATCAACCTGTCCGTTTCCAAGGGTGAGGTGGTCATCCTGATCGGGCCGTCCGGATCGGGTAAGTCGACCCTGTGCCGGACGATCAACCGGCTGGAGACCTTCGAGACGGGTTCCATCACCATCGACGGCCGCAAGCTCCCCGACGAAGGCAAGGAACTCGCCAACCTGCGGGCCGACGTGGGCATGGTGTTCCAGTCCTTCAATCTGTTCGCCCACAAGACGATCCTCGAGAACGTCACCCTCGGACCGATCAAGGTGCGCAAGACACCGAAGGCCGAGGCCGAGAAGCGAGCGATGGAGTTGCTCGGACGCGTGGGCGTGGCCCATCAGGCGGCCAAGTACCCCGCGCAGCTCTCCGGGGGCCAGCAGCAGCGGGTGGCGATCGCCCGCTCACTGGCAATGAACCCGAAGGTGATGCTCTTCGACGAGCCGACCTCGGCGCTCGACCCCGAAATGATCAACGAGGTGCTGGACGTGATGGTCGAGCTCGCCAAGGACGGGATGACGATGATCGTGGTCACCCACGAGATGGGATTCGCCCGGAAGGCGGCCGACAAGGTGGTGTTCCTCGCCGACGGCGAGATCGTCGAATCCAGCACTCCGGCCGAGTTCTTCTCCAATCCGACCTCTGCCCGCGCGAAGGACTTCCTGTCGAAGATCCTGACCCACTGACCGAGCAACAGAAACCGACCAACAAGGAGCTCGTCCATGTCACTCAAGAAGATTGGCGCCACCGTAGCCGCCACTGCGCTTGCATTGTCGCTCTCCGCCTGTGGTGGCGGCGCCGGCAGTACGAACCTGTCAGCCCTGAAGATCGGCATCAAATTCGACCAGCCGGGCATGGGCCTGAACGAAGGCGGCAAGTACACCGGCTTCGACGTGGATGTCGCCACCTACATCGCCGGCAAGCTCGGGACGCCCGCCGACAAGATCCAGTGGGTTCAGGCAGCCACCCCGCAACGCGAAACCCTGATCGAGAACGGCAGCGTCGACCTGGTCGTCGCCACCTACTCGATCAACGACACCCGCAAGCAGCGGGTCTCGTTCGCCGGGCCCTACTTCATCGCCGGCCAGGATCTGTTGATCCGGGCCGACGACACCTCGATCACCGGACCGGAGTCGCTGAAGGGCAAGAAGCTGTGCTCGGTAGCGAACTCGACCTCGGCGCAGAACGTCGAGAAGAAGGTCCCGGGCGTCAACCTGCAGAACTTCAACACCTATTCGGAGTGCATGACCGCGCTCACCTCGTCAACCAAGGCGGTCGATGCACTGACCACCGATGACACCATCCTGGCCGGCTACGCCTCGCAGGCTGCTTACGCGGGCAAGGTCAAGGTCGTCGGCAAGCCGTTCAGCACCGAGAACTACGGAGTCGGCCTGAAGAAGGGCAACGTCGACCTATGTAACAAGGTGACGGCGGCGATCAACGAGATGATCAAGGACGGCTCGTGGGAGAAGGCCGTTCAGGCCAACCTCGGCCCCGCCAACTACAAGCCGGGCCCGGGCAACCCGCCCACTCCGGCCGCTTGCTCCTGACCGATCGCTGAGGAGGTCTCGGACGCCGCTCGCCACGGCGTCCGAGACGTCCACCTGAATCTCCAGGGGGAATCATGGGCGACATCCTGTCCCGCTACGACCTGCTCGGGGCATTCTGGCTGACCATCCAGTTGGCATTCTGGTCGGCGCTCGGCGCCCTGGTGATCGGCACGATCGTCGCCATCCTCCGGGTCTCTCCGGTTCCGGTCCTGCGACTGCTCGGCACCTCGTACGTCAATCTGGTCCGCAACACGCCGCTCACCCTGCTGATGGTCTTCAGCATTCTCGGCGCCAGCTTCGTATTGGGACTGCAGATCTCGGACGACTTCACCACGAACCTGTTCTATTGGGCGATCATCGTGCTGAGCATCTACCACGCGGCGTTCGTCTGCGAGGCGTTACGCAGCGGCGTGAACACCATTCCGGCCGGGCAGGCCGAAGCCGCCCGGTCGATCGGGTTGACCTTCACTCAATCGCTGACCGAAGTACTTCTTCCGCAAGCATTCCGCGGTGCAATCGCACCGCTGGGCTCCACGCTGATCGCATTGATCAAGAACACCACCGTGGCCGCAGTGATCGGTGCGGCGGACGCCGCCGGCCTGATGGCGAGGATCATCGAGAACGAAACCGGAACCGTCGCCGTGTTCGCACTGTTCGCGACCGGTTTCGTCATCCTGACGCTGCCGCTCGGGATCTGGATCACCAGCCTGTCTCGCAAACTGGTGGTGAAGCGGTGAGCGCCCAGACGGTGCTCTTCGACGCACCAGGGCCCAAGGCCCGCGTCCGGCACATGATCATGACGGTCGTCGGCGGCTTGGTGACCGTCGGGATCCTGTACCTGGTGATCAGCAAGCTCGGCGAGGCGGGCCAGTGGGACGCCGCGAAGTGGACGCCCTTCCTGACCGGCGCCGCGTGGCAGGCCTACCTGATCCCCGGGCTGCTGGGAACGCTGAGCGCATCGGTGATCTCGGTGGTGCTGGCCGGCATCTTCGGCCTGGTGTTCGGCGTCGGACGGCTGTCGCAGCACCGGTGGGTCCGCATCGTATGCGGCATCGTGGTTGAGTTCTTCCGCGCCGTTCCGGTGCTGCTGATGATGTACTTCGCGTTCAACATCTACTCTCGCAACGGCGTTTTCCTGCCGTCCCTGAATCCGCTGATGGCCGTGGTGACCGCGCTCACCCTCTACAACGGGTCGGTGATCGCCGAACTGGTCCGCTCCGGCGTCCATGCCCTGCCCAAGGGACAGGCCGAAGCCGGCCTCTCGATCGGCCTGACCCGCCAGCAGACCTTGATGTCGATCCAGCTGCCGCAGGCTCTGGTGGCCATGCTGCCGGCTCTGATGGGCCAACTCGTGGTCGTGATCAAGGACTCCGCCCTCGGCTTCGGCATCACCTTCATGGAGTTGCTCAACCAGTCGAAGACGTTGGGCTCCGCGTACGCCAATGTGGTGCCGGCCTACCTGGTCGCAGCGGCCCTGTTCATCGTGCTCAACTACGCGATGACCAAGCTGGCCGGCGCTGTCGAGAGCAGACTGCGCCGGCGTCCGGTGACCGCTGGTCCGCTGACGACCACGATGCCTAACATCGTCCAGGGCAGCGCCGAGCCTGGTGGCCCGACCGACAACCTGATCGAGCCCTACCAGGCACCGGCACCCAAGGACTGAACCTCGAGAGAGCATTGGCCGCGCGCCCAGACCCCGCTCACCCACCCAGCGCGTGGGGCAGGGGCGGACGGCCACCTCCGTTTTGACAGACGCCAGGAACGGTCTGAGAATGATTGTCATGAAGATTCTCAGAGCGGTGGTGACCGCGGCGGCGGCTCTTGGCCTGGCGATTACCGCAGGATGTTCGGCCCCGGCTACCTCGACCAGCCCGTCCTCGACCGCGGCCACGCCGGCGGCCGCCCAGCTCAAGGTGACCGCGTCCTTCTACCCGTTCGAGTACGTGGCGAAGCAGATCGGCAAGGATCTGGTCACGGTGACGAACCTGACCCAGCCGGGCGCCGAGCCGCACGACCTCGAACTCTCACCCAAGCAGGTCGCCGCGCTCGGTGAGTCCGACCTGTTGATCTTCCAGAAGGGGTTCCAGTCGGCGGTCGACACCGCGATCACGACGGTCACCCCCAAGCGCACGGTCGACACCGCGTCCTTCCTGAAGCTCGAACCGGCCGAACACGAGGAGGAGGAGCACGCGGACGACCACGATCACGGTGCCCTCGACCCGCATACCTGGCTGGACCCGAACAACATGGTCGCGGTCGCCGAGCACGTCCGGGACGCCCTCGCCGAAGCGATGCCGTCGGCCAAGGACACCCTCGCCGCCAACGCGTCCGCCCTGATCGACAGCCTGAAGAAGCTGGACGGCGACTACACCGCCGGGCTGAAGTCCTGCCAGCGCAAGGTGTTCATCACCTCGCACGAGGCGTTCGGCTACCTGGCGCACCGCTACGGGCTGGAGCAGATCGGCGTCCGCGGCGTCGAACCCGACACCGAACCGACCGCCGCCCGGATCGCCGAGGTGCAGAAGATCGCCAAGACCAACAAGGTCACCACCATCTTCTTCGAGACCCTGGTCTCGCCGACGGTGTCCAAGTCGATCGCCGGCGACCTCGGGTTGACCACCGACGTGCTCGATCCGTTGGAGGGTCTGACCGCCGAGTCCCGCGGATCCGACTACCTTGAGGTCATGCGCTCCAACCTCTCCGCTCTGCAGAAGGCGAACGGCTGTTCATGACCCCTGCCCCCGCTGTCTTGGCCGACCAGGTCGATGTGGTGCTGTCGGGCGTGCCGATCGTCCGGCACGCCGGCTTCGCCATCGGCGTCGGGCAGGCGGTGGCGGTCACCGGAAACAACGGCTCCGGCAAGACCACGCTGATGCGGGCCTTGCTGGGGCTGGTGCCGCATCGGGGCACCGTGCAGCTCTTCGGCACTGAACTGAGCCGGTTCCGGGACTGGCGCCGGATCGGCTACGTGCCGCAACGCAGCACGATCCTGGTGCAGCAGGCCACCGCACGCGAGGTGGTGGCGTCCGGACGGCTCGGGCTGCGGCGTCCACTCTGGCCGGCCGGGCCTGAGGACCGGCAAGCGGTCAGCGACGCCCTGGCTCGGGTCGGGATGGCCGATCGCGCCCGGGCGCCGTTCGTCCGGCTCTCCGGCGGGCAGCAGCAGCGGGTGCTGATCGCCCGCGCCCTGGCCGGGGTCGCCGACCTGATGGTCTGGGACGAGCCGCTGGCCGGGGTGGACCGCACCACCCAGGAGGTGCTCGCGGGGGTGCTGGACGAATTGCGCCGGCGCGGCACCACCGTGGTGATGGTGCTGCACGAACCCGGGCCGTTCGAGCCGCTGATCGACCGGGCGATCACCCTGGCCGACGGACGGGTCGTCGCCGACGGGCCTTTCGTGACGTCCATCGGTGGGCACGAGGTGCACGAATGGCCGCACAGCCACGCCCACGGCACCGGACTCGAGGTGGTCTGAGATGGAATGGCTCGCGCTCGAGTTCATGCAGCGCGCCCTGCTGGCCGCGGTGATCACCGGCTTGACCGCGCCCGCTATCGGCACCTACCTGGTGCAGCGCCGGCTCAGCCTGCTCGGCGACGGCCTGGGACACCTGGCGGTGGCCGGGGTCGGGCTGGCGTTCCTGACCGGCACCGCTCCCCTGCCGGTCGCCGTCGTGGTCTGTGTGGTCGGCGCGATCGCCATCGAACTGCTCCGCGAACTGGGCCGGACCAGCGGCGATGTCGGCCTGGCGATCCTGTTCTACGGCGGCTTGTCCGGCGGCCTGCTGCTGGCCAGCCTCGCCGGCCAGGGAACCGGCACCCTGTCGGCCTTCCTGTTCGGGTCGCTGCTCACCATCAACGTCACCGAGCTGTGGATCATCGCCGGTCTGGGTGCGGTGGTGCTGCTGGTCTGCCTCGGATTGCTGCCGCAACTCTTCGCGGTCAGCGCCGACGAACCGTTCGCCCGGACCATCGGCCTGCCGGTGCGGATCTACAACATCTTGATCGTGGCGCTCGCCGCCGTGACCGTGACCGTGTCGATGCGGACGGTGGGGTTGTTGCTGGTGAGCGCGCTGATGGTGGTCCCGGTGGCGACCGCCAACCACCTGGCGATCGGCTTCCGGCGCTCGATGCTGACCGCGATGGGGCTGGGGGTGCTGGCCGCCGTCGGCGGCACGATCGGCTCGTACCAGTTCGACACCGCCCCCGGCGCGTTGATCGTGGTGATCGCCATCGGACTGTTCGCACTCAGCTGGCCGGTGTCGTTGCTGCTGCTGCGCCGGCATGCGCCGCCGGTGGAGCTGACCGACGACCAGCCGTCCCGCTCGCATGAGGTCACCGAGGAGCATCCACACGCCCATTCCGAGACCTGCGGGCATCCCGCGGTGCCGCACGGTGGCCACGTCGACTACATTCACGATGGTCACCGGCACGCGGCGCATGAGGGTCACTATGACGAGCACTGAACGAACACCACGACGGACGCGGCAGCGCGCCGAGATCCGGGATGCGGTCGAGGCCAGCACGTCCTTCGCCACCAGCCAGGAGATCCACGACCGGCTCCGGCGGGACGGCTCGACGGTGGGCCTGGCGACGGTCTACCGGGCGCTGCAGGCGATGGCGTCCGGCGGCGAGATCGACGCGATCCGCACCCCCGACGGCCAAATCGCCTACCGCACTTGCACCCCGGGTCATCACCATCACCTGGTCTGCCGCTCCTGCGGCCGGACGGTCGAGCTCAGCCTGCCCGGCCTGGAGGAGCAGACCCGCCGGATCGCCGGCGACTACGGATTCGCCGAGATCGACCACGAGGTCGAGTTCTTCGGCATCTGCGCCGACTGCAGCACGTAGCGTGGACCGCGGGGACGGTTCTTCTGGTCACTCCGCGTAACCCCGGGGACGGTTCTTCTGGTCACCGCCGCGTGACCGCGGGGACGGTTCTCCTGGTCACCTCCGCGTGACCGCGGGGACGGTTCTCTTGGTCACCTCCGGACGCGACCGTCACCACCTGTGCAATACAGCCGAGCACGTACTGATCGGCACGAAATAGCCCGACGCGCGGCTCGCCCGCCTGCACCGGCGCTGCGGTTGTCCCTATCGGCCACCGCGCACCGGCGGGAACGGGAGACTTGCTCTCGACCACGCACGGGAGGAGCACAGTGGAACGATTCACGATCGGGGACGCCGCCGAACTGGCCGGCGACGTCGGACCCGACCCGCGCCTGATCGCCGTGCTGGCCGAACTGGACGGCACCGTCGACACCGGCGAACTGCGCGCAATCGTGGCCGACCGCGCCGCCGGACTTCCCTTGCTCACCCACCGCCTCGTGCGGCACGACGGCACCCGGGCGACCCGCTGGCAACAGGTCGCCATCGACCCCGCCGAGCACGTGCTCGAGATCGCCACCGACGATCCGGTCGGCACCGCGACCGACGTGTTGGTGGCCAGCCTGCCGGAGACGATTCCGATGTGGCGCCTGTGGGTCCTTCGCTCCTGCGGCACCTGCCACCTGCTCTTCGTGGCGCACCACGTGCTGCTCGACGGGGTTACCGCGCTCACCGTCGTGAGCGCGCTGTTCGGCAGCCCACCCCAGCCACCCACGGCAGCCCCCGCACCAAGGCGCGCCTGGCTGGCTCCGCTGGCCGCGCTCAATGTGCCGACCTCCGCAACCTCGTTGCTGGCCCCGCTGACCTCCGGTTTCCGGCTGGTGACCGTCGAGGAGGACCTGGAGCGGCTGCGCGGCATCGCTCATCGAGCCGGTGCCACGATCAACGACGTGCTGCTGCTGGCCGTCGCCGAAGCCCTGCGCGCAGCCGCACTGCAGCGCGGTGAGCGGTTGCGTCGGGTCGTGGTCAGCGTGCCGGTCACCATCGGAGCCGCGGACGGCGAGCCGAGCCGCAACCGGGTCGGCGGCTTCCTGGTGTCGGTTCCTCAGCGGCGCCGCGGCGAAACCGACACCCAGCTGCTCGGACGGCTCGCGGCGCGAACCCGGCGGCGAAAGTGGCTGGCCCGCGCCCCGTCCGGGTCGACGGCGCTCTCGGCGACATTGGTCGCACTGGGCAGGACGGGCTGGTACCGCCCGCTGTTCGAGCACCAGCGGGCGATCATCAGCCTGGTCACGAATCTGCGAGGCCCAGCGGCTGCGCTGACCGTCATGGGTGCGCGGGTTCGTTCCCTGACGCCGATCAGTCCGACGCTGGGCAACGTCGGCGTGGTGGTCGCGGCGCTGAGCTACGCGGGACGACTCCGGATCACCGCCCGCCTGGACCGGGCGGCCTGGGATGTCGAGGACACTTTCGTCGACGCACTGCGCTCGGGGCTGTCAGGATCGACCGCCGAGACCGGCACCCCGGGCTCAGCCGGCGACGCGGATACAACCGAGCCCAGCGGATGAGGGCTTGCCGCCGGACTGTCCCGGCTAGGTGCAGGAAACCGGCTATCCCAGCCGAGCACGCCGCACAGCGAGCGCGATCTGCACACGGTTGCTGGCGTCCAGTTTGCCGAAGAGTCGGCTGACGTAGGTCTTGACCGTGGGCAGCGACAGGTACAGACGGTCGGCGATCTCCTGGTTGCCGAGGCCGTCGGCGATGAGCAACGCGACCTCGAGTTCGCGCTCGCTGAGCTCGGCGAGTTGATCGGCGTCGTCCGGACGGGGCGCGCGGGCGGCCAGCTGGACGACCCGGCGGAGCACGGCCGGGGTGAAGGGCATGGCGCCCGCCGCGGCCTGCCGGACGGCCTCGGTCAGCTCCTCCGGTGGAGCGCTCTTCAGCAGGAAGCCCTGCGCGCCGGCGTCCAGGGCGTCGGCGATGAAGCCCTCGGTGTCGAACGAGGTGAGCACCACCACCGCGGCGCCGCGGCCGGCGCCGACGATCTCACGGGTGGCGGCGATCCCGTCCAGCAGGGGCATCCGCAGGTCCATCAGCACCACGTCAGGACGCAATGCCGCAGCCGCCTGGACGCCGGCACGTCCGTCGCCGGCCTCGCCGACGACCTCAACACCCGCGGCACCGTCGAGAATCATCCGCAGCCCGGCGCGGATCAGGGGTTCGTCGTCGACCAGCAGGGTGCGCACCACGGGCGTCAGGTCCATGGCACCCACGCTCGCAGCACGAACTCGCCGCTGTGCCGTCCGACCTCGAGGCGGCCACCGGCCAACTCGAGCCGTTCGCGCAGGCCGACCAGGCCGTACCCGCCGGCCAGCCCGGATCCCGCGCCGATCGGGTTGCGGATCTCCACTTGCGCGCCGTGGCCGGGCGTCCCGCTGAGAGTCACGGTGACCGGCCGGCCCGGCGCATGCTTCACGGCATTGCCGACCCCCTCGGAGACGGCCCGCATCAGCGCTCTGGACGCCGACGGCGCGAGCTGGCCGAGCCGGCCGGTGAGCGACGGATCGACGCTGAGCCGGACGTCCGCACCCGACACCGCGACGACCGTCTCCACCTCGGCCAGCGTCGGATCGAGCCGGACGTCGTGCTGGTCGTCGCGCAGCACGGTGAGCACGGCATGCAGTTCCTCCGACGCCGTCTGCGCCGACTGCTGGATGAGCCGTGCGGTCTCCTCGACGCGGCCCGGCCCACCGTCGGGGTGCACGGCCAGCCCACCCGCGTGCAGCGAGATCACCGACAGCCGGTGCGACAGGGTGTCGTGCATCTCGCGGGCGATCCGGGTGCGTTCGGCGAGCCGGGTGCCCGCCACGATCGCGGCCTGCTCGCGCTCCAGCGCCTCGGCCCGGTCCCGCAGCGACGCCACCAGCGCCCGCCGCCGGCCCACGGCGAGGCCGGCCATCACCACGCCCCCGCCGACCAGCAGCGCACCGACGACCCCGAGCCACAACCCATTGTCGATCGCGATGACCGTGACCTGCACCGCCAGCCAGGCGGCGCCGACGACGGCCAGCCAGCCGCGTCGGAGCCAGGACGCCACCGCACCCAGCGCGACCACAGCCGCGGGAAGCGCCAGCGCGGACGCCGACGCCAGGGTGATCACCAGCGCCGCAATGCCGGCCCGGCGCCCGGGCCGGGCCCGGCCTCCGATCACCAGCGGCAGCAGCGCGACCGCCAGCACACCGAGCAGCAGCTCACCGAGCATGAGAGCCGCGACCCGGCCGGCCTCGGCCTCCGGAATGAGGTCCAGGTCGGGATACAGCACCATCCAGGTGCCGACCTGCAGCGGCACGCCGATGACGATGACGGCGACCACCACCGCCGCCGTCCGGGCACCCCGCGCAATCCTCACCCGGCGCAATCTACCGAGTGCGGGCGAACCGCCCTGTCGTCCGAAAGGATGACGATGAAGCCGACCTTCGGCGCCGGATGAGCCCCGATCGGCCGACCCCGGCCGGGGCGGCCCGCAACCAGGCTGGGGCCATGACAGCTTTGTTGGCTTCCATGCCGTCCACAACCCCCGCCCCCGAGGCGCTGACCTACTTCCGGCTGAGCCGCCGCACCCCTGGCTGGTGGCGTCCGCTCGCCACCGTCGGGCTGTTCCTGCTGACCTACCTGGTGCTCGTGGTCGGGCTGGTCGTGCTGTGGCTGCTGCTGCCCGGCGCCGCGGAGGCGATGAACGCCACCGACATCGACATGGCCGATCCGGTGCAGGCGGCGTTCCTCTGTCTGATGCTGGCCCTGCTCGTCCCGGCCGGACGTCTCACCGTGCGCATGCTCGGACGCCGCGGCACCCTCGACTCGGTGGCAGGGCGGTTCCGTTGGGGGCTGTTCGTCCGCTCCGTCACGCTGACCGCCGCGCCGATGCTGCTGCCGCTCGCCGTGATGTGGGTCGTCGATCCGGTGACGCCGGTGCCGTCCGAGAGGACCCTGGGACTGCTGGCGGTGGCCGTGTTGATCGTCCCGCTGCAGGCGGCCGGCGAGGAATACCTGTTCCGTGGCGTCCTGATGCAGGCGATCGGGCACTGGCTGCGCGCACCGGTGTGGGGGCTGGTGATCTCGTTGCCGCTGTTCGTGCTCGGGCACGACTATGACGCCTGGGGCCTCGCCTCGGTCGGCGTGTTCGCGGCGGTGACCACCTGGCTGACCTGGCGCACCGGCGGCCTGGAAGCCGCGGTCGCCCTGCATGCGGTCAATAACACGATCGCCTTCGCGTTGGGCGCGATCGGCATCGCCGACCTCAACGCGACGACCACCACCTGGGTGGCTGCCCTGATCTCGTCGATCATCCCGATCGGGTTCGCGGTGGTGTTCGACTGGTGGTGGCTGCGCGAGGGCCGGTGCCTCTACGCGTCGACGAGCGCGACGAGCCCGCGAGCGATGTCGGCCACCGGCAGCGCACCCGCAGCATGAACTCTGCGCGGCTCGGTCCCCCCGCTGGGCGGTCGACCCATTCCGCCCACGCGGCCGGGCGGCCGCCGGTACCGCCAGGCGTTCCTGGTCGCGGGCCTGCGCCTTATGCTCGATGAACCGAGCCGGTTCGTAACGACCTACGAGGAACGAGGGAGCCATGCGCGACGTCATCCTCTATATGTCGATGTCACTGGACGGCCTGGTCGCCAGCGATCGGGAGCATCCGGCGATGGCGGTCGCCGATCCCGAGGTGAAGCAGTGGAAGCTCGACCGGATCAGCCGGGCCGGCGCACACCTGATGGGCCGCCGCACCTATCAGGAGATGGCCTCGTTCTGGCCACAATCGGACGATCCGTACGCGGCACCGATGAACGACATCCCGAAGGTCGTCTTCTCCAGGACCCTCACCGACGCCGAGGCGACCTGGCCGGTGACCCGGGTGGGCCGCGGCGAACTGGCCGACGAGATCGCCACGATCAAGGCGGAGCCGGGACCGGACGTGATCGCCTGGGGCGGCGCTCGCCTGGCCGGCGCGCTCGCCGCGGAGGATCTCATCGACGAGTACCGGCTGCTGGTGCAGCCCCTCGCCTTGGGACGCGGCGACGCACTGTTCGCCCAACTACCCGAGTCGCGACGCCTGGATCTGGTCGAGGCAAGGCCATACCCGAGCGGGATCGTCGTGCAGATCTACCGACCGCGGCGCGGCTGAGGAGGCTGACATGGGCATCGTGCAGGCGCAGGCGATCATGTCGCTGGACGGGTACATCGCCAAGCCGGACAACACCATCGGCAGCCTCTTCGACTGGCTGCAGAACGGCGAGGTCGCCGTCCCGACTCCCGCCGGCGACTTCACCGTGCACCTGAGCGCCGCCAGCGCGCAGCACTGGCGGCAGTGGACGTCCTCGCTCGGCGCACTAGTGTGTGGACGGACGCTGTTCGACGTGGCCGAGGGGTGGCAGGGCCGGCACACCCTCGACGTCCCGATCGTCGTGGTGACGCACCAGATCCCCGCCGACTGGGTCGAGCAGCACCCGGACGCCCCGTTCACCTTCGTCACCGACGGGGTCGCGTCCGCCATCGGCCGGGCCAAGGAACTCGCCGGCGACCGCGTGGTGTCGGTCGCCGGCGGGACCATCGCGCGGCAGTGCCTGGAGTTGGGGCTGCTGGACGAGGTGGCGATCGACCTGGTGCCGGTGGTGATGGGAGAAGGCAACCGTCCGTTCTTCGGCACGCTGTCCGCCGACGAGGTGCCGCTCGGCAATCCCACCACCTGCGTCCAGGGTGATCGGGTCACCCATCTGGTCTTCCCGGTGGCGCACTGAACCAGGACGCCGCTGGCGATGCCGACATCGTCGTTGCTTGAGCTTGTCGAGACCGCTCCCTACAACGGGTTGGACGAGCTCAACCAGGAAACGCCGCACTGATCAGCGTGCCTAGAGACGGCTCGCGACGAAGACGAACTCGTGTCCCGGCCGGTCCGGTGCGTCGCGGACCTCGTCCACCCGGAACCCGGTGGCAGCCAGGGACGCCTCGAGTTCGACACGCTCCCGGAACCGCAGCGTGGACGAGGTGGGTACGACGGTGCCGTCCGGGAAGGTGACCGCGCCGGCGAAGGTGACCAGTTGGCCGTCCACCCGGGTGACCACCCCCGTGGACTCGACGACACCGACGCCGGGCAACTCGACGTACTGCGGCGTCCAATCGCGGCGCCACTGCTCCCAGACTCGGCGGGCGGGATCCCGCGATTCGAAGACCAGCCGCCCGCCGGGTGCGAGCGCGTCTCGGATGCCGGCGAGTGTCGCCGTCCAGTCGTCGTCGGTGAGGAACACCTGCGCGACGTTGCCCGTCATCGTGACCAGGTCGACCTGCAGCGGCGGCAGCGACGTCGCGTCCCCGTCGATGAATCGCACCTTGTCGGCGCCGGGTTTCGAGCGGGCAACGACCAGGGACGCCGCGGCCGGGTCGACTCCGACCACCTCGCAGCCGCGCTCGGCCAGCAGCAGCGCGAGAACCCCGGTGCCGCAGCCGACGTCAAGAACCCGCCGCGCGCCGAACTCTGCAGCCATCGCCAGGTAGGCGTCCAGGTCGCTCCGGTCGGAGTCGAAAAGGTCGTACAGCGGCGCGAGCCGCGGATCGGCGAATCTGGCGTCCGGCATTGCCTCAGCCTAGGTTGCCGTCGGTGACTGGGCTGACCGTGCCGAACCTGCGGTCGCCAGCGCCAGCGGCGGGATAGATTCGCCGCATGGGTGAGAATGCCGGTCTGGGCGACCAGAAGGTCATCGCGTTCGCGGCGACCACCGATCCTCAGCCGTCCAAGCAGTTCTACCAAGCGGTCCTGGGACTGCGGCTCATCGCTGACGAAGAGTTCGCGATCGTGTTCGACGCGGGCGGCACCATGCTGCGGATCCAGAAGACCCAGGCACACACGCCGCCGCCGTTCACCGTCCTCGGCTGGCGCGTCGACGACATCCACACCGTCATCGACAGGCTGGCCGCCGTCGGTGTCGTGATGACGCGCTACCCGGGATTCGGTCAGGACGACGCCGGCGTCTGGACCGCCCCCGGCGGAGCCCAGATCGCCTGGTTCCGCGACCCGGACGGCAACGTCCTCAGCCTGACCGCGTTCAACGGATAGCGCGCCGGACCGGGCCGCTGAGCCTTTCGTCCGCACCCGGAGCCGTATCGATGGTTGTCAGGGCTCGCGGTGACCGGCGTCCATGCCGCCACGCTGTGCGCCCGCGGCGGCGAACCGCGGGCGCACGCCACGTCGAGTGATCAGTGGGCGAGGTTGACCTGTGCGCGGTGGTGGTCGTCCCGCTCGACCAGATCGATGAAACCCAAGGCGTAGTCGGGAGCGGAGATCGCCCCGCCCGTGGGGTCGACGGCGACCTCGTCGCCCAGTCGGTAGGTGCCGGTGCGTTCGCCCGGCGCATACGCCCCGAAGCCGAGGGCGGGGCTGACGAACACCCAGTCCAGGGTCTGCTGCGTCGCCGGCAGATCGTCGATCACGAGAGCAGCCCCCGCCAGGATCTCGTCGCGGACGACGTCCGGGACATTGTTGGGGTCTGCCACGAATCGCGGCGCTCCGGCAGCCGGGCGCAACGACGAGAACCCGCCGACCACGAACAGTCGCGCCTGGTGGGCATCGGCCAGGCCGGCGATGGTGCGGTTCACTTCCCGAAAGGACTCAGCGAGCGGGCCGCGGGGCGCGAGCGCGGCGACCACGACATCGGCGCCCGCGATCACCCCGGCAAGCGCCGATTCGTCGGTCGCGTCGGCGGGCACGTAGGTGACGCCGGGGATCGAGTCGGCGGGCTGGGTCCGGCTGACCGCTGTGACCTGATGGCCTCGGGAGGCGGCCTCGGCGACGATTGCCGATCCGGCGTAGCCGGTGCCTCCGATGACGACGATGCGTGACATGAGTGTGTGATGCCTTTCGTGGGACTGGTTTCCGGCCTCACGGCCGGGCCTACAGTCACCATAGGAGAGCAACACACATATCGGAAGAAGGCACTTTGCGGTAACCTACCTGCCATGCTCCCCGGGAACCCCTACAGCGCCGACTGTCCGACCCGCCGCATCCTCGACCGGATCGGCGACAGGTGGACGGTGCTGATCATCGGCATCCTGGGCGGCGGGGACGCCCGCTTCTCCGAGTTGCGGCGAAGTATTGAGGGGATCTCGCAGAAGATGCTCACCCAAACCTTGCGCGGCCTGGAACGTGACGGCCTGGTGACCCGCACCGTGTTCCCCGAGGTGCCGGTTCGGGTCGAGTACTCCCTCACCGACGCGGGACGGACGCTGCTTGAGCCACTGAGCATGCTGCGGTCCTGGGCGATTGAGCACCTGGGCGAGGTCATCGCGTCGCAGGACGCCTACGACCACACTCCCGTCGCTCGGGAACTGGCGATCAGCAAGCCTCGCTGAGCATGCTCTGCCCACGAAGGCGGTCGACCCTGTCGTCCGCTACGTCGTCGCCAGGTTCGGGGCTTTCGCGCGCGGCCAGGAAGTGTGTGTTGCCATGACCATCCGGCGCGGCGCCTCCGATCGATCACGGTCGACCCCGCCGCCAGCGAGTTGCCCAGCTGTGGCGCCCAGGCCCCCGGCGGCATCATGCTGACCCGCATCGCCCGCGCTCTCGGTGGAATTTGGGCAGTATCGCGGCCGCCTGAGTGTCGGTCTCGGACTCAACCGCCGCGTGCCTCTGGTTGGGCCAAGGGTGTCAATCCGTTGACCGTGCAGGGAGTGGGCCGGGCATGCCTCCGTCGCAACCAAACCCGCTACTTCCATCACCTGGAAACATTGGCCGATCGCGCTGGATTGAAGCACCTGAAACGACCCGGAGTACACGGGATGCACCCGAACGAAGGAACACCCCGAAACGGATTACCTGCCAGGGCTGGAATCGGCGTGAAACCGCTTGTCAAGCCGGATACCGGTGGGTGGAGCTAAGGGGATTCGAACCCCTGACCTTCTCATTGCGAACGAGACGCGCTACCAACTGCGCCATAGCCCCAGGTGCTCAACGAGCACGGACGACTTTAGCACTCCGTCGCCGACGGTTCATCTCGGACGCCTCACTCACCGACCGCGCGACGCTCGTCCCCGTCGTCCGCGACCTGATCGGGCAGCGGCTCGGCGGTCACCGGAACTGCGCTGGCCGGCGCCACGGGCGCGGACAGGTCGATGGTGCGGACGGTTCGTGGCGCCAGCGGCTTGGACACATAGGTCGGCGCGGTGATCGGGATCGGATCCCACAGCGAGCCGGGGCGGGCGACCGGCGCGGTCAGCTCCACCGAAGCCTCGGCGCCACCGTCGTCCTCGGACAGCACCGCGATCGCCACCGTCCGTTCGTCGCTCGCCGCACGGACGCGGCGCGCCCGGGCGTCCAGATCGCGGCGCATTGCGCGGACGCTGAACCGCGCCACGACCAGGAACAGCGCGAGTAGGCCGGCCGGCGCGATCGGCGCCCACCAGGGCAGCACGCCGAGTGCCGCCGGCACGCTGATCGCGAGCAGCGCCGAGACCAGGGCGATCAGCACCCTGCGGCGGCGGGTCGCGGCCTGCCGGTCGATCTGGGCGAGTTCGTAGAGGGCCGCGCGGCGGGTCAACGGCGTCGACACGACCGCCGCGCCCTCCTCCGCGGTGGCCAGCGAAGCGCCGCGGCGAACGATGGTCACCGTCGCCGTGAACGGCGCCGCTGGATCGACTACGTCATCCAGGGCTGGATCGGCCCGGCGACGCAGGAAATACGGCACGAGATAGACCAGCCACCCCGCGGCGATCACGCCGAAAATCACTCCCGTCAAGCCCACACCCGGCACGCTACGGGGCCGCGTCGGCGTGTCGCCGGACCGGCCGCGGAGTGTCGGCCGATCAGCTGCGATCAGGCTCTGATCAGGGCTGATCCTCGAGTCGGGCCAGCAGCCCCGGCCCCACCTCCTCGACGTGCAACGCGAACATGGCGTGGTCGCGCCAGTCGCCGTCGACATGCATGTAGCGCTGCCGGACGCCCTCGTAGCGGAAGCCCAGCTTCTCCACCACCCGAAGGCTGCGGGCGTTCTCGGGCCGGATCGCGACCTCCATCCGATGCAGCCGCAACGTGAAGAAGCAGTAGTCGGACGCCAGCGCGAGCGCCACCGGAATGATTCCCCGACCGGCCCAGCGCTGGTCCACCCAGTAGCCGGCCTGAGCCCAGCCGGCCGAGCCGTGGGTGATCCCCGAGATGGTGAGTTGGCCGGCCAGGACGCCGCGACGCTCGCCCGGCCCGCGGTAGTCCACCGCGAAGGGCAGCATGCCGCCATGGCGGGCCCGCCGGTTGAACTGCCGGACCATGCCGGCGAAGGTCAGCGGGGGCTCGGGCGAGTCGTGCGGGCGGGTCGAGTCCCACGGCCCCGTCCAGGACGCGTTTCGCCGGCGGATCTCGTCCCAGGCGCCCCGGTCGGTCAATCGCCACGGCCGCAGAGTCACCGGCCCGTGGCTCAGCACCACGGGCCAGGACGCGACGGCGCTCATGTCCGTGGCGCTGTCAGCATCCACACCTCGACGTCGGAGTTCGCCGGCACCAGGTGCGTGCCGGGCGGCAGCACGATCAGGGCGTCGGCCCGCGCCACGTCGTTGGCCAGGTCTGCCCCGCGGACGCCGGTCGGCTCGACGCCGCGTTCGCTCACCACCGCCGGGATCAGTTCGGTGGCGCCGCGCCTGCCGTGCAACGCCACCCGGGCCGGCAGCACCTGGCTGTGCGGAAGCTCCTCGGGCTCTCCTTGAAGCCGGTGCAGGACCGGCCGGACGAACGCGTGATAGCCGACGAACGCGGCCGAGACTCCGCCCGGCAGCGCGACGATCGGCGTCCGCTCAGCGCCGACGACGGCGAACCCCTGCGTCTCGCCGGGGTGGATGCTCACCTGGCGCACCGTGGTCTCCCCCAGCCCCTCGAGCACCTTCGGCAGGGCACCGTCGAGGCCGCCGATCACCACCACCAGGTCCGCCCTGATCAGTTGGTCGGTGAGGGCTTCGGTGATCGCCGCGGCCTGATCGGCGAAGGTGCCCGCGGCGTACACCCTGGCGCCGTCCGCCCTTGCCGCAGCCGCGATCAAGGCGGTCGTGGCGTCGTAGCGATGCGCCCGGGAGGCCAGCGGCAGCCCGGGCGGCACCAGGTCGGAGCCGATGGTCAGCACAGCCACCCGGGGCGGCTGCCGAATGAGCACCTTGTCCAGCCCGATCTCGGCCAGCAGGCCGATCGCGCCGGCGTCCAACAGCCGGCCGCGCTCCAGCAGCCGGGTGCCGTCGGCGATGTCGGAACCGGCGAGCCGCAGGTGCTGGCCCGGGGCCACCGCCGTCCGGACGTTCACCTCCAACTCGCCACCGTCGGTCTGACCAGCCGGCACCACGGCGTCGGCGCCCTCAGGAATCGGCGCCCCGGCCGAGACCCGCACCGCGGTGCCCTCGGTCAGCGGAGCGCCTCGGTAGACCGGTGAGTCCAGGGTGTCCAGCACCGGCAGCTGCACCGGGTCGGACGACGTGGCCGAGGCCACCTCGGACGCCCGTACCGCATACCCGTCCACCGCCGCGCTGGTGAAGGTGGGCAGGTCGATGTCGGCGACGATGTCCTCGCACAGCCGGCGCCCGAAGGCGTCCAGGACTCCGATGCCGATCGGCGGCAACGGCTCCACGACCGCGAGCAGCGCGGTCCGGTAGTCGGCCATCCCAAGCGGCTCGAGCGGTGCCGGCACCGACTCCGGAGGCACCGCCTCGACGATGTCCTCGGCCTGGGTCTCGACCCGCTTCGTCCGTCCGAAAGGCGCCATGGCTCTTACCATAGGTCAATGCCTCCGACCGTCTCGTCGAACCCTCCGGGCGATGCCGAGACCGTTTCCGTCCGAGCCGCGAAGGAGGCGCTGCGCGACCGGATTCGCACCGCACGTGCCGTAGCCGAACCGCCCGCGACCGGTGCCGAGCGCACCGCTCGCGCGCTGCGGGTCTGCGCCGGGCACCCGGTCATCGCGCTCTACGCCTCCGCTCCCGGCGAGCCCGATACCTGGTCGCTGGTCCGCCAGCTGGACGCCGCCGGTCACCGGCTGCTGCTGCCGCTGCTCGGCCGCCGTCCCGACGGCACCGTGCGGCGCGAGCCCGACTGGGCGGAGTTCGCCGGTGTCGATCGGATGCGCCGCGGATTCGCCGGAATCCTCGAACCGACCGGTCCGGGCCTCGGCGCCGAAGCGCTGGCCCGGGCCTCGCTGGTGTGGTGCGCCGGCCTGGCCGCGACTCCGTCCGGCGACCGGCTCGGCACCGGTGGCGGCTGGTACGACCGCGCGCTGGCGTTCGCGGACCCCGGCGCGGTGCTCGCGGTGCTGCTGCGGGACGCCGAGGTGCTCGACGCCGTTCCGGTGGAGCCGTTCGATCGACGGATCGGCCTGATCGTCACCGAGCAGCGCACGCTGGCCGTCCACTAGACTGCCTGCGGTTCCATGCCCGCGGTCCGTCCGCCCTCGTCCCTGGAAGTTGCCGATGCCCACCTATCAATACCGTTGCCAGGACTGCTCGTCGCAGCTCGAGGTCGTGCAGAAATTCACCGACGACCCGCTGACCCGTTGCCCCACCTGCGACGGCGCGCTGCGCAAGGTCTACAGCGCGGTGGGGGTGGTCTTCAAGGGCTCAGGCTTCTACGCCACCGACAGCCGCGCCGCCAAGAAGAAGTCCGGCGGCGGCTCCGGCAGCGTCGGCGAGAACAAGTCCGGTGCCGAGAGCAAGCCGGCGGCCGAAGCGAGCAAGCCGAGCAGCGACAGCACGCCGGCCACGTCGGCCGGGACGACCAAGAGCGGCGCACCCGCCGCCTGAGACTCGCAGTCGCAGGAAGTCCTGAACGATTTTGAACACTTTCCGCGCGACGGGCATCTACTGAGGGCGTGAAAGCTCTCCGAACCAGGCTACGACGGCTCACCCGTCGCTATCGGCGACTGTCGGCCGCCGTCCTGGCCGGCTTGGCGGTCTGGGCAGCGTTGAGTGTGCTCCGGCCCCCCGGCCCGCCGACGTCAACCGTGCTGGTCACCCAGCGGGCCCTCGTCGGTGGCGTGACCGTTGCGGCGTCCGATGTCGCCGAGCGGCAGTTGCCGCTGTCGGCTCTCCCTGCCGACTATCTGCGAACCGCAGACCAGGCGGTGGGGCGGCCGCTCACCGTGTCGCTGCCGGCCGGGGCGGTGCTGCTACCTACGTCGGTGGTGACCAGGGATGCGCTGGCGGCACCCGGGTCCGCCGTGCTGCCGGTCACGCTCACCGCAACAGCCGCCGGGCTGATCGAGGTCGGCGATCGGGTCGACCTGCTGGGCACCGATTCTGAGGCCGAGACCGGTCTGCTCGCGTCGGCGGTTCGGGTGGTTGCGGTGCTCGACGGCTCGAAGAGCTCCTCGCCGCTGTCCCCGGTGCAGGGTTCCGGGCCGGTGGTGCTGGTCGAACTCAGGCCGGCGGCGTTGCCGCGGGTCGCGGCGGCCGCCGCCCGCGGACCCCTGGGGTTCGGCCTCCGGTGACGCCGCACCCTGGCACGTCGGCCGGCCGGTCCCTGCGACAGTCCAGCACCGAGGACGCCCCGACGCTTACGGCCCACTTCGCTACATTCGCCGGAGCACGGCTCGTCACTTGCCCCTGACCCTCAGGGCGGCCGTGATCTGAAGGGATTGACCATGATCAAGGGTTTCAAAGACTTTCTCATGCGGGGCAACCTGATCGACATCGCGGTTGCCTTCGTCATCGGCGGTGCGTTCGCCACCGTCACCACCGCGTTCACCAAGATCGTCGTCGAGTTGCTGGCAATGCTCGGCGGCGCACCGAACTTCGATGAGTGGAAGCCGTTCGGCATGCAGTCCGTCGGCCCGTTCCTGACCGCCCTGGTGGCGTTCCTGATCATGGCGTTCGTGGTCTACTTCGGCATCGTGGTGCCTTACGAACGCCTCAAGAAGCTCACCGAGAAGCCGACCGAAACCGAGCCTGGCGCTCCGACCACCGAAGAACTGCTCGCCGAGATCCGCGATCTGCTGAAGGACGCCGGATCGGGCAGCGTCGACCGGACCTAGTCCCGCGCAGGCCCGGTGGCATCGCCACTGGGCCGGAGCTCGTCGAAACCCCTGGTCAGCGTCATGCCGTCCAGGGGTTTCGTCGAACTCGCCCAGGCGCTGGTCCCGGGGTATACGCGATTCAAGACCGCTCGACCAGCCGGGCGCCGAAGCGATCGTCAGTGGCCATGGTGCGGCGGCACCTCGCTCAGCAGCCGGCGCTCGTCGGCGGTCAGCGCCCGGGCGCGTGCGGGAGCTGCCGACCGGCCGAACACGCCGAGGTCGCGCTGCACCTGCTGCAGGACGGCGAACAGCCGGGCGCTGCCGACCAGTCGCCGCAGCTCCTCCGGTACCGGGTGCGGCCAGACCTCACCCGAGGCCCGGGCATTCTGCGCATGAGCCAGGATCCGCTCCGGCGACCATCCCGACGCCGCCAAGCCGGCCAGCGGATCGGCTGCCGAGACGTCGACGGTGCCGGGCTCCCCGGTGAGTGCCAGCCCGACAGCCTGCGCCAGCGCCTGGTCGGTCACGACAGGTCGTCGACTCCGGCGACGGCCGGTCGCCCGAGATCCGGATAGGCCGCCTGCCCGTGAATCGCGACCGGCCGGTCGAACGTCCAGTCGCCTTCGACCACTAGGGATCGAGCCTCACGCAGCGACGGGGCCACTGCCACCCGCCGCTGGAAGTCGTCCACCAGCTTGTAGTAGCGGCCGTCCAAGTCGATCCGGGGCAGGTCGTCGACGGTCTGGGTGAGCCGGCCGTCCCCGCCCAGATCGAAGACATCGGAACGCAGCAGCAGCAACTCGTTGGTGGTCTTCACCGGCTGGAACCGCGTCCGCGGGACGGCGATCGCGGTAGCGCCCTGGAAAACCTCGATCGCGGCACCCATGGCCGTCTCCAGTTGCACCACCTTGGGCGACGTGCCGTCCGAGGGATCGACCGTCTTCAGGTTGTAGATCAGCGGCAGGCCGAGCACCGCTCCGCGATGCTCGAGGGTGCCCTTCAGCTGTTCCAGGTCGATCCACAGATTGTTGGTGTGGAAGTAGGGATGCCGGTGCTCGTCGGTGAAGAAGTGCATCTCATCGTCAGCGGTTTGCGCGGTGTCCCGCAGGATCAGCCGTTTGTCACTGTTCCGGATCGCCAGGTGGCCGCCCTTGCGGTCGTTGACCGTGCGGGGGCAGATCTCCGCGGCGTACGGAGCCCCGGTACCGGCGAACCAGCCAGCCAGGTGGGCATCGGGGCCGGCGCCCAGGTTGTCGCCGTTGGAGATGCTCGCGTACTTCATGCCGGCCACCAGCAGGGCGTCCAGGACACCTGAGCCGACCAGCGCGGTGTAGACATCACCGTGGCCGGGCGGACACCACTCCAGCGCCGGGTCGGCCGGCCACTCCACCGGCTGCAGCGAATCCACGGTGAGTTTGGGCTCAGCGTTCTGCAGGAAGTCCAGCGGCAAGCCGGCCACGGCCAATTCCGGGTAGCGCTCCAGATGCGCCAGCGTGTCCTGCCTGGTCCGGAAGGAGTTCATGAACAGCAGCGGCAGCGGCGCGTCGTAGGCCTTCCGGCTCGCCAGCACCTGCCGCACGATCAGGTCAAGGAAACTGAGACCCTCGCGAACCGGCAACAGCGTCTTCGCCCGGTCGAGGCCCATCGAGGTCCCCAGGCCACCGTTGAGCTTGATGATCACGGTCCGGCCGATAGCCTCGCGCTCGGACGCGGGGTCGACCTCAATCGCATCCAGTTGCGGCGGATCGGTCAGCGGGCTGATGCTGTCCTCGGCGATCATTCCGCTTGCTCCCGCACTGGCCTGGCGGTAGTAGTGGGAGAAGACCTCCACGGCCGGTTCATTGGCGCCGGCGGCCCGCATCTTCGCGACGGCCGCAGCAAGTCCGTTGTCGCTCATGGCCTGAAGTCTAGGGAAAGCGGACGCGGAGAGGCGCCTGCGGACATGACGAGAGCGACGCCTATCGAAGGGCCAAAGCCGTCTACCCACCCCCAGGAGACATCAACGAGCTGGCGTCGCTCTCTGGAGAAGACTTTATACGATACGTCAGCCAAATGCACGTCCGAATGATCATCTTTTTGCTGGTTGACAACATTTCAACGATCAGCGGTCGGGTGACGCGGACGGCCCACCCTCTGCCCGCCGCGGCCCTCGTAGGCGCTCCATCACGGCTAGCTCTATGCTGGGGTGAGCCCATCGCGTCCGGCCCCATAGCTCAGGGGATAGAGCAGAGGTTTCCTAAACCTTGTGTCGCAAGTTCGAATCTTGCTGGGGCCGCCAGGGCAACGAGAAGGTCCCTGCCCGGGGGGATGGGGCAGGGACCTCTCATAAGTATAGGCGCATTAAAACCGATCTGTCACCCGCGCGGGTGACACGGCGTGTCGGTTCAGGACTCGCTGGAGTCTGCAGCGGTAGCTGCTTGCTCCTTCAACTTCTCGATGTCGAGACCCTTGACGGCGTCAACCAGGTTCTCGAACTGCGGTCCGCTCAGCGCACCCGCCTCGCGGTACACCAGATAGCCGCCACGAAACGCCATCAACGTCGGGATCGACTGGATGCCCAGGCCGCCGGCGAGGGCGCGCTCCTCTTCGGTGTCGATCTTGCCGAACACCACGTCGGGATGCTTCTCGGAGACCTTGTCGAAGACCGGGGCGAAGCGCTTACAAGGGCCGCACCAGTCCGCCCAGAAGTCGACGATCACCGTCTCCGTTCTCCTGGATCGCGTCGGCGAAGGTCTGCTGATCAAGTGCGCGGGTAGCCATGCATCTGTCCTCTCGTGGTTTCACCGGCTCCAACACCGGCCGCTCGCCGGGTATTCCGACCCGGCCGCCGCGCCCCGCTCAGCCCAGGCTGGCGACGAAGAGATGATCGGCCACCATGCCGGCGAACCGGCCGGATTCGCGCCCGTCGGCCTTGAGCACCAGCGCGCCGCCGTCCATCGTCGCCGAGACCACGACCTCCGGAAACACTCCGGCCGCATCGAACATGGTCAGCAACTGCTGGTCGGTCTGTAGATACTCGCTGAACCGGCGCACCGTGACCTCCACCGTGCCCCGGTGCGCGAGCACCTCCGACAACGGCACCGCGCCGTCCAGAAAGGCCTCCGGCGCGGGCGCTGCACCCAGTTCGGCCAGGGCCGGAATCGGATTGCCGTACGGCGACTCGACCGGCTCGTGCAGCAGTTGGACCAGCCTGCGCTCCACGTCGGTGGAAATCACGTGCTCCCACCGGCAAGCCTCTTCGTGCGCGTGCACCCAGTCGAGCCCGATCACATCGATCAGCAGCCGCTCGGCGAGCCGGTGCCGCCGCATCACCCGGGTCGCCAGTTTGAGCCCGGCCGGGCTCAGCCGCAACTGCCGGTCGGCGTCCACGGTCAACAGTCCGTCACGCTCCATCCGGGCGACGGTCTGAGAGACGGTCGGCCCGCTCTGCTTCAGTCGCTCGGCGATCCGGGCGCGCAGTGGGGGGACGCCCTCCTCGCCGAGTTCGTAGATCGTCCGGAGATACATCTCCGTCGTGTCAATGAGATCGCTCACCGGCTACCTCCGTTTCCGCTGCCAGACTAGGCCATATTCACCGGTAGTGAGGGTACCCGGAAACACTACGCTTGCCAGTCATGACCGAGTTGCACCGGGTCCGGGTGGATCCCGGACGGCTCGAGCGCTGGCTCGCCGGATTCGCCCTGCGCCACCCCGAACCCACGGTCACCCTCAGCGCCGACAGCGTCGAACTCGCCAGCCCGGACGGCGCCCGCGCCTGGGTACGTTCACCATGGGGTGCCCCGCCGCCGGGCGAACTGCTGGCTGGGCTGGTCGCCCAGGCCACCCGTCCGCGCCGGATCGGAGCCCTGCTCGTCCGGCGCAACTCCCACGCGGTAGGCATCTTCGACGGCGCCGAGCTGGTCCGGCATCGCGTCGGACGCCACTACGTCCAGGGCAAGACAAAGGCCGGCGGCTGGTCGCAGCAGCGCTACGCCCGGCGCCGCGGCAACCAGGCCACCCGGGCGTTCGACCGCGCCGCCGCGGACGCTGCCGAGATCCTCGTACCCGTCGCCGACACGCTGGACGCCGTGCTGCTCGGCGGCGACACCCAAGCCGTCCGGACTGTGCTCGCCGACCTCGCGCTGGCTGACCTGCAGCCGGTGCTCAACCGGCACCAGTTGCAACTGCTGCCGGTCGCGGACCCGAATCTCCAGGTGCTGCGCGACGCCCTGCCGCGGGTTCTTTCGGTCACGATCGAGCTCAACCCCGAGGCCCGCGGCGCTGGTTGGGGACGTGCTGATCAATAGCCGTTCCGAGCGAGGACGTGCCCGGCAAGATGAGCGACGACGTCCGGATCTGTGGCGTATCGGGTCATCCGGCACAGGTCTCGACAAGGTCGACCTGCGATGATCAGCGCTTCGTTAGCTAGCGCTTGCGCAACGCCACGACAAGGCCGGCAAGCAGCGCCACCGCCGCCGCCGCACCGACCGCGACCCACGTCCCGGTCTGCACCGGCATGGGATTGGTGCCGTCGTCGTCGGGATCGTCGGAGGGGTCGTCATTGGCCTCGGACGGATTCGGTGACGCCGTCGGTGAGGCCTGCGGGCTGGCTGTGACGGTGGTGGCGCGAGGCAGCGGCACCGCCTGCCCTGTCGCCGGCACGCTCAGTCCCAGGCCTAGCCCCAGCACCAGGAAAGCCGCTGCGGCCGCAAGCAATCGAGGAACCATCGTTCGCCTCGGCATCGGACTCCCTTCCACGGACGCGACGGACAGCCTAGACGATGGTTCGCGAACCCGGACGCAGGCTCGGGCGTGGCTCCGGTGTGCTCAGGCGATGAGGGCTCCGAGCAGCGCGAGCAACACCAGAGCGATCAGCACACCGGTGACGATCACACGCCTGGTTCGGGGATTCACCAGGCAAATCTATGTCGCCGCCCGGGGTGACGGGTACGTTGTGGGCCATGGGCGAGTTGCGGCTCTACGCGATCGGAGTGGACGAGGTCCGCGACCTGTTCTGCGCCCCCCCGCCACTGGCCGCCGAATTCCGCCAACTGGTGGCGAAGGAGTTCCCGGTCGAGACCACGCCGAAGGCGCCCGGCATGCTCGGCAAGCTCGGCCCGTTGTTCCGTAAGCCGCCCGGCGCGGTCCTGCTGCGGCCCGACACCCCGCTGGAGTCAGACGTGGCCGACCTGCTCGCGGGCCGGTTCATCGCGCCCGAGCGGCAGGGCATCGCCTGGCGACTGGTCGAGGCCTATCTCGCGGCGACCGCGTGGAGCCGGCACTGCATCGAACTCGATGTGACCAGATTCAACGATCTCGAGTTCGATCTGGCCCGGGCGGGCCTCGACCCGCGATTCGGGCTGGGCAAGCTGGTCAACCGCGAACTCGGCGTCCCGCTGCAGACCTACCGCGGCCTGTCCACCGGTTACACCCCGCACAGCAGCGCGCTCGAGAGCGCCGCGGCCTGGCGCAATGCGCTACCGCTGCTGTCGCCGCCCAACCGGGCGATCGCCGAGCCGTACGCCGCCTGGCTTGCCCAGTTCCATCACTACGCCCAGGCGGCGCCGGCGAAGGGACGGCCCGCGCCCGACCTGATCGTCATCTACCGGGCCTAGAGAAGCGCTGACCATCGCTGGTCGAGCTTGGCGAGACCCTCTGGCGACGGGTTTCGACAGCTCAACCAGCAGGACCCGCATTGATCAGCTTCCCTAGCCGAGCAGGCCGATGATCGCACCCTGCGCGAAGTAGATCACGAACAGCCCAGCCACCAGGTACATCAACGGATGCACCGACCGGGCCTTGCCCTTGCTGAGCTTGATCACCGTGTAGCTGATGAATCCGGCGCCGATGCCCGCGGTGATCGAGTAGGTGAACGGCATCAGGGCCATGGTCAGGAACGCCGGGATGCCGTCCTCGGGGTCGTCCCAGTCGACCTGGGTGACCTGCGACATCATCAGGAAGCCGACGAAGAACAAGGCCGGCGCCGCCGCCTCCGAGGGAACCATGTTGACCAGTGGCGCCAGGAACAGGCTGAGCAGGAAAGCCAAGCCGGTGACCACCGAGGCCAGGCCGGTCCGGGCACCCTCGCCGACGCCGGCCGCCGACTCGATGTAGGACGTGTTCGACGACACCGACCCGACCCCGCCGGCCATCGCCGCGATCGAGTCGACCAGCAGGATCTGCTGGGTGCGCGGCGGGTTGCCGGACTCGTCCAGCAGGTCGCCTTCGGCACCCACCGCGACCACAGTGCCCATGGTGTCGAAGAAGTCGGCGAGCAGCAGCGAGAAGACGATCAGCACCAGCCCGAGTCCGGCCCCGAACCCGCCGGCCGCGGCGAAACCGCCGAACAGGTCAACCTTCCCGATCAGGCTGAGATCGGGTGCGGTGAAGGTGGTGAACTTCGGCACGTTGAGCATCCAGCCGGTGGGATTGTCGGTCGCGCTGTGGGCGCCGAGCCGGGCCACCGCCTCGACGATCACTGCGAGTACCGTCCCGGAGAGGATGGCGATCAGCATGGCGCCCTTCACCCGGCGGACGAAGAGCAGCACCAGGATGCCCAAGGTGATCAGGAAGATCCCGATCGGCCAGCCCTGCAGCGAGCCGCCGATACCCAGCTCGACCGGGGTCCCGGCCGCCTTGCGCACCACCCCGGCGTCCACCAGGCCGATGAAGGCGATGAACAGGCCGATGCCTACAGAGATGCCGGTCCGCAGTGACCGTGGCACTGCTCGGAACACCGCCTGCCGGAAGCCGGTCAGCACCAGGATGGTGATGATCACCCCTTCCCAGACGACCAGGCCCATCGCCTGGGCCCAGGTCATCCGCGGCGCCAGCACATAGGCCAGCACTGCGTTCAGCCCCAGGCCGGTGGCCAGACCGATCGGAAACCGTCCGTAGACCCCCATCAGGATCGTCATCAGGCCGGCGATCAAAGCGGTAGCGGCGGCCACCATCGCAATCGAGGTGGCGACGTTCACGCCGATCACTTGACCGGCGGCGTCCAGTTTCGGCAACCCGGAGAGCAACAATCCGTTCACATCGGTGGCGGTGCCGATGATCAGCGGATTCAGCGCCAGGATGTAGGCCATCGTGAAGAAGGTGACCAGTCCGCCGCGCACTTCCCGGGCGATGGTGGAACCACGCTTGGTGATCTCGAAGAACGCATCCAGCCCGGACGGCGTCCGGGTGCCGGTCGAGGCCGGCGGCGAGGAACTGTTGACCATGCAGAGAACCTACGGTCGCTGCCCGGGCCGAGTTCGGGAGTCTCACCAGGACGGACGGCGGCGTCCTACAGTTGAGACGTGAGTCACGACCACGAGCCCCACCTGCCCACCCTGCAGGCTCCGGTGAAGGCCCTCGACCCCCACGGCGTCCAGATCGTCGGCCTCGGCACCATCGTCTTCGCGATCGGCGCGCTGGCCTGCTGGTGGCAGCTGCCGGCGCTGGTCGCGATCGACAAGGGCTGGTGGCTGTCGACCGCAGCGGTCGGCACCGGCATCGGGATTCTCGCCCTGGCCGTGCTGCTGATCCTGCGCCGACGCCGGCTGCGCTGAGTGCCCGGATCCCGCCAGGCTCGACCAGCGACGATCAGCGTTCGCCGCGCGGCGTCCAGTCCTGGCCGACCGGGCCCGTGTAGATCTGCCGGGGACGGTAGATCCGGCCCTTGGGGTCGTCGTTGAGTTCCTTCCAGTTGGCGATCCAACCCGGCATCCGGCCGATCGCGAACATCACGGTGAACATCTCCAGCGGAATGCCGATGGCCCGCAGCAGGATGCCGGAGTAGAAGTCGACGTTGGGGTAGAGCCGGCGCTGAATGAAGTAGTCGTCCTCGAGCGCCGCCGCCTCGAGCTCACGGGCGATGTCGAGCAGCGGATCGGTCTTCTCCTGCTGGGCCAGCACGTCGTCGACGGCCTTCTTCAGGATCCTGCTGCGCGGATCGAAGTTCTTGTAGACCCGGTGCCCGAAGCCCATCAGCTTGACCCCGGCGTCCTTGTTCTTCACCTTGGTGACGAACTCGGAGACGGGCATTCCCGAGTCGCGGATCTGCTCGAGCATCTGCACCGCCGCGACATTCGCGCCACCGTGCAGGGGTCCCCACAGAGCGCACACGCCGGCGGCGACGCTGGCGAACAGATTCGCCTTCGAGGACGCCACCATTCGCACCGTCGAGGTGGAGCAGTTCTGCTCGTGGTCGGCGTGCAGCATCAGGAACAGGTTCAGTGCCGCGGCGACCTCGGGGGTCGGCTCGTAGTTCCGGTACGGCACCGAGAACATCATGTGCAGGAAGTTCTCGGCGTACTTGAGGTCGTAGCGCGGGTACACCAGCGGCTCGCCGACGGACGCCTTGTAGGCCGCCGCCGCGATGGTGCGGACCTTGGACATCAGCACCGCCGCGGCTCGCTCCATGCCGGCGTCGTCGTCGATCTGGATGACGCCGTGGTCATGGGCGCTGAGGGTGTTGATCATCGCCGACAGGATCGCCATCGGCGGCGCGGTCTGCGGGAACGCGTGGAAGTGCTTGCGCATCACTTCGTCGATCATCGCCGAATCGCCCAGCAGAGCCGAGAACCGGTCCCGCTCCTCAACGGTGGGCAACGAGCCGAAGATCACCAGCCAGGCGGTCTCGACGAAGGAGGACTTGCCGGCCAGGTTCTCGATCGGGATGCCGCGATAGCGCAGGATGCCTGCGTCGCCGTCGATATAGGTGATCGCCGAGCGGCAGGATCCGGTATTTCCATATCCGTCGTCGAGGGTGATGTAGCCGGTACTGGCGCGCAACTTGGAGATGTCGATTGCGCGTTCGCCCTCGGTTCCCACGAAGGTGTCGAGTTCGTAGACGTTTCCGTCGATCTCGAGTCGAGCAGTTTCGGACATGTGATGCTCCTTCGCCTCAAGGGTGCCGCTGGCACACGATAACCGGAATCGCCCTTCGGCCGTCGAGGGCACGGTGCACAGCAGACCGGTGCCCGGATCCTAGAAGATGCTGGATTCGATGGTCAGGGTGTCCCAAGCCGGGGCCGGCAGCTGCTCGCCACGGCTCGGTTCGACGGTGTCGGAGTGCGCCCCACAACCGTGGTCTCGGCTGACCACCTGGCCGTCGCTGGGGGTGTACTCGTTCGCGCAGACGCCGAACACCCGGCCCAGCGATCCGGTCAATGCCACGAAGTAGGCGCAGGTCTCGCACACCCCGGACGCCTGGGCGGTCATCGGATTGTCCGGGCCGCCGTCGCCGGCCAGCCAGCGCTCGGCTGCGTCGTCGCGGCCTTCCGGCGACAGCACCCGCTCGCGTCCCAGGCCGAGTTCGGCGACCACCGCCCGGGTGGCCGACCACTCCGCCGGCTCCATATCGGGCGGCATGTCGGCGGCGGTGAAACCCGGCTCGACCCGGGGGTCGTTGTCGGGGGTGGGCATGATCACCCCCGGGGACAGGTCCCCGGCACCGATCCGCTCGGACCAGGGCAGCCAGGCCGGCGCGAGCAGGGCGTCGGCACCGGGGAGCAGGGTCACCTCGCTGACCGTCACCGCCCTGGCCCGGGACGCCCGGGCGACGGTGACCTGCCAGGACCAGCCGGGGTAGCCGGGATGGGGACACTCGAACAGATGCGTGACGACCCGCGTCCCTTCGGCGAGGGCACCGCGGTGCTCGCCCACCCCCATCACGCCCGCCCGCTGGACGGCAGCCGTCCGCGCCAGTTCGACCGCGTCCAGACAGGCGCGATCCAGGGTCTCGGCCGCCGGCACGCTCAGAGCTCCAGCTCGTCGGCGACGGCGCGCAGCACCGATGCCAGCTTGCCCGCCGCCTTGGGATCGGGATGCCGGCCGCGGCGGTAACCGTTGCCGATCCCGTCGAGCATCTTGATCAGGTCCTCCACGATCACCGCCATCGCGTCCGCCGACTTGCGGGACGCCTTCGACAGCGAGGGCGGCGCCTCGAGCAACTGCACACTCAGCGCCTGCTCGCCGCGCTTGCCGTCGACGATGCCGAACTCGACCTTCTGACCACGCTTCAGGCTGGTCACTCCGGCGGGCAGCGCTGACGACCGGACGTACACATCGTCGCCACCGGTGTCCTTGGCGAGGAAGCCGAAGCCCTTCTCCGCGTCGTAGTAGCGAACCTTGCCTGTTGGCATGACCTTCTCCTGTTCAAACCGAATGCGGATACGCCGAATGGACGGCGCCGTGAACCGCGGCCATCAGCCTATCGAACCGCTCCTTCCGCGGCATCCGGACCGCGGTGCGAGCGTGCGCCGGTGACTATCATGAGCCGCATGGCGAACTGGACGGACGGCCCCGAGTACGCGCCGCTCGACCGCCCGGACGCCTTCCAGGCCCCGGCGGCGGAGCCGCTGGAAGCGCCGCCGGCGGTTCCGGACCCGGCCGCCGGTGCTCCCATCGCGCAGCCTTGGTGGCAGCCGCCGCAGGTCCCGGTGGTTCCGTTGGAGGCGCTGGTGCCGGCCGCCGGCCTGCCGCCCCGGGACCCCCGGCTGGAGTTCAGCACGGTCAGTTCGAAGATCACCACCGGGTCGGTCTGGGGTCCGGCGCGCGCGGCCGATGGTGCCGCCGGTGTGCCCACCTGGACGCCGGACCAACCGCTGGGCAACCCGGCCGCCGCCCGTCCCGGCCACGACGCGTCGTCCGCAGGGGCCGTCCCGGCACCGGCCCAAGGTCCGCCGCCGGCGGCGCTCAACTTCCCGCCACCCCAGCAGGCCGCGCCGTCCTTTCCGCAGCCGGGCACTCCGGACTGGTTCGCTCCCCCGCCGCAGGCCCGCTGGCAGCCGCCGAACCAGACGGTGTCGGTGGCCCAGATGTGGCGCGGCGCGACACCGGGGGCGATCATCCCGCTCCTGGTCGGTGCGCTGCTCAGCCCGCTGTCGGTGATGATGATCGTGCTGTCCGGGTTCCTGGCCAGCCGCGTCCAGTACCGCCCGGGCCAGGTCCGCCGCAGCTATCTGTGGGTGGGCGGACTGCTCGCGCTGATCGCCGCGTTCAGCCTGCTCAACAACGATTTCGACCTGTCCACCGCGTGGGACGTCGTGGCCGGCTGGGCTCAGCTGGCCTGCTGGATCCTGCCGGTCGTCGTCATGCTTCAGGTGGGCGCCGGCATCCGCGCCAACGAGCGGCCGCAACGGCCCTAGTGGATTGGCACAGAGATGAGTTCATCCTCCGGCCTGGGCCGGCCCGGACCCGGTCAGCCCGAGTTCGACCGTCCCTCCGACGAGTCCCGGACGGCGAACGTGCCGCCGGCCCGGTTCGGTTCCCCCGCCGGCGGTCCGTTCCCGCCCGGCGCGCCCGCCCCAGTCGGATCTCCCGGCCCCGCCAGATCCCCCGGCCCGGCCGGCCCTCCGGCGCCGTGGGGACCGCCCGGCTCAGGCACGCCGGGGGCCTGGAGTCCGCCCCCAGGCAGTCAGCCGCCGCGGCGCACCGGCGTCCGGGCCGCGTTGATCGTCGGGACCGTGGTGGTGGCCGTCGCCCTCGGCCTGCTGGCCTGGCAGTTGCTGCCCGCCACCCCGGCGCCGGTCTCGACGCCGACGGCCCAGCCGGCCAGCCCCGCGCCGATCCCGGCCACCGCGCCACCGAGCGTGCAGCGGACGCCGGCCAGCCCTGAGCCGACCACGAGCTCGCAGGTCACCGGCGGCAGCATCGGCCAGCAGATCCACTACCGCACCCGGGGCGGCGATGCCCGCGTCGTGGTCACCCGGGCGAGCTGGGTGGACAACGGCATCCTCGCGCCCGACGAGGGCCTGATGTACCTGGTGGTGGACGTCCGCTTCGAGGGGGTCTCCGGCACCGTCACGTCCGGGCCGTTCTTCACCGCCGTCCGCGAGCCGGGCGGCAACCGGGAGCTGATGAGTGTCGGCGCCGCCCTGGACAACCAGCTCACGATGAAGACCCTGACCGCCGGGCAGGACAACACCGGCCAGGTCGCGTTCGAGGTGGCCCGCGGCCCGGTGACCTTCGAGGTGCTCGACGAACTGCTGGAACCGGTGGCCCGGGTGGAGATTCCCGGGTGACGAGCCAACCGTTCCGGGAACGCCACTACGTTGCGGTGCCGCCCGAGGCCCGGCCGGTGCGTAGCCGTCGCGCCGTGCGGGTCATCGTCACCGATGGCAGCCACGTCCTGATGCTCCGGGACAGCGATCCCGGGGTGCCGGGGGTGCACTGGTGGATCACCCCGGGCGGCGGCGTCGACCCCGGTGAGCAACCGCGGCAGACCGCCGTCCGCGAGCTCGCCGAGGAGACCGGTCTGCGGGTCGCGCCGGACGCCCTGCGCGGCCCGCTGATGCAGCGGTTCGTCGTCCACGGCTACAGCGACCAGGTGCTCGGCCAGTCCGAGCTGTTCTACCTGCTGCGGGTGGCCGAGCCGTTCGACCTGGACACCTCCGGTTTCACCGACGACGAGAAGCTCACCATCGGCGGCTGGGACTGGCTGCCGCTGGCTGGGCTGGTCGGCTGGGCCGAACCGGTCTGGCCGGTGACCATCGCGCGCTTGGTCGCCCTCGACGACCACCCCGAACGGTGGCCGGCCGACGACGGCGTCGTCGAGGAATCCACCGTGGAAGCCGCCGAACTCGGGCGGCGGGTCGCCCTAGACTGGGCGGGCTCGCCGGACGACTGGGCCGGCCTCCCCGATCCCGAGGGACGATGACCGCACCCGCAGCACCCGCCGACCATCGGTACCTGGAACGTTTCCTCTGGCTCTCGCTGGCCACCGCCGTGGTCACGGTCGCGTTGAAAGCGGTCGCCGCGGTCGTCACCAACTCGGTCGGCCTGTGGTCGGACGCGCTGGAGTCGACGGTCAACCTGCTCGCCGCCGGGGTCGCGCTGTGGGCGATGCGACTGTCGGCGAAGCCCGCTGACCACAACCATGATTTCGGTCACGGCAAGGCCGAATACCTGTCCGCGGCGGTGGAGGGAACGCTCATCGTGGTGGCCGCGGCGGCGATCATCGTCGGAGCCGTGAACCGCTTCGTCAACCCCGTTCCGCTGGAGAGCGTCGGAATGGGTGTGGTGCTGGCGGCGCTCGCGTCCGTTGGCAACCTGGTCACCGGGCTGATCCTGATCCGGGCCGGACGCCGGCACCGTTCGATCACTCTGGAGGCCGACGGCAAGCACCTGATGACCGACGTCTGGACGTCGGTCGGCGTGCTGGCCGGGATCGGCGTGGTGGCCGCCACCCATCTGGTCTGGCTCGACCCGCTGATCGCGCTCGGCGTCGGGATCAACATCGTGTTCACCGGCGTCGGGCTGGTGCGCCGCTCGGTGGTCGGGCTGCTGGACGCCACCCTGCCGCCGGACGAGGTGGCGATCATCGAGCAGGCGCTGGTGCCGCTCACCGACGACCCCCGGGTACACCTCACCGACCTGCGCACCCGCGAATCCGGACGGCAGCGTTTCGTCCAGGCGACGCTCACCGTCCCTGGGGAATGGACTGTGCGCCGCAGCCACGATCTGGCCGATCAGGTCGAGGACGAGGTCGGCCGGGTGCTGCCCGGGACCGTCACCTTCGTCCATCTGGAGCCCGCCGACTAGGCGTTTCGCCGGCCGGGCTGGTCGCTGGTCGAGCTTGTCGAGACCCCCGTCCTGACCGATTTCGGCAGAGCTCAATCAGCGGTGGCCCGCGGCATGCCCGATCTCGGTGTCGATCAGCTTGCGCCAGGAGCGGACCAGGTCGGCGTCCACGTAGGCCTTCAGCGAGCCCTGCGGACGGGCCGGCGTGCCGATGTGGAAGGCCCGCACTCCGGCTCGGGTCAGCCACGGGACGTGATCGGGATGCAGCCCGCCGCCAGCCATGATCACCCCCGCCTGCCAGGGGTCGGACGCCCGCTGCAGCACGTCGTCCAGGCCGTGGCCGAGTCCGCGCGGTGATCCGGCGGTGAGCACCTGGTCGAGCCGCGGCAGCCGCCGCAGGAGCGCCCAGCCCCGGTCCGGGTACAAGCAGGAGTCGATCGCCCGGTGGAAGGTCCACGGCCAATCGCCATCGGCGATCAGCTCGGAGACCACCTGGGCGTCCACCTCGCCGAGGCCGTTGAGGAAGCCGAGCACCATGCCGTCCGCGCCGGCGTCCGCGTAGCTGGCCATCAGGCCCTTGAGCCGGGTGGCCTCGCCGCCGTCGGTGCCGAAACCGGTCCGCAGCCGGACCATCACCCGCAGCTGCACCGATGTCGCTGCCCGCACCTTCTCGACCAGCGCCGGCTCCGGGGAGAAACCGCCGTCGTCCAGGGTGCCGCACAGCTCGATCCGGTCGGCGCCGCCCGCCTCCGCACGCTCGGCGTCCGGCGCGTGGAGGGCGATCACTTCGAGCAGCCCGCTCATGAGCCCCATCATGGACGCCACCGGCCCGGCCGGATCCGCGGACACGCGGGCGAGGCTCAGCCGCGCGAGGCTGAGCCGGTCGCGGTCGAGTACGCCTCGGCGTCCACCCCGCCGCGGGGCATGCCCAGACCGGCCAGCAACGTGGCGGCGGCGGCGATCGCCACGGCGATGAACACCCAGGTGGAGGCCGACACGATGGTGGCGTAATCGTGTTCACCGCGTCCGGCGGCGATCACATTGGTGGCGATGGCGCCGAAGACGGCGACGCCGACCGCACTGCCGGCGGAGCGGGCGAAGATGTTGATCCCGGTGACCACGCCGCGCTCGTTCCAGTCCACGGACGCCTGGGCAGCGATCAGCGAGGGCGCGGCGATCCAACCCAGTCCGAAGCCGGCGACGAAGGAGACCGCGGCCACCGTCCACGGATTCGGCCACGGGCCGCTGATGGCCAGCCCGATGCAGCCGACCAGGGCGGCCACGCTGCCCCACAGCACCGTCGTCCGGTAGCCGCGGGTCAGGTACATCCGGCCGGCGATGGCCGCCGCGAGCGGCCAGCCCAGGGTGAGCGCCGCGACCGCCGCGCCGGACACCAGCGGCACCACGCCGAGTGCGTTCTCCAGGTAGGTGGGCACGAAGCTGGTGATCCCGATCAGCAGCGCGCCCACCCCGAGGGACAACGCGGTCGTGATCAGGATCAGCGGACGCCGCAGGATCGCGAGATCGAGGATCGGTTCGGGGGCTCGGCGCTCGACGAAGCCGAAGCCGATCAGCGCGGCGAACCCGACGCCGAAGCTGGCCAGGCTGGGCACCGACGTCCACGACCAGGCGTTGCCACCTTCGAGCAGCGCCAGGATGACCGCGGTCAGGCCCAGGGTGAGCAGCGCGGCACCGGCATAGTCGATCCGGTGCCGTCGGCGCTCGACCCGCTCGTTGTAGAAGCGCAGCAGCGCCCAGCCGGCGAGCAGGCAGAGCGGGATGTTCACCCCGAAGATCCAGCGCCACGAGGTGAACTGGGAGAAGACCCCGCCCAGCGCCGGCCCGACCACGGACGCGATCGCCCAGACACTGGCGATGTAGCCCTGGACGACGGCACGCTCGGCGACGCTGTAGAGGTCACCGACGATGGTCATCGCCATCGGGGCGCTGGCTCCGGCGCCCAGCCCTTGGATCACCCGGAAGACGATCAGCGAACCCATGTTCCAGGCCAGGGCGGCCAGCACCGAGCCGAGCAGGAACAACCCGACGCCGACCAGGATGATCGGCTTGCGGCCCACCGTGTCGGCCAGCTTGGAGTAGATCGGCACCGACACCGCCTGGGCCAGCAGGTAGACCGAGAACAGCCACGGAAACTGCTCGAACTCACCGAGCTCCTTGACCACCGACGGCACCGCGGTGGCCAGGATGGTCGCGTCGATGGCGATCAGCCCGGTGGTCAGCATCAACGCCATCAGCACGCGTCCCCGGTCGGACCGGAACCCGACACTGCTGCGGGTGGCCACGGCGTCCTCGGTTTCACTCACCCCTGTTCCAGCCCGATCCGCCCCGGCAATATTCCCGCGCCGTCCGTTCCGGCACCCCCGACCGAGCGCTCGCCGTTGCTGCGCGCAGAATCAGGCGCTATGACCGGGCGCGTGCGGCGTAGCTCCGAGTCTCGCGGCGAAACGAGCGTTTCCGGCTCACCCGGATGCGCTCAATACGCTGATTCTTCCGCGGGAGTGAGTGGACGCCCGGATCCTCCGAGCCAATACGCAAGAATCTCGGCGCCGACCGACCCGGCACGCGGATGCCAACGGAATCCGCACGCCGACCCCGGCCACTCGGGCAGCAGGCGGTCGAGGACAGCAGGTCGGGTGCCCCGGGACGCCGAAGGGGCCGGACGCCGAAGCGTCCGACCCCTTGGCTGCCAGGTGTGGCGGGTGACTCAGAAGTCCATGCCACCCATGCCGCCGTCGCCGCCGGCCGGCATGGCCGGAGCCTTCTCCGGCTTGTCGGCGATGACCGCTTCGGTGGTCAGGAACAGGGCCGCGATGGACGCCGCGTTCTGCAGCGCCGACCGGGTCACCTTGGCCGGGTCGATGATGCCGGAGGCCAGCATGTCGACGTACTCGCCGGTGGCCGCGTTCAGGCCCTGGCCGGCCGGCAGGTTGGCGACCTTCTCGACCACGACGCCGCCCTCGAGGCCGGCGTTGCCGGCGATCTGCCGGAGCGGGGCCGAGCACGCGCCGAGCACGATCTGCGCGCCGACGGCCTCGTCACCGGTGAGGTCGCCGAGCGAAACCTGCTTGGCGGCCTGCAGCAGCGCCACGCCACCGCCGGGGACGATGCCCTCTTCGACAGCCGCCTTCGCGTTGCGGACGGCGTCCTCGATCCGGTGCTTGCGCTCCTTCAGCTCGACCTCGGTGGCCGCGCCGACCTTGATCACGGCAACGCCGCCGGCCAGCTTGGCCAGCCGCTCCTGCAGCTTCTCGCGGTCGTAGTCGGAGTCGCTGTTCTCGATCTCCTTGCGGATCTGGTTGACCCGGCCGGCGATCTGGTCGGAGTCGCCGGCGCCCTCGATGATGGTGGTCTCGTCCTTGGTGACGAGCACCGAGCGAGCCCGGCCGAGCAGCTCGAGAGTGACGGCGTCCAGCTTGAGGCCGATCTCCTCGGAGATCACTTGGCCGCCGGTCAGGATGGCGATGTCGGTCAGCATGGCCTTGCGACGGTCGCCGAAGCCGGGAGCCTTGACAGCGACCGACTTGAAGGTGCCGCGGACCTTGTTGACGATCAGGCCGGCCAGCGCCTCGCCGTCGGTGTCCTCGGCGATGACCAGCAGCGGCTTGCCCGACTGCATGACCCTCTCGAGCACCGGCAGCAGGTCCTTCAGCGAGGAGATCTTGCTGTTCGCGATCAGCACGTAGGGGTCGTCCAGGACGGCCTCCATGCGCTCGGGGTCGGTGACGAAGTAGGGAGCGATGTAGCCCTTGTCGAAGCGCATGCCCTCGGTGAGCTCGAGATCGAGCCCGAAGGTGTTCGACTCCTCGACCGTGATCACGCCCTCTTTGCCGACCTTGTCCATCGCCTCGGCGATGATCTCGCCGACGGTGGTGTCGGCGGCCGAGATGGACGCGGTGGCAGCGATCTGCTCCTTGGTCTCGACGTCGGTGGCCTGCGCGGCCAGCTGCTCGACGATCGCGGCCA
This sequence comes from Micropruina sp., assembly GCF_047602385.1. GTDB lineage: Bacteria > Actinomycetota > Actinomycetes > Propionibacteriales > Propionibacteriaceae > Micropruina. Next base: position 353,073 of record NZ_JASGHL010000002.1, read on the forward strand.
CGGCCTTCTCGATGCCCTTCTTCAGGCCCATCGGGTTGGCGCCGGCAGTGACGTTGCGCAGACCCTCGCGGACCATGGCCTGAGCCAGGACGGTCGCGGTGGTGGTGCCGTCACCGGCGACGTCGTCGGTCTTCTTGGCGACCTCCTTGACCAGCTCGGCGCCGATCTTCTCGTAGGGGTCCTCCAGCTCGATCTCCTTGGCGATGGAGACGCCGTCGTTGGTGATGGTGGGTGCGCCCCACTTCTTCTCCAGCACGACATTGCGGCCCTTCGGGCCCAGCGTCACCTTCACCGCGTCGGCGAGGGTGTTCATGCCCCGCTCGAGGCCGCGGCGCGCCTCGACGTTGAATTCGATCAGTTTTGCCATCGGTACAGGCAATCCTTCGCATCGGTGGGGCGCTCGACCCCACGGTTAGTCAGGGTGGTAGGTCAGCGTCGATGCCCGCGACGGACGGCCGGGTGGCCTCACCGATCTGACCAGGTAGCACTCTCATGGGGAGAGTGCTAACACCATGTTTAGCACTCGGGGGTGCCGAGTGCAAAGAGTCACGGTGTGATCTGGCCACCCTGGTCGGCCCTCGCACGATCGACGGTGGCGATGGCGGAGAGCTGGACGAACCCGACGATCGCGGTGATCGCCGCACCGGCGCCGGCGAAGAACGACAACCCGAACAGTGCGGTCGGACGCGAGCTGGGCACGTTGTCGTCCACCGTCCTGCCCGCCTGCGAAAAGAAGTAGCCGATCGCGATCACAGCAATCACCGAGGCGACGGCCGTCACCAGGCGCCACGTCCTCCGGCGCCGGGCGTGGCGCTCGATCAGCTGCTGCGGGGTAAGGCCGGCGACGTCGGCCCGAGTCAGCAACTGGGCGGCCTGCTCGCGGGTCAGCCCGAGTTTCGCCAGCAGCTTTCGCTGCGGCGCGGTGATCAGCACGCCCAGGAAGACGCCGACTCCGGCCAACGCCACCGGCGCACCCAGTTTCGTGCCGGCGGGCAGCAGCGCGATCGCGGCGATCACCAGGACAATCGCGCCGACCACCACGACGACCAGCCAGATGCGCTGTTGCCGCACAGTTTCCCTCAGCAGCCGAACGATCTCAGCCTCGCTCATGTCCATCTGTGCTCCATCCCGAACGCCGTTGGTGCGAACAGTAGTGCTCTGCCGTGGTCTGTCTCCTTGACGCCCGGGAGTCGCCAAGGCCGAGCATCCGGGGGACGCGCCACTGCGCCTCGGAGCAGCTGAGGCGGCCTGGGCAGGCTTTAGCCTGGGCGCGTGTTCGCCAAGACCTCGCGCTGGATCGCCTACCCGCTCGGCTGGCTGTTGCTGATGATCGTGCCGCTGGCCATCGACTCCGTCCGGGGCAGTGCCGTCCCGGCGTCCGACACCAATCAGTTCAGCATCCCGAGTTTTGTCGCGCACTACCAGGCCCGGCGCAGCGCCGACCGGCTGGCGATCGATGTGACCGAGCGGATCACCGCCGACTTCCCCCGGCGCAACGTCAACCGCGGCATCGAACGCCGGTTGGACGCCGAGTACCGCGGGGTGAGCATCCAGCTCGCCGACTTCAAGGTCACCGGTCCCACCGGCGCGTCGATCCCGTTCACCCGGCGCACCGAATCCGATGGCGACATCGTGCTGCGGATCGGGCGGGCCAGCACCTACGTCTACGGACGCGTCGACTACGTCATCCGCTACACCATCGGCAACGCGATGGTGCAGGCCGGCGACCGTCAGGAGATCTACCTCGACGTCAACGGCACCGGCTGGCAGCAGCGCTTCGGACGGGTCCAGGCCACCCTCGACGTGGCGCCGGAGCTGGCCGGGAACCTGCTCGGTGAACAGGCCTGCTACCAGGGCCCGGCGGGATCGACCCGGTCCTGCGGGATCACCCGAAGCGGTGACACATTCAGCACCGACGCGGTCGCCCTCGCCCCGCGCGAGAACCTGACTTTCGCCGTCGGCTTCCGGCAGGGCACCGTCGCCGAAACCGTTCCCGGCGCGATGGGGAGCCTGGGCTGGCTGGGCGTCGTCGGCATGCCGGTGGTGGCCGGTGTCGTGCTGCTTATCGCCCTGCTGGTCCGCCGGCAGCGGCTGCGCAACCTGTTGCTCCGCCCGGACGCCGAGATCCGCTATTCGCCGCCCGCGGTCCAGCCGATCCTGGCCGCCGACTTCCTCGGGCTGCCGGAACGGGGAGCCGCCGCCCAGCTCACCCAGTTGGTGCTGGCCGGGCACGCCACGCTCACCAGTGACGAGGCGCCGATCGGCACCGCGCCCCGGCCGCGCGGACGGCTGTCCCGCCGCGAGCGGGAGGCCGCCCGGGCCGACCTACGGGTGCAGTTGATCGACGTCGACGGCATTGATCGAAGCGTCCGGAGGATCTGCTCGGCACTGTTCGGCGACGGCCGCTCGATCGCGCTGCGCTACGTCTCCGCCGCGGACGTCGCGGAGGCGTCCCGGGAGCGGCAGCGGCTGTTGGCGGACAGCGGACTGCGGGGCACCAGCTGGTTGGGCACCACCTTGTTCGTGACCGGCTACCTGGCGCTGATCGGCTTCGGCTGGTTCCAGCTGGCGCTCGGCCTCAGCGGGCTGGTCTGGCCGTTCCTCGGCTGCGGCGCCGTAGCCGTGCTGTTGCTCGTCGCCGCGGCGCACTACTACCCCACGCTCGGCAGGCTGACCAGCACCGGCAGGACGTTGCGTGACGAGCTCGCCGGACTGCACCGTTTCGTCACCATGGCCGAGGCCAGCCGGATCGCCTGGATGCAGAACGCCGTGGACGCGCCCCGGGTCTCCGGGCCGGACGACGGCAGTCTGGTCGACCTGTACGAACCGCTGCTGCCCTACGCGATCGTCTTCGGCGTCGAGGACACCTGGCGGCAGGCATTGGGCAACCGCTACGACCTCGCTCCGGAGCGGCCGGAACGGGCCAGCCAGGTGCCCGCCCTGGCGCTCGCGCTGGCCTGGTCCGACTACGCCTCCGAGTACCAGCGGCGCACCCCGCAGCCGGCCACCTTCTGGGACTCTCGCCCGGCCTGGGGAGACGGCTGGGTCTCCGGGCTCGGACGCGGCGTCGGCGAGGTCTTCGACTCCTGGGCGACCTCGCGCGATGACGACCGGGGCGGTTCCTGGGGTTCTGGCGGCGGCTCGTCCAGTTCGTGGCGCTCGAGTTCGTCGAGTTCGTTCAGCTCCGGTTCCTCCGGTGGCGGCAGTTCGGGCGGCGGAATGGGTGGCGGCGGTGGCGGCGGCTGGTGAGCACGAGCACACTGCGTCCATGTCCTCGCTCAGCCGCGCCCAGCGCGTCCGCCGGCTGGCCAACCTGGTCAACCTGTCCACGCCGCTCGGTCTGCTGATCGCCACCGCCGGACGGGCGCGACGGCGTCCGGGACCGGGCGGGCTGACCCTCGCCGAGGGCTACACGATCCCGTTTCCGCCGGCTGGCGCGTTCACCGTCGGCAACGTGGTGATCAGCCCGCAGCGCTTCGACGAGCTGATCGGCCGGAACCCCACGGTGATGGAGCACGAGGACGTCCACGCCTGGCAGTACGTGTGGTGCGGCGGGCTGCCGTTCCTACCGCTGTACGCGCTGGCCGCCGGCTGGTCCTGGCTGCGGACCGGCGACGTCGCGTCCGGAAACGTGTTCGAGCGGACGGCCGGGCTGGAGCGTGGTGGCTATCGCGAGGCGCCGGTCAGCAACGCCGGCTTCCGGACGCTCGCTGAGCGCTTTCAGACCTTGACGGTGAATCCGAGGCGCTTGGCCGAGCGTTCCCGCTGACGCGTCGCCCGCTGCCGACGCAGCCGCTTGACCAGCAACGGATCGTGAGCCAACGCCTCTTCGGTGTCGATCAGGTCGTTGAGCAACTGGTAGTAGCGCGGTGCCGACAGGTCGAACCGCTCGCGGATCTCGGCCTCCTTGGTGCCCGCGAAAGACCACCACTGCTTCTCGAAATCGAGGATGGCGGCGGCGCGCTCACTGAGCGGCGGCACCGAGCGGGCGAGTGCGGCGGAGTCCGACATGCACCCGATTCTAGGTCGGAATCACACCGGTGTCATTCCCTCAGCGTGCACCGATCTGCGATACCGCCGGCCGGCTGAGGGCCGTCGGCTAGAGTGAGACGTGCTCAGGACCCCACGACGGCGTCCCCAGTGACGCCCCAAGGACGATGAATGCAGCCACTCAGCGGAACCGTGCAGCGGTACGCCTGGGGAACCCACGACGCCATCCCGACTCTGCTCGGACGTCCGGCCGGCAATGATCCCATCGCCGAGTACTGGCTCGGCGCTCACGCCTCTTCACCGTCGACCATCGACGGCGGCTCACTGGTCGAGCACATCGCGTCCGGCCCGCGGATGCTCGGCAAGCGCAGCCGCGAGGCCTTCGGCGAGCAGTTGCCTTACCTGATGAAACTGCTCTCGGCGCGGCACGCGCTGTCCATCCAGGCGCACCCGTCCCGCGAGCAAGCGATCGACGGCTTCTCCCGCGAGTCCCGGGCCGGCATTCCGCTGGACTCGCCGCAGCGGACGTACAAGGACAGCTGGCCCAAGCCCGAGATCCTGATCGCACTCGACGAGTTTCACAGCCTGGCCGGTTTCCGCGATCCGCACGAAACCGCCGCGTTGTTCGCCGCCCTCGGGGTCGCCAAACAGCTGGAGTCGGTGATCGGACCGCTCACCGAACGCAAGGGACCGGCCGCCATGGCCGAGGTCTTCCTCGACGTGCTGAGCCTGGACGAGCACCGTCGTCACCTGGTGAACGAGACCGTTGCGGCTGCCATGCACCATCGCGACGACGGCGGTGAGGTCGGTGAGTTCGCCCGGACGGCCATTGAGCTGGACGCCGTCTTCCCCGCAGATCCGGGCATTCTGGCGGCGCTGCTGATGAACCGGCTGCTGCTTCACCCGGGCGAGGGACTGTTCGTACCGGCCGGCATGATGCACGCGCACCTGCGCGGTACCGGCGTCGAGATCATGGCCAATTCCGACAACGTGATCCGTGGCGGCCTGACCAATAAGCACATCGACGTCTCCGAGCTGGTCACCGTGGTCGACTTCGACCCGTGGCTGCCGGACGTGCTGCTGCCCCGGCGAACCCGCCGCGGGGTCTTCAAGTACGAGACGCCGTGCAGCGAGTTCGAGGCCTGGCGGATGTCCATCGACCACGCCACCGGCGCCGTCCGGGTGCCCGGACGCGGATCCGCCCGGATCCTGCTGGTCACCGAAGGACATTGCGTCCTGGACGACGGGCACACCAGGCTCGACCTGCCGCGCGGCCGAGCCGCCTTCCTCTCCGCCGAGGAACGTGACGTCTACGCCCATGGCACTGCCCAGTTGTACGGGACGTCCTCCGGCATCCGCTGAGCTCGCCACTGGTCGAGCCTGTCGAGACCCCCACCCGCTGGTCGCGCCTGTCGAGACCCCGCGATGATCGATCCTGTCGATCCCCCGGCGCGGGTACGGCACAATGGTTTCCGGCCGGCGTCCGGCCGATGCCTCCGTAGCTCAGTTGGTAGAGCTCCCGCCTTGTAAGCGGACGGTCGCGGGTTCGAATCCTGTCGGAGGCTCGTGATTCCGCACAGTCAGTGGGCCGAGATCGTCGCCCGCGACCCCGGTCATTCCCAGCGATACATCGACCGCTTCGCGATGCTGGCCGCCCAGGGTCACGATCTGGTCGGTGAGGCGCGGCTGATCGACGCGATGGCCCAGCGGCACTCCGTCATCCTGGACGCCGGCTGCGGTCCCGGACGGCACAGCGGCTACCTGCACCGCGCCGGGCACCGTGTGGTCGGGGTCGACGTGGACCCGGCGTTGATCGCCGAAGCGCGGCGAAGCGAGCCGGGTCCGGCCTACGCGGTGGGCGATCTCGCCTCCTTTCGGCTGCCGGACGACGTCCCGCAGCGATTCGACCTGATTCTGTGTGCCGGGAATGTGATGGGTTTCCTGCATCCCGACACCCGGCGTCCCGTACTGGCGGGGTTCGCCACCCGGCTCGCCGATACCGGCCGGGCGGTGGTCGGCTTCGGCGCTGGGCGCGGCTACGCGTTCGCTGACTTCTTCGATGACGTCGAGGCGTCCGGGCTGGTGCGAGAGCAGACCTTCTCCACCTGGGATCTCCGGCCGTTCACTCCGGACGCCGGGTTCGTGGTGGCCGTGCTCGGTCGCGGCTGATATCCGCGGTCAAACGTCCGGGCCGGAGCGGGCAGGTCGCGACCTGAAACGCCTGACGGGCCCGTGGATTTCGGGCTCCTCGCCCAACCTCGGCGACGGCCGGTCCGACTGTCACGTAGGGTCGACGGTGACCCCGACCAGGAGCCAGTCATGACCAGCACGCCCGATCAGTCCCCGACTCCAGCCAGCCATGAAGGGGCCGCGCCGATGCCTGCGCAGCAGCCACCGACCGTGCCGCAGCCGCAACTCCAACCGGTGTTCGCGCCTCCGCCGCCGCCCCGCGAGCGGTCGTTCCGGCGCGGCTTCGGGCTGGGCGCGGGTGCCGGGCTGGGTGCCGGCGGGATGCTGCTCGTACTCGGCATCGTGGGCTCGCTGGTCACCGCCCTGATCTATGGGGCCGCGCTGGCCGCCGTGGCCAGTAACACCGCCGGGCCGCGGATCGCCGGCTTGGAAACCGTCTGGGGCGCGTCCTCCGCAACGCCGGCGCAGACCGTGCTCGCCATCCCCATCGAGGGCCCGATCATGGCTGACGGCGGCGACGGATTCGCGCTCACCACGTCCACTCTCGGCTACGAGATCGCCCGCACCCTCGACGAGCTCAAGTCCGAGGACGCGGCCGGGGTGGTGCTGCTGATGAACACCCCCGGTGGCACCATCAACGGCTCCCGGGCGATCGCGGACGCCGTCGAGCGCTACCAGAGCCGCACCGGCAAGAAGGTGGTCGCCTACGTCCGCGGAATGTCGGCATCCGGCGGCATGTACGCGATGGCCGGCGCGGACAAGATCATCGCCGATCACGGCTCGCTGATCGGCAGCATCGGCGTCATCTTCGGTCCGTTCGTCCGGTACAAGAACGTGGTGGGCACCTCGGGCAGCATCGTCGAGTCGGGTGTGACCACGACCGGCGGCATCACCCAGGAATACTTGACCCAGGGCACCGGCAAGGACTTCGGCAACCCGTTCCGGGACATGACGCCGCAGGAGCGCGAGCGGATGATGGCCGGCCTGGCCAACGAGTACGACGCGTTCGTCGACTGGGTGTCCAAGCAGCGCGGCATTCCCGCGGCAACCATCAAGGACGATCTCGGTGCCTACATCTACGACGGCAGGACGGCCATCGCCAAGAAGCTGATCGATGCCCAACTTGGCCCGGACGAGGCGTTCCGCGACGCCGTCCAGTTGATGGGCCTGGACGCCGCTACCGCCCGGGTCGCGCAGCGCAAGGCCGCAACGGCATTGGAGCAGCTGCTCGGCGCGTCGTCGCGGATCTACGGCTACCAGGTGGTCGCTCCCCAGGGCACCCGGGCCAGCAGCCTGATCTGCGCCGGCGCACCCCAGCCGTTGCTCTGGCACGGACCGGTGACGGCGATCTGCGGCTGAGTTCGCTCGTCGAGACCTCCGCTGGTCGAGCTTGTCGAGACCTCCGCTGGTCGAGCCTTGTCGAGACCTCCGCTGGTCGGGCTTGTCGAGACCTCCGCTGGTCGGGCCTTGTCGAGACCGGGATGGTCGCCTCCTCGTGCAGCCGTCCCGAGGGGTCGGTGTCGCTGCCAGGATGAATCCCGCTGCCACCAGGCCGTGGAGCTCGTCTGGCCGACCACCAGACCGCAACGATCTCGGGATCCTGACACAGTGACGGGTTGAGCAGACGATTTCGGGTTGGAGCCCGAAATCGTGTTCCTAACCCGGCATCGTGTGAGGATCCCGATCGTGATCCCAGGGTCTCGACAGGCTCGACCAGCGAATGGCCAATTCGCCTGCCGGCCACCAGGAAGTCAGCCGCGGCAGCGGGTGACGAGATGTCAAGAAGCGGGGGCCGCTCGCGGCCACCGATTCGCCCACCAGGAAGTCAGCCGCGGCAGCGGGTGACGAGATGTCAAGAAGCGGGGGCCGCTCGCGGCCACCGATTCGCCCACCAGGAAGTCAGCCGCGGCAGCGGGTGACGAGATGTCAAGAAGCGGGGGCCGCTCGCGGCCACCGATTCGCCCACCAGGAAGTCAGCCGCGGCAGCGGGTGACTTCATATAGCGCGATGCTCGCAGCCACCGATGCGTTCAGGGACTCCACGTCCGAGGTGATCGGGATGGAGACCAGCACGTCGCAGTTCTCCCGGACGAGCCGGGCCAGGCCGTCCCCCTCGGAGCCGACCACCAGCAGCACCGGGCCGTCGACCCCGGGGATGCCGGCGACGTCCAGGTCCGCCTCACCGGCCAGGCCGGCCACCACGAAACCGGCGTCGGCGTACTGCCTCAGTGTCCGGTTCAGGTTGGTGGCCCGGGCCACCGGAACCCGCGCCGCCGCACCCGCCGACGTCTTCCACGCCGCCGCGGTCAGCTGGGCGGACCGCCGCTCGGGGATGATCACCCCGGCCGCGCCGAACGCCGCCGCGGAGCGGATGATCGCGCCCAGGTTGCGCGGGTCGGTGATCGAGTCACAGGCGACCACCAGCGCGGGGTCGGGCGAGTCCAGCGCCTCGGCCAGGAGATCGTCCGGGTGCAGGTACTCATACGGCGGGAGTTGCAGCGCGACCCCCTGGTGCGCCGCCCCGTTGGTCAACCGGTCGAGTTCCGAGCGGGTCGCCTGCAGCAGCGCGATGCCGTGATCGGCGGCGTGCCGCAGGATCTCACGCAGCCGGTCGTCCCGCTCGACGCCGTCGGCGACGTAGGCACGCTTCACCGGCAGCCCGGCCTGCAGCGCCTCCAGTACCGGGTTGCGGCCAATCACCCAGTCATCGCCGGTGCGCTTGACCTCGGTCCGGACGCGTCCCGCGGATCGTGGCTGACCGGACGACGTCTTGCCCGGCTCGTTCGGTCCGCGCTTGCGATAGGCCTTGTGGTACGGGCGATCCTCGGCCTTCGGGGTCGGGCCCTTCCCTTCCAGGCCGCGGCGGACGCGACCCCCCGAGCCGGCGGTGTTGCCGCTGCCGACCCCTTTGCCACGCTTGCGGACGGCGCCCTTGCGGGCCGAGTTTCCGGGCATCAGTTCTCCAAGCTCCAGCGCGGGCCGGACGGGGTGTCCTCCACCTTCAGGCCCAGCTTCTTCAGGGTGTCCCGGACGGCGTCGGCCGCCGCCCAGTCCTTGCGGGCACGGGCCTGGGCGCGCTGTTCGAGCAGCGCGCCGACCAGACCGTCCACCACGGGTTTCAGATCGTCGCTCGCCGAGGCGTCCGCCCACTCAGGAGCGTTGGCATCGAGACCGAACACCCGCAGCATCAGCCAGGCCTTCAGCCTCGCCGCCCGCGCCGACTCAAGGTCGCCGGCGTCGAGCGCGACATTGCCTTCCTTAACGGTGCGGAACAACGCCGCGAGCGCCGTCGGCGTCGCCAGATCGTCGTCCATCGCTGCGGTGAACTCACCACCGATCGCAGTCAAGGGAGCGTAGGCGACCCATTCGTCGGTCAGCACAGCCCCGGCGCGCTCCAGGAAGCTGTCGATCCGGGCCAGCTGGGCAGCGGCCTCGGCCAGGGCCGCCTCGCTGAGTTCGATCGCGGAGCGGTAGTGCGGCCCCGCCAACCAGAGCCGGACGGCCCGTCCGCCGTATTTCGCGACCGCCGCCGCCACGTCGGCGGTGTTGCCCAGCGACTTCGACATCTTCTCGCCGGCCATGGTCACCCAGGCGTTGTGCATCCAGTAGCGGGCGAACCCGCGTCCGGCGGCCGTCGACTGGGCGAGTTCGTTCTCGTGGTGCGGGAAGCGCAGATCGAGCCCGCCGGCGTGGATGTCGAAGGTGTCGCCGAGATATTTGCCGGCCATCGCCGAGCATTCGATGTGCCAGCCCGGACGTCCCCGTCCCCACGGGCTGGGCCAGGACGCCGTGACCGGCTCAGCCGGCTTGTGCCCCTTCCACAGCGCGAAGTCACGGGGATCGCGCTTGCCGCGCGGATCGGCGTCCTCGGCCGGCGCCATGTCGGCCACCCGCTGCCCGGTCAGCGACCCGTAGTCAGCCCAGGAGTTCACGTCGAAGTAGACGTCGCCGGACTCGTCCGCGGCCGGGTAGGCGTGGCCGCGTTCGATCAGCGCCTCGATGAGTTCGATCATCTCGGGGATGTGCCCGGTGGCCCGCGGCTCATAGCTGGGGGGCTGGACGCCGAGCGAGCGGAACGCGTCCCGGAACGCGTCCTCGAACAGGTAGGCGTGCGCCCACCAGGGCCGTCCGGCCTCGGCAGCCTTGGCCAGGATCTTGTCGTCGATGTCGGTGACGTTCACCACCAGCCGGACCTCATGTCCGGCGAACTCCAGCCAGCGCCGCAGCACGTCGAAGTTGACCCGGCTGCGCATGTGACCCAGATGGGGCGCGGACTGCACGGTGGGCCCACACAGGTAGATCGACACCAGTCCCGGCTCCAGCGACTGGAACTCGACGATCTCGCGGCGGGCGCTGTCGTACAGGTGCAAACTCACCGGCCGATTCTATCGGGGTCGAGCCGGCGGTCAGTCCAGCGCCAGTCGCCGCCGGAGTTCGAAGATGTCGAGCATGCCGGTCGGCTCGGGTTCCTCATCGGCCGCCGACTCCCACGGATCCTCGGGCATCTCGCCCTCTTCGTCCAGGAAACCCTGCGACGGATCGAACGGGTTGGCCAGTTGCCGGGCACCCTCGGCCAGCGGACGGCTGTCCATCGCCTCGTCGGGCAGGCCCTCGAGAACATCGCGGATGTAGCCCCAGGCAGCATCGATCAGCGGCACATCGCGATGCTCGCGTTGCGAGGCATACCAGCGGTAGTCGAGCACCTCGTGAAAGATCTGGGCGGCGTCGCGCTTGCCGCGCAGATGCTGCGGCACCGCCTGAGTGACCGGTTCGAAGGACTGGGTGAGCCACTGGTGAGCCACCAGAGCCTCGTCGACGTGCTGCTGGTTGGTGCGGAACCGGAAGGTGTCCAGGTCGTTGAGCAACCGGCGGGCCTGATTCTCTTCGACATCGAGCCCGGTCAGCCGCAGCAGCCGCCGAGTGTGATGGCCGGCGTCGACCACCTTCGGCTGGATGGTCACCCGGGAGCCGTCGGCGGAGGTGGTGATGTCGAGTTCGGCCACGTCGAAGCCCAGCGCGTTGAGCCGGCGCACCCGGCTCTCGATCCGATCCAGCTCCGTGCCGGGGAATTCTTCCATGCCGGTCAGCTCAGCCCACAACTCGCGGTAGCGCGAGGTGATCGTCTCGACCAGCACGAGCGGATCCAACGACTCGTCGAGCAGCTGACCGGCCTCCAGGTCGCTGAACTCGCCGAACAGGTTGGTGGTGGCGATCTGCAGGTCGTGTTCGCGCTGCCCGTCGCTGAGGGTGATGTGCCGCTCGGCCGTCTCGGCGTCGACCAGGTAGGCGGCGAACTCACCCGCGTCGCGCCGGAACAGGATATTGGACAGTGACACGTCGAGCCACAGGAAGCCGATCAGGTGCAGCCTGGCCAGCAGCACCACCATCGCGTCCAGCAACCGGTTCACCGTGTCCGGCCGGACGCCTTGGGAGAACAACGACCGGTACGGCAGCGAGAAGTCGAGGTGCCGGGTGATCAGCACCGGCATCAGCCGTCCGCCGTCACCGTCGCGGCGTCCGGTGATCACCGCGAGCGGTTCAACGGCCGGGGTGTCCTCACGGGTGAGCTCCTGCAGCATCCGGTACTCATGGACCGCCGCCGCTTCGATCACCTCTTTGGCGGCGTAGACGTCATTGCCGACCTTGATGAATCGGACGACATGCCGCGAGATGCCGCGCGGCAGGGCAACCAGGTGGTCCTTCGGCCACTCGGCCAGGGGCAGATCCCAGGGCAGCGGAATCAGCCGCGAGTCTGGCTTCGCCGACAGGATGCGTGGCATGCGCCACATTCTGCCAGTCTGCGCAGACAGTCGGCCCGGGACGACCTGTCGCGTTTCAGGCGGCGGACGCCCTGTCCTCGGTTCCCGTCGCGGCGGCGGCGAGCAACTCGGAGATCAGCGCGTCGAGCTGACGCCGGACTGGGTCGGCGACCCCGGCCTCGGTGAAGTCGGTGACGATGGACGCCGCGACCCCCGCGCCGACCGGCCGGGCACCGGCGATCCGCAGCACCAGGGCCAACTGCTCCAGGACGTTCACGCCCGTGTGCGGGATCGCCATGGCGGTCAGCAGGGCCACCGGCTTGTCCAGCAGCGGCGCTGCCCCGCGCGGCCGCGAGGCGATATCGATGGCGTTCTTGATGGCTGCCGACATCCCGCCGTTGTAGGCGGGGCTCGCGACCACCAGGACGTCGGCGGCGGACACCGCCGCCCGGAAGGCGATCACCGTCTCGCCCAGATTGCCGAGCGCGTCCAGGTCGGGATCGTAGAGCGGAAGCGTGTTGAGGTCGAAGGACGCGGTGTGGACGCCGTCCGGTAGAGCGTTGGCTGCCGCCGCCGCGAGCCGGGCATTCAAGGAGGCGCTGCGCGGGCTGCCAACCAGGACCAAAACATTCATCTGGGGTTCTCCGAATCTATTTAGTCAAGCACTTGACCAACACCCTGCCCGGCCTCGGGCGCAAAAGTCAACTCCTTGACCAATAGTCTAGAATCGGGGGATGGAGCCGACCAGCGCCGATGCGGCCTGCCTCGAGGGCGGCCGGATGCCGTTGCCGGCGCTGCTGACGATGGCCGCCTCGCGATTCGGCGCCGAGTTCGACCGGCGACTGCATGAGCTCGGCTGCGAAACGCTGTCGGTGTCGGCGGCCCGCACCGTGTTGCGTCACCTGGGCGCGCAACCCCGCCGAGCCAGCACGATGGTCGATGACTGCGGCGTCTCCAAACAGGCGCTCAGCCAGCAGATCGCACAGCTCGAGAGCAGTGGGCTGATCAAGGTCGAATCCGACCCGTCGGATGCCCGGGCACGGCTGCTCAGCCTCACCCCCGCCGGACTTGAGGCGCAGCGGTCGGTGCTTCGGCTGTTCGACCAGATCGAAGGCGAGTGGATCGCTGCCCTCGGCAGCACCGACATCGAGGGCGCCCGCCGGGTGCTCACCGCGCTGGCGAGCCGTCCGCGTCCGGAACGCCCCTAGGACGGGATCGGGCCCGGGCGGCGTTGCCGGCGGTCGGCGAAGCTCCGCCCGCAGGTCGGCCGCGACCGTCAGTCAGCCAGGCGGACGCGGCGATGCCCCGGACCAAACGGCCCGGGGCATCGTGACCGACAGCGGATCAGTCGGAGAGCCGCTCACCGGTCTTGTTGCTGAACACGTGCAGCTTGTGGCCCTCGCCGGCGATGAACCGGACGGTGGTGCCGCGCTGCGGCGGCTTGCGACCACTGAGCCGGGCGACGATCTGCGGGGCGGAGAGCTTCTCGTCGTCGCTCAGGCCGGCCAGCACACCGTAGGTGAAGGCGTCGGCACCCAGCTCTTCGACAACGGCCACCTCGACGGCGATGCCGTGGTCGCCCAGGTCGAAGTCCTCGGGACGGATGCCGATGGTCAGGGTGTCCTCACCCTTGGCCTTGGCCAGCACCTCGCGGGGAACCGGCACCGTGTGGTCGCCCACCTCGACACCCGTCTCGTTCACCCTGCCGCTGATCAGGTTCATCGCGGGCGAGCCGATGAAGCCGGCGACGAAGATGTTGTTCGGCTTGTCGTAGAGGGTCAGCGGGCTGTCGCACTGCTGCAGGATGCCGTCCTTCATCACGGCAACCCGGTCGCCCATCGTCATCGCCTCGACCTGGTCGTGGGTCACGTAGACGGTGGTGACGCCGAGCCGGGTCTGCAGGGCGGCGATCTGGGTGCGGGTGGAGACTCGCAGCTTCGCGTCCAGGTTGGACAGTGGCTCGTCCATCAAGAACACCTGCGGCGAGCGGACGATCGCGCGGCCCATCGCGACGCGCTGCCGCTGGCCGCCGGAGAGCGCCTTCGGCTTGCGGTTGAGGAAGCTCTCCAGACCCAGCAGGTGCGCGGCCTCCATCACCCGGGCGTCGCGGTCGGCCTTGGGTACGCCGGCCATCTTGAGTGCGAAGCCCATGTTGTCGCCGACGGTCATGTGCGGGTAAAGGGCGTAGTTCTGGAACACCATCGCGATGTCGCGATCCTTGGGCGGCAGGTCGGTGACGTTGCGGTCGCCGATCCAGATGGCGCCCGAGTTCACCTCCTCCAGACCTGCCAGCATGCGCAGCGAGGTGGACTTGCCACAACCCGAGGGACCGACCAGAACCATGAACTCGCCATCGCCGATCTCGAGGTTGAGCTTGTCAACCGCAGGATGATCGGCACCGGGGTAGACGCGACATGCGTCCTTGAAACTAACTGTGGCCATGCCAGTATTTCCTTCCACGGGCAGGTACGTGCCCGACGATCCGTAGTGGAACAAGACCGCGGCTGTGCGGCTCGCGCAATCGTTGCATGATCGCAACAGTTACTCAATCGTTTTGAGGAAATTCCCACCCACGAGCCCGCTTCGCGCCGCTTGGGAAACGGCACCCTCCTGCCGGCCGCCCGCGCCTGCCCGGGTAGGCTCACGGATCGTGACCAACCCTGAACAGCCGCAGCCGAGTTCCGCGGACCCGAACGGCTCCGGCGGCGACGGCGAGCAGGCCAGGGAGTGGTGGCAGGAGCCCGGACTGCCCTGGAAGCACAAGCCGACACGCTCGGACATCGCCTGCATGTCCTGGATGGGCGCCGCCGCCCTGTACGGCCTGGTCCTGCTGCCGCTGCGTCCGGTGATGCTCGGGCTGGCTCCGCATCTGCTCGGCTCGCTCGGCTACCGGACCGGCCTGGTGATGACTGGCGCGCTGGGCTCCATCGGCGACCCGTGGTGGCCGTTGGTGATGGTGCTGGGCAGCCTGATGGCGATGAAATTCGACTGGATCTACTGGTGGGCCGGGAAGCTCTGGGGACATGGCCTGATCGAGGTCTGGTCAGGACGCTCCGAGCGCGCACGTCGGCGCAACCAGCGGGCGATCGCATTCACCCAGAAGTACGAGACCTGGGCCATCTTCGTCACCTACCTGCCGATCCCGATCCCGGCCGCCGTGATCTACGCCGCGCTGGGTGCCGCCGGCACCAGCCTGAGGAAATTCCTCGCGGTGAGCTTCGTCGCCTCGCTGCTGAGTTCGGGGCTGTACATCTACCTGGGCTGGTCGATCGGCGAACCCGCGGTGGAGCTGATCAACGCCTACGGCAACGTGCTGTGGTATATCTCGCTGGCCCTGCTGGTCGGCATCGTCGCGGTCGCCTGGTGGCGCGCCCGGACGGGCAAGAAGCCCGGCGTCCCCGGCCCGGCCGGCTGAGCGTGGTGCCGCCGATGCGCCGTTTCGATCCGCCGGCCATCTTCGCCGCCCTGGACGCCGAACGCGTCCGCCGCGGGCTCAGCTGGGCGGAGTTGGCGGCACAGACCGGGGTGGCCGAGAGCACTCTGCGGCGCACCCGGCGACCGGGCCGCTTCGAGGCCGATGGAGTCCTGGCGATGGCGCAGTGGCTGGGCCGGCCGGTGGAGGACTTCACCCGTCCCGGCGACCTGCCGCCGGAGGTGCTGCGCTGATCCCCGCCTCAGGTGCGGACGACCAGGTCGGCCCGATCCCGGGTGCCGTCCGTGGTGAACAGCTCCCGCTCCTGAGCCGCCCAGCGTTCCCAGTGCGGCCGGTAGGCCTCGCCGTCGCGCTCGAGACCGCGCCGCATCCGGACGTCGCGCGCCGCCTCCACCCAGATCCTCACCGCGACGTAGTCGCTTGCCGGGCGCACGGTACTGGCGCAGCCCTCGACGATCAGCAGCGGCGTCGGCGGAACCTCGACCCGCTCGGCCCATCGCGAGTCGATCCAGTCCCAGCGCCGGTACCCGGCGGGGCGTCCGGCGGCGAGCGGACGCAGCACCTGCTCGGCGAGTAGGCCGGAGGCCTGGGCCAGGCCGTCCCAGCCGGGAAACAGGTCGTCCATGTGCACCACCGGACAGCCCAGCCTGCTACCGACCGCATCGGCGAGGGTGGTCTTGCCCGATCCGCTCGGACCGTCGATGCCGATCACCACCGTGGCGCCACAACGGGGTTCGGCAGCCTCGGCCATGGCGGTGACCTGGCTCGCGGCGTCCGATCGCATTCCGGCGACTCTACCGGCGTCCGGACGGCTGCGGCGCAGGCCATAGAGTGAGGGCGAAACCACGCCATGAAGGAGCATTCTCGGTGAGTGATCTCGGGGCCACCGCGTCCGATGTCTATCGCAACGTCCTGTCCGTGATCGAAACGGTGGAGCCTCGGATCGCCGCGGCCACCCGGGCCGAGCTGGCCGACCAGCGGGCCTCGCTGAAGCTGATCGCGAGCGAGAACTACGCCTCGCTGCCGGTGCTGATGACGATGGGTACCTGGTTCTCGGACAAGTACGCCGAGGGCACGGTCGGACACCGCTTCTACGCGGGCTGCCAGAACGTCGACACCGTCGAGACGGTGGCCGCCGAGCATGCCCGCGAGCTGTTCGGCGCCGAGTACGCCTACGTGCAGCCGCATTCGGGCATCGATGCCAACCTGGTCGCCTACTGGTCGATCCTCGCCCACCGGGTCGAGTCGCCGGCGCTGGCGCGGCTGGGCGCCAAGAACGTCAACGAGCTCGCCGAGGACGACTGGGAGACGCTGCGGAAGTCGTTCGCCGAGCAGCGGGTGATGGGCATGAGCCTGGACGTCGGCGGTCACCTGACCCACGGCTTCCGGCCGAACATCTCGGGCAAGATGTTCCACCAGCGCTCCTACGGGACGCATCCCGATACTCAGCTGATCGACTACGACAAGCTGCTCGCCGACGCCCGGGAGTTCAAGCCGCTGATCCTGGTGGCCGGCTATTCGGCATATCCCCGACGGGTGAATTTCGCCAGGATGCGGGAGATCGCCGATGAGGTGGGCGCCACCCTGTTCGTCGACATGGCGCATTTCGCCGGACTGGTGGCCGGCAAGGTGTTCACCGGTGAGGAGAACCCGGTCCCCTACGCGCACGTGGTGGCCTCGACCACCCACAAATCGCTGCGCGGCCCGCGCGGCGGCTTCGTGCTGGCCACCGAGGAATACGCGCCCAGCGTCGACCGCGGCTGCCCCATGGTGCTCGGTGGCCCGCTCTCGCACATCATGGCCGCCAAGGCGATCGCCTTCGCCGAGGCGCGTACGGATGGCTTCCGCGACTACGCGCAGAAGGTCGCCGACAACGCCCAGGTGCTGGCCGAGGGACTGCTGAAGCGCGGCGCCACCCTGGTCACCGGTGGCACCGACAACCACCTGGTGCTGATCGACACCCGCTCGTACGGCATCACCGGACGCCAGGCCGAGTCGGCCCTGCTGGACGCCGGCATCGTCACCAACCGCAACTCGGTGCCGAACGATCCGAACGGCGCCTGGTACACCACCGGCGTCCGGATCGGCACCCCGGCACTCACCTCGCGAGGCTTCGGCGCGTCCGAGTTCGACCGGGTCGCCGAGCTGATCGTGAACGTGCTCGCCGGCACCACTGCCGCCACCACCGCGGCCGGCACCCCGGGCAAGGCGAAGTACACGCTCGCCGACGGAATCGCGGAATCCACCAAGGCGGCGTCCGCCGAACTGCTGGATGCCAACCCGCTATACCCCGGCCTGCAGGTCTGACCCGACACCTCGGGCCTACCACCGCTGGACCGAAAGGCCCTGCCTAACTATCTCCGCCCTCCCGCATGTGGGAGGGCCCAGGTAGTTAGGCAGGGCCTTCTTTGCCGGGGCGGGAAGTGCGCAGGATCGGTCATGCCGGGTGAGCGGCGAACCCGCACACTGATCGGGTGACCACGATTCCTCGCGACCGGCTGCGCGAACTGCTCGACGCCGTTCTGGACGACGAGAACGACACGGTGGCCGAGATGGCCACGGATGCCTTCACCTCACCGTTCCACTTCGGCCGCCAAGTTGCCCTCGGCTCGGGCGAATCGCCGATGGCGATGCGTCGCCGGGTGATGCTCGAGCGAGCCGCCTGGCAGTTGCGCCAGGGCATGACGGTCACCGATGCAGCCTGGGCGGCCGGCTACGGATCAGTCGAAGGCTTCAGCCGGGCGTACTCCCGGGCGTTCGGCCATCCACCCAGCACCTCAGCCGGCCGGCACTGGCTGCCGGCTCCCAACGGCATCCATTTCCACCCGCCCACCTCACTGTGGGTCCGAGCAACGGAGCAGACGATGAATCCCCTGGTGTCCCAGTTGGTGGCGCACGATCTCGACGACACCGCGGCGCTGCTCGGCATCGCCGAGACGCTGCCCGAGGGGGTCTTGCGGGCTCCTCGGCAGAGCGGCGGGACGGTCACCGCCTGGGAAGGTCCCGAGGAGTCGATCTGCGCGGTTCTCGATCATCACGTCCACACCAAGGAGGTCTGGCTGGCCGCGATCGAGGGCGCGGACGACGTCCCACGGCATTCCGACGCCGATGTCGCTACTCTGCGCGTCCGGCACGAAGCGCTAGCCCCCCGCTGGCTCGGATTCATCCAGGATCTCGACGACCGCGGCGGCTGGGACGACCGGCTGATCGACGCGCTCTGCGATCCGCCGGAGAGTTTCGTGATGAGCAGCGTGGTGGCCCACGTGCTGACCTACGCCGCGCACCGGCGCCAGCTCGTCCGGGCGATGCTGGCCGAGGCGGGCGTCGAGGTGGACAGTGGTGACCCAATCCTGTGGTTCCGGGCGAGCCGCGGCGAGGAGTGAACGGTGAAGACGATCTACTACACGGCCACCACCCTGGACGGCTTCCTGGCCGACGAGCAGAACAACCTGGACTGGCTGCTGAAGCAGCCGTCCGAGCCCGATGATTCAGCCTTCGACTACGAGCGATTCATCGCCACGGTCGGCGTTCTGGTGATGGGTTCGACCACCTATCGCTGGGTGCTCGACCACGCCGACTGGCCCTACACCCTGCCCAGCTGGGTGCTGTCCTCACGGCCGCAGCCGTCGGTCGACGGCGCGGACATCCGGTTCGCCTCGGGGTCGGTGGCGGCGCTGCATCCCGAACTGGTGGCCGCCGCCGGCGGCAGGGACGTCTGGTTGGTCGGGGGCGGAGATCTCGCCGGTCAGTTCGCCGATGCCGGCCTGCTCGACGAGGTGATCGTCTCGATAGCGCCGGTGACCCTGGGCGCCGGACGTCCCCTGCTGCCGCGCCGTTACGACCTGGAACTGCTGGAGACCGGACGCAACGCCGGCTTCCTCTGCGCGCGCTATCGAGTGGGCCGTCCGCTCGCCCCCTGACACCCACCCCGTCACCTGCACCTCCTGCTCCCTCGATCCCGCAACCGTCGCCCGACAAGCCGAAAACCCTCCCTAACTACCTGTGCCCTCCCGCAGGTGGGAGGGCACAGGTAGTTAGGGAGGGCCTTGGGCAGGCAGGCAGGCAGCGCCGGGCCGCGGACGCGTCAGCGGGCGAACAGCTTGCCCTGGATGGTGGTGACCAGCCGGCTGAGCGAGGCGGGCAGATCGGACAGGTGCCAGTCGGCGGGACCGTGGTACCAGTCCAGGTCGGTGGAGTCGGCGTCCGGGTCCTCGTCGGCGTCCACCAGTGCCTTCAGCCAGCGCTCGGAGCCGCCGAGCACAACCGCGTACGGCAGCACCTCGGACAGTTCGGCGAGCTCGCGGCCCTTCGGCATCTGATCGGTCGGGTGGCCCAGCAGCTGGGCCCGCAGCAAGCCCAGCCCACCGAGCAGTGCGACGCCCTGGGACGTCCGGGCCGGCATCTCCTGACCCAGGAAGACCACCAGCAGCGAGACCGCGACCAGCGCCAGCCCGAGCAGCCCGAAGCTGGTGAACGCCGCGAGCACGACGGTGACGACCACGGCGGCCACGAACAGGCCGAATCCGATCCGGAACCACGAGTTGCGGGTCTGGTCGGGACGGCGGGCGAACCAGCCCAACGCCACCACATCGTCGTAAAGCTGGTCCTGCACGTCACCGATCACGGCACCGATCGCGGCCGGCAGTTCGGATACGGCCATCGGCTTGCCGTCGCTCGGCGCCACCGCGTCGAGCAGGGTGCTCTCGTACGGACGCAGTTCGTCGCCGCCGAGCCGCCGGGTGAACGTCCACTGCCCCTCGGCATAGGTCGACGACTTGGGTAGTTCCTCGATCCGCAGGTGCCCGCGGACGGCAAGGTCGAGCAGGGTGGCGGTGACGTCGACGGGATCCACCCGCTCGTCCACCAGCGTGCCGACCTGACCGGGACGAATGCCGTTGCGGACGCGGAACTCGGCCTCGCCGTCGCCGACCGGATGGAAGTCGGCGATCAACGTCGGGTCGCCGGCGGTGACCGCGTCGCGCCCGATCCGGCGGTGCAGCGCCCAGAAGGCGAGCCCGCCCAGCGCCAGCAGGGCCAGCGCGAGGCCCAGCGGCGCCGGCTCGGTCGAAAAGGCCCGGCCCAGGGTCCACAGGTCGCGCAGCTGGCCGTTGGCAGTGATCGCGCCGGCCGGGAATCGCATCACGGCCTCGACGATCTCGCCGGCCCCGCGAGGACCGTCGTTGAAGGTCGGGTTGGGGTGATCGTGGGTGCCGCCGCCCCAGAACGAGCACACGCCCGGCGAGGCGGGCGGACCCGCCTCGCACTGCACCGACTCGATCATGGTGGGCACCTGCACGGTCGCGGTGAACTCCTTGACCGGCAGGCTCAGGCCCTGCAGCAGGCGCCAGGCGACGGTGGTCTCACCGGTCGGCTCAGCGGTCGCCGCGCCGTGCACCACATAGGACAACACCACCGGCTCGGCGGCGCCCTGGGTGGGCAGGGTGACGGTGGTGTAGCGGCCGTCGTCGCTGACCGACGGGTTCAGCGCCTGACCGCCGACGGTGGCCTTCACCTCACTCACCCGGTAGACGTATTCACGGTCGCCGAGGATCTGGCGGGTGGTCGCGAATCGCTGCACCAGGCTGGCCGGCGCCGCACCGTCGAAGCTGATCGTCGCTTGCACGCTGAGGGTGCCGTCCGGGGCGAGCGAGCCCTCGACCGCGTAGCGGTCGACCAGATCGGCGGCGAACGCGCGCGGCGCGGCCGGTCCGAGCAGCACGGCGGCGAGGACGAGGGCGCCGGCGAGCAGCCGGGTCAATGGAGTGAGCGTCAGTCTCGACACGGTCGGTCCTTCGAAGATCGGGCGACAGGACAGCGCGGTGCGCGTCCCGAAAAGCTATCGCATCGCGGGCCGCGGGCCGTCCTCGGGTGACACAATTCCCAGCACTCTGGGGGGTGCCGGCAACACCCCGGCCGTTACAGTGTTCGCGTGACGCAGCCGTTTCCTCCGCGCCAGCAGCCCTACCCGCAGCAGTGGGGTCAGCCGCAGGGCTGGCCGGCCCAGCCGGCCCAGCCCGGCTGGAACCGTCCCCAGCCCGGTTTCGGGCAACCGTCCTGGCCGCAACAGCCCGGCTACCAACAGCCCGGCGGCTACCAACAGCCGGGCGGCTTCCAGCAGCCGGGTGGTTTCCAGCAGCCCGGACGGCCGCAGCCCTATCAGCAGCCCGGTGGGTTCCAGCCTGGCGGATTCCAGCCCGGACCGCCCCAGCGTGGCCGCAGCCCGCTCGGACGCGTCCTGGTGATGCTGGTCGTGCTGTGCGGCCTGCTGTTGGCCGGTGTCGTGGTGGCGAACATGCTCAACGGGACACCGGGCACCGGCCCCCGTCCGGCCGAGACCTACAATCCGCCGCCGCCGGACATGAACCCGCCCGATCTGCCGGTGCCGAAGACCTACTCGGAGGCGACCGAGTGGATGAAGAACAACCCGATCTACCAGCAGTCGATCACGATTCCGACCGACTGCAACAATATGCAGCCGGTGGACGCCCTGAACTCCTCCGAGGCCGAACTCAACGACCACCTGCAGAAGCTGACCGCCTGCCTGATGAAGGTGTGGCACGGTCCGGTGGAAGCCGCCGGCTTCGTGATGCCGCGTCCGCCCGCGACCGTCTACAGCCAACCCATCCAAACTGCCTGCGGCAAGCTTGAGAAGGTCAACGCGTCGTACTGCGGCGGCGATCAGCGGATCTACTACGCCAAGCCGCTGCCGACGATCTTTCCCAAGGATCTGCAGGGCCAGAAGTTCCTGATGGAGATGGTGCTCGGGCACGAGTTCGGACACGCCATCCAGGCCCGGACCGGGATCTCGATCTCGAGTTCGGCGTGGGAGCAGCGGGCGACGACGAAGGCGGAGGCGAACGTGTTCTCCCGACGGCTCGAGGTCCAGGCCGACTGCTTCGCCGGCATGTGGATCCACGCCGTCGGACCGTCGCAGGGCCTGAGCAGCAGCGACCTGGAGGGCCTGCGCACCATCGCCTACAACCTGGGCGACGATGTGCTCAGCGGCAAGCCCAACATCGACTCGGGTCACGGCCTGGGCAATACCCGCAAGCGCTGGTTCGACACCGGCCTGAGCGGCGGCCCGAACATCACCCAGTGCAACACCTATACGCCGCCGGCCTCCGAGGTGCGCTGAGCCGGCGGATCCCCGCTGGTTGAGCCGACCGGATCCGCGGTCGCCGACGGGTCAACCCGGGTGGTGGTGTACCGGGCGGCCCACCTCGGTGAAGCCGAGCCGCTGGTAGACGCCGCGGCCGGACGGCGTGGCGCACAGCGTGGCCGGGACGCCGGGGGCGATCGCGATCGCCGCCTCGGTCAGGGCACCGGCGATTCCGCGTCCGCGATGGGCCGGCATCACCGCGACCGCCCCGATGTTGTTCACCCGCGGGGTGGCCACCGACAGTGCGGTGCCGACGCCCTCGCCGTCCAGTTCGGCGATCAGCAGCGTCAGCCCGGCCAGCCGCTGGCTGCCCGGCGGATGCAGCTCGCCCGGACGCGCCGGCGGCCGATCGCCGGCCGCCAGAAAGGCGAGCGTCTCGAACCAGCCGACATCGTCATCGGTCTCGGCCGGCCGGATCACCAGGCCCGGCGCGGCCGGCGACGTCGCGCGGCCGGCCTCGTTCCGGATCATCCAGCAGCCCGCCGGCTCGGCCTGGTACCCGGACAGTCGCAGCCGGGCGAAGCTGTCGCAGACGATGCCGGGGACGTCGCTGGGCACGACTGCGTCGCCGGCCAGGGTGACGGCGCCCAGCAGGAACGGATGCGGGACGGCCCCGAAACCGCGGGCCAACCGGCCGTCCTGCACCCACCGGCCGCCCAGCGCCGCGTAGGCGACCGCGTGCCAGGCGGCCTCGCCGTGGGCGCAGAGCCCGACCGGGTCGGTCACGCCGGCACGATCAGGGCGGTCGCGATCGCCGCGACCCCCTCACCGCGTCCGGTCAGACCGAGGCCGTCGGTGGTCTTCCCGGCCACCGACACCGGGGCACCCAGCGCGGCCCCGAGCACCTGCTCTGCCTCCAGCCGGCGCGGCAGCAGCCGCGGCCGGTTGCCGATCACCTGGACGGCCGCGTTGCCGATCTGATAGCCGGCCGCTCGGACCAGGCCGGCCACCTCAGCGAGCAGCCGCAGCCCGGACGCCCCGGCCCACTCGGGCCGGTCGACACCCACATTGCTGCCCAGATCGCCCAACCCTGCCGCCGACAGCAGCGCGTCGCACAGCGCATGACAAGCCACGTCGCCGTCGGAATGACCGGCCAGCCCGCGCGGCTCGTCCGGATAGTGCAGCCCGGCCACCCACATCGGCACGCCGTCGGCCAGCGCATGGACGTCGCTGCCGATCCCGACCCGCGGCAGTCCGGTCACCGCGGGCTCCGGATCACCTCGGCATCGTCGCCGGCCGGCTTGACGAACCAGGCGAACGGACGGTGCCGCAGCACCCGGCGGAACGAGTGCCGGCCCAGCCCGGCCCGCAGCTTGAGGAACGCGTGGGCCAGGTCGAGGTCGGCGGCCGAGGTGATCTTCAGCGACGTCATCGCACCCTTGACCAGCGCCACCGGATGACCGGCCGCCTCGCACACCGACAGGTCGTCGGTGCATTCGATGCCCTGCTCGGCGGCGTGGTCGTGGCTGCTCTCCAACACGTCCAGATCGAAGCCCTGCGGCGTCTGGACGGCGCGCAACGACTCGCGGTCGACGATGGTCAGCCTCCCGTCCGGCCCCTCGGAGCGGATCGAGTCGGCCACCGGCACCGCCGGCGCGACGGCGACCGCACCTTCGCGGATGCTGCGGATCACCCGGGAGACCACGGTCGCCGGCACCAGCGGCCGGACGGCGTCGTGCACCAGCACCACCCGCGCGTCGGCCAGGTCGGCCCGCCCCCGGATAGCGGCGATCCCCCGCCGCACCGACGCCTGCCGGGTCTCGTCGCCCTCGACCAGGGTCACCGGAATGGGGGACGCGGCCAGTGCGGGCTGGAAGTGGTGTTCGCCGTTGCGCGGGATGACGACGATGGCGTGGGTGCAGCCACCGGCCGCCATCGCCTCGACCGACATCGCCACCACCGCCTTGCCGGCCAGCGTGGTAACGGGTTTGGGAACGGGGCCACCGAATCGGACGCCGCGTCCGGCTGCGACGATGACGGCTGGGACGGGCTCAGGCACAACCGGCAGTATAGGTCTGCGGACGCGGCCGCAGACACGCAAAACCGGCCGCCGCGAATGCGACGGCCGGTTGGGTTCGGTACTCGATCAGGAAGCCAGAACCTCGTCGAGCAGCACCTCGGCGCGATCCTCTTCGACCTTCTCGGCAAGTGCCAGCTCGGAGACCAGGATCTGCCGGGCCTTGGCGAGCATTCGCTTCTCGCCGGCCGACAGCCCGCGCTCGCGCTCGCGCCGCCACAGGTCGCGGACGACCTCGGCCACCTTCATCACGTTGCCGGAATGCAGCTTCTCGAGGTTCGCCTTGTATCGACGCGACCAGTTGGTTGGCTCTTCGGTGTGCGGCGCCCGCAGAACGGAGAACACCCGCTCGAGACCCGCCGCGTCCACAACATTGCGGACGCCGATCTCGTCGAGGTTCTGTGCCGGGACCCGAACCACCAGATCGTTCTGGCCGACGATGCGCAGCACGAGGTAGAGCTTGTCCTCGCCTTTGATCGTCCGGGTTTCAATGTCTTCGATGACGGCTGCCCCATGATTGGGGTAGACCACCGTCTCACCGACTTCAAAAGTCACTAGTAGACCCCTTTCCCAGACCTCCAGGGTAGCACAGAATCGTCCACTATTCGAAACGTTCGTCCTAGCCAGAGGCACTTTAGGGGGTTGACAAGGGCATTGACCCTGTGCAGCCGCAGGACTGAAACCTGCGAACTCCAGTCGTCAAAACGGCTCTGACAACACCAAATGCGATTTCCGCCGGGTAAACGGCACCGAGCCCGCCGACAGCACGTCGGCGGGCTCGGATGCACTCGGCTCAGGCGACCGCGACCGGCTTCGCCTTCCAGAACTGCTTCATCGCGATCACCGCGAGCGCCGCGACCACGACCCCCGCGATCAGGGCGATCAGGAAGCCGAACGCGTTGATCATCAGCGGGACGACCAGCAGGCCGCCGTGCGGTGCCCGCGAGCCCACCGCGAGCGCCATCGACAGCGCACCGGTGACGGCGCCGCCGGCCATCATCGACGGGATCACCCGCAGCGGATCGGCCGCGGCGAACGGGATGGCGCCCTCGGAGATGAAGGCCGCACCCAGCAGCCAGGCAGCGCGTCCGTTCTCGAGTTCGACCTCGGTGAACAGGGCCTTGCGGACGGTGGTGGCCAGCGCCAGCGCCAGCGGCGGCACCATGCCGGCACACATCACGGCCGCCATGATCTGGAACGACGATGTGGTCTGGGCCGCCAGGCCGGCGGTGGCGAACAGGTACGCCGCCTTGTTCACCGGACCACCCAGGTCGAAGCACATCATCAGGCCGAGCAGCAGGCCGAGCGCCGCGCCCGCTCCGCTGGCGGCCATGCCGTCCAGCCCGTTGGTCATCGCCTTGGTGACGTTGGCCAGCGGCGTGCCCAGGAACAGGTACATGATCAAACCGACCGCCGCTGTCACCAGCAGCGGGATGACCACCACCGGCATCAGGCCGGCCAGCCAGCGCGGCACGTTCCAGTTCGACATCCACAGCGCGATCACGCCGGCCAGCAGACCGGTGACCAGCGCGCCGAGGAAGCCGGCACCCAGCGAGCCGGCGATGACACCGCCGACGAAGCCCGGCGCGATGCCGGGACGGCCGGCGAGGCCGAAGGAGATGTAGCCGGACAGGGCGGGCAGCAGGAAGCCGAAGGCGGCGCCGCCGATGGCGAAGAACAGCGCACCGATGTAGTTGACGAAACCGGCATTCCAGCCCGCAGCCTGGATCAGGCTGCCGATGGACGCGCCCTTCGCGCCGGCCTCCTGCGCGGCCGCGCAGGCGGCCGGGTCGGCGAACAGCAACTCGGCACACTTGCGGGCGCCGTTGACCCCGGGCGCCAGTGCCACGTCGAAGCCGGCCATCGCGAAGCCGAGAGCGATCAGCAGACCACCTGCGGCGACGAACGGGATCATGTACGAGACGCCGGTCATCAGCGCCTGCTGGATGCGCTTGCCGACGCTCAGCTGGCTACCGCCTGCGCTGGCCGCGGCGGACGAGGCGTCGCCGCTGACCTTGCGCGCATTGGGATCCTTGGCGGCCGCGATGGCCTCCTCGATCATCTTGGCCGGCTCGTTGATGGCCCGCTTCACACCGGACTCGATCACCGGCAGCCCGGCGAATCGGTCCTTGTCCCGGACGCCGACATCGGTGGCGAAGATCGCCGCCGACGCGCCGGCGATGACCGCCGGGTCGAGCGGGGTGACCTTGCCCGAGCCCTGCGGCTCGACGTGCAGTTCCACCCCGGCAGCCTTGGCGGCCTGCTCGAGGGCGTCGGCGGACATGAAGGTGTGCGCGATGCCGGTCGGGCAGGCGGTGACCGCCACCAGCACGACCTTCTCGGCCGCACCGGACGCCGCGACCGGCGCCGCTGCGGTGCTCGCCGCCGCGGCCGGGGCCGCCGGAGCCGCCTCTTCCTCAGGATGGATGGCGGCGTTGACCAGCGCGACCACGTCCTCGGCGGTCTCCGCGTTGCGCAGGCCGTCGGTGAACTCCGAGCGCACCAGGTTGCGGGCCAGCAAAGCCAGCAGCTCGAGGTGCGCGTCGTCGGAGCCCTCGGCGGCGGCGATCATGAAGGCGATGTCGGCGGGGCCGTCGAAGGCCCCGAAGTCGATCGGCGGGGCGAGCCGGGCAAAGGCCAGGGAGTTGGTGCTGACGGCGGCGGAGCGGCAATGCGGGATCGCGATCCCGCCGCCCAGACCGGTGGCGGCCTTCGCCTCGCGGGCCAAGGCGTCGGCTTCCAGGCCGGCCGCGTCCGCTCGGCCCGCCTTGGCCACCAACTCGGCCAGATTGTGGATCACGTCGTGCTTGGTCGGGCCAAGATCGACGTCGAGCACAACCAGATCAGCAGTGATCAGGTCCTGCGACATTGAGGTGTCCTTTCGAGGTTCGGAACGTTCAGCCGAGATCGGTGATGACGACGTCGGCGGTATTGAGGTGCTCGGGCCTGGGCAGAGCGCTTCCGGCCATGGATGCCGCGGCGGAGCCGTACGCCACAGCGGTTCGAAGTCGTCCGGGGGCGGCTTCTCCCCCGCAGTCGGCCAGCACATAGCCGGCCACCGATGAGTCGCCCGCGCCGACGGTGCTGCGCGGGACGATGGGGGGCGGGCTGGCGTGCCAGGCGCCGTCGGCGGTCACCAGCACCGCGCCGGAGGCGCCAAGGGTGCCCATCACGGCGGTCACGCCGCGCTCGACCAGGCTGCGCGAGGCAGCCACCGCCGCGCTCGGGTCGCCCGCCTTCGCGGCCGACTCGAGTTCTTCGGCGTCCGCTCCGGTGAGTTGTGCGAGCTCGTCCGAGTTCGGCTTGAGCAGGTCGGGGGCGGCGTCGGGGAAGTTGTCGACCAGAGCCTGCAGCGGATCGTCGGAGGTGTCGACGGCGACCTTGACGCCGAGCGGCCGCAACCGCCGGACGAGGGTGGCGTAGAAGTCGGCCGGCACTCCGGGTGGCAGCGACCCTGACAGCACCACCCATTCGGCACCTTCGGCCTCGCTGACCACGAGGGCCGCCAGCGCCTCGATCTGCACGTCGGTCAGCCGCGGCCCCGGCTCGTTGAGTTTCGTGGTGGTGCCGTCGGGTTCGGTCAAGGTGAGGTTCATCCGCACTCCCTCGTCGACGCCGACCGTGCGGTACTCCACCCCAAGCTGATTCAGGGCCGCCAGGATCGGGTCCTGGTCCGGCGCCGGGAGTACGGCCCGGACCGCCTGGCCCGCGTAGTGGATGGCACGGGCGACGTTGACCCCTTTTCCACCTGGCTCTACGGTAACGCCACTCACTCGTTGCACCTGCCCGCGCGCCAACGGCGCGTCCAGGCTCGCGGTCCGATCAAGGCTCGGGTTCGCGGTGAGGGTGATGATCATGCGACGACGACCTCCAATCCTGCGTTGACTAGCTGTTGCCGATCAGCTTCCTGCAATCCCGAGTCCGTTACCAGCACTTCGACATCATTGATCGCGGCAAAACTGACCAACAGGGTCGCACCCACCTTGGACGAATCGGCCAGGACTACCCGGCGACGCGCCGCACGGACCATCGCCCGCTTCACCGCGGCCTCGTCGCTGTCCGGCGTGGAGAGACCGTGCGCAAGAGTCAGGCCGTTGGTTCCGAGGAAGACCACGTCACAGGACAGCCGGCCGAGCGCCTCCACGGTTTCGCCTCCGACGGTGGCCTGGGTGAGCCCTCGGACGCGTCCGCCGAGCAGATGAACCGCGCCGCTTTGCAGCTGTGCCAGATGTGACGAGATCGGCACCGAGTTGGTGACCACGGTGTGCTCGCGGCTGCCGCCCATCGCGGCCGCGAACCGCGCAGTGGTGGTGCCCGAATCGATCAGCACGGCCGAGCCGCCGCCGGTGGGCAGGAACCGCAGGGCGGCCTGGGCGATCCGGCCCTTCTGGGCCGAGAAGGCGGGCTCCCGATCGGCAACAGCGGTCTCGATCAACCGGACGTTCTCGGCGGGGACGGCGCCACCGTGCACCCGGCGCAGGACGCCCCGGCGGTCGAGCGCGTCCAGGTCGCGGCGAACGGTTTCGGTGGTGACCTCGAAGCGGCGAGCCAGTTCAGTGACGGCGACCCGGTCATATCGCAACGCGAGATTGACGATGGTGCGCTGTCGCTCTTCTGCGTACATGTGACTATGCCCTCGCATCTACGTTGATTTGCTTGTCATCGTATCGTTTTACCTTCTTTTGTCAACGGCTCCCTTCGGCACCCGGCGAAAACGACCTGTGAACGATTGGGTACGTGTGGGATCTGCGCCGGCGGCGCGTCCGATGGGAAGACCCGTCCGGGCACCCCCAAACCTCGGCGCAATTCGTTAGGCTGACCCCCAAACCGCCGACCACAAGGAGTTCAGATGGCCAGCTCTCTCCGGCGACTCTGCGTCAGCCTGTGCGTACCACTCGCGCTGGCGTTGACCGGGTGCGGCATGAACGCGCAGACGCTGCAGCCGTACACCCCCGCCGAGGGCGTCAACTCCACGACCGGACCGGTGATGGTGCGCAATCTGCTGGTGGTGGCCGATGCCAGCGGCAAGGGCGTGGTGAGCGCCTCGGTCATCACCTACGGCGACGACACCATGACCGCAGTCGCCGGCACTCCGCAGAAGTCCGACGGTACGGCCGGCAGCCCGCTGGTCGTCGCCTCGGCCGGCCTGCCGTTGACCCTGACCAGCAATCGTCTGGTGGTGCTCACCGACGCACCGGTGCGGCTGGCGGTCACCTCGCCCGACCTGAAGCCCGGGCTACTGGCCGAGGTGACCCTCACCTTCGCCAAAGCGGGCCCGGTCACGATGCTGGCCCCGGTGCTGTCGTCCACCGAGCCGGAATTCCAGCACATCACGGTCGGCTGAGGGCCCCTGGGCGACACCGGCACGGCACCGGTTCGACGCGTTCGCCAGGCCTGCCCCGAGTACGGCCTACGCCTCGAGTTTGTAGCCCAGCCCACGCACCGTGACCAGCAACGCCGGCTCGGCCGGGTCGGTCTCGATCTTCGCCCGCAGTCGCTTGACGTGGACGTCCAGGGTCTTGGTGTCGCCCACGTAGTCGGCGCCCCAGATCCGGTCGATCAACTGGCCGCGGGTCATCACCCGGCCGGCGTTGCGCAGCAGGATCTCCAGCAGCTCGAACTCCTTGAGCGCCAGCTTGGCGGGCACCCCCCGCACCCACACCTCGTGGCGCTCGACATCCATCCGGACACCGGCGACCTCGAGCACGTCGGGATCGAGCTCGATCTCTTGGCCGCGGCGCAGCACCGCCCGGATCCGGGCCACCAGCTCGCGATGGCTGAACGGCTTGGTGACATAGTCGTCCGCACCCAGCTCGAGGCCGACCACCTTGTCGATCTCGTCGTCGCGGGCGGTGACCATGATCACCGGCACCGAGCTACGGCTGCGCAGTCGCCGGCACACCTCGGTGCCGGGCAGCCCGGGCATCATCAGGTCGAGCAGCACGATGTCGGCCCCGCCGCGGTCGAACTCGGCCAACCCGATGGAGCCGTCAGCGGCCTCGACCACGTCGAAGCCCTCCTTGCGGAGCAGGTAGCCGAGGGTCTCGCGATAGGCGTCCTCGTCTTCGATCAACAGCACCCTGGTCATGCGGCGCTCCCTTCGGAGTGGATTTCTGGGTGGAGGGCCGGCAGCCGCAGGGTGAAGGTCGACCCCTGACCGAGGCGGCTCCAGAGGCTCACCGTGCCGCCGTGGGCTGCGGCGATGTGCTTCACGATCGACAGGCCCAAACCGGTGCCGCCATGCGCCCGGCTGCGGCCGTAGTCGACCCGGAAGAACCGTTCGAAGACCCGGGTCTGGTCTGCCTCGGAGATACCGATCCCGTTGTCGGAGACGCTCACTTCGGCCCAGTCGCCGGCGCCGTCATGGACGTCGCGGGTACCGATCACCACTCGGGCACCCGCCTCGGAGTAGGCGATCGCATTCTGCACCAGGTTGCGCAGCGCCGCCTCGATCTGATCCCGGTCGCCGCGCACGACAGCATTGTCGCAACGCTGGTGGGTGAGGGTGATCCGCGCGCTGCCGGCCTGCTCGCGGAACTGGTCGAGGACAGCCTCGACCACCTCGTCCAACTCGATCGGGACGGCGGCCAGCAGCGGGTCGCTCGACTGCAGGCGGGACAGCGCGATGATCTGTGAGATGAGCTCGTTGAGCCTGGCCGTCTCGGTGAACATCCGGCCGGCGAAGTGACGCACGGCGTCCGGATCGTCGGCCGCGTCCGCGATCGCCTCGGCCAGCAGCGAGATGGCCCCGATCGGCGTCTTCAGCTCGTGCGTCACGTTGGCCACGAAATCCCGCCGCGTCTCGTCGATCCGCAGCGCCTCAGAGCGGTCGTCGGCGACCAGCAGCACCAGCCCGTCGCCCAGCGGCGACACCCGGACGGCGAGCCGCCGGTTCGGCAGGCCGAGTCCGTTCGGCAGATCGACGTTGAGCACGCCGGGTTGGGTTTCCTGCCGGGCCTCACGCACCAGGTCGAGCACCTCGGGTGCCAGCCGGCTGCCGCGCACCACCCCGGCAGACGCGGCGCTCAGCGACTCGGCCAGGACCTCGTCGTGCGGCCCGATCACCGCCGCCGCACCCCGCAGGTGCTCGATGGTGGTGCGCAGTGCCGAGGAGACCAGCGGAGGCGGGGCGGGGATCGCTGCCTGCTGCCGAGTGCGCCGAATGACGAGGCCGAGCAAGGTGACGACGACGCCCACGCCGATTCCCAGTGCGCAGGCGACGAGGGGGCTCACAATTGCCGATCATAAGCGCACGCTCGCGGATCGCGTCGGAGAGCCGTCGAGCGCCCTCGGCAGAGTTCACCGACTGTTCACCCGGGCGTCGCCGGACCCACGGCTGGCGGCGTCCACCCGGCATAGGGTGGAGCCGGCCAGGCCCCGACGGCCGGGGCGAGGGTTGGGAAGAGGAGAGATGCGCGAGAGCTACCGCGAGGATCTGGACGGCTTGGTCAACGACCTGGTGGGGATGACCGACCGGGTGCGGACGGCCGTGCGGCTGAGCACCAAGGCCCTGCTGGAAGCCGATCTCACGATTGCCGAGCAGGTGATCAGCGACGACGTCATGCTGGACGCCCAGCACGACGACCTGGAGGCCCGGTGCTTCGTGCTGCTGGCCAGGCAGGCGCCGGTCGCCGGTGAACTGCGCACCATCGTGGCCGCGATGCGGATGGTGGCCGACCTGGCCCGGATGGGCGACCTGGCCTGTCACGTCGCCAAGATCGCCCGGCTGCGCTACCCGACGAAAGCCGTCCCCGAGGGCCTGGTGCCCAACTTCGAGTTGATGGCCAGGGTCGCCGAGGACATGGTCGCCACTGCCGGACGCGCGCTCAACCACCGCAACGCCCACGACGCGGCGAAGCTGGCCGATTCGGACGAGGAGATGGACGAGCTGCGCAAGAGCCAGTTCCGGATCCTGCTCGGCACCGAATGGCCGTACACGGTGGAGGCGGCGGTCGACGTCGCCCTGCTGGGCCGCTACTACGAACGCATCGCGGATCACGCGGTGATCATGGCGGGACGGGTGATCTACGTCGTCACCGGGAACCATCCCGAGGGCGAGAACTGGACCTACGCCTGAGCCCTCTCTTTGCTCTGGCTCGCTCGGGCTGAGTGTCCGCGTTGGGTCGCGGGTGGGTAAGGGACCCTGCTTGCGACGGTCGCTTCGTCCGCTGGCGCGTCCGATGCTTTGTAGTGTCGCTGCACAGGGTCCCTTACCCACCGCTCCACTGTGTTGGTTGACCCCGGCGAGCGAGCCGTCCGGGTGCGCTCCGGCGCCGGTCCGGTGCTCGCCTTCGAGTGGGTGTCGGTGCCGCGTAGCTCACTTGAGGGGACTTGCCTGGGGCTGGTTGAGCGGGTCGGAATCAGCTATCCGCGCTTGCCCTTGTTCCTCTTGTATTCCTGCACAGCCTTCCGGGTGCTACGCCATACTCCGTCCGTGCCGTGGACGGCGTCGAGGCGACCACGTTGCGCCGCCTGCCGGAGCGCAGCGAGGCTGAACTCTTTGTCGACCAGGGCCGCCAGCGGCACAAGGCGGGCCGGTCCGGCGATGTTGGGCACGACGAATCGGTTGAGATTGTCGTACATCGCGCGGGCGAGTAGTTCCCCAAGGGGCCCGTAGTCACCGGTGTCGGCGCGTTGCAGGGCGTTCAGGTATCGCGGTCGTTCCCGCTTCAGGATGATCACCGGTGGATATCCGAGGCGCACGAGGACCAGGTTGAGCAGGAGCCGGCCGGTGCGGCCGTTGCCGTCGATGAACGGGTGAACCTGCTCGAAGCCCTGGTGCAAAGCGGCCAATTGTTCGGGCCACGGTGTGTTGCCGGTGCGGGAACGAAGCCGTTCCGCGATGCCGTTCACGGATTCCACCCAGCCGGTCACCATCGCGGGAACCAGCGGCCAGGCTGGCGGCTTCATGCCGTCATCGAACGGGTGGATGTCGTGCTCCCGGAACATGCCGGGGGCCTCTCGATCGGTGGCCTCGGGGTGCGGAGCGACCTCCCACACGGGCGCCATCGCCCTGGCATGCACCTGCCGGACCTCGAAGACAGTGAGGAGTTCGCCGCCGCCACGCCAGTCTCCAGGTTCGAGCGCCTGGCGATAGACCCAGTGGGCGGCCGATCCGTAGCCCTGAACCTCCAGATACTCCTTGAGTGGCTTCGCGCCGACAGCACGCCCCTGCTCCAGCAGTGCCTCGACCTCACGAAGGACGAGGGTGTTGCCCTCCAACGCGGTCGAGTGATGGGCTTCGAGGTGCCAGATGTCGGACCAGATGAACTCCGCCTCCTTGGGGGACGGAAGCCCACCGAGTCTGTCGTTGAGTTCGGCGATCCCGTTCTCGAGGCGCAGATAGACGGTCGCTCTCGATGGTCGTCCGCGGGGCACCGGGTCTCCTAGTTGATACATCGAGTCGTATGCCTGTTGATCGTATCAACAAGCCACCTGGTTGATACACCCCTGAAGCACCTAAATGATCTAATCAACAACTCGGGTCTCGTCCGACTCGACCACCGGTGATCCCACCCGTGCACTACCTACTCAGCCAGGCGCAAACCAAGCATCCGATCCGGACCCAAGCCACTTTCTCGTGGTGCGGCCACGAACATAGGTGAGCGGCGAGGGAGCGAGTCGGTGCAGAGACACTACAAGGCATCGCACGCGCCAGCGGACGAAGCGACCGTCGCAAGCCGACTCGCTCCCTCGCCGCGTCCGCTCAGGCTCAACGCACCACGAGGAAGCGGCTCCCCTACTACTTTTTGCCCTGGTTCTTGACCGCTTCGATGGCTGCCTTGGCGGCGTCCGGGTCGAGGTAGGTGCCACCGGCGGTGACTGGGCGCAGGTCGTCGTCCAGCTCGTAGTGCAGCGGGATACCGGTGGGGATGTTCAGCCCGGCGATCGCCTCGTCGGAGATGTTGTCCAAGTGCTTCGCCAGGGCCCGCAGCGAGTTGCCGTGGGCGGTGATCAGCACGGTCTTGCCGGCGCGCAGGTCGGGCACGATCGAGTCGTACCAGTACGGCAGCATCCGGACCACGACGTCCTTGAGGCACTCGGTCTTCGGCCGGGCCTCGGGGGGCAGGAAGGCGTACCGGGGATCGTCGAACTGGGTGTTCGGGTTGTCGTCGGCGATCGGCGGCGGCGGGGTGTCGTAGGAGCGGCGCCAAAGCATGAACTGCTCTTCGCCGTACTGGGCCAGCGTCTCGGCCTTGTTCTTGCCCTGCAGGTCGCCGTAGTGGCGCTCGTTGAGCCGCCAGCTGCGCCGGACCGGAATCCAGGTGCGGTCACAGTTGTGCAGCGCCAGCTCGGCGGTGTGGATCGCCCGCAGCTGCAGCGAGGTGTGCAGCACGTCGGGCAGCAGTCCGGTGCTCTTCAGCAGCTTGCCGCCGCGCTTGGCCTCGCCGATGCCCTTCTCGTTGATGTCGACGTCGACCCAACCGGTGAACTGGTTCAGGGCATTCCATTCGCTCTCGCCGTGGCGGAGCAGGATCAGGTTCGCACTCATGGGGGGAGCCTAGCGGTGCGAACCCTGGCTGGTCAGGGGGACGGCGAGAATCGATCCGGCGGCTGGGACGGCCCGGTCACGACGGCGGAACCTCGCGTGCGAGGTCGATCACGGCGCTCTCGTTGAGGCGGCCCCGGCCGTCGGCCAGCAGTCGTTCCAGAGCGCCGAGCGCCACCCCGCCGAGCGGCGCGGCAACCGACAGTTCCTGCGCGAACCGCAGCGCGTACGCGGTGTCCTTGTGCCGCAATTCAGCGGAGAACGTCACCCGGTCGTGGTCGCCGGCCAGCATCCGGCGGGCGTTGCGGACAACCTGGGGGCTCGCCGCCTGCCCAGTCGCCAGCGCGTCCACGAACAGCGCGGGATCGAGGCCGGCCCGTTCGGCGAGCGCCAGCCCCTCGGCCACCCCGGCGATCTGGACGGCCCCCATCAGATTCACGATCAGCTTGTAGGCGGTGCCGGCACCGACCGGGCCGAAGTGCAGGATGCGCACGGCCAGCGGCTCCAGGACCGGGCTCGCGGCGTCCAGGTCTTCGGGTTGGGCGCCGACCAGCAGCGTCAGGCTGCCCGCGGCGGCGGCGTCCGGCAAGCCGGTGACCGGGGCGTCGAGGTAGCGCAGCCCGGCGGCCCCCACGGCGGCGGACAGTTCCAGCACCCAGCCGTGGGACAGTGTCGAGCACTCGATCGCGAGCGCTCCGGGCCTCGGCGTCCCGGCCAGGACGCCGGTCTCCCCCAGCCAGATACTCCTGGACGCCTCGTCGTCGCTGACCATCACCAGGACGGCGTCGGCGTCCCGGGCGGCGTCGGCCGGGGTGGCCGCCACCCGGGCGCCGCTGGCCAGCAGCGCTGCCGCACGTTCCGGCGTCCGGTTCGCGACCGTCAGGTCGTGGCCGGCCGCCAGCAGGCGTCCGGCCATCCCGGACCCCATCCGACCCAGTCCGATCATCGCCACCCGCGCCATCCGGACACCGTAGCCACCCCGCGTCCGGCTGGCAGAATCGACGCATGGCGGACAGAGCGGCAGTGGTCACCGGTGCGAGCAGCGGCATCGGCGAGGCCGCCGCCCGCAGCTTGGCGGCAGCCGGCTTCACGGTCTTCTGCGCGGCCCGGCGCACCGACCGGATCGAGGCCCTCGCGGCCGAGATCGGCGGCGTCGCGGTCCGTTGTGACGTGACCAGCGAGGCGGACGTGGGCCGGCTCGCCGAGGTGGTCGGCGGCCGACTGGATCTGCTCGTCAACAACGCCGGCGGCGCGCTGGGCCAGAACCCGGTCGCGGACGCCGAGATCGACGGCTGGAAGCAGATGTACGACGTCAATGTGCTGGGTGCCGCCCGGGTGACCCGCAGCCTGTTGCCCGCCCTGGACGCCGCGGCCGGCACTGTGGTCTTCGTCACCTCGACCGCGGCGGACGCCGCCTACGAGGGTGGCGCCGGCTACTGCGGGGTGAAGTCCGCTGAACGGGCCCTCGCCGGCTCGTTGCGACTGGAGCTGTTCGACCGGCCGGTGCGGGTGTGCGAGATCTCCCCCGGCATGGTGCGCACCCCGGAGTTCTCACTGACCCGGTTCGGCGGCGATCAGGCCAAGGCGGACGCGGTGTACGCGGGCGTCCCGGACCCGTTGGTGGCCGAGGACATCGCGGACGCGATCTGCTGGATGGCGACCAGGCCGGCGCATGTGAACATCGACCGGATGGTGATCCGGCCGCGCGCTCAAGCCGCGAACCACAAGGTCTTCCGGGTCGCCGGGTGAAGCTGCTTCAGGCACTCGCGGTCATAGTCGTCGCCGTCAGCCTGGCCGCGTCCGCGCAGCTGGCGCACGCCTTCCTGCAGCCCGGCAGCGGGCCGGATCGGGTCGCGGCCCAGGTCCGCTGGCTGAACGGCCAACGGGACGCCGGCGCTGCGGCGCGGATGCAGGAGCTGTTCCCCGAGGGCGAGTTCTTCACCCAGCTGCTCACCGGCCTGGCCGCGGCATCGCTGGACGACGCGGCGACCGTCGATTCCGCGCTGCGGGACACCGGGACGTCCACGGTCAAGGAACGGTTCGGCACGATTGCGGAACTCGATGGCGGCACCTTCTACCGCGGCTGGCGGCTGCTGCTGCTGACCGAACGGGTCCGGCTCACCGGCGACGGGTCGGACACCCTGCTGGCCGAGGCGTCCGCCGTCCAGGGTGCGCTGGCCGCGGCACCGACGGGGGTTCCGGCCTCCTACCCGGGCGGTTACTGGCCGTGCGATGCGGTGGTGGCGATGGCCGCCGTCGTCCGTGCTCAGAGTCAGGCCGGAGCACCGGCCGATCCGGCCGGAGTGGCTGCCTGGCGAGCAAAGCTGGACGGCCTGCGAGACCCCGCCACCGGGCTGCTGCCGCACCGGATCTCCGCCGACGGCGACGATCGCGAGCAGCCCCGGGGCAGCTCGCAGGCGATCATCCAGACCTTCTGGCCCGACCTGGACGCCACCGGAGCTCCCGATCAGTGGCGCCGGTTCGTGGCAGCGTTCGTGGTGCGCGAGGCGGGACTGGTCGGCGTCCGCGAATACCCCCGCGGCAGCCAGGGCACGGGCGACGAGGACTCCGGACCGCTGCTGTTCGGGGTCTCGGCCTCGGCGTCCGCGGTCACCCTGGCCGCCGCCCGACGCAACGGCGCAGCCGAATTGGCCGCCGACCTCGACCATGAGGCCGAGTACCTGGGCCTGCCCCTGGAGTGGTCGGGCGAACGACGCTTCGCCTTCGGGGTGATGCCGGTCGGGGACGCGTTCGTCGCCTGGGCTCGCAGCGTGCCCACGGCACCGGCCACGGCGTCTTCCGCACCTCGTCCGCTGTGGTGGGCCTATGCCCCGGCGTTCCTGCTCCCCGCGATCGCGGTCGCGCTGGTCGCCGTCCGTCATCGACGGCGGACGAGGGTCTCGACAAGCTCGACCAGCGGCGGTTGAGCCCGTCGACCTGGGAGACCGGGCACGCACTGCCTCCTGAGGTCTCGACAAGCTCGACCAACGTCAACCCTGGTCGCGGGGCGGGATGCGGAAGTTGAAGAAGGCCTTGCCGAAGGACCAGACCGCGATCAGACCGAGCAGGCCCACCCAGAGACCACCGGGCGGCCCGCTCCCGCCGTCAAACCTCGCGAATCCGGCGTTGACCAGCCAGATCCCGGTCATGAACGCCAGCATGGCGACGGCGAACCATCCCCATCGGGGCTTGGGCACGTCAGCCTCCTGAACTCGATGAGTCCTCAGGCTAGCTCGATCAGCGCCTGACCGCCCTGCACCGCGTCCCGCTGCCCGACCAGGACGGCGGCGACCGTGCCGGCGTGCGGGGCGGTGATCTCGGTTTCCATCTTCATGGCTTCGAGCACCAGCAGCACCTGCCCCTCGGTGATCTCGTCGCCCTCGGCGACCAGGATCCGGGCGACCGCACCGGACAGTGGGGCGACCACCGCGTTGGCGGAGGCGGCCTTGACCGACGCCGTGGTCGGCGCGGCGCTCGCGCCGCCGCCGATCACGACCGAGCCGAGAATGGGACGTTCCTGCTCCTCGACGTCGACCTCGATGTCGTAGGCGACGCCGTTGACAGTGACCTTGAGTTTCATCGTTATTCCTCAGCGCAAGTGCAGTGGATCGTGGGAGTGCTGGCGGCGGCGGGTGCCGCTCCGCCAGATCTCGGACGAGGTGAAGCGGGCCTGCCGCCGCTTGGCGCGGTGGCCCAGGTAGGCGGCGACCGCCGCGGCGATCGCCACCATGGTTTCTTCGGGGACATCGGCGTTCAGCAGCCGGAGCTGCTTGATCTCGACCTCCAGGGACTCGACCCGGTCGGTCAGCGACCGCACCAGTTCAAGCAGTTCGGCATCCTGATTGCTCATCGCTCCTGCCTCAGACCGGGCCGAGTCCGTGCTTCTTGGCCGGCCGCAGCTGCCGCTTGGCGATCAGCAGTTCGAGCGCCATCGCCACCTTGCGCCGGGTGTCGCCGGGGTCGATGACGTCGTCGACCAGACCCCGCGAGGCGGCGACGAACGGCGTCGAGAAGGTGTTGCGGTACTCCTCGACCAGCTCGGCGCGGCGGGCGTCCGGGTCGTCGGCGGCGGCGATCTCGCGCCGGAACACCACCGACGCGGCACCCTCGGCACCCATCACCGCGATCTCGGCGGTCGGCCAGGCGAACACCTGGTCGGCGCCCAGGTCCTTGGCCGACATCGCGATGTACGCGCCGCCGTAGGCCTTTCGCAGCACCACGGTCACCTTGGGCACGGTGGCGGCGGCATAGGCGTAGAGCATCTTGGCGCCGTGCCTGATGATGCCGCCGTGCTCCTGGGCGACGCCGGGCAGGAAGCCGGGCACGTCCACGAGGGTGACGATCGGAATGTTGAAGGCGTTGCAGAACCGGACGAACGCCGACCCCTTGTCCGAGGCGTTGATGTCGAGGACGCCGGCCATCACGCTGGGCTGGTTGGCGACGAAGCCGACGCTGCGTCCGTTGATCCGGCCGAAGCCGACCACCAGGTTCTGGGCGTAGCCGGCCTGCACTTCGAGGAAGTCGGCGTGGTCGATCACCTTGCCGATCACCTCACGGACGTCGTAGCCCTTGGTGCCCTCGACCGGGACGATCCCGTGCAGCGACGGGTCGTACTCGACGTAGGGGTCCGGGTCGACCAGCGGCGGATCCTCGGTGTTGTTCTGCGGCAGGAAGCTGAGCAGCTTCTTGGCGATCAGGATCGCCTGCTCGTCGTCGTCGGCGACGAAGTGGTTGACGCCGGAGACGGCCATGTGGGTGTCGGCGCCGCCCAGTCCGTCGGAGGTGACCTTCTCACCGGTGACCTGTTCGATCACGTTCGGCCCGGTGATGAACATGTGAGCCTTGCGGGTCTGGATGACGAAGTCGGTCAGCGCCGGGCTGTACGCCGCGCCACCGGCACAGGGGCCGGCGATGATCGAGATCTGCGGAACGGCGCCGGACAGCAGCACGTTGGCGTGGAACACCTGGCCGTAGCCGGACAGCGAATCGATGCCCTCCTGGACGCGGGCGCCGCCGGAGTCGTTGATGAAGACGAACGGGGTGCCGCACTTGAGCGCGGACTCCATCATCTCGACCACTTTCATCGAATGGGTCTCGCCGGCGGAGCCGCCGGCCACGGTGAAGTCCTGGCTGGCGATGTGCACCGGACGCCCCAGCACCGCGCCGGTACCGGTGACCACGCCGTCGGCGGGCAGGTCGGCGGTGTCCATGCCGAAGGTCACCGTCCGGTTGCGCCGGAACAGTCCGATCTCCTGGAAGCTGTCGGCGTCGATGAGCGCGTCGATCCGCTCCCGGGCGGTCAGCTTGCCGGAGGCGTGCTGTTTGTCGACCCGTTTCTGGCCGCCGCCGGCCCGGGTGGTCGTCCGCTTCTCGAGCAGGTCGGCGACCCGCTTCTTCATGTCGGTGGTCTTTGTCGTTGCCATCTCGGTGTCACGCCCTCTCGACGGTCACGCGGTGATCGCGTCCGCCCATGCTGACCTTGTAGGTGATCGGTCCGGTCACCGCGGCGCCGGAGTCGGCCTTGGCCTCGGCTTCGGCCTTCAGCTGGGCCGCGGTCTTGCCGACGTTCTTCGGCCCCTCGGAGCGGGTCTCGAAGAAGCCGGGAGCGACGCCCGGGAACATCGCGTAGGTGAGCACGTCGGCATCGGTGCCGTCGCAGCCGTCCAGCTTGGTGGCCTGGGCGACCAGCTCGTCCCATTCGGGCTCCAGCAGATCGGCCGGACGCGCCGTGATCGGCTCCTTCTTGGCCTGCTTGCGGGCGATCTCGACCACCTCGGGGTTCCGCTCGCCGATGCACTCGCCGTAGTAGCCGAGCATCAGGTCGGCGAATTCGCCGGTCATCACCTGGTATTTGCCCATCAGCACGTTGAACACCGCCTGGGTGCCGACGATCTGGCTGGACGGGGTGACCAGCGGCGGGTGGCCGGCGTCGGCCTTGACTCGCGGCACCTCGGCCATCACGTCCTTGATCTTGTCGCCGGCGCCCTGAGCCTTCAGCTGGCTCTCCATGTTGGAGAGCATGCCGCCAGGGATCTGGCTGGAGAAGATGTCGGTGTCGACCAGGGTGGCCGACTCGAACGCGGCGTACTTGGGCCGGATCGTCGCGAAGTGATCGCGGATCCGGATCAGCCGCCCCGGGTCCAGGTTCGTGGTGTACGGCGTGCCCTCGAGCATCGCGACCAGCGATTCGGTCGGGTTGTGGCCCGGGCCGAGCGACATCGAACTGATCGCGGTGTCCACCACATCGGCGCCGGCCTCGATCGCCTTCATCAGGGTGACCAGGGTGACGCCGGTGGTGGCGTGGCAATGCACATTGACCTGGACGTCCTCGCCGTAGGTGTCCTTGATGCCGCGGATGATGTCGTAGGCGGGCTGCGGTTGCAGCAGCGCGGCCATGTCCTTGAGGGCCAGCGACTGCGCGCCCATGTCGAGCAGTTGCCCGGCCAGCCGCACGTAGCCCTCGACGGTGTGCAGCGGCGAGATGGTGTAGCAGATGGTGCCCTGGGCGTGCTTGCCGGTCGCAGCCACGGCCTTCATCGCGACCTCCATGTTGCGGGGGTCGTTGAGGGCGTCGAAGACCCGGAAGACGTCCATGCCGTTCTCGGCCGATTTGTCGACGAATCGACGGACGACGTCGTCCTCGTAGTGCCGGTAGCCGAGCAGGTTCTGGCCGCGCAGCAGCATCTGCAGCCGGCTGTTCGGCAGTAGTTCGCGGAAGGTCCGCAGCCGCACCCAGGGGTCCTCGTTGAGGAATCGGATGCACGCGTCGTAGGTGGCCCCGCCCCAGCATTCGACGCTCCAATAGCCGGCCGCGTCGATGTCGGCACAGGCGTCCACCATGTCCTCCATCGCCATCCGGGTGGCCATCAGAGACTGATGGGCGTCCCGGAGCGCGACCTCGGTCACACCAATGGTTCGCTGACTCATGGCTCTATCGTCGCAGCTGACTAC
Organism: Micropruina sp.; assembly: GCF_047602385.1. Lineage (GTDB taxonomy): Bacteria > Actinomycetota > Actinomycetes > Propionibacteriales > Propionibacteriaceae > Micropruina. Next base: position 395,060 of record NZ_JASGHL010000002.1, read on the forward strand.
TACCGCATGTCGTAGATCGGGAAAATCCTGCGCTTCGGAATCAGCGGTCTCAGCACTCGATGACGTTCACCGCGAGGCCGCCCTCGGAGGTCTCCTTGTACTTGCTCATCATGTCGGCACCGGTGTCGCGCATGGTCTTGATCACGGTGTCCAGCGAGACCAGGTGAGTGCCGTCGAAGTGCATCGCGGTGCGGGCGGCGGTGACCGCCTTGACCGCGGCGATCGCGTTGCGCTCGATGCAGGGCACCTGGACGAGACCGCCGACCGGGTCACAGGTGAGTCCGAGGTTGTGCTCCATGCCGATCTCGGCGGCGTTCTCGATCTGCCGTGGGGTGCCGCCCATCACCGCGGCCAGTCCGGCCGAAGCCATCGCGCAGGCCGAGCCGACCTCGCCCTGGCAACCCACCTCGGCGCCCGAGATGGACGCGGTGGTCTTGATGATCGCGCCGATCGCGGCGGCGGTGAGCAGGAAGCGGACCACGCCGTCGTCATCGGCCCCGGGGATGTGGTTGCGGTAGTAATGCAGCACGGCCGGGATCACCCCGGCGGCGCCGTTGGTGGGGGCGGTCACCACCCGTCCGCCGGCTGCGTTCTCTTCGTTGACGGCCAACGCGTAGGCGGTGATCCAGTCCATCCCGGTCAGGGCGTCCGGTTTACCGTGCAGCAGCTGCTGATGCAGCAGCGGCGCCCGGCGCAGCACGTTGAGCCCGCCGGGCAGCCGGCCGCCCGTGCCGAAGCCGTTTCGGACGCACTCCTGCATCACCGCCCAGATCCGCAGGACGCCGGACCGAACCTCGTCGGGGCTGCGGTCGACGGTCTCGTTGGCGAGCAGGACCTGTTCGATGGAGAGGTCCTGGGACTCACAGGTCGCGATCAGTTCCGCGGCGGTGCCGAACGGGTACGGCTCGGCGACCGACTGGTCCGGGGCGCCTTGTCGCAGCTCGTCGGCGTCCACCACGAAGCCGCCGCCGATCGAGAACAGCACCCGCTCGGCGACCAGTTCGCCGCCGGCACCGAGACACCGGAAGCGCATCCCGTTGGGATGCTCGGGCAGGGTCTGCCGGCGGTGCAGCACGATGTCCTCGACCGGGTCGAAGTCGATGGTGTGCCGGCCCAGGAGGTTGATCCGGCAGTCGCTGCGTACCGCGCGCAGCGTGGCCTCGACCGCGGCCGGATCGACGGTCTCGGGATGCAGCCCCAGTAGTCCCAGTTGGACGGCGCGGTCACTGTGGTGGCCGCGTCCGGTGGAGCCCAGCGAGCCGTACAGATCGACTTTGACGGCGGCAACCTCGTCGAGCAGCCCCGCGTCCGACACCCCGGTCAGGACGTCGAGGGCGGCACGCATGGGTCCGACCGTGTGGGACGACGACGGCCCGATGCCGATGCTGAACAGATCGAAGAAGCTGAGCGGCACCCGTCAACATTACGCCGACTCGCGACCTGTCCTACTCACCCTCGCTTTTGCGGATGGTGGGCATCCGCTTGCGGAACTCGGCCTCGAACAGGTCGCGGACGGCGTTGGTGTCGATCACGCCGTCCAGTTTGGGCAGGTGACCGCCGTGCGCCTTCTGGCACACCGTCAGCCAGGCCTGCCCCATCGCCATCGTGAAACCCGAAGCCACCGATGCGTTGATCACTCCGCCCGCGATACTGCCGGCACCGGGCAGGAACTTCAGCAGGTTCGCCGCCGCGGTGCGACCCAGCGTGGTGGCCACCGTGGTGGACGCCACCGCCAGCAGCGCCGCCTTGTCGACCGGCAGCTTGTAGAGGTGCGCGATCCGGCTCATCATGCCGAGCTGCAACGGCACCAGCAGCGCCGCCGACGAGAACGGGATGGGTATCGCAGCGGACGCCCCGGCGGCCGCTACCGTCGCGCCGATGTGTCGCTGGGCGGCTTTGGCCTTCGCTTCCAGATCGATCGTTTGGGCGGCTGCGAGCGCTCCGTGGACAGCTTCCGGAACAACGTGAAAGGTGGCCGCTAAGACGTCCATCAAGCCGTAGGGCGGCTGACCGGTGAACTGGTCCCTCATCGCGTAGGTCATGAACGGGCGGCCGCCGACGATCGGCAACTGCTTAACCTCGATCTGCCGAGCCAGTTCGACGGCGTCCGGGTGGTACTGGCCCTCACGCATCGGCACCTGGGTGAAGACCACCAGCACCGGGACGCCGAGTTCATGCAGCGTCTTGATGAAGGTGGCCTCGACCTCCTCGAACCGGCGGTCCATCCCGCGGATGCAGTACCACGCGACGTGGACCTGCTCCTCGATGGGCTTGCTGCGCATCTTCTTCACATACTTGGTGACCTCTTTGATCAGTTCGCCGTCGTCGCGTCCGATCTCCAGGCCGCGGGTGTCGATCAGTCCGAGGGTGCCGCGGGTGTCGAGGTACAGGTGGTTGTCGAGGGTGACCGGGTCGCCGATCCCGGTCGCGGCGACCGGCTGGCCGAAGACCGCGTTGATCAGGGTCGACTTGCCGACCCCGGTCTTGCCGAAGACGGCCAGGTTGAACCGTCCGATCTGGACGGCCTGCTTCTCGAACTCGGCCCTGAAAGCATCGGTGAACCACTGCGTCACCCGGCCAGGGTAGGCGGGTGACGCCCGCCTGAAAACCGCGGTCCGGGTGTGCCGGAACTCCGCGCCACAATGACCTGACTCCACCGGACCGCGAAATCTCGGACGACGGTCGTACTGAACCGACATTCCCGCGCCAGCCGTCATCTGGCAGTAGCTTGTGAGCCTCCCCTGCGAGAACCCACCAGGAGGCTTCACCGATGAGCGTCTTCCGCACCAAGTCGATCGAGCAGTCGATCGCCGACACCGACGAGCCCGAGTACCAACTCAAGAAATCCCTGACCGCACTCGACCTCACGGTGTTCGGCGTGGGGGTCGTGATCGGGGCCGGCATCTTCACCCTGACCGGACGAGTCGCGCACCAGATGACCGGTCCGGCGATCGTGATCAGTTTCGTGGTGGCCGCGGTCTGCTGCGCGCTGGCGGCGATGTGTTACGCCGAGTTCGCCTCGACCGTGCCGGTCTCCGGGTCGGCCTACACCTTCAGCTACGCCTCTCTCGGCGAGGTGTTCGCCTGGATCATCGGCTGGGACCTGATCCTGGAGATGTTCCTCGGTGCCAGCGTGGTTGCACAGGGCTGGAGCGCCTACCTCGGCGTCCTGCTTGGGAAGCTGGGCGTGCCCTTGCCGGCGGCGATCAGCTACGGCGGCGTCATCGACCTGCCGGCCGTGCTGCTGATCATCGGGTTGGGGGTGCTGATCACCGTGGGCATCAAGGAGTCCATGCGGGTCAATCTGGTGCTGGTCGCGGTGAAGCTGTTCATCGTGCTGTTCGTCATCCTGGCCGGCCTGATGTTCATCAATCCGGCCAACTACACCCCGTTCATTCCGGACGCGGCACCCTCCGCGGCCACGGCCGGCTTCTCCTGGACGCAGCCGCTGCTGCAGTGGCTGACCGGGTCGGCACCGACCGCGTTCGGTTGGAGCGGCGTATTCGCCGGTGCCGCGCTGGTCTTCTTCGCCTACATCGGTTTCGACGTGGTGGCCACCACCGCCGAAGAGGCGAAGAACCCGCAGAAGGACCTGCCGGTCGGCATCATCGCCTCACTGACCATCTGCACGATCCTGTACGCCGCAGTGGCGACGGTCGTGACGGGCATGGTGAACTACACCGAGATCGATCCAAAGGCCGCCCTGGCCAGCGCCTTCGTCCATCACGGCCAGAGCTGGATGGCGACCCTGATCTCCGCCGGCGCAGTGGCCGGACTCACCACCGTCGTGCTGACGCTGATGATCGGCGCCACCCGGATCATCTTCGCGATGTCCCGGGACAACCTGCTGCCGATCGGCATCGCGAAGGTGCACCCGAGGTTCCGGACGCCGTGGAAGATCTCGATCATCGTCACCGCCGTCTGCGCGCTGACCGCCGGGCTGACCCCGATCGGCGTCCTGGAAGAGATGGTGAACATCGGCACGCTTTCGGCGTTCATCCTGGTCTCGATCGCGGTGGTCGTGCTGCGCCGGAAGCGGCCGGATCTGCCGCGGGCGTTCAAGGTGCCGTTCTCGCCGGTGCTGCCGATCGTGTCGGCACTGATCTGCTTCTACCTGACCCTGAACCTGTCGATCGAGACCTGGCTGCGGTTCCTGATCTGGATGGCGATCGGCTTCGCGATCTACGCCGCCTACGGCGTCCGGAAAGCGCGGCTGGCCACCGGTCAGGCGCTGCCGCACGACGTCCAGCAGGCGATGTCGGAGGGTGTCGTCAAGCGGCCTTCCGACGGCTCCAAGTGAGCCGGCGCTGATCGGACCGCTGCTCGCGCTGTCGTCAGCGCTTGCCTGAGACATCGCCGACTTCGCCGGCGGGATGCTGAGCCGGCGGCTGCCGTCCGTGACCGTCGTTGCGGTGTCCCAGGCGTGCTCGCTGGTTGCGCTGCTGATTCTGCTGCCGTTCGTGCCCCGCGGTGGTACGGGCGACTGGCTGGGCTGGTCGATCGTGGCCGGGCTGTCCGGGTCATTGGCCGGTCTGCTTCTACCGGGCGCTGGCGTTCGGGACGGTCGGCGTGGTGTCGCCGATCAGTGCACTGGCGGTGATCATTCCGGTGATCAGCGGGCTGGCTGGGGCGAACAACCGGGTGCACTGCAACTGGCCGGGATGCGTGGCGGCGGCGATCGGCGCGGCGTTGGCCGGCGGACCCGAGTTGCGCGGCGGCCAGCCGGTCAAACAGCAGGCGATCTGGTTGGCTCTGGCGGCCGCACCCGGGTTCGGTGTGACGATGTGGGATCCGCTCACCGCCGGCTGAGCGCACCTCCCGGCGGGCATCATCGTCTGATGACCAGGACGCGCAAACAGGGCATCACCGGCACCGCAATCACCGGTCTGGTGGCGCTGGTCGGCTCGCTGTTGGCGTCCTGCGCCGGAGTACCAGACCGCACCGCTGAGGCCGAGACGCTGACGTCGGCCCTGCGTGCGCTGTCGGCCGTGGAGTCGGTCGACGGTCGCTACTACCGGAACCAGAGTGCCGGCTACGCCTACAACGTCGACATCCGGATGAGCCCGGACGCCACCGCTGCGCAGACGCGCGCCGTCGCCGACCGGTACCACGCCGGCATCACCGGTGCCGATTTCTCGCGGCATACCTCGCGATTCGCGCTGCATCTGGGTGACGACTCGATTCGGGTGTTCCTCTCCGATCGGCATCCGGCCTCGCCGGCCGCCCAGGTCGACCGCTGGTACCGCTTGATCCGCGACGTGCCCGGGGCTCTCGAGTGGGCGGTCACCATCGACTCCGGCCGGGGGCTGGGCAGCATCACCGTCAAACTCGACCGACCCGAGCGAAGCGGTGACGCCGTCCAACTGACCGGGCTGGCGCAGCTGCTCGCCGCTCGTGCGCCCGACCTGGCCGACCGGCAGTGGATCGTGCACTGGCGCAAGCTGCGGCTCGACCTGATGGGGCCGCAGTACCCCTCGGCCGAGGTCACCAAGCTCGTCAGCGGGCTCGCGGGCACGGGGCAATGGTCGACGATCTACGATCCGTCCGCGAGCCCAACGCTGAAACTGGCTGTCTGGGCGGACGCCCCCGACCTGATGGAAGGCACCGCCCGCTCCCATCTCCCCCGGATCGCGACGCTGGGCGTCCCCGTGAGCTACACGGTGCGCGCTGATCGAACCACGGCCGTCGAAGTATTGCTCGGCGGGTGCCTGGCCGGTGGTTCCGAATTGCAGCAGCGACTGAATCGCGAGTTCGGTAGCTGCTGACATCAAAGAACCGTCCCCCGGCGTCCGGGAATCGAACGAAAAGAACCGTCCCCGGACGTGCGGTCAGCGCCAGCGCCGGATCATCGCGATCCGTTCGTCGACTTGCTCGGTGGTGGCTCTGGCCAGCGGCGGTCCGCCGCATTGCCGGCGCAGCTCGGCGTGGACGTGGCTGTGTGGCCGTCCGGTGGCGCGGGCATATTGTGCGACCAGGGTGTTGAGCTCCTTGCGCCGAGCCTCCAGTGCGCGGTGCAGGGAGACCTCGGTCGGCACTTTGGCCCGTTTGTCAGCGCGGTCGTGCCGGTTCACCTGACGACGCTGCCGCTCGCGCAACAGGTGACCGATCTGGTCGGCCTCCAGCAGTCCGGGCAGGCCCAGGTAGTCGGCCTCGTCGTCGGAGGTCGGGACGGCGTGCATGCCGAATTGCTGGGACTCGAACAGCGCGTGATCGAAGGTCGCCTCGGAGGTGAGCGCCTCGAAGCTGCCCTCCAGGTCGTCGGCGGCCTTCTCGGCACGGTTCGCCGCCGCGAGTTCGGCGTCGGTTTCCTCCCAGAGTTCCTTGGCCGCCGGAGCACCGAGGACGTGGTCGCGCTGCCGCTCCAGCGTGGACGCGTGGGCCAGGATGATCGGCACAGTCGGCAGGAAAACGGTGGCCAGCTCGCCGCGGCGCCGAGCCCGGACGAAACGTCCGACGGCCTGGGCGAAGAACAGCGGAGTCGAGGTCGCAGTGGCGTACACCCCGACCGCCAGTCGGGGCACGTCCACCCCTTCGGACACCATCCGGACCGCGACCATCCAACGGTCATGACTCTCTCCGAAGGCCTCGATCCGCTTGCTGGAGCCCGGGTCGTCGGAGAGCACGACGGTCGGCTTCTCGCCGGTCAACGACGCCAACACCTGGGCGTAAGCGCGAGCCTGGGTCTGGTTGGTGGCGATCACCAGCCCGCCGGCATCGCCGACGTGCCGACGCACCTCGGTGAGCCGCCGGTCAGCTGCGGCCAGCACCGCCGAGATCCACTCGCCCTTCGGGTCGAGCGCGGTGCGCCAGGCCTGGGCGCTGACGTCCTTGGTGAGCAATTCGCCCAGGTTGGCGGCGAGCGTCTCGCCGGACTTGGTGCGCCAGCGCATCGGGCCGCCGTAGTTCATGAACACCACCGGCCGGACGACGTGGTCGCGCAGCGCTTCGGCGTAGCCGTAGGTGTAATCGGCATGGGAGATCCGGGTACCGCCGGGCTGCTCGTCGTAGGCGACGAACGGGATCTGGTTGGCGTCACTGCGAAACGGCGTCCCGGTCAGCGCCAACCGTCGCTTGGCAAGCCGGAACGCCTCGGCGACCGCCTCACCCCAAGACAGCGAGTCGCCGGCGTGGTGCACCTCGTCGAGGATCACCAGGGTGTCGTCGCGGGCCACCATCGCCTCGTAGCTGAGCATGCCCGCAGCAACCCCGGCATAGGTCACCGCGACCCCGTCGAATTGCCTGGACCGGCCCTTGCGGCGGCCGGCGAGGCCTGGATCGAGCTGGATGCCGACCTTCGCGGCGGCGTCCGCCCACTGCACCTTGAGGTGCTCGGTGGGGGCGACCACGATGATCTTCTTGACCGTGCGATCGTGCAGCAGTTCGGACGCCACCCGCAGCGCGAAGGTGGTCTTGCCGGCACCCGGGGTGGCGACGGCGAGGAAGTCGGTGGGTGCGGCGTCCAGGTAGTGCTGCAGCGCCTCGGCCTGCCAGGCCCGGAGCTTCGCAGACGTCCCCCAGGGTGCCCGCTGCGGGAACGCCGGGGAGAGCCGCTCGATCGCGGAATGACTCATCGCACGGCTCGCGCGCGGGGGTCGGGCAGGCACATAGGTAGGCGACCTTAGCCCAGATCCGGCCGCTCCACCCCGTGGTGCGCACCCATCGGCGGATCTGGTCTTGGCCGCCGAGGTCGGAACCACGCGCCCGGGCAGGCGGTGCTCGCTGGAACACCTTCCGCGAGCGGGTCTGCCGAGAGATGCGCGTTATGAAAGCGCTGGTGCGTCATCGAGAGCACCCCCGCCGAGAAACGTGCGTTGTGCCCCACCCGCGGGAGGGCCAGAACGCGCGTTTCTCCGCGAACCTGCCCCAAGCCCAATCCAGTCCGACTCAGAACGCGCGTTTCGGCGCGTCCAAGCTGGCGGCGGCCACGGCTCTCAGACAGCTCCGCCCACCGGCCGCCGGATGGGCCATGCTGTGGCCATGGAGATGTACCGGGCGTCCGCCGCCGGCCGGGTCGAGGTGCCGTGAAGGTGCTCCGGCTCGCGGGCATTCTGACCGGTGCACTGATGCTGTCCGGGTGCGGTCCGGCGCCGATTCAGCCACCGGCCAACCCGCTGTTCGGCCAGCGGCTGTGGATCGACCCGCAGTCTCCGGTCAGCCAGGCAGCCAATGCCCTTCGGGCGTCCGGACGCCAGGCGGACGCCGACGCGCTGGCGCCGATCACCTCGCAGCCGGTGGCCACCTGGCTCACCCGTGACGACCCCGTCCCGCTGGCCAAGCGTGTCGTCGACGAGGCCGAGATCGCCGGTGCTGTTCCGGTCCTGGTGCTCTACCACCGCCCCCATCGCGACTGCGGCAGCTATTCCGCCGGCGGGTCGGCCGACGCCACCGCCTATGCGCAGTGGATCGGCAGCGTCGCCGACACCATCGGGACGCGGCGCGCAGTGGTGATTCTCGAACCGGACGCCGTCCCCCAACTGCTCACCGAGAACTGCCCGGGCGCCGAGGACACCTCCACCATGCTCGCCGCCGCGATCGATCGGCTGTCGGCCGGCCAAAAGACCCTGGTCTATCTCGATGCCGGTCACCCGGGGTGGATCGAGGACACCGGACGGCTGGCGCAGGCCTTGCGCCGCGGCGGCATCGAGCACGCGGACGGCTTCAGCCTCAACGTCTCCAACTTCAGTTCGGACGTGGTGAACCATGAGTACGGCGACCGGCTCTCGTCCGCGCTGGGCGGCGCCCAGTACCTGATCGACACCTCCCGGAACGGCAACGGGGCTGCTACGGCACCAGCCGGTCAGCCCGACTCCTGGTGCAACCCGCCCGGCGCGGGCCTGGGCGCCGATCCGCAGATCGGGCCGGAACGCGGCTATGCGGTGGCCCGGTTGTGGATCAAGGTTCCCGGCGAGTCGGACGGCAACTGCCGACCCGGCGAGCCGGCCGCCGGAGAGTTCTGGTTCGACTACGCGATGCGGCTCATCGACCAGCGGCACTGAGTCTGCCGGCGGACAGTCAGGACCTCGTGTCCATCGTCACGATGAGGCCGGCGCGGAGGATCACCTCGTCTCGCGTGACGAGCGGAACGTTGTGCCGAGTCGCCTGCGCGACCAGCATCCGGTCGAAGGGGTCGCGATGCGCCCAGGGCAACCCACCGGCGCGGATCGCATCGTTGTGGTCGATCCCGAGCGGGGTCGCCTGCAGGTCGAGCAGTGCCCGGTCCCAGGAGCCGAGCAGACGTTCACCACCGACCAGTTTCCCCTGTCTGGTCTTGATCGAGATCTCCCAGGCGGTGGCGGCGGAGACCAGCAGTTCGACCGTCCGGTCGTTCAACTCCGCCAGCACGGCGGGTGCGATCCGTCCTGGCACGATCGTCAGGTCGAGCAATGTGCAGGTGTCGAGCAACAGCGCCCGAGTGGTCTCACTCACCCGGCCTCTCCCCATTCGGCGAGTTCCTCCTCGGTCAGCGGCGCGTCGAAGTCGTCGCCGATCGTGATCAGCCCCGCGAACCGCCCGAAGGTGCGTGCCGGCGGATCGGCCTTCGAGAGCACCGCCACGGGACGTCCATGACTGGTGATCGTGAAACTCTCACCGTTCTCGACCTCGACCAGCAACGCGTTGAGCCTCGCCTTGGCTTCCGTCGTGCTGACCGTCTTCATTCGTCCAGGATAAGACCTTTCAGACCGGTTCGACAGGTCCTTTTTGAGGAGGGCGGGCCACGGTCTCGGCAGACTCCCACAGCCACGTGCGTCGGCCCGCACACCGTAGAATCGTCCGGTTGCCCTACCGAAAGGCCCCCGCATGCCCGTCCGCGCTGACCTGCGCAATGTCGCGATCATCGCCCACGTCGACCACGGCAAGACCACCCTGGTGGACGCCATGCTGTGGCAGTCCGGCGCCTTCCGTGCCAACCAGGACGTCGAGAAGCGCGTGATGGACTCGATGGATCTGGAGCGGGAGAAGGGCATCACCATCCTGGCCAAGAACACCGCCGTCGATCACACCCTGGCCGACGGCACGTCGGTGACCATCAACATCATCGACACCCCTGGTCACGCCGACTTCGGCGGCGAGGTCGAGCGCGGCCTGGAGATGGTGGACGGCGTGCTGCTGCTGGTGGACGCGTCCGAAGGTCCACTGCCGCAGACCCGGTTCGTGCTGCGCAAGGCGCTGGCCAAGCACCTGCCGATCGTGGTGGTGATCAACAAGGTGGACCGCGCCGACGCCCGGATCAGCGAGGTCACCGACGAGGTGTACGAGCTCTTCCTCGATCTTCTGGACGACGACGAGGCCGACAAGCTCGACTTCCCGGTGGTCTACTGCGCCGCGAAGGCCGGACGCGCCTCGCTCACCCAGCCGGCGGACGGCGGGATGCCCGATTCGGAGAACCTGGAGCCGCTGTTCGGCGTCATCATGGACGCCATCCCGGCCCCGGTCTACACCGAAGGCGCGCCGCTACAGGCGCACGTCACCAACCTGGACGCCTCCCCCTACCTCGGCCGGCTGGCGCTGTGCCGGGTGATCAACGGGACGCTGCGCCGCGGCCAGAACGTGGCCTGGTGCCGCACCGACGGCAGCGTGCAGAACGTGAAGCTGTCCGAGCTGCTGATGACCCACGCGCTGGAGCGGCAGCCGGCCGAGCAGGCCGGCCCGGGCGACATCGTGGCGATCGCCGGCATTCCCGACATCATGATCGGCGAGACCCTTTCCGACCCGGAGAACCCGGCGCCGCTGCCGCTGATCCACGTCGATGAGCCGTCCATCTCGATGACCATCGGCATCAACACCTCGCCGCTGGCCGGCAAGTCCGGCAGCAAGCTGACCGCCCGCCTGCTCAAGGCCCGGCTGGACGCCGAACTGATCGGCAACGTGTCGATCCGGGTGCTGCCGACCGAGCGTCCGGACACCTGGGAGGTGCAGGGCCGCGGCGAGCTGCAGTTGGCCGTCCTGGTTGAGATGATGCGCCGCGAGGGCTTCGAGCTGACCGTCGGCAAGCCGCAGGTGCTGACCCGGGTGGTGGACGGCAAGGTGCACGAGCCGTTCGAGCGGCTGACCGTGGACATTCCCGAGGAGCACGTCGGCACCGTTGCCCAGCTGATGGGCACCCGGCGCTCCCGGATGGAGCAGATGATCAATCACGGCACCGGCTGGGTGCGGATGGAGTACGCCATCCCGGCCCGTGGCCTGATCGGCTTCCGCACCGAGTTCCTCACCCAGACCCGCGGCACCGGCATCATGCACCACGTCTTCGAGGGCTACGAGCCGTGGGCCGGCGAGATCGTCACCCGCTCCACCGGCTCGCTGGTCGCCGACCGGACCGGTGCGGTCACCTCGTACGCACTGTTCAACCTGCAGGAGCGCGGCGTGCTGTTCGTGGCGCCTGCCGAAGAGGTGTACCAGGGCATGATCGTCGGCGAGAACCCGCGCAACGAGGACATGGACGTCAACCCCACCAAGGAGAAGAAGCTCACCAACGTGCGCTCCTCCACCGGTGAGGAGCTGGAGCGGCTGATCCCGCCGCGGGCGCACTCACTGGAGCAGGCGCTGGAGTTCTGCCGGGGCGACGAGTGCCTCGAGGTGACGCCGTCCCACGTCCGGATGCGCAAGGTGATCCTGGACGCCAACGAGCGGGCCAAGGCACGGAACCGGGCCAAGAAGAGCTAAAGGCTCTGATCATCGCTGGTCGGGCTTGTCGAGACCCCGCCGGCACCGGGTTTCGACCGGCTCAACCAGCGAAACCTCGCACTAAATCATCGCCGGTCGAGCCTGTCGAGATCCTGGGCACGGGTTTCGACAGGCTCAACCAGCGAAACACCGGGAATTGCGGAGAGCCAGGTCAGACGCACCCCCATGCAGTCACGACCCGGCTCAATCCGTCTATCACCATCACGAGCGGTCCCCCCGGTACCTGCTCTGTGCTGGCTGTGCGCCCCCCGGCACAAGAAGAACTCTGCCCGAGTGACCTCAACGTTTCGTAAACGCGTCGCGCAGACCAACGCAAGGTTTCTCGGACATCATGATGCTTGCGTCGACGCATCATGATGCGTACGCTCTGCTCATGCGTACCACAGTCAATCTGGACGCCGACGTGGCAGCCGCCGTCGCCCGACTGCAACGCGACCGCGGCCTCGGCTTCTCCGCGGCGGTGAACGAACTCGCTCGTGGCGGCATCACCCATCGGGTCGACTTCCGCTACGTCCACCCCTCCTACGACCTCGGGCTGCAGGTCGATCTGACGAGCGTCGCGGACACCCTCGAGTTGCTCGACGATCTGGATCGGGCCGACGGTCATGCTTCTTGACGCCAACGTCCTGCTCTATTCGATCGACCGCTCCAACAGGCATCACGCAACGTGCGCCGCCTGGTTGTCCGAGGCGTTCTCGGGCCCGCGGCGCGTGGGCCTGCCCTGGCAGACCATCGGCGCTTTCCTGCGGATCTCCACCCATCCGCGGGTGTTCAGCAGGCCGCTGCGTCCCGATCAGGCCTGGCAGGTCGTGGAGCAGTGGCTGGATGCGCCCAACAGCTGGGTTCCCGAGACCTCGGACGCGACCGCCCGCATCCTCGGCGGATTGATCGGTGATCTCGATCTGCGCGGCAACCTGATCATCGACGCCCAACTGGCCGCGCTGGCGATCGAGCACGGCCTCGCCGTGGTGTCGGCCGACACCGACTTCGGCCGCTTTCCTGGCCTGCGTTGGGTCAACCCGCTGACTGGCTGAGCCCCTCCGCCACCACCCATGCCTCGACGGTGGTCGGGTCGATCTCGGCGCGTGTGCCCGGCAGCAGGCTGCCGTCGGCGAAACCGGGGATGCCGGGAATCGGCAACTGCGCGACCCGAGCCCGGACGCCGCGGGCGCGCCAGACCCGACGGACCAGTTCGGCGAGCCTCATCGGTTCCGGACCGGCCAGCTCGATCCGGCCCTGGTGGAGGCCGTCGAGGGCGGCCCGGGCCAGCCGCTCGGCGACGGCGTCGACCGAGACCGGCCGCATCCGCATCGCCGGCGCCAGGTTGAGCCGTCCGAACCGCCCGAGATCGACGCCGGCCGAAGCCTGGTCGGCGAAGCCGAACCACTGGGTGCTGCGGACGATGGCCACTGGCATCGCCGCCGCAGCCAGCGCGCGTTCCTGGGCCAGCTTGCCCTGGTAGTAGCCCATCCGCCTCAGCCCAGGCCGGTCGATGCCGACGATCGACACCGCCACCAGCTGACGGACGCCGGCGCGTCCGGCGGCCATCGCCAGCGCCGCAGCGGACGCCTCGAAGGTCGCCGGCCTCCGGTCCGCGGCGTCCGAACAGTCGATCACCGCGTCGCATCCAGCGAGGTCACGAGCCAGCAGGTCGGGATCCGTACGGGTCAGGTCGAAGCCGGAGCGGCGCGACAACGGCACCGTAGACGCGCCCCGCGCTGCGAGCGCCCGGATCACCCGGGCGCCCAGCCGTCCGGAGCCACCGACCACCGCGACACGTTGCACCATCACACCATCCTGCACCGGTAGGGTCTTGCACCATGGCTGAACACTTCCCGCACGGCGTCCGCTCCGAGGTCGGACGGCTGCGCACCGTGATGCTGCACCGTCCCGGCAACGAGCTGCGCCGGCTCACCCCGCGCAACAACGACGCGCTGCTCTTCGACGGACTTCCCTGGGTCGATCGGGCCCAGGAAGAGCACGACGCCTTCGCCGACGCGCTGCGCAGCCGGGACGTGGAGGTGCTCTATCTGAGCGGGCTGCTGGTCGAAACCCTGGCCGACGCCGAGGCCCGCGAGACCGCGATCACGCACACGATGAAGGACCTGCGGCTGGGCGACACGCTGCGCCGTTACCTCACCGATCTGCTCAGCGACAAGGGCCCCGAGGACCTGGCCGAGATCCTGATGGCCGGTCTCCGCAACGACGAGGTGTCCGGGACCGGCAGCCTGGTAGCGGCCCTGCACGCCGCTGACGACTTCCTGATCGACCCACTGCCGAACCTGCTGTTCACCCGCGACTCCAGCGTCTGGGTCGGCGACCGGGTGACCGTCACCTCGCTGGCGATGCCGGCCCGGGTCCGCGAGACCCAGCTGACCGAGTTGATCTACCGCTTCCATCCGCGGTTCGCCGGTACCGAGCGGATCCACGGCTGGGACAAGGAGTTCCTCGAGGGCGGCGACGTCCTGGCCCTGGCCGAGGGCGTCCTGGCCGTCGGCGTCGGCGAGCGTACCCGGCCGGCGGGTGCCGAGCGGCTGGCCCGGACGGCCTTCGCCCAGGGTCTTGCGCACACGGTGCTGGCCGTCCCGATCGATCAGGACCGGGCCACCATGCACCTGGACACCATCTGCACCATGGTCGACGCCGACGCCATGGTGATGTACCCGAATGTCGCCCACCGGCTGGCCGCGGCCACGCTGAAGCCGGACGGCGACGGCGGCGTCCTGGTCGAACCGCTGCGACCCTTCCTGGACGCCGCCGCCAGCGCGATGGGCATCGACCGGCTGCGGTTGATCGACACCGGGCTCGACCCGGTCACCGCCGAACGCGAGCAGTGGGACGACGGCAACAACACCCTGGCCATCGAGGCCAAGGTGGCCATCGCCTACGAGCGCAACACCGAGACCAACGAGCGGCTCGAGGCGGCCGGCATCGAGGTCGTCGCGATCGCCGGCTCCGAACTCGGGTCAGGACGCGGCGGCCCCCGCTGTATGTCCTGCCCGATCAGCCGCGACGCGCTCTAGGAGGGGCACTGACCCTCGTCGGTCGAGCTTGTCGAGACCCGGTTTCCTGCGCTGACAAGGGGGGTTTCGACAAGCTCAACCCGCAAGCGTCGACAAGCTCAACCCCGCAAGCGTCGACAAGCTCAACCAGCGGTGGTCAGGCTTGCGCTGCATCACCTAGACCCGGCGCAGCCAGCCATGCCGGTCCTCGGCCAGGCCGTACTGGATGTCCAGCAGGTGCGCCCGGATCGCCCGGCTGATCGAACCCGGTGTCCCGTCGCCGACCGTGAAGCGCCGATCGGCGCCGTTCACGCCGGGCGCGGCGAAACCCACGACCGGGGTGACCACGGCAGCGGTGCCGCAGGCGAGCACCTCGGTGATCGCACCGCTGGTGACGCCGTCGAAGACCTCGGCGATGTCGATCCGGCGCTCCACCGGGCGCAGCCCGTGCTCGGGCGCCAAGGCCAGGATCGAGTCGCGGGTGACGCCGTCCAGGATGGTGCCGGTCAGGGCCGGGGTGACCAGTTCGCCGGCGGCGGTGACGAACATGATGTTCATCGTGCCGCACTCCTCCACCCAGCGGTGCTCGGCGCCGTCCAGCCAGATCACCTGCTCGCAGCCGTGTTCGGCGGCCTCGTCGGCAGCCGCCAGGCTGGCCGCGTAGTTGCCGCCGCACTTGGCTGCGCCGGTGCCGCCGGCTGCCGCCCGGGTGTAGTTGGGGGTGGCCCACAGCGAGACCGGCTCCGGGTAGTAGGGGCCGACCGGAGTGGCGATCACGCAGAAGGTGTACTCCTTGGCCGCCCGGACGCCGATCAGCGTCTCGCTGGCGATCTCGAACGGCCGGATGTAGAGGCTCTGCTCGCCGTCCGGCGCCGGCACCCAGTCCCGGTCCAGGTCGACCAACTCGGTGACCGCGGCGACGAAGTCGTCTTCGCCCAAGGGAGCCATCGCCAGCCGGCGCGCGGAGGCGGCGAACCGGGCGGCGTTCTTCTCCGGACGGAACAGGGCAACCCCTCCGTCGGGCTGGCGGTAGGCCTTGAGCCCCTCGAAGATCTCCTGCCCGTAGTGGAAGGTCGCAGCGCCGGGGTGCAGTTCGAACGGACGCCGGGCGACGATCTCCCGGTCGTGCCAGCCGGAGCCCTCGGTCCACCTCGCCAATGCCATGTGGTCGGCGAAGTGCGCCCCGAACACCGGCTTCGCCACGATCGTCGCCCGCTCGTCGGCGGGCGTCGGATGGTCGGTGCGGGTCAGGGTGAACGTCGTCATTGCCGCAGAGTAGTGCGGCCGGAGGCGAGCTGAGCCCGGCATCCACAGCGCGGCCCAGCGGAGGGATCAGCGGGTGTAGAGCACGATCTCGGTGACGCTGACCTGGTTGCTGGCGCCGTCCTTGGCCGCTGCGGCGAGGATTCCCACCCGAACCGTGGTGACCTCGGTGGCGTCCTCGGGGTCAACCGTGAGCCATTCGTCGTTCGTCACGTCGGTCGGCGTGCACCCGCCGTCGCCGAGCTGGATCCCGATCCGTCCGGGCCGAAGCTCGAGGTCGCGCTTCGGATTGTCCTTCTCCAGGCCCGGGTACACCTTGACCTGCGCGATCCGGGTCGGCTTCGCCAGTTGCAGGGTGATCCACCCGGCGCAGGACGGCGCTCGCTGCGAATTCCAGCGCAGGGTCATGCCCTCGTAGGTTCCGTCGATCAGAGCGGTCGGCTTGGCCTTGGCGTCCACCGCGAGACCGGCGGCGACATTCGCGCCGGCGACCGGCACCGGCTGAAGGGTACGGTGCGCATCGTCCCAGGCGGGAAGGATCTTCGGAATCGACGGCAGAGCGAACGCCAGCAACACCACCAGGGCCGTGATCCCCGCGCCCGCGGTCAGCATCCGCCCGCGGTACCAACCCGGGACTGCCCGTTGGTACACCGCCGTCGATCCCGCGGGCGGCGCCGCGGAGGCGGTCGGACGGCTCCACGGATCGCCCTGGTCGAGGAGCAGCCCGCACCGCCGGCAGAGGTGGCGTCCGACCGGATTGCCCGCACCGCACCAGGTGCAGTAGCTCGCCCAGGCCGGTTGGCCGGGCGGCGGCGCCGCCTCGACCCTGGTCGGCGGAGCCTGGACCGGCCCACCCGGACCGGACGCGGGCGTCGGCTCCGGGGTGTGGTTCGGCTGCCCGGACTGGTTCGGCTGGGTTGCGGTGTGCCCGCGGTTCCAGGCCAGGAAGGCCTTGCAGTTCTGGCAGAATTCAGCACCCGCCCGATTTGCCGTACCGCAGCTGTCGCAGATGACGTCGATGCTGTCCACCTCCCCGTAATCCGGCGTGTCGCGCCACTCTATCGCCGCGCGAATGCGGAACTGCTCAGATCAGCCCTTCCCGCACCGCATAGGCGACCGCATGCGTGCGATTCCGCAATTGGAGACGGGTGGTCAGGTCGTGCAGCACGTTCTTCACCGTTCGTTCGCTGTACGACATCCGCAGCGCGATCTCGCTGGTGTCGAGCCCGTCCGCGACCAGCCGCACCACCTCGGTCTCCCGCGGGGTCAGCCCGGTGAAGGTCAGGCCGCGCGGTGCCAGCACCTGCCGCTGCAGCCGTCCGACCTGCTCGAGCAGCCGGCCGAGCAGATCCGCCGGCACCTCGCCGTCGCCGGCGGCGGCCTTGCCGATCACCCGCGCCACCGCGTCCGGGGTTGCGTCGCAGCGTCGCAGCAGGCCCACCACGCCGGCCTCGGCCGCCGCCACCAAAGCAGCGTCATCGACAGTGCCGACCACGAGCACCAACCGCGGACGGTGGTCCTTGACCAGCATCTTCAGGTCCCGGGTGGTCTCGTCGTCGACCACATCGGCGACCACGACCGCCACCAACGCCTCGGTGACGCGGTCGACCACCTGCATCTCGGCGCGCAGCTGCAACTGGGCGCTGAGTCCGGCCCGCGAGATCGGGTCGCGGGCGTGAATGTAGATCGGAATCCCGGCAATGGACATGGGCCCAGTGTCTCCGGCGCATTCACGATCGGCTCACCACGTCCTCAACGTTCACTCAACAATGGCCGAAGTAGCAGAATTGCGCATCCGGAACGCCGCTCGCGCTCGCAGCGAGCACCCTAGGATCACCGCAACGAACTTGTCCCGCTCCCCAAGAATCCTCGCCGATTCGGTCCTTGTGACAAACCGGAGCACGACCCCCGGGTAGGTCCGCATGGATCCGGTGATCTTCTTGGAGAAGGTCCGACGGCCGAGCCCTCGTGGCCTGGTCCGCGATCGCCTGGAACGGGTCGCGTCCACCCTATGGTCCGCGGCGCCGAATACGGCGTCCTCCGCCCTGGTGATCGGTCCGCCCGGGTCCGGCAAGACCACCCTGCTCAGCCAGTTCACCACCGGCGACGACCGGCCGATCGGCTGGTACCGGGCCAGCCACGAGGACGGCGACGCGGCGTCCATCACCCGCTACCTGGGTCATGCCCTGGCGACCGCACTCGGCGAACCCGAGTTGGCCCGAGTCGCCGCAGAAGGGCTGATCGGCGGTCTGGTCCGTGCGTTGGACGACCTCGGACCGCGCCGGGGCATGCTGCTGGTGGACGACCTCCAGGAGATCGCCGGCACTCCCGCCGAGCAGGCCCTGGAGACGCTCCTGCTGATGCGCCCGCGGGGGGTCTCGATCGTGCTCGGCAGCCGGCGGCCGCCGCTGATCAACACGTCGCGGTTGATGGTGGCCGGCGAACTGCTGGAGGTGGCCGGAGACGATCTGAGGTTCCGGTCGTGGGAGGTCGAGCAGCTGTTCCGCTCGGTCTACCACGCCCCGCTGTCGCCGGAGGGCGCCGCCGCGCTGACCCGGCGGACCGGCGGCTGGGCGGCCGGACTGCACCTTTTCCACCTGGCCACGGCACAATGCGGACGCGCCGAGCGCGAACGCGCGATCGACGAACTCGGCGGCCGATCGAGACTGATCCGGTCGTACCTGGCGCGCAACGTGCTGGCCGGGCTCGACGCCGAGCGGCTCGACTTCCTGGTCCGCACGGCGACCCTCGGCGCCATGACGGGGGCGCTGTGCGATGACCTGCTCGGAGGCTACGGAAGCGCGAGCGTGCTGGCCACGCTCGAAGACGAGCAGTTCTTCACCACCTCGACCGACGGCGGCGTCACCTACCGCTACCACCATGTCCTGCAGACCCAGCTCGAGGTGCTGCTGGTCGACCGGCTGGGGACGGCCGGCGCCCGCGACCTCTACCGCCGCAGCGGTCGACTGCTCGAGGGGGACGACCGGATCAGCGCCGCCGTCCACGCCTACGCCCGCGCCGAGGACTGGGGAGCGGTCGCCCGGCTGCTCGCCGCGGCGCCGCCATCGTCGGCCGGGAACGCAGTCAGCGGCCTGCTCGCCCTGCCCGGGCTGCCGTCCGACGACGACCCGACGTTGGCGATCGCCGAGGCCCGGCTGCTTGCCCGTCGCGGTCAGTTGGACGAGGCCATCGCCGGATACCGGCGGGCCGAGGAGCTGCTGGAGGATCACCGCTTCGTCGAGCGGTCCCGCGGTGAACGGCGCTCGCTGGAGCTGTGGCTGGCCGGTTCCGCGGAGCCGCGAGCTGCCGATGGCGCGACCCGGCTGGCGGTCGACC
The DNA here is from genome assembly GCF_047602385.1 of Micropruina sp. Lineage (GTDB taxonomy): Bacteria > Actinomycetota > Actinomycetes > Propionibacteriales > Propionibacteriaceae > Micropruina. The sequence continues at coordinate 414,343 of NZ_JASGHL010000002.1, forward strand.
TGCGGGCACTCAGCCGTTCCACCGCGGCCCAGGTCAGCGCGCCGCTGGCGGTCGCGCTGCAAGGAATGATCGCCGGACGGCTCGATGAGGTGTCGCCCGCCCTCGACCGGGCCGGCACGGCCGGAGGCTGGGAGGGCCTGGCGGCCCGGCTCGCCGGTCAGTTCCTGCGGTTGCTGCGCAACGACGTCTTGGACGCCGGACGGGTCGAGGCCGTCCTGCTGGAGTCCGAACTCGAGGGCTGGCCGTGGCTGGCGAGGGTGGCCCGCGGCGTCCAGCTGGCCGCGCTGCTGGTCGCGGCCCCCGAGGAATGGACGGCGTCGGCCGCCGAGTTGCTGGGCTCGGCCGGCGGGCGCGACCGGTGGTCCGAGCTGCTGACCGCGCTCGCCCTCGGTGTCGGGTTCAACGGGGCGGACCGAGCAGTCGAGGCCCGGCAGGCACTGGACCGCGCCGTCGAGGTGGCCGAGGAGATGACCGCCCCCGCATTGCGCGAGTGGGCGGAGCGGTTGGCTGCGGGACCGACCGCGGCGTCGAGGACCGCGCCGGTCACGACCGGCCGGCCGGAGGTGGTGCTCACCTGCCTGGGCGGATTCGGATTGACCGTGGCCGGGCGCCCGATCGATCACCTCGGGCTGCGGCCGCGGGCTCGGGCGCTGCTGATGCTGCTGGCGCTGCACCACCGGCGTCCGCTGCACCGCGAGCACCTGATCGAACAACTCTGGCCGGGTTCGACTCTGGAATCCGGCGTGCGCTGCCTCCAGGTAGCCATCTCCAGCGTGCGACAGTGCCTGCACGCCGCCGGCGTCGGCCGGCCGGCGGTGGTGCGTGAGGGGGACGCCTACGCGTTGCGCATCCCGGAGGCTGACGACCAGTTGCAGGCGTTCGAGAGTCTGGTCGGCAAAGCCGCCGCCGGCGGCGACCCGGGGGTCACCTTGAACCTCCGCACCCAGGCCCTCGGCCTGTACGCCGGGCACCTGCTGCCCGAGGCGGGGCCGGCCGAATGGGTGGTCGACGAGCGGGAGCGGCTGCGCCGACTGGCCGCGACCACCGCCGCGTCCGCCGCCGAGGATGCCCTCGCCGTCGACGACCCCAGAACCGCACTGCGGCACGCCCACCGGGCGATCGACCTCGACCCCTATCAGGACTCGGCCTGGCGGCTGGTCGCGCGCAGCCACGCCCAACTCGGCAATCCCGCCGCCGAGGCCGAGGCGCAACGCCGGCAGGCCTGGGCCTTGGCCGAGCTGGGGCTGGGCAGCTGACTACCGCAGCGCCCAGAACGGGCGGGTGATCCGCAGCGCGTCCAGGTTGAGTCGCCTACCGACCGTGCCGTCCAACCCGATCAGCCACAGATCGTATTTGGTGCCGGGACCGCCCTTGGCCGAGGTCCGGTTCGAGATCACCAGATGCTGCCTGCCGTCCGGCGACCAGACCGCCTTGAGATCGTCGGTGGAGCCGGTGAGCAGCCGCTTCGGCGTGGCTCCGGCCACCGGTGACATCGTGTAGACGTCCCAGTTGGCCTTCCCCGCCCCGGTCGTCGCTCGCCGGCTGAACGAGATCACCGTGCCGTCGGGCGACCAGACCGGATGCGCGTCCACGCTGGCCGCGGAGGTCAGCCGGACCGGCTTGGTCACCGAGCCGTCCATCGGCATCTGGAACAGCGACCCGCCTGGCGCCTTGGCGTCCGCGCTCTGCCAGAACACCACCGACCGGCCGTCGGGGGAGACGCTGAAGTCGCCGATCCTGCTGCCGGTGCGCAGTTTCCGGACCACCTTGCCGTCCAGGTCGACCACCATCAGCGAGTCGGTGCCGTTGGACGCCTCGCAACTGATCAGCAGGGTGGTCGGCTCGAGCCGGTTCCACGAGGCGTGAACCACCCGGCCGCAACCGGACGGCTGGCGCTGCCACAGCTGCCGGTCGCCCGCGTCGTTCGATGCCATCACCCGGAGCCGGCCCTGATTGAGGTAGATGATGGTGTCCCGGCCGGCTTGCATCATCGGGTTGTTGTTGGGGCCGGAGGGTGCCTGCAGCAGCTGGGGTCGCCGCCGGCCGTCCGCGTCCACCAGGTAGAGAGTCTCGGCGTCGCGGCCCTTGAGCCGCATCGGCACCACGACCGTGCGCTCGGCGATCGCCGGACCCTTCGGCAATCGGGCCAGCGTCAGCGCCGGTCCGGACGGCGGCTGCGACGGCGTGGTCGGTGTGGCGGCGGCCGGGGAGACCGGCTGGGTGGTCGCAGCCGGGGAGGCGGCCGGGCTCGCGCCGGCGGTGCCGGTGCCCACCGCGCGCGGGAACAGGAACCAGGCGGCGACCGCCGCGATCACCACGACTGCGATCACCCCGATCACCCACACCCGCCGACCTGCCGGGGGCCGTGGTGCCACCGGTGCGGCCGCGGCCGGGCCGGCCTGCCAATCCGGCGCCGGCTGGCCGTGCCAACCACTGGCCGGCGGTGGGACAGCCTCCGGTGGCGGTGGCGGCGGTGGCACCACCGGCTGGACGACCGTCGGCGCGGCCGCCGGCGGCGGCTGGACGGCAGCCGTCGGCGGCGGTGGCGGCGCGACCGACTGAACCAGCGGCGAAACGGACGCCAGCGGCGGCTGGACGGCTGCGGGTGGTGGTGGTGGCGGCGCGACCGACTGAACGACCGCCGGCACCGAGGCCGGCGGCTGGACGGCAGCCGTCGGCGGCGGTGGTGGCGGTGGTGGCGGTGGTGGCGGTGGCGCGATCGAGTGCATCGGAGCCGTTGGATTCCCCACCGCAGCTGGCGGGACGACCGGCGGCGCCGGGGCTTTGGCGGGCGCCACCCAGGACGAGGGTGCCGAGGCGGCCGACACTCCCGGACCGCTCCAACTCGTCGGCATCGTGACTGGTGGCACCACCGGAGCCGGCGGCACGATCACCTCCGGCAGGCAGGTGTCGGCGTCGCACACCGATCCCAGTGCCACCTCGAGCCCGGGCCGCTCGACGACCTCGACGGGTGCCCGGAACTCCTTGGTCAGCTGAGCCCGCACGATCGGGGTCCGGCTGCAGCCACCGACCGCGAGGATCGTGGTCAGGCTCGCCGGTGCCACGCCAGCCTCGGCCAGCACGCGTTCGAGCATCGCGACACCGTCGCGAACCGGCCCGCGGATCAGACTCTCGACCTCCGTGCGGGTCAACGGCACCGGGCGAGCGAGGTCGGGCAGCACCACCTCGGCCCGCGGCCGCTCGGACAGGGTCTCGCGCGCGGCGGTGCACGCCCGGCGAATGGTTTCGGCCCGATCGGCGCCGGCCGGCTGGCCGTCCCCAGTCCCCCAAACCTCCCGCCACAAGCCGCGATACGGCCTCGTCGAAGCCGCTCCCGCTCGGCTGGCCGGCACCTGTCGCGGCCAGCGCAGTGAAGCCGGACGCCGTCCGCTCCAGCACGGTCGCAGCACACGACCCGCCCCCGAGATCGAACACCGCCACCCGGGCACCGTCGGGCACGAACGTCCGGGCGGCGTAGCCGAGCGCGGCCGCCTCCGCCTGCTCGATCCGCCGCACGGTTCCGAGCTCGACCAGCTCAAGCGCGGCATCGAAGGCCGCCCGCTCGGCGTCGCCCCACCACCCCGGCACCGCCAGCACGACCTCCTCAGGCAGTTCGCCGAACTGCTTCGCGGCGCGCTCCCGGGCCAGCCCGAGCAGCGCGGCCGTCCCCTCCTCGGCGGTCAGCTGCGGGTCGCGCAACTCGTCGACGGACGCCTCCGGCCGGCCCGGTCCGAGAGCCACCAGCTCGCTCGGCCCGCCGGCCCGCCGGGCGGCGGCGACCAGTGTGCTCGTACCAAGATCGATACCCAGCCGGTAGCTCATCGGCGGCTCACGGCTGTTCCACCACGGTGGCCGGGATGTGCGCCGGCGTCACCGACCGGATGACGGCGTCCAGCCGTTCCCGGTCGATCCCGCCCGCCGACGACGCGGCGACCGTCACGGTGACTCCCGGCACCGGCTGTCCCGGCAGCTCGCCTCCCGGCGTCGGCGACCAGCGGACGCCGCCCGACTCGGCGACGTCGGCGGCGATCCCCACCACGCTCTCGACGGCCAGCTGGATGCCGCGGCGGGTGCCGCGCGCCGCGTTGACCGATCCGGCGGCCTGGAGCTCGGTTCGCAGCGAGGCCGGGTCGGCGCCGAAGTCGATGCCCAGGCCGAGCCATTGCGCCAGCCAGATCAGCATGTCGTCGGGCGCGGTCGCGGGGTCGAGATGGGCGACGAAGGTGTCCAGATCGAGAATCACCGGCGCCAGCAGCTCGTCGAACCCGGCGCACAGGCTGCGTGCGAACGGATCCTCGCGCAGCATCGTGGGCAGTGTGTCGGCCAGCGGATGCGGGCTGGCCAGGACGTCGATGGTGCCCCGCATCACAACACCCTAACCTGATGCTCGTAGGAATAGACCAAGCCGGTCGGTGGCAACTCCAGCCGGGTCGCCGCCGCACCGCGGATTCCGGTGTCGGCCTCGGCCGGGTAGAGCGTCACATTCACCTCGCGGGACATGTCCACGCCGGGGATCCTGGCCAGGGTCGCGTGCACCTCGTGGGCCTGCACCGCCCGTCCGAACGGCCAGCCGGTCCCGTCCGGGCCGCCACGAAGCGGGTCGTAGAGCCGGTACAGCGCCCGCAGCACCTCGGTGCGCAGGTCACCGGGATCGAACCGCGCCTGGGCACTGAGCTGCACCACGGCGGTCAGCCAGAAGTAGTCGGGGGGCTGCACCAACAGCCGGGTGCCGACCAGCCGGCGCTCGTCGAGACTCTGCGCGATGCGTTCCAGCATCTGCCACGGCGGGTCGAGGTCGGTGCGTTCGAGATGTCCCAGGTCGTCACCGGCCACATGCGGCACCACCAGCAGCCGGACGCCGTTGGCCACTCCGGCTTCGGGGATGCAGGCCACCCTCGCCGCGTCCGGAGCCGCGTCCCGGGCCAGCTCTTCGAAGTCTGCGACGGTGACGGCGCGGCCCCGGGAGCGCAGCAGCAGCGGCCCGCGGGCCTTCGCGTCGGCGAGAGTCTCGGCGTCCGCTCCACCGATCGCCGGCTCACGGTTCTCCACCCGTGACACGTAGGGGATGCTGGTCTTCAGCACCCGCACCTGGCCCCGGGCGACGTTGCCCTGCTGGCCGCCGCCGGTCCGGTACGACTCGAGCCGCAGCACGGCCCCGGCCGCCGGCATCGCCCCGTAGCGGCGCAGACCGCCGTCCGCGGTCCGCAGGGCGGGGCCGAACTCGAGCTCACCGGCGTAGGCGTCGATCCGGAAGTGCCGGTCCTCGGGACCGGACTGGGCGAAGTGCGGCACCTCGGTCCACTCCTGGCTGCTCTCGCCGCTGGTCACCGTCAGGGTCAGCGGGGAATCCGAGGCGACCACCGGACGCCGCTGCAGGGCGAACCGCTGGGCCGGCGTCCCGTCCGAGCGGCCGACCACCTCGCCGTGCAGCACCTCGGCGTGAATGGTGGCCGCGGTGCCGCCGACGGTCTGCGCGGTGACCCCGAGGATCGTCGGCGACTCGACGTAGGTGCGCTGCCCCTTGGTGGCCTCGATCAGCCGGCAGCGCAGCCAGCCGGCCCGTTCCCGGACGTTCACCGACGCCCGGTGCCCGCCCGGTACGTGCACGATCACGTCGCCCGGCTTGTTCAGCCCGCCGGTGTCGTCGGAGCCGACATCGCAGGCCGTCCAGCCGTCGTCGGTCCAGGCCTCCCAGATCAGCGGCGGATTGCGCGGGTCGACGCCGCGGCCGGAGACGGTGCAGTCGAAGCGCAACAGCACCGCGCAGGACGGCACCGCGTCCGAGAGCCCGATCAGCATCGCGTCGCCCACCGCCGGGGCGGCGCTGAACGCCTGGAAACCGCCGCGGCCGACCACGTCCGTGGTGTCGGTCTGGGTACCCTTCGCAGGCTGGGTGGCGGCCCGGGCGAAGGAGCACGGCACGATCGTGAGCTCTTCGACGGTACTGAAGGTGACCGCCTCGGAGACGTCCGTCCGCGGTGTCGCGACCCGGCTCTCGGCGCGGACGATGACCGGCTGCGGTTGCGGTGCAGCCAGCCAGAAGGTCGCCGAACTCCGGGCGGCGGCCGGTGGCCGCAGCTCGACGCCGATCAGTTCGAGGAATTTGATGTAGTTGCGGTCGGGCACCCGGTTCAGCCGGTAGATCAGCTGGTCAACCATCTGGGCCACCGATTCGATCAGCGTCACCCCGGGGTCGGAGACATTGTGATCGGTCCAGGTCGGGCAGCGCTGCTGGACCAGCCGCTTGGCGTCGTCCACCAGGTCCTGGAAGCCGCGGTCGTCGAGATTCGGTGCGGGCAGCATCAGAGGGCTCCGTTCTCGGACTGCACGGGGATGACGTAGAAGGGGAAGACCAGGTTCCGGGGATCGTTCAGGCTGCGCACCGAGTAGCGGATGTCGATGTACAGCACACCGGTCTCCATGGCGTCGAAGCCGACCCCGACGTCCAGCACGTCGATCCGCGGCTCCCAGCGGTCCAGGGCCTGCCGGACGTCGTAGGCGATCTGCCCGGCGGTCGCCGAGGACGGGGTGCTGAAGACGTGGTCGTGGATCCGGCAGCCGAACTCGGGCCGCATCGGCCGCTCGCCGACCGCCGTACCGAGGATCAGCCGGATCGCCTGCTCGATCTCGCGGTCGCGGGTGACCAGGGCGATGCCGCCGGTCGCGTCGGTGCACAGCGGGTAGTTCCAGCCGGCGCCGATGAAATCGACGCCGGTACTCGGTGCGGGCATCGTCAGCCTCCGATCATCACAGTGGGGGCGCCCATCACGATCGGGGCACCGCAGCCGCTCAGGTCGCCCATCCGGGCCGCCGGCATGCCGCCGATCAGCACCGTCGGGCAGCCGGGCGGGACGATCGCGGACGGCGGATGGACGAGCGGCGGCGGAAAGCTGCAGGCGTGCGGCGTGCCCACCGTCGCCGCGGGCATGCCGGCGATCAGCACGGTCGGGACGCCGGGCGGCCCGATCACGCCCGGATGCCCGGTCGGGTCACCCACCCGGGCCGCGGCGGGCATCAGACCCACCCCCGCCGGCGCCCGGGGACGGTCAGTTGAGCTTGATCAGCCCGGCCTGGATGCTGCACAGCGAGCCTCCCTTCACCTCGGTGGTACCGCTGCCTTCGAGTTTCGCGCTGGCCCCGGTCAGGTTGAGCGTCGAGCCGGCCTTCACGTCCACAGCCCCGGCGCCGCCGTCCACGCTCACCCCGGACGTCGCCGCCAGGGTGATCTTGCTGCCCTTCAGGTCGAGGTCGGCGCTGGCGGAGTCGATGGTGATGCCCTGGCTGCCCTCGATCTTGACCTTGCCGTCGGCGTGCACGGTGATCGTGGCGCCGCCGTGGTCCATCACCAGGGTCAGCTTGTCGCCGGTGGTGGTGGCCCGGATGCCCTCATTGCCCGCGGCGTCCATCAGGTCGAGCCGGTGACCCTTCCGGGAGACCAGCGAGCGCCGGTTGATCTCACCGGTGCCGCCGTCCACCAGGTCGGCCGGCCCTGACGCCATCGTGTCGATCCCGTTGAACAGGCCGCCGACCACCACCGGACGGCCGATGTCACCCTGCTCGAAGGCGACCAGGACCTCGTCGCCGACCTCGGGCACGATCTCGGTGCCGCGATCCTTGCCCGCCCCGGCCTGGACGGTGCGCGCCCAGTCGCTGACGTAGTCGTCCGACAGCCACGGGAAGGTGAGCTTGACCCGTCCGGCATGTTCGGGATCGTTGGCGTCGGAAACCTGGCCGATGCTGACCCCGCCACCACCACGCCGGACGCCGCCGGCAGTCAGCCCGAGCAGGGTGCGGTCGCGCCGGCCGGTGACCGCGAACGAGGTGGTGTAGCCGGTCTGCGGGTCGAACCGGTGCCGCGAGGTGGTCACCGTGTACTTGCCGTCGAACGGCGTCCCGAGACCATCGATCGACACCGCCGCCCCGGCCCGGAGTTCGGGACGGCCGCGCGCCGTCCCCTCGAACTCGGCGAACGAGCTGGCCAGTTCGTCGGCCAGCACCCGCACCGCCTCGTCGACCTCGGCCTGGGTGCGGTACGGGATGTCGGTAGCCACGTGGGCCGGTCCGCCGAACGCCTTGGCCAGCTGCTCGGGGGTCACCGTGGGCAGCTCGATGCGCTCGGTCTTGGCGGGCTTGCTGGCCTTGAGCGGCAGCTTCGTGGCGACGTCCCAGCCGCGGACCTCGACGGTGTCGACCTGGCCCGCCGAGGTGAGCACCGCCCGGAACCGCAACAGGTCCTTGCCCAGCGTGAGCACCAGCGGCTGGGTCTGCGCGGTTCCGCCGGCCGCCGGGGCCGCGCTGGCAGCGGCCGGCGGGGTGAAGCCGAACACCCCGTCCCGCACCGACACCTCGAGGTTGTTGGCCTTGGCCAGCGCGGACAGCACCTCCCAGTCGGTCTGCCCGGCCTGGCTGTAATGGTCGTAGACAGTGCGGGTCGAGGTGACCTCACCGACCCGCAGTCCGGCCCGCTGGGCGATCGTCTTGGCGATGTCGGACGCCGTCGACTGCAGGTAGCTGGCGGTCACCCGGCCGCGGAAGAAGCGATGCAACTGGTCGTAGCCGCGAATCACGGTGAACGTGCCGCCCTGGTCGAACTCGGCCTCCAGCGCGGTCACCTCGCCCTGGATCAGCACCGCCGGCTGCGGCGCGTCGGCGACCTGGACGCTGACCTTGGCCGACGACCCGACCTTCACCCCGAGCTGGCCGAGCACCTGGCGGTTGGGGTCGCGGAATCGCAACACGAACGCGTCCGGAAGCTGCTGACTGTCGTCGACGTACGCCGCGATCAGCAGCGGTACGGTCTCGGCGGGCAGCGGCTTGCCGTCCAATTCGACCAGGCAGGTACTGGTGATGCTGGTCATCGGACCCCCTGCGACTGGGCGAGCTCCTCGGGGGCCGGCAGCAACAGCACCGTGCCGGACGGCACCCGCAGCGGGTCGTCGATGCCGTTGAAGGCGGCCAACGGACGCCACGCCGCCGGGTCGCCGTACTCGGCGAAGGCCACCGAGGCGAGGGTGTCGCCGGCCACCGTCCGGTGTACCCGGCGGACGTCGTAGCTGCCCGAGGTCGGGTTCTGCTTCCGGAACGCCTCACCGGGCATCTCTTCGAGCTGCACCGCGCACACCGCCCGGATCGGGGTGCCGTCGGCGCTGAACAGGGTGAGCTTCGCGCTCACCGAGGTGATGAACGCCGGGAAGCTGGCTGTCGAACCCCAGTGCAGCACCACCAGCGGCGGGGACGGCTTCTTGGTGGACAGGCTCTCCGGGGTGGGCACCAGGCAGGACATCAGTGCCTCGACCGCCTTGACCACCGAGCCGTCCTGGGCGGCGGTGGCGTCGAAGAACATCTCCAGCGTCATCTTGGCCGGCTCGGCGCCGTTGAACTCCGGCGGGCCGGCCTTGGCGGCACCCTTGGCCGGCTTGCGCTCCCATTTGGCCGCCTTGCTGATGGTGACCTCTTTGGGGTTGAACTGGAACGGGACGGCGCCGCGCAGCGCACCCGCGGATCCACCGGCACCCGGGTCGTAGATGCTCAGCTGGGCCTTGTGCATCCGCGGACGGCCCTTGACCGGCGCGCCGCCGGCGGCGCCCTTGTCGCCGGGCGGCGTGACCTCGGCCATCGCGGCCGAGGTCTGCAGGGCGATCGGCCCGGGCATCCGCGTTCCTCCTCGCTCAGTTACTGCCGGCTGACTTGGGCAGGAAGCCGTGATGGGCGAGTTCGACGGTTTCCATGGCGACCTTCGGGCTGTCCGGGTTGAGGCTGGGACCCGTCCAGCGCACCGGGATCACGCCGTCCAGGTTCCAGACCGCCACCACGTCCTGGTCGCCGGTCATCGCCTTGATGGTCGCCGTCTGCCGCTTGACCCCGGACGCGAAGCTGCACAGCCAGGCGGTCAGCTTGCCGCTGTCCCGGCAGACCGGACGGCTGAGCTTCACATTGCTGTACTTCACCCGGGTCGGGAGTTGCCAGACGAAACCGTTGTTGCCGCCCTCCTCGCGCTGCTCGATGACGACCTCGAGACCGAGTCCCTCACAGCTGTTGAAGGCCCCGATCTCGTTGTCGTCGATCGTCACGCTGAAGCAGACGCTGACAGCCGGATCCTTGTTCTCAGCCACCTCACCCTCCTCTCAGATCGGTCAGCCAGCCGGCTCGTTCCCGGTCCAGCCAGAGTTCCTCCCGCAGCCGCGCGGCGAGTGGTTCGTACAACCGCCGGGCCAGCTCGTCGACGTTGGTGGCGGCCGGCGCCGCGGCCGGCGCAGGGGCCGCTGCCGCGGGCGTCGACGGCGTCGTCTCGGCGGGGGCCGGCTCGGCCGCGGCGGGCGCTGGCGGCGCGGACGCGTCTCCTCCGACATCGCGCTGCACGGTGCCGAAACCGGCCTCGGCCGGTACCGACTCGCCGGTGAAGCCGGCGAACATGGACGCGAAGGACATCCCCTCACCCGGCCGTGGACCAGCCTCCGGCGTCCGGCTCGACGGCTGTCGGACCAACGCCAGCGGCGGCTGTGAGCTCTGCACCGGGGATGACACCGGGACAGACAACGGGTGGACCGCAGCCGATCGGCGCTGCACCGCGATGATCGGGGCCTCGGCGTGCGTCATGGTCGGGGGTGTGGTGTGCGGGAACAGACTGCTCGTCGCGGCATCGACCCGCCCGCTGGCCGAAACCGTCGAGGCTCCCGACGACGCCGCCGAGCGACTGACCATCAGCTCGACCGGCGATGACATCCCGGGCGGAGCTGCGTCGACCAGGCGGTCGAGGGCCGGCGCGGCGAACGGGGACACCACCCTCGTCCCGGCATCGGCCCGCCCGCTGGCCGAAACCGTCGAGAATCCCGACGACACCGCTGAACGACTCACGGTCAGCGCGGGACTGGCACCTACCTCGCGACTGACGCTCGACTCGCCACCGACGCTCAGCTCGGGAGGAAGCATCCCGCCCGGAGCGGCACCGACCAGGCGGTCGCCGGCCGGAGCGGCAGACCGGGACGCCTCGCTCGTTCCGCCATCGACCCGTCCGATCGGACCCGTCGACATCACCGAACGGCTGACGGTCAAGTCGGGAAGGGAGGACCCGGACGGAGCTGCGCCGACCAGGGACCCGTCGGTCGGCGTGGCAGCCGGTGACAGGCCTGGCGCGCCGGCGTCCCAGGCATCGCTGGGGCGCTCGGAGGCCGCTGACCGGCCGACCGGGAGATCGACGGGGACGCGCGAGGCGTGGCGCTCCCCCGAGCCTGCCGGAGTCACCGACGGCGCACCGCTGAGCAGCGGGGCGTCGCCGTGCTCGACCGGGGGCACCGCCGATCTCCCGAAGGTCTCGTCATCGAGCACGCCGCCGGGCGCCAACACCAGCGGCACCTCGGTGTAGCCGACCTCGGCGCTGCGCTGCACGTCCACGGTTGGCCGCTCGGTCGAGGGAGTCAGGGTCACCGCCGCGGACGCCGGGCGTCCGGGGGCGGACACCACCGGGAGCGTTCGCTGGAGGACCGCCGGCGACTCTGCCGACGCAGGCCGGTCCGGATCGGCCGGTTCCCGCTGAGCGGTGGCTTCGACGGAACCGGTCGGTTGCTGGGGTGCCGTGACCGCGGTCCGCTGGACGGCCGCGGGCGCCGAGCCGGCGCCGTGCACCGAGCGATCCGCGGACGAGCGCTGCACCGGGAGCGACCGGACGCCCGCCTCGATCGCCCTCGCGGCGGCCGCCGCCTCGCTCGGCTGTCCCGTCGCACTTGGCAGGCCCGCCTCACTCGGCTGTCCCGTCGCACTCGGCGACCCCGCCACGCTCCGCTGGACGGCCGGCGTCGGGGCGACCACCGGCAGATCCGTCGGCACCGGCCCCTGGGGGCCGGCCCCCTCCGCCACCGGCTGCCCAGCTGCGTCCGGCCCGTCGGCCGCGAGGTGTTCGCCGTGGGTGAGCAGGACCTCGTCGGCAGGCGCCTCCACGAGGGTCGGCGGCGGCGTGGACGCCTCCGGATACTGCATCGGCACCACCGCGAGGTCAGTGTCCGCCGGCTGCCACGCCGGCGACGCGGAGCCTGCCCGGCGCTGCACCGCCGGCGCAGTGGAGGCCGCGGCCTGCGGCACGGCCAACTCGGGCGCCCGGTAGCCGCCGCCCGGTTCGCCCGGCGTGACCAGCCCGTCCACCAGACCGCCGACACCGGCGTCCACCCGGTGGCTCAGCGGTGCCAACAGGCTCGGGTTGGCGAACGCGGCCAGGGAGTCCCGGAACCGGTCGTTGATGGCGACCGGGGCGATCGGTTCGGCCAGCACCCGCTGCAGCCGCGGAACGTCGTTCCAGCCCCCGGCCGAGGGTCGTGACAGCGGCGCGGCAGCCGTCCGGGTGCCCGGACCAGAAGCCGGACGCCCCAGCAGCCGCGCCAACGGCTGCGCCCACCACGCCATGTCGTCACCTCCTCAGATGGTCAGGAATCCTGGATGCGGGTGTTCAGCGCGGCCACCTCGGCGACGAAGCGTTGCCGTTCGGCGTGCTCGAGGTCGAGCAGGTCGTCCCGCGACCAGTGCAGGTAGTAGGCGAGGTACGCGACCTCGGCGTAGAGCCGGTCGGCCGCGTACGTCGCTATTCCCCCAGGCGGCCCCCGGAGACGTCGATCGCGAACCGGTGCTCGCAGGCCGGGCAGGTCACCGCGGCCCGGGTGTGCCCCTCGGTGTTCACCCGCCGGTAGAGGTCCTGCAGGAAGGCCAGGTCGGCGGCGAACAGGTTCTCGATCACCCCGGCGTGAATGTCGGTGACGGTGCCGATCCTGGTCACCACCCGGGCCAGCAGCACCACCGTCAGGTAGGCCGAGTTCTCCCGGACCCGATCGTCGCGCAGCGGGATGAGTTCGTCCCGGGCGGTGGCCAGCCGCATCACGCCGTCGCGGTGCACCGCACCCGAGCCGTCGACGTAGCCCCGTGGCAGCACGAAGGCGAACTCGGTGATCAGGGGCTCCGGCGCCGGCAGAGCGGGTTCGGCATCGTCGGCCGAGCCCCTCGGCAACAGGTCGGCCAGGGCGCCCCGACGCATCACTCGACCTCGATGCTCTCGCAGGTGAGCACCAGCTTCTCGGACAGGTACGAGGTGTCCCCCGCCTTGAGGCTGCCGATCTCGAGGCTCTTGGGCCAGGCGTTGGTCAGCTTGTAGCGCTTCACCGCGTTGCCCTCGAAGTCGAAGACGATGATCGCGCCGCCGCGGCGGACGTCGGCCATCTTGCCGAATCGGCTGTCCTTGATCCACTTCTCGAAGCTGGTGTCCGAGGTCAGGCCCCGGGTCAAGGTGATGTCGGGTGCCTTGGGACGTCCCGGTAGCCGGCGGAGCTGGAATTTGCCGTCCGGACCGTTCTCTTTGAACTCGACAACGTCCTGTTCGATCTTGAGGCCGCTGACCTCGGTGATCGATTTGATCGTGATTCCGTCGAATTCCAGTCCGAAGGAATGACCGACGCTGCTGTCGCCGTCGGGAAGTGCCATGGTGTGCCTGCCTCTCGTGCTGTGGTGTCGTTACTCGCCGGTGTCGTTATTCGCTGACCAGCGAGGTGCCGCCGGAGAACTGGGCGAGCCGGAAGATGACGAACTCCGCCGGCTTCACCGGTGCCACCCCGATCTCGCAGACCACCTGGCCGGCGTCGATGCCCTCGCTGGGGTTGGTCTCGGCGTCGCACTTCACGTAGAACGCCTCGTCGGGCGTGCTGCCGAAGAGCGCGCCGGCTCGCCATTCCTGCACCAGGAAGGCCGCGATGGTCCGCCGGATCTTCGCCCACAACGCCTCGTCATTGGGCTCGAAGACCACCCAGCTGGTACCGCCGAGGATCGACTCCTCGAGGTAGTTGAACAGCCGGCGCACGTTCAGGTAGCGCCAGGCCGGGTCGGACGACAGGGTGCGCGCACCCCACACCCGGATGCCGCGCCCGGGGAACGCCCGGATGCAGTTGATCCCTTCGGGATTGAGTAGGTCGTGCTCGTTGCGGGTGATGTTGATCTCGATGTCGATGGCGCCGCGGACGACCTCGTTCGCCGGCGCCTTGTGAACGCCGCGGGTTGCGTCGTTGCGCGCCCAGATCCCCGCCATGTGCCCGGCCGGCGGAAGGTAGGAGAGCGTGCCGGTGAGCGGGTTCATCGTCTCGATCCACGGCCAGTAGAGGGTGGCGTACATCGAGTCGTAGCGCGCCTTGTCGACCCGCCACTCCTTGATCTGCTGGGCGTTGAACCCGGGCGGCGCGTCGAGGATCGCGATCCGGTCGCCCATCAGCTCGCAGTGCGCGATCATCGCGGTCTGGACGGCCTGTACCCCGTCAAGGTCGATCGCGCCCTGTTGGTAGGCGCTCATCAGGTCCGGCACGCAGAGCATGGTGACTTCTTCGATCGCCTCCAGCCCGGCGAATCCGGTGCGTTCGGCGACGTCCCCGACATAGTCGTCGGCACTCAGCCGGGCCGGCGGCGGCGTGGGCGGAGCCAGTAGCGCCACCTGGGCGTTGGCCGGCCGCTCGACGGGTCCGGTGCTGACCTCCTCCAGGTTGATCAGCTTGGACGCCGCGTTGACCATGGTCACGACGTTCTGCTTGCCCTTGGCGAAACTCGCCCGGTCGAAGTCCTCGACCACCTCGCCGCTGCGCTTGACCAGCACCCGGAACATGTCCGCGGACGGGGCGTCGCCGCCGGCGTCCGCGATCTCGACGGTCAGGTCACCGGGCTGGACGCCGGGGTCGATCGCCGCCGCCCGCAGCCGTCCCAGCTCGCCGGTGGGCGCACCGGGCAACGCCTTGCTGCGACTCGCCGCCCGGCTCTGCGGGGCCGCTCCCGGCTCCTCGCCGATCCGGACGATGTAGCAGTTGCCGCCCCCGTTCATGAAGTAGCCGTAGACGGACTGCGCCAGGTAGCTGCCGGCGAGGAACCCGCCGAAGGTGGTGGTGAACTGAGTCCAGTTGCTGACCAGCGTCGGCCGGTTGAACGGCCCGGCCTCGGCCAGGCCGACGAACGCCGCCACTGCGGTACCCACTCCGGCGAGCGGGCGGGCGCCCGCAGCCACTTCCTCGACATATACCCCTGGGGACTGGTAGGTCGGCATCGCTGCTGCTCCTCGCTGGTTGGCCGGTGCTTCTCACGCGCAAGCCTCGCGGGTAGGTCCGGGACCGCGACACGGCCGGACGGACGCCTCCGCGGGCAGTCCCACCTGCCCGTCCGGGCAATGGGTCCGGGCCTGCCCGATCGGGCAGCCGACCGTGCCCGCTGCGCTGCCTGGACAGCGCTGTCCGCCAGGGACACGCACCGGGCAGCATCGCGGCTGAGCGACACCGATGGGGCGACCATGAGCAGCACCCGCGAGGAGCAACGGACGGCCGCGAGGCCTCGCCGTCGCTCGGCCACGGCCGCCCCGGCGTCACCGGCGAACGGGGTCAGCGCGCCCGCGATGCTCCAGCTGCAGCGGTTGGCCGGCAACAGCGCCGTCGCTGCGCTCGCCCGAGGTTCGAGTCCGGGCCCGGTGCAAAGACTGGTGAGCCGTCCCGTTCCCCCACCGCCGGCCCCGCCGCGGCGTCCGGCTCCGAACGCTCACCCGGGTTTCCGCGCCGCGAAGCAGCAGGTCGGCGCCGCCCGCACCCGCGCAGCCGCCCATCCCCCTGCCGGAAACCTGGCCGCTGCAGCTGGGAAGGCCGCCAAAGCACCCGCGGATGACAAGGAGGCGCAGGCCAAGACGGCCAAGGCGGGCGACATGGCGGCGGCCCCCGCGGGCACCTTCGACAAGGCGGCATTCGTCGCCGCCGTCCGGGCAGCGATCGCCAAACAGGCCCCCAAGAACCTCGACGACGCGGACAAATTCGCCAAGTCGGGCAAGTCGGACGCGATCGCGTCCGAGGTGAAGGGGCGCGCCACCGCCGGCAAGGACGCGTCCGCCAAGCCGATGGACACCGCATCCAAGAAGCCGCCGGACACCGCGTCGGCGAAGGAGAAACCGGTCGTTCCGCTCGCCGGGCCGCCGGCGGTCGGCGCCCCGGCGACGATCGACGCGGCGTCCGCCATGCCCGCCAAGGCGCCGGCCGAGCAGACCGACCTGCGCAGCGGTCCGGCCGAGACCAACAACCAGATGGCCGAGGCCGGGGTCACCGAAGAGCAACTCGCCAACTCCAACGAACCCGAGTTCACCGGTGCGCTGGCGGCCAAGAAGGAGGGCGAGCAGCACAGCGCGACCGCACCCGCCGAGTTCCGGGCGGCAGAGGCCGCGACCCTGGCCTCCGCGCGGCAGGGCGCGCAGGCGGCAGGTGCCCAGACCGCAACCGGCCTGACCGCCGTCCGCGGACCCGCGCTGCAACAGTCCGCCGGCGGTCAGCAGGCCGCCCAGTCGAAGGACGAGCAGAACCGGGCCAAGGTCTCGAGCGGCATCAAGTCGATCTTCGACGCCACCAAGACTGACGTCGACGCCATCCTGAACGGCCTGGACGGACTGGTCGACCAGCAGTTCACCAAGGGCGAGGCGGACGCGAAGGCTGCTTTCACGGCCTACCACGAGGCCGAGATGAAGCGCTTCAAGGACCGGCGCTACTCCGGTCCGCTCGGCTGGACGCGGTGGACGGCGGATCTGTTCCTCGACCTGCCCCCGGAAGCCAACAAGATCTTCGTCGACGCGAAGGCCGTCTACGAGAAGCAGATGAACGCGGTCATCGACCGGATCGCCGACACCATCGGCGGCGAACTCAACCGCGCGAAGGAACGGATCGCCAAGGGGCGCAAGGAGATCCAGACCTACGTGACCGGACTCGACCCCGCACTGCGGAACATCGGCAAGGAGGCCGCACAACAGATCGGGTCGCAGTTCGACCAGTTGGAGGAATCGGTCAACGAGAAGTCTCAGGCGCTCGCCGAGGACCTGGCCGAGAAGTATGTCGAGGCCGGCAAGGCGATCGACGAGCAGATCGTTGCCCTTCAAGAAGCGAACAAAGGCCTGATCTCCGAAGCCAAGGACGCCGTCGGTGGCGCCATCGAGACCATCCTCAAGCTGAAGGACATGCTGCTGGGGGTGCTGGCCCGGGCGGCCGGCGCGGTCGAGAAGATCATCAAGGACCCGATCGGCTTCCTCGGCAACTTCGTCAACGCGGTCAAGACCGGGGTGATGAACTTCGGGTCCAACATTCTCGAGCACCTGAAGAAGGGGCTCCAGGCCTGGCTGTTCGGCGCCCTGGCCGAAGCCGGCGTGGAGATTCCGGAGAAGTTCGACCTCAAGGGAATCGTCAGCCTGATCCTGTCCCTGCTCGGGCTGACCTGGGCCTCGATCCGGGCCAGGTTGGCGAAGGTGCTGCCCGAGTGGGTGCTGACCGCGGTCGAAAAGGCTGTGGCGGTCGTCCAGATTCTGGCCACCGAGGGCGTCGGCGGTCTATGGAAATGGATCGTCGAGAAGATCACCGACCTCAAAGAACAGGTGATGAGCCAGATCAAGGACTTCGTGATCACGAAGATCATCACCGCCGGCATCACCTGGCTGATCTCGCTGCTGAACCCCGCCGCCGCCTTCATCAAGGCCTGCAAGATGATCTACGACGCCGTGATGTGGTTCGTCGACAACGCCGAACGGCTCGGCGACTTCGTCAACTCGGTGCTCGACTCCGTTGAGTCCATCGCCGCCGGCGGCGTCGGCAAAGTGGCCGGCCTGATCGAGAAGACCCTGGCCAAGGCGCTGCCGATGGTGATCAGCGGACTTGCCTCGCTGCTCGGCCTCGGCGGCATCTCGGACAAGATCAAGAAGATCCTGCAAACCATCCAAAAGCCCGTCGGCAAGGTCGTGGACGGCATCATCAAGGGCGTCGTGAAGTACGGCAAGAAGCTGCTCGGCAAGTTGAAGCGGAAGAAGAAGGACGAAACTCCTGAGCAGAAGCAACAAAGGGCAGACAAAGGTCTGGCTGCAGCCGTCCACGTCACGGAACGTCTCGGACGGAAGGGCGTGAAGGCAATGCTCCTGAGGCCAGCCTTGAGCCTTGTCAAGATGCGATTCCGGCTCACGGAGTTGTCGGCCTCCGTCGAAGGTGGACGCTGGAGTCTGCGCGTCGTCGTAAATCCGGAGCGACGCCAACTGACGCAGGCCAAGGTCGCAGGGCTCTTGAACACCGAAGAGATCAAGAAATTGGCAACTCAGGCTCAATCTGCCTATAACAACGCAACCGCTATTTATGCCCAGACCTACAAAGGTCGACCGGTAGTCGTCGCAGTCGGCGGTGACGGACGCCACGCCTCATACGAGACACAGGGTGGGGGATCGCGTCGCCAGGCCGAGCGTGACACGCCCGGCAAGCGTGATCCACAAGACACGTCAGCCGCCTCTCGCTTCTTGCGGACCGATGCTGCCATGTGGGAGGAGTTGGGCGCGCTTCACGGCCCGTTGATCAAGGATCTTGTAAGTGGAGCGACAAACTACCCGCTGATGAAGCCGGAGAAGGGCGGCCCAACGATCGCGGACCAGCAGAGAACGCACTTCGAGAAGACAGGCGGCTATCTGCCACAGCCGAGTCCAAACGATCAGCGAGGGAAGGGAACCGGCAGGACCAGTCTTGTCCATGCTGAAAAGCAGTTGGCGCGCACCGGCGGAAGTCGGGCCATTGGAATAAGCACCGAACCGATGTGTTCCGATTGCCAGGTCTTCTTCCGCGCCAGAGCGCTGGGAAAAGATCCGATAGTCGCAGTGGACACTGGCGGACTCCACATTTTCCTCCCGGACGGGTCCGTCCAATCGACCGTCCCAGACGCCAACGCCGCGGCGGTGCAGGTAGTGAAGGCGTAGGAGCGCCTCTGGCGCACACACCCTCACCCGCCAGGGTCGACCATGCGCAAAGTTCTAGATCGTCAGAGCTTGTGCCCGCTGCTCGTTCAGGCAGCGCCTAGCTAGCATTCCATTTTCCCGCCAGTCTGGCCGAATCTTATGTGGTAACACGACGTGCTCCGCCACACTTCCATGCGGGTCAGTGCGCTCAATACGGCATCCGAGGACCGGTGACAACAACCGCGCCCCAGGGAAGCTCAGACCGGCGTCTCCTCGACTTCCTCGTCCTCGGCGCGTTGCAGGAAGAGGCCCTGCACGGGCTCTTCCTCGTCCTTCTTCTCTTCCTCGCGCTGGACGAAAAGGCCCTGGAGCTCTTCCTCCTCCGCCTCCTCGCGCTGCACGGCGGGAGCGGACCCACTGAGCGTCTGGACGGGCGCGGGGCCGGCCATCACCCGGTCAGCGTTCGCGGACGCCTCGCGCTCGAATCGGTCGGACGGATCGCTCACCTTGATCCCGCCCGGGGCGGATGTTCCCTCGACCGGCCCGTTGCGCTGTTGGATCACGTGGGTCAACTCGTGCGCCAAGGTGGTCTTGCCCGCCGTGGAGGACGGGTCGTAGACGTTGCGCTGGAACACCACATTCGACCCGACCGTGTAGGCGTGTGCGTTGACCGCTTTCGCCGAATCGGCGGCGGCCGCGTCGTCGTGAATCCGGACGTCGGAGAAGTCGTGCCCGAGCCGCGCTTCCATGTCCTCGCGGACGTCGGGCTCGATCGGCCGGCCACCGGAACTGATCACATCGTGCACCGGTGAGCGTTCCTCCTCCATCAGCTGCGCCACCGCGCCGTTGCCGGCGGAGCGCTGCAGGCCGAGGATGGCGTCCGGATCGAGGACGTCGGTGCGTCCGCGTCCGGCGGCCTTGCCGGCCATCGCCTCCGCATCGCCGTCGATCCGCGAACCCTTCGGTCGCAGGGTCGCAATTCGCTCATCAGACAGGTGATCGTGCATGCCGAATACCTCCAGATTCGTCCATCCTCAGAATGGGCCCGCCGCGATCGGGTCGGGAAGGTGCACGGGGGCAAGCCCCGTTGCCCTGGTAGGCAGAAACCGCCTCTTCGGGCTCCCCGGCAGACGCACTGCCACGCTACCGTGTGGCCGCAACTGGAGGTGCTGCCGATGCAACTCGATCCGAACATCGTCGCCGCCATTCTCGGACCGATGATCACGGCACTGATCGGGGCGGCAACGGTTGCGGCGAGACAACTCCGCCGCGCCAGGCGCGCAGATGAGGAACGCTCCAGGATCATCTCCCAGGCCACCCAGGAAGCGGCTTTCATCGACACCTGGCTCTCGATCTACCAGCGACTCGAGCTGCCCGAGGCCGAACGCAGACGCATCCAGGCTCAGGCCATCGGCGACCTGGAACGCACGTATTCGACGCTGCGTTCGGTGAACATCAAAACCGACAACCGCCCGAGACCACCCAGCTTCTCTCGAATAGTGCGTACGGCACTACTCATCCCGCTGCAACGACCGTGGGCGAAGGTGGTCCGCGCCGTCTATTACGTTTTCATCGCTGGCACAGTTTTCTCGATAACGATGATCTCATGGGTCAACTCAAACCTCGGAAATGCGCGTGATGCGCTAGTTGGCACCACTCTGCTGAGCGCGATGCTCACGCTGCTGGGGTTGTGCCTGTGGGCTTGGGCGCGAGCCCTCAATCGCCCACGTGTCAAACGCCCGACGATGCCGCCCCCACCACCCGCCTGGGGCCCGCCCGGCCCGCCCGGCGATCACTTCCGCGAGCCACGCACCTGAAGGCAGCTCCGAGCTGCCCGGGTCACAGCCCCGCGTAGAACCGTCCGAACTCTCGCTCCAGCACCAGGCGTCCGAGCTTGCGGTATTCCTGTTCGACGGCCGCCACCACAAGCCGCATGGTGACCGGGGTGCCCTCGGCGGCCGCCAGGTACGCCGCGGTGGTCGCCGCGGAACGGATGTTGCCGCCGGCCAGTTCGAATGCCTCCGCCAGGAACTTCACATCAATGTCGTCGGCCAGCGGGAGCGGAGCGGCCAGGCAGTGCTCCCACAACGATCGGCGCAGATCCTCGGTGGGCGCGGGAAAGTCGATGATCGCGTCCAGCCGGCGGGTGAACGCCTCGTCGATGTTCGCGCGCAGGTTGGTGGCCAGCACCGCCAGGCCGTCGAAGGTCTCCAAGCGTTGCAGCAGGTAGGCGCTTTCGATGTTGGCGTAGCGGTCGTGGGCATCCTTGACGTCGCTGCGCTTGCCGAAGATGGCGTCCGCCTCGTCGAAGAACAGCACTGCGTTCACCCCGCCCGCCTCGGCGAAGATCCGCTCCAGGTTCTTCTCGGTCTCGCCGACATACTTGTCCACCACCGTCGCCAGGTTCACCGTGTACAGGTCAAGGCTCAGATCCCCGGCGATCACCTCGGCCGACAAGGTCTTCCCGGTGCCCGAATCGCCGGCGAACAGCGCGGTGACTCCCCGTCCGCGTCCACCGCCGCGGCGCATCCGCCATTCGGCGAGCACCGTGTCGCGGTGCCGGGCCCGCGCGGTCAGGTCGGTGAGCGCCCGCCGGACATGCGGCGCCACCACCAGGTCGTCCCACCCGACCTCCGGCTCGATCCGCCGGGCGAGCCGCTCCAGGCCAGCGGCGTTCTGGGCCCGGACGCCGCGGCGGAGGTCGTCGGCGGTGATCGCCCCGTCCCGCAGCGAGGCCGCGACCGAGGCCGCCTCGATCGCCCGGCGAACCTGCGCCGGGCCCAGCGCCAGATGCCCCGCCAGCGTCGACGGATCCAGGCCCGTGTCCGCACCCTGCGCCGCCAACTGGTCCGCCCACAGCCCCAGCCGGTCCGCGACGGTGAGAAGTGGCGCCTCCACGGTGAGCGGGCTGACACTCGACCATTGCGGGTCCCAGCTGGCCGAGCCGGCGAGCAGTACCGGCACCTCCGACTCGCTCAACCAACGGACGATGTCCGGATGCGCCTGGGCCAGTTGCTCGACCGGGCCGGCGACCACGCCGGCGCCACGCAGCGCCGCCTCCCGGACGGCCAATCGGACGACCGCATGTGGCTCGGGGGCCGCGACCACCCGGGTCAGGTCGAGCACCACCACCCCCAGACCACACGCGGCCAGCGCGGCGGACGCGGTGGCCGTCCCGCTGCCCGCCAGCCGCTCCCGCAGGTGGACCAGCCGGGCGCCGCCGGTCAGGGCCGACGCCAGCTGATCCGACAGCGGCGAGGGGTGCGCGTCCGGATCGCCGAGCACCCCGACCAGGGCGGCGTCCGGGGTGTCGTCGCCGAGCAGATGGGCGATCACCCGATCCGGCACCCGCAGGGCTCGGCCGAGCAGCGGCCGATCGGCGTCCTCGACGACGATCAACCCGCTCCGCACCAGCGGACGGCTGGGTTCCAGCCGTCCCCGCGCCTCCGCCGCCAACGCCGAGACCCCAGCCAGCTGCAGCGCCAGCCCGACCGAGGCACGGCGCCGGGTGACGTCATCGTTGAGGTAACCGTAGAAGCGCTCGAAGCGCGGATCGAGGTCGGGCATGGCGGCGATCAGCAGCAGTTCCACATCGAGTCCGGTCAGCCCGGCATTGCGAGCCAACCTGAGCAGTCGGACGTCCGGGCCGGACTCGCGGTCGAGTTCGGCGATCTCGTCGGCGGCCAGCGGCACCGGCCGGTCCGGGCCCGCGTCCAGCAGCGCATCGACAGCCTCGTCGCTGAGGTAGAGGCCGCGGAACGCGTCGTCGGGGTTCGGATCGCCGGCTCGCCGCTCGTCGATCAGGGTCCGGACCCGCCATTCCACCAGCGCCGCCCGGCTCAACAAGTGCCCGAGCGAATCGGTCATCGCGTTCTCTTGATGGTCAGGCCACCACGTCGACGCATTGCCACCCGGCGTGGGTCGTCCGCCTCGGCACCGCCGATCCGCTGCGCCGGGACACCCGCTCGGCGTCGTTCGGCCGCCGCGCCCTCGGGCTCGCCGTCGTCGCTACCACCGCCACCGCCATTGGCACTGCCAGCGGCATCGCGACCGCCACCGCCACCCGCAACCGCCGGCGCCGGTTCAGCGGACAGGCTCACCTTCTCGGTGCCGGGGAAGCCATGGCTGCCGCCCAGGCTGAACAGCGGCGGCGCCTCGACCGGCGGCCCGACCGGGAACCGCTGGCCGGTGTCCACCGGTGCGCTGACCACCACGTCGATGGACGGCTTCAGCTCGCCGCCGAGCGCCGACCAGACGTCGGCGAAGCCGCGATCCTCCGGTGGCGGCAGGCCCACGGTCAACGGCACTGGCAACCCGACCTCCGCCAGCGGCCCGCTCAGCAGTTCCGCCGGCAACGCGTCGAAGCGCAGGAATGCGCTCAGCAGCGCCGACAGCAGCCGGTGCTCGTCCTCGGGCCGCTGCGTCCAGGCGGTGACCAGGTAGGACAGCTTGAAATGCCGAGGCGGCAGGTGCCGGCCGACGATCCGGGTCTGATCGGCGTTGTACTCGTTGTGGACGCCCCGCTCGCGGCGCCGCAGATCCTCACGGATGTCGTACAGGTAGACGTCCACGGTGGGCGCGTTGCGCCGTCCGGCCCACTCCCGGGTCGGCGCGTCGAAGACCACCTCGACGTCGCGGATCCCGGTCTCCCGGTCGATCAAGGCACGGAGCGCGGCGTCCACCTCGTGGATCATCTGTTCAGTCTGGCCGGGACGGCGGCGCCGCGGAGCCACCCGCCGGGCACCGACTTGTGCCCCATCGGGCACACCGATGCGGGTCGCGACCAATAGGATCTGGCTGTGGCCGACCCGATCATCCGCCTCGACGCCGCGCTGACCTCCGTGCAGCCGGGTGGTCAGGCGCGGGTGCAGGTCACGATCGCCAACACCGGCACGGTGGTCGAGGGCTATCAGGTACAGGTGCTCGGGCCGTCCGCGGCCTGGTCGCGGGTCGAGCCGGCCGAGGTGTCGGTATACCCGCACCAGGAAGCCACCGTCACCGTCACCTTCCAGCCGCCGGCGGGAACCAGCGTCCCGGGCGGACGGCAGGGTTACGGCGTGCTGGCCCGCTCGACCCTCGACCCGCAGTTCAGCGCGGCCGCCGAGGCGGTGGTCGAGGTCATCGCGGTGCTCAGCGTGCAGGCAACGATCACCCCGGTCACCTCGTCCGGCAACTGGCAGGGGCGGCATCAGCTCAGCCTGACCAACGCCGGCAACGACGCCGTCTCATTGCGGGTGGACGCCGTCGACCCCGACGAGACCCTCGGCTTCCGGATCCAGCCGGCCAGCGTGACCCTGCCGCCGGGTGGACGCGCCGAGGTCGAGGTGCGGGCGATCGCCAAACGCCCGATGCAGTGGCGGACGCCGGCCCGCCGTCCGTTCCGGGTGTTCGGCCTCCGCGCGGACGGCCAGCCGGTCGCAACCGCCGAGGCCGCGTTCACCCAGACGCCGTCGGGCTGGATTCCGGTCACCACCGCTGTGGTCGTCCTGCTCGCCGTGCTCATCCTGTTCACGCCGCGGATTCTCGCCATGCCGGGCATCGTGCAGGTTCCGCAGCCCTTGCCGCCGTCGCTCGAACCCCGCGGTGCCCCGCCCAAGCCAACTGGCCTGAAGGTGGTCGGGGTGGACTCCACTTCGGCGAGGGTCAGCTGGGTGCCCTTGGAATCGGCGCAGAACTACAAGCTGCAACGGACCGACCGGACCGGTGTCCAGCAGGCGGAGGAGCCGCGCTTGCTGTCCGGCGAGCGCAACCTCGAGGTGGTCAAGGACCTGCCGGCCGGTGAGCTGGTCTGCTTCCATCTCAGGGTGATTCGAGGCGGGCGAGAGTCTGGCTGGTCTGATCCGGTGTGCGCGCAATTGCTCAAGCCGTCGGCGTCCCCGTCGCCGCCAACGCCTCCGGCGTCGCTGCCTCCGGTGACCGACAAGCCGCTCCTCCACGCGGTTCGGGTAGCCGACGGCGGCCTCACGCTGGACGGAAACACCGCCGACTGGCAGTGGCGAGAAGAGATCCGGGCCGACCTGCAGATCCCCGAGACCGCACCCACCAGCACCCGCGGGAGCATCTACCTGATGTGGGACTCGCAAGCCCTGTACGTGATGGCCATGGTCAGCGACACCAAGCGCACCTCCCCGGATCCGGCCAACTTGAACCGGCTCTATGAGGGCGACTCGGTCATCTTGGAGTTGGGCCCCGAGCGTCCCGCGGACAAAGAGGCGTGGGCGCGTCAGGCCGACGCCTACTACATGTTCGGGCGGGCGACTCCCGCACTGGTCGGGGTGATGGGCCGGTCGAGCAACGCCCAGTCGTTCGAGCCCCCGATGTGGACCACTCAGGTCCAGGCCGTCTTCGGCAACCGGCCGGACGGCCAGCCCGGCTACGTGCTGGAAGCACGGATTCCGTGGGCGGACACGCGCCTCAACGTCTTTCCACAGCCAGGCGTCAAGCTGGCCGCCAACCTGGTGATCTGCGATCGGACCACCCCGGACAAGACCGGCATGGTCACCAGCAACGACCAGCGGACCCGCCAGTTGCGCGCCCATCCCGCCTACTGGCAGGTCCTCGATCTCGTCCCCTGAGCACTACGTAATTCAGCACCCTTCCCGGAACCGCTGGATAGCGTTAGCTTCATCCCCCGACGTCGCTAGGAGGCACGCATGCCCAGTTACCTGGCCATCCCCGGGATCGCCGGCGACTCGCACGCCGACCGCCACGAAGGCGCCATCGAGATCGACGCCTGGAGTTTCGGAGCAACCGTCGCCAGCGGAAGTTTCGGTACCGGCGCCCGTGTCGGCCGGCCGCAGTTCACCGATCTCACCCTCAGCTGTCGCTCCGGCAGCGCCTCGCCCCGGCTGTTCGAGGCCTGCGCGACCGGCCGGATGCTCCCCGAGGCGGTTCTCACCAGCGAGCAGGGCCCGGGCCGCGTAGGCATGACCACCGAGATCCGCCTCATTGAGAGCCGGGTGAGCAGCTACACCGCCAGCGGCGGCGCGGATGTGGTGCTGGACGAGTTCCGGTTGAGTTTCGCCTCGGTCAGCTTCACCGTCCGGGTGCCGGCCGCGGACGGCCGCGCCGGCGATCCGGTGACCACCACCCAGCCGTCCCAGGGCTCCCCGGTGCCCTCGCCGGCCAGCGGTGGGGTGTGGCGTCCGAAGTAGTTGGCGTCGCTGAACCCTTCTCGCCGGAGGCGCCGAGTCCTACGCTGCGTATCACTGCACGATCGCGCCACCTCTTTGTGCCCGAGAGGAGCCGTCGATGGATCCGGTCGTTGTACTTGATGCCGCCATGACTCTCGCCGCAGCGCGCGCGGCGATGGAGTCGATCGGCGCTACCGAGATGGCCGTGGTGCGGCGCCGCGACCCACGGGCCACCGGTGCCGTCTTGTGGTACCCGTTGTCCGACGCCGACCGCGCCCGGGTGATGGGGCCCGGACTCGACCCGCGCATGCCGCTGGGCGTCTCGCTCGATCTGCATGAACACGGCGCCGGCGAGGTGCGGCAGCTCTCGGACGCCGACGTGCTGTCCGGCCAGTGGTGCGGCCTGGTGGTGGACGGCACCCGCGCGGTCGGCTGGCAACCCGGGACGACGACCTGGGCCAACCCTGGCCCCACCCGGGGCACGGACCGCGGCCCGACCCGCGGGATCGACTTCGCACCACCGCCGCAAGCACCGCCGCCGATGCCGATGGCGCCGCCGCCGATGCCGATGCCGCCCGCACCCGGCGAACCGGCGCCGGGAGCGACCGAAGAGCCGCTGCCGCCGACTGCGAGCGCCACCCCCGTTCAGGCCTACCCGCGGGTGGACGTCCCCGAGACGGTGGCGCCGGCGGCCACCTTCGACGTCGTGGTCGGACTCTCCAAGCAGGCCCAGGCCGGCGTCCAGGGTGCGGTGATGACGATCACCCCGGACCGCACCTCGACCGTGCTGACGCTGCAAATCAAGGCCGAGAACTTCACCGTCGACCAGGTTCGCCAAGAATTTGCCCTCGACCCGGACGACCTGACCGCGAAGACCGCCACCTTCACCCTCACCGCACCGAGCGTCACCGAGCCCTGGCGGGGCCGGATCGAAGTCGAATACAGCCATACCGGGCTGCTGATCGGCACCGCCTGGCGGGAGCTGCTGGTCGCCCCGGGCGCTCCGGCGCAGGCGCCGGCGTCGACGTCCGGGGGCGAGGTCGCGGTCAACCTCAACCAGAGCGTGCCGATCGACCTGACCGTCTCGATCAGCCGCGGCGAGGCCGACGGCACCTTCCTGTGGACCTTCGTCACCGACCACGACGTCCCGCTGCCCGACGAGCAGGTGATCACCCATCTGGAGCAGGACACCGCCGAGACCTTCGCGCTGCGGAAGATCCGCGAGATGGCGCAGGTGGACGGCAGCGCCGCCGCCGAGCTGCGGATCAACGGGGTCGCCACCGAGGTGGCCAGCGTGATGCCGCTGTGGTTCTGGAAGGTGCTGGCGCCGGTCTGGCGGATCGCCAAGAACGCCGGACGGCTACCCACCCTGCTGCTGGTGTCGCAGGAGTCGCTGGTGCCGTGGGAACTGGCCACCACCGACGAGGAGTTCATCGTCGACCGCACCCTGGTGGACGCCGCCGCACCCCAGCTGCTCGGCGCCCAGGCGATCGTCGGACGCTGGCGCCCGGTCGGCCCGGAGACGCCGTCCGGGGTGCGCCGTCCGACCGCGACGCCCGCCGAGGCGATGACGATCGGCAGCTTGGCCGTGGTGGTCGGCGAGTTCGGGCCGAGCTCGGGGATGAAGTCGCTGAAGGAGGCCATCGAGGAGGGCCGCCAGCTCACCGACACCTATCGGCCCTCGGTCTGGGTGAAGGCCACGGCCGCGGACGTCGCCACCCTGCTCAAAGGCGAGTTGACCGACCGCGGCACCCCGGTCAGCGCCCAGGTGCTGCACGTCGCCTCGCACGGCGAGGTCGACCCCGATTCACCGATCAACAGCGGCGTGATCCTGTCCGACTCGTCGGTCCGGATCGACGAATCCATCGTGATCGGCTCGGACTTCACCCGCACCGCGGCCCCACTGGTCTTCCTGAACTGCTGGCCAGCTGGGCACCGAGACCGGTGGCGCACTGATCGAGGGCGGCCTGGCGGCAGCCTTCCTGCGGGCCGGCGCCCGGGCCTTCGTGGCGCCGCTGTGGAACGTCAACGACACCATCGCCAAGGACACCGCGCTCGCCTTCTACGCCGAGACCATCGGCAAGGGCCGGCCGGTCGGCGACGTGATGCGCGAGCTGCGCGCCCGGTTCACCACCGCCTTCCCGCAACGCGACCAGACCACCCCGCTGGCCTATGCCTATTACGGGCATCCCGGTTTGATCCTCTCCAGGCAGGAGACCAACTGATGGCCACCACTCTCGACGGCAGTTCACGGGCGTTCAATCTCGGCCAGGGCATCACCGTGCGCGCACCCGGCCTGCGCGGGCGTGCGGACGCCCACAACGTCGGCCCGGGCTCGGACACCCGCGCCCCCGAGGTCGACGGCTCCGGCGCCGCGCTGGACGCCGCGCTCACCCGGGAGGGTTTCCTGCGGCTGCGGGTGATCACCCTGGACGTCACACCGGTCCCGCACGCCGCCGCCGGTGACCTGCGGGCTCCGGTCTCCGACGAGCCCGGGATGGAGGTCACCGTCCCCGATCTCGGCGACGACGTCGCCCAGGTGCTGCTGGCCGTGGACGAGAACGGCGTGGTCAGCTGGAACTTCCCGGTCGGCTCCGGGGACGAGCTGGCGCCCACCACCCGCGGTTCGGGCGACGTCGTCCGGTTCATCGTGCCGGCATTCGCCAGCGCCCCGGTGACCGGCGAGGCCGCCAGTCGCGGCGTCTTCGGGCTGATCGGACGCAAGGTGCTCGAGCTGGTCGCGCTGCCGCTGGCCGAACTGGTGGTGCCGCCGCTGGCCGGCGCCGCCGCCCGGCTGTGGGAGTCGAAATCGCGGATCGCCCGCGCCCGCAGCTTCAGCACCGCCGACTACACCAGCGCCGACGTGCCCAGCCTGGCCGACGCCGACTGGCAGCGACTGGCGTCCGGTCGCAGCCTGTGGTTCGTGCACGGCACCTTCGTCAACACCCACACCGCCTTCCAGGCCTTCCCGACCGATCTGCTCGCCTCACTCAGCGACCACTACGGCGGACGGGTCGCGGCCATCGACCACCACACCCTCGGCATCGATCCGCTCGGCAACGCCGACCTGGTCCGCGAACTGGTGCCGGACGGCGTCCAGATCGAGGCCGACATCGTCTGCCACAGCCGCGGCGGGCTGGTCAGCCGCGCGCTGGCCGGGCAGGGCGGCGACCCGGTTTTCGACGTCCGCCGGATCGCCCATGTGGCCAGCGCCAACCACGGCACCGCGCTGGCGACGCCGTCCAATCTGGTGCCGTTCATCGACCGGATCACCACCATGGTCAACCTGATCCCGGACGGCCCCGCCGCCGTGGTCGAGGCCACACTGACCTCGGTGCTGGTGGTGGTCAAGATCATCGCCAAGTACGGCCTGGTCGGCATTCCCGGGCTGGCCGCGATGGATTCCGCCGGCGACTTCCTGGCCGGGTTCAACGCCAAGGAGATTCCCGCCGAACAGTTCGCGGTCGCCGCCGATTTCACCCCGTCCGGGGGCTGGCGGGCGATGGCGCTGCGCAACGCCGAGAACGTCATGGTCGACCGGGTGTTCGGCAGCGCCGCCAACGATCTGGTGGTGCCCACCGCCGGCGTCTACGAGGGCGACGACGCGATGCTGGTCCGCGACGACCGCCGGCTGGTGCTGCCCAAGGAGCGCGGCGTCTACCACGGCAGCTTCTTCGGCCAGCGTGACGTCGCCACCCAGATCGCGAGCTGGCTGACCGGGTAGGAGGCGACCGTGGCCGCGCTGGACTACCTGGACTTCGACCTTGAGGTCGAGGCGTCCGGCACGCCCGGCAGCTACCAGGTGTCGGTGCTGTCGTCGCCGCGCGGCGAGGCCAGCGGCCAGATGACCTTCCCGTTCAACCCGGACGCCCTGGAGAACGTGATCCTCAAGCTGGGCCGGACCCGCTCGGGCGTCCGGGCGCTCGGCTCGCCCACCCAGCAGGTGGCGAAGCAGTTCGGCAGCACCCTGTACGACGCGCTGTTCGCCGGCGAGGTGGGCACCTGCTTCCGGCGCAGCCTCGACGAGGCGGACGCCCAGGGCAAGGGCCTGCGGATCCGGCTGCGGCTGAACAGGGCGCCACAACTCGCCGACGTGCCCTGGGAATACCTGTACCCGTCCAGCCTGCGGCAGTTCCTGGTGCTCTCCACCAAGACCCCGGTGGTGCGCTACCTGGAGCAGCCGCGAGCCGTCCCGCCGCTGACCGTGACCCCGCCGCTGCAGGTGCTGGTGGTGGTCTGTTCACCGACCAATCTCGCCACCTTGGACGTGGACGCCGAGGTCGCCCGGATCGGGCACGCTCTGGCCGGCCTCGAGCAGTCCGGCCAGGTGCGGGTCACCGTGCTGCCGCACGCCAGCCTCGCCGACCTGCGCGGCACGCTACGCCGGCTGCCCGTGCACGTGCTGCACTTCATCGGCCACGGCGGCTTCGACGATCACTCCGGCGACGGCATGCTCGCCTTCGAGGACGACCACCGCCTCGCGCACCTGGTCTCGGGTTCGGCGCTGGCCACGATCATCCACGACCAGGACAAGCTGCGACTGGTGCTGCTGAACGCCTGCGAGGGCGCCCGGCAGTCGCCGGCCGATCCGTTCGGCGGGGTGGCGCAGAGCCTGGTCGCCCAGGGCGTCCCGGCGGTGGTAGCGATGCAGTTCGAGATCACCGACGAGGCCGCGACCGTGTTCAGCGCCGAGTTCTACAGCGCGATCGCCGACGGCTACCCGATCGATGCCGCGCTGGCCGAGGCCCGGGTGGCGGTCTTCAGCGACGACAACGACGTCGAGTGGGGCACGCCGGTGCTCTACCTGCGGGCCAGCGACGGCCGGATCTTCGACGTGGCGAACCAGGGCACGCCGTCGAACGCGCCGCACCCGTCCGACCAGCCGGTCGCGGCGTCCGAGAGCGCGGGTGCCCGGGTGATTCCGGTGGTGGTGCCGCCCTGGCCGTCCGGTCCCGGCGACGGTTGGGGTGGCGGCGCCGAGATGGGCTCCCCGCCGGCCGGGCCGCCCCCCGCCGTGGCGCCCACCACCCAGCTGCCCCCTCGCGATCGCCCGCCGAGCGGGGGCACACCTGCTGGCGGCCCACCGGTCGAGAGTCCGCCGTCCGGGCCGAAGTGGGCGATCATCGCCGCGGTCGCCGCCGTCCTCGCCGTGGCGGTGTTCTTCGGCTGGCCCTACCTCTTCCCCGGCGGCGTTCCGAGGGTCACCGAATCGCCGACGCCGACCGTCCCGGTCAGCCCGACCCCGACGGTGCCGACACCGTCCCCCACCGCCACCAGACGGACCACCTCACCGCTGCCGCCGTTACGAGCGGTGCCGCCGCTGAAGGCGCTGCGTGGCTCGGTCACCATCGACGGCAGGACCGACGACTGGCAGTGGCAGCTGGTGTCCTACGCCAACAACCAGATCGCCGGCAAGTCCGACGCCAAGGGCGACATCTACCTGATGTGGGACGACGAGGCGCTGTACCTGCTGGCGCTGGTCACCGATCCCGGCCACTACCCGCCGGACGCCAGCCAGCCCACCCAGATCTACAAGGGCGACTCGGTGTTGATGGAGCTGGGACCGGACAAGAGCAGGCTGGAGGCCGACGACCTGGCCCGCCCGACCGACGCGTTCTACATGTTCGGGCTGCCGGCCAGTCCCGGCACCGCGACACAGCGGGCGATCCTGGGGCCGGACGGCAAGCGCGCCTCGTTCGAGATTCCGAAGGACGCCTCGACGCTGACCGCGGCGATCGCGCTGACCCCGACCGGCTACGTGCTGGAGGCAAAGATCCCCTGGCGCACCACGGGCCTCAACGGGATCAAGGCCGGCGTGGTGCTGGCCGGCAATGTGTCGGTGTCCGAGCGCGGTCCCAAGGGCTTCGGCAATCTCGGCGTGCGCAGCACCAACCCGCAGCGGGTCCTCAACGTCCGGGCGCGTCCGGCCTACTGGCAGGCGCTCGAGTTGCAGCCCTAGGCTCTACACCATGGCGCTGCCCGTCCTCGATGCCACCGAGCAACGGATCCTCGGCAGCCTGCTCGAGAAGCAGCGCACCGTCCCGACCAGCTATCCGCTCAGCCTGAACGGGCTACGGGTAGCCTGCAACCAAACCTCCAGCCGCGACCCGGTCACCGATCTGTCCGATCAGGAGATCGAGGCGGCGGCGCGCGAACTGAAGGGACGCGGCCTGCTCCGGGTGGTCTGGGCCGGCAAAGGGTCACGGACGTTGAAGTACCACCAGTTGCTCGACGAGACCCTCAGCCTGCAGCCGGACGAGCGTGCCCTGGTCACCGTGCTGCTGCTGCGGGGCGCACAGGCCCCGGGTGAGTTGAAGACCCGCACCGACCGGCTGTACCCGTTCAGCGACCGGGACGCCGTCGAGCAGGTGCTGCGCCGGATGGCCGTACTGCCCGAACCGTTGGTCCGCGAGCTCGATCGCCGCCCCGGCCAGCAGGACCGGCGCTGGGTACACCTACTGGGACTGGTCGCCGAACCGGCGGGCGCGCCGGTTCCCGTTCCGGCGGTGGACCGGGACGTGGTGCTGGCCGAGGGCGCGGGAGTCCGCGACCAGAAGGTCCGGGACGGCTACGACGGGGTCGCCGAGGCGTACTTCGAGCAACTCGGGGACGAGCTCACCGGGAAGCCGTTCGACATCTGGCTGCTGGAGCGGATCGCGTCACTGGCCGGATCAAACCCGATCGTGGACGTCGGCTGCGGTCCCGGCCACATCACCGCGTTCCTGGCCGACACCGGCGCCACGGTCAGCGGCGTCGACCTGTCGCCACAGATGGTGGCGGTGGCGTCGCGGGAGTTCCCCGGCCTGGACTTCTCGGTGGGCAACCTGTCCACCCTGCTGAAACCACGGACGGCGGCCGGCTGGGGCGCGGTGCTGGCCTGGTATTCGCTGGTGCACCTGGCCGGCTCGGAGCTGGCGCCGGCGGTGGCTGCGCTGGCCCGCACCCTGGCCCCGGGCGGGGTGCTTGCGGTCGCCGTCCACGCCGGGGACGAGGTGCGCCGGGTCACCGAGTTGGTTGGCGAACCGGTGGAGCTGGATTTCGTCCTGCACGACCAGGCCGAGGTGTTGGCGGCGTTCACCGCCGCCGGGTTGACCGAGATCGAGTGGTACCGGCGGGGGCCGTCCGGCAACGAGGCGTCCACCGAACGGCTGTACGTGGTCGCGCGGCGGTAGGCGCCGATCAAGGCGGCGTTGCAATGCTGTCGTCACGCGTCGCGGCGAAACGTGCGTTTTCGCGGACGCCTGACCCTCGCCGCGCCACACCCGCGCGGAAACGAGCCTTATGGCGGGCAATGACGCTACGCAAAACGCTCGTTTCTGCGCGAGCCAGTGTGCTGAGCGCCAGCTCCTGGTTCAAAACGCGCGTTGACCGGCGACAGAGTCTCACTGGATGCGAACCCAGCGTCGGCCGCTTCCCAGACACAACCCGAGCGCGGGCGCGAGAGCTTGCAGGTCAGCGCAACCGCGGCCGGACGTGCAACCCGACCTCGGGGTCGACGATCAGTTCCTGCGAGGCGTCGATCCCGTCGACCAGCACCGGGACATCGGCGGGCACGTTGCGCTTGATCAGCGCCAGCGCGATCGGGCCGAGTTCATGGTGCCGGGCCGACGATCCGACCCGGCCGACCACCCGGCCGTCCAGCAGTACGTCGGCGCCGACCTCGGGCAATGCCTCGGCGGTGCCGTCCAGGTGCAGCCGGGTGAGCCGACGCGGCGGACGTCCCAGCGTGTACACCCGGGCCACCGTCTCCTGCCCCGGGTAGCAGCCCTTCTTCAGGTGCACGCCGGCACCCAGCAGCTCACCCTCGGGATTGGCCAACTCGTTGGGGATGGTCTTGTCGTCGGTGTCCACGAAGGTGCGCGGCTGGCCGGCCTCGATCCGGAGCGCGTCCACCGCCCAGGTGCCGGCCCGCTGCTCGCCGAGCACCTTGTCCAGTTGCTCGCGCGGCACGATCCGCGGACCGCCGGCGATCACCATGGCGTGCGACTCGCTGCGGTCGGCGATATCGACCCGGGCCGCGAACTGCATCCTCCGGAGCCAGGCCAACAACGCGTCCAGGCGACCCGGTTCGGTGGTCGCCCACAGCGTCGAGCCGTCGTCCGCACCGCCGAAGACGTGGCTGATCCGGCCCTGCGCGTCCAGGATGTAGGCGGTGAACCACGTACCGGGAGCCAGGTCGTCCAGCTTCTGCGAGGCGATGTTGTTCAGCCAGCTGAGCCGGTCGGCGCCCCCGACGCTGAACACCGGACGATGCGACATATCGACGCTCGCCTCGCCCGCGGCCAGCCGGCGCTGCTCACGCATCGGGTCACCGTAGTGCCAGACCGCGCCGGCGTCCGGACCCGACTCATGCCGGACGGCGCTCATCCGCGGACCAGCGTCGCCCAGACGTAGGGCCGCAGCGGCACGTCCTCGGTGGCTCGGTCGAACGAGTACATCAGTTTGCCCTCGACGGTGCCGTAGAGGCGGCGGCCGGCGGTGTAGGCGACGGCGGCGTCCGGCGAGCGGACGACGGCGTCGGTGACCAAGTCGAGGCGTCCCGGTTTGAGCTTGCCGTACCAGACCTCGGCGAAGCCCTCGGGGGCGCACATCACCACATCGACGGTGCCGTCCGGCAGCGGACGCCAGAAGCCGGTCTCCATCATCAGCGGCTTGGTCGGACGGCCGTCGGCGTCCACCTCGAACGCCTGCGCCAGGTAGTGCAGGTAATCGCCGCCGTTGTCGGCGAAGTCGATCTGCTGGGCGAACTGGATCTTCTCCTCGCCCGGCCACTCCCGGTACCCGGTGCCTTCCCAGCGGCCGCGCAGCCAGGCCAGGCCGACCAAGGCGGGGTTCAGGTCTGCGGGAATCTCAAAGCTCATGAACGAATCACTCCTGCTGCTTATCGGTGAAGATGCGGACGACGACCACCAGCGCGGCGATCAACACCACAGCCGCGGCGACGATCAGTGCGATCGTGCCCGCCGTCAGCACGGCGGCCGTCAACTCCACCACCTGCGGAAGTCTAGTGCGGCGCGACCCGCTACCCTCCTGCCCATGCGAGCGGTCGTCCAGCGGGTCAGCAAAGCCTCGGTCAGCGTGGCCGGCGAGGTGGTCGGGGCGATCGACGAACCCGGGCTGCTGGTGCTGGTCGGAGTCACCCACGACGACACTGTCGCGATGGCGGACGCGCTGGCCGAGAAGATCTGGAACCTGCGCATCCTGCGGGAGGAACGCAGCTGCGCCCAGACCGCAGCCCCGCTGCTGGTGGTCAGCCAATTCACCCTGTACGCCGACACCCGGAAGGGACGCCGGCCGTCCTGGAACGCGGCCGCCCCCGGAGGAATCAGCGAGCCTTTGGTGGACGCCTTCGTCGCGGCGCTGCGCCGCCGCGGTGCCGTCGTCGAGACCGGCCGGTTCGGCGCGATGATGGAGGTTTCCCTGGTCAATGACGGGCCGATGACCATAGTCCTGGAACTTTAAACACAGCCGTGTGACGGTGGGGTTACAGACCGCTGACCGGATCGGGTCGGGTCTAGTGACGTGCCGGTCACTATTCTGTAACCGGTCGAACGGGGGTGTGCATGGCATCACTGCTTGTCGTGAGCAACCAGCTCGTCGAGGGCGTGCGTCCCGAGTCGGTCCTGCCCGCGATCGGGCTGCTCCCGCATGAGCTGCGCAGCGCGCCCGCCGACACCACCGCGCTCACCGAGTCCGCCACCGCCGACGCGATCGTGATCGACGGTCGCAGTGATCTGGCCGCGGCACGGACCATCTGCCGGCTGTTCCGTTCCTCGGGCATCACCCTGCCCGTGCTGCTGGTGGTCACCGAAGGCGGCCTCGCCGCGTTGAACGATGACTGGCGAGTGGCCGACTTCATTCTGGACGGCGCCGGCCCGGCCGAGTTCGACGCCCGGATCCGGCTGCTGCTCGCCGTCAACGACGCCGAGGGGCTGATCCAGTCCGGGGGGATCGTGATCGACGAAGCCGCGTACTCGGCTCGGCTCGGCGACGTGCCGCTCGACCTCACCTACACCGAATTCGAGCTGCTGAAGTACCTGGTCACCCACCCCGGCAGGGTGTTCAGCCGGGAGCACCTGCTGGCTGACGTGTGGGGCTACGACTACTTCGGCGGCACCCGCACCGTCGACGTCCACATCAGGCGGCTGCGGGCCAAGCTGGGCACCGAGCACGAAGCGCTGATCGGCACTGTCCGCAACGTGGGCTACCGCTTCACGCCGTAACCCCCTCGGCGAGCAATCGTCTCGTCGGCCTGTCCCCCGCGCCGGAGGTGCGGGCGGAGAACAGCCAGCGCACGCATCGGGGACGACAGTCCACTAGCCTGAGGGCCATGTTGGGCCCGGACGATGTGGACCGTATCCGCGGCCTCGCCGCGATCGTCGCCGAGGCAGACGGCGAGTACCCGCTCAACGAGGATGCCGTCCTCGCGCTCACCGGTGACGACCCGACGGTCGGGCATCACCTGCTGACCGACGGCCCGGAACCGCCCGGCTACGCGCAAAGCAATTCCAGGCATGGCACCGCCCAGTTGTTCGTGCACCCCGAACTGCGGCGCCGCGGTCTCGGCAGCCGGCTGCTGCTCGACATCGCCGGCCACGACGTGTGGGCGTTCGGCGACACCCCGGCCGCGCAGGCGTTCGCGGCCGCCCGCGGGCTGACCGAGCGACGACGGCTGCTGGTGATGGAACGTCCGCTCGACCCGCCATCGGGGGCGACCTACGACGGCGTCCGGCCGTTCGACGTCGGCACCGACGCCGACCAGTTACTCGCCCTGAACGCCGCCGCCTTCGACTGGCACCCCGAGCAGCGGCACTTCTCCCGCGCCGACCTGGACGCCCGGATGGCCGAGCCATGGTTCGACCCCGCCGGGTTCCTGGTCAGCGCCGACGCCGATGGCCTGACCGGCTTCCACTGGACCAAACGACACCCCGACGGCAAGGGCGAGGTCTACATCCTGGCCACCCATCCGCGGGCGCAGGGCACCGGGCTCGGCCGGCGGCTGCTGGCCGCCGGACTCGAGCACCTTGCCGTGACCGGTTCGACGACGGTCCACCTGTACGTTGAAGCGTCCAATGTGCGGGCGGTAAAACTGTACGAGCGGGTCGGCTTCGCGGTGGTGCACCGCGACGTCCTGTACGGCCCCGACGATTCCCCCAGGAGCAGCGATGACAGCTGAACCCGTGACCGAAATCGCCGAACTGCCGGACGACCGGTTCTCCGACCGCGAGTTGAGCTGGCTGGCGTTCAACAACCGGGTACTCGACCTGGCCAGGGACGCTGCCCGCGTCCCACTGCTGGAACGGGCCCGCTTCCTGGCCATCTTCTCCTCCAACCTGGACGAGTACTTCATGGTCCGGGTGGCCGGCCTGAAGCGCCGGATCGCCGCCGGGGTGGCGGTGCCGTCGGCGTCCGGCATCCTGCCCCGGGATCTCTACGAGCTGATGCTGACCCGGGCCCGGGACCTGGTCGAGCGGCAGGCCCGGACCTTCGCCGAGGACGTCCGTCCGGCACTGGCCGAGCACGGCATTGAGGTGCTCCGCTGGGACGAGCTCAGTGACACCGA
This sequence comes from Micropruina sp., assembly GCF_047602385.1. Lineage (GTDB taxonomy): Bacteria > Actinomycetota > Actinomycetes > Propionibacteriales > Propionibacteriaceae > Micropruina. The sequence continues at coordinate 451,766 of NZ_JASGHL010000002.1, forward strand.
GAAGCAGACCATGACCACGCTCTTCGAGGAGCGGATCTTCCCGGTGCTGACCCCGCTGGCCGTTGACCCGTCGCACCCGTTCCCCTACATCTCGGGCCTGAGCAACAACCTGGCCGTGCTGCTGAAGAACCCGATGACCGGCGCCCGCCAGTTCGCCCGGGTGAAAGTGCCCACCCTGCTGAGCCGCTTCCTGCAGTTGGGCGACGCCCGCTTCATCGCCATCGAGGACGTCATCGCGCACCACCTCGACCGGCTGTTCTCGGGCATGCAGGTGCTCAGCCACTCCACCTTCCGGGTCACCCGCAACGAAGACCTGGAGGTCGAGGAGGACGACGCCGAGAACCTGCTGCATGCGCTGGAGAAGGAGCTGCTGCGCCGCAAAGTGGGCCGTCCGCCGGTCCGGCTCGAGGTCGAGGACGACATCGACGACCGGATGCTCGACCTGCTGGTAAGCGAGTTGGACATCTCGGACAAGGAGGTCTTCAAGCTGCCGGCACCGCTCGATCTGCGCGGGCTGTTCTCACTGGCCGACCTGGACCGCGAATCGCTGAAGTACCCGGCCTTCCTGCCCAAGACCCACCCGGAACTGGCCGAGGTCGAGACCGCGATGCCGGCCGACATGTTCGCCGCGCTGCGCCACCGCGACGTCCTGCTGCACCACCCGTACCACTCGTTCGCCACCAGCGTGCAGCGATTCATCGAGCAGGCCGCGGCCGACCCCGCCGTCCTGGCGATCAAGCAGACGCTCTACCGGACGTCCGGCGACTCACCGATCGTGGACGCCCTGATCGACGCCGCGCAGGCCGGCAAGCAGGTGCTGGCCCTGGTCGAGATCAAGGCCCGGTTCGACGAGCAGGCCAACATCACCTGGGCCCGCAAGCTGGAACGCGCCGGCTGTCACGTCGTCTACGGCATGATCGGGCTGAAGACGCACTGCAAGCTGTCCCTGGTGGTGCGCGACGAACCCGAGGGGCTGCGCCGCTACTGCCACATCGGCACCGGCAACTACAACCCGAAGACGGCCCGGATGTATGAGGACGTCGGTCTGCTGACCGCGAACCCGGTGGTCACCGACGATGTCGCACGACTGTTCAACCACCTGTCCGGAATGGGCCAGGAGACCTACTACAAGCGGCTGCTGGTGGCCCCGCACGGCATCCGTCGCGGCCTGATCGAGTTCATCACCGACGAGATCGAGCACCACCGCGCCGGCCGCCCCGCGGGCATTCGGATCAAGGTCAACTCGATCGTCGACGAAGCCGTCATCGACGCCCTCTACCGGGCCTCGCAGGCGGGAGTCAGCGTCGAGTTGTGGGTGCGCGGCATCTGCACGGTGAAGGCCGGCGTCCCCGGGCTGAGCGACAACATCCATGTCCGCTCGATCCTCGGCCGGTTCCTGGAGCACAGCCGGCTGTTCTGGTTCGCCAACGGCGGCCAGCCCCGGGTCGGCCTCGGTTCCACCGACCTGATGCACCGCAACCTCGATCGCCGGGTCGAGGTGCTGGTGTCACTGACCAACCCGCGGCACATCGCCACCATCGAGAGCCTGTTCGACCTGGCTTTCGACGACCAGACCGCCTCGTGGGGACTGGAAGAGGACGGCTGGCATCAGCGCACCAGCGACATCGAGGGCAAGCCGCTGGTCGACCTGCAGGAGCGGCTGATCTCGTCGCTGGGAGCGCGACGTGGCGAACGGAGCGCGGGATGAGCCGCAAGCGGCTGGTCGAGGCGGCCGGGGCGATCGTGCTGCGCTACCCGAAGGGACGCCGGCCCCAGGTGCTGGTGATCCACCGGCCCAGCTACAACGACTGGTCGCTGCCCAAGGGCAAACTCGATCCGGACGAGTACCTGGCCGCCGCCGCCGTCCGCGAAACCATGGAGGAGACCGCGACGATCATCCGGCTGCGGCACCCGGTGGACCGGATCCAGTACCCGATCCCGAGCGGCACCAAGCGGGTCGCCTACTGGCTCGGCACAGCGACCGGCCAGCGCCGGTTCAGGCCCAACTCCGAAGTGGATCGCCGGGTCTGGCTGTCGGTGCCGTCCGCACTGAAGCGGATGACCTACGCCGACGAGCGGCAACTGCTCGAGCAGGCTGTGACCCTGCCCGACACCACCCCGCTGCTGATCGTCCGGCACGGCAAGGCGATGGAGCGCAAACATTGGTCCGGCAAGGACCAACTGCGCCAGCTCAGTTCGCGCGGACGCCGGCAGAGCAAGCGGCTGGTCCCGCTGCTGGACGCCTACGGCATCACCGAACTCGACTCCTCGGCGTCCACCCGCTGCATGACCACCCTCGCGCCGTACGCCAAGGCGAAGCGGCTGGACGTCCAGGGCTGGGCGACCCTGTCGGAGGAGAAGGCGAAGGACAACCCGGACGCCGTGCTGAAGCTGATGCACCGGCTGATCAGGCAGACCGCCGCCAGCGGCGTCCCGCGAGCCATCTGCGGGCATCGCCCGGTGCTGCCGCTGATGCTCGAGGCGCTGGGGGTGCCGGCCCGCCCGATGCTCACTGCCGCGGTCCTGGTGGCGCACCTGTCACCGGACGGCGAAACCGTCTCGGTGGAGTGGCACAAACCGCGGGTGTGAACGTCATGCCGTCGTCCCGGTGACCAAAAGAACCGTCCCCGGTGACCAAAAGAACCGTCCCCGGTGACCAAGAGAACCGTCCCCGGTGACCGCGGGGACGGTTCTTTTGGTCACTCGGGACGACGAACCGCAGCGCGACCGGGAGGCTACCGCTGGCGGTCGTAGTCGATGACGGCCTCGGGGAACTCCGGCGCGGGCCCGAGGTCGAGCGGCGGACGAGTTCGCCCCGGTGCTCACCCAATAGCGCCGGGCCGGGCCGTAGGGATCTCACGGCTGAATCTTCGTCTGCCACTGGGCGCGGATCGGTCGACTCCAGCCGGTAGGCACCCGAATCGTCCGGTCGGCGAGGTGTCGGACTGCTGTCGATCTCGTCGTCTCGGCGGCATTGGTGTGTGAGCCGGCCAGGAGTCCGGTGGACTCGACCACGCGGGGATAGCGTTCGCCGCAGGTGTGCGCCGCGACTGGTCGCGACTCGGCAAGCGTGTCAGTACACCGCCGAGACCGGCGTCACCCGGTGACGATCATGTCCATCCCCGGCTTCAGTCCGGGCTTCATCGCCTGGGGTACGGCCCGCGGCTGACCGCGCCCACCGTCAGCGCGCCCCGCTACCCCCGTCGCGGTCGTACCGGGCTGATCCCTGCACTCCACCGCTCGCCTGACTACTCAGGGCTCGCTGATTTCAGCGAGCCCTGAATAGTCAGGCGACGGTTTGGGGAACTCAGCGCTGCTTGGTCACCTGAACCACGGTGGGCCGGGGGCCGCGCCAGTCGCCCGGCTCCGGACGCATCCCGACCGGGACGTAGTCGGGGAAGTGGGACCGCTGAGCCGCCCAGCTACCGTCCTCACCGGGATGTTGGACGGCGACGAACACCGAGCCGTCCCGGTCGTGGATCACCGGCCCGCAGGTCTCGGCGTCAATCGGGACTGCCAGGAATTGCTGCACATGACCACGCTCGGGGCCGGCCAGCGGCACCTTGAACAGCCCGTCGGCCTTCGAGATGGCGCTCGGCGCCCCGTCGGTGGCCACCCACAGGTTGCCCTCGCTGTCGAAGGCGAGGTTGTCGGGGCACGAGATCGGCGCCACCGGGCCGTCCCAGCCGGCGAAATAGGTGCCGGCGTCCTCGGGCTTGCCGCAGACCAGCAGCAGGTTCCAGGCGAAGGTGGCGGCGTCGGCCCGGTTGCGGTCCTCGGTGATCTCGATCACGTGACCGTCCTTGTTGAGCCCGCGCGGGTTGGGTGCGTCCGGTGCCGCCTTGCCGGCGGTACCGCGCTGGACGTTGTTGGTGCACGCGACGTACACCCTGCCGGTGGTCGGGTGCGGCTGAACGTCTTCGCAGCGGTCCATCGGGGTGGCCTTCACGGCGTCCGCGGCCTCACGGGTGAAGACCAGCACCTCGGCGACACTCATCCCGGGAATCATCGAGCGACCGTCGAAGACCAGCGGCACCCATTCGCCGGTGCCCAGATTGTCGTTGTCCTCGCGCTGTTGGCCGCTGAACCGCGCCACGTAGAGGTTGCCCTCGGTCAGGATCTCCAGGTTGTGCCGGCGGGCGGCGGCCGAACCGCCCTCGCGGTACTTCCGCTTCGCGACGAATTTGTACAGGTACTCGAAGCGCTCGTCATCGCCCATGTAGGCCACCACTGTGCCGTCGCGGTCGACCCGGACGTTGGCGCCCTCGTGCTTCAGCCGGCCCATCGCGGTGTGCTTCCGCGGGGTCGAGTCCGGATCGTAGGGGTCGATCTCGACGATGTAGCCCATCCGGTTCGGCTCGTTGGCGTAACCGGGATTGGTGGCGTCGAACCGGGCATCCACCTTCTCCCAGCCGTAAACGCTCGGCTTGTTGGTCATCCCGTACCGCTTGCCGCCGCGGGCGTCCGGATCGGCCACGAAGTAGCCGTGGAAGTTCTCCTCCCCGGACAAGATTGTGCCCCACGGGGTGGTGCCGCCCGAGCAGTTGCCGAAGGTACCGAGGCTGCGCCGTCCGGTCGGGTCGGCGACGGTCTTCAGCAGAGCGGTTCCGGCGGCCGGCCCGGTCAGCCGGAACGGCGTGTCCGCGGTGATGCGGCGGTTGCGGCGTCCGCCCCGGATGTAGCGCCAGGGCCGGGTGGGAGCGTGCCGTTCGAGCTCCACGACACTGAACCCGTGGGCGGCGATCAGGGCGCGGAGCACCTCTGCCTCCTGCTCGGCGGTGCTGGTCGGCGGAAACATGATGGCCCGGTTGGTGTACTCGTGGTTGCAGCACAGCAGCGCCCGGCGTCCGCCGCGTTCCACGAGGATGTCCAGGTAGTCGTTGTTGTAGCCGAACTGCAGTTCCTGGGCGCGGGCGTTCGGACGGCTCGGGTCGAACCGCGGCGACCGGTTGAACAGCGGGTCCCCCCAGCGCAGGATCGGCGTCCACTCGTAGCCCGTCGGCACCACCATGGCGTCGACGTCGTCGCCCACCGACTCGATCGGGGTGAATGCCAGCGGCTTGGTGCCTCGCCGGGGAGTGGCGGCAGCGGCCTGCGGCCAGGCCAGCGGCAGGGCGGACGCCGCGGCCACACCGCCGGCGCCGGCCAGCAGGGCACGCCGGGTGAGCTGGCGTCCGGCGATCTCGGCGAAGGACGGTTCGGTACTGGTGTTGGGATCGGGCCGGGCGCACTGGCTGTCGCACTTGAGGTGGCAGGTGACGGCGCTTCGGTTGCCGTGGGTTCGGCCTGTCATCGGCAGCAGGGTGGTCACGGAATCTCCTCGACTACTAGGGGTACTAACCGGGCAGGTTGGCAGAGGCCGGCGCGCGTAGGCCGAGCAGCGGATGACCGCGCGGTGAATATCAGATGGCCAGTTCGAGATCGGACGCGGATCGGCATCGAGAGCCGACGTTCACCCGCTGTTCACCCAGCGCTCCCCAACCGGACGACTCCGCTGCCTAGCGTGCGAGGCGGAGCGATTCGCTCCCACTCGTGACGAAAGGTTCAGCCGTGAAGATCTCCACGTTCGGCGCTCCGGTGGCTCTGTTGGCCGCCGCCGCGCTGACCCTGTCCGCCTGCGCGACGAACGAGACCGCCCAGCCCGGCACCGGTTCCACCGGCAGCACGAGCGCCAGCACACTGGCCGGCAAGGGTGCCTCGTCGATGTCCGCGGCTCAGCAGAAGTGGATCGCCGACTACCAGTCCGCCCACGCCGGTATCACCATCAACTACTCTCCGGACGGCTCGGGCGCGGGCCGCCAGGCGTTCACCTCCGGCGCCGTCCAGTACGCCGGCTCCGACCGCCCGTTCAAGGACGAGGAGCTGGGCGCCGGCAAATTCGGCAAGTGCACCGCCGACTCCAATGCTCTCGACCTGCCGGTCTACGTCTCCCCGATCGCGGTGATCTTCAACGTGGACGGGGTGACCGACCTCAAGCTCGATCCGGACACCCTGGCCAGCATCTTCGCCGGGAAGATCACCAAGTGGAACGACGCCAAGATCGCCGCCACCAACCCCGACGCTAAGCTGCCGGACGCCGCGATCACCGCCGTGCACCGCTCCGACGACTCGGGCACCACCAACAACTTCACCGACTACCTGCACGTGGCGTCGCCCACCGTGTGGACCGAGGCCGCCGCGGACGCCTTCCCGGCCGCGTTCGGCGGCGAATCCGCCAAGGGCACCTCGGCCGTGGTGGACGCCGTCAAGACCGGCAAGAACACCATCGGTTACGCCGACGCCTCCGCCGCCAAGGAACTTGGCCACGCCCAGCTCAAGGTCGGCAACCAGTGGCTGAGCCCGACCGCCGAGGCGGCCGCGAAGATCGTCGACGCCTCCAAGCAGGTCGCCGGCCGGTCCGAGCACGACCTGGCGCTGACCCTGGACCGCAAGGCGGCCGGCGTCTACCCGGCGGTGCTGGTCTCCTACGCCCTGGTCTGCCAGACCTACAAGGATGCCAACGACGCGAAGCTGGTCAAGGGTTTCATCGGCTACGTAGCCTCCGCCGAGGGCCAGAAAGCCGCCGCCGCGGCCGCCGGCAGCGCTCCGCTGAGCGCCGCCATGCAGGCCAAGGTGAAGGCAGCCATCGACTCGATCAAGTGACACAATCAACCGTGACACAGTCCACGCGGAAGGCGCCGCCGGCCCCCGGTCCGACGGCGCCGGCCGGCTCCGGCACGCGCCGGCGGATCGGCGACCGGGTGTTCAGCGGCCTGGCGACCGGGTCCGGCATCACCATCCTGGTGATCCTGGCCATGGTCGCCGGGTTCCTGCTGATGCAGGCCTTTCCGGCACTGACCACGGCGCCGGCCGAACTGCAGGCGAAGGGCTACGGCGAGTTCTGGTCCTGGATCCTGCCATTCGCCTGGGGCACCATCTGGGCGTCGTTCTGGGCGCTGCTGCTGGCCGTCCCGGTCTCGATCGGCATCGCGCTGTTCATCTCGCACTATGCCCCGCGGCGGCTTTCCGCCGGGCTGGGTTACGTCATCGACCTGCTGGCGGCGGTGCCGTCGGTGGTGTTCGGGCTGTGGGGCAGCTTCGTGCTGGCACCGGCCGTGCAGCCGCTCTACCTGTGGCTGAACACCTACCTGGGCTGGATCCCGTTCTTCGGCGGCCAGCCGTCCGGCACCGGCCGCACGCTGCTGACCGCGTCCATCGTGCTGGCGGTGATGATCCTGCCGATCATCACCTCGCTGAGCCGCGAGGTCTTCCTGCAGACCCCGAAGCTGCACGAGGAGGCGGCGCTGGCCCTGGGCGCCACCCGGTGGGAGATGATCCGGATGACCGTACTGCCGTTCGGACGCGCCGGCATCGTCAGCTCGGTGATGCTCGGCCTGGGCCGGGCGCTCGGCGAGACCATGGCGGTCGCCATGGTGCTCTCCGGGGCACATGTGATCAGCATCGAGATCCTCACCTCGCAGAACCCGAACACGATCGCCGCCGTCATCGCCCAGAACTTCCCCGAGGCCTACGGCGTCAAGACCAACCAGTTGATCGCCGGCGGGCTGGTGCTGTTCGTGATCACGCTGCTGGTCAACAGCATCGCGCGCCTGATCGTCGCTCGCTACAAGGACTTCTCGGGAGCCAACGGATGACCACCCTCACCACCGGCAAGCCGAACCCGCTGACCGCCGGCAAGCTGCCCGCCTTCGCCCCCTGGCTGGCGCTGGCCGGCTGCGTGATCGTCGGCGCGCTGATCGATGCCACCGCACTGGGCGGCTTCGATCCCGGCACCAGCCTGTTCCTGGGCGCGGTGCTGTTCGTCCCGGTCCTCTACCTGCTCGCCCGTTTCGTCGAGGGACGCCGGGCCGCCGCCGACCGGCTGGCCACCACTTTGGTGAGCGGTGCCTTCCTGCTGGCCCTGCTGCCGCTGGTCTCACTGCTGTGGGAGACCCTCTCCAACGGGCTGCCGCGCTTCGACGGCACGTTCTTCAGCTGGTCGATGCGCAATGTCATCGGCGACGGCGGCGGCGCCGTCCATGCCCTCTACGGCACGCTGATCGTGACCGGGATCGCCACCTTGATCGCGGTGCCGATCGGGCTGCTGACCGCCATCTACCTGGTCGAGTACGGACGGGGTCCGCTGGCCCGCGGGATCACCTTCTTCGTGGACGTGATGACCGGCATCCCCTCGATCGTCGCCGGCCTGTTCGCCTACGCGCTGATGGCCCTGGTCTTCGGCCCGGGCACCATCACCGGGTTCGCCGGCTCACTGGCACTGTCGGTGCTGATGATCCCGATCGTGGTGCGGGCCACCGAAGAACTGCTGCGGATCGTCCCCAACGAGCTGCGTGAGGCGTCCTACGCGCTGGGCGTGCCCAAGTGGCGCACCATCATGTCGGTGGTGCTGCCCACCGCGGTCTCCGGCATCGTGTCCGGCGTGATCCTGGCGATCGCCCGGATCATCGGCGAGACCGCGCCGCTGATGATCGCCGCGGGCTTCACCAACTCGATCAACACCAATCCGTTCGCCAATCCGATGATGACCCTGCCGGTCTTCGTCTACGACCAGTACGCCCACCCCGGCATCGAACGGATCTTCTACAACGAACGCGCCTGGGCGGGAGCGCTCACCCTGATCGTCCTGGTCATGGTGCTCAACCTGCTCGGCCGCTTCATCGCCAAACGCTTCGCCCCGAAACTCGGGCGCTGACCAGGAGAGACGACAGATGTCGAAGAGGATCGAGGTCAGTGACCTCAACTGCTACTACGGCTCGTTCAAGGCCGTCGAGGACGTCACCATGACCATTCAGCCGCGGGCGGTGACCGCCTTCATCGGGCCGTCCGGCTGCGGCAAGTCGACCTTCCTGCGCACCCTGAACCGGATGCACGAGGTGATCCCCGGCGCCTATGTCGAGGGCGACGTGCTGCTCGACGGGAACAACCTGTACGGCCCCGGCGTCGACCCGGTGAACGTCCGCCGCCAGGTCGGCATGGTGTTCCAGCGGCCCAATCCGTTCCCCACCATGTCGATCAAGGACAACGTGCTGGCCGGCTACAAGCTGAACAAGCAGCGGATGCGCGCCAGCGAGGCGGACCAGCTGCTGGAGTCGTCGCTGCGCGGGGCGAACCTGTGGGAAGAGGTCAAGAACCGGCTCGACCGGCCCGGCTCGGGGCTGTCGGGCGGCCAGCAGCAGCGGCTGTGCATCGCCAGGGCGATCGCCATGCAGCCCGAGGTGCTGCTGATGGACGAGCCCTGCTCGGCGCTCGACCCGATCTCCACCCTGGCGGTGGAAGACCTGGTGCAGGAGCTCAAGGAGACCTACACGATCGTCATCGTGACCCACAACATGCAGCAGGCCGCGCGGGTCTCGGACGAGACCGCGTTCTTCAACATCGCCGGCACCGGTGCTCCGGGCAAGCTGATCGAAATGGGTCCGACCGAGAAGATCTTCTCCACCCCCGACGACAAGGCGACCGAGGACTACATCACCGGCCGCTTCGGCTGAGTCACCCGCTGGTCGGGCCTGTCGCTGGTCGGGCCCTGTCGCTGGTGGAGCTTGTCGCTGGTCGAGCTCGTCGAGACCCCGCGGACCACGTATCGCTGGTCGGGCCTGTCAAGACCCGGCACGCACCTCATCAGTCGCGGGAGGCGTCGTGCTCGGAGCGTCCGGCACCGGCCACCAGCACGCGAAGGTCGCTACGGGCTTCCCGGCGTCGCGGTGTGGGAGTGGCGGCTGGATCGCTCCGTCTAGACTCGGCCCCGTGAGTCAGGCTGGATGGTATCCGGACCCGGGCGGCCAGCCCGGCATGTACCGCTACTGGACGGGATCGTCCTGGTCGGCGTCCATCACCAACAACCCGATGCAGACCCCGCCGCAGGGCGGCGTCGGCGGGCCGCAGCGCCCGGTCGGGCAGCCGATGTGGAACCCCAACCAGAAACGCCGCACGCCGGTGGGCTGGTGGATCGGGATCGCAGCGGTCGTGGTGGCGCTGGCCGTGCTCGGATGGTTCGCGCTCAACAACCTCGGCGGCATCCTGGGCGGCAAGCCGTCGCCGGGAAGCAATCCGACCCAGAACGTCTGCCCAAAGCCGGTGACCGGCACCGCCACTCCCGCTCCGGCACCCAATGACGGACGCGTGCACGGCGGCGCCCTCTCGTACCCGCAGCTGGGCAGCCCATGGGGCGCGCCCAGCCCGGAGACCCGGGTGCCGTTCGGTCGCGACGTCCTCACCCAGATAGTCCCAGTCGAGCCCAACTACAACGGCAGCAACAGCTGGGTCGCCTCGGTGCTGGTCGGCGAACTGGTTGCCGGCGACGGATTCTTCAGCCCGCAGCAGGGTTCCGAGATCGTGGTCAAGTGCATCATGGGGGTCTTCTACAGCGATGCCGAGGTGGTCCGCGCCGACAAGGTCAACAAGGCCACCACGGTGGACGGCAGGGACGCCTGGCTGGTCGAGACGCACCTCAGCTTCGACATCCCCAACCTGAAGACCAAGGGCGAGCTGGCCATCATCCTGATCGTCGCCACCTCCGAGGCGTCGTCGAGCATCTATTACGCGTCGATCCCGGACACCCGCTCCGACCTGGTCCCGGACGCCCGCAAGGCGATGGCCGGTCTCCGCGTCACCAGCTGATCGTCACCGGCACGGCATCAGGCCCAGTCCGAGCTTGAGCGCGACGACCCGGACGGCCGAGTCGCGCACCCGTTCGGCAACCGCGGCGTCCTCGGCAGCACCGCGGATGCCGGACACGAACGCGTCCGCCAGCGCGGGCGTCACCGTCATCGCCAGGTCGCCCCCCGCCCTGAGGAAGCCGATCCCCCGCTGCCTGGCCGGAACCGACGCCATCGACCGAGCGGCGCCCAGATCGTCGGAGATGACGACGCCGTCGAAGCCGAGTCGCTCGCGGATCATGCCGATCACCGCCGGGGAGAAAACTGCCGGACGGTCGGCGTCGATCCGGGTGTAGGTGACGGTGGACACCATCACGCTGGACGCCCCCGCGGCGACCGCTGACCGGAACGGAGCCAGGTACGGGTCGTCGAGCCGGGTCTGGGTGTCCTTCACTCCCGCGGTGAAGTCGGTGTTGCCGCGCACCCGGCCGATGCCAGGGAAGTGCTTGGCAGAGGTGGCGATGCCGGCGGCGGCCATCCCTTGGACGAACGCGCTCACTTTCGCGGCCACGACGTCCGGGTCGGATCCGTAACCACGGTCCAGTTCGCCGATCGGCGCGTTGACCCGGACCATCGATGCCGGCACCGTGTCGGCCACCGGCGCCAGCGTCCAGTGCACGCCCGCGGAGCGCAGCTGGCGGCCCCACCGCTCGGCCCGCTCGGTGAGCATGGCGTCGCTCCAACCGGACTGCTCCTTCGCAGACGGCATGGTGTCGAAGCCGGGCCCCTTGAGCCGCTGGACCAGCCCGCCCTCCTGATCGACACAGATCAGCAGCGGGGCCGGCAGTCCGCCGGCATCGAGTCGCTCGGTGACCCGGCGGACCCCCGCGGTGCCACCGGTGTGGTTGCCCATCAGGATCACCGAGCCGATCCGCAGCCTGCGCAGCACGGCGAGCTCGGACGCGGACGCCTCGGTCACCCCCACCATCACCACCTGCCCGACCCGTTCGGCAAGCGTCATCGAGTCGACGATCCGGACGGCGCAATCGGCCGACGCCGATCCCGGCGGGGCATGGGTGGGAGGCGACGATGCAACCGACGTCGGCGATCCGCCGGGCTCTGCGGACGTCGTGGGACGCGTCCTGGCGGGCGTCTCCTCCGCCGCGCAACCGGCCAGCAGCGCCGCCAAACCCGCGCCGAGGATCGTGCGGCGTCTCATAGCTCCAACGCCAGCAACGCGTTCTCGACCACCTCGGTGAGCGCCGGATGGATCCAGTACTGCCCACGGGCCATGCTCGGCACCTCCAGGTCGAAACTCATCGCCTGGATCAGCGGCTGGATCAGCGTGGTCGCCTCAGGCCCGAGGATGTGCGCGCCGAGCAGCCGCTTGGTCCGGGGGTCGGCGATCAGTTTGACGAAGTGTTCGGTGTCCTCCATCGCCCAGCCGTAGGCCACGCTGGCGTAGTCCTGGCGCACGGCCACGTAGCGCCGGCCGCGCCGCTTCGCCTCCTCCTCGGTCAACCCCACCGAGGCCACCTGCGGGTCGCTGAACACCGCGTGCGGAATGAACCGGTGGTCGGCGGCGATCATCCGCCGCGGGTGCAGCAGGTTGTGCTGCACCACCCGCGCTTCGTGGTTGGCAACGTGCTTGAGCTGGGACGCCGAGGAGACATCGCCGAGGGCGAAAATGCCCTTGACGTTGGTCTGCTGGTACTCGTCGACCTTGATCCGGCCGTCCGGGTGAGTCTGGACGCCGGTGGCCTCCAGGTTGAGCAGGTCGGCGTTGGGTACCCGGCCGAGCGCGACCAGCACCCGCTCGCACTCGAAGTCGTAGTGGATGCCCTTGGCGTCGGCGCTCTCCACGATCACCGTGCCGCGGTCGGTGAGTTCCAGGCCGACGATCTGCTGCTTCAGCCGCAGATGCACCCGGTTGGCCAGCTGTTCGGTGAACGCGGACGCGATGTCGGCGTCCTCTTTGCGGAGCATCACCTCGGAGCGCTGCAGCACCGTCACCTTGGTGCCGAGCGCGCTGAAGATGTGCGCGAACTCGGCGGCGACGAAACCGCCGCCGATGATCACCAGTGAGGCCGGGAGTTTGTCCAGCCGCATGATGTCGTCGGAGGTGTGCACCCGCTCGGCGACGCCCGGGTCGTCCATGCCGGGGTAGCTGGGCACCTGCGGACGCGAACCGGCGGCCAGCACGAACCGGTCGGCGGTGATCGTCTCGTCGCCGATCAGCAGCTGCTTGGGACCGGTGAACGCGGCTGACTCGCGGTACAGGGTGACGTTGGCGTTGCTGCGCCGCCACTCCTCGCCACCGGCGCTGATCGGGTCGATCCGGCCGAAGATCCGGTCACGGATCGCCGGCCAGTCGGCCCGGACCTTCCCGATGGTCACCCCGACCCGAGCCGCCCGTTCGGCACTGGTCGCCAACTCGGCCGGGTAGACGTACATCTTGGTCGGGATGCAGCCAGCGTTGAGGCAGGTGCCGCCGAAGCGTTCCCCCTTGTCGACCAACGCAACCGTGAGGTCATCGAAGGACTCATCGACGATCGAGTTGCCTGAGCCGGAGCCGATCACGCACAGGTCGAAATGCCGCATGCGCCGATTCTTGCACTGGTCCGCGCGCCACCGACCGGGCCACACTGGACGGATCGACGATGAGAAGGGCGGGCCCACGAACCATGGCAGGCATCTTCGCCGGGATCCCGGTCAGCGACTTCAGCCAGGCATTGGACTGGTACCAGCGTCTGCTCGGCGCCGAGCCGGCCTTCTACCCCAACGATGTCGAGGCGGTGTGGCAGCTCGCCGAGAACTGCCATGTCTACATCATCGAGGACGTCGACCGGGCCGGCGGCGCGGTCAGCATGATCTGGGTGGACGACCCGGTCGCCGAGGCAGACAGGATCGCCGGCCAGGGCATCGAGCCGGTCGACTTGGAGAAGCACGACGGGGTGTGGAAGTACGTGTTCCACGACGCCGACGGCAACGAGACCGGTATCGGCGGCGAGGTTACGGCGGGCTGATCCCCGATCAGATTCCGGCGTAGGAGTGCAGCCCGGAGACCAGCAGGTTGATCCCGACGAAGTTGAACCAGAAGCAGGCCAGCCCGACGATCGCGACCACGGCGGCGCGCTTGCCCCGCCAGCCGGCGGTGGCGCGGGCGTGCAGGTAGCCGGCGTAGACCACCCAGGTGACCAGCGACCAGGTCTCCTTCGGGTCCCAGCCCCAGAACCGTCCCCAGGCGTACTCGGCCCAGACGGCGCCGGCCGCGACCGCGAAGGTCCACAGCGGGAAGGCGAAGGCGTGGAAGCGGTAGGCCAACTCGTCGATCCGGGCCGATGAGGGCAGCTTGGCCAGGTAGCCCCGCAGCTGCTCGCGGCGCTCGGCGCGGCTCTTCAGCAGGTACAGGATGGAGAGCAGCCCGCCCACGTTGAACGCCGCGCCGGCGGTGCAGGCGACCACGATGTGCACGATGAACCAGACCGAGTGCAGCGCCGGCACCAGCGGCGCCACGGCGACGTAGAACACGGTCACCGCGAGCCCTTGGCCGATCACGACCAGCAGCGCCACCGGCAGCCCCAGCCAGCGGGCACCGCGGAAGGCCAGCACCAGGTAGAAGGTGACCACCAGGAACAACGCGGCGGTGACGAACTCGTACATATTCCCCCACGGGAACCGGTTGGCGGCGATCCCGCGGAACACCACTCCGCCCAGGTGGCAGGCCCAGCCGATCAGGGTCAGCGCCAGGCCCATCCGGCCGAACATGTCGGTACGCAGCCGGGCCCTGGTCTCCGCGGCCGACGGTGCGGCCTCGGTCTCGACCAGATCGGGGCCGCCGGCGCCGACCAGGACGCCCGCCGGCACGTCCGCGGCCTCCAGCCGGCGGGCCGCCGCCCACTCCGCGGCGAACGCGGCCAGGGCGAGCAGGTAGACCACCGCCGAGGTCACCATCGCCAGATTCGACCAGTACTCGGCCATCACGGTTCTCCCTTCCGGTTGGAGCCTGCGTCATCGGCCTCGGGCGGCGCAAGTCCCCGGTCCGTGGTCAGCTGCAGTTCGTCGGCGATCAGCCGCAATTCGTCGTCCAGTCCGCCCCGGCCCTCGGTCCGGTCCAGCCCGGCGAGTTCGACCCCGTCCCGGCTGACCCGCAACCAGACCCGGCGTGGCCGGATGAAAAGTGACAGGCACAGGCCCCCGACCGCGACCAGCACCGAGATCAGCACCAGCCACAACCCGGGGGTGCTGGAGACCTGCAGGCTCACCCAGCGCTTCCAGTCGTGGAACTGGATCGAACTGCCGTCCGGCAGGTCGAAGATCTCGCCGGGACGCAGGGTGAACCGCAGCTTGGAGCCGTCCGGCCGGGTGAACTGGGTCAGCCCCGTGGTGTCCAGCGAGTAGACGTTCTCGGGCTCGCCGGTGGCCGGCTTGGGCGGCCCGTGCCAGGCGTTCAGCAGCAGTCGCGGGTTGAGCGCGTCCGGGAACACCGAGGTGCCGCCAGTGTCGCTGTCGACGAAGGTGGGCAGGAACAACGCCTCGAAGGCGAGCCGTTCCGGACGCGCGTACGGCGCCTTCACCACGCCGACGGAGAGGAAATTGCCGTCCTGAGGCAGCAGGATCACCGGGCCGGCGTAGGCGACGTTGCCCTGGGGATCCTTCACGGTGACGTCGACGGCGTAGCCGTGGCCGACCAGATGGACGGTGCTGTCGCCGAGGATGAGCGGATGGTTGACCTCGAGATCCTGCCGGGTCTCGACCCCGTTCATGGTCGTGGTGGTGTCGGCCCGGAACACCCGGGCGGCACCGCGCTGCACCGGGCCGGTCTCGAATTTGGCCTCGAACGAGTTGAGCTTCACCGTGAACGGCACCAGCTGCTGGGCGGTGAACGCGCCCCCCGAGGTGAAGTCGTCGAACTGGGTCAGGGTGTTGCTGAACGCGTTGCCCTCGACGACGGCGACGCTGCCCTTGTAGCCGAACAGCGTGCCCCAGGCGAGGCCGCAGAGCAGGAAGACCAGTGACAGGTGGAAGATCAGGTTGCCCAGCTCGCGCAGGTAGCCGCGCTCGGCGCTCACCGAGTCCTCCAGCCGCCGGACCCGGAACCGCCGCTTGGCAAGCACCTTCTCGGCGGCGTCCAGCACCGTCGCCGGGGTGTCCGCGGTCAGCGACAAGTGGGCGGGCAGCCGTCCCAGGTTGCGCGGGGTGTTCGGCGGCTGGCCGCGCAGCGCCTTCAGGTAGACGCCGATCCGGGGAATGATGCAGCCGACCAGCGAAACGAACAGCAGCAGGTAGATGGCGGCGAACCAGGGCGACGCGTACACGTCGAACATGCCGATCGCGTTGTAGAAGCCACCGAGCTGCGGATTGTTGGTGATGAACTCGCGCACCCGGACCGGGGACGTCGGGCGCTGCGGCAGCAGCGAACCGGGGATCGCGCCGAGGGCCAGGGCGAAGAGCAGCACCAGCGCCGTCCGCATCGAGGTCAGCTGGGTCCAGACGAACCGCACCGCCTCACGCGCGCGCAGCGTCCCAGGCGCCGTCGCCGCAGCCATCAGATCACCGTCCCGAAGCTGGCGGCCCATTGCCGCAGGGTGCCCATCAGGACGTCCCAACCGCCGGTCAGCAGCAGCACACCCACGACGATCATCATGATCCCGCCGGCGACCTGCAGCGCCCGATGGTGACGCCGGACGAACGCCAGCGTCGAGCCGAACCGGTCCAGCGCGAGACCGGCGATCAGGAACGGCAGCCCGAGGCCGAGCGCGTAGCACAGCGCCAGCAGCGCACCGCGGGTCGCGGTGGCCTCGTTGAGCGCCAGGGTGAGCACCACCTGCAGGGCGGGGCCGATGCACGGCGTCCAGCCCAACGCGAACACGATGCCGAGCAGCGGGGCCGCGGCCAACCCGACCTTCGGTCGCAGATTCAGCCGGACCGTCCGGCTGGCGAACGGCACCCAGCCGGCGAAGACCAGGCCGAGCGCGATGGCCAGCACCCCGCCGATCGTGGTCAGCAGGCCGCGCCACTGCATCAGGGTGGTGCCCAGCGAACCGAACAGCGCGCCCCCGGAGACGAACACGACGGCGAAGCCCAGTACGAACAGCGAGGTGCCGGCCAGCACCCGGCCGCGCTGCTTGCCCTCGGCCAGCTGTGCCGCACTGAGCCCGCTGGCGTAGGACAGATAGCCGGGCAGTAGCGGCAGCACGCAGGGTGAGAAGAACGACACCAGGCCGGCCAGGATCGCGACCGGAGCGGCCAGCAGCATGCTGCCGCCAACCGCCTGCCGGGCCCAGTCGCCGATCTCCAGAACGATCATCAGCGGCCCGCCGCCACGTCCTCGATCAGCCCGACCAGGGTGGCCTCGGTCGCCTCACCCAGGACGCGCGCCGCGATCCGCCCGTCGGCGGCGACGATCACCGTGCTGGGGATGGCGTTCAGCGGCAGCTTCCCGGCGAATTTCAGCACCAGCGCACCGTCGGGGTCGAACAGGTTCGGGTAAGGCACCTTGAACTCGCGGATGAACGCCCGCGGTTGCGCGGTGTTCAGATCGCGCGTGTTCAGCCCCACGAACTGCGCGATCTTCTCGGTGCGCTGGGCGGCCCGGACCAGTGCCGGCGCCTCCTTCACACACGGCGGGCACCAGGAGCCCCAGACGTTGTAGACCAGCACCCGACCGGACGCCGACGAACTGCTCCACGGCTTGTCGTCGAGGGTGGTGCCCTCGATGACCGGGGCCGCGGTGCGTTTGTCGAGGGGGACCCGGGTGATGGTGCCGTCCCCGCTGACGAAGCCGCCGTCGGCCGCGGTCGAGCCGGTGCAGGCGGCCAGCAGCAGCGTCACCGCAGTGACGCAGAGCACAGCCAGTCGACGCACGGCGAGGCGGGGCATCACGAACCGGGGCGGAACAGGACTTTGGACTTCTTCGCCGGCAGCAGGTCCGCGGCGGGCTCGGCGTAGTCGACGGCGACGATCCGGTCGTCGATCAAGGTGAACGAGGTGACGCTGGCCAGCCGGCACTGCCGCTTGCGCGGATCGTGCACCAGGGAGCGGCCCTCGGCGGCCAGCCGGGAGATCCAGATCGGCAGTTCGTGCATCACGATCAGGGCCTGGCCGCCGTCGCCGGCGTCCTTGGCGGCGTCCGACATGGCCGCCCTCACCCGGGCCACGATCGACGGGTACGCCTCGCCCCAGGACGGACGCAGCGGGTTGCGCAGCCGCCACAGGTTCTGCGGCAGTAGCAGCACCTGGTTGTACCTGCCGAAGTTGCGGCCCTCGAACACGTTCGCGGCCTCGATCACCCGGTCCTCGGTGACTATCTCCAACTCGGGGTGCTTTGCGGCGATCGGCGCCATCGTCTCGCGGGCCCGCTGCAGCGGCGAGCAGCGCAGGTGGGTGAGCGGGACGTCGGCGAAGTATTCGCCGAGCCGGGTGGCCATCGCCCGGCCGATTTCACTCAGCCCGTAGCCGGGGAGCCGTCCATAGAGGATGCCGTCAGGGTTGTGGACCTGCCCGTGGCGGACCAGATGAACGACTGATTGCATGGGTGACGACGGCCTTTCGCTGTGCTCGGGGTCCAACAATACGGGACGCCCCGGCGCCGGCTTCGGCAGCGAGATCAGTGTCCGGCTGCCAGACGGACGGCCCGGCGCAGGTCGAACGCGATCGCCGGACCGGCCAGCCGTTGGAGCACCGCCGCGGCCGCCCGCCACACGCCAGGGCCGTCGATCCGGAAGTACGCCGCCAGCTCGCACCGGCTGGCGCCGTCGGCGATGAACTCGAGACGGAGGGTGGCACTCAGCCCCCGCCAGCGGCCCTGCTCGGTCCAACTGCGCGGCGGGTCGGCGGCCAGCACCGACAACTGCGGCCGGGCACCGACGGCGGTGACGTCGACCCAGCGCGAGCCGGCTTCGCCCCCGCCGCTGACGTCGGCGACTCGGCGCAGGCTGGCCTGCCACTGCGGACGAAGGGTCGGGTCGGTCAGATAGGCGTAAAGGGCTTCAGCCGGCACCGCGGCGGACAGCCGGACCGCGCCGGTCATGTCGTCAGCGCCGCGCGCAGCTGTGGCTCGTCGAGGAACCAGATGGCGAGCCGCCGGCCGTCGACGAAGGTGACCGGGACGTGATCGCTGTGCTCGGCGAGCGCCGAGTCGGCGTCCACGTCGAGGGTGCGGAAATCAGCGCCGAACTCGGCGCAGACCCGCTCGGCCAGCGCGACGGCGTCCACGCAGAGGTGGCAGCCGTCGCGGACGATGACCACGACACTGTGCCGGGTCATCGCGGGACGCCGGGGACTACTTGCCGGCGCGACGACGCTGAATGCGCGTCTTCTTCAGAAGCTTGCGGTGCTTCTTCTTCGCCATCCGCTTGCGACGCTTCTTGATGACCGAACCCACGCTGTGACCTCTCGATGTCGGCCCACGGTGGGCCGGATAAGTGCTTGGTTGGTGGCGGCCGGTTGCCCAGCCAACTTCGCAAGCTTACCGAGTGGTTCGCCCCGTCTGCCAATCGCTGCGAAATGCCGAGCCTATCCGGCGTCGTAGAAGGACTGCTCCAGGTAGGCGTTGACCGCATGCTCGGGGACCCGGAAGTTGCGGCCGAAACGGACCGCCTCGAGTTCGCCGGCGTGGATCAGCCGGTAGACCGACATTCGCGAGACCCGCAGCAACGCAGCTACCTCGGTGACCTTGAGAAATTTGATCCCCGACAGTGGGTGCGCGGCGTCGTTCATCGGTACATCCTTCTGGCTGTGGCACCCGGCCGGTCCCCCCGCCTGCCGAGATGTGCAGGCCACCATACCTCTCCCCCGATGCCGCCGGGACGGTCAGCGCAATCATCTGGACGCCTTTCGTTCGACCCTCGGGAACGACCTCGCCTGCGCAAACGCACATCGCCTGGGTTGCCACGCAGGCGATGTGTCCGAACGCAGGCGATCGACCGAAGACGCAAGGGCCGCAGCGGGCGCCCAGCGTCAGCCGGCGAGCGCCCGGCTGCGATCCCGGGCCGCCTCTATGGCGGTCAGGAAGGCGGCCTTGACCTTGTGGTCCTCGAGCTGCCGGAGGGCGGCGGCGGTGGTGCCGCCCGGTGAGGTGACCTGCTCGCGCAGCACCGTCGGGTGCTGGCCGGATTCGACCAGCAGCTTCGCCGACCCGAAGACGGTCTGCTGCACCAGGGTGCTGGAGATGTCGCGGGGCAGGCCGAGCAGGACGCCGGCGTCGATCATCGCCTCGACCACGAAGAACAGGTAGGCCGGGCCCGAGCCCGAGATAGCGGTGACCGCGTCCTGATAGGCCTCCGGCACGGTGATCGCCTTGCCCAGTGCGGTCATCAGCTCCATGGCGTGCGCCACGTCCTCCTCGGACGCGCTGGAGCCGGCGGACACCGCAGCCATCCCCTCGCCGACCAGCGCCGGCGTGTTGGGCATCACCCGGACGACCGCGGTGCCGTCGGGCAGGTGGCTCTCCAGCTGGGCGGTGGTGACGCCTGCGCAGAGCGAGACCACCAGGGTTCCCGGCCGCAGCACCGGCGCGATCTCGGGCAGCACGGCACCGACGTCCTGCGGCTTGACCACCAGGATCACGGTGTCGGCCTCAGCGGCCGCCTCGGCGTTCCCGGTGGCTCGAATGCCGTGCGCGGCGGTCATCTCGGCCCGGCGGAAGTCTCTGCGGTCGGCGACCACGATCGCCTCGCTCGACCAGCCGGCGCGCAGCAGTCCGCTGACCAGCGCCTCGCCCATCACCCCGGCGCCGATCACCGCCAGCTGCGTCATCGCTTCGCCACCAGCAACTCGGCGACCTGGACGGCGTTCAGCGCCGCGCCCTTGCGCAGGTTGTCGCCGCTGACGAACAGCACCAGGCCGCGGCCGTCCGGGACCGACTGGTCGGTGCGGATCCGGCCGACGAAGGACGGGTCCTTGCCGGCCGCCAGCCGCGGCGTCGGCACGTCGGCCAGCGCGACGCCGGGCGCGGTCGCGAGAATGCCGCGAGCCCGGTGCGGGCTGAGTTCCTCGGCGAACTCGGCGTGGATCACCAGCGAGTGCCCGGAGAACACCGGCACCCGCACGCAGGTGCCGGCCACCGCCAGGTCGGGGATGTGCAGGATCTTGCGGGACTCGTTGCGAAGCTTCTGCTCCTCGTCGGTCTCGTCGCTGCCGTCGTCCACGATCGAGCCGGCGACGGGGATGACGTTGTAGGCGATCGGCGCCAGGTAGGGCGCGGGGTCCGCGACGTCGTCCACCCGGCCGTCCAGGGCGAAACCGGACGGGTCCCGGACGTCCTGGCTCTGGATGAGCAGCGCGTCGATGCCCTTCACCCCGGAGCCGGAGACGGCCTGGTAGGTGGCGACGATCAGGCGCTGCAGGCCGGCCGCGTCGTGCAGCGGCTTGAGTACCGGCATGGCGGCCATCGTGGTGCAGTTGGGGTTGGCGATGATGCCCTTGGGCGGGTTGACCGCGTCCTCGGGATTGACCTCGCTGACCACCAGCGGGACGTCGGGATCCTTGCGCCAGGCGGAGGAGTTGTCGACGATCACCGCACCGGCGGCGGCGACCTTGGGGGCGTACTCGCGCGACATGGTGGCGCCGGCGGACATCAGCGCGATGTCCAGACCGGAGAAGTCGGCAGTGGCGGTGTCCTCGACGGTGACCGGGGTGCCCTTGAAGTCGAGCGTCCGCCCGGCCGAGCGGGCCGAGGAGAAGAAGCGGACCGAACTGATCGGGAAGTTGCGCCCGACCAGCAACGAACGCATCACATTGCCCACGGTGCCCGTGGCACCGAATACACCCACATGCATGGTCGTCAGCCTATCGTCGCGTCACGAGCCAGCTAGCATCGGCCCGTGATCGTCTGGCTGAACGGCACTCACGGCGTGGGGAAGACGACGACCGCCAACCTTCTCCAACCGCTGCTCCCCGACTCGCGTGTGTTCAACGCGGAGAAGGTGGGCGAGACCCTGATGGACATCAGGCCCGGGCTGCCTGTCACGGACAACTTCCAGCACTGGCCGCTCTGGCGGCCACTGGTGGTGGAGACGGCCCGGCGCATCCTCGACTACACCGGCGGCATCCTGGTGATGCCGATGACCGTGCTGGTCGAGCAATACTGGCGGGAGATCAGCCAGGGGCTCCACGGCCACGGCATCCGGGTGCGGCACTTCGTATTGCACGCCGACACCGACACCCTGCGCCGACGTATCGCCGACGACCCGGCGATGGGCCCGTCCACGTTTCGCTTCAGCTATGTCAGCCTCTACGCCGAGGCCTTCCGGACCTGGTTGAGCAGCGAAGCCGAAATCATCGACAGCACCAACCTCACCTCCGCCCAAGCCGCTTCAGCGATCGCCGGGGCCGTCCACGGGTGAGTCGCCTGCACCGCTGCCGTTGCGGTAACGGATCGGCGGCGCGCGGTGCAGTCGGAGCGCGGCCACTGCGACGCCCCTACAGCCAGGTCAGGTACGGCGCCAGCAGCGCGTAGCCGACGAAAGCGGCGACGTCCAAGATGATGTGCGCGGCGACCAGCGGACCGATCCGTTTGGTGCGCAGGTAGATCCAGCCGAAGATCAGGCCCATCGCGAGGTTGCCGACGAAGCCGCCGAAGCCCTGGTACAGGTGGTATGAACCACGGATCAGCGCGCCGACGATCAGCACCGCCGCGATCCCCCAGCCGGCCTGCCGCATCCGGGTGAACCAGAAGCCTACGATCACCACCTCTTCCAGCACGCCGTTCATCACCGCCAGGCCGATCAGCACCGGGATGGTCCACCAGTTCTCGGCCAGGTTCGCCGGCTGCACGGTGGTGTTCAGACCGGCCGCCCGGGCGGCGAGATAGAGCCCGATGCCGGGGATGCCGATGCCAGCCGCGATCGCGAAGCCCCAGGCCAGATCCCGCCCGGGACGGGACAGGTCGAAGCCGATCCGGTCCCGATCGCCGGACAGCCGCAGCAGGTAGAGCGCGAGCAGTGCCGGCACCAGCGAAAAGACGATGCCGGCCAGCTGATACGACAGGTCGAGCCACGATCGGTCGGGCGTGACCGAAGTGTTCATCTGGGTGGTCTGCTGGCCGAGCGGGACGGCCCGGGTGAGCTTCTCGGCGATCGACAACACCGAGTACACCGCCGACTGGCCCAGCGACACCCCCAGGACGAGCAGGACTTCGCGGCCCGGACGGATCACGCCGCGTCCTCGATCTGGCCCAGGTGCTTGCGGGCGAAGAGCAGTGCGGACGCCAGCGCCTCCTCCCGGGTCGGGCGGTCCAGGTCGTTGGTGTTCACCTCGAGCACCACGTGCCCCCGGTAGCCGCGCCGGGCGAGTTCGGCGAGCACCGCGTCCGCCCGCTGGCTGCCGCGTCCGGGCAGCAGATGCTCGTCCTTGGCCGACCCGTTGCCGTCGGTGAGATGGACGTGCGCCAATCGGTCGTCCCAGCGGCGCACCAACTCCAGCGCGCTCTGCCGCGCGGTGGCGGCGTGCGACAGGTCGAGGGTCAGGTGGTCGTAGTCCAGATCGGACGGGTCCCAGCTCGGCTTGTAGGCCTGGAACTCGCCGCCGCCGGGCGCGCGCCAGGGATACATGTTCTCCACCGCGATGGTCACCCCACTGGACGCCGCGAGTTCTCGGACGCCCTCCACGAACCGGGTGGCGTAGCTGCGCTGCCAGCGGAACGGCGGGTGCACCACCACGACATCGGCGCCGAGCAGGTTGGCTGCCTCGGTGGCCCGCTCGAGCTTCACCCACGGGTCACTGCCCCAGACCCGCTGGGTGACCAGCAGGCACGGCGCATGGATCGCCAGGACCGGAAGCTGGTGATAGTCCCGCAACCTGCGGACGGCGTCCACGTCGGCGGCGAGCGGATCGATGCCGACCATCACCTCGACGCCGTCATAGCCGAGCAGGCCGGCGACCTCGAAGCCGGCCGCGGTGTCCTCCGGATAGACCGACGAGGTCGACAGCGCGACCTTCGGCTCGGCCCGGGCAGCACTCACCCGGTCATCATAGGTCGGTGCCACCAGCCGGCGCGGCGCCCAATCGATCCGGTAGTTGACCGGTCAAAATTTCATCATCGTGACGTTCTCGTGACACAACCGGACCCCGCCGACCCTCGATTTCGCGTGAGCGGCATCTCATGGTGACAATGTCTCATGCATGTCGATCACCTGACGTTCGCAGCAGGTCCGGACGGTCTCAAGGCTGAGGCCGAACGGCTCGGGGAACTGCTCGGCGCCAAATTTCGCGACGGCGGTTTCCATCCCCGCTTCGGCACCAGGAACCGCATTCTTCCGCTGGCCCACGACCGTTACATCGAGGTTGTCGAGGTGCTGGAGCATCCCGCGGCCGAGAAGGCGGCGTTCGGCCAGGCCGTCCGGGCTCGCTCCGAGATGGGCGGCGGCTGGCTGGGCTGGGTCGTGTCGGTCGCCGATCTGGCGCCCTACGAGCAACGACTCGGGCGCAGTGCAGTGGTCGGTTCGCGACACTTCCCGGACGGCCGGCTGCTGGAGTGGAAGCAGCTCGGCGTCAAGGGCCTGATGTCCGATCCGCAGTTGCCATATTTCATCAAATGGACCAGCGATGAGTCCGTCCTGCCGCGCGCCCTGGGTGGCGACCTGCAATTGATCGAGCTGGAAATCTCCGGCAATGAGGACCGGGTCGAGGACTGGATCGGCGCCGAGGTCGACGGCAACTTCGATGGCGTCAACATTCGGTTCACCTCTCCCAACGGCCAGCCGGGGCTGGACGCCGCCACCTTCCACACCTGCAACGGACCGGTGCGGATCTGATCCCGCCACGCGCGTCGGCCGAAACTGTCGGCGCGGCCCTCTAGCCTGCGGGGCATGGCCAAGAACACCACCGCCCACCGCTGCTCCGAATGCGGCTGGACGAGCGCCCGCTGGGTGGGTCGCTGCAACCAGTGCCAGAGCTGGGGCTCGATGGCGCCACAGGCAGCCGCGTCCGGTTCGGGCAGCGCTGTCGCGCGCGGCACCCCGACCGGGCCCGCCCGTCCGATCCGCGACGTCCCGGTCTCCGAGGCGGCGTCGGTACCCACCGGGGTCGCCGAACTCGACCGGGTGCTCGGGCAGGGGCTGGTCGCCGGAGCGGTGGTGCTGCTCGCCGGTGAGCCCGGCGTCGGCAAGTCCACCCTGCTGCTCGACGTCGCCAGTCGCTGGGCGGCCGGCGGACGCCGCACCCTATATGTCTCCGCGGAAGAGTCGGCGGCCCAGGTGCGGCTGCGAGCCGGACGGATCGGCGCCCTCGCCGAAGAGTTGTACCTGGCGGCCGAGACCGACCTGGGCGCCATCTTGGCCCACATCGAGCAGAGCGCTCCCGAGCTGCTGGTGCTCGACTCGGTTCAGGCGGTCACGGTCAGCGGCAGTGACGGGGTGACCGGCGGTGTGGCCCAGGTCCGGGAGGTAACCAACGCGCTGGTCAGGGTGGCCAAACAGCGCCGGCTGCCGGTGCTGCTGGTCGGCCACGTCACCAAGGACGGCACGGTCGCCGGTCCGCGCCTGCTGGAGCATCTGGTCGATGTGGTGCTGTCCTTCGAGGGCGACCGGCACAGCGGGCTCCGGCTGGTGCGGGCGTCCAAGAACCGGTTCGGTCCGGCCGACGAGGTCGGCTGCTTCGAGATGACCGAGGACGGCATTCGCGAGGTCGCCGACCCGAGCCGCCTGTTCGCCTCCACCCGCGCGGAACCGGTGCCGGGCACCGCGGTGACCGTCACTCTGGAAGGACGACGGCCGCTGCTCGGCGAGGTGCAGGCGCTGGTGGCGGTCTCGGCGGCGCAGACTCCCCGGCGGGTCACCCACGGACTCGATTCGGGACGGGTGTCAGTGATCCTGGCCGTGCTGGAGCGCAAGGCCAGGGTGCGGCTGCACAACAAGGAGGCCTACGTCTCGACCGTCGGCGGTGCCCGGCTGATCGATCCGGCCGCCGACCTGGCAGTCGCGCTGGCGGTCGCGTCGGCGTCCGCCGAGCTGGCCTTCCACCGTCCGGTGATCGCGCTGGGCGAGGTGGGGCTGTCCGGCGAGCTCCGCCGGGTGGCCGGACTGGATCGGCGGCTGGCCGAGGCCAGGCGGCTCGGTTTCGAACTGGCGCTGGTGCCGCCGGGCACCGCGGTGAAACTGCCCGGCATGAAGATCGTCGAGGTTGCCACCGTCGAGGCGGCCGTCGATCTGCTCGCGCTGCGGCCACCGAAGCGCCGCAATCCCAATGGACCGATCCTTCGGCTGGCCGAGGGGTGAGCACAGCTTCAGGCCGTAGACTGTCGATATAGCGCCCCTAGGAAAACCCCGAGGTCATCGAAGTGAACGTCCTGTCCAACCGGCTCAATCGAGCGCTGGGCCTGATCGCCCCCGGGACGGGGGTTCGCGACGGCCTGGACCGGATCGTGCACGGCCGTACCGGCGCACTGGTCACCCTCGGCAACAACGCCCGGCTGCAGGCGCTGAGCACCGGCGGGTTCGCCATCGACGTCGCGTTCACACCGACCGCATTGCGCGAACTGGCCAAGATGGACGGCGCCATCATCCTCAACGACGCCCTCGACCGGATCCTGTTCGCCGGCGTCCACTTGATGCCGGACGCCGCCGTCGAGACCACCGAGACCGGCACCCGGCACCGGACCGCAGACCGGGTGGCCCGGCAGATCGGGGTGCCGACGGTCACCGTGTCGGCGTCCATGTCGACCATCTCGCTCTTCGTCGACGGCACCCGCTGGATAGTCCAGCGGCCCGAACAACTGCTGGCCCGAGCCAACCAGGCGCTGGCGACGCTGGCCCGCTACCGAGACCGGCTCACCGAAGCCACCGTCCGGCTGTCCGCCGCCGAGGTGCAGGACGCCGCCGTCGTCCGCGATGTCGCGGTGATCGCCCAACGGTTGGAGATGGTGCGCCGGCTGCAGCACGAGCTGAACGGCTATGCGATCGAACTCGGATCCGAGGGACGGCTGGTCCGGCTGCAGCTGCAGGAGCTGGTGGCCGGCCTCGACACCCTGGCGGCCGCACTGGAGCGCGACTACAGCCACGAGACCTGCGAGCTGCGGCTGAGCCGACTCGCCGGGCTGGACACCGATGATCTGGCGCATCCCGCGCTGATCGCCCAGGCCTGCGGGCTGGGCGACGATGTCAGCCGCCGGCTCACCCCGCTCGGGCACCGCCAACTCGCCCAGATCGGACGCCTGCCCGCCGCGGTCGCCGACGCCCTAGTCAGTCACTTCGGCAGCCTGCAGGGCCTTTTCGGTGCGAGCACCGCTGATCTGCTCGGAGTGGACG
Organism: Micropruina sp.; assembly: GCF_047602385.1. Lineage (GTDB taxonomy): Bacteria > Actinomycetota > Actinomycetes > Propionibacteriales > Propionibacteriaceae > Micropruina. The sequence goes on from NZ_JASGHL010000002.1 coordinate 478,608, forward strand.
GCGTCGACTACGGAATTGCCCGGACCGTGCGTGAGGGCCTGATCCGGCTGGCCGAATCGGCCTATGCCGAGCGCCTCGACTGACCGTCCTGGCGGTCAGCTCTTGGTCAGCTGGAAGGCGAACCGGGTGGTCGCGCTCTCCTTGTAGGCGGCGGTGGCGACATAGGTGCCCGCGCCCAGGATGTCTTTGGCCTGCTTGCAGCCGGCGGCCGACCGGAACGTCGTCCAGTTGACCTTGAACTCGACGGCGCCGCCTGCCTTCAGGGTCTGCTTCTTCACCGTGGGCAACCACTTGTCGCAGTGCGCGGTGCTGAACACCGGGTCGCTGCCGGACACCACCCGCAGCACGAACGTCGCCGGCGCGATCTCCATCACGCAGGGCAGCGCGGTGTTGTTCTCAGCGGTCACGATGAACGTCTGCTTGCTGCCCGACTTCACACTCTTGAAGCCCTTCACCGAGAGCTGGACGCCGATCGGTTCGCAGGCGACCGGGGCGGCCGGCTTCGTGGTGCTCGGCGTCGGCGTCCCACCGGTACCGGCACCGCTGGGCGGCGCGGTTGGGGTCTCGGCGGCCGGGGTGCCGACGCTCGGGGTGTCAGTGGTCGCCGGTACTGCGGCGGTGGGCGTGTTCTTCGGCAGGAAGGCCCAGACCAGCAGGCCGATCACGACCACCGCGATCAGGGCGACCAGGCCGCGCCGGATCCAGTACACGACAGGTGGCTGCGGGCCCTTGCCTGTCAGCACTTCGCTCATGCCGCCAAGGGTAGGCAGTCCGGCTCGCACCGGCGGGACACCACGCCGGTCAGCCCTACAGTGTCCACCGATGGACACCACCGCACCGCTGGACCGCCCGCGCCTGGCCGCGACGATCGTCGACTGGTACGACCGGCATGCCCGCGACCTGCCGTGGCGGGCGTCCGATGTCTCTCCGTGGGCGATCATGGTCAGCGAGTTCATGCTGCAGCAGACGCCGGTGCGCCGCGTCCTGGCACCGTGGCGAGAGTGGCTGGATCGCTGGCCGACGCCGTCGGCATTGGCCGCGGAGCCCGTGGGCGAGGCGATCCGGGCCTGGGGACGGCTGGGGTACCCGCGTCGGGCCCAGCGACTGCACGCCGCCACCGTCGCCATCGTCGAGGATCACGCCGGCGAGGTTCCCAGCGATCCGGACGCGCTGCGCGCCCTGCCCGGGGTGGGCGACTACACCGCGGCCGCAATCGCCAGCTTCGCCTTCGGTACCCGCCGGGTTGTGCTCGACGTCAACGTCCGGCGGGTGCTGGCCCGGCTGGACGGCGGCACCGACACCCCGGAAGGCGCCCCGACCGCGGCGGAGCGGAGCCGTGCCGAGGCGTGGCTGCCCGAGCGCCCGGAGGCAGCGCGCTGGTCGGTGGCGGCCATGGAATTGGGCGCCCAGCTGTGCCGGGCCAGCAATCCCGGGTGTACCCAGTGCCCCGTCCGGGACGACTGCCGCTGGCTGGCCGCCGGACGGCCACCCGGCCCGCCCAGGCGCCGCCAGCTCTACGCGGGCACCGACCGGGCGGCCCGCGGGCATCTGCTGCACCGGTTGCGGATCCGGTCGGATGCCACGCCCGCGTCCGTCGCCGACCTGTTCGACGGCTGGCCGGACCACGCCCAGGCCACCCGGGCGCTGCACTCCCTGGTCGCCGATGGGCTGGTGGTCGCGGAGACGGGCGGCTACCGGCTCTAGCCGGCAACCGCCACCCTGCCTCGTATCCTGGTAAGGATTCAGGAGGCACCATGAGCAACGAGCCGTACTCGCCCTGGGCCAGCGGCGATGGCTTCGGCACCCCGCGTCCACAGCCGGCGCGCGCGGAACAACCGCCGGCCGCTGACCAGCCGACGACCGCCTACACCAACCCCGTCCCGCAGCCGCATGATCCTGCCGAGCCGAGTGGCTGGTCGCAGCCGCAACAGTTCGGGTTGCTGGTGCCGCAGCCGCAGTACCCGTCGCCGAGCGCCGCCTACAACTTCGGTCAACGGCTGCCCTACGGAGGCCCCGGTGAACTGCCGGAGCACCCGCTCGCCATCACCGCGCTGGTGCTGGGCATCGTGGGTCTGGCGGCCATGTTCATGGCCTTCCCGTTCATCAGCCCGGTGGCCTGGTATCTGGGCGCCAAGGGCCGCCGCGAGATGCGGGCCGAACCCGGACGGTACCGCGCCTCGGGCGCCCTCACCGCCGGCTACGCACTCGGCATCGTCGGCACCCTGATCACGCTGCTCTTCGTCGGGGTGATCGTGCTCGCGATTGCGGTCTTCGCCTGGAGCTGACCTCCGACGAGCAGCACAAGGCCCCGGGGAAGACATCCCCGGGGCCTTGGTGGCGTCTGCCCGGCGAAGGCTAGTTGGCCTGACCCAACTGCGCCGGCACGTCCGGCAGCTCCGCCTTCGGGACGCCGTTGAACGTGAACGGCAACTCCGAACCCGCAGGCGCCACGTCGACCAGGACGATCTCGCCCGGATGGATGTCGGCGAACAGGATCTTCTCGGCCAGGATGTCCTCGATGTCGCGCTGGATCGCGCGACGCAGCGGACGAGCGCCCAGCACCGGGTCGAATCCCCGCTTGGCGATCAGCGCCTTGGCCGCGTGGGTGAGCTCGATGCCCATGTCCTTATCTCGCAGCCGGGTCTCGATCTCGGCAACCATCAGATCGACGATCCGCTCGATATCGGCCTGCGACAACTGGTGGAACACCACGATCTCGTCGACGCGGTTCAAGAACTCCGGACGGAAGTGCTGCTTGAGTTCGTCGGAGACTTTTGCCTTCATTTTCTCGTAGCTGCTGACGCTGTCCGAGGACTGGCTGAAGCCCAGGTTCACCGCCTTCGAGATGTCCCGGGTACCGAGGTTGGTGGTCATCACGATGACGGTGTTCTTGAAGTCCACCACCCGGCCCTGCGCGTCGGTCAACCGGCCCTCATCGAGGATCTGCAGCAGCGAGTTGAAGATGTCCGGATGAGCCTTCTCGATCTCGTCGAAAAGCACCACGCTGAACGGCTTGCGGCGGACCTTCTCGGTGAGCTGCCCGCCCTCTTCGTAGCCGACGTATCCAGGGGGTGAACCGAACATCCGCGAGGCGGTGTGCTTCTCGGAGTATTCGCTCATGTCGAGGGTGATCAGGGCATCTTCGTCGCCGAACAGGAACTCGGTGAGTGCTTTGGTCAGCTCGGTCTTGCCGACACCCGAAGGCCCGGCGAAAATGAATGAACCGCTCGGCCGCTTCGGATCCTTCAGACCCGCGCGGGTACGCCGGATCGACCGGGACAACGCCTTCACCGCGTCCTGCTGGCCGATGTAGCGCTTGCCGATCTCGTCCTCCATCCGGAGCAGCCGCGACGACTCCTCTTCGGTGAGCTTGAACACCGGGATGCCGGTGGCCGACGAAAGCACCTCGGCGATCTCTTCCTCGCCGACCTCGGCCGGGACGTCGGAGTCGCCCACTTTCCAGGCCTCCTCCTTCTCGGAGCGGGCGATCAGCAGCTTTCGCTCGTCATCGCGCAACCGGGCGGCGCGCTCGAAGTCCTGGGCGTCGATCGCGGCCTCCTTCTCGAGCCGCACCTTGGCGATCCGCTCGTCGAACTCGCGCAGATCGGGCGGGGCGGTCATCCGGCGGATCCGCAGCCGGGCGCCGGCCTCATCGATCAGGTCGATCGCCTTGTCGGGCAGGAACCGGTCGGAGATGTACCGGTCGGCCAGCTGCGCCGCGGCGATCAGCGCCGCGTCGGTGATGGTGATCCGGTGGTGGGCCTCGTAACGGTCGCGCAGCCCGCGCAGGATGTCGATGGTCAGCGCGATGGACGGCTCGGCGACCTGGATCGGCTGGAACCGGCGCTCCAGCGCGGCGTCCTTCTCGATGTGCTTGCGGTACTCATCAAGCGTGGTGGCACCGATGGTCTGCAGTTCGCCGCGGGCCAGCATCGGCTTCAGGATGGACGCCGCGTCGATCGCGCCCTCAGCGGCACCGGCACCCACCAGGGTGTGGATCTCGTCGATGAACAGCACCACGTCACCGCGGGTCTTGATCTCTTTGAGCACCTTCTTCAGACGCTCTTCGAAGTCGCCGCGGTAACGCGAACCGGCCACCAGCGCACCCAGGTCGAGGGTGTAGATCTGCTTGTCGCGCAGGGTCTCGGGGACGTCGCCGCGGACGATCGCCTGGGACAGTCCCTCGACGACGGCGGTCTTGCCGACACCGGGTTCGCCGATCAGCACCGGGTTGTTCTTGGTGCGCCGAGACAGCACCGTCATCACCCGCTCGATCTCCTTCTCGCGTCCGATCACCGGGTCGAGCTTGTTCTCCCGGGCGGCCTGCGTGAGATTGCGGCCGAACTGGTCGAGAATCGAGGAGCCCTGCTGCTGCGGCCCGGTCTCCGGTGCGCCGGCGGTCGCCGCCTCCTTGCCCTGGAAGCCGCTGAGCAGCTGCAGCACCTGGTTGCGCACCCGGTTCAGGTCGGCACCCAGCTTGATCAGCACCTGGGCCGCCACGCCCTCGCCCTCACGGATCAGCCCGAGCAGAATGTGCTCGGTGCCGATGTAAGGATGGTTGATCTGCAGTGCCTCGCGCATCGAAAGCTCGAGCACCTTCTTGGCCCGCGGAGTGAACGGAATGTGCCCGGTCGGCGCTTGCTGGCCCTGACCGATGATCTCTTCGACCTGTTCGCGGACAGCCTCCAGCGAGATGCCGAGGGCCTCCAGCGCTTTCGCGGCAACACCTTCGCCCTCATGGATCAGGCCGAGCAGGATGTGCTCGGTGCCGATGTAGTTGTGGTTCAGCATGCGTGCCTCATCCTGTGCCAGGACGATCACCCGCCGCGCTCGGTCGGTGAACCGGTCGAACATTTCGCACTCCTCACGTCGGCACCCGGAGACCCGGGCACCCTCAGTGTATTCAACCCGGGCGTCCGGGCATCTGTTCCGTCTTCGCCCACGGCGAACGGCCCCGGGAGATCACCCGGGGCCGTTCACTGTTCGCTATCACTGCCGCTCAGGCGTGCGCCCGCTCGTAAGCCTCGCGCACCTCGGCGGGCACGCGGCCACGGGTGGACACCGTGTAGCCGTTCTCATTCGCCCAGGCCCGGATCTCGGTCGCCGAGTTGTTTCCCGAGCGCCGGCGGCCGGCGGTCTTCCGCCTGCCCCCGACCCGGCGTCCGGCGGCCACATACGGCGCCAGCAGGTCACGGAGCTTCGCGGCATTGCCTTCCGACAGGTCGATCTCGTAGCTCACCGAATCAAGGCCGAAGACGATCGTCTCGGACGCCTCGGAGTTGTCCAGGTCATCCTCTAGTCGATAGACGATGCGTTGCGCCATGTGTAAATCCCTCCCACGAGTGTGTGTGACTTGGCTTCCCGACCGTTCCCCCAGCCGGTCGAGGGTGTGAACAGACTACAGGAAATCAATACTCGCGCAAAACAATCGGGCAACGATGTGCGCCTTATCGTGGGATTTAGTTCACCTAATCGGATTAGGCCGGGCGACGGAAGTCGGGTTCGTCGCGCCGCCAGAGTTCACGCGCAGTGACCCAGGGATCGATCGTCGCGTCGCGGCGTCCGAGTTCGACGACCTGCGCATCGGATTCAAGGACGGCCTGCAACTCGAGTTCGACGCGCAACGCTTCATAATTTCCACGCAACGTGGAAACTTCGCGCCGCAACGCACAGATCTTGCGGGCGGCAAGTTCCGCCTGCGCGCGAACGGCGGCATTGCGCCGGCTGAGCGCGTCCACGACCACACCATGGCGCACCCGTTCGGCATGCAGTTGTTCGGCGAAGAGCAAAGCCTCGTGCAACGCGTGGGCCGCCCGGACCCGCTGCGCTGCCCGGTTCTCGCGCCAGGCCAGCAGACAGGCCAGCGCGGCACCGCTCACCAGGGCCGCCAGCCCGAGAGCGCGGGCGGGCAGGTCGCCGAAGATCAGGGCGAGGCCGGCACCGCAGCTGACCACCCCGAGCACCGCCCACGAGACGACCCGACCCTGCTGGGGGCGGCGGACGCGACCCGATTGCGGCTTCACGACGGGCAGCCTAACCGGGCCCGCTTCGGTCGGCGTCGTCGGGGCCGGGCGCGTCGCGGGATTCGTCATCGGGCGGAATCCGGCAGGCCCTCTCCAAGGACCAGCCGGCGAATGCCAGGGCGATGCTGAGCACCGCCGCCGCGGCTGCCGACAGCACCCGCTCGCGCGGTGCCTCGGCGTCGAAGCTGGGCAGGTAGCGCACGGCGACCATGCCGTAGCCGGCGGCCAGCGCGGTGCCGCCGATCAGTGCCGCCTTCCCGGCCAGCAGCAGCGCAACGGCGCGAGCCGGCTCAACGGCCTGGTGCTGCAGCTGCACGGCGCGATGAGTCCAGCGCGCCGCCAGCCAGGTGGCCAGTGCGAGCACGGCGACCGCGGCCGCGGTGAACGGCGGAACCGGAGGGATCGGCCAACCGAAGCTCTCGGCACTCGACATCGTGATCCAGGCCAGGCCGGCACCCACCACCGCCGCGATGATCAGCACGGTGCGGCCGGTGCGCTCGACGCTCGGCCGAGGCTCCGGCATCACAGATCGATGGTGAGGTCGTCGCGGCGCCGCACCCCGGAGGTCTGGGTCACCGGCAGCAGGTCAGCCACCGGGCCGCGTCCAGGAATCGCCGCGCCCGGGTCGATGGCCAGCCACGGCACCAGCACGAAGGCGCGCTGGTGCGCGCGCGGATGCGGCAGCGTGAGCACCGGAGTGTTCTTGACCCGATCGCCCACGGTCACCAGGTCGACGTCGAGGGTGCGCGCGCCGCCGGGAATCTCGCGGGTGCGGCGGAAATTGGTCTCGATCGCCTGGGCCCGTTCGAGCAGCACCAGCGACGCCAACGTGCTTTCGGCCAGCACCACGATATTCAGGAAGTCGGGCTGATCGATGACTTCGCCGACCGGTGCCGTCTCGAACACCGGCGACACGTCGGTGACGGTAAGCGCCGGGGTCATCCGGAGCAGATCGACGGCACCTTGCAGAAAGGCGAGGCGATCGCCCAGATTCGACCCGATCGAGAACACCACCGGACGCAGCGGCAGCATGCCCGACAGTGTGTCGACGTCGATCCCCAGGGGTGCGTTCGGGTGGAAATCGGTCATCGGGGGCGCCTCCTGGTGATGGTGACCGCGATATCGGTCAACTCGACCGGCATCCGCGCGCCGGGTTTGTGGACGGTGACCTGCACCGCCCGCACCTGCGGCCGGCTCAGGCAGGTGGCCGCGATCCGCTCGGCGAGAGTCTCGATCAGGTTCACCGGCTGGCCGGTGACATCGGCTGCGATGGCGCCGGACAGTTCGGCGTAGTCCACCGTGCTGGCAAGCTCGTCGGACTCCGCGGGACGCTCCAACTCACAATCCACATCGACGACGAAGTCCTGGGCTTCGACCCGCTCGAAGTCATACACCCCATGGGTCGCGCGGAACCGCATTCCGCTCAGTCGGACCCGGTCGGGAGTCGGTTCGGCCATGCGCTCACCTCCGCCCAGGACACTACTGCACGCCGCCGCCGGCCTCGCCGGCCAGCCTGGTCACCACCGCGATCGCGTCCGCATGCGCTCGGACGGCGTGGGTGCGCACCGCCCACACCCCGCGCTGGGCGAGCAGCGTGGTGAGCGCGACGGTTGCGTCGTCGCGTTCTTTCGGGGGGCGTCCGGCCAACAACTCGCCGAGGAAGCGCTTCCTGGAGGCGCCCACCATCAGCGGCTGGCCGAGGTCGGCCAGCGCGTCGAGATTCGCCAGCAGGGTCCAGTTCTGTGCCGTGGTCTTGGCGAACCCCAGGCCCGGGTCGAGCACCAGATCCCCGGCCGCGATGCCCGCCGCCAGCGCGGCGTCCCGGCGTCCGGCCAGTTCGGCACACACGTCGGCCACCACGTCGTCGTAGACGGCCAGATCCTGCATCACGTCGGACTGGCCCCGCCAGTGCATGGCGATGTAGCCGAGGCCCGACCCGGCGACGGCCGCAAGCATGTCCGGATCGCCCAGACCACCCGACACGTCGTTGACGATGACCGCCCCAGCCTCGCTCGCGGCCAGGGCCACCTCGGCCCGCATGGTGTCGACGCTGACCGTGGCACCGGCGGCGGCGAGCGCATCGACCACCGGCAGCACCCGGCCGAGTTCCTCGGCCAGGCTGACCCGGGCGGCCCCCGGTCGCGTCGACTCACCGCCGACGTCGACGATGTCCGCGCCCTGGGCGAGCAGGTCGAGGCCGTGCGCGATCGCCCGGTCAGTGGCAAGGAAATCGCCGCCGTCCGAGAACGAGTCCGGCGTGACGTTGACGATCCCCATCACCAGGGTCCGGCCGGCGTCCCTCAGCTGCCTCACCCCGGCAGCCTATTGGGCGATCTCAGCAACCGCTCGCCGGACTATTCAGGGCTCGCTGAGTTGAGCGAGCCCAAAGTAGTCAGGGGAGCCCTGGATGGGTCAGCCGAGGATCAGGCTCATCGCCTCGGACCGGGTGGCGGGGTCGCGCAAGCTGCCCCGGACGGCGGAGGTGACCGTCTTGGAGCCTCTCTTGCGGACTCCCCGCATGGTCATGCACAGATGCTCGCACTCGATCACCACGATCACGCCGCGCGGCTGCAGGTGCTCGACCAGCGCGTCCGCCACCTGAGTGGTCAGCCGTTCCTGTACCTGCGGGCGCTTGGCGAAGACGTCGACCAACCGGGCCAGCTTGCTGAGACCGGTGATCCGGCCGTCCGCGGACGGGATGTATCCGACGTGCGCGACGCCGGTGAACGGCACCAGGTGATGCTCGCAGGTGCTCCACACCTCGATGTCCTTGACCAGCACCATCTCGTCGTGGGCGATGTCGAAGGTGGTGGCCAGCACACCGGCCGCGTCGGCGTCCAGCCCCCCGAAGATCTCGGCGTAGGCGCGGGCGACCCGGTCCGGCGTCGCGCGCAGCCCCTCACGGTCGGGATCCTCGCCGATCGCCGCCAGTAGCTCGCGAACGGCAGCCGCCACCCGCGGCTGGTCGACCGCCACCTCAGCGCTCCGGCGGCGGAGCCCACCCCGCGGGCGGCTGCTGGCCGTACGGAGGCTGGTGACCGTAGGGCGGCTGCCACGGCGGCTGCGGCTGGGACGGGTCCTGCGGGGGCTGCGGGAGACCACCACCGGGGGTGGTCGGCACCGGCACCTGGATGCTCCCGTTCGGCCCGAGCAGCGGCGGCCCGTAGGTCGGTTCCGGCTTGGGCGCCGGCGGCGGCGGGTCGACCGGCGGCAGGTCGGACGGCACCCGGGTGTCGGACCCCGTCCAGGCCGGCCGCTTCGGCCAGCGCACCAGCGCCTCGAAGATCTTCGCCACCTGATCCTTGTCGAGAGTCTCCTTCTCGAACAACTGGCGGACCAGCTCGTCCAACACCTCACGGTTGGTGACCAGGCAGTCGAAGGCCTCCTGGTGAGCGGTGTTGATCAGCGCCGCGACCTCGTTGTCGATCGCCGCGGCGATCGCGTCGGAGTAGTCGCGGTGACCGCCACCCATCCCGGCCTGCATGCCGAGGAACGGCTCGTCGGAGTCGCTGCCGAGCTTGACCGCCCCGAGCCGCTCGGTCATGCCGTACTTGGTGACCATGGCGCGGGCGGTGTTGGTGGCCTTCTCGATGTCATTGGCGGCACCGGTGGTCGGGTCGTGGAAGACCAACTCCTCGGCCGCCCGGCCGCCCATCATGTAGGCCAGCTGGTCGAGCAGTTCGCCGCGGGTCTTGGAGTACTTGTCCTGATCGGGCATCACCATCGTGTACCCGAGCGCGCGTCCTCGCGGCAGGATGGTCACCTTCTGCACCGGGTCGGTGCCGGGCATCGCCGCGGCGACCAGCGCGTGGCCGCCCTCGTGGTACGCGGTGATCAGCAGTTCGCGTTCGTTCATGATCCGGGAGCGCTTCTGCGGGCCGGCGATCACCCGGTCGATGGCCTCGTCGAGGTGTTCCTTGGTGATGTAGCGCTGGTTCTGCCGGGCGCACAGCAGCGCGGCCTCGTTCAGCACGTTGGCCAGGTCGGCACCGGTGAAGCCCGGCGTGCGCTTGGCCACCGACTCGAGATCGGCGTCCGGGGCCATCGGCTTGTTGGCGGCGTGCACCCGGAGGATCTGCAGCCGGCCCTTCATGTCCGGGGCCTCGACCGGGATCTGCCGGTCGAACCGGCCCGGTCGCAGCAGCGCCGGGTCGAGGACGTCGGGTCGGTTGGTGGCAGCGATCAGCACCACGCCGCCACGGACGTCGAAGCCGTCCATCTCGACCAGCAACTGGTTCAGGGTCTGTTCGCGTTCGTCGTGGCCGCCACCCATGCCGGCGCCGCGGTGCCGTCCGACCGCGTCGATCTCGTCGATGAAGACGATGGCGGGCGCGGCCTCCTTGGCCTGCTCGAACAGATCGCGGACGCGGGACGCACCCACGCCGACGAACATCTCGACGAAGTCCGAACCCGAGATCGAGAAGAACGGGACGCCCGCCTCGCCGGCCACCGCCCGGGCCAGCAGGGTCTTGCCGGTGCCGGGCGGGCCGTAGAGCAGCACGCCCTTGGGGATCTTGGCCCCGACGGCCTGGAATTTGGCCGGCTCGGAGAGGAACTCGCGGATCTCCTGCAGTTCCTCGATGGCCTCCTCACAACCGGCGACGTCGCTGAACATGGTTCGCGGGGTGTCCTTGGTGGCGAGCTTCGCCTTCGACTTGCCGAAGCCCATCACCCGGTTGCCGCCGCCCTGCATCTGGTTGAGCAGGAAGAAGAAGATCAGCCCGATCACGATGAACGGCCCGATGGTGAACAACAGCATGCTCCAGATGCCCTGCTGCGGGACGTCGCCGCGCCAGCTTTCCAGGCTGCCGCCGGCCATCCGCTGGTTCAGCCGCTCGATGATCTGCTGGCTCTGGTTGCCGATCCACTTCGCCCGGACCTTGACGCCGTCCTTCTGCTCCACCCGGATGTCCTGCTCGCCCTCGACCAGGACGACTTCCTTCAGGGGCGTGTCGCTGTTGATCAACGCGACCACCTCGGAGGTGGGCTTCTGCTGGTACCCATTGGCATTGCCGATGTAGTCGATCAGCAGCGCGATCCCGAGGAACGCCAGGATGATCCACAGGATCGGTCCCCGGAACAGTCGTTGAGCCTTCATTACCCACCTTTGCTGAGCGCGGCGTCCGCCGCCGACCCCCAAGGATAGGTCAGGAGTAGACGTGCGGCGACAGCGTCGCCACGTCGCGCAGGTTGCGGTACCGGCCCGCGTAGTCGAGTCCGTAGCCGACGACGAACTCGTTGGGCAGGTCGAAGCCGACGTACTTGACCTCGACCGGGCTGTTCAGTGCGTCCGGCTTGCGGAACATGGCCATCACCTCGAGGCTGGCCGGGTTGCGCGACTTCAGGTTCTGGATCAGGTAGGCCAGGGTCAGGCCGGTGTCGACGATGTCCTCGACGACCAGGACATGACGTCCGACCAGGTCGGTGTTCAGGTCCTTCAGGATGCGGACGACGCCGGAACTCTGGGTGCCCGAGCCGTAGGACGAGATCGCCATCCAGTCCATCTCGCAGTGCCGGGTGAGGGTGCGGGACAGGTCCGCCATCACCATCAGCGCACCGTTCAGAACGCCGACCAGCAGCAGCTCCCGACCGGCGTAGTCGGCTTCGATCTCGGCGGCGAGCGTCTGCAGTCGCTCCTGGATCTGGTCCGCGCTGTACAGCACGTCGATGAAATCGGACCGGAGGTCGCTGGCGTCCACACGCGCACCTTAGCGAAACCTGAGCCGAACGTTCACCACCCGCTTGGCGGTGGCTCTGCGACGAGCAGGCCGCTCCGGCGGAGGACCCGCAGACGCGGGAGATCGACCCAACGCTGGCCGTGCCAGTCGGTGATCAGCGCGGCGACGGCGGTGAGGTGGCCGCGCTGCACCTCCGCCGCGCCGCGCGCCAGCAGCCAGCGCCGGAGCACGCGTTGCCGCAGCGCTCCCGGCAAACCCTCGACAGCGGCGCAGGGCAACTGCTCCGGCGCCTCGATCGCGGCGGCGAGCTCGTCGAGGGCGTCCGCGTCCTGACTTGCCAGCGCGGCGGTCCGAGCCAGCGCGGCGGCGATCCCCGGGCCCAGCTCGCGCTCCAGCACGGGCAGCACGACCTCCCGGACCCGGACCCGCGCGAACCGCGGTTCGGTGTTGTGCGGATCCTCCCACCAGTCCAGGCCCAGCTCTCGGCAGCAGTCGCGGGTGGTGGCCCGCGGCACCTCCAGCAGGGGCCGGACGAAGCCGTCGCGGACCGGACGCATGCCGGCCAGCGACCGAAGGCCCGAGCCGCGGGCGAGGCCGAGCAGCACCGTCTCGGCCTGGTCGTCCAGGGTGTGCCCGAGATAGCACGACTCCCCCGCAAGCTGATTCTCGGTCAGTGCCCGGTAGCGGGCCGCGCGGGCGGCCGCCTCCGGTCCCGAGCCGTCCGGGCGAACCTCGACCGAGACGACTTCCGCCGGCAGCCCCGCCCGGCCCAGGCCGTCCGCGACTCCGACGGCGTGGGCCGCCGAGCCGTTCTGCAGGCCGTGGTCGACCACGATCGCCCGGGCCGCGAAGCCGAGCCGCAGCGCGGCCAGCCGGACGCCGTGAGCCAGGGCCAGCGAATCGGCGCCGCCGGAGCAGGCGACCACCACGTCCTCGCCGGAGTGGATCCGCTCCACGGCGCCGACGACTGCGAGCGTGGCCGGCCCGAGCGCCCGTCGCGCCATCAGCCGGCCCGCCCCGGGACGCGCCGCAGCCAGGCCGCCGGCTCGGCCAGCTCGCCGGCGGTGGGCAGCGAGGCGGGTCCGTCGAAGGCGTGGTTGAGGGCGCTGAATCCGCCCTCGGCGAGCACTGCCCGGCAGAAGCCCGCACCGCGCAGGTACTGCTCGCGTTTGGCGCGCAGGCCGAAGACCCGGGTCATCACCTCGACCAGTCCGCCGGCGTTGCGCCCGGTGTCGAAAGCCGCCCGCAGCTGCGCGGTCTGCGGCACCAGGTCGGCTCCGGCGGCGTCCATCACCACGTTCGCATGGCCCTCCAGCAGCGACATCACCGCGGTCACGCGGTCCAGCGCGCCGGGAGCGCCGTCCAGCACCTCGCCGAGCAGGTTCAGCAGATGCCGGGCCAGCCATGGCGCGGCGCCGAACTGGAGCTGGTGGGTCTGCTCGTGCAGGCAGACCCAGAGCCGGAAGCCGTGCGGCTCGACCCTCAACGTCCGCTCGGTGTCCACGATGTTGGGAGCGATCAGCAGCAGCCGCGGGGACGCCGAGTAGGGGTCGAACTGGCCGAGGATGCGGGTGGCCACGAAGGCGAGCGCGGCACCCAGCTGTCCCCCGGCCACACCAGCCGCCAGCCGCTCCAGCGGGGTCACCGCCGGCGCCTGGCCGGCGCTGTGCAGCATCGCCGCGGTCATCGCGGTGGCCGCCTCGATCCAGCCGGAGCGGCCGAGCACCAACACCTCGGCGGGAAGCGCCGCCGACAGTCCGCTGACCGCGGCCACCGCATCGGTGGCCCGGGTGGCGCAGGCCCGCAGGTCGGCCACCGCGTCAGCCGCCTCGCCGCGACTCACCTGTGGTCCGGCCGGCGCCAGCAGCCGTCCGGTCGCCGCGGCCACTCGCCAGTCGATCGCGGGCAGCCGGCCCGGCCACACCCGCTCAGCCACAGCCGCAGGCCGCCCAGCGAGCAGTCGCGGTGTCCATCCAGTCGCGAACCGCCACCGGCCGGGACACCCGGTTCGCCATCAGCACGAAGATCAGCGGAGACCCGTCGGCGGTGACCAGGTAACCCGCCAGCGTGGTCACATCGCGCAGGCTTCCGGTCTTGGCCCGCACGATGCCCCGGCCGGCCCGCTCTCCGGCGTCGTCGAATCGGTCGGTCAACGTGCCCGACACCCCGCCCACCGGCAGGCCGGGCAGCAGCGCCCGGAACCGGTTCTCGGTGACCACCAGTTGCATCGCCTTGGCCAGGACGACCGGGGTCACCCGGTTGTGCCGGCTCAGCCCGGAGGTGTCGTCGACCACCATGCCGGGGGCCCACAAGCCCAGCCGCTTCAACGTCTCACGGACGGCCCGGGTGCCGCCGGCGAAGTCACCGCCCCGGCGCGCGATCAGCCCGACCTGCCTGGTCAACGTCTCGACGCCGGTGTTGTCGCTGTAGCGCAGGTTGTGCTCGACGATGTCGGCGACGTCCGGCGAACTCACCGAGGCCAGTTGGTCGTCGTCGGACGCGGCCTTCATCGGCTTCACCGCGCCCACCACAATGCCGGCCTTCGCCAGCCGGGCGGCGAACGCCTTGGCAGCGGTGCGGGCCGGGTTGTCGTCGGCCTTGCCGGTCCGGTCGCGACCGCGGTTCACCGTCAGCGCGCTGATCGGCGCCACCGAATAGCGGTAGTTGTCCGTCCAGCGCGGGTGCCAGGCCCGGCCCGTGAACAGGCCGGCGTCGTACCCGATCGTCACCTTGCCGACGCCACCGCGGCGCAGGCCGGCCGCGGTGGCGGCCGCAAGATCCTGCAGCGAGGCCCGTCCGGGCGTCCGGGCGTCGGTCAGCAGCGGATCTCCCCCGCCGCGCAGGATCAGCACACCGCGGCGCGGCGAGAGAACGGTGGTGGCAAAGCTGCGACGTTCGCCCAGGGTCTCCAGCGCAACCAGCGAACTGAGCAGCTTCATGGTGGACGCCGGGATCGCCGGCCGGTTGCCCCGGTTGATCAGCGTCCGGCCGGTCTGCGGATCGAGCACCAGGACCGAACTCGTCCCGGCGACCTTCGCGGCAAGCTTGGGCAGGCGCCCGAGCAGCGCCTTCGCGGTCGGCGCCGGAGCCTCGGCCAGCGCATCGAGCGGCAGCTCCGGCGGTCCAGCGGTCGCCGGTTCCCGGTACCCGAACGGCGGTCCGGCGGGCCCGGTTCCGTCCGCGGCGGGCAGCACCGCCGCGCGCCACTGCGGGACGGCGAGCAGCGCTCCGGCGACCACGACGACGACGGCCAGCAACACCAGCACAGCGTTGCGGGCGAGGCGGGTAACGGCGCGAGTTACCGGCCGCGGCATGTTGCCCCCGGCATGGTTGGCGATAGTGTCGAACGTGGCATCCACGCCATCATGACAGCCTTCGAGAGGGGAACCGTAGTGGCCGACTTCAGCCGCCCCAAGATCCAGCCGACCCTGCATTTCGACGTCACCATCGAGATTCCCAAGGGCACCAAGAACAAGTACGAGATGGACCACCACACCGGTCGGATCCGACTGGACCGGACCTTGTTCACCTCCACCCAGTACCCCAACGACTACGGCTTCATCGAGGGCACCCTGGGCCAGGACGGTGACCCGCTGGACGCCATGGTGCTGGTTCCCGAAGCCACCTTCCCGGGCGCCCTGATCGAGTGCCGGGCGATCGGGATGTTCCGGATGACCGACGAGATGGGTGGCGACGACAAGGTGCTGTGCATCCCGACCGCCGACCAGCGCCAGGACTACCTGACCGAGCTCAAGGATCTGCCGCAGCTCACCCTGCTGGAGATCGAGCACTTCTTCGCGGTCTACAAGGATCTCGAGCCGGGCAAATCGGTGGAGGGCGCCGTCTGGGTCGGCCGCACCGAAGCGGAGGCCGAGATCTATCAGAGCTGGCTGCGGGCCAGGGGCACCGACTACGAGAACGAGTTCACTCGCGCCGAGAACGAGTGAGAGCCGAGGGCAGCGTGAGGACACTGCACCTGCTCCGGCACGCCGAGGCCAACTGGCAGACGTCGGGTCCCGGTGGCGATCACGCGCGCCGGCTCAGCGCCCGCGGCGTCCAGCAGGCGCGTGGGGTGGGTGCGCACCTGCGCGGCGCCAGGATCGAGTTGGTCCTGGCTTCGTCGGCCACCCGGACCATGCAGACCGCCGAGGCACTCGGTCTCGGGGTGCCGATCCGGTCCTGCGAGGCCATCTACAACGCCGGTGCGATGACCATCCTGGACGAGCTGCTGAGCATGTCCGACGGCTGCGCGAATGTCGTGGTGGTGGGGCATGCTCCCGGCATCCCCGCGCTCGCCCATCTCCTCGCCGACGGCTCGTCCGATGCCGAGGCACGATCGCTGATCGCCTACCGCTACCCGCCGGCCACACTGTCGACGTTGACGGTGCACTGCTCGTGGGCGAAGTTGCGGACGGCCACCCTGGTGTCGGCGCGACTGGCCCCGGATCCGGGCTGAGTCGTCAGACCTGACGGCGGACGAATACCCGGACGTCGTGGTCGCCGGTGCACTCGATCCAGGATTTGACGGCGCAGACGAAGGTCACGTTCTTGCGGCTCTGCGGGTCGACGATGGTCACCCGGAACGTGTCGGGCAGATCAGTACCCAGCGTCCGGACCGCCGACAGCACCCGGGTGGCCAGGGCGCAGCTGGTGTTCGTGCTGCGAGCGACTTCGTGGGTGCAGATGACGGAGTTGCGCGGCGGCGTGCTGCTCGGCGGGGTCGAGGTGGGCGACGGCGAGGTGACCACCGTGGTGACCGGACGGGCCCCGACGGTCTGGCCGATCAGCCAGGCCAGGCTCGCCACCGCCGCAACCAAAGCGATGGCCAGGCCGACCAGCGCGATGGTGTTCCGCAGGCTGCGCCGAGAGCCTTCGACGGGACGGAACCGGGTCGTCTCGTCCGGGTCCCAGTCCGCGTCGCCGGGTCGATCGTGATCGGGGCCGCTGTCGTCGGCCGCGTCGTCGGAGGGCGTCGCGCTCGGCGTCTCGGCCGATTCGGGGTCCACCGCCGATACCGCGCGTCCGCAGCGCGGGCAGTGCAGCGCGTGCTCGAACAGCCGCAGGCCGCAGGCCTCGCACAACACCATGAACAAACTCCGATCGGGGCGGACGGTCGCCCGTCGATTCTGGCACAGCCCGGCGCCGCGCCGTCGCTCAGCGCGACTGCGGAAGCTTGCGGGCGCCGCGGCGCGGCGTCCGCGCGGCCGACGGCGGCGGCACCACCGGGCCGATGTCGCCGTCCGGGGCCTCGTCGAGATCGATCATCACCGGGGCGTGGTCGCTCGGACCGGTGCCCTTCCGGGCCTGCCGATCGACCCAGGCCGCCGCCACCCTGGACGCCGTGGCCTCGTCGGTGAGGACCAGGTCGATCCGCATGCCGAGATCCTGGTGGAACATTCCGGCCCGGTAGTCCCAATAGCTGAACACCCGCTCGGTCGGCCAGCGATCGCGCACCACGTCATGCAGGCCGAGGTCCAGCAGGCCCTGCAGCGCGGATCGCTCGGGCGGGGTGACGTGCGTCTGGCCGATGTAGGCGTCAGGGTCGAACACGTCGGCGTCGGCCGGCGCGATGTTGAGGTCGCCGCACAACGCGACGCGCGTCGGACCCGCGGCGACACTCGTCCGCAGCGCGGCCAGCCAGTCCAGCTTGTAGCGGTAGTGGTCGGAGTCGGGGACGCGGCCGTTGGGCACGTACAGGCTGTGCACCCGGATGCCGCCGCAGTCGGCACTGATCGCCCGGGCCTCGGGCTCGGGGAAGCCCGGCATGTCCGGGAAGCCGCGCTCGACGTCCGCGAGACCGACCTTGGAGAGCAGCGCGACCCCGTTCCACTGGCCCTGGCCGTTGCTGGCGAACTCGTAACCTCGCTCGGCCAGCGGTTGGGCGAACAGCTCCGCGAAGGCGTCTTCGGTGAGCTTGGTCTCCTGCAGGCACACCACGTCCGGACGCCGCTGGTCCAGCCAGGGCAACAACCGAGGCACCCGCTGCTTGGCCGAGTTCACATTCCAGGTCGCGATCCGCATCCGGTCAGGCTACGTGAGGTTGCGCGGCAGTGTTCGGCGGGCGTAGGCAGGGGCCGTGGCCACCCGTATCGATATCCACCCGATCACCGGACGGCCGTTCGCCTCCCCGGTACCCCCGGCTACCGGCTGGCCGGGCGATCCGGCGACGGTGGCAACCCCGGTCGCCGTCGATGCCGCGGACGTAGCCCGGCTGGCGGCGTCCGCGAGCCTCGACCAATTGCAAGCACGATCATCGGTGTGCCGGGCCTGCCCGCGGCTGGTGAGCTGGCGCGAAAGCGTGGCGACCATCGGACGCCGGGCCTCCTTCGCCGGCCAGCCGTACTGGGGGCGTCCGGTGCCCACGTTCGGCGACGACGCCGCGACCCTGCTGATCGTCGGGCTGGCGCCGGCCGCCAACGGGGCCAACCGCACCGGCCGGATGTTCACCGGCGACCGTTCCGGCGATTGGCTCTACGCCGGGCTGTTCCGGGCCGGGCTGGCCAGCCAGCCCGTCGCGACGCATGCCGGGGACGGCTTGGCGCTGCGCGATCTGCGGATCACCGCCACCGTCCGTTGCGCACCACCGGACAACAAACCGAGCACCGTGGAGAAGGCGACCTGCTCGTCCTGGCTGGACCGGGAACTCACGCTGATCACACCACGACTACGGGGAATACTCGCACTGGGAGCGATCGGTTGGGACGCCACCCTGGCCGCTGCGCGCCGGCTGGGTTGGTCGGTGCCCCGCCCGAAGCCGCGTTTCGGGCACGGCGCGGAGGCTGAGTTGGGGGCCGGCGATCGGACGGTGCGGCTGTTCGGCAGCTACCACGTGAGCCAGCAGAACACCTTCACCGGCAAGCTCACCGAGCCGATGCTGGACGCCGTGCTGCAGCGATTGCGCGACTGCTAGAACTCGCTGGTTGAGCCTGTCAAAACCGCGGTAAGGGTCTCGACACGCTCGACCAACGGGTGGTTGAGGGGTCGAAACCTGGTGACGGGCCTCTCGACACGCTCGACCAGCGACGGTCTAGTCGAGGACGGCCCCGCGGCTGGCCGAGGTGACCAGCTTGCGGTAGCGGGACAGCACGCCCCTGGTGTACTTCGTCGCCGGATGGGTCACCCCGGCGTCGCGTCGGGCCTGCAGCTCGTCGTCCTCGACCAGCAGGTCGAGGCGTCCGTTCGCCACGTCCAGCCGGATCGGGTCGCCGTCGTGGACGAACGCGATCGGCCCCAGGTCGACCGCCTCCGGCGCGACGTGGCCGACGCACAACCCGGTGGTGCCGCCGGAGAACCGGCCGTCGGTGAGCAGCAGCACGTCCTTACCGAGCCCGGCGCCCTTGATCGCGCCGGTGACGGCGAGCATCTCGCGCATCCCCGGGCCGCCCTTGGGACCCTCGTAGCGGATCACCACCACGTCGCCCCTGGTCAGCGCGCCGTTCGCGACGGCGTCCATCGCGGCCCGCTCGCCGTCGAAGACCCGGGCGGTGCCCTCGAAGACCGAATCGTCGAAGCCGGCACTCTTCACCACCGCACCCTCGGGGGCGAGCGTGCCCTTCAGGATGGTGATGCCGCCGGTGCGGTGGATCGGCTGCTGCATCGCCCGAATCACCTTGCCGTCGGGGTCGGGGGGCGCGATGTGGGCCAGGTTCTCGGCCATCGTCTTGCCGGTCACCGTCAGGCAGTCGCCGTGCAGCAGGCCCGAGTCGAGCAGCAGCTTCATCACCACCGGAACCCCGCCGACCCGGTCGATGTCGGTCATCACATAGGCGCCGAACGGCTTCACGTCGGCCAGGTGCGGCACCTTGGAACCGATCCGCTGGAAGTCGTCGATGGTCAACTCGACCTCGGCCTCGTGAGCGATGGCCAGTAGGTGCAGCACCGCGTTGGTGGAGCCGCCGAAGGCCATCACCACGGCGATCGCGTTCTCGAACGCCTCCTTGGTCATGATGTCGCGGGCGGTGATGCCGCGGCGCAGCAGGTTCACCACGGCCTCGCCGGAGCGCCGGGCGAAGCCGTCCCGGCGCCGGTCGGTGGCCGGCGGGGCGGCCGAGCCCGGGATCGACATGCCGATCGCCTCGGCCACCGAGGCCATCGTGTTGGCGGTGTACATGCCGCCGCAGGCGCCCTCGCCGGGGCAGATGGCGCGCTCGATGGCGTCCACGTCGGCCCGGGACATCAGTCCCGCGGCGCAGGCGCCGACCGCTTCGAAGGCGTCGATGATGGTCACCGTCTTCTCGGTGCCGTCGGAGAGCCGGGCGATGCCGGGCAGGATCGATCCGGCGTAGAGGAAGACCGACGCCAGGTCGAGCCGGGCCGCGGCCATCAGCATGCCGGGCAGCGATTTGTCGCAGCCGGCCAGCAGCACCGAGCCGTCCAGCCGTTCGGCGTTCATCACGGTCTCGACCGAGTCGGCGATCACCTCGCGCGAGACCAGCGAGAAGTGCATGCCCTCGTGGCCCATCGAGATGCCGTCCGAGACCGAGATGGTGCCGAACTCGAGTGGGTACCCGCCGGCGGCGTGCACGCCGTCCTTGACCGCCTTGGCCAGCCGGTCCAGCGACAGGTTGCACGGGGTGATCTCGTTCCAGGACGAGGCGACGCCGATCTGCGGCTTGGCGAAGTCCTCGTCCCCCAGGCCGACCGCTCGCAACATGCCCCTCGCGGCGGCCTTCTCCAGGCCGTCGGTGACGTCGCGGCTACGGGGCTTGAGGTCGGGAGTCTGGGTCATGGCGCGAGTCTAGGACCGCGATTACTGTGTGCCCATGGGAGACGTGGTACCACTGCGGCCGAAGCGCGAACCGGAGCCGGTCGAGCCGCTGTGGCGGGAGGCCGTGGGCGAGCAGTTGCGCGCCGAGCGGCTGAAGCGGGCCGACCGGATCGTCGACGTCGCCGGACGCGCCGGGATGTCTCCGCAGTACCTGTCCGAGTTGGAGCGCGGCATTAAGGAGCCGTCCTCGGAACTGCTCGCCGCCGTCGCCGGAGCACTGGACCTGACCGTCGCCGAGTTGACTCTGCGGATCAGTTCACGGCTGGCCGGTGGCGCCATCCGGGGACCGGTTTGCCTCGCCGCCTGACCCACCATCAAACGTCGGATCGTGCGAGTACCATCGGCGCATGGTTGATCAGGCTCTCCTCGAACGAGCGTTGCAGCTCAATGAGTCTGCTCGGCGGGAACTCATCTTCGCTCTGCAGAACTCACTCGACCGTGGCGAGGTGTCCTCGGAGGTCGCCGCGATCATTGACCAGCGAATCGCCGAGGCCGACGCAGACCCGAGTGGTTTCGTGACACTCGACGAGTTCGAGAACCACGCCCGGCGGAGCGCGTGACATTCGACATCGCTCTCAGTTCCAGTGCTCAGCGTGACTTCTACCGAGTTCGGGCGCGCTACGACGCCGAGGCGCCGGAACAGACGGAACGATTTACCGACGAGTTCTTCACCGTAGCCCGACGCATCCAGGAGTTCCCGTACTCGGCACCGGCTGTCCGCGGCGCTGCCCGACGCGTCAGCCTGCGCATCTTTCCCTACCAACTTTGGTACCGCGTAAGGGATGAGGCTCAACTCATTGAGATCATCGCGGTACTACACCACCGGCAAGACCCCGCGCAGTTGGACGCGGACCGCTAGAAAGTCGGACATCTTCCGCTAGGCAGTGGTCCTCTGCAGGCGGAGCGTCGCGGAACGTTCGCCACTTCGCAGACACTGGCGTTCAACTGATCAATCCTTGGCAGGAACACTGAGTCCCTCCGCCAGCACGCGATCGACGATGCCGTAGCGGACGGCGTCTGCGGGCGTGAGGATCAAGTCGCGTTCCAGGTCGGCACGGATCTGTTCGGTGGTCCGGCCGGTGTGCCGGGCCAGCAATTCCTCCTGCAACGTCCGGACGCGGGCGACCTCGTCGGCTTCCAGGATCAGGTCGGGGATGGTGCCGCGGCCCTCGGCGGCGGGCGCATGGATCACCACCCGCCCGTGCGGCAGGATCTGCCGTCCGCCCGGTGCGCCGCCGGCCAGCAGCAGCGCGGCGGTGGCCGCCGCCTGACCCACGCAAGTGGTCTCCACCCGGGGCCGGACGAACTGCATCGCGTCGTAGATGGCCAGGGTGGCCGGGATCGAACCGCCCGGCGAGTTGAGGTAGAGCGCGATCGGGGTGTCGGCGTTGTCGCTGGCCAGGTGCAGCAGCTGGGCGATCACGGTGTTGGCGACGCCGTCGTCGATGCCGGTACCGAGGTAGACGATCCGGTCGGCCAGCAGCCGGCTGTAGATGTCGACGGTACGTTCGCCACGGTCGGTACGGGTGGTGACGTAGGGAATCGGATAGCTGCTCATCGGACGCCGCCCATTCCGGTGCGGCCCATCCCGATCCGGGTCCGGGGCGCCGGGAGCAGTTCGGGTCCCTCGACGATGGCGTCCACGAAGCCGTAGTCGAGCGCCTCCTCCGCGGAGAACCAGCGGTCCCGGCGCGAGTCGGCCTCGATCCGCTCCAGCGGCTGGCCGGTGTCCGCGGCGATGCAGGCCAGCACGGTGTCCCGGGTCTGCCGCAGATCGTCGGCCTGGATGGCGATGTCCATCGCGGTGCCGCCGATGCCGGCCGAGCCCTGATGCAGCAGCACCCGTCCGTGCGGCATCGTGTAGCGCTTGCCTTTGGCGCCGGACGACAACAGGAACTGCCCGGCGCTGTAGGCCATCCCCAGGTTGATGGTGGCCACGTCGTTGGGGATCGTCCGCATGCAGTCCCGGATCGCCAGCATGCCCGGCACCGATCCGCCCGGCGAGTTGATCAGCAGCCGGATGTCCGAATCCGGGTCGTCGGCGGCCAGCACCAGCAGCGCGCTGCACAGCCTGAGCGTGTTCTCGTCGACCAGCGGCCCGCTGAGCACGATGGTGCGCTGCTCGAAGAGCCGGTCATTCAGTAGGTGGTCGAGCCGGATCGGCTCGGTCGCGGTGTCGGTCATGAAGCAAGCCTGCTCGGCCGGCGTCCGACTCAACAGTGCGCGCTGCTGTCGGCAGATCTGCCCAGGGCAGCGTCAGGATTCCGGGTCGTAGATGAGTTCTCTGACCTCTTGGGCGCAGCGACAACCGGCGGCGACCTTGGCCGCCCATGCCAACGCCTCGTGGTGGGTGGCCACTTCGATGATCGAGAATCCGCCGATCACCGCCTTGGTCTCCGGCTCGGGACCCTCAGTGACGGTGCCGTCGGTGCCGACGATGCTCGCCCGCTGGCGTTCGATCCCGCCGCCCCAGATCCACACGCCTGCCGCCTTGGCCTCGGCGACGACGGCATGCGCCGCCTCGCCCACTGCCGGCCAGTCCTGAGCGGGGATGTGGTCCATCGAGCCGTCGTCGAACGAGATCAGATAGCGCTTCATGTCGGGTCACTCTTCCACGAAGACTGTCGACCCGAAACTGTCAGCGGCTGCCGACAGACTGTCCTCATGATTGATCACTTCGGCGTCAACGTGGCCGACCTGGCCGCCTCCACCCGCTTCTACGACACCGTGCTGGGCAGCCTCGGCTTCACCCGGCAGATGGATTTCGGCGAGGCCATCGGCTACGGCACGCCGGGCCACCCGGACTTCTGGGTGAGTTCGGCGGCCAGTGGCAGCTCCAACCGCGAGTGCCACATCGCCTTCGCGGCGACCGACCGGTCGGCCGTCCACGCCTTCTTCGACGCCGCCACGTCGGTGGGTGCCGAGGTGCTGCACGCGCCGCGGGAGTGGCCGGAGTACCACGACGGCTACTTCGGCGCCTTCGTCCGTGACCCCGACGGCAACAACGTCGAGGCCGTCTGCCACTCCTGACAGCTCAGCGCAGCGGCATCGGCCGGTCCTCGAAGCTCCGGACGAACACCGGCTGCTGCGGGGTCGATGAGGCGGTGTCGTAGCGATAGCCGTCCGCGGCGAACCGCTTGACCACACCCGGCGTCCGGACGCGTTCGCGCACCAGCCAGGAAGCCAGCGCCCCACGCGCCCGCTTGGCGTAGAACGAGACCACGCCGCGAGTGCCGCGGGCGTTGGTGTCCTCGAATCGGGGCGAGACCACCGGGCAGCCGAGGTCGGCGAAGCGCACCGACTTGGCGTACTCCTCCGAGGCCAGGTTGATCACCGCGGCGGCGCCGGGCGAGGCGTCCAGGTCGGCACGCAGCAGGTCGGTGATGGTCGAGCCCCAGTAGGCGTACAGGCTGTTGCCCCGGGCGGTGCCGAGCGGCAGTCCCATCTCCAGCCGGTAGGGCTGGATCAGGTCGAGCGGACGCAGCACGCCGTAGAGACCGGAAAGCACCCGCAGCGACTTCTGCGCCTCGGTGTAGTCCCGGGCGTCCCAGCCGCGTCGCACGGCCAGGCCCTGGTAGACGTCGCCGGCGAAAGCGAGCACGGCGGCCCGGGAGTTCCGCATCGTGAACGGCGGCGAGAAGTCCGCGTAGCGCTGCGCGTTCAAAGCCGCCAGCTCGTCCGAGATGTGCATCAGCGCGGCGATCTCGGAGGTGGACTTCTCCCGCATCACCTCGATCAACTCGGCCGAGCGCTCGAGCAACCTCGGTTCGGTGTGCTTGCGCGTGGGCAGTGGCGATTCGAAGTCCAGCGACTTCGCGGGTGAGAGCAGAACCAGCACCGGCTCAGGCTACCGGTGGCTGTGACCCCGCACCCGGCTCAGCCGGCGGCGACGGCGATGTCGACCACGATCTCGGTGGCCAGCCGTTCCAGGTCGGCCTGCAGTCCGTCGAGATCCTGGTCGGCGCTCACCGGTGCGGTCAGGTGCGCCTCGAACAGCCGTCCGCCGGCCATCGGGGCGTCCCGGGTCTCGGTGATCAACCGCTCGATGCTGATGCCATGCCGGCTCAGCACGCCCGAGACGTCGCGGACGATGCCCGGGTGGTCGTTGCCGACCAGATCCACCTGAATCCGCTGCTCGGCCTCGGCCGGCTCGTCGGCGCCGGGATGCGGGGTCACTTCGAGCAGCCCGCTCAGGGGCTTCAGGGCCGCCGCCAGCTCGTCCGAGCGGTCATCGGGAACGCGGACCAGCACGATGCCGGCGAATTTGCCGGCCAGTTCAGCCAGCTGGCTGCGCTCCCAGTTGCCGCCGTGGGCGGTGACGACGTCGGCGAGG
This sequence comes from Micropruina sp., assembly GCF_047602385.1. Taxonomy (GTDB): domain Bacteria; phylum Actinomycetota; class Actinomycetes; order Propionibacteriales; family Propionibacteriaceae; genus Micropruina. Next base: position 503,409 of record NZ_JASGHL010000002.1, read on the forward strand.
GCGTTGACGAGTCCGGCGCGATCGTCGCCGATCACGGTGAGCACCAGGGTGGCCATGGCCGTGAGCGTAGCGGAGTCTCCCCCACCGCTCGCCGGACTATTTTCCGTTCGCCGAGTTCGGCGAGCGGTGGGTGGGGTCAACGGTTGCGGAAGGCCTCGATGGTGGCGATGATCTCCGGACGCAGCGCGGACGGCGCGATCACCTTGTCCACCGACCCGACCTCACGGGCCCGCTGGATGTTGTGCACGCCGTCGAACTCGGCCGCCACCTCGCTGATCTTCTCGGCCCGCACCGCGGCCCGGACGTCGTCCAGCTGGGCCTGCAGCCGGGCCCGCTCGGCCGGCCGCGCGGACCGCACCTGGGCCTCCAGTTCGGCGACCCTGGGGGTGGACGCGGTGCGCTTGGCCACATCCCGGGCGAACACCACGGCGGCCGCCGGCGCGCCGCCGATCACGGACGCGAACGAGCCCTCGAGGGCGAGCACCGTCATGTTCTCGTTCAGCGTCTTGGAGAACACCACGAAGGCGCCGCCGTGGTAGCGGGAGATCACCACGAAGACGATCGGACCGTCGAAATTCACCACGGACCGGCCGATCTCGGCGCCGTACTCGAGCTGCAGGTTGCGCATCGACTCCGGCGAGCCGTCGAACCCGGAAAGGTTCGCCAGCACCACCACCGGCCGGTTGCCGGACGCCGCATTGATCGCCCGCGCCACCTTCTTGCTGGACCGGGGGAACAGCGTCCCGGCGGTGTAGGTGTCGGGACCGTCGGTGGGCGGGAAGCCGGCCCGCGGCACCGGCTTGGACTCGATGCCGATCAGGCAGATCGAATGACCGCCGACCCGGGCGTCCATCACCACCGCCGTCTCGGCGTCCAGCATGCCGGCCCAGCGTTCGGTGTGCGGGTGGTCGGCGTCGGCGACGGCCGCCATCACCGTGCGGATGTCGAACGGCTTCTTGCGGTCCGGGTTGGCGGTGAAGATCTCGCCGACGGTGGCGAACTCGCCGCCGTGCGGGTAGTCCGAGACGTCCCGGTCGGACGGGTCGGACGTGGGTGCCCGGCGCGGCCCGTCCTCGCCGGGCATCACGTAGGTCTGCGCGTAGTGACCCATCAGGATCCGGAAGGCGCCCGGCAGATCCGGCGCCCAGTACTGCGCCTGGCCGTTCGGGCCCATCACCCGGTCGTAGCCGCCGATGCCGAAATTGTCCTCGGCGGACACGCTGCCGGAGAAGTCGAGGGTGTCCTTGCCGGTCAGCACCATCGCCGAATCGGGAGTCATCACCAGGATGCCCCTGGTGTGCATCAGCATCGTCGCCTCGGCGTTCCAGTACGGCTGGGCACCGACGTTGATGCCGGCCACCACGATGTTGATCTCGCCGCCGTCCTGGGTGAACTCGATAATCCGGCGCAGCGCGGCACCCACCCAGTCCATGTTCTCGGTGCCGGAATCCATCGAGATCCGGGCACCGGAGGACAGCGTGAACCACTCCACCGGAATGCGCATCCGCTGCGCCAGGTCGAGCGCGGCGATGATCCGGCGGCATTCCGGTTCGGCGACCGCGCCCAGCCCGCGGGTCGGGTCGCCGGACAGCACGATCCGGGTCAGACCCTCCGGATAGAGCGGGGTCGGGGTGGTGACCAGGGCGCAGATGATGCCCGCCGAGTTGAGCCCGCGCTCACGCTGAACCGGGGCCAGGCGGCCCTCGGCGTCCAGGTCGAGTTCGGTCAGCGTGCCGCCCGGCCCGGCCAGCACGTCGCTCAGCTCGTAGGGGTAGACCAGCCCGCGGCGGCGGGCCCGCAGCACCCGTCCGGCGTAATCGTCCAGCGGCTTCAACGGCTCGGTGGGCGGCGCTTCGATGGCCGCGGTCACCCCGGCACCGGCCCGGTAGTGGAACCGCACGGCGAGCGGGATGATGCCGCGTCCGGGCTGGTCGAAGCGGCCCTGGGCGAGCACCTCTTCGATGCCGGCGCCGTCGCCGAGCGGGGTGAGCTTGGTCTGCAGCGAGACGATGTCCTTGTGGTCGAGGTCGATCACCGGCCAGACGTGCACCCAGACGTGGTTCATGTCGAGCCGGTTGCCCTCGCTGCCGCGGGAGGCCCGGGTGCGGCGGATCGCCTCCAGGCAGTTCTCCACCGCCCGCTCGGCGTGCGGCAGCCCGAGCAGCCGTCCGTTCTCGTCGCGGACCGGGGCGAGCTGGCGGACCTGGGCCATCGCCACCAGGCGCCGGTCGGCCGGGTTCGAGGTGGCCACGCAGTCGAACAGCAGCACGTCCTCGGGCGCCGGCAGCCGGGTGAGGTCGAAGTCGCGCAACCGCCACAGGTCCAGCCGGCGGGCGACCATCGGGTGGACGCCACGGATCCGGCGGTCCTCGGCGATCTCGCCGGACGTCGTCCAGCGGAAGGTCAGGAAGCGCGGCTCAGTCACGCCGTCGCAGACCGCGACCACGATCCGCCGGACGTTCTCACCGAGCGACCAGCCGGCGAACGTCTGCTCCAGGTAGGCGCTGGCCCGGTCCGGATCCGGGGCGTCCGGCCAGGACAGGTACAGCTCGACCACGGCCTCCTCGCCCCGCTCGCAGGCACCCAACCGGTCGGCGACCAGGGCACTGATCGGGCCGTCGCCGGCCAGCTCGTCGAGCCGTCCGAGAGTCGACACGACCAGCGTGGGACGCCCTTCCAGCCGGTAGTCGGCGGTGGCGGCGGCGCGTCCGGCGACGGTGAAATGGCGCAGCGCGGTCAGCTCGAAATCGCCGTAGTGCTTGCGGATCAGCACTTCGAGCATCGGCTCCTGGGCCGGGACGCCGTCGGCGAGCCGGTCGGCGAGGAAGCCGACGGTCGGCTCGGGAATGGCAGCCAGGGTGGCGATCCGGCGGTCCCGGTCGGACGCCTCGGGGTCGGCCGCCAGCGCGGCCACCTCGTCGGCCACTCCGGCCAGGACGGCGTCGCGCTCGGCGTCCACCTGGGGCTGGTCGAACCAGCGGAACCGGATGCTCCGGGCCAGGTCGCCGACCGCGGGGAACCGTCGCTGGGTGGCCCGGACCAGCCGTTCCAGTTCGGCCCGGGCGTGGCTGGCGACCTCGGGCTGCGGTGCCGGCTCGGCGATCCAACGCTCCAGCAGCGAGGTGATCGCCACCAGGTCGGACGCGAACCGCTGCTGGGCCAGGAAGATCCGGAACACCGCCTCCTCCACCTGCGGCGTCCGGGTCAGCTCGGAAATGCCGTAGTGGCCCAGCACCTTGGCCAGCCGGTCGGTGAACTGCATGGGCAGGCCGGCGCGGGCGACGTCCAGGCTCTGCAGGTAACGGTGGAAGTGCTCCCGGTCGCTGTGCACCCGCAACTCGGCACTGGTGTCCTCGCCGGCCGGACGGTTCCGGCTCAGCTCGGCCACATCGGCGAACAGCCCGATCAGGGCGATCTCGCCGTTCACCACGTCGACCCCGTCGGCCCGCAGCTGATCCCGGGTCGTGAGGTAGCCGGCCAGCGGCCGATGTTCGGGGTCGGCGTCGAAGCCCAGCACCAGCGCCGACAGGTCGTCCAGCAACCGGTGCGCACGCTCCGCCGGGTCGGACGTCTCGGCGATCGCCGGCAGGTCCAGGCCCGGGCCGGTCGCGGCCGGCGCCTCCTCGGCGTCGGCCTGGTCGGCCAGCGGCTCCAGCCGGACCAGCGGCGCCATGCTCTCGACCTGGCTGCCGGTCATCACCAGCAGTTCCTTGACCCGGCAGGCGAACGGCGCGACCAGGACGGTCTCCATCTTCATGGACTCGAGCACCAGCACCGGGGCGCCCGCGGCGACCTCGTCGCCGACCGCGGCCGGGGTGGCCACCACCAGCGCCGGGGCGGGCGAGCGCAGCACCCCGCCCTCGTCGCGGCTGACCCGATGGGTGACGCCGTCAACCTCGATCAGGTGCACCGGTCCGTGCGTGGCGGTCACCAGCCGATAGCGCTGGTCGCCGACCCGCAGCCGGCTGTGGAAGTGGTCCAGGCGTTCCAGGAACGCCTCGACACTCGCCGACTGCTCGCCCTGGGCGACTCGGATCCGGTAGCGCCGGGGTCCGATCCGGAAGGCGGTCACCTGGTAGGTGACGCCGCGCAGCTTCAGCTCGACCGGCCGTCCGACCGAGTTCTGCACCTGCGGACGGCCACCGTGCGCGGTCTCCAGCAGCCGGGCGATCTCGCGTTCCTCGGTGTCCTCGTACGACTGGATCGCGGACGCCACCAGGGCGACCCCGGAATGCCGGTCGGCGACCAGGCCGCCCTCGCCGCGGACCCGGTCGATCCAGCCGGTGTCGGCCCAGTCGACGCCTTCGGCGCCGGTCACCTCGGGCTGGGCCAGCAGGTCGAGGATGAAGCTCTTGTTGGTGGCGCCGCCCTCGATCACGACGGTGGTCTCGGCCATCGCCCGGCGCAGGCGTCCGAGCGCTTCGGTACGGTCGCGTCCGAAGGCGATGATCTTGGCGATCATCGAATCGAAATCGGCCGGGATCGAATCGCCCTCGGCGACGCCGGTGTCGACCCGGATGCCGGGGCCGGCCGGCAGGTCGAGCCGGGTGATCCGGCCGGGCGAGGGGGCAAAATCGCGGTCCGGGTCCTCGGCGTTCAGCCGGGCCTCGACGGCGTGCCCGAACTCGACCGGACGGTCGATGAGCCGCTCGCCGGAGGCGACCCGGATCTGCGCCTTGACCAGGTCGAAGTCGTTGGTGACCTCGGTGATCGGGTGCTCGACCTGAAGGCGGGTGTTCACCTCGAGGAAGGCGAACGCCCGGTCGCCAGGGTGGTAGAGGAACTCGACGGTGCCTGCGCCGGCGTAGCCGACGGCCAGGGCGAGCCGTTCCGCGGACGCCTTCAGCTCGCCGGTCTGGTCGGCGGTCAGCAGCGGGGACGCCGACTCCTCGATGACCTTCTGGTTGCGGCGCTGCACCGAGCAGTCCCGGACGCCGAGCGCCCAGGCGGTGCCCTGGCCGTCGGCGATCACCTGGACCTCGACGTGCCGCGCGCCGGTCACCAGCTTCTCCAGGAACACCACGCCCGAGCCGAAGGCCCGCTCGGCCTCGTCGCGGGTGCGCTGGTAGGCCTCGGTCAGTTCGTCGGCGTTGGTGACCTTGCGGATGCCGCGGCCGCCGCCGCCCGCGGTGGCCTTGAGCATCAGCGGGTAGCCGACCCGCTCGGCCGCCGCCAAGGCGTCGTCCAGGGTGTCGACACCGCCCCGTGACCAGGGCGCGACCGGGACGCCGACCTCTTCGGCGATCAGCTTGGAGCCGATCTTGTCGCCGAGCTTGCGCATCGCGTCACCGGAGGGGCCGATGAAGGTGATGCCGTGCGATTCGACCAGGTCGGCGAACGCGGCGTCCTCGGCGACGAAGCCCCAGCCCACCCAGACCGCGTCGGCACGGGCCCGCTTCAGCACATCGATCAGCAGCGCGTGGTTGAGGTAGGGGCGCTCGGCGGCCGGACCCAGCGGATAGGCCTCGTCGGCCTCGCGGGCGAACATCGCGGTGCGTTCGGCGTCGGTGTACAGCGCGATGACCGCGATCGGGTCGTCACCGGGCCGCTCGGCATTGAGATCCCGGACGGCGTGGACGAGCCGCATGGCGGCCTCGCCACGGTTGACGATCGCGATGCGTTTGAACACCGGGCGCCTCCTCGGCTGTCGACTTCACCTGTACGGACGCCGTCCGGATTGAGGCTCCGGCGGCAGTCCTGCCCACGAAATCTTCCACTTCTGCGCCGTCAAGGCGAGGCGACCCGAGCGGCATGGCCCAGATTCGGGACGCCGGACCTGCGTGGCATGTCTGGAGGCGCCAACTCGGCCGTCCGAGCTTTGGCGGGTTCCCACAACAGCCAGGTCGCGCCGGGATCGCCTCCGCGGCAATCAGCGGCCGTGCTGTTTGCGCAGGTTCTTGGCCTCTTTGGATGGTCCGCGCGATCCCCACCAGTCGCCGGCCTGCCAGCGAGCGGTGGACAGCTGATCGAGTGCCTCGAGGAACTCGTCGAGGTACCGCTCGGGTTCGGCCTGGTAGCGCTGGCGAAGTTCGCCGGCCAACGCCTCGGTCGCCGCCCGGACCTCGCGTCGCTTGCCCGTTGCGGCCGCATCCTCGACGCTCGAGCGGACCTGGTCGAGCGCGTCCGGTTCGGCAGCCCCGGCTGACTCCGCGGAGGTCTCGACAGGTTCAACGGGAGTCTCGACAGGCTCACCGGGGGTCTCGACAAGCTCACCGGGGGTCTCGACAAGCTCAACCGGCGGCTCGGGGGTCTCGACAAGCTCGACCGGCGAAACCGGGGTCTCGACCGGCTCGACCGGGGAAACCGGGGTCTCGATGGGCTCACCGGGGGTCTCGACAGGCTCGACCGGCGAAACCGGGGTCTCGACCGGCTCGACCGGCGAAACCGGGGTCTCGATGGGCTCACCGGGGGTCTCGACAGGCTCGACCGGCGAAACCGGGGTCTCGACCGGCTCGACCGGCGAAACCGGGGTCTCGATGGGCTCACCGGGGGTCTCGACAGGCTCGATCGGCGAAACCGGGGTCTCGACGGGCGCGACCACCGGCACCACGGGCTGGGCCGCCGGCTCATCGATCTCGGCCAGCTCTGCGGCCAGACGTTCCAGTTCCTCGCGCTCGGCCCGCTCGGCATCGGTCTCGTCGCTCACCCGGGCGCGAAGGGCCGCCTCGGCCTCGGCGCGCTCACGCTCCAGCTGGCGTTCGTGTTCGGCGATCCGCTCGGCACGCTTGCGTTGCCGGTCCGCTCGGTCCCGCTCGGCCGCCTCGGCCTCCTCGCGGCGTTGCCGCTCGGCCAGCTCGTCGGCTCGCAGCAGTTCCTGCTGCCGGCGCCGCTCGGCTTCCTCGACCTGGGCGGCAGCCTGACTCGCGGCCTCGGCGGCGCGTCGAGCCAGGGTGGTCTCGGTGACCGCCCGCCTGGCCTGCTCGTCGGCGTCGGCGGGGCCGCGCAACGCGGCCAGTCGTCCGGACGGCTCCGGCCGCGGCTGGACACCGAACGCCTCGTCCGGCGCCAGCGGCGTCCAGGGCGTGCGCGCGCCGAGCCTGGCCCGGCGGCGTCTGGGCAACGCATCGGCCTCGGTGTCGCCGGCGATCGAGCTGGCCAGAGCGGAGACGTCGGCGGCCTCGGCGTCCCGGCCCAGGCCGGCCAGGTCATCGGCGAGATCGGCCAGCGCGGACACCAGCAGTTGCTGCGACTCCGGGCGGCGCCCGGTTTGCGAACCGAGCAGGTCCACCAGCCGTCGCCGCAGGCCCAGCGCCAGGCCGGGGGCGCCGATTGCCAGCACCCGGTCGGCGGCGTCGGCGTAGAGGCCGAACAGTGGCTCGCTCAGCCGCTCCAGCATCGCCGCCGGCAGCCGGTCGGGACGTTCCAGCAGATCGGCGGCGACCGCCTCGTACCGCTCGACGGCCTCAAGGGCGTACTCGACGGCCGGCGCGGGGTGCCCAGCCGCCCACCGCGCGTCAGAACCCGCACGGCTGAGATCGATCGCCACCCATTCGTCGTCGACCGCCACCCCGAGGGCCGCGTCGGCTCGCGCGTTGGCCGCCGCGGGATCGCCCGCTGCCAGCGCCGTCCGGGCCCAGACCAGCAACGCCCAGGCCACCGTGCGCGGGGCCAGCGCGGCGTCCAGGTCGAGCCGGCTCAGCTGCTCGCGCAGCCCGAACGCGGCAGCCAGGGCCTGCTCGGCCTGCGGGTGCAGACCGGCGGCAGATTGGACCAGGGCCAGCTGCACCAGCGCGGTGATCGAGCGGACGGCGTCCGCCCGGGGCGTATAGGGACCGACCGGACCGTGCCGGCCGAGCAGCTTCGCGGCGAGCATCACCGCCTCCTGGGACCCGGCTGCGGCCTCGGCCCACAGATGACCCGACAGCCGGTGCGCGGTCAACTCGACCAGTGCGTCGGCCACGGCGTCCAACCGGCCCGGGTCGCCGCCGGCCCAGTCGCGCTGCCGCTGCAGCTGCGAGACCAGCCGGCGAGTCTGCTGGGCGAAAGCGTCGGTGGGCTGGTTCATGAACTCCCTCGGGCGCACGGGTGATGAACTCACCATGGCAAAGATAACGGCTGAATCACAGTTTGCGCCGGGCGCCGGGCAACCCCGCTGGCCACCCCCGGAAGGCCGTTGACTCTCCGACCACCCGCTCCGTAGCCTGCCCGCAAGGGCATCGCCCGCACTCGTCACCCCTTCGTAGAAAGGCTGGGCAGATCTTGCTACGCCGGAAAATCATGATCCTCTCGGGCGTTGTCGCCCTGGCGGTGCCCACGGTCGCCCACGCCGAGACCGGTGTCGACCGCTTCGACTCCACGACCGGAACGACGGCCATCGACACCAAATTCCGCCCCGGCTCGGCGAACCCCGACGCCGCGGTCACCGTGATGATCGAGCTGACCGGCGATCCGGTCGCCGTCGTCCAGTCCCGCACCGCCACCCGGCTGTCCAGCGCCCGGGCGGCCTCGATCCGGGCCGACCTGAAGCGGTCCCAGGACCGGCTCAAGACGCAGCTGCGCGGCCGCGGCGGCAAGGTGCTCTCCCAGATGCAGTCCGCGTACAACGGCATGCGGGTGACGTTGCCGCGCAAGCAGCTGAAGGCCGTTGCGGCGCTGCCCGGGGTCAAGTCGGTCACCGCCGCCCGGACCTACAAGATCCAGAACGCCGTCAGCGTGCCCTATCTCGGCGTGCCGCAGGTGTGGCAGAAGACCAAGTACCTCGGTGAGAACGTCAAGGTTGCGATCATCGACACCGGCATCGATTACACCCACGCCGACTTCGGCGGACCGGGCACCGTCGAGGCCTTCAACGCCGCCAAGGCCAGCAGCACGTTCACCCCGACCGTCCGGGTCAAGGGCGGCTACGACTTCGTCGGTGACGACTACGACGCGGACACCCCGGCCAATGCGACGCCGAAGCCGGACGCCAACCCGCTGGACTGCAACGGTCACGGCAGCCATGTGGCCGGCACCACCGGCGGCGGTGGCGTGAACGCCGACGGCACCCCCTACACCGGTCCCTACGATGCCAGCACCCCGTCCCACGACTTCAAGGTCGGACCCGGCGTCGCACCCAAGGTCGACCTCTACGCCTTGAAGGTGTTCGGCTGCGAGGGCTCCACCGATGTGGTCACCGAAGCCATCGACTGGGCGGTGAAGAATCAGATCCAGGTCATCAACATGTCCCTCGGCTCGGACTACGGGCGAGTCTCCGACGCCGACTCGATCGCCTCCGAGAACGCCCAGGCCGCCGGGGTCGTCGTGGTCGCCTCGGCCGGCAACGCCGGACCCAATCCCTATCTGACCGGGTCGCCGGGTGTTGCGCGCGGTGTGATCAACGTGGCCGCGGTGGACTCCACCGCCGGCTTCCCCGGTGCCGCGCTGAAGCTCCCCGGCAGCACCGTGGCCGCGATCAACGCCAATGATGCCGACCTACCGGCCGGCCCCTACCAGGTCGTGTACGTCCGCGACGACTCGGGCACCGGCGAGAACGAAGCCCTGGGTTGCTCGAAAACGGCCTTCAGCCAGGCCGGAATCGACGCCTCCCCCACCGCGCCGCTGCAGATCGCGGTCGTGCGGCGGGGCGACTGCGCGCGGGTGGCCAAGGCCATCTACGGGCAGCAAGCCGGCGCCGACGCCGTGGTGATGGTGAACACCGACAACGGCTACCCGCCGTTCGAGGGGGAGATCCTCTCCAACCCCGACGACGAAACGCCCTACACCGTGACGATCCCGTTCCTCGGCGTCCGTAGCAGCGATAGCGCTGCGCTGCTGGCCGCCGACGACAAGACCCTCACCCTGGCTGCCCAGCCGCTCTCCAACCCGGGCTTCACCGGCTACGGCTCGTTCTCGTCCGGCGGTCCCCGCAACGACGACAGCGGACTGAAGCCGTCGGTGTCCGCCCCGGGCGTCAGCATCAGATCCGCGGCGGTCGGCACCGGAACCGGCGCCGAAGTGCTGTCCGGCACGTCGATGGCCGCCCCGCATGTCGCCGGGGTCGCCGCGCTGGCCCGGCAGGCGCACAAGGACTGGAAGTCCTACGAGATCGCCTCGGCGCTGGTCAGCACCGCCGATCCGGCAAAGGTGGCCGGCTACCGGCTCACCCGAGGCGGCGGGCTGGTAGACGCCAGCCAGGTCGTCGGCACCAGCGTGTACGCCTACGGCGACAGCTACCGGACCCGGGCCGGACGGGTCTACGACGCGTCGCTGAGCTACGGATTCGCCGAACCGGAGGCCAGCCAGGGCTACCGCGGGACGCGCACCCTGACCCTGGTCAACAAGAGCACCAAGAAGGTCACCTTCACGCTTTCGAATGAGAAGACCCAGCAGTCCCGTAGCGCCTCGGTCAGCTTCAGCCCGAAGAAGGTCACGGTGGCGGCCAAGAAGTCGCGGACGGTCACGGTCACCCTGCGCGCCACCGCGTCCAAGCTGGGCGACTCGATGTCGACCACGGACCAGTTCAGCTTCCGCGAGGTCTCGGGGAACGTGAAGATCACCACCAATGGCCGCGGCACGCTGCGGGTGCCCTATCTGATGGTGCCCCGGGCGCAGGCAAAGGTGGCGGCCAAGCAGCAGTTGCTGAAGGCGCCGCTGGTCACCGATGTCAAGACCAACGGGCGGCCCACCACCGCGGGGGCGAAGCCGGCCACGACGGTGGCGGCCAACGCACGCACGTTGCAGGTGACGCTGACCAACCCCAAGGGTGCGATGAACACGGTTGCTGACTTCTACACCTGGGGACTGGCGAGCTCCAACGACCTCTCCTACCGTGCCCCCGGTGGGGTTGACCTGCGCGCCGCCGGCGTCCAGGAACTGCCGCTCGAGAACGACACGTTGCTGGTCTTCGCGGTGAACAGCTGGACGCGGTCCTCGAACGCGGCCACCGTCGACTACGACGTCGAGATCGACGTCAATCGCGACGGTAAGACCGACTACATCCTGTTCAGCATGGACTCGGGGCTGGTGCGCACCGGCGACGCCGACGGCCTGAGCGAGACGTTCATCCTGGACGTCGCCAAGGACCAGGTGTTCGCCCCCGGGCGTCCGATGGTGGCCCCCACCGACAGCAGCACCGTGCTGCTGCCGCTCGCCGCCAGCCAGATCGGCCTGACCGGCAGCAAGCCGTTCGACTACCGGGTGGCGTCCTACTCCATCGTGGACGACGCCTATTCGGACACGATGAACGGTGTCGCCACGTACCAGATCGGCAAGGCACCGATCGCCAACGGCAACTACGAAGAGGTGAAGGTGAACCGCACGGTCACCGTCCGGCTCGGTGTGGACGTCGAGGCGGTCGCCGATCAGCAGCCGTTGGGCACGATGATCGTCGTGCTCGACAACAAGGCCGGAAAGGACGAGGCCCGGCTGCTGCGAACGCCGGCGATCTGACCCGACCCCTCGATGGCGCCCCCGGAACCTGGTTCCGGGGGCGCCGTCGTGATTCGGTGCTGACTACCTGCTGCGGGAGCTGCTCGGACGTGGTCGCGGCTGCTCACACAGCCGCGGCTGGTCGCCTCGCCCGAACCGGTAGTCGTAGCGGACCCCGCCGGCTTCGACGACCACTCGCATGCCGTCGACCTGGGCCTGGGTGTAGCGGCCACCCGGTTGCGGGCAGCCCAGCGCCCCATTGGCGAACCGGGCGGCCTCGGCACTGATCACCCGGATCTCGCCGGTCACCCCGCGGGAGCGCAGGTCGGAGGTGATGGCGTCGAGCCGCGGCTGGGCGAGCACCGGCGCACTCGGCGCGGGCTCCGGGCTGGCCGGCGGCGTGGTCATCGAACAGGCGCCGAGCAGCGTCAACACGACCAGCAAGCTGAGGCGACGCATGCCGCGAGTCTAGGCTCGGTCAGCGGAGGCCTCGGAGCAGCCGCTCCATCAGAGCCACCGACCCACGCTGCGAATCGAAGGTGACCGCCGCCAGGTCGCCGCGCACGGCCACCGTCCAGAACCGCCCGTCGCCATCGGCCAACACGGCCGGGCCCGGGATCCGCGACAACCCGCGCAACTCGGCATGCCCGGCCCGTTTCCGCAGTTCACGACGAATGCTCTCGGCTCGATCCGCGGCAATACCGGACGCCGGCGCGGGCTGCTGCTGACCGAGCACCAGGATCGGCCGCACGGTGCCGCCGCGGGCAACGGACGCGGTCGCCACCGCCATCGCGAAGGGCGACAATCGCAGCGTGCCGCCGTCGACGGCGGCACCGAAGACATCGATGCCCAGGCCGAAGCCATCCGTGAGGCCGAGCGCTCGCAGCGCCTCCGCGAGGCCACCCGGCATCCCGAGCCCGGCGACCGGCGCGAAGTCTGCGGGGTAGACCCGTTGGGTGGTGGCGGTGGTCTCCCCCGGGCGGCTGGCAATGGCCAGCACGGCACCGTCGGAGGGACGCAACAGGACCACCGCCGCCCGGCCGGATGATCGCCCCAGCAGCGTCTCGGCCCGGGTCTGCAGGCCGACGTCCAAGGTGGTCCTCAGCGACTGGCCGTTGACGGCCGCGACTCGGAACAGCTCGCGGGGTGCTTCGGCATGGCCGTCGGCGTAGGCCTGGACGACGAAGCCGGTGACTCCCATCAGCGTCGCGTTGTGGACCCGTTGCAGTCCGGCCAGCCCGACCAGGTCGCCGGGGCGGACGGCGCCGTCGCCGCGCCGGATGGCATCGTCGGTGGCCTCCCCCACGCTGCCCAGCACCTGACGGGCGAAGGTCACCGAACGGGCCAGCGGGCGGACGGCGTCCAACATCCGCACCCCGGGGACGCGGCCGGCCGCGGACAGGATGCGCCACTCCTGCTGGCCCACCGACCGGATCACCGCCGCCTCCACGTAGGCCTTCGGGCCGTAGGCGGCGACCTTGGCGACGTAGCCGTCCGGGTCGATCCCGACCGCTGCGGCCAGCGCCGCCGCCGCCGCGGGCTGAGCCTCCGTGGCAAGCAGGGTCTTGTCCAGCCCGATCCGCCTGGCTTCCTGATTCCAGACCAGCCGCTGGTCGTCCCGGCCCAGGATCTCGCCCCGCACCGGGGACAGCCGGACGGCCCGCAGCCGCTCGCCGGGAGCGAGCCCGGAGGCGATCAGCTCGCGCTGCCAGACCCCGGACCAGCCGTCGGCGCCGCGCACCAGGCGCAGGTAGGCCTCTTGGATCCACGCCGGCTTGCCGTCGTGGATCACCCATTCCGCCCGCAACCGGGCGGTGCCGTCGCGGCCGTTGTCGGCCAGCTGGACGTCCTGCACGGTGACCACCGGGCGCAGTGTGCCCATTCCGCGCAGGGTCGCCTCCAGATCGGCCACCTCGCCGGGGCCGACCGTGCTGCCGAAGGAACCATCGGCGATCGTCCGGGCGGCGATCGCATCCGCCGCCCGCCGGGCAGCAGTCGTCGCGCCGGGCACCGGGTCGGTGGCCGTCCGCCAGATCAGGTAGCCACCGCCGGCGGCCAGGATCACCACCACCACCAGCGCGATCAGCCAGGTCGCCGGACGGCGGGGCGCGGCTGGGCTCATGGCCGCATGCTAGCCCGGCGGACCGACCGTCCCGGTGCTGGCCCTGACGATCAACCGCACCGGCAGCTCGACGTCGGCCGGCTCGGCGGCACCGCGTCCGGCGCGCGGCGACAGGGTCTGCCGGAGCGCCTCGGCGGCGGCGCGGCCCTTCGCGTCCGGATCCTGGGCGACCGTGGTCAGCCCCAGCCCGGCGGCCACCGGATGGTCATCGAAGCCCACCACCGCGACATCGGCGGGCACCCGCAGCCCGAGCTCGCCGGCCGCCGCCAGCGCCTGGGCGGCGACCAAGTCGGAGACGCAGAGCAGCGCGGTGGGCCGGTGCCGGCGCAGCGTCTCGACGATCGAGGCCCGGTTGTCACCGAACACCTGGACGAAACTGATCACCGGCTTGACCCCGCCGAGGCCCTCCAGCCAGCCGGACAGCCGCTCGGCACCGACGTGATGCCTGGCCTGCGCCCCGGTTTCGGCCCGGGAGGTGAGGATGGCCACCCGGGTGTGGCCCAGCGCGATCAGATGCTCCGCTGCCGCCCGGGCACCGCCGCGGTCGTCGATGGTGATCCGGACGCCGTCCTGCCAGTCCATGTCGACCCCCACCACCGGCACCCCGCGACGCCGGAGCCATTCCACACTGGGCGCCTCGGGGTCACAGGAGTAGGCGATCGCGCCGTCCATCGCCACGTCGTGGGCCGGCACCGTCGGCGGCAGCATGGTCAGCGCCAGCCCGTCGGCGCTCAGCTCGTCGGCGACCGCACCGAGGAAGCGGGCGTTCACGGCGTCCGAGAGCGCCAGCCGCAGCGGTTGCGTCCAGAGCACCCCGATCGCACCCGAGGTGCCGGTGGCCAGCGAGCGGGCGGCGGGGTCCGGTCCGTGATAGCCCAGCTCGGACGCCACCGCCAGGATCCGCTCGCGCAACTCCGCCGACAGCTGGCCGGGACGCGAGAAGGCGTTCGACACCGTCATCCGGCTGACTCCGACCCGGTCGGCGATGGACTGCAGGGTGATGCGTGGCATGGGACCCCTTCCGACTCTGCTGCCAGCTTGCCTTCATCCGCAGCGAGCACTATCTTTACCGGTACAGACTATACCGGTAAAGGAGATTCATGAACGGGCGCAACGCACGAGACGACTGGTGGCGGCACGCGGTGGTGTACCAGATCTATCCGCGCAGCTTCGCCGACGCCTCGGGCGACGGCATCGGCGACATCGCTGGCATCCGCTCGAAGCTGCCGCACCTGGCGGCGCTCGGCGTGGACGCGATCTGGATCAGTCCCTGGTATCCCTCCCCGATGGCCGACGCCGGCTACGACGTCAGCGATTACCGCGACATCGAGCCGCTGTTCGGCACCCTGGCCGAGGCCGACGCGCTGATCGTCGAGGCACATCAGGCCGGGATCAAGATCATCATCGACATCGTCCCGAACCACACCTCCGACCAGCACCTGCTCTTCCAGGCCGCGCTGGCCGCCGCGCCGGGTTCGGCCGAGCGCGAGCTGTACGTGTTCCGCGAGGGCCGTGGCGTCAACAACGAGCTGCCGCCGAACGACTGGCAGAGCAACTTCGGCGGGCCCGCCTGGACCCGGGTACCGGACGGCCAGTGGTACCTGCACCTGTTCGCGCCCGCCCAGCCGGACGTCAACTGGCGGCACCCCGAGGTGCGCGCCGAGTTCGAGCAGACCCTGCGGTTCTGGTTCGACCGCGGCATCGACGGCTTCCGGATCGACGTCGCGCACGGCCTGGAGAAGGACTGGGACCTGCCCGACCTGGACGGCCTGGTCTTCCCGCTCGCCGACGACGCCGAAGCCGACCACCCGCACTGGGATCAGCCCGCGGTGCACGAGATCTTCCGGGAGTGGCGCCAGATCGCCGACGAGTACAGCCCGGCGCGGGCGTTCTGCGGCGAGATCTGGGTCGGACGGCCGCAGCGGCTGGCCGCCTACCTGCGCCCGGACGAACTGCACACCGCGTTCAACTTCGACTTCCTGATGGCGCCCTGGCTGCCGAGCGAACTGCGCTCGGTGATCGACGCCACCATCGCCTCGCACGCCGAGGTGGGCGCGCCGCCGACCTGGGTGCTGGGCAACCACGACGTCTGCCGTCCGGTTTCGCGCTACGCCCGCGAGCAGGCCGGCCTGAAGCCGATGGCGCGGCACCTGGACGATTTCACCGCGCTGCCCGCCGACTTCGACCTGGGCCGGCTGCGGACCCGCGCGGCGGCCCTGCTGATGCTGGCCCTGCCCGGCGGCGCCTACGTCTACCAGGGCGAGGAACTCGGCCTGCCCGAGGCCGAGGAGATCCCCGCCGACGCGTTGCAGGACCCGATCTGGTTCCAGTCCGGCGGCACCGAGAAGGGCCGCGACGGCTGCCGCGTCCCGCTGCCGTGGACCGCTTCCGGTGATTCGCTGGGCTTCTCGCCGGACGGCTCGGCGGCGCCCTGGCTGCCCCAGCCGAGCGACTGGACGGCGTTGGCCGCCGACGCCCAGGACGGCGTCCCCGGTTCGACCCTGGAGTTGTACCGGGCCGCGCTGAAGCTGCGTCGCGAGCTGGACGAGCTCGGCGACGGCACCCTGGAGTGGCTGGAGGGTCCGGCGGACACCCTGGTGTTCACCCGTCCGGCGGGTGCCGGCGAGCACCGTTTCGAGTGCTGGACGAACTTCGGCAGCACCCCGGTGGCGCTGCCGGACGGCCGGGTGCTGCTGGCCTCCGGCGACCTCGGCACCGACGGCACGCTGCCGTCCGACACCACCGTCTGGGTGCGCCGCTGACAGCTCAGAAAGATTCTCCGAACGCGTTGTATCAGCCCGGAAGTCGCCCGCTCATAGTGGGTGAAGTCGCTGATCCCGAGTAGCTGGGGGGCTCGCTCGGCGGTGTGACTATCGGGGGGAACGCATGGTGCGCGACGCACCGGCAGACCGGCCCTTTCGGGGGGAAGGGTCGGGTCGCCGGAGCGTCGCGCACAAGCGCGTCACGGAACCACTGTTCATCGGTGGCCGAGCTTGTCGATCCCCTCCGGCAACGGGTTTCGATGTAGCTCAACCAGCGAACCCGCGTTGATCAGCACTCTCCTCAGCTGCGTCCTGCTTCGCCGATCAGTGCAGCACGGCTTTCTCGGCGCCCGCCCCGGTCATCGACCGGACCTCCATCTCGGACTGCTTGGCCGCGTCGAACTCCTTGCTGGTGACTGTGCCCAGCCAGCCCAGGAAGAAGCCCAGCGGCACCGAGATGAGCGCGGGGTTGGTCAGCGGGAACCAGGCGAAGTTCACCGCCGGGAACATCGCCGTCTTCGCCCCCGAGACCACCGGTGAGAACGCGATCAGCAGCACCGCCGAGAGCAGGCCGCCGTAGATCGACCAGACCGAGCCGCGGGTGTTGAAGCGCCGCCAGTAGAGCGAGTAGAGGATCGACGGCAGGTTCGCGCTGGCCGCCACCGCGAATGCCAGCGACACCAGGAAGGCCACGTTCTGGCCGTTGGCCGCCACCCCGCCGACGATCGAGCTCGCGCCGATCACCACGGCGGTCAGCCTGGCCACCCGCACCTCTTTGTCAGGGGACGCCTGGCCGTGCTTGAGCACCGAGTTGTAGATGTCGTGGGCGAAGGACGCCGCCGCCGTGATGGTCAGGCCGGCGACCACCGCCAGGATGGTGGCGAAGGCGACCCCGGCGATCACGCCGAGCAGGATCTCGCCGCCCAGCTTGAAGGCCAGCGCGGGGGCGGCGGCGTTCACCCCACCCGGAGCGGCCAGGATGGCGTCCTTGCCGACGAAGATGGCCGCACCGTAGCCGAGGATCAGCGTGAACAGGTAGAAGGCCCCGATCAGTCCGATCGCCCAGGACACCGAACGCCGGGCCTCCTTGGCCGTCGGCACCGTGTAGAAGCGCATCAGCACGTGCGGCAGGCCGGCCGCCCCGAAGATCAGCGCGATCGACAGCGACACGAAGCTGAGCGGATCCTTGCCGTATTGCAGCATCGGCTGGATCACCTTGACGCCGTCCGGGCTGGCCTTGACCGCCTCGCCGAGCAACGAGGACAGGTTGAAGCCGAAGTGGAACATCACCATCAGGCAGATCACCCCGGCACCGAGGATCAGCAGTACCGCCTTGATGATCTGCACCCAGGTGGTGCCTTTCATGCCGCCGACCAGGACGTAGACGATCATCAGGATGCCGACCAGCGCGATCACGAAGCCCTGCTGGGTCTTGTCGGTGATGCCCATCAGTAGCGCGACCAGTCCGCCGGCGCCGGCCATCTGGGCCAGCAGGTAGAAGAACGACACCGCCAGGGTGGAGGTCGCCGCGGCGGTGCGCACCGGACGCTGTTGCATCCGGAAGCTGAGGACGTCGGCCATCGTGTACTTGCCGGTGTTGCGCAACGGCTCGGCGACCAGCAGCAGCGCGACCAGCCAGGCCACCAGGAAGCCGATCGAGTAGAGCAGCCCGTCGTAGCCGTAGACCGCCACCGCGCCCGCGATGCCGAGGAAGGACGCCGCCGACAGGTAGTCACCGGCGATCGCGATCCCGTTCTGGCGTCCGTTGAAGGCCCGGCCGCCGGCGTAGAAGTCGGTGGCCGTCCGGCTGGCCCGGCTGGCGACCCGGATGACGATGATCAGCGTGATCAGCACGAACACGGCGAAGATCGCCATGTTCAACAGCGGATTGCCCATCTGCATCTCAGGCTTTCCCTTCCAGCTCGTTGCGCAGTCGTTCGGCCAGGGGGTCCAGGTTGCGGTTCGCGTGCCGCA
The DNA here is from genome assembly GCF_047602385.1 of Micropruina sp. GTDB lineage: Bacteria > Actinomycetota > Actinomycetes > Propionibacteriales > Propionibacteriaceae > Micropruina. The sequence continues at coordinate 521,613 of NZ_JASGHL010000002.1, forward strand.
CGTACAGCCAGGTCAGGCCGAAGGTGGTGACGAACTGCGCCAGGCCCATCGCCATCCCCACGTTGATCTCGCCGAGCAACGGGATCGACATGAAGCCCACCGCGTAGGTCGACAGCAGCACGTACAGGAAGTACCAGGCGACGAAGGCCACCGTCATCGGGAAGGCGAAGGTGCGGAACCGCCGCCGCAGTTCGACGAACTCCTCGGATGCCTGGATGCGGTCGAAGTCCGCCTGGCTGATCGGCCGCTCCGGGTCGGCGGCGGGATTCGGCTCGTCGGAGCTCATCGGGGTCTCCTTCTCCACGGCGCATCGTCGTCGCCGATTGGGGGAGCTTAAGCCGGAATCACCCCGACGGGTACCGCCGCGCGGGTGGTCTCGCGGCCCTGGCGAGAAGAGTCAGGCCAGGTCGAGCCCGTCGATGGTGACGCCGAGCGCGAGCTGGACGGCCGAGGCCGCGTCGTCGAACTCGGCACGGGCGGCCCGGCGCCCGCCCGGATACAAGCTCACCTCCAGGCGCCGGCGGCGTGCCGAACCGGTCAGCCGCCAGTGGCCACGCAGCCGGTGGTCCACCAAGACCGGGGCGAGCAGCTGGCCATTGGCCTGCTTCCACAGCACCGCGTAGTGGGCGGCGTCGACGAACCGCTCCCGGCCGGCCGGCTCGAAGGCGCAGAACAGCGCGTCGAACTCGGGCAGCAGCCGGACGCCGGTCAGCTCGCGCGGTGCCGGGGCGTCCGGCACATCGTGGTAGCTCCGGCCGTCCGGGCCCGGCTCGGACGGCAGCGCGAGCCGGGCCAGGGAGGCGTCCACCCTGGTCAGGCCGATCCCCGACCACCAGGCCAGATCGTGCCGGCTGGACGGGCCGTGCGCTGCGACGTGCTGGCGCAGCAGGGCATCGGTTGCCGCGTCGGGATCGGCCAGCAGAGCGGTCCGGTCGCCGAGCAGGACGGCCGCCGTCCGATAGCCCGGGGCACCCTGGCCGGCCCAGTCGCCGCCGAGCGGACGCCGGATCAGCCCGCCGTGGCCGAAGGCGACATAGCGGCCCTGATTGCCGGAGAACGCCGGCCGCGCGTCCGGGTCGTTCGCGGCCAGCCAGCCCAGCAGGTGCTCGGCGAGTTCGCCCGGCGTCCGCCACTCGTCGGCCGCGTAGGCCTCGATGCCGGCCCAGACCTGTTCCAGGGTGGTCCGGTCCATCCGCAGCGACCGTGCCCACAGCGCGCGCTGCCCCAGCCGGGTGGCGACCTCCAGCAGTGGATGGTGCTCGGCGACGCTGGTGTGCACCGTGCCGCGCAGGCTGCTGCCGCGAACGATCGCGAACGACTCGTACGCGGCGGTGATCGCGTCGTGGGTGAGGCCGGGGTGGCGGGCAGCCAGCCCGAGGAACGCCGAGCGCGCCGTCTGGGACTGGATCGGCCCGACCTGCTGCAGCAGCGCGGGCACGTCGGCGGCGTCCGTCCCGGCCGGAAACTGCCGTGCCAAGGTCCCGGCGGCGAGGTCTGCCCAGGTCAGCATGACCGCAATGTACGCGTTACTGGCCGGCCCTAGACTGCTGGCACACAGCCCCCGGGATCGAAGGAGCGCTATGAAGATCGCCGTCCCCACCGAGGTGAAGAACAACGAGTACCGGGTGGCGATCACGCCCGTCGGTGTCCACGAGCTCGTCCGGCGCGGCCACCAGGTGTTCGTGCAGGCCGGCGCCGGTGCCGGGTCGTCCATCACCGACGCCGAGTACGCCGCCCAGGGCGCCAGCATTCTGCCGGACGCCGACGCCACCTGGGCCGCCGGCGAGCTGGTCATGAAGGTCAAGGAGCCGATCGCTTCCGAGTACGGCTACTTGCGCGAGGATCTGCTGCTGTTCACCTACCTGCACCTGGCCGCCGACCGTCCGCTGACCGAGCGACTGGTGACCGCCGGCACGACGGCGCTGGCCTACGAGACGGTGCAGCTGCCCAACGGCATGCTGCCGCTGCTGTACCCGATGTCCGAGGTCGCGGGCTGCCTGGCGCCGCAGGTCGGGGCGCACGCGATGATGCGCGCCCAGGGCGGACGCGGGGTGCTGATGGGTGCTGTCGGCGGCGTCCCGAACGCCAAGGTGGTGGTCCTCGGCGGCGGCGTGGCCGGGCAGAACGCCGCCAACATCGCCCTCGGCATGGGTGCCAACGTGACCATCCTGGACACCGACCTGGAGAAGCTCCGGATGACTTTCTGGCGCTATGACAACCGGATCCAGGGCATCGTCTCGACCGCTCTGAGCGTCCGCGAACAGGTACTCGCCGCCGACCTGGTGATCGGCACGGTGCTGATCCCCGGTGCCAAGGCGCCCAAGCTGGTGACCAACGAGATGGTCGCCCAGATGCGGCCGGGTTCGGTACTGGTCGACGTCGCCATCGACCAGGGCGGCTGCTTCGAGGACTCCCGCCCCACCACGCACGACGACCCGACGTTCGCCGTGCACGACGCGATCTTCTACTGCGTCGCCAACATGCCCGGCGCGGTGCCGAACACGTCCACCTGGGCGCTCACCAACGCCACCCTGCCCTACGCGGTGCAGTTGGCCGGCAAGGGCTGGCGGCAAGCCTGCATCGACTCGCGGCAGCTGGCGCTGGGACTGAACACCGTCGCCGGGGCCATCGCCTGCCCCGGCGTCGCGGACGCCTTCAGCGACCTGCCCGCGACCGAACTGTCGGACGTCCTCGGCTGAGTCCAGGCGCGGAGGCTGGCCTCTTGGACAGCAGGATCGCCAACGGCTGGGTGGCCAGCCGCACCGCCATGCCTTTGGCCAACGTCCTCATCACGATCTCGGGATACTCACACGGTGCCCGGTTCCGTCCACGATCTCGCGCTAGAACCCGAAATCATCCACCTACCCGAGCACCCTGACACGATCCCGAGATCGTTGACCCCAGGGCACGGACGCCCCACCACGATCGGGGACGGCGAAGCCAACCAGGGGCCGCACTCCACGGCCACGGACGACCGCACCGTCGTCCGCGATGTGGTCGTGCCCTCAGACCTCGGCGCGGTGGAAGTTCTGGAAGCTCCGGGACGCGGTCGGCCCGCGCTGGTTCTGGTAGTGCGAGCCGTAGAGGGCTGAGCCGTACGGGTTCTCCGAGGGGCTGGACAGCTGGAAGAAGGCCAGCTGGCCGATCTTCATCCCTGGCCAGAGCATGATCGGCAGGGTGGCCACATTGGACAACTCCAGGGTGACGTGACCGCTGAACCCGGGATCGACGAAACCGGCGGTGGCGTGGGTGAGCAGCCCGAGGCGTCCGAGACTCGACTTGCCCTCGACCCGCGCGGCCAGGTCGTCGGGCAGGGTGACCGTCTCGTAGGTGCTGCCCAGCACGAACTCGCCCGGGTGCAGCACGAAGCCCTCGGCTGGGTTCACCTCGACCAGCCGGGTCAGCTCGGGCTGGTCCTGGGTGGGGTCGATGACCGGGTATTTGTGGTTGTCGAACAGCCGGAAGTACTTGTCCAGCCGGACGTCGACGCTGCTGGGCTGGACCATCGCCGGATCCCAGGGCTCGAACTGCACCCGCCCCGCCTCGATCTGGGCGCGGATGTCACGGTCGGAGAGCAGCACGCGCCCGAGGTTACCGCGACAACGCCTACAGTGGTGTCTTCTCGCGACCCAGGAGGCACCGATGCCGGAATCAGATCCGAACGCCGACACCAAGGCCGCTTTCAAGGCCGCGCTGGAACGCAAGCAGCAGAACCAGCATTCCGGTGCCGATCACACCGATGCCGCCCGGGGCAGCGCCAAGAACACCCACGCCCAGGGCGGCAAGCGGCAGTTCCGCCGCAAGTCCGGCGGGTAGGACGCTCAGATCGTCGCGTCGCCGACCACGTAGAGCATCACCAGCTGGGCGCCGCTGTCCTTCAGCAGGGTGACCTCGGGCGGGAACGACTCGAGATTGGTCTGGTCGACCACCACGCCGAGTCGCCAGTCGTTCTTGCGCACCTTCTTGAACGCCCGCTGGAAGGTGTCGGAGAAGTCCCGGTGCTTGCGCAGGTAGTCCTGGATGTGTTCGGGCACCGGCACCTTCTTCTGGGCCGCGACGGCGGCGATGAACGCGAGCGCGGACCGGCCGCGCCGGACCTCGTCCCAGGCGGTTCGGTAGACCTCTTGGCGGTCGTCGGCGGTCGACCAGTCGTTCCACTGCAGGACGAATTGGGTGGTGTCGTCGTTGGCATAGTCTTCAATCCCGGTCTTCGACGGCATGGGGTGTCTCCTTCTGTGTGAACCGAACCCAGGTGGGTGCGAACCTGTGGGCGACCGAGGTCGCCAGCGCGGCGTGCCGGGCACTGTGGTCGGGCCGGCCGCACAGCGCCAGCAGCCGGGCGAGGTGGGAGTCGGCCGGGCCGACGCCGGCGGACGCGCCGATCGGCAGCCAGCCGCCGCTGTGCGCGGCCAACTCGGCCGCGAGCTCGTCGGCGAGCCGGGCCGGGGGCCGGGTCCGGCCGAGCGCCGCCACGATCAGCCCGGCTGCGGCACCGGCCCGGAAGCTCCCGCGGACCACCTCCCAGAGCTGTTCCAGGTAGTCCGGAGCCACCGGACGTCCCACCGCGGCCCCAATCGCCGCGCCGGCGACCTGGTAGAGCGGGTCGAAGCCCGACACATCGTCGTCGAGGGCGTCCAGGGCCGGCGCGAGGTCGGCCAACCGGTCCTCCCGGACGGCATCGCTGAGCATGCCTTCGTGCTCGGCGACCGCAACCGTCTCGGGATCGACGCCGGCGCGCAGCTCGCGCGCCCGTTCGGCATGGCGGTCGGCGGCTCCCGCGCGTCCGGCCAGCCCGGCGAGCAGTCCGGCCAGCCTCGCCGCCACCCAGCGGTGCAGCACCGAGCCCGAGGCCTCCGCCCGCCGCACGTAGTCCTGGGCGGCGGTACCGGCACCGATCCGGTCGGCGAGTTCGAGGTGGGCGAGCACGATCAGGTGCAACGCCTCCAGCTCGGCGTCCGAACCCGTCGTCCGCGGACCGACCAGCGCCATTCGCTGCGCCAGTTCCAGCCGGCGCTGGGCCGGCTGGCGCAGCGTCCAGGTCAACGACCGCAACGCCCGCAACGCGTCCAGCGCCACCCCCGGGTCGGTATCGGACGCCCGCTGCCGCAGTTCCGGCTCGACCCCGGCAAGCCCGGCCAGCATGGTGGCGTCCCCGGCGTGGCCGGCACGCAGATAGGCCTCGACCAGCCGGACGCGCAGCGCCGAATCGGCCGGCGGCAGCCAGTCCAGCGCCTCGCCGATCAGCAACTGGGCGCGCCGGGCCTCCGCACCCAACGGCACCCAGGGACCGGCTGAGGCGAGGGCCGCCTGGGCGAACAGTGCCGGATCGCCGGTCCGGCGGGCGATCGGCGCCAGCTCGGCGGCGCGGGCCATGGCCTGGTCGATCCGGCCACCGAGGGTGAGCGCCGTGGCGCCGTCCAGCGCCCAGCGCAGCCAGTCGCCGGGCGCGATCCGGGCCCGCTGGGCAAGGTCGACGGCTTCGGCATACCGCTCGGCCGCCGCGAGCGGCGTGCCCGCCGCGAGCAGGCCGGCCGCTTCGGCGGCGGTGTAGCCGGCCGCCTCGGACGCCTCCGGCAACCGGCGGGCGTGATGGGCCATCCGGCCAAGGTCAGGGTCCGGCCTGGCCGCCAGCAGGTCGATCATCCGCCGATGAACCACCGGGTCGAGCTGCAGCTTGCCGAGCGCGTCCCGGAACCCGGCGTGCCGGAAGGCGAGCCCGCGCGGCGACTCGATCAGCAGGCCGGCCGCCAGCGCCGCCTCTCCGAGGGCGGCGGACTCCGCGGCCGACAAGCCGAGCGCCTCGCGCAGCAGGGGCAGGTCGAGATCGACCGGCGGATCGGTCGCGGCCAGCGAGAGCCAGCCGGCGCTGCCCGCGGGCAGCCCGGCCACACTGCGCCGGACGAACTCTTCCAGGCTGGCCGGGGCATCGGCCCACTGGCCGGTGGCCTCGGCCTCGCGGGCGAGGGCGGCGAGCAGGAACGGGTCCCCGCCGGCGGATTCGACCACCCGCTCGACCAGTGCGTCGCGGGCCGGGTGAGCGCCGGAGACCAGCGACTCCACCAAACTCCGGGCGGCGGCCTCGTCCAGCGGCTGCACTTCCAGAGCGACGCAGTCGGTGGCCGCGACCCAGCCGTCGCTGAGCAGCGGATGCTCGCCGAGCGGACGCGATCGCCCGCCGGTGACGATCGGGCAGATCCGGGGGAACCGGAGCAGCGCCAGCAGCAACTCCAGGGTGTCGGGTGCGAGGTGGTCCAGATCGTCGACCAGCAGCACCCGTCCCGGACGGCACAGCTCACCGGCCAGCGCGGCGGCCCGGTCGCCCGGCGACCGGCCCGGCAGGGTCACGCCCACTGCGTCCGCGAGACCGCTCACCGCGCCGGCGCCGGCGGGCAGCGCCACGGCGTCCGGTACCGCCCGGGCGAGGTGGGCCAGCACAGTGCTCACCCCGATGCCGGGCCGTCCACCGAGTGCGATCAGGGCCGGCGGACGCGGTGCCGCCAGCAGCCGGGTGATCGCGTCGACCAGGTGCTGCCGTCCGATCGGCGCGGGCGGGGCGGCCACCGTGAGGTCCACGGGCGGGTCGAGGCGCGGGTGCTGGTTGAGCAGGTCGCCCTCCAGCCGCCGGAAGGCGCGTCCGGCGTCCAGCCCGTAGTCGGCGGAGAACCGGTCGGTGAACGCCCGGCACTCATCCAGCGCGGCGACCTGATCGCCGCTGCGGTACAGCGCGAGCACCAGGCTGGACGCCAGCGCCTCGGACTCGGGGAACTCGGCACACCAACGGCGCAGGTCGGCGATCACGGCCGCGTGCCGGCCGGAGGCCAGCTCGACCTCGGCCAGTTCGACCAGCAGCTCGGCGCGCCGGCTCTGCAGGTAGCTACGGGTCACGTCGATCGACTCGATTCCTTCGATCGACGCGAAGGGCGTGCCCTGCCACTCGGCCAGCGCCTGCCGCAGCAGCACGCCGGCCGACCGCGGGTCGCGCCCGGCGGCTTCCCGTCCCCGGCGCAGCGCGTCGTCGAAGCGTTGCGCGTCCAGTTCGTCGGGCTCGACGACCACCCGGTAGCCGCCCGCCACCGCGACCAGCCGGGACACCTCCTGGCGTCGCATCGCCGCCCGCAGCCGGTCGATGTGCACCCGGATGGCGGTGGCCGCGGTCCGCGGCGGCTGCCCGCGCCAGACCCGTTCGATCAGCGCGTCCAGGCTGATCGGCCGGTTGTGGTCGGCCAGCAGGACGGCGAGCACGGTCGCTTCCATCGGACGCAGCCGTCGCGGCTCGGCATCCACCGTCACCCCGACCTGGCCCAGCACGCGGAAGTCGACCGCTGCCATGAGGCCTCCAGGGGGTGAGGGGTAGTACCCAGCACCCTAGCCACAGAACCTTCGCCACGGGCACCTCCTGATCACCCCATGGCTCGATGCTCCCGGCCGCGGATAAACCTGCTGTAAATCCAGCTCGCGCTCAGTCCGGCAACCGGTTCGGGCGTCCCAGCCGGTTCCACAGATAGAGCGCGGCCAGCAGTGCCGCGGCACCGGTGGCGATCGCCCCGACCAGCAGCGTCCAGCGCGGACCCCAGGCGTCACCCACCCAGCCGATCAGCGGCGCTCCCAGCGGCGTCCCGCCGGTGAAGATCGCCATGTACAGGCTCATCACCCGGCCGCGCATCTCGGGCGCGGTGGTCAGCTGCACGGTGGTGTTCGCCGCCGTCATCACGGTCAGCGACGCCAAGCCGACCGGGACCAGCAGTGCGGCGTAGAGCCAGTACCAGGGCGCCAGCGCCAACGCCGTGGTGACCAGCGCGAACGCACCGAGCGCGCCGACCAGCAGCCGCAACCGCGGACGCCGCCGGCGCGCCGCCAGCAGGGCGGCGGCGAGCGTGCCGGAGGCCATCACCGAGCCGAGCAGGCCGTACCCCTCGGGTCCCACACCGAAGACCTTGGTGGCCATCAGGGCGTTGGTGATCTGGAAGTTCAGCCCGAAGGTGCCCAGCATGAAGATGCAGAACAGCACCAGTTGCAGATCGGGGCGATGTGCGACGTAGGCCAGGCCCTCGCGGATCGCACCGCGTCCGCGCCGCACCGGTGCCGGCCGCAGCTGGTCGGTGCGCATCCGGAACAGGCCGAGCAGGACGGCGATGAAGCTCACCGTGTTGACCGCGAAGACCGGCCAGATGCCGACCCAGGCGATCATCACCCCGGCGATCGCCGGTCCGAGCAGCCGAGCCCCGTTGAAGGACGCGCTGTTCAGCCCGACCGCATTGCCCAGCAGCCGATCGGGCACCACCTCGGAGACGAAGGCCTGCCGGGCCGGGGCGTCGAAGCCCCACAGCACGCCGGCCACCGTCGCGCTGGCATAGACGTGCCAGAGCTGGACGGTGCCGGACGCCACCAGCGCGGTCAGGATCGCGAACACCAGCGCCGTCCCCGACTGGGTGGCCATCATGATCCGGCGCTTGCCGAACCGGTCCGCCACGGCGCCGGCGATCGGCGAGATCAGCACCCCGGGGGCGAACTGCAGCGCGGTGATGTAACCCAGATCGGTCGCCGAGTGATCGGTCAGCTGGGTGAGCACCAGCCAGTCCTGGGCGACCCTGGCCATCCAGGTGCCGACGTTGGAGGTGAGCGAGCCGAGGAACAGTAGGCGGTAGTTCGGTACCGCCAACGAGGCGAAGGTGCGGGTCGGTTCGAGCGGGTCGCCTGGGTCGCTTTCGCTCACTGTGGCCGGACCGTTCTCATCACCGCCATGCTACGCAGGCATCAATCACCTGCCTGTGGCGAGGAGCCGAACCCCCCGTCGCAACTCCCCACCACCGCCGCTCCTCTTCACCTCACCGGCCCCCGACTCGCTGCCTCCCCGCGGGGTGTGCGCCCGCTGTGGGATTGCTGCCAAGGCTGTCCGGGGTGGATAAACAGCCGGTAAACGCGGCGGGGGTTGACAACATACAACCATTCGGTTGTATGTTGGTCTCATGATCGAGACCGACGAGGACCGGGCGGACGCCCTGTTCCACGCGCTCGCCGACCGCACCCGGCGCGACATCCTGCGCCGCGTGCTCGCCGGCGACCACTCGATCAGCACGCTGGCGGCCAACTACCCGATGAGTTTCGCCGCCGTCCAGAAGCACGTCGCCGTGCTCGAACGGGCCGGCCTGCTGACCAAGCGTCGGCAGGGCCGCGAGGCCCTGGCCAGCGGCGACGTGGCGGTGCTGCGGTCGGCCGGCCGCCTGCTCGGCGAACTCGAAGAGATCTGGCGCGGCCGCGTCGCCCGGATCGACGACCTACTCAACCAACTCAAGGAGTGACCATGCCTGTTGTCGACGTCAAGACCGACCTCGATGCCCTGTCCCTGACGATCGTCGCCGACTTCGCCGCCCCGGTGCAGCGGGTCTGGGAGATCTACGCCGATCCGCGTCAGCTCGAGCGGGTCTGGGGACCGCCGGAGTTCCCGTCCACCTTCGTCGACCACGACCTGCGACCGGGCGGTCGGATGAACTACTACATGTCCGGCCCCGAGGGCGAGAAGTACTGCGGCTACTGGCGGATCGCGGAGGTGTCCGAGCCGGACTCGTTCACCTTCGCCGACGGCTTCGCTGATGCCGACTTCAATCCGAACCCCGACCTGCCCGAATCGCAGAACGCCTACTCGTTCACCGCACACGACGGCGGCACACGAGCCACCTTTGTGGCGACCTACGCCACCGCCGAAGGCCTGCAGACCCGTGCTCGACATGGGCATGGTCGAGGGCGCGACCTCGGCGATGAACCAGATCGACGAGCTGCTGGCGGCCTGAGCGCGGACGGGTGGTCGCCCCCGCCGTCCCCACCGCCTAGCCTGGGGGACGACCGGCGGGCGATCGTCCGCCGGCTTCCGAGCTAAGGAGCAGCTTCATGGCAACGCAGAGCACTGCGCAGGCCCACTGGGAGGGCAGCCTGATCGAGGGCGCCGGTAGCGTCGAACTGGTCACCTCCGGCGTCGCCCAATTCGACCTGAAGTGGGCAAAGCGGGCCGAGGCCGGCACCGGCACCACCAACCCCGAGGAACTGATCGCCGCGGCCCACGCGGCCTGCTACTCGATGGCCCTGTCGCACGCCCTGGCCGGCAACGGCACCCCGGCCGAGTCGGTGGACACCAAGGCTGTGGTCGGCTTCCAGCCGGGCGTGGGAATCACCGGCAGCGACCTGACCGTCGTCGCCAAGGTGCCCGGCCTCACCGAGGACGAGTTCCTGAAGTTCGCCGAAGGCGCCAAGACCGGCTGCCCGGTCTCCGCCGCCCTGGCGAGCATCCCGATCACGCTCTCCGCGACCTTCGTTTCCTGAGGCCCGACCGCCCGGCCCCGCCCTCGGTACGCCATGATGACGCCATGACGATCATGCCGGGGGCGGAGCCGATCAGCCTCGACGGTTCCGAAGTCGGGGTGGTGCTCTGCCACGGCTACCCCAGCACCCCCCAATCGATGCGCGGCTGGGCCGAGCACCTGGCCGCGGCCGGCTACTCGGTCCGGGTGCCGCGGCTGCCCGGGATGGGCACCCGCTGGCAGGATCTCAACGCCACCGGCTGGCAGGACTGGTACGGCGAGTTGGAGATCGCCTACGAGCAGCTGGCGAGACGGTGCGGCACGATCTTCGCCGCCGGATTGTCGATGGGCGGCCTGCTGGCCACCAAACTGGCCCAGGAGAAGCCCGCACTGGCGGGCCTGGTGCTGGCGAACCCGATCTTCGCCCACAACCATCCGGCGCTCCGGGTCCTGCCGATGTTGCGCTACGTGCTGCCGTCTCTGGGCGGCATCATCGGCGACATCAAGAAGCCGGAGACGGTCGAACTCGGCTACAACCGCAACCCGCTGCGGTCGATGTACAGCCAGACGCTGCTGTGGAAGATCGTGGTGGACGACCTGCCGCAGCTGAACCTGCCGATCCTGCTGTTCACCTCGCTGGAGGACCACGTCGTCCCCGCGCTGTCCTGGCAGACCTTCCTGAACCGGGTGGGCTCGGACGACCTCACCCACCTCGTCCTGGAGAACTCCTACCACGTGGCGACGCTCGACAACGATGCCGAGCTGATCTTCGAGGAATCGGTGCGGTTCATCGAGCGGCTGACGCCGCGGGACTAGGACCACAGTTCCGAGCCGCCGAGGGTGACTGCGGGTGAATGGGCCGGGCTGCGGCGGACCGCCGCGTGGCCGGCTTCAGCCTCAGGCCTCGGCGGGTGGAGTCTCCACGGGGGTGTCGATCTGGGTGGCGTCGATCACCTCGGTGTCCTGGATCACCACGACACCCTCTTCGTGCTCGGGAGTGGCTGCGGACTCGGCGTCGTCGTAGCCGTCAGAGGACGGGATGGGAGGAATGGTCGGCTGGTTGGTCATGATTGCCTCCTTTGGCAGTTTCCCGATTCTGGGTATGACTGGTCGGCCAATGCCACCCCCATCGGGGTGTCCGGTCAGACTAGAGCGCGACCACCTGGATGTCGAGGACACTGGAATTCGCTCCGATGGCCTGCACCACCTCGTCGGTCAGCGAACCCTCGAGGTTGATCCGGGCCACCGCGGCCTCGCCACCGGCGAACACCACGTTCTCCATCTCCTGCACGTTGAGGCCGCCGCGACTGATCGCGTCCAACGCCGTGGCGAGCACGCCGGGGCGGTCCAGGTGACGGATGATCACCGCGCAACGGGCCGGGCTCGAGCGGGCCAGGTTCACCACATTGGGCACCTCACCGGTGCTGGCGAAGACGGTGACGATCCGGACGGCCTCGGTCGCGATCGCCTGCTGGGCCTGATCGGTGGACGCCCCGATGTGATGGGTGCCGTAGACCCCCGGCAAGTCGGCGATAGCCGGCCGGAACTCCCCCTTGCCACCGCCGGGCTCACCGGCGAAGACGTCCAGCCCCGCGCGAATTCCCTTGTCGCGGACGGCGGCGGCGAGCGCCTCCTCGTCCACGACCTCACCGCGGGAGGTGTTCACGAAGTAGCCGCCGTCGCGCATGGCGGCGAAGAACTCGGCACCGATCAGTCCGCGGGTCTTGTCGTTGAGAGCCAGGTGGACGCTGACGATGTCTGCCTGCCGGGCCACCTCGAGCGGTGAGTCCACCCGGGTGACGCCCAGTTCGGCCGCCCGTTCGTCGGTCAGGCTGCGGCTCCAGGCGACCACCGGCAGGCCGAACGCCTGCGCTCGCGGCACCATCGCCGAGCCGATACCGCCGAGCCCGATCAGGCCGAGCGTGCGGCCGAACAGGCCACGCGCCTTGCCGTACTCGGACTTGTTCCACACGCCCGCCCGCAGGTCGGCCACGTTGTCGGCGATCCGCCGGTCGAGCGCCGCGATCAGGCCGAAAGCCAGTTCGGCGACCGCGATCGAGTTCTTGCCCGGGCAGTTGGCCACGTAGATGCCCAGCCGTGAGGCGGTGGCCACGTCGATCGTGTTGTAGCCGGCCCCGGCCCGGACGACCAGTTTCAGCGGTCCGGCCCGAAGCACGCTCTCGGGGACCTTGGTCGACCGGACGATCAGCACCTCCGGCGCCGCCGCCGTCACCGCGTCGACCAGGGCGGCGTCCTTGGCTCCCGGTTCGTACTGGACCTCGCAGCCGGCGGCGCGCAACGCGTCCAGTCCGGCCTGCTCGAACGTGTCGGCGATCAGCACTCGCATGCTCACAACCTATCGGGATCGTTGGCGACCCCACTTTTGGTCACTAGCATTCGGTCCAGTACCACCCCCGAAGAAGGACCCGTTGGACAGGAAAGCCCTCGAGAACACCTCTCGGCACCTTCGCGAGTTGTTGCTCGATCCGCAGTACGCATGTTTGTGGCAGGCCCGTGTCGGCCGGCGGCAGTCGCATGCGCTGCATCAGAGCGGAATCTGCCAGGTGCTCGCCGAGTATCTGTGGACCAACGGCCTGCAGCCGGTCGACGACGAGGCGCTGCCCCGCAAGCTCAAGGACCGGGTCTACCGGGCCCTGGCCGGCAGTTCGCTGAGCCTGGCGACTCTGCGCTGGTTCATCGAGGCCTTCGAGATGTCGCCCGACCACGCCGCGGCCCTGTTGCGACTGGCCGGCTCGGCGGAGCCGGGCGGCATGCTGATCGGCGGACGCGCGGTGGTCGCGCCCGGCGTGCTGCCGCCGCGCCGGCATCGGACGGTGGCGCTGCAGGACCGCCACCAGATCGGCCCGGACGGACTGCCGGCGTCGCACCGGACCGTTCAGGTGATCCGTGCCGAGGACGAGCTGGACCGCTACCCGTGCGTCTTCGACACCGACGCCGCCGGCTTCCGGGTGGTTCGCGGCGGCACCTGCGGCGAGCCCTACGCGCTGGGCGAGAGGCTGTTCGGCATCGACGTCATGCTCGCCGAGCCGTTGCGTCGCGGCGAGACCGCGACCGTCGAGTACGAGACCACCTTCTGGTACCGGACGCCGCCGCCACCGGAGTTCCGGCGCGCCGCGGTGGACCTGCTGACGAACGTCAGCCTGCAGGTGCAGTTCCATCATCTGCGCTTGCCGCAGCGGGTCTGGTGCAGTCAGTGGCCGGCTCTGGACGCCTCACCCGAGAGGTCCGAAAGCGTCGAACTCGATGCCGAGAAGTCGGTCCGGCGCGACTTTCCGGCGCTGGAGCGCACCGTGGTCGGGTTCCGCTGGGAGATCGCCCGGGCCGGGCGCTGACTCAGAGCCACTCGCCGCGCAGGAAGCGGCTCAACTCGAAGGCCGGGAAGTCCTTGCCGCACCCGCTGCCCGGGTTGAGCAGCACCGTCAGTCCGTTGAGGACCGCCCACTCGGCCAGCGGACGCGCCGGCTCCGGTCGCACCTGCCAGCCGGGGCCGGGAAGCATCAGATCGTTGGTGAAGGTCTCGTAGCGCATCGGGTGGCTGAACACACAGACCCCCGGCACCCCGTGCGGGGACAGCACCAGTGGCTGGAAGCCGTGCGGTTCGAGACGACCCAGCACCCCGAGCATGACGCCCAGCAGCTCGCGGGCGAACTCGCGGTACGCGGCGGCGTCCGTCGGCCGGTCGAACGACCGCGCCAAAGCCCACTCCATCCGGGTCTGGGGTTGGAAGCCGGCGGTCACCGCGGTACCTCCCGCAGCCAGTCCCGGCCGAGCAGCGCCTCGGGGCGGTCGGCCAGCACCGCCTCGATCCGTTCGGCGTAGTTGCGCGGCATCGCGGGCAGGGCGTCCACGCCGAAGAACCGGGCCTCGCTGGCCTCGCCGTCCAGTGGCGCGGGATCGCCGGAGAGCCAGCGGCAGCGGAAGGTGTGGTCGATGTACTGGGTGACGTCGCCGTTGGCGTAGACGACCGGCTCGGTGACGTTCAGCCAGGCCAGCCGTTCCACCGCGATCTCGACACCAGCCTCCTCGGACGCCTCGCGGATCGCGGTGACGTGCGGGTCCTCGCCCGGATCGACGATCCCGCAGACCGGCGACCAGGCGCCGTCGTCGCTGCGCTTCACCAGCAGGATCTCGGCGCCGTCCGCACCGTCGCGCAGGATCACCGCGGTGGCCCCGGACAGCCACAGCATCGCGTGGCCGACACTGGCCCGCAGGTCGAGGACGAAATCGGGTACCGGCATCCGGTCAGATTAGCCGGGGCGATAATGCTGCGGTGAACACCGCCGAACTGGTCCGCCTGCTGCGCGGACGCCGGTGGGTCGCGCTGACCGGCGCCGGCATCAGCACCGACTCCGGCATCCCCGACTATCGCGGCGCCGGCGCCCGGCCGACCAGCCCGATCCAGTACGACGACTTCCTGCGTTCCGCCGATGTCCGGCGGCGTTACTGGGCACGCTCGCTGCTGGGCTTCCGCAGCTTCGGCCGAGCTCGGCCCAACGCCGGCCACCGAGCCTTGGCCGCGCTCTCCGATCACGGCCTGACCACGGTGATCACCCAGAACGTGGACGGCCTGCACGGCGCCGGCGGCAGCCCCAGCGTCCTCGAACTGCACGGCCGGATCGACCGGGTGATCTGCCTGGGTTGCGCGGCGCCGTCGTCGCGGACGGCGTTGCAGGCCAGGCTCGAGGCAGCGAATCCCGGCCTGCCGGGTGAGCTGGCAGCCGGGAAGGCCGAGATGGACGACGGCCGGCTGCGACCCGACGGCGATGCGGTGGTGGAAAGCTGGGGGGATTTCGTCGTGGTGCCGTGCACGGTGTGCGGCGGGGTGTTGAAGCCGGACGTGGTGTTCTTCGGCGAGTCCGTTCCGGCGCCGCGGGTCGCCGACGCCTACGCGGCGGTGGACGCCGCCGAGGCGCTGCTGGTCGCCGGCTCGTCGCTCACCGTGATGTCGGGCCTGCGGTTCGTCCGGCACGCCGCCCGGACCGGCAAACCGGTCGCGATCGTCAACCGCGGCGCCACCCGGGGCGACGAACTGGCCGTCGTCCGACTGGACGCCGGTTGCTCCGACGTGCTGACCGAGCTTATGAGTGCGCTGTGAGTCCCTTGGTTGAGCGCACAACTATCGCCGTAGGTGTCGTAGGGTTGCGGGAGGTATTCGGCCGGACGGGAGGGAGGCCGTGGGCAATCCATCGACGGCGCGAGCCGCGACCAGCCCAGTGACCGGACTGTTCGCCGGGCTGGGCCTGCTGGTCACCGGCGCGGGCCTTGTGCTGCGCCGGCCCAGGCTGTTCGGGCTGGGCCTGATTCCGCCGCTGATCACCTCGGTGCTGTTCGTCATCCTGTTCGTCACCTCCACCTGGCTGTCGGCCCGGACGGCGGTCTGGCTGACTCCGTTCGCCGAGGGCTGGTCCGGTGTCGAAGCCCTGCGGGCCGCGGTCTCGGTGCTGGTGGTGGCGATCAGTGGCGTGCTGCTCGTGCTGGTGTTCACCGTCACCACGCTCGCCCTCGGCGCGCCGCTGTACGACCGGATCTCCGAACAGATCGACGCCCACGCCGGCAGCTATGCCGCCGCCCCGCAGGAAGGTCCGCTGCGCGCGCTGTGGTCGACGATCACCCAGGTGGTCAAGGTGGTCGCGATCAGCCTGCCGGTCGGCGCGGCGTTCCTGCTGCTCGGCCTGATCCCGGTCATCGGCGGCGTGATCGCCGCGGTCGGGTCGGCACTGTTCGGCGGCTGGATGGTCACCCTGGAGATGATCGGCTCGCCGTCCGGGCGCCGCGGCATCCGGACGCTGCGCGAGCGGCACCGGCTGCTCTGCCGCAGTCCGTGGCTGGCGCTCGGCTTCGGCGTGCCGACCTTCCTGCTGGTCTCGGTTCCGGTGCTGGCGCTGCTGGTCTTCCCGATTGCGACCGCCGCCGGCACCCTGCTCACCCGCAGGCTTGTCGCGCGCTGACGAAGGCCGCCACGCAGGCTTCGACGTCCGCGCCGCTGTGCGCCGCCGACAGCTGCACCCGGATCCTGGCTCTTCCCCGCGGCACCACCGGGAAGCTGAACGCGATCACGTAGACGCCGTCGGCGAGCATCTGCTCGGCGATCCGGCCGGCCAGCGCGGCGCCGTCCTCGCCGGGGAACATCACCGGCACGATCGGGTGGCTGCCGGGCAGCAACTCGAAGCCGTTCTCGCTCATCAACTCGCGGAACAGTTCCGCATTCGCGGCCAGTCGCTGCCGCGCCTCGCCGGAGCCGGCCACCAGCTCCAGCGCCCGCAGCGAACCCGCCACCACCGCCGGCGCCACCGAGTTGCTGAACAGGTAGGGCCGGGACCGCTGCCGGAGCAGCTCGACGATCTCGGCATGCGCCGCCAGGTAGCCGCCGGACGCCCCACCGAGCGCCTTGCCGAGGGTGCCGGACAGGATGTCGACCCGGCCGGTCACCCCGAACAGCTCGGGCGTCCCGCCTCCGTGCTCGCCGACGAAGCCGACCGCGTGCGAGTCGTCGACGAAGACCAGGGCGCCGTGGGCGTCCGCGAGATCGCAGATACCGGGCAGCGGAGCATAGCTGCCGTCCATCGAGAACACCCCGTCGGTGACGATCACCTTCCGCCGGGCGTCGGACGCCGCGGCCAGCTGGGCTTCGAGATCGTCCAGGTCGCCGTTGCGGTAGCGATACCGGGACGCCTTGCTGAGCCGGATGCCGTCGATCAGCGAGGCATGGTTCAACTCGTCGGAGATGATCGCGTCCCCGGCGCCGAACAGGGTCTCGAAGACTCCGCCGTTGGCATCGAAGCACGACGAGTACAGGATCGCGTCCTCGGTGCCGAGGAACGCGGCCAGCCGCCGCTCCAGTTCCCGGTGCTGGCCCTGGGTGCCGCAGATGAACCGGACCGAGGCCATCCCGAACCCCCACCGGTCCAGGCCGTCGTGCGCGGCCGCGACCACGTCCGGGTGGTCGGCCAGCCCGAGGTAGTTGTTGGCACAGAAGTTCAGCGCGGCACCGGACGCGGTCGCGATGTGCGCCGCCTGCGGGGTGTCGAGTTCGCGTTCGGTCTTGTACAGGCCGGCCGAGCGGATCTCGTCCAGGGTGGTGGTCAGTTCGCCGCGCAGGGTGTACACAGCGCGAACCTACCTCGCCGGAGCGCCCAGGTCTCTAGCGGACTTCTCGCTTGGCGAACCGCCAGGTGGCCAGCGCGCCGAGCAGGACGAGCGCCCCGCCCAGGTACGCCGACGCCTGGACCAGGCTGAGCACGAACACTTTGTCGATCAGCTCGCCGTTGGCGGCCCGCTCCTGGTAGGGGATCTCGGCGCTGCCGTTGAGGAAGGCCTGGACGTTCGGGTCCGGCAGCGCGGCCGGCAGCCAGGCTGAGGCCCCGAACAGCAACACCATCACCCCGACCGCCCACTGCAGGACCATCACCCCTAGCAGAACGCCGATCGGGCCGGCCGTACTGCCCAACAGGCCGGCCAGTCCGAACCCGATCAGGCTGGCGAACAGCACCAGCAGGAAGCCGCGTCCGGTCATCGCCCAGGCGTCCGGCGCGGGTTGCAGTGCCGCCGACCCGGAGAAGGTCAGCACGATCCCGGCCGCACCCGCCTGCAGCAGGCCGAGCAGCAGCACACCGAGCATCGCGGTGCCGACGATGGTGGCGATCGCCTTGCTCACCAGCACCGGAATCCGGGACGGCACGTAGGTGAGCCAGGTGCCCAGGTTGCCGGTCTTGAACTCGGCACCGAGGAAGGACGCGCCGAGCAGCAGCGCCGCATAGGCCGCGATCATCACCCCGGCCTGCCCCATCGCGCCGGCCAGGACGGCATAGGGCGGGGGCTGGCGGACGAAGTCTTCGCGCCGCGGCGTCCACGCTGTGCACTCCTCGGTCGAGCCGCCGTCGCGGAGGCATTGCTGCGTCTCGCGGTCGGCGTCCTGCTTGGCGTCGGTGTACTGCTGCTCGGCCTGCGCGAGTTCCGGCGCCGACATCGGCCGCGCGCTGTAGGCGGCTCCGGCCACCACCAGGACGGCCAGCAGTGCCCCGGCCACCAACACCACCCAGAACAGCCGCCGGCTGAACCAGCGGTTCAGCTCGGCTCCGATCAGCCGGTTCATGCGGCTCCTCCGACCGCTCCGGTGAGTTCGAGGTAGACCTGCTCGAGATTGCGGCGGAGCACACTGAGCTCACTCACCCACAGCCCGCCCTCGCCGAGCACCCGGGCGACGAGCGCCGGGTCGAGGGCGGCGTCCCCTCGCGTCACCAGCAGCGCCCGGCCGTCGGAGCGGACGTCCAGCCCGGCCGCCCGGAGCAACTCGGCACCCCGCGCGGGATCGGTCACCACGGCCCGGACCGGGTCGCTGCCGGCGGCCAGCAGGGTCGCCACCGGCCCTTCGGCGAGGGTGCGGCCGCGGGCGATGATGGTGACCGTGTCGGCGACCTGCTGCACCTCGGCCAGGATGTGGCTGGAGACCAGCACAGTCTTGCCGGCATCGGCCAGCTGCCGGACAGTGGCCCGGAAGTCGTGGATGCCCTGCGGGTCGAGACCATTGGTCGGTTCGTCGAAGATCAGCAACTGCGGATCCTTGAGCAGGGTGGCCGCCACCGCCAGCCGCTGCTTCATGCCCAGCGAGTAGGTGCGGAAGTCGCCTCGTTCGCGTCCGGCCAGGCCGACCTGCTCGATCACCTCACCCACCCGGGACAGCGGTGCCCCGATCGCCTGCGCCAGCAGCGCCAGGTTCTTGCGCGCCGAGAAGGTGTCGAAGAATTTCGGCGCTTCGACGATGGCCCCGACCTTGTCGATCACCTGCGCCAACCGGGCCGGCACCGGTTCGCCGAACAGGCGCATCGTGCCTGAATCGGCCGGGATCAGGCCGAGCAGCATCCGGACGGTGGTGGTCTTGCCCGAGCCGTTGGGGCCCAGGAAACCGTGGATGCCGCCGGCCGGCACAGTCATCGTCAACTCGTCGACGGCCTTGATCTGCCCGTAGCGTTTGCACAGCCGGACGGTCTCGGCCGCCGGCACCGAACCGGCCGAGGGTGGCGGGGGGTGGTCACTCATCCGCCCATCCTGCCAGGCACCGCCTAGTGAACGGCTGATTCCGGATCAGCTCCAGTCCAGGATCACTTTCCCGCAGTCGCCTGACCTGGCCACGTCGAAGGCGAGTGCCCAGTCGTCGGCGGCGAACCGATGGGTGATCACCGAGCGGACGGCTTGGACCAGGCTGGGTGAGCTCGACAGCATCGAGGTCATCAGGTACCAGGTCTCGAACATCTCCCTGCCGTAGATGCCCCGGATCGTCAGCATGTGGGTGATCACCTTTCCCCAGTCGATCGGGTACGGGCTCTTCGGCAGTCCGAGCATGGCGACCTTGCCGCCATGGTTCATGTTGTCGATCATCTCGGCGACCGCCTGCGGCGAGCCGGACATCTCCAGCCCGACGTCGAATCCTTCCCGCATGCCCAGCTCGCGCTGCGCTTCGGCGACCCGGGTGCTGCCCACGTTCACCACCAGGTCGGCGCCGGCGGCGCGAGCCAGCTCGAGCCGGACGTCGGCGAGGTCGGTCGCCACCACATGCCGGGCCCCGGCGTGCCGGGCGATCGCCGCCGCCATCACCCCGATCGGTCCGGCGCCGGTGATCAGCACGTCCTCGCCGACCAGCGGCCACTGCAGCGTGGTGTGGGTGGCGTTGCCGAGCGGGTCGAAGATGGCGCCCAGGTCAGGATCGACCCAGTCCTGATGCCTCCAGACGTTCTCCACCGGCACCACCACGTAGTCGGCGAAGGCACCGTCGGTATTCACGCCCAGACCGACGGTGCGGACGCACTGGTGCCGGCGCCCAGCCCGGCAGTTGCGGCAGTACCCGCAGACGATGTGGCCCTCGGCCGAGCACGGGTCGCCCGGCCCGAGTTCCTTGACCTCGCTGCCGACCTCGACGATCTCGCCGAAGAACTCGTGCCCGATGGTCTGCGGCACCCGCACCTGGGACGCGGCCCACTCGTCCCACTGCTGCAGATGCAGGTCGGTACCGCACAAGCCGGCCCGGAGCACCCGGATCTTCACCTGCCACGGACCGCAGGACGGCTCAGGCCGCTCGACCAGCTCCAGCCCCGGGCCTGCTGTCGTCTTCGCCAGCGCCCGCACGGTGATCTCCTCTCCGCAGCCCATCCAACCACTTGCCAGCGGCGGCGGCCTCGGTCGATAGTCGGGCATGCCGTACGCACTTCCCCCCGGCGCCGGGCCGGGCACGACCGGCGTCCAACTGCGGGTGGACACGCCGCGCCGATTCACCCTGATGACGCCGTTCTGGTACGCGCCGTTCCGTCGGTTGCCGCCGGCTCTGGATGCGCTGTTGCCCGCACCGGAGCCGCCGCCCGCGCCGCAACCCCCGGACACCGCGCGACGGTGGCTGCTGATCCCCGCCGGTGCGACGGACCTGGCCAGCGTGCCCGGCGTGCTGTGGGGGCTGGTGGCCAGTTACGGACGGCACACGCTGGCGGTGCTGGTGCACGATCATGTGGCGTCGCTGGCCGACACGGAGCCCGAGTCCACCCGTTTCGACCGGGTCGCAGCCGCCGACGAGGTGTTCTTCCAGGCTCTCCGCGACCCGGAAGCCGGCCAGTACCGGGCACCGTGGTTCCGGTCGCTGGTGCTATGGGCCGGGGTGTCGGCGGCCCGCTACTTCCGGCACCGCCGACCGGGATTCGCGGCACTGGGCGGCGCCACGGTGGGAGCCTGGCTCGCTTTGGGCTGGCTGGTGGAGAACCTGGGTGGTCGCCCGTTCCCGCTGGCCGCCTGGATCTTGGCCGTAGTGGGCTTGGTGACGGTCGGGGTCGCCGGATTCTTCGCCACCCGGCTCGCCCGGCTGCAGCCGCACGGGCCCACGCCGAACCCGGTGCAGCCGACGGTCGTGCCGACCCGGCTGCAGGCCGCCACGTCGTTCCTGCCGGACGGCTCGCGCCCGGTCGGACGGGCCAGCGACATCTGGGTGGTCCGCGCTCTGGCCGCGGTCGCGATCGTGCTGCTGCTCGCGGCAGCCTGGACGGCGCTGCCGCTGCCACCGCTGTTCGGGATCGGGGTACCGGGGTTTCTGGCGATCATCGGCGTGGCCGGGTTCCTGGCCGGATCGGGCTATCTGGCGCGGTCGCCGATCCGGCGCGACAGCGTCCTGCCGCTGGTCGTGGCGCTCGCCGGTCCCCCGGTCGGCCTGGTGGCGCTGATCACGCTGGCGGTGCTGTTCCTGCTCTGGCTGCCGGACGCCTTCGGCGCGACGGGCGAGGGCCCGGTCAACACCCTGGAACGAACCGGCCGTCGCCACTGATCAATCGACAGCGCCACGTTCGGCCAGCGCCTCGCGCGCCGGCAGTTCGACGGGCCCGAGCCGTCCACTCGCCCGGAGCGATCTGCGGTGGGCCGCCCGGCGCCGCCGCAAAACCTGCTGGAGACCGAATACCCCGCCCAGAACGGACACCCCGAGCAACGAGGCGAGAATCATCAAAACGGGACTCATCGCGCTCCTTTCCCCGTCGTCCGGCAGCCCTGGCAATAGCTAGTAAAGCAGGATTCTGACGATCTGCCGAGGCGCCCACAACAGTATGGACGAGGCATCGAAATATTAGGATGGCTAGCTGAAACGTCACCCATCGGATATTTCAGAGTTGCCGATAGTTGCCCCGAACGTAGGCGACCGGGGCCACGGTCTCGTCGATCTCGACGGACTCGACCACCCCGCGCACCAGCATCGACCAGCCGGCCTCGACGGGTTCACCCACCAGGCGGGCACCGAGCCAGCCGGGCGACGTGGCCAGCACCGGACCCCATGGAGTGTCCCGCCAGCTGGCCAGCCGGAACGGGCCGCCCGGTGCGGGGGCGAGTCCGGCCATCGCGTCGGAGAGTTGGCGGTCGGCATGCCCCAGCAGGCTCACCGACCAGCGCCGGGCCCGAAGCAGACCGTGGAACAGCTCCGAGGCCGGGTCGATCAACCCGATCACCTCACCCGGCTCGCCGTCGGCGACCAGCATCGAGGACACGGTCAGCCCGACCGGCGGAGCGTCGCCGTCCCGGGCCGACCAGATGGTGACCGGAGCCGGGAGCCGTCCGCGGAACCGCCGCAGCGGACGCCGCGGCTGACCCACGGCGAACGGATGGGTGTCGTGGATGGTCACCCGGCCCAGTGTGTCAGCCCGCCGAGGCCACCGGCCCGGCGTCCGGTTGTGCCTGGATGGTCGGCCGGGTGGTCGACGCCGTCGGCGTGGGCGTGGGTGTGGGCGTCTGGGTCGCCGCCGGACTGGTCGGCGCGACCGTGGGGGTCGCCTCGGTCGTGGGCGTCGCGCTGGGTGTCGGCTTCGCGGTCGGCGTGGCACTGGCGCTCGGCGTCGGCTTCGGGGTCGGCCGGTCGTTCCTGGCCTGGCCGATGGTGGTGCCCTTGCCCCCGTCGAGGGACTTCCCGGTACCGAACTCCCAGCCGGTGACCAGGCCCATCGCGACCACGAAGGTGACCGCGGCGGTCGCCACGACTCCGCCGATCACGGCGAGCGGACGTCGCCAGCCCCGCCTCCGGGGGCCGGCGCCAGCGGGCCCCGACGCGGACTGAACGACTGTGTCGGTCTCCTCGTCGACCGGAACGGTGATCACTTTCGTCTCGCCATCGGCGTCCCGCAGGACGATCTTCTTCACGCCGTCCCGGGTTCGTTCCAGGCCCCTGGTGTACAAGGTGCTGGCGAATGCGGCCAGCACGCTGGCGATGCCCGCGCCGGCCAGGGTGCCGGCGTATCCGAGCCGGGAACCCAGGGCTGCGGTGGTGACGGCGGCAAGCGCACCGCCGGCGATCTGGGGCAGGTTGAAGAGCTTGGCTTTGGCTTCGTCGTTGGTCTTGGTCAGTTCGGTCTTCTCGGCGGTCTTCGTCTCAGTCACTGTTCACTCGTCTACATCTATGCGGTTCAGCAGGAACCCCGAACTAGGTTAGTCACTGCGACCAATATTCCCAAGGTCGGCGTGTCGGCCACTACTGTGAGGGGCATGGAGACCGCCGCGCAGACGATGTACGACCGGGTCGGCGGACACGCAACCTTCGTCGCCCTGGTGGACGCCTTCTACGCGGGGGTGGCCGATGACCCACCGCTGCGGGCGCTGTACCCGGAGGAGGATCTGGGCCCGGCCGCCGACCGGCTGCTGATGTTCCTGGAGCAGTACTGGGGCGGTCCGAAGACCTACGGCGAGCAGCGCGGACACCCGCGGCTGCGGATCCGGCACGCGCCGTTCGCGGTCACCCCGGACCAGCGGGACCGCTGGCTGCGGCACATGCTGGCCGCGCTCGACGGCCTGCGGCTGGAGCCCGAAGCGGACGCCGAGATGCGGGACTACCTGATCCGGGCCGCCCACTTCATGGTGAACAGCTTCGACGAGTAGTCAGCCAGAGCGCAGGGCCGGGGAGTACACGCCGGCGCGGTCGGCGATGATCCGGGCGATCTGACGGGCGGCGTCCGGCTTGGCGACCCGGCGACTGGCCGCCGCCGCGGTCCGCAGCGCGTCCGGGTCTTCCACCCAGCGCCGGACGGCTTCGACCACCTGATGCGGCCGGGGCGCCCACACCCCGGCCTTCTTCTTCACCACGTAGGCGACGTTGCCGTCCTCTTGGCCGGGCAGCCGGGAATAGAGCACCAGCGGCAGGCCGGCGATGAACCCCTCGCTGATCGTGCCGGGGCCGGCCTTGGTGACCAAGATGTCCGCGGCCGCCATGAACTCCGGCATCTCCCGGGTGAAGCCGTAGATGTGGTGCGGCATCGTCCAGGGCAGTCCGCGCAGTCGTTCCTGCAGGCCCTCGTTGCGGCCGCAGATCGCCACCAGCGTCGCTTTCAGCCGCGCTTCGTTGATGGCCTTGACGACCGCCTCCATCGGGCCCATCCCGTCGCCGCCGCCGACCACCAGGATCACCGGCAGGTCCTTGTCCCAGCCCTGCGCCGCACGAAACTCCGTCGGATCGGCCGGCGGCACCCGGAAGCGTTCGGCGACCGGAAGCCCGACCACCCGGACGTTGCCCTCGGGAATGCCGTACTCGACCGCGACCTCGCGGGCCTCGTTGGTGGGTACCACGACGAGGTCGGCTCGCCGGTCGAACCAGAAGGCGTGCGTGGTCACCATGTCGGTGACGACGGTCATGAACGGCGTCGGGCTGGACTTCATGGTGCGCAGCACACCGGTGTTCACCAGCGGGTGCACCGAGACGATGATGTCGGCCGGATTCTCCCGGTAGAGCCGGCGGATCGCCCGCGCCACGTAGGGGAACATCATCCGGATGAAGGCTCGGGAGCGTCGCTTGCCGTCCGTCGCCTTGTACGAGATGGCCCAGGTCTCGGGAAATTTCGTCATCGGCGGGTACATCTCTGGCGCGTACCGCAGCGGTGCCGGCAGATAGTCGCGGAAGACGTCCACCATCTTGCAGTCGAAGGTGTCGGGGAACTCCAGCCCGAGCGCCTCGATCAGCGCCAAGGTGGCCGAGCGGTGCCCGCCGCCGGTGTCGGAGAACAAGAACAGCACCCGCCTGCGTGCGGCTGGAACTGCCGGCATGACTCTCCTCGGTGTCGCGACATCGCTACGTCTCCCGCACGATACCGCCGTTGGGAGGTATCGCCGGTCACCCCGGGCCGGAACCGCCGTGCTGCCCGGCGCCGGGCGTCGGGCTGCCCTCCTTCGCGTCGTCCGCCTGGTGACGCTGGGCATAGGACTCGTCCTCGGCACCGGTGTCGACGTGGGTCGGGTCGAGCACCCGGCGCAGGAAGGTCCGGGTGCGCTCCTGCTGCGGGTTCCCGATCACGTCCTCGGGTGGCCCCTCTTCGACGATCACGCCGCCGTCCATGAAGATGACCCGGTCGGCCACCTCGCGGGCGAACGCCATCTCGTGGGTGACAACCATCATCGTCATGCCGGACCTGGCCAGGTCACGCATCACCGACAGCACGTCGCCGACGAGTTCGGGGTCGAGCGCCGAGGTGGGTTCGTCGAACAGCATCAGGTCGGGGTCCATCGACAGCGCCCGGGCGATCGCCACCCGCTGCTGCTGCCCGCCGGACAGCTGCGCCGGATAGGAGCCGGCCCGCTCGGCCAGGCCGACCTTCTCCAGGTTCTCCCGGGCGGTGGCCTCGGCGTCCGCCTTCGGCCGCTTGAGCACGTTGATCGGCGCGATCGTGCAGTTCTCCAGCACGCTCAGGTGCGGGAACAGGTTGAACTGCTGGAAGACCATGCCCATCCGGGCCCGCAGTTCGTCGACGTCGGCGTCCGGATCGGTGATCTCCTCGTTGAGGATGAACACCCGGCCGGCGGTGGGCTGCTCGAGCAGGTTGACGCAGCGCAACAGGGTGGACTTCCCCGAGCCGGACGGCCCGATCACGCAGACCACCTCGCCCCGCCGGACGATCGTCGAGATGCCCTTCAGCACCTCGATCTGGCCGAAGCTCTTGTGCAGGTCGTAGATCTGGATCTCGTCGTCACGGTTTCCGGTGGGCATCGCTGTCGTCGTCATCGGGTGGCCTTCCGCTGCGTCGCTTCCATCCGCCGGACCAGGAAGGTCAGCGGCAAGGTGATCACCAGGTAGGTCAGACCGGCGATGACCAGCGGCGTCATATTGGAGTAAGTGTTGGCGAGGTCACGGCCGTACTTGGTCAGATCGAACGCCTCGGCGCTCAGCCCGATCACGTAGATCAGCGACGAGTCCTTGGTCAGCGACACCAGCTCATTGGTCAGCGGCGGCGTGACGATCCGGAAGGCCTGCGGCAGCACGATCTTCCGGGTGGCCATGCCGGAGGTCATCCCCAGCGAGCGGGCCGCCTCGGTCTGGCCCTTCGGCACCGCCTGGATTCCGGCCCGGATGGTCTCGGACATGTAGGCCGAGGCGACCAGCCCGAGTGCCATCCACACCGAGCCGAATGGATCCAACGGGATCCGCAGGCCAGGAATCGCCAACGAGATCAGGCTGAAGGCGAGCAGCACGATGATGGCAGGCACCCCGCGGAAGATCTCGGTGTAGCCGGTGGCGATCCAGCGGTAGGGACCGATCTGCGACAGCTTCATCAGCGCGAGCACGGTGCCCAGCACCAGGCCGAAGACGAATGCTCCGACGGTGTAGAGAACAGTGTTCTTGAGGGCGTTCAGCAGGCTCGGACCAACCGTCTCGGCGACCAGGTCCGGGCGGAAGAACACGGACTGCAACTGGCGGCCGTCGGCGAACAGGATCACTGCCACCACGGCCAGTACCAGAACGCCGTAGTTGACCCAGCGGATCCGCTGGGCGCGGCGGCGGGGTGAGAGCTTCTTGCGGGTCGGTGTGGCTGTGGACGTCATGCGGTACCCCTTGCGAATCGGCGCTCCGCTGCCCCGGCCGGCGACCGGGGCAGCGGGGCGGTGAGCGATGTCAGTCCTTGGGGGCGTCCTTGCCGAACCACTTCTGATAGATGGCGTTGTAGCTGCCGTCCGCCTTGGCGGTCTTCAGGACGTCGTTGACCACGGCGAGCAGGGCGGCGTTGTCCTTCCCCATGCTGAACCCGTACTTCTCATGGGTGTTGAACTCCTTGACCACCTTGGTGCCGGGGTTCTCGGCGGCGAAGTTGTAGACCACGCCGTTGTCGTTGATCGCCGCCGCGACCGTCTTGGCCAACACCGCGTTCGCACCACTCGGGAAGTCGTCGAACACCTTCACCGTGTACCCGTTGGCGGCGGCATTGTCCTTGCCGTAGTCCTGGCCCGTGGTGGCGTCCTGGACGGCCAGCATCTTGCCTTTCAGGTCGGGCAGGTCGGTGATCGTGGAGTCAGTGCTCACCAGCAGCGCCTGGGTCGCCGAGAAGTACGGATCGGAGAACGACGCGGCCTTCTGCCGGTCGGCCCTGATGGTGATCGCCGCGGCGGCCGCGTCACACTTCTTGGCGGCGAACACCGCACCGGAGGTGATCTGCTCGAACGCGATGTCGAAGATCTCCTGGGTCACCCCCAGCTTCTTGGCGACCAGGTCCATCAGGTCGACATCGAACCCGACGGTCTTGTTGTCCTTGTCCTTGAACTGGAACGGCTTGTAGGCCAGGTGGGTGCACACCGTGAGCTTGCCCGGTGTCACCAGCGACACGGTCTGAGCGCTGCCCGACGTGCTTCCCGTGGGCGATGGGGACGCGGCGGGCTGGCTGTAGTTGGCACAAGCGGCCAGCGTGCTCAGGCTGAGTGCGGCCAGGCCGGCCAGCAGGGCGCGCAGGTGTCTGCGATGTGAAGTCACGGTCACTCCTCGATAGCGGGATATGGCCGCATACTTGCCCACTGCTCCGGCTCCGACAAACGAACCCGCCGATTGAAACCGGGCTGTGACCTTCCGGCGCTGACCGGAACGGGTCGGGCTCAGCGCCGGCCGCCGGAGCCACTCTGCCGGGCGCCGACGAGGACGCGCTGCTCGCTTCCGGGCTGCTGAGCCGACGGACGACGGGACGGCTCGGCCTGGACCTGCTGGATGTTTCCCGCTCGGATGGCCGCGGTGATTGCGGCGGAATCGTCGATGAACATGTTTCCCCCCTGGTCGATGTTCACCAGTAGGAAACCACGAGGTCATGCTTTCGTACCTCGCGGAACCGAGGAGTTATCCGTTTGTTACCTCGGCGGGCTGACGGCGTCCTCGACGAGGTGCATCTCGTGCTCCAGCCGGCCCTCGACGTCCACCTTGTGCGCCCGGACGCGGGACAGCACGACACCGCCCATAGCGATCAAGCCGGCCGCGATCGCGATCGCGATCCGGAGCACCGGGTTCGCGCCTTCGCCCACCGAGAGTGCCACCACGGCCGGCGCGATCAGCAGCGCGACCAGGTTCATCACCTTGATCAACGGGTTGATCGCCGGGCCGGCGGTGTCCTTGAACGGGTCACCGACGGTGTCGCCGATCACCGTGGCGGCATGGGCGTCGGAGTTCTTGCCGCCGTAGCGGCCGTCCTCGACCAGCTTCTTGGCGTTGTCCCAGGCACCGCCGGAGTTGGCCAGGAAGACCGCCATCAAGACGCCGGCGACGATCGCGCCGCCGAGGAAGCCGGCCAGCGGGCCGACGCCCAGGCCGAAGCCGACGGCGATCGGGGCGGACGCCGCCAGCAGTCCGGGTGTGGCCAGCTCGCGCAAAGAATCCCGGGTGCAGATGTCCACCACCCGGCCGTACTCGGGGCGGCCTTCGCCGGTCATGATGCCGGGGATCTCGGCGAACTGCCGGCGTACCTCGAAGACGATCGCGCCGGCCGCCCGGGTGACCGCGTCGATGGCCAGCCCGGAGAACAGGAACACCGTGGCGGCACCCAGGATGACGCCCACCAGGGTGATCGGCGAGACGATCTCGTAGGTCAGCATGGCGGCGGTGATCGCATTGCCGGCCTGCTCGGTGAGCGAGCTCAGCGAGTGGTTGACCGCGTCGGTGTACGAGCCGAACAGTGCGGTGGCGGCCAGCACCGCGGTGGCGATCGCGATGCCCTTCGTGATCGCCTTGGTGGTGTTGCCGTCGGCGTCCAGCGCGGTCAGGATCGCCTCGCCCTGCTCGTCGACGTCCTTGCTCATCACGGCGATGCCCTGGGCGTTGTCGGAGACCGGGCCGAAGGTGTCCATCGCCACGATCACGCCGACGGTGGTCAGCAGGCCACAGCCGGCCAGCGCGATCATGAACAGCGACAGGATGATCGAGCCGCCCGAGATCAGGAAGACGCCGCAGATCGCGGCCGCGATGATGCCCGCGGTGTAGACCGCCGACTCGAAGCCGACACCGATGCCGGCCAGCACCACGGTCGCCGGCCCGGTCAGCGACGTCCGCGCGACGTGAATCGTCGGGTTGGAGTCGGTGCCGGTGAAATAGCCGGTCAGCCACAGGATCACCCCGGCCAGCACGATGCCGATCGCCACCGAAGCCGCCGCCATCACCCGCGGGTCGCCGGGCAGCGAGCTCACCAGTTCGGGCACCGAGGTCAACGCGGCGAAGCTGGACGGCAGGTAGACGAAGGCGGCGACCGCAGCCAGCGCGGCCCCCGCGGCAGCGGAGGTGTAGAAGCCGCGGTTGATCGCGGTCAGGCCGGATTCCTCGCCCCGGATCCGGGTGATCGCGATGCCGAGCACCGCGGTCAGCGCACCGATCGCCGGCACCAGCAGCGGGAACACCAGGCCCTGCTCGCCGAAGGCGGCCTTGCCCAGGATCAGCGCGGCGACCAGGGTCACCGCGTAGGACTCGAACAGGTCGGCGGCCATCCCGGCGCAGTCGCCGACGTTGTCGCCGACGTTGTCGGCGATGGTGGCCGCGTTGCGCGGGTCGTCCTCGGGGATCGACTGCTCGACCTTGCCGACCAGGTCGGCGCCGACGTCCGCGGCCTTGGTGAAGATGCCGCCGCCGACCCGCATGAACATGGCCAACAGCGCGGCGCCGAAGCCGAAGCCCTCCAGCACCGACGGCGCCTGCTCGCGATACAGCAGTACGACGGCGGCCGCGCCCAGCAGGCCGAGACCGACCACGCTCATCCCGACCACGCCGCCGGTGCGGAAGGCGATCTTGGCACCCTCGACCCGGCCGTTGGCGCGCATCGCGGCAGCCGCGACCCGGACGTTGGCCCGTACCGCGAGCCACATGCCCAGGTAGCCGATCGCGGCCGAGAAACCTGCGCCGACCAGGAAGAACGCCGACCGGCCGAGCCGCACCGACAGGTCGCCGGGGAGCAGGAACAGCAGTCCGAACGCGATGATCGCGAAGATGCCGAGGGTGCGGAACTGGCGGCTCAGGTAGGCGGCGGCGCCCTCCTGGACGGCTCGGGCAATCTCACGCATCCGCGTCGTGCCCTCGTCCTCGGCAAGCACCTGGCGCCGCAGCAACACCGCGTAGAGCAGACTGATCGCTGCGATTCCGGCGATTGTCCAGACGATGGCCAGGCTCGTGGGGCCCAACTCGAGCATGCATCCTCCTCGGCCGACGGCTTCTGGCCGGGCTCTCTCCTGCGGTCTTCCCCTGGTCGGGAAGATTCGGGGAGTCTATTGGTCATTACAGCCCGGCGACACCCAGACCGGGCGAGTCCGCGTTGTTCACGATTATGTTCATCGTCGGCTTGCGAAATCCACTGAGCTCCGCTTGGATCGCGACTGACGCAGTCCCCGACCCGAGGAGCAGCCATGTCCGCGACCGCACTCAATCCGACCAGCCGCGCCGCCGCCCTGAGCCGCCTGGCGGCCGAGGAGTTGGACGTCCTGGTGGTCGGGGGCGGGGTCACCGGTGCCGGCATCGCCCTGGACGCGGTCACCCGCGGGTTGCGGGTCGGCATCGTCGAGGGCCAGGACTGGGCCAGCGGCACGTCGTCTCGTTCGAGCAAGCTGCTGCACGGCGGCCTGCGCTACCTGCAGGCGCTCGACTTCAAGCTGGTCAACGAGGCGCTGCACGAGCGCGAACTGCTGCTGGCCACGCTCGCTCCGCACCTGGCCAAGCCGGTGTCCTTCCTCTATCCGCTGACCAAGAAGTACATCGAGCGACCTTACGTCGCGGCCGGCATCACCCTCTATGACGTGATGGCCCGGCTCGGCGCCAAGGCCACCTCGCCGTTCCACCGGCACTACACGCTGGCCGGCGTCCAGAAGCTGTTCCCCGACGTCCGGCCCGACGTGATGGTCGGCGCCATCCGGTACTGGGACGCGCGGGTCGACGACTCCCGGCTGACCCTGACCCTGATCCGCACGGCGGTCGAATACGGCGCGCTCGCCGCCAGCCGGGTGAAGGTGACCGACTTCACCAAGACCGACGGACGGGTCGACGGCGCCGAGGTCACCGACCTGGAGAGCGGCGAGAGCTTCACCATCAAGGCCAAGCACGTGATCGCCGCCGCCGGCGTGTGGACCGAACAGACCCAGGACCTGGCCGAGGCCGAGGGTGGGCTGAAGGTGCTGGCCTCCAAGGGCATCCACATCGTGGTGCCGAAGGAGCGTCTCGACGGCGAGGTCGGCTTCATTCTGCAGACCGAGAAGTCGGTGCTGTTCATCATTCCGTGGGAGCGGTACTGGGTGATCGGCACCACCGACACCCCCTACCACCAGGACTTCACCCACCCGGTGGCCTCCCAGGCCGACATCGACTACGTGATCGACCACGCCAACGTGGTGTTGCAGAAGCCGATCAGCCGCGACGACGTGATCGGCACCTGGGCCGGGCTGCGCCCACTCCTGCAGCCGGCCACCAAGGGCGACGGCACCGCGTCCACCAAGGTGTCCCGCGAGCACACCGTCACCGAGGCCGCCCCCGGGCTGGTCACCATCGCCGGCGGCAAGCTGACCACCTACCGGGTGATGGCCGCCGACGCCGTCGACTTCGCGTTGGGCGAGGCCGGCGCCAAGGCTAAGCCCTCGCAGACCAAGCACACCCCGCTGATGGGTGCCGCCGGCTACCAGGCATTGAGCGGACAGGCCGATTCGCTCGGCGCCGAGTTCGGCTGGGACGGACGCCGGGTCCGGCACCTGCTGGACCGCTACGGCAGCGAGATCAACACCCTGATCGCGCAGTGCCGCGAGCAGGCCGACCTGGCGAATCCGGTCGAGCACGCCCCGGACTACCTGCGGGTCGAGTTCGGCTACGGCTGCACCCACGAGGGCGCCCTGCACCTGGAGGACCTGCTGGTCAACCGCACCCGGCTGACCTACGAGATCGCCGACTCCGGACTGGCCGCACTGCCGGAGATCGCGGCGCTGGCGGCGGACAGGCTCGGCTGGGACGACGCCCGCCGCGACGCTGAGATCGCCGCCTACACCGCACGAGTCGAGGCCGAGCGGGCCGCGGCCGGCGAGCCCGACGACGCCTCCGCCGCGCAGGCCCGGTCGGCGGCCCGGGATGTGACGGACGCCGTCAACGCCTGATCGTTGGCCGAGCGTGTCGAGGCACCGAGAACGCCGGATCTGAGCTATCCCAACGCTTCGCGCAGCAGCGTCGCGTAGGCGGCCTGCTCGTCCGCGACGTACCTCGTCCGGGGCCAGAAGAAGCCGCGCAGTCCGTCGCCCTTGGAGCGCGGCACCACATGGACGTGCAGGTGCGGCACCGACTGGCTGACCACGTTGTTGATCGCCACGAAGGTGCCCTGCGCGCCGAGCGCCGGTCCCATCGCGGCGGCGATCCGGCGGCAGGTGCCAATCAGCGGCAGGACCAGGTCGTCGGGCAGGTCGAGCAGGGTGTCGACGTGCTGCACGGGGCAGACCAAGACGTGTCCCTTGAACACCGGCCGGTGGTCGAGGAAGGCGATCACCTGGTCGGTGCGCAGCACGACCTCGGCGGTCAATCGTCCCTGGATGATCGCACAGGCAATGTCGGCTTCGGCCATGTGGACATTGTCTCATCGGCCGATATCCCGCGTTTTGGGCTTTCCGAATGCGCCGATGGTTGACACACTGTGCTGGCAAGGCCTTTTCGGGTGAACTGAAGCACGGGGGAACTTCATGACACGCGATCTATTGATCGTAAGCGAGCGCGCGCTCACAGCGTCTGACCTGGCCGCAGGGGTTTCCGCGGCGCACCAGGGACGGCCGTGGCAGGTCACCGGTGATGGTGACCGGCTGTCGGTCATCCATTGCGACCAGCCGCTGCTGCAGGTACAGCTATCGGTCCCGGTCGAGGATCCCGGCGAAGTCGCCGAACTGGTTCCAGGGCGGGACCAGCCCGTGATGCTGTGGCGGACGGAACTGAGCGTGGTCGGCGAGCAGCTGCCACTGGGACTCGACGTGGCGAGGGCGGTCGCCTGGGAGGCCGGTGGCACCCTGGTCGAACTGCCCCAGAGTCCGTGACCGCCGAGTCCAGCTCGCCGCCCCGGCAGGTACTGGCGAGTGAGGTGGAGGCGCTGCTGGACTTCATCACCGAGCGCCAGGCCGATCCGGCCACCGGCACCTGCTACATCGGCACCGAACGCGAAGCGCTGCGACTCGAGCTCGAGGAACTGGGCGACGCCTGGCCGGGCTCGGCGCTGGTGGCGACCGATTCCGGCGGCCGGATCGTCGGCGCCACGGTGACCGACCTGGACCTTGAACTGGGCCGCAGCTGGATCCATGGCCCGTGGGTCGCCGAGGCGCATTGGGACGCCCTCGCCCGTCCGCTGCTGGAATCGGCGATCGCGTGCTGCCCCTCCGGGGTGGACCAGCACGAGATCTCCGGTGACATCGCGAACCGCCGGATGGCCGCGCTCGCCGCGGACCTGGGCTGGACGGCGTCGGTGCCCAACCACGTGTTCGTGGCCAAGCTCGCCGACGCCGCCAACTGGCCGGCCGACGACCCCCGGGTGCGCGCCCCGCGCGGCGACGACTTCGCGACGATCGACCCATTGCACGCCGCCGAGTTCCCGAACACCTACCTGACCACCCGGCAGATGATCGACGAAGGCATCACCGGTGAGCGGATCACGGTGGTCAGCGAGGCCGGCGGTGAGCTGCTCGGCTACGCGGCCGGACGCGTCCAGCCGGACGGCTCGGGCTACCTCGACTTCATCGCCGTCAAGCCCGAGGCTCGTGGCACCGGCGCGGGCAGGGGTCTGCTGGCCACTGTGAGCAGGCGGATCCTGGCGGCCGCTCCGTTGCACGACGTGAATCTCACCGTCCAGGATCACCGAGCGCCCGCGATCGCCCTCTATCGGGCGCTGGGGTTCACCTTGGAGACCACGATCGTCGGCTACTCGTCGCGTCTTGCCCCTCAGACGTGACACGGTCGGCGGTGCCCGGCTGGCCACCATTGGCCCATGACGACAGTGATCGGATCGCCGCTGGTCAAGCGGGGCCTGGCTGACATGCTGAAGGGCGGCGTCATCATGGACGTCGTCACTCCCGAACAGGCGCGGATCGCCGAGGACGCCGGCGCAGTCGCGGTGATGGCACTGGAGCGGGTGCCCGCCGACATCAGGGCGCAGGGCGGCGTGGCCCGGATGAGCGACCCGGACCTGATCGCCGCGATCATCGACACGGTCTCCATCCCGGTGATGGCCAAGGCCCGGATCGGGCACTTCGTCGAGGCGCAGGTGCTGGAGCACCTCAAGGTCGACTACATCGACGAGTCCGAGGTGCTCTCCCCCGCCGACTACAGCCACCACATCGACAAGCACGCGTTCACCGTTCCGTTCGTCTGCGGCGCGACGAACCTTGGCGAGGCGCTGCGGCGGATCGCCGAGGGCGCGGCGATGATCCGCTCCAAGGGCGAGGCCGGCACCGGCGACGTGTCCGAGGCGACCAAGCACATCCGCACCATCCGGCGGCAGATCGCCGAGCTGAGCGCGCTGGCGAAGTCGTCCCCGGACGAGCTGTACGTGGCCGCCAAGGAACTGCAGGCACCGCTGGACCTGGTCCGTGAGGTGGCCGAGGCCGGAGCCCTGCCGGTGGTGCTGTTCACCGCCGGCGGCGTCGCCACCCCGGCCGACGCGGCGCTGATGATGCAGCTCGGTGCCGACGGCGTGTTCGTCGGCTCGGGCATCTTCAAGTCCGGCGACCCGGCCGCCCGGGCCGCCGCGATCGTCAAGGCGACCGCCCGGTTCGATGACCCGGCGGTGATCACCGAGGCGTCCCGCGGACTGGGCGAGGCGATGGTGGGCATCTCGGTCGCCGACGTGCCGGCGCCGCACCGGCTGGCCGAGCGGGGCTGGTGACCGGGTCCCCCACCGTCGGGCTGGTCGCCCTACAGGGCGGCGTCCGGGAGCATCGGTCGATGCTGGAGTCACTCGGTGCCCGGGTGGCGCCGCTGCGCGGTGCTGACGATCTCGTCGGCCCGGACGGCGTCCGGGTGGACGCGGTGCTGCTGCCCGGCGGCGAGTCGTCCACGATCGACAAGCTGCTGCGGATGTTCGACCTGTTCGAACCACTGCGGACGAGTGTGGCCGCCGGACTGCCGACGTTGGGCACCTGCGCCGGGCTGGTGCTACTGGCGCGCGAGGTCGAGGACCGGGCGCCCGGGCAGCAGTCTTTGGGTGTTGTGGACGTCACGGTGCGGCGCAATGCACTCGGCTCTCAGGTCGACTCGGCCGAGGCCGAACTGAACAGCACCCTCGGCCCGGTCCGGGTGGCGTTCATCCGGGCACCCGTCGTCACCCGGGTCGGGACGGATGTGGAGGTGCTGGCCCAGCGCGACCAGCAAGTGGTCGCCGTCCGGCAGTCACTGGTGACGGGCATCGCCTTCCATCCCGAGCTGACCGGCGAGACGGTGTTCCACCGAAGGCTGCTCAGCGACATCCGCGGCTGAGCCGACATTTGTCCGAACGTTGCTAGTGCCTGTTGCAATAGTGTGTCTCACACACTATCGTGTGAGTCATGGGCGAGGAGTTCGACATTCATCTGCAGGAGTTGCGGCGCGGCACGGTGGTATTGGCCTGCCTGCGGTTGCTACACGTTCCCGGCTACGGCTACGGCCTGCTCGAGGCGCTCGACCGCCAAGGCTTCGGCACCGACGCCAACACCCTCTATCCGCTGCTGCGACGGCTGGAGAAGCAGGGACTTCTCACCAGCGAGTGGAACACCGACGAGGCCCGGCCACGCAAGTTCTACCGCACCTCGGCGGCCGGCAGCCGGCTCGCCGACGTCCTCACGGCCGACTGGCACAAGATCACGGCCGCCATCGATTCCCTTAACGACCAGGAGCACTGACATGACTGCGACCCTGACGCAGCGGTACATCGCCGCCGCCATCGACTCTCTGCCGCCGGCCTCGCAAGACGACGTCCGGGCCGAGCTGGAGGCATCCATCGCCGACGCCGTCGAGGCTCGCATCGACCACGGCGAGCAGCCCGTCGAAGCCGAGCGCGCCGCGCTCAACGAGTTGGGCGATCCGGCCATTCTGGCGGCCGGCTACGCCGACCGTCCGCTGCATCTGATCGGTCCGCGCTACTACCCGACCTGGTGGCGGTTGCTGAAGCTGCTGCTGGTCGTCGTGCCGCTGTGCGTGCTCGGCGCCGTCGCACTGGGCAAGACGCTCGCCGCGGACGGCACCGGCGAGATCATCGGGCACTCGATCGTCGCCGCGCTCTCGACGGCGGTGCACCTCTGCTTCTGGGTGACCCTGGTCTTCGTCGTGCTGGAGCGCACCGGCGCCGGCCTGCCGGAGTGGAACGTGGACAACCTGCCCGAAGCGCCGGAGAGTTCGGCGGGCCGAGTCAACCTGATCGCGTCGCTGGCGTTCCTCAGCTTGGCCGTCGGCGCCCTGCTCTGGGACCAGTCGATCGGCTTCATCCGGGTCGCGGGCGGGTCCGTCCCGGTGCTGAATCCGGGACTCTGGCCATGGTCGATGGCCGGCTTCCTGGCACTGCTGGCAGCCGAGGCCGCGTTCGCCGTGGTGCTGTTCCTGCGCCGCGGGTGGAGCATCGCGCTGGCTGTCGCCAACACGGTGATCTCGGCGCTGTTCACCGGCCTCGTCCTCACCCTGCTCGCAAGCGACCAGCTCGCCAACCCGGAGTTCCTGGCCCTGGTCACCCAGCGCAGCGGCGAGGCCGACCTGGTCCGGATCATCGGTGTGGTGGTGGCGTTCTCGGTGCTCGTCATCGGCGTCTGGGACATGGTGGACGGCTGGCGCAAGGCGGCCCGCGAGCATCGATAGGGTGAGCAGATGGCCACCGCGCTGCGCATCGCGTTCGTGTCGATGCACACCTCCCCCGCCGATCTGCCCGGCTCCGGCGATGCCGGCGGGATGAATGTCGTCGAGTACCACCAGGCCTTCGCGTTGGCCCGGCTGGGGCACCGGGTCGACCTGATCACCCGGCGCAGCGACCCGGCGCAGCCCGACGCGATGGAGCTTCTCGGACGCCGTCCGGTTGCTGCATCTGCCGGCGGGTCCGCCGTCCAAGCTGGCCAAGAGCCTGATCGACGCGCACGTCGAGGAGTTCTCGGCCGGCCTGGCCGGGCTCGGCGGCGGCTATGACGTGCTGCATTCGCACCATTGGATGTCGGGCGTCGCCGCCCTGCCGGTGGCCCGTCGCTGGGGCGTGCCGCATGTGCAGAGCTTCCACTCGGTAGCCGCGCTGCCCGGCTCGGCGCTGTCCGAGGGTGAGCCGCCGGAGTCGCCGGCCCGGGTGCCCGGGGAGCGCCTGGTCGCCACCGAATCGGACGCCGTCATCGCGATCAGCGCGGCCGAGGCCCGCACCGTGGTGGAGCGCTGCGGCGCCGAGCCGGACCGCGTGGTGATCGTGCCGCCCGGCGTCGACCGGACCATCTTCCATGCAGGCGTCCCGCTGGTCGATAGCCCACCTCCGCAGGTCGAGCTTGTCGAGACCCAGGCCCCGCCGGTCGAGCTGGTCGAGACCCAGGCCCCGCCGGTCGAGCTGGTCGAGACCCAGGCCCCGCCGGTCGAGCTGGTCGAGACCCAGGCCCCGCCGGTCGAGCTCGTCGAGACCGGCGCTGCCACACCGTCGACCAACCCCCGTGGCTATCTGCTCTACGCCGCCCGGCTGCAGCCGCTCAAGGGGCCCGATCTGGCTATCGGAGCGCTGGCTGAGGTGCCGGCGGAGCTTCGGCCCGACCTGCTGATCGCAGGGGACGTCTCGGTCGACTTCGCCGCCTACGAGGCGGACCTGCACGCTCTGGTCGCGGCGCACGGGCTTGGCGACGCCGTCCACTTCATCGGCCCGCAGTCCAGGGAACGACTGGCCGCGTTGATGCGTGATGCGCGGATCGTGCTCGTGCCGTCCCATTCGGAGACCTTCGGGTTGATCGCGTTGGAGGCCGAGTCGTGCGGGACGCCGGTGATCGCCTCCGCGGCCGGGGGGCTGCGCGAGGCGGTGGTGCACGGCGAGACCGGGCAGTTGATGGACTCACGGCAGCCCGAGGACTGGGGCACCGCGATCACCCGGCTGCTGGCCAAGCCGCAGCGACTGGCCCGCATGGGCGTGGTGGCGCAGATCCATGCCCGCCGGTTCGACTGGGACGTCACCGCGCTACTGCTCGAACGGCACTACCGGGAGGTGCTGTGACCGCGACGGACGGCACCGATCCGTTCGCCGGCGTGCACCGGGTGGTGTTCGCGCATGCTCATCCCGATGACGAGACGCTGGCAACCGGGGCTTTGATCCAGCACCTGACCGAGGTCGGGCTGGCTGTCTCGGTGGTGACAGCGACCCGGGGCGAGCGCGGTGAGGTGGTTGCGGGTTCGGGCGCACCCCCGGCCGGCAGCCCCGAACTGGACGCCCACCGTGAGGCTGAGCTGGCGACGGCACTGCGCGCGCTCGGCGCCGAGGGACCGTTCTTCCTGGGCGAGCCGCCGGCCCGGGCGTCCGGACTGCCGCCTCGGCGCTACCTCGATTCGGGGATGCGCTGGGTGACCCCGACCGTGGCCGGACCGGGCGCCGACGCGGGTCCGGACGCCTTCACCGCGGCGAGCGTGGCCGAGGCAGCGGCCGACCTGGCAGCATTCCTGACCTCGTGGGGCGCTGATCTGGTGGTCAGCTATCAGGCGGACGGTGGCTACGGCCACCCCGACCATGTCCGGATGCACCACGTCGCGAGGGATTCTGCTGCGCTGACCGGCATCGGTTTCGCCGAGGTGATCTCGATCCCGCGGGACGGCACCCCACCGGATTCCGAGGGCGTCGCGTGGTACGACCGCACCGATCGGCTGGCCGACCTGCTGCCGGCGCTGCACGCCCACGCATCCCAGTTCACCGTGGACGGACGCGACGTGATCCACTCCGGCGGGCAGCGGGAGCCGCTGCAACTGCGCATCGGCGTCCGGCTGGCCTGAGCCGGTTGGCTCCGCCCACGCCGTTGGTCGAGCCTGTCGAGACCCCTACCCAAGCCGTTGGTCGAACCTGTCGAGATCCATTCCCAAGCCGCTGGTCGAACCTGTCGAAATCCATTCCCAGGCCGCTGGTCGAGCCTGTCGAGACCCATTCCGCGCGAGCGCATACTTCTGGCGGCGGGTTTCGATCACACGTACGCGTAAATTCTTTCCGGCTATTCGGGTGGTCGGAATCGTTGATGGCTTCGTGGCTGTCGGTGTTTGTCCACGAATCGTGGCGGAATCACCTCCGCAATCCCATCGGCCGAGATTCTGATCTGCCACTGCAACTCCGGCGCCCGTTTCATGTCAGGTTCGAGCAGATTATGGTGATGTTTGCACAGCAGGCACAGATTCGACAGCGAGGTTTGACCGCCGTGTGCCCATGGGGTGATGTGGTGAGCGTCACAATCGGCAGCGGGCCGGTCGCAGCCGGGAAACACACACCCTTCGTCCCGCACCTGTAGGGCGCGGCGGATGTCCGGGGTGACCAGGCGCTGTTCCCGTCCCACGTCGAGGACCCCGGAGGCGCCGCCCAGAATGACCGGCAGGATCCCGGCGTCGCACGCGTACTGCCGTAGCTGCCCGGCAGTCAACTGGGTGCCATCGGCCAGCCCAGCACCTCGGCAATCACCAAGCAGATCCTCGTAGTCGATGAGTACCACCAGGTGCGGCCGATCCCCACCATGTTTCGGTGCGGCTTGCTGGATCGCGACCCGGCGAGCCAACTCCACCAGGGCATCAGCGCGGCGTTGCGGCCAGGACGGCTGCGGCACTGTCGGGTCGCGCAGTTCCAGGGCGGTGCGGTGCATCTGCTGCGCCAACGCCTCAATCTGTGCCTTGATCAACGCAGCATCCGCGCTCGGCAGAGAACCCTTGATGATGGTGGAACCATGCCCGTTGTCGGAGAAGTTCAGCTGCCGAGCCTGCTGCGCGTCGCGCAGCTCACGCTCCTGCCGTTTCGCTTCGACCTCGTCAGCCACCTCCGGCGCCACGACCTCCACCAGATGCCGGGAGAGGCCAGCAAGTTCGTGACTGTTGAACTCCTCACAAAACCCGACCATCGTCGCCTGAGCCTTCGCCTCAGCTTCGACACCCAGATCGGTGGGGAGCTTCTTCAGCACCTGGGTGATTGCTTGTGCTTGTCGCTCATTCGCCCGGCCGTCGCGCAGTGCGTCGCCGATCTGGGTGAACCGGTGCAGATCGTTGGCGTGGTGCAGCATCGCTGAGGCCTGACCCCGGGTGTACCGCAACTCTGACGCCAACCAACTCACGGTCGGGACACCATAAGCGGCCACCGCCGCCCCGCCACGGTCGACCTGGCCCAGCACGGTATGCACCACCCCGGACAACCGCGACTGCACCTGCAACAACTCAGCCACCAGGTCGAGTTGTTTCCGATCGGCCAGTAGTGGCACCTTGTCGTAGTCGAGCTCATCGAGCAAACCAGCCACCACGATGGCGAAGTCCGCCACCGTCGTCCCCGGCTCCACCGCGATGCTCATACCGTTGACCCTAAACGCCGCCACTGACAAAAACCGTCCACCAGCCAGCCCGGGATAAATCCCGTAGCCACACCGGTAATGCGATTCATGAAGACCACGTTAGAGGCCGGGTCTGACACTTTCTGCGACAACCAGGGGGGCCACGACAGTCAGGGGCGAGTGCGCCGATTCGAAGCGTCGCGCCCCGAGTTTCAGCGATATAGAGATCGCTCACCGATTTCGGGAAAACCCACCGATTTCGAGTCACAACACGAAACCGAGACACCTTTCCCACCACCGGCCACCGATGTCGAGATCGCTGCTCGGTCTCGGGAAACCGCTCGAACCGGGGATCTGGACGGACGGGACGGCTTGACGCCGACGAGCCGAACGTCGCCGGTCGGCTACCGAGGGGGTCCGGACTGCCACAATGACGCGGTGCAGACGACGTCCGACCGGTCCCTGCCGCCGCAATGGCTGCTGCTGATCATCCTGGCCGGCCTCGGCATGGTCGGACCGTTCTCGATCGACACCATGTTCCCGGCGTTCGCCCAGATGGCGATCGACCTGGGCACCACGCCACTCGCGCTGCAGCAACTGATCAGCGTCTACCTGCTGTCGTTCGCGGTGATGAGCCTGTTCCACGGACCGCTCTCGGACGCGCTCGGCCGCAAGCCGGTGATCCTGGTCGGCACCGGCCTGTTCGTGATCGCCTCGCTCGCCTGTGCAGTGGCGCCCAACTTCGGCTGGCTACTGGTCGGACGCGCCGCGCAGGGCCTGAGCGCCGGAGCCGGCCAGATCATCAGCCGGGCGATGGTCCGCGACATCTTCGCCGGCGAACGAGCACAGCGGGTGATGTCGCAGATCGCGATGATCTTCGGGCTGGCGCCTGCGCTCGCCCCGATCGTCGGCGGCTGGCTGCTGGTGCACGGCGACTGGCGCGGCATCTTCTGGTTCCTGACCGGCCTCGGAGTGCTGCTGCTGATCCTGGTCTGGCTGTTCCTTCCCGAGACTCACCCCGAATCGGACCGGACGCCGCTGAACGTCCGGCAGCTGTTCACCTCCCTGTGGGCGGTCTGGTCGGACCGCAACGGACGCCGGCTCGCGATCAACGGCGCGGTCAACTTCGCCGGCATGTTCGTCTACATCAGTTCGGCGCCGATGATCGTGGTCACCCTGCTCGGCAAGGGCGAACAAGACTTCTGGGTACTGTTCGTGCCGCTGATCTCGGGCATGGTGGCCGGCTCCTGGTTCTCCGGACACCTCGCCGGCCGGATCAGCGGGCAGCGGCTGGCGACCATCGGCTACTGGATCAGCCTGTCGGCCGGAGCGGCCAACCTCGCGCTGATGCTGGTGCCGTCTGCGCAATCGCTGCCCTGGGCAGTGCTGCTGCTACCGGTGCTCACCTTCGGTATCGCGCTGGCGTTCCCGATCCTGACCCTGGCGATGCTCGACCTGTTCCCGGCGAACCGGGGAGCGGCGTCCTCGGTGCAGAGCTTCGTCGCGCTGGTATCGAATGCGCTGATCGCGGGCGCGCTCGCACCGGCGGTCGCGTTCTCGTTGCCGATGCTGGCCGGGACCGCGCTGGTCCTGACCGGCATCGGGTACCTGATGTGGCGCCACCACCTGAAGTTGACCGCATCCGAGCCGCAGGCGCCGCCCGAACCCCCCGCCCACGAGCCGCTCGACGAGATGTGAGGACCGGCTCCGACCGGCACCGAGAACCGGTGCGCCAGCACGATGGCCTGGACGCGGTCCCGCACCTGCAGCTTGGCGAATGCCTGGCAACGCGGGTCGTACGGTCGTCTCGGCCGGATGCAGGTGCCGGGGGATCTCGACGAGTCGCGCGTTCGGCGGCGATCAGCCGACTGGCGAACTCCTCCGGCGACGCCTGCTGTGGGGCCGGGGCGACCGCCCGTCAGCTGCCCAGAATGGACGCCGTGTCCGAGACCGTCAGCTGAGGCGGGTAGAGACCCATCACGTGCACCGCCGCATCGTGGTTCTCCGCCGTCGAGCCGGCGCAGGCGTCGGCGGCGACGATCGCGTACGCCCCGGCGTCCGCTGCGGTGAGCGCGGTGGAGAGCACGCAGCAGTCCGTCGAGACGCCGGTGAGTACGACTCGTGCGCCGCGGCCGACGATGGCCTCCATCTCCTGCCCCCATTTCCCGAACGTCGGCCGGTCGAGGGTCGGACGCGTGGTCAGATCCTGCACCACCGGGACCAGATCGAAGATCGGATCGGACGGCGGCCGGTCCGCGAACGGCCAGTCGGCAAAGTAC
Source organism: Micropruina sp. (assembly GCF_047602385.1). Classification (GTDB taxonomy): domain Bacteria; phylum Actinomycetota; class Actinomycetes; order Propionibacteriales; family Propionibacteriaceae; genus Micropruina. The sequence continues at coordinate 564,403 of NZ_JASGHL010000002.1, forward strand.
TCGCCCCAGGACGTGTCCCGGTCGGCGGTCGGCAGCCACCGGGTGATCAGCACCCGATCGCCGAAGGCCGGGGCAAGACGCCGGATATTCGCCACGGCAGCATCGAAGAACGGCGATGCCCAATCCGAATCGGGCGAAGCGAAAATGTTCTGCGGGTCGATCACGACCAGCCAGTGATCGAGTGCGCGGAATTCTGTCGAGGGGGTGGTCATAACGTCTCCTGTGATGGGGGTGTGCACATCGCTGCGCGGCCAGGTGAATGACAGTGAATCATGAGTGCCAGGCTTCAGGGCCGGGACCGGAAGATTCCCGCTCTACAGGGCGCCGAGGACGGCGTGCGCGATCAGCTGGTCGAGTCGCCGAACATCGACCCCCTTCCCCAGATTGATCGTGATGTGCCCCGCCCTGGTCCAGAGTTCAAGCTCGGAGTTGAAGTCGAAGGTGCCCGCGTTCTCGGACGACCACATGTTGATCGCCGAGTAGGGAAGCGAATAGACCTCCACCTTCTTCCCGGTCATACCTTGTGCGTCGCGCACTATCAGCCGCCGACTCGTGAAGATCGCCGTGTCGCGGAAGGTGCGGTAGGCGGCCACTGGTCGCTCACCCGGAATCAGCATCGACCCGACATCGTTGGGAATCGGCACCTCTGACTGAAAGGTCCAAGCGGTGGTCACATTCAGTTCCGACGGCATTCTGTCTCCTTTGCGGGTGGTGATGAAGCAAGAGTAGGAGCAGTTCGGCGATACGGAGTCACCGTCGCAGCACCACCAGATCCTGGGTTGCGCGAGTCATCGCCACATACCGATCCACTGCACCGGTGACGCCCGGCTCGAATGCGTCGGAGTCCACCAGCAGCACCAGGTCGAATTCCAGTCCCTTGGCGCCTTCGGCACTCAACGACCGCACCCGGTCCGTTCCCAGATACGAGGGGTCGCCGATCACACAGGCGATGCCGGCCGGGTGTTCGGTCAGCCATTCGGCCAGGACCGCGTCCCGCTCAGTCGTCGACGCGTACCGCACCGGGACGCCGGTGCTGCGGATCGAGGTGGGCACGGTCACGTCCGGCAGCGCGGCGGTGATCACCGGTTCGGCCGCGGCCATCACCTCGGCCGGCGTCCGATAGTTGACGGTCAGGGTCGACACCCGGATGTCGGCGAAGCCGACTCGCGCCAGCCGTTCGGCCCAGGACTCGGTGAATCCATGCCGGGCCTGCGCGCGGTCGCCGACCACCGTGAAACTGCGCGAAGGGCAGCGGCGCAACAACAGCTGCCACTCGGCGTCGGTCAGCTCTTGGGCCTCGTCGACGATCACGTGCGCGAACGGCCCGGCCAGCGGATCGGCGTCCGCGGACGGCAGCGCTTCACCGTGCACCAAGGAGTCGCGGATGCTTTCCCGGTTGAGCAGCTTCAGGCCCGACTCGGGGTCGTCGTCGGCCGCCAGGATGTCCTCGACCACATCGTCCATGTAGGACCGGTCGGCGGCCTCCTGAATCCGGCGCCGACGGTTCCGTTCCGGCGCCTCGGGGTCGCCCAGCCGCTGCCGCATCGCGTCGAGCAGCGGCAGGTCCGGAACCGTCCACGGCGAGCCCTCAGGCCGCTTCAAGGCACGCACCTCGTCCGGACTCAACCAGGGTGCGCAGCGCCGCAGGTAGGCGGGGACCGACCACAGGTCCGCCACCAGGTCGGACGGCTCCAGCACCGGCCAGGCGCGGCGGAACTCGCGCCGGAACGCCCCGTTCTCTTCCAGCGCGCGGCGGACGTCCTCGCGCGAGACTTCGGCATCGACCAGCAGACCATCGGGGACGTGGTCGAGCGGAATCTCGAGCAGCGCCTCCCAGACCTGCTCCTGGGACTCGTTGTGCGGAGCGCCGGCATCGATCGACTCGAACGCCTCCAGCCAGTCCGCCGCGCGTACCCGCAGGTCGAGCCACGGCGTCTCCACCACCAGGGTCCTGGTCGGCGGCTCCTCGTACAGTGCGACCGCGGGCTCCACCGCCTCGGCCATCCGCACCGACGACTTCAGCCTGGCCACCTCGGGGTCGATCTCGGCAACGGCGTCCGCGCCCTCGGGCAAGAGGTCGCGCAGCGTGCAGGTCCGGACGCCCTCTTCGCCCAGGCCGGGCAGGATGTCGGCGACATAGGCCAGGTAGGCCTGGTGCGGGCCGACGAACAGCAACCGGCCGCGACTCCCGCCCAGCCGCGGGTCGGCGTAGGCGAGGTAGGCGGCACGGTGCAACGCCACCACCGTCTTGCCGGTGCCGGGACCGCCGTCCACCACCTGCGCACCGGACGAGCCGGCCCGGATCACCGCGTCCTGGTCGGACTGCAGGGTGCCGAGCACGTCGCGCATCCGGGCCGTCCGCGATTCGCCGAGGCTGGCCAGGAAAGCCGACTGATCGTCGAGCGCCGCGGTCGGGACGCCCGGGTCGGCGACGAAGGACTCATCCCAGTAGTCGGTGACGTGGCCGTTCATCCAGCGGTAGCGGCGGCGTCCGGACAACCCCAGCGGGTGCGCCCGGGTGGCGGCGAAGAACGGTTCGGCCGCCGGGGTGCGCCAGTCGATGAGCAGCTGGCGTCCGCTGCGATCGGTGAGCCCGACGCGTCCGATGTAGACCGGGTCGCTGCCGTCGGCGAAGGTCATCCGGCCCAGGCAGGCCTCCCAGGCGAACCGGCGCAGCAGCCGCAGCCGGGTGCTCAGCCGGTGGATCTCCAGGTCGCGATCGAGGGCTTGGCGACCCCGGCGCGCGGGCGCCGACCGGAGTTCGTCGAGCCGGGCGGAGACATCGGCGACCTGGTCGGCGATTGTCGCGGCGATGGTCGCCAGATGTCGTTCGTCGGCAGCGATCAGGTGCGGATCGGCCTTGGCCGCGAGGCGTCCGGGAAGCTGGAAAGCGGTCGTCACAGGGGGCATGGCGGACGATTCTGCCCCCTGGGTGGGGCCTTGCGGCAAGACCCCCCATGGGCTATAGCTTGGAAGTGGCAGGTGAGTGGTAGCGTCACGCGCCATGGCACCGGGCTACATCCACGGACATTCCGCGAGCGTGCTGCGCTCGCACGGCACCCGTACCGCCGCCAACTCCGCGGCCTACCTGCTGCCCCGACTGCGACCCGGCCAGTCCCTGCTCGACGTCGGCAGCGGGCCGGGCAGCATCACCGCCGACCTGGCCCGGCTGGTCGCGCCCGGACGGGTCGTCGCCCTGGAGACCTCGGCCGAGATCCTCGCGGTCACCCGGGCCGGGGTCGAAGCCGCGGGCGGCACCGGCGTGGAGTACCTGGTCGGCGACGTCCACGCCCTCGACCTGCCCGACGACAGCTTCGACGTGGTGCATGCCCATCAGGTGCTGCAGCATCTGCCCGATCCGGTCCAGGCGCTGCGCGAAATGGTGCGGGTCTGTCGTCCGGGTGGGGTGGTCGCGGTCCGGGACGGCGACTACGCCGGCTTCATCTGGTTCCCGACGATCCCCGGCTTGGACCGCTGGCTGGCCCTGTATCGCGGTGTGGCTAGGGCCAATGGTGGAGAACCGGACGCCGGACGCCGGCTGCTCAGCTGGGCCCGGGCCGCCGGCTGCGAACGGCTCATCGCAACGTCCAGCACCTGGTGCTACGCCGACCCGGCGTCCCGGGCCGCCTGGGGACTGGACTGGGCCAACCGCATCCTGAAGTCGACCTTCGCCGAGCGGGCGCTCGACGCGGGTCTGGCGACGCCGTCCGATCTGGCCGAGATCGCGGACGCGTGGCGCGACTGGGCGGGCCGCGACGACGGCTGGTTCAGCCTGGTCCACGGGGAACTGCTGATCGAAGTCTGATCGCGGTGTGAGTAGGTTGTGCGCATGCAGGGAATCCGTCTGAGCACGGTCACATTGGGTGCTGCCGATCCGGTGTCGCTGGCGCGCTTCTACGCGCGGCTGCTCGGCTGGACGCTGGGCCCGACCGACGACCCGAGCTGGGTGGCCGTGCGCAACCCCGACGGCGGCGTGGGCATCGCCTGCCAACTGGAGAAGCATCATGCCCGGCCGAAGTGGCCCGGTGCGGCTGGTGATCAACAGATGCAGGTCCACTTGGAGATCCAGGTGGACGACCTGCAGGCCGGGCTGCAGCACGCCCGTCAGTGTGGTGCCCGGATGGCCAGCTATCAGCCGCAATCGGACGTCCGGGTCTGTATCGATCCCGCGGGGCACCCGTTCTGCCTGTGGGTCGAGGGCTGAGTGCGAGGCCGGCTCCTCAAGCGGTGACGTCGGCGACCGGAGCCCCGGTGAGCCGGACCAGGTCGTCCGGGGTGAGTTGGAACACCGCGTGCGGATGACCCGCGGCGGCCCAGATCACATCGAACCGGAACAGCTCGGTGTCGATCAGCTCCACGCTCGGAGTCGCATGCGCGACCGGTGAGACTCCGCCGATCGAGAATCCGGTCGACGCCTTGACGAAGGCGGCGTCCGCCCGGGCCAACTCGCCGACCTTCATCGCCACCTTGATCTCGTCCACCCGGCGGTCTCCGGAGGTCATCACCAGCACGGCGGCGTCATCGGCACGCCGCCGGAAGATGATGCTCTTCACGATCTGGCCGAGTTCGACGCCCAGGGCGTCGGCGGCGTCCTGGGCCGTCCGCGCCGAGTCGGCCAGCAACTGCGGGGCATGCGGATGGCCGAGCTCGGCCAGTCGATCGGAGACGCGTCGGGCACCCTCGGGCAGGTCGGAGGTCATGCGCCCATCCTGCCCCAGAACCGCCCATCGAACCGGCAGGCTCAGAAGTGCGGCAGCATCCAGCTCAGCACGGCCGTGGACTGCAGGCCGATCAGCAGGCACAACACCACCAGCATGCCGACGCTCCACCACAGCACCTTGCGCAGGATGTCGGACTCCCGGCCCAGCAGGCCGACCGCGGTCGCCGCGATGGTCAGGTTCTGCGGGCTGATCATCTTGCCGACCACGCCGCCGGAGGTGTTGGCGGCGACCAGCAGCGTCGGGTCGATTCCGGCCTGGTGCCCGGCCGTCTGCTGCAGGGTGCTGAACAGTGCGTTCGCGGACGTGTCCGAGCCGGTCACGGCAGTGCCGATCCAGCCCAGGACCGGCGAGAAGAAGGCGAAGGCGGCGCCGGTGCCGGCGATCCAGGTGCCGATGGTGATGGTCTGCCCGGACAGGTTCATCACGTAGGCCAGGGCCAGCACCGAGGCCACCGTCAGGATCGAGTAGCGCAGCTTGACCAGCGTCGCCCACAGTTCGCCGAACACCGCCCCGGCGGAGACCCGGTAGACCAGCGCGACGATGAACATCGAGATCAGCAGCGAGGTGCCTGGCGAGGATAGCCACTGGAAGTTGTAGATCGTCGAGGCGCTGGGCTGTCCGGACGCGGTCAGGATGTGGCCGTCGAGCCCCGGCCAGCGAATCTTCAGGTCGGTGGACGCCATCCAGTTCTTGACCGGATCGACCAGCTTGGTCACCGAGAACACCGCGATCACCAGCAGGTAGGGGAAGAGCGCCATGAAGATCCGGCCGCCGTCGAGGCGTCCGGTGCTCTTGGCGTCATGCAGCCTCGGCAGTGCGGCGCGCTCCTTGTCGGTCATCGACGCCAGTTCGGCGTCCCGGTCGGCGTGCAGGGTGGCCAGCGCATCCGCGGCACCAACCGGCTTCCAGAACTTCAGGAAGCCGACGGCGGCGGCCAGGCCGACCAGCGAAGCGATGATGTCGGTCAGTTCGACCGACAGCCAGGTGGCAGAGACCCACTGAGCGACGGCGAAGGCCAAACCGGTGACCAGGGCGACCGGCCAGAGCTGCTTCATGCCGCGCTTGCCATCGGCGAGCAGCACCAGGATGAGTGGGACGAACGCGGCCAGGATCGGGGTCTGGTGCCCGACGTAGGCACCGATCTGCTGGTAGGGAATCTTGGTCAGGTTGCCGGCGGTGATGATCGGGATCGCGATCGCCCCGAAGGCCACCGGCGCCGTGTTGGCCACCAGGACCACGACCGCGGCCCGCAACGCCGAGAAGCCGATCGCCATCAGCATCACGCCGGTGATCGCCACCGGGGCACCGAAGCCGGCCAACGCCTCGAGCAGGCCGCCGAAGCAGAACGCGATCAGCATCGCCTGCACCCGGGGATCGTCGCTGACCAGCGCGAAGACCCCGCGCAGGTCCTCGAACCGGCCGCTGACAACGGTGATCTGGTAGAGCGCGATCGCGGTGAAGACGATCCACATGATCGGGAAGAGCCCGAACACGGCGCCCTGGGTGGCGGACAGCAACGCGAGCACGGGTGGCATCCGCCACGCGAAGACGGCGACCAGCACGGCGACCGCCAGCGCCGTGAGGCCGGCCCAATGCGCCTTCCAGCGCAGCCAGCCGAGGGTGACGAAGATGGTGATCAGCGGAAGCAGCCCGACCACGGCGGACAGCCATAACGGGCCGAGCGGTGAGATCTGTGGTGTGTAGTTCATCGGTTTCTCCTGTGTCTGGCGTGATGGACGACGGTGTCTCAGCGGACAGAAAGGGGTCGGGTGAGTTCTTCCAGCAGCTCGATGGCGTGCCGGTAGCTCTGGCCGGTAGCCCGGCTCATCCCGAGTTCGCAGGTGCGATTCGAGGACAGATAGGCGTCGAAGTCGCCGGATCGCACCTCGGCCGCCTCACGGGCAGTGGCGGACGCGGTCAGCTCCGGGTGCAGCAGGCCGCGGTCGCCAGCGAAGGCGCAACAGCCGGCATCGAACGGGATCACCACCTCGTCGGCGCAGGCGGCCGCAAGATGGCGCAGATGCTCGACGTCGCCGGCATGGCGATCCGAGCAGGTCGGATGCAGCACCACCCGGCCGAGCCGTTGCGGCACGTCCAGCGCCGGCAGCACCCGCTCGTCGACGAATGCCGACGAGTCCAGCACGGTCAGGGCGGCGATCCGGCCGGCCAACTCGGTCTCCCCGGCCACCTCCAGATCGTGACGCAGGCTGTGCAGCCCATGGGTGCACGAACTGGCCTCGCAGACCACCGGGAGCCGGCCGTCCTCACTGGCCCACAGCAGCGACGCCGCGGTCCGCACGGCCATCGCTCCGGCGCCGTCGACCAGACCCTTCGAGCGCCACACCGTGCCGCAGCACAGCGACGGCAGGTCGTCGGGCAGCCGGACGCCGACGCCGGCCCGCTCACACAACGCCAGGAAGGCCCGGGCCGGGCCGAGCTCGGCGGCACCCCCGGACGGCTCGAAGAGCTCGCCCATGCAGGAGGCGAAGAAGACCACCTCGGCAGGTCCGGTGCCGGCCGGCAGCTTCGCCCGGGAGCGGCCCGGTCCGGGCAGGTCGTCGCCGGCACTCGGCACCAGGTCGGTCGGCAACACCTTCCGGACGGCATCGGTGACGGCCGCCAGCACCCCGCCGGGCACCTTGTCGGCCACGGTCAAACCGGCTCGCAGGCTGGACAGCGTCGGTTTCCAGTGCTCCGCCAGCCCGACGCCGATCCACTGCGCGGCCGCGGGCTGGGCGTCCTGGCGTTTGTGCTTCATGAAGACGCCGGTGTCGATGCTGACCGGGCAGGCCAGCACGCACAGCGAGTCGGCGGCGCAGGTCTGCACCGCCGCATAGGAGTAGTCCGGCTCGATTCCGGGGACCCCGGCGGCGACATCGCGCAGCAGCGCGATCCGTTGCCGCGGGGTGGTGGTGACGTCCTTGCTCGGGCAGCTGGGCTCGCAGTACCCGCACTCGACGCAGCGGTCGACCGCGGGGTCGACCAGTTCCGGCCGCTTCAGGTCGCTGAGGTGTGCCGCCGGGTCGGTGGCGATGATCACCCCGGGGTTCAGCACGCCGTCCGGGTCGAGCAGCCGTTTCACCTCGCGCATCACGTCGTACAACTCGGGGCCGTACTGACGCTCGACGAACGGCGCCATCGCCCGGCCGGTCCCGTGCTCGGCCTTCAGCGAGCCATCCACACCGAGGACCAGGTCGACCAGTTCGTCGGTGAAAGCGGCCAGCGCCTCCACCTGCCTGGGGTCGCGCAGGTCGGGGTCGATCATGAAGTGCAGGTTGGCGTCCTTTGCGTGGCCGAAGATCACCGAGTCGCGATACCCGTAGCCGGCGCACAATTTGCCGAGAGTGCGGACGGTTTCGGTGAGCGCCGGCATCGGCACCACGATGTCCTCGAGCAGCGCGGTGGAGCCCGGACGACGAGCGCCGGCGACAGCGGTGTAGAGGCCCTTGCGGACCTGCCAGGCCCTGGCCCGGGCAACGGGGTCGGCCGAGAAGGCCACCGGACCGGCCGCGGTGAGACCGGCCAGTCGCGAGACCACGACGCTCAGGTCGGCGACGGTACCGGCGAGTTGGTCGGCATCGCGTCCCTGGGCCTCGACCAGCAGCGCGGTGTGCTGCCGGACGTCGAGGCCGACCAGCACGTCCAGCGGGTTCGGCAGTGCCCGCGCCACCCGCAGCGAGGCGGCGTCCATCAGCTCGGCGGTGCGGGCGCCGGCGGACACCAGGCCGGGCAGCGCATCGGTGGCCTGGGCGATCGTGTCGAAGATCAGCAGCGCGGTGGACGCCTTCGGCAGCAGCGGCACGGTGTCGAAGGTGGCCGAGGCGATGAAGCCGAGCGTCCCCTCGGAGCCGACCATCAGATGAGCCAGGATCTGCACCGGATCGTCGAAGTCCAGGAACGAGTTGATCCCGTAGCCCATCGTGTTCTTCATCGAGAACTGGTGGCGGATCCGGAGCACCGAGTCGTGGTTGCCACGAATCCGGTCGCGCAGCCGGGCCAGACCCTCCCACAGCCGGGGTTCGGACGCCTTCAGGTGGCTGTCGGCGTCCTCGGCCGCGGTGTCGATGACGGTGCCGCTGAGCAGCACCAACTCCAGCCCGGCCAGGGTGCGATAGGTGTTCTGGGTGGTGCCGCAGGCCATGCCGGATGAGTTGTTGGCGACCACGCCGCCGACCGTGCAGGCGATCTCGCTGGCCGGGTCGGGTCCGAGAGTGCGGCCGTAGGCCGCCAGACGCGCGTTGACCGCACGCACCGTCGCCCCGGGCTGGCAGCGCACCCGCGCCCCGCCGTCCAGTACGTCGACGTCGCGGAAGCCCCGCCTGGTGTCGATCAACACGCCCGAGCTCACCGCCTGGCCGGACAGCGAGGTGCCGCCGGAGCGGAAGGTGACGCCGACACCGTGCGCGCGGGCGACGGCCACCGCCTGCGCGACATCGGGGGTACCGGTGGCCAGCACCACGGCCTGCGGGCGGACCAGGTAGTGGGAGGCGTCGTGAGCGAAGCGGGAGAGATCGATCGGCCGGTCGGTCACCTGGTCGTCCCCGATGGCTCGTCGCAGTGCCTGCACGAGAGTGCCATCGACCATGGTCGCTCCTTTGCAACGGTCTGACCATAGAAAAGTAAGATCAACGATGGTCAGATGTCAAGAAGAGCTGACATACTGCGGCGGTGGCAGCGAGGAACGACCCCGCGCGGGTCGAGTGGCAGCAGATCCCGAGGACCCGGGCCTACGAGTTGGTGATCCGGCAGATCGAGGATCAGATCCTGGCCGGAGCGCTGCACGTCGGAGATCAGCTGCCCGCCGAACGCGACCTGGCCGCCAAACTCGGCGTCAGCCGCGCGGCCGTGCGCGAGGCGATGCGTGCGATGGAGGCCCAGGGCGTGGTGCGGTCAGGGGTCGGGGTGGGTCCCGACAGCGGCACCTTCCTGACCTCGATGCCCAGCAAGGCGCTGACCCAGTTCCTGCGGCTGCACATGGCGCTGGCCAACTTCCCGATCGCCGACGTGGTGGAGACCCGGATCATGCTGGAGCGCTGGAGTGCCCGGCTGGCCGCGCGGCAGGCCTCCGCCGACGACCTCGCCACGATGGCGAACCTGCTGGACGCGATGGACGCCGAGACCTCCGATATGGCCGCGTTCAACGAACTCGACACCGACTTCCACGTGGCGATGGCTGAAGCCGCCCACAACTCGCTGATCACCGAGATGACCACCGCCATCAGGCATTCGATGCGGTCGATGGTGCTGGACTCGTTCCGCGACCATGGCGACTGGAAGCAGCTGTCGGACGCGCTTCGCGCTCAGCACCGGGCAATCTACGACGCGATCTCCAGCCGCGATCAGCAGCGCGCGGCGGACGCCGTGGAAGAGCACTTGCGCAGCGCCAACGACATGCTCGGCTGGGGAGAGCTCGCCGACAACCAGCGCTGAGGCTTGGGCAGACCCGCCGAACGGGAGCAGTATTTCCGCAGGGCGCGCGGTGCACCTATCGATGTTCCGTGCCAACGGTTGGAGGAGCCATGCCCGTACCACGCAATGACGCCGCGATCGACGTGCTGTCCAGGGTTCTCACGCAGGGACACCACGACCGTCCGGCCGATTTGGTCGACTATCCCGGCTACACCATCGACGAGCCGGACGGCTGGCTGTGGCACCATCCGCAGGCCCAGCCGCCGCTGCAACAGCCGGACGCATACGACCTCGCCGACGCCCTGCCCGGCTCCCGGCTGCACGACACCCCGGGACAGGTTCTGGACGCCGATCGCTCGACCACGCCGTTCACCGCCGAACAGCAGGAGTACTGCCGGCGCAGCCTCGACGTGACGATGAAGGGCGGCACCACCAGCGGGGTCATCTATCCGCTGGCGCTGTGTGAGCTGGCCCGGCACTTCCGGTTCCGCAACCTGGGCGGCGCCTCCGCGGGCGCGATCGCCGCCTCACTGGCCGCCGCCGCCGAGCTCGGCCGGACGCGGCGGGCGTCCGGGGCGATCCGCAACGACATGCTCGGCACCGAGCAAATCGCCCAAGGTCGGTTGCGCCAGGGCTTCGCCGGACTGGCCGACGTGATCTCCTGGCTGACCCAGCGGGACCGTCCGCAGGCGGCGGAAGAGTTCCGGCTGGTGCAGCTGTTCAAACCTACCCTGGCCGGGTTGCCGCTGTTCCGGGTGCTGGCCGCCGGGATGCGCCATCAATACGTACGCGGTGCCCTGCTGCTGCTGTTCAGCCTCGACGTCAAGGCGCTGGCACTCACCCTGGTCCCGTTCGTGCTCGCTCCACTCGGGCTGTCCGCGGCCGCCGGCTGGCGCTGGGGCGGGGGCTGGTGGAGCCCCGGCAACTACGGCTGGTCGGTACTGCTGCTGTGGCTGGCCTTCGGCTGGGTGATTCCCCTGGTCGCGCTGTGGTTGACCAGGCCGCAGCGGACGCCGGACGCCCCGCCCAGCGGGTTCGAGGAACCGATTCCGATGCCACCGCCGCCGGTCGAACCGCGGCCCTGGCTGCGCACCCTGACGATCACCATCGTGGCTGCGCTGACCTGGGTGCTGACCGCGCTGTATGCCCTGGGCTGGCGGGGCCTGTTGCTCACCGTGGTGTTCCTGGTGGCCGAGATGGCCTTCGTGCTGGTCGGTTTCGGTGTCGGCATCGCGATGTTCTCGACCACCGCCAAGGACCACCGCTTCGGACTGATCGGCGGCTCCGGGGCCGCCGCCGACGACACCACCTGGCGGGGACGGCTGGCCCGGCTGTTCGACAGCGCTGCCGGCATCCTGCCGCCCACCACGGTCGGGGCGAACCTGACCGACTGGCTGACCACCGCCCTGGCGGACCTCGGCGGGCTGGGCGCCGATGAGGTACTGCGCTTCGGCCACCTCTGGTCGGGGGGCGACTACTCCCCCGGCGATCCGGACGGCAGTGGACGCCGGGCAGCCGACAACTCACGGCTGCGCTCGATCAACCTCGAGTTGATGAGCACCGAGCTGGTCCGCCGGGCGCCGTACCGGTTCCCGCTGCCGGCCGCCGAATCGGCCGCCGACCAGCTCTGGTTCGATCCGGCGGACCTGACCGGCCTGCTCCCCGACCGGGTGGTCGCGGCGATGATCGCGGGCTCGGCGCCGCGCCGGGTCCGTTCGCTGGCCACTGGCGCCGACGTCGTCCTGTACCCGTTCCCGCAGCCCTGGGATCTTCCGGTGGTCTTCGCCACCCGGGCGTCGCTGGCGTTGCCGGCACTGTTCCAGGCCGTCCGGCTCTACGAACTGCGCGAGGGCTCGGCGCCGGTGCGGACCGAGTTCGGCGCCCGGGTTGCGCACGGCGCGTCCGAACTGCGCTGGCCGGGTGCGGACGGCGTCAACGAGGTCGCCCAGGAGCTGTGGCTCACCGACGGCGGCGTCACGTCCAACTTCCCGATCCACCTGTTCGACTCACCGCTACCGCTGTGGCCGACCGTCGGCATCGACCTGGGCAGCCATCCGGCCGGCGCCGGGCATCAGGACGTGTACCTGCTCGGCGATGCCGGGGCGGCCAAGACGCTCGGCAGCCCGATGCGGCGGGCGATGAGCAGCTTTGTCGGCGCCGTGCTGGGCACCGGTCTGCAGTGGCGGGATACCGCGCAGCTGTCGATGCCGGCCTTCCAGGCCCGGATCGCGGTCGTCCGGCAGCGCGGCTACGAGGGCGGCAACAACCTGTTCATGACCAGGGACGATGTCGCTTCGCTGGCCCTGCGCGGAGTGGTCGCCGGGATGCGGCTGCGGCGCCGGTTCGCCAGCGATGCCCAATGGCAACGGCAGCAGTGGCTGCGGCTGCGGGTGGCCGCGGAAAGCCTGGCCGGCTTCTCGGACCGGCTCCGGGTCTCGCTGCGCGAGCCCACTTATGCGGCGCTGGTCCCGGACCAGCCGGGGACGCCGCCGCAGTCGGTGCTGGACGCCCTCACCGGCCAGTTGGCCGGGCAGGCCGACCCGAACCCGCCCGCCGCGGCTCCGGGCGCACCCGATCCGGCCGTCGAGTGGTACCGCCCGGCGGCTCCGGCGTTCTTCGACGAGGTGGAGGCTTTGCTCGATCCCGCGCGGGCTGGCGCGGCCCACCCGGACGTGCTGCGGGCGGGCGCCCCGCGTCCCTACGCGCAACTCCGGCAAGTGCCGCGCGACTAGCAGTTTCGCTGATCGAGTCGGGTCTCGACACGCTCGACCAACGAGGCCCTCCGGCGAGTAGGGCTACTGGATGCCGGCCGCCTGAACACCTCGGACGGCGTCCAGCGCCACTGTGTCGCCGTCGGACTCGGGCTCGGGGCCGCGTCCCCACAACCAGCGGTCGATCTCTTCTGCGTTGCCCGCGAACCCCGCGGTGGGCGGTAGGTCGGTGATCCGCAGGATGCCCGGCTCGTCATAGCTCTTGCCCGACTGGCCGACGCCGCGCCACCGACCGGGTCGCAGCAGCACAGTCCGTTCGACGTCGGTCAGGGTGAGTGCCACCACCCCGTCGGAGGGCACGAACTCGAAGCCGGGCAGGGTGCCCCACCAGGCGAACATCACGTCGACGGCGTGCAGCACCCCGTCCACGGCCACCTCCGGATCGATCGGGGTGACCGGACGTCCGGCCACCAACTCGGCGTCGATCCGGTGCATGACGGCCTCATGCAACTGCATCCGGCGGGTGAAACCGACGGTTTGGTCGGTGGCGAACCAGGACCAGGCGGGCTGCTCGTCGACCCGCTTGTCGAGCTGCTCGGTCAGCGCCACGGTTTCGGCGTCCAACAGCGCCAGGGTGGCCGTCAGGTCGTCCGGACGCGGCGGCTTGTCGGCCTCGACCGCCTCGGAGTCCTCGTCGGAAAGTGCCCCGGAGTCGAGGATCCTGGCCCAGAAGGCATGCACCTCGGTCAGGTGCCAGGCCAGGTCGGCGGCCGTCCAGTCCGGACAGGTCGGAACGGTGGCCGCCGGGTCGGCGGCGCTCACCGCCTCGGCGAAGCGCGCAGTCTCCGTCCGGATCAGCTGGGTGTGGTCGATCATCCCCTGACCATACGTCACGCCCAGCCGGACGCGGTCGGGATAGCCTGCGGGCGTGGATTCCCCGGTCCGGGTGCTCGTCGTGGACGACGACGCGGCGGTGCGCCTGGCCTATCGCACGATGCTGGCCCCCACCCCGAGGTGGTCGTGGCCGGCGGCCTGGTGATCACCGGGTTGGCCACCGTCGTCCCCACCCTGCCCGCGCAGCGATCGCCCGAACCGCGGGTGATCGCCCGGCTCGTGGCGGAGTAGCGCCCCTGGCGTCCAAGGTTGGTTGGGCCTGAAACCATAGGGACGTGATCCATCCCGCCCCGGCCGATGAGCGACCGCTGCCCGGTATCGCCGCACCGCTGGCGGCCGCCATTGCGGCGGGGCTGCTGACCGTGCTGACCTGGTGGGCGTTCGTGACCACGCGCCCCGGGCAGGTGCTCGAGGCGCTGGCGATGGCCGGCTCGCATGTCGGCGCCTCCCGCGTGAACGACCAGGCAGACCAATTGCTGGCCACCGTCTCGGTGCCGATGGTCGCCGCGGTCATCCTGGTGGTACTGGCGATCGGATTGGCCCGTGGACGCCTGGTCGCCGGCCTGGCCGCCGCGGCGGCCGTCGGCGGGGCAAACGTCAGCACCCAGCTGCTCAAGTACCGGATCTTCGAACGCGACGACCTGCTGAGCCTGGGTAGCTGGAACGGCACCAACACGCTGCCCTCCGGGCACACGACGGTGGCCGCATCCGCGCTGGTCGGGCTGGTTCTGGTGGTGCCGCCGGTACTGCGCGCACTGACCGCTGCAATCGGCATGCTGGCGGTATCGGCGTACGGCCTGGCCACGCTGGTCAACCAGTGGCACCGGCCCTCGGACGTGATCGCCGCTGTCCTGGTCAGCTGCGGCTGGGGCTGTCTCGCGGTCGCGGCGATCCGGGTCGCCGAGCGCAGCGGACGGCACCGCGACGTCCGGCACTCCCCCGGCATCGCCTCGGCGGTATTGGTGGGGCTCGGCGGCTGCGGACTGCTGCTCGCCCTGGCCGCCGGCTTCCTGGTTCGGGACGCTGCGGCGTCCGGCGCTGACCGGGCAACCGCCGTCATCGCCTACGCGGGCGGCATCGCCGCCCTGGCGGGCACCGCCGCCGTCTGCTTCGGCGTCCTGCTGCGGCTCCTGGACGCCACCCGGCCTACTTCCCGCGTCCGGGAACGGGTCGAACCGGGCGGTGTCGAGGCTGCTGAGCCGGCGCCGCCGGGCTGAACCAGCTGCCGGTCAGCGGCGCGGCGCGCTACCACCGGTCGGTGTGGTGCTGGTGTCGATCGGCACGGTGAGCGCGACCCGGTAGCCGGTGTCGACGCTACCGGTCACCGTCGCCATCTGATGCGCCGCGCCGTCCTCGCCGAAGACGTTGTCGGTGCTCAGGCTGACCGCGGCGAGGTTCGTTCGGGACGCCGAGTACCGGTCGGTGGCGTAGACCGTGTCGCAGACGTCCTTGGGGAACGCCAGTTGCGACGTGCAGATCCGCTTGTCGGCATCGGCGATGCTGGCCTGGTCCGGGTACACCTCGAAGTGGACGTGCGGCCAACGTCCGGAGTAACAGGCCGGGAAGATGCTGGTGAAGCTGACCTTGCCGGACGAGTCGGCGATCTGGACGCCGCGCAGGTAGTTCTCGCTCTCCAGGCCTTGGGAGTACATCGAGTAGTTGCCGCCCGCGTCGCAGTGCCAGACGTAGACGGCGACGCCGGCGAACGCTCCACCGCCGCCCGCCAGGTCGAGGATGGTCAGGGTCATCGTCATCGGCACACCCTCGGCCTTGGTGGTGCTGGTGCCGAAGCTGCGGGTGATGTCCGAGCGGACCACGCCGCTCTGCTCCAGAATGTCCGGGCCGTTGGTGCCGTCCGCCGGGTAGGGACCGTTGGTCTCGTCCGGGATCTCGGTGAGCCCGGTGGAGCTGGACGCGGTCGCGGACGTGCTCGACGACGCGGACGCACCGGTGCTGCAGGCGGCGAAGGTCAGCCCCAGCGCACCGACGCCGGCCAGGCCGAAGATCCGCCGCCGGCTCAACATGGTGCCGATGTCGAACTGGAGACCCTGGTCGACCAGCTCCTCATCTGGATGGGCGAGCGGACGTCCCTGGTAGCTGGGTGGGCCGGTGCGATGAGCGGTCATGGTGGTTCCGATCTGGACGGGTACAAGCTGTCCAGATCATCGTCGCGGGTCAACCCGGACGCGCGCTGTGTGTCTTCTGTGGGCCCGCTGTGCGACAAACAGGGTTGTCGATGGCGTCCGCTCGGGCCATACGACCGCCGCGAACTCAGCGTGTTCGGCCGGCAGCTCTCCGCGACGGGTGCGTACAAGATCCCAGTCAGGAGCGAAGCTCGCCGCACTACGTGCCGCCATTGACGATGGCTGCGCCGACCTCGCCGCCGGCAGATACGTCGAGATCGATGATGACCAACTCGACCACTACCTTGCCGCGCTCGGCAACGCCACCAACTCGACCCCGCACATCGCACCGGTCGATGTCGATCGAGACGGTGACTGAAGGACCCGTTCACTGCGGTCACTGGCAGGTGGGTTCGCTCGTCATCGCGGTGGCACTTCTGTGAAGAGCGCTTCGTGCACCATGACGCGGGCAGCGTGGCTCAGCATCCGATCCGAACGATGGCTCTCGCCTTTGCCGATGTTGGCCAAGCACGTCCCAGAGTTCGTTCCAGACCACGTAGACCTCACCCTGACTGACCGGGCTGCCGTCTCGGTGCGACCAACCCAGTGCGGTCAGCGCCTGCGTGACCGCGCCGACATCGATCGAGCCTTCCGTGGTCGCCATATGCACAAGGACGACGACGGTCGCGTCGGTGTGAAAGGACTGCTCGTCGGGAGCAAGCGTGTCGACAAGGTGCGTCCAGAGCGCGTTGGGGTCCTTCAAAGCAACTCGTCCGAGTCTCGTGAGTCGCAGCGATCCCTTGTACTTGCGCAGCAAACCGATCGATTTCACGTACTCGCGGAAGTGGAGCACAGGGCGCACATCGATCTCGCGGGCATCTTGTGTATCCAGTCGCGCATCGTCGGCATCACCGCAGCAAGGGTTTGCACGTCGGCGGGCCTCAGGTAACCTGCGGCAGTCAGGGGCAGCCCGTCGCCGTCAGCCTGCTCGAGCAAGTGGCGATACGCAACCAACGCCTCGGCATGGTCGACCGGGTCGCCGAGCACCTTCGCCATCGATACCTCGACGGCTCGGTCTTTGAACGCCTGCCCCAACGGAGTCTTCTCGCCGAGGGTATTCAGCACGTCAGTGAGCACAGGATTCAGATCCCAGGCCACGCGGCGGTGGCGTAGCGGTCCGACTCCAGGAGGGGGGTCTGCGGGGCGGTGGAATGCAGAAGTCATAAGGCGTTGTCCATCTCGGGCTTCTTGAGTCGGCCGTCAGTAACCATCACCGGCGCGGCCCACCTGCATCGGATTCTGTCGACCCCGAAGCCATCATGGGCGCTTCGAAGCTCCATCCGCGTCCCGCAGGATCCCACACAGCTTCATCTCCCAGCCCGCCAAGCACCGGATCGACGAAGGCCGCGACGGCAGCCACCGTGTCGCAGAAGCGCAACGGGAGACTTGCGCCCGCCTCACCGAGGCCTTTCCGGTAGGCGACATAGGTCGAGTCGCGTAGCTCTCCGAGCCCCTCAGCGGCGCGTGCCAGCGGAATCAGGGCGGTGCCTCGAAACTCAGCGGTTGCCGTGAGCGCGTCACGGAGCGAGCCGCTTTGCACAACCTGAGTGCCGGCCAGCAGATGGATGTCAGCGAAATCACGCACGCGGGTGCTCGCTCTTCCCAGCTCGATCGCTGTGACGAGCTTCTCCGCAGGCACGGTCTCGATCGGGTATCCCAGGATTCGGATCGGCGGGGAATCTGGTCGCAATGCCGGCAGGTCGACTGTGCGGGGAGCCGGAGTGACGGGGTCACCAAAGTTGATGTCCAAGCGCAGCTTGACCGCCGCAGTGGCGAGCCGCGCAGTCATCGTCACTCGCACGCCCGAGTACAGGGCGTCCTCACGTATCAGCGCGGTTGTGACGGTATCGGGCAGGAACTCCACTCCGTCGCCGGGATCTTCGATCGCAGCGATCTCAGCGACGCGGCGGGCGACTGTCTCCTCGTCAGAGGCCATGTTGCGGGCGAGCGCGTCGGCATCGACGGTTGGGCGACGAGTGCCAAATGAAGCCAGCAGCATCCCGCCCTTCAAGATGAAGTCCTCGGCGTACGCAGAGCGCGACATCCGCGATAGCCACCGCTCGACAACGTACATCGTGAGGAACTCTTGCGTGCCTCGCTTCTGACGGCGGGCCTGGTTCTGCAGGTCGAGGTATGCGCGCCCTGCGGCACTATCTCGTGTCGGGCGGTTCATCGGGCACTCGCAATATCGAGGGCAGCGCGCATAGGACCGAACGTCCCCAGCGCGTCTGCGTAGTCCAGCAGGAGCGCGGGCCGCGCGCCTGGCGCCGTCAGGTAGCGGTGCAGTGCTGCGTGCGCGATCGGTTCACCAAAGCGTTTCCGAAATCTCATCAGATCCACCACCGTCCTTGCCGCATCGTAGATGCGCACCCACTCCCCCGGCCCTGCCTCGAACGAGGTCAGCCCAAGGTCGAACGTGGCCTCGTCGAAGCGGAACACTGTCACTGTTGGGTAGGCGATCATCGGGGTATGCGATCGTTTGGGCACAGCGATCTGCACCGATGTCGGCATCTCGTCGGTGAGATCGTGGATCGTCGCCGCCGAGATGCAGCACACGATGGCTCGACGGGCACGGTGTGCCACGGCGATAGCCTCTGGGTACGACGCCGGAGGCGCGTCCGCTCGACGGAACACCCCCCGGGAGAGTTCGATGATCTGTCCTTGGTCTCGCCACGCATACAGGTCCCGCGGATGCACACCGTGCGCCCGCGAGGTCTCCGTGGTGAACGTCGACGGGAGCGACTCAGCCAACTCCTTCATGGATATAATCCTTACACATATCTCGCTCTTGTGTGCTGTTTTTATCCAAATCCCGCTACTCCACCCCGACCTCGATTCTCCTGCCGTGTTGCGGCGTGTCAATAGGATCTGAACCCATGGAACAGGGGGAGAGCGACGACGTAGCCCCGTGGACAGCGACCGGCCTGGATCGGCTTCGGCAGGCTGCTGAGGTGTTGGTTGACGCGATACGTACCCACGTCTCTGATGTCGCGGCTGCCGCAGAGGTAACGGACGCTGACAAGGTCCTCGTGGCGGGCAACCACCTGCTGCCGTCCCTCCTGACCTATGCCGACGCGCAGTTCGACTACACAGGCACGGCGTTCCCGCTCGGGGTCGTCTACGAACTCGTCGACGACGAGGAGGACCACGAGACGGACAACGACCTGGGTGAAGTCCCCGTGGCTGGAGTCACAATCCTGCGACGCACTGATTATGTGGTCACCAACGAGGCCTCGCTGATGGAAGCCGCCCGTGAGTCCCGTCGGCGTTCCTGGGGCGAGGCCGATTCTGAGGGCACCGCCGGCGACGTGACGCACGTCGGCGAGGCGGTTTACCAGATCGCCCACGCAGACGGATGGGATGCTCTCGATCAAGTGGACGGGCTACAGCCAACCGGCGCAGTCGTTCTCGTGCAGGCCTCTGAGGAACTCCTGGGCAATGATCCCGACGAGTGGCCCCAAGAGGATCTCTTCGACTTCGACGATGACCGCCTGCTCTACCGACAAGACGATGTCCACTTCGGATAGACCCGAGCCGACTCGAATGGCGAGACATCGAACGTGACAATGCGGCGCAGCAGTTCAGTTCGCGATCTCAGCCCGGGCACCTCGACTCACTTCGCGTTTCGCGCGGAGCATCACGCCTGCTCAGCCCGCGCCACCAGGTTGACGAAGACGTCCTCCAGGGTCGGCTCAACCAGTCGGACGGCGGCGTCGCCGAAGCCGGCCGTCCGCAGCCGCTCCTCCAGGCCGGCCACGGCGTCCGGGTCGACCACCGCGTGCAGGGACGCCCCGGACAGGTATGCCTCCTCGACCCCCGGCGCACTCTCCAACCAGGTCAGTGCGCCGTCCACATCCGTCACCCGCACCTCGAGAACCCGTTCGGTGAGCAGGTCGTGGCGGATCGCGGCCGGCGTCCCCTCGGCGATCAGGCCGCCGCGATAGATGAAGGCCAGTTGATTGCAGTGGCTGGCCTCGTCCATGTAGTGGGTGGTGACGAAAAGGGTGACGCCGCGTCCGGCCAGCTCGTAGAGCAGGTCCCAGAACTGCCGTCTGGCCACCGGATCGACGCCGCCGGTCGGCTCGTCCAGGAAGAGCAGCTCGGGGTCGTGGATGGTGGCGGTACCGAGCGCCAGTCGTTGTCGCCAGCCGACCGACAGGTTCGCGGTGAGCTCGTTCTCGCGTCCGCGCAGGTCGGCCATCTGCAGCACGTACTCCCGCTGCTGGGCGAACCGTTGCGGGCTCAGGTCGTAGACGCCAGCATAAAACCGCAGATTCTCATCCACCGTCATGTCCTCGAACAGGGCGAACTTCTGCGACATGTAGCCGATTCGGTGCTTGATCCGTTCGGGGTGGGCCAGCACGTCCTCACCGAGCACGAGTGCCTGCCCGGCGTCCGCGGCGCTGGTGCCGGTGAGCATCCGGATGGTGGTGGTCTTGCCCGAGCCGTTCGGGCCGAGGAAGCCCACGATGGTGCCGCGCGGCACGTCGAAATCGATGCCGTCCACGGCGGTGAAGCTGCCGAAGCGTTTGGTCAGCCCGCGCACCGAGATGGCGGCCTCCGGGCTCGGCTCGGTGCCATGCAGGCTCGCGGGCACCGCCCGCCTCGGCGAATCGGTGGTCATTCGGTCAGCCTCCTGCGGGTCGCGGCGACGGCGGCGCCGAAGATCACCACGGCGAACACCGCCAGCACGCCGAACTGCATACCGAGCGCCTCGAATCCGCTGCCCTTGATGAACGCGCCGCGCAGGATCTCGATCGCCCAGGTGAGTGGCACGAACCAGGTCAGCGGCACGATCGCGGCCGGCATCGAGTCGATCGGGAAGATGAAACCGGACAGCACGAAGCTCGGCAGCATGAACAGCATCATCAGCTGCTGGGCCTGCTGCCGGGTGTGCGAGACCAGTGAGATCAGCAGCCCCAGCCCGATCGAGGTGAGCATGAACAGCGCCAGCCCGGCGGCCACCACCGAGATCTGGCCGGCGAACGGGACGCCGAACCAGAAGATGCCGACGAAGGCGACCAGGCACAGCTGCACGGTGGCCGTCAGCGCATAGGGGGTGACCTTGCCGATCAGGTACTCGGTGGGCCGGATCGGGGTGACGAACATCTGTTCCAGGGTGCCGCGTTCGCGCTCCTTGACCACCGCCTGGCCCATCACGGCCATGATCGACAGCATCACGATCGCTGCCACCAGTCCGGGGATCATCGTGTTCACCGTAGCCAGTGTCGGATTGAACATCACCCTGACGCGGGCGTCGATACCCGGCGCGGCCAGGTCGACGCCCTGGGCGTTCATCCGCTCGGCATTGAACCGGGCGATGATCTGGGCGGCATAGCCGCTCCCGACGGACGCCACCTGGCTGTCGGAGCCGTCCACCACGACGCCGATCGGCGCGGTCTCGCCCCGGTCCAGCGCCGCCTGGGTGCCCTCGGGGATGACGATCGCAATGGCGATCGTGCCGGTGTCCATCAGCTGCTGCAGGTCGGGTTCGGCCGGGTGCGCGACGACCTTGAAGTAGTCGGACGCCTCGAAGTGCGATTCCAGCGCCCGGGATACCGACGTCCGGTCGAGATCGACGATCGCGGTGTTGAGGTTCTTCACGTCGGCGGCCACCACGTAGCCGAACAGGATCAGCTGCATGATCGGCATGATGAACAGCAGCCGCAGCAGCAGCGGATCCCGGCGCAGCTGCAGGAATTCCTTCCACATCAACAGCCTGATCCGGCGCCCGCTCATCGCCGCCTCCTTGACGAGAGCATGACGGCGACCGCGATCACGACCACCGCGTAGATGCTCAGCGCCGCCAGTTCGGGCCAGAGCTCGGTGATGCCGGCGCCCTTCAGGAACACCCCGCGGGAGATGTCGACCATGAACCGGGCCGGGAACAGGCTGCTGACCCACTGCAGCACCACCGGCACCGAACTCAGCGGGAATGCGAAACCGGACAGCACGAACGCCGGCAGGATCGACAACAACAACCCGAGCATGTTGGCGCTCTCCAGGCTCGGCGCCACCGCCGAGATCACCAACCCGAGGCCGAGCGAACAGAACACGAACAGGCCCGCGCCGAGCGCCAGCACCCCGAGACTGCCCCGCAGCGGCAACGCGAAGAACGCCATCCCGACCGCGGTGATCGCGGCGAGTTCGCCGAACGCGAGCAGCGTCCACGGCGCCAGCTTGCCGATCATCATCTCCCAGCCGGCCAATGGACTGATCGCCAGCTGTTCGTCGGTGCCCTGTTCCCGTTCCCGGACCAGGCTGACCGCGGTCTGCTGGACGGCGACCACCATGATGATCACCACCATCAGCCCTGGGATCAGGAAGTCCGAGCTGCGGCGTTCCGGGTTGTACCAGGTCCGGACGCGGGGTTCGAGTTGGCCGGCGGCGGTCACGTCCACGCCCTGGGCGTCCGCCCACTCGATCGCCACCTTCTGCCCGTAGGACTGGTTGAGCGCGGTGGCGAACGCCTGGCCGACCCGCGCCGCGGTGGGTTCGCTGCCGTCCAGGTAGACCGCGACGGTGGCCTTCTCACCGGCGGCCAGGCTGCGGCCGAAGCCGGGCGGCACCAGCACCGCGATCCGCGCCTCGTTGTGGTCGAAGATCCGGTCGACGTCGGCGAGGCTGCCGGCAGTGCCGACGACGTGGAAGAAGTCCGAGCTGGCGTAGCTGCGCAGGTAGGCGGCGCTGGCCGGCGTCCGGTCCTGGTCGATGACGACGGTCGACACGTTCTTGACGTCGAAGCTGATCGCGTAGGCGAACAGGATCATCTGCAGCACCGGCAGGGCCAGCACCACCGCCAGGGTGCGGCGGTCGCGTCCAAGATGCCGGAACTCCTTGGCGACCAGGGCGGCGATCCGGTTCCAGGCGTTCATCGGGCCGCCTCCTCGCGGGAGAGTTCGGCCAGCACCGCGAAGGCGGTCTCCATGTCGACGGCGGCGGCCCGGACGTCGCCGGTCACCCCGGCTGCCGCCAGCGCCGCCTCCGCCGCGGCGGCGTCCCCGTCGAAGAGCAGCCGGACCAGATCGCCGTACAGGTGCGCGGCGAGCACCCCCGGCAGCCGCTGGATCGTCGCCAGCGCGGCCCGCGGCTCGGCGGTGCGCAACTCGAACAGCCGTCCGGGCAGCAGCGCCTTGATCTCGGCCGGGCTGCCACGGTGCCGGACGCGTCCGCCGTCCAGGAAGACCACGTCGGTGCACCGCTCGGCCTCGTCCATGTACGGGGTGGCCACCAGCACCGTGGTGCCGGAGCGGTGCAGGTCGGCCAGGATCCGCCAGAACTCCCGCCGCGACACCGGGTCGACGCCGGTGGTCGGTTCGTCCAGCAGCAGCACCTCGGGTCGGTGCATCAACGTGGTGGCCAGGAACAACTTCTGCTTCATGCCGCCGGAGAGCCGCCCGGCCTGCCGGTCGACGAACTCGGCCAGCCCCATGCCGGTCAGCAACTGGTCCGCCCGCTGCTTGCGTTCGGCCGGCGGCACGCCGCGCAGCCGGGCGAAGAACTCGATGTTCTCGGCGACGCTCAGGTCCGGGTAGAGCGCGAATTTCTGCGACATGTAGCCGATCCGCGGGGTCACCTTGGCCGCCTGCCTGGTCACCGAGAAGCCCTGGACGCGGGCGTCCCCGGAGTCGGGCCGGAGCACGGTGGCGAGCATCCGGATCAGCGTCGACTTGCCGGCGCCGTCCGGTCCGAGCAGACCGAGTACGGCACCGGACGGCACGTCGAGATCGACGCCGTCGACGGCCACCACGTCGCCGAACGTCCGGCGCAGACCGGACGCCTCGATCGCCGCGACGGCCCCGGGCTGGGTGCTCATGACAGTTGGACGTCCACCGGCATGCCGGACTTGAGGATGCCGGAGGAGTCCTCGACGCGAACCCGGACGGCGAACACCAGCTTGGTCCGCTGGTCGGCGGTGTCGATGGTGTTCGGGGTGAACTCGGCGGCGTCCGAGACGAAGGACACGGTGCCGGTGAAGCTCTGGGTGCTGGAGTTGGTGGTGATGGTTGCCTTGTTCCCGACCGCGACCTTGCCGATGCTCGGCTCGGGGACGAAGACCCGGACGAACAGGTCGCCCGGATCGGTCATGGTCAGCAGGGTGCGCCCGGGAGCCGCGTTCGCCCCGGCGTTACCGACCACGTTGACCACGGTGCCGGCAGTGGGTGCCTTGACGCTGGCGAAGCCGAGTTGGACGTCCGCCAGCTTCACCGCGGCCTCCGCCTGGGCCAGCCGGGCCCGGGCCGCAGTCACGTCGGCCTTGGTGGCATCGTCGTCGTCCTGGGCGTTGGTGAGCGCCGCCTTCGCCGCCTTGACCCCCTGCTGGGCCTGGCTGCGTTGCAGCTTCAGTGCGGCGGTGTCGAGTTGGACGAGCACCTGGCCCTTGGTCACCCGGTCCCCCTCGGCCACCTTCAGCGAGGTGATCCGGCCGGCCATCGCCGGGGCGACGGCGATCTCGGTGGTCTCCACCTGACCGCTCAGCACCAGCCCGGTCGCCGGCGCCGGACGGGTCGCGCTCCACCACCACCAGCCGCCGAGGCCGGCCAGCAGCAGGACGACGACGATGAGCACCGGGATCGGCGGACGCTTGTGCTTCATGGGTTCACCTCGAGGTTGAGCAGGGCGAGAGTTGGAGGTCGGCGGGGACGCCGGGTGGCAGTGCGGAGCCGACCGTCACCTCGACGCCGACGGCGCGGGTCAGGTGGGTCTGATCGGTGGTGTGGTAGCTGGGCGGGTAGGCGGCCAGCGGCAGGATGCGGCTGATCCGGCCGTCGACGGCCGTGCCGGAGGAGTCCAGGCGGACGGTGGCGGTGGCGTCCAGGCAGGTCTGGGCAACCTGCTCGGGTGACAGCCAGGTGGTGACCACGCTCGCCGGCCGGGCGAGTTCGGCGACGGTTGCGCCGGATGCCAGCACATCGCCGACGTGCGCGACGGCGGTCACCACGCCATCGCCCGGGGCACGGACGACGGACTGACCCTTGGCGAAGGTGGCGAGATCGACGCCGGTGGTGTCGGCGGCGGCGATGACGGCGAGCTTCCGGGTGCGCTTCAGGCCGGCGCGGGCGTCCGCGAGCTTGGACAGTCCGTGATCGATCTTCCGGATGCCGTCCCGGGCCTTGACCAGGTTGGCGTCGATGGTGGCGATCGCCTTGGCCAGCTTCGGGATGCCCTTATTCAGCTGGCCGATCGCCGCGGTGAGCGTGGCCCGGGCGGCGATCAGCTTGGGGATGGCGGCGCGGGCGGCGGTGAGCTTCTGCAGCACCTGGAGGAGTTCGTCGCGAACCTGGGGCGGCGCCTCCGGCGGGAGCGCGGCGAGGGCGGCCTTCACCTGGGCGAGTTTCGCCTCGACTTCGGCCAGCGACGGCAGCAGCCGCAGGTTCTTCTCGACCGTGGCGAGTTTGCCGGGCAGGCTCGCGGCCGCCTTGCGGGCGTCCGCGAGCTTGCCGGTCGAATTCCTTGCGGGCCTTGGTGGCCTTGGCGATCCCGTCGACGATCTCCTGGCGCTTCTCCCGCAGGTCGCGCTGCTTGTCGGCCAGCGAATCCAGAGCGGCGTCCAGCACCCCGATCTGTGACCTGGCGACCGCGGCGTCCGCTTCGGCGACCCGCAGCTGGGCGGCCAGTGCCGCGTCGTCGAACCGGACCAGCACGTCCCCGGCGCTGACCCGGTCGCCGAGCCGCACCTCGACCGCGGACACCCGCTGGGCCGTCCCGAGCGACAGCAGCGCCGGCACCGTCGAGGTGGTCGCCGCCGTCCCCGGGGTCATCGGGAAGCCGGCGTCCAAGCTGATCTTCGGCACAGCCAGGCTCGGCGCCTGAACGGCCACCGTGTCGGCGAGCACCCGTCCGGTGGCGGCAATCGTCGTGGACGGCTGTTGGCACCCGGTGAGCGCCGGTGCGATCGCCACCATGGCCACGAACGCCGCGACGGCCCGCCTGGTCATGGCGCACCTCCGTCGGACTCGGCGTCCGCGGGGCCGTCGTCAAGGGTGCGCAGGTAGGCGTCCACCAGCCATTCGATGGTCTCGACGCCCGGGTGCTGCGGTGCGTCGTTGCTCATCAGGCCGCCGAACACGACGTAGCTCATCAGCGGCCCGACCAGCATCCGCACGCTGATCTCGGGGTGGTCCAGGACGACCACGCCGTTGTCGGCGGCCGCGCGCAGGACGGCGGACGCGCGTCCGAGCAACTGGTAGGGCAGCGCCTCCAGGAAGGTGTTCCGCAGTTCGGGCACATGCACAGCCTCGCCGAGCAGCAACCGCAGGATGGCGATCGACTCCTCACGCAGCATCGCCCCGAGCAGCCGCTCCCCGAACCCGATCAGCGCCGCGCGGAGTTCGTGACGCGTCCTGGGGGCACCCACGCCGGGCGGGCCGCCGAGCGCCTGCAGCGCCTCCGCAACGATGGCGATCAGCAGGTCGTCCTTGCTCGGGAAGTAGGCATAGAGGGTCTGCTTGCTGACTCCGGCCTCGGTCGTGATCGCGTCCATCGAGGTGCGAGCGAAGCCCTGGCCGAGGAAGAGCGTGCGGGCGGCGTCGGTGATCTGCCGACGTTTGGCCTGCGCCCGCGGGCTCAACTCTTCCACGAATCAAACTGTACGGTTCAGTTTGATAGGGCGCAAGCGGTTAGGGTTCGACTGTGATCAAATACCTGGGCTCCAAGCGGGCTCTCGCCGGGGTGCTGGGCGCCCTGGCCGAGGGTTCGGGGGCCCGGACTGCGGTCGACCTGTTCACCGGGACCACCCGGGTCGCCCAGGAGTTCAAGCGCCGGGGCGTGCAGGTCACCGCCGTCGACCTGGCCAGTTACAGCGAGGTGCTGGCTCGCTGCTACATCGCCACCGACGCCGCGACGGTCGACTCGGCCGAACTCGGCGACCTGCTCGCCGAACTCAACGCCCTGCCCGGACGCCGGGGCTACGTCACCGAGACGTTCTGCGAGAACGCCCGGTTCTTCCAGCCGCACAACGGACGGCGGATCGACGCGATCCGGGAGCGGCTGGTCAACCTGGCAGACCATCCGCTCTATCCGGTGCTGCTGACCGCCCTGATGGAAGCGGCCGACCGGGTGGACAACACCACCGGGCAGCACATGGCCTACCTGAAGAACTGGGCACCGCGATCGGCCAACGAACTCCGGCTCAGGGCTCCGGTGCTGCTGACCGGGACGGGGACCGCGATCCGGGGCGACGCCCTGCAGGTGGCGTCCGAGCTGGCGGCGTCCGACCTGGTCTACCTGGATCCGCCGTACAACCAGCACCGCTACTTCAGTTACTACCACGTCTGGGAGACCCTGGTCCGCTGGGACGCTCCCGACCACTACGGGGTGGCCTGCAAGCGTGAGGACGCCCGCGCCGAGGACAACGCCAGCGCCTTCAACTCGCGCCGCCGGATGCCGGCCGCCCTGGCCGCGCTGATCGGTGAGGTGCGGGCCGAGACGGTGGTGGTCTCGTACAACGACGAGGCCTGGGTCACCCCCGAGCAGATCGTCGGCTGGCTGCGCGATGCCGGCCACGAAGCGGTCGAACTGCTCGCCTTCGAATCGCGGCGCTACATCGGCTCGCGGATCGGCATCTACAACCCGCTCGGCAAGAAGGTCGGCCGGGTGACCCGCACCCACAACGTCGAATACGTGTTCGTCGCAGGCACGGCCGACCGAGTCGGCGCGGCGCTCGCCGCGCTCGCCGAACGCGATCCGGCCGAGAGCGGCGTCCGATGACGCGCGGACGGGCGAGAGCGGCCGACATCCACGCGCTGGCGAGGGCGTTGCCCCACGTCAGCGTCTATGACGTCGATTCGCCGACGCCGGTGTACCAGGTGGGCGGCAAGTCGTTCGTCTTCTTCCGGACCCCGCGTCCGGACGCCGCCGACCCGGTCACCGGGCAGCGCTACGACGACGTGGTGGTGTTCTGGGTGGCCGACCTCGCCGCCAAGGAAGCCCTCGTCCAGGACCCGTCGACACCCTTCTTCACCACCCCGCACTTCGACGGGCATCCTTCGGTGCTGCTGCGGCTGAGCCGGATCGGCGAGTTGAGCCGGCTGGAACTGGCCGAAGTCATCGAGGACGCCTGGCTTTCGCGGGCGTCCGCCCGGCGCGGCCGGCTCTACCTCGAGGGTCCGGACCGGATCACCGGATAGCCATCACCGCTGGTCGAGCCTGTCGAGACCCCATCCCCGCGCGTCGAGCCTGTCTAGACCCCATCACCGCTGGTCGAGCCTGTCGAGACCCCATCACCGCTGGTCGAGCTTGTCGAGGCCCGCACCGTCGATCGGGCCTGTCGAGACCCCCACACCGTTGGTCGAGCCTGTCGAGACCCTGCTCGCGCTCGTCAATCAGCGACCGATTCCAGCCGTCCTTCGCCGCGCCAGGCGACGCAACCCCGAAATCGGTCGCCATCTGACGAGCCCCCACGCGTCTCCCTCTCGGCTTGACCGAGAACCGCTGCTAGATTGGCCGCCATGCACACGAATGTGACGATGATCACCGCGCAGCCCACCCGCGCGCTGATGTGCATGTGTTGCTGTTGTCGACTCGGCTGAACACCCCCTTCCACCCGTTCGCCTGCTCCAACCGCAACCCCACTTCTTGAAAGGCATGTCATGCCGACCGACGAAATCTGGCGCCGAATCCGCTTCGAGGCCGAACAATCCGCCGCGAGCGAGCCAGCCCTGGCCAGCTACCTGCACACCGTCGTGCTGGCCCACGACAAGCTCGAGGACGTGCTCAGCTACCTGCTGGCGTCCAAGCTGGGCAGCCCCACCATCACCTCGATGAGCCTGCGCTCGCTGATCGACCAGGCGTTCGCGCACGACCCGGCCATCGGGCAGGCGTTCCGCGAAGATCTGCGGGCCGTACTCAGCCGCGACCCGGCATGCCGGGGCTACTCCATTCCGCTGCTCTACTTCAAGGGCTTCCACGCGCTGCAGTCGTACCGGGTGGCACACCACCTGTGGACCAACGGCCGCGAGTCGCTGGCGCTGTACCTGCAGAGCCGGATTTCGGAGGTGTTCGCCGTCGACATCCACCCCGGCGCCCGGATCGGCAAGGGCATCCTGTTCGACCACGCCACCTCGATCGTGATCGGCGAGACGGCGGTGGTCGAGGACGACTTCTCGATGCTGCACGAGGTCACCCTGGGCGGCACCGGCAAGGTCGGCGGCGACCGGCACCCGAAGATCCGCCGCGGGGTGATGATCGGCGCCGGAGCCAAGGTGCTCGGCAACATCGAGGTCGGCGAGGGCGCCAAGATCGGTGCCGGCTCGGTGGTGCTCGAGGACGTCGCCCCGTTCACCACGGTCGCCGGGGTTCCCGCGCGTCCGGTCAGCTATCCGGCGCACGTCTTCCCCGAGGACCTGATCGAGACCGACCTCGGTTACCGCGACCCGCGCTAATCCGGGCGAGCGTAGCCTCGGGCCATGCTCTCCGCCTATGTCACCGCCGCAGATCCCGAACAACCCCTTGCCGCCCTGCGGATCGGCGAGCGTCCCGAACCGGACGCCCCCGACGACTGGGCGGTCGTCGAAGTCGAAGCCGCCGCACTGAACCGGCACG
The DNA here is from genome assembly GCF_047602385.1 of Micropruina sp. Taxonomy (GTDB): domain Bacteria; phylum Actinomycetota; class Actinomycetes; order Propionibacteriales; family Propionibacteriaceae; genus Micropruina. The sequence goes on from NZ_JASGHL010000002.1 coordinate 593,863, forward strand.
ACCTGTGGTCGCTGGCCGGGGTCGGGCTGCCGCCCGAGCGGATGCCGATGATCCTCGGCACGGACGCCTCCGGCACCGTCGACGGCCGTCCGGTGATCGTGCATGCGGTGATCACCTCGCCCGGGTGGTCCCGCGATGTGACCCTCGACCCGAAAAAAAGCCTGTTGTCGGAGCTGCACCAGGGGACGATGGCTCAGTTCGTCGCGGTGCCCCGCGGAAACCTGATCGAGCGGCCCTCCTGGTTGAGCGCCGAGCAGGCAGCCTGCCTGCCCACGGCCTGGCTGACCGCCTACCGGATGCTTACCCATGACTCCGGACTGAGCCCCGGCGACACGGTGCTGATCCAGGGCGCCTCCGGCGGGGTGGCGTCCGCTGCGACGGTGCTGGCGTCCGCCTTGGGGTTCCGGGTGTGGGTGACCGGACGCAGCGAGGCCAAACTATCGGCCGCACTGGACCGTGGCGCGGCGGCGGCGTTCGAGTCCGGCGCCCGGCTACCCGAGCGAGTGGACGCCGTGATCGAGACCGTCGGCGAGGCCACCTGGGCACATTCGCTGCGCTGCCTGCGGCCCGGCGGCACCATCGTCTGCTCGGGTGCGACCAGCGGACCGAATCCGCCGGCCGAACTCAACCGGGTGTTCTTCCAGCAACTCCGGGTGATCGGCTCCACCATGGGCACCATCGACGAGTTCCGGGCCCTGCTCGACCTGATGGAGCGCTCCGGCGTCCGGCCCACCATCGACCGGGTGCTGGACCTGCCGGACGCCGCCGAGGGTTTCCGCGCAATGGCCGAGGGCACCCTGGACGGCAAGATCGTCATCCGGGTCTGAGCGGTGCGTCCTCAGGGCTTGGCGACCCGACCGATCATCAGGGCGACGCCGCGGTTCGCGCCGGTGACGGTCAGCTCCACCTCGGGGTGCTCGGACTGCCAGACCCGGAACAACTCGTCGGCAAAGCCCTGCCCGACCAGTTCGACACCGGTGAAGTCCAGCACGACGTGCGTGAACAGTTCGAGCCCGAGGGCGAACCGCTTGGCCTGGGAGCGGCTGAGGAACTCCGACCCGTGCTGCACCAGCTCGACCCGCGGAATCGTCCGGACGAAGTCGCCGTTCTCGGTGAAGGCCGCGAACACTGAGACCAGGTCCCGCGTGGTGTTCAAGCCGAGCGTGACGGTGACGGATGTCCCGACTTCGGCACCCTGACCCAGTCCGATGTCGCCTTCGAGGTTGTCGACCGCGAAACGATAGCCGTTTGCCTCGAGGCTGAAGACATCAACCGCCTTCGAGGTGAAGAAGATCCCTTCGCCCGAGTGCCGCTGCGGCGCGCTGGTGCGCCGTCCCTTCGTCAGGTCGACCACGGCGTCCGCGGCATCGGGGTAGCCGAACGTATCGGCCAAGCTGCGAAACGCTCCGATGCCGTCGTCCGCCACCACGACCCTGACCACCTCGCCGTTGACCGCCAGCGTCACGGTCACAGCGGAGCCTCTGGAGTGGTCGATCGCATTGTTCGCCATCTCGGTGACCGCATAGCCCAGGATGTTTCGCGCCGGACGCGGCAACTCCGCACTCGTACATCGCTCCAGCTCGGCGCGCACCTCGCTCCAGACCCGATCCTCGGAAAGCCCCGACAACGCGTATCGCTGGGACCAGACAACGGCGGCATCCCTCGATCGGCTTAGTTCCGACCACTCCCGACGCAGCTGCTCGGGTCGGAAGCGTCGGTGGCCGCCGCGAGTCACGTCCGCGCTCAGCGCGCCCTGCTCGACCAACTGGCGCACGCGGCTAGGGGAGAGTCCGAGCAGTTTGCTCGCCTCGCCAATGCCGATCAGTGCGTCCTCCACACCCGGAAATCTACAGGACTGTTGATTTCGGACGGGAGAATCTACAGCGAAATCGATCCGGCAATGTGACCACAGCGGGAGTGGAGCCGCCTTGGGGAGTCGAACCCCAGACCTATTCATTACGAGTGAATCGCTCTGCCAACTGAGCTAAGGCGGCCTGCCGGGCGCGGCCCGGCGACGACCAACTATAGGACAGCGGCCAGCGCGGGCGCGATTCGGCGGGGCCAGGAGGTGACCAAGAGAACCGTCCCCGGTGACCAAGAGAACCGTCCCCGGTGACCAAGAGAACCGTCCCCGGTGACCGGGAGAACCGTCCCCGGCGGTCCAGGTTTCGGCTACCGGCAGCGGGTGCCGTCGGCGGGGACCGTGCCCTGGGTCAGGTAGGCGATCACGGCGTTGTCGATGCACGACGATTTGCCGCCGAAGGTGCCGTGGCCCTCGCCCTCGTAGGTGAGCAGGACGCCCGAGGTCAGCTGCTTCGCCATGGTCACCGCGTTCTGGTAGGGCGTCGCCGGGTCGCCGGTGGCACCGACCACCACGATGGGTGCCGCTCCCGAACCGGTCGGCTTGAACTGGGGTGCGCTGCGCACCGGCCAGAGCGCGCAGGTGTAGCCGGGCCCGAAGTACTTTCCGTAGATCGGGGCCTTCTTCTGGTCCTCGACCCATCGCTGCTCGGCCTCCAGTACGCCGGAGTCCTTCGAGTCCGCGCAGCCGATCGCCGGGAAGGAGTAGTACAGCGACCCGTAACTGCCGTCCTGGTCACGGTCGTTGAGGCCATCGGACGACTTCAGCAGCCGGGCTCCGTCGCCGTCGATCGCCGCCCGGAGATCCTGGGCCAGCACCTTCCAGGCCGGAATCCCGCCGTACATGTAGGCCGCGATGCCGGCGGCGGCGAGCGTCTGGGTGAGCGTCCGGTCGTCCACCTGCAGTGGTTGGGCGTCCAGCCGGTCGAGGAAATCGGTGGTGGTCTTCAGCACCGCGTCCTTGCTTGTGCCGAGGCTGCAGTTCTGCCGCGCGCACCAGGAGGCGAAATTGCCCAGCGCCAGGTCGAAGCCCATCGCCTGGATGACCGAGTCGTCGTCGGTGATGTCGACGGCGGCGTCGAGCACCAGCCGTCCGACCCGCTGCGGGAACAGATCGGCGTACACGGCACCGATCTGAGTTCCGTAGGAGTAGCCGAGGTAGGACAGCTTGTCATCGCCCACCAGCGACCGCATCAGGTCGAGATCCCGCACGGTGTCGATGGTCGAGATGTGGTTCAGCAGATCTCCGCTGCGTTCCCAGCAGGACTTGGCGAACTCGTAGGTGCCGACGATCAGGGCCTGGGTCTCCGCCGCGTCGTCCGGCGATGAGTCCAGCTGGTTGTACGCGTCGGTGGCAACATCGTCGAAACAGCTCACCGGCGTCGAGCCGTTGGTGCCTCGCGGATCCCAGCCGACGATGTCGTACTGCTCAAGGCCCTTGGAGGCGAAGTAGGCGACCATATTGCGACCCGATGCGCCCGGCCCACCGGGGTTGATGAACAGCGTGCCCAGCTTCGGCGTCTTGGTGGCCGGCTTCCGGGCGAGTGCCAGCGTGATCGCCTGCGCCGACGGGTTGGCGTAGTCGAGCGGGGCCACGATGCTGGCGCATTCGTACTTCTCGGCGCAGGTCTGCCAGTCGACGGCTTGCTTGGTGTACCCGGTCATGCCCTCGCCGGCCGGGGCGTCGGTGAAGCCGTCCGGACGGGCCTTCGAAGCCGGCAGCCGCGGCCGGTCGATCTCGAACCCGGTGGTCTGCGAAACGCCGATCACCGGCCCGGACGGGGCGGCCGTGGTGGCCGCGGGACTGGGCGCCGGCTGACTCGGCGTCGCACCCGGCACGCACCCGGTCAGGACGGCCAGGGCCGCCACGCCGACGAGCCAGCGAGAGGGAGTGCGCACGCGGCCAATCTAGCCAACGACCCAACGCGCTGACGCGTCGCCGGTCACGCCGTCGGGTCGACCAGCCGGTTCTTCTCGCGGCTCTTGCGGAAGCTGCGGTCCAGGCTGAACCCGCCCCCGCCGACGCAGAGCAGCAGCAGGCCGACCGCGGCGAGCAGCAACTCGAACTCACCCACGAAGCCGGACCGGCCTGGCACGAACGGGCTCCAGTTGCCCCACAGAACGAAGGCCAGGGCGCCGCCGGTGATCAGTGTGACGCCCAGGCCGGCGAGCCGGGTCAGCAGGCCGAAGACCAGCGCCACCGCGATCGCCAGGGCGGCGAAGCCGGTCACCGTCGCCATGATCGCCGGCTCGGGAATGATCGTGGTGGCGAACAACTGCTGGGCGGCCACCGGGTTCATCACGATCTCGAGACCGCGCACCGCCATGATCGCGGCCACTGCCAGGCGCAGCAGGAAGAGCGAGAAGCTGCCCAGGAACCGGTCGGTGCTCCGCCGGGTGACGATCACCGGTTCTGGGGTCACCACCGCGCGGGCATCGGGCGCGGCCAGCGCGGCTTCGCGAGCCTCACGGCGAGCGGCTCGCTCGGCGGCCAGCTGGCGCTCCTCCGCGGACGGCTCAGGAATCGGAAGGACGGCGGTCGGTGCCGGCGCAGACGGCGTCGGAATGACGGCGGTCGGCGCTTCCGCCGAGCCGTGCGAGGAACGGAAGATCGAATCTGCGAGGGTCGGCGGCTCGGTGGTCGACTCGAAGCGCGGCGGCGCCGGTAGCGTCGGGACGCGGCGCCCCGAGGGGGAAGTCTGCTCGTCGTGAACCGTGTGGGTCATGGTCCTCCTCAGAAGGTGTGCTTCATCGTCCCTCGCCGAGTGCCCCACCGCACCGACCGACACCCGCGCCGCGCAGGATTCGTGCCGGCGGAAATCGACGACGGCCGACGCCGGGTCAGCGCTCGGCGGACACCGACACCAGCAGCGACTCCATTGCCAACAGCGGAGCCACATTGCCCTCCAACGCCTCGCGACAAGCCAGGATCGCGTCGATCCGGCGCAGCGTGCCCTCGGCCGAATCGCGCCGGGCGACGGTTTCGATCTCGGCGCGTAGTTCGGCGTTGATCAGCTCCGACGACACTCCGGTCTGCACCAGCAGCACGTCGCGGTAGTAGGTGGTGAGCTCGGTCAGGACGCGGTCGAGCGCGTCACGCTGCAAACGCTTGGCGCGGGCCTTCTGCTGCTCGTCCAATTCCCGCAGCGCGGCCTGGGCATTGCGGGGACGGGCGCCCTTGGTGCCGAAGCCGAGCGCCTCAGACAACTTCTCACGTTCGCGCACGTCCAGCTCCGCGGTCGCGGCGGCGGCCTCCTGGGCCGCGGATTCGACCAGCCCGGCGGCCGCGTGCAGGCAGTCGGCGAGCGAGGTGAGCCGTCCGGGCAGGGTGAGCAGCTCGGCGCGGCGGGTGCGGGCGGCCTCGTTGCGGGCCAGCATCCGGGCCCGGCCGATGTGTCCCTGGGCGACCCGGGCGGCGAACTCGGCCAGTTCGGGTGGGACGCCGTCGCGGCGGACCAGCAGTCCGGCGACCGCGCCGGCATTCGGGGTGGAGAGCTCGATCCGGCGGCACCTCGACCGGATGGTCACCACCACATCGTCCGGGGTGGGGGCGCAGAGCAGCCACACCGTCCGGGCGGCCGGCTCTTCGATGCTCTTCAGCAGGGCGTCGGCACCGCGTTCGGTGACCCGGTCGGCGTCCTCGACGACGAGCACCTGGTAACGACCCAGGGTGGGCGACATGGCCGCCCGGCGGACCAGTTCGCGTACCTCGTCGACGCCGATCGAGAGCTGCTCGGTGCGGACCAGGGTGACGTCGGGATGGGCACCGGACAAGGCCGTCCGGCAGGCCGAGCATTCGCCGCACCCGCCCCGCTCGCACTGCAGCGCGGCGGCGAAGGCCCGGGCCGCGTTCGACCGGCCGGAGCCGGGCGGCCCGGTGACCAGCCAGGCGTGCGTCATCGCGTGCGCTTCGCCGGCGACGGCCCGGCGCAGGATCTCGACCACCCGTTCCTGCCCGACCAGGTCGTCCCACACCGTCATGACCCGATCCTGTCAGCCGGCTCGGACAGTTCGCCAGGCGCCGTCAGCAGGGCGGCCACCCGGTCCCGGACCTGCGCCGCGATCCACTCGATCTCACGCCGCGCCGGCAGCACCAGGTAGCGCTCGGGGGCCCGCGCGGCCAGGTCGAGGAAGAGCAGCCTGGCCCGTTGGTGGAAGTCGGCCCCGGCGCTCTCCAGCCGGTCCGGTTCGGCGATGGTGCCGACCGCCCGTTCGGGTTCCAGGTCGAGCAGCACGGTCAGGTCGGGCGCCAGGCCGGCGGTGGCCCAGCGGGCGATCTCGGCGACCTCGGCCAGGTCGAGGACGCGTCCGGCACCCTGGTAGGCCAGCATCGAGTCGACGTAGCGGTCGCAGATCACCAGTTCGCCGCGAGCCAGCGCCGGACGAACCACCTCGTGTAGGTGATGCGCCTTGTCAGCGGCATAGAGCAGGGCCTCTGCACGCGGATCGAGATCGCCGGTGGCCGGGTCCAGGACGATCTGCCGGATCATCCGGCCGGCCGCGGTGTCGCCGGGCTCGAAGGTCAGCCGGGCCGCGATTCCCTGGGTCTGCGCCCAGTCGGCGAGCAGCCTGCCCTGGGTGGACTTGCCGACACCGTCGCCGCCCTCGAAGACCACGAACAGCCCGCCGGTCATCGGGACGCCCCCTCGATCGGCCGGGTCCGCCCGCGCGGGACCCGGGGACGGATCACCCGGCTGCGCAGGTCGTCCCAGAGCTTCGGCCACTCCCGGACGAACTGGTCGCGGGCGTAGTCGACCGACAGCAGCGCGCGTTCGTAGGCGCGTCCGGCCTCGAAGATCTCGGTGCTGGTCAGGTCGCGGAGGTCTCGGGTGAGTTCGCCGGCATCGGGCCGGACGGTGCCGCGCAACGCGGCGGCGATCGCGCCCAGCCGCTTGCGCAGCCGCCGCGCGGGCTTGCCGAAGACGTCCCGGGCCAGCGTGCTGAGCGCCCAGGCCCGCTCGGCGACCAGGTTCGCGCGGGTCCACCGGGCGTCGTCGCTGTAGGAGTCGAGGGTGCGGCACAGGTCGCGCATGGTGCGCACCACCGCCTCCAGCTCCTGGGCCAGCACGGGGCCGGTGATCCGTCCGGCGACCTGCGGCAGCGGAGGTTCGGCGGCGCCATCGGCGACCAGGTCGAGGATGCGCAGCCAGCGTTCGGTCTGCTGCACCGGACGCGGATCGACCAGCGCCGCGTCCAATAGCCGCTGGCCTCCCGTCAGCCAGTCGGCGGCAAGCAGCGGCTGGAGTGCCCGCAGCAGTTGCCGCAGCGACCGGACGGCGGCGCGCAGCTCGGCGTCGTCCCCACCCTGGGCCCGGGCGGTCAGGTCGGCCCGCAGCAACGCCCGCCAGTGGGTGTGCAGGTGTCCGGAGACGAAGTCGTCGATCGGTGCGGCCGCCGACCACCGGACGCCGTGGCTACCGTGCCGGGCGAGCCCGAGCCGCTCGGCCAGCGCCGGGTACGCGTCCAGCCGGGTGCCGCCCACCGCTTCGAACGCGGCGACGACGGCGTCCCCCAGCGGCTCCGCCGGCGTCAGCGTGACCGTGCGATGCTCGAGCGGCTCCCCGCTGCGCCAATCCACCCGGACGCGTTCGTCGACCAGGTCGCCGAGCGGCCGTCCGGCGTCGTCGGCCAGCGAGAACCGGCTGCGCCGGGATGCCACCTGCAGGCGCGGCCCGAGGATCCCGCCGCGGCGGAACGGCACCAGCTGCATGGCGAACTCCTGCGGGAGGTCGTCCTCGGCCTGCGGCATGGTGCGCTCGGCGGCCAGCAGCGGCTCCCAGCCGGCGGCCCGCAGCGTCCACCGTCCGGTTTCGGCAACCCGGGAGAGCTCGATCCCCCAGGCCAGCAGCCGGTGATCAGCGGTGTCGATCACGGTGGCGGTGGATTCGGTGGGTGGGCGTCCGACCAGCCGGTGGATGCCGGTCGCCGGACCGGTCAGGCCGGACACCACCGCGGTCACCGGCAGGTCGAACCGCAGCACCTCACCGCGCCCCACCATCGATCAGCTCTTCTTGGCCGGCGCCCGCTTGGTCGTCGTGGCGCGCTTGGTGGTCGTCCGGCGGGTGGTGGTGCGCTTCGGCGCCGGACCCTTCGCCCGCTTCTCGGCGAGCAGCTCGGCGGCCCGCTCGGCGGTGATCGCCTCCACCGAATCCGATTTGCGCAGGGTGGCGTTCACCTCGCCGTCGGTGACGTAGGCGCCGAACCGGCCGTCCTTGATCACCATCGGCTTGCCGGTGGCCGGGTCGGCACCCAGCTCCTTGAGCGGGCCGGCGGCGGCCCGTCCGGCACCCCGGGTCTTGGGTTGGGCGTAGATCTCTTCGGCCTGCTCCAGGGTGATGTCGAAGATCTGCTCCTCCGACGTCAGCGACCGCGAATCGGTGCCCTTCTTCAGGTACGGGCCGTAGCGGCCGTTCTGGGCGGTGATCTCGACGCCGTCGGACGCCGTTCCGACGGTCCGCGGCAGGCTGAGCAGCTTCAGCGCGTCGTCCAGGCCGATGGTTTCGATGTTCATCGACGCGAACAGCGAACCGGTCCGCGGCTTGGCCGACTTCGGCGCCCCTTCCTCCAGCACCTCAGTGACGTAGGGGCCGTAGCGACCGGATTTGGCGACGATCTGACGCTCAGTGCTCGGGTCGACACCTAGTTCGCGCTCCTCGGCGGCGGGCTGATCGAGCAGTTCCTTTGCCCGCTCGACCGTCAACTCGTCCGGCGCCAGCTCCTCGTCCACGTTCGCCCGGCGACCCTCGGCGTCCTCGATGTAGGTGCCGTAACGGCCGACCCGGACGGCGATCCCGGAATCACCCAGCGGGTAGGTGGACAGCTCCCGGGCGTCGATCTCGCCGAGCTCGTTGACCAGTGCGTGCAGGCCCTCGTGGGTGGCTCCGTCGGCGCCGAAGTAGAAGTCATTGAGCACCTGCAGCCGGGCGGCCTGGCCACTGGCGATGTCGTCGAGGGTGTCCTCGAGCGCCGCGGTGAAGGTGTAGTCGACCAGCCGTGGGAAGTGCTCCTCGAGCAGCCTCGTGACCGCGAAGGCCAGCCAGGTCGGCACCAGCGCCGAGCCCTTCTTGAAGACGTAGTCTCGGCTGGTGATGGTGCGGATGATCGAGGCGTAGGTGGACGGCCGGCCGATCTCCAGCTCCTCCAGCTTCGCCACCAGCGACGGCTCGGTGTAGCGGGCCGGCGGACGGGTCTCGTGGGTGAGCGCCTTCACCTCTTCGGCAGTGAGCGCGGCTCCCGCGGCGAGCTGCGGCAGCCGGGCCTGGGCGTCGTCGGAGGTCTCGTCGGCCTCGACCCCCACCACGTAGGCCTTCAGGAAGCCGGGGAAGGTGATGGTGCGGCCGGACGCCCCGAAGGTGCAGCGCCCGGTCTCGGTGATCTCGCCGGTGGTGGCATCGGTGACCGCGATCCGCTGCGGCAGGGTGGCGCCGATCCGGACGCTGACCGTCTCGCCCACGGCGTCCGCCATCTGCGAGGCCAGGGTGCGCTTCCAGATCAGCTCGTAGAGCCGGAACGCGTCGCCGCTCAGCCCGGTCTCGGACGGGATCTGGAAGGTCTCGCCGGCCGGCCGGATGGCCTCGTGCGCCTCTTGGGCGTTCTTCACCTTGGAGGTGTAGACCCGCGGCTTCTCGGGCAGGTACTTGCCGCCGAACAGCTGCTTGACCTGAGCTCGGGCGGCGTCGATCGCGGTCGCCGACAGGGTGACCGAGTCGGTACGCATATAGGTGATGAAGCCGCGCTCGTACAGATCCTGGGCGACCCGCATGGTGCGCTCGGCGGTGAAGCCCAGCTTGCGTCCGGCGTCCTGCTGCAGGGTGGTGGTCCGGAACGGCGCGTAGGGACGCCGGGTGTACGGCTTGGCCTCCACCGACGCGACCGCGTAGGCGGCCTGTTCGAGGGCGGTGGCCAGGGTCTCGGCCTGCTCGGCGGAGAGGTGGAACAGGCCCTTGCCGGTCAGGTTGCCCTGGGCGTCGAAGTCGCGGCCCTGAGCCACCCGTAGGTCGCTGACCTGCTGCAGGGTCGCGCCGAAGACCGGGGGTTCGGCCTCGGCTCCGGCGTTGAGCTGAGCCTCGATGCCGGCGTAGCCGGCCGGCCGGAAGGCCATCCGCTGCCGCTCCCGGTCGACCACCAGCCGGGTGGCCACCGACTGGACCCGTCCGGCCGAGAGCCGCGGCATCACCTTCTTCCACAGCACCGGGGACACCTCGTAGCCGTACAGCCGGTCGAGGATGCGCCGGGTCTCCTGGGCGTCGACCAGGTCGGTGTCGAGGTCGCGCGGGTTCGCCACCGCCTCGGCGATGGCCTGCGGAGTGATCTCGTGGAAAACCATCCGGCGGACCGGGACCTTCGGCTTGAGCTCGGCCATCAGATGCCACGCGATGGCCTCGCCCTCGCGGTCCTCGTCGGTGGCCAGCAGGAGTTCGTCGGCGCCGGCCAGCTTCGCCTTCAGGTCGCGGATGGTGCCCTTCTTGTCGGCCGCCACCACGTAGAGCGGCTCGAAGTTCTTCTCGACGTTGACGCCGGTGCGGGCCCACTTCTCGCCCTTGTACTTGGCGGGCACCTCAGCGGCGCCGGTCGGCAGGTCGCGGACGTGGCCGCGGCTCGACTCGACGATGTAGCCGTTGCCGAGGAAGCTGGCGATCTTGGTCGCCTTGGCCGGTGACTCGACGATCACGAGCCGGGTCTTGCCTGCTGTTGCCACTGTGGATTTCCTCGGTGCGCGGGGTTGCTGGCCGCGAAGGCGGCCTCAGGGGGGAATGGTAACCACAAAGCGCGAACGCTCGGCTACTTGCCTACCGGGGGCGCCGTCAGATAACCGTCGGCGATCAGCGTCCGGAGCCGTGGGGTCAGGTCGGCCCGCAATGCGGCCGGGTCGGCGTCCAGCAGGTCGGCGACCGCGTCGATCAGGACGCCGAGCGGCAGGTCGCCGTCGCAGGCCCCGGCCACCGCGGACAGTCCGGTGTCGACCTCGACGGCGCGTCCGAAGCCGGTGGTCCGGCGGAAGACGAGGTGCTCGGGGTCGGCCGCACCGGGGCGTCCCAGGGCTTCGGAGGTGACGGCCTCATTGAGAATGAACGCGGTGCCGAGCAACTGACCGTCGGGGAGGCTCGCGGCGCGGACGGCGTCCGGGAACTCGGCGAACGCGTCCCCCAAGCTGCCGTGCACCTGGTGCGGCCAGTCGTCGAAGCGCAGCTCAGGTTGCGCGTTGCCGCTGTTGTAGAGGGTGAGCCAGCCCAGGCCGACCCCGACGACGCCGAGCTGTTCGAAGTAGTCGGCCCACTCGGCGTAGCGCCGTGCATATTCGCCAGCGCCGATCAGGCCGGCGTCGGCGAGCCAGATCTCGATGTACTCGAACGGGTCGAGCCGCTCGCGCTGCAACACCAGCGCGTCGCAACCGGTGGGGGCGATCCAGGACGCCAGCCGGTCCGGCCAGGGCTGGTCGGCGGTGATCGCCCAGTTGCCGAGCACCTGCAGCGCACCGCCCGGGTTGAGGTGCGTCGCGGCACCGGTGACGACCGCCCGGACCAGGCCGTCCGCGGTGAACGAGCCCTCGCGGTAGACCAGCCGGGAACTGTCCGGCGGTGCCATCACGTAGGGCGGGTTGGTGACGATCAGGTCGAATTCCTCGTCGCCGACCGGCTCGTACAGCGACCCTTGCCGGACGTCGACCGTGATGCCGTTGAGCGCCGCGGTCAGGGCGGTCATCGCGCAGGCCCGCGGATTGAGGTCGGTGGCGACGACCTGGTCGATGTGGGTGGAGAGATGCAGCGACTGGATGCCGCAGCCGGAACCAAGGTCGAGGGCCTGTCCCCGCGGGTTGCGCATGGTGAGCTGGGCGAGAGTCACCGAGGCCGGGGAGAGGCCGAGCACGAAGTCGTCGCGCGGTACGGCGAGGCGTCCGTCGAGAGTCGGCGTGCGGTCCGAGGCGAGCCAGCCGGAGTGCTCGCCGTGATCGTCGGTGAAGGCGTAGGGGCGGATCTCGATGGCGGAGCCGACCCGGTCGGCGCGCCGGGTCAGGATCGGATCGAGCGGCTCCAGGTCGCCCAGAGCCGCACTGAGGTCCGCGATCGGGACGTCCTGCTGCAACGCGAACGCCCTGATCAGACTCCCCTGCGGGTCGATGGCTCCGGCCAGCACCCGGTCGGCGGGAAGGGTGGCGTTGCGGGCGAGTCCGTCCAGGCCGGGAGCGCCGAGCCGTTCGGCGACGGCGTCGTAGCTGTACCCGGCGTCCCGCAGCCTGGCGGCGAGGTCCCGGGCGACGGAGGGTTCGAGCACACCGGCAGCCTGCCACACCGAGGTTGGTCGAGCTTGCCCCCACCCGTTGGTCGACCTTGTCCCCGGCTGGTCGGGCTGGTCCCCCGCTGGTCGAGCTCGTCCGATCTCGACAAGCTCAATCAACGGGGCCCTACGCTGCTGCCCGTGAGCGGATCGGTGCTGGTGCGACGGGTGCGGATCGTGGACCTGGACGGCTCGCCGGGCGCCGCGTCCGGGTCGCAGGTCCGCGACGTGCTGATCTCCGACGGCTCGATCGCCGCGGTCGACGGCGATCTGGCGCCGGTGTCGGGCGTCGAGGAGATCGACGGCGATGGACGCTGGGCGATCCCCGGACTCTGGGACGCCCACGTGCACGCCACCCAGTGGGTGCAGACCGGACGGATGGTGCAACTGGGCGGCACCACCGGACCGGACGACGCACTCGACCGGCTTCGTGGCCCGCTGAGCCGAGTGGCGACCGGGGCGGGGTCGGCCGTGCTGGGGTTCGGCTTCCGGTCCGCCGGCTGGCCGCGGCAACCGACGGTGGCGGAACTGGACGCGATCAGCGGCCGGACGCCCGTGGTGCTGATCTCGGGCGACGCGCACAGCGGCTGGCTGAACACGGCGGCGCTGGCGCTGCTCGGCGCCCCCGCCCGCGACGACGCGGTCAGCGAGAGCGAATGGTTCGCCCTGCTGCGACGGCTCGACGAGATCCCCGGCGCGGTACCGAGCGCTGCCGACTTCGTCGGCCCGATCGCGGATCTGGCTGCCCGCGGCGTCACCGGACTGGTCGACTTCGAGTTCGCCGACAGTTTCCTCGACTGGCCGGTGCGGCTGGCGGCCGGGGTCGGGCCGGTGCGTGTGCGCTGCTCGGTCTACCCCCACCAAATCGAGCAGGTGATCGCCGCGGGACTGCGCACCGGCGATCCGCTGCCCGGTAGCGGCGGTCTCGCCACGATGGGGGCGTTGAAGGTGATCACCGACGGCTCACTGGGCACCCGGACCGCGTGGACCCGGGAGGTCTACTCCGACGGACCGGCCAGTACCGACCATCCCTGCGGTGTGGCCAATTACTCCGTAGCCGAACTCACCGATCTGGTCCGCCGGGCCGGGTCCGCCGGCCTGGAGGTCGCACTGCACGCGATCGGCGACCGCGCGAACGCGGCCGTCCTGGACGCCTTCGCCGCCGGAGCCGGCCAGGGTTCGGTCGAGCATGCCCAACTGATCGCGCAGCCTGACGCGGAGCGGATGGCGGCGTTCGGGCTGCGGGCCAGCGTCCAGCCCGCGCACCTGCTCGATGACCGCGACCTGACCGACCGGATCTGGGGCGAGGCCCGGGCGGCCCGGTCGTTCCCGCTGCGCAGCCTGCTGGACGCCGGCGTCCAGCTCGCGCTCGGCTCGGACGCCCCCGTCGCCCCGCTCGATCCGTGGCTGGCGATGGCGTGTGCCGTCCATCGCAGCGGCGACGAGCGACCCAGTTGGCACCCGGAACAGGCGCTGACCCCGCGGGAGGCGCTCGCGGCGTCCGTGGACGATGCCCGGCTGGCACCCGGCCACCCGGGCGATCTGGTGCTGCTGGACGCCGACCCGGCCGCGCCGTCCGACCAGCCGGAAGTGGCCGCCGCTACCCTGCGGACCATGCCGGTCGCCCTGACGATCTGCGCCGGAACGGTGACGTACGCACCCGCAGGTTGAGGCTGTCGCGACCTCCCTTCCGGCGTAGAGGTCCCGACCAGCTCGACCAACACAAGGCGCGGCCCCGGCACGCTCAACCAACCGAACGACGGGGTCGACACGCTCCGCCAGCCGAAGGCGCAGGCCTCGACAGCTCGACCGGCCACGATCGGCGATTCTTTTCGGGATTCTGTCCGCAGCTCGTGGCACCCTGAGGCAATGGCCGTGCCGGAGTGGATCGAGGGACAGGCGCAGGTGCGCCACGTCCACCGGCGTCCGGCCCGCCCGGGCGTGGTGGCCCCGATCCCCGAGTGGGTCTCCCCGAGCGTTCGCGAGACCCTCGCCGGGCAGGGCGTAGCTGCCCTCTGGGAGCATCAGCGCCGCGCCGCCGAGGCACTGTTCGAGGGCCGGCATGTCGCCCTCAGCACCTCGACCGGGTCCGGCAAGTCCTTGGCCTACCTGCTGCCGATCATCGCGGCCACCGCCGAAGGCCGGGTCGGCACCGACGCCGGACGGCATCGCTGGGCCAGGCCGGAACGAGCGCACACCGCCCTCTACCTCGCGCCGACCAAGGCGCTCGCCCACGACCAGGCCCGCCGCGCGGCTGCCCTCGGCGGGCCGGCGTGGCGCATCTCGACCCTGGACGGCGACTCCGAACCGGCCGAGCGCCGGTTCGCCCGCGAGTTCGCCACCTTCGTGCTGACCAACCCGGACATGCTGCATCGCAGCGTGCTGCCCAGCCATGAGCGTTGGCAGGGGCTGCTTCGCTCGCTGCGGTTCGTGGTGATCGACGAAGCCCACCGCTACCGCGGCATGTTCGGCGCGCACGTGGCGAACGTGTTGCGCCGGCTCCGACGGATCTGCCGGCACTACGGCACCGACCCGGTCTTCGTCTCCGCCTCCGGCACCATCGCCGACCCGGCGCGGCAGTTGGCCACGCTGACCGGTGTCGACGACGTCCTCGCCGTCGACACCGATACCTCCACCCGTCCCGCCCTCGACTTCGTGGTCTGGCAGGGCGACGGCGACCCGCACCGGGAAGCCGCCGGCATGCTGACCCGGTTGGTCGACTCCGGCGCGCAGGCGCTGGCGTTCACCACCTCTCGAGTGCAGGCCGAGCTGGTCGCCGAGCAGACCCGCCGGCACAGCATCGCCCCCGACGAGATCGCCTCGTACCGGGCCGGCTACCTGGCCACCGACCGGCGCGAGCTCGAAGCGGGGCTGTCGTCGGGCCGGCTGCGTGGGGTCGCCTGCACCAACGCCCTCGAACTCGGCGTCGACATCGCCGGCATGGACGCCGTCCTCACCGTCGGCTTCCCGGGCTCGCTGGCCGCCCTGTGGCAGCAGGCCGGACGGGCGGGACGCGATGGCCGGGACGCGCTCGCCGTCCTGCTGGCCAAGCCCGACCCGCTGGACAGCTGGCTGTGCGACCATCCCGAAGCCCTGTTCGACACCGCCGTCGAGACGACCGTCCTGCATCCCGAGCTGCCCGCCGTGCTGGGTGCGCACCTGGCAGCGGCCGCACAGGAGTTGCCGGTGGCTGCCGGCGACGAGGAGTTCTTCGGCCCGACGATGACCGGTCTGCTCGAACAGCTCGGTGCCCGCCGGGTGCTGCGACGGCGCGGCGGCTGCTGGTATTGGACGGCCACCACCAGGGCAGTGGACCGCATCGACCTGCGCTCGATCACCGGCAGCGGCGTGGAGATCATCGAGTCCGCCACCGGGCGGGTGATCGGCCAGGTCGACACCTCCGCGGCGGATCGGACGGTGCACACCGGCGCCGTCTACCTGCATCAGGGCGAGCAGTGGCTGGTCGACGAGTACGACCTGGACGGCGGGGTGGCGCTGTGCCGCAAGGTGCGCGCCGAATGGTTCACCCAGCCGTCCTCGCAGGTCAGCGTGCGGGTGCTCGGCACCGACCGCCGCCGCGAACTGGCCGGTGGCTCGCTGTGTGCCGGCAGCGTGGAGATCACCGCGCAGGTCACCGGCTATCTGCGCCGCGACACCGTAACCGGCACGGTGTGGGACTCGACCCCGCTCGAACTGCCGGCGCGCAGCTTCCGCACCCGTGCCCTGTGGTGGACCCTGCCGGACGCCGCCGGCCTGGCCGAGCGGGAACTGGCCGGCGGGCTGCACGCCGCCGAACATGCCGCGATCGCACTGCTGCCCCGGTTCACCGCGTGCGACGCCGGCGACGTCGGGGGCCTGTCGATCACTCATCATGCCGACACCGGCGGCCCAACCGTGTTCGTCCACGACGGGCTGCCCGGCGGTTCCGGCTTCGCCGATCACGCCTACCAGCTCGCCGAGTCCTGGCTGGCCGCCACCGCCGACCTGCTCGCCGCCTGCCGCTGCGAGCAGGGTTGCCCACGTTGTGTGGTGTCGCCGCGATGCGGCTCCGGCAATCAGCCACTCGACCGCCGCCACGCACTCTCGGTGCTGCGGACGCTCCTGGCCGGTCATCCGATGCCCGCGACCGTGCCCGCGTAGGCGCTGGAGGCCACCTGCTCGGGCAGACCGGGCAGCCGCCAGCCGACCCGCCGGGAGACCCGCACCTCGACCACGAAGTCGATCTGGTCGCCGGTGACCGAACAGGTCCCGAGATCGACGTCGTTGCGGCCGGCGATCCGCCGCGCCTCCGCGCAGGCGTCCCCACCCCGTCCGTACGCCTGGGCACCCGAGACCGCTACCAGATCCGCTGCGGCCCGCACCGCCCGGGCGGTCGCCGAGTAGGTCAGCGCGAGCACACCGACCGAAGCCACGGTCACCATCGCCATCACGATCAGCACCGCCATCGGCACCGCGACCCCGCGCTCGCCGAGGGACGGCCGCGGTGCCCACCCGCTCATCTCAAGCCTCCTTCGCAACGACGGCCCGCGCGCTCAGACCCACCGCCGGAATGACGCCGCCCCAGGGCCGGGACTGGAGCTCGACCTCGACCACCACATCGGTACCGCTGCCGCCGATCCGGACCCTGGCGCCGGTCGGCGCGTCGGCCTGAGCCCGCTGTGCCGCCGCCGAGTCGCCGCGGGCCTGCTGCCGGGCCACCTCGCCGGCAACCGCCTGAAGCTGACCCAGCTGCACCACGATCGCGATCAGGTAGCACAGGCCGAGCGCCACCAGCGCCGACAACAACACGCCGAAGGCCACCTCGACACTGACCATGCCCCGTTCACCACGCATGTCCACTCCGCTCTCAGACCTGGAAGCCCGATCGGGCGGGGCTGCCGATCCACCCCGCCCAACCGGGATCACCTCACGCCTTCCCGACGAAGGTCAGGATCCAGTTGATGATCTGGCCGGCGACCCGGGCGATCTCACCGTCGAAAGTCTCGCCGCTGACATAGGCGATGACGGCGGCCACCAGGGCGATCACCGCGATCGTGCCGAGGGCGTACTCCGCCGTCGTCATTCCCCGCTCACCCTGCGGGCCCGCAACCAGTTTCATGGACATGATTTCTCCTCTCACCCCGGCCGGCGCCGGGTACACCCTCACCTTCGGCACCACGACCGGAAAGTGTTCAGATTCGTTGGCGCCTGTGGATAAGTCGCCTCGTGGCCTCAGCCGAACAGGCGATCCAGCACACCGCCGACCACCGGCACCACACCGACCAGCAGGAACGCCGGCAGGAAGCACACCACCAGCGGCAGCACGATGCTCACCCCGGCCCGCCGGGCGCGGGACTCTGCCGTGGAGCGCCGAGCTGCCCGCGCCTCGTCGGCGAGCCGGCGCAGCACCAGGGCCAGCGAGACCCCGCTGCCGGCGGCGTGCCGCAGCGCCCGGGCCAGGTCAGCCAGCTCGGGGTGCCGCTGCGCCAACTCGGCCCAGGCGTCCGCTTCGCCGACACCGAGCCGGATGGACGCGTCCAGCCGGCGCATCGCCTCAGCCGCCGGCCCGGTCATGCCCTCGGCGAGCGCGGCGACAGCGTTGCGCAGCGGCAGCCCGGCCTCCAGACACACCGCCAGCTGGGTGCAGATCGCCGGCAACGCCGCGGCCAGCTGGGCTCGAACCTCGGCCGTACCGGCCGGCCGGAGCCGTCCGGCAAGGACGAACACCGACCCGCCGGCCAGTATCGCCAGTAGCGGCGGGGGCACCGCCAGCAGATCGCCGCCGAGGCTCACCACCCAACCCACCGCCACCCCCAGCAACAGCCGGACTCCGAGCCGGGGCGACCCAGGGACGGGGGCGAGCACGGCCACCCAGGCCGGTGGCGATCTGGTCGGCCGCCCGCCGAGCGCCGAGCCGTCCGGATCGAGCCACCGGCCGCGTGAGACCGTGACGAAAGCCGAAGCCGACGCCGCCACCACGGCGAGAAGGATGAGCGTCTCCGAGCTCATAGCTGCCGCCCCGCCCGCTCGGCGAGCGACTCGCTCCACACCACCCCGGCACCCGCCAGCCCGACCCCGATCCCCAGGCACGCCAGGCCGGCCGGCGATCCGGTCAGATAGCGAACGGGGTCGCCACCAACCGCATACCCCAGGACGAGGCCGGCCAGCGGAAGAAGGCCCAGCAGTCGTCCGGTCAACCGCGCGGCCGCCAGTTCGGTGCTGACGGTCCGGGCCAGCGCCCGCTCGGCGGACAGGCTCGCGGCGAGATCGTCCAGTGCCGTTGTCATCGCGGCACCCGTCCGCTCAGCGATCTGCCACGCCGTCGCGAGGTCACCCAGCCCGGCTGCACCAGGTTGCTTCGCGGCGGTCCGCATCGCCGCCACCGGGTCGCCACCGACCCGATGCTGCGCCGCGATGCCGCCGAACAGCGAGGTCTCCCGCGCGACGACCACCAGCGCCCGCACCGGCGGATAACCGGCGCGCAACAGCCCGGCCAGCTCACCGCAACCACGGGCTACCTGGTCACTCACCACCGACCGTCGTCGCGCAGCCGCGGCCCGCAGCACCGTCCAGACCGCGACCGCTGCGCTGATCCCGAGCACCCACCCGAAGACCGCCCCGCGGACGCCGCCGAGCACCGCGCCGGCCAACGGGGCAGCGAGCACCATCGACCCGAGCAGAACCGGCGCGCGCAGTTGCCCACCCGCCCGTCGCCGACGGACCGGACGCAGCCGCCGAATGTTCGCCGCCGGCCAGCACCACCAGACCGCCCAGGCCGTCAACATCGCGGCGAGGGCGCTCACCGCAGCAGCCCGTCCAGCCGGGCCGCGGCCGGGCCGAGGACCGGATCGCCCGGCCCGGTGAACCGGACGGCGGGAACCGCGCGACACAATCCGGACGCCTCGTCGCGCTCCAGCAGGTGCAACTCGGCAACCCACCTGGTTCCGTCGCTCAGCCGTCCGATGTGTACCAGGACGTCGAGCGCGGCCGCCGCCTGAGCGTGCAGGGCGGCGCGGGGCAGCCCACCGAGCGCGGCCAACGCCTCCAACCGGGCCGGGACATCGGCGGCCGAGTTGGCATGCAGCGTGCCGCACCCGCCCTGGTGGCCGGTGTTCAGTGCGGTCAGCAGGTCGGTCAGTTCGGCTCCGCGGACCTCGCCGACCACAAGCCGATCGGGCCGCATCCGCAACGCCTGCCGCACCAACACCGCCATCGGCACCGCTCCGGCGCCTTCGGCATTCGCCGCTCTGGCCTCGAGTCGCACCACGTGCGGATGCGCGGGCGCCAGTTCGCGGGAGTCCTCGACGATCACGATGCGATGTTCCGCCTCGACCATGCCGAGCAGACTCGCCAGCAGGGTGGTCTTACCCGATCCGGTGCCGCCCGAGACCATGAAGGCCGCCCGGCTCCGCACCACCCGGGTCAGCAATTCAGCCGCCCGTGGATGCATGCTGCCACCCGCCACCCACTCGGCCAGCGTCATCGGACGGCGCGCCGGGACGCGCAGCGACAAGCAGGTGCCCACATCGGTCAGCACGCCCAGCACGGCATGCACCCGGGTACCGCTCGGCAGCCGCGCGTCGACGAACGGAGCACCCTCGTCGAGCCGGCGACCGACCGCCGCCGCCAACCGGACGGCGAGCCGGCGCACCTCCTCCTCGTCGGCGAACACCCCCTCGACTGGTTCCAGCCCCGCGCCCCGGTCGAGGAACACCTGCCGGTGTCCATTGACCAGCACGTCGGTCACGCCGCGCAGCGCCAGGTAAGGCTCCAGCGGCCCGGCGCCTGCACTCTCGCGGCGCAGCGCGGCCACCGTCTCGCGCACCGTGCCCTCGGACACCAGCGCACCCAGCCCGCGCAGCGCGGCGGCCACCTCGACCGGTCCGGCCGCGGCGCCGGCACGACCCAGCACCGCCCGGACCTCGGCCAACGGCACTCCGACACCCTCGGCGGCTGTCATGACGGCTCCAGCAGCCGATCGCAGACCCGGCCGAGCCCGCCCCGGCGCCGGGACAACGGCGGGCGCTCGCCGCGTTCTGCGGCGACCGGCAGCCTCGGATCGTGCCGCAGCCGGGCGCCCACGGGCAGGCCCAGCGCCTCCTCGACGGCATCGTCGGGTACGCCGACCCCCGGCAGTCCGCGCAGTACCAGCTCAACCGCCGCCGGCGTCAGCGCCCGCAGCAATTGCCCGGCGGCCGCGACGCCTCGGAGGCAGCCACCCACCACCAGCACCGTCCGGCCGGCTCGTCGCAGCGACTCCCGGCAGGACGGGAGCCCGCTGCGGCCCGGGTCGACGATCACCAACTCGAACGAGCGCTGCAGCGAGGCCAGGACGGCGGCCAGCGGCTCGCGTCCCACCTCGGGATCGGGCCCGCGCGCCATCGACAGCACGGTGACGCCGTCGACCGCCGGCAGGAACTCGCGCAGGTCGCCCAGCACCCCGTCCGCTGCTCCGAACCGCGGCCAGCGCCAACCCGGTTCGCGCTCGGCCCCCAGCAGCAGGTCGATACCGCCGCCGAGCCGGTCTGCGTCGACCAGGGCCACCGAACGACCACGATCCGCCGCCCGCCAGGCCATCGCCGCCGCCAGCGTGGACGCCCCGACCCCACCCGAGCCGCCGAGCACCGCCAGCACCTCGCCGGTGCCGCCGGCCTGCCCGGCCAACACCGAGGACAGCCACCCTCGCCCCTGTGGCAGCAGGATGACCTCTGCACCCAACGGCACCGACCACAGCGCGGCGGCGCCGCTGTCGGCGCCCACCAGATAGACCCGGTCGCGGCGGCTCAGCTCCATGGCGGCAACCTCGGCTGCAGTGTCGATGCCGACGAAGACCGTGCCCGCGGCCGGCCACAGCACGAGCAGCGCCTCGGGTTCGCACACCCGAACGCGATGGCCGAGCCCGGCCGCGGCGGTCGTCACCGCCTCGCACACCTCGGCACGTCCCGACACCACGAGCACCTGAGTCGCTTCCACGCGGTCAGTGTCGGCCCGAGTTCGCGAAAGTGTTCAAAGTCGTCGCAGCCTGTGGATGGCCCTACGATTCCCCCGTGAGCACCTCGACCCTGGCCGACGCCCTCGATTGGCTGGTCGGCGGCTCCCAAGGGCCGACCCTCATCCTCGGCCGCTCCTCGGCGTCCTTCGCGTCCGGGCTGCGCGGGCGGCACCGGGTCACCCTGATCGACCGTGACCGGGACGCCGTCTCCGAGTTGCTGCGCCGGGCACCGTCCGGGCTGCCGATGGTCGCGGCCGCGGAGGCCCTGCCGCTCGCCCCGTGCTCGTTCGACCGGGTGCTGCTGGCTCAGAACTTCCACACCTACGCTCCCGGCCTCGCCCTGTCCGAGTTCGCCCGGGTGCTGCGTCCGGGCGGCCGGCTCGGCATCGCCTACACCGTGCGCGACGACTCGGTCCCCTGGGTGAAGCGCCTGGTCGCGTTGGTCCGTCGCTACGATCCGGACGCCATGGCCGGCGCCTACGGCACCGACTCGCTGGACGCCCTGACCGAGAGCGCCTACTTCCCGCAGGTCCAGACCCGCTCGTTCCGGCGCTGGGTGCCGATCGATCGTCCCGGACTGATCGCGATGGTGGAGCGGACGCCGGCCGCCCAGGCGTTGGACGACGAGACCCGTGCCGCGCTGCTTGCCGACGTCGGCGGCGTCTACGACAACTCCGCCCGCCCCCCCGAGCCGCTGTTGCTGCCGTTCCGGCTGAGTTGCTGGCTGGCGGAGGTCGATCACACCGAGCTGACCGCACCACTCGACCTACCCGACGAGGGCCTGCAGATCCGGCTCTGACCGGTTGACCCTTTCGGGGGGCAGACGGTGTCCGGGCCGACCATCAGTGGCCTGTCGCCACTAGGCTGAACGACACAGCCGACGAAAGGGCAGCCACCATGGCGAACCAGGCGGACATCGCGGACACCATCAAGGCCATCCAGGCCGACCTGACCACCATCGTTCGCGGCGAGATCGAACTGGCCAAGGCCGAACTCGTGCCGCAGGCGAAATCGGTGGGCATCGGCGCCGGCCTGTTCGGCGGGGCCGGTTACTTCGCGATGAACGGCATCTCCCTGCTGTTCCTGGGTCTGTCGGCGCTGGTCGGGCACTTCTTCGCCACCGGTCTCGGTTGGGAGCCGCTGCTCGCCGCGTTCATCGGCTTGGCCATCGTGGCCGTGGTGATGTTCCTGATCGCCGGCGTCCTCGCGCTGATCGGCAAGAACAAGGTGGCGGTCAAGGGGCCCCAGGCGACGATCGCCCAGGGCGAGCAGTCCGTCGAGGCCGTCCAGACGGCGCTCCAGCGCGGCGTATCGGACGCCGAGGCCGAAGCCGCCGCCCGCAAGGAAGCCCGCAAGCACGCACCCAACATCACCGCCGGGTAAGCCTCAACGCCGGCGTCCCAGCCGGAACCGTTCGGGAATCTCGGTGGTGCGCTCCGCATCCCAGGGCAGTGTCCACCCGGCCAGATCGAACAGGCCGTCCAGCAGGTAGGCGGTGAAGCCCCAGACGAACAACTCGCCGACCACGAAGCCCGGCCCGCTGAAACCGGCCGGGTGCGTCCAGGTCACCCGGTTGGCGGGGTCGAGCAGGACGTCGAGCGGCACGGTGTGGACGGCCGCGATCTCGGCGACGTCCACCGGAGCCAGCGGACGCGGGACCGGCCAGTGCCCGACCACCGCGGTGACCGCGAAGTCGCTGGCCCGGACGTAAGCGGGCGGCAGCACCCCCAGCACCTCCACCTCCGAGCCGGCCAACCCGACCTCTTCTTCGGCTTCGCGCAGCGCACCCGCCACCGCCGACGCGTCCGAGGTTTCGATCGCCCCGCCCGGGAACGCGACCTGGCCGGCGTGGGAGCGCAGCCGGGTGTCCTTCTCGACCAGCACCACGCCGACTCCCGACGTACCATCGGCCAGCGCGATCAGCACCGCAGCCGGACGCCCGCCGCGGGCCGCCCGCTCGGCCACCCGGGCCGCCGCCTCGGGGCCGGCCAGCGCCGCTCGCAGCCGGTCCAGATCCGCCCGGGTCACAGTGCGATGCCGAGCTTGTCGCGGGTGAGCTGCACCAATTCGTCGTAGGACTGGAGCTTGCCGGACACCTGATGGACCAGCTTGCCGTCGGCATCGACGAACAGGGTGGTCGGCAGGCCACCGATCCGCATCACCGCGCTCAGCCGGCGTTCTGGATCCTGCAGTTGCGGGTAGCTCCACTTCACCAGCGAGGCGAACTCGACGGCCAGCTCCGGCCTCGGATCGTCGTAGTCGATTCCCAGCATCGTCACCTTGCCCTTGGCCGCCTTCTGGTACTGCCGCAGATAGGGCGACTCCTCGCGGCAGGGGGGGCACCACTGCGCCCAGACGTTGATCACCATCGGCTTGCCCCGCAAACCGGCCAGCCGCACCGTGGAGTCACCGCCGAGGCAGTCGAGCACCAGGTCGGGCAGCCCGTCGGGGCGGGCCGGCACGCTGGCCGACGATGCCGGGCAGTCGGCGATTCCGGCCTGTTTGCGGGCGGCCACCACGGCCGCGGGGTCCACCGGCGCGAAGCTCGGCGTGGGCGGCTCGGACGGCGCCGGCGTGCAGCCACCCAACAGCACGGCCAGCACCGTGAGCAAGACCCCCGTGCGTTTCACCCGCGGGGCTCCCGGATCAGCTTCGCGGCGGCGGCCGGATCGGTGGGGCCGATCCCGTACGAGGGGCACAGCTTCGCCACCGGGCAGGCCCCGCAGGCCGGACGCCGGGCGTGGCAGCGCCGCCGCCCGTGCCAGATCACGTTGTGCGAAAGCTGCGTCCAGTCCTTGCGCGGAAACAGCGCCCCGACCTCGGCCTCGACCACGTCGGGCTTCGCCGACGCAGACCAGCCGAATCGCTCAGACAAGCGCATGAAATGGGTGTCGGTGGTGATTCCGGGCACGCCGAACGCATTCCCGAGCACCACGTTGGCCGTCTTGCGGCCCACTCCGGGCAATGTGACGAGCTCTTTGAGGGTGTTCGGCACCTCTCCCCCGAACCGTTCCACCAGCACCGCGCCGAGCTTCATCAGGGCGTCGGTCTTGGCCCGGAAGAAGCCGGTCGGGTGGATCAGTTCCTCGAGCTCGGCCCGGTCGGCGGAGGCGTAACCGGCGGCGTCCGGGTAGCGGGCGAAGATGATCGGGGTGACCAGGTTCACCCGGCGGTCGGTGGACTGGGCGCTCAGGATGGTGGCTACCAGCAACTCCAGCGGATTGCCGAAATCGAGTTCGCAGCGAGCATCCGGATAGGTCTCGGCGAGCGTCCGATTGATGGCCCGCGCCCGCCGCACCAGTGCCGTCCGGCCCTCCATCACAGCGCCGCCATCAGAACGACGCCGCGCTCGCCTCGACCACCAGCTCCAGCTCGACCGGGGCGTCCAGCGGCAGCGACGCCACCCCGACCGCGGAACGGACGTGCCGCCCGAGCGGGCCGAAGATCTCGCCGAGCAACTCGCTGGCGCCGTTGGCCACCTGCGGCTGCCCGGTGAAGTCGGGCACCCCGGCGACGTAAACCACCAACCGGACGATCCGCCGGATCTGATCGATGCCGCCGACCTCGGACGCCGCGGCGGCCAGTGCGTTCAGCGCCGCCACCCGGGCCGCCTGCGCGGCCTGTTCGGCGGTGACCTCGGCACCCACCTTGCCGGTTGCCACCAGCACCCCCTGGACAGTCGGCAACTGCCCCGAGGTGAACACCTGCCCGGCGGACGCGATCGCCGGAATGTAGGCGGCCAAGGGCACTGCCACCGGCGGCAGGGTCAGCCCCAACTCGGCCAGTCGCTGCGACGGCGCCGTCCCGCCGACTTCCTCGTTCACCCGTCCTCCAGCGGCCGCTTCAGGTAGGCCACCAGGTTCTGCGGATTCGGGCCCGGAACGACCTGCACCAGCTCCCAGCCGTCGGCACCCCACTGGTCGAGGATCTGCTTCGTCACATGGACCAGGACCGGCACCGTCACGTACTCCCACTTCGTCATGGCCCAACCCTAACGGCGAACGCCGACACCTAAGCTGAGGCCCATGCCCACCCGTCCACCGCTGCACATCGTCACGGGCAAGGGTGGGGTCGGCAAGACCACAGTGGCGCTCGCACTGGCCCATCGCCTCGCCATTGACGGCGCCCGCGTCGTGGTCGCCGAAGTCGAGGGCCGCGGCGGCCTGGGCCGCGCCACCGGCCGGCCGATCGGACCCGAGCCCTCGGCGCTGCTGCGGACCGGCCGGGGCCGGGTGCTCGGCGTCCAGATCGACGCCCGGGTGGCGCTCGCCGGCGATCTGCAGCGCTACTACCGGCTGGGGTTCGCCGCCGATCTGCTGCAACTCGAGCCGTTGGTGGACTTCGCCACCCGGATCGCCCCCGGGCTGCGCGACATCCTGCTGATCGGCCAGGTCACCCATCTCATCGACAACCGTCCGGACATCGACGCGCTGGTCCTGGACGCCCCGCCGTCGGGAAGGATCGGGCCGTTCCTGGGAGCGGGCGCGGCGCTGGCCGAGCTCACCGACGGCAGTCCCATCTCCGGCCAGGCGGCTTCGGTGATGGACGACCTGCGCGACCCCGGCTGCCGGGTGCACGTGGTTACCCTGCTGGAGGAGCTGCCGGTCACCGAGGCGGTCGAGACCGTCCGGACGATCAGCCACCTGGGACTGCTGCCGGGCGCCGTGATCGCGAACCGCTGCCTGCCGGCACCTGAGATTCCCGACCCGCTGCCAGCCGCGCCGGCAGGCATCGACGCGCGCAGCTGGGCGGCGATGACCGCCGACTTGGTCGCCGAGGGCGAAACCGCCCGGGCGCAGCGCGCCTGGCAGGAACTGCTCGGCCACCGCACCGGAGTCGGCGTTCGGCGCCTTCCCGAGGTCGTCTCAGCCACCGCGAGCGAGCTGCCCGCCCTGCTCGGCGCCGAGCTGGGGGCGTGGTGAGCGCCGGGCTTGACGCCCTGCTCCGTGACGAGCGGGTTCGGGTGCTGCTGTGCGTCGGCACCGGCGGCGTGGGCAAGACCACGTTGTCGGCGGCGGCAGCCGTCCGGGCGGCCCGCTTCGGACGCCGGGTGCTGGTGGTCACGATCGACCCGGCCAAACGGCTAGCCCAGGCGATGGGGCTGGACGCCCTGGCCGAGGAGCCGTCGCCGGTGCCGCTTCCGGACGCCGAGGGCACCCTGTCGGCGATGATGCTCGACGTCACCGATGCGTTCGACCGGGCGTTGACCGACCAGGTGGATGCCGCCGAGGCCGACCGGATCCGCGCCAACCCGTTCTATCGGGCACTCGCCGGGGCCTTCTCCGGCACCCAGGAGTACGTCGCCATGGAGAAGCTCGGCGAGTTGCGCCGGCGGGCGAGTGCGACCGCCGAATGGGACCTGATCGTGGTCGACACACCGCCCAGCGCGTCCGCACTCGATTTCCTGGACGGCCCGAGCCGGCTTCAGTCCTTGGCCCGCAACCCGTTGCTGAGGATTGTGCTCGGGGCACCGCGCGGACCGCTGGGCTTCTTGGACGCGGGCGCCGCGCTGGCCAGCAAGGCGCTCGATGCGATCCTGGGTGGCCGGCTGTTCGGCGACCTGCGCACCTTCCTGCGGGTATTCGAGCGGGCAGTGGCCGGCTTCGAGTCGAACGCTGCCCAGACCCGCGCGCTGCTGGCCTCCGACGCCGCCGCGTTCCTGGTGGTCGCGGCCCCGCAGCCCGCACCGCTGAGCGAAGCGATCGCGCTGATCGATCGGCTGCAAGCCGATGGCCTGCCGTTACGGAGGGTGCTGGTCAATCAGGTCCGGTCCGCCGCCGTCGTGGATCCGTCGGCGTTGAGCGAAGCGGAGCAACGGGCGGATCCGGGCCAGCGGACGGTGCTGCGTCATCACCGGACGGCCGCCGCGCGTGCCGCGCGCGACCGGGGCTGCCTGGTGGCGCTGGCCGGCGTCGGCGTCGGCATCGACCTGATCGGGCACCGTCCGGCTGGGGTCGGGGACTCGGCCTCGTTAGCCGCCCTGCTTGATGCCGTCGGCGAGGAACCGGCGCCAGGATCGTACCTCTGAGTGCTGGCGGAGCAGCCGGCGCCGTTCACGTTCGGTCATACCGCCCCAGACCCCCCACTCGATCCGGTTGTCGAGGGCCTCGGCGAGGCATTCGGCGCGGACCTCGCAGCCGTAGCAGATGGTCCGGGCACGCTTCTGGTCGGCACCGTCGGGGAACAGGTCGTCCTGCAGACCGCGGCACTTGGCCAGCGTGGGCCAGCTGTCCATCTCCATCAAGGGCATGGCGATTCACCGTCCGTAACTCAGGGGGTTTACTACTACATAGCGTAGTTGTCAGGTCGGTCGAAGGCAACCTCGGGCCGCCGGGGTGCGACAGATCCTGCGGAACCCCGGATCGGCGGCGGCCGCGGCCGGTGAAATCTGCGGCACGTCCGGCGCCGGCGCAGCGGTTTCGGGTGCGGAGATGAGAGTCACGTACTCTGTTGACCATGCGTTTGGGGAAGAGGCTCTATTCGCTGGTCATGTTCCTGGTGGTCAGCGTTCTCGGTGGGCTGTTGATAGCCGGGCTCGCGGTGCCCGTCGCCGGAATGGCGGCGGAGGCCGGAAAGACCACCGCAACGGCGATGGATTCGCTGCCTGCCGAACTGACGATGGCTCCGCAGGCGCAGCGTTCTCGCGTCCTGCTCGCCGACGGCTCGACGCTGGCCAATTTCTACGTCGAGAACCGCCAGTACGTGCCGCTCAGCAAGATCGCGCCGATCATGCAGAAGGCCCAGATCGCGATCGAGGACCACCGCTTCTACGAGCACGGCGCACTCGACCTGCAGGGCACCATGCGCGCCCTGGTGAGCACGGTGCGCGGCAACACCCAGGGCGCCTCCACCCTCACCCAGCAGTACGTGAAGATGGTGCAGGTCAGCGCCGCCGCCGCTCGTGGCGACACCGAGGGCGTCCAGAAGGCGCAGGAGAACACGATTGCCCGCAAGATCCAGGAACTGCGGTACGCGATCGCATTGGAGAAGAAGTTCACCAAGGACCAGATCCTGGAGTACTACCTGAATATCGCCTATTACGGCGACAGCTCCTATGGCGTCGAGTCCGCCGCGATGAACTATTTCGGCGTCCACGCCAGCGAACTCAACCTGCAGCAGGCGGCGATGCTGGCCGGAATGGTGCGCAACCCGAACGGCACCAACCCGCGGCGGGCCGGTCTTGAGCTGGTCGCCCTGCAGCGCCGCAACGACGTGCTCGACCGGATGGCCGTCAAGGACGTCGCCGTGATCTCGCCCGAGCAGGCCGCGACCGCCAAGGCCAAGCCGCTCGGCCTGGTGAAGCCGAAGGCCAAGCTGCACGGCTGCGGCAATGCCGAGTTCCCCTTCATCTGTGACTACGTGGAACGCACCCTGCTCGCCTCGCCGAGCCTGGGCGCCACCCGCGACGACCGCGAGAACGCGCTGTACCGAGGCGGACTGACCATCCGGACGATCATCGATCCCAAGGTGCAGCGCAAAGCCGAGAAGTCCATCCGGAACTTCGTCGACCCGCGCGACCCGCTGGACGTCGTGAACGTGATGGTCGAGCCCGGCACCGGCTTGATCGTCTCGATGGCTCAGAACCGCAACAAGATGGGCACCAAACGCGGCGAGACATTCTGGAACTACGCCGTCAACAACAAGATGGGCGGCGGCGACGGCTACCAGGCCGGCTCCACGTTCAAGATGTTTGTCGCTGCCGCCGCGCTGAAGAACGGACTCGGCGCATACGGCAACATCAACGCCAAATCGCGAATGAACTTCCAGGGCTGGCGCTTCCAGAGCTGCCAGGGCACGATCGTGCAGCATGCCCGATGGAACGTGGTCGGGCGCGGCGGCACGTTCAATCTGTTCACCGGCACCACCAACTCGGTGAACGGCTACTTCGTCCAACTGGAGGCCGCCGCGGGGCTCTGCGACGCGACCAAGATCGCCCAAGCCCTCGGCCTGCAGCCGTCCATCGATCCCTCCGGCAACTACCTGACCAAGGTGGCCAGCAACTACCCGTCCTTCACCCTGGGCGCCGTTGAGGTCTCGCCGCTGTCGCTGGTGAACGCCTACGCGACCGTGGCGGCGCGCGGCATCCGCTGCGACCCGATCATCATCAAGTCGATCAAGGCCGCCAACGGCGCGACCCTGGAGGCACCGAGCGCGAACTGCAAGCGGGTGCTCGACGAGGGGATCGCGGATGCGCTGAGCAAGATCTTCCAGGGACCGTTCCGCAGCGGCACCGCCACCGCGGCCCGGATCCCCGGTTACACGGTGGCCGGCAAGACCGGCACGGTGCCCGACAACCGGGCCATCTGGACGGTCGGCTTCACCCGCAACCTCGCCGGCGCCGGCATGATCAGTTACTCCAAGGACCCCCGGTTCAAGAAGTACTGGAGCGGCTACCGCAAGCAGGTGTACATCAAGGGCGCCTACATGAAGTACTCGCACCGGTACATCCAGGGCAGATCCGGACCCGAGGCCGGGCGATTCATCTTCAAGCCGGCCTTCGCGGCCGCCCTGAAGAACTACGACCGAAAGGGTTTCGTCGAACCGCCCTACGGCATCCTGGCCGGCAGGAAGGTGGACGTGCCGTCGTGCTCGGGCGCCACGCCTGCGGGTTGCCGCTCCATCCTGCTCGGCGCGGGCTTCGGTTCCTACACCGACACCATCGCCAGCAACGCGCCGAAGGGCACCTTCCTGGGCATCAGCCCCTCCGGGGTGGCCGTCCGCGGCACCAGCATCCGCATCCTGATCTCGGCCGGACCTGCCAAGAAGCCTGAGAAGCCCAAGGACGACAAACCCAAGGACGAGTCGCCGAAGCCGACTCCGACACCCACGAAGAAGAAGCCCTAGGTGATCGGAGCCTTGCTCGGCCGGCTGACGGCCGTCGGTGCAGCCTGCGTCGCGTATGGCTTCTGGGAGGCCCGGCACTTCGTGGTCCGTCGCCGCGAGGTGCCGCTTCTTCCGCCGGGATCGGCACCACTGCGGCTGCTGCACGTCTCCGACATCCACCTGATGGCCCGGCAGCACTACAAGACCGACTTCATCCGAGCCCTGGCCGGGCTCGAGCCGGACCTGGTTGTCACCACCGGCGACAACTGGTGCGAGGCGTCCGCGTTGAAGCCGCTGCTGCGAGCCTGGGGACGGCTGCGCGACGTGCCCGGAGTGTTCGTGTTCGGCTCCAACGACTACGAGGGACCACACTTCCGGCCGCCGATGATGTACCTGGTCCGTTCCACCGAGGGTCACCGCGACCCGGACCGTCCGCTGCCGGTGGCGGACCTGCGCGCCGGATACACCGAGCGCGGCTGGGTCGACGTCAACACCTCCCGAGCACTGATCACGGTCCGGGGCGTCACCTTCGAGTTCCGCGGCACCGACGACGCCCACCTGGGACGCGACGACTACGCTCTGGTCGCCGGTCCCGCGTCCCCAGAGGCCGATGTCTCGATCGGGGTCACCCATGCCCCCTACCTGCGGGTGCTGGACGCGATGACCGCCGACGGGGTCGACCTGATCCTGGCCGGACACACCCACGGCGGCCAGGTCTGCCTGCCCTACTACGGAGCGTTGACCACCAACTGCGACCTGGACGCGATCCGCGCCAAGGGGCTGTCCAGTCATACCGCCGGCGGCCGGACCGCCCGGCTGCACGTCTCGGCCGGTATGGGATCCTCGCCGTTCGCGACCTACCGGTTCGCCTGCCCGCCCGAGGTGACCGTGTTGACGCTGATCGCCAGGGACTCAAATGGCTGATCGGACGAGACTCGTATAGACTGCTCGTCGGCCCTGGTGGCCATCGGGGTGTGGCGCAGCTTGGTAGCGCGCATCGTTCGGGACGATGAGGTCGCAGGTTCAAATCCTGTCACCCCGACCAGCGGAAAGTCGCTCTGGCTAGGAGAAAACTCCAGGCGGGAGCGGCTTTCGCCGTTTGAAAGACACTGCGTCACCGGGTGGCGTGCGCACGACCTGAATAGTCCCGGTGCATGTTCGTCGCCGGATTCAGCCGGGAATCACCGCGCAGCCGGCCGGATCGATCGTGACGGTGAGTGACTCCCCGCCCACTCGTTCCGCCACGCGGGCCGTCGCGGTCTGACCGTCGGGCAGCCGGACGTCGATCAGCACCTCACCGCGCTGGTGCCGCTGGTCGACGATCGGTACCTCGACCCCCATCGGCGAGGGAACCAGACCGGCCGGTCCGATCGCGACCAACTCGTCCGGGTTGGCCCGGACCCGGCCGAGGCTGGCCGCCAGTTCGGCGGCGATGAACGGTTCGTAGCCGAGGAAAGCCGCCACCTCCCGGGTCGCCGGACGCCGCCACAGCAACTCCGGCGCATCCAGTTGCAGCATGCGGCCCTCAGCCATCACGCCGACCCGGTCGGCCAAGGCAAACGCCTCGTCCTGGTCATGGGTGACGTAGAGGGCGGTTGTTCCGGTACTGCGCAGGGCTTCGCCGAGCACGCCGACCAGATGCTCGCGCAGGTTCCGGTCCAGCGCGGACAGCGGCTCGTCGAGCAGCAAAAGCCGCGGCCGGGGCGCCAGCGAGCGAGCCAGCGCGACTCGTTGCGCCTGGCCGCCGGAGAGCTCGCCGACCCGACGTTTCCCGTAGCCGGGCATGCCCACCAGGTCCAGCAGTTCGGCCACCCGTGCCCGGCGTCCCACCCGCGGTTCCCGGTAGAGGCCGTAGCCGATATTCCCCTCGACGCTGAGGTGGTTGAACAGCTGGCCGTCCTGGAACATCATCCCGAACCCGCGGGCGTGCACGGGTGTGGCGGAGACGTCCGACCCGTCCCAGGTGACCTCGCCGGCGGCCAGCGGCTCGAGCCCGGCGACACCACGCAGCAGCGACGACTTGCCCGAGCCGGACGCCCCCAGCAGCGCGACGATCTCGCCCGGCTCCACCGCCAGGTCGACCCCGTCGACGGCGACCAGCTCGCCGTACCGGACGACGGCGCCGCGCACCTCCAAGCCCCTCACAGTTCCGCCTCCCTGGGCCGGACGAGTTCCGCGGCGGCCATCACCGCGGCGGTCAGCACGGCGAGCACCACCGAGGCGGCCATGGCCATGCCGAAGTTGTCGGCGCCGGGGCGTCCGATCAGCCGGAAGATCACCGTCGGCAGGGTCGGATGCTCGGGCCGGGAAAGGAACGAGGTCGCCCCGAACTCACCCAGCGAGGTGGCGAAGGCGAAACCGATCGCCAGTCCCAGCCCGCGCAGCGCCAGTGCGGCGTCGATGGTGGCCAGCACCCGTCCCGGACCTGCACCCAGCATCGCGGCCGCCTCGCGCTGGCGCGGATCGATCGCCCGCAGCACCGGCAGCAGGGTGCGCACCACCAGCGGCAGCGCCACGATGGCCTGGGCGATCGGGATCAGGATCGGCGACGTCCGCAGGTCGAACGGCGGCCGGTTCAGGGTGATCAGGAAACCGAACCCGACGGTCACCGCGGACACCCCGAGCGGCAGCATGAAGAGCGCATCGAGGACCCCCACCCCGGCGGCCAGCCCGCGATTGCGCGGTCGACGCGATGCGATCAGGCTGACCAATACCCCTAGCCCGATGGCGATCGCGCTGGCCTGGGCGGCGATCACCAACGAGTTCGCGGCCGCCGTCCAGACCGGCACGGTGACCCCCGAGTCCCCCGCCGTCGCCAGCAGTTCATAGTTGTGCCAGCCCCAGCCGTCGGCGGTGACGAACGAGCGCACCACCAGGTGCACCATCGGCACGATCAGCAGGCCGAGCACCACGACCCCGGTGACCAGCGTCGGCAGCAGATCGCGGCGCGCCCGCCAGGGCTGTTCGGCGCTCTCGTCCCCACTCAGCCGTAGCGCGTGCTCGGCCTGCCGCCGCGCCCGTCCCGCGATCAGCAGGGCCACCGCCACCACGACCAGTTGGACGATCGACAGCGCGGACGCCGCCGGCAGATCGAGCAGCTGGGTGGTCTGGTACCAGATCTCGGTCTCGATGGTGCTGAACCGGACGCCGCCCATCACCATCACTATCCCGAACGCGGTGGCGCAGAACAGGAAGACCAGCGAGGCGCCGGAGAGCACCGCCGGCGCGATCGCCGGCAGGGTCACGGTCAGGAACACCCGGGCCGGGGACGCCCCCAGCATCCGGGCCGCCTCCGCGGTGCGCGGGTCGAGCCGCGACCACAGCGCCCCCACGGTCCGGACGATGACCGAATAGTTGAAGAAGGCCAGCGCCACCACGATGGCGGCGAAGCTCTCGTCGAGACCCAGCCAGCCGAGCGGACCCTGGGCGGCGAACAGCGACCGGAAGGCCACCCCCACCACCACCGTGGGCAGCACGAACGGCACCGAGACCACGGCCCGCAGCAGCCCGCGTCCAGGAAAGCGGCAGCGGTACAGCAGGTAGGCGGCGGGGACGCCAAGCGCGACCGCGACCGCGGTGCCGGCCACCGCCTGGCCCAGGGTCTGGCCGATGATCCGCCAGGTACGGGGCGCCGACAGCACGTCGCGGACGCCGTCCAGGCTGGGTGCGCCCTCGACCAGGAAACCGCGTCCGACCAGGCCGGCGACCGGCCAGACGAAGAAGATCGCCAGGAAGCCGAGCGGCACCAACGCGGCGAGCGCCCAGAGCGCGATCGCCAGCGAGCTGGGCCGAGCCCGACTCGGTCGAGCTGGTCGAGACCTCCGCCGAGGTGTGGTCTCGACAAGCTCGACCGACGGATCAGCGACGAGTTCGACCGACCGATCGGGCCTCGACGGACTCCTCCGCTGCTCGACCGACGGGCGCTCCCACCTCGGCATGGTCAGCCGAGCACCGTCGCGGTCCACTGCCGGATCCAGCCGTCCCGGTTGGCCGAGATCGTCTCGGCGGGCACCGAGAACGGCTGCTCGGCCAGCGGCGCGAACCGCTGCCAGTCGGCGGGCAACGGCACCGAGGTGTCGGCGGGGTACATGTACATCTGGCCCGGAATGTCGGCCTGCACCTTCTTGGTCAGCAGGAAGTCGATGAACTTCCGGGCGCCGACCTCGTTCTGCGCGCCGGCGATCACGCCGGCGTACTCGACCTGGCGGAAGCACGTCTGCAGCAGCGCGGTGGTGTTGGATTCCGTGCCACCCTTGGGCACTTCGAAGGCCGGCGAGGTGGCGTAGGACACCACCAGCGGCCGGGAGCCCTTGCCGGACGAGCCGGAGAACTCGGTCGAGTAGGCCTCCGTCCAGCCCTTCACCACTTTGGCGCCGTTGCTCTTCAATGCCGTCCAGTAATCCAGGTAGCCCGGGTCGCCCTTGGCTGCGACGGTGGCGGTCAGCCAGGCCAGCCCCGGCGACGACGAGGCCGGGTTCTCGACCACCAGCAGGTTCTTGTACTCGGGCTTGGTCAGGTCATCCAGGGTCGCCGGCACGGCCAGCTTCTTGGTCGCGAACCACCGCTTGTCGGCGTTGACGCAGACGTCGCCGAAGTCGATCGCGGTGAGGCGTCCGGAGTCGTCGGCCTTCAGCTTCGCGGCCGATTCGGGCAGCGCTGCCGGGGTGTAGGGGGTGACGACGCCCGCCGCGACAGCGCGTCCGGCGAAGGTGTTGTCGATGCCGAAGACCACATCGCCCAGCGGCGAGTCCTTGCTCAGGATCAGCTGGTTGACCAGTGCGCCGCCGTCGCCCGGCTGGACGTACTTCACCGTGTAGCCGGTGCTCGCGGCGAACTCCTTCTTCAGCGCGTCGCTGAGCGCGAACGAGTCGTGGGTGACCACAGTGAGGGTCTTGGACTCGGTAGGGGCGGCGGGCGAGTCGACGGGTGAGCTCACCGCGGGAGAGCTCGCGGCGGGCACGGCCCCGGTGGTGCAGCCGGCCAGCACGGTGGCGCCGGCCACCAGCGCCCCGGCTCCGACGGCGAATCTGCGGCTGACTGTGATCATCTGTTCCTCCTTGTCGGAGGGCTCACCGTGGTGAGGAGATTTCCCGACTCCCTACGCCGGTGCTAACCGGATCAGGTTCGAGGGTCTGCGGTCGGCCCGCACTCTCAGCGTCCCGTGACGCTCCCCTGTCGAGGCCCCACCCTACATGCCGGCGGCGGTGGGCCGAGGGCCGCGGATTCCCGCTGGTGCCGGATGCCGCCCGGAACTCCGGGCGCGCATGGCGCGGTCAGGGACAGGTGCCCAACATCTCGCCGAGTGCGGACTTCTCGACCGGATCGGTCGCCAGCAGGTAGGCCCGCTTCGTCGCCAGGTAGCGGACGGCGTAGCCGCACTGGGCAGCGCGGATCGGCCGCCACTGCGCGGCGTCGGAGCCGCTCTTGTCCTGGTTGGCTCGTCCTCCGACGGCCACCAGGTTCGCCGTGTCGTTGGCGAACCGCAGCCGGGTGTCGTCGGTCCAATCGCGGGCGCCGTAACGCCACGCGGTCAACAGCGGGACGACGTGGTCGATCTGCACCGTTTGGGCTTGTGTGCGCTCTTTGGCGTCGGTGAGGACGAGTTCGGCACCGGTGTAGGGATCCACCCAGGTGCCGGCCAGCACATCGTGGCCACAGCTTCCCTGCCGCCCGAGCGTGTACGCCCGATCGGGCCGAAGATCGCGCAGCAGCACGTCGTCGCGCTGGTTGCAGCCATTGCCGTCGACGTCCTCCCAGGCCTTCCCGAAGGACGCCCGCCGGTAGTCGGCCGCCGGCCCGGGACGTCCGGCCACAGCTAGCTCACGGAGAGTCAGCCGGGCTCGGGTGATTTCGTCCGCGGTGCTGGTCAGCAGCGAATTGCCCGGTGCGGTGGCGGCCAGCCAGGACTCGAGCCGTGGCAAGGTGAAGCCGGCGACCAGCAACAGCACGACGAGCGTCCAGGCCACCGTCCGCCGTCTCACCGCTCGCATCGCAACCTCCACCTGCTCCTGCCCCGCACACTCTGACAGGGCCGGCCACGGCCCGTGGGGTTATCCACAGGCGGGCGGCGATTTCGTGGCCGAACGCGTCGAAGTCTCGACCCCGCCATTGACGAAACGGCTTTTGGCACACACGATGATCCGACACACCCCAGCGCCGGAGTGCGAAAGAGAACCCCCCAATGGCAAAGAAGCTGACTCCCTGGTCGATTGTCTCAACCGTCGTCGTCCTGGTGCTCGCCGGGTTCGCCGTCGCGGACGCCCGCGACACCGAAACGACTGGCAAGGCCAGAGCCTCTCTCACCGTGATGGCCCCCGCGGCGGCCGGCGGCGGCTGGGACCTGGTGGCCCGCGAGGCTCAACAGTCGCTGCGCAAGAACAAGCTGGTAAGCACCGTTCAGGTCTCGAACGTGCCCGGTGCCGCCGGCACCATCGGCCTCAGCCAGCTGGCCCGGATGCAGGGTCAGCCGAACATCCTGATGGTGACCGGCACGGTGATGCTGGGCGGCATCGCCCGCGGCTCGGAGTTCTCGCTCGGCAAGACCACCCCGATCGCGCGGCTTGCCGAGGACTTCCAGGTGGTCGCCGTGCCGGCCGGATCGCCGTACCGGACGCTCGACGACTTCCTGAAGGCGTGGAAGGCCGAGCCGGGTGCGATCCCGGTCGGTGGCGGATCGGCCGGCGGCGTGGACCATCTGGTCGCCGGACAGCTGGCGAAGGCGGTCGGCATTCCCGGATCGGCGGTGAAGTACACCCCGCATTCGGGTGGTGGCGAGCTGACCATCTCGCTGCTCTCCACCGCGGCCGGGACGGTCAACATCGGGGTCAGCGGCTACAACGATTTCCGCGACATGATCGACTCCGGCAAGCTCCGCGCGCTCGCCGTCGTTGCGCCGGAACGGCTCGCGGGGGTGAACATTCCCACCATGTCCGAACTCGGTTACCCGGAGGTCGACCTGGTGAACTGGCGCGGGCTGGTGGCCGCGCCCGGGATCGCCGAGTCCGACCGCGCCGAGTTGACCGCGATCGTCACCGAGATGGTCGCTACGTCGGAGTGGCGGGCGGCCGTCACCCGGAATCGCTGGAAGGAGAACTTCCTCACCGGAGCCGATTTCGAGAAGTTCATCGCCGAGGAGCAGACGGCCATCACCGCGCTGCTGAAGGAGTTGGGGTTGGCATGAGTGCGACCGACGAAGCCGCGACCACCGACGAGCGACCCGCGGAGGCTCTGCCGCCCACCGCCCCCGATCGGGGCATCCTGAGCATCGCCGCAGTCCTGCTGGTGATCGCCGGGCTACTGATCTACGGCAACCTCACCATGCGGGTGAACGGCAGCGGCGCATTCGGCCCGCAGACCTTTCCGTGGATCGTCGCCGGCATCTGCATCCTGGCCGCCGCGCTGATCGTGATCGAGACGCTCCGGCATCCGCGTGCAGCCCCGAGCACTCCGGAACAGGACGCCATGTCGGGCGTCTCGGTGCTGCACGATCCGTTCGACGAGCGGGTCGCGCCCCAACTCAGGGCCGAGGCGTCCGAAGTGCCCAAGGGCGTGAACTGGGTCAAGCTCGGCACCGCGCTGGCCGCATTGATCGGCTTCACCCTGATCCTGGAGCCGGTCGGCTGGCTGATCAGCGCGACGGTGCTGTTCTGGGCAATGTCGGTGGCCCTGGGCGGACGCCGCCATGTCCCGGCCCTGGTCATGGGCCTCGGCTTGGCGTCGGTGATCCAGGTGGTGTTCGGTGGCCTGCTCGGCATGTCGCTGCCGGCCGGAATCCTGCTGCTGGGGAGTTGAACCATGGACCAGTTGACCCACCTGCTCAACGGCTTCGGGCAGATCCTGACCCCGCAGAACCTGCTCTGGGTGATCGTCGGAGCCTTCCTCGGCACCGCGATCGGCGTGCTGCCCGGGCTGGGCTCGGCGATGGCGGTGGCCCTGCTGCTGCCGCTCACCTTCACCCTCGAACCGCTGTCGGCGCTGACCATGTTCGCCGGCATCTACTTCGGCGGCCTGTTCGGCGATTCGATCGCCGGCATCCTGATGAACACCCCCGGTAACAGTACGGCGATCGCCAGTTCGTTCGAGGGTCACATGATGGCGCTCAACGGGCGGGCCCCGCAGGCCCTCGCCACCGCCGCGATCGGGGCCTTCACCGGCGGCATCCTGGCCACGGTGCTGGTGGTCTTCTTCGCCCCCACGATGGCCGACCTGGCCACCCAGTTCGGCCCCGCCGAGTACTTTGCGCTGGCGGTCTTCGCCTTCATCGCCATCTCGACAGTGGTGGCCGATTCAGTGATCCGCGGCCTCTCCGCCCTGGCGCTCGGACTGGCGCTGGCGGTGGTCGGCATCGACCAGTCCACCGGCACCGCCCGGTTCACCTTCGGCATTCCGGCGCTGTTCGACGGAATCTCCGTGGTGGTGATCACGGTGGCGCTGCTGGCGATCGGCGAAGTGCTGCATGTGGCGTCCAAAGTCGGGCGCCGTGACGACAAGAAGCTCATCCACGCCGGCGGACGGCCTTGGCTCAGCGGACCGGAGTTCCGGGCCGCCCTGCCGGCCTGGCTGCGCGGCACCGGCTTCGGCGTCCCGTTCGGGATCATCCCGGCCGGCGGCGCTGAGGTGCCGACCTTCCTGGCCTACGGCACCGAACGCAAACTGGACGCCCGCCGCGCCAAGCCGATGTTCGGCAAGGGCTCGATCCAGGGTGTTGCCGGACCGGAGGCGGCCGGCAACGCCACCGCCGGGTCGGCCATGGGCGCGCTGCTGGCGCTCGGCCTGCCTACCTCGGCCACGGCGG
The DNA here is from genome assembly GCF_047602385.1 of Micropruina sp. Classification (GTDB taxonomy): domain Bacteria; phylum Actinomycetota; class Actinomycetes; order Propionibacteriales; family Propionibacteriaceae; genus Micropruina. The sequence goes on from NZ_JASGHL010000002.1 coordinate 632,586, forward strand.
CGCTGCTGCTGGTCGCCTTCCAGCAGTACGGCATGCAGCCCGGGCCGCTGCTGTTCGAGCGAAGCGCCGACATCGTCTGGGCGCTGCTCGCCGCGCTGTTCATCGCCATGGTGGTGCTGCTGATCCTGAACCTGCCGTTCGCGCCGATGTGGGCGATGCTGCTGAAGGTGCCGAAGGAGTATCTCTACGCCGGCATCACGGTGTTCGCCGCTTTCGGCGTTTATGCCGCCGGGGCGTCCACCATCGACCTGGGGGTGATGATCGGGATCGGCGTCCTCGGCTTCGTGATGCGCCAGTACGACGTGCCGTTGGCGCCGGTGCTGATCGCGTTGATCCTGGGCCCGCTCGCCGAGTACTCGCTGCGTGACGCGATGGCGAACTCGTCGAACAATGCCGCCGTGCTGGTCAGCTCGCCGATCACCATCGGTCTGTATGTCGTCCTGGTGGTCGGCGTCATCTGGAACGGTTATCGGAGGGTGCAGGAGCGACGGCTCGCCGCCGAGCTGGACGCCGCCGAAGCAGCCGCGGACGAGTCCGCCACGACGCGCTGACCCATCGCCTCGGTGGACGCTTCAGCGTCCGGTGCCCGCGTCACAAGGGGACGGACGCGACAGCGGACGAACCCGCCCTGCATGTCGGCAGCGGACGCTTCAGCGTCCGGTGCCTGCGTCACAAGGGGACGGACGCGACAGCGGACGAACCCGCCCTGCATGTCGGCAGCGGACGCTTCAGCGTCCGGTGCCTGCGTATACGACGGCTTCGCCGGAGGCTGAGTCGAGACCGAAGGCGGTGTGCGCGGCGCGAACGGCGGCGTCCACGTCCTCAAGTGCGACGACGACCGAGATCCGGATCTCGGAGGTGGAGATCATCTCGATGTTGATCCCGGCCTCGGCCAGCGCGCGGAAGAAGGTCGCAGAGACGCCGGGGTGCGAGCGCATCCCGACGCCGATCACCGACACCTTGCCGATGCCGTCGTCGTAGATGATCTCGGCGAAACCGATCAGCTCCCGGGCGCCGTGCAGGGCGTCCAGGGCCCGGATCCGGTCACCGCCGGGCAGGGTGAAGGTGATCGCGGTGTTGTCGTCGGCGATCGACTGGTTCTGCACGATCATGTCGATGTTGACCCCGGCGTCCGCCACCGCCGAGAACACCGCGGCCGCCGCGCCGACCCGGTCGGGCACCCCGACCACGGTGATCTTGGATTCGCTGCGGTCGTGCGCGACCCCGGTGATCAGCGGCTGTTCCATGGCAGAACCTTCCTCGTGCTTGATGTCCTTGACCCAGGTGCCGGGCTTGGTGGAGAACGACGACCGGACATGCACCGGCACGTTCTCGCGGCGGGCGTATTCCACGCAGCGCAGGTGCAGGATCTTGGCTCCCTGCGCCGCCATCTCGAGCATTTCCTCGTAGGAGATCTCGGGGATCCGGGACGCCCCCGGCACGATCCGCGGGTCGGCGGTGAAGACGCCGTCGACGTCCGAATAGATCTCGCAGTAGTCCGCCTTCAGCGCGGCGGCCAGCGCCACCGCGGTGGTGTCTGAGGCCCCGCGCCCCAGCGTGGTGATGTCCTTGGAGGTCTGCGACACCCCCTGGAAGCCGGCCACGATGACGATGTCGTCGTCCTCGAGCGCGGTCCTGATCCGGCCCGGGGTGATGTCGATGATCCGGGCGTCGCCGTGGGTTCCGGTGGTGATCACGCCGGCCTGCGAGCCGGTGAACGAACGCGCCTCGAAACCGAGGTCGTTGATCGCCATCGCCAGCAGTGCCGCGCTCATCCGCTCACCGGCGGTGAGCAGCATGTCGAGTTCGCGCGGCCGCGGCTGCGGCGAGACGTCCAGCGCCAGATCCATCAACTCGTCGGTGGTGTCGCCCATCGCCGAGATCACCACGACCACCTCGGCGCCGCGGGACTTGGTGTCGACGATCCGCTGGGCCACCCGTTTGATGCTGGCGGCATCGGCCACCGACGACCCACCGAACTTCTGCACGACCCGCAAGGCTCTGCCCTTCCTGAAGACCAACCTTCCCTACTCTGCCAGAATCGGCCGGACGCTCCGACGGCAGCCGCACTTCGGGCGGACTCTTGGCAGTACCGTGACGCCCATGACCGATCAGATCCGCTGGGGCATCGCCGGCCCCGGACGCATGGCCGCCGAGATTGTTCCCGAGTTCCGCCTGGCCGGCAACGCCGAGTTGGTCGCGGTCGGTTCGCGTTCGGCGGAGCGCGCCGAGGTGTTCGCCACCGAGCATGGGATTCCGCGCTGGCACTCCTCCTACGAGTCGTTGGTCACCGACCCCGCGGTGCAGGCCGTGTACATCGCGACCCCGCACCCGCAGCACACCGACATCGCGCTGGCCGCGATCGCGGCCGGTAAGGCCGTGCTGGTCGAGAAGGCGTTCACCGCTACCCTCGCCGACACCGAACGCATCGCGGCGGCCGCCCGAGAGTCCGGCGTGTTCGCGATGGAGGCGATGTGGACCCGGTTCAATCCGGCGCTTGCCCACCTGCGCGAGATCATCGCGGCGGATGAGATCGGCGAGATCCGCGGCTGTCAGGGCGACCTGACCGCATTCCGCGCGTTCGACGCCGAGGATCGTCTCTTCGACCCGGCCAAGGGCGGCGGCGCCGTCCTCGACCTCGGCGTCTACGTGCTCTCGTTCGCGCAACACTTCCTCGGCACCCCGGACGTCGTGCGCGCCGTCGGCGGCCGCTACCCCACCGGTGTCGAGGGCGAGTTCTCGGTGCTGCTGGGCTACGCCGACGGACGCTCGGCCACCCTGGCCGGCGCCTTCACCGCCTACGGACCCGGCCGGATGATGCTGACCGGAACCAAGGGCTGGATCGACGTGCACCCACGGTTCCACCGGGCGGCGTCGGTGACCATCTGGCGCGGGAAGACCCCGGAGACCCTGGAGTTCGACTCCGGCTACCGCTACGAGATCGAGCACGTCGGCGACTGCCTGGCCGACGGCCTCACCGAGAGCCCGATCATGCCGCTGGACGACACGATCGCCGTCCAGCGGATCATGGCCGAGGTTCTCGACCAGATCTGAGCGAACCAATCGGTGTCAGATCGGGCACCGCCAGCGGTGCCCGATCTGACATCGATTTTGAACACTTTCGGCGCGACCTGCCGACACTGAGGGCGTGCCATCTCGAATCATCCTGCCGCCATCACTGCGCGAGCTCGCCGGGGCTCAGGCTGGAGTTCTGAGCCGTGGTCAGCTGATCGGCCAGGGCGTTCACCGCCGGGTGATACCCCGGCTGTTGGCCGATGGCGTCCTCGGCCCGCTCATCCCGGGCGTGTACACCTGCGGGCCGGGTTCCGGATGGTTGAGCCGGGCCTGGACCGGCGTGCTCCTCGGCGGTGAGGGTGCCGTTCTCGGTCACGAGGCCGCCGCGCATCTGTTGGGCCTGCGGAAGGCCGAGCCGGCCGAGGTACCTGTCTTCGTTCGAGTGGCCCGGGCCGCACGACCCGGGTGGCGGTTCATTCGCGGCGAACGCCCATCGATCGGGGAGCCGCCCCGCACGAACGTCGAGATCACGGTGCTCGATCTGTGCGCAGAAGCCGACGAGGACGAAATGGCGGCGCTCTTGGCCGACGCGGTCAGCCAGCGGAAGACCACCCCCAAACGATTGCTGGCCGAGCTGTCCGGACGCCCACGACAACGCAACCGTGGCGTGCTGCGCGATGTCTTGGGCGATGTTTCCCGGGGCGCCCATTCTGCGCTGGAGCGTCGGTACCTGGTGCAGGTCGAACGCGCGCACCACCTTCCGACAGCAGTCCGCCAGCAGCAGGCGTTGCGCAGCTACCGCAGCGACTGCTGGTACGACGAGTACCGCCTGCTGGTCGAACTGGACAGCAAATTGCACCACAGCGGCGGGGCCGCGTTCCGTGACATGAACCGCGACAATGAGCATGCGCTGCTGGGACTCACGACGCTGCGGTTCGGGTGGCGGGATGTCACCGGCGTGGGCGCCTGCCACACCGCCAGGATCGTCGCGCAATTCCTGATGACGAACGGCTGGGAGGGTCCGCTGCAGCCCTGTCCCCACTGCCGGTTGGTGCCTGATTCGGAAGCCCGTCAGATCGGGCACCGCTAGCGGTGCCCGATCTGACGGGCTTCTCTCTTGCTGGGCTCAACTCAGCTGGTGGCGCTTCCGGGCGGTGGTGGTCACGTGCTCCAGGAAGTCCCCGGCGCCGACCGGGGCACCGGGGGTGAGCCAGGTGGTCGGCACGTCCGCCACGGCGAGTTCGACCGGGGTATCGAGCAGCACCAGGGGCAGGGTGTGGGTCACCGTGGACGGGTAGCTGACCATCACAGCGCTGACCGGACCGCGGCGGACCGCGATCTCGAGCGGGACGTCGGGCCGGACGATGGTCAGGCCGGTGCGGGCGGCGATCAGCGCCAGCTTGGCGACCTCTTCGCGGCGGTGCGCGAAGTACCGGCCGGCGCCGAACCGCTCGGCGACCGCCGCCACCCCGGCCAGGTACCGCTCGGCGTCCACCACTCCGGTCTCGACCAGTGAGGTGCCGATCACGTCCGCCGCCTCGACGACCACCGGCGGCCCGAACCGGCTGCGCGTCCAGGCGAACGTGTTGGCGCTCTGCCGGATCCCGGGCGGCGCCTGCACCGGCATCGAGGTGAACACCTCAATGCTGCGGCCGTCGCGCTCCGAAGGGCTGAAGAAGTCCCGGGCATGCTCCGACAGCAGGTCGATGACCACGTCCCGGCCGCCCTCGGCGAGGTGCCAGCGGCTGAGCCGGTCGCCGCGGGTCAGTTGGGCGATGAACGAGATGGTGGCCGTGCCGTCGTCGACCACGACCACCTCTGAGACATCGGCCAGCGGCAGCACCGCCTGCACGAACCGCGAGAACGGATCGCCGACCACCAGCCGCTGCGCCTTCACCAGCCGCGGGAACAGTTCCCAGGCGACCGCCACCAGCGATGCCGCCGACTTCCGCGGTTCGTACCAGGTCGCCGCCAGGCCGGCCTCGCGGGCCAGGTCGACCATGGCTTCGAGTTGCAGGCGGGTGGCGCTCTCCCGCGGCGGCAGCACCGCCAGCCGGGTCTGCCCCTCCAGCCCGGCCTGGAAAGCCCACTCGACCACGTTCAGCAGTTGCGCCGGGCTCTCGACCAGCGCCAGGGTGGTCCGCTTGGGTCCACGCTTCTTGGCGGCCATCGTGCTCAGGCCACCCGCGTGGTGTCGCGATCGGCCACCACACCGGGCACCCGGCGGAGCTTCCGCATCGCCGCGTACTCGCCGTCGTACAACCGCTTGACGCCGTCGCCGAGCGCCTCGGAGATGACCCGGACGTCGCGGACCAGCCGGGTCAGCCCAGCCGGTTCCAGCGAGGCGGCCTGGTCGGAGCCCCACATCGTCCGGTCCAGGGTGATGTGCCGTTCGATGAAGCAGGCGCCCAGCGCTGCGGCCGCCACCGTGGTCTGCAGGCCGCGTTCGTGCCCCGAGTAGCCAACCGGCACGTTCGGGTACTCGGTCATCAGGGTATTCATCATCCGCAGGTTCAGTTCGTCGTTGGCCGCCGGGTAGGTGGACGTCGCGTGGCACAGGATCACGTTGCCGCTGCCCAGCACCTCGACCGCGTGCCGGATCTGCGCCGGGGTCGACATGCCGGTGGAGAGGATCGCCGTGCGACCGGATGCCCGGATCGAGCGGAGCAGTTCGTCGTCGGTCAGGCAGGCCGAGGCGATCTTGTGGGCCGGGACGCCGAAGCCGTCCAGGAAGTCGACGCTGGCCACGTCCCACGGCGAAGCGAACCAGTCGATGCCCTTGTCCCGGCAGTATTCGTCGATGATCCGGTACTCCTCGGCGCCGAACTCGACGCGGTGCCGGTAGTCGATGTAGCGCATCCGGCCCCAGGGAGTGTCGCGCTCTATGTCCCACTGGTCGCGTGGGGTGCAGACTTCCGGCGTCCGCTTCTGGAATTTCACCGCGTCGACGCCGGCGGCGAGCGCCACGTCGATCAGGGCGAGCGCGGTGCTGACCTCGCCGTTGTGGTTGAGGCCGATCTCGGCGGTGATGTAGACGGGCTGACCGGGGCCGACCCGGCGGTCGCCGATGAGTCGGTCGCGGACGGAGGTGTCGGTCATGGGTGGAGGTCCTTTCCGAGGATCCAGGAGGTGATTTCACGAACGGCTCCGTGCCCGCCCGGCACGGAGGTGACCAGCCGGGCGGCGGAGCGCACGACCGGATGGGCGGAGGCGACCGCGACCGGCCAGCCCACCAGGGCGAGGCAGCCGAGATCGTTGACGTCGTTGCCGGCGTAGAGCACTCGGGCCGGGTCGACGCCCTGATCGGCGCACCAGTCGCGCAGCACGGTGGCCTTGTCGTCGACGCCGTGCAGCACCGGGACGCCGAGCTTGCGGGCTCGAGCCCGGACCACCGGGTTGGTCTCGGTGGAGAGGATCAGCACCGGGATGCCGGCCCGGCGCAGGGCGGCGATCCCGAGCCCGTCGCCGCGGTGCACCCGGACCTGCTCGGCACCGTCGGAGGCGACCCAGACGGCGTCGTCGGTCTGGGTGCCGTCGAAGTCCAGCACCACCGCGTCCAGGTCGTCGCGGCCCGGTTTCGCCAGCGCGGCGTCCAGCATCGGAGCCAGCAGCCGGGCTCGCTCGAGGTCGTCCGGTTCGTCGATCTCGAGCACCCGGGCCGGGTCGGTGGGCACCAGCACGGTGCGACCGAAGAACCGGTGGCCGGCCGCCCGGAAGCCGTCCGCCCGCATCGCGTAGACCGCGCCGGTCTCCAGGAACTCCGGTTCGCGGTCCTGCCGGCGGGGGCGGCCGGACGGGTCGTGGTTCACGCCCACCGCGGCGCCGGAGGAATCCCGGCGCCAGAGGAAGCCGTGGCTGGGCGCGGCGGTGAAGGCACTGTCGGCACCGGCCCGGACCGCGGCCACGCAGCCGGCGATCTCGGACGCGGTGACGAACGGGCTGGTGCACTGCACCATCACCAGCACCTCGACGGCCTTCCCGGCCCGGACGGCGTGCGCCTCCAGCGCATGCAGCAGGGCCGACTCGCTGGACGCCGCATCGCCGGCCAACTCCTCCGGCCGCCGGACGACGATCGCACCGGCCGCCTCGGCCACACCGGCGATGGCGTCGTCGTCGGTGGACACCGCCACGTCGCCGACGCCCGCGTCGAGCGCAGCCCGCACCGCCCGGGCCACCAGCGGCACACCGCCGACCGGGGCGACGTTCTTGCCCGGCACCCCCTTGGACCCGCCACGGGCCGGGATGACCACCAGGACGCCGCTCACATCCGCGCCAATCGCCGCAGCGCCGGCGCCACCGTGTGCACGCCCTGGCGATAGGCGGTCCGCGCCGCCCGCGACACCAGCGATCGAACCGCCACCGGCAGGTCGGTCAGCCGGTCGTCGTCGGCTTCCAGCGCTCGGCCGTAGGCACTCAGCCCGTAGCGGCCGAGCAGATCGGGCAGCAGCCCGGGGGCGTTGTCGGTGGTGTAGAACGGCCGCAACGGCGTCCGGACGCGCTGCGCAGTCAGGTCGGCGATCGCGGACCGGGCGCGCTCGACGGCGGCCCCGGGACCGATGCCGTGGGCACCTGCCCACTCGGCGTCCACCTGCGGCGCGGCCCCGCCGTCCAGGTCGGCGAACGAGGTGAGGCAGCCCGAGCCGATGAAGTAGTGGTTGCCGAGCGGTTCCCGGACGCCGAAGTCGGTGAGGATCGCGGTGGGGACGCCGCGGTGCATGGCTTCGACGGCAGCGGTGGAGGAGACGGTGACCAGCAGGTCGGTGCGGTCCAGGACCTCGCCCATGTTGCCGGCGACGATCCGCAGGTTTGGCGGCTTCTGGACGCCGAGCCGGCGTCCGAGCAGCTGGTACGGGTGGAGCTCCGGATGGGTGGCCTGCTCACCGGCCAGCGCGCGCACCTTAAGCAGAACCTCGCGGTCGGGGTGCAGCGTGGCGTGCCGGACCAGCCGTCGCAGCACGAACTCGCGTGCCGCCCGGGTCTCGGGCACGCCCGGCTGGGTGGCGAAGGTCACGGTGAAAGCCCGGTCCTCCCGAACGACCGATTCCGGACTGCTCAGGTACGGCAGCGCGGTTTCCAGCACCACCCCCGGATCGGCACCCGCGCCGGCCAACAACCGGCGGAACTCCTCCGCGTCGCAGGGACTGTTGGCCAGGATCACGTCCGACCCCGCCCGCAGCAGCAGCCCCTCGGCCTGCCTTTCGTACACCACGCCGACGTATCCGCTGATCACCAGCGGACGCCGGCAGGCCCGCGGCCAGCGCCGGGCCAGTCCGTGCAGAACGGCTTGGACGGCGCCCCCGGGGAGGGCCAACACGATCGCGTCCACCCGGTCCAGGTCGTCGAGTTCGACGAAGTCTGCAACTGAGCCGACCGGCGCGGGCCGCAACGGCAAACCGGTCTCGTCCAGCTGGCGGGCGGACGGCTCACTCGTGGAGGCGAGCAGCCGTCCCAGTTGGGTCGCCTTCGGGAACAGCTGGCTGGCGGTGAGGACGCCCCACTTCCACCGGCTGTCGCCGTCGGCGAAGACCAGCACCCGCTGGAGTGGGTCGCCGGCGGCGGCTGTTCGTTCGGTCACGCTTCGACGCTAGGGAGCCGATCCGACGCGACGGCGAACAGCAGAGGCCGGTTCGGTGAACGCCAGCAGACCTCCGATCGGCCGCGAGCGGCCGGCGAAGCAGTGTTCATCCGGGCGTCACCAACGGGTCGCTCACGGGTCATCGACATCGGCCAGCATCAAGCCCGGGCGGCACCCCCGATCAGCCGTCCGAAGGAGTTCTCGCGCATGCGACTGTCGGTGGTCATCCCCTGCTACAACGTGCAGGACCAACTGCCGGGCCTGGTGCACAGCCTGCGAGCCAACGCCGGGAACGAGTTCGAGTTCATCTTCGTGGAGGACTGTTCCACCGACGACACCCCGGCAGTGCTGCCGGAGCTGGTGGACGGCCTGCCCGGCGCCGACATCGTCTGGCACCACCGGAACCGCGGCCTCAGCGCCGCCCGCAACACCGGCACCGCCCGAGCCCGCGGGACCTACCTGGTCTGGCTCGACTCCGACGACTGGATCGCCCCCGGCTACCTGGCCCGGCTGGTCGAGACCATCGAGCGTTTCGACTGCGACTTCGTCCGCACCGACCACGTCCGGGTGCTCGGCACCCAGCGGACCATCGTCCGCTCACCCGAGTGGCGGCGGCACGCGGTGCTCGACCCACGCACGGCGATCGCCCCGGCCTTCCGCTCGACCTCGGTCGACTACCCCAACGCCTGGGCCGGGATCCAGCACCGCCGGCTCGCCGAGGACGGCCTGCTCACCTTCGACGAGGACCTGCGCACCTGCGAGGACCGGCACTGGATCTGGCGGCTGCACCTGGGCGCGAAGAGTTTCGCGACGGTCGGCCTGCTCGGCGTCTTCTATCGGCAGGGCCTGGCTGGCTCACTCAGCCATGTGTCGAACCCCACCCAACTGCACTTCCTGGACGCCATGGACCGAGTGCTCGAAGAGGTCCTCGCCGACCCGGACGCCGACCTGCTAGCGATCAAGGCGGTGGACGCCTACTGCGCCCTGATCGGGTTCCACGTCGCCAAGCGCGCCCGGCTCAGCGTCGAGTTGCAGGAGCAACTGATCGCTCGCTGCAGCGCCCGGCTGCGCTCGATGCCCGCCGACCTGCTGACCCGCGCGCTGGCCGGCACCGCGCCGGAGCGGCGGCGGCTGCTGCACCGGCTGCGGGACGACCGGGGACTGCGAGCGGTGGCATGATCCAACTCTGCGTCGCCAGCACGCTCTACGGCGTGGCCACCCTGGCCGCCGCCATCGACGCCGGACAGCTCGGCACGCCCGCTCGCCGGGTGCTGCTGGTCAGCAACAATGCTCTGCATCCGGAGTCCCAGCCCGGACCGCAGGAGCAACCCGGGTTCGCCGCGCTGGCCCGGCGCTTCCATGCCGTCGAGTCCTGGAACACCACCATCGCCCCGTTCCACCCCGGCCAGTGGCGGCCTCAGCCCGCCGATGCGCCGCTGTGGGAGCGACTGCTGCGCAGCACCTGGGGCCTGGGCGACCAGCCGCTGGAACTGGTGCTGGAGTCCATCCAGGCACCCCCGGCCACAGCGCTCGCCGCGGTCTTCGCGGAGTCTCCGGTGACGATCTACTCCGACGGGCTGATGGTCTACGGTCCGACCCGGACGCCGCTGCTGCCGCAGGTCTCCGAGCGGCTCGCCGGTTTGCTCTACGTCGAACTGATTCCTGGCCTGCAGCCGCTGCTGGCCAGCGAGTACGGCATCCCCAGCACCCCGATCGAGGATGCCGCGATCATCGCGGCGCTGGCCGAGGCGTCCGAGGCCACCCGGCTCGACCCCGGCCTGCCCACCGGCGGTGCGCTGATCGTCGGCCAGTACCTCACCGCCCTGGGGCTGACCACCGCCGACCAGGAGCGACAGCTCTACACCGACCTGGTCGGCGACGCCGTGGCGCTCGGGCACCGCACCGTGGTGTTCAAGCCGCATCCCACCGCGCCGCAGACCTGGAGCCGCGACCTGGCCGACGCGGCCCGGGCGGCCGGTGCCGACCTGACCGTGCTGACCACGCCGGCGCTGGCCGAAGCGGTCATCCTCCGGCAGCGCCCGGACGCCGTGCTGGGCTGCTTCTCGACCGCACTGCTGACCGCTTCGACGCTGTACCGCACACCGGTCGCCCACCGCGGCACGGACCTGGTGCTCGACCAACTCGTCCCGTACCCCAACAGCAACCGGATCCCCGCCGTCCTGGTCCAGGCACTGGTGGCCGACCTGGCTCGCGGCGAAGCGCCCCGGCCGGCGCTGCCGTCCGGGGCGGCCGAGCAGTGGCTGCAGCGGCTGGTGCAGACCGTCGGCTACTGCATGCAGCCCCGGCTCGACGACCTGCGCGAGATCGCGGTGCGGGAACTCCGTGAGCACCCGCAGCGCTATGCCCGCGTCGTTCCGCAGCAGCGGCTGCTGCGGCTGGCGCTGCCCGGAGCCGCGGTGGACCTGGGCTTCGCGGTGGCCAACCCGCGGGTCCGCCGGGCCGCGCGGCGAACCCTCGAGTTGTCGGCGGCGGTGCGCCGGCGGCTCGCCCGGCTGGTCGGCTGAACCCCGCGTCCGGTCAGAACGGGAAGTCGGGACTGGCCGCCATGATGGTCCGGAAGTTGGCCCGGAACTGGTCGTGGACGCTCGCCGAGTCGATCTTCAGCCAGGTCTCGTCGTTGTGCCGCAGGGCGTTCAGGGTGAAGTTGTGCGAGCCGACGAAGGCCACCTTGCTGTTCGGCCTGCCCGCGTAGTTGCCCTCCACCAGCAGATACTTGGCGTGCATCCAGCGACCGTTGGCGGTGGCGTTGTCCACGTTGATCCGCGGGTGATTCGCCAGCGCCTGACGCACCTCGGCCGAGACCTCACCGGGGGCATTGATCGCGACATCGATCCAGCAATCCTGATTCGCCAGCGCGCGGAGCTTCTGGGCGACCTTCTCGCGGGTGAATCCCCACACCGCGATCCGGATGATGGTGCGGTGATTGGTCTGCGTGCCCACGGTGGTGTTGCCGGTGCATTTCACCTGATCGTTGAGAGTCCGCCAGATGGTGTCGGTCGTGGGGTCGTCCTGGTCGCCGGTCGAGGACTTGCGCGGGAAGAAGTACGCCTTGTACGGACCGTCGGTGACGGTCCGGTAGTAGTTCAGATTCGTCTTCCGGCGGACCAGGTCATTGAAGTACGCCGTGTAACCCTGGTACAGCTTCGATCGCCCGGCCACGCTGAACGCGGCGTTCCAGGCGTCCAGGTTGTCCGACGCCACATTCGCGGTGGACTGGACGACCACCTTCTTCTTCGAGCCCATCGTGCTGAACAGATAGAACTTGTTGTGGTTGTAGCGGTCGCCGATGCAACCGTCGGTGCACAGCGCGATATAGGACGCCTTGGCGGTGTCGGTGCCGTTGCCGCCGACCCGTTTCCCGATCTGGGTGCGCAGGTCGTTCAATCCGTTGTCGGCGAACGGATGGGGATTCCGGTCGGACTTGTCGAGCACGATCTTGACCTTCACGCCCCGGCTGACCGCGCCGCGCAGCGCGGGCAGCACGCGGGGGTCGGTGCTGTCGATCCGGTACTGCGCGATGCGGATGGTGGCGCCGCGCGGAGTGGCCTTGATCATCGCCGCGATCCGCTTGCTGATCGCGGCCCGGTCCTGGTCGTTGAAGACGGCGCCGAGTTTCGGCGTGGCCGCCTCGGCCGGTTGACCGCCGGCGATCGACAGGCCCACGACCATTGCCAGCGACAGCGGCACGGAAATCCAGCGGGATCTGGTCACGACAACTCCTCTGGTGGTGAAAAGGCAGGGGTGATCTCCCCCACCTTGCCCCAGGTCAGCCGTCCTGGCCAGCCCCCTGGACCAGCAGCACCCGCAGTGTCCGGGGTCCGTGGACGCCCTCGACCCGGTCCAGCTCGATGTCGCTGGTGGCGGACGGCCCACTGATCCAGGTCAGTGGCTGCCGGGCGTCCACGGACGGCTGCAGCCGGGTCACCGCCTCGGGGACGTCAGCGACCACCTGGTCGGCGCGAATCACGCAGACATGCAGATCCGGCACCAGCGACAGTGCCCGGCGGCCCTGGTCGGGGCCGTGATCGAGGACGATGGTGCCGGTCTCGGCGATCCCGACCCGGGACGCGGTGACCACCGCACCGATGCCGTCCAGGTCGGCGTGGCTGAGCACCGGATCGTCGGCGTGCACGGTGATACCGGCGGCGGCCACGGCGGCGCGCCACTCGCCGGGCACTCCGGCCGGCAGCACCGCCGAAGTCACCCCGCGGTCGCTGAGCGCGTCGGCCACCCGGGCGGCCAACTCCTGCGGCGTCACCCAGCTGACCTCGGCGCGATAGTCCTCGACCCGCTCCACGAACAGTCCCAGCGTGTCGTCGGCGGCGCCGGCCGGCCGGAGTCCGTACTGCCACTCGACGGCGACATCCTCGCTCGGCGTCCCCTGCGGCACATCGGCCAGAGCCGATCGGATCCTGCCGCGAACCGCTTCCCGGCTGCTCATCGCTGCCCCCTGGTGGTGTCGGTGTCCTGCTCGGGTTCCTGTTTCACCCACCAGTCGCGGAAGGTCTCGGTGGGCGGCATGGGCAGGTCCCGTGCCCGCGTCCAGCCCGCCGCCGGCCCCGGCAGCGGACCGATCACTTCACCCGGCAGGACGCGGCCGGCCAGTTCGGAGCCTTTCTGAACCAGCGCGAGCCGTTTGCCGCGACCCATCACCCAGCCGCCGGCCTTCATGATCGCCCCCTCCACGCTCGGCCCGTGTGACTCGACGACCTTGTTGCGCAGGTGGACCAGCACCTCGGGAATGTTGATCCGGACCGGGCAGACCTCGTAGCACGCCCCGCACAGCGACGACGCGTACGGCAGCGAGGCGTCCACCGGCGAGGCGGTGCCGCGCAGCTGCGGCGTCAGAATCGCCCCGATCGGACCGGGATAGACCGATCCGTAGGCGTGTCCGCCGACCCGCTCGTAGACCGGGCAGATGTTCAGGCAGGCCGAGCAGCGGATGCAGCGCAGCGCCTGGCGTCCGACCTCGTCGGCGAGCACCGTGGTGCGGCCGTTGTCGAGCAGCACCACGTGCACCTCCTGCGGGCCGTCGCCCTCGCGCACCCCCGACCACATCGAGGTGTACGGATTCATCCGTTCCGCGGTGGACGAGCGCGGCAGCAACTGCAGGAACACCTCCAGATCGGCGAAGGTGGGCACCGTCTTCTCGATGCCGACGATCGAGATCAGCGTCTGCGGCAGGGTCAGACACATCCGGCCGTTGCCCTCGGACTCGACCACCACCAGCGTCCCCGAGTCGGCGACGGCGAAGTTGGCACCCGAGACGGCGACCTTGGCGCGCAGGAATTTGTCCCGCAGGTGGACCCGGGCCGCCCCGGCCAACATCGCCGGGTCGTCGGTCAGCCCGTCCGGCGGCGGAGTGCCGTAACGACCCATCTCTTCGGCGAAGATCTCACGCACCTCGGAGCGGTTGCGATGGATCGCCGGCACCAGGATGTGGCTCGGCCGGTCGTGCCCCAGCTGGACGATCAGCTCGGCCAGGTCGGTCTCCCAGGCGGCGATCCCGGCTTCCTCGAGCGCCTCGTTGAGATCGATCTCCTGGGTGGCCATCGACTTGACCTTGACCACTTCGTCGGCGCCCTTGGCGCGAGCCACGTCGATCACGATCTGGTTGGCCTCGGCCGCGTCGGACGCCCAGTGCACGACCGCGCCGTTGCGGGTCAACGATTCCTCGAGCTGCACCAGGTAGTCGTCCAGGTGCCGCAGGGTGCGGTTCTTGATCGCTTCGCCGGCCTGACGCAGTTGCTCCCAGTGCGGCAGTTCCTCGACCACCCGCACCCGCTTCTCGCGGATGGTGGTGGTGGCGTGCCGCAGGTTCTTGCGCAGCTGGGCGTTCTTCAGCTCCTTCTGCGCGTTCTTCGGGAATTTCGGCATGTCCTGGAGATTGCCGGCCGGCGGCGCCGGAGTGCGGCGTTCGGTGCTCATCGGGTCGCTCCCTGCCGCGGAGCGGTGGTACCGGCGGCGACCAGGCCGTCCTCGGTCTGAGCCAGGATCTCGGCCAGATGGATCGGCTTCACCCCGGCCCGCATCCGGCTGAGCAGCCCGCCGATGTGCAGCAGGCACGAGTTGTCGCCGGTCACCACGTACTCGGCTCCGGTGTCGAGGACGGCCCGTACCTTGTCGGTGCCCATCGCCACCGACACATCGGAGTTCTTCATCGAGAAGGTGCCGCCGAAGCCACAGCATTGCCGGGCGTCCGGCAACTCGACCAGGGTGATCCCGCGAACGGCGGAGAGCAGCTGGTAGGGACGGTCGCCGACCTTCGTCACCCGCAGTGAATGGCAGGTCGGGTGATAGGTGACCCGGTGCGGGAAGTACGCGCCGACGTCGCTGACGCCGAGCACATCGACCAGGAACTCGGTCAGATCGTAGGTCTTGGCGACGATCGCCTCGACCCGGCGCCGCAGGCCCGGGTCGCCGTGCCGGGCGGCCAGCATCGGGTGCTGATCGCGCACCGATCCGACGCAGGAACCCGACGGCCCCACGACGTAGTCGTACTCCTCGAAGGTGTCGACGAAATTCCGCACCGACGGCATCGCCTCGCTGAAGTAGCCGGTGTTGGTGAACATCTGGCCGCAGCAGGTCTGCTGCAGCGGGAAGTCCACCCGGCAGCCGAGCCGTCTCAACAGAGCGACCACCGCCTTGGGAGTGTTCGGAAACAGGGTGTCGTTGATGCATGTCGCGAACAACGCCACCGTGCTGGTAGGGACGCCCATGACCCCTCCTCCGCGGTTCGGTGCTTCCTCCAGTCAATGCCCAAACTCGGAGCCCCGCAAGGAAATCGACTGATTGGTGCCGATCGTCGGCGCCCACGTCCATCGGTCGGTGACATGACCCTTTGCAGCGTCGGCACAGCACCGCCACCGAAGGCCCGCCGCGGACCGCACGTGCAAGCGCGAGGTCGAACCTGGCAGGCTGTCCCCGGACGTCCCCAGTGTTCAAAGGAGAACCGAATGACCGACCTGCCGTTTCGCGATCCCGGACTGAGTGTCGAAGAGCGGGTGGACGACCTGCTCGCCCGGCTGAGTCTCGACGAGAAGGCGGGCCAGGTCACCCAGTACTTCTACTTCGGCACCTTCGCCCAGGATCTCCCTGAGGACGGCTCGGCCGACGCCCACCAGTTCCTGGAGTCGCCGCGCGCGGTCGAGGCGGCGCTGACCCGGGGTGGCGCCGGTTCATTGCTGTTCGTCCGGGACGCGGCCACGGCGAACCGGCTGCAGCGGATGGCGATCGAGGGCAGCCGGTTCGGCATTCCACTGTTGTTCGGTTACGACGTGATCCACGGCTTCCGGACCATCTTCCCGGTGCCGATCGCGCAAGCGGCGTCCTGGGATCCGGAGGTGATCGCCGCGGGCGAGACGGTGGCGGCCCGCGAGGCCCGGGCGGTCGGCATCCACTGGGCGTTCGCGCCGATGGTCGACATCGCCCGCGATCCGCGCTGGGGCAGGATCATCGAAGGCGCCGGCGAGGACCCGGTGCTCGGCAGTGCGGTGGCCGCGGCTCACGTCCGGGGCTTCCAGGGCGACTTCGGCCCCGACTCGGTGCTGGCCGGCCCGAAGCACCTGGCCGGCTACGGCGCCGCCCGCGGCGGCCGCGACTACGAGGACTCCGAGATCTCCGATTCGGAGTTGTGGAATGTCTATCTGCCGCCGTTCAAGGCCGCCGTCGAGGCGGGCGCGGCGAACATCATGGGCGCCTACATGGACCTCAACGGCGTACCCGCCTCCGGAAACCGCTGGCTGCTGACCGACGTGCTGCGCGGCGAGTTCGGCTTCGACGGTTTTGTGGTCTCGGACGCCGGTGCCGTCCGGTCGCTGGTCACCCAGCATTTCGCCCGCGACCTGCCCGACGCCGCGGCGCGCGCGATGAACGCGGGGCTCGACCTCGAGATGTGCATGGAGGATCCCGCATTCGCCCACCTGCCCACCGCCGTCGCCGACGGGCTGGTCAGCGAGCAGACGATCGACGAGGCCGTCCGCCGCATCCTGCGGGCAAAATTCCGGCTCGGCCTGTTCGAGAACCCCTACGCCGACGAGGCCGCCACCGAAGCCGTGCTGACCACGCCCGCGCATCGCGAGGTTGCGCGGCGGGCCGCCGAGCGGTCGATCGTTCTGCTGAAGAACGCCGGCGTGCTCCCGCTTCCCGCCAGCGCTGGTTCGATCGCTGTGGTCGGCCAGCTGGCCGATTCGGCGCGCGACATCCTGGGCCCGTGGGCATTCGACTACGACACCGGCGAGACCGTCACCATTTTGGACGGCATCCGCGCCCGGGCGTCCGGCGAGGTGGCATTCGCCCCGGGGGTCGGCATTCCCGAACGGCTGCACCCCTCGATGTTCGACAACATGGATTCGGTGGTCGCCCGCACCGCCCTCGATCACGACGACCAGGCCGAACTCAATCTGGCCGTCGAGCTGGCGTCGGCCAGCGACGTGGCGGTGGTGGTGATCGGCGAACGGCAGAACCAGATCGGCGAGAAGGCCTCCAACGACACCCTGCGGCTGCCCGGACGGCAGCTGGAGCAGCTGCAGCGGATCGTCGCCACCGGCACACCGACGATCGCCGTGGTGATGTCGGGGCGACCGCTCGACCTGCGCTGGGTGCAGGACCACGTGCCGGCGATCGTCCAGGCGTGGTACCCCGGCACCCGCGGCGGAGAAGCTGTCGCCGCCGTCCTGTTCGGAGACGTGTCGCCCGGCGGAAAGCTGCCGCTCAGCTGGCCGCGGCACGTCGGCCAGGTGCCGGTGATCTATTCGCACTACCGGACCTTCCAGCCCGACGAAAGGGCCGCCCGGTACTGGAGCGGGCCGTCCACGCCGCTCTATCCGTTCGGCCACGGCCTGTCGTACGCCTCGTTCACCTACGCCAACCTGCAGCTGACCAGCGAGCGGGTGCCGGTCGGCGAGACGGTGCAGGTCACGGTGGACGTCACCAACACCTCGACCGTGGACGCCGATGAGGTCGTCCAGTTGTACATCCACCAGCGCTACGGGACGTCGAGCCGTCCGGTGCGGGAGTTGAAGGGCTTCCAGCGGGTCCACATCGCCGGCGGCGCGACGGCCGACGTGACCTTCGACCTGGGCCCCGACCAGCTGCGCTACTGGAGCGCGGTGACCCGCGGCTGGGTTCAGGACGCCACCGAGATCGAGGTGTACGCCGGCGGCGACTCGACCGCCGAACTGGGCACGGTGCTGACGGTGACGGGCTGAGTTCGTGTTCCACCGACGAGCCCTGGCCGGCCGACCTCAGTGTGCTGGACGCCGCCTCCCCGCTTGACGCCCCGCGGACGGCGCCACGGCCGACTACCTGGTGGTCCTGGGCCGGGCGCCGGCGCCGCGCCGACCGGACCACCCGCACGATGCGGGAACCCAGCGCGCACGATGGCGCCTACGATGTTGTGGTGAGCAGCAATCCCCCGACCGGGGAGCCGGAACAGCGGTGGCAGCAGCCCTCCTTCGGGCCGCAGCCATCGGACGGGCGGAGTGATTTCCCGGGGTACCAGCCGCAGCCCCCGGCGCCGCGTCCGTTCTATCCAGTGACTCATCCGGTGCCCCCGGCGTCCACCTTTGAGACCGTGGTCAGCACCCTTTCCAAACTGGTCTGGCCGATCGCGATCCTGCTGCTGATCACCACCAACCTGGGATTCTTCCCGCTGATCATCACCGCGATCGTGGTCAACGTCGTGCTGGGATCGGTCAAGAAGAACCTGCGGCAGCGACGCCATGCGGCGCTGCCGCCGCCCCCCGCTCCGCAGGCGCCACGCGACGAACTACGGTGAGTCGCCCCCGCCGCTGACTTCGATCAGGCTGGACGCCAGCGTGGCGACCAGCCAGGCACGCAGCCGATCACGGCTCCAGCCCCAGTCCAGCACCATCAGCTGATACGGGTCGAAGCCGAGCAACAGGGCGAGCGTCGCCACCTGCCCTTCGATGGGTCCGGGTCGCAACAATCCGTGCGCGGCCAGCGCCTCGACCCCGAGCCGCATCACCTCGTATCGACCCTGAGCGACGTGCTGATAGGCGCGTCCGATCTCCTCGTCGTCGTGGGCGGCGGTCCGGAAGGCGGTCCACAGCCCGATCCCCCGCTCGTGGCCGTCGAGGGCGAAGTCGGCCAGCCGCTCGACCACCGTTGCGGCGTCTGCCCCGTCGAGAATGCGGGCGATGGTGGATTCGGCTCGCTCCACCCCCGCTGACTCGGCACCGGCCATCCGCTGCTCGAACGCGGCCAGCAGCAGCGCCCGCTTGGGGCCATTGGCCACCACCAGCTTCGGATTCACCCCGGCGCGCTCGGCGATCTGGTCGAGCGTGGTGGACGCGTAGCCGTTGGCCGCGAAGAGGTCGCCGGCGGCGTCCACGATCACCGCCCGGTTGGCGGCGGCCCGCGCCCGGCGTCCGGCGGCGTCGTAGGCACGCGGCGTCCTGTTGCCTTCGGCAGTCGGCTCAGCTACATTCCCCATATTCAATAGTCTATCACTATCGAAAGGTGTCGCGATGACGATCAGCGATCCGCAGACCCGGGTGGGCTGCGACGTGCAGGACATGCGCCTCATCCACCGGGTGTTCCGGGCGGTGTTCGCGGAGGCGCCCGCGCTGGTCGCCGGCGTGGCCGACGGCGACCGGCGACACGCTGAGGCGGTCGGACGGCACCTGCGGGAGTTGATCGCCAGCCTGCATCACCACCACCGGACCGAAGACGTGCTGCTGTGGGACGCCTTGACCCAGCGGGCGCCGGCCTGCGGCCTGCACGTCGCCGTGATGAAGGACCAGCACGGGCAGATGGCCGGCCTGCTCACCGTCGCCGAGGAGTCGATCGCGGCTTGGGCGGCTTCCGCGTCGGCGTCCGATCGGGAGGCGGTCCGGCAGGCGATGGCGGCCATCGACGTCTCGCTGCGCACGCATCTCGCCGACGAGGAGACATTCATCCTGCCGGTCGCCTCCGTCAGCATGTCGCAGGGCGAATGGGACCGGATCGGCGAGTTCGCGCGCAAGGAGGCCAAGCCGTCCATGCTGTTCCCGCAGCTGGGGTTCATGCTGGACGCCCTCGGCCCCGACGACGGGGATCGCTTCCTGCGCGAGACCATGCCCGCACCCGTCCGGCTGCTGTGGAACACGATCGGCAAGGGCGTATACCGGCGGTACCGGGCGCGCCTGCTCGGCTGACACCCGGGCCGACTTTGCTCCGGTCGGGTACCGGCCGGCCGACAAACCCCTCCCTAACTATCTGTGCCCTCCCCCATGGGGGAGGGCACAGGTAGTTAGGGAGGGTTCTGCGGGTCAGGCCTTGGCCAGGGTGAACCGGAAACCGAGATCCGCCGCGGTGGTCCAGTCGTCGGTGGGCTCGGCCTCGTCGATGCTGGTGGCCAGCACCTCCTGGGCGACCAGGTCGGCGTGCTCGCGCAGCGCCTCGGCGAGTTCGCCGTCCGCGGCCCAGGCCAGGGTGATCCGGTCGGAAACTTCCAGCCCGGACGCCTTGCGCTTCTCCTGGACCAGCCGGACGACCTCGCGGGCCAGCCCGGCCCGCACCAACTCGGGGGTCAGCTCGAGGTCGAGTGCGACTGTCTCGCCCTGCTCGTTGACCACCGACCAGCCCTCCCGCGGGCGCTCGGAGACGATCACCTCCTCAGCGCTCACCTCGACACCAGCCACGCTCGCCGTCTCGGACGCAGCCAGCGCGGCGGCCAGTTCGGCGGCGTCAGCGGCCGCGATGGCGGCAGCGATCTTCGGCGTTTCCTTGCCGAAACGCCTACCCAGCGCCCGGAAGTTGCCCTTGGCCGAGTAGTCCACCAGGTCGCCGGCGGAGGCGAATGATTCCACCGCCTGCACGTTCAGCTCGGCCGCGATCTCGGCGCGCAGTTCGGCGTCCAACCTGCCGAACGAGCCGGACGGCACCAGCACCCGGGACAACGGCTGCCGGGTCTTCACCTTGGCCTCGGCCCGGGCCGAACGACCGAGTTCGACCAGCCGCCGGGTCAGCTTCATGGCGTCGTTCAGCCCCGCGTCGACCAGCGTCTCCTCGGCCAGCGGCCAGGACGCCAGGTGCACCGAGGCCGGGGCGTCCGGATCGGTGGCCACGATCAGGTCCTGCCAGACCCGTTCGGTGATGAACGGGGCCAGCGGCGCCATCAGCCGGGTGACCACGTCGAGGGTGTCGTGCAAGGTCTGCAACGCACCCGGATCGCCCTCCCAGAACCGCCGCCGCGACCGCCGCACGTACCAGTTGGACAAGTCGTCGACGAAGTCGGCGATCAGTGCCCCGTAGCGCTGGGTGTCGAAGTTCTCCAGCGCCACGGTTGTCTCGCGGACCAGCGCGGTGCGCACCGAGACCAACCAGCGATCGAGCACGTGCGCGGGGGTCTCGACACGCTCGACCGCCGACGAAGGCGTCCAGCCGTTGGTGCGGGCGTACAGCGCCTGGAAAGCGACCGAGTTCCAGTAGGTCAGCAGCACCTTGCGGACGGTCTCGGTGATCGTGGTGTGCCCCACCCGCCTGGACGCCCACGGCGAACCGCCGGCCGCCATGAACCAGCGCACCGCGTCCGCCCCGTGCTTGTCCATCAACGGGATCGGTTCCAGGATGTTGCCCAGGTGCTTGCTCATCTTGCGGCCGTCCTCGGCCAGGATGTGTCCCAGGCAGAGCACATTGCGGTACGAGGACGCGTCGAACACCAGCGTGCCGACCGCCATCAGCGAGTAGAACCAGCCGCGGGTCTGGTCGATCGCCTCACAGATGAAGTCGGCCGGATAAGCGTCCGCGAACTTCTCCTTCGAGCCCTCGGCCCACGGGTAACCCCACTGCGCGAACGGCATGGAACCCGAGTCGAACCAGGCGTCGATCACCTCGGGCACCCGATGCGCGGTCTCGTGGCAGTGCGGGCAGGCGAACGTGACATCGTCGACGAACGGACGGTGCGGGTCCAGCGCCGACTGATCGGAATGGCTGAGCTCGGACAACTCCGCGCGCGACCCGACGCAGGTCAGGTGACCGTTGCCGCAGCGCCAGATCGGCAGCGGCGTCCCCCAGTACCGCGACCGGGACAGCGCCCAGTCGATGTTGTTGTTCAGCCAGTCGCCGTAGCGGCCCCACTTGATGTGCTCGGGGTACCACGTGGTGCCCTCGTTCTCGCGCAGCAGGGCGTCCTTGAGCTGGGTGGTCCGGATGTACCAGGACGGCTGGGCGTAGTAGAGCAGCGCGGTGTGGCAGCGCCAGCAGTGCGGGTAGCTGTGCTCGTATGGCAGCTCGCGGAACAGCAGGCCGCGCTCGGCCAGGTCGGCGACCAGCAACTTGTCGGCAGTCTTGAAGAACACCCCGCCGACCAGGGGAAGCTCGGCCTCAAAGGTGCCGTCCGGATGGACCGGGTTCACCATCGGCAACCCGTACGCGCGGCAGACCGCCATGTCGTCCTCACCGAAGGCGGGTGCCTGGTGGACCAGGCCGGTGCCGTCCTCGGTGGTGACGTAGTCGGCCAGCACCACGTAGTGGGTGCCGCCCACCGCGTCCGGGAACTCGACCAGGTCGAACGGACGCCGGTAGGTCCACAGTTCCAGGTCGCGTCCGGTGTAGCTGCCCTCGATCTGCCAACCGTCGCCGAGCACCTTCTCGACCAGCGGCTCGGCGACCACCAGGGTGTCCGGCTCGTCGTCGGACGCGGTGGCCAGCTTGGTCGCCACCACGTAGGTCACATCGGGATGGACGGCGACGGCGGTGTTGCTGACCAGCGTCCAGGGCGTGGTCGTCCAGACCAGCAGGGACGCCTTGCCGGCCAGCGGGCCGGAGGTGAGCGGGAACCGGACATAGACGGACGGGTCGGTGACGTCCTCATAGCCCTGGGCCAGCTCGTGGTCGGACAGGGTGGTGCCGCAGCGCGGGCAGTACGGGGCGACCCGGTAGTCCTCGACCAGCAGGCCGGCATCGAAGATCTGCTTCAACGCCCACCAGCACGACTCGACGTAGGACGCGTCCATCGTCCAGTAGGCCTTGTCGAGGTTCACCCAGTAGCCCATCCGGCGGGTCAGCGCGGTGAACTCGTCGACGTGCCGGCCGACCGATTCGCGGCACTGGGCGTTGAACGCCTCGATGCCGTACGCCTCGATGTCGGGCTTGCCGTTGAAGCCCAGCTCCTTCTCAACCGCCAGTTCGACGGGTAGGCCGTGGCAGTCCCAGCCGGCCTTGCGGTCGACGTGGAAGCCCTGCATGGTCTTGAACCGGGGGAAGACGTCCTTGAACACCCGGGCCTCGATGTGGTGGGTGCCAGGGGTGCCGTTGGCGGTCGGGGGGCCCTCGTAGAACGTCCACGCCTGGCCGCCCTTGGTGGCCTGAAGCGTCTCGTCGAATGTGTTCCGGGCGTCCCAGAGGTCGAGGATCTCGCGCTCCATCGCGGGCAGATCAACCTGCGGCGGCACGGGGCGATACTCGGTCATCGGTCTTCCTTCGTCGGCTGCTGACGCCGGCGGACCGGCGTACGGACGAAGGGACGAGGCGGGCCCCGCGGTACCACCCTTCTTGGCCACCTCGGGTGACCCGCTCAACTCGTTGCCGCGGCCGGTTCTAGTGGGCGCCACCCAGGCGGATGACGCTGTTCTTCCGGCAGCTCCGGGGTGATGGCCCCATCGACGCCTTGCGACAGCCGTTCAGCGTACGCCGGGTCGACATCGTTGTCGAACACACCGGTGATGCCCGGGGTGCCAACCTCGCTGAGGGCGCAGCTGGAACCGAGTGTTGGCGGGCTTTCGCCGACGCAGGAAGGATCCGGATCGGGCTGGTCTGTACCAGCCCGATCCGGATCCCTTGTCTGCCGGTTTGCCGCGTCGGTCAGGGGACAGGCGGCTGCGGCTCTTCGCGAGTCGGCGGCGGGCCGTCCGGAGCCGGCCCCGGCGGTGTCGGCGGGGACGGTGGCTGGTGGAACGGCGGGTAGCTGGTGCCGTTCAGCGCGTCCCGTCGGGCCTTGTAGTCGTCGATCTCGATCTCGCCGCGGGCCAGCCGTTCGTCCAGGATGCGCAGCGCTTCCCACGGTCCCGGCGGTCCGGGCGGCGGTGCCCCCGGCTCGTGATGATGCGGGCCGTGCCCAGGTCGACGACGTCCGGACACCCAACCCTTCTTGCGCGCGATCTTGTACGCCAAGGCAGCCAGCCCCAGCAGGATCGCCAAGAAGACCACCGTGCCGACCAAGCCGGCGATCATGTGCAGAAAGCCGAAGCCTCCGCCTCCGCGTGGACCCATCTGCCTCTTCCTTTCGACTCGATGGGTTCCATGGTGCGTCGGGAACCTGGCAAGGCAACTGTCAGGAAGCTGTGAGTCCGCGATCGCTCGGTCCGCGACGCCGATCAGCCGACGGCGGCAGCCTCACCGAGCCGGCGGCGTCCGGAGAAGGCGCGACCGAGGGTCACCTCGTCGGCGTACTCGAGGTCGCCGCCCACCGGCAGCCCGGACGCCAGCCGTGACACCGTGACCCCCATCGGCAACAACAGCCGGGACAGGTAGGTGGCGGTCGCCTCACCCTCGAGATTGGGGTCGGTGGCCAGGATCACCTCAGTGACGACGCCATCACCCAGCCGCATCACCAGTTCACGGATGTGCAGATCGGCCGGGCCGACGTTGTCGATCGGGGAAATGGCGCCGCCGAGGACGTGGTAGAGCCCACGGAACTCGTTGGTCCGCTCGATCGCCATCACGTCCTTGGACTCCTCCACCACGCAGATGGCGGTCTGGTCGCGACGCGGATCGCGGCACACCCGACACAGGTCGCCCTCGCTGATGTTGAAACAGCGATCGCAGAACCGGACGTTCTCGGCGACGTGGCGAAGCGCGTCCGCCAGCCGGTCGATGTCGGCACGATCGGTGGTGAGGATGTGAAAGGCGATCCGCTGGGCACCCTTGGGGCCGATCCCCGGCAACCGGGCAAGCTCGTCGATCAGCTCCTGGATCGGACCTTCGAACACCGCGCTACCCCCGGCTCACTGGCCGGGGAGGCCGCCGAGACCGCCGAGGTCGGGCAGCTGCGGCATCGAAGACTCGGCCAGGATGGCCACCTTCTTGTTGGCGTCGCGGACGGCGGCCACGATCAGGTCGCCCAGCGTGGACGGGTCGTCGTCGTCCCACGCCTCCGGCTTGATGTCGACGGCCAGCAGCTCACCGCTGCCGCTCACCGTGACCTGCACCAGGTCGCCGCCGGCAGAGCCACGGACCTGCTTGGCGGCCAGTTCGTCCTGGGCACGCTGAATCTGCGACTGCATCGCCTGGGCCTGCGCCAGCAGCGCGTTCATGTCGAATCCCTGCTCGCCGAACATCACGTCTCCAATCGATGGGCCACCGGAACATGCTACCTACGCCACCCGCGTTCGACCCGCGGCACTGCCCCGGTCCGACCGGGGAAGCCGCGGGACGGGCGGCTAATCCTCTTCCGCGATGAGTTCGGCTCCGAGATGCTTGGCCAACAGTTCGTCGTGGTTGGCGTTGGCTTCTTCGACCGAGAGGTCGTCCCGACTCGGCTCGTCGTCAGGTTCCGGCGGCTCGACCGCTGTGCTGGTCGCACGGATGTTCTGCCGGGCCTCGGCCGCGGCCGGTGAGGGACGCGGGGCGGGAGTCGGCTCGGCCGGCCTGGGTTGGGCCGGAGCGGGCGGGGCCAGCGGTGCGGCGGTGTCGGACGGGCCGGCGTCGATTACCTTGATGCTCACCTGGGTGGCGGTCACCTGCAGGATCGACTCGCGCAGGACGTCCTCGCTGCCCCCGCGTCCGAAGCTGTCCCGAGCGCCCGGATTGGCGATGCCGAGGCTGAGGACGCCGTCCAGAACGTCGACCACGTGGGCGTTCTGACTGAGCAGGATCCAGGTGAATCGCCGGCGCTTCTTCACCTCTTCGAGGATGTCCGGCCACCAGCGGCGGAAATCGACGGTACCGAGGGTGGTGACCCCGGCCGGCCGACTCGGTTCCGATGGTGTTGTGGAGCCGGTACCGGGGGCGTCCGCGGCGGGACTCTCGGATGGTGTGGCGACCTCGTCCGGTCGGTCGGACGCCGGAGCCGGTTCGGGTGGCTGCTGATCAGCGGGCCGGCCTTCGGCGGGCGGACGCCGGTCGGGCCGGCGAGGCTCGGGGGTCGCGCGGGTGTCGGCGGCAGGCGGCGGGCCGGCCCACCCCCGCGGCGCGTCCGGGTCGTTGGCGGGCTGCGCGCTTGCCGTGACTGCCGGCTGAGCCGGCCGCTGAGCGGACTCGAGCGCCTCGGGCGCGGTCATCTCCAGCCGGCGCTCCAGCCGATCCAGGCGGGCGTGGACGCCGCGGTCACCCGCGTCGGCGGCGGGCAGCAGCACCCGGGCGCACATCAGTTCCAGGTGCAGCCGGGGTGCGGTGGTGCCGCGCATCTCGGTCAGTCCGACGGCGATCACCTCGGCGGCCCTGGTCAGCTCACCCGCACCCAGCGCACTCGACTGGGTGCGCAGGCGTTCGGCCTGGTCGGCGGCGACATCGACCAGGCCGGTGGTCAGGGCGTCCGGGACTGCCGCGACGATGATCAGGTCGCGCAGCCGGCGCAGCAGGTCTTCGGCGAAGCGGCGCGGATCCTGGCCGACCTCGATCACCTTGTCGATACAGGCGAACACGCCGTTGGCGTCGCCGGCGGCGAAGGCGTCCACGATCTCGTCGAGCAGGGCGTCCGGGGTGTAGCCGAGCAGCGCGGCCGCTTGGGTGTAGGTGACCCCATCGGGACCGGCTCCACCGAGCAACTGGTCGAGCACCGACAGCGAGTCGCGCACCGAGCCGGCGCCGGCCCGGACCACCAGCGGCAGCGCCGACGGATCGACCGCGACCCCCTCGGCCACACACAGCGAGCCGAGGTAGGTCGACAGTGTCTTCGGCGGCACCAACCGGAACGGATAGTGATGGGTGCGGGACCGGATGGTGCCGATCACCTTCTCGGGCTCGGTGGTGGCGAAGATGAACTTGACGTGCGGCGGCGGCTCTTCGACCACCTTCAGCAGGGCGTTGAAGCCGGCCGTGGTGACCATGTGCGCTTCGTCGACGATGTAGATCTTGTAGCGGCTGGCGACCGGGGCGAAGAAGGCCCGCTCGCGCAGGTCGCGGGCGTCGTCGACGCCGCCGTGCGAGGCCGCGTCGATCTCGATCACGTCGATCGAGCCGGGGCCACCACGAGCCAGGTCACGGCAGGACTGGCACACCCCGCACGGCACCGGCGTGGGGCCTTGCGCACAGTTCAGCGCGCGGGCCAGGATGCGCGCCGAGGTGGTCTTGCCGCAGCCGCGCGGTCCGGAGAACAGGTAGGCGTGGTTGACCCGGTTGTTCGCCAGCGCCCGCTGCAGCGGCTCGGTGACGTGCTCTTGGCCGATCACATCGGCGAAGGTGTCCGGTCGGTAGCGGCGATAGAGCGCGAGCGGCGCCTCGGGCCGTTCGACCACCGGGGCGTCCGGCTCATCGTCGGGGTTGTTGCGGCGACCGGCTGGTGGTGCTGGGAGCGTCTCGGACGCGGGCGCGAGAGTCTCCGGTTCGGCGCCGAACAGGTCGGGGCCGTCCTGCTCGAACGGCTCCGGCTCGTCGTACGGCTCGGAGTCGAACAGCCCGTCCTCGCGCTCGTCGTCCACGGTTGGCACCTTACGTGTTGGGTCCGACAACTTTCGAGCGGCGATCCAGCCCGCGTCCGGCCATGAAAGGGGCCCCCGCGCACCCGGAAGAGCTCGCTTACCCTTGCTGCCTTTCGGCCCTGGGGGAGTTGGGCGAGGTACCGCCGCGCGGGGACCTTGGCCTCAGTCTAGGGGACGCCGTCCGATGCCCTGACCAACGGACGTCCCCCCTGCTCCACGCTCCTTGGGTTCGGGGCAGTCGGACGTCACCGCGGCGGCGGACCCCACACCGACCCCGGCCAGCACCAGGCTCCTGTCGCCACGGTTCCTGCACCGGGGTGGCGGCGATCTCGACATCGCCGTCCGAGCGACACCCGTCGACCCGCAGACCCGTCGACCCGCAGACCCGCACCCGGATCGCTCGGCCTATCAGCAACGGACGGCAAGCGCCCACCGGACGGCGTAGCTGCTGCGGCGCACCGAGCGGCGTCGGGTGCCTGGCTCTGCTACCTGCGCGGACCCGCGACGCCTCGGCTTGCGAACTCAGCCGGCAGAGCCGGATCGGACGGTTTGGCCGCCGTCACGCCAGCCCGGTATCGTCTCCGACGGAGGATTCGCCTAGAGGCCTATGGCGCTCGCTTGGAAAGCGGGTTGGGTTCACACCCTCACGAGTTCGAATCTCGTATCCTCCGCCAGAACTGACCCATTCCAACTCGTGCGGGTAGAGCGCCCGCACGATCGGGATGCCGGCCACGCGTGGTGGCGTCCCAGACATCGGTGTCGGCAGCCGGCTCAATCCAGCACAGCCAGTTCGGCAAGCCTGGTCAGCGACGACTCGATCAATTCCCGCTGAGTGGCGAGCCGGTGCGCCTCTCGTTCTGGCAGGTCGACGCGGACCTCGATGTCGGTGCCGTCGCCTGCTTCGGCGAGTTGCCAGGTGAAGACGAGGTCGGAAACCAGGCAGGACACCGTCACTCTGGACGATCCGTGCCGGACGATCTGATCCATCGGAAAGTCCGGAAAGCCCTCTGTCCAGACCGTGTAGTCTGCCTCGACGTCGGTCACCCGGCGCACCTGGACGGTCTCCAGGCCGGTCCACCAGCGGGGGTAACTGGACGGGTCGTGGAGCAGCTTCCAGACCTCCTCGACGGCCGCGGAACTGTGTGTGGCAAGGGCGAATGAGGGCATGGCAGCTACCTATGCTCGGAGTCGACGACGTGGGCGAGGGCATCGATCCGGGCGAGCTCCTTGGCCGGCTCGATCAGCCCCACGATCGGCGGCCGACCCAGGTCGATCAGGCTGGCCAGATAACCGTCGGCGGTCTCGGCGGCTGTCGAGCCCGCCAGTCGGCGCCAGGCGGACCGGGATTCGTCCAGCCGTCGGCGGGTGAGTGCTGCATCGCCCTGGCCATGCGCGATCAGCGCCTGCACCCAGGCGACGCGCGGCACCAGCGTCCAGGCCTGATCGGCCCAGCGGACCGGTTCCAGCACGGCGACGCGCAACTGCCGGACGGCGTCGGTTGCCCGCCCGGCCAAGGCCAGCGCCTCGGCCCGGGTCAGCTGCGCGGTCACCCGGCTCACCGCGGCTCCGCCGGCCAAGCCCTGGCCGAGCAGTTTCTCGGCCTCGAGGTAGCGTCCAGCGGCGAAGGCGATCAGGCCCTGGTCGTGCAGCGCGATCGCGGTCAGGGCGGGGTCGTCGAGGCGGTCCGCCTGGCCCAGCACGTCTGCCGCCTCGGCTGCGGCTTCTTCGTGCCGTCCGAGCCGGGCCAGCAGCTGCGCACGGGCCGCCCGGATCTTCATCAGCAGGCCGCCAACCGCTCGGGTGGCCTCGATGGCACGTTCGACCATGACCAGTGCGTCGGAGTCGCGACCGTCGAAGGCGAGCGCGCAGGCGGCGTTGACCAACACCCCGTAGGCGCGGTCGGGAAAGGCGGCCATACCGGCTACCAGTGGATCGTCCGGGTCGGCCACGAGCAATGCCGCCTCCGCGAACCGGGCCCGCCGGATCAATCCCTGCATTCTGATCTCCAACGCGTCGGCGCGCAGCTGGGCCGAGAGTGCGCCCAGTGCTTCAGCCTCGGCGATCAGGGCCTCGTAGCGCTCACCGGTGCCCGGAACCGAGTCGCACCAGGCCAGCCCCAGCAGGGTTTCGGCTCGGACCACCACGTCGGTGTCCGGACGCTCCAACGCGGCCGCCATGCGATAGGCGCGCAGAGCCTCCTCCGGATTGCAGGACACACTGCGGAACTGTCGTCCGCGACGGCACCAGGCATCCGGCAATGCCTCGGCCGGCAAGCGTTCGACGGCCGTCGTCCAGGCACCCTCCTGATCCTGTCTGCGGTGCGCCCAGGCGTACACCTCTTCGAGTTCCAGCCACAGCTCGCCATCGTCGGGACGGGCACGGACGGCTCGCTCCAGCAGCTCGGCGGCCTCATCCAAGGCACCCACGGCACGAGCCCGGTCGGCGGCGGCCGCCAACTGCGCGGCCGACTCGGCCACCCGTCCGGCAGCGGCGAGGTGGTACGCCCGCTCCACGTGCTCGGCGGGATCGATCGCGTCCGCGAGCCGGTCGTGCAGGCCCTGCGGGTCGGCCAGGCCGGCGTAGACCGCGACCCGCAGCAGGTCGTGCCTGAACCCGACCCGGCCCTCGCGGCGGATCAGCAGACCCTCCGTTGAGCTCATCGTTTCGGACTCAGGGGCCAGTCCGAGCCGGCGCAGCTCGGCCGGCCACAGCGGGCGTCCGGCGGCCGCCAGTAGGCGTGCCAGGGCAGCCGCGGACGGCTGCAACCGGCCGAGTGTCGCCGCCACCGTCGAGCGCAGGGTCGGTGCCGGGCCTGAGCCGCCGGCCAGAATCGCGCGGCTCGCTTCAACCGCCAGCAACGGATTGCCGTCGGCGGCGGCCACCACTTCGTCCACCCGCGCCGACTCGGCCACCCGCACCGAACGCGCCAGGGCAGCAACAGCGGCGTCGTCGATCGGCGGCACGGCCAGTGTTTCCACCCGGATTCCGCGGGCGGCCAGATCGGCAACCAGCTCGTCCAGTTCCGGACGCCGGGACGGGTCACGCCGGGTCAGCACCACCAACGCGGGCAGTGCCGGGAGCCGGCGACCGAGGTGGGCGACCAGGCGCAGGCTGGCCCGGTCGGCCCGGTCGGCGTCGTCCACCGCGAGCAGGGTGGGCCGATCCCGGCAGGACCACTCGAAGAGCCGCAACAGGGACTCGAACACCCGCAACCGCTCCAACTCCGGGGCGGTGACCGCGGGTGGCGTCTGGGGGTGCCCCAGTCGGGCGCCGAGCTCGGGTGAGAGCCGATTCAACTCCGCGGCCCAGGTCGCCTGTGCGGGCACTGCCGGCACGCCGCCGGCGAGTGCCCGAGCCAGCTCGAGGCCGACGGCGAACGGAGTCTCGCCGGCCACGTCGATGCCGGAGGCCCGCGCGGCCAGCCCGCCCAGGCCGTCCGCCCGACGAACCAGTTCGTTCAACAGGGTGGTCTTGCCGATGCCGGCCTCTCCGGTCAACACCACGATCAGGCCGGCACCGCGTGATGCCTCGCGCCAGCGGTCGACCAGCCAGCCGACCTGCGCGGCCCGCCCGAACAGAGGCACCCGCGGCTCCGGTGCCCGGCCGTCACGAAACCGGGCATGGACGGCGCGGGTGGCCGGCGAGGGCCGCACCCCCAGCGCCTCGGACAGTCGTTGTGCGAAGTCGTTGGCGGCCTGAACCGCGTCCGCTCGATCGCCCCGGTCGAGCAGAAGCTCGAGCAGCAGCCGGTGGGCGGCCTCGTCCAGCGGTCGCAGCGTGGTCAGCCGGCGCGCGAAGGCAACGGCCGCGTCCAGGTCGCCGTCGGCCTGGGCCGCCAGGGCAGCACCACGCAACTCTCTGGACCAGCGATCCGCCAGCTCGTCGCGGGCCTGCTGCACCCAGTCGTCGTGCAGGTCGGGCAGCAGTTCGGCGGGGCCGTGCTCAGCGGTGGGTGGCTCGTCGATGTCGCGGGTGACACCGGTCAGCGACAGCGTGGTCCGGCTGGCGGTCAGATCGGCGCGGTCGGCCAACGCCTGCCGAGCGGCCCAGACCGCCGTACGCAGGTTCGCCCGGGCGCTGTCGAGCGCCGCTTCCGGCCAGAGTTGCTCGGCCACCACCGCCCGGGGCTGGGGTCCCGGGTGTAGAGCGAGCCAGGCGATCAACGCTCGAGCACGTTCGCTGGTCGGCAGCGACACCGTCGCCCCAGCCAGCTCCGCACTCATCGGCCCGCACAACCGCAAGCGGAGCACGAATGAAGAGTAGACCCGGCGGCCGTCGCTTTGACGATGCGTTGACGCTGCCTCGACGGAGCCCGCCGCACCCTGATCACACCGATCGGGACGTGCCCGGCGGGAACCTGAAGGAGGAAGCGATGTCCACCAGCATCAGCAGTCCTGCCGAGGTCGACACCGACCGGCTGCAGGCGTTCATCGGACAGATGGTCGGCGACGTCGGAGCCACCCTGAGCGCCGGCCTGGTGCTCCTGGGCGACCGGCTCGGACTGTACCGCGCAATGGCCGACAGCCGTCCAGTCACTGCCGAGGAACTGGCCGAGCGCACCGGCACGTCGGTGGCGTACCTGCGGCCTTGGCTGGGCAATCAGGCGGCCGGGGGCTACCTGAGCTACGACCCGGCGACCGGTACCTGGACGCTGCCGCCCGAGCAGGCGATGGCGCTGGCCGACGAGAGCAGCCCGGCATTCTTCGCCGCCAGCATGCAGCTGGCGGTCGCCACTCTCGCCGACCTGGACGCCATCGAGTCGCGCTTCCGCACCGGGGAGGGGTTCGGCTGGCACGAGCACGATCCGGGCTTGTTCATCGGCACCGAACGGTTCTTCCGTCCTGGCTATGTGGCCAACCTGGTGCCGGCCTGGCTGCCCGCGCTGGACGGCGTGGAGGCCAAGCTGAACCGGGGCGGCCACGTGATCGACGTCGGCTGCGGCCACGGCGCCTCCACGGTGCTGATGGCGCAGGCCTTCCCGTCCGCCACCTTCCTCGGCGTCGACTATCACCCGGAATCGATCGCCGTGGCTCGGCAACGGGCCGTTGCCGGCGGTGTGGCCGATCGAGTGCGGTTCGACACCGCGGAGGCGGCCGAGCTGCCGGACGGTGCTGCTGATCTGGTCACCATGTTCGACTGCCTGCACGACATGGGCGACCCGGTCGAAGCGGCGGCCAGGGCGCTGCAGTTGGTCGGCGAGGACGGCACCCTGATGCTCGTCGAGCCGATGGCCGGCGATCACGTCGAAGACAACCTGCACCCACTCGGACGGGTGTTCTACGGGGCATCGACCCTGATCTGCACCCCGTCCTCGCTCGACCAGCCCGGCCGCCGCGCGCTCGGCGCCCAAGCCGGTCCGGCACTGCTCACCGACGTGCTGCACGCGGCCGGCTTCAGCCGGGTGCGGGTAGCCGCCAGCACACCGGTCAACCTCGTCATCGAGGCCCGGCGCTGACCGCAACCCGGTCAGCCACACAGAAGGGAACGAACATGACCACCACCACCGCCATCGACCCAACGGCCCTGGTCACGGCCATCCAGAACCGCGACTCGAGCGCCCTGGCCGCCAGCTACGCCCCCGACGCCGTGATCAGCATCGTCGACCACGATCACCCGCCGGCCAGTCCTCAGGTGCTGTCGGGCCGGGCCGAGATCGAGGCGTATTACCGCGACGTGTGCGGCCGCAACCTGGATCACGCCGTGCCCACCATCGTGTCCACCGACACCGTGCTGGCGTTCGAGCAGAACTGCCGCTACCCGGACGGGGTCACCGTGACCTGCGTGACCGTCGCGAGCGTCTTCGACGGCCTGATCACCCGGCAGACCATCGTGCAGGCGTGGGATTGACCGAGCACCGGCGCCCGGGAGTGAGGATCCACCTCGGGCGCCGGACCCGCGTCCACCCAGCCATGGGGCGGCATCGGGGTGCCGCCAGGGCACGTTCCGCGGCCGCACCACCTGGCTCGAAGAGCTCCCCGCTCGAGGTGCGCGGTGGTGCGCAGGCTCAGATCGGTCGCCTCAGCACGGTGAGACTCGACGACGTCGCGAGAACGAACACAGACCCATTGGGCGAGAACCCACAAGCCCGGAACTCCTCGTCATCGGGTACGGCCACACTCTCGGCGCCACGCTTCAGCGTCGCCCCGTACATGGCGCACTCCACTTCCCAGCCGTCGGGAGTCGTGCGGGGAAGCGTGCCGCCGTGAAGTCCCATCGACGGGATGACTTCCGCAGCACCGTCGTCAGTGTGGACCCGGATCGTCGATCGCTGCTCGTCCAGCCAGGCGTAGTCGTTGTCGTCCACGCGGGCGATGCGCTCCCCGGTCGTGGTGTCGAACACGCCGACACCAGAGTGAGATCCGACGACTACTCGACGCTCGTCGGGGATTCCCACCGCGAGGACTCCACCGATCCCGGTGCGGATCACCCGCTCCCACTGAGTTGCTGGCGCCATGCTCACCATCTTTCCCCAGGTCGCTCGGACCAAAGCCGCCAGCTTGGTCGCAGTGGTTGCGAAGTCAGTCCGTGTCGGTGACGCACAGCACGGTGATCTGGGCATTTCGGAGGTCCGTCAGCACATAGGTGCTGTCCCACGCGACGTCGTGGAACCACGGCGTCCAGGCGTCGTGGGTGATGTCGACACGGAAGTCCTCGAACCGGCCCCCGACCAGGGCGTCCACCGCAGCTGCCGCAAGCGTCTTGGCCTCTCGCGCGGTACCGGCGAAGCGGTGGTAGGCGCCACCGCCAGTGATGAGATGCGCCCACAACCCGTCCAAGACCAGAGCACCAGCGGCATGCTGCTGAAGGCCGCCGACATCGCTGCCGAGCGTCGCGGGGACCGCGAGGTCCGGCAGCGTTCGCCGGACGATGTCGCTGGTGAACAGCAGCCGGAACAGTTCGTACTCGTCCAACCGGTTTCGGCTGATGAACCACTGCGCGACATCGGGGTACTCGACTGCGCGCAATTGGCCCAGCAGGTATCCGCCGTTGGCGTGGGTGCGGGCAACCTCAGCCAGGTAGGCGGTCAGGGCAGGCGATTCCGGCGTCCGGGGCTCCCAACGCAGACTCGACCAGGAGGAGATGAGCTCAGCCTGCGACGGTCGTGGCTGGTTCCAGTCGATCTCATTCCACGGGCGAGGCATGGCAGGACTCTCCGATCTTCTTGAGGGTGGTCTCGGACGTACGACCTACTCACGTCAAGGCGTCCAAGTCACGGACGGCGTACCGGTGATGCTCCCATTCCTCGTCCAGGATCGTCCGCAGACAGGACAGCACGGTCTCGGGATAGGCGGGATCGTGCGGGTTCCTCCGCTCCGAAGCCAGCTCGTCGCTGCTCACCCCGTCGAGATATTCGCGCACCATCTGCTGTCGGTCGGCGCGGGCGTCCAGCACCTGATCGAAGCTCGGCGTTTCGGTGGAGAACTCCGAACCGTCATGGGCCGCGGTGTCGCCCTCGTCATTGGGCAGACCAAACGGGTGGTAGGGCCGCTCGCGTTGCAGGATCGCCAGTCCCAGCCAGGTGTCGGTGGCCATCACCAGGTGGCGCAGCGTCTGGGCGAAGGACCATTCGCCGTCCACCCGGGCATCGATGGTGCCTGGCGGCATCGCGTTCGCACGGTCGAGGGTGGCGCTCCACGCCACCTCGAGCGCATGCCAGGCGGCGCGCAGCCCGACCGGGTCGTCGGCGACGCGCAACTCGCGTCCCGGAAAGCGGCGGTTCAACTCCGCGTCCACCAGCGGGACGACGTCGACCCCGTTCACCAGCAGGCTGCGGCCACCCTCCAACAGCCAGGGCGAATCGAGCTCCATGCCGGCGATCTCGCTGCCGCGCACGACCACTTCACGCAGGTCGCAGTCGACGAAGCGGGACGCCCGCAACGTCCGGTTGGTGAAGCTGCGGTGATGCAGCGGTTCGGGCTCTATCTGCGTCATGCCAGCACTCTTCCATCAGCCACTGACAGGATCGGGAAACTCGAGCACCATGCCCCGCAGCTGGTAGCCCTCGATCAGGTTGTCCCAGCCGATCGCCGGCTCGGCTGCGATCCGCGGGCACAGCGCCAGCAACCGGGCGAGCAGCAGATCGGTCTCCAGCAAAGCCAGCGGCTGGCCGGGGCAGCGATGCGCGCCGTCGCCGAAACTGAGGCCGGCCGCGTTCACCCCGGCCGCCATCGGACGCCCCGGGCACACCTCGAGCGGATCGGGGCCGACCGTCGGCGCATCGGCGTTGGCCTGCCGGATGCAGACGTCGACCAGGTCGCCGGACGGGATCGTCCACGACTGCTCGCCGTCGATCACCTCGATCGGCTCGGACGTCCGCCGGTACAGATGCCCGACCACCGGCTCGAGCCGGATCAGTTCGTTCAGGATCGCGAACCGCTCCGCCGCGCCGGCCGCCAGATACCGCTGCGACAAGGGGAGATCCTGCAGCAGGTGCCACGCACACATGACGATGAACTCGCGCGTCGTGACCATGCCGGCGGTGCCGTAGGTGACGCACTCGACCAGGATGTCGGCGTCGGTATACCCCTCGTCGAGCAGGTGGCTGATCACATCGCCCTGCCGCTGCCGCCGTCGCGACCGGATCGCCGGCCGGACGTCGGCGAGGTAGAACCGGACGATCGGCACCAGCGCATTCACCGCCGCCTTCGCCCACATCGACGGCGTGCGACCGAAGTCGGGACGGGTGACGTCCACCGGCGGCTGGTTGAAGAAGCTGACCAGCCGGCGCGCCATCCGCGGCACCGGCGCGTGCGTGAGCCCCACCACGTCGGCGGTCACCTCGACGGTGTAATGCAGCGCCAGTTCGTCCAGACAACACGATCCGGTGGCCACCGCTTCGGCGAGCAGCCGATCGGCGCAGGCCGCGGCGAGTGCGGCGTACCGCTCCTCGACCACCTTCGGCGCGAAGAACCGGGCCACCTTGCTGCGTTGCTCGTCGTGCAGCGGCCCGTCCGAGACCAGGATCGGGTGATGCCGCAGGTAGCCCTTCGGAATCGCTTCCGCGGTGAACCCGGCCTGAGTGGTGGCGTGCCGGGCGCGCAGCACCTGCCGCGCCACCGCGAGCGAACGGATCCGCCACACCCCTGGCTGACCGTCGCCCTGCTCGTGCTCGACTCCGGGGACGTCCCGCTCACCGGCTTTGACCGCGCGGCGCCGGCCGCGCCCGGTCACCGTCCACCCCTATCGACCCTTGTGGTACGCCATCCGGCCTGCAACGATCGCCGCACGGACAGGAGGCCCGGATGGACCGATCGAACGCCCCCACCGACCTCGCGGACGCCTTCGACCGGGCCGCCCGCCGCTACGACCTGCTGACCGGGATGAACCCCGGCTACCACCGCCACCTGGACGCCGCGGCACGCCGGCTCGCCGACCGGCTCGGCACCGAGCCGGGGCTGCTGCTGGACCTCGGCTGCGGTTCCGGCTCGTCCACGGTTGCGCTGCTGCGCCGGCTGCATCCGGCACGGCTGGTCGGCATCGACGCCTCGGCCGGCATGCTCGCCCAGGCCCGCGCCAAGTCCTGGCCGGACGGCGTCGAGTTCCGGCAGCTGCCCGCGGAACGACTCGGCGAACTCGACCTGCCGCCCGCGGACGGGGCGATGGCCGCCTACCTGCTGCGCAACCTGGACGCCGCCGACCGCGACGCTGCGCTGGCCGGCATCCTGGCGGCACTGCGTCCGGGCGGCCGGCTGGTGATCCAGGAGTATTCGGTGGCCGGACACCGGGTCGCCGGCCTGGTCTGGACGCTGGTCTGCTGGCTGGTGGTGATCCCACTGAGTTGGCTGGTGCGCGGATCGCCCGGGCTGTACCGGTACCTGTGGCGCAGCGTCCAGGACTTCGACAGCACCGCCACCCTGCGGGATCGGCTGCACCGCGCCGGCTTCGCCGAGATCGAGCAGTTCCCGGTCACCGGCTGGCAGCGCGGAATCCTGCACACGGTGCTGGCCCGGCGCCCGGAGCGGGCGGGCTGAGAGCGCGGGGGTTTGGGTCTCGACAAGCTCGACCGACGAGAGAAGCTCGACCGACGAGGACCGCGCGACCAGAAACGACCCTGTCATCGAGCAGCCAGGTCGTCGGCGATCGCGCGGGCGGCAGTCGCGATCCGGTGACCCAGTCGCGGGCAGGAGACCGGGGCGAGGTGCTGGAACTGGCCTCCGACCGCCAGCGGGACGCCGGGGTGGTCGGCGGTCAACCGCTCGGCCAGCGCTGCCACCCGCCGGGCGTCCGAACGCCGCGGGATGGCGGTGATGCTGGCGGCGGCATGGGTGGTCCGCACCGCGTCCGCCCAGGCCGCGACCGGGACGTCCGAGCCGAGATAGATGGTGGCGACCCCTACCCGCCGCAGGGCGACCGCGAAGGCCAGCAGACCGAGTTCGTGGGTGATCCCGGACGGCGCGCCGACGATCGCCGGTGGCGTCGGTGGATTCGGTCCGACCGCGTCGAAGGCGGCGGCCAGCCGGCGCATCACCACATTCGCCACCAGATGTTCGCCCGCTTCGGAGATCTCGCCGGACGCCCAGGACGATCCGACCCGCGACATCGCCGGCATCAACCAGTCGTCCACCACCGCCTCATAGCTGCGCCAGGCGAACTGTTCGTCGATGATCCGGCTGGCCGCGGTGGCGTCCAGCCGGGCCAGCGCGGCGATCAGTTCAGCAACCGCGTCCGGCTCGGGGGGCTCGACCGAACTCATCCGCCGGCGCACTTCCTCCGATGCCTGCCGAGGTGACAGGCCGCCCTCGACCAGGTCTTTCATGGTGCGGATCCGGTCCAGCACGTCGTCGCCGTAGTCCCGGTAGCCGGCAGGCGTGCGCGAGGGCTGGAACACCCCGTACCGGCGTTCCCAGGCCCTCAACGTGTGCTCGGCCACCCCGGTGAGCAGCGCTGCCTGACTGATCGTGACCATCGCCGGCGAGTCTAGGGTCCGGGACCCCCGCGGAGCGATGGGTTTCACCCCAAAGTGTTCAATGTTTCCGTTACAACTTGTCTAAGGTTGAGGCATCGGGCAGTCTCGGTGTCCAAGATGAAGACGCGTTGGTGGGAGGAACTCTTGACATCCATCCGGATCCGTCAGGCGGCGATCGTTTCCGCCTGTGCGGCAGTCATGGCGCTCGGCACCCTGGCCGGCTTCGGTCTGATCGGCACCCGCGTCGAGGACTCGTCGGGCGGCGCGTTCGCCGCCGATGCGACCCTCGTCACGCCTGCCGGTCCGGCGTTCTCGATCTGGTCGCTGATCTATCTGGGCCTGCTGGGTTATGTGGCCTGGCAGTGGCGGCCGAACGAACGGACCGATCGGATCTGGTGGCTGGCCGGTGCCTCGATGTTGCTGAACGCGCTGTGGCTAGGGGTGACCCAGGCAGGCTGGCTCTGGGCCAGCGTGCTGGTCATCCTGGCCCTGGCGGTTGTGCTCGGACTGCTGATCCGCCGATTGGGCGAACGCCCGCCCGGCTCCTGGGTGGAGGCCGCGGTCGTCGACGGCACCTTCGGGGTCTACCTGGGCTGGGTGAGCGTCGCTGCGGTGGCGAACGTCGCTGCGGTCCTGGTCGCGACCGGCGTCGACCTCGGGCCGACTTGGTCGACGACCCTCGCCGTGACCGTCCTGGCGGTGGCAGCATTGCTGGGTGCGTGGTTCGCTCGGGAGTTGGGCGGCCGCTGGGCGGTCGCGGCCGCGATGGCGTGGGCATTGTGCTGGGTCGCGGTCGGACGCCTCACGGATGGCCCGAGGTCGGTCGTGACGGCGCTCGCCGCGCTGCTGGCAGCGGTCGCGATCGCGGGAGTCACCGCGGTCGCGCGACGCCGGGCGGTGCGGCATGGCTGACCGGGTCGTCCTGCTCGACGCCGCCGGCCGCCCCTGCGGAAGCGCCGACCGGATCGCCGTCCACGACGCCGAAACCCCTTACCACCTGGCGTTTTCCAGCTATCTGTTCGACGCGTCCGGACGGCTGCTGCTGACCCGCCGGGGCCTGGGCAAGGCCACCTGGCCGGGGGTGTGGACGAACAGTTGCTGCGGTCACCCGCGTCCGGGCGAGTCACCCGTGGACGCCGTCCGCCGCCGGGTCGGCGAGGAACTCGGCGATCGACCGAGCGACCTGCGGCTGGTGCTGCCGTCGTTCGGCTACCGCGCCGTCGACGCGAGCGGCATCGTCGAACACGAGTTGTGCCCGGTCTGGGTGGGCCGGATCGACCCGGCCCGGCTGAACCCCGATCCCGCCGAGGTGATGGATGTCGCCTGGGTGGACTGGGCGGCCGTGCTGCGCACCGCGTCCGATACCCCCCAGCTGCTGAGCCCGTGGGCGGTGCTGCAGATCCCCCTGCTGGACGCCGCGCTCGACCCCGGGGAGGGAGTCGCATGAGCCTGCCGATCGCCCGGACGACCGAGCAGGTCCCGGCAAGCCTGGACCTCAGACGCCATACCACGGGTGACGACACCGACACCGTCGAGGCGGTGCTGACGCTGTTGGAGCAGACCCTGGAGGAGCTGACGGCGCAGTGGCGGACGCTGTCGAGCGCCGTCGTCCCCCGGCCGGACGTGCTGCACACCGACTCGATCCTGAGTCTGGTCCGCGACTTCGCGACCGCCCCCGGCAAGCTGCTCCGGCCCCGGATGGCGCACTGGGGATGGGCGTCGGCCGGCGGCCTCGACCACGGCCGAGGCCATCACGACGTGATCCAGCTGGGCGCGGCACTGGAGCTCCTGCACTGTTTCGCTCTTGTTCACGACGACGTGATGGACGCCTCCGAAACCCGGCGTGGACGCCCGTCGGTGCACGCCCTGGCCCGCGCCGAGCATCGCGAACTCGGCGGCCTCGGCGATCCGCAGCGGTACGCCGAGAACATCGCCATCCTGGTCGGCGACCTGCTGCACAGCGAGGCCGATGTGCTGATCGGCGCCCTGCCGTCCCGGCTGCGCACGGCGTGGCGGACGATGACGATCGAGTTGATGATGGGCCAGGGCCGCGACCTGGTCGGTGCCGCCAACGGACGCCGCGACCTGCGGCACGCGCACGAGGTGGCCCGCACCAAGTCGGGCGCCTACACGGTGTGGCGTCCGCTGCAACTGGGTGCGCTGGCCGGCGGCGGCAGCCCCGAACTGCTCGGCGCGCTGCAGGACTATGCCGAGCATGCGGGACAGGCGTTCGCCCTGCGCGACGACGTCCTCGGGGTGATCGGCGACCCGGAACGCACCGGCAAACCGGTCGGCGACGACCTCTTGGCGGGCAAGCCGACGGTGCTGCTTGCCCTGGCCCAGCAGCGGTTCAGCCCGTCGCTGCGGCTCCAGTTGCGCCGGGTCGGACGAGAGCCGGTCACCGCCGATCAAGCGACGGAACTGTCCGAGGAACTCCGCCGGTCCGGGGTGATCGACGAGGTCGAACAGCTGATCGCCGCCGCCGTGCTCGCCGCCGAGCAGGCGCTGGCCTCCCCGCTGGTCGATCCGCGCGCCGCGGAAGGACTGCGCGACCTGGTCGCACGGCTGGCCTGGCGCGAATCATGAGCCGGGTGATCGTGATCGGCGCCGGGCTCTCCGGCCTGAGCGCCGCCTGCCACCTGGTCGCCGACGGCCACGACGTCACCGTCGTCGAGCGGGAATCGTTCCCGGGCGGCCGCAACGGCGTCCGCCGCGCGGACGGCTTCAGCTTCGACACCGGTCCGACCGTGTTGACCATGCCCGCGCTTCTCGAGCATCCGCTGCGGCGGATCGGCGGCAGCCTGGAGCCGCTGCGGCTGCGCCGGCTCGACCCCGGCTACCGGGGCTTCTTCGCCGACGGCTCGCGGATCGACGTCCGGGCGACGGTGGACGCGATGACGGCCGAGATCGCCGAGCAGGTCTCAGCCGCCGACGCCGCCGCGTTTACCGGTTTCGTCGGCTGGCTGGAGCAGCTGCATGAGGTGGAGGTGCCGAACTTCATCGCGCGGAATTTCGACAGTCCGCTCGACCTGCTGAGCCGTCCCGGTGCGGCCGCGAAGCTGGTCCGGCTCGGCGGTTTCGGACGCCTCGGGCCCACCATCCGGCGGCGCTTCGCCGATGACCGGCTGGTGCGGCTGTTCACCTTCCAGGCCATGTACGCCGGGCTGGCCCCCGACGACGCGCTCGCCCTGTATGCGGTGATCACCTATATGGATTCGATCAGCGGGGTCTGGTTCCCGGCCGACGGCATGCACGCCGTCCCGCTCACCCTGGCCGCGGCACTCGAGGCGGCCGGCGCGGAACTGCGCTACGAGACGGCGGCCGAGCAGATCCTCACCGACGCCCAAGGCCGGGTGGCCGGCGTCCGGGCCGGTGGTGAGCAGTTGGCTGCGGACGCGGTGGTGCTGACCGCCGACCTGCCCACCGCCTACCGCACCCTGTTGCCCGACCTGACTCCCCCGCGCGCCGCCCGCAGCGGTGACTTCTCGCCGTCCGCGGTGGTCTGGCACCTCGGCGTCCGCGGGGACCTGCCGGCGGAAGCGGTCCACCACAACATCCACTTCGGGCACGCGTGGGGTGAAGCGTTCGAGCAGCTGATCAAGCGCAAGGAACTGATGAGCGACCCGTCCCGGCTGGTCACCATCCCCACCGTGGACGCCCCGGCGATGGCGCCGCCGGGGCACAGCGTTCTGTATCTACTGGAACCGGTGCCGAACCTGACCGGTGGCCAGGACTGGAGTGCCGAGGGGCCGCGGTTGCGGGAACGGCTGTTGGCGTTCCTGCAGCGGCACGATTACCCGACGGAGGTTGTCACCGAGCTGATGGTGACCCCGGCGGACTGGGCCGCCCAAGGGATGGCGGCGGGGACGCCCTTCAGCCTCGCGCACAGCTTCGCCCAGACCGGGCCGTTCCGTCCGCCGAACGTGGAACGGCGCCGTCCGGGAGTGTTCCTGGCCGGCACCGGCACCACCCCCGGGGTCGGCATTCCAATGGTGCTGATCAGCGGCGAGCTCGCCGCACGCCGCGTCCGGGACTATCTCGGAGCCGTCCGATGACCGCCGAACTGGCGCGTGGCTACGCCGAATGCACCCGCCTGACGCGCAGGTACGGAACCACCTACTACTGGGGCGCCCTGTTGCTGCCGCGGGCAAGCCGGCGGCACGTGCACGCGGTCTATGCGCTCTGCCGGCTCGCCGACGACATCGTGGACGCCCCGGGCGCCACCCTCCGCGACTCCGCGCCGACCCGAGCGGCGCTGTCCGGCTTCCGGAGCCGATTCGAGGACGCGCTGGCCGGCGCACCGCGTCCCGGCGACGACGTGCTGGCCGCGGTGGCGCACACCGTCGCGTCCTGCGGCATCGAGCATGAGTGCTTCGACCGGTTCTTCGACGCGATGGCGATGGACCTCGACGTGACCCGCTACGAGACCTTCGACGATCTGTGCGGCTACATGGAGGGGTCGGCGGCGGTGATCGGCGAGATGATGTTGCCCGTGCTCGAACCGCTTTCGCCCCGGGCGATCGGCCCGGCGCGCTCGCTCGGATTAGCGTTCCAGCTGACCAACTTCCTGCGCGACGTCGGCGAGGATCTGGACCGCGGCCGGGTCTACCTGCCGCAGGCCGACCTGCGCCGGTTCGGCGCCGATCCTGCTAATCGGGTTGTGGACGATGCCTGGCGGGCGGTGATGCGGTTCGAGATCGAGCGGGCCCGTGAGCTGTATCGCGAGGCGGAGCCCGGAATCGGGTTGTTGCCGCCGGCGTCCGCACGATGCGTGGCGACCGCGCACCGGCTGTACTCGGCGATCCTGGAGCGGATCGAGGCCCGCGACTACGACGTCTTCACCGGACGCGCCCGGGTGCCGACGGTACACAAGATCGCGACCGCGCTGGGTTCGCTGGTCCATCGTCCGCAGCTGTCGCTGCCGGCCGTGGCGGGCGGCTGAGGTGGACCGGTTCCAGTACCTGGCCCTGATGGCCGGCTGCCTGCTGCTCACCCTGCCGCTGGAGTTCTGGCTCGCCGCCCGGGTGTACCGGCGTCCGCGGCGGATGCTGCTGGCGGTGGTGCCGGTGGCGCTGCTGTTCATCGCCTGGGACGTCTTCGCGATCCGCCGCGACCATTGGACGTTCTCGCCCGACTACACCACCGGGATCCTTTTTCCTGGCGGGATTCCGCTGGAAGAGGTGGTGTTCTTCCTAGTGATTCCGATCTGCGGGCTGCTCACCTACGAGGCCGTCGGCACGGTTCTGCGGGGTCGGTCGCGGCGGAAGGCGAGCGATGCTTGAGTACACGCTGGGCACGCTATTGGCCATGCTGATCGTGGTGCTGGTCGAGTTGTTGTGGGCGCGGACCGGCATCTTCACCCGGCTGCAGTACTGGCTGGCGCTGGCCATCATGTTCTTCTTCCAGGTGCTGGTGGACGGCTGGCTGACCAAGCTGTCCGCGCCGATCGTCAGCTACCACCCCGAGCAGTTCTCGGGCATCCGGTTCCCCTGGGACATCCCGATCGAGGACTTCGGCTTCGGCTTCGCGCTGATCACCGCCAGCCTGATCGTCTGGGAGGTCCTCGGACGCCGCGACTCACGGAGGGCGTCGTGAAGGCATGGCGTCCCGGA
The DNA here is from genome assembly GCF_047602385.1 of Micropruina sp. Lineage (GTDB taxonomy): Bacteria > Actinomycetota > Actinomycetes > Propionibacteriales > Propionibacteriaceae > Micropruina. Next base: position 676,299 of record NZ_JASGHL010000002.1, read on the forward strand.
CGCGACCGGCGCGCCGTCCGGATCGATCCGGTCGTTCCAAGTGGCGGATGGCCGGAGCGTCCGCGGGTGGTCGTGGTGGGCGGCGGGATCGCCGGGCTGGCGGCCGCCACCGGCTTGGCCGAGCGAGGCGTCGCGGTCACGCTGCTGGAGGCGTGCGATCAGCTCGGCGGACGCGTCCGGTCGTGGCCGATCTCCGAGTTCGGGACCGGTGACGACAGCCGGACGATGAGCCGCGGCTTCCACGCCTTCTTCCGGCAGTACTACAACCTGCGGGCGTTGCTGCGCCGCACCGATCCGGCTCTGCGGCGGCTGGTCCCGGTCGCCGACTATCCACTGACGCTGGCCGGCGGACCCACCGACTCGTTCGCCCGCGTCCCCCGGACGCCGCCGTGGAGCATCCTCGGCTTCGTCGCGCAGAGCCCGACCTTCCGGATCTCCGACCTGGCCAAGGTGGACGTCCGGGCCGCGCTCGAGTTGCTGCAGGTCGACTTCCCCCGCACCTACTCCGACCTGGACGGCGTCAGCGCCGCCGAGGTCCTCGACCGGCTGCGGTTCCCCGCGCAGGCCCGGCACCTGGCGCTGGAGGTGTTCGCCCGCAGCTTCTTCGCGGACCCGGCCGAGTTCTCCGGCGGCGAGCTGCTGGCCATGTTCCACACCTACTTCCTGGGCGGTGGCGAGGGGCTGCTGTTCGACGTGCCCGACGACGACTACGACACCGCACTGTGGGCGCCGCTCGGCCGGTACCTGGCCGGGCTGGACGTCGAAACCCGTTGTGGGGTGCGGGTGCTCAGTGTGGAGTCGACTGCTGACGGAGTCCGGGTGCTGCACGATCAGGGCGAGGAAGCGGCGGACGCGGTCGTGCTCGCGCCCGACACCTCCGCCCTGCAGCGCATAGTCGCCGACTCCGCGCTAGGGGACGCGGCCTGGCGCGATAGGATCGCCCGGCTGGGGACCGCGCCCCCGTTCGCCGTCGGACGCCGCTGGCTGGGCAGACGGCTGCCTGAGGTCCCGGCGTTCCTCGGCACCAGCGGCTATGGACCGTTGGACAACATCTCCCGGCTGGACGCCTTCGAGTGGGGCGCCACCCAGTGGGCGGAACAACATGGCGGCGCCGTCGTCGAGGTACACGGGTATGCGCTCGCTGAGTTGAGCGGTGCGGCCGGTGAGGTGAGTTCCGGCGTCCGGACCCGGTTGTGGGCCGAGGCTGAGCGCGTCCAACCGGAGTTGTCGGATGCACCGGTGCTCGCCGAAGAGTGGCTCGTCGAGGCGGATTGCCCGCTGGTCGACACCTCCCCGTGGACGGATCGACCCACGGTGGCGACCCCCGACCCGCGGGTGGTGCTGGCCGGCGACCTGGTGCGTTGCGACCTGCCGGTCGCCCTGATGGAGCGGGCCGCCACCACGGGCTGGCAGGCAGCCAATCAGTTGCTCACCGGCTGGGGACGCCGCGGCCACACCCTGTGGTCACCACCCACCCGTGGTCTGCTGGCGAGGGCTTGGTCGTCATAGCGGCAGCAGTCCTTCTGCGAGTTCACGCCTGATGCGCCAACCCGCCTCGTCCTGCACGGGCCCCGGGAAGCCGCCAGAACGGAAGACCTGGTTGAGGTAGTCGACGAACGGGATAGCGACCTCGGCGACGAAGATGCCCTCGGCGCAGCCGTCCGGAACCCGGAAGCCGTAGGGCGGTCCGCCACTGATGTTGGCCTTGTGCAGCCGGTCGGGTGCCACCGGCAGCACGAAACAACCGGCGGACGGGTCGTCCCCCGTCGAGTCTCGCCAGGCGTCCAGTTCGCCGTCGTAGAAATCCTGCGCCGAAGCACCCTGATAGCGCGAGTATTCGAGTTCGAGGACCAGCGGATCGGCCTGCGCGCTGCCCGGCCAGGACGGGTGGGTGCCGACAAGCCAGACGTCGCCGACCAGGCGGAGCCACGAGGACACCGCCATCGGCACGGGCCCGAAACGGCCGGTCAGCCAGTCGTCGAGAGGCGCTGCATGGGCGGTCGGCGTCCGGGTCGGGGCGATGGGTGTCTGTTCGTCGTCGTTGTCGTGAAACCGGTAACCCTGGGTGGTGAGGCGGTCGACGATGACCTCAATGTTGTGGCGCGCACGGAGCGCCATCTCGTCGCAGACCGCCTGCGCTTGGCTGGCCAAGTCAGGTTCGCGGACGCGGTCGCCGAGTTGGCGCAGCTCGTGCCAGACCCGTTCACGGGCGCCTGCTCGGTACCGCGCCAGAAGGTCCATGACGCGATCCTGCCAGGCGGGGCCTTTAGGACGAGGCACCCTGACGGCGCACCATCTCGGCGATCCAGGTCGGAGCGAACGGCGACGTGCAGTTCGGTGGTGTCGGATAGTCCTTGAGGACTTCGAGCCGCTCGCCGATCGCGATGGCCCTGGCGCGGCGTTCGGGGTGGGTGATGCCGATCTGCGCCAGGCAGTGGTTCATCGCCCACTGGAGTCGTTCTGGTGCTTCCTTCATCCGGGCCTCGATGATGTCCAGGAGGTCGTCGAGGTCGAGACCGTCAGGCTTCTTCGCCACTCGTTCGACGGTGAGTGCCCAACCGGCACTCTCGACCACCGGGTGTGGGTCGGCCAGCCAGGCCTGCCGCAGTTCGTCGGAGTGCCGGTTGACCTTCACCACGTAGTTGACCAGCCAGTCATGCACCTTCGAGGTGCCGGCCTCGCGCAGCATGGCGTCCAGTTCGCCGGCGGTGAAGCCTCGCGACCGGCAGATCAGGATCGACAGCAGCCGTGCGGCCGGATCTCCGGTTGCCCACAGGTCACGGGCCAGGTCGGGCTGCACCTTGAGTTGCTTCGCGAGCGCCCGCAGATCGCTCAGCTTCACCCCGTGGTCGTCCCCGTGTCGGCGATTGACCTCACGCAGCTTGGGATCATCCAGCGCTGCCAGTTCAGCCAGAACCGCAGCCGTCGTGTCGTGGGTCACAGATGCTCCTTGTCGATGATCTGCCGCACTGCCACTAACAGTCTCCGCCATCCCACGATGATTGGGACTGTCGCTCGCGGGGCCTCATTCGCATGCCTGTCGTTCGCCTGTCGAGACCTCGCGGATGCCGGGGACGACTGCGCGGAACGCAGGGACGGTTCTTTTCGTACCACGGTGGTCGAACTCGGCGCCCCGCCCGGCGGACGGGTGCGACGGCACGGCAGCGATCTCGACATCGGTGACTACTGGCGGGAAAGGTGTCTCGGTTTCGTGTTGTGACTCGAAATCGGTGAGGTTTCCCGAAATCGGTGAGCGGTGTCGACATCGACACACGTCGAATCCTGTGCGAGTTGCTCCTCGGCGACTCCAGTAGCCCGCTGGTCGAGCTTGTCGAGACTCATGGGCAGCGGCACTCTCGATTCGATCCAGGCGACATGAAGGTGTTGTCACAGTGTTGTCAGAAACCGCCCTGGTGTTGTCAGTTTCAGAAACCATGCCTGTAGCGACAACTGCGCACGAAAGTGTCAGACCCGGCCTCTATCGTGGTCTTCATGAATCGCATCACTGGTTTGGCTGCGGGATTTGTCCCGGGCTGGCTGGTGGTCGGGTGTTGTCAGTGGCGGCGTTTAGGGTCAACGGTATGAGCATCCAGGTAGGGCCAGGGACGGCGGTGACGGATTTCGCCATCGTGGTGGCTGGTTTGCTCGATGAAATCCGTTATGACGAGGTGGCGTTGTTGACGGATCGGAGGCAACTTGACCTGGTTGCCGATCTGCTGACGGTGCAGTCGCGGTTGGTCGGTGTTGTGCATACCGTGCTGGACCAAGTCGACCGCAGCGGGGCGGCGATGGCCGCGCATGGTGTCCCGACCGTCAGTTGGTTGGCGTCAGAGTTGCGCTACACCCGGGGTCAGGCCTCAGCGATGCTGCACCACGCCAACGATCTGTCCCGGTTCACCCAGATCGGTGACGCGCTGCGGGACGGTCTCGCGAATGAGCGGCAAGCGCAGGCGGTGACCCAGGTGTTGAGGACGATGCCGGCTGATCTGGGTGTGGAAGCTGAGCAGCGGGCGCAGGCCACGATGGTGGGCTTCTGCGCACAGTTCGACAGCCGCGAACTCGGCACCCTGTCCCGGCATCTGGTGGAGGTTGTGGCGCCGGAGGTGGCTGACGAGGTCGAGGCGAAACGGCAGGAGCGTGAACTACGCGACGCGCAGCAGGCTCGGCAGCTGAACTTCTCCGACAACGGGCATGGTTCCACCATCATCGAGGGCTCTCTGCCGAGCGCGGATGCTGCGTTGATCAAGGCACAGATTGAGGCGTTGGCGCAGCAGGTGCACCGCACCGCCCTGGAACTGCGCGACCCGACATTGCCGCAGCCGTCCTGGCCGCAACGCCGCGCTGACGCTCTGGTCGAGTTGGCCCGCCGGGTCGCGATCCAGCAAGCCGCACCGAAACATGGTGGGGATCGGCCACACCTGGTGGTACTCATCGACTACGAGGATCTGCTTGGTGATTGCCGAGGTGCTGGGCTGGCCGATGGCACCCGACTGACTGCCGGGCAGCTACGGCAGTACGCGTGTGACGCCGGGATCCTGCCGGTCATCCTGGGCGGCGCCTCCGGGGTCCTCGACGTGGGACGGGAACAGCGCTTGGTCACCCCGGATATTCGCCGCGCCCTGCAGGTGCGGGACAAAGGGTGTGTGTTTCCCGGCTGCGACCGGCCCGCTGCCGATTGTGACGCTCACCACATCACCCCGTGGGCACACGGCGGTGAAACCTCGCTGTCGAATCTGTGCCTGTTGTGCAAACATCACCATAATCTGCTCGAACCCAATCCGAAACGGTCAGCAGAGTTGCAATGGCAGATCCGAATCTCACCAGACGGAATCCCGGAGGTGATCCCACCGCGATTCGTGGACAAACACCGACAGCCACGAAGACATCAACGATTCCGACCACCGAATAGCCGGTGAGAATTACGTGCACATGGCTGAAACCGCGGCCAGCAGTATGCGACTGCGCCGAATGGGTCTCGACAAGTTCGACAACGGTGGCGGGGCAGGGTCTCGACAGCTCGACGGACGGCTCCTTTCTGTCAGCCCGATGACTGCCGGGATCTCAAGGAAAGCGCTGATTGATGCGGGATTTCGCTGGTTGAGCCTGTCGAAACCCATTGCCAGAGGGGTCTCGGCAAACTCGACAAACTCGATCAGCGCATCCCTAACGAAGAGTTCGGGCCGTGGAGATCTCCGGATCACGATCGCACCAGTGCACGCGTGGGACCTCCACCACCTCGACCAACGTTGACCGGCACCGTCACGCGGCGCCCCGTCCGTTCCCAGTAGGGTGAGCCATGGTTCCGGTGCTCTTGGTGATCGGCGGCCTGGTGGGGCTCATCGCCGGGGCCGAACTGGTCGTCCGCTACGGCTCGCTGCTCGCGCGCCGGCTCGGAATTCCGCCCATGATCATCGGCCTCACCGTCGTGTCGATCGGCACCAGTGCACCCGAACTCGCGGTCGGGATCGACGCGATGAAGGTGAACGCCGGGTCACTCGCGGTGGGCAACATCGCCGGCACCAACATCGTCAACCTGCTGCTGATCCTCGGTCTCTGCGCCGCCCTGCGCCCGATCGACTTCGAGCGTCGCACCTTGGTGCTCGATCTCCCCGGCATGGCGATCGTCGCCCTGCTGGTCTACGTGCTCAGCCTGGACGGCGCCTTGCAAACCTGGGAGGGCATCCCGCTGGTCATCGCAGCCGTTGTCTACACGGTCCTGCTGGGCTGGTGGACGCGCCGCGCGAGTGCCAAGACGGCCGGCGACCTGGCTGCCAGCGTCGCAGTGGAGGCCCGGGTGACAGCACCCGCCGAGTACGCCCGCGGTCGCGGCTGGTGGTTCGGGCTGCTGCTGGTGGTCGGAATCGGGATCATCGTGGTCGGCGCGGACGCCCTGGTGCGCGGCTCGGTCGAGCTGGCTCGGCTGGTCGGCGTGTCGGACGCCTTCATCGGCCTCACGGTGGTCGCCATCGGCACCTCGGCGCCTGAACTGGTTACCGCACTGGTGTCCACCTTCCGCGGCGACCGCGACATCGCCGTGGGCAACCTGATCGGCTCCAGTGTGTACAACCTGACGCTGATTCTCGGCGTGCCCGTCCTGGTCGCCAACGGCTCCGGACCGATCGAGGATCTCCTGCTGCACATCGACCTGCCGATCATGGTCGCGGTCTGCCTGCTGTGCGTGCCGTTGTTCCTCACCGGACGCCGACTCTCCCGCGCGGAAGGCACGCTGATGGTGGCCGGCTACGCCGTATACCTCGGCTACCTGCTGATCGCCCGCACCTGAGGGAGTGCTGATCGATGCGGTGTTGTGCTGGTTGAGCCTGTCGAAACCCGCCGCCGACGAGGTCTCGACGGGCTCGACCGACGCCGATCAGCGACTCTGGGCGGGCCCTTCCGCGGCGTCCGTGCCCTGGGCCAGAACGCTCACCCGTCCAGCCGCCTCGGACGCCGCGGCGCCCCGTCCGACGGCGACCCCGATCAGGAAGGCACTGAGCGGCGCACCCGGACGCGACGGCCCGTGGGCCACCGCGGAGACCATGTCGAGCAGGTCCTCCTCATGATCGAGGACGGCTTCTGGCTCCACGCCGAGTTCGTCCGCCACCCGCCGCAACCACTCCCGCATCCGCTCCATCCGGGCCGGATCATCCCTGCGCATGTGCCCCATCCTCCCCCGGGCGGCCGCAGGAGGGAACCGGCACCGGTCACAAGGCCCGGCAGGCTGACGCCCAAATCGGGTGAAGCGGCACTAGCGTTGAGGCGTGCCAGCCGCTCCATCCGACTCCCCGCAGTACCCGACCGCGACGTCCGTCGAAGACTTCCGGCGCAACCTGGACGCCGTGCGCGCCCGGATCGACGCCGCGGCCGAGCGGGCGGGTCGCTCCCCCGCCGACGTCCGGCTGTTGCCGGTGAGCAAGACGGTGCCCGAGGACCGGCTGCGGCACGCGATAGCCGCCGGCATGCATCAGCTGGGCGAGAACAAGGTGCAGGAAGCGAAGCGCAAGCACGCCAACCTGGCCGACGAGGACGTGGCCTGGGCGGTGATCGGACACCTGCAGACCAACAAGGCCCGCGACGTCGCTGCCTTCGCCGCCGAGTTCCAGGCCCTGGACAGCCTGCGCCTGGCCGAGGCGCTGGATCGCCGTTTGCAGGCCGCAGGCCGTTCGCTGGACGTCTACGTCCAGGTGAACACCTCCGCCGAGGAGTCCAAGTACGGCCTGCCGCCGGACGAGGTGCCCGGCTTCCTGCGGCAGCTGCCGGCCTACTCGAGCCTGCGCGTCAACGGTCTGATGACCCTGGCCCTGTTCACCTCGGACGCCGAGCGCGTCCGAGCCTGTTTCGCCCGGCTGCGGACGCTCCGTGACCAGGCCCGCGACATCGATCCCGACCTGGTCGGTCCGGGCGGCCTCTCGATGGGCATGTCCGGCGACTATGAGGTGGCGGTCGAAGAAGGTGCCACCTGCGTCCGGGTCGGGCAGGCCATCTTCGGCGCCCGCACCCTCAACGAGCAGCATTACTGGCCCGGGACGGGCACCGCCTGACCGTCCGGGTCGCGGCGCGACGCGCGGGCGCTACTAACTGTCGCGTCAGACTCTTGACGCATGATTCGTGCCGAGGGTATGCATAGCCTCACTAGCCCGCCCATCGGCGGGCCGCTCTCGAGAGGACGAGTCATGCGCGCAGTCACGATGGTCCGGACCCTGACGGCAGCGGCCGCCACGGTCGGGCTGACCTTTGCCGGAGGAGCTGTTGCGTCCGCGCATGGTGGACCGTACGGCGGGCCACGCTCGCTGACCTGCAGCGGCGGCGAGATCGGCTCTGGCACCTACCGGAGCATCACCGTGACCGGTGACTGCTCGGTGGCGAAGAATGCGGTGGTCCGGGTGAAGGGCGACATCACTGTGCGCAAGGGAGCCGCTCTGGATGCACAAAGCTCCCCGTCGACCATCACGGTGGATGGCGACGTGAACGCTCTTCGCGGCTCCACCCTCGGCCTCGGCTGTCAGCCCCCGGCGCTGACCGGGAACTCGGCTCATCCCTGCGTCGACGCCACCGGCAACCCGATCGAGGACCCGACCGTGTTCTCCACGATCACGGTGAAGGGTGACATCACCGCGCTCGGAGCCGCGGTGGTGCTGATCAACGGCGTCCAGGTGGGCAAGAACGTCACCATCGTCGGCGGTGGGTCGCCGGTCATCCCGTGGTCGGTCAAGAACAACACGATCAAGGGCAACCTCTGGGTGAGCAATGTGAATACGACCTTCTTCGGGGCGCTGTTCAATAAGGTCGGCAAGAACGTGGTGCTGCTCAAGATCAAGATCACCGACCCGGATCCCGAGGGCTCGAAGGACGTCTACGTGGTGCGGAACACGGTCGGACGCAACCTGGTCTGCTACGGACTGTCAGGTGCCTCCGGCGGATTCGTTCCGGGATCGGTGAACACGGTGGGCGGCCGGGCACTCGGCCAGTGCTCGGAGCTGGCCGGCTGAGCTGCGACAAGCCGACGCCGGCTTGGCCTACTTCGGCAAGGACGGCGTCAACGGATTGAGCAGGCCTGTGGATAAGGCTCCATGAGGCCGCCACTGCGCCTATCGTGCCGGCCATGGCTATGGAACTGCCTGACCAGTGCACTGCTTCGCCACCTTGGTCGAGCAGTGCACTGAAGCGGCTGAGCTGGAGCCTTCGCGACGGCTTGCCAGCGCCTCCCGATTGCCCTCACTATCAAGACGTCCTGATCTGGTACGACGACTTGGCCAGGGCTGTCAGCCAGCACTTGGGGCGTATCGACTGGACGCGCACTGCCAGTGGTCTGGACGATGTACAGATCACATTCCGGGCCAAGACCATCGATACGCTGCGCGAGAAGCTGCAGCGTACTCCCGCGATCTCGCTGGGCTACGTGCAGGACGTAGCCGGCGTCCGCATTGAGGCTGATATCAGCACTGTCACTCAGGATGCGATAGCGCGAGCAGTCGTGGCCATGTTCGGACAGGACGACTCGGCGATCAGGGACTACCGTGCCGATGCGCACAGCGGCTATCGCGCCGTGCATGTGTGGCTGCGCTTTCCCGCGGGTCGAGTCGAGGTTCAGATCAGAACCCGCCTGCAAGGGCAATGGGCAAACACTTTCGAAGCTATGGCCGACTTCGTGGGACGCGATGTCCGGTACGGCGTGCTCCCTTCGGACCCGGACCAACGCGGGCTGGTCGCGGCGTTGATCGACATCTCGGTTACCGACTTGTCGGAACTCGAGGGCTCGGGCAATGACGTGACGGTCCTGTTGGATCAACTGGAGGACTTCCGAGAGTCGGTCGTGTCGGGCATCAGTTCCGAAGAAGAGGGCCTTGCCCTCCTGGATGAGCTCGAGCCGCGGGTCACCGCGCTGCGGGACAGCTACCGCGGCCGCGCCGAGGGGTATCATCACCTCTTGGTCAACCTTGAGAACAGTTTCCGCAGTGCGAGGGGGCAATGATGACTGCGTTCTTGATCACCTATCACCGCCGAACCGGCGCCGTCGCTGTCACCGAGTTTCCCGGACCAGAGGGTGGGCACCAAGCGATGCGCGAGCGCTTCCGCCTGGAGGCTGAGCGAGTGGATCCGGACATTGAGATCGTCTCACTCAACAGCGACTCGCTGGAAACCATCAAACAGACGCATAGCCGTTACTTCTTCCAACTCGCCGACCGCTGAGTTCACCCACGACCTCACCTCGGCTTCGGCGCATCGGCATACCCTGAGTCATGAGCAACACCGAGACCAGGGCCGAATGGTATGACTGCCTGGCGACCCATACCGACGATCCTGAGCAGATCCAGGTCATCGAGCCCAAGGACGTCGCACTCGGTCCGGCGGACGCGCTCAAGGTCCGCCGGACGCTGCCTTCACTACGGCGTTCGTTCGTCGGAGCGTGGTGCTTCGCCGATCACTACGGGCCCGAGACGGGTGTCTGCATGGACGTCCCGCCGCACCCGCACACCGGGCTGCAGACGGTGAGCTGGCTGTTCTCCGGTGAGATCGAGCACCGCGACTCCGGCGGCGTCCACGCCATGGTGCGGCCGGGTGAGATGAACCTGATGACGTCCGGCTACGGCATCGCGCACTCGGAGGTGTCCACCCCCGAGCGGGAGGTGCTGCACGGCGTCCAACTGTGGGTGGCACTGCCCGAGGCCGAGAAGGACCTGGTCCGCGAGTTCCAGCACCACGTGCCGGACCCGGTGGACGCCGACGGCGTCCGGGCCCGGGTGTTCATCGGGTCGCTGGCCGGGTCGGACTCGCCGGTGCACACCCAGACCTCACTGCTCGGTGCCGAGGTGATCCTCGACCCGGGCGCCAGCTGGGAAGTTCCGGTCGATGCCGGCTTCGAGCACGGCGTTCTGGTCGACACCGGCTGCGTCGACTTCGACGGCGTTCGGCTCGACCACACCGTGCTCGGCGTCCGGGACGCCGGGCTCGACCATCTGCGGCTGACCAATCCGACCGACGCGCCGGCCCGGGTGATGCTGCTCGGCGGGGAACCGTTCGACGAGGGCATCGTGATGTGGTGGAACTTCATCGGGCGTAGTCACGAGGACATCGTGCGGATGCGGGCGGAGTGGAACTCCGAAAGCGACGACCGCTTCGGGCGGGTTGCCGGCTATCGCGGCGCCGTTCCCCGGCTGACCGCCCCACCGCTGCCGCCGGACCTGCGACTGAAGCGCCGTTTCCGCCGCGGCCGGCAGTGAGTCGTAGACTCTGGCGGTCGCGGCTGACAGGAGGCAATGGTGCAGGTTGGTTCGGAACGCGCCCGGCGCACTTTGGCGTTCCTGCGGCACCGGATCTCATCCGGCGAGTGGCCGATCAACTCCAAGATCCCCACCGAGCCCGAGCTGATGCAGCTGATCGGGGTCGGCAAGACGACGGTCCGCGAGGCGGTGCGGTCACTGGCAACCGTCGGCATCCTTGAGCCGATGCCGGGCATCGGCACCTTCGTCCGCTCCCGGATGCCGGTCAGTTCGGTGCTCACCGACTACCTCTCCGAGTTCAGCGTCAGCGATCTGCTCGGCTACCGGCGCGCCCTCGAGCTGGAGGCCGCGCAGCAGGCGGCCCGGCACCGCACCGACGAGCAACTCGCCGAGATGCGCCGCGCCCTGGACCCCTCGAACCCGCCGCCGGAGCACCCGTTCGGACGCGGCCGCGGCCGGGCCCCGGGACAGTTCCACTTCCTGGTGATGGAGGCCAGCGGCAACAACCTGCTGGTCGGGCTGTACGCGGGTGTGGTCCGGGCACTGCGGCAGGCGATCGCAGCCGGGACCGTGGTCGAGATGACCGACATCGCCTCCCGGTTGCGCGATCACCTCGATCTGCTGGCCGCGCTGGAGGCCCACGACGTCCCGCGCGCGGCGCATGTGATGGCCCAGCATGTCGAGAACGACCTGGCGCCCGCCGATCCGTCCTGAGCCTGATGGGTTTCGACAGGCTCAACCAGCGGCGACCGGCAGCGTCGCCCGTAGCCCGTCGGCGATCCCGCCCCGCCAACAGGCGTAGTCGTGACCGCCGTTGAACTCGGTGTACCGATGCTGGACGCCGGCCGCGGCCAGCCGCCGATGCAACTGCCGGTTCGGCTCCAGCAGCACCCACTCCTGCCGTCCGACCTCCAGGTAGCCACCGGCCGAGGCGGGCATCGTCGCGGCCCGGTCGGCCAGGCCGTCCTGCCACAGCGACGCCGACTGGGCGATGAAGGCACCCACCGCGTCCGGGCGTTCGGCGGCGGTGAGCAGGGCTACCGCACCCCCCAGGCTCTGTCCGGCGACCACCCGGTCGGCGGCGTCCGGACTGCCCTGGTGGGTGGCGACGGCCCAGGGCAGCAGCACGTCGGCGATCCAGTCCGGCATGCCACCGGCACCGTTCAGTTCGGCCCAGCGTTGCAGCCGGTCGCCGCCGGGGACCAGCAGCAGCAGCGGCGCCTCGGTCAAGCCGTCGGCGATCAGGTTGTCCACGATCGCCGGCAGGCTCTGCTCGCCGACCCACATCTCGCCGTCCAGCGCCACCACGATCGGGCCGTCCGCGACGAACTCAGCCGGGCGGTAGACCCAGGGCCGGCGTCCGCCGAGTTCGTAAGTGCTGAGGGTGCCGCGCAGCGGTCCGCGCGCGGCCAGCCAGGACTGCACCGGCGCGTCCGGCAATTCGACCACTGACAAGGGGAAACCGGCCCGGTTGCGCATACCGGTCGGGTTCAGCGGGTCGGGCAGGCCCCGGTCGAGCGCCGCCCGCAGGGACGCCTGCTCGGCCAGGTCCCGCCAGGGCGCCGGACGTCCGGGCGGCTTCTGGACCATGGCATAGGAGGCCCGCCAGTCCCCCGGCATCCGGTAGCTCAGGTGCCACAGATCGGTGCCCGGCAGCCGGGTCATCAGGCTGCGGTCGAGGTCGCGCTCGTCGGTCAGCCGGTTGACGAACAGCAGTACCTCCTCGGCCTCAGCGTCCTGCCAGAAGAAGGTGGCGATCCACTCCTCGCCGTCCTGCTCGATGATCGGCGAGCGAGGCTCGGCGCGGAACGCGGCCAAGGCGCTCGCCGGGGTGGGAACCCGGGGTGCCGGGGACGGACGCCGGACCTTCGGCGGCGTCCGGGGGGCGTCCGGGGCTGAACCGGCGGTCATTCGTCACCCGCCGGAATCACCAGCGGCCGGCCGGTCTCCGGGTCGGGCAGCACCCGGCAGGGCAGGCCGTAGACGTCCTCGATCAGTTCGGCGGTGACCACCGCGCCGGGGTCGCCCTGCGCCACGATCCGGCCCTCCTTCATCACCAGCAGATGAGTGGCGTAGCGGAACGCCAGATGCAGGTCGTGCAGGACCACCACGATCGTGTAGCCGTCCCGCTGCAGGCTGCGGGCCAGCCGCAACACCTCCACCTGGTGGGCGATGTCGAGGTAGGTGGTGGGCTCGTCGAGCAGCAGGATGGGGGTCTGCTGGGCGAGCGCCATCGCGATCCAGACCCGCTGCCGCTGGCCGCCGGACAGCTGGCTGACCTGGCGCGCGGCCAGGTCGGTCACCCCGGCCCGGGCCATCGCCTCGTCGACGGCGACGGCGTCCGCGTCGCTCCATTGCCGGAAGATGCCCTGGTGCGGGTAGCGGCCGCGGGCCACCAGGTCGGTGACGGTGATGCCGTCCGGGGCCACCGGCGATTGGGGCAGCAGGCCGAGCCGGCGGGCGACCTGCCGGGTTGGGTACTCGCCGATCGGGCGTCCGTCCAGTTCGACCGAGCCCGCCCGGACCGGCACCATCCGGGCCAGCGCCCGCAGCAGGGTCGACTTGCCGCAGCCGTTGGGCCCGACGATCATCGTCAGTTCACCGGCCGGCAGTTCGACGTCCAAGCCCTCCAGCACCAGACGTTCGCCGTAGCCGACGGATAGTTGCCGGCCTCGAAGCGGCGCGGACGCCGTGATCGGCGGGACGGTCTCCACCGCGGTCATTGTGCTCCCTTCCGGGCTTGGCCGGCCAGCAGCCAGATCAGATAGCCGCCGCCGAGCACGCCGGTGACGACGCCCACCGCCAGTTGGGTGGGCGCGAACAGTCGCTGGGCCAGCAGGTCGGACGCCAGCACCAGCGCCGCTCCCAGCAGGGCGGCGGCTCCCAGACCGATCCCGGACGTCCGGGTCAGCCGGCGGGCGATCTGCGGTGCCGCCAGCGCGATGAAGTTGATCGGCCCGGCAGCGGCGGTGGCGACCGCGACCAGGACGACGCCGACCACCACCAGCAGGGTCCGGCTGCGCTCCACCCGGACGCCGAGGGCGGCGGCCAGGTCATCGCCCAGCACCAACGCGCCCAGCGGACGGGCCAGCAGTGCGGCGGCCGGCAGCAGGACGGCCAGCGCGCCGGCCACCAGCAGCACCCGCGGCCATCCGACGGCGTTGAACGAGCCGGCCAGCCATTGCCCCGCAGTCTGCGCCGCGGTCAGCGAAGCCCGGACCAGCAGCAGGCTGTTCAGCCCCTGCAGTACCGCCGCCACCCCGATGCCGACCAGCACCAGCCGTCCGCCGGTCAGCCCACGCCGCCAGGCCAGCAGGTACACCACGGCGGCGGTGACCGCGCCACCGACCAGCGCCCCGGCCGCGGTCTGGGCCGGGCCGCCGCCGATCACGATGATGGCGATCAGTGCGCCGCTCGCCGATCCGGTGGTGAAGCCGATCACGTCCGGGCTGCCCAGCGGATTCGCCGACAGCGACTGGAAGATGGCTCCGGACACCGCCAGCGCGGCGCCGACCAGGATCGCGGCCAGCACCCGCGGCGCCCGCTGTCCGCGAACGAAGAACTGGGCCAGCGGGTCGCCCGTCCCGAACAGCGCCCGGACGGCCTGGCCGAGGTTGAGCGGGTAGTCGCCGATCAGCAGCCCGGCCGCGGCCAGCATCAGCAACACCACGACGGCACCCACCGCCACCACCGCCGTGCGGCGCTCGACCAGCACGCTGGCCGGTCCGAGCCGCAGCCGGTGGTAGCCGGGGCGTCCGGGCCCGACGATCGCGCGAATCACACTCATAGCGCCTCGATCCGGGGACGCCGGACGATCAACACGAAGGCGGGGCCGCCGAGGATCGCCGCCACCACACCGACCGGCACCTCGCCGGGCAGCACCACCAGCCGGGCCACCACGTCCGCGGCGAGCAGCAGCACCGGAGCGGCCAGCGCGGTCCCGGGCAGCACCAGTCGCTGGTCGGGTCCGAACACCGCCCGGGCCAGGTAGGGCACCCCGAGACCGACGAACATGATCGGCCCGGCGGCGGCCGTCGCCGCTCCGGCCAGCACCGTCACGGCCAGCACGGCCAGCCCGCGGACCAGTCCGACCCGGACGCCGAGCGCGCGTCCGGCGTCCTCACCGAGGGCAAGCGCGTTGAGGGCGGGGGCCAGGCAGCAGGCCAGCAGCAGGCCGGCCAGGATGAACCCGCCGGTGGCCACCAGCACCGGGTAGCCGCGACCCTCGACCGAGCCGGCCGCCCAGAACCGGAACTCGTTGAAGGCGTTCGCGTTGGCCAGGATGACGGTCTGGACCAGCGAGGCCACGGTCATGCTGATAGCCACTCCGGCCAGGGCGAGCCGGACCGGCGAGGGCGATGAGCTCCCGGCCATGCCGAGCAGGTAGACGCCGACCGCGGCGGCCGCCGCGCCGGCGAAGGCGAACCACAGGTAGAAGCCGATGCCGCTGAGGCCGGTGAGCGCCACCACCAGCACCACCGCCAGGGACGCCCCGGCGTTGATCCCGAGGATGCCGGGGTCGGCCAGCGGGTTGCGGGTCAGCGACTGCATCAGCGCGCCGGCCACCCCCAACGCGGCACCGACGACCACCAGCACCAGGGTCCGGGGCAGCCGCTGATCGAGCACGACGACGGCGTCGAAGCTGCCGTCGGGGTGCCAGAGCAGCTGCCAGACCCGGTCCAGCGGGATCGGGTTGGACCCGACCCCGAGCGAGACGAGCATGCCCAGCACCAACAGCCCCGTCGCCACGGCGAAGGCGAGACCGGCCCGGGCGGCGACGGCCGGTGCCGTCGCCGCCCGGGTTGCGACGTTGGTGCTCGACAACGGTCAGTCGGTCCCGGCCGCCGCCCGGCGCCGCCGGACGAGCACGACGGCCAGCCCGGCACCGACCAGCAGCACCGCCCCGCCGAGGATCCAAACCCCGATGCTCGATGCCGACTGGGTGGACGCCGGGGCCACCGGCGCTGCGGACGGCGTCGGTGCGGCGGACGGGGACGCGCCCACGGCGGCCGCCGTCCAGCCGAGCAGCTTGCCGTCGGCGTCCAGCACCGCGAACCGGTGCTCGCCCGCGGCCAGCCCGGTGGTGGCGACGTTGACCGTGCCGTCCGCGGCCACCTGCTGCCAGCCCAGCGGGGTCGGCTCGGAGTAGGCGTAGACGAAGGCCCACTCGCCGGCGTAGTCGGCGCCGACGGTGAGGACCGCCTTGTCGCCGCTGATCGCCGCCTTCACCGGACCCGCCTTGTCGGCGGTGAGGGTCTCGGCCGCCACCGCGGTCGGCACCGTGGCCGGTTGATTCGCCTTGGTGCCGGCCTCCGGCTTGGCCACCGAGCCCTTCGTCGTCTTCGTGGTGGTGGTCTTGGTGCCGGACGTGGTCGTCGTCGTGGTGGTGCCACTGTTGCCGTTGGTCTGCGTCGAGCCCGACGAGCCGCTGGTGATGGTGAAGCTGGGGCTGCGGCGGGTGTAGCCCTTGGTGCCCTTGCCGGGATTCTTCGGGTCGACGTAGGCCGAAGCCAGGAATCGCAGCGTGTGGCTGCCCGGCTTCAGGGTTCTCGGCAACCGGAAGGATCCGTTCACCACGCCCGAACTGGGAATCTTCTGCGAGTGGTAGACGCAGGCGCCGTGCGAGGTGTTGCTGCAGGCCTTGCCGTCGTCGATCTTGACGTACAGCGTCTCGCCCCTGGGGAAGCCGCGCACGGTGAACCGGATCACCTCGCCGGCCTTCAGGCTGCGCGGCGACACCCCGGAACTGGTGCCCGGCGTGTTGGGTCCGGCACCGCCGGGCGGGATCGCGTCGGCGGCCGGCTGTCCGGGCAGCACCGACACCGCCAGCCCGAGCAGCAGTGCGATCAGCAGCCGGACGCCGCCGGCAATGGTTCGGACGGGCATCACGCCACTCCCTTCGGCTTGGCGAGCCGGCGCATCGCCACGCCGCCCGCGGTGAGGACGGCGATCGCCGCCCCGATCAGGACAGGTTCCAGCGAGCCGGTGCCGGGCTGGGTCAGCGCTGCCGCGGCGGGATCCCCGGGGGCGGGCTGCGGATTTCCCGTACCGGCGGTGATCGGGGTGGCGGTGACAGCCACGTTGCCCTTGCTGGCCTCGACCCACCCGACGATGCCGCCGTCGCCGTTCACCGCGACGATCCGGTGCCGCCCGTCGGCCAGGTCCTTGAGGTCGACGGTGAACGCCTTGGCGGCGTTCAACTGCACCCAGCCCGCCTTGGCGATGCTCGCCCCGCTGTACAGGTAGACGTAGACCCACTTCGAGGCCGTGCCCTTGGGTAGCGTCACGGTGATCTTGGTGCCGTCCGCGGTTGCGGTGGCCTCACCATTACTCAGTCCGCTCAGCTGGCTGGCCCGTTGCACCGGCGGGTTCGGCACGGTGGTGGGTGCCGACGACTCCTCGCTGGTGCTGGTGGTCGTCGTCCGCACGATGCTCCGGATGACCGTGACCGTTTGACTCGGCGTCTCCGCCGCCTTCTGGCCGGCGATCGTCAGCGGCGTCCAGCCGAGCAGCTTGCCGACCTCGCCGGAGTTGCCGGACTGGGCGGACACCTTGCTGGTCCCCGTCGGCAGGGTTACCCCGGTAAGGCTCGCGACCACCCGTCCGTCGGCGTCCGCCTGGAACCAACTTGCGCCCCACGGGTTGGTCGGCGAACCGCCCGAGTAGGTGTTCAGGTAGACCCAGTCACCCTTCTCGGCTCCTGGGATCGTCACCGTGAGCGCTTTCGCGGACAGTGCCGCCGCGACACCGTTTCGGGTTGCGGTGGTCAGGTCCTCAGTGGCCTCGACCGGCTCCGGCACCTCGAGCGGGCGGTAGCTGCCCACTACGAACTGCGCCGACTGGATGGTGCGACTGGTGTCGCCCTCCTTGAGCGATCCGGTCAGGAAACGCAGGGTGTGCGCGCCCTCCTTGAGACTCGGGCTGGAGCCGTTGGCGCCCGCGGTGGTGCCGTCCGGCAACTGGAGCTGAATGTCGAAGGTGCCGTTGGACGCCTTGGCGCGCACGATCGTCCAGATCGTCCGGTTGCTGTGCACGTCGTCGTTCAGCCGGCTGATGCCGCCCTCGTCGATCTTGATCGCGATCACCGATCCGCCGCGCTTCTCACCCGGGTGGCAGAAGCCTGTGCCGGTGACGTGCAGGGTGCCGCCGAGGCTGGCCTGCGGCGCCACCGTCACCGCCGGGTTCGCCGATGTCGGCGTGCAGGTGACGTCCTCGTCGTCGGGCTCCTCGACATGCGGGACGCCGCCGACGACCAACGCGGCCGAGGTGACGTTCCGGACGGTGTCGTTGACCCCGAACCGGCCGGACAGGAACTGGGCCGTGAGCAACTGACCGGCGACCAGTCCCGCCGGGGCGTCGATCTCGACATCGAAGTTCCCGCTGGCCGGCAGAGCGATCACGTTGGGATGGCTGGGCGTGCCGGCCGGCGCGAGCAGCTTCCAGATGGTCGGGTCGGCGGTGCCGCCGGGTGCGACCACGCCGGAGCCGGTGCGGGCGTACTGGCCGGCGGCGTGATTCAGCTTCAG
Organism: Micropruina sp.; assembly: GCF_047602385.1. Lineage (GTDB taxonomy): Bacteria > Actinomycetota > Actinomycetes > Propionibacteriales > Propionibacteriaceae > Micropruina. Next base: position 694,543 of record NZ_JASGHL010000002.1, read on the forward strand.
CGCCACGGTCGAGGCTCCGGTGCCGGCCTTGTCGGTCCAGCCGGTGCCCTTGATCTTGATCGTCGAGCCGGACGCCGTGGCCACCTCGGTCTGCACCCAGGCGGTCGCACCGCCCGCGGTCAGGGTGGTGTGCGCCCAGTTCGGCGGCTGGGTCGCCGGGTCGACGGGATCGTCGCCGGCGACGGTGAATGTGCCGGCCAGCGAGCGCCGCTTGTCACCGGCGATTCCGCTGCCGGTGAGGAAGCGGATCTGGTGGGACGAGCCGATCGCCCATTCCGTCCAGGTGCCGTCGTTCAACCGGGCGTTGGCAGCGGTCGGGAACGGAATCGTGGCGGTCCACGAACCGTCGGCCGAGGCCTGGATGATCGCGTGCAGGCGCTTGTCGGAGGTCACCGAGTTCGTGGTGGGGTCGGTCACGTCCCGCTTGGTGTAAACGGTGTTGGGGTCTCCGGACTGGGTCGCGTCCAACAGCACGCTGAGCACGCTGCCCGCCGTGCCGCCGTCGGTGCGCCAACCCGTCCCGGAGACCACGATCGGCTCGCCCGCCTTCACCGTGGTGGGCACGGTGTAGCTGACCGACGGGTCGGTGGGATCGGTGTAGCTGCCCGGCGCGGGCGTTGTCGGGGTCGGAGTCGGAGTCGGAGTCGGCTCAACCGTCGGAGTCGGGGTCGGAGTCGGCTCAACCGTCGGAGTCGGGGTCGGAGTCGGCTCAACCGTCGGCGTCGGAGTGGGCGTCGGCGTGACCGGGGGGACAGTGGGACCGTTGACCGCGAAATCAGCGGACAGGCTTCGGGAGGCGTCCTTGACGCCCCCGACGGTCTTGAGTGCCCCGGTCAGGAACCGCAGCGTGTGCGGGCCGGCGGTCAGCCCCGGCAGCGACCCGTTGGTCCCGGCTTCAGTGCCGTCCGGCAGCTGGAGCTGGACGTCGAAGGTGCCGTCCGGCTGGGCCGGGACGATCGCCCAGATCGTGGTGTTCTGATGCACCGAGGTGTCGAGTCGACCGACGTTTCCCTCGTCGATCTTGATCGCGATCACCGAACCACCCTCGGCCGGATGGCAGAAGCCGGATCCGGTCACCCGCAGCACCCCGCCCAGGTCCGCGCTGGCCGGCGAGACGTCCACCCGCGCCGCCGCATCCTTCGCACACTCGGGAACGGTGGGAGTCGGAGTCGGCGTGGTCGGCTGCTCCGTGGCAGTGGGAGTGGGGGTCGGCGTGGTCGGCTGCTCGGTCGGAGTCGGGGTGGGGGTGGGCGTCGGCGTGGGCTCCTCGGTCGGAGTCGGGGTGGGGGTGCTCGGCGTCACCACGTCGAAGTTCTCGGACTTCAGGCTCCGGATGGTGTCGCCGGTCTTCAGCGAACCGGTCAGCAGCCGCAGCGAGTGCGGGCCGGCGGCCAGCGCGGGCAGCGACCCGTCGGCGCCCGCCTCGGTGCCGTCGGGGAGCTGTAGGTCTTCGTCGAAGGTGCCGTCCGCGGCGGCGTCCACGATCGCCCAGATCGTCCTGTTGGCGTGCAGGTCGCTGTTCAGCCGGCTGAATCCGCCCTCGTCGATCTTGATCGCGATCCGCGAGCCGCCGTCGGCGGGGTGGCAGAAGCCGGCACCGCTCACCCGCAGCTTGCCGCCGAGCGGCGCGGTCGCGGCCACGGTGACCGACGCGGTGGCAGCGCACTCCGCGGCGGCCTGCGGCCGAACGGCGCGAGGTGCCGTCGTCTTGGCTGCCTTCGTCGCCGACGGTGCAGGCTTCGCCGTCTGCTTCGGCTCAGCGGTCTCCTTCGGCTTGGCCGATTCGCTCGGCCCGGTCTCTTCGGCGGCGGGGGTGGACGGCGAAGCCGAGGGCGTGGGCTCCTGGGTCTCCTCGGCGAGCGCCAGCGGTGCGAGCGACTGGCCCAGGCCGAGCAGCACCAGGGCAAGCCCCCCAGCCACCCAGCTACGCATCCGGGCATGCCCGATCGACGGCGTGTTCATCTGATTCCTCCTGCTCATCCGAGCGCGTTGCGAACGTCGTCGACCAGGCGGTTCATCAGCAATGGGCCCCCGGTGGAGGTCCAGGCCGAGCCGTCGACGAGAATGATCTGCTTCTTGCGGTACGCGGTCAGCTGGGTGAAGCCGGGCACCTGCTCGGCCTGCTCCAGCGCCTTCCGCGCCCCGTCGAGACCGGCGGAACCGCCGGCCTTGGGGTTCCCGACGCTGGATCCGCCCAGCGTGCCGAAGAACATGTGGTCGGCGTCGATCCGCTGCAGGTTCTCCAGCGATACCGGTTCGGAGTGCCCGCGGCCGAAGGTGTCCTGCCCCGCCGGACGCCGCAGGCCGAGATCGACCAGCGCCTGCCCGGGCGGCAACTCCTTCAGGATCAACGCGGGTGCCGTCCCCTGCCAGCGGACGATCGAGAAGGTCTGGCCCTGGGTCTTGCCCAGGGACGCCTTGGTGGTGGCCACCTTGGCCTCGTAGTCGGCGATCACCTTCTCGCCCTGCTGTTCGCGACCCAGCGCGGCTGCGACATTGCGGAAGTTGGTCCGCCACTCACCGCCGGCGTAGCCGGTGTTGACCACCGGCGCGATCTGCTGCAGCGCCTCCAGCACCGGCGGGTTGTTGTTGACGCTGGTGCCGTCGACCAGGATCAGGTCGGGCTTGGCCAGGCCGATCGCCTCGAAATTGGGCTGCCCGATGCCGCCCAGGATCGGGATGTCGCGGGCGACGTCGGCCAGATAGTTGGGGACCGCGCTCTGGCCGCGTCCGGTCACCGTGCCGACCGGCGTGACGCCGAGGGCGAGGACGCCGTCCAGCGTGGGTTCGCTGAGCGGAACCACCCGCTGCGGTTGGGCGGGCACCTGCACCTGAGCGCCGCTGATGTCGGTCACCGTCCGGGTCTGGACCTGGGTGGCGGACGGCTCCGGGGTGCTCGAGCAGCCGATTGCCGCCACCGCCACCGCGGTCAGCAGGCAGGCCAGACGAGCCAGGCGGGCGGCGGTGGAGCCGAGCGTCATGGGGGAACACATCCTGGGTGATTGGGCTATCTAGCAGCTGATAGCAAGGTAAGGCTTACCTAAGGTAACAAACGAAACGGGTCCGGCGTCCGGTTGCCCCAGTCACTGAGACAACCCCCGATCGGGACCCACTGGGCGGGGTTAGCCTGCGTGCCATGACGTCCACCTCGACCGCCTCCGTTCCCACCGCCCGGCCCGGCCGCTACGCCAAACAGCTGGTCGCGCACATGTCGCGCAAGGTTCCGGCGCATTGGGACGACGCCGCGGCGTCCGGCCGGGTGAGCTTTCCGACCGGCGAACTCGAACTCGGCTGCGACCCGGACGCGCTGCTGCTGACCCTCACCGCGGACGCCGACCTGGAGCGCTGGGAGGGCGTCGTGGGCAGTCATCTGGTCCGGTTCGGGACCCGCGACGAGTTGGTGGTGAGCTGGCGACGCGACGACGGCACCGCCGGGACGGTGCAGCGCGCGTCCGAGGACTGACCGACATGTGACACGATCGGGCGATGCCGCGAGATCTGGATGCGCTGCCCAAGGCGCACCTGCATCTGCACTTCACCGGGTCGATGAGCATCGCGTCGCTGCAACACCTCGCTGAGCTGGCCGGCATCGGGCTGCACGACTCGCTGGTGGACGCCGAGGGGCTTCTGGTGCCGCCCGGGCAGCGCGGCTGGTACCGCTTCCAGCGGCTCTACGAGATGGCTCGCCAGGTCGTCTGCAGCGAGCAGGCGATGCGCTACATCGTCGCCCAGGCCGCCCGCGACGACGCCGCCGAGGGATCCCGGCGGCTCGAGCTGCAGGTCGACCCGTCCAGCTACGCGCCACACGTCGGCGGCCTCGCGCCCGCGCTGGAGATCATCCTGGACGAGGCCCGCCGGGCAACTGACGCGACCGGCGTCCAGGTGGCGATCGTGGTCGCGGCGAGCCGGGTCCGGCACCCGCTGGACGCCCGGACGATCGCCCGGCTGGCTGCCCGCCACGCCGGCGAGAACGGGGTGATCGCGTTCGGGCTGAGCAACAACGAGCGTGCCGGAGTGACCGCCGACTGGGAGCCCGCGTTCCGGATCGCCCGCAACGCCGGGCTGCCCGGGGTGCCGCACGGCGGCGAGCTGCTCGGGCCGCGGCACCTGCGCCAGGTTGTCGAGCACCTGAATCCGTCCCGGATCGGCCACGGCGTCCGCAGCGCCGAGGAGCCGCGGCTGCTGGACGAACTGGTCGCCGCCGGCATCGCACTCGAGGTGTGCCCGGCGTCCAATGTGCATCTCGGGGTGTACCGCGAGGCCGGCGACGTCCCGCTACGGACGCTGATCGACGCCGGCGCCACCGTCGCGCTGGGCGCGGACGACCCGCTGCTGTTCCTCTCCCGGCTGACCGACCAGTACCGGCTGGCCCGCGACGACCTGGGGTTGGGCGACCACGAACTCGCCGAGCTGGCCCGTTCCAGCATCCGGGCCAGCCTCGCATCCGAGGAGGACAAGGCGCGATGGCTGTCCGAGGTCGACGACTGGCTGCGTGAGCCGGAGCCGTCCGATGCCGGCTGACCGGGCGCGGCTGGACGCGCTGACCGAGACCACCCTCGACGACCTGGCGGACGGCTTCCACCTGCCCCGCCGCTCCCGGACGGCCCGCGGGTTGTTGCGCCCGGCGGCCCGCCGGTTCGCCGTCCGGATCGCCGACTTCGACGACCTGGTCGCCGAACGGGGCCTGGCGGCCGGCGCCCGTGCCGAGATCCCCGCCTTCGCCCGCTCGCTGACCACCCTCGGACGCGAGCTGATCCCCAGCAGCGGGCCGGTGCTGGCCGCCGCCAACCATCCCGGGGTGATCGACGCGCTGAGCCTGATCCTGGCGCTGGAGAGCCGTCCCGACCTGAAGGTGGTGGCCCTCGACCGCCCTTTCCTTCGGGCCTTGCCGGGGGTCGCGGCCCGGCTGATCTGGGTGGACCCGGCACACCCGGCGGCCACCGTCCGGACGGCACGCCGGCACCTGCTGGACGGCGGCGCACTGTTGACCTTTCCGGCCGGCACCATCGAGCCCGACCCGGTGGTGACCGACGACGCTGTCGAGTCGCTGCGCCGCTGGTCCCGCTCGGCCGACCTGCTCGTCCGCCACATCCCCGGCCTGCAGGCGGTGCCGATCGCGGTGGGTGGGGTGCTGTCCGCCCGCGCGCTGCGGACGCCGCTGGTCCGGCGGGCCGCCACCCGCGCCGACCGGGAGTGGACGGCGGCGACGCTGCAGGTGATCTTCCGTCGCTACCACGACACCGACGTCCGGGTGCTGGTCGGCGAGCCGTTCGACCCCGGGTCGGAGCCGACCAGGGAGTTCGTCCTGCGGATGTCGGAGTTGCTCGCCCGTCTCGCCGATCGAGACCGCTGGTAACAATCCTGGAATGTCGGCAGACCGCCTGACAGCCTCGCCGGGGTCGACCAGACTTGACGGCATGTCCCCCAACGTCACCGCCGCCGCGGTCAACCTACGCCTCGCCCTGATCGGGGTGTCCGTTCCGCTGCAGGCCGAGGAGGCCGGCAGCGCCCAACTGGTCGCTCCCATCCTGGCTCGTCAGCGCGAACTGAGCCGGCGGCTCTCCGACCGGCTGTGCGCCGTCGACCAGCGGATCCAGGCCTTCCTGGACGACTACCTCGCCGACGTCCGCGCCGCCGGAGACGACCCCGGCCCGCACCTGCCGCGCCGCACCCTGGTGCTCGACGAACCGGGCCTGGCCCGGGCGCTGTCGCTGCCGGTCAACTCCGACGCCTTCTCCTCGCCGCTGCTGTCCAGCTACCGGCTGGCCAACGGCGTCCTGCACAACCCGGCGAACGACCGCCGGACCACCGCCGGGGTCTTCCACATCTGCCAAGGTGGGTTGCCCATCCCGGACGACAAGATCGCCGTCCCGAAGGCGGTTTTCGGCCGGCTGCTGACCGAGGCGTTCAACCCACCCCACAGTGACCTGGTGCTGCCATACCTGTCGAGGACCGACCATCCCGCCGCCTGCTTCGTGTCCTTGCTGCTGCGACCGCTGGTCTCCCCGGGGGTGCCCGGCTATGCCACCGAGCGCCGGATGGAGACCCGGTTCATCGTGCCCGGCGGACTGGTGGCCAACCTCGACTTCGTCGAAGGCATCTTCGGTAACGGCGGCGATCCCTACCTGCCCGAGCACGACGCGTCGCTGGATCCGGGGACCTGGACGGGCACCACCGGCTGCGTGATCCTCGCCCCGCACCTGACCAAGCTGACCAAGAAGGCGCTCGGCCTACCACACGTCGACGACGCCACCGAGCGGCAGCGGCGCGACGGTACCTGCTGGTCGAGCCCGGACGAGCGCTACAACAACGGCCAGGCGTTCAAGGTCTGCGCCCGGGACGCCCGCGGCGTGATGGTCACGGTGATCGCCGACAACTACTTCGGCTACTGCAAGAAGGAGGTCAAGACCCAGATCTCCTACTCGGCGAACCTCTTCGGCAACGTCGAAGAGGAGCACGCCGGCGGCGCCCTGGTCTTCCCGTCCTACAACCTGGGCGGCGGCTACACCGACGAGTCGGCCGGAGACGACTACCGGCTCGATGATGTGCTGACCCGCGACCCGCAACGGTTCGTCCGGCAACCCGAGGGCCATGCGGTCGACCTGGAGCACCCCGGGCACCTGCTGGTTCCGGCCCGGACCACCTACTCGCTGCGCACCATGACGGCGTCCTGGCACACCGCCTCCGGCGAGCGCTCGATCCGGCTGCGGGCCGACAAGACCTACTTCGGGCCCAACGGCTACCGGGTGCAACTCGCCCAGTCGCCGTCCGATCCGCGGCACTGGGACCTGAAGGCCACCGTCGCCACCGTCACCTCCTGCCACAAGCCGTGCACCGTCTCCGGCGGCGGCAAGTCCGAGATCTCCAAGGCGATCACCGACGCCTTCATCTTCGGCAACGCCTATGTCGCCGACTACGAGGCCGATCTCGAGGCGGTCGAGGCGATCCTCTCCCGGGACCACTCCGACCGTTTCGCCGACCCCGCGCTGCGGGGTAGCGACACCCGCCCGGTGCTGTCCAACAGCCGCTCGATCGGCAGCGTGATCAAGCTGCTGACGCCGTCCGAGCCCGATTACACCGCCGAGTACAACGAGTGGCTGGAGAGCATTCCGCCGCACGTGAAGGAACTGGTCTTCGTGGTGAAACGGTTCCACCGCCCGGAATGGGGCGATGACTGGCGCAGCCACTTCACTGTCGGCATCATGAACGGCCGGCAGGGCAACGCGCTGCGGTTGGACGGCGAGCGGATCAACGTCAACATGCTGCGGGTCGGCTTCGACACCGACGGCTCCTGGCGGCTGTTCGGACTGCGGCACGACTTCAACCCGGCGGTGAAGGTGCAGACCGAGGACGACATCACCGCCTCGATCGTCGGCCCCGCGCATCTGACCGCCCGCCCAGGGCCGGTGGTCGGTTTGTCCCGCAAGTACGTGCAGAACTGCGAGGACCTGCTCTTCCAGCGTCCGGACGACGCCATCCACCGCGGCTACGACAAGCAGACCGAGCGCGACATCGCAGGCGAGGACAACTTCTTGTCGAACTTCGAGCCGCTGACCCGCTTCGACGCCCGCGACATGCGCGACGACGCGGTGGCCTTCAGTGCGTTCACCGAACCGATGGTCAAGCTGCTGGCCGGGTTCGCCGACGAGCCGGACGAGGCCAGCCCGTCGTATGTGGTGTCGTCGGCCAACCCGCGGCTGGTCGGCGGCAAGCCGTCCAAGAACCCGCGGTACCTGCAGCGGCGTCCGGACGTGACCAACGCCGCCGCCACCGCCGCGGCCGATCTGGCGATGCACCTGGCGGCGAAGCTGCCCGCCCGGGCACCGCTGCCGGTGCCGGTCGACGTGGTCGCCGCCGGACGCCGCAACAATCCGCCGGACGGCCCGGTTCCGCCGCTGTGCTCGTTCAACCCGCTGCATTTCATGGAGTTGCCCGAGTTGTTCATGGAGTACATCAGCTCGATGACCGGGAAGTCGCCGTCCACCACCGGTGCGGGTTCGGAGGGCGCGCTGACCAAGGGCCCGTTCAACGCGATGCCGGCGATCATCGACCTGAACGCCGCCTTGTTGTCCTACGTGCTGACCGGCTACGACGGCTGGGTGTCCTGCGCCGGATATGTCGGGCCGAACGTCCGGGTCGATCACGACATCTCGATGCTGGTTCCCGAGTTGTTTGCCCGGATGACCAGCGAGGAACGCTCGGCACGCAGCCTGATTGCCGAAGGCCACCTGGAGCGAGTCGAAGACTTCGAGCACGACGGACATCTGGTCCGGGCCAGCCGGCTCGGCTACCGGATGACGCAGAGCTTCGCCCGCAAGTACTTCGGCCGGATCTTCCTGCATCCGCACGCGGTGTTCACCCCCGAAATGCTGCGACCCGAGCTGCAGGACCAGGACGTCTACGCGCACAGCATGGACGTGATCGTCGAGACTCACCGCCGGGTCGCCCAGGCCTACTTCGACGACGGCACCGTCGAACTGGCGATCCCGCCGCTGCGGGCGCTGCTTGAGATCATGGCGTTCGGGAAGACCGCCGAAGGCCACGAACTCGACTCGACCGAGGTGCGCGGGCTGTTCGACCGCGAGGCCGTGCTGGCCTCCGACTGGTACGCGGCCCGACTGGACTCCAAGCAGCAGTGGGCCAGTCGCAGGGCCCAGGCCGTGGTGGGCAGGTTGGAAAGCTTCGCCGCCCATCCCGAGAACGCGGAGGCATGCGACCGGCTGGACATCGCCGCCCGTCTCGCCGCCGCGAACGCCGAGTTCGAGCGGTTCTCCAGCGAGGACTATCGCGCTGCCCTGGTCGGCGCCCTGGGACGCCAGCCACTGGACTGACGACCGTCGAAAACTCGTGGTCGAGCTTGTCGAGACCCCTGCAGGACCCTCCGTCCGAGATTTCACTGAATCGGACGCGTCGCTGCCGGTCTCGGCGAGCACGACCGCTACATTGCGCCCTAGAAGTCGGTACCCCCTTGGAGTGACATGAGCTACCAACTGGCGTTCTGGGCCTATCCGGACGGCCGGCGCAGCAACCGCGTCGCCGACCGGCGCACCTACCTGAAGCTGATCAAGGGCCGCCGGGTCCGGGACGTGGCCCCGCTGGACACCCACCGCGTGCTCGACGAACTGGCCATCGTCTACGGCACCTGGCGGCGTACCGACACCTACCACTTCTCGCATCCCAGCCACGGATCCTTCGACGTCTGGATCGCCGGCGAGACCTTCGTCGTGCTGACCTTCCACAACGTCAAGGACCTGACCGTGATGGACCCGGCGATCCAGACCCTGGACGCCATGGGCGTCCCGCTCTACGACCCGCAGGTCGACCGCCGCTTCCCCTGGGTGGCTCGAGCCATCTGATTTCGTTCGCCTGCCCTCATCCGCTTGTGGGCTGATCCCGCGCCAGGTAGAGTCATCTGTGACATCTACGTCACTTGTGACACTTGAGAGTATCCGCCATGCAAACCATTGAGACCTCGAACGTATCCGTCGACCAACTCGCAGCACTCGCTCAGTTCGCTGAGACCACCGCACCCGAGTTGCGCGATGTCCTGCTCAGCGTGAGTCGCTGCATCCAAGAGGGTGCCGATCTTCTCGTCGTTGATGGCGCCGAGACACTGACGCCCACCCAAGTCGCTGTGCGTTTGAGCATGAGTCGAACCCATGTCTATAAGCTTCTTGACCGCGGAGAGATTGTGTCGCATCGAGTCGGTCGCGACCGTCGCATTCGACTGACCGATCTACTTGCGTTCGAAGATCAGCGACAGCGTGATCGCCGTGAGCTTGCGGAACGCTTCTCGAAGCAGCGCCAAACCCGCGCTGACGCAGTCGACGAACTCGTCGATCAACTCTGAGCAGCGAGGCAACCGTCTCTTCTTTGCGCGATGCGCGATGATTCGTCAATGCACAGTCGTCGCGCTCGCCCAACCCTTCGCCTACTCAGCGAAGACCTGACGGCCGACTGGACATCACCATCCCCGCGTCGACTGCTCAACGAGGGCCGGCTCGATGAGTTGCATCCGCTCAGCGAACTCGCCCACCCGATAATCAGGAAAGCGGCGGAGGCGTTCGGCCCCGATGCTGGCCGCGACAACTACGTGGGGCCGATCGCGTGCAGCACTCGCCTGCCTCTACTTGAGATAAAGGCCGGCCAGTGGCGTGGTGGAGTCTGGCGCGACCCAAACACCGACGTCCGCTGGCTCGTCGTCGCGGGGTTGGCGAAGGGTGACCATCAGGACCACGACGACTTCTACCACCGGGTCGAACGCCACGACGCCCATGGCGATTCCGCCACAAGCGATCGTTGGCTACCCAGCGTTGAGGATAACCGCTTGCTCAAGCGGGAGACCGTTGCTCGCCTCCTCACGACCTGGGAACTCCAGATTCAGCGCCATGTGTACGACGCCCTCAATCAGATCATCTGCGGGGGGACCGCTGAAATACCCATCGATCATCCTCTTCCCGGCAACAACCCGGTTGCGACACTCATCCTGACGATCGCCATTGTTCGCGAGGACGGCTATGAGGCGGACGAGGTGGAACTGGAGGTCATCGCCGCGTCGCAGTGGGAGGGCAGCAACTTGCTCTGGCAACTCACGTTGCGCGCGTTGATCTCGCTTTGCCCTCCTGAACAAGGGTGGGATCGGTTCAAGACGCTCTTCTCGAACATCGCAGAACCTGGCTACTTCTCAGCCCGGTCAGCGACGCTTTCGGATCTGGTTTCCAAAGGCGTCCTCGACACATCGGTGCCTGGCCAGCACGCCCACTATGCGCATCGAGAGCATCTCGCCGGAAAGACAATCGACGGCAAGGCGGTGCGCGCCCTCTGTGGCGTGCACTTCGTACCTACGCAGGACCACGAAGCGTTGCCCCGCTGCCCCTCCTGCGATGCACGACTCGCAGAACTTCCCTCCTAGATGGTAAGCGGGCGCGAACCGCCCCAAGGATCAGCGAGTGCTGATGACCCTCCGCGAGATCCTGGCTCAACGCGACATCGGCGACCGCCGCTAACGTACGAGGATGGCCGCAACGTACGACCGCGCCTGCGGACGTGCCGATTACCCTCCGTCGATGGACAGGTGGGCACGGCACTCTGCCTACTCCGACCCCGGTCGCCACGCTGCGCTCCTCGATCAGGCCGAACCGGACATCACCACCGCGTCCATGGTTGCCCAGAACCTGATCGCGCACTACCGCTTCGCGTCCACGCCGCTGCCGGAGTCCAGCAATGACGACATCAACGCCCGATGGCTCAGCACGATCCTGGAGATCGATCAGCAGCGGCACGGCGCCCCGCCGACCGCCCCGCGACCTGAGGCCGAGCGCGTCCAGGGATGCTGTCGTGACCACACGCTGATCGCCGTCGGCATCCTGCGGCAGCACGGCGTCCCGGCTCGGAGCCGGGTCGGCTTCGCCGACTATCTGCGTCCGGAGAGCCGAGTCGATCACGTGGTGGCCGAGGCGTGGCTGGGCGGTCGCTGGGTTCGTTTCGACCCTGGCCTGGCTGGTCCTCGCGGGCGGGTGAGTGACCCCCACGACATCGTCGTCGGCAACGACTCGCCTTTCCTCACCGCGGCAACCGCCTGGAGCGGCTATCGACGGCGTGGCCGTCCGATCGACGATCTCGGCGTGCGGGGCGGACCCGTGGAGTTCACCGGGCCGCCGTTCGTGCTGTCCTACCTGATCATGGACGTCGCCCATCGCTTCGGTGACGAACTGCTGCTGTGGGACTTCTGGGGAGCGATGCCGCTGCCGGGTGCGCCGATCGACTACGAGTTGGGCGACGTCCTGGCCGAGCTGGTGCAGCGTGCCGACCGCCAGGACGAGACCGCCGAACTGACGTTGCTGGACCTGTATCAGCATGACCCTCGGATCCGCGCCGGGGACGAGATTGTGCGACATTCACCGCGCGGCGCGCCACCCGTCCGCGTCTCACTGATTCAGCGCAGCACCAGCACCAGGGTCGCGGCGACGATCAGCACCGACTGAACGCTGTGCACGATGATCCCGAGCCAGGCGCTCCGGTATCGCCGGCTCGGGTAGGCCAGCGCCAGGCTGTCGAGCAGTGCCATCGGGATCACCCAGGGCATGTGCAGATGGTAGAAGGCGAACAGCACCCCGTTCGCCAGCCAGTCGGCGCGTCCGAACACGCCGCGCATCCGGGGCAGCAGCAGGCCGCGGAACAGCAACTCCTCGCCCAGAACCGTGTTGAACAACGCCATCACCACGACGACGGCGAACCACACCCAGTTGCCGGCGAAGAATTGCTGGCCGGCGTCCGAGCTGAGAAACGCACCCAGGTCGCGGTCGCCCGGCATCGGTAGCGACGGCAGCAACTGCTCGACACCGACGACCGCGAGCGCCGGCAGCAGGATCCACCACAGCCGTCCACCGACGCGGCCGGTCGCAGCATCGCTGGGACGGCGCAGCCACAGCGCGGCGGCGACGCTGCGCCATCGCAGGCTGCCGGTCTCGCGGTGGACCAGCACCAGCACCAGGACGAACTGCCAGATCAGCCCGGCCGTCAGACACAGGATCAGCGCCTTGGCAAAGCCCGTCGGGCCACCCCAGGACGCCGCGAGCGCAGGCGCCACCAGCCAGGCCAGTGCCGCCATCGGCAGTGCCGCAGCCGCCCACACCCCGAGCACGCCGCGCAGGGAGTACTGGCGCGGCTCGGGCGGTTCGGCGGACGCCGGAGCGGCGGGCGAGACGAGTGCGTGATTGCTGGACATGCTGACCTCCATCGGGTTCGCCTCGCAGCCTGCTCGCTCGGCACCCCCGACGACATCAGGCGCCGTCCGGACGGCGGGCCTGAGACGTCCCCCAGCACCGACCCTGACCGTGCCAGTGATCGATCTCGCAGCAGCTCCCGTCCCGGGCTCGGGGCGCCGTCCGGTCAGCAGGCGCAGGTCGCGGTGGCGACCTCGATCACCGTGCAACCTGCCACCGTCCGGCACGCCCGGTTGCCACACGTCCAACAGGTGTTCCGGGTGACGCCGCAGCCGTTCTGCCGGCAGGTCACGCAGGTGACCTCGCCGCAGGTGAAGCAGGTCGCACAGGTGCCGTTGCATGACACGCAGGTCTGGATCGTCTGGCAGGCGACGCCACAGGTCACGCAGGTGTCGCAGGTCGCCGGACAGCTGACCAGGGTGTCGACGCATGGCCCCCACAGCGACTCGTCGCAGAAGCCGCAGGTGTTGATCGACTGCAGGATCGTGTCCACCTGGGTCTGGAAGATGCCACCGTTGCCGCCGATCCCGCCGACGCGGGCCGCCGCGGCCGGATCGATCAGGAAGTCGTCCCCGGACGACGCCTGCCGAGTCCGCACATAGTCGACGGACGCGCCGTGCGGCAGGGTCACCCGGGTCGCGTCCAGTCCGGTGAACGGCGGCTGATCCGGGCTGATCGCCTCGGTGGCCAGCACGTCCGCCGTCCGGAACTCGACGTAGTAGTCGAGTTTGGTGTTCAGGTACAGCCGCCGGTAGCCCTCCCGGTCGCTGTCGCCGAGCAATCCGGCCAGCTGCAGCGTCGGTTTCGCCGGTTCCCCAGGATTGCTGATCCGGGCCGCCACGAACGGGTCGGCCGGCCGCTTCTCGATGTTGTTCTCGTCGGCCATGGTGGTCGCCTCCAATGCCTCACCGGCCATGTTCCGCCGGTCCCCGACGATCCGAAATGCGCACTATTGCCCCGGGCCACCGCTCAGGCCGGCGTCAGCCGCAGCAGCCGTCCGCCGGAGCCGTCGGTGAGGACCCAGATCGATCCGTCCGGCGCCTGTTCGACCTCTCGGACGCGGTCGCCGAAGTCCCACTGGTCGGCCTTGGCCGCCGAGGTGCCGTCCAGGTCGACCCGGATCAGCGCCTGTCCGGACAAGGCGCCGATGAACGCGTCGCCGTCCCACTGCGGGAACATGGCACCGGAGTAGACGATCAGGCTGCCCGGCGAGACGCTGGGGTTCCACCACACCTTGGGTGCTTCGAAACCGTCGCCGGGCGCGTGGTCGGGAATGTTCCCGCCGCCGTAATGCGAGCCGTTCGACACCCGCGGCCAGCCGTAGTTGCTCCCCTCGACGATCAGATTCAGCTCATCGCCACCCTGTGGGCCCATCTCGGAACTCCACAGATTTCCGGCGGCGTCGAAGGCGATACCCAGCGGATTGCGTTGCCCGAGCGTCCAGATCCGGGCATCGCTGCCATCGGGGTCCATCCGGATGATCTTGCCCAGCGTGGACCCGCGGTCCTGCGCGGGGGTCATCTTCTGCCGATCGCCCGAGGTGACGAAAAGGTGTGAGCCGTCCGGAGCGAACGTGAGCCGGTGCCCGTAGTGTCCGCTGCCGCTGGTCTTCGGCTGCTGCCGCCAGATCACCCGGAGGTCATCCAGTCGCGCCCGGTCACCGTCGCGGACCAGGACCGCGCGACCGACCTCGGCACCCGTTCCGCCGTCGCCGGCCGCCGCCCAGCTCAGATACACCGTCCGATCAGTGGCGAAGGCCGGGGACGCGAGCACGTCGCCCAGCCCGCCCTGCCCGGTAGCCACCACCTCGGGGACACCGCCCACCTCGATGGTGCGGCCGTCCGCCTGACGCAGCTTCAGCCGGCCGCCGCGTTCGGTGATCAGGGCGTCGCCGCCAGGCAGGAAGGCCATCGCCCACGGCTCGTCGAAGTCGCCGAGTTCCTCGGCCAGGAACGGTGTGCCGGCCAGCGGCTTGCCCGCCGAAGGAGAGTCCGAGCTGGTGGTTTCAGCGGGTGTCGCGGTCGCGGTCGCGGCAGGAGCCGGAGGCGATGCCGCCGGGCTGGAACCGCAGGCGGTCAGCGCAAGGACGACGGCCAGACCGGTCCACCGGGCGAATGTGCCTGTCATCCGTCGACGCTACCCGGACGCCGAAACCTGCAGCCCGTGCGCAGTATTACCCAGTTCACTGCCCTGGGTGGACTGCCTGCCCTACGCTTTCGCCACCAATGTGTGCCGACGGGCCGCGCTATCAGGGGGAGGGCTGGCAGTCGATGACCATCTTCGTCTCTCATTCCAGTTCGGACGCCGATGCGGTCAGATCGCTGGTCCAGGGCCTGGAGGGCGCCGGCGCACGAGTGTGGCTCGACCAGGATCTCACCGGGGGCCAGGCCTGGTGGACGGCGATCCTGGGACAGATTCGCGACTGCAACGTCTTTGTCTTCGCGCTGTCGGAGAGTTCGCTGCAGTCCGAGGCTTGCCTGCTCGAGTTGACCTACGCCCGCGACCTCGGCCTGCCCATCCTGCCGGTGCAACTCGGCGACCTGCGCGGACTGCGCGACCATGCGATCTTCGCCTACCAGGCGATCGACTACCGCAACCCGACCGCGTCCGCCGGGATCGCACTGGTCCGCGGCATCCACGAGCGCGAGCAGGAACGTCAGCCACTGCCCGAGCCGCTGCCGCCGCCGCCACCTCCACCGTATGAATACCTGATGCTGCTGGGCACCGCCATCCATGGCCGCGCCGCACTGTCTCCCACCGAGCAGGAGTCGATCCTGCTGCAGCTGCGACAGGCGCTGCGGGCGGAGAAGAACGAGTCGGTGCGGCAGAACGTCCGGACGCTGCTGGCGACGTTGCGCGAACGTCCGGAGGTCACCCACCGCACCGCGACCGAGATCACCACCTTGCTGGACAACGGGCAACCGGATCAGTCGGCGAGCACTCCAGCCGCGGAGCGGACGCCGGCGGCGGGGTGGTACCCCGATCCCGGCGGCGGGCCCCAGCCCCGGTACTGGGACGGGCAGCGCTGGCACGACCCGGTGGCCAACCGACCCAACCCACAGCCCCAGCACGTTGCGGTCCAGCAGTTCGTCGCACCGCCCGACCGACCCACCGGCAAGGCGTTCTCGATCATCGCCTTCGTCTTCGCGGCAATCGCGTTCTACATACCTCTGCTGGGACTGCTCGGCGTCGGCGCCGGCCTGATCGGCCGCGCCCGCAAGGAGCGAATGGGCGTCACGGCGTCGATCGTCGCCGCCGTCGCCACCGTTCTGGCATGGGTCATCTGGACATCGGTCTATAGCAGGTGGTGGCCCTGGCGCGGTGGCCACTGGACGGATGTGCTCGTCGTAACGTTGGTTGGCTACGGTATCCCTCATGTCTGATTCCCGAACGCCTGTGTCAGCCCCCACGCCGGTCACTCCCGCCGACGAAACTCCGGCGATCGGCCCGCACCGCCGCGGCGTTCAGTTCAGGCAGACCCACCCGCTCGCGCTGGCTCCGGTGACGCCGCCGCCGAACACGGTGGACGGCTTCGTGAAGGAGTTCCTGCACGAGCTGAACACCGACCTGGGCGTGGCCCTGTCGCGGTCGTCGATCAACGACCAGTACACCGCGCTGGCGCACACCGTGCGGAACTACCTGACCGCGCGCTGGCTCGAGACCGGCCGCAAGCAGCGTGAGGGCTATCCCAAATCGGTGGCCTACCTGTCCGCGGAATACCTGCTGGGCCGGCAGCTGGGCAACAACCTGCTGGCGGCGAACCTCAGCGACATCGCTGAGAAGGCACTGCACAGTTGCGGACTCAGCCTGGCCACGCTGCGCGCCCAGGAGGTCGAGCCCGGCCTCGGCAACGGTGGCCTGGGACGGCTGGCGGCCTGTTTCATCGATTCGCTGGCCACCATGAACGTGCCCTGTATCGGCTACGGCATCCGCTACGAGTACGGCATCTTCCGGCAGACCTTCGTCGACGGCGAGCAGGTCGAGCAGCCCGACTCCTGGCTGGCCCTGGGCAACCCGTGGGAGATCGCCCACCCCGAGTCGGCCGTGCAGGTCAACTTCGGCGGCAGCACCGAGACCTACGACGACAACGGCGTCGAGCGGACCCGCTGGGTCCCGGCCTGGAACGTGCTCGGCGTCCCCTACAACTACATGGTTCCCGGCTACCTCAACGGACGCGTCAACACCTTGCGGCTGTGGAGCGCGCAGGCCACCCAGGCGTTCGACCTGAACATCTTCAACGCCGGCGACTACGCCCAGGCCGTCCGGGCCCAGACCTTCGCCGAGAACATCTCCAAGGTGCTCTACCCCGAGGACTCCACCCCGCAGGGCAAGGAGCTGCGGCTGCAGCAGCAGTACTTCTTCGTGGCCTGCTCGCTGCGTGACTTCATCGACGGCCAGGGCCGCGATTTCGACCTGCGCGACCTGCCCGAGCGGGTCATCTTCCAGCTCAACGACACGCACCCGGTGATCGCCGTGCCCGAGCTGATGCGGATCCTGCTCGACGAGCGCGGCCTGGACTGGGACGAAGCCTGGGCGGTCACCTCCAAATGCTTCGCCTACACCTGTCACACGCTGCTGCCCGAAGCACTGGAGGTGTGGTCGGTCGAACTGCTCGGCCGGCTGCTGCCGCGCCACCTGGAGATCATCTACCGGATCAACGACGAATTCCTCGACCTGGTCCGCGAGACCTGGCCGGACGACTACCTGCGACTGGGCCGGATGTCGATCATCGCCGAGTACCCCGACCGCGGCGTCCGGATGGCGTTCCTGGCCACCGTGGCCGGCATCAAGGTCAACGGCGTCGCGGCGCTGCACTCGCAATTGCTGCGGGACAAGGTGCTGAACGACTTCGCCGAGCTGTGGCCGGAGAAATTCACCAACGTCACCAACGGTGTCACCCCGCGCCGGTTCATGAAGCTGGCCAACCCGCACCTGTCCGACCTGATCACCGACGCCATCGGCTCGGGCTGGGTCACCGATCTGGAGCGGCTGCAGGAGCTGGCCCCGCTGGCCGACGATCCCGATTTCCGGGCGGCATTCACCGAGGCCAAGCACGCCAACAAGATCCTGCTGCGCGACCACCTCCGGGTGCGCGACGAGATCGAGCTGCCGACCGACCAGATGCTCGACGTGATGGTGAAGCGGCTGCACGAGTACAAGCGGCAGACGCTGAAGCTGCTGCACATCGTCTCCACCTACGAGCAGATCGCGTCGGGCAAGGTGAAGGCTGCCGACATCACGCCGCGCACCTTCGTCTTCGGCGCCAAGGCCGCGCCGGGCTACCGGATGGCGAAGCAGATCATCCACCTGATCAACGCGGTGGGCTCGGTGGTCAACTCCGATCCGCTGGTCGAGGGACGGCTGAAGATCTTCTTCCCGGCCAACTACAACGTGACCCTGGCCGAGCGGCTGATCCCGGCCGCCGATCTCTCTGAGCAGATCTCGCTGGCCGGCATGGAGGCCTCCGGCACCGGCAACATGAAGTTCGCGCTGAACGGCGCGCTGACCATCGGCACCGACGACGGCGCGAACGTCGAGATCCGGGAGCTGGTCGGCGACGACAACTTCTTCCTTTTCGGTATGGACGAACCGAAGGTTGCCGACCTCGGCGCGAAGGGCTACCACCCCGGCGAGTACTACGAGTCGAACCCGCAGCTGAAGGCCACCCTCGACCTGATCGCGTCCGGGCACTTCTCCGGCGGCGACCCGATGACCTTCGAGCCGGTGGTCTCCAACCTGGTGCATCACGACCGGTTCATGGCGCTGGCCGACTTCGGGTCCTACGTCGAGGCACAGCACCGGGTGGACGCCCTGTATGCCGACCCGGATGCCTGGACCCGGTCGGCGATCCTGAACGTGGCGCGTTGTGGCTTCTTCTCCTCCGACCGGTCGATGAAGGACTACATCAAGCGGATCTGGGGCACCAACCCCGTCCTGTGAGGGGGATCGCACCTAGACTCGCCAGCGTGCCTGTTACCCCCCGCCGCGTCCACCGTCCGTTGCTCGGCCTGACGGCCGTCGCCATCTGTGGCGGCCTGACCCTGACCGCCTGCACCGCCCCGGACGTGTTCGTCCACTCGCCGCGCCCGAACGCGCCGACGACCACCGCGTCCCCCTCGGTGAACCCGGAGACCGACCCGGCGAAGCTGCAGCTGCCGCTCAGTTCGCTGCCCGGCTGGACGGCGCCCACCGCGCTCGGTAACGGCAAATTCAGCCGTCCGTTCCAGCCCGACGGCACCGTCACCTGGCAGCTGTTCAACGGTGACAATCAGCCGATCGCGAACTACAACCCGGCCGGCCCGGTCGGTTTCGGCGACTCCTCCACCTACACCAAGGTGCCGGGGGTGCTGACCTTCCGCGGCAACAACTACCGCAACGCAGCCGCCTACGGCGCCGCCGACATCACGGCCAAGAAGCTCGAGATCGCCTGGACCCACGACACCGGCGACGTCAAGGCCGAAGGCTCCTACTGGGCCGGCGCGGGCTGGACGGGGCAGCCGCTGATGGTGAACTGGCCGAAGGCCACCAAGGAAGCCATGGGACTCGATCCGGCCCAGGTCGCCGACGACTCGTTCGTCGAGGTGATCTACCCGGTGGTCGACGGCAAGGTCTACCGGATGAACCTGGCCGACGGTAAGGACACCAAGCCGCCGATCGACACCGGCTTCGCCTTCAAGGGCACCGGCTCGGTCGACCCGCGCGGCTACCCGCTGCTCTATTCGGGGATGGGGCTCAACCAGAACGGCGACAAGACCGGCGACTGGCAGTACCGGATCTTCGACCTGATCAAGAACCAGCAGGTCGACGGCTGGAACGGCACCGATCCCTCCGCGCCGCGCGATTGGGGCGCCTTCGACTCCTCCGCCCTGGTCAACGCGGCGTCCGACACGCTGATCGAGCCGGCCGAGAACGGCCTGATCTACAAGGTGAAGCTGAACACCACCTTCGACCCGGGCGCCAAGACGGTCAGCGTGAAACCCGAGTTCACCAAGCTGCGCTACGACACCGGCGACCCGAAGGCCCGGCACGGCATCGAAGGCTCCGCCGCCGCCTACCGCAACCTGATGTACGCCCCCGACAACGACGGCAACATCATCTGCTGGGACGCCACCACCATGCAGGTGGTCTGGGTGTTCCCCACCGGCGACGACACCGACTCGACGATCGTGCTCGAGGACACCCCGGACGGCCCGTTCATCTACACCGGCAACGAGTTCGACAAGCGCGGCGAGGGTGACGCCGGCGCCAAGTCCGGCCCGGTCACCTTCCGCAAGATCAACGCGCTGACCGGCAAAGAAGTCTGGAAGTGGGAGATCAACGCCCAGTACAACGCCGTCAACGGTGGCCTGATGGCCACCCCGGCGCTGGGCTTCGGCGAGGTCTCCGACCTGATCTTCGTCACCATGGCGCGGACGGCGTCCGACAAGCAGGGCGACCTGGTGGCGCTGGACAAGAAGACCGGCCAGGTGGTGTGGCAGCGCACCATGGGCGCCTTCTCGTGGAGTTCGCCGGTGCTGGTGCAGGGCTCCGACGGTCACGTCTACGGCATCCAGGGCGACTCCAGCGGGCTGCTGCACCTGTTCAACCCGATCACCGGCGAGGACTACTCGACGCTGCAGCTGGAGAAGAACATCGAAGCCAGCCCGTCGGTCTACAACAACATGCTGGTGGTCGGCACGTACGCCAAGAAGCTGTACGGCATCAAGATCTCCTGACGTATCTGAGTCGGCCCGGACGACTCCTGTGGGGCATTCCGTCCCGACAGGAGTCCTCCCATGGCGAAGCAGACGAAGAAGTTCGCAAAGGTCGTCCGCGACCTCGAATCGGCCGTAGGGCTTCCGGTGGTGACCGGCCCACGCGGCACCGGCGGCGAGGTGTCGCCGCTTTTCGTGGCGGTCTTCGGCAAGGCTGCCGGGGCCAGCAAGCCGTCGCTGCTGGGCACCGGCGAGCTGGTCAAGGACAATCTGGTGCTGGCCGACCTGGACGTGGCCGCCGCCCTCGCCGATGGCGCCACGCCGACCTCGGTGGGCATCGCCTGGCTGACCGGCAGCACCCCGCACACCCAGGCCCGCGCGATCGGCGAGTTCGGCCATCGCGAGGGCGAGGAGTCGTCCGCGGCGACGATGTGGATGCTGGAACTGGCCACCGCGAGCACCGCACCGGTCGGCTCCGCGCTGCCGCCCGGCGCGATCCCCGCCAGCGGGTGGTGCCTGTTGTTCCCGTGGCTGTCGATGTGCCACCAGAACTGATGTCCGCCACCGTGCGCAGCCTGTTGGTGGTCGCGGCGGCGATCACCGTGGACCTGCTGTTCTGGGACGGCGAGGCGCGGCTCGTCGACGGCGGCACTCTCCCGCTGTGGCTGCCGGTGCTGATCACGGTCACGGTGCACAGCACACTGCTGTGGCGGCGATCCCATCCGCTCCCGGTGTTCGCGGCGCAGGCCGCCTTCTCGATGATCTGCCTGTTGGTGCCGATGTGGCAGCCGATCGCCGGCGTGCTGGTGGCCACCTTTGCGGTGGCCGCGAACTCCGCCGCCCGGACGGCCCGCTGGGGCTGGCTGGCAGCCGTCCCGCTGATCACCCACTCGGTGGTGCTCTCGGTGACGTTGAACAGCAAGTGGATCGGCCTGACCCAGGGAGTGCTGCTCGCGCTGGCCGCGGGAGCGGTCGCCTGGGTGGCCGGCCGGCGCGTCGCCCTGCGGGCTGAGCGGCTGCGGGCCTGGCAGGCCGAACAGGACCAGCTGCGCACCGAGGCCACCCACAACGAACGCCTGGCGCTGGCCCGCGAGCTGCACGACGGGGTCGCCAACACGATCACCACCGTGCTGCTGCAGGCGGCGGCCGCCCGATCCGCCTCGGCCGGCGACCCGGCCGCGTTGCGCTGCATCGAGTCGGCCGCCCGCCGCGCCATGGAGGAGATCCAGGCAACGCTGCAGCTGATGCCGCGCGAGCCGCTGGCCGCCGGAGCACCAATGCTGGCCGATCTGCCGGCGCTGCTGGCACTGGCCTCCGAGGCCGGCCTGGAGGTCGCCTTCAGCGAGACCGGACGCCGTCGTGAGCTGCCCCTGCCCGCCCAGACCGCGGTCTACCGGGCGATCCAGGAGGGCATCACCAACACCCTCAAGTACGCTCCGCGCGGCACCCGGTGCCGGATCTCGCTGAATTGGACGCCGACCGAACTGGAGTTGGCAATCGTGGACTTCGCCGCGGAGGCGGCCGGCGCGCCGCCGGCGTTGCCGGTCACCGGCGGACGCGGCCTGAACGGCCTGCGGGAGCGCCTGCGTCACGTCGGCGGCGTCCTGGAGTCGGGCCGATGCGACAACGGCTACCGGCTCTCCGCCCGGCTTCCGGTCGGTGCCCGATGATCCGGGTCGCGATCGTCGAGGACGACCCGCTGATCCGGGCCGGGGTGGCCGCGGTGCTGGACTCCCAACCCGACCTGGCGGTGGTGGGCCAGGCGTCGGACGGCGACGAGGCGGTCGCCCTGGTGTACGCGTGCCGTCCGGACGTACTGGTGATGGACATCCGGATGGCCCGGCTGGACGGCGTCGGGGCGACCCGGGCGGTCTGTGCCGCCGAAGTGTCCCCGCCGGTGCTGATGCTGACCACCTTCGACGGCGACCCGGACGTGGTGCGGGCGCTGCGCGCGGGCGCCGCCGGCTATGTGCTGAAGCGGCATCCCGATGACCTGGCACCGGCCGTCCGCCGGGTCGCAGCCGGTGAGGTGTGGCTGGATCCTTCGGTCGCCGGGCAGGTGCTGGCCGCGCTGGCGGCGATCCCGACGCCGGGTAGCCCGAGCGGCGCGGTCGCCGTCCTGACCCCGCGGGAGCGCGAGGTGCTGGCCCTGCTGGCCGACGGGCTGAGCAACGCCGAACTGGCGCAGCGGCTCTTCGTCGGCGAGGGCACCGTCAAAACCCACATCTCCCGGATCCTGTGCAAGACCGGGTGTCGCGACCGTGCCCAGGCCACCGCACTGGCGTTCACCTCGGGGCTGGTCCTCGTCCGCTGAGATTTCCGCAGCCCCTTGTGGCGCGGGCGCTAGCCTGTGCGGCGTCCCGACAACGTCGTCAGCCGCCAACCGCATCAGGAGGGCTCCGTGACCGATGTCGCAGCCGCGCCCGGCTTTCTCGACGAACCCGACGACGCCCGGCTGCGCCGGGACATCCGCCGCCTCGGCGAGCTGCTCGGCGAGACACTGGCCCGCCAGGAGTCGCCGCGGCTGGTGGACCAGATCGAGGACATCCGCCGGCTCTCCCGGGAGGCACTGGCCGGCGACCAGCGGGCCCAGCGCACCTTGACCAAGCGGCTCAGCGCCGCCGACCTGCCGACCGCGATCAACCTGATCCGGGCCTTCCGCACCTATTTCCACCTGGCCAACATCGCCGAGCAGGTGGCCCGGATCCGCACCTTCGACGACCGTCCCGAGGGCAGCGGCTGGCTGGCCAGTGCCGTGGATCGAGTGGCAGAGGAACTGGGCGCACCCGCCCTGACCACCGCGCTGGCGAAGCTGCAGGTGCGCCCGGTGTTCACCGCGCACCCCACCGAGGCGAGCCGGCGGACCACACTGATCCAGCTGCGGCAGATCGGGGACGCCCTGCTGGCCGCGCCGAACGAGCTGACCGAGCGCGCCGAACGCGTCCGGGACCGGGAGCTGACCCGGATCATCGAGAGCCTCTGGCAGACCGACGAGCTGCGGGTCGACCAGCCGACCGTCGAGGACGAGGCCCGCAACGTGCTGTTCTACGCCGCCGCGCTGATGGCGGGCACCGCCCCCCAGCTGCTCGACGACCTGGCCGACGAGGTGGCCCAGCAGGGCGGCTACCTGCCGTTGACCGCGGCCCCGCTGGCCCTCGGCAACTGGATCGGCGGCGACCGGGACGGCAACCCCAACGTCACCCCCGAGACCACGCTGCAGGTGCTGCAGCGTCAGCACCTGGTCGGCATCGGCGTGCTGCTGGCCGAGCTGGACGCCGTGATCGCCGAGGTGTCCACCTCGAGTCGGCTGCGCCGGATCAGCCCCGAGCTGCAGGCCAGCCTGGACGCCGACCTGGTCGCGCTGCCCGAACTCGACCCGCACGTCCAGCGGATCCACGTCGAGGAGCCCTATCGGCTCAAGCTGCACTGCGTGCGGCAGAAGCTGCTCAACACCCGCAAGCGGCTCAGCGAGGAGTTGCCGCACCGGCCCGGTCACGACTACCGCGGCAACAGCCGGCTGCTGGCCGATCTCGACCTGGTCCGCACCTCACTGATCGCGAACTCGGCCGAGCTGCTGGCCGGCGGACGGCTGACCCGGCTGATCCGCACGGTCAGCGCGTTCGGGCTCGGCGTCGCGACGATGGACGTCCGGGAGCACTCCGAGAAGCACCACCACGCCCTGGGCCAGTTGTTCGACCGGCTCGGCGAGCTCGGCTCCGACTACGCCGGACTGAGTGCCGACCAGCGGTTCGAGGTGTTGTCGGCCGAGTTGGCCAAGCGGCGCCCGCTGGCCCCCTCGCCGCCGCGGCTGGACGCCGACGGCGCTCGCACGTACGGCACCTTCGAGGCGATCCGGGAGGCCCACGAGCGGTTCGGCCCGGCCTGCATCGAGAAGCTACATCGTGTCGATGACCCGCGGCGCGGACGACCTGCTGGCCGCCGTCCTGCTGGCCCGGCAGGCCCGCCTGGTGGACCTCACCGAGGGTGTCGCGGCGATCGGCTTCGTTCCGCTGCTGGAGACCGTCACCGAACTGCGCACCGCCGGGGAGATCCTTGAGCGGCTGCTCGCCGAGCCGTCCTATCGGGCCGTGGTCAAGCTGCGCGGCGACGTCCAGGAGGTCATGCTCGGCTATTCCGACTCGAACAAGGACGCCGGCATCGCCACCAGCCAGTGGGAGATCCACCGGGCCCAGCGGGTGCTGCGCGATGTGGCGTCCCGGTACGGCATCCGGCTGCGGCTGTTCCACGGCCGCGGCGGCACCGTCGGCCGCGGCGGCGGCCCCACCCACGAGGCGATCCTGGCCCAGCCCTACGGCTCGCTGCAGGGCGAGATCAAGGTGACCGAGCAGGGCGAGGTGATCTCGGACAAGTACACCCTGCCCGCGCTCGCCCGGGAGAATCTGGAACTGACGCTGGCCGCCGTCCTGGAGGCGAGCACGCTGCACCTGACCTCGCGGCAGAGCGCCGAACAGCTGGCCGAGTGGGACGCCACCATGCAGACCATCTCGGACGCCGCATTCGTCGCCTACCGCCGACTGGTCGAGGATCCGGACCTGCCGGCCTACTTCTGGGAGTCGACCCCGGTCGACCAGCTGGGCGCGCTCAAGCTGGGCTCGCGGCCGTCCAAGCGGCCCGACAGCGGCACCGGACTGGGCGGGCTGCGCGCCATTCCCTGGGTGTTCGGCTGGACGCAGTCGCGGCAGATCGTGCCCGGCTGGTTCGGGGTCGGCAGCGGACTGGAGGCAGCCGTGGCCGCCGGACACGGCGAGCAATTGCACGCGATGTACTCCGAGTGGCACTTCTTCCGCACCTTCGTCTCGAACGTGGAGATGATGCTCACCAAGACCCGGCTCGATGTGGCCCGGCACTACGTCACCTCGCTGGTGGACCCCAAGCTGCACCACGTCTTCGACCGGATCTCCGAGGAGTACCAGCGAACGGTCGCGGCCATCCTGGCGATCACCGGCGAGCGGGAACTGCTGGACAACCAGCCGATCCTGCAGCGCACGCTGAGCGTCCGGGACGCCTACCTCGACCCGGTCAGCTACCTGCAGGTGGCGATGCTCGCCCGGCTGCGCGCCGGGGACCGGGACCCGCAACTCGAGCGCGCGCTGCTGCTCGCCGTCAACGGCGTTGCCGCGGGCCTGCGCAACACCGGCTAGGCCCTGGTCGAAGTGGCCTGACCAAAGTGGTCGGACCGTAACTTCACGGTTACCTCCCCTGCCGCCTTCCGTAATGCGACAGGAGTGGAGTGTCGCTGACGCTCGACACCCCACAAAGGAGGCCACCATGGCCAGTTCGAAGACGGTCGAAGGACTCTACGAGGTAGGCCCCGACCAGAAGCTCAAGGTCAAGCAGCCGATCTGGAAGTCGCTGTTCTTCCAGATCGGCGTCGCCATCGTGCTGGGCATCACCATCGGTGCGCTCTGGCCGACGATCGGCGCCCAGCTCAAGCCGATCGGCGACGGCTTCATCCGGTTGATCAAGATGGTGATCGCGCCGATCATCTTCCTGGTTATCGTCACCGGCATCGCCCACGTCGGCGACGTGAAGTCGGTCGGCCGGGTGGGGGTCAAGGCACTCGGCTACTTCCTCGCCGCGTCCACCTTCGCGCTGGCCTTCGGCATGGTGGTCGGCAACGTGGTCCGTCCGGGCGCCGGCCTGCACATCGACCCGGCCAGCCTGAACGGTGCCGCGGTGACCGCCAAGACCGCCGGCGGCTCGATCCCCGATGCGGCCACCTTCCTGCTGCACGTCATCCCCGAGAAGCGTGATCCAGGCGTTCGCCGAGAACAGCCTGCTGCAGGTACTCTTCTTCGCGGTCTTCTTCGGCGCCGCGATGGTGGTGCTCGGCCCCGAGAAGACCAAGCCGGTGATGGACGTGCTGAACGCCACCCTCGACGTGATCTTCAAGATCATGGGCTGGATCATGCGGGTCTCGCCGCTCGGCGCGTTCGGCGCGATGGCCTTCATCATCGGCCAGTACGGCCTGGCCACCCTGGGTACCTACGCGATGCTGATCGCCGCCTGCTACGGCGCCGCGATCATCTTCATCGGCCTGCTCTTCGCCATCGCCTGGGGCTTCGCCCGTGTCCCGCTGTGGGACTTCATCAAGTACGCGCGCTCGGAGTTCCTGCTGGCCCTGGGAACCGCCTCCACCGAAGCCGTGCTGCCGCGGATCATGACCAAGCTGACCAACGCGGGCAACCCGCGCTCGATCACCGGCCTGGTGGTGCCGACCGGCTACTCGTTCAACCTGGACGGCGCCGCCATCTACCTGTCGATCTCGCTGCTCTTCCTTGCCCAGGCGTTCGGCATCGAGCTGTCGCTGGGGCAGCAGCTGGCGGCGCTCGGCGTCCTGCTGCTGACCTCCAAGGGCATGGCCGGGGTGCCCGGCTCGTCCTTCCTGGCGCTGTCGGCGACCGCCACCGCACTGGGCATCTTCCCGGTCGCCGGAGTCGCCCTGCTGCTCGGCGCGGACCGGCTGATGGACTCCATGCGGGTGTCGGTGAACCTGCTCGGCAACTGCGTCGCGACATTCATCGTGTCGAAGTGGGAGGGCAAGCTGGACTACGACCAGATGCGCGAGACCTTCGCCGCCGCCGAAACCGAACTGGAAACCGAGCGCACGCCGGCGCTGCAGTCCGCCTGACCGCCTCCACCCGGCAGAGGTGAGAGAATATCGGGGAGGCGGCGTCCGCCGCCTCCCCGTCGCTCACCGGAAGGCGGACGCATCCGCGATGTCACCGGAGTTGGACACCGTCGCAGCCCGGCACCGTGGCGGTGTCACCGTCGCCGACGACATCGTCCGGCACATCGAGCAGCGGATCGCCAGCGGCGCCTTCACCCCGGGCGATCGACTGCCCGCCGAACGGGCCCTGGCTGCCGAGCTGGCCGTCTCCCGGGCGGCGCTGCGCGAGGCGCTCAGCCGGCTTGAGGCGTCCGGACTGGTGGTGCGACGGCACGGCAGCGGCACCCGGGTCACCCGCGAGGTGCCGCGCGGCGCGTCGCTGGCCGCCCGGCTCGAGCACGCCGGTGACGACTTCACCCACTCGGCGGAGTTCCGCGAGCTGGTCGAGCCACAGCTGGCCCGACTGGCCGCCGAGCGGATCACCCCCGACGAACTGACTGAACTGCGCGACCTGCTGACCACCTCGGCCACCGACGTGGACGCCGAGGAGTCGCTTCGGCTCGACGTCGCCTTCCACACCGCGATCGCGCGCGCGTCACGCAACCCGCTGCTCTCCTCGCTCGGCGAGCTCACCGCGAACTGGACGGTCGAGGTCCGGGTGTTCTCGCACCTGGCCGGCGAAGGACGGCGGATCTCGCACCAGGGCCACCTGCGGATCCTGGCCGGGCTGGAAGCCGCCGACCCCGACGAGTCGATGCGTGCGATGGGCAACCATCTGCGCGAGATCCATGCGGTGATCGACCGATTCCGCGACGCCGCCGATCATTTGTGACGATTCCATTACGTGCACGTTTCGGCTGATCGCCGACACTCTCGAAATTTCTTGAAATTCGCCGGCGTCGCTGGCTGTAGCACTCGATCGGTCCCGAGAATTCGCTCTCGCTATCGCGTTACGCGACCGTCACACGGGTGACACAGACCTAACAAATAAGCGCACTAACGTAATCCTCGTTCAAGTGGTCAGACCAACATGAGCGAGGAGCGCAATGACGATCGAGGAGTTCAACGGCCTGGACGGCGGGGCTGCGGCCAGCTTGCTGGCCACCTGTGCGGAGGTGGAGAGCTGGGTCGCCCAGGTCGTCGTGGGCCGTCCGTTCGCCTCCCGGGAAGCGCTCCTCGCCCACGCCGCCGAGACCGCCCAGGGCTGGACCCGAGCCGATGTGGACGCGGCCCTGGCCAACCATCCGCGGATCGGCGAGAAGCCGAAGGCCAGCAGCATCGGTGCCGCGAACGCCGCCCACTCAGCCACCGAACAGGCCGGCATGGGCACCGCCGAGGCCGACGTCCGAGACGCCATCGCTACCGGTAACGCCGCTTATGAGAGACGCTTCGGTCGGGTCTTCCTGATCCGTGCCGCCGGCCGGTCGCCGGAGCAGATCCTGGCCGCGCTGACCGCCCGGCTGGGTAATGACGACGCCACCGAGGACGCGGTGGTGGCTGGCGAGCTGCGCGAGATCGCGCTGCTCCGACTCGAGCAGGCGGTGGCCGCATGAGCTTCGTCACCACCCATGTGCTGGACGGCTCCAGTGGCGTCCCGGCAGCCGGCGTCACCGTAACCATGACCGACGACGATCACGCCGTGATCGCGCAGGGCCTCACCAACGAGGACGGCCGGGTGCCCTCGTTCGGGCCCGACACGCTGCCAAGCGGCACCTATCACGTCACCTTCGGCACCGGCGAGTATTTCGCCGCACGCCAGGTCGCGACCTTCTATCCGAGCGTCACCATCACCGTCGCCATCGACGAAACGGCGGCGCACTACCACGTCCCCCTATTGCTCTCACCGTTCGCCTATTCCACCTATCGAGGGAGTTGAAAGTACATGTCCGTCACCGTCAGCCTTGGCGCCAACAAATACGGCAAGGCCGAAAACCGGGTCGTTCGCATCACCCGGGACACCGCCCGTCATGAGATCGAGGATCTCAACGTCACCAGCCAGTTGCGTGGTGCCGCGCTCGTCGACTCGTACCTGGTGGGCGACAACGCACTGGTGGTCGCGACCGATACCCAGAAGAACACCGTGTACGCCTTCGCCAAGGAGCACGGAGTCGGCTCTCCCGAAGAGTTCCTGCTGAAGCTCGGCGAGCACTTCGTCTCGTCCTTCGACTGGATCGAGGGCGGCCTGTGGCAGGCCGAGCAGTACGCCTGGGAGCGCATCCTCGTGGACGGCGCCGAGCACGACCACTCCTTCGTCCGCAAGGGTCAGGCCACCCGGCTGGCCGCGGTGCAGAAGATCGACGGCAATACCCACGTCACGGCCGGCCTGAAGGACCTGACCGTGCTGAAGTCCACCGGCAGCGAGTTCGCCGGCTTCCCGCGGGACAAGTACACCACCCTGGTCGAGACCGATGACCGGATCATGGCCACCTCCGTCACCGGCCGCTGGCGCTACCTGCCCGAGGCCGTCGAGGCCGGCATCGACTACAACGCGGTCTACGAGGGCGTCTCGGCGATCTTCATGTCGACCTTCGCCACCGTGCACTCGCTGGCCCTGCAGCAGACCCTGTGGGAGATGGGCAAGGCGGCGATCGAGGCCTACCCCGAGATCGCCGAGGTGAAGTTCGCGATGCCGAACAAGCACCACTTCGTCGTCGACCTGAGCCCGTTCGGCCTGGAGAACCCCAACGAGGTGTTCTACGCCGCCGACCGTCCCTACGGACTGATCGAGGGAACCATCATCCGCGACGGCGTCACCGCCGAGCCGGACGCCTGGGTCGACCTCCCGACCTTCATCTGACCGACCCACCCCCGCCACGACCGGGCTCACCGCCCGGCCCCATCAAGCCGACGAGGCGCCGGGGCAGACCAGCCCCGGCGCAGCGCCGGACTCTCGGACTCCGACCAGAGAGGCCTCAGGCCATGATCGACACCGATTCCCCAGTCAAAGAAGTAGAACTACCCGACCTCCCGGTCGGCAGCCGTCCCGAGGACGAGAAGCTCGGCATCGGCCCCACCGTCGGCTACGGCGTCCAGCACATCCTGGCCATGTTCGGCGGCGTCATCGCCGTCCCCCTGATCGTCGGCGGCGCCGCCGGTCTGGACACCGCGGAGAAGGCGCTGCTGGTCGCCTGCGGCCTGTTCGTCAGTGGCGCCTCCACCCTGCTGCAGACGCTCGGCGTGCGCTGGTTCGGCGCGCAGTTGCCGCTGGTTCAGGGCACCTCGTTCGCCGCGGTGTCGACGATCCTGGCGATCATCGGCGACCGGGCCGGGGTCGGGCTGCAGTCGGCCTACGGCGCGGTCATCGCCGCGTCGGCGATCGGCCTGGTCATCACGCCGTTCTTCGCCCGGATCGTCCGGTTCTTCCCGGCCGTGGTGACTGGCTCGATCATCACCGTGATCGGCCTGTCGCTGATGCCGGTGGCCGCCGGGTGGATCACCGGCCAGGCCACCATCGTGGTCAACGGCGCGCGGGTGGCGAACCCCAACTTCGCCTCGCTGCCCAGCGTCGGCCTGGCCCTGTTCACCTTCGTCGTGGTGATCGTGCTCAGCAAGATCGAGATCCTTTCCCGGATGGCCGTCCTGCTCGGTCTCGCGATCGGCACCGTCGTCGCCCTGTTCACCGGCCAGACCAGCCTCGCTCCGGTGGCCTCCGCCGCCCCCATCGCGTTGCCGCAGCCGTTCGCGTTCGGGATGCCGATCTTCGAGGTCGGCGCCATCATCTCGATGCTGATCGTGATCCTGGTGATCATGGTCGAGACCACCGCCGACCTGCTGGCCGTCGGCGAGGTCGTCGGCAGCAAGGTCGACTCCCGCCGGGTCGGCGACGGCCTGCGGGCCGACATGGCGTCCTCGATGATCGCACCGGTGTTCAACTCGTTCCCGGCCACCGCGTTCGCCCAGAACGTCGGCCTGGTTGCGCTGTCCGGCATCAAGAGCCGCTTCGCGGTGGCCGCCGGCGGTGCCCTGCTGATCGTCCTCGGCCTGTCGCCGATGGCGGCCGCCCTGTTCAGCATCATCCCGGGCCCGGTGCTCGGCGGTGCCGGCATCGTCCTGTTCGGCACCGTCGCGGCGTCCGGCGTCCGGACCCTGTCGAAGGTCAACTACCAGGGCAACAACAACCTGGTGATCGTGGCCGCCTCGGTCGCCTTCGGCCTGATCCCGGTCGTGTCGTCCGACTTCTGGCACAGCTTCCCGGGCTGGTTCGTCACCATCTTCCACTCCGGGATCAGCGCCTCGGCGATCATGGCGGTGGCCCTGAACCTGTTCTTCAACGTGTTCATGCCGGGCACGCCGGACGAGCCGTCCGATCTCGCCGCCGCGCCCCCGCTGCAGGTGCAGGAAACCGAGGCCCGCGTTCTGGAGGGCGGCGGCACCCTGGGGCCGGACTCCTACGAACCCGACGTGCAGATCGAGGGGACCCGAGCCAAGGAACCCTCCGAACACTGAACGCACATCGAATCAACCAGCGGGCCGTCCCAACCGGGGCGGCCCGCTGGCGTATGCCTGCAGGCATAGCTGCCGATCTCACTCGGCCGGCAGACGCGTCCCCCCTGGTCGGACGGCGAATCTTGGGTCACCGAGGAAACCTCCTCACGAAGGCAACACCACCCAATCCAAGGAGTCCCAATGACCCTCACCACCAACGTCCGCCGGATCGCCGCAGGTGCGCTCGCCGCCGCCGCGCTCGGCGTCGCAGCCGCCACCAACGCCCACGCGGTGTCGACCTCCGGCTGTACCGCCACGCCGCTCACGCCCGAGTACGCCTACACGCAGTCCAACGGCGTGAAGGTGCTGAACTACAAGATCGCGGTGTCGTGCTCGTCCGGCCGGACCGCCTACATCACCCAGGAGCGCTGGGAAGAGGACGACTGGCCCAACGGCGACGACCACCTCGGCACCAGCACGTTCAGCGCCCGTGGCACCACCACGCTGAACAACTACCGCACCCTGGTGGACGGCGAGATCGGCCAGGAGGAGGTCTACCAGAAGATCCGCTTCTACGTGGTCTCCGACAACGGTGTGGTCTCGGCCTGGACCGGCTGGCACAACTCCGCAGTCCGGTCGTTCTACAACTGATCCGGCCCCGAGATCAGTTCTCACCGCGATCGCCCCGCCCGTCCGGCGGGGCGATCGCGCGTGTCCGCCGCCGCAGGTATGCCCGTGGGCATAGTCACCGATCTCACTCCGGCGCCGGACGCGCCCGGCCTGGTCCGCGGGCGAACCTTGAGGCACGGGGCGGAGCCCCGGAGGAGAACAGGCATCAGCCACTCGTTGAAAGGAGTCGCCATGACCCTCACCAAGAACGCCCGCCGACTCGTCGCGGGAGCAATCGCCGCCGCCGCGTTGCCGGTGGCCATCGCCAGCGGCGCGCAGGCGCACACCACATCCGGCTGCAAGGTCGAGCCGCTGAAGCCGATCTACGCCGGTACCAACGCCGCCGGCGTCAAGATCATCGACTACCGGATCAGCGTCAACTGCTCGCCGGGCCGCTCCGCACACATCACCCAGGTGCGCTGGGAGGAGGACGGCTGGCCGAACCCGGACGACAAGCTGGGCACCTCGACCTTCTCGGTGCGCGGCGTCAAGACGGTGCACAACAAGCGCACCCTGGTCGACACCGAGCTCGGCAAGGAAGAGGTCTACCAGAAGATCCGCTTCCACGTGCATTCCGACAACGGCGTCGTCTCCGGCAACACCGGCTGGCACAAGTCCGCGGTCCTGTCCATCTACAACTGATCCGGATCCCGACCGAACAGTTCCCGCCACGATCGCCCCGCCCCACCGGCGGGGCGATCGTGCGCGTCCGCTCAGTCCAGTCGTCGCCAGTCGTGCTGCAGGATCCGTTCCCGCCATTCGGTCCACGGGTGGGCGGAGTGGGTCAGCCCCTCGAACACCTCCGGATCCACGTCGAGATACTCGTACCGGCCGCCGTTGCGGAACTCGACGCGGAGCGTGCGGCGCTCGGCGTCGTAGTCGGCCTCGAGCAGCGCCTTGGACTTCCACAACCGGATCATGTCCTTTTCACTCCTACCCCGAAGAAGACCACTCGGCGCTCAGCGGTGCCCGATCAGGCCCATCAGCCACTCGTAGGCTGCCATCTTGTCTCCGCTGACCCCGCTGTTGAGGAGGTCGTCCAACTCATCGGCTCCCAAGGGAAAGTCGACTTCGCCCTCGCGCTGCGCCCACAGCTCGGCGAATAGCGTCTGTGAACCGACCTCAGCGGCGATGGCGCGGGCGACCGGCTTCAGCCGCGATTCCACACAGTCCTGGCCGAGCTGGTAAGCGCTCTCGGGGATCTCCGCCGGATGGATGCCCAGCCGCTCCGCGAAACGCCCCAAAGCGATGTCGTCCAGCCTGTATGTGCCCTCGGTGATATCGGGGGGGTCGACGTTGCTCCGATCATTGATCACCAGATCGGCCAGATAGGCAAGAGCTGCGACGGTGACCAAGTGGTCGGCATAGTTCGGGTGTTCGGGGTCCGCGTCGCCCGGAACCAGTCCGGCACCGGCCAGGACGCCCCACGCGTACTGAACCCATTCCGGCTGTCCCACGAGTTGATCGCTGAACTGGTGGGCGATGTCCGGAAGATTGGTCATCTCATCCATCTCGTCATTTCCTTTCCGCCATTCGTGGCGCCAAGCTCTCCATCTGCTCGAGTACCAACCGGATCGCCTCCGGCTGCTGGTCGGGCGGGTACTTGTACTTCACCAACAACCGCTTCACTGACGACCGAAGCTTCGCTCGGACGTCGTCGCGCGCGGTCCAGTCGGTCTTCGCGTCGCGGCGGACGATCACCCACAGTTCCCTCGCAATCTGCGCCAGGACGTCCTCGCCCTGGACGGTGAGGGCGGACTCATTGGAGGCCAATGAATCGTAGAAGGCGAGCTCATCCGAGGTGAGCGGGGGTTTGTAGCGCGCGCCACGGTTGCCCTCTGCCGCGACCTCTTTCGCAAGCTCGATGAGTTCCGCGATCACCTCCGCGGAGGTCAGCTGTTGGTTGGTGTAGCGGTTCATCAGCTGCTTGAGCTTCTGTGAGAACGCCCGCTGCCGCACCAAGTTGTGTCGTGCGGCGTGACCAGATTCCTCGGTGAGCAGGTCACGAAGCGCCTCAATCGCCAGGTGCGGGTTCTGGGCATTCTGCGCCCTGATGACGAACTCGGGCCCCAGGTCTGACAGCGACGGCTTGGCCAACCCGGCGGCGTCATAGATGTCCACGATGTCGCCGGCCGCAGTGGACGTCGCCACCAATCGGGAAAGCAGACGCTGGATCTCGTCGGGCACTGGCCGACCGGACGACTGCCTCTCCTGGGCGTCGAATTTTGCCATCCAGACCCGCACCTCTTCGTAGAACTTGGCGGTGGTGCGCAGATCGCCCAGCGTTTCACTGCCCGCCGCCAGCGCCCAGGCACGGGCAAGCTGATTGGCCAGTGCGCGGAACCGGGTACCCAGGTCGTCGTCACCTTCGCCCGCCTGGTTGCCGGGCGTCCCCGGGGACCGGAGATAGTTGGTCAGCCCAACGGCCAGCCTTCATCCAGCTACGGCCGTCGCCCATCAAGCGGTTTCGCCACGGGAACCCGGCGCAGATCTCGTCCAACGCAGCGATCAGCTTGCGGGCGAGGTCGGCGGCTTCGTCCACGTTCTTGCCCACGGGCCGGTTGGCCCGATCGGACTCGGTGTATTCGTCGAGCGCCTCGCGGAGGTTCTCGGCGACCGGAGCGTAAGCGACCAGCAGCCCGTCGGGTTTCCCTCGGAAAGTGCGGTTGACTCGGGCCAGGGTCTGCATTAGCAAGGCACCCTTGAGCGGCCGGTCGAGGTAGAGCGTGTGCAGTGGTGGTGCATCGAAACCGGTCAGCATCATGTTCTGGACGATGACCAGCTGCAGCGGGTCGTCCGGGTCCTTGATCCGCTTCTGGATCGTCTTGTTCTGGCTCTCACGCCGGACGTGGTTACTCACTGGCGGTTGATCGGCAGCCGACCCGGAGTAGACGACCTTGACGACGCCTTCCTCGATCGAATCGTGGTGCCATTCGGGTCGGAGCGCGACGATCTGTTCATACAGGCTCGCGCAGATCTCACGGGTGGAGCCGACGATCATCGCCTTTCCGGACGTCTCGATGAACGGCTGGAGAGCGTCGGCGCGGCCTTCCCAGTGCTCGATGATGTCGGCGGCCAGAGCGGCCAGGCGGGCTGGCGCACCGTAGACGGCGTTGATCACGGCGACGGACTGCTCGACCTTCTCTCGCTCGACCTGATCGAGTCCGGTGGTCGCCTCGTCCGCCGCAAGGTCCAGTTGCTCCTCGGTGACCTCGCCGGTCAGTTTCACCGCGATGAGGCGGGGCTCGAAATAGACCTGCACGGTGGCGCCGTCTTCGACAGCCCTGGTTAGGTCGTAGGTGTCGATGACATCGCCGAACACCTCGACGGTATTGCGGTCGGCGAACGAGATCGGCGTTCCGGTGAAGGCGATGAAGCTGGCGTTCGGCAGCGCCTCCCTGATCCGTCGTGCGTACCCGTCCAACTGGTCGTAGTGGCTGCGATGAGCTTCATCGACGATCACGACGATGTTGCGCCGGTCGGTGAGCAGCGGATGGTCAAGACCGGCCTCGCGTTCGGCCTTCGAGAGCCCGAACTTCTGCAGCGTGGTGAAGTAGATGCCACCCGTCCTGCGGTTGACCAACTCGTTGCGCAACTGCGTCCGGCTGGCTACCTGCACCGGCGACTCCCCAAGGAGCTGCGAGCGGTTGAACCCCTCGAACAGCTGGCTGTCGAGTTCGTTGCGGTCGGTGACCAGGATCAGGGTGGGGTTCTTGAGCTTCGGCTGTTGTGCGACCAGATGGGCGTAGAGCTCCATCTCCATCGACTTGCCGGAACCCTGGGTGTGCCAGACGACGCCGGCCTTGCCGTTTGTCTCTGCGGCCGCGACGGTCGACCCGACCGCCTTGGTGACGGCGAAGTACTGGTGCGGTTTCGCGATCCGCTTCGCGTAGCCGTCCGCGCCGGCGTCGAAGGCGACGAAGTTGCGCTGCAGTTGCAGGAACCGCTCCGGATTGCACACGCCATCGATCAGGTATTCAAGCTCGATGCCGAGGCTCTGCTCGTCGACCTCGGTGCCGGTGGTCACCCGGCGGCCGCCATCGTCAACGTTCCACGGCGCGTAGTGGTTGAGAGGCGTGAACGGGGTGCCGTACCGGGCGGTGATCCCGTCGCTGATGATGGTGAACACGGCGAACCGGAATGCCATCGGTAACTCCCGCAGGTAGGTCTCCAGCTGTGCATGTGCCGAAGTCAGGCTGGCTTTCTCGGAACCCGCTTGCTTGAGTTCAACAATGCCTACCGGCAAGCCGTTGAGGTAGAGGACGATGTCGAACCGGCGTTCGATCTCGCGGGAGCGGATGGTCACCTGGCTGACGGCGAGGAACTCGTTGTCGTCAACGTCATGGCCGATCAATCGGATGGTCGGGTTGTGCTCGACTCCGTCGGAGTCGAGGTAGGTGATGCCGCGGAAGCCCTTGACCAGGATCTCGTGCAGCCGGAAGTTCTCCGCGATGGCGTCCTGCGACTTCGGCGCTTGGATCTCGGCCAGCGCTTGTTCCAGGTATTCGGACGGCACCAACGGGTTGAGGCGACGCATTGCGTCCAGGGCGCGGCTCGGCAGTGTCAGTTCATCCCAGGACCTGCGCCCGCCCGGCGCGCCGGGCGCCAGTTCCTTCCCGGGTACATGCTTCCACTCGTTCTCAACAAGCTGGTCGAGGGCGAACCTCTCCCACTCGGCTTCGGTGATCATCGGGACGCCTCTCCTTCGATCTCACGCTGAGCGCGCTTCACCGACTCCAAATAGGCCGCTTCGACATCCGAGGGATCGGCGTCACGCTGCGCTCGATACTTCGCATACTCGGTCTCCGCCCTGGCGACAGCCTGCTGATGGCTGACCGATCCGGCGCCCGTCAAAGTCGGGGCCTCCATCGCAGTGATGAGGCGGTCGAGGTGAGCGAGCCAGTCGCGCATGTAGGTGGGCTGGTGGTTCTGTGCCCGGAACTCAGCGGCGTCGAAGTAGGCCGACACCAACGTGTTCAGCTTCTTCAGTTCGGTTTCGCTGAGGTAGTTCTTCGCGGTGGTGACCTCGGCCTTGACCGGCCGCTGCCCGGCGAACGACATCAGCCCCATGTTCGGCTGCGTGGCGTCGGCGCGTGCAGCGATGACCTCCGCGGCGGTGTGGCCGTGCGCGGCGTAGTGGAGCTTGTTCTGCACGACCTTGAAGAACTCGATCGTCTCCCCCGAGCGGGGGTCGTAGTCGACACTGGTGGCATACAGGTCGAGCACCTGCCGGTAGAGCACCTTCTCACTGGAGCGGATGTCGCGGATGCGGTCGAGCAACTCGCGCCAGTAGGTGCCGCCGCCCAGCTTCTTCAGCTTCGCGTCGTCCATGGTGAAGCCCTTCACCAGGTACTCGCGCAGACGCTCGGTAGCCCAGATGCGGAACTTGGTGGCGATGCGACTCTTGACCCTGTAGCCGACTGAGATGATCAGGTCGAGGTTGTAGAACGGCAACTCGCGGCTGACCTGGCGGGTGCCCTCGGTGCGAACCTGTCGGAAATTCCGACAGGTTGCCGACTCGTCGAGTTCACCCTCCTCGTAGACGTGCCGGATGTGCTCCACGACGTTCGTGCGAGAGGTCTGGAACAAGTCGGCCACCTGCTGCTGGCTAAGCCAGACCGTGTCTGCATCGAGTCGGACCTCGATCGCGGGCACCCCCCCTTCGAGTTCGTACAGAAGGATCTCGCTGGAAGGCTGGTCGGTCACGATGCGCTTCTTCCGGTGTTCGCAACGCCGTAGGGGATGTGGACTCCGGCGACGAACCGGGCCGCGCCGCCGAGGTGCACGGCCTGGTCGTCGAAGAAGATGTGCGGACGCATGACCTGCAGCACCTTCGCCTTCTCGATCCCGCCGAGGAAGAACGCGTCGTTGACGTTGACGCCCCACTTCCGCAGTGACCGGACGGCTCGCTCGTGGGCGGGGGCACTTCGCGCGGTGACAAGCGCGATGCGCAGCCTCGACGCGTAGTTGGGGTCAGCCAGACGCCTGGCTTCCTCCAACTTCTGGATGGTGTTCAGGTCGGCAAGCAGCGGCTTCAGCGGACCTTCGCCGAGCGCATCGAGTTTGTGATTGGACTCGTGCTGAAGGTAGGTGTCGAGTTCGTCCGACGTTAGGTACAAACGCTCCGAGTCATCGTTGGCTAGGACCCCGTCGAAGTCGAACGCAACAACCAGTGATCGGTCGTCATCGTCGTACGCGGCCTGGGACGGCAGGACGTGGCCAGCGGGGAATCCCGCCCCGATCGCGCTGTCCACGTCGGGCCGGTTGCCCGACAGAAACAGTGACATCCCCAACGCGCCGATGTACTCGTACGGCGCCTTGCCCTGGGTAAACACTGCTCGCGAGATCGCCAGCTCGTGCTTCTCGACCGATCGCATCACCCGGAGGCCCGTGCTCGGATCGTTCCGCGACAGCACGATCACCTCGACGAGCGGGTCATCCAGCCGCAGATCATTCAGTTGCAGCAGCCGCTTGATGAACGGGAAGGCGACGCCCGGTGGAAGCGTGTCATCGATGTGGTCGTCCTGGTACTCCCGGTACGCGGCCTCACCGTGCTCTTTGAAGTACGCATCGGACTCCGTCAGATCGAACAACGCGCTGGACGCCACCCCCACCACAAGCCGGTTGGTCAAGTCGTACGGCATCAGAGGACCTCTTCGACGGCTCGCTCGGCGTCCTTGACGCGGAGGCGACCAGACATCAGGAGAGGCAGCAGTTGGTCGCGCGTCGCAGCCAGACGTTCATTCTGGCCCCGCAAATGGTGAACAGATAGACCGATAGAATCCACTTGACTAAGCAAACCTGGGCCAAGCTTTCGCGGATCGGGAACACGCAAAGCGAGCACTTCGGCCGGTCGGACACGCTGGTGGCTCCCTGACGTCCCAGCCGCGTTACTCGCAAGCTCCGCGGCCGCCGCAGGCTGAGAAAGAGACGCCCATAGTGCCGTCGTCGAAATACCGATTGGTTCAAGGACGACGAACTCCGTGGAAGCCACCGCCATCCGCTCCGGGAGTGCCGCCACGTCCCAGACTCGCGGGATCCGAGGATTGAGTTTCGACACAAGAACCGCTGGCCGCTCCAGTAGGAATTTGTTGCTCTTGATGGATGCCCGAATCGAGCCCTCTGGCCGATTTCCAGCATCAAAGGCAGGAAGACTGTAGTGAGCGACAAGCGCATCGAACCTTTTTGGCGAAAGCTGGGTTGTTGCATGCCTGACAATATCTGACACAACGACAACTCCTGACGCTGCTCCCGCTAGTGTCACCGCTAAAGACGTCGCAGCGTCCACGACGTGCGCATTGCCGGCGATCTTGTCGTCAAGGGCTCGTAGGATCTCCGCGATAGCTCGTTGGTCCCTGACATCCACGGGATAGGAGACGCTCATCCGACGCAAATGAGAGGGCCCGAAGTGCTTCATGACGGACCCAACGCCCATCGCCTCGATCTGCGCCTTGAAATCCCGGGCTGTGAGCATGCTTTCAATAAACAGCGGGTCTATTCGTTCGTCGCGTGGACGAAACCGGATGATCCCCGTATAGGGAACGGCACCCACGCCGTCGCTAACCACCCGCGCAACCTCGCCAAGCGAGGCCGATGTGCTGAGCAACACATCTCCCTCGATGAGCCTGAACTGCGACCACTTCCGTTCAACGGTTTCCGGATCAAGATAGTTGCAACCGTCAACAATGCGAGCCCCGCGCTTGATTCCCGCAAGTCGAATGAGCGGGATCCCCTGTTCCCGGAAATCTACGGCCAGAATCCCTGGGCCTTCACGGAAATCCAGAACGTCTGGCAACGACGTAGTTACCCATTCAGACATTGAGACGCTCCAGTTGCTCGCGCACGACCTTCTCAAGCCGTGCGGATTCATCGAACGCTCCG
This sequence comes from Micropruina sp., assembly GCF_047602385.1. Taxonomy (GTDB): domain Bacteria; phylum Actinomycetota; class Actinomycetes; order Propionibacteriales; family Propionibacteriaceae; genus Micropruina. The sequence continues at coordinate 734,568 of NZ_JASGHL010000002.1, forward strand.
AGCAACTCCTTCGTCAATCGCTCGATTTTCGCCTCGATCGGCTCCCCGTCGTCCTCAACTTCGGCGGCCCCGACATACCGTCCAGGGGTTAGCGCGTAGTCGGCGTCCTTGATCTCGGCGATGGTGGCACTCCGGCAGAAGCCGGGCACATCCGAATAGGCCTCGACAGGCTCGATCGACGAATCGCCACGCCAAGCGTGATACGTGTCGCCGATTCTCTTGATATCGTCCGCGCTCAGGTCGCGCTCAGCGCGGTCGACCATGTACCCCAGCTCGCGAGCGTCGATGAACAACACCTGCCCGGCACGCTCGCCCTTGTCCTTGGCGAAGAACCAAAGGCAGACCGGAATGCCGGTGGAGCGGAAGAGTTGGGTGGGCAACGCCACCATGCAGGAGACCAAATCGGCCTCGACGATCTGAGCACGAATGGCGCCCTCGCCGTTCGAGTTCGACGACATCGATCCGTTAGCCATGACGACACCGGCCTGGCCCTTCGGCTTCAGCTTGGACAGGATGTGCTGGATCCACGCGTAGTTGGCGTTGTTCGCCGGTGGAACGCCGTAGCGCCAGCGGACGTCCTCGACGTTACGCGCCCAGTCCTTGATGTTGAACGGGGGGTTGGCCATCACGTAGTCCATCAGTACGCCGGGGTGGATGTCGCGGGCGAAAGTGTCGCCCCAGCGGGCGCCTAGTCCGTTGTTGTCGATGCCGTGGATGGCGAGGTTCATCTTCGCAAGCCGCCAAGTCTCCTCATTGGCTTCCTGCCCGAAGACGTGGATGTCCTTCGGGTCGCCGTCGTGTTCGTAGATGAACTTCTCGGTCTGCACGAACATGCCGCCCGAACCGCAGCACGGGTCGTAGACGCGGCCACTGCTGGGCGCCAGCACCTCGACGATCACCTTCACCACGCTGGGCGGCGTGAAGAACTCGCCGCCACGCTTGCCCTCGGCGCGGGCGAACGCGCCCAGGAAATACTCGTACACCTCTCCCATCAGGTCGCGGGCGCGATGCTCACCCTGTCGGCTGAATCGCGCGCTGTTGAACAGGTCGATCAACTCACCGAGGCGGCGCTGATCGATGTTGTCCCGGTTGTAGAGCCGCGGCAGCGTGCCGGCGAGGCTCGGGTTGACCCGCATGATGGCATCCATGGCCTGGTCGATCAGCGACCCAATGGTCCGCGGAGGCTGACTACCGATGGCCGGCTTTCCCTTCGCGTACTGGGCCAGATACGACCAGCGCGCGGCGAGCGGCACGACGAAGACGCCGTAGCCCTGGTACTCCTCCGGATCGTCGATCAACTCGGCGATCTGTTCGTCGTCCATCCCCTCGGCAGCGAGCTCGGCACGGATCGCCTCACGACGCTCGTCGTAGGCGTCCGACACGTACTTGAGGAAGACGAGGCCGAGGATCACGTCCTTGTACTGGCTGGCCGACAGCGAGCCGCGGAGCTTGTCGGCCGCCTTCCACAGGGTGTCCTTCAGTTCCTTCATGGTCGAGGGTGCCTGTGGTTCTGGGTTCTTGCGTGGGGGCACGTCAGCCTGCCTTCTTGGTCAGATTCGTGTCGAGCGTGACCGTGCCGGCAGCCACGCCCTGGATGAGGTTGGTGATCAGGTCTTTCATAGCGGACTCGCGGCGTCGCAACTCGCCCAGGTAGGCGTCGGCCTCGGTGAGTGCCGCTTCGACGGCGTCAACATTGGCGGGTTCGAGCACAGGGACCGGCCAAGTCCGCCAGTCTCCCGCATCGTCCGGCAGCAGGTTGATCACGGCGGCCAACGCGTGCGGTCCGAGACCGGCACCGGCCGGAAGGCGAAGAATGCGGCTCGGTGATCGCACGATCGCACCGCCGTCCGAGTCCACCGTCGCCCGCGGACGCGGACGCTCGACGAACACGACGTCGTTCGGTTCGGTCCGGCTGGCATGCGGGTAAAGCCGGACTGCGTCCAACGGATCGAACCAGAGATCACCAACCTCCGGGTCGGCCGACAGCACCGCAACCGTTCCGGCCGAGTCGGCCTGTGTCGGATCGATTCGATTTCCTCGGTGGAACTCCAGCCGTCGCTGCTCGACCAGTTCTCCCAGGGATCGCGGGGTAACCACTGCCGCGGGTGGCGCCGTGCCCACGGCCATGTCGTACCCCGTGAGCGGCTCGCTAGTAACCAGGGTCAACGCCGCGATCCGGTCCCGGTGATCGGCGTGCGCCGCATCGCCCAGACGATCCGCCCTGATACCCGGCGGCACAAGGGGACGGCGTCCCCTCAACACGGCACGCTCCACCGGCCGTCCATAGCGGAACGAGCGACCACCGGCCCTGGTCAGCGCCGCGGCGAGGTCGGACGCGAGATCCGACAGATCGATCGTCTCGGAGGACAGGTCGGCGAGGACGACGCGATCGACCTCCAACCCACCGACCAGAACCCACAACCCGAGTTGCTGGCGATGGGCGCCCTTCCAGAGACCGCGAGGCAGTCGAGCGGCGAGCACCAGGTGGCCCATCTCGAGTGTGTCGGACCGGACCGCCTCGAAGTCGCCGCGCAACGCGTCGCAGAGTATTGCCGATGAACCGAGCACCACCCCGATGTCGCCTGGCATCAAGTCCAAGGCGACTCCCTCCACCGCTACCAGCGCCTGCATTGCTTCCTCACCCACCACGGAAAGGACACGAACCGCAGGGCGGCCCCGATCAAGGAACTCGACTTCGTCCAAGACCAGATGGCGGCGGAGGTCGCGGAGCTGCGCATCGTCGTCGCCTACCGGCGAGACCCCGGCAAAGGACGACGCCAGGCGACGAGCCGTGCCGAGGTCCACGCGTGGATCGAGCGCCACCTCGTCAGAACCCAGATGCGTCCGGCAAGTGGCCGCGACGGCGTCCAGGAGCTCCAGTGCACTCTCGGCAAGGCCCCGAGCGTGAGGAGAGCGGGCCAAGCGGCTCGCGTAGGCACGATCCAAGGCGTCTGCCAGGCCCAGCGACGACTCCATCAGGTCGTCCACGTAGCTGGCGAGCGAAGGGTTCGCACCGATCGCCGCGACCTCGGAGAGCAGGAAGTCATCCTCGGCGTCCACGCCGGCCGCCATCTCCGTCAGCTCGTCGACCGAGCATCCACCGAGCTCCTGGCCGCTCAAGGCCCGGAGCGCGAGGAAGGTGACTACTTCATCAAGGTGCAAGCCGACAGGCACCGCGAACGCCGGCGCGTCCTCGCTCGCCTCGATGTTGTGGCCGCGTCCGCTCGTCTTGAGCCACGCGAGCACGTCGGTGGTGGCGAAGTACTCCACTCCATTGATGCGGTTGATCGCGCGAGGAAAGGGAAGGGGACCCACCTTTGTCGCTGAACGACGGCGCCAGTTGGTGACGGCCTGGCGCGTGACTCCGGCTATCGCCGCCACGTCGCGCAAGGTCAGCATTCCCGCTTGCATAGTCCCTCCTTTCACGTTCTGAGTGGAGACTAGAGGAAGAAGGGTCACATTGCCATAGTGCAATCTGTTTAGCCCACTAAACACGTTTCATCATTGCTACCGCACCCGCGTTTGGCGATTCTCGATGGTGTCGCCGTCACTCGGGCGGACGACCGAACACCCTCAGGAGGGCAAGCATGACCGGCACTGACAAGGCCCGCTTCGACGCGAAAGGGCAGGCGATCGTCATCGACACGATGGCCATCGACGACTCGACCGTGCTCAATGAGGCACGGCACTGGACGACCGGCCGGCGGGGCGAGGTTCCGGATGAGCTGATCGACGTCCGCAACGCAGACGTGACCACGTTCGTCCGCGAGGCGATCACGCTGGGATCTCGCGTCCTCGCCAGCACCGCGCACACCGCTGAAACGCAGCTGCTCGAGACCATGGTCAAGGGCGTCGGCGAACAGACGGCCCAGGCTGCCAAGCAGGCTGCGGAGTTGACCGAGCGTGCCGCCAAGGATGCATCGAGCACGGTGACCCGCGTCGCGACCGATGCGAAGAAGGCGATCATCGACGCCGAAGCGACCAACCGCAAGGAGATCACCGCTGCGGTCGGGCAGGCGACCAAGACCCTGGTCAGCGAGACCCAGCGGCTCTTCGGGGGCGAGCACCCCGAGCTGCTCGAGCGGTTGCGGCCGCTGCTCAACTCGTTCGCCAAGACCCTCGAAGCACAGGTGAGCAGCGGGACCACCGAGTTGCTGGCCAAGGCGGCCAAGCAGTTCGACCCGAGCGACCCGTCGTCCCCGATGGCGAAGCACGCCGCCGCACTGACCGTGAGCCAGAAGGAGTTCACCGAGCGGATCGAGAAGAACCACCACACGCTCGCGGAGAAGGTGGACGAGTTGACGACCGCGCTGAAGGTGCAGCAGGCGACGACCTCACTGGCCAACGTCACCCCCATCAAGGGCGGCTCGTTCGAGGGCCAGGTGCGTGTGCTGATGAGCGGGATCGCGGCGGGGCTCGGCGACGAGTATCAGGACACCACCAATAAGGTCGGACGCCTTCCGCGCTGCAAGAAGGGCGACGGCGTCCTTGCTGTCAATGACCAGGAGGTCCGCGTTCTGGTGGAGGTCACCGACTCCCGGCGGATGGCCTGGAGCGAGTACTTCGACGAGGCAGAACGCAACCGTGGTGCTGCCGCGTCTCTGGGCATCGTCCGGACGATCGACCAGAATGCGGGCCAGTCGATCCGTGTTCTCGGATCACGGCGGGTCGTCCTCGCCTTCAACCCGGACGCCGACGATCCCGAGCTGTTGCGCACCGTGGTGATGCTGCTGCGGACGGTCGCCATCGCGGCGTCGGCGCGCACCGGCTCGGAGGAGGTCCAGACCGCCGAGGAGAAGATCACCGAGGCACTCGCGCAGCTGGCCAAGATCGACACGCTGAAGAAGCTCGCCGGCGCGATCCAGACCAACGCCGCCAAGATCGACAGCGGCTGCACGACGATCAGCACGTCAATCCACCGCTTGCTGGACGAAGCGCTGACCGCCCTGGCCGGAGCTCGCGTCGTCACGCTCGAACAGGAATCGTCTCCTATCACTGTGACCGGCGCCGCGTGATCGACTGTGCGGCTCGAAGGGTAGGAGGAAGCCCTTCGAGCCGCTCGCCTGGGTCGGTGCCGCCGTCAGGTTACGTCCTACTCGGACACCCAGGAGTCGCCCGAGGCGGCACACACCTTGCTGCCTCTCGGACCAGCTCCTTCGCCGGTCACCTCAGTACACGTCCCTCAGGTAGCGCTTGTCTCTCTTCAGCGTGGCCACGTACTCGGCCGCGTCGTCGTCGCCGCGGCCGCGTTGGCCGGCGATCAGTTCGATCAATGCCCGGTCGACGTCGCGCGCCATCCGGGACGCGTCCCCGCAGACGTAGAGATAGCCGCCGTCCTGCAGCCAGGCGTAGAACTCGGCCGCCTGCTCGCGCATCCGGGTCTGCACGTAGATCTTCTGCGCCTGGTCGCGGGAGAAGGCCAGATCGAGCCGGGTCAGCAGCCCGCTCGCCTGGTAGTCGTCGATCTCGTCGGCGTAGATGAAATCGCTGGCCCGGTGCTGGTCGCCGAAGAACAGCCAGTTCCGACCGGACGCCCCGCGCGCGTTCCGCTCCTGCAGGAAGGCGCGGAACGGAGCGATCCCGGTGCCGGGGCCGATCATGATCACCGGCGCATCGTCGTCGGCGGGCAGCCGGAACGCGGCGTTCGGCTGCGGGAAGATGCCGAACTCGGCATCGTCGGCGCGGTCGGCGAGGAAGGTCGAACACACCCCGTGGTGCACGCGCGGTCCGCCGTGCCGGACGGCGGCCACGGTCAGGTGGATGCGGTCGGGACTGTGCAGCGGGCTGGACGAGATCGAGTAGGCGCGGTGCTGCAGCGGCCGGAAGATCCTGGCCAGGTCGTCCACCGCCAGAGCTGTCTCGGGTAGCAGCTGCAGCAGGTCGAGGGTGTCCTTGCCCCACAGCCATGAGTCGAGCGCGTCCCGCTCGGCCCGGACCACGAGCTCGCCCAGCTCGCTGTCCGGCGCCCGCTCGGCCAGCAGCGCCAGCAGGTCCTTGGACGGCGTCGCGATCTCCCAGCCCCGCTCCAGTTGAGCACGCAGCGTCGATGCACCGACCGCGGTCTCCGGGTCGTGCCCGAGCCGCTCGAGCAGCTCCTCGACCAGAGCCGCGTCGTTGAGCGGCACCACGGCCAGCGCGTCCCCGGCCTGGTAGTCGATGCCGCTGTCGGCCAGCGCGACCTCGAAATGCCTGATCTCCTTGGCGCTGCCCGGGCCGGACAGCAACCGGTTCGCGACCAGCTGGGACCGGAACGGCGTCTTGCGGTTCCACGGCGAACGCTCCCGGGCTCGTCCGGGAGCGAGGGACGCCGCGGCAACCGGCGCGCTGCCCACCGCCGGCGCCTCCGCGGCCAACAGGTCGAGGACCTGCGCCATCCAGGCCGCAGCGGGTTCGTCGTAGTCGGTGTCGCAGTCCACCCGGGCCAGCAGCCGGGCGGCGCCGAGCTGCTCGAAGCGCAGATCGATCAGCTTGCCGGCCTGGCAGAAGTCGTCGTAGGCGGTGTCGCCGAGGGCCAGGACGGCGAAGCGAAGGTCCTCCAAGCGAGGCGCGGTCTCAGCCGAGAAGTCGTCCCAGAACAGGGCGGCGTTGTCGGGCATCTCACCATCGCCGTAGGTGGAGGTGATCACCAGCACCCGCTCCATCCGGAGCAGGTCGTCGAGCGAGACGTCGTCGAGCGCCCGCAGGGTGGGCGCCATGCCGCGTGCCCGCGACGCCGCAACCAGGTCCTCGGCGAGCAGCTCGCTGCAGCCGGTCTGGCTGCCGTAGAGCACGTCGAGGGTGAGGGTGGCGGCAACGGCCGGGCCGCCCTCGTCACGGCGAGCCGCCGCCAGACCGGCGAGGAAGCCGTCCAGCCAGGCCCGCTGGCCGGCGCTGAACGGGGCGTCCACGTCCACCGTGAGCTGCGCCATCAGGCCGTCCGATCCATCGCCCGGGCCGCGTCGGCGGCCAGGTCGTCCAGCGCCGCCTCGGCCAGCAGCCGGTCGAACCGGGCGCGGTCGGTGCGCGCCTCGTTGCGGGCGCGCTGGTGCAGGATCCAGCCGTAGGTGCCGGGCGCATCCATCCCGCGCACGTTCCGCAGCTGCAGCGAGCGGGTGTAGTCGGTCAGCCGGCGCGCCGAGATCAGGGTGGCCAGCTCGGCGTCGTCGAGCGGATCCAGCCGGTCACGCAGGTACTTCATCACCTTCTGCATCACGAAGAAGTCCTCGGTGAGGATCAGCGTGCGGGCCGTGGTGTGGCCGCGCTGCTGGGCGATCTGGTTGGCGAGCGAAAAGACGGTGTACGACGACAGCAGCCCGAACATGTCGTCGGGTTCGCCGGCCGGCACCCGCCCGTTCAGTACCGGACGCCCCTCGCGGAAGTGCTGCTTCAGCACCCGGACCTGCTCGGTGGCCACCGAGGTGGCCAGCTCGTCGAGCAGTTGCTTGCGGGTGGACGCGGCCAGGATCGCGTCGGCGTCCTGAGTGAGCAGCAGCGCCCGCGGCATGCCGCAGAAGATGTGCCGCTGGGTCTCCGGCCAGTCCGCCAGCAACCTGGCGGCGAGCGGCGATCCGGTGGCCTCGTGGTGCCAGCCGAGCAGCAACCGGGCCGCCTCGGCGTGGAAGCTGCCCTGTTCCTGGTCGGCGATGCCGAAGACCAGCAGCGAATCCTCACTGACCCGGCCGCGCACCGTGCCGTCCGGGTCGTACTGGTAGAGGAAGCCGCCGCTCATCCCGTTGCCCAGGCCCTTGCCCGCCGAACCCAGGTTCAGCACGGCGCCGTTGGTCATGTACTCGCAGCCGAAGTCGCCGATGCCCTCGACCACCGCGGTCGCGCCCGAGTTGCGCACCGCGAACCGGTCGCCCGCCTCGCCCTGGACGAAGGTGCGGCCGCCGGTGGCGCCGAACAGCGCGAAATTGCCGATCAGCACGTTGCCGCCCGGTTCGGCGCTGCCGCCGCCGGGCGTGCGGACCACGATCCGGCCGCCGCATTGGCTCTTGCCGACGCCGTCGTTGGCGGTGCCGGTGTGCACCAGTTCGATGCCGTCATTGCAGAAGGCGCCGAAGGACTGGCCCGCTGAGCCGTTGGTCCGGACGCGCACCGCACCCTCGTCGAGGTAGCTGCGGCCGCGCTCGTCGGTGAACACCGCCGGCAGCCCGGCCAGCGTCGCGGCGTCCAGTTCGTGGTTGAGTATCCGCTCGACGTCGACCGAGAGCTGCCCGCCGACCGATTTGTCGCTGTTGTGCAGCCTGCCGGCGTCCAGCTCGACGCCAGGCTCGGCCCGTTCGACCAACGCGGCGCGAACCAGGTCGATCAGGGCGTCGTCGACCGCGTAGCTCTTCTCCAGGTAGACCGGGTCGTCGACCCGGCGCCGCGGCACCCTGGCCAGCATGGCGCGGACGTCGAGGCGTCCGACGCTGGCCGGATGGTCGAGCAGCTGGGCCAGGTCGGTGCGCCCCCGGGCCTCGCGCAGCGAACGCAGGCCGAGCCGGGCCAGCAATTCCCGGACGTCGTGGGCGACGTTGAGCAGGTACTGGGCGAGCGCCCGCGGGTCACCGTCGAAAACCTCGGGGTTGGTGGTCAGCCCGGCGGGACATTTGATGTTGCAGTTCTTCGCCATCACGCACTTGAGCATCATCAGCGCGGTGGTGCCGAACTCGAAACTGTCGCCGCCCAGCAGCGCCGACATCAGCACGTCTCGGCCGGTCTGGTGCGCCCCGGAGCAGCGCAGCACGATCTTGTCCCGCAGCCCGTTGATCACCAGCGCCTGATGGACCTCGGCGACGCCGATCTCGGCGGAGCGTCCGGCGTACTTCAGGCTGGTCACCGCCGCCGCGCCGGTGCCGCCGGTGTTGCCGGCCACGTTGATCACGTCGGCGCCCGCCTTCGCCACCCCGACCGCGATGGTGCCGATGCCTTCGGACGACACCAGCTTCACCACCACCCGGACCCGGGCCGCCTTGCAGTCGTGGATCAGTTGCGCCAGGTCCTCGATCGAGTAGGTGTCGTGGTGCGGCGGCGGCGAGATCAGCTCGACGCCGGGGGTGCCACCGCGAGCCGCGGCGATCTCCACCGTCACCTTGGCGGCCGGCAGCTGGCCACCCTCGCCCGGCTTGGCGCCCTGACCGATCTTGATCTCCAGCTCTTCCAGCATCGGGTCGGCCAGATAGCCGGCCCAGATCCCGAACCGGCCGGACGCGAACTGCTTGATCCGGGAACCGCGGATGGTGCCGTAGCGGGACAGGTGCTCGCCGCCCTCGCCGCAGTTCGACATCCCGCCCACCATGTTGGTGCCGTGCGCGACCGCCTCATGCGCGGTCGCCACCAGTGCACCGTGACTCATCGCCCCGGACGCCAGCGTCCGGGTGATCTCGTGCGCGGGCTGGACGTCGTCCAGCGGAATGCTCACCGGCGCCGGCGCGAGCAGCGCCAGGAAGGCGGCCGTCCGGCCACGAGCCTGAACCTCCAGGCCGTCGGCGCCGATCCGGCTGTCCAACACGCCGTCCGGATCATGGCCGGCGAGGAATTCACCGAGCGCCGCGTACCGGTCCGGGTCGCCACCGCCGACGTCGGTGAACCGGATCAGGTACCGGTTCTCGCCCAGCGTCTCCGTCGACAGGCCGCGGACGAGGACGCTCGCGTTGCCGTCGATCGAGAACCGGGCGAGTTCGTGCCGGAAGTCCGCGGGGGTGTGCAGGCCGGCCACGTCGGCCGGCAAGGCCAGCACGTCGCGCAGGGCGGAGGGCCGGCGAGCCCGCTCGGCGCGGGTCGCGGCGAGGAACTCGCGATACCCCGGCGTGATCCGGAAGCTGTCGATCTGCTCCTCGGTGAGTGCGGCCAGCCCGTTGACGACGTAGGCCTCGTCGCTGATCCCGAAGGCGCCCTCGAGCTGGTCGAGGGTCAGCCGGGCGATGGTCGCGTCCGGCGCGCTGCCGTCGTCGAACCGGCGCGGCTCCTCGGTCATCCCGGCGAAACCCCGCACCGCGGTGGTGCCGAACGAGTGCCCGGCACCCTCGGAGCGCTCCTTGAACAGGCCGAGCAGCGGAACCTGCGACTCGGCACCCACCGCGCAGCCGCGGGCATGCCACTGCGCGGCAGCGTGCGCGATCCGGGTGAAGCCGACCCCGCCCACCGGGGCCGCCATGTGCGGGAAGCACCGGGCCAGCACCGGATCGGAGGTGTCCAGGTAGTTGGGCTCGAAGAACTCGCCGCCGATGTAGCTCTCGACGGTGCACAGCCCGACCCGGCCCATCGTCTTGCCGAGCGACTTCTCGGCGGCCTTGCGGAACCGGGCAAAGGCTCGGTCGGTCTCGGTCTGTTCGCCGGCCGGCGCCGGCGCCGAGGGGTACTTCTCCTCGGCGCGCAGCCGGGCGCTCAGGCTGTACACCGCGGACGCCCCGAAGCCGAGCGCCGCCGCGATGTGGTGCGAGGACGGCAGCTGACCGCTTTCGGCGACCAGCGAAACCCGTAGCCGCAGGCCGTCGTCGATGAGTCGCTGGTTGACCGCCGCGATGGCCAGCAGCAGCGGCAACGGTGCCCGCGTGGTGGAGATCGCCCGATCGGTCAGCACCGCGATCCCACCCTCGTCGCGGGCGAACGCGGCGACCGCGTCGCACAGCTCGTCGAGTGCGGCCACCACCGCGGCGGCGTTGCGCTCCGGATCCAACGGCTCCGGCTCGAAGAGCAGGTCGAAACGGCGCAGCCGGGTGAGCTGCTGTTCCCGCAGCTGCACCATGTCGAGGTGGCCGAGGATCGGCGAGGCCACGACGAGCTGCTTCCGGCGCCGCTCGCCGCCGTCCGGCTTGGCGCCGAGCGCGACCCGCATGCTCATCCCGTCCGCCTCGCGCAACGAATCGAGCGGTGGGTTGGTGACCTGGGCGAAGCGCTGCGAGAAGTATTTCGCCACCCCGCCCTCCTGGTCGGAGAGGGCGTTGATCGCGTTGCCGTAACCCATCGCGCTGATCCGCTCGGAGCCGTCGGCGAGCATCGGGTCCATCATGAACCGGAAGCTCTCCTGGTTGAGCGAATAGGCGACGTAGCGGCCGGCCAGGGTCAGGTCGCCGGTGTAGCCGAGCGTCGAGCTGCCGCGCTCGAAGGACGGCGCCGGCAGCGCGGCGACATCGACCCGGGAGTCGCCGAGCAGCGCCGCGTAGTCGCGCCGTCCCGCGAGCCGCTCGAGCGCCTCCCGGGTGCGGAACGTCCGGCCCAGCCGGTGGTCGTGGTAGAGCATGCCGCCGGCCTCGATCCGGCCGCGGTGGGTCACCTCGTGGTCGGGGAACCCGACCTGGCCTGCCTCGGACGACACCACCAGGTACTCGCCGGTCTCCACCGTGCGCAGCGGACGCAGGCCGAGCCGGTCGAGCCGGGCGCCGATCACGTCGCCGTCGCTGAAGATCAGCGCCGCCGGGCCGTCGTTCTTCTCCTCGTACAGCGAGAAGAACTCGAACATGTCGCGGACCTCGCGGCTGAGCGTGGCGTCGTTCTCCCAGGCCGGCGGCATCAGCGAGACCACGGCCTCGACCAGGTCGAGACCGTCGTCGAACACCCGGCTCTGCAGGGTCTGGTCGAGCCGGCCGGAGTCGGACTGGCCGGGCGGGCGGACGATGCGGCGATGCCGGGTGATGGCCAGCGTCTCGTCGGAGATCCGGTTCTTCCGGTCGGTGTTCAACTCGCCGTTGTGCGCCATCAACCGGAACGGCTGGGCCATCGTCGGGTGCGGCTCGGTGTTGGTGGAGAACCGGGTGTGGAAGTACAGCGACCGCACCGCGTGCAGGGGGTCGCGAAGGTCGGAGAAGTAGCCGATCACCTCGCCGGCGTTCAGCCGTCCCTTCAGCACCTGGGTGCGCGCGCTCAGCGAGAGCGGATAGAGGCCCGCCAGCGCCGGGTCCGGGTAGGCCTCGGACTCGATCCGCAGCAGGGCGGTGTTCGCTGCCCGGTCGATCCGGTCCCGCTGGTCACCGTCACCGGGCTCGCCCAGCCGGAACACCCACTGCACGATCGGCAGCTGATAGCTCAGGGCGCGCGGCCGGAGCACGCTGTCGTCGACCGGCAGGTCGCGGACCAGCAGCGTGGCCAGGCCGGCTTCGGCCAGCGCGGCGTCGATCAGCGCCCGAGCCCGCTGCCACTGGCCCCGGTCGTCGGGCATGAAGAAGTTGCCGACGGCGAAGTGGCCGCGTTCCAGTCGCTGCCCGACCAGGGCGCTGAAGAAGTCCGCGGACAGGTCGATGCTGACCCCGGCGCCGTCGCCGACGCCTTCGGCGGACATGCCGCCGCGGTGCGGGATCGCACACAGCGCCTGCTCGCCCAAGGCGATCACCTCGTGGGTTTGGACCCCATCCTTGCGGGTGATGAAGCCGACGCCGCACGCGCTGTGCTCGGCCGCAGGATCGTGCAGCCCTGCCCGTTGACCCATAGCGCCTCCTGTCTGGTGATCCCGGCGAGACGCTGCGACGGTGGAGGACTCGGATGACTCGTGCCGCGAGGACCGCGGCACATCAGATGGTATGGCTTGGCCAAATTGATCGGTGCGGGGTCTTCCCCAGTGAACAGCGCGGAGTGCCGATCGAGAGCGCCTGCAACGTCTCGATGTGCTGCACGGGGTCGACGGTGAACGCGTGATCCGCGGTCTCGACACCCGTCGCTCGCGAGCGCGAACAATCGAAAGTGCTGCGCGAAGCCCGGGCCCTTCGGGGCGAATTCCGCACGCACGACCCGCATCGACGTCGCGAGGTGATGCACGCCGAGCCCGCGCGCGGCGCAGAGCAGAGCAGAGCAGGGACGAGCCCGTCACAACAGGGCGGGCCGGCGAGGCAACGCCGCTCGAGTCGGAACGCAATCTCGCGAGCCTGCGGATAGACGTGGCGATTTCTGTCCCACGGCAGACGCCAACGCATCACGACGGTCCGCACTCTGAGAGGGCGGAATCCAACCACACAGGATCCGCAGCCCCACCATCAGAAGGAGTCGTCATGAACCTCACCAAGTACACCGGACGCATGGTCGCGGCCGGCCTGATCGCCGCTGCGTCCGCAGTCGGTTTCGCCGGCTCGGCCCACGCCGTCGCGGCCAACGGATGCTCGGCGGTTCCGCTGACACCCACGTTCTCGCACGTGGACGCAGCCGGCAACCGGGTACTGAAGTACACGTTCCGGCTGACCTGCCGAGCCGGCCGCACAGCGACCGTGCAGCACCAGATCCGCGAACTCGACCTGTTCAGCAGTGACCTGATCAAGAACTCGACCTACACCAAGGCCTTCCCGGCCGCCGGCACGACGACCGTGAGCTACCTGGCAGCTGTCCCCGACACCGAGCCGGGCGGCGAGGAGATGTACCACCGGCTTCGGCTGCGGGTCACCGTGTTCGGGTTCGTCCAGCCGTGGACGGGGTGGCACAGCTCGGCGGTGGTGAACGCCTGAGGTTCAGATCAGCTCCGGCAACGATGCGACCGGCCACTGCCGGGCGTCGACAACTCCAACTGCGGTACGCCTACCTCCCATCTGATGGGGGGTCTTGCCCACCGAACAGGGTGGAGTTCCGGTCCAGGGCCAGCAAGTGACACCGGACGCGCTCCGCGAAGACCGGGCAGGCCGCGACCCGAAGCGACTGGGGAAGGTGAGGCTCGCGACCCCGGCCAAGCCAGTACCGCACCTCACTGGCTGTAGCCTCCCTCACCAACCCCGGCGACGAGTCGTCGACAAGAGTGAAGAAGTCGTCAGGGCTATAAACCGAGTAGGGAGCGGAGTCGTCATCGAAGTCCCCAGTGTCAGCCGTCAATAGGATATCGGCCTGGCACGCGCGGGCGGCTGAGTGAACGTGCGCATCATTCGGGTCCTGCCCGCTCCAACCTGCGTCGATAGGGAAGTCAGCGACGCGTCCGGCCTCGAAGGTCCCCGCAATTCGGTCGCGTATCGCACTGAGCCTTCCGCCGGACCAGTCCAGATGACTCCGCCGAAGGTGATAGATCGTCTCCGCAAGCACATCCTCGGTCCAGAAGACCTGGAACGGCGGCACGTCAGGGATCGTATAAAGCAGTCCCAGCCAGTCACGTAGCGTTCTGGAATAGAGGACGTTGGCGTCCACGAACACGCCATGCGGCCCGATTCCGATCACGGCTCGACCCTACAAGGCCGAGCCGACACTCGATGTGACTCAGATTTCTTCGAGTTCGCGCAACTCACGAAATGCTCGACGCTCCCGATCGCGGCGTGCACTTCGCTCTGAGAGGACGTCGTCCGAGCGGAACCGGAGGTGACTGCCCACCCGATGCGAAGCGATCCGACCCTCATTGGCCATCTTGACCAAGGTTGGTCGCGAAACACCCAACAATGCGGCGGCGGCTGAGGTGGTGACCTCAGCAGGAATGGCCATCACCGTCACTTCCGAACCGCTGGCCATCGCTTCCAGGACGCGCTGCAGCAGGCGACCGAGTTCGATCGGCAACGGCGCCGGCTCATGCGCAGGAGCCGAGACCAGCAGCTCACCCTGAGGGCTGGCCAACTGCGCAAGGACGGTGCGGGCGCGCTCGACGTCCTCGTCGGTGGCCAGAATCTGATTGGTCGATGGAACGATCGTGGGCATCGCAGGCGTCCTCCGTAAGCAGGTGCCACCCCAGGGTAGGCACTTTCAGTTATAAGTGCAAGAGCCGTCCTGGTTGATACGTCTCAGCGCCGTCGCCCGGTGCCCATCATCCCGCGGGCGATCTGACCGCCCACGGTGATCACCTTGTTCCAGAAGGTCGGCGAGCTGAGCACCTTCTCCACCCCGCTCTTGGGCGCCGGCCGGCTGGACGTCGTCCGCGGCTGCGAAGCTCGCGGCTGCGATGCCCGGGCCGCGGCGGCGGCGTCCTTCTCGCGCTGCTTCGCTTCGGCGGCGGCCGCCTTCTCCTGGGCGGCCCGGTCGGCCTCGGCGGCGGCGGCCGCCGCGCCCTGCTCCAGTTTGCGGGTGAGCATCTCGTAGGCGGAATCGCGGTTGACCTCGTGGCCGTATTTGCGCATCATCGCCGACTGGGCGACGCCGCCGGCCATCATCTGCGCGTCCATCGGGTCCATGGACGCCTCGGGCGCCCGCATCCGCGTCCAGGCCACCGGCGTCGGTGCGCCGTTGGGGTTCAGCACGGTGACGATGGCCTCGCCGATGCCCAGGCTCTGCAGCACTTCGGCCAGGTCGTAGCCGGAGTTGGGGTAGGTGGCGACGGTCGCCTTGAGGGCCTTGGCGTCGTTCGGGGTGTGCGCCCGCAACTGGTGCTGGACCCGCGAACCCAGCTGCGCGAGCACGTCCTCAGGGACGTCCTTGGGCGTCTGGGTGACGAAGAAGATGCCGACGCCTTTGGACCGGATCAGCCGCACGGTCTGGGCGATCGCCTGCAGGAACGCCTTGGACGCGTCAGCGAACAGCAGGTGCGCCTCATCGAAGAAGAAGACCAGCTTGGGGCGGTCGATGTCGCCGACCTCGGGCAGGTCGTGGAACAGGTCGGCCAGCAGCCACATCAGGAAGGTGGAAAAGATCGCCGGCCGGTCCTGCAGGTTCGGCAGTTCCAGCAGCGAGATGACGCCCTGGCCGTCGGGGGTGGTGCGCAGCAGGTCGCGGCTGTCGAACTCGGGTTCGCCGAAGAACTCCTCGCCGCCCTGGGTCTGCAGGGTGACCAGCGCCCGCAGGATCACCCCGGCGGTCGCCGACGACACCCCGCCCAGGTTTTTCAGGTCACCCTTGCCCTCGGCCGAGGTCAGGTAGGCCAGCACCGTGCGCAGGTCCTCCAGGTCGAGCAGCGGCAGGCCCTGGGTGTCGCAGAAGTGGAAGACCAGGCCGAGCGTCGACTCCTGGGTCTCGTTCAGGCCGAGCACCTTACTGAGCAGGATCGGCCCGAATGAGCTGATCGTCGCCCGCAGCGGGACGCCGCCGCCCTGGCCGCCGAGGGCGTAGAACTCCACCGGGCAGCCGTGCGGCTGCCAGTCCTGGCCGATCGCCGAGGTGCGGGCCAGTAGTTTCTCCGACGATTTGCCGGGCAGGGCCAGCCCGGACAGGTCGCCCTTGATGTCGGCGGCGAACACCGAGACGCCGGCCCGGGCGATCTGTTCGGCCATCAGCTGCAACGTCTTGGTCTTGCCGGTTCCGGTCGCCCCGGCCACCAGCCCGTGCCGGTTCAGCATCGACAGCGAGATCCGCACCTTCGCCTGGGGCACCGGCGCGCCGTCCACCAGGACGCCGAGGTCGATCGAAGGGGTGTCGAAGGTGTAGCCCTTGGTGATCGCCGCTACGTCAGGTGAGTTCGACATGACGTCACTGTAAAGGACGCTCGACGGTCACGACCCGGAGCAACCCCGGGCAGGTGATCCTGGATACACTGCCTGGGTGATCTTCAGGCGCGTCGGCGAGGGCCGTCCCTATCCCGAGCACGGTTATGTGCAGCGGCAGTGGGCAGCGATCGCGCCGCAGCAGATCCGGCTGGACCAGCTGGTGACCACCAAGCGGACCCTCGACCTGGAGCAACTGCTCGAGGAGGACTCCACCTTTTACGGCGACCTGTTCGCCCACGTCATCGGCTGGCAGGGCGAGTACTACCTCGAGGACGGTCTGCACCGCGCGCTGCGCGCCGCGCTGCAGCAGCGGCAGACCATGCACGCCCGGGTGCTCGAACTCAAGTAGTCTGGTCAAAGGCCAGGCGAAGAGGAGTTGATGGAGCGTGCGGGGAATCATCCGGATGCTGAAGACTCCGCTGACCCTGCTCGTCCTGGCGGCACTGGTCGCCTTCGGCGGCTTCTGGGGGTACAAGAACGCCACCGCCCAGATCCCGCCGCCACCGCCGCAGCCGTGCACGATGACCGAGGTCGGCGGCAAGCTCGCGCCGGCCCACGTGACGTTGCGAGTGCTCAACGCCGGCCTGCAAGGCGGTCTCGCGAAGCGGGTTAGCAGCGCGATGCGGTCCTACGGTTTCAACATCCTGAAGGTCAACAACACCGATCAGCGGCTGACCCACACGGTGATCGTCGGCAACGCCACCGACTCGCCGGAGGTGCTCCTGGTGGCCGGGTTCTTCAAGAACGCCACCACCCAGGCCGACGGCCGGATCGACCATGTGGTCGACATCCTGCTCGGTGACGACTACTCCGGACGGGTCACCAAGCCGGTCCTGTCGGTGCCGGTGAGCGGCCCGGTCTGCCTGCCGATCCCGCCCGGGACGTCGACGACGCCCTCGTCCCCGGTCCAGCCCTCGACCTCCGCAACTCCGACGCCGTCGCCGTCCAGGTCCCGGTAACCCCTCCGCAGCCGCGAACAGCGCTGGCCTCACCCGTCCCGCTGGGTGCGCCAGCGGGAGAGCCGGCCGCCGCGTCCGACCTGCTTGAACCGGGTCTCCACCTGGTACCGGAACCGGGACGGCACCACGACCAGCAGTTCGTCGCCGGCCCGGATCACATCGCGCGAACCGGGGGCGAACGGCGTCCCGTCGCGGATGATCAGCGACACCACGGTGCTCGGCGGCAGCCGCAATTCGAAGATCGTCACGCCATGCAGCTGGGAGCCCTCGGGCACCTTGATCTGCATGAAATCGGCCTGGATCTTGTCCAGCGGGGCGACCTCGACCTCGATGTCGACGGCGTCGTCGCCCGTTGTCACGCCAAGTTTACGAGCCACCCATTCCAGGGTGGGCGCCTGCAGGGTGGTGTAGACGACGACGAACACGAAGACCAGGTCGAAGATCTCCCGGGCCTGCGGCAGCGGGGACGCCAGCGGCACCGTCGCCATGATGATCGGCACCGCGCCGCGCAACCCGGCCCAGGACAGGAACGCCTGTTCGCGCCAGGGCACCCGGAACCAGACCGCGGAGATCGCCACCGACAGCGGGCGGGCCACGATGGTCAGGAACAGTCCCGCGATCACGCCGACCCCCAGCACCTGGGGAGAGAACCGTTCCGGGTGGGCGAGCAGGCCGAGCATCACGAACAGCCCGATCTGGGCGACCCAGCCGATCCCTTCCGCGAACGACTTGGTGGCGTTGCGGTGCGGCAGGTCGGAGTTGCCGAGCACCATCGCGCACATGTACACCGCGGCGAACCCGGACACGTGCAGGGTGGCACCGGCACCGTCGGCGAACAGCGCCCAACCCATCGCCCCCAACGGGTAGAGGCCGGACGCCGGCAGCGCGATCTTCTTCAGCACCCGGGCGCCGATCCAGCCGATCACCAGGCCCACCAGCAGCCCGCCGATCAGCTCGACGGCCACCATGCCCAGGATCTCCGCCGGCCCCTCGGTGCTCTCGCCGAGTGCCCAGGCGGTGGCGGCGGTGACCAGCAGCACCACCGGCGCGTCGTTGAGGCCGGACTCCGCCTCCAGCACGGCCCGCAGCCGGCCCGGGATCGGCACCCGGCGCAGCACCGAGAAGACCGCGGCCGAGTCGGTCGGTGCGGTGATCGCGCCGAGCAGCAGCGAGGTGGCCAGGTCCAACCCGAGGACGAAATGACCGAACAGCGTCATCGCGACGATCGACGTCCCGACCCCCAGCGTGGCGAGCAGGCCGGCGAGGGTGAGCACCGAGCGGATTTCTCGCCACTTGGTGGTGAAACCGCCCTCGGCCAGGATCAGCACGAGTGCCGCGAACCCCAGATCATGCGCGAGGGCGGCGTTGTCGAATTCGACCCACAGGCCGACTCCGACGCCGAGGAACAGGAACAGCAGCAGCGACGGCAGACCGAGCCAGCTGGACAGCCGGGCGGCACCCAGGGCGGCGAGCAGCACTGCGGCCCCGGCCAGCAGCACGATGTCGAGGCTCAAGGGTCACCCTTCCGTCAGGGCTAACTTTATTGAGCCACGGGCGTCGGTCGGGCCGCTGTCCGGGGCCGCGCACCACGCTTGCGCGTGCCCTCGTCGGTCCGCTAAGTGTGGCTAAGCGAACATGTCCAGGGCTCGGGCAGCCTCGGCGACGGCGTCCAGATCGCCGCCGACCTGGGCGGTCACTGCCGCGGCGACCGCCCCCTCGACCAGCGGTCCGGGACAGAACCGGACGTCGTCGCCGTCCACCAGTTCGAGGACGGCGTCGACGGTCATGTCGGCCGAGCCCAGGTCGGTGAGCAGCGCCACCTGATGGCCGGCCCCGGTCAACTCCTCCACGGCGCCGTAGATGGCGTCGAACGACGTGCCGATGCCGCCGTCGTCGGTCCCGCCGGCCGCCCGGAACTCGACCTCCTTGGCCATCTGCCGGGCCAGTTCGACGACCCCCTCGGCGAGCTTCGCCGAGTGCGAGACGATCACCAGTGCGATGCTCATCGCCGCCCGCTCAGTTCGCCGCTTCGGCGGCATCCGCCGCCGCGCTGAGCAGGTAGGCGGTCGAGGTCGCACCGGGATCCTGATGGCCCACCGAGCGTTCGCCCAGATAGGACGCCCGGCCCTTGGTCGCCTGCATCGCAATGGTCTCCTCGGCGCCACGGGACGCGCCGTCGGCGGCCGCCCGGAACGTCTCGGCCGGGCCCTTGCCCGCCTCGGACGCCGTCCGGGCCGCGTCGATGGCCGGCGTCCAGGCGTCCACCATGGTCTTCTCGCCGGTGGTCGCCTTGCCGCGGACCACGATGCCCTCCAGCGCCGCCTCGCACACCGCCACCACCGCGGCGGAGTCCAGATCGCCTTCGGCGGCCTTGGCGGCCCGGATGAAGGCGGTCCCGTACAGCGGGCCGGCGGCCCCGCCGACCTTCGACATCAGGGTCTGTGCGACCAGCTTGAACACCCCGGCGACGTCGTCGGGCGGGTTGTCGTCGAGCCGCTGCACCACGAAGCCGAAGCCGCGGGCCATGTTCTCGCCGTGATCGCCGTCCCCGATGGCGCGATCGAGGTCAATCAGCTCCATCCGGTGCTCGGTCAACAGCGCCGACGCCCGGTGCATCCAGTCATTGGCCCAGGCCGCGTCCAGGTTCGTCATTCAGACGCCCTTGACGAGCGCGACGGTGTTGACCGGGGCGTCCCACAGCGCGGTCAACTCGTCGTCGAGCTTCAGCACCGTGATCGAGCAGCCCTGCATCTCCAGCGAGGTGATGTAGTTGCCGACCAGGGATCGGGTCACCGTCAGCCCGGCCGCCTCCAGCCGCTCGCGGGCGTGCCGGTAGACGATGTACAGCTCCGACTCCGGGGTGCCGCCCATGCCGTTGACGAACAGCAGCACGTCGCCGCCGTCCAGCTTCAGGTCGGCCAGGATCGGGTCGACCAACTGGTCGGTGATCGCGTCGGCCGGGGCCATCGGAATGCGGTGCCGTCCGGGCTCGCCGTGGATGCCGATGCCGATCTCGATCTCGTCCTCGCCCAGGTCGAAGGACGGCTTGCCGGCGTGCGGGACCGTGCACGCGGTCAGCGCCACGCCCATCGAGCGGACCTGGCCGATCACCTTCTCGGCGACCGCGACCACCGCGTCCAGGTCGTCGCCGCGCTCGGCAGCGGCACCGGCGATCTTCTCCACCAGGACGGTGCCGGCGACGCCGCGGCGTCCGGCCGTCCAGGTGGAGTCCTCGACGGCGACGTCGTCGTTGACCACGACGGCGCGGACCTTGATCTCCTCCAGGTCGGCCAGTTCGGCGGCGGTCTCGAAGTTGAGCACGTCGCCGGTGTAGTTCTTCACGATGTGCAGGACGCCCGCGCCGCCGTCGACCGCCTTGGTCGCCTCCAGGATCGGATCGGGCGTCGGCGAGGTGAACACCGCCCCCGGCACCGCGGCGTCCAGCATGCCGAGGCCGACGAAGCCGGCATGCAGCGGCTCGTGGCCGGAACCGCCGCCGGAGACCAGCCCGACCTTGCCCTGCACCGGCGCATCGGCGCGGACCACGTAGTCCGGGTCGAGATGGACGGTGACCAGGTCGGCGTGGGCGGTCGCGAAACCCTTCAGGGTCTCGGTGACGACGTCGGCCGGATCGTTGATGAGCTTCTTCATTGAGCACTCCCTGTTCGTCGAACCCGCGGACGCCCCCGGGCCGCGGGCCGCGTCGCACTGACGCACTCCCCACTCTGCCCGCTGCCGGCGTGCCGCGAAAGGGAATCGCTACTTGCCCCAGATCTTCTTGTAGGCGTCCTGGTAACCGGTCGGATCCCAGAAGTTGTCAGCGGTGGCGTTGTCCTTGGTCGAGACGTGGATCTGCGGGACATAGCCGGACGCCTTCTCGCCGGCGAACGCCCGGTTCAGTTCATCGACGATCTGCCAGCCCTCCGAGCGCAGCGGGGACGGCACGGTGGCTGCCTGGAAGTCGCCGTTGCGGATCCGGGTCAGCGCGGCCGCGTCGCCGTCGCCGGCGCCGACGTTGACCGGCGCGGTCGCCGCCGTCCGTCCGGACTGCCGGAAGGCGGCGGTGGCGTTCTCGAAGTAGACGTCGTTGATCGCCACCGAGTAGGTCCACTTCTCGCCCAGGCTGCTGAGCAGCGCGCTGGTCTCGGTCGGCATCCGGTTCGCCACGTCCGCGATCGGGATGTTGGCGTACTTCAGCACGTTGACCGACGAGCAGGTCTGCAGTTCCTTCTGGATCATCTGGCTCTTGCCCTCGGCGAACGGGATCGACGAGTCGGTGAAGATGACCACGCCGGCCGCGCCGTTGGAGCGGGCGATGATGTACTGCGCGCTGATCTTGGCGACATCCTCGACCTTGGTGGTGACGTTGCTGAACAGCTTCGGGTCATCGCTCGGGCCGGGGGTGGCCAGCGCCTGCCAGCCGACCAGCGGGATCTTCGCGGCGTTGGCCTGCCGGACCTGGTCGGCGGTGGTCTTCGGGTCGAAGCCGCCGAGGATGATGCCGGCCGGGTTCAGGGTCAGCGCCTGGTTGAAGGCGTTCTGGATGCCGGCCGGGCTGCCCTGGCCGTCGATCGTCTTCAGCGTCCAGCCGATCGCCGCGCTGGCGTCGGTCAGCCCGGCGGCCACCCCGGCAACCCCTGGGTTCTGCATCGACTGCGCGACGTAGACGATGGTCTTGCCGGCGACCGCCTTGGGACCGGTGCTGGGGCCGTCCCAGGGCTGGTCCTTCGCGGTCGCCTTGTCGACGGCCGCGCGGGCGGACGCGACCACGTCCGGGCAGGCGGACGCGGCGGTGCTGGTGGCCTGCGCCGAGGCCCGGGCCGCGTCGGAGCCGCGCTCGCAACCGGCCAGGGCGAGCGATGCGCCGATGGCGAGTGCGCAGCCGGCGGCCAGCGGGCGGCGGAATGGTGATGCCATGGTGAACCTTTCGGACGGGTGGCGAGCGATCAGGAGGCGGGCTTGTCGGGGTCGACCGACGGGTCGATGACCGGGGCGGCCGAGGTGTGCGGGCCGACCGTGTCGGCGAGCTCACCGTCGGCGGTCTGGACGCCGGTGGCGCCCGCCGCTGGAGGCGCGGCGTTGTCGACGGCCTTGTTGGCCGCGATGCCGGCCAGGATCTTGCGGCGGGCGCTCCAGCCGGCCAGGCCGACCGCGATCAGCAGCGTGATGCCGTTGAACAGCGGGTTGACCCAGAAGTTGGCGCCCAGCTGGCCGATGCCGGCCAGGCCGATCGCCAGGGTGACCACCGCGACGATGGTGCCGCCGGCGTTGGGGCGTCCGGGCTTGATCACGGTGGAACCCAGCAGCGCCGCGACGAAGGCGGGCAGCATGTACTCCGAGCCGACCGAGGGGTTGCCGATCTGCTGCTGGGAGGCGAGCAGGACGCCGGCCACACCGACCAGGAACGAGCAGGCGCCGAAGGCGTAGACCGAGTAGCGGCGGGTCGGCAGGCCGATCAGGTCTGCGGCGCGCTGATTGGAGCCCAGGACGTAGAAGTACCGACCGAGCGGCAGCCGCTCGAGCACGATCCACAGGATCACCGCGATCACGGTCACGTACCAGGCGGCGACCGGGATGCCGATGAACTTCGAGTCGTAGAGGTCGGTGAAGCCGTAGGGCAGCCCGTTGCCGGTGGGTACGACCCGGGCGCCGTTGGTGATGGCGCCGGTGATCGCGTAGAGCACCGAACCGGTGCCCAGGGTGGCCACGAACGAGTCGATCCGGCCGAGTTCGACCAGCAGCCCGTTGACCACGCCGACGATGGTGAGCAGCACCAGCACGATCAGCGCGGCCAGGATCCAGTCCACGCCGTTCACCACCATGGTCATCATCAGCACATGGGCCAAGCCGAGCGCGTAGCCGATCGACACGTCGAATTTGCCGGTGGCGATCGGGATCATCGCACCCAGCGCCAGGATCGCCGGGATCGAGTTGGCGCCGAGGATCGCGTTCAGGTTGGTCCGGGTGAGAAAGGTGCCGGGCATCAGGATGGCGAACACCCCGAAGAGCAGGACGGCCAGGATGAGCAGGCCGTAGGTGCCGACGAACGAGCCTCCGCCGCGGCGGCGCTTGGCCGGGCGAGCCGGCGCGGCTGGTGCTGCTGTGGTCATTGCGGTGGACTCCCTCGTCACTTGGTGGTCAACAGGTTGGCGCCGGAACTGGCGGCGGTGAGTGTGCCGACGGTGAGGTCGTCGCCGGCCAGTTCTTCGGTCATCCGGCCCTGGACGAAGACCAGCGCGCGATGGGCGACACTGGCCACCTCCTCGAAGTCGGTGCTGACCATGACGACCGCCAGACCCGCGTCCAGGGCGTCCTCGAGCAGGCGGTAGATGTCGGCCTTCGCGCCCACGTCGACGCCCGCGGTGGGTTCCTCCAGCACGATCACCCGGCGGTTCGCCGACAGCCAGCGGCCGACCATCACCTTCTGCTGGTTGCCGCCGGACAGCGTGGCGATCGGCGCCTCGGGGTTGTTCGGCAGGACGCCGTAGGTCTCGGTGAGCTGTTCGCCGAGTTCGGCGTCCTTGCCCGGGCTGTTCCAGCTGAGGATGGACTTGCCCCGCGGCCGCAGGTTGGCCAGGAAGTTCTCCCGGACGCTCATCTCCGGCGCCATCCCCTCCTCCATCCGGTTGGAGGTGACGAAGCCCACGCCGCGGTCGACGGCCGCGGCCGGCGAGGTCGGGGCATAGGACTGGCCGTCGAGGGTCAGCGAGCCGCCGTGCATCGGGAAGGCGCCGCCGATGGCACGGCCGAGTTGGACGTGGCCGGCGCCGGTCAGGCCGACCATGCTGACCACCTCACCGGCGTGCACCTGGAAGCTGACCGGTCCGGCCGGTCCGGCCAGCACCCGGTCACCGGACAGCACCACCGGACGGGTGCGGGCGTCGAACCGGGACTGGTAGCTCTTCGGCTTGCTGCCGACGATGTCGACGATCAGGTCCTGCGGGGTCTTGTCCTTGATGCCACCGGCGTGGATCAGCCGCCCGTCGCGGAAGACCGTCACCGAGTCGGAGATGGCGAACACCTCGTCGAGCCGGTGCGAGACGTAGATCATCCCGCAGCCCCGGTCGCGCAGGTTCTTCAGCACCTCGAACAGCCGCTCGGAGTCGGCCGCCGGCAGCGACGCGGTCGGCTCGTCGAGGACCAGGATCGGGGCGTCCGCGGACAGCGCCCGGGCGATGGCGACCAGGGAGCGGTCGGCCCTGGTCAGGTCGGCGATCAGGGTTTCGGGATCGACGTCGAGCTCGACCAGCGCCAACGCCGCCTCGGCCCGCCGCCGCACCTCGCGCCAGTTGATCAGCCCGCCGCTGCGGGCGTAGGTGGTGCCGAGCGCGACGTTCTCGGCGACGCTCATCGCCTCGACCAGACCCAGATCCTGGTGGATGAACGCCATCGCCCGGGTCGCCTCGGGCGAGCCGAGCGGGTGGCCCTGGACGCGGACGTCGCCCGCGGTCGGCGGGTACAGGCCGGACAGCACCTTGATCAGCGTCGATTTGCCCGCGCCGTTCTGGCCGAGCAGCGCGTGGATGCTGTGCGGTTGCAGGGTGAAGTCGACACCCTTCAGCGCCTGGGTGGCGCCGAACTGTTTGACAAGGCCCTTGATCTCGATCAGGGGAGCATCAGCCATTGGAATCCTCAACTCTGAGTGAAAGCCAACATTCTGGACCGTGACCAAGATTCTGGACCACGTTTGGACGGGAAGCAACCCGTCATCCAAGAATCGCCGTGCCGCCCCGGAGCGGCCCGCTCAGAACGAGCGACCGGCCAGCGGATTGCGGAACAGTCCGGCGAGCCGCTCCAGTTCGGCGACCACGGCGGCGGCGGGCAACTCGCCCGCCCGCTCCCGGGTCATCGTCGAGCTCACCGACAGGCTGGCCACCTCGTCCGGGGCGTTGCGGACGGCGACCGCGTAGCACACCTGGCCGAGGTTGGTCTCCTCGTCGTCGATCGCGTAGCCCCGCTCGCGCACGTCGGCGAGGTCGCGCAGCAGGTCGGGCAGCGCCTGGATGCTGCGCTCGGTGTAGCGCGGCAGCAGCTTGCCCCGGTACCGGTCCTCGACCGCCTCGGCCGGCAGCGTGGCGAGCATCACCTTGCCGGTCGCGGTGATCGAAGCCGGGAACCGGTCCCCGATACCGCCGGTCATCCGGCGCGGACGGCCGCTCGCCTCGTAGCGGGCGAGGTAGATCACGTCGGTGCCGTCGAGCAGCGCCAGCCGGGCGGCCTCCCGGGAGACGATGGGCAACCTCCGCACCTCGGCGTAGAACTCCTCCAGGTCGTCCACGGTGGCGAGGTAGTCGGCGGCGAGCCCGAGGAAGCGGCGGCCCAGCCGGTAGCGTCCATCGTGCCGGCGGGCCATGCCCTCGCTCTCGAGCACGGTGCACAGCAGCGCGGTGGTCGACTTGGCGATTCCGGTGCGGGCGGCGATGTCGGCGACGGTGAGACCGACCTGGCCGGCATCGGCCAGCAGGTCGACGATCGCCATCGCCCGGGTCAGGGCCGGCACCGCACTGCGATCCATCGCAACCCTTCTTGATCATCATGCTGGATCGGCGACAGAGTAATGGACTACGGTGATGACGCCAAACACCCAACGAAGGGAGACCGCCGTGGCTGCCGCGCGCATCACGAACCCGCTTGCTCTGCCCGAGGTGCCTCAGGAGGAGTTCGACCAGGTCTTCGAACAGCTCAAGAGGTGGGGTCAATATAGCGAGCCCTCGCGCGGGGCCTGGGGCACGGTCGGCGCCGAGAAGGTGCGCGAAGCGGCCGGTCTGGTCAGTTCCGGTCGCACCGCCCAGATGGCATTGCCCTGGAACACCGTCAGTGGCGTCGACAACCCGCAACCGGCGATGCACCTGATGGTCGAACTCGGCGATCGGGAACCGCCCGAACCCACCTGCAACAAGGACTTCCTGGGCGTCGCCTTCCACGGCAAGGCGGTCTCGCACCTGGACGCGCTGAGCCACATCGCCTACCGAGGCCAGCTGTTCGACGGCAACACCTCCGCCGACGTGGTGAACGCCACCGGCACCGACTTCGGCGACGTCTCGGCGCTGCGCCATCTAATCACCTGCGGCGTCCTGCTCGACTTCGCCGCCATCGACGGCAAGGACTGGATCGAGCCCGGCACCGCCTTCCACGCCGAGGACATCCTGCGTGCCGAGGAGGCGCTCGGCGTCCGGATCGAACCCGGCGACGCCGTCCTGGTACGCAGCGGGCACTTCGCCCGCCGGGCCGCACTGGGGCCGTGGGACGCCGATGTCGAGGGCAGCGCCGGCCTGCACGTCGACGCCATGCCGCTGCTCGCCGAACGCAACATCAGCCTGCTAGGCGGGGACGGCGACAGTGACGCACGACCTTCGCCGACCCCCGGAGTCGGCTCACCGATCCACGTTCTGGCGATCACCGCGATGGGCGTTCCACTGCTCGACAACCTTGATCTGGAGGAACTGGCGACAGCGTGCCGCGAGGAAGGAAAGTACCGGTTCATGCTCACCGTCGCTCCGCTGAACGTCCCGCGCGGCACCGGCGGCCCGGTCAACCCGATCGCCGTCTTCTGATGGCCGGCACTTTCCGGGTCGGGGTCTCCCGGGACTTCCTCGAGGGCGACCGCAACGTCTGGGGCGACATCGGGCTGGCCCGGCTGGACCGTCCGGACGTGACCTGGGAGTACCTGCCCGAGGACGTCGCCGCCTTCCTTCCCGAACACCTGGCGCCCTACGACGGCGTGCTGTTCGCGGCACCGGCGGTGACCGCGGCCTCGTTCGCGGACGGCGTTCCGCGTCCGCTGGTGCTGTCCCGGTTCGGCGTCGGCTACGACACCGTCGATCTGGCCGCCTGCACCGGCAACGCCGTCGCCGTCACGATCACCCCGGACGGAGCCCGCAAGCCGGTGGCGACCGCGACCCTGGCGATGCTGCTGGCGGTGCTGCACAACCTGGTCGCCAAGGACGCGCTGGTTCGCCAGCACCGCTGGTCGGACCGGACCGGCCTGATGGGCACCGGTCTGAACGGCCTCACCATCGGCCTGTTCGGGGTGGGCAACACCGGCGGCGAGTTCCTCCGGCTGCTGGCACCCTTCGACGTCACGCTGATCGGTCACGACCCGTTCTGTTCGCCGGAGCGGGCCGCAGCACTCGGCGTCCGGCTGGTGGATCGGGCCGAGCTGGCGGCCGCCTCGGACGCGGTGATCATCATGGCCGCGCTCACCCCCCAGACCCGGCATGCCGTCGACGCGCACTTCCTGGACCTGATGAAGCCCAGTTCCGTACTGATCAACATGGCCCGCGGCCCGATCGTCGACGAGGCCGCCCTGATCGACGCGCTCGGCTCGGGATCGATCCGGGCGGCCGGGCTTGACGTCTTCGAGGACGAGCCGCAGAGCTCCGGCATCGAGAAGCTGCCGAACGTCACCCTGGCGCCGCATTCGCTGTCGTGGACCTCCGAGATGAGCCTGGGCAACGGCAACAGTTGCGTGGACGCCCTGCTGGCCGTCGCGGCGGGTCAGGCGCCACGATTCGTGGTGAACCGTGATGTGCTGGACAGCCCGGAGTTCCGGGCGCGACTGGAGGAGTGGGCATGAAGATCTGTGTGCTGGGGCTGGGAAATATGGGGCTGCCCGTGGCGGTGAACCTGGCCCGGGCCGGCCACGACGTGACCGGCGCGAACATCGTCGAGGTGCCGGCGGCGTCCGAGGCCGGGGTGGCGGTCTCCACCGACGCCACCGTGGCGCTGCAGGACCGCGAACTTGTCTTCTGCCTGCTGCCCGACCTGCCCTACCTGGAGCCCATGCTGCCGGCGCTGATCGAGGGCGGAACCAAAGACCTGATCGTGATGAGCACGATCTCGCCGAACCGCGTCCGGGAACTGGCGCAGCGGCTGCAGGGCCAGGTCGACGTGATGGACGCCTGCATGTCCGGCGGTGTCGCGAAGGCCGAGGACGGCACCATGTCGATCATGTGCGGGTCGTCGCCGACGATGTTCGAGCGGCTGCGCCCGATCTTGGACGTGATCGGCGGCACCGTGGAACTGATGGGTGACGTCGGCGCCGGTGCGGTCGCCAAGGCCTGCAACCAGATGGTGGTCGCCGGCACGCTGGTGGCGTTGGCCGAGGCGTCCATCGTGGCCAAGGACAACGGCCTGGACGTCGGTCATGTGCTGGATGTGCTGGGCGCCGGACTGGCGGCGTCCGAACTGCTGGACCAGAAGCGCGACAAGCTCGCCGCCGAGGACTTCTCCCCCAGCGGCCCGGCGAAGTTCCTGGTCAAGGACCTCACCTTCGCCGCCGACAGCGCGGGGGGTCGCGACCTGCCGTCGCTGAAGGTCTCGTTGGATCTGTTCACCGGCCTGACCGACGCCGGCCTGGGCGATCAGGACAACAGCGTCGTGCTGGAGTACCTGCGCCGCACCAGCTAGATCGTCAGAAACGCCGCTCCACCTGCACAGGCGGAGCGGCGTTCTGATTGGCGGTGGCGGTGGGATTTGAACCCACGGTGGGCAGGACCCACACACGCTTTCGAGGCGTGCTCCTTAGGCCGCTCGGACACGCCACCGTCGGCGATTCTATCGGCCAGGTGCGATCCGCTGCCAAATCCGACCGGACCGGGTCACCGGTGCCCCTCGAAGAACTCCCGCAGCAGCTCGCCGCAGGCCTCCGCCTCGATCCCCCCGACCACGTCGACACGATGGTTCAACCGAGGATCCCGCACCACGTCGAAGACGGACGCCACCGCGCCGGCCTTGGTGTCCCAGGCGCCGATCACCACCCGCTCGACGCGGGCCAGCACCAGGGCGCCGGCGCACATCGTGCACGGTTCCAGGGTGACCACCAGGGTGTGTCCGTCCAGCCGCCATTCACCCCGCGCGGCCGCGGCCCGGCGCAGCGCCAGCAGTTCGGCGTGCGCGGTCGGGTCGCCGGTCAACTCGCGTTCGTTGTGCGCCCGCGCGACCACGTGCCCCGAAGGATCCAGCACTACCGCCCCGATCGGCACGTCACCATGCGCGGGAGCAAGGGCCGCCTCGGCACGGGCCTTTGCCATCGGTGCGAGCCAGCGGTTCACCTCAGAGGCCGAACCCCGCCTGGACCGTCTTGCGGTACTGCGGCAGGAACTTCAGCTTCTTGGCCACCCGCTCGAGCAGCGCGTCCGAATCGTCCTCGGAATCGCAGAGCGCCTCAAGTTCGAAGTCGGGGATGCCGACATCGGCGAGGATGTCGAGGTCGCCGATCGGCCCGGCGTCCTCGTCGTCCTCGGGCAGCTCGGAACCCAGGAAATCGGCGACGTCGCGGGCGATCGGCCAGTCGGTGGCGGCCAGCTCGTCGGACAGCAGCACCTGGACGTGCTTGCCACGCACCCGGACGATCACGAAGAACTCCGAAGCGATCGAGACCAGGCCGACCGCACCGCCGTCACCCGGAATGCGGCGCAGCTGGGTGATCAGCTCGTCGAGATCGTTGGCCAGCTCGATACCCAGGGCGAGCGCGACCGGCTGACCGTCCTCGCGGTAGAGGGCGACCACCAGGTCGATGTCGTCGTCGGTGGCGTCCTCGGGATAGTCGTCCTCGTCGTCGTCCTCATCGAGCGCGTCACCGATCAACTCGACCGCCGGTGCGAGGTCGTCGAGACCGGGACGGTCGTCGCCACGGGGGGCGTACTCCTCGTCGGAGGCGTCCGTGTACCTGCTCATCACCACTCCCTAGATCCTCGAACACCCATCGTTTCATGCCCTACCCGGCGACGCACACCGCCGGCGTCCTTTGCCCGGGTGACTCCGGGATGCAAAGGTTCGGGTGTGGAACTGCGCGCACTCGATCATCCGTTGGTATCGCATAAGGTCACGCTGCTGCGCAGCGTCGAAACCCCGTCCCCGGTCTTCCGGCAGCTCGTCGACGAACTGGTCACGCTGCTGGCCTACGAGGCGACCCGCGAGGTGCGGGTGGTGGACTGCGAGGTGACCACGCCGGTCACCGTCACCACCGGCCGCAAGCTGTCCCGGCCGCGGCCCCTGGTGGTGCCGATCCTGCGCGCCGGGCTCGGCATGCTGGACGGCATGATGCGGCTGATGCCGACCGCCGAGGTCGGTTTCGTCGGCATGGTCCGCGACGAGGAGACGTTGGAGCCGTTCACCTACGCCGAACGGCTGCCGCAGGACCTGTCCGGACGGCAGTGCTACGTCCTCGACCCGATGCTGGCCACCGGCGGCTCGCTGGCCGGCACGGTGAAGTTCCTGGTCGATCGCGGCGCCGACCACATCACCTGCATCTGCCTGCTGGCCTCGCCCGAGGGCATCGAGCGGATGAAGGCGCTGGTCGACCCGGTCGGAGTTCCCACCACCCTGGTGGTCGCGGCGGTGGACGAGCGGCTGAACGAGCACGGCTACATCGTTCCCGGTCTCGGCGACGCCGGGGACCGGCTGTACGGGCTCGCGCAGTAGCGCCAGCCCCTACGATCAGACCATGACCGACTCCTGGCTCGTCCTGGTCGCCAACTCCGGTGATGGCACGATCAGCTCCTTCCGGCTGGCCGGCGGGCGATTGCAACGGGTGGCGGTCAGCGGCGGAGTGCCCGGATGCTCCACCTTCGTGCTGGACGCCCGGCGCGATCTGGTCTACGCGGCCGTCAAGGGGGACGACCCCGGCATCGCCACCCTCGCCCTGGACCGAGCCGCCGGCGCGCTCACCCCGCGCTCGCATCTCGCGCTGCCGGACGGCGGAATGAACTACCTCTCGCTGACCCGCAACGGCTCTGCCCTGCTCGGCGCGTCCTACGGCGGCGGCTATGGCATCAGCTGCGCGCTCACCGACGGCGAGGTGAGCGATCCGATCAGCCGGATCGAGTACCCGAACCTGCACTCGGTGCGGGCCAGCGGCGACGGCCGGTTCGCCTACTTCGTCTCGCTCGGCGCCGACCTGATCGCCCAGTACGCGATCGATCCCTGGCTCAACCTGGTGCCGCTGGGGCCGCCGACGGTCGCCGCCCCGCGCGGTTCGGGACCGCGCCACCTGGTGCTGAACGCCGCCCAGGACGCCCTGTACGTGCTCACCGAATTCTCCGGTGAGGTGCTGCGCTACCGGCGCGACCCGCACTTCGGCAACCTGATGGCGTCCGGTTCGGTCACGGCGTACGACCGTTCGAAAGGCCTCGGTCACAGCGAGTTCGGGGCTGATCCGATGGCGAACCACTTCATCTGGGGCGCCGACCTGCACTTCTCCGACCCGGCGCACCTGTGGTGTTCGGAGCGCACCGAGAGCACGCTCGGCGCGGTCGGGGTCGCCGCCGACGGCACCCTGACCGAGCCGGCGGGCTTCACCGTCACCGAGGCGCAGCCGCGCGGCTTCGCCGTCTCGCCCGACGGCCGCTACCTGGTCTGCGCCGGCGAACGGTCCACCAGCGTGTCGCTGTACGGCGTCCACGGTGCCGAGCTGGAACTGCTCGACCGGGCCGAGACCGGCAGCAAGGCGAACTGGGTCTGGTTCGTCGCCCGCTGAGCGGGCCGTCCCTGCGGTTCAGTCCTGCTCGTCGGCCCAGGCCTTGGTCAGGCCGCGGAAATGACCCAGGAACAGGTCGTGCTCGTAGGAGGGATAGGTGGCCCGCACCGTGTCCACGAGGAGCCGGTCGAACTCGGGTGACCGCACCCAGTCCAGGACGGCGGCATCCAGGTGGCCGAGGTGCTCGGCGCAGAACGCCCAGTACTTGTCGGTCTCGAAGTAGTCGTCGGCCAACTCCAGGTACTCGTCCAGCTTCGCCTCATACGACAGCGACGGGTCGTCGGCGATCTCGAAGTAGCGCTCGGTGTGCAGGTCGATCTGCCCTTTCCGGCCGGTGACCAGGCAGTACACACTCCACCGGACGAGCGCCTTGATCGCCCACGGGAAGTAGTAGTGCAGCGAGGTCAGCGCAACATCGGGACAGGCGTTCGCGTAGTCGATCGGGTACACCTCGTCGCCGGCCACCAGCATCTCGGCGGAGTTGAACTCCCAGGCGAAGAAGGCGTTCACGATCCGGCTGATCGCGGCGGTCTCGTGGCCGGCCCGGGCCGACAGGAAGCCGTGCGAGACGTGATAGCGGCTGTGCATCGGCTGCTCGGGCCGGAAATCCATCACCATGGTCTCGGGACCGATCGACAGCGCCCGGGCGAAGACGTCGTAGTCGACGGTCGCCTGCAGGTGCATCAGCATCTCGCCGGACGCGTCGTAGGAGCGCCGCAGGTCCTCGGCGTTGTCCACCCGGGAGACTCCGCGCCAGCCTCCGCCGTCGAACGGCTTCATGTACAGCGGGTAGCCCAAGTCGGCCGCGATCGCCTCGAGATCGAAGGGCTGGTTGTATGTCGCCGACGTGTAGGCCCAGCGGACGTTGTCAACCGGATTCTTGTACGGCACCAGCACGGTTCTGGGCACCTTGAGGCCCAGCCGCAGCATGGCGCAGTAGGCGGAGTGCTTCTCCATCGACTGGAAGGTGAACGGGCTGTTCAGCAGGTAGGTGCCGTTCACCATGGCGGCCTTCTTCAGCCACTCGCGCGGGTGGTAGTACCAGTGCGCGAGCCGGTCGATCACCAGCGGCGTCCGGACCGGGTCGGTCAGGTCGAAGGGTTCGATGGTGAGCCGTTCGGCACCGATGGTGTGGGTGACGCCGTCGACGGTGAGCGGGCCGACCATGCCCAGGACCGTCTCGAACGCTCGCGGCCAGTCCTCTTCGGCGCCGAGCAACAGACCGATCTGATGGTGCGTGTTGATGGTCATGACGCGACGATAGCGACCTCAGCAGAACCGCGGCAGATGGTGGGCGATCTGACGTTGCCACCAGTGCCAGTCGTGCGAGACGTCGTGGCCCCACAGGTCGAGTTCGTGATTGATGCCCTTCTCGGCGAGCAGGTTCGCGACGTGCCGGGTGGACGGCAGCGCACCGGTCGGATGGGTCTCCCACGCCCCCTGCCCGGCGACCAGAACGGCGAACAACCGGGACCGCAACCAGTCCAGGTGGTCGCCACCCAGATTGGGCAGGTAGCTGGTCGGGTTGGCGAAATAGGCGGCGTCGCCCCGCTCACCCCAGGCGTGCCAGCTGGACGGGTCGTAGTTCCCGGAGAGGCAGATGGCGACCGGGAACAGGTCGGCGCGGGTGAGCGAGAACTGGAGCGCGTGGTAGGCGCCGAGCGAGCAGCCGGTGACGATCGCGTCCGACGTCCCCGGTGAGTCGCCGCCGATGAAGCCGGCCACCTGATCGGTGATCCAGGACGCGTAGGCGCCGTGCCTTCGGGCGCGTTCCTCCAGGGGCAGCCAGCGGTCCGACCAGGTCTGGGCATCGAAGGAGTCGACGCAATAGAGCTTGACCCGGCCGGCGTCGATCAGCGGGGCGACGGCGTCCACCATGCCGTTGTTCTCGTAGTCCCAGGCCCGTCCGGCCTCGGACGGAAAGACCAGCACGGGACGTCCCCAGTGGCCGTAGCGGATCACGGTGCCCTGACGGTCGAAGCCGGGGGCGTCCAGGTCGAGCTGGTAGCGGTCCATCAGGTCCAGGCCCTTCTCAGCAGGCGGGTCAGATGCGGGTCGAGCAGGTCGCGCCAGGTCGTCCAGGTGTGGCCGTCGGGCACCTCGCCCCACTCGAGGTCGCCGCCCCGCGCTGCCAGGTGCGCGGCGAGGGCACGATTGTTGCCGATGTTCTCTTCCTCGGAGCCGCAGACGATGCTGATCGGGATCTGCTCGGACGGGTCGGCGCGGTAGAGCGTGGAGGTGAACCCGGTGACCTCGGCCCAATGCGAGTAACCGGCCTCCTGCTGGTCGAACTCAGGGGTGAAGAACGATCCGGACTGCAGGAACAGCCCGGCGAAGCTGCCCGGGTAGCGGCGGGCGGCGTAGAGGGCGGCGAGTGCGCCGAGGCTCTGCCCCATCAGCACCGGCTTGTCCTGCACGGCCAGCTGGCGGGTGAGGACGGGGATCACCTCGGTGACCAGGGCTTTCGCATAGTGCGGGTTGGCGGCGTAGCGGGCGTGCCGGTGCGGTCCGGGATCGAGCAGGAGCACCCGCAGCGGCGTGATCGTGTGGCTCGCGATGGAGGCGGCGAGGAAGTCGGTGAGCCGTCCGTAGTGGGCCATCTGGGTGCCGTCGTGGCAGATCAGCAGCGGGAGCGCGGTGCTGGGGTGGGCGTCCGCCGGTGCCCAGAGCGCACCGCTGAGGTGGCCGTCGCTGGTGCTGAGCTCCCAGTGCTGACTAGTGGTTTCGAGTTGGGGTGCGGTCAGCCAGGCGGGCTCGGCGTAGCCGGGCATCGGCAGCCAGGAGTGGTCCCCGAAGACCCCTTCGACCCGAAGCGGGTTGGTCGGGTCGGTCACCGTGACGGTATCGTCGCCGATCGCGAGCTTGAAGAGGTACTCGATGCGATGGGCGCCGGGACGGGGAATGCTGAGTTCCCAGCCGTGGCTGTCGCGGGTGAACGCGGTGTGGGCGACGGGCACCTCGGACCACAGCCGGACACTATTCGCCTCACCATGCGGATCCGGCAGCCGGAACACGACGCGATCCGCTTCGACGGCGGTCGCGTAGGTGGTGGTGGGCACCGACCGAGGCTATCGCTGATCAGCCTCGCTGCACGCCCCGGAGGTTCACCGCAGCCGGCCGGTCGCCCCGAATGGACGCCACCATGTCGACCACCCGCCGGGTGGCCCGGACGTCGTGGGCGCGGAAGCAGACGGTGCCCAGCCACGCCGCCACCGCGGTGGCGGCAAGGGTTCCCTCCAACCGGTCATCGACAGCCAGGTCGAGGGTCTCGCCGACGAAGTCCTTGCGGGAGAGCGCCTGCAGGACGGGGAAGCCGAGTCCGGCGATCTGGGCGGTGGCACGCAGGGTCCGCAGCGAGTGCCGGGTGGTCTTGCCGAAGTCGAGGGTGGGGTCGATCAGGATCGCGTTGGCTGGTATCCCCGCTTCTCGGGCGCGATTGACGCCCTTGGCGAGAACGTCGAGGACGTCGGCGACCACGTCGTCCGGATCGTCGCGGGAGCCGTAGCGGACGCCGTCCGGATCGGTGCGCGGAGCGGCGCCGCCGGTGTGCGAGACGACATAACCGGCTTGGAGCTTCGCAGCGACCTGGACGAGTTCGGGATCTGCGCCCTGCCACGTGTCGTTGACCAGGTCGATCCGGAGGCCGGCGCAGGCTCTGGCCACTTCGGCACGCCAGGTGTCCAGGCTGAGCAGCAGGTCGGGATGCGCGTGCCGAACCGCTTCGAGGAAGGGCAGCACTCGGGCGATCTCCTCGTCCGCGTCCACCCAGGCGCCCTGTTGCCCGGCCCGGACGCCGCCGACATCCACGATGTCGACGCCGTCCGCGACCATTGCGGCCACCGCGTCCAGGCCGGCTTCGATGGACGGGTGGCGGGCGGAGGAGTAGAACGAGTCCGGCGTCCGGTTGACGATCCCCATCACCGCCGGATTGGCGGCGGTGAACGTGCGGCCGCGCAGGGTGAGTGGAGTCGGGCTGACCAGTGGCACGGGATCGACGGCGGGCACGTGGTCAGACTGCCACTCAGCGGTGAGTCCACGACAGGGTGACCAAGCCGCGTGCCCCACCACCGCCGGTCGAGCTTGTCGAGACCCCAAACCGCGGACGAACGCCGGGGACAGGCTCGCACCCATGCTGCCACGCCATACCGGCTGCGGGTCGGGACGCCCCGACGTGCAGCGATTTTTCGGTTCGTCTTGTTGGTATAGAGCTTGCCAAAGCTATATTAAGGCCATATAATCGAACACATGATCCTAGCCGCAGCGCCGTTCCAAGGCACCGCTGCGGACCGCCTCCGACACGCCGTTGAACTACGCCACCAAGCCGACGCCGAAGAAATGCGGGCACTGGCCGAACTGGCCGGCGAACACTCCTGGACCACCACCGACGAATACGACGTCGTCGGCGGTGAACGAGCGATCCGCATCGGCGCCGACGGCAGCCGACTCGTCGGCGAGTTCCTCCCCCTCGAAGTCGCCGCCACCAAAGGCATCTCGGTCACCGCCGCCACCTGGCTGATCCGCGACGTGATCAACCTCGAAGCCCGCCACCCCACCCTGTGGCACGCGGTCCGGGCGGGAATCGTGGAGCCCTACAAGGCATTCAAGATCGCCCGCCTGGCTGCCGGTTACGAACTCACCCAGGAGCAAGCTCTCGCCGTCGACGAGAAGCTCGCGGGAAAGGTGGGCCGGATCGGCTGGGCACGGTTGCTCCGGTTGGCGCGTGGGTTTGTCGGACAAGTCGCCGCCGACAAGCTCGCAGCCGCCGCGAGGAAGGCCCGGGAAGCCCGGTTTGTCCGCAGCGCGGCCGACCAGGACCAACCGACCGTCACCGAGGTATGGGCTCGGCTCGACACCGCGGACGCCCAGCAGTTGGAAGCCACCATTCGGGCCATCGCCAAGAAGCTCAGTGACAATGGCGACACTGACGAACTCGACATCCGCCGGTCACGTGCCCTCGGCATCCTCGCCACACCCGGCCGAGCCCAGGCGATCCTGGCCGGTGACGACGACCAGCGCTACCTGCCACGCACCAAGGTGTACCTCCACCTCACGCCCGACATGCTGACCGGCAAGTCCTCGATCGCCCGGTCCGAAACCCTCGGACCGCTCACCAAATCCATGCTCGCCGACCTGTTCGGTACGCACCGCATCACCATCAACCCCGTCCTGCATGCCGATGCTGAACAGTCCGTCGACGCCTACGAGATCCCCGATCGGATTCGCGAGGCGGTGGTCTTGCGTGATGTCTGCGAGGTCTTTCCGTACTCCTCCTGGACGGCCCGCAGACTCGATTTGGACCACACGACGCCCTACGTGGCCGGCGCGGACAGTCAGACCCGGTCTGACAACCTCGGACCACTCACTCGCCGCGTCCACCGAGCCAAGACCGTCGGCCGCTGGCGACTGAAGCAACCCCGAGCCGGGACCTTCTGGTGGAAGTCACCCACCGGCGCCGAATACCGAGTCAGTCCCACCGGCACCGACGACCTCCACCACTGGTCACCACTCGAACGACAAGCAACCTGGCAGTTCGACAACGACTAGCCGTGGCGGGATGTTGGTTCGCCGGCCCCGAACTGCCGGGCTTGCGCAGCCCCGTTCACTCAGGCCGACGGGTGTGTCATGTCCCCCGGCACCACCCAGGCGTCGAACTCCTCGCCGGTCAGGTCACCGGACGCCAGCGCGGCCTCGCGCAGGGTGATGCCTTGCTTGTGCGCCTTCTTGGCCATCGCGGCGGCCTTGTCGTAGCCGATGTGCCGGTTCAGCGCGGTGACCACCATCAGGTTCGAACTCAAATTGGCGGAGATCCGCTCCTGGTTCGGCTCGATGCCCTCGGCACAATGCTCGCGGAACGAGCGGCAGCCGTCCGCGAGCAGCCGGATCGACTCGAGCACCGCGTGCGCCATCACCGGCTTGTAGACGTTCAGTTGGAAGTTGCCCTGGCTACCGGCGAAACCGACCGTCACGTCGTTGCCGAACACCCGGGTCGCGACCATGGTGATCGCCTCGCATTGGGTCGGGTTCACCTTGCCCGGCATGATCGACGAACCCGGCTCGTTCTCGGGGATGATCAACTCGCCGATCCCGTTGCGCGGCCCGGACGCGTACCAGCGGACGTCGTTGGCGATCTTCATCAGCGCCCCCGCCAGCACCCGCAGCGCGCCACTCACCGCGACCAGGGCGTCGTGCGCCGACAGCGCGGCGAACAGGTTGTCGGCCTGGGTGAACTCCAGCCCGGTCTCGTCCGAGATCCGCTTCGCGGCCAGCGCACCGAAGTCGGGATGCGCGTTCAGCCCGGTGCCGACGGCGGTGCCGCCGATCGCCAACCCACGGGCCCGGACGTCCGCTTCGCATACGCCCTCCAGTGCGAAGTCGAGCTGCGCCACCCAGCTGCCGATCACCTGACCGAGCCGGATCGGTGTGGCGTCCTGCAGATGGGTGCGGCCGACCATGATCACGTCCTCGTACGCGGACGCCTTCGCCGCCAGCACGTCGCGCAAGTTGGTCACCGGCGCGTACAGCCGCTCGTTGAGCTCGCAGACCACGGCGATGTGCATCGCGGTCGGGAAGGTGTCGTTCGAGGACTGCCCACGATTCACGTGATCGTTGGGGTGCACCGGCTTCTTCGACCCCATCTCGCCGCCGGCCAGTTCGATCGCGCGGTTCGAGATCACCTCGTTGGCGTTCATGTTCGACTGCGTCCCCGAGCCGGTCTGGAACACCACCAGCGGGAAGTGATCGTCCAGGCTGCCCGCGATCACCTCGTCGGCGGCCTTGACGATCAGTTCCGCGAGATCGGACGGCAACTGGCCCAGTTCGGCGTTCGCCCGCGCCGCTGCCTTCTTCAGCACGCCCAGCGCCCGGATCATCGGGCGTCCCCAGACGAAGGTGTCCCGGCCGATGTCGAAGTTGCCCAGGCTGCGCTGCGTCTGCGCCCCCCAGTAGCGGTCGGAGGCAACGTCGACGGTGCCCATGCTGTCGGATTCGATGCGGGTGCTCACACGTCTGAGCTTAGGACTCACCAGCCCCGCCCGGCGGTGCTCCGGACGATTCGTGCTGGAGGGGCGAGGACGATCGCCCGGACCATGGCGTTCGATCGTCCTCGCTGGGCCAACCCGTTTAGCGCTCCCCCGATGCGCACCAACCCCCCTGGGTCAACGGCACCCTAATCCCGGCGCGCCTCCTGCTGCTCTAGGCACAATTGCGTAGCTGGCTGATGCGTCAGCCGCTAGGGAGCCAGGCCCGCGACAGCCGGCTTGAATCCCAGCCGCCGGTTCTCGCAGCATCCCGGACGGCACACGTCGACCCACGGACCCTCCGCGGTCACCGCGCCCCGCCGTCCAGCCGGACGTCCCTCGATCCGCTCGGCAACCAGGTCCGCCAGGGCGTCCACAAAGGCCGGATGGACGCCGGGGGTCGGCGTCCGCCGTACCCACAAGCCGGCCTCGGTAGCGGTCTCCACTGCCTCGGTGTCCAGGTCCCACATCACTTCCATGTGGTCGCTGACGAAGCCGAGTGGCACCAGGATGACGCCACGCCGTCCGGTCAGTTCCTGAATCGCGTCGTTGACGTCCGGCTCCAGCCAGGGCTGGCTGGGCGGGCCCGAGCGGGACTGGTAGACCAACTGCCAGGCCACCTCGGGTGCCGCCTGCGCCATCACATACGCCGCGACCGAGCGGTGCTGGGCCGGATAGGCACTTCCGCCGCCGGAAAGCTCGGCGTCCAGGGTGGGGATCGAGTGGGTGCAGAACAGCACCTCGAGTTCCGAGGCGGCGATGCCGTCCGCCGCGGCCGTGTCGATCGCGTCCCGGACGCCCTCGACGAACGGCGCGACGAAGCCCGGGTGGTTGAAGAACGGGCGCACCTTGTCGATCCGGATCTGATCGGCCAGCCCGGTGTCCTCCAAGGCGTCCGCCCAGTCCTCGCGGTACTGACGGCACGACGAGTACGACGAATAGGCGCTGGTCGGAATCGCCAGCAGCCGGGTAAAGCCGCGCTGGAACGCCTCGTCCACCGCATCGTTGAGGTATGGCGCCCAGTTGCGGTTGCCCCAGATCACCGGCAGCGGCAGCTCGCGCTGCGCCAGCCTGGCCTCCAGTGCGCTGCGCAACTCGCGGTTGTGGTCGTTGATCGGCGACACCCCGCCGAAGTGCCGGTAGTGGTGGGCCACTTCCTCCAGCCGCTCGTCGGGGATGCCGCGGCCGCGGGTCACATTGCGCAGGAACGGGATCACGTCGTCCTGCCCCTCGGGACCGCCGAAGCCCGACAGCAGCACCGCGTCATAGCGGGTCGGCACCTCGACGTGCTCGGGACCGGACGCGGCCTCGGGCGTCGCGCTGGGCACCAGCGCGCCCGGATCGAGATGGACGCCGGTGGCCGAGGCCGGCTTGCGGCCCAGCGTGCTTCTCATGCCAACACCTCCGGGACCTCGTCGGCGCCGATCCGGCGTCCGGTGAAGAAGGGGATCTCCTCACGCACATGCAGCCGGGCCTGGGTGGCCCGCAGGTCGCGCATCAGGTCGACCAGGTCGGTGAGTCGGTCGGATTCCAGCGGCAGCAGCCACTCGTAGTCGTTGAGGGCGAAGGCGGCGACCGTGTTGGCGATCACACTGCGGAACGCCGCACCCTTGCGGCCGTGCTCGGCCAGCATCGCCTTCCGCTCGTCGTCGGGCAGCACGTACCAGTCGTAGGAGCGGACGAACGGGTAGACACACAGCCAGCCCCGCGGCTCGACGCCGCGCAAGAACCCGGGCACGTGCGCCTTGTTGAACTCCGCGTCGCGATGCACGCCCATCGCCGACCAGGTCAGCGCCAGCGGAGCCAGCTCATTACTGCGCCGCAACCGCCGCACCGCGGCCTGCAGGCCCTCGGCACTCGGGCCGTGCAGCCACAGCATCAGGTCGGCGTCGGCGCGCATCACGCTCACGTCGTAGAGCCCACGCACCACAATGCCGGTTGCCTCGACCGCGGCGATGGCATCGGCCAGCGGCTCGGTGCCGGCCGCGACCTGCGCGGTCAGCGGATCGCGTCGCAGCACCGTCCATACGGTGAAACCGTCGTGACCCTGCTCACTCATCAACACTCCTCGTCGATTGCATCACCCGAGCGACCTCGGCCCGGGCCTGTGGCACCACGCTGGCCAGTCCGACCCCGGCGATCCCCGCTCCCACCAGGGCAAGGCCGCCGGTTCGCTGTCCAGTCAACCATTCTCGGGCATCAGCCAGCCCCGGTGTTCCAGGAGGCAGAATCGGCCAGCTCGTCCGTCGGACTACGACCGGTTCCGGTAGCTCCCGGCCGAGCAACACCGACGCATCCGCCCGGACCCGCGCGGTCAACTCTTCGACGCCCAGACCGGCGGTCAGCGGGGGCTGCCCCCGGCGTCCGTAGGAGAGCCGCAGCACGTCGCGTCCGCCGGCCATCTCGCGTAGCCAGGGCCACTTTGCGGTGGAGTGCGTCAGTGCTTTGGCAGCCACCCCCGGTACCCCTGCACCAACCAGGACGCCGGTGCCGCGCGGCGCCTCACCGTCCAGGCCTGGGCCGTCCAGCACCATCGTGATCACGTCGATCGCGGTCGCCGACGGCAGCACCGGTCCGCCCAGCAGCCGGACGGCGGCGTCCAGCGGCACCGCCACCACGACGATCTCGGCGTCCAACTCGCGGCGGGTCGTCCGCACCCGCCAGCCGCCGGCGCGCCGGCCGAGTGCAGCCACCGGCTCCCCGACGGACAACTCGGCACCCGCCTGTTTCGCCGCCCCAGCCAGCAGTTCGGCGAGGGTGTGCATGCCGCCCCGCAGTCCGTGCACGGCGCCGCCCTCGCCGGACGCGTCGGCGGCCCGGGTGACCGCCTGCCGCAGCGGCGTCCCGGCCCCGACCGCGGCGGACAGCGCCGGCGCCACGTCGGCCAGGGCCACCTCGTCGGGGGATGTCGAGTACACCCCGCCGACCAGGGGCGTCACCAGGTCGTCGAGCACCCGCTGGCCGTACCCGGCCCGGACCAGCTCGGCCAGGCTTCCGGAGGCCGCGCGGGCCGCCGGCACATCACCGACCACGGCATACACGTCGCTCGCCCCGGGATCGGCGGGCATCCCGAACACCAGCCGTTTCGGGATCGGGTGTGCCCCCGTCGCGGTCTGCAGCCAGGCGCCGGTCGGGTTCGGACGCACGATCGAGTCCGCCGCCCCGAGGTCGGTCAACAGTTGAGCCAGCGCACCGCCGCGCACCGAATAGCCCTCGGCACCGACGTCGAGCGCAAGCCCGTCCAGTTCCACCCGGCCGAGCAGGCCGCCCGGCCGCTCACCGGCCTCCAGCACGGTGACCGCGCAGCCGGCCCGGGCGAGTTCCCAGCCGGCCACCAGTCCGCCGGCTCCCGCGCCGACGACCACGACCTTCATCGACCCATCTCTCAACGACTGTGGACGTGGTCGACGATCCGGGTGAGCACCTCGGGATCGGCGCTCGGCGGCACCCCGTGACCCAGGTTGAACACGTGACCCGGTGCTGCCTCGCCGCGCCGCAGCACCTCGTCGATGGCGTCCCGCAGCACCGGCCAGGGTGCCCCGAGCAGCGCCGGGTCGAGATTGCCCTGCACCGCCGGGCCGGACGGCATCCGCCGCGACGCCTCGTCCAAGGGGGTGCGCCAGTCCACCCCGATGCAGTCCACGTCCAGGTCGAGGACGCCGTACAGCTCGCCGGCACCGACGGCGAAGTGCACCAGTGGCACCCGCCGTCCGGCCTCGTCGGTCAGGTCCCGGACGGCATCGAAGGTCTTCGCCGACGAGGGCGCGACGTGCGCGGTGTAGATGGCGGCGGGCAGCGACCCCGCCCAGGAGTCGAACAGTTGCACCGCGGAGGCCCCGGCCAGCACC
This sequence comes from Micropruina sp., assembly GCF_047602385.1. Lineage (GTDB taxonomy): Bacteria > Actinomycetota > Actinomycetes > Propionibacteriales > Propionibacteriaceae > Micropruina. Next base: position 777,138 of record NZ_JASGHL010000002.1, read on the forward strand.
TGGGCACGCAGGAACCGTCCGGACAGCTCGGCGCACCAGTCCAACAGGCGCGCCCAGGCGTCCGGATGTCGGTGGACCATCGAACGAGCAGCCAGGTGGTCCTTGCTCGGCCGGCCGGCGACCAGGTAGGCGGCAAGCGTGAACGGTGCGCCGGCGAACCCGATCAGCGGATCGCGTGCGCCCTGCAGCAGCCGCAACCCGGCCACGGTTTTCGCCACGGCTGCCCGGATCGGTTCCAGCGCGGTCTCCAGTGACTCGGGCGGATGTTCGGCGATCAGGGCCGCGACCGATTCGGGGGTGTCCAACGGCGCCGGAAACACCGGCCCGACGCCGGATTGGATCTCGACCGGCACCCCGGCCAGTTTCAGCGGCACCACGATGTCGGAGAAGAACACGGCCGCGTCCACGCCGTGCCGACGGACCGGTTGCAGGGTGATCTCGGCGGCGAGGTCGGGATCCAGGCAGGCGTCCAGCATCCGCCGTCCCACCCGGAGTTCGCGGTACTCGGGCAGCGACCGGCCCGCCTGGCGCATGAACCAGACCGGGGTGACCGGCGGGCGTTCGCCCCGATAGGCACTCACCAGCCACGACGACGCGGTGTCGGAGTTGAGCGGATGGGTGGCCGGCAGCACGGTCGAGGTCACACCAGCACCCTATTCGGGTCGGTGAGGTCTATGCTGGCGCGGTGCTGTTGTGCCTAACCGCGAGCCACCGCACCCACGACTTTGCCGCGCTGGAGCAGTTGACCGGGGGTGCGGGACGCGCCCTCGTGCAGACCGTGCTGGCCGGTGACGGGATCGCCGGCAGCATCGTGCTGAGCACCTGCAATCGCTTCGAGATCTATCTCGACGCCGCGCCGTCCGCCCTGGACGCCATCCGGCGGTTGCGCGGGTCGCTCGTCCTCCTGCGTGGCGAAGAGGCCGCGCGGCATCTGTTCGCGGTGTCCGCGGGACTGGAATCGGTGGTCGTCGGCGAGCCGGAGATCGCCGGACAGGTCCGCCGCGCGCTCAACCATGCCGAGAGCACCGGGGCAGCCAGCCCGGCGTTGCAGCGCGTGTTCGCCGATGCCCTGGCCACTCGGCGCGCCGTCCGCGACAGCACCGGGCTGGGCGCCGCCCGGCCATCCCTGATCCGTTTGGCGCTCGACCTGGCATCGCACCGGATCAGTGACTGGCCAGGCACCAGGGTGCTGCTGGTCGGGACCGGCCGGTACGCGTCGGCCTGCCTGGAGGCCCTGCGCGACAAAGGGGTGAGCGCCATCACAGTGTGGTCGCCGTCCGGCCGCGGCCAGGAGTTCTGCGCCCGGCACGGACTGCATGCCGTCACCGGGCACGCCGTCGCGGCGGCCGCGAGCATCGCCGATGTGATCGTGTGTTGCACGACGAACCCGGAGTTGGTGCTGGTGCCGGAGTTGTTCACCGGGACCTGCCCGGTGACCACGCATACCGCCGCCCAGTGCCCGGTGGGGCACCCGGAGGCCGCAGCCCGCCGCCGGGTGGTGATCGACCTCGGGCTGCCGCGCAACGTTGACCCGCTGGTGGGCGATGTGGCCGGGATCGAACTTCTCGACCTGGAGGCGATCAAGTTGCACGCCCCGCTGCACCATCTCGCCGTGGCCGACGACGCCCAGGCGCTGGTCCGCCGGGCGGCGTCCGGATACGCCGACGACGCCGGCCCGATCGGCCCGGCGGTGGCGGCCCTGCGCACCCATGTCGGCGACGCACTGGAGGCCGAGCTGGCCCGCATCCGGCGCCGCTACGACACCGAAACCGCCGAGAAGGCCGAGGCCGCTCTGCGCCACTTCGCCGGCGTCCTGCTGCACGGCCCGTCGGTGCGCGCCCGGCAGCTCGCCGATTCCGGACGCCGTGACGAGTTCCTGGACGGTCTGCACGCCGTGTTCGGCATCGACCGGCCCGCCTGACCTCCCCGATCGGGGGTCACGCTCGCGGCAGCAGGAACTCCAGAATCACCACCTCGGGCTTGTCGGCGTATTCGGCCCAGGTCGTCCCGTCGGTGTCGGAGTAGCCGAGTCCGCGGTACAGGGCGACGGCGGCGGGTTGCAGCGGTCCGGTCTCGAGCACCAACCGGCCGATCCCGGCGGCTGCCGCATCGAGTTCGACGGCCCGCATCATCGCTTGCGCCAGTCCCTGGCCGCGATGGCTGGGCGCCACATAGACCCGTTTGAGTTCGCCGGTCGCGATCGGCGACCCGGCCCGCTCGGGTGTCAGCCGGCGCCAGGCAGCCGAGGCGACCGGGCGTCCGGCCAGGTAGCCCACCAGGAACGATCCGGACGGCGGTTCGAACTGCTTGGCAAGCATCGGCGATTCGTCGCCCTCGCCGTAGATAGTGCGGTACTCGGCCTGAACCGCCGCACACAACACGACCGCGTCCGGATGATCGAGACTCCGCCGGACGACCTGCATTCGGCGAGGGTAGCTGACTAGACTCTGGCGCGTGACAGCGCCGATCGTGCCGGAGCGCACTGGAACTCCCGAGGGCATCCGGATGCTCTCTGCCGGTGCCGCCATCGTGGCTTGTCTGGTCGGCGTCTACTTCGTCCGCGACGTGGTGGCACCCGTCTTCCTGGCAATGACCTTGGTGCTGACGGTCCGCCCTCTGGTGCATTGGCTGAATGGACGCCGAGTGCCGAAGATGGTCAGCGCGCTGATCGGCATGCTGGTCGTCTTCCTGGTGCTGTTCGCCATCCTGTCAGCGGTGGCGGTGGCACTCGTCCAGTTCGTGGCCGCGATGCCCGCCTACGCCGACCGGTTCAACGCCCTGTACAGCCAGGTGTCGGCGCAACTGATGGCCTGGGGGGTGAGCCAGGAGACGATCACCCAGTGGGTGACCACCTTCGACTACACCCGGCTGCTCGGCTACCTCACCGGGGTGATGGGCCAGGTCGGCTTCTGGGCGACGTTCCTGGGGTCGCTGTTCCTGTTCGTCGCGTTCGTCTCGGTCGACCTCACCGATACCAGCGAGGGCGCTGCCAAACTGGCCCGGGTCCGGCCCAACCTCGCCGCTGCGCTGCTCGACTTCTCCTGGCGGGTCCGCAAGTACTGGATCGTCAACACGATCTTCGGCGTATGCGTCGCCCTGATCAATATGGGCATCCTGACCTGGCTGCAGATTCCGCTCGTGGTGACCTGGGGCATTCTGGCTTTCGTCACCGCCTACATTCCGAACGTCGGATTCATCATTGGGATGGTGCCGCCGGCATTGATGGCACTGCTGGCCCGCGACTTCCAGACGATGGTGATCATGGTGGCCGCCTATGTCGTGGTGAACTTCATCGCCTCGATGGTGATCCAGCCCAAGGTGACTGGCGACGCGGTGGGCTTGAACATCACCACGACCTTCATCTCGTTGGTGTTCTGGTCGATCATCATCGGCCCGCTCGGCGCGATCCTGGCCGTCCCGTTGACGCTGTTCTGCAAGGGCATCTTCTTCGACGCCGATCCTAAGACCCGCTGGCTGTCGGTGTTCCTGGGCGGAAACCTGGACGCCGTGGTGCCGGTGACGGTCGATCCCGTCCCGCCTCTGCAGGCGCCCACCGTGACCGAGCATCCGGACGTCGAACCGGAACCGGAGCCAGATCCGGAGCCCGAGACAGAGCCAGCGGAGGAACCCGGACGATCGTGATCGTCGAGATCGAGATCGGCGGCTGGGAACACGAGTGCTGCGGTAGGCAGATCGCCGGCAACGACCTTGTGGACTGGGCGTACCTCATTGATGCGAACGGCGTCCGGCAGGAGACTCACCACGAGACCCGGGCGATCACCGGCCGGGTCCGCGGACGCGTTGCGGAGATCGACCTGCTCGTCGACGGCAGCCGGGTCGGCGTCGATCGGGTGCCGAGCGGCGCCGCACTGTCCGGCCTGGATTCGGCGTCCGACGATGCGGTAGTCACCCGGCTCAGCGACAGCGCGGACGTGACAATCTCAGCGGAGGCCCGCTTCGTGGTCGCCGTTGAGGCCTAGTCCCACCAGAACATCCATACCGGCGAGCCCGCGATCTGCTCGCCATACGCGACCAGATCGTCGGTGCCCTGATCGATGTTGTCGGGGCAGAAGGCGTAGTGCTCGGCGACCAGGCGGTCGAGATCGTCGCCTTTGGTGGGGACGGCCTCGCTGAGCGTTGCGAGGGTGTCGAAGCCGAGAACGACCGGCACCGTGCCGAATCGCTCCTCCCAGGACCGGAGCACCGCGCTCAGGTCGGCACTGCCGTGATGATTGATCGCGCCCAGCCAGCCCAGCTGCGACAAGGCGTCCGCCGGACGCGTCGTGGGCACCAGCAGAATCCCTCCGGCGGGCAACGTCAGGCGGGGAAGCCGGACGCCCTGGGGATCGCTGCGTAGGGCGTCCGCGAGGCCGGGGAAGCCAGCCGGGTAGCGCCACTCGAGGCCCGCCAGGGCTTCGGCGAAGAACTCTTCGGCGGTGCGGCCCGGCTCGCTCGGGTCGGCGAACTCGCCGTCGCTCCATGGCCGCCCGGGGGTGACCGGGTCGTCCAGTTCCTGGGTGACCAGCGGCCACAGTCCGGTCTCCGGGAACACCCGGGCCAGTCGCCACCACAACTCGGTCGGGTCGTCCAGCGTGCCCGCCGACATCCAGGCCCGCTGGGTGGGTGCGGCCGGGTCGTCGCCGAAGCTCGGGTCGGCGCTCACGATGACACCGAGCGGCAAGTCCACCCCGGCGATCTCGGTGGGCGCCCCCGGCGGCAGGCGGCCGGGCTCCTCGGCGCGCAGGGCCAAGCGTTCGCGGTCGGTCATGCCCTCATCCTCACCGAACCCGCTGCGGCCTGCCACCCCCGGAGTACGGTCGGGGTACAGCAGCAGGAGGTGCGCATGTCCCCCACTCAGACCGGACCCACCGAACGCGAGGCCCGCAAGGTCGCGGAGGCCGCCCGGGAGTCCGAATGGACCAAGCCGAGTTTCGGCAAGGAACTCTTCCTGGGCCGGTTGCGGCTCGACCTGGTCGATCCGTGGCCGTCCAACAGCCCCGAACAGATCGCTGCCGGCGACGCCTTCCTGGAGCGGCTGAGACCGTTCGCCGAGAGCATCGACGGCGCCGCGATCGAGGCGGAGGCGTCCATTCCCGACGAGGTGTTCACCGGCTTGGCCGAGCTGGGCGCGTTCGGGATGAAGCTGCCCACCAGCTACGGCGGCCTCGGCCTCTCCCACCTGTACTACTGCCGGGCGCTCACCCTGGTCGGGTCTGCGCACGCCTCGGTGGGGACGTTGCTCAGCGCGCACCAGTCGATCGGCGTGCCGCAGCCGGTGAAGATGTTCGGCTCGGAGGAGCAGAAGCAGCGCTTCCTGCCCCGGGTGGCCGGCGGCGAGGTGTCGGCGTTCCTGCTGACCGAACCGGACGTCGGCTCCGACCCGGCGCGGCTGGCCTGCGCCGCGACCCCGGTGGAAGGCGGCTACCTGCTCAACGGCGTCAAGCTGTGGGCCACCAACGGCACCATCGCGTCCCTGCTCGTGGTGATGGCCCGGGTCGCGGCGAGCGAGGGACGCCGCGGCGGGGTCACCGCGTTCGTCGTCGAGGCCGATTCCCCGGGCATCACGGTGGAGAGCCGGAACGCGTTCATGGGGCTGCGCGGCATCGAGAATTCGGTGACCCGGTTCCACGATGTCTTCGTGCCCGCCGAGAACGTGCTCGGCGGCGAGGGACGCGGCCTGAAGATCGCTTTGACAACGCTGAACACCGGACGGCTATCGCTGCCGGCGATGTGCGTGAGCGCGACCAAGTGGTGCCTGAACGTGGCTCGCGGCTGGGCGTCCGAACGGGTGCAGTGGGGGCGTCCGGTCGGACGGCACGAGGCGCTCGCCGGCAAGATCGCGTTCATCGCGGCCACCAGCTACGGGCTGGAGTCGGCGCTCGAGTTATGCTGCCTGCTGGCCGACGACGACGCCAACGACATCCGGATCGAAGCAGCCCTGCTGAAGCTGTACGCGTCCGAGAAGGCCTGGACGATCGCCGACGAGTTGGTTCAGATCCGGGGCGGACGCGGGTTCGAGACCGCCGCCTCGCAGCGCGCCCGCGGCGAACGCGGGATCGAGGCCGAACAGGTGCTGCGCGATCTGCGGATCATGCGGATCTTCGAGGGCTCCACCGAGATCATGCACCTGCTGATCGCCCGCGAGGCGGTGGACGCCCACCTGGCCGTCGCCGGCGACATCATCGACCCGGATGCGTCCCGAGAGGACAAGATCAAGGCGGTGGCGAAGGCCGGCGCATTTTACGCGGGCTGGCTGCCCACGCTGGTGGCCGGCAAAGGGCTGATGCCGAGCTCATTCGCCGAGTTCGGCCCGCTGGCCGGCCACGTCCGTTACCTGGAGCGCACCACCCGCAAGCTGGCCCGCTCGATCTTCTACGGGATGGGTCGCTGGCAAGGGGCGATGGAACGCAAGCAGGCGTTCCTGGGTCGGGTGGTCGACATCGGCGCCGAGCTGTTCGCAATGACCGCCGCCTGCCTGCGGGCCAAGGCGCAGCGAACCGAACACCCCGAGGGCGTCGAGCTCGCCGACCTGTTCTGCCAGCAGGCGCGGGTCCGGATCGGCGCGCTGTTCACCGCACTGTGGGAGAACACCGACGATGCCGACAACGCCGCGGCGAAGCAGGTGCTGGCCGGCCGCTACGCGTTCGTCGAGGAGGGCATCGTGCTTCCCGGTGACGACGGACCATGGGTCACGCCGGTCGAGCCCGGACCGTCGGAGAAGCCGGACGTGCGGCGGCACATTCCGCAGAGCTGACCCCGCTACCCTGGCGGCATGCCGCCGCTTCGTCTCGCCGCCCTCGGGTTGGTGCTTGTCCTGGTCGAGATCCGTCTCGGTTCGGTGATGCTGTCGCTCGACCTGGTCGGCTGGGTGCTGGCCGCCATGGGCATGAACCAGCTGATCGACGTGGACAAATGGTTCGTCTGGGCACGCAACCTGGCGATCACGGCGCTGGTCCTGGAACTCGTCCTGTTCATCTCACCGCTGGCAGCGGTGAGTGTCCTGGCCGATGTGGGGTTGCGGCTGGCCGTCCTGGCGTTCGTGTTCTGCCTGTGTACCGCTCTGCTGCAACGGCTCGGACGGCGCGACCGCGGCTATGCCGTCGCACTGCAGGTGCTCCGGGTGGCGATCCCGTTGGTGACGTTGTTGGGCGCCGCGTTCGCGGTGCTGACGGCGCCGGCGTGGGTACCGATCGGGCTGCTGTACCCGGCACAGCTGGCCGCCACCGTCGTCCTCGCGGTCGTGATGTGGCTGCTCGGTTCGCGGTACACCTTCACCCGCTGACGCCCGGCCCGCCGACGGTCAGGCGGCGAGCCGGGTCGAGGATGTAGTCGGCCATGTAGTCGAAGACCCCGCGCAGCGCCACCCGTTCGGGATCGGCATAGTAGGGCCGCTGTACCTCGGTGAACTCATCCCAGCCGCCGGGAAAGTCGAACGCCCAGGTGAACTGGTCCTTCGGTTCGTCGGCGACCGCGAACAGGCAGCGGAAACCATACCGCTCGCGCACCAGCACGATGCGGCGCCAGATCGCCAGAAAGGCCGTCCAGTCACCGACGATCGAGTAGCGCCGCATGCAGACCGTCCGGCCGGGCAGCTCAGGGAGTTCCGGCAGCAACTCCACTCGCACCGGTCGGACCAGCAGATTCCCGAAGACGTGCGGTGACGCCGCGGCGCGGTGTGCGCGGACGTCGGGGTCGGCTGCCCACTCCGCCTCGGCGGCGTCCGGACGCGGATGGGGAGTACAGCCAGGTCAGCTTCGGTTCGGCGTTCTCCTGCAGGTAGGCCTGGTGCGTGGTGAAGCCGTTTCGGCTGCGCAATGCGACCTCGGCGGGCCACAGCTGCAGCCACGGCTGCAGATGGCGCGGCCGGATCGAGACACGATGCAGGAACATCCTGGTGGTCACCCGGACAGCCTAGGGCCGAACGGGACGACGTTCTTCCCTCAAGTTGGTGCTGCCAGCGCTACCTGAAAACTCGGGATGAATTCACCCGTCTTCCCGCCAGAATCCATCTCTGTGGGCCAGCGTGACCTCATCGCTTGAGCAATGGCGCTCAAGCGATCCTGAGTCCAGCGTCGGGTTTCCGACCACCAGATTTGCCGTAGTTCGACGTAGCCTGTCGCCATGAGCGATGCGGACGCGGCACAGCGGATCCGGACCGTGTTCACGATGTACGAGTTCGGTGAACGGATGTATCGCACCCGGATGCGCCGCGAGCACCCTGACGCGAGCGATTCTGAGATTGACGCGTTGGTCAGCGCTTGGCACCTCGACCGGCCCGGCGCACCCCTGGGTGACGCCGAAGGCCGGCCCGCGCATCGATTCGGATGAACGAACTCGAAGCCGCTCTGCGCCGCGCTTCCGATGACTTGGAGGCACGCGGCGCGCGGTGGGCCCTGATCGGCGGATTCGCTGTCTCCGCTCGCACCGAACCGCGATTCACCCGCGACGTCGACCTCGCGCTGGCCGTCGACGACGACGCTGCCGCCGAGGCGCTCGTCAGGTCGCTGATGGACGCTGGCTACGGATTGATCACGATGGTCGAGCAAACCCTCACGGATCGGCTGGCCACCGTACGAATGGTGGCGCCGCTGATCGGCAACAGCGACATCGTGGTGGATCTGCTTTTCGCAAGTTCGGGAATCGAGCGGGAGATCACGGACGCCGCCGAGCACCTCGAAATCGTTCCCGGCCTGACACTGCCGATCGCCACCACTGGACACCTCATTGCGCTCAAGTTGTTGGCGCGAGATGACTTCCACCGGCCGCAGGACGCTGCCGACCTACGACTCCTCGCAGCTGCTGCCTCTCCGGAGGACCTACAGATCGCCGGTCAAGCAGTCGAGTTGATCGAGGCTCGCGGATTCAACCGCGACCGTAATCTAGCGGCCGTCCTGCGAGCACTTATCGCCGTTACTTGAGGAACCTCTTCGGTTCAGGTGGTCGATCTCGACTTGGACGTGAGGTCGCCGGAGGCGAAGGCTGCCGCATCGCCGGCCATCCGGCCGCTCGCGTAGCCGGCTGAGTCGTAGCCACCGCGGACCCGTTCCGAAGTGGTGGCTTGGAACCGGTCGGCCACGAACTCGTCGATCCGGGCGTCCCGGGAGCGGAGCACGGGCAGGAAGCCTTTCGCATCGGCCCCCGCGTAGGCGACCCGGCGCACCTCCTCCAGTCGCTCACCGATCCGTCCGGTGAATCCGAGCAGGAAGGCGGAGCGGAACGCCTGCGACCGGGTGCGGGCGCCCGCCGGAGCGGTGGCGCTGGCCTCGGCCAACCCTCGCTGCGCCTGCACCAGCAGCGAGGTGAACAGCAGTTCGACCGCCTCCAAGTCGTCGCTGTAGCCGATCACATGGGACAGAGCCAGCTCGGCGAGGAAGAGACTTCGGCATCGGGTGTGCTCGGCGATCGTCTGCAACAGCAGCGCCTTGGCATCGGCGTAGGGTGCGTCGAGCGGAATCCGGATCATGCCCGGAGAGCTCTCCGCCGCGCCGGCCTCGTCGATCATCGCCTGTTCGATGGCGTGCTTGGTCATCAGCTCTTGAGCTTTGGCCGTGAACGCCATCGCCTCGGACTCGTGCTCGGTCGATTCCGCCTTGGCCAGCAGCGCACGGACGCGCTCAAGAATCGGGTTCGCGGACGCCGCGGTGGCGGACCGGCCCACCAGCGGACGCCGGACGCGCACGCCGGACGGCGGCGCCAGCAGCTGCTCCAACTCAGGGAGCCGGCCCAGCACCGCAGCGAGCAACATAATCCTCCGGAGGGCTTCGTCGTGTGCCCAGCGAGCCCAACTCGTGATCCAGCCACGGTCCGGCGGCTGTCGAGGCAGCTCGGCTGCGTCCCACTGCAGAATCCACTGCGGATCGTGCAGCGTCGGGTCGTGCCGCGAATCCCTCTCCGCGGCGATGACTAGGCGAATCAGGTCGGCACCGACCACTTTTGCCCGCATCCGCGTGACCCGAATCAACTCGGTCGGTTGCCAGCCGCTGCCGTACAACTCCCGCACCCAACCGACCAGGATCGGTTCGGCGTCGGCATAGAACCTGGCCGGATCGATGGTGGTCGCCTCCGCGAGGAGCTGCGTGATCGAGGTGCCGTAGCGCGCATCCGCCAGGATCTCGGCGGCGCCACGTGGCCGCGGGTCCGGTTGCCGGGGCTCGCGGAAGGCGCTGCCGAAAAACCCCGGGAACGGGCTGGACGGACCGTTGGACCGCGACGCCTGCTGCTTCTCACGCGCCCGCTGCCGGGCCCGTTCCTTGGCTCGGGTGGCCCGCTTGGTCTGACTTCCGCGACTCATGGCAGAACGCTACGAGCGGGGTCTGACAGTTTCGGTGAGGCACTGTCAGTGCGGCGTGGCATTGTGGTCCGCGTCATGGCAGACGACGTTCTCGACCGGTTCTCCCCGGCCACCGCGAGCTGGTTCCGGGGCAGCTTCTCCGCGCCCACCGCCGCCCAGGCAGGGGCCTGGGAATCGATCAGTTCTGGTCAGCACACCCTGGTGGTGGCCCCCACCGGGTCGGGCAAGACGTTGTCGGCGTTCCTCTGGGCGCTCGACCGGTTGGCCACCGAACCGGCTCCTGAGAAGCTGAAACGCTGCCGCGTCCTGTACATCTCCCCGCTGAAGGCATTGGCCGTCGACGTCGAACGCAACCTGCGTTCACCGCTGGTCGGGATCCGTCACGAGGCCGTCCGGCTAGGGGTGGAGCCGCCGCAGATCACGGTGGCGGTGCGCTCTGGCGACACCCCTGCCGACCAGCGCCGCAGTTTCGCGCGCGAGCCGTCCGACATCTTGATCACCACGCCGGAGTCGCTGTTTCTGCTGCTCACCTCGGCCGCCCGAGAGACCCTCACCAATATCCAGACGGTGATCGTCGACGAGATCCACGCCCTGGCCGGCGGCAAACGCGGCGCCCACCTGGCGCTCTCCCTGGAACGCCTGGACGCCCTGCTGGAACGCCCCGCGCAGCGGGTCGGGCTCTCCGCGACGGTCCGGCCGATCGAGGAGGTGGGTCGATTTCTGGCCGGTGGACGTCCGGTCAGCATCGTCAACCCGCCGAGTGAGAAGACCTGGGACCTTTCGGTGGTGGTCCCGGTGCCCGACCTGGCCGCGCTCGGCGAGGTCACCGACGATCTGTCCGGCCCGGCTGCCGGCGATCCGCGGCGCACCTCGATCTGGCCGCACGTCGAGGAGAAGATCGTCGATCTGGTCGCCGCGCATCGCTCCACGTTGGTGTTCGCCAACTCGCGCCGACTGGCCGAACGGCTGACCGCTCGGCTGAACGAGATCTGGGCCGAGCGATCCTCGCTGGGTCTCGACAAGCTCGACCACCGGACTCGGGCGCCGGCGGAGATCATGGCCCAGTCCGGTCAGTCCCAGGGTGCCCCGCCACTACTCGCCCGAGCCCACCATGGCTCGGTCAGCAAGGAGCAGCGGGCCCAGACCGAGGACGACCTCAAGGCCGGACGGCTGCCCGCCGTGGTCGCCACCTCGTCGCTGGAGCTCGGCATCGACATGGGGGCGGTCGACCTGGTGGTGCAGGTTGAGGCGCCGCCGTCGGTGGCGTCCGGGCTGCAACGGGTCGGACGCGCCGGTCATCAGGTGGGCGCGACCTCGCGCGGCGTGCTGTTCCCGAAGTTCCGCGGCGACCTGGTGCAGACCGCGGTGATCACCGAACGGATGCGGGCCGGCGCCATCGAGCAGTTGCGGGTGCCGTCCAATCCGCTCGACGTGCTCGCCCAGCAGATCGTCGCCATCTGCGCCCTCGACTCGATCACGGTGCCCGAACTGGAGGCGCTGGTTCGCCGAGCCGCGCCGTTCAGCGGACTGACCCGGCCGGTGCTGGATTCGGTGCTCGACATGCTGGCCGGGCGCTACCCGTCCGAGGCGTTCGCCGAGCTGCGACCGCGGCTGGTCTGGGACCGCAGCACCGATACCTTGACCGGACGCCGTGGCGCGCAACGGTTGGCGGTCACCTCGGGCGGCACCATTCCCGACCGCGGCATGTTCGGAGTCTTCGTCGCCGGCGAGGGCGTCGGACGCCGGGTCGGCGAACTCGACGAGGAGATGGTCTACGAGTCACGGGTCGGCGACGTGATCACTCTGGGCACCTCCACCTGGCGGATCGAGGACATCACCCACGATCAGGTACTGGTCAGCCCCGCGCCCGGCGAGCCCGGACGGCTGCCGTTCTGGAAGGGCGACACGCTGGGCCGCCCGGCCGAACTGGGCAAAGCGCTGGGCGCGTTCGTCCGCGAACTCGGTGGCCTGTCCCCCGAGGCGGCTCGGCAACGGGCCACGACGGCCGGCCTGGACGCCTGGGCCGCCGACAACCTGGTCGACTACCTGGCCGAACAACGCGAGGCGATCCCGCACCTGCCCAGTGACCGCACCATCGTGGTCGAACGGTTCCGCGACGAACTGGGCGACTGGCGAGTGGTCATCCACTCACCGTTCGGTGCGCCGGTTCATGCGCCGTGGGCGTTGGCGATCGCCGCCCGCCTGCGCGAGAGTCACGGCGTCGACGTCCAGGCCATGCACGGCGACGACGGCATCGTGCTGCGGCTACCCGACACCGGCTGGGCCGAGGAGGGTACCCCGGTTCCCGACCTGATGGACGCCATCACCCTTGATCCCGATGAGGTGTCCGGCCTGGTCACCGAGCAGATCGGCTCCTCGGCGCTGTTCGCCAGCCGGTTCCGGGAGTGCGCGGGCCGTGCGCTGCTGCTGCCGAAACGCCGTCCGGACAAGCGTCAGGCCTTGTGGCAGCAGCGTCAGCGGGCCTCGCAGCTGCTTGAGGTGGCCTCGGAGTACCCGGACTTCCCGATCGTCCTCGAGGCCGTGCGCGAGTGCGTCCAAGACGTCTTCGACGTCCCCGCGCTGGTCGAGTTGATGCGCGCGATCGCGACCCGACAGGTGCGCACCGTGGAGGTGACCACGCCGCGTCCGTCCCCGTTCGCCGGGTCGTTGCTGTTCGGCTACGTGGCGCAGTTCCTCTACGAGGGCGACTCGCCGCTGGCCGAGCGGCGGGCTGCCGCGCTCACCCTCGACCCGGCGCTGCTGGCCGACCTGCTGGGCACCTCCGACGGTTTGGCGCTGGCCGACCTGCTCGATCCCGAGTCGCTGACCCGGACCGAATCCGAGCTGCAGCACCTGGTCGAGGGACGCCGGGCACGTGACGCTGAAGACCTCGCCGACGTGATCCGCGTCCTCGGGCCGCTCGACCTGCCCGGTATACGGGCTCGCAGCACCGAACCCGGCAGTGTCCCGGAGTGGCTGATCGGGTTGACCGAGCAGCGCCGGATCATCGAGGTGCGGATCGGCGGCGGCACCCGGTGGGCGGCCGTGGAGGACGCCGGACGGCTGATCGATGCGCTGGGCGTCAGTGTGCCGGTCGGGGTGCCCGAGGTGCATCGTGCGCCGGTGCCCGACCCGCTGGGCGACCTGATGCTGCGCTGGTCCCGCGGGCACGCGCCGTTCCTGGCCGCCGAGGTGGCCGGATGGCTCGGCCTCGGGCCGGCCGTGGTGCACTCGGTGCTGCGCCGCCTGGTCGCCGACGGACGGCTCGTCGAGGGCGATCTGCGGCCGCCCGGCTGGCTGCCGCCGTCGGTCGAGACACCGCTGGTTGAGCTTGCGGAGACCCCGCTTTCGACAACCTCAACCCGAAGCGGAGGTGGACTCAGCTATTGCGATCCCGGCGTACTCCGGGTGCTCAGACGCCGTTCCCTGGCGGCGCTGCGGAATGCCGTCGAGCCGGTGCCGCCACACCAGTTCGCTCGCTTCCTGACTCACTGGCAGGGCGTCGCGGCGCCGCTGACGGGCACCCCTGGGGTGCTGTCCGCGATCCAGCAGCTGGCCGGTTACCCGGTGCCGGCGAGTTCGCTGGAGTCCCTGGTGCTGCCGGCACGGGTCCGCGACTACCGGCCGGCGATGCTCGACGAACTGCTGGCTGGCGGCGAGGTGGTTTGGCAGGGGGCGGGGGCGCTGGCCGGCACCGACGGCTGGATCAGCCTGCACCCGGCCGAGACTGCCCCGCTCACCATGCATCAGCCCACCGAGGTGACCGGGGAGCTGGCCGAGCGGATCCTCGGCGCGCTGGCCGGCGGCGGCAGCTACCTGTTCCGCACCCTCTCCGAACGCGTCGGGGTCGCCGATACCGAGCTGTCCGAGGCGCTGTGGCAGCTGGTCTGGGCCGGCCAGGTCAGCAACGACACCCTGGCTCCGCTGCGGGCGTTGTTGGGTGGCGGCCGAGCCAGTCTGAAGACCCGCTCTGCGCCTGCTCGGGGCCGATTCGGCCGCCGTCCGCTGCCGCGCGGACCGTTGCCCCGGGCGTCCGGACCGCCTGAGGCGTCCGGACGGTGGGCATTGCTGCCGGCGGTCGAAACCGACCCCACGGTGCTGGCCGCGACCAGGGCCGAGGTACTGCTGGACCGCTACGGCGTGGTCACCCGCGGCAGCGTCGCGAACGAGGAAGTCACCGGCGGTTTCGCCGGTGCCTACCGGGTGTTCAGCGCCTTTGAGGAGGCCGGCCAGGTACGCCGCGGCTACTTCGTCGAGGGGCTCGGTGCCGCCCAGTTCAGCGACCGGCACGCCATCGACCTGCTGCGCGAGGCGAAAGAGCTACCCGACGCGCTGGTACTCGCCGCCACCGACCCGGCCAGCCCCTACGGCGCCGCGCTCCCGTGGCCCGCCCGCGCCGAAGGCAGCAGGCATCAGCCCGGGCGCAAGGCCGGCGCCCTGGTCGTGCTCAGCGACGGCAACCTCAGCCTCTATATCGAACGGGGCGGACGCACGCTGCTCTCCTTCACCGACGACGCCGGACGGCTGGCGGCGGCCGCGGCCGCCCTCGCCGAGGCGGTGCACGGTGGTGTTCTCGGACGGCTGACGGTGGCCAAGATCGACGGTGCCGATGTCCTGGGCTCCGACCATGCGCTGGCGCAAGCCCTAGCCGCGGCAGGTTTCCGGCTGACGCCGCAGGGTCTGCGGCTGCGCCGCTAGGAGGAGGACATGCCCGAAGGTGACACCGTCTGGCGCACCGCGCAGCGGCTCAACCAGGCGTTCGCCGGAGCGGAGTTGACTCGCAGCGACCTCCGCTGGCCCAGCCTCGCCACCCTCGATTTCACCGGAGCCACCACGCTCCAGGTGGTCAGCCGAGGCAAGCACCTGCTGCACCGCCTCGCCTCCGGCGACACCATCCATTCGCACCTGCGGATGGAGGGCCAGTGGCTGATCGCGGACGCGGCCAGCGCCCGGCCCAACGCCCAGACCCGGGCGTTCCTCAGCACCGCCCGCTGGGCGGGGCTGGGTCAGCGGCTCGGCATGCTGGACGTCGTCCGCACCGACGACGAACAAGCCCTGGTCGGCCACCTCGGCCCCGACGTCCTCGGTCCGGACTGGGACCCGGCCCGCGCTGCCGCGAACCTCGCCGCCGCCGGAACCACGATCGGCGCGGCGCTGCTCGACCAGACCAAGCTTGCCGGCGTCGGCACGCTGTACGCGGCGGAGACGCTATTCCTCGAACGACTCAATCCCTGGACGCCGACCGCCGAACTCACCGACGCCCGGGTGGCGAGGCTGGTCGAACGAGCACACCGGCTACTCGACAATGGCCGCCGGCACGCCGTCCAGTCCACCACCGGAAGCACCCGGCGCGGCGAGAACAGTTGGGTGCACGGCCGCTCCGGTCTGCCCTGCCGTCGCTGCGGCGGAGGCGTCCGGGTGGCGATGATCGGTCCGCCTACTCGGGAGCGGACCATGTTCTACTGCCCGTCCTGCCAGGGTGGTCTGGGCTCGACCGATGACGGACGCCCGCAACGTCCGCTGGGCTCCACCAGGCGCCGGTGAACGAGCGTTGACGGTGGCGGAGCTGCCGGTGGCATGCTTCAGCGCATAGACCAGAGCCAACCGAGCAAGGCGATGAGAGCCACTATTCCCGTCACCCAGATCACGGTGCCGATGATCCCCAACACGTACCCGACCTGAAGGCTCGACGACGGCCGGTACAGACCGGGGTTCGCCGCCATCTCGGCCTTTGCCTTCGCGCCGGTCACCCAGGCGGCGATGGCAAGCGGCGCGAAAACGAACATCCCGATGAGGGCGAACATGAGAACCTGAGTTGCTTTCGGGTGCTCGTACAGTCCGTCGGCCCCGGGCGGCCCAACCGGGTGCGGCACACCACTCAACGAAGGTGGTCCGACCGGCGCAGGAACGGCAGCACTGAAGCTCGGAGTCGGCCTGAAGGTCGGCGGTGCCTGGATGCTGCCGTCCGCCGTCGCGGCCCACCTCACGGCGGCCGCAGCGGGGAGCAGACCCGAGAACACGAAGCCCGCGATACCGAGACCGATGAGCCAGATTGCCCAGTCGAGCGGCCCGAAGCCGGCCGGCCAGCCATCTCCAGCCAGCAGCTGGACGATGAAACCGAGCGTCCATCCCGCAGGCACCGCGAGGCCGATGCTGGCACTACTGAGAATCGAGCCAGGCGACCTGACCGTGACGAGTCTCAGAAGCTCTCCGGCGATTCCGACGAGGATGGCCCCGCATCCGACATAGAGCAGCAGCCTACCGAGGCTCTCCAGCAGGCTGGCCGATCCGTAGCCCGGGTATCGCATTGCCGTCGCCAGCCAATCGATCGGAAAGAAGGTCGCGAGGGTCAAAGCGAGCGTCGCGAGAATTGCTCCCGGCTTGCGAACGATCAGGCCGACGAACAATGCATGCGTCGTGATGAGCACCGCGAGCACTCCCGCGTAGAGAACCGCTCGGACGCCCATGGCGTCGGGGTACTCGGGCAGCAGCCGGTCCAACGGGTTGTCCAGCAACCAGTACCAGATGTTGACGACAACCCCGACCGCGACGCCGCCGAGCAGTCCGAACAGCAGCACCGTCTTGAGATCCCGCCCGCTCAGTCCGGACGCGCCGGCCACTGGCACGAAAGCCGGCGCCGCCGCGCGACCGGCGACGGCCATCGGTGGAATCACCCGCGGCTCGCTCACAGCCCACCCGGGCTGCGACGGTGGCTGCGCTGCGGCCGGGACGGGAGCCGTCTCAGGAGCGGAGCTGACCGCAGCCGGTTCGGGCGTTGCGACTGCCGTCTCCAGCAGCCCACTACTGCGTGCCCAGGCGGCCAACTCTGGATAGCAGTTCGGATGGCCGACGATGGCCGCGGCGAACTCGGGGTAGCGCCCGGCGACATCGGCAAGGCGGGCACTTGAGGTGCTCGGATCATGGACGGCGACCCAGGCCGTCTCGCGCCGCGACGAATCTTCGTCAGCATGCGCCGGGCTGCTGTCGTACCCGTTCGTCATTTCCGCTCCACTCCTTCAATGCTCAGTTATCTGGCTCGAAACGCCTGTTCGCGTACCGTCAATCGAGGTCAGCTGTAGGCTTCCAGTTCCGGAATATCGCTGGCGGTCAGCGAATCCCCGCGAACGATTCCGCTAAAGTCGGGCTGGCCACCCCAAGTCTCGAATCGGCCGTAGCCGTTCGTGGAACCCAATAGCGCCCACCGGGCACGAGAAGCCACCACGACGTTGCTCAGGCGGAACGTTCCGGGTGGGAACGTGGGCGCCTCCGGATCCGGTTGGCCGCTCTCGGCGAGAACTGGGCGCACGCCGTCCTTGACAGTGACAAGTGCGTGTCCGTCGAAAGCACCGATCGCGAGTACGTTTCCCCGAAGGCCCTTGGCGGCCGCCTTACTGAGCACGAAGACCGGCCTTCCGGTCTTGAGGTCAACGACCTCCAGCGCCGGCGCCGCGGAGTTCGGCATCGCCTCGTTGGCCGAGCCCGGCTCGATCACCGGGTAGCTGATGAGCGCCCATTCCTTGGCGCCGTCGATCACGATGGAATTCGACTGGTACCGCGTGACGATTGCGCCGTCGTCCTTGCTGATCAGCGCAAATCCTGTTCCGTAGCCATACTGGCCCGGCGTATATGGCTTGACCACCGCATGTCCTCGCGACTCGGCGACAACGGAACCCGAGCCCTTCGGCACCTTCTTCGCCCAGATCTGGCGGCCGGTTTCGACATCGATTCCGAGAATGCGGCCAGGCACCGACATCACTGCCTGTCCGAGCGAGTTGGCCAGTACCAGGCCGGGGTCGATGAGATTCGAGTCGTCATCAGAGTCGTTCACCCAGGCGATCCGGCTACGATCCGCCGCGGATACTCCGATCCTGCGGTAGCGCTTGGGCCGGTTGGAGTCGAACGAAGCGGTGATCGCCGACCCGATCAGCGATGCGCCGATGAGTTTCGCATCGATATCGGCACCCCACGGCACAGCAAGCTCCCCGGCGCTCTCGGCCCCGTCCGCGGCGACCAACTTCCACAGCAGGACCTGAGTTGCCTCGGCGAGCCCGCCGGACGCCTTGCTGCAATGCACCAGCAGCACGGCGGCAGCGGGGTGGTTGTCCAGTTGCTCGGGCGCGCCCAGACGTGCGATCTCGGTGTAGGTCTCCTCAAGTTCGATCGTCACCTCACGAACCGGGTCGGAGGTCGCCGGGTAGAAGGTCATCGGGCCGGACCGGGCCACAACACTCACGCCGCCACCGCCGGCCGGCGATCCCCAAGGTATCTTCGCCTCGTCCACGGTCGCCGCGGGCACGCTCGGCGTCGCGGGTGCCTCGCTGGTCGGTGAGAGGGTCGGCTCGCTCGGTGCAGCCGGCAGACTGCTGCTCACTGCCTGCGGAGCGCAACCGGTGACGGCACCCAGGCAGGCCACGCCGCCTCCGACGATTAGTGCTCTTCTTGACAACAACTCTCTCCTCCTTCTTCGCGCACCTGATCCCGCATGAGATGTCTTACGACCGAACGCTCCTCGATTCGGCTCTGGTGGCCGAGCCATGGGTCCGCTGCAGCACTAGGTCGAACTCACCCAGCCCGGCCGTCCAGCCGTCGCCGAGCGGCAGCGCCACGCCGGCTTCGCACACCATCGCCTCGCCGACCTCGTTGGTCACCGTGGTGCCGTTGGTCGAGTGCAGGTCGGTCAGCCAGGGCATGCCGTCGCGCAGCTCGAGCAGGGCATGCGTCTTGGAGACCGAGCGATGTGGGTCATCCAGCGGGACGGGCGTTGCCACCACGCCCGGGGGTGGAACCGGATTGCGGCCCAGCACCATTGCTGCGGCGAAGGCCCGCTGCCCGCCGTCTGCGAACCGGATCTGCCAGGGCAGCGCGGACTCGCTGCGCTGGACGAGTTGGGTATGGAAGAGACTGTCGTCCTCGGCGAACAACTGCTCGGCCGCGGACGCGAAGCGTGGCGCCTGCTCGGCGACGGCGGGCGGGGTCAGTCCCCGCGCAGGCATCCCCGGAACCCCAGTCACCAGACCTGCGCTGGCGTCGGTCGGCGCCCCGAGCCGGGGCGCTGGAGGTGGCGGCGGAACCGTGCGACCCAATGGCGGCGGAGGGGGCGGGCGCAGTACCGGGCCTGGACGAGGTGCCGCCGCTGGAGGCGGGGGAATCGCCGGGAGGTCGAAGACCTCCGGTTCCGCCGGCCTGGCGGCAGCGGCTTCGGGCAAACGGGCGCGGTCGGAAGTCGTCGCGCCCGCGACGCCCTCACGCAGCGTGACCCTGGCGTTGGGGTCGGCCGCGCGGATCTGCTCCGCCAGATTGCGGACGAACTGCAGGTAGGTGTGGTGACCGACCATCGTCTTGAATCCGACCGGGATGAACTTGCCAACCCTCGGTTGCGTCGTCACGTACCAATCGATGCGGCTCGACATCCAGGTACGGCCACCGCGGCTCTCGAAATCGAGGTGAAAAACCATGAACTTCTTGAACGTGACCGAATAGTCATTAATCCGGAACTCGATCTGGCGTTCACTGGACCGGACCGATGCGATCCGGTGCTTGCCGTGGGTCAAGTCGCCGGTCGACCCCTGGGCCGCCCGTTGCGCCAGGTTGGCCACCTGCTCGACGCTCAGCCCGGTTTCGACGTCCAGGCCGTTCCAGGCGAACTTGTGCGGTTTGGCCATCAGTGATCCGCCCTATTTTTCATCGAGCACCACCGTGCCATTGAAGGAATCGAATGACTTCTTCGCCGCATCGAACCGCGGGTCGTCGCTCTTGTCGAACTGCTCAGCCACCCTTCCATAATCCTCGTGGTTGTGAGGGCCCAGGAGGTCCTTGCCGGAGAACGCCACTCCGGATCGGAAGGTCACATCCTCGCCTCTCTCCGGACCCTGCTCAACGCCCAGCACCGCCCTCGCTGCCGACTCGACCGCCGTTTGCGCTTCCGTGGCCGCTCGATGACCGACGGCGAGTACGTCGGTGCGAGGAATTGGGTCGAACCGGTGTTCGAGCCGGATCACGTCCGCACCGCCGTAGTTGTGGCGTTCGGTGAGAACGGGCGAACCATAGGTCATCACCGCCTTGACGTTGAACTCGCCCTCATCAGCCAGCTGCTGGGCAACCATGCCACCCTGGCTGAATCCCACGATCGCGACCTCTGCATGAGGATCACCCGCCACCGCGGCCCGAATCTTGGCGCGAATGTGCTGCATCGTTGCGTTATCCGCGTTCAGGATCATATAAGCATTGTTTTGCCAACTCAGGTCGCCACCAAAATCACCGTCCTTCGTGGATGCCGATCCATTCACATACACGACATAGCGATACTTCCCGTCGTCACAGAGAATCTTCTGGATTCTTACGCCGTCACCGCCCTCCTTCCCCTGCTGCATCGATGCGAGTTCCTTGACACGGTCCGTGGCGCTATTCGGAGCCTCCCGGCTCACCGCCGTGGCGCCTTTCCACGGCCCACCGTGCAGGAATGACCCGGTGTCCGCCGCGCTGGCGCCGTCCTGCTCGTCGGCGTTTGCTCGCAGGGTGCGAGCACCGGCGCGCAACAGCTGGGCGGTGCTGTGAATCCTCAGCGAGTGCTCGGAGTTCCACTGAAGACGGAACCTCGCAGCGAACGGACCAACCCACGCGCTGATCTGGATCGCGTTACCAACAGTCATCCGATTGGCGTCCAGCTGATCCGCCGTCCGATCGAAATGGCTGGCGAGGGTGCGCAGTGCAGCGACATCGGCGCCATACATAGTGGTCATCGAAGAACCCGCGCGAGGAACGTCTCAACCGCCATCGGGTCTGCGACATCCGAAACCTCGAAGGCCGCGGTCGTGGCAATGACCGTGCCGCGCTCAACCAGCCCGGGACGAACCCGGTACACCTGTTCCTGCCCAGAAGCCGCCAGCAGGATGCAGCCATCCGGCGAGAGCGTCACGTCCGCAGCCGGCTCGAACCTGCTCTGGACAAAGGCAGCGACCCTGTGGGCGGCTTCTGCCTGGTCGGCAGTCTGCAGTCCGTGGATACCAGTGGCGTTCACGACGTCAAGGATCAGGCCCTTATCGTCTAGGAAGGCGGCGACCCCAGCACCCGCCCAGCCGGCGCGCTCCGCGCTACTCACATGGGCGACCACAATCCGCGTCGCGGCGGCCGCTCGGGTCACAATCGCGGCCAGGCCCGGCTCGATTGCGGGATGGGCACCATCACCCGCCGTGGCCAGCCTTCGGACTAGAAGCGCGCGCAGCCCGCGGAAGGCCGCGGCAGTCACCGCCCGATCGTCGGTGGCAACAGTGAGCAACGGGAGGGGCCAGGACGACTGGGTCGCTCCGCAGAGCGCGACCACTTCGTCATCAGTGAGCAGTTCTTGCACGATTATTCCTTACCAGGGCCAGAAGTTGTTGACGAGATCGGGGATGTACCTGACGATTCCCTCGGCCGCACCTTGAACCGCTTCGCCAGGATTGGTCATCATGAAGTCCCAGGTTGTCTGCACACCCTCTGGACTGAAGTCGGCCTGCCGGGCGAGGTCGACGACATCGAATATCTGCGCGGCAGCAACGCCGGCGAGGTACGGTACCGGCCCGGCTTTTATCACCATGCTCTTCATCGAGCCGGACGCAGCATCAACGAAGCCGCCACCGGCCGCCCATAGCTTGTCCGTAAGTGAGACATTCGGGTCGATAAAGGTGTCGGCCAGGCTGATCCCGGTGACCACCTCACCGAGACCGGGTACCTTGCTCGCGAAGAAGCCAACGTCGAACACATCCAGAACCGGAATGCCCGCAAACGGCTTTGCGCCCATCACCGTGTCGTTGAGCCACGAGAATGGGTGCTGACCACGTCCTGTGCCGATCGGGGCTGCGTGCCCCCAGTTGACACCGGGACTCATTCCAGGTGCGCCGTCAACCGCACTGGCGCGCTCCTGATCATCGGCGTTGCTGCGCAGGGCGCGAGCCCCACTGCGAAGCAGTTCGGCGGCGACATGGATGCGACGGGAGTGCTCCGAGTTCCACTGCAGGCGGAACTGGGTGGCGAACGGCCCGACCCAGGCGCTGATCTGGATTGCATTGCCTACCGTCATGCGGTTGGCATCCAGCTGATCTGCCGTTCGATCGAACTGGGCCGCGAGCGACCGCAGTTCGGCGACATCGGCGCCGTACATCGACATGGTGACTCCTTCGCGTCAGGGGCCCTGTCCAGGAGGGCCGGCCCCCCGAGATGGGCTTGAGGCGGGCCGGTTGCTCCCGGCCCGCCGCGCTGCCTCAGTTGGCGTTGCTGACCTGCTCCTGCGCGGCAGCGTTCTGCTGGGCCTTGTTGGCGGCGTCGCGCAGGGCCTGGATGACCTGACGCAGGGCCGAGGTGTGCTGGCCCGACCAGTCGTTGCGGAAGTGAGTCGCATCCGGGCCGTTCCAGTCCGTCTGGCCGAGGGTGGAGGTGAGAGTGCTCAGAGCATTCTCGATCTCGGTCGCCTTCTGGTTCAGCTGCGAGCTCAGCTGCCGGACCTGCTGGACATCGAGGCCCCACATGTTCGCACTTGCCATTGTTCTATTCCTTTCCTAAGTTCGTGGCCCTTCGCCACGACGTTTCCTTGTTGGGTCCGAACGTACGGCCTCTTCATCCGTACGTCGATGGGGACCGCTCCCCATCCACTCGGTCAGCTATTGGCGGGTCAGCGTCAAGCGTTTCGGCGCGAACGTCGACTTGCTCTGAAGTTCAAGCTTGATGTGCGTGTTGTCCTGGACCGTGACCTGATACTGGACGGTCCCCCCGGTGATGTGCGAACCATAGAGTTGGTACGTCCCGCCGGATTTACCGTCCGAGAGTTGATAGCTGCCGTCGGGCCCGCCGTTGAATCCGAAGAGCGAGGCACTTGCTCGCCCGTCCCTCAGCGAGATCATCGTGCCGTTGGCACTCTTCCAGAGGCCCTCGATCGAGAACTTCTGGGTGCACCCGGCAACGGCGACGCACAGCAGCAGCACCAAAGCTGCCGTCAGAGTCTTCACCGGAGGTCGCGGAGCATTCCGCTGACGATCCGGCTGGACATCAGTTTCTCGGTCCACGCATTCTTCGAATGCCGAGTACTTGTTCATCTCATCACTCCTTCGCGCATAACCAGATGGCTTCCGCGTCTTCAAGGGCCAGCCTAGGAATTCTTCGCCACACCCGTCGATGGGGACCGATCCCCATCACATCCCCTCCATCGCCACTTGGAGTTTGCGGGCGCGTCCGGAGGAGATCAGGAATCCCCGTCCGACCGGGAAGTCGGCACGCCGGATGCGACCGAGCGGAGTGCCCAGCAGCGTGTCGCCGTCCATGTCACCGGGTGTCAAGAGCAAGCCCGCCTTGCCTGCCTTGAATGCCCGCGAGAGCGTGTACGCCTGGCTCCAAGCCGACGTCTCCCCTTCGCCCACGACGAAACAGCCTTCGCGCACGGCCGCCTGGATCAGCCGATCGAGGGCGAACTCGGCCTCGCCGTTGCTGAAGTCGGGAAGGTGTTCGATCAGGATCGCCGGCACATCGACCCGACCGGCGGACTCCATCCGGTCAGCCAACCGTGCGGCCAAGGCCGCAACGTCGGCGGCGCCAGTCGCCTCGTTGGACCAGCAGCTGCGTCCGCTCAGTGGCGAGCGGCGAGCGGTGAGGAATACGGGCCGGACGCCGGTTCGCTCGAGGGCTGCGGCGATCGTGCCCAGCGCGGTGGTCCGCCCGCTCCCCGGCGGGCCGGCCAGCAGCAACGACCCGCGGGCGGCCAACGATGCGGGGCCAAGGGTCACGTCGTCGACCCCGATCACGATCTCGCCCCCAGCACCCGCGGGCAGCTCACCCAACCGCACCTGGTCGGTGAGCTTTCCGATCGGCGTCGGCGCGGCCAGGCCGGCCCGCCGCAGGGTCGCCGCCAGCGCGGAGATCTCGCGGGCCTGTACGGCCACATTCGGGTTCTCTCCGAGCAGTGCGAGCTGACACTCGGTGCCCTCCAGAATCGCTCGACCGGCTGGCGACGAAGGCCCGAGGATGTCTTTGGGAACACCCATCAACAGATATTCTTCGGCGTCTGCCAGGCGCAGCACGATTCGGCGCTGGACGGTCGCGGCGATCGAAGGTGGCAGCGCGTTGGGACGATCTCCGGTCATCACCACGTGAACGCCGAGTTGGCGGCCGTCCGCCGCGATCTGGGCGAACGCGGTAAACCAGGCCGAGGCGTCGGCACTCCCGAACTCGTAGCGTTCCCGGAACACCCCTATCCCGTCGATCAGCAGCAGGTAGCGGGGCTCGGTGGGGACGCCGGCCAGCCGCCGGTACTCGTCGAGCGATCCTGCCTTCACCGCGGCGAAGCGGGTCGCCCGCTCATCGACGACGCCGCGCAGGAAGCGGAGCAGACGCACCACTCGTTCGGCGTCGTCCCCGTCGATGATCGCACCGACGTGCGGCAACTCCTCCAGCATCCGCAGTCCGCGCGAACCGAAGTCGAGTCCGTAGACGTGCATCGGGCCACCGCGCACGGTGAACGCGGCCGCGGCGGCCAACGTCCGCAACGCTGTGGACTTGCCCGAACCACTGGCCCCGAAGATGGCCACGTTGCCGTCGCGGTCAGGCTCGTAGAACACCTCTCGTTGCGTCTGGCTCTCGGGGAGATCCACCACGCCCAACGGCAGCTTCGCATCGGTCCGAGGGTTCGCCATCGCCTTCAGGTTGTAGATCGGCGCCAGCTCGGACAGCCAGGGCTTCCGCGGCGGAGGCACGGAAGCCTCCGCCGCTGCTCGGCTGATTGTCGCCACCATCCGGGCGATGTCGTTCGGACCAGGATCGGCCACCTCGACCGCCTCCGCCTCGGCCACTTCCCATGCGGAGCCGCCACCGAAGGGCAGTTCGGCGATGTCGATCCGCGGCCTGGGCGGCTCAGCAGTCGTCCAACCGCCGGCATAGCCGGTTTGGAACGGCTGCAGCCGGCCAGGACCAGTCTTCAAGGCGCCCCGGCCCGGTACGGACGGGTCGAAGTGCGCCGCCATCGGGTCGCCGAGAATGTCCGTCGAGTCGTCGGTGTCAGCCATCCGCAGCGCGACCCGCAGGTTCGTATTGGCCCGCAGGTTGTCCTTGATGACACCCGAGGGCCGCTGGGTGGCCAGGATCAGATGCAGCCCGAGCGACCGTCCGCGCTGGGCGACGTCGACCACGCCGTCGACGAACTCGGGTACCTCCTGAACCAGGGCGGCGAACTCGTCGACGATGATCACCAGGCTCGGCGGGCAATCGGGATCGCCGGTCCTTTCCAGCGACACCAGGTCTTTTGCCTTCTTGGCATGCAGCAGCGCTTCGCGGTACTTCAGCTCGGCACGCAGCGAGGTCAGCGCCCGACGGACCAGGTGCGGCGAGAGGTCTGTCACTTGCCCGACGGTGTGCGGCAGCTTCTCGCAGTCGGCGAAGGCCGCGCCGCCCTTGTAGTCGACAAGCAGGAAGGTCAGCCGATCGGGACTGTGTCCGGCGGCCATCCCCAACACCCAGGACTGCAGGAACTCCGACTTGCCGGCGCCGGTGGTACCACCGACCAGCGCGTGCGGGCCCTGGCGTCGCAGATCGAGGTAGAGCGGCGCGAGTCCGTCGTGGCCGACCAATGCGCGAAGGTTGCCCTCCACCTTGCGGCGCACCGGGGGTGAGCCGTCCCGGACGGTCAGCGAGTGGTTCTCACGCCACTTGTCCATGACCGACTCCGCCGAGTCCAGCAACTCTTCCCCGGCAAGCACGGGGTAGGACACCTGGTTCGGCAGGTCGGAATCGTCGTCCACCGGACAACCGACATCGAGCACCGGCGCCAGCGACCGCGCGAGCGCGTCCGCGACGTCTGCGCTCATCACCTCGCAAGCCACCGGGTGAACCCGTGCGCCGAGGCGCACCAATCCGGCCAGGCCGCCTGCATCGGTGGCGTCGAGTTCCACGAAAGCCCGGCATGCGGCGGGCAGCTCCGCCGTGGAGGGCGCACACCAGAGCAGGTGCACCTGGGCGTCCGGGCCACGCTCGGCCAGTCGGGTGAGCCGGCCGCGGTCGAGCGGGGCATCGTTCTCCACGACCACGACGACGGCGGGGGTGCGGGCCGCCTCCTGCTCGGTCACGGCGTCCGCACGCCAAGCCCCTCGGGAGGCAGGTGTGGCGTCACCCAGCCGGGCGTCCACCAGCCCTTCCAGTTGTGCCAGCAACGCGGTGCCGGCGGTGAGGCTGTCGGCGAGATGATCGCCGGCGAACGGGCTGTGCGCCGAGGAGGTGTGCGGCAGCCACTTCAGCCACTCCCAGTCTGGCCGGGACGCGGGCGATGTCAGCGCGCAGAGCATCACCTCGGCCGGGGAGTGCAGCGCCGCGATCTGCACCACCAGGCCGCGCGCCACCGCTACCGCTTTCGCCTCGGGCCCGGCAATTCCGAGCGCGCCGTCCCGGCTCAGGTCGGCCAGAATCGGCACGTCGTCGAGCTCGCCGAACTCAGTACGCAGTGCTTCGAGTTGATCCAGAAACTCGGGCTTGGTGTCGTTGCCCTGGGGCAGGACGACCGTATTGCGGCTGGCTGCGCGACCGAGACCCAGCCGCACCGCGAGGAAGTCACTATGTTCGCTCCGTCGCGTCCATAGCAGCGTGCCGAGTCGCTCGATGGCAGTGCGGCACTCAGCCAGTGCCGGCGCCTCGGTGTGACGAGCTCGACGCTCGGAGTCCCGCTCGGCCTCGAGTCGCTCCTGAAGGCGGAGCATCGAGGCATCGAATTGCTTCTTCTGCGCCTTGAACTGGCGCCGCGAGACAAGCGTCTGGTCAAGCCAGGCTCCGACCAGCAGCACGGGACTGAGTGCCATCATCAGCACCGCCATGATCTGTGGCTGGATCGCATAGATGACGGCGCCCATGATCAGCGGTGCGGCGAGCGCGATCAGCGGAAACCGCTGGGGCTGGCCGAGTCCCGGTGGCTTCGGCGCCTCGAACTCCCGCCCCGGGTAAGGCGGCACCACCCGCGGCGATCGGATGTGTTCCACCACTGAGCCGGTCGCCTGGACGGCGCGAGCAAGCGGGGTGATGCGCAGCGACGTCTCGCCCAGCACGACAATGTCCGCGGCGGTGACGGTGGCCCGGCTGACCTGGCCGCCTGAGATCAGCACCCCATTGGCGGAGTTCAGGTCGGTGATCTCAACCAGATCGCCAACGGTGATCCGGGCGTGCCGTTTCGAGATCAACGGGTCGCTGAGCAGGACGTCGATGCCGGCGTCGCGATGGTCTCGGCCGATCACGCTGACACCCGTCGGCAGGCTGAACTCCCTGCCCGCATCCCTGCCCGAGATCACCCGCAGGACAGCGGCGGCCTGCCGCGTCGGAGCGGCCCCGGAGGCCGTAACGGTGATCCTCGAGCCGGAGCGCAGGCCGCTGTCCACGATTCCGAGACCGGCGTCCAGACTCCGGGCGACGCCGCCCGCTTCGGTGACCTGCAGGGTGAGCGAGCTCGCCACGAAACCCGTACCGGACGGATCCGCGGCGGCCAGCTGCGCGGCGACATCAGCGACGGAGGCGGTGGCATCCGCTGCGATGCTCAGATCGATATCGCCGGCGGGTCTGCGCAGGGTGACCTTGAAGCGCATCAGGCCTCCTGGGGTTGATCGAGCAGCGCCAGATCGGCACGGGTGACCAGTCGGGCTGCGATCGCGTACTCGACCAGGCGGGCTCGGCGATTCATCGCGTGATCTCCCGGCGCTCCGCGAAGGCCCTTCACGCCGGCCCGGTCCAGCTTGTCGCAGACGTTGTCGAGCTTGCGGTTGAACCGGGTCAGCGCCCAGCCGAGCCGCTCGGCGGCTTTGGTGTTGGTGGGCACGTCGCTCCGCCCGCTGCCGTCGCGCAGCAGCATCGGCTCAGCGAGCACCACCATGATCAGCTTCTGCGATTCGGTGAACTCGGTCATGCCGATCGTGGTCTGGCCCGACGAGGTCTGTCCCCCGAGCTCGCCGAACAGCGGTTCGCTGAGGTGCACGTTCACCTCGTACGTGGTCGGGCCCGCACTGAACACGACCACGGTCTGCTCGAACACCAGTGGCAGCCGCGCCCCGGGAGCGAGCCATGAGTGCATCCGACCGCCGCGGTCGGTCACCGTCACGGCGAGTCGCGAGCCGACGTTGGTCAGCAGCCACATGTCGTTGATGCAGCCGATCTCCAGCAGCCGACGATGCAGGAACGGGTTGGCGTCAACTTCAAGGTCGGCGTCCCGCCCGATTCCGAACGGGCGGTCACGCGGCACCTCGTACCACTCGCCGCAGAACTCCACCGTGACCTTCGACTGATCGGGCGTCGTCACTTCGCACATCCTTGCGCGGGCTGCAGGGCCGTGCCGCCGTCGGAGCGCACCAGCTGAACTTCAATGCAGGTGGTGCCCGATTTCGTGGCCGGGACGGTGACCGATGCCTTGTCGGTGACCGCGTAGGTATGGGTGACGCCGATCTCGAGCAGCCGCCAGTGGTACCGGTCCCCCGTCTTCGGCTCGGGATTCTTCCAGCTGAAGGTCACCTTCCCCGAGCTGAGTTCCTTGCCTTTCAGGTCGGTCACTTTCGGTGGCCGTCCGCCGGCGGGCACCGGATCGATCGGCTGGGCGCTGGCGGTCGGCGTCCGCGGCGCTGCGGGCTGCGGCGCCAGCATGAAGCCGGCCACCCCTAGCCCTGCGGCGGCGAGGACGGCCACGGCCACCCCTACCACCATCGGACGCCGGGCGCGCGGCCGGCCATGCTCACCCCGGTCCGGCTTGGTCGGGACCAGGCCGTCGGTCGAGCCGGTGGCCGGGTCCGGGGTGGACGTGGGATCGATCTGAACACCGGCAGCGCCCCGCAACTGGGTGGCGGCCACATCGTCGATCTCGGGGCGGAGCATCGTCCGCCCGGCGGTTTCGAAGACCGGGGCGAGCGCGGCGATCTTCGGCGTTGGCGCTTGGGCCTCGATGGTCACCACCGAGCGGACGACCGTGCGCCCCTCGTCTTCGAGCAGTTCGCCGGTGTCGATGGCGTCGTCCATGACGTCGACGGTGGTCGGCTGCATGCCGCGCTCGATCTGGAGACGTTGCAACGCCCGGGCGAATGCCATCGCCGACGGATACCGGCTCTCGGGATCCCGCGACAGCGCGGTGGCGAGCACCTTCTCCACCGATGCCAGCACATCGGCCCGTCCGATCTTCGGCAGCGGTGCGGTCTGGATCCTTCCCATCAGATCGACCGTGGTGTTGGACGCGCCGGGAATCTCGAACGGCGTCCGCCCGGCCAGCACGGTGTACAGGGTGGCCGCCAGCGAGTAGACGTCCGAGCGTGCGTCACCCATCCGTCCGGACTCGACTGCCTCGGGTGGCGCCCACGGCACCGAAAGCCCGGCGGCCGCTCCGCTGGCGGTCGTTGCCGCGATGCCGAAGTCGGTCAATGCCGGGCGCCCATAGTCGGTGACCAGAATGTTGGCGGGCTTGATGTCACGGTGCAGAATGCCCGCCCGGTGCGCGGTCTCGACCGCACCCGCGATCTGGATGCCGATCCGCAGCGTCTCGGCCTCGCTGAACCGGGCGGCCCGGTACCGGGCGTGCAGGGTGGGCTTCGAGCAGTACTCCATCACGATGAACGGACGCCCATCGACCGAGATGCCGGCCTGGTGCACCGAGACGATCGATGGATGATTCGACAACCTGGCCATCAGCGTCGCTTCATTGCTGAAGTTCTCCAGCGCCCCGGCCACCAGTTCGCCCTTGAGCAGAACCTTCACCGCGACATTGCGTCGTCCGAGATTCTGCTCTTCATAGAGATAGACGTCGGCGAAGCCGCCCGAACCGAGGTGCCGGACGAACTCGAACCCGGGCAGCGCCGGCGGCTGAGCGGGTGGTCGGGAGCTCACGTCAGCCCCTCGAAGCTGAGCGTGATGCCGTCGCCCAGGTCAACTCGATCCCCGGCTACCAACATGTACGCCTCGCCCGGATGCAGACGCATCGGGTCGGCGCCGACCCGGAGCAGCACCGTGCCGTTGGTGGAGTTGAGATCGACCGCCAGCACGGCGGCATGCTCCACTCTGATCTCCAGATGACTGCGGGAGATCTCCCCGCTGGGGCTCTGCACCGTGATCAGCTGCGGCACACTGCCACCCTGCACCCGGCTCAACCGGGGACGAGAACCGATGATCGCCGAGCGATCCAGGACGATCGGAGGCTGCCCCGGCAGCAGCAGGCGTGGTGGCTGCGCGGCCGGCACCGGTGGTGAGCCCTGGGCGGCCAGCGCCGCCCGCAGGTCATCGACCATCACGGTCTCGCCGTCGTGATCAGCCCAGGGCTCCGGAGTCGCGGCAGGAGCTGCCGGCGGGGGAGGAGGAGGGGCACCGAACGCCGGAATCCCGGCTATCAGCCCGGAGGGAAGGGGCGGGGGCACAGGCGGCAGCGACCGGATCGGCGTGGGCGGTTCCGGCCGGACGGGTTCGGGCCGACTGAGCTCTCCCGAACCCCGCTGTGTCGCTGGCTCGACCGCCTCCTCCGACTGAATCCGAACAGCGGCCGACTCCGCGGACGCCATCATGGTCTCGCCGAACAACAATCGGTCGTAGTCGGACTCCGGTTGGGCGTCCGGCACCAGTTCGATCATCGTCGTCTGGCCAGGCGCCGGAGCCGATCCGGCTCCGGACTCGGGCTCGGCTGCAGGCAGGACGGTTTCGGACGCCCCAACCGGGCCGACCTGCTCGGGCGGACCGCCGACCTCGGGCTCTGATTCGGGCGTCGCCGCGTCCGGCTCGACCGGAACCGACCCTGCGGCCTCCGCCGCCGCAGTCCCCTCGACCTGCGGAACCGCTGGGTCGGACATCGGAAGCTGCGGCACCGGATCGACCAGCGGCTCGGGCCGGCCTGGAACGGAATCATCCTTGGAACTCAGATCAGCGGCGGCGCTCGGTTCAGGGGCCGGGGACTCGGCCGTCGGATCGGCTGGCGCGAGCCGGTCGTCCGGACGGTCCGGCGGCGGCTGGGTGTCGAAATCCAGGACGGCGACGTGCAACAGCCGGGCGCAGAGCACTCCATCCACGACCGGCAAGAGCTCGTCGGCCGCGTCGGCCGAGGGGTCACCGACAAACAGCTCGGCGCGTCCGACCCCCGTCCAGAGCCGTTCGTTCCAGGTCGTCACCCCAGTTCCGCTGACCAGCGTCGGATCATCGGCTCCCAGCAGCCAGAGCCGGACGGTCACCTGCCCCCGGATGGCAACCCGCACCTCGCCGTCCGGGCTCAGCGCGATCACACCGAACTCGGGCAAGCGAGACAGACTGGTGCCGAAGGCACCGACCAGCCCGTCGATCAGGGCGCCCAGTCCGCCACCGGTCCGCAGGTCCATCCAGACCCGTTCCACCGCGCTCATCGGCACCGTGCGGGGCAGCATCGCCACTCCCGCCGGGGTTACCACCCCGTACCAGTCACCGGGGCTATACCTGGTCATCGCCGCATCCTTCACTCTCGTCGATCTCCGGCCTCGGGACGGTGTCGACCTCCAGGTCGTCCAGCACCGAGGGGACGGTCGGGAACTCGTCGTCGGCGAGGGGGCCGGCAACGTTCAGCGCGTCGACCACGATCACCGTCACGTTGTCCCGGCCACCGTGCAGCAGTGCCTCGTGCACCAGCCGGACGGCCGCCGCCTCAGGTGAGACCTCCTCGCTGAGGACATCCCGCAGGAGTTCGAACGTCACCTCGCGGCTCAGCCCGTCCGAGCAGATCAGCAGGC
The DNA here is from genome assembly GCF_047602385.1 of Micropruina sp. Taxonomy (GTDB): domain Bacteria; phylum Actinomycetota; class Actinomycetes; order Propionibacteriales; family Propionibacteriaceae; genus Micropruina. Next base: position 809,133 of record NZ_JASGHL010000002.1, read on the forward strand.
GGTCACCGGCCTTCGCCGGCAGCAACCAGTAGTCCGGCTCAGCCCGGGAGCCTGCTCCGACCGCCTTGGTGATGACGTGCCGCTCGGCGTGCACCTCGGCGTCCTGTGGGCGCAGCCGGCCCTGCTCCAGCAACTCTTGGACGGCTGAGTGGTCGACGCTGATCTGCTCCAGGCGGCCGTCGGACAGCCGGTAGGTGCGGGAGTCACCGATGTTGATCACCAGCCAGTAGGCGGCTCCGCCCTGCTGCGAAACCGCGACGCCCGAGATGGTCGTGCCCGCCGCCCGGACCGCCTCGATCCCGGCCACGTCACGTACCGCATCACCAAAGGCCGAGTGAAGCTCGTCCAGGGTGACCGTCGGCCGGCCCACCAAGTGACGGAAGGCGCGGAGCGCTCGCTCGCTGGCCACGTCGCCGGCTTCGTGACCGCCCATGCCGTCCGCGACCAGGAACAGCGGGGAATCGGCGATCAAGGTGTCCTCGTTCACCTTCCGCCGTAAGCCGATGTCACTGCGGGCCCCCCATGCGAGTTCGATGCTCATCGCCAGCGCCACCACCGCGGTCGGCGGCGCAGCACGGATGCCGGGGCGAAGAACTGCCGAAGCCGCTGCCGCCACGTCGCCTGCAGGCCGATGCGCTTGCGGACGCTGTCGACGTCGGCCCAGTACGCCGAAGCCTCGGCTGCGGACGGCTCGCCCGGCGCGAACACCGCCACATCGGCGCGGGTGGCCAGGATCGCAATCCCCAGTTCGGGATAGCGGGGGCCCAGCTCAGCCGCATGCTCGCGCCGGGTGCCGGCAGGCTTCACCCGCACGCCGATGTCAGCGGCGGCGTCGACGATCTCATCCCAGCCCCCACTCACCCGATCGGGCAGTCGGTCGGCGGTGCGTCGTCGTCCACGGCGCCGGGCTTTGGCCGCGAGCATCAGCAGACCGGGACCCAGAATGACGGCCAGCACGCCCGCAGAGATGCCGCCGATTCGCAGCGTCAGCCACAACCAGGCCAGGTCCGGCCCGCGATTGTCCTCGCCCGCCTCGGCGTCCGGTGGCTGCGGCGGCAACTCCGCCGGCTCCTGCGGGGGCAGCGGTGGTTGCGGGACCTGCGGGCGCGGCTTCTGCCGCGTCTGCGGGGTCTGCTTCTCGGGCTTGTTGGTGGGACGCGGGAAGAAGGACACCCAGCCCAGCCCGTCGAATGGAACCTCGACCCAGGCGCGGACGTCCTTGCCGGTCACGGCGATCTCGGATCCGGGGGCGGCACCCTCGGGCTGCTGGAACCCCATCACCACCCGGGCCGGGACGCCGAGCTTGGCCAGCATCAGCGCCATCACCACCGCGTACTGCTCGTCATCGCCGATCAGCGGCTTCTGTTCGAGCATGTCACTCAGCCGGCGGTACCCGTGGCCGGGCAGCGACGGCACCGCATCGGGACCCTGACCGTTGCTGAAGAACCCCTTGTCGGTGAGGTACTTCTCGATCCCACGGACTTGGGCTGCCGGCGGCGCCACCGTGGGCAGCGCCTCGTCGAGAATGGCCTGAACCGAGTCCGGAGTCATGGCGGGCGCCGGCAGCGTCAACGCCGTAATGGAGGTCTTCGCCAGTTCCTCATCGGTCGGTCGTCCGGCGATCGCGGTGGTGAAGGTGTAGCTGTCGCCAGTCGTGACGCCCGCGGTCTGCAAGGCCGTTCCGGTGGCGGCGTTGTAGTGCAGCCCCGAGCGCAGCTCCGCCTCCCGCGGCCCCGCGAACTCCACACCGCTGAGGTAGCCGACATCTGGCACCCACACGCCGCGCAGGCCTTCAATCTGCACGTGGACTGTCGCCTGCTGGCCCTGACCGCCGCCCGGCAGGCTGCGGCCGACACGCTGGTATACGCCGGACCCTGGGCCACCCGCGCCGGACACCTGATAGACGATGCCGTCGTAGAGGTCGAGGGTGGCAAGCCTCAGCTTGGCGCCTTGGGGCAGGCCGGTAACCCGGAAGAGCACGTCCTTGCTCTTCTCGCCGTCCTCGACGTACTTGCGGAACGACATCAGCGGGCTGGCGAAGTCATGCAACTCCTGCGGTGGGATGACTTCCTCCCGCAGGGTCACGCGATCCCACGATGCACCCACCGCGGTGCTCCCGGTCGCGGCCGCGGCACCGGTCGCCAGCAGCAGCGCGGTAGCGAAGGCAGCCGTCCGGACGGCTGCGCGGCGCACCTCGTCGGCCGCGTCCAGTAGGAGGCTGGCTCTTCGTAGTGATCGCCGCCACGCCGCCCAGCCCAGTCCCAGTGCGCCGCACCCGGCCCCGACAAGCCCGGGGAGCAGCCCCTGCGACTCGCCGAATCCGATCGCGAACGCCAGCAGCAGCGCCAGTGGCAGCAACGGAAGGCCGGCGTTGGAGGTTCGCAGAGCCAGGCTCACCGCGACCGCGGTCGCGACCAGCGCGGCCAGGTAGGGCATGCCGAAGAGATGGTCGAAGCCGCTCACCGGAATGCTCACGGTGAGCAACTGCTTCCAGCCCCACACCACGTTGAGGACCAGATCGCGGAGCGTGGCCAGCGAGGGCAGGACTCCGGCAACGGCCGATTCCCGAAGTGCGAAGACGCCGCCGAAGGCTATGTAGCCGATGATCCCGAAGCCGATCGTCAGCAGGCTGCCGGTGCGCAGCCGCGTGCCCAGCACGCCCACCGCGGCCCCCACCAGAATGCCACCGCCGACCGCCAGCCAGTAGCGTCGGTCGGCGAAGACCGGTGCGAGTGGCACCAACGCCAGCGCCGCCAGGACGGCCGCCGCCATCACCTGAGTCGCGCTCTGCGCGAGCTGTTGGGGCCTCATGCCGAAACCGCCCGCATCGCCCGAGGCAACTCCTCCAGGACGGGGACCGTGAGCATCTGGAAGTCGCCGACGGATTTGCGGCTCAACTCCTCGGCAGCCGCGGCCCGGATGGCGAAGCTGCGCGCCATCGTCGGCACCCGAACGCTGGCCAGCCTCAGTTGCTCCAGGGGTGTCCGGGAGCCGGTGATCAGGGCCACCACGGACGCCGCCGGGCTGTCGGCGGCCACCACTCGCACCCGCTCGACCAGGTTGGGGCCGGCTGGGCTGGGTTCCACCCGGGAGTACCCATCGAGCAGGCTGGCCGGAGTCGGCCCGGCCAGACGCGCATCGGTGGTGTAGACAGTGACCTCTTTGCCGTCCACTTGGGCGCTACGGGAGAGCGACGCCGCCACCGCGATGCCCAGCTCGAACTCGTCGTCGCCGGCATACTCGTCGGGCCGGGTCGACACCACGATCACGAACTGGGAGCGCCTGGTCTCCTCGAACTGCCTGATCATCAGTCGATTGGTTCGTGCCGTCGAGCGCCAATGGACATATCGCAGGTCGTCGCCCGGCACGTACTCGCGCAGCGCGTGGAACGACACGTCATCGTTGGACAGGTCGCGGGTCGCCAGGCCCTCCAGGTCGCGGACGAAACCGGTCGATGAGTTGTCCAGCCGCACCGTGCGGGGGTGCACGAAGATCTCCTCCGGCTCGGTCCAGGTGACCTCGCGGCGGAGCAGATCCAACGGATCGCGACGGACCGACCGGACCGGGCCCAGCGGCAGGACCGCGCGACGCTGGGTGGGGATCGTGAACGATTCCTCGTGCAGTTCGCCCGGGTCCAGGCGCGGCACGGTGAATGCGGCCACAGCTCTGCCCACCGGCAACTCGATCTGCGACGGCGCCGTCGACCTGGCGCTGGCACTCTGCACGCTGATCCCGCCGGTTGCCCGCTCGCCCACCACCACCCGCAGCGATGCCAGATCGACACTCACCCGGTACGACGGCCGGCCGAGGACGAATCCGATCGCTGCCAGCACGCTGAGCAGCAGCACAATCGCCACGCCGGCCAACTCGATCCAGCCGAGCAGCAGGGCTGCGACACCTGCGCCCAGAGCCACGATCACCGCCCAGTACCCCAGCGGGGTGATCGGCGCGAGCATCGGTTTCGTCAGCCGCTGGACGCGGGCGGCCGGGCCGGCGAGCCGGGCGGTGAACGCACGCCAGCCCCGGCGCACCCCGGCCACTGGAGCCCGGAGCGGCCGGCTCACGCCCGCCAGGCGCGACCGGGTGAGCAGGGACATGACTCAGGCCACCGCCTGCCGAGCCTGCGGTGCGGGCACGCTGGCCAACACGCGATCGACGATCGACTCGCCGGTGACGCCGCGGAACTCCGCCTCGGGATCGAGGACGATCCGATGGTGCCAGGCGGCCTGGGCAAGCGCTTTCACATCGTCGGGAAGGACGAAGGTGCGGCCCTCGGTAGCCGCCCAGACCTTGGCCGCCCGCAGGATCGCCATCGTGCCGCGCACCGACACCCCGACCCGCGAACTCGGATCGCTGCGGGTTTCCTCGGCCAGTTGCGCGGTGTAACGCAGCACAACCGGATCGATGTGGACGCCGGCGACCAGATCGGCCATGTCGGCCAGCGCCGCGGTGGTAATGAGTTCGCCGACCAGGGACGAGCGGTCCCGGGTCGCGACATCGCCGAGGATCGCCTCGGTCGCAGCCAGGTCGGGGTAGCCGATGCTGGTCTTGATCAGGAACCGGTCGAGTTGCGCCTCGGGCAGCTTGTAGGTGCCGGCCTGCTCGATCGGATTCTGCGTGGCGATCACCATGAACGGACGGCCCACGTCATGCCGGACACCGTCGATGGTCACCCGGCCTTCCTCCATCACCTCGAGCAGCGCCGACTGGGTCTTCGGGCTGGCCCGGTTGATCTCGTCGGCCAGCACCACGGAGGCGAACACCGGTCCCTTGTGGAAGACGAATTTGTGACTCGCCTGGTCATAGATGGTGACGCCGGTGACGTCGGACGGCAGCAGATCGGGCGTGAACTGAATGCGCGAGTGGGTGCCCTGAACGGTCGCCGCCAACGCCTTCGCCAGCTGTGTCTTGCCGGTCCCCGGCGCATCCTCGAGCAAGACGTGCCCCTCGGCCAGCATCGCGGTGAGCACCAGCCTGATCACATTCTGTTTGCCGAGCACGGCGCGTCCGACGTTGGCCGAAAGCCGCTGGAACGTGTCAGCGAACCAGGTCGCTTGTTCTTGTGTAATTGCCATGTTTCTTCCTATCACCAGTCGAGAGTATTTGATCTGACGCCGCCGCAAACGGCCCAAATATTGTCATCGAACCCGAACCAGGCATCTACAACATTGATATCTCCGCGATAGGAGAGGGTGGCCCACGGCGCACCATGCGCCTCACTATTGAAGGTGCACGTATACTGTCCACTAAATCCACGGGTTATCAGCCTGATCTTGGGACAGTTGCCGCCCCCGTGCATGTTGCAGCCAGGAGTTGTCGTGCTGTCCTTCTGAATACTCACGGTTCTGGGAGGTGGTGGCGGCTCATTCGTCCGACCAGACAACCGAAGTTCGGCAGACCCAGCCTTATTCCGGTAAGTCCAGCTCTGTGACCAGCTTTGGCCCTGACTAAGGCCGGTCTTGGTCCACGAACGGTTCCCGGTACCACAACCGTCGGGCATGCCGTCGCACGAGGTGATGTCGGCGCCGTTGGCATCCACCGTCCAGGTGAAGTTGATCGAGTTGTCGCCAGGATGGTCCTGCACATTGCTGATGATCGGGCGGCCGAACGGAACGGCTGCGTTCGACCGTGTCGCAGGGCCGTCCGCGACACCCGGCACGGATGACTTCGCCCAGACCTCGAACGCGTAGGAGTCACCGTTGCGTAGGCCGTCGATGGTTCCGCCCGGCGCAATGCGGGTCCCCGAGCCCCCGGCGCCGGCCCGTCGGTAGTAGTACGAAACCTCGTCCGACCGGGTCCCGTTGAGTTCCGCGGCCGTCAGGCGGCTGAAGTTGAGGGTGACTCGCTGATCGCCGGGGTCAGCCCGCACATTCTTCACGGCCTCTGGTGGAATCGCCGACCGGCGGGGTTCCGAAACCTCGCTCCAACCCGAGTCTCCGGCCTTATTCGTGGCCTTGACCGAGAAGGTGTAGTCGCTGGTGCTGGTAGCCAGCGTGACGTTCTGGCGGGTCGACGAAGTCGCCACCTCGCGGGTCGTCCCCCCGTTGCTGTAACGCAGCGTGTACGTCTTCACCGCATCGCCGTTGGCTGCCTCGCCGGACACGGCCGGCCAAGTCACCGCGATCTGCGCCTGGTCTCCGACCGGCTTTGCGGCATCCGCCCGCGGCTGTCCGGGCGCGTCCGGCTTGCCGGCAGGGACCTCCGACCGCGACCACGGGCTCCACCCGCTGGGGTCCGGGGCGCTGTTCACAGCCTGCACCCGAACCTGATAGGCAGTGCCGTTCTGGAGTCCTTTCCAGACCGTGCTGGTGCCGGTGACGCCCGACATCTGCAGTCCGCCGACTCGTGGCGACGGCGAAATCTCCAAGTTGTAGGAGAGCACCGGGCTGCCGTCACTGTGCGGCGTCTTCCAGTTGACCTTCACTTCGCCGTCGCCGAACTCGAGAGTCGGGGCACCGGGTGTGTCCGGACGGGTGTCCGGACGTGCCACAGCCGAGGGTGCCGACGGCTCGGAGTCGCCGATCGCGTTGGTGGCGACCACCTGGAACGTGTATTCCTTATTGTTGGTGAGGCCCTTGAGCGTGCAGGTGGTGGTCGCACACTTTTGTGAGAATCCGTCCACTCGCGACGTGACCGTGTAGCCGGTGATCGGCCGTCCGTTGTGTTCCGGCGTCGTCCATTGCAGGACCACGGTGCGGTTGCCAACAGTGAGCACCAGTGGCCGGCTCACCTGGTCGGGGGCTCCCTGCACGGTCACCCGCAGCGTGCCCTCGGCATTCCGCTCGACGGCGTCCTGGATGCGGTAGCTGATCTCCATCGTTCCGACGAAGTGTGCATCGGGCGTCACGTCGAGCTTCCCGCCGCTGACAGTTACGCCCCCATCACCTGCCACGACTCGGGCGCTGACGAGGGTGAGCGGCTTGCCATCGTCGGCGAACGGGTTCACGTCGTTGCGCAACACATCCACGCCGACCGTCCGGCCCTGCTCGGCCTGCCCCACGGCATCATCCACCGCAACCGGCAGCCCGCGCTGCGACCTGGTCACCAGCACGGTCACCTGCCCCAGGCCCCTCGCCCCGCGAGGATCGGCGACCTCGACGGGCACCACGACCTCCTGGCCGGGCTTGAGTGCGGCGTCCGCGCTCACGAACAGCCGGGCGCCTTCGACCCTGGCCTGGAAGCCGGCCGGTGCCGATGGCACGAAACTCAGTTGGCCGGCGTCCTCCGGGTTGGGGTCGCTGGCGAGCTTCGCCAGATTGATCTCGACCGGCTCTTCGCCGGGAACCACCGCCGTTTTCGATTCCTTGAGCGACGGCGGCAGGTTCTCCGCCGGCAGGACCCGGATGGGAATCGACAGGTAGGCCTGATTGCCCTTCGGGTCGTCCGGGCCTTCCCCGTCTGTCACCTGGACGGCAATCGCGTCCGGGCCGTACGGGTAGTCCGCCGCGGAGGTGTACGACAACGTCGACTGATCCACCACGCTGGTCGCACCGTGCGCCGCCCGGACGGTGTCTGCCTCGGCCACCCGCGGCGTCCGGCCGGCCCGGACCAGCACCAGATCAGCGAGCGAGACCCTCAGCTCCTTGCCGGCCACCACGTCCAGCGGCGGCATCGACTTCACCGTGGGCAGCAAAGCGTCGGTACCGGGCACGAAGATGACCGCCGAGGCCGACTGCTGGTCGACGTCGGTGACCGTGTACATGATCAACTGCGGCTTGGGAGTCAGCGTCACCTTCAACACGCCAGGGGCACCCGGCGTCGCGTTGGGAGAATCGGTGGTGACAGCCAGCTTCTCGGCGACACCGTCAGGGTCCTCATCGTTGTCCAGCACCGGCACGTCGACCACGGTTCCCCCGGTGAGCTGCACCGGCTGGACGCGGTCGTCCCGGGCCACCGGCGGCTGCAGCGGAGCCTGTGGGTCGACGGTCACCACCAAGGTGCCGGCTGCTCGCGCGCCGAAATCGTCCACGGCGGTGTAGCCGATCGAGTAGTTGCCAGCAGCCTGGGGTGCTTCGACCACGAATGCGGCTCTTGACCACGTTGGCGGTGACGCCTGACGGCACCTTCAGGCCGTTCGCCACCAGTGCGACCTGGTCGCCGTCAGGGTCGGAGTCGTTGGTGAGGACGGGGACCGACACGCTGCGCCCCGGACGGACCACCACTTCGTCGCGTACCGCATACGGCGCCTGGTTCTGGTTCGACGGCTGAGCGACGCCGACGACGGCGGTGCCGGTAGCCATTGCCCCCAGGCGGTCACGCACCCGGTAGCCGAAACTGTCCGAACCGGAGCTGTCCGCATAAGCCTCGTAGGTGAGCCAGCTGTCGCCCACGGTCACGCGGCCCTTCTTCGGCGGGGTGGCGACTCCCACCAACTCGACGGAATCACCGTCGGGATCGATGCCGTCCAGCGGAATCGGAATGCGCACCGACGTCCCGCCGATCGTGCGTGCGGTGACCGACTTCGGCTTCGGCTCCTGATTGCGTTCCGCGTCGGCCGGAAGGACGTCCACCCGCAGCAGCCCTGACGTGATGTGGTCCTTGGAATCGCGGACCTCGTAGACGATGTCGACCCGATCGTCCTTGGGATCGTCGTTGGCGCGGAACCGTACCTTGCCCTCGCTGACGAAGGCAGTCCCATTGACCGCGTCGGGAACTTCTTTGAGATCCGGCAGCAGCACGATCGAATCGCCGGCCGGGTGGTAGTCGTTGCGGGTGACGTCGACAGTCACGATGTCGCCGGCGCGCACCACTGCGTTGTCCGGCTGCGCGACCGGAGCCGCCTTGTTGTCGGTTCGCTTGACGGGTATGACCCGCACCTCGCCGGTTGAGCAACGCTTTCCGCTGCACACCTGGTAGCTGAGGGTGACCGGGTCGTCGAGTCCGGCGTCTCCGATCCGGAGCACTCGATGCTCCAGTACCTCGGCACTCACCCTGGCGCCATTGGGAACGGTGACGCGCTGCACGACGAGAATGCCGCCGGACGGGTCGGTGTCGTTGGCCAGTACGTCGACCAGCGCCTGCTGTCCCGGTGCCACGAGCGCCACATCACGCGTCGCGAGCGGGTCGAGATCGCCGCCGTCCTTGGGGTGCACATCGATCCGGACGATGCCGTCCGCAGCCTTGGTGCCCTGGCTCACCAGGTACTGCACGTAGTAGGTGCCGGCCTTGGTCGACTCGAACGAGAAGGTGTTACCCGCAGTGTCGAGATTGGTGCGGACGTCGGCGACCTTGTCGTCGATCCTGGCCAGCCGCAATTCCTTGCCGCTCGTGCTGAGGTCGTTGGCGAGCGGGGCAATGGTGAGGGTGTCACCCACCGTGGTGCTGTAGCGGTCGGCATTGGCGATCGGGGCCAGCGAGTCCTTGGGGCGGACGTCGACCAGGAGCTTGCCCTGCTTCGAATCCTTCCCGTCGGATACCTCGAGCGTCACCTCATGGACGCCCGCCTCACCCGAGCCTTCGGTGAACTGGATCATCCCGTTGTTCCGGTAGACGATCCGGTCGCCCTTCACGCTGCTGGCTCCGGTCAGGTAGAGGTCGTCGCCGTCCGCGTCCTTCCAGCCGATCAGAGCGTCGAAGTTCGCGGTCGCACCCAGTTCGAGCATGACCTTCTGCGGGGTTCCTTGCTGCTCCGGTGCCGAGTTCACCCCGCGTGGAGCGATGGCCAAGGTGACGGCTGCCTTGGCCGTGCCGTTCTCGCGGCCGTCGTTCACCTGGTACTCGAACTTGGCGGACGTCGACTGGTAGTTCTCGTCGACTCTGACCTGCAACGCGGCCCCCGAGCTCACGGTCTGGACATGGACGCCGTCGGGCTCCGTCCCCTCAACCAGAGACGCTGCCAGCAGGTCGCCGTCCTCGTCGGTGTCGTTGTCGAGAACCGGCAGCACGGTGGTCTCGCCGAGACGAATGCCACGATTGTCCGGCTTGGCCACCGGACGGTGATTCTGCTTCTCGCGCTTGGGCAGCTGGAACGACAACTGCTTCTGCTTGGCCTGCTTGTCACCGTCCTTGGTCTGCTCGATGACGTCCTGCCAGTTGTTCACCAGCTGAAGATTGTCGTTGGCGAGCCAGATCATTCCGAGGGTCAACTCGTTGACGACCACCACATTGCGGTTCTGCCGCAAGATCAACGACGGCTGGCTGCCGGCGTCCTTGATGACCTCATTGCGCTTGTCGGCAGGGTTCGCACAGACGCGCACGTATGCGGCCGTGCCGGACCACACCGCGTAGCCGCAGCCCTGGACCCACACCGGCTGCGCCGGCGTCCCGCCCTGGGGCACCGATTCGACCGTGGCCTTGCCACCATCAAGCGGCTGCACGATGAGTCCGGCCGGGCCGGCGATGAGCACCGAGTCGTTGGCCGCGCTCGCCGCCTGGAGGCGTCCGTTCTTGGCCTCCGGCAAGTCCACGGACTTGCCGTTGAGGTAGGCGATGCCGTTCGTCTGGTCGAGCACGACCGGGGTGTCGCCGACCGCCGTCAGCTGCAGCACCGCCTTGTCCTTGAAGGCACCCAACTGTGCGGTGGTGGCTTGACCCTTCGCGCCCGGCACGGTGACCAGTTCGCCCTTCAGTGACACGGCGTAGGCCGCGCCTTGGGTTCCGACTGCCACCACGGAGCCCTTGCCGAGCAGGGCGAGCGGCTCGCGTCCAGCGGCGGAGAACCCACCAATGTCCTTCGCCGCCGTCACGTAGAGCCCATCGGCCTCGGCGTCGATGACGCCGATGCTGCCTCCCCGCGCCGAGACCCGAGAGCCGGGAGCGAACGCAGCTCCCTGCTTGAACACCATGGTGGCCGGATCGAGCGGGTCAAGCTTGCCGGTGGTCGAATCGTAGGTGGCGATGTCGTTGCCGTCCTGGAGCAGGTCGTACGGCGTGGGCGGCACCGGCGTGGCGCCGTCGAGCAGCCGGCTGGGGTAGTTGAGGTGGCCGATGCGAGCCTCGATAGACCTGCTGACCCACACCCCGCCGTCGTTCAACTTCACGTCAGCGGTGGGATAGCCCTGATAGGACACCGCGACGGCCGCGATCAGCGCCGTTGCCACAACGATGACCAGTCCCGAAATCCTCCGCCGCACCTTGCCGCTCCTCATACTGCGTCCCCACCTACGTGCGCCATGTTCGAAGACTTCATGAGGTGCGATCCCGACGGCAATGGGGGTATGTCCCCATCGGTCCGAAATTGCGCAATGCACATCGCTGCGCTCTCATAAGGGGGTTTAGCTGCGGTCGCCGGACACGCACCAGCGCTCAACAATCGAAACATCGCCCCCCAGCGCTTTCGCTCGTAACTTCGCGCATGCCCAGTGCCCTGCAAAGTGCAGGCTGGAGCGTGCGCAGCAGCGATCAGGTTGGACCACACGCAGGTCGGGCCCTGACCACGCGAGTGCACGCTAGCGCACTCAGCGAAGCGCCATGCGCAGGTTCACGGCGGGTAGAGCGACAGTTGAGTCCCCCTACGCGACCGTCTCCCCTTCCGGCGTGAACGCGCTCAACTCGCTGCCGGGCTTTTCGTCGCCAGCGTCGGTGACCGAACGAAGGACGCGTCCATCGCGCAGCCCGCTTGGGAGTAGCGTGCCGTCCCTGCGGCACACTTGCGGCGATCACAGTTGGCTGTCGCCCCCGGGGTACCAACTGAGTGGCTGACGATCGAGGATCCCGCCGATGGACTGGCACGAAGGAGGTAGCCGTGGCGCCACGTCCCGCAGCTTCGAGAACCGATGAAACCGCGGTCCGGTTCTTGTCAGCGGCCGCACAACTGATCGACCGGGGATTCCTGAGCGTCGAGCAACGCGGAAGGCACCCGGCAAACGCTCTGAAGTTTCCCGCCTCGATCCACTGGTTGCGGATCGAGGACGTCCTTCGAGTTGCGGCCGCGTCCGGGCAGGCCAGCCGCAAGTCCTTTCACAACCGCTGGCCGGACAAGGACTCGTTCATCCGCGACGCCATCGTCTATGCAATGTGTTACCAGGACGCCCCGGACCGCGACCCTAACGTCTACCTGGCCGCCGCCGACGGTCTCTTCCGCGACCCCGACAGATTTCTGGAAGATACCTGGGACTTCTCAATCGCCATGTTCACCGGTCTACTCCAGGACCCGCGGACTTTCTTGATGATCCATCTGACGCCGTCGATTGCGCATTATCCCGAAATTCAGCGGGCGGTGGACGCGAGCATGCACGAGGCCAGGGAGCTATGGCGGGCGACCTATGCGGGGCTGATCCTGCGCCTGGGGCTGAGACTCAGGGATGGCTGGACAGTCACCTCTTTGGACCTGACCTTCCAGGCACTGATCGACGGATTCTTGATTTGCGATCGCGCCCGGGCAACCTTGATGGATCAAGGCGCCACGGCCGAGTTGTTCGCCCGCGCGGTGTGTGCCGTCGTGTCCGGCGCCCTGGAGCCTGACACCCAGCCGCTCTAGGTGGGGCGGCTTGGGTGGTTCCGGCGTCAGATCTGGGAACGGCTGAAGCTCGGCGCTCCATACCCGGGGACGATCTTCCTGTTCCACAGCGCGAGGAACTCGTCCTTTGCGCGTGCGACCTCGCGATTCATTCCAGTCACCCGCGTGTAGAGCGGATTGCCGGTGGACTGGGCGCAACCGCCGGCCTGTTCCGACTCCGCCCATTGCACCCAGACCAGATCTGACTCGCGCGACAGGGTGAGTGCGTTCCGCAGCCGGGACACCAGCAGGGTGCCGTCGGGGACCGCGGTCAGCGGAGTCGCATCCAGGGCTGCCAGTAGTTCCTCGCGGTTGACCGTGACACTGCGCAACGTCGTGATCGCCTCGGTCAGTTTCGTGCATCGCCGGACCTGGCTGACGGCGACGTCGAGGTTCGATCGCCCCGTCCTCGACTTCTGCAGGATCTGGCTCAGGTACCGGACCTGGTCCTTGTCGTTGTCACGAGGACTGTCGACACCGAAGGACCCGGTGCCCTTGCCGCTGCCGCCGGCACCGCGTCCGGTGAAGTAGTCCGAGGACACGCTCCGTTGCAGCTCGCTGGCTCCGGTGCGTTCGGTCACCAGGGCTGGGGCGTGATACGCACAGACCCTGGCTCCGCCCAGATCGCCGCAGTAGCCGCCGTTGCCGAAGGTGACCTGGCCGGTGTCGCGACGGCTGCCCCCCGAGGAGTAGCTGATCGCCGTGGGCTGCGCGGGACCGGTGCCGCACACCAGCAACCAGCCCCCGTCGAACACCGACAGCGAGATCGGCCAGGATCCGGCTGGACAGCTGGTCAGACCCGTGGGCGCGGTGAAGGTGAGCTTGCCCGCGGCGGCGCTCCAGGACTCATGCACCTGGACGAGTCGCGGCTGGCCGTTCTCAACCAGCTCGATCAGCGCACCGCCCAACGCCGAGCGCAACCGAGCGCCGTTGCCAAACGTCACCTGGTATCCGCCGGTGGTGAAGGCCAGTTCGGACGCCTGCCAGTCGGGACGGTCGGCGACAACCACGACATAGCGCTGCTCCTGACGGCAGACCAGCACCGCGCCGCCTTCGTAGCGCGTCCATGAGATGGGGCTCATCCCCGCCGGGCAGGACGCGGCACCTGCCGGTACGACCCGCGCCTTGACCGGGCGGTCGGCGGGATCCAGCCGAGCGACGTAGTCACCGGTGAGCTGCAGCAGGCTCTCCTGACCGTCTCGACCGGGCGCCGGGCGGATGTCTCCTGGCAGACTCCAAAGCTGAGCACCGGTGTCCGGGTCGAGTGCGATCGTGCCCTGGTAATTGCCCACCAGAAGAGTGCCGTCGGCAGTCCTATTGAGTCCGTAGGTGCCAGGCGATGCCGCCACCCATAGGACACGTCCGGTAGCAGGATCGACGGCACGGATACGCCTGTCGAACTCCAGCACCAACAGGCGCTGGCCGTCGAACGAGACCGCGCCCGCGGTTGCTTCACCATCCTGGACCGTCACAGCAACGTCGAGCGGCGTGGCCCAGGCGGGCTTGCCGCTGACCGGATCGATCGCGGTCAGTTTGGCGGTACCGGCGCGTGAGCCGTACTTGTCGCCGGAACCCGTCCGTACCTCAAGCAGGGTCAGAGGCTGCGGTGGTGCGGCATCGACAAGGCGGAACCCCGACTGGCCGGCTCGACTGATCACCACCATGCTGCCGTCGGGCGCCGTCACCTGCGCCGGGAGATCGACGCCACTCGACGGGTCCACGCGGAGCACCCCGCGTCCGGTCAGCATCGGGCATGATTTCGGGTCGAGGATCGGCTTTCCGGTCTCGAAGTCGACCGCTATGCCGTACCCGGGCGTGAGAATGCCATTGGCGAGCAGCTTCCCCGGAACCCTAAGCCAGTCATCGCCGGTGCAGGTGTTGGACGCCGTCCAGCGAGCCTTCTTTCCGTCGGCGCCAACCCGCGCGACGGTCACACCGGCGAGATCACCGAGCTCGGGTCCGGAATCAGGGTAGGAGGGCAGGGTGAGGACCAGGTCTCCGTCCACCACCGCGACCTCCGATGCTGGATTCAGGTCAGCCTTGCCCAACCCCAACTCGGTGAACGTCGTTGTCTGCACTGACTTGGAGGTGCTCCAGTCCACCAGCCGGAGCACCGCTTCCCACTCGTCGCTGGAACCCTTGCGGGCGTGGTCGAGGCACGGCACCAGCCCGTTCAGATCCGCTTTCGCACAGGCGCGGTAGGACTCGTAACCCCACCGCACCGAACCGCTCTCGGGGTCCAGCCCCCAATAGGCGTGACCGGTGTCACCGACGAAGTCCGTTACCGACCACCCGCCTGCCGTCCGCGCCGCGATGTCGCTGTAGCTGGTGGTGCCGCCCTCGATCTGGTCGACATGCTCGGCGTCCACCCGCCACACCCGACGGGTTCCGCTTGCCCAACTGCCGGTGACGGCCGGCGGCTGCCCGGTGACGCGGAGCTGAGCCGGGGTGCCGGGGCCGCCCCCTTGCGTGCCACCGCCCCCTGGACCGCTGAGTAGCCGGGGCAGGCCGACTGCCAACCCCGCCACCAGGGCCACGACTGCGACGGCGGCGATCGCGATCACCACCGGACGCGAGGCTGGTGTGCGTTCGGCAACCTCGACGGGGACGCGTCCTGCCGACGACCTCGGCCGTGCTTCCAGCGCCGCATCGACCGCCGGATCGTGAAGGTCGGCCAGCCAGCCCAGCAGCGCGGCGTCGACCTCTGGAAGGGCCGCGACCATCGCTCGCAGCTGCGGATAGTCGACGACGATCACCCGTAGGTCCGACAGCGTGGTGACTCGCGCCTCCAGTGCTTGTCGTGCCGCGGCCTCGTTCTGGTACGTCATTGCGCCCCCACCCCTCGCGCCGGACTCTACTGGCCCCGAGCTACCGAAGCTCAGGCAGGTGCGACGCCGAGGCCCGAGCCCTCAGAGCTTGTCGCCGAAGCTGTAGGTGTTCCGCGGCGACGCCATCAGTTCTGCCACCGCGTCCCGCCAAGCGAGATAGTGAGCGGTCTCCTTATGGGCCAGCGTCGCGGCCTGGTCGACATACTCCTCGTAGATGATGAACCGGGTGGGGTCATCGACCTGCTGCAACAGGTCGAAACGGGTGACCCCCGCTTCCTGCCGGCTGCCGGCGACGTTGGCGAGCGAGGCCTGCTTGAACGCCTCGACACCGTCGTCGATGACGTGCACATTGCACACCGTGGTGATCATCGGTGACCCCTCGGGCACGGGCACCAGGGGCGAGTCATTCCTGCGCAGCCTTGGCGAACCGGTTCAACAGCCGGGGCCAGTCGGCGAACTTCTCCCGGGCGGCGGCGTTGTGCTCCGTCCAGCCGTCGTGCTCGAAGCTGAACTGGGTGCCGGAGTCCGAGGGCACGAAGGTGGCCCGGACGACAGTCGGGAAGGCACGGTCCTGGCCGAGGGTGAAGCTGAACGAGACCCGGGCCGGCGGATCCCAGGCGATGACCTCGCCCCAGTCGTGCTCGGAGCCGTCCGAGTGCCGTTCAGTGATCTGGCCGCGCATCCGCGGGTCGATGGTGACCGTGCTGAACGTCTCGGGGCTGCCGGTGTACTCGGGATCCCACCACGTCCCCATCTTGCCGGTGAACACCTCGAAGGCGTGGCCGGGGGTGCAGGTGAGGCTGAGCTCGTGGACGATCGGTCTGGTATCCATACCCCGATCCTTCCATCGCGCGCAGGCGGCCCACCAGCCTTGCGCCGAAAGCGCACCAGAATGGCACCGTGAAGCCATCGGACGCCCTCGAGCCCTGGCTGCGCGCGCTGGCCCGCGATCTCGGACGCCCCGCGAGCGGTCCGCTGTCGGCCCGGGCCACCGCCTCCGGTGCCGAGTTGTGGCTGCTCGACGATCTGGTGATCAAGCTGCACGCCGCCCGAACAGAGGCCGCCGCACTCAGCCAACGGCTGCGGGTCGCGTCGATGACCGAGCAATTCCTACCCCCGGTGGACGCCCGGACCCGGACCACTCCGGACGGCCGGGCCGCCACCGCCTGGCCGCTGGTCGGGGTCGCCGATCCCGGCAATGACGTCCAGCCCTGGGCGGCTGCCGGAAAGCTGTTGGCCGGGCTGCACCGGACGCCGATCGGCAGCGAACCCGAGTTGCCCCGGCACGGCTGGCCGGACCGGCTCATCCGGGCGAGCGAGCGCGCCCCCGAGGAGTTACGTGCTCTCGGCGCCGCGCTGGCCGAACAGGCCCGCCTGCCGGAGCCGGCGTCCGCGCTGGTGCATGGCGACTGGCATCTGGGTCAGCTCGGCCGCTGGGACGGCGGCTGGAGACTGCTCGACATCGACGACGTCGGCGTCGGAGACCCGGCCTGGGACCTGGCCCGGCCGGCCGGGTTCTGGGCCTGCGGGCTGCTCGCCGACCCCGACTGGCAGGCTTTCCTGGACGCCTACCGCGCGGCGGGCGGGCCCGCGGTGCCGGCGTCCGGCGACCCTTGGCCGAGGCTCGACCTGCCCGCCCGGGCCGCCGTTCTCGTGGCCGCCGTCCGGGTGGCCAGGACCGACGACGTCCACAGCGTGGGCACAGCCCAGGCACTCCTCGAAGCTTGCCGCCGCATGGCACAGTGATCGCATGTCCTCACCGACCGACCCGATGCCGCGCTACGAGCCGTACGCCGCCGGCGGCCATGTTCCGGCGGGCTTCACCTGCCCCAAATGCGCGGGCAGCATGCGCACCGTCGATCGCAATGGAATCCACATCGAGCAGTGCCTGAACTGCCGCGGCGTGTTCCTCGACTTCGGCGAGTTGGAGAACATCACCCAGTTGGAGGCCCGCTTCACCGCCGCCCCGCCGCCGATGCAGGGCTACGGCTACGGCCCCGAGTGGGGCCACCGCGGAGGCAAGCGGTACCGCCGTCAGGGCCTCGGCGGGCTGTTCTTCTCCAGCTGACATTTCGACGCTTGATGAAATCGGTGCGTATCACGCAGATCGGCACCTCGCACCTGTGACATGTCGCAACACACCCGTTGCGCACAGCACAGGAGGTTCCATGTCCTACCAGCGTCGGCTGACCGCCACCATCCTCGGCCTCGGCCTCTCGCTCTCCGGGGCGTCTCTCGCCCAACCGGCCGCCCACGCGGCCCCCACCTGCAAGGCCGACAACGGTGTCGCCGGAGACCTGAACTCCGATGGTGTGGCCGACGTGGTGGTCGGCGTCCCGTCCTACGACGACGAGCGTGGCGCCGTCGACATCCGGTTCAGCAACGGCGAGCGGCGCTTCCTGCGTCCCGCCGATCTCGGCGTGACGGTAGAACCCGGCGCGCGTTTCGGCCAGTCCGTCGCGCTGGGCGATGTCAACGACGACGGCTGCGCCGACCTTGCCATCGGCGCCCCGGGGCGCAACCTCAGCAAAGGTGCCGCCTACCTGGTGAAGGGCGGCGCCAACAACTCGCTGACCTTGATGCAGAGCTTCGCGGGCACAGCCGACAACGGCAGTTTCGGTGCTCAGGTGCTGCTGCTCACGCCGCAGAAGCTCACCGCGTCCGGGCTGGTGAATGCCGATCAGCAGCTGGTGGTCGCGGCCCCCACGGCCGATGCCGGCACCAAGTGGGAGGTCGGCCGGGTCGAGGTGCTGCCGCTGACCAAGGGCTTCGCCCTGACCGGCTCGCGGACGGTGATCACCCAGGACTCTCCCGGCGTCCCGGGCAGCTCTGAGAGCGGGGACCGGTTCGGGACGGCATTGGCCGGTCAGGACCGGACCATCGTGATCGGCACCCCGAACGAGGCCGTCGGCACCCGCAAGGACGCCGGATCTGTCACGCTGCTCGCGGCGACGGCGTCCCAGCCGACCACGTTCAAAGGGGTTGCCGTCACCCAGAACTCCGCGGGCGTCCCCGGCACCGCCGAGGCCGACGACCTGTTCGGCGCCGCCGTCGCGTTCCGCGATCACTACGTGCTGGTCGGCGTCCCCGGCGAGACCATCGGCGCGGCTCGCTACACCGGCCAGGTGCACGTCCTCAACTTCGACCCGAGCAAGCGGACGTACCGCTCGCTGCGGGCGGTCCACCAGGACACCGCGGGCATTCCGGGCAGCAACCGCACCGGCGACTACTTCGGCTCGGCCGTCGCCCTCGGCATCAACACGGTCGATCAGCTCACCGCCGTCGTCGGCGCTCCCGGCAAGGCCGTCGACAAGCGGCTCGGGGCGGGCGCGGTGATCGCGTTCCGCGCCAACCGAAGCGGCGGGCAGACCAGGTTGATCCATCAGGGCACGACCGGAATCGCCGGTACCCCGGAGGCCGCCGACCAGTTCGGGGCTTCGGTCAGCATCCTCGGCGGCAACATCGACGACGGCGAATCGATGCGGGACGGCATCGTCGTCGGTGTCCCCGGCGAGGACATCGGCAGCGTCACCGACGCCGGTGCAGTCAGCTACTCGCCCGACCTGAGCAGCTGGCACTCGCTGGCCCTGGACGACACCGGCAGCCCCAACCCGCCCGCGGACGCCGCTTTCGGCGAGGTGCTCGCCTCGGTATCGGTGGCCTGATCCGGCTGGCCACCCCCGGACCGGGTCCGCGCTCTCATCGTGCGGATCCGGTCCGCCCGGCGTGTTACCGTCGCACCCATGGCAAGACGGGGTGCTGTGGTCACGATGGTCCTGGCGGCCCTGCTCGCCGGTTGTAGCGGCGATCCGGGTACAGCGCCCGACCCCACGCCCACGGCCGGCACACCGGCGCCGAGCGTCAAACCCCCGACGGTGAAGGGCACCGTCCGCACCAACAAGTCGACCCCGTTGTCGCTGCGCGCCGAACCGACCACGCAGAGCCGGCGCCTGATCACCATCAAGCACAAGACCGTGATCACCCTGAGCTGCAAGACCGTGGGAGCCAACGTCAGCAACGGCTCCCGGGCTTCGAACGTCTGGAACAAGGTCACCTGGAAGAAGCGGACCGGCTACGTCGCCTCCGTGTTCGTCGACGGCGGTGACTCCGCGGCACTGTCGCTCTGCCAGGAAGTGGTGGCCACCCCGTCCACCACCCCACCCAAACCGCCGAACGTCGAGCAGGCGATCGTGAAGACGGCCCGCGCCCAGCTCGGGGTCGCCGAACGCAAGACGGACTGCACGCCCTACGGCGGCTGCATGCCGTGGGACTCGCTGTATGCGACGTGGGTGTGGAACAAGGCCGGCGACTCCGTGCCGCGCTTCTCGTTCAGTGGCGACCTCTACACCTGGGGCAACAAGCACGGCCGGTCCCACCCCGGCGTCGACGGAGTGGGGATCGGTGACCTGGTGCTGTCCGGCACCGGGCCGCAGAACACCAAGAGCTCGACCCGGGTCGACATCGTGACCGAGGTGTTGCCGAACGGCCGGCTGCGGGTGATCGGCGGCAACGTGAAGAACAAGGTCGCCGAGCGGATTGTCGCCACCAAGGGCATCTACGGCTGGGTGGACGCCTGACGTACCGGGCCACCGGGTTCTAGACTCCCCCTGCGGACGGGACGAGCCGGCCGACGGACCAGGGAGGATCACCCATGCGGTTCGACTTCGTGCCCTCGGGCGAGTCCACCATCGGGGTCGAGTGGGAGCTCGCTCTGGTGGACGCCGGCACTCTCAGCCTGGTGCCCCGGGCCCAGCGGATCCTGGACGCCGTCGAGGACCCGAAAGCGGGACCGATCCGCCGCGAGTACCTGACCAACATGGTGGAGCTGGTCACCGGCGTCCATCACCGGGTGGACGAGGCGATGGACGACCTGCGCGGCAGCCTGGACCGGGTCCGGCAGATCCTCGGCCCCGACACCCGGCTGCTGGGGGCAGGCGGGCACCCGGTGGACCGGGCGTCCGACTCGGAACCGTTCGACTTCTGGCGCTACAACGTGGTCAAAGAGCGCAACGCCTACTGGGGTCGCCAGATGGCGATCTTCGGCACCCACATCCACGTCGGCATCGACCATCGCGACAAGGCTTTGCCGATCACCTACGGCCTGGCCCGGTTCTCGCCCTACTTCATCGCGCTGTCGGCGTCCTCGCCGTACTGGGAGGGCGAGGACAGCGGCTACGCCTCGCAGCGGACGATGATCTTCCAGCAGCTGCCGACCAACGGGCTGCCCTTCCCGATGGACAGCTGGGAGGAGTTCGAGCACTACGCGACCGAGTTGGAGGACGCCGGGATGATCTCGGCGCCCAACGAGATCCGCTGGGACGTCCGGCCGTCCACCTTCGGCACCGTGGAGAACCGGGTGCTCGACTCGGTGCCGACCTTCGCCGAGCTGGGCGCGCTGACGGCGTTCACCCAGTGCCTGGCCGAATACATGTCGCGGGAACTGGACGACGGCCGCGGCATCGCCCGGCTGCCGGTGTGGTTCATGAAGGAGAACAAGTGGCGGGCCGCCCGCTACGGCCTGGACACCGACGTGATCACGCCGCGGGTGAAGGACAAGGTGCGGCCGATGCGTGAGGGCATCTACGACTGGCTGAACCGGCTGGAGGCGATCTCGGCCGAGCTGGGCTGCGCCGACGAACTGCGCTTCATCGGCGAACTGATGGAGTCCGGGCCCAGCTATCTGCGGCAGCGGACGGCGGGCGACCCGGCCGCGGCGCTGCGGCAGTTGGTGGACGAAACCGGGGCCGCCGCACCCGCGCGGCTACCCTTCTCGGCGTGAAACCGTTCGTCCTGCTGGCCACCCGCGATCACGACAAAGCGGCCGGCGACGAGTACGAGTCGGTCCGCCGGCATACCGGGCTGGCCCCGTCGGAGTTGATCCACATCCGGGTCGAATCCGGACCGCTGCCCGAGCTGCGGCTGGAGGACTACTCGGGCGTCTTCCTGGGCGGCAGCCCGTTCAACATCTCCGACGCGGTGAAGTCCGACCTGCAGCTGCGGGTGGAGTCCGACATTCGTGGCGTGGTGGACCAGATCGTCGACGCCGACTTCCCCTTCCTGGGCATGTGTTACGGCATCGGCACGGTGACCGCCCACCTCGGCGGCACCGTCGACCGCACCTACGGCGAAGGCCTGGGCGCCATCGAGGTGACGCTGACTCCGGAGGCGGCCGGGGATCCGCTGCTGGTGGGAGTCCCGGCGTCCTTCTTCGCGTTCGTGGGGCACAAGGAGGCCTGCCACGGCACCCCGCCCGAGGTCACGCTGCTCGGCACCGGCGAGGCCTGCCCGGTGCAGATGTACCGGTACGGCGAGAACGTCTACGTCACCCAGTTCCACCCCGAGCTGGACGTGGCTTCGCTGGAACAGCGGATGTCGATCTACCGCAACGCCGGCTACTTCCACCCCGACGACTTCGAGATCCTGGTCGAGATGGCGCGGGCGTCCGGGGTGGGCGAGCACCCGCACCGGCTGCTGCGCAATTTCGTCACCCGGTACGCAACCGACTGAGGCGTCCGCTGGTCTAGCGCACCACCAGATCGTGGTACTCGGGGTGCCGCTTCACGAAGGTCGACACGAACGGGCAGACCGCACGGATCTTCCACTGGCCGGCCGCGCGGACCTGGTCGAAGGCCGCCTGGACCAGGGTGGTGCCCAGACCGCGTCCGTTGAATCGCGGCTGCACCTCGGTGTGATCGAAGCTGGCCACGCCGTTGGAGAGGTCGTAGTGGGCGAACCCGGCCAGTTCGCCGTCCAGCATGATCTCGAAACGGTGCCTGCGTTCGTTGTGTACGACGGTCTCGCTCACCCTTGCCTCCTTCGCCCGTTGGGGTGAAAAGTACCGGGTGTCAGCGGAACTGTCAGAGCCGACGGGAACAATCCGGACCGGATGAGGTTAGGTGAGGCAATGATCCGATTCGACAACGTCAGCAAGTCCTATCCGGACGGCACCCAGGCCGTCCGGGACTTCACGTTGGAGGCGCCGACCGGCCAGACGACGGTGCTGGTCGGCTCGTCCGGGTGCGGCAAGACGACGCTGCTGCGAATGGTGAACCGGATGGTCGACCCGACCGGCGGTTCGGTGTGGATCGACGACGAGAATGTGGCCGAGATCGCCCCGGTGCCGCTGCGCCGCCGGATCGGCTACGTGATGCAGAACGCCGGTCTGCTGCCGCACCGCACCGTGATCGACAACATCGCCACCGTTCCGCTGCTCAACGGGGTGGCCAGGGACGATGCGCACCGCCGGGCGAACGAGCTGATGGAACTGGTCGGGCTCGAGACCACGATGGCGAACCGCTACCCCGATCAGCTCTCCGGAGGCCAGCAGCAGCGGGTGGGGGTGGCCCGCGGGCTGGCCGCCGACCCGAACATCCTGCTGATGGACGAGCCGTTCGGCGCCGTCGACCCCCTGGTCCGGGCCGACCTGCAGACCGAGTTGCTGCGCATTCAGCGCGAGTTGCGCAAGACCATCGTCTTCGTCACCCACGACATCGCCGAGGCGCTCGCGCTGGGCGACCAGATCGTCATCCTGGCCAAAGGCGCCCGGATCGCGCAGGCCGGCAGCCCCCAGCAGGTGATCGCCGAACCCGCCGACGATTTCGTCGCCGGCTTCCTCGGGCTGGGACGTGGCACGCTCGACCTGCACCTGCGCGAAACCCCCGGCGGCACCCTGGTGGTCGACAGCCACGGACGCCCCGCCGGCCGGCTCACCGACCCGCCGCAGCGGACGGAGAGCTGAGATGACCTGGGTGCTGGCGAATCTGGAGTTGATCGGCTCGCAGACCCTGTCGCACCTGCTGCTGGCGATCCCGGCGATCGTGCTGTCCTTCGTACTGGCCATTCCGCTGGGCTGGTTCGCCGCCACCTATCGCTGGTCGCGACCCACCCTGCTCACCGCGGCCGGCCTGCTCTACGCGATTCCGTCGCTGCCCCTGTTCGTGGTGCTGCCGACGATCTTCGGCTTCGGCGTCCGGGACGCCCTGAACGTGGTCGTCGCCCTCACCCTGTATGGGTTGGCGCTGATGGTGCGCTCGGCCGCGGACGCGCTGGCGTCGGTCTCGGCACCGGTGCGGCTGTCCTCCACCGCGCTCGGCTATTCGGCGCTGGGGCGGTTCTGGCGGGTGGAGCTGCCGCTGGCCGGACCGGTGCTGCTGGCCGGCCTGCGGGTGGTGGCGGTGAGCACGATCAGCCTGGTCACGGTCAGTTCGCTGCTGGGCGTCGACAACCTGGGCATGTTGTTCGTGGACGGCTTCCAGCGCGGCATCATGGCCGAGGTGCTGACCGGCATCGTCGCCACCGTGGTGCTGGCGATCGCGGTCGACGGCCTGCTGGTGCTGCTGGGCCGGGCACTGATGCCGTGGACGAGGGCGAGACGGGCATGAACTACCTCACCGACGCCATCGCCTGGATCTTCGACCCGGCCAACGCCGGCGGCAGCGACGGAGTGTGGGCCCGCTCCGGCGAACATCTGTGGTACACGCTGCTCGCCGTCGCGCTCTCGTGCCTGATCGCGATCCCGCTCGGCTACCTGGTGGGCCACACCAGGCGCGGACGCGGCCTGGTGGTGGTCTCTTCTGGTGCGGCCAGGGCGCTGCCCACCCTGGGCGTGGTGACCCTGGTCGGCTTGCTGCTCGGGATCGGCTTGGTGGCGCCGATGGTCGCCCTGGTGCTGCTGGCGATTCCGTCGGTGCTGGCCGGTGCCTACGCCGGCATCGAGGCCGTCGACCCGCGCACGGTGGACGCGGCCCGCGCGATGGGCATGTCCGAGTGGCAGGTGCTGACCCGGGTGGAGATCCCGCTCGGCCTGCCACTGCTGCTCGGCGGCGTCCGCTCGGCCACTCTCCAGGTGGTCGCCACCGCGACGCTGGCCGCCTATGTCGGGGCCGGCGGACTGGGCCGCTTCCTGTTTCTGGGACTGAAGACCCAGGACTACCCACAAATGCTTGCCGCCGCCCTGCTGGTGGTGGTGATCGCGCTGATCCTGGAAGGAGTGTTCGAGTTCGCCGAACGGCTGGCCGCCCGCCGGCTGCACACCGCCTGACCATCACCCGACCGGAACACCCGTCCGACTGAGAGGAATCACCCATGAAGGTCCGCATCGCCGCCGCGCTGGCGGCCGGGGCGCTGGCGCTGAGCGCCTGTGCGTCGTCGAACCCGCTCGGCTCGTCGAGCCCCGCAGCGCCGTCCGGCTCGACCGCCGGCGGCACCCTGGTGGTGGGCTCGCAGCAGTACCCCTCCAACGAGATCATCGCCGAGTTGTACGCCCAGGCACTCGAGGCCAAGGGCTACACGATCACCCGGCAGTTCCGGATCGGGCAACGGGAGGTGTACCTGCCCGAGTTGCAGCGCGGCAAGATCGACGTGTTCCCCGAGTACGCCGGCAATCTGTTGCAATATCTCGACAAGAAGGCCACCGCGAAGACCGGCGAAGAGGTGCTGGCCGCACTGCCCGCCGCACTCGGTACCGGGCTGCGTCCGCTGAAGGCCGCCGCGGCCACCGATCAGGACTCGTACAACGTCACCGCAGACTTCGCCAAGGCCAACTCCCTGGCCAGCATCGCCGACCTGGCCAAGCTGAACCGGACGGTCAAGGTCTGCGCGAACTCTGAACTGGCCAAGCGCCCGTACGGCCCGCCCGGGCTGAAGTCCGCCTACGGCCTGGACGTCGAGGTGGTGCCGGTTGAGGACTCCGGCGGCCCGCTGACCATCAAGGCGCTCAAGGACGGCAAGTGCGACACCGCCGACGTCTACTCCGCCAGCCCGTCGATCGCCACGAACAACCTGACCACGCTGACCGACCCGAAGAGCCTGATCCTGCCCCAGAACGTGGTGCCGATCGTGTCGGCCAAGGTCGATGACAAGGCCGCCGCCGTGATCGACAAAGTCAACGCGGCGCTCAGCACCGACGAACTGGTGAAGCTCAACACTCTCAGCGACAAGCAGCAGCAGTCGGCCGCAGTGATCGCCAAGGACTGGCTGACGGCCAAGAGTCTGCTCAGCTGACGGGCGAGGTCCGAGGTCGGGTCAGCACGTCAGTGCTCGCCCCGACCTCGGATCAGCGGCTGACCCGACCCCTGAGCTCAGCGGATGAAGAGCATCTCGCGGTACTTCGGCAGCGGCCAGGCACTGTCGGCGACGACCCGCTCTAGGGCATCGGCGTGGACGCGGGCCTCGTCCATCAGGCCCCGGACGGTGGTGGCGCAGTGCTTCAGGTGGTCCGCGACGGTGGCGAAGTCGTGCGTGGCGAGAGCGCCTTCCAACTCGGTGACGGCCGCCAGCAGCGCCTTGGCCTCGGTGGCGATCGTGGACGCGATCGACGTGTCGAGGTCGGCGCCGAACTTGGCCGCAACCTCGTAGGTCGCCCCCAGCTCGGCCAGGTAGGCGAGCGCCGCCGGGTAGATCACGGTCTTGCCCAGCTCGATGACGAGCTTCGCCTCGACGGCGATCGAGTTGAGGTACTGCTCGGCGTACACCTCGTAGCGGCTGTTCAGCTCCAGCGGGGACAGCACGCCGGTCGATTCGAACAGGTCGATCACGGGCTGCTCGATGAACACCGGCAGCGCGTCGGCGCTGGTCGGCAGGTTGCGCAGGCCCCGCTCCTTCACCGCCGCCTCGTGCCAGTCGGTGGAGTAGCCGTCGCCGCCGAAGACGGCATCGCCGTGCTCGTTCATGACCTCCTGCAGGATGGTGGCCACGGCCTCGGCGACCTGCTTGCCGGAGGCCAGCTCGGTCTCCAGCCGGCCGGCCATCCAGTCCAGGGACTCCGCCAGGATCGTGTTCATCGCGACGAGGGGGCCGGACACCGACTGGGACGAGCCGACGGCGCGGAACTCGAAGCGGTTGCCGGTGAACGCGAACGGAGAGGTGCGGTTGCGGTCGCCCGGGTCACGGGTGAACGGCAGGATCTGGGACAGGCCGAGATCCATCATCCCGCCGCCACTGGTCACCGACACCTTGCCCGCCTTGATGTCGTTGAACACGCCCTCGAGCTGGTCGCCGAGGTAGACCGACATGATCGCCGGCGGCGCCTCGTTGGCGCCGAGCCGATGGTCGTTGGACGCCGTCGCGATCACGGCGCGCAGAAGCGGGCCGAACAGGTGGACGCCGCGGATCACGGCGCCGCAGAACACCAGGAACTGCAGGTTCTCGGCCGGCGAGTGCCCCGGATCGAGCAGGTTGCCCTGGGTGGCGTTGCCGACCGACCAGTTGACGTGCTTGCCGGACCCGTTGATGCCGGCGAACGGCTTCTCGTGCAGCAGACACATGAAGCCGTGCTTCAGCGCGGTGGCCTTCATGATCGTCATCATCAGCTGCTGGTGGTCGGCGGCGACGTTCGCTGCTTCGAAGTACGGAGCGATCTCGAACTGCGCCGGCGCAACCTCGTTGTGGTGCGTCTTGGCCGGAATGCCGAGCCGGTAGAGCTGGTCCTCGAAGTCCTGCATGAAGACCTGGACCCGCTCGGGGATCGCCCCGAAGTAGTGGTCGTCGAACTCCTGCCCCTTCGCCGGCGGCGCGCCAAACAGCGTCCGGCCGGCCAGCAGCAGGTCGGGGCGGGCGGCGGCGAAGTTCTTGTCGATCAGGAAGTACTCCTGCTCGGCCCCACAGCTGGAGTTCAGCGGGGCGATCTCGGTCTCGCCCATCAGCGTCAGGACCTTGCGAGCTGCCTTGTCCATCGCGGCGTTCGAGCGCAGCAGCGGGATCTTCTTGTCGAGCGACTCACCGGTCCACGACATGAACACGCTGGGAATCATCAGCGTGGCGCCGTTCTCGGTGTTCTTGATGTACGCGGGGCTGGTCGGGTCCCACGCGGTGTAGCCGCGGGCGGCGCTGGTCATCCGGAGGCTGCCGTTGGGGAACGACGAGCCGTCGGGCTCGCCCTTGATCAGCAGGCTTCCGGTGAACTCGGTGATCGCGTGGCCGTCGGAGTTGGTGATGATGAAGCCGTCGTGCTTCTCGGCGGTGATGTTGGTCAGCGGGTAGAAGACGTGCGAGAAGAATTTCGGCGCCCTTGCGCATCGCCCAGTCCTTCATCGCGGCGGCGACGACATCGGCGGTCGCCGGATCCAGCGGCTCCCCGGTCTGCACGGTGCGCTTCATCGCCTTGAAAGCGTTCTTCGACAACGCCTCCTCCATGGCCGCCAGCCCGAAGACGTCACACGCCCACATGTCGGAGAGCGGAAGGATCTCGGTGGTCTCCACCGGTTGCCGGTTGAGTGTCTCGGTGATCGCAACCTGGCGGATGTCGTTCGCGGTCATAGTTCAAGCTCGCCTTCAGGGGGGAATCAGTTCCGGCGGCGAGATTAGGGATCGGTTGTTTCGCGGATGTGTCGGTGCTGTGTCAGCGGCGGTGAGTCCGTGTCGTCGCTGATTCCGGGGAGGGCGCCGGCCACCATCGCCCAGGGCATGAGGCATGGCTTCCGGGAGTCAGGGACGCAACCGGCAGAACGACTCGTAGTGATTGGCGGTGTAGTACCACTCGGCCGGTTCGGTGCCGAGCCGGGCCTGCCCGCCGGTGATCAATCGTCGAGGGCCGGGAAACCGCTCACCCGGCGTTCGAACGGTGTACTCGCGGTAGTAGCCACGCGGTTTGGCGGGCAGCAGGCGTTCCCGGTTGCCGAAGATGCCGCCGTCGTCGCGCGGGCGCAGATACGGGCCGTCGTTGCGGACGGCGGCGACCGCGTCCGTGACCTCGGCCGGGAGCCCGGCGCACAGTGGCAAGCCGGAGCGGGCCGACGGAGTCGGCGAGCTCGCCGGAGAACTGATCCTGGTGGCGGTGGTGTTGCCTGCACTCGGCAGCACCGCGGGTTCACCTGGCCGAGCGAACCACTGCGCGAGCGCGAGCAGCAGGATGACCACCAGGGCGGCGATCAGTGCGGTCCGTTGTACTCCGCTGAGCCGGCTCACCGCGCCGGGTTCACTGATCGAGGATGCGGTCCAGGGGTGCGCGGCGTCCGGGAGAGATCTCGTCGATCCCGCGGCGCACCACCAGCACGTCGCACTCGGCGTGCTCGACCACCTGGTTCGACACCGATCCCATCAGCAGGCCCTTGAACCCGCCGGCCCCACGGGTGCCGACCACCACCGCGCGGGCGTCGTGGGAGGCCTTCAGCAGTTCGCGTCCGGCCGGCCCGTGCGGGGTCTCCAGCGTCACCTCGACGTCGGCGTAGTCGGCGAGCACACCGGCGATGTCGCGTTCGAGCCGCTGCCGCACGGCGGCCTCGAAGTCCTCGGCAGGCGGCACGTAGCCGGGGGTCCAGGTCGCCGGACGCGGCGCGGTGCTGATCGACCAGGCCCGAACCACCCGGACCTGCGCCTTGAGTTGCCGCCCCAGCCACAGTGCCCGCTTCAGCGCGAGCAGGGAGAAGTCCGAACCGTCGCTGCCGACGACGATGGGCAGATTCGCTTCCATGGCCCGACTCTAGTGTTTGGCCGGGTGCGCGTGGCGGGATCGGCGGGGCTTGATCGGCATGGTCAAGTGGGTCCATGAACGATCGACCAACCCCCGTCATCGAGGTGCGCGACTTCCGGATGGCCTTCGGCGACCAGATCGTCATCGACGACCTCGGTTTCGAGGTGCATGCCGGCGAGACCTTCGGCCTGCTCGGCTCGAACGGCTCGGGCAAGACCACCACCATTCGCGCCCTGCTCGGCATCTACCAGCCGACGGCGGGCCGACTGCTGGTCGACGGCCGCCGGTTCGACCCCGCCCAGGGCTCGCGGCTCGGCTACCTGCCCGAGGAGCGCGGGCTCTACCGCAAGGAGTCGGTGCTCGAGGTGATGACCTACTTCGGACGGCTCAAGGGTCTCAGCCGGCACGAGGCGGACGGCTGGTCGCGCGCGTTCCTGGCCCGGGTCGGCCTGCAGAACCACGCCAAGGTGCGGCTGGACAAGCTCTCCGGCGGCCAGCAGCAGAAGGTGCAGCTCGGCGTCACGATGATGAACTCGCCCAGCATCCTGATCCTCGACGAGCCGACCAAGGGCTTCGACCCGGTGAACCGGCGGCTGCTGATGGATCTGGTCGACGAGCAGCGCGCCCTCGGCTCGACCGTGGTGATGGTGACCCACCAGATGGACGAGGTGGAGCGGCTCTGCGATCGCATCCTGCTGCTCAAGGACGGCCGGGCCGAGGCGTACGGCACGGTCAGCGAGGTCCAGGACGCCTATGGCGGCCAGCGGGTACGGGTCAGTTTCAGTGGGGTGCTGCCGGCCTCGGCGAACTACCGGCTGGCGGTCGGCGAGCGCAACTACGCCGAGCTCGAACTGCCCGAGGGCACCGAGGTCAACGCCGTCATCCGGGAACTGCTGGACGCCGGCGTCCGGCTGCGCGACTTCTCCACCGCCCGGATGTCGCTGGAGGAGATCTTCCTCAAGGTGTACGGCGAACAGGAGGCGTCCGCAGCATGAGCCAGCACCGTCCGAGCCGGCACAATCTCGGCACCGTGATCTCGTTCGAGTTCCGCCGCACCGTGCTGAAGCCGAAGTTCTGGGCGATCTCGCTTGCGGTTCCGGTGCTGATCGCCGTGGTCGTCGGGTTGATCGCGCTGAGCGGGCAGACCACCGCCGAGCGCGCCGAGAGCCAGGGCTCCGAGCCGGTCGTGTTCACCTACACCGACGCGTCCGGACTGATCGATCCGGGGATCGCCAGGGCCGCCGGCGGGACACCGGCCACCGACCCCGCAGCCGCCCGCGCCGCGGTGGTGGCCGGCGTCTCGCAATGCCACATCGACTACCCGAAGGATCCGCTCAGCACGCCGATCAGTGTTCGTGGCAGAGATCTCGGGCTGTTCGACTCGGCCCGCTACAACGCGGTCGCCGAGAGCGTCTTCCGTTCGTCGATCGAGCAGCGGATCGGCGACCCGACGCTGGCCAAGCTGGCCCTGCATCCGCCGGACGTCGACCTGGTCACCTACGCCGGCGGTCAGCCCACCCCGGGGATCGCCGGCGTGATCGCCCCCGGGATCTTCCTGGTGCTCTTCTACCTGGGCGTGCTGATGCTGGGCAACCAGATGCTCAACGTCACCCTGGAAGAGAAGGAGAACCGGGTGACCGAGATGATCCTGACCACGATGAATCCCACCACGCTGATCGTCGGCAAGGTGCTGGCGCTGATCTGCATCGGCATCGTCCAGGGGCTGGTGGTGGGCATTCCGGCCAGCCTGGTGTTCGGGCTGCTCAGCAACTCGCTCGGCGTGCCGGCCGCGTCGCCGGCCGGACCGGCGCTTGGTTCCATCCCGATCAACCTGGGCGCCGTCGCGATCGGGTTCGGGCTGTTCCTGACCAGCTTCCTGATGTTCACCGGGTTGCTGGTGGCGATCGGCGCGGTGATGCCGAGCGCCAAGGAGGCGGGCAATGCCTTCGGCGTGGTGGTGATGTCGATGTTCATCCCGTTGTACGCGGCCTCGCTGCTGGTCTCGGACCCGCACGGGGTGGTCTCGCAGATCTTCACCTTCTTCCCTCTGACCGCCCCGGTCTCGGCGCTGCTGCGCAACGCCACCGGCGGCCTGGACGGCTGGGAGGCCGCGGTCACCCTGGTGATCCTGGCCGGCTGCGCCTGGCTGTTCCTGATCCTGGGCGTGCGGTTGTTCCGGACCGGCTCGATCAGCTATGACAGCCGGGTGAAGATCGGCCGTGCACTGGGCTGGAGACGAGGTCGGTAGCGCATTATTGCGTGAGATGCGGTATGTCCCGTAATATTTAGGGTCTTGAAGCGTACTGAGCGGAGGATTTCGCATGACGGATCGTCGGGGATTGAGTTCGAGCCAAGAGCGGGCGATCGAACAGACCGAGACCTGGGGTGCGCACAACTACCTACCGCTGCCGGTGGTCATCGAGTCCGGCCAGGGCGCCTGGCTGACCGACATCGACGGCAACCGCTACCTCGACTTCCTCTCCGCCTACTCGGCGGTCAACTTCGGGCACTGCCACCCCGTCCTCACCAAGGCGGTCTCCGAGCAGCTGCACAAAGTGACGATCACCTCGCGCGCGGTGTTCTCGGCCACCTACGGGCCGTTCATCCAGGCCCTGGCCGAGCTGTGCGGCAAAGAGATGGTGCTGCCGATGAACACCGGCGTCGAGGCGGTCGAGTCGGCGATCAAGCTGGCCCGCAAGTGGGGCTATGAGACCAAGGGTGTCGAAGAGCGGCACGCCAACATCATCGTGATGGCCAACAACTTCCACGGCCGCACCACCACGGTGATCTCGTTCAGCAACGACGAGACCGCGCGCCGCAACTTCGGGCCGTTCACCCCCGGCTTCCGCACCGTCCCCTATGGCGACATCCACGCCCTCGCCGACGAGATCGACGCCAACACCGTCGGCGTGCTGGTCGAGCCGATCCAGGGCGAGGCCGGCGTGATCGTGCCGCCGAAGAGCTTCCTGCCCGCGCTGCGGAAGCTCTGCACCGAGCGCAACGTGCTGTTCATCGCCGACGAGATCCAGTCCGGCCTGGGCCGCACCGGCACCACCTTCGCCTGCGAGCACAGCGGCGTGGTCCCCGACCTGTACGTTCTCGGCAAGGCGCTGGGCGGCGGCATCATGCCGGTCTCGGCGGTGGTCGGCAACCGCGACATCCTCGGCCTGCTGCACCCCGGCCAGCATGGCTCCACCTTCGGTGGCAACCCGCTGGCCGCCGCGGTCGGCCTGGCCGCGGTCGAGTTGTTGCGCACCGGTGAGTTGCAGCGGCGCTCGGCCGAACTCGGCGAGCACCTGCACGAGCGGCTCCGCGGTCTGATCGGCAACGGTGTGGACGCCGTCCGCGGCAAGGGACTATGGGCCGGCGTCGACATCGACCCGTACCTGGGCAGCGCCCGATCGATCTGCTACCGGCTGCTCAGCCGCGGCGTGATCGCCAAGGACACCCACACCAAGACGATCCGGCTGGCGCCGCCGCTGGTGATCGAGCGCGACGAGCTCGACCAGGCGATCGACGCGCTGGTGGACGCCCTGGCCGAGGCCCGCGCCGAGAAGAACTGACGGCTACTGCAGCGAGGCCATCAACCGGGTGACGTTCTCGACATAGCGCCACCCGGCGGCGCGCGACGACCACTCCTTCGCGGTCAGTTCGCGGGAAACCTCGCGATACTCCTCCGCCACCCGCAGCAGGTCGGCGACGAACTCGGGGGCGGTGCCGAGCAGCGACACCTCATAGGTCAGCCCGAACGAGCGGTAGTCCATGTTGGACGACCCGATCACCCCGGCCACGTCGTCCACGGTGAAGAACTTCGAATGCAGCACGGTGGGCTTGGGGTACTGGAAGATCCGGACGCCGGCCTCCAGCAGCCCCTGATAGTAGGACGCCTGGGCGTGCTGCACGATGAACTGGTCGGCACCCTCGGAGACGAACAGCTCGACGTCCACCCCGCGGTAGGCGGCGGTGGTGATCGCCTCCAGCAGCGAATCCTCGGGGACGAAGTACGGGCTGGTGATCACCAGCCGGTACTGCGCGCGATGGATCAGCGCGGTGAACAGCCGCAGGTTCGGCATCGTCCGGTAGCCCGGGCCGGACGGGATCAACTGCATCGGCTGCTCGCCCTCCTCGCTCACCGGCTGAGGCACCCGGTCGGCCAGCGACTCCCCGGTCTCGGTGAGCCAGTCGAGAGCGAACACCGCCTCCATCGAACTGATGATCGAACCGCTCAGCTCGATCATCAGGTCGAGCCAATGCCGTCCGGCGCGGATGTTCGCGGGCATCAGATAGCTGGACGCGATCAGGTTCTGCGACCCCATGAACGCCACCTTGCTGTCCACCATCAACAGCTTGCGGTGATTGCGCAGATCGGGCCGGCGCCAGCGTCGCTGCAACGGCTTGATCGGCATCATCTGATGCCACTCGATCCCCGCCTTCGTCATGAACGCGTTCATCGCCCGGTAACCGGGATACTTCCGCGAGCCGATGTGGTCGTAGAGCACCCGGACGACGACGCCGCGCCGCACGGCGTCCGCCATCGCGTCGAAGAAGTCCCGGGTGGCGTCGTCGAGCGCCATCGCGTACATCTCTAGGTGCACATGGCTCGTCGAGGCCCGGACCGCCGTCGTCATCGCGGCGAGCGAGGCGGTGTAATCGCCGTACAGGCCGTGGCTGGATCCGCCGAGCATCGGCATCGCGGTGAGGTCGCGATTGAGCCGCACCACGCTGGCCATCCCGTCGGGTAGTTCGAGACCCGCGGGCACGTCCGGCAGCGTCTCGGCGCGGCTGGTGATGGCGGCGTCCGCCCGCTCCTGCACCGCCTCGCGACGCCCGCGGACGAACGGGCTGCCGATCAGGAAGAACAGGAACAGCCCGAACAGCGGGGTCAGGATGATCAGCAGCAGCCAGGCCAGCGAGGACGACGGCCGCCGGTTGTGCGGGATCGTCACCACGGCGACGATCTTGATCGCCAGATCGATCAGCCCGACGATCATGCCGAGCCATCCGGGCCATCCGGGCATGAGACCTCCGACCTGGAGGATCACAGCCTCCGACTTGGGAGGATAGTGGCCCGGCGGCGATCCGTCAGCGCCGCCGGCCGAGGACGAGCCAGGCGCCGGCGGCGAGCAGCACTGCCACAGTCGCGATCCCGGGCACCAGCGGGTTCAGAACTGTGTGTGGCGCGGGAGCTGGGGCCGGCGACGGTAGCGGCCCACTGTCCTCAGGGCCGCGGGTTGGTGCCACTCCGTTGCCGAGGACGGCCCGGTCCAGCGTGACCGGCGCGGCACAAAGATCGGTGCGCAGCGCGAGGACGGGGCCGCGGGCGAACACCGTCACCTTGCCGGCCAGCACAAGTCCGCAACTATTCTCGTGCGCGGCCGAGCTGACGGTCACCAGCACAGGCAGGGTCACCACCAACAGCCGCAGGATCATCCGGACATGCTGCCAGGAAAACAGTTGTGCCCGGCCGAAGCCGGGCACAACACCACGATCGCACGCGCCGCTGGGTCTCGAGCCCCCCGACTCGACCCCGCGGCGGCAGCGGATCAGGCCTGCTTGATCGCCGACACCTCGAACTCGAGGGTGACCTTCTCGCTGACCAGGACGCCGCCGGTCTCGAGCGCGGCGTTCCAGTTCAGGTTCCAGTCCTTGCGGTTGACCACGACGGAGCCCTCGAAACCGATCCGCTGGTTGCCGAGCGGGTCGGTGGCGGCACCGAGGAACTCGAACGGGATGGCCACCTGATGGGTGACGCCCTTGATAGTCAGGTCGCCGGTCACGGTGACCTCGTCGCCGGCGACCTCGAAGCCGGTCCCGGCGAAGGTGATTTCGGGGTACTGCTCGGCGTCGAAGAAGTCGGCCGAGCGCAGGTGCGCGTCGCGACCCGCGTTGCGGGTGTCGACGGACGCGGCCTGCACGGTCACGCTCAGCGACGACTCCGACGGGTTCGCGCCGTCGACAGTGGCCGTACCGGACACCTCATTGAAGGTTCCACGAACCTTGGTAACCATGGCGTGCCGGGCCACGAAGCCGACCTGGCTGTGGCTCTCGTCGAGAACGTAGGTTCCCTTGATGTCAGCGATTCCGGACATCTGCGTGCCTCTCTGGAGATGGTGGTTGCTTGAAAACTAAACCACTCCTACTGTAGGCCGGGGTTGTTGATCTGTCAACAAAGCTCGCTCTACTCGTCGCCGGCCAACGCCCGTAGCCGTCCGGCGATGAAGGCAACGCGCAACACCGCAGGCCCGGCCACCGGGCCGGTCAGCAGTTGGTCGGCAGCGGCGGCCAGCGAGTTCAGGCCGACGCCGGCGGCCTGCTCGGACCTGGTTCGCAGGGTGTCGCGTTGTCGCGGGCTGAGCGCGGGGCGTCCGGTCGAGGCAAGCTCCGCGCAGACGTCCAGCACCGCTTCGCAGAGCTGACCCACCGGTCCTGGCTCGGGCGCCGAGGTGCCGGAGTATGCCCGCGGCCGCTGATCCGTTTGCCGCCGGAACGATCGACGAGGACGCGGGTCCGCCGCCGCCGGCGTCAGTGACGGCGAGACCAGTCGGGTGCCCGCGTGGTCGACGACGAACACCGAGAGTGGCCGGTCCCGGCCGTCCAGGACGACGGCGGCGATCCGGGTGCCGTCGCGGAGCAGCGCCGCGATGGTGGCCTGCTCCGCGCCGGTGGCGTCCAGGCGGCCCAGGTGCCGGACCCCAGCACGGTCGGTGAGGGGCCAGATGAGTTCCTGGTTCACCTCGTCCAGTTCGAGATCGGCGACGCCACGCAGCCGGCGCGGCAGCAGCAGACGCAGCCTCGCGGGCGGCGGCAGGAAACCGGTCGCGGCGGCGTTGCGTGCCGAGCCGCGGACCGCGTCGGCCAGTTGGTCGAGGTCGACGGCGGTGTGGGCGAAGCGCTCACCCGGGGTTGCGCGGGTGCGGTTGGTCGGGCTGAGGGTGCCGTCCTCGCGGCGCTCGGCGCCGGCCAACGTGAGATAGCCGTCGGCCAGCGTGTGCGCCGCCAACCCCCACAGCAGCGGCGCCTCCCACGACCGGTTGAAGGACGGATCGGCGCCGGCCGCCCGGCCCGTGGTCACGCTTTCCACCCGCTGGTGGGTCAGGTCCCAGAAGATCGCGGTCAGCCCGCGGGCTCCGGATGGCGCCGTCCACCAGCGCAGGACCAACGGCAGCAGCGTGCC
Organism: Micropruina sp.; assembly: GCF_047602385.1. Classification (GTDB taxonomy): domain Bacteria; phylum Actinomycetota; class Actinomycetes; order Propionibacteriales; family Propionibacteriaceae; genus Micropruina. The sequence continues at coordinate 844,979 of NZ_JASGHL010000002.1, forward strand.
CACTTCGGCGTCCTCGCCGGTGCCTCGGGCACCGATCAGCTGGGACGGCAGCGGCGGGCCGGCCGACCGCAGTGCCGTGGCCAGTCCCCAGCCCCGGGCCAGGGCGTCCAGCAACTGCCGCTCGGAGGTGTCGTCGTCGCGGGCGGCGATGGCTGAGGCGCGTCCGCGGGCTTGGGAGAGCAGCGTGGCCAGCAGCGGCAACGCCTCCAGCCGGGCTCGCTGCGCGGCGGCGGTGAGCCGGGCGACGCCGTCGGCGCCGACCCTGGGCAGACCGACCCGCAGCAGCGATTCGATCGCCTCGCCGGCCTGGGTCATCGCCTCCCGTTGTCCCGGCTGGACGACCTCGGGCGCCTCGACCTGGTCGGGCCAGGGCCATTCCCGGTGGTGGACGGCGAACAGCCGGACCAGCGCCTCGAGCCGCCAGACCCGCTCCGCCGTGTCGCTGTGATTGCCGCCCACCAGCATTGCGCCGAAGCCGCCGTCCGGCACGGCGACGATCTCGGGTGAGCCGGGCCAGGAGATCCGCAGCGAGCCGGGTCGGGCCTCGACCGTGGTGGGAGTCGGCTCGACTCCGGCCGCAACCTTGCGGACGGCGGCGATCCCAGCCGCTCGGTTGACCGCGAGGGGGTCGAGGGCGAGCAGCAGGGCCTCGATCTCTGGCTGGTTGAGCTTCTCGAAACCGCCCTCGCGAGGGGTCTCGACAAGCTCGACCGACGGTGGCTGGGTCTCGACCGGCGACGCACCAGGGGTCTCGACAAGCTCGACCGGCGAAGCCTCACGAGCCCAGACGCAGGCCGCGACGATGTGCACGCAGACCCCGGCAACCGGGCAGTCGCAGGTCGCCCTCCGCGGCCCACCGGGCAACAGCCGAACCTGCGCCGGCGGCGTCCCGATGTAGCGCAATTCGACGGCAGCATCCGCCGCGGCGACGAGTTCGATCCGGGCCGCTTCCTTGGCCGCGCGCCGGACCAGGCCACGGTTGGCCAGCACCGTCAGCGCGTCGTCGTCCAGTCGATAGCCGGCGAGCCAGTCGGGGTGGTTCGTCATGCCATCACCTCGGCCAGCCATTCGGCGAACCGGTCCGGGGTCATCGCCGCCACCGGCATCCCGGCCGCGACCAGGCGTCCGGCCGTGGTGGCGTCGTACCAGGGCTCGCCCTCATCGGACAGCGCCGCCAGCCCGAGCAGCCGGACGCCGCCCGCAGCCAACCGGCGGACGCCGGCCAGCAGCGCCGAGACCGACCCGCCCTCCTCGAAATCGCTGATCAGCGCGACGACGGTGCGGGACGGCTGGGTGACCAGGGTCTCGGCGTGCCGCATCGCCTGGGCGATGTTGGTGCCGCCGCCGAGCTGGGCGGTGAGCAGCACCTCGACCGGGTCGTGGGCCAGATGGGACAGATCGACCAGTGCGGTGTCGAACAGGATCAGCCGAACGCTCACCCCGGGCAGCCCGGCCAGGATGGACGCCGACACCGCGGCGTGCAGCAGCGAGTCGGCCATCGAGCCGGACTGGTCGACCAGCACGATCACGTCCCAGTGCAGGTTGCTGCGTCGTTTCCGGACGGCGAACCGGATGTCGTCGATCATCATCCGGCCGGTGGCCGGGTCGACGTTGGCCAGGTTGGCGGCGATCGTCCGGCGCCAGTCGAAATTGGCCAGCGAGGCGTGCGGAGTGCGCCGGGAGCGATCGCGGGTGCCGGTCAATGCCGTGGTGAAGCGGGGTTTGAGCCGGGCGACGATCTCGGCGACCACCCGGGCGATCAGGGCACGGAGTCCGTCGGCGGCCGCCGGGCTCAGCCTGCCTTTGATCCGCAGCAGCGCGGATGCCAGTTGCTTGTTCGGTTGCAGCGACTCGACGGTGGTCGGGTCGGCGAGCAGGTCGTCCAAGCCGTAGCGGGTGACTGCGTCGGCCTGCAGCCGTTCCAGGGTGGACGCCGGGAACAGCCCGCGAGACTTGCCCAGCCAGTTGATCGCCTTCACCGCGGACGGGTCGAGCGAGCCGCCGCCGCCCTTGGCGTGCCGGTGTCCGCGAGCGGTGTACTCGCGGTCGTAGAGGTAGCCGAGCGCCTGGTCGAGTTCGGCGTCACCGCTTGTCCGGGGCAGGTTCGGCTCGGCGTAACGACCCAGCACCAACCGCCAGCGCCGGGTCTGCTCGGCGGTCACGAGGCCACCCACTCGGCCAGCCCGTCGCGGCGCAATGAGGCGACCAGTTCGCGTTCCAGGGAGGCCGCCCGCTCGGCGAGCAGCGGATCGGCCACCTGCACGGTGTCGAACTCGGTCGCCGCCGCTCCGGTCAACCGGGCCAGCATCGCCGCCAGCGCGTGGGTCTCGGTCGGCTTCAGCCAGGTGAAGGCGCGGCGCAGGTCGGGCAGCACGGCCAGGAACGCCTCGGGCTCCATGGCGCCGAGCGCGGCGTTCAACGCCTCGACCAGCTCGGGGGTGTGCAGTAACAGGTCGGGCGCCGCCTGCAGCAGGCCGAGCAGGAAGTCCGCGACCCGATCCGGGTCGGCACCCGCCGCCAGGTGCGCCGCGGACGCCCCGGCCAGCTCGTCGACGTCCAGGTCGGCGTCGCAGAAGGCGATCCCGAGCAGGCAGCCGTGCAGCCGGGCCGGGGTGCGCGGGTCGCGACGCAGCAAGCGGAGTTCGCGGCGAAGCGCATGCCCGCTGGTTGAGCTTGTCGAAACCGAGAGGGTCTCGACAAGCTCGACCAACCGGAGCAGCAGCGAACGCAACCCGACCAGGTCGTCGCAGGCAGCCGGCTGATCCTCGGGACGCAGTCCGGACAGCGGGGCGATCAGGTGCGTCGCCGAGGCCAGGCCGGTGCCGATCAGCTCGGTGACCGCCTCCACGTGCTCGCCCAGCGGCAGCCGGCTCTGCTCGGCCAGCAACCCGGCCAGGGCGTGCAGGCTGTCGACCACCGAGCCCAGGTGTGCCTCGTCGTCATAGCAGCGGCGCAGGGCCGCCAGCGCGGGGCGCAGCACGTCCGGTTCGCCCATCACCAGCAGTTCGGCGATCAGCCGAGCCACCCGTCCGGCACCGAGTTGTTCGTCGTCGAGCCGCTTCGCGACCCCGGCCCGGACCAGTTCGGCGATGGTCGCTCCGCGGGCCGAGGCTGCGATCAGGGACGCCTCGACCAGCGGCGTCCAGGCGTATTCCCAGTCCTCGAACAGCAAACCTGCACCGCTGCCCTGGACCAGGTCGGCGCCGCCCAACTGCCGGGAGAATCCGGACCCGACGAACCGCATCCGGGCCAGGAATTCGCGCCGTTTCACGTGTGACGGTTTGCGCTGGGTGTCGAGGCTGACCCGGCGCGCAGTGGCGTCACCGATCACGAAGCGCAACCGGGACGCCGCCCGCCGGGCCTCGGCGACCAGGGGTGGGGCGGCCAGGCCGTCCGGGATCTCGCCCATCACCGGCCCGCCGAAGACCCCACGCAGCGCCTCGCCGATCGCTCCGGTGAGGCCGTAGTCGTCCTTGACGAAGCAACTCAGCAGCGCGTCGGTGAGGTCGGTGCGCCCCGGCCAGTCGCGGCCACGCAGCTCGGCCAGCCTCAGTGCCTGGCCGACGGCGTCCATGGCCGTCGCCGAGCCGGCCGGTTCGCCCGCCGCACGCAGCCGTCCGGCCACCTCGAGCACCACCTCGGTGGCGAACCGGCGCGGGTCGATGCCCTCGCTGCGGGCCTGCCAGGCCCGCTGCCAGAACCCGGGTGCCGGCATCCCGGCGCCGTAGCCGCGCAGTCCGTCCAGCCGGTCGAAGTCGTAGCGGATCAGCCAGGCCTCCCGCGTCGGGTCGAGCGATGCGCCGGCCTTGGCGCGCACCCAGGCAGCCTCTGGGGTGCTGTCCAGCACGTCGAGCAGGGCGAGGGTGTGGAAGGCGCCGGTGACCACCACCACGCCACCCGGTGCCTCTCGGTAGCGGTCCAGGATCGCGGCCATCACGGCTTCGCGGCGGTGGGTGCCGTCACGGTCCAGCAATTCGCGGCCGGCATCCAGCCGGGCCATCGCGCCCCAGGCCAGGGTGTCGGCGAAGAAGCGGCGCCAGTCGGCCAGCGCCTCGGGGGAACGCACCTCGAACAGGTGCTCCCAGGTTTCATCGTGATCGCGGCAGCCCAGCCGGTCGCCGACCGCGGCAATCAGTGCGCTGCGGGCCAGATGGTGTTCGGCCTGCAGGGTGCGCACCTCGACGCCGTCCGGGTCGGCGATGTCGGCGTAGCTGGCGTCGATGAACTCCACCGTGGCGCCGTTGACGCTGCCCCACCGCAACGCGACCCATTCCGGAGAGAAGTCGGCCAGCGGGTAGAAGCCGCTGGTCCGCTCGCCGACCGACAGGATCGCGACCGGCGGCTTGGTGCGTTGATCGGCCAGCGCGGGCAGCAGCGCCCCGTACTCACGCGGCCCTTCGATCAGCACCACCGCCGGACGCACTTCCTCAAACAGAGCGGCGAGCGCGGCCGCACAACCGGGCGAGTGGTGCCGGACGCCGACCAGGTGGACGCCGGCGTCGCGCCAGCGAGCGTGCGCGGCCAGGGCTGATTGCAATCGCTCGGGCAGCGCCGGGGTCTCGACAAGCTCGACCAGCGGCACCTTCAGCCCCACAGCCCCTCGGCGGCGTCGAAGAACTCGCGCCAGTGCGGGTTGCCGCGGGCTCGCTGCCGGACCACGTTGTCGACGTAGTGCCGGACCAGCCGGGCGTCCTCTTCTTCGCCCTTCTGCGCGACCCCGACGATCTGCCGGGCGATGTCGCCGGAGCGCACGGTGCCGTCGCCGAGATAGGTGGCGGCCATCGACGCCGCGATCGCCACGCTCACCGCCTCGGCGGTCGACATCACGGCGTCCGGGCGTTTCACCGGAGCACCGGCGTCGGTGCGGCCGGTGCGCAGGTCGGCGAACGCGGTGACCAGCACCTCCATCACCGGCGGCGTCAGCACCGGACGCCGCGGGCCGAGCTCGGCGTCCAGGGCGCGTCCGATCAGTTCGGCCTCGAACGCGCGGTCGCTGATCGGGCGGACGGTTTCGAAGTTGAACCGCCGCTTCAGCGCCGACGACATCTCGTGGACGCCACGGTCGCGCAGGTTGGCGGTGGCGATCACGTTGAACCCCGGACGAGCGGCCAGCCGGGCCTCGTCGCCGAACTCGGGGATCATGATCTGCTTCTCGCTCAGGATCGACACCAGGGTGTCCTGGATCTCGGCCGGACAGCGGGTGATCTCTTCGAAGCGGGCGATCGCGCCGCGCGCCATGGCTTGATAGACCGGCGACGGCACCAAAGCCCGCTGGGTCGGGCCCTCGGCGATCAGCAGCGCGTAGTTCCAGGAGTACCGGACGTGGTCCTCGGTGGTGCCGGCCGAGCCCTGGATGGTCAGGTTCGAGGTTCCCGAGATGGCGGCGGCCAACAGCTCGGACAGCATCGACTTGGCGGTGCCCGGCTCGCCGACCAGCATCAGCCCCTGGCGTCCGAGCAGCGACACGATCGCCCGGTCGACCAGCGGGTCGTCGCCGTAGAACTTCCGGGTCACGCCCAGCGACGGCTCGCCCAGCACGAACGCCCGGACGGCTCGGGCGCTGAGCCGCCAGCCGGGCGGGATCGGTGCACCGGAGGCCGCGTCGGCGCGTGCCAGCGCGTCCAGTTCGGCGGCGTAGCGGGTCTCGGCAGGCGGCCGCAGTTCGGCGTCCGGCCGACTGGTGGTCGGGTCTGCGGCGGTCGGTTCGGTCATGTCCCCGCTCTCTTCATGTCCCTGTCTTCTTACCCCAGTCCGGGTCGAACGGTCCCAGCGCGGCCAGGGCCGCGTAGTCGGCGTAACACTCGGCCAGCAGGACGTCGGGCACGTCGGCCAGCCGCACCGACCGGCGGCGCGCGTCACGGAAGCTCAGTCCCATCGTGGCGCAGGCGAAATTCTCCTCCGGCAGGTAGCTGCCGGTGAACTCCAGCACAGCGGTCAGGCCCGCGGCCTGGAATTGCTTGGTGTATTCGGAGAACCAGGCGCCGTCCTCGGCAGCGGCCCGCTGGTAGCCGCGTTTGGTGGCCACCCCGCGGAAGCTGAAGGTGTCGGTCAGGTGACCCTGTAGGTCGTAGCTGTCGGTGGCGGCGCGGTCGAGGTCGGGAACTGCGTTGTCGAACTGGGCGAACAGCGGCGCCACCTCGTAGTCGGCCAGGTGCATCTGCCAGGCCGCGGCCACATCGTCGCTCACCGATGCCCGATGGGCTAGCCCGACGTGGGCGTCCGGCGCGAGCTCGACGGTGTCGTCGTCGGCGTCGATCAGGCTGCCGTCCTCTGTCGGCCGGAACGCCCGCTGGCCGGGGCCGGGGTTCTCCAGCCAGACCAGCCGGCTGACCAGTTGGCCGACCAGCGGATGCTCGAACAGGAACTCGCGCCAGTCGCCGGCGGTCCAGGTGCGGCCGACGCACATCGCCTCGTAGAGCCGAGCGGTCTGCTGGGTCAGCACCGCCTTGAGCTCCTTGCGGGACGCGGTCAGCTGCTTCTTGGCCGCCTTGACCAACTCGGCGTCGTCGGCGGCCCGGGCGGCGGGCAGCGACTTGATCGGCCGGCCGTCCGGGTTGCTCAGCTCGATGGTTCCGGACGGGGTGGCGCGGCCGATGAACGTTCGCGAACCGAAGTCGAGGCGCAGCAGAGCGTCGGTATCGAAGCCGGCCGCCGGAATCGTCCGGTCGGCAAGCTCGTCGGCTGTCCAGCCACGCCTGTCGGCAAGGTTCTCGACCAGCGTGGACGCCGTCGCCTGGACGCTGGCCTGCTTGAACCGTCGCGAGATCGACAGCAGTAGCTGCACCGCGGCAGGCTGCCCGTTGGCGTACAGGGTGTACATCAGCGAATCGACCTGGGCCCGACGGGCACCGTGGTTGCGGATGTACGCCCGGACGGCGTCAGCCAGTTCGATGCCCGGCACTCGCGTGGTCAGCGCCAGCAGGCCCCGATTGGCGGACGCCGAGCCGAGGTAGGTGCCCTGGTGCATCGCGTAGGCGTCACGGACGTGCTGCTCCAGCGGCACGGCGGCAGCCTGCTGCAGCCGCTCGACATACTGCGCCTGGTTGGGGTTGCCCAGCACCCGTTTCAGGTTGCTCTGGGCCCAGTCGTAGCGCCGCCGGCCGTCGGTCTCGGCAAAGGCTCGGCTCTCTTCCTCAACGGGGTGCCGGGTGTCCTGGGCGATCCAGCTGTCCAGCACGAACCGGCCCAGCGCCTCGGCGGAACCGGGCGCCAACCGCTCCAGGTAGAGATCGAGCAGACCCGAGCCGTCCGGATCCTTCACCTTGTTGGCCAGCACCGCCCACCAGGTGGGAATGGCTGGATCGACCTCGGAGCCGTCAGCCCAGCGCAGGGCAGGCAGCTGGTCGAAGCCGAACCAGTCCAGGGTGGCCGGCAGCTTCGCCCGCAGCCCCTTCTTCGCCTCGGCAAGCAGCCTGTCCGGCGCGAGGTCGGTGGAGATGTCGTCGCCCAGATCGCGCAGCGCGTTCAGCATCGCCGCCCGCGGCACCTCACGCTTCTCTTTGGCCAGCGCCGCCCGCACCGCCGGCACCGCCGCCGGGTCGGTGGCCTTGGCCAGCCAGGACGCCGACGCGGCCCGGATCTCACCCCGCCCGTCGGTGAGCCCCTGCTCGGCCAGCTCCCGGGCCAGCCCGTGCTTGGCCAGCACCGCCTGGGCCGCTGGCCGGTTCCGGCGGGATTCGCCGACCGCCGCCGCGGCAATGCTGGGCAGCAGGGTCGCCGGCAGCGAGGGAAAAGCGTCCAGGATCGCCAACGCATCACCGGCGTCCTGGGCGGACCCGGCCAGCCAGGCCTGCAGCACGTCAAGATGCTGAGCGGCCCAGGGCCAGACAACATCGGCATCGATCGTCACCCAATAGTTGGACGGCCGGGCGATCTGTGCCACCTCGTCCAGAGCCTCGCGGGTGTTCCAGGTGCGGCGAACAGCATCTTCCACCTGCCGAAGGTCGGTGACCTGGTCGACCCGCGGCTGCACCGACCAGACCATCCGGGCCTTTTTGTCAGGACGCCGCAACCTCAGCAGGTGCACCAGATCGAAGGACCGGACGGCCTGCGCGATCGTCCCAAGGTGGAGCCGTCCGAGCACTTCGGGCGGTTCTCGACGCCCTCTGGCCGCCTCGACGATCCGGCGTAGATCGGCGTCGGAGATCTGCCTCAGATCCTTGAGCCGCCTGACGCTCCAGGCATGCTCGACGCCGACCAGACGAGCGATCTGAGCATCCAGTGACTGGCGGAGCTCCACCAACGCGCGAGCCTCGTCCAGTTCGTCCGGGAGCGGCGTGAAATCGGGCAGCACCAGCTGCTGCACCTGCGTCGCCGCCGACGCCAAGGCGTCGCGGCGGGCGTTCGCCTTCCGCACCGCCGTACCCAGCTTGGCGCCGGACGCGACCGCCTCGTCGAGCAAGGCACCGCCGGCCTCGGTGCGGGACAGGTATTCGATCAGTTCGCCGGACGCCGCTGCGGGCACGGTCACCAGCACGGGGGCGAGTACCGCCGCCCGCAGCTGTTCGGGCAGCATCGGCAGGACGCCGACCGCCGCCGTTCGGACGCCCTTCGCGGGGTCGGCGGCCAGCTGGGCCACGATCGGCGCCAGCACGCCGGCCAGTCGCGGATCATCGCTGACCCGTTGGACGAGAGCCGTCCGGGAGTCCGCGGAGAGCCGGCCGACGCGCGCCGGCGGAATCAGCTGCCCGAAGCCCAGCAGGTAGTTGTCGATCCCGGGCAGTTCGTGCGGTCGCACCACATTGCCGCCCCACACCTTCTCCTGCTGGCACATCGCGAGCACGACGGTGGCCGGGATCTCGGTCTCAGGGCAGCCGTCGTGCCGCAGCAGGTCCGCGAACCGTTCCGGCGGCCACTGCAGCTGCGGCAGGGCCGACTTGTCGATCACCGACGCCAGGTCGTTGAGCAGGGTCGTCAGCCACGCCGGGACGCCGTCCACCCTGCGGTTGGGCCCGGTGCCGAGCGCCGCCAGCAGGTAGCCGAAGCGGAGGAACTCCGGCTGCGTGACGGCGCGAGTGCCGTACAGCTCGGCGCGGGCCCGCGGCACACTGACCCGCGGCTCGCCGGGCACGCCGGCCTGCAGCAGCCGCTGCTTCAGCGCCTCGGGGAGCGCCGGCCGCCAGGAGACCAGGACGCCCGGGCGTCCCATCAGCTGGTCGAGATCGGCCTGGTGCGCGGCGTCCAGCTCGAGCAGGATCTCGGGCCCGCTGCCGTCGTGCACGTAGCCGACGGCCCGCTCGAACAGCGCCTCGGAGACGGCCCGGAACGGCGTCAACGCGTTCCTCAGCTGCGGGGCCGGGCCGGCCGGGTGGCCGGTCAGGACGGATTTCAGACGCTCGAACACGGATCGCTCCCTCACAGAACTGCTGTGACGCATCCTGTCAGGCCCCGGCGACAAACCGGAGGGCGGCGACCCGCTCAAGCCTCCCGGACGCCGCGGGCCGCCCGGGCGAGCGCCTCCAGCCGGAAGGCGCCACTGGGCGAGTCGAGCCGTTCGTAGAGCGCCGAGCGCAGGTCGTGCCGAGTGGATTCGGGCAGGCCCACGCAGTAGCTGCCGGCCGGACCGATGCCGGCCAGCAGCGACGTCCACAGCTCGTCGAAGTCGCGGTACTCCGACGCCACCGTGAGCGTCGTCTCCTCGATCTGCGTCAACCCGGCATCGGCCAGCCACTGGGCGATCTCGCCGGGACGTCCGAAGCGCAGCACGCGGGCCTCGTCGGGCGCCTCCGGATCGAGGCTGAGTGCGGCGTCCCAGAAGGCGCGCAGCAACTCCATCCCCTGGTCGAAGTCCCAGACGCAGGCGGCGACCGCACCGCCGGGCCGGACCACCCGGCTGCACTCGGCGCCTGCGCGCGGCGGGTCGGAGACGAAATGCAGCACAAGCTGCGCGGCGGCCAGATCGAACGCGTCGTCCTCGAACGGGAGCTGCTCGGCGGCACCACGGCGCACCTCCACGCCGGGATGCCTGTCGGCGCAGGCCGCCACGAACGGCTCTGACGGATCACAGGCGGCCACGTTCACCGTCCCGAGACGCCGGACCAGCTCTCCGGTCAGCGCACCCGGCCCGCACCCGACGTCCAACACCCGCATGCCGGTCGCGACCCCGGCGAAGGTCGCGAACTCGGCCGCCAACGGTCGTGAATAGCGGCCCATGAACGCGTCATAGGCGTCTCCGGATACGGCGAACGTGCGTGCCCCTGGCACCGGTTCCATGGCTCCTCCTGCGGTAGTCCCGGCAGCAGGCTACGACCGTGGGGCGGCTTCGCACGTGGGCACAATTCCCACCCTGAGCAGGATCACCAGCCCCAATGACGCCGCTGCGCGCTCACCGCCCAGGCGGAGATCGCGTCCACGTCGGCATCCACCGGGAGCGGACAGCGACCGGAATCCAGCAGGTCGCGCACCGACGCCTCCAGGCGTCCGATCTCGGCCGACACCTGGTCGCGCGGCACCTCGCCACGCTTCACGGCCAGCACCCGCTCGCGTTCGGCGTCCGGCATCGGCAGGGTGAGCGTGCCGGTGCTGGCGATCTCGAAGCCCTGATGAGCCAGGCGCAGCGCGTGGCTGCCGTACTTCACGTCCCAGCCGTAGCGTTCGATCAGTTCGGGACGGTTCGGCACGTTCCGCTTGGACTGGCCGAGCATCCGCTCATGCTGGGAGTGCATGTAGCCCAGGAACCGCTCGACCGCCTGCTGGGAGAGGAAGCTCCCCCGCAGTGCGCGCAGTTCCTCACCCAACGGCGTCACTTTGACCAGCGACTCGGCGGGAGCGAACAGCGGCAGCATCACCGTCGGGTTGCCCTTGATCGCCAGCCGCAGGTATTTGGCCAGCGAGTAGAGCACCAGGTCGGTGTCGCCCGGTCCGCTGCGGGCACCTTCGGGCTGGGTCCGCCAGATGTAGTCGTCGCGATGTCGCTGGACGCCGAGGACGAGTTCCGGCGGCTCGATGTAGACGCCCATCTCGTCGTGGTCGTCGGTGCCGGCGATGGCGATGCCGTGCACCCCGCTGCCCACCACCGAGCGAAGGATCTCGTTGGGCAGGGCGACCTCGGGATCGCCGTATTCGACGTTCGGTGCGGTGCTCATCCGGTCACCGTAGCGGCGTCACCAGCCGCCGCCACCCCCGCCGCCGAAGCCGCCACCACCGCTGAAGCCGGAACCCCCGCTGGACGCCGTGGTGGCGCTCTGCATCGACGACGACATAGTCGAGGTCAACTGGTCCATCGACGATACGAAACCGCTGCTCAGCACGTTGCCGTAGGCGTAGCCGACGTACCAGGAGTTGTCGGGGGTATAGACGCCGCGGGCGGCCAGATCCTGGAAGATCTTCGCCCAGCGATCCGCAACTCCGAAGACGATCGCGTAAGGCAGGTAACGGGAGAACACGTCGATGCCCTCCTCGAATTTGATCTGGTCGGCCTCCGCGGTGGTCAGGTAGAGCTCGAAGCCCTTGGCCTGGGCCAGCACGGCCGAGCCGTCCGCCGTCCGGGCGCCGAAGCGGTTGCTCAACGCCAGCATGGCTACGCCGCAGATCACGCCGGCCAGACCGACCAGGCCGAAGCCGACGAAGCCCAACCCGAAGCCGACTGCGATACCGCCGAGGATCAAGCCGATCCCGCCCAGGATCGCCACCCCGCGAACCACACTCGGATTTCTCCGGAACCACTTCAACTCTTCGGTGACCCGCTTGTAGAGCCGCTCGCGGGTGCCCTCCAGGGTGCCTGCGTAGCCCTTCTCCTTCAGGTCGTCGGTGGTGACGGTGGAGCCGTTGCTGAACAGTTTCTTGACCAGGTACGACTCGTAGCCGGTCAGCTTGTCACGTCCGTTCAGGCGGTACAGGGTCCAGTCCTTCTTGCCCTGCTGATCGATCCGCAGGTGACCGCGGACGGCGAGGTCGATGATGGTCGCGGTGATGTCGACGTTGTCGGCGGTGGAATCAGTCAGCACCCCGATCTCGCCGGGACGCGCGCCCCGCGGCGGGGTGAAGGCCACCGTGACGGGTGCTTTGCTGGCACCCTGACCGATCGCCACCTGCTGGTCCTTGGCGGGAGTAACCCCCGGGGTGAGGCCGAGGTACACCTCGTCTCGGCCGCCTCGGCGGGTGCGGCGCAGCAGCGGGATCAGGCCGATCACCGTGAGCGCCGCGGTGACCCCGCCGGTGACCGGGGTCAGCGGGAACATGTTGCCGATCCAGAACCGCTTCTCGAGTTTGGCTTCGGCGCCGACAAAGGTTCCGGGCGGGAAACCGGCAACCACTTGCAGGGAGGTCTCCTTGGCCAGCGACGACTGGGTGAAGCTGACGGACTTGCCCGACTGCTGCGCCGCGTCGCAGGGCCGGGCGGTGTTGCCGTCGACGAAGCAGGCCGTCCGGGTCACGTTCACCGGTCCGGCGATGGTCACGCTGATGTTGCGGAACGGCACCTCCCAGCCACCTCCGATCACGTTCCAGTTCACCTCGTCCAGCCCGGACTGAGCCTGGTTCGGCGCGATCAGGCCGCGGATCGTGTAGTTCACCACGTACTGCTGGGTGCCGCGGTAGCTCTTGTTCTCGTTGCCGATCCGGACCAGCAGGTTGCCGTCCTTGGTCTCAGTCTGAACGTCGGCGTTCGCCCCGGACGGGCTGGTGATCTGTCCCAGGGTCACCTCGAGCATCCGCCAGTGATCGGGGTCGTCTTTGATCGCCTGCCGCAGTGGCAGCGTCAGGTAGGGACCGTGACCGGAGTCGGAGCCGAAGTTGAAGTCGAACGCGATCCGCACGGCGGCGGTGCCATCCTTGGCCACGTCGGCGGTCACCGTGTACTTGTCGATCCGGTCGTCGTCGGAGTCGGCCCGGGCCGTGGACGCGGGAAGCACCCCGATCAGGAAAACCCCAAGACCGACCAGCAGCAGAAGGACGCGACGCATGCGTCCACGGTAACAACGTCAAGTGCACGCCAGCTATCGACGCGGTGATCCCGCTGTCAGGCAGCGGCCTTGGGATAGCGGAAGTCGATCCTGAACAGTAGGGGTGGTCGTTCGTGAGGTAGGTCGGGCGGTCGACTCGAGTGTCGATGGCCGCTGGGCGTGCGGACGATGACGGTGCCGTCGGGATGAGCCACGTGCTGCCAGCCGGGGTGTTCCTTGAGCTGGTTGCACTGTTCGCACAGGCCTTGGCCGTTGGCGAGGGTGGTTGCGCCGCCTTCCCGCACCGGCGTTGCGTGGTCGGTGTGCCGGATGGGCGCGTCACACCACGGGGTGCGGCAGTACTCGTCGCGGGCCTTGATGAAGGTCTGCATCGCTTTCGGGAAGTGGCGGCGAGCCGACTCCATCCCGGCGAGCCCCCCGGCGCCGGGCCGGACGTAGAGGCGCCGGATCCAGGCGCGGTCGTTGCCGATGGCGTCAGCCGCGAGCCGGCGCGCGACGGAGGCCGGGATCGGCCCATAGTCGCTCATCCGGGCTGGGGTGTCGCTGGCGCCGAACAGGGCTTCGTCGGTGATGACGAGCTGGACCTCCACCTCGACCTCGCCGGCCTCCTCTTCACCGGTGACGCGAGCGACGAGGGTGTCGGCCATGATCTGGTTCCTGCTGCGCTCGTCGCCGGCGGCGCGGGCAGTGTCGGCGGCCTGGGTAAGGGCGGCGTAGGCGGCGACGCCGTCCGCGACCGGAAGCAGAGCGGAGACGCGGGTCATGCAGTCGGGTGCAGGCCGGATGGTGACGTTGCGGTCGGCTTCGGCCTTGCCGATGCGGGCGACCACACTGTGCGGGTCGAGTTGGTAGGCGAGTTTCCTGGCCTCGGCCGCGACCTGCCGGGTGGACAGGTCGCCCAGCTTGGGCCCGAGTTCGGCGTCCACCCGGAGGCGGTGCGCGCGGGACAGGCAGGCGGTTTCGCGGGCGAGCACGGTGACTCGCCATTCGGAGACATCACCGGCATTGAAGGCTGCCATGGTGTGCGGCATCTCCGCCGTCAGCACCCCGGCGAGGCCGACGAGGCTGCTGGCCCGGTGGGGCGATTCGTGCCGGGCGAGGCCGATCTCGCCTGCCAGCGAGGCGGGCACTCGTTTCACGTTGCGCCCTGCGGCACAGGCTTCGGCTTCCCGCACCTGCCGCAGTTCGACGGTGAGTCGTGCCTGGGCCGCCGCCGCAGCGTTCTTGAGGCGTTCCAGTTCGGCGATGTGGTTGATCAGTTCCACCTGATCAGCACAGGCCAGGCCGGCGACCGCGGTGACCATGCCGGTCAGGGCGGTGGTAGCACGTCCACTGAAGCCTTCCATCCACTCATGATAATAGAACATTTGTTTGAATACAAGAGCCATCTCTCAAGGTTGCTCTCCTTCATCGCTGACGCGAGGCGTCCCGGTTCGCTGGGCCTCGGTCGGGACCACCGGTTGAGGGCTGGCGAGTTGCGCCGCGTGCTGGCGGAGGTACTCCCGCAGGTAGGGCAGTGCGAAGTCAACGCTGCCGTACGAGGCCGGGGCGATGATGCCCGCGGCGATCAGTCTGGCTCGGTAGACGCTCGCGTACCGGGTGTCCCTGCCCATCCGGCGTGCGACATCCGCCGTCCGGGAAGGGCCGTCGTCGTGGGACATTGCCACCAGGAAGGTTCGGTCGACCTCGGACAAATCCCGCAACGCGGGCGCGTGGACGAGTGACCCCAGCCGCATCCGCGCCTGCTCGATGCCCGAGATCGCCGCCGCCGTGGTGATCGTGCTGCCGCTCGCCTTGCGCCAGACGTGGTAGCCGACGAGTTGAATCATGTAGGGGTAGCCGCCAGTCGCCTGCGCGATCAGGGCAAGTGCCGCCGACTCAATCGTTCGCCCGTTGTCGCTGATCGTGGCTTCGAGCGAGGTGGCAGCTTCATCGAGCGGAACGTCACCGAGATCGTGCCGGTCGGCACGACGGAGAAAGGTGGTCAGCTTGTCGTTGAGAAGCTCGTTCACCGCCGCCGGCAGCCCGGCCAGCGCGACTGCGACCTCCCGCTCCTCGCGGATCAGGTGCTGGACGGCGGCCGCGAACTGGGCAAGCTCCTGCCGGCCAGTGGAATGGACCTCATCCAGCGTGATCAGAACGCCGGTCTCGTGCGTCGCGCATTGCTCCAGCAGCAGGCTGATGACCTGGCGGAAGTCGGCGGTCACCGGTTCCTCGGCAGGGCTCGAGAAGCCCAATCCGCCGCCGACGACGGGCAGGCTCACATTGGTGACATGTCGGTGGGCCGGCTCCGGATCGAGCAGGCGACCCGCCGATCGGCTGAGCCGGCCGAGGAACCCGGGCGTCGCGGTCTCGTTGATCACCAGCCACTGGTGATCGGCCTGGACCTGCTCGGCGACCGCGTTGAGCATGACCGTCTTGCCGACCCCTCGCGGGCCGCTGAAGATGGTCAGGCGACCGGGCGAACCCGGACCGTTCTCGATGGACTCGGCGAACTCGTCGATGAGCGCCGCGCGCCCGACGAGGCGCGGAGGGTTCGCTCCCGCCGTGGGCCGGAACGGGTTCTTCGTTGCCATACTTTGCCACCTTTAGATCTTTTAGATCCTTTGAGAATTGCATGCTAGTGGCCCGCACCGACAATCTCTGGCCACCCGTCCGATCGGCCGCACCCGGAATCACACCGCTGTAGTTCTCCACAGCTGTGGACGCCGCTGTGGATGCGCACCTGCGGAGTCTGCGGTGGTGAGGTTGTGTTTACCTGCACGGCACGACCACGAAGCGGGGGCGAAACCCGCCCTGCGCACCATGACTGGGTGAGCCCCGCCGAACCCACCTCCGTGCGATCGGCCTGCTCCTACTGCGGAGTGGGCTGTGGCATGGTGCTGCAGATCGAGACTGACCCGGCCACCGGACGCCGCCGGGTCGCCAAGGTGTCCGGCGACAAGCAGCACCCGGCCAACCGCGGCCGATTGTGCACCAAGGGCGCCACCAGCGCGGAGATGCTGGCGGCGCCGGGCCGGCTGGAGCGGGCGATGGTGCGCACGGCCCGCGGCGGCGTCCTCGAACCGCGGCCGACCCGGGACACCATCGCCGACCTCGGCCGCCGGCTGCGCGCAATCGTCGACACCGACGGCCCGGACGCCGTCGCACTGTATGTGTCCGGCCAGATGTCACTGGAGGCCCAGTACCTGGCGAACAAGCTTGCCAAGGGCTTCATCGGCACCAACCAGATCGAGTCGAACTCGCGGCTCTGCATGGCCAGTGCCGGCTCCGGCTACAAGCTCTCGCTGGGCGCGGACGGGCCGCCCGGGTCGTACGCCGACTTCGACCACGCCGACGTCTTCCTCGTCATCGGCTCGAACATGGCCGACTGCCACCCGATCCTCTACCTGCGGATGATGGACCGGATCAAAGCCGGGGCGAAGCTGATCGTCGTCGACCCGCGCCGCAACGCGACCGCCGCGAACGCCGAGGTGTTCCTGCAGGTCAAGCCGGGCACCGACCTGGCCCTGCTCAACGGCCTGCTGCACCTGCTGGTCGCCAACGGGCACATCGACGAGGCGTTCATCACCGAGTACACGCAGGGCTGGGCGGACATGCCCAGCTTCCTGGCCGACTATCCGCCGTCCGTGGTCGCCGAACTCACCGGCATCGACGAGGCCGACCTGCACCGCGCGGCCCGGCTGATCGGCGAGGCCGGCAACTGGATGTCCTGCTGGACGATGGGCCTCAACCAGAGCACCCACGGCACCTGGAACACCAACGCCCTGGTCAACCTGCACCTGGCCACCGGCGCCATCTGCCGTCCGGGCAGCGGACCGTTCTCGTTGACCGGGCAGCCCAACGCGATGGGCGGCCGCGAGATGGGCTACATGGGTCCGGGGCTGCCCGGCCAGCGCAGCACTCTGGACGCCGGCGACCGCGCCTACGCCGAGCAGGTCTGGGGCCTCCCGCCAGGAACCCTACGGACCGAGGCCGGCGCCGGTACCGTCGACCTGTTCCGCCGGATGCAGACCGGCGCCATCAAGGCGTCCTGGGTGATCTGCACGAACCCCGCCGCATCGGTGCCCAACCGGGCCAACGTGATCGCCGGGCTCCAGGCCTGCGAACTGGTGATCAGCCAGGACGTGTTCGCCGAGACCGAGACCAACGCCTACGCCGACGTGCTGCTGCCCGCCGCATTGTGGGCCGAGTCGACCTACGTGGTGGTCAACTCCGAACGCAATCTGACCCTGCTGCAACAGGCCGCCGACCCGATCGGCGAGGCGATGCCGGACTGGCAGATCATCGCCGAGGTGGCCGGCGCGATGGGGTACGCCGACGCGTTCGCCTACGCCTCGTCCGAGGAGGTGTTCGAAGAACTCAAGCTGTTCTGGAACCCGAGGACCGGCTACGACCTGCGCGGCGTCAGCTACGCCCGGCTCGCCCGGACGCCGGTGCAATGGCCCGCGCCACCCCTCACCCCTGACGCGGAGCACGACGACGGACGCAACCCGGTCCGCTACCTCAACGACGGCGTCAGCCAGCACCTGCTCGAACGCCCGGACGGCGTCCGCCCGCGGCTCGCCTTCGCCACCCCGAGCGGGCGCGCGGTGTTCTTCGCCCGTCCGCACGTCGACCCGGCCGAACTCGCCGACGACGACTACCCGTTCGTGCTCAACACCGGACGGCTCCAGCACCAGTGGCACACCCTGACCAAGACCGGCAAGGTGGCGAAGCTGAACAAGCTCAACCCCGGACCGTTCGTCGAGGTGCACCCCGACGACGCGACCCGGCTGGACGTCCGCGACGGCGACTCGGTCGAGATCGCGTCGCGCCGCGGCCGGGCGGTGCTGCCGGCGGTGGTCGCCGACCGGGTCCAGCCGGGCAACCTGTTCGCGCCCTTCCACTGGAACGACGTCTTCGGCGCGAACCTCGCGGTAAACGCCGTCACCAACGATGCGGTCGACCCGATCTCGTTCCAGCCGGAGTTCAAGGTGGCGGCGGTCACCCTGACCAAGGTCGCGACGGCGGCACCGGCGTCCGAGCCCGAACTGATGCCGGTGTCCGTAGGAACCGTCCCCGCGGTCTCCGCCGGCCAGGCCGAGTCCGTGATCGCCGGGCTCGGCCTGAGCCGCATCGCCCCACCCACCCTCAGTGCCGAGCAGAGCCACTACCTGCAGGGCCTGCTCTGGGCGCTCGACACACGCCCGGACGCCGAGCCGGTCCGGCTGCCGGCGTCCGCTCCGTTCGACCCGGCCACCCGGGCCTGGCTGGACGGCGTGATCGCCGGCCGCTACGCGCGGCCTGGGGCCTCCGCGGCGCCTTCGGTCGAGCAGGTCAACGGTGCCACCGTGCTGGTGCTGTGGGCGTCCCAGACCGGTAACGCCGAGGAGCATGCCGGCGACTACGCCGGGCGGCTGCGTGCGGCCGGGTTCGCCGTCGAGTTGACCGGCATGGACGACTTCGACCCCGCCCAGCTGCCCTCGGCCACGACCGTGCTGCTGATCAGCAGCACCTTCGGCGACGGTGGGCCGCCCGACAACGGCGAATCGTTCTGGGACGCCGTCGCCGACGACGCCGGACGGCTGAGTGGAGTGCGGTTCGCGGTGCTCGCCTTCGGCGACTCCAGCTACGACCAGTTCTGCGGTCACGGCCGGCGCCTCGACGCCCGGATGGCCGAGTTGGGGGCCGAGCGGATCACCGAACGAGCCGACTGCGAACCCGGCGACGAGGAACCCGCCGAAGCCTGGTTCGCCCGCGTCCTCGACCGGCTTACCGAACCCGCGGAGGCCGACCAGCCGCAGACCACCTACGTCGCGCCGGCGACCAGCACCGTCAGCGCCGAGCCACGACAAGCGCCCGCGGCCAATCGAGAGAACCGGTACTCCCGTCAGGCGCCGCTGCTCACCCAGGTCACCCTCAACAACCGGCTCGGCGGCAACGGCAGCAGCAAGGACGTCCGCCAGTTCGGCTTCGCCATCGACGGCGACTTCGACTACCGGGCCGGCGACGCATTGGGCGTCCGGCCGGTCAACAGCGCGGACGCGGTGCAACGCTGGCTGACCGCCACCGGGCTGAGCGGCGAGATCACCGTCGAACTCGACGGCGCGGCAACCTCGCTGCGGGACGCCTGCACCAGACAGCTGGAGATCGTCAACGTCACCCCGGGACTGCTCCGCTTCGTCAACGAGCGGGCCGGCGACCGCGAACTCAGCACCCTCCTGCGACAAGGCAATACGGTCAATCTGCAGCGCTGGTTGTGGGGCAAGCAGGCCGTCGATGTGCTGGCCCAGTACCCGGTCGCCGCCCCGGTCGAGGACTGGCTGACGATGCTGCCGCGGCTGCAACCCCGGCAGTACTCGATCTCGTCCAGCCCGCTGGAGCATCCGGGCGAGGTGCACCTGACCGTCTCCGCCGTCCGCTACGAATACCAGGGGCAGCCTCGGCACGGGGTCTGCTCGACCTTCCTCGCCGACCACAGCGAGTCCGCCGACGTGCCGGTCTTCGTCCAGCCCACCACGCACTTCCGTCCGCCGGCCGAGCCCGACCGGCCGATGATCATGGTCGGCCCCGGCACCGGGGTGGCGCCGTTCCGCGGCTTCCTCCAGGAACGCCGGGCGCTCGGCCACACCGGACGGAACTGGCTGTTCTTCGGCGAGCGGAACTCGGCCACCGACTTCTACTACGCCGATGAGCTGACCGAGTTGCGCGATTCGGGTGTGCTCACCGACCTGACCTGCGCGTTCTCCCGGGACCAGCGGCACAAGGTGTACGTGCAGGACCGGCTGCGCGAGCAGGCCGCCCGGGTCTGGGACTGGCTGCAGGACGGCGCGCATTTCTACGTCTGCGGCGACGCCAGCCGGATGGCCAAGGACGTCGACCTCGCTCTCCGCGACATCGTCAGTAGCCAGGGCGGCATGTCGGACGACGACGCAGCCGCCTACCTGAAGGCGCTGAGCAAGCAGCGGCGCTACCTCCGCGACGTCTACTGATACCCCTCACGGCACCGGCAAAGGCATGTGAGATGCCCTTGAAACGACCGTAACGGCCGGTCGCGGTTGCCGAAACATTGCCCCCGTTTACTCATCGTCAAGACCCCAACGACGGGTCGGCCGAGGCCGGACGCCGCTCGGGCGTCGGGGACCGGCCGGCCCGGCCCCCCGACCCGGACAGGACCTCGCCGATGATCAGCACGAACATCTTCCTCCAGGCTATCGCCGCCTTCGACGGCGCCGGACTGGAGCAGTTCGCCCCGCTCGGCCCGGCACTGAGCCACCGCGTGAACGACGGGCGGCTCTGCCAGGCGCTCTACTTCCGCGGCGGCAACAGCAGCGACGAACTGATCGTGGTCGCCCTGCTCCGCGACGGCACCGTGATGCGCTACTTCCCGATCGGTGCGAAGTCGGACGTGCATGTGCCGCTGCGGGTGGTCGAGGACGTCGACGGCGGGTCGGTGATCGAGCTCAGGGTCGCCGCGCCGGCAGGGGTCAGCGGCACCGTGGTGGTCGATCTCGGCCTGGTGGAGCACTGAGATGACCGCCATCGACAGCACCGACCGGGTGCGCGTCGAGCGGCCCGCGGCGCTGCGCCGACTGGTCGTGATCGGCAACGGCATGGCCGGCGCCCGCACCGTCGAAGAGATCCTGGCCCGCGGCGGCGCCGAGCAGTTCGCCATCACCATGTTCGGCGACGAGCCGTACGGCAACTACAACCGCATCCTGCTCAGCCACGTGCTCTCCGGTGAGGAGCAGGACGCCGACATCTTCCTCAACTCGCTGACCTGGTACGACGAGAACGGGATCAGCCTGCGGGCCGGCGTCCGGGTCACCCGGATCGACCGGTTCGCCCGGGTCGTGTTCGCCGACGACGGCAGCGTCACCCCTTATGACGAGTTGATCATCGCCACCGGCAGCCGCTCCTTCCTGCCACCGATGGAGAACCTGTACACCGCCGGCGGCGGCCTGCTGCCCGGCGTCTTCGCGTTCCGCACCCTCGACGACACCCGGGCGATGATTGCCCACGCAGACCGGGCCGACAGCCATCGCGCGGTGGTGATCGGCGGCGGCCTGCTCGGCCTGGAAGCGGCCCGCGGACTGCAGCGGTTCGGGCTCGAGGTGGCCGTGGTGCACGCGGCGCCGCACCTGATGAGCGCGCAGGTGGGTGCCGAGGCCGGTCAGATCATCCGGCGCAAAGTGGCGGCACTCGGCATCGCCGTGCACACCTCGTCGCGCACCTCCGGTCTGATCGGCGAGGAAAGGGTGGAGTGGTTGGCGCTGGCCGACGGCAGCCGGCTGCCCTGCGACCTGGTCGTGGTGGCCGCCGGCATCCGCCCCAACGTCGAGGTCGCCGAGACCAGTGGCTTCACCGTCGAGCGGGCCATCGTGGTCGACGACGACCTGCGCACCGTCGACGACCCGCACGTCTGGGCGGTCGGCGAGTGCGTCCAGCACCGTGGCCAGGTGTACGGGCTGGTCGCCCCGTTGTGGGAGCAGGCCGTGGTGCTGGCCGATCAGATCACCGGACGCGACCCGTCCGCCGCCTACCACGGCTCGCGGACGTCGACGAAGCTCAAGGTGGCCGGCGTCGACGTGGCCGCGATGGGCTTGCAGGGCCCGGAGCGGGACGACGACGAGCATGTGGTCTTCACCGAGCCGGCCCGCGGCGTGTTCAAGTCGGTGGTGGTCCGCGACGACAAGGTCGTCGGAGCCACTCTGGTCGGTGACACCAGCAAGGTGGCCTTCCTGACCCAGGCCTTCGACCAGGGCGTTCCGCTGCCGCAGGAACGGGCCGCGCTGCTGTTCGAGCTTGGCGGGCCGAGCGAGGCGGTCGGGGTGGCCGAGCTGGCCGACGACGCCCAGGTGTGCAACTGCAACGGGGTCAGCAAGGGCCAGCTGGTCGCCTGCGTGCACGACGGCGCCGGCACGGTCCGCGAGGTGATGGATCGCACCCGGGCCGGCAAGGGCTGCGGGTCCTGCAAAGAGATGGTCTGCGCGATCGTCGAGCTGGCCGGCAAGGGGTCGATCACCGCCGACCCGTCCGCCGACTGGTACGTGCCGGGCGTCCCGCTGGACAAGCCGACGCTGATGGCCCGGATCCGCGAACTGGAACTCACCTCGGTGTCGGCGGTGTTCGCGGCGCTGGCCCCGGAAGGCGCCGAGGACGCCAAGTCGAAGATGGGCCTGGCGTCGCTGCTGAAGATGATGTGGGCCGAGCGCTACGTCGACGAGAAGGACGCCAAATTCATCAACGACCGGGTGCACGCCAACATCCAGAAGGACGGCACCTTCTCGGTGGTGCCGCAGATGCGCGGCGGGGTGACTACGGTCGAGCAGCTGCGCGCGATCGCCGACGTCGCCGAGCGCTACGACGTCCCGATGATCAAGGTCACTGGCGGGCAGCGGATCGACCTGCTCGGCGTCCGCAAAGAGGATCTGCCGAAGGTCTGGGGCGACCTCGGGATGCCGTCCGGTTTCGCCTACGGCAAGAGCATGCGCACTGTGAAGACCTGCGTCGGCCAGGAGTTCTGCCGGTTCGGCACCGGTGATTCGACCCGGCTGGGCATCGAGCTGGAGACCCGGCTGCAGGGCATGGAGTCGCCGGCGAAGATGAAGCTCGCCGTGTCCGGCTGCCCGCGCAACTGCGCCGAGTCCTACGTCAAGGACGTCGGGATCGTGGCGATCGAGGGCGGCCGCTGGGAGATCTACATCGGCGGCGCCGCCGGCGCGCACATCCGCAAAGGCGACCTGCTCGCCACCGTGGACAGCGCCGAGGAGGCCAAGACGCTGACCGGGCGGTTCCTGCAGTACTACCGCGAGAACGCCAACTGGCTGGAACGCACCTACGCGTTCGTGCCGCGGATCGGCCTGGAGCGGATCCGGGCGATCGTGGTGGACGACGCCGAGGGGATCGCCGATCGGCTCGACGCCGCCGTCCAGCATCACGTCGACACTTTCGTCGACCCGTGGCTGGAGGGTGCCGAGCCAGCTGTTCCCGGTCAGTTCCGGACGGCACTGCCGCTGACCGTGCTGCCGACGGTGGGACGCCGGTGATGACCGCCGCGACCATGCTCAGCCACGACCTGGGGCCGCTCGCCGAGATTCCCGCCGGGGAGGGCCGCGCCTACCGGCTGGCCGGCAGGCAGATCGCAGTCTTCCACCTGCGCGCCGGCGTGGTGCGCGTGGTCGACGCGGTCTGTCCGCACCGCGGCGGCCCGCTCGCCGATGGCCAGACCGACGGTCGGGTGGTGCTCTGCCCGCTGCACCTGACCGCCTTCGACCTTGAGACCGGTTGCGCCGTAGGCGCCGACTACGCCATCACCACCTATCCCGCGCACGTCGACGAGGCCGGACGGGTCATCGTCTCGGTGCCGGCCGACAGCATCTGAACCCCACCCGAAGGAGACCCCGATGAGCACAACCACCCGGACGGTGACCAGCCGTCCCCGGCTCGAACCTCGTCGCATCGGCCGCTGGATCGACGACTGGCGTCCCGAGGACATGGACTTCTGGAACGAACGCGGCGCGGCGATCGCCCGCCGCAACCTGATCTACTCGGTGGCCAGCGAACACATCGGCTTCTCCGTCTGGACGCTGTGGTCGGTCCTGGTCCTCTTCCTCGGCCCCGGCTACGGCTTCGATGTCGGGCAGAAGTTCCTGCTCACCGCGGTGCCCTCGCTGCTCGGTTCCTTCGTCCGGGTGCCGTACACCTTCGCCGTGGCGAAGTTCGGCGGCCGCAACTGGACGGTGATCTCGGCGGCCCTGCTGCTGGTCCCGACGGTGGCGATCGCGATCGTCCTGGAGCCCGGCGTCTCGTTCGAGACGCTGCTGTGGGTGAGTGCCCTGGCCGGTGTCGGCGGCGGCAACTTCGCCTCGTCGATGACCAACATCAACGCCTTCTTCCCGGCCCGGCTGAAGGGCTGGGCGCTCGGCATCAACGCCGGCGGCGGCAACCTGGGGGTCGCGGTGGCCCAGCTGGTCGGCCTGGCGGTGCTGGCGCTCACCGGAACCCAGTACCCGCGGCTGATCGTGGCGATCTACATCCCGCTGATCGTGCTGGCCACGGTGCTGTCGGCGATCAAGATGGACAACCTGAGCCAGGTCAGCAACGCCAAGGGTGCGATTCGCGAGGTCTCCACCCATGTCGAGAGCTGGGTGTTGGCGTTCCTCTACATCGGCACCTTCGGATCGTTCATCGGCTTCTCGTTCGCCTTCGGCCAGGTGCTGCTGGTGCAGTTCCCCAAGGAGTTCCCTAACCCTGCCGCGGCCGCGGCGCTCACCTTCCTCGGTCCGCTGCTGGGCTCGCTGATCCGTCCGGTCGGCGGCCGGCTGGCCGACCGCTACACCGGTTCGCGGGTCACCTTCTGGAACTTCGTGGCGATGGCGCTGGGCACCTCGGTGGTGCTGCTCGCGGCGTTGCTGCATTCGCTGCCGCTGTTCGTGGCCGGCTTCGTCACGCTGTTCGTCTTCTCGGGCCTGGGCAACGGCTCCACCTACAAGATGATCCCGGCGGTGTTCCTGGCCAAGGCGCAGTTGGCGGTCGGCTCGGGTGCGCCGATCGAGCAGGCGAACGCGGTCTCGCTGCGCCGCTCGGGCGCCCTGATCGGGCTGGCCGGCGCGATCGGTGCGCTCGGCGGATTCGGGGTGAACCTGGCCTTCCGGCAGTCGTTCCTCAGCCTGGGCAACGCCAACGGCGCCTACCTGGCGTTCATCGGCTTCTACCTGGTCTGCCTGGTGGTGACCTGGGCGTGGTTCATCAAGTCGCGGCCGGGTCGACTCGAAGGGGTCTGATCGGGCGGACCGCTGGTTGAATGGACCGGTGAAGACCTATCGCCTGCCGCAGACCGACCTTGAGGCGTCCAGCGTCATCCTCGGGCTGATGCGCATTCCCTCGCTGACCGACGCCGAGATCCGCACCCTGTTCGGGGCCGCCCGCGAGGCGGGCATCACGATGTTCGACCACGCCGACATCTACGGCAACCACCGGCACGAGTGCGAGGAGCGCTTCGGGACGGCGCTGTCGCTCAGCTCGGACGAGCGGGCGCAGGTCCTGATCCAGAGCAAGGTCGGCATCCGGCCCGGCTTCTTCGACTTCTCCGCCGAGCACATCCTGGCCACGGTGGATGAGTCGCTGGCGGCGCTGCGCACCGATTACCTGGACGTCCTGCTGTTGCACCGCCCGGACACCCTGGTCGAGCCCGAGGAGGTCGCCGAGGCCTTCACTTCCTTGCAGAGCGCCGGCAAGGTGCGGCACTTCGGGGTGTCCAACCACACCCCCGGTCAGATCGAGTTGCTGCGGGCCTCCGTCGAGCAGCCGCTGATCGTCAATCAGGTGCAGCTCAGCATCACCCACGCGCCGATCATCGCCTCGGGCCTGGCCACCAACATGGCCGGCGTCGAGGCGTCCATCGACCGGGACAACGGCATCCTCGACCATGCCCGCCGCACCGGGATCACCCTGCAGGCCTGGTCGCCGTACCAGCGAGGTTTCTTCGACGGCGTCTTCATCGACGATCGGGAGCACCACGCCGAACTCAACGACGTGCTGGACGAGCTGGCCGGTGGCTACGGCGTGACGCCGACCGGCATCGCGACCGCCTGGATCACCCGGCATCCGGCGAACATCCAGGTGGTGCTGGGCACCACCAAACCCGAGCGGGTTGCCGAGGCGGCCGCCGGCAGCGACGTCACGCTGAGCCGTGAGGAGTGGTACCGGCTGTATCGGGCCGCCGGGCACCCGCTGCCCTGAGGGTCAGGTCGGGCTCGATCCGGGATCTTCACCTGCTTCGGTGTCCCTGGCCTCGGGCAGCCGGTTCGGCATCACGATGGTCACCTTGCCTGATTCCAGGTCGAGCGGTTTCGGACCCCAGCCGCCCTTGCGATAGTCGACCACCAGCATCTTCTCCAGGTCGCGCTGCTGTTGGGTGTGCCGCGCGCCGGGGTTGAAGAGCTGGAAGAAGTCGCTCATCGCCACAGTGTACGCACAGCCCTCCGAGCGTTTCCCGGTCAGGGATCGGCCAGCCGAGCGATCTCGTCCGGCCCGATCCCGACCAGGGTGTCGCCGACCAGCACGGTGTACAGCCCGCGCCGCTGGCGGTACGCCGACTGCTCCCGGCCGTCCGCCGGGTCCAGGACGCGGACCACCGAACCGGCGAGCAGCAGCTTCGCGCGCCACCCCCAGGCCTCACCCATCGAGGTCGGCTTCTGCCGTTGCCAGTGCAGCTTTCCGGTCCGGGCGTCCACCGCGAACAGCGTCGTGGAATCCGAGAGAAGGGTGCGTCCGGCGACGAACGACGCCTGCGGCGAGATGGTCATCCCGAACGCCGAACCATTGTAGGTCTGCGCCAGTGGCCCGAGCGTCGTGCCGCTGGCCGGATCGACCCGGACGGCGCGGCCGTCGGCTTCGAGGAAGACGGGATCGGTGACGTCACCCGCGCGCGGGTCGCGGTAGGGGAAGGCGAGCCGGGTGTTGATGGCCGTCTCGTGCAGGTTGCGCAGGGAGTAGCTGTAGCTGACCGCGACGGCGCCGTCGTTGCACCACAGCCGCTCGCCGTCATCCACCAGCCGCGAACACCGCGGCATGCCGGCCAGCTTGCCGGAGCGCAGGTCGACGAAGGCGGTGGTCTGGCCCGACCACAGCGCGGTCAGCCCGTCGGCCACCTTCCTGATCCGCGGACGATCCAGCGCCGGCCCGTCCGGGATCGGCAGTTTGCGGTTGTAGATCCGGTTGTCGCTGAACAGGCCGGCATGCTGCGGCTGGTCCCGCAGGTCTAGTTGCCAGCGTTGCCGCAGGTCGGCGTCCAGACCGGTCAGGACGGCGTGCGGCGCCGGTTGGCGCTGCTCGGCCAGCAGGACGCGGTCGCCGTCGGCATGAATCAGGGTGAGCCAGCCGGCGAAATCAACGCCCCGGGTCTCGCGTCCGGTGGCCGGGTCGAGCAGCGAGATCCGCCAGCTAGTACCCAGCCCGGTCACCGGATCGGTCGCGGTGGACGCCGCACAGACCAGCCGCGACTTCACCGGAGTCGCGGCGCAGACACCGTTCGGTAGGTCGGTGCGCCACAGCACGCGCCCGGTCGAGGCGTCCAGGCCGTGGACGGCGATCGCGCGGTCCTCGGCGTCACCGCTGAGCACGACCCAGGTGGTGCCGATCGCCACCACGCGGTTCGGGTCGAAGCTGCCGTCCACCGGCGCCACCAGTTCCGCACCGGTGCCCAGGTCGGGCCGCAGTTCGGACGGCCGCACCGACCAGGTCGCCGCCAGTTCGGGCAGGGTGGGGGTCGGCGTCCGGGACGGACCCGGATCGCTGCGGCGCTCGCCACCATCGAAGAGGCTTCCGACCAGGGCGATCGCGAACAGGACCAGGAGATAGAGGCCCACCGCCCCGAGCACGGTGAGTCGGTCCCGCAGCTGGGCGAAAGCCGGCTTCGATCGAGCGGCGTCTCCCCGCTCGGCTGCCAGGGTGGGGACGTCGCTGCGCCGTGGCGACCGGCCACGCCGCGACCTCCGCCGGCGCCCCTCCGGCGGCGGCTTATGCTCCGCCGGCGCCGAGGGCCAGCGGAAGTCCGGACCCGCGGCGCGAGTGCCCAGCCCGCGAAGCTTCCGGCTCTTTCCGCCGCGCGCCCGGATCAGCTGGGCCTGGCCAGTACCAGGACGGGTAGCGGCGCGTTCCGGACGATCTTCGAGGCGTGCGAACCGAGCAGGAACCGGCCCACCCCCGAGGTACTGGCCCCGACGGCCAGCAACTCATTGGGCGCCCAGTCCACGGCGGTGATGGCCTGCTCCCAGGTGCCACCCTCGCCCACCACCACCGGGGTGGCTTCCGGGTCGACGCCGGCTGCGGCCAGGGCGGGTTCGATCTCGGCGCGGAGCGCCTCGACCCACTCGTCCACCACCAGGTTCTCGACGTCGGGCTCGATGCTTCCTCCCGCGGCGCTCATCGGACGAACCGCGAAGCACGCCACCCGCAGCTGGACTCCGGCCCGCTCGGCCTGCGCCGCCGCGGAGGTGAGCAGCCCGCTGTCGCGGTCACCTCGGCCGAAGGCGACGGTCACCCGTCGAACCCGTGCATCGGACGCCGTGTGGTAGTTGGTCGGCGCGATCAGGATGGGCACGTCCAGGGTGTGCAGCAGCCGGTTCGCGACGCTGCCCAGGCTGATCAGCCCGTCCACCCCTTGCGAGGCAGAGCCCAGCACCACCACCCCCGCCGCACAGTCGCGGGCAACCTCGATCAGCCCGGAGGCCACCGAACGGCCCGATTCGACGACGTAGCGCACCTCCAGATCGCCGCCGATGGTCTCCCGCGCCCGCTCGAGCGCGGCTTCGGCCTGCGTGCGCTGAACGTCGAGGTACTCGCGGTCGGCGTCGAACACCTCGGGCCACGGCCTGGCCGTGATCGAGGCGACGACGACGTCGTCCTGCAGAGAGCGGGCGGCCATCGCGCCGAGCTGCAGCGCGCCTGCGCCACGCTCGTTCGGAGTCAGGCCGATCAGTACCGTCATCAAGTTTCCTTTGAGGATTCAGACCGCGGCCACGGCGGGCTGCACGATCACATGGATCACAGGGATGGTCGGGTTGGCCTCCCGGGCACGGTCGACCACGTCATAGCGCAGCCAGACCGACTGATCCTCGGGGAGGGTACAGATCACCAGTCGATCGGGTTTGAAGCTCGCGACCGCCTCCGCCAGCGCACGCAGTGGACGGTAGTCGCCGACCTCGCCAGCGGCCGCGAGACCGTTCTCGTTGAGCAGTGCCAACGTCCGGTCGAGGCGTTCCTTGGCTGCCGCCGCGGTCGCGTCCCACAGGTACACCGCCCCCTGGTGCATCGCCTGCCCGGTGTCGATCGGATTGGCCGGCACGCAGACGAAGTATTCCGCCTTGCCGGCGGCGTCGATGCCCTTGAGCTCGGCGAGCAGCTCCGGGCCCTCGACGGTCTCATTGGCAAGCACCAGCACCCGCTGGGCCGCCTCGGTCGGGACCGGTGCCGTCGGCTCCACCGTGGCGCGTTCGCGAAGCCGCTTGGTCGCGAAGAACAGCACGATCACCACGGCCCAGCTGGCGAGGCTCAGGATGAGCTGGATCCGGGTGTCCTCGGCCACCCCCATCTGCACCAGCACCGCCAGGATCCCGATCACCACGACCGCGGAGAGGCCCGGGAACAGCCACATCTTGACCACCAGCTTGTCGGCGCTGGTCCGACGACGCAGGACGATCTGTGAAATGGCGATCAGCAGGTAGACGAACAGGATGACCGCGCCGGAGGAGTTCAGCAGGAAAAGGAAGACCGTGTGCTCGGAGACGGCGGCGGCGATCACGCACAGGAAGCCGATCACCGACGAGGTGAGGATCGCCGCGCGGGGCACCCCGCCCTTGCTGACGGTCATCAGCTTGAGCGGAGCCTCGCGGCGGGCGGCGAGCACGAACAGCATCCGGGATGCCGTGTAAAGCCCAGAGTTCAGGCAGGACAGAACCGCGGTGAGGACGACCAGGTTCATGATGTGGTCGGCGTACGGAATACCCATCAGTTTGAAGGCCGCGACGTAGGGGGACGCGGCCAGATCGGCGGAGTTCCAGGGCATCATCACGGCCAGCAGGAAGATCGAGAAGACGAAGAAGACCGCGATCCGCATGATGATCGAGTTGGTGGCCCTGGCGATTGCCTTTCCGGGATCCGGGGATTCCGCCGCCGCGATGGTGGCGATCTCGGCACCGACCATGGAGAAGATCACCACGACGATCGCCCCGAAGATCGCCGCGGGACCGTGCGGGAAGAAGCCGCCGTGCGCCGTCAGATTGCTGAAGTCCATCGTCCGGCCGGGCCACATGCCGAGCACGAAGAACGTGCCCAGGGCGAGGAAGATCACGATCGCGGCGACCTTGATCCCGGCGAACCAGAACTCGAACTCGCCGAACGAGGAGACCGAGAAGAGGTTGGTCAGGGTCATCAGGCTCATCAACACCAGCGAGAGCAGCCACAGCGGCACATCAGGCAGCCAGTACTGCATCACCTTGGCCCCCGCGACGGCCTCGAAGCCGACCACGATGACCCAGAAGTACCAGTAGAGCCAGGCGACGGAGAAACCCGCCCAGCCACCGAGCGCGTTGCGGGCGTAGTCCGCGAAGGATCCGGTGGACGGATTGGCCGTGGCCATCTCGCCCAGCATTCGCATCACCATGATGATCAGCACGCCGGACAGCGCGTAGGCCAGGAACGCCCCGGGCCCCGCCTCACTGATCACGACTCCCGAGCCGACGAACAAACCGGCTCCGATCACCCCTCCCATCGCGATCATGGTGAGGTGCCGCTGCTTCAGGCCCTTCTTCAGTTCGGTCGGCGGTGCGCCCATGGTCTCCCCCTGCATACTCGAATTCGGGCAATCGCCCGGCGATGGGTGGGTCGGTGGCCGCTCGCCAACTGGTGGCGGGTGGTCGGCTGCTGACATTCTTGCGCCTACCGACGCATCTGGTCGAGCCGCATTCGTCACAGCAATGCCCGCGGCTTATCGACGATTGCACAAGCCCCGACGGACCCCGGGAGGACATGAAGTGAGGCCGGAACTGCAGGAAATCGTCGATGAATCCGCACGCTTGCTGCAGTCCGCAACCGTGTTGGAGGATCGCAACTTCAATCTGCTGGCGTACGCAGCCCAGCCCGCCGAGGTCGATGCGGTGCGCCGCGACTCCATTCTGCAACGCCGCTCCGCCCCGGCCGTCCGGGCCCGCTTCGAGAGCTTCGGCATCGCCGCCAGCCCGGAACCACTACGCATCCCGGCCGATCCGCAGGCCGGCCTGCAGGGCCGCATCTGTTTTCCGGCGCGCTGGCGTGGCACCACCTACGGCTACCTGTGGGCACTCGACGAGGAGACCGCACTCGACGACCCGGCGGTGGCCGGCGTGGCCCGGCTGGCCGCCGAGGCGGCGGTCTATCTCGCCCAGATCGGCCGGCAGCGTGCCGAGGTCGCCCTCGCGGTCGCCGATCTGGTCGGAGCGGACGCGGACAAGGCCGGGGCCGCGGCCGAGCGGCTGATCGGACGCGGCCTGCTCGACCGGCACGCCCCGCTGACCGTGATGGTGATCACCGAGTCGGAGGGCTCACTGCCCCGGGTCGCGCCCGGCCTGTGGGGCAGCCCTCGGCGACTGCTGGTCGACGTCGGTCCCGGCGGGGCGGTCGCGGTGGTCCCCCTACGCTCGCTGGAGCACGGGGACCAGGCGCGGGACGCCGCCGCGGCCGTCCTCGACCTCTATGCCAAGGAGCTCCCCGAGGGCTGGGACGGCCGGCTGGCCGCCGGCGTCGGACGGCCGCGGGGCTCCGTCACCGAGCTGCACCGATGCTGGCTCGAAGCCAGAACCGCGGCGCGGATCGCCGGGGCCAAACAGCGCGGCCCGGTCGCCATGTGGGACGAGCTGGGCCCGTACCGGCTGCTCGAAGCGGTCCCGGCGGCCCAGCTCTCGGCGATCGTCCTGGACGAGCCGCTGCAGCGACTGCTGGCCACCGGCGACGCCGACCTGATCCGTACCGTCGAGGTCTTCCTCGATCGGGCCGGCAACGTCGCCGAGGCCGCGGCGGCCCTGCACGTGCACCGGCAGACGCTCTACTACCGGCTGGGCAAGGTGGAGGCGGTCACCGGCCTGCGGTTCAGCAACGGCGCCGACCGGCTGCGGCTGCAACTCGGCCTGATGCTGGCGCCGTTCCTGAACGACTGACTCATCGCTTCCCGAACAGCGAACGCAGGAAGAAGACGAGATTCGCCGGTCGCTCGGCGAGCCGTCGCATGAAGTAGCCGAACCAGTCGTCGCCGAACGGCACATAGGTGCGCAGCCGGAAGCCGGCCTCGACCAGCCGGCTCTGTTCGGCGTCCCGGATCCCGTAGAGCATCTGGATCTCGAACCGGTCCAGGCTGCGTCCGGTCTCGGCGGCGATGCGTTGCGCGCCCTCGACCATCGCTGGGTCATGGGTGGCCGCCATCGGGTAGCCCTCCCCCCGCATCAGGATCTCCAGGCAGCGCAGGTAGGACGCGTTCACCTCCGCCGGCGACTGGAAGGCGACATCCGCCGGCTCCGCGTAGGCGCCTTTGCACAGCCGGATCCGGGAACGCGGGCCGGACAGGTCTCGGCAGTCCTGCTCGGTGCGGTGCAGGTATGCCTGCAGCACGGTGGCGACGTCGGGGAACTCCTCGCGCAACTGTCCGACGATCCGCAGCGTGGAGTCGGTGGTGGTGTGGTCCTCGGCGTCGACGTTCACCCAGCAGCCGACCGCGTCCGCCGCGCGACAGATCGCCAGCGCATGCTCCAGGGCCAACGCCTCGCCGTCACCGGGCAGCGACTGGCCAAGCGCGGACAGCTTGATCGACACCTCCAGCCGGCGGCAGCCGCCCAGCGGCTCGACCGGCAGGCCGGCGAAGTCGTCCAGCAGCGCGAGGTAGGCGTCGGCCGTCGCCTGCGCCTGTTCCCGGGTGGTGATGTCCTCGCCGAGATGATCGACCGAGATCATCCGGCCGGACGCGAGCAACCGGCGGACGGTGGCCACCACCGAGGCCCGATCGGCGCCCGGGACGAAGCGGGTGACCACCGACCGGGTCAGCGGCAGCCGGGTGACCAGCCGTTCGACCCAGGCCGAACGGCCGGCCGCGAGCAGGATCGGGCGCAACGGGTTGCCCAGGGTGAACCTGGCCATCACTGTGCCTCAGGAAGCTGGTGCGGGTAGCCGTGGTGCCGCGGCGGGACGAAGGTCTCCTTCACCGTCCGGGCCGAGACCCAGCGCAGCAGGTTCAGCCCGGAACCCGCCTTGTCGTTGGTGCCGGACGCCCGGCCGCCGCCGAACGGCTGCTGACCGACGACGGCGCCGGTGGATTTGTCGTTGATGTAGAAGTTGCCGGCGGCGAAGCGCAGTTCCTCGTCCGCCTCGCTGATCGCCTGCCGGTCGGTGGCGATGATCGAGCCGGTGAGCGCGTAGTCGGAGCCGGCATCGACCAGCCGCAGGACGTCGGTGTACGCACCCGCGGTGCTGTCGTCGTAGACGTGGACGGACAGGATCGGGCCGAAGTATTCGGTCCGGAACGCGTCATCGGCCGGGTCGGTGCCGAGCAGCACCGTCGGCTCGATGAAGAAGCCGTCGCTGTCGTCGCAGCCGCCACCGGCGGCGACGGTCAGCGAGCCGACGCCGCGAGCCCGCTCGATCGCGGCCCGGTTCCGGTCGAAGGCCTTCTGGTCGATGACGGCACCACCGAAGTTGGTGAAGTCGGTGATGTCGCCGTAGCGCAACTGGCTCACCTCGTGCAGGAAAGCCTCGCCCATCGTCGACCAGACCGAGCGCGGAATGAACGCCCGCGAGGTCGCGGAGCACTTCTGCCCCTGATAGTCGAAGGCGCCACGGATCAACGCCGTGGTCAGCACCTCGGGATCGGCGGAGGCATGGGCGACGACGAAGTCCTTGCCACCGGTCTCGCCGACCAGCCGCGGATAACTGCGGTAACGGGGAAGGTTCTCGGCGACCTGCCGCCACAGCGTCTGGAACAGCGCGGTGGAGCCGGTGAAGTGGATGCCGGCCAGATCGGGCGCCGGCAGCGCGACGCCGGAGACCGTGGGGCCGTCGCCGAAGACCAGGTTGATCACGCCGTCGGGCAGGCCGGCCTCCTGCAGCAGCTGCATGGTCAGGTAGGCGGCACACGCCTGGGTCGCGGCCGGCTTCCACAGCACGGTGTTGCCCATCAGGGCGGGCGCCGCAGGCAGGTTGCCGGCGATCGCGGAGAAGTTGAACGGGGTGATCGCGTAGACGAATCCCTCGAGCGGACGGTAGTCGGTCCGGTTCCAGACGCCGCTGCCGGAGATCGGCTGCTCGGTCAGCAGCTGTCGGGCGAAGCCGACGTTGAACCGCCAGAAGTCGACCAGCTCGCAGGGCGTGTCGATCTCGGCCTGGTAGGCGGTCTTGGACTGGCCGAGCATCGTGGCTGCGGCCAGCCGCTCGCGCCACGGCCCGGCGAGCAGGTCGGCGGCCCGCAGGAACACCGCGGCCCGGTCGTCGAAGGACATCGCCCGCCAGCCCGGCGCCGCCGCACGGCAGGCGGCGATCGCGTCCGTCACATCGGCAGGCTGCGCCTCGCGGTAGCTGCCGATCACCGAGGAATGCCGGTGCGGCTGGACGACGTCGTAGCGCGACCCGGCCGCGTTGCGGTGTTCGCCGCCGATCACCTGGCGGATCTCGAGGGGGTTCGCGGCAAGACGATCGAGTTCGGCGCGTAGCCGGGCACGCTCGGCGGAACCGGGCGGGTATTCGTGCACGGGTTCGTTGATCGGGCTCGGGACGACGGTGATCGCATCCACGGCTGGGCCTCCGGGAAGTGAGTGGCGAGTGGGTCGATTCAGTCAATCGGACCACTGGTCACGCGGCCTATAGGCGATTGGCGGAACCCCCGTCGGCGGCGTTGTGCGATCGCCCAAATCGGGTCGCGGCCACCGGCTGGCCGGTGCATCCCGGGCTGGTTACGCGGGCGTAAGGTTCTCCGCATGCCTGCTCTGCGATCTCGTACGACGACCCATGGCCGCAACATGGCCGGCGCCCGCGCCCTGTGGCGCGCCACCGGCATGGGAGAGTCCGATTTCGGCAAGCCGATCGTCGCGATCGCGAACAGCTTCACCCAGTTCGTGCCGGGCCACGTGCACCTGCGCGATATGGGCAAACTCGTCGCCGGCGCGGTCGCCGAGGCCGGCGGAGTGGGCCGCGAGTTCAACACCATCGCCGTCGACGACGGCATCGCGATGGGCCACCACGGCATGCTCTACTCGCTGCCCAGCCGCGAGATCATCGCCGACTCGGTGGAGTACATGGTCAACGCGCACTGCGCCGACGCCCTGGTCTGCATCTCGAACTGCGACAAGATCACCCCCGGCATGCTGCTGGCCGCGCTGCGGCTGAACATTCCCACTGTGTTCGTCTCCGGTGGCGCGATGGAGGCCGGCAAGGCGCTGATCAACGGCGGTACCGTGCAGACCCGGCTCGACCTGGTCGACGCCATGGTCAAGGCCGTCGACCCGAACGTCGCCGACGACGACCTGACCGCCATCGAGCAGAACGCCTGCCCCACCTGCGGCTCGTGTTCGGGCATGTTCACCGCCAACTCGATGAACTGCCTGACCGAGGTGCTCGGGCTGTCACTGCCGGGCAACGGCTCGACGCTGGCCACCGCGTCCGCCCGCCGTGATCTCTTCCTCAACGCCGGCAAGCTGGCCGTCGAGTTGGCCACGCGCTGGTACGACGACGAGGACGCCTCGGTGCTGCCGCTGTCGATCGCCACCAAGGAGGCGTTCAACAACGCCATGCGGGTCGACATCGCGATGGGCGGCTCGACCAACACCGTGCTGCACCTGCTGGCTGCCGCCCACGAGGCCGGCGTCGACTTCGACCAGCACGACATCGACGCGCTCTCCCGGGTCACCCCGTGCATCTGCAAGGTGGCCCCGAACTCCGCCAACTACTACATGGAGGACGTGCACCGGGCCGGCGGCATCGTCGCCATCATGGGCGAACTCGACCGCGGCGGGCTGCTCGACCGCAACGTGCACGCCGTCCACGCCCCTGATCTGGACAGCTGGCTGGACGACTGGGACATCCGTGGCGGACGGGTCAAGCCCGAGAACGCCGACCTTTTCTACGCCGCTCCCGGCGGGGTGCGGACCACCGAGGCGTTCTCGTCCAGCAACCGCTGGGAGAGCCTCGACACCGACCCGAGCAACGGCTGCATCAGGGCTGTGGCTACGCCCTACACCACCGACGGCGGCCTGGCGGTGCTCTACGGCAACCTCGCCGAGGACGGCTGCATCGTCAAGACCGCCGGCGTCCCGGCCGAGCAGTGGGAGTTCAGCGGCCCGGCCAAGGTCGCCGAATCCCAGGATGAGGCGGTGGAGAAGATCCTCGGCGGCCAGATCCAGGCCGGCGATGTGGTGGTGGTCCGCTACGAGGGCCCCAAGGGCGGCCCGGGCATGCAGGAGATGCTGTACCCAACGTCCTACCTGAAGGGGGTCGGGCTCGGCCCGAAGTGCGCGCTGATCACCGACGGACGGTTCTCCGGCGGCTCGTCCGGACTGTCGATCGGGCACGTGTCGCCCGAGGCGGCGTCCGGCGGCACCATCGGCCTGGTCGAGGACGGCGACATCATCACCTTCTCGATCCCGAACCGCACGGTCACCCTCGAGGTGGACGACGCCACCCTGGCGGCCCGGCGCGCCGAGGCCGAGGCCCGGGGCTGGAAGCCACGCAACCGGCAGCGCACGGTGTCGCCCGCGCTGAAGATCTTCGCGATGCTGGCCCAGTCCGCCGACAAGGGCGCCGCCCGGCGCGATCCCGACGAACTCTGAGGTTCGCCTTCCGTAGACATACCTAGATATTTCGCTGGTAGCGCGGACTCATGAAGTCCATCACCGTCGGCGAGTTGCGGCAGAATCCGACCGCGATGCTCGCCGATGTCGAAGCCGGCGAGGTGTACGAGCTGACCAAGCACCAGCGCCGCGTCGGGTTCATCGTGCCCGCGACTTCATCGGCCACAATCACCCCACGGCGCACGGACAGCCCCGCCCACACCAGCGGGTTGCCGAAGCAACGTCTGCGCTCCGCAACATCGGTCGACGAACTCCTTGCCGACGAGCGCGAAGACCGGTGACGTCCGATCCGGGAGTAGGCCGACGGTAGGATCTGCCTCACCTATTGCCTGACGTGGAGCGAGGACGTGGAGTCGGTCGTCACCTCGGAGGAGCACCCAGGAACCACCGCCTCCGCCGACGATGCGGTCAGCCGGTTCAGCGTGGCACTGATCGATGACCACCCGGTGTTCACCGGCGCACTGGCAACCGTGCTCACCGCCCAGCCCGACGTCACCGCGGTATGGACGGCGGACGGCCTCGACGAGGGACGCCGGCTGCTGGCCGAAAGCCGTCCCGACCTGGCGGTGATCGACGTCCGGCTCGACCGCGACGACGGGCTGTCGCTGCTGACCGAGCTGGCCGAACTCTCACCGGAGACTCGGGCAGTCGTGCTGACCGCGCACCCGCAGACCGCCATCGCCAAACGCGCCCGCGGCATGGGGGCGAGCGCCGTCCTGGCCAAGGGCATGGGCCTGCCCGAACTGATGACCGCGCTCCGGCAGGCGGTCACCGGCGAGGCGGTGCAGGTCGCCGCGAAGCGGGCCGACGACATCCCGGCCCTGACCGGACGCGAGACCGAGGTGCTGCAACTGCTCGCCAACGGCAGCGATCCCCACCAGGTGGCCCGCCGGCTCGGCCTCAGCAGCCACACCGTCCGCGATCACATTCGCAGCCTGCGCGAGAAGCTCGGGGTGCAGACCATGCTGGGTGCGGTGCTCGAAGGCGCCCGCCACGGCCTGATCGACGTGCATGCCGGCTGAGCGACGGACTGACCGGACGCCGCGGCTCGGCAACGCCGCCGTCCGCCGGCACGCGGCTGGCGTCCTGATCGCGATGCTGCTGGTCGCTCTCGCGGTCACCTGGCAGGGCCATCGTCGGGCCACCGAGTTGGCTGAGGTGGCGGCGGTCGAGAACGTCCGGGCGGCCGCACTCGGGCTCGCACTGCCGCTGACCGCCGAGAACCTCGCCGGGAGCGACTCCTGGCAACATCACCTGCTCACCTCGGCGGAGCCACTGATCTCTTCAGGCGAGGTGCTGGTGGTGCACATCTGGCGACGCATCGATGCCGGGACCGGCGAGATCCTATGGTCGACCGATCCGGGACGCCGGGGTGCGGTCGTCCCGCTCGGCGGCGCTGCCACCGCGCTCGACAGCTGGACGCCGGCAATCGACAAGCTCGACGACGGAACCCAGTCCGAGGGCCCGCCGCTACCGAATCTGTACGAGATCTACCTGCCCTTCCGAGACAGCGCCGGCACGCCGTACGTGCTCGAGGTCTACAAACCCGTCCGCGAATTCGATGCCATCTATCGCGGCCTGCTGACGGATTGGCTGCCCATTCCGATCGCCGGAATCCTGTTGCTGAGCCTGGTCACTTTCCCGCTCAGCCTGCGGCTGGCGCGGACGGCGGCCGGCGCCGAGCGGGATCGCGCCCTGTTCGCCAATCGCGCGCTGCAAGCCCGCGCCGAGGAGCACCGCCGGATCTCTGAAGTGCTGCACGAACGCACTGTGCAGGACCTGTCCGCGGCCCGGCTGATCCTCGACAGCGCCCGGCAGTCCGGCGACCCGGCGGTGGTCGGCGCCGCGCTCGACCAGGCGTCCGATCTGCTGGCCGCCGATGTCGCCGAGCTGCGCGGCCTGCTCAGCAGCGGCGAGGCATCGGAGTGGCAGGCCGACGACCTCCGCGACGCGCTAGCCGCCTGGATCGCCACCCTGCCCGAGCGGCAACGCCTTGCCGTGACCCTTCCCGAGCACCCGTTACCCCTTGCCAGAACCGAAACAGCGGTGGCCTTCCGGGTGATCAAAGAAGGCCTTCGCAACGCCGTCAAGCATGCCGGCGATGCGCCGATCGAGCTCCGGGTGGAGCTGGTCGGCGACGAGTTGCAGATCGAGGTCGCCGACGGCGGCATCGGGTTCGCCGAGCCTGCCGAGCCCGGTCTGGGGCTGCGGATCATCCGCTACGCCGCCGCTTCGGTAGGCGGCCGGGTGAGCCTGGACAGCCGGCCCGGGGTCGGCACGATGCTCCGGGTGCAGCTGCCCTACCCGGCATCTCCGGCGTCCTGACGGGTCCGGTCAACCCCCCAGTTTTGGGGAGCCCAAACCGCCGATTCAAACATCAGCGGATGGTTAGGTATTCCTAACCTAATCTCGACGGCCCGATCGAAGGACCGTGAATTCGCCAGCCAGGGCGGGACATTCCCAGCCGTGGCGGCGCCTCTCAAGGAGCATCAATGCAACAGCACAATCGACGACCGCTGACGCGCGCCGTCGGCGTCCTGGCCGGCCTCGGCCTCCTCGCGCCGGCCGCGATCGCGGGCGCCCCCGCAGCGTTCGGCGCCCCGGGTGACCCGGTGGTCCACAACCACGGCGCGGCCGATGTCGCCGACGCCTACAACGGTGTGATCGCGGCCCCCGACGGGGGCACCTACAACGTCGGCTACCAGGTGGTCGAGGGCACGAACCGGGCCGTCCTGATCACCAAGAGCAATGCCGACGGCTCACTCGACACCAGCTTCGGCACCGGCGGACGGGCCGTGATCGACCTGGTCAGCTCGTTCCACGCCGCGGTCGTCACCAACCCCGGCGCGCGGGAGACCGCGAAGGGCGTCGCGGTCGATCGGCTCGGCCGGCTGCTGGTCGTCGGCGAGGTCGAGGGCGACCAGTCCGCGGCCGGCACGGCGGTCGACACCGACATCTTCGTCGCCCGCGTCCACCCCAACGGCGCCCTCGACCGCAGCTACGGGACCAACGGCGGCTGGACCCGGGTCTCGCTCAGCGACGGGGTCAACCCGGCCGGCGGCGCAGCGGTGCCCGACGCCGCGGGCTGGGACATCTTCGTCCGGCCCAACCAGAAGGCGATCATCTCGGCGGCCATCGGCACCGATTCGGCCAGCACCCGCACCGGCCGGGACGCGGCAGCCGTCCAGCTGACCTCGAGCGGACGGCTGGACAGCTCGTTCGGCACCGGCGGCGTGGCCAGCATCGAGACTCCGTTCAGCGACAACCTGCGCCGCGGCCTGCTCGATTCCGACGGCTCGTACTTCACCACCGCCTACGCCAACGTCGGCTCGAACAACCAGCCGTTCATCGCCAAGTACACCCCGGCCGGCAAGCCGGACGAGTCCTGGGGCGACGACGGCCTGGCAACCGCCTACCCCGGTGGCACCGGCGGCTTCGCCGAGGCCTACGGCATCCGGAAGGACGCCGACGGCAACTACGTGGTCAGCGCCTACGGCTACCGGGGCGGACGGACCGGTGCCGCGGCCGCCAACAGCGTGGACGCGCTGCTGTTCAGCCTGAAGCCGAACGGCGCGCTGAACCGCAGCTGGGCCGATCGCGGCCTGGTGGCGTACCACGTCGGCGAGGACGGCAACAACAGCGGCGACCGGCACCGCGACCACCTGATCCTGCCCGACGGCCGGATCGTCGGCATCGGTGGCACCAGCGGTACCAGCGACGCCCTGATCACCATCACCGCGCCGGACGGCACCCCCGTGGGCACCAAGGTGCTGGACTTCGGCGGCACCGACGACTACCTGTGGGGCATCACCACGACCGGCGACGGCTACCAGGTGGTGGCCGCCGGCTACGGCGGCGGCGACGCGAAACTGGTCACCCTCGACCTGTCCCCGCTGGCATCCGAGACCGAGCTGACCCTGACCCGGACCAGCACCACCTTCGGCGCTGCCAACACCGCCTCGGTGCGGGTGCGGGTCGGTGGCGAACCGGCCTCCGGCAAGGCGACCATCGCCATCGACGGCAAGGACCTGCAGACCGTTCAGGTCGGATCCTCGGGCATCGCCACGGTCAGCCTGCCGCGCACGCTGTCCGCCGGCACGCACACGATCAAGGCCACCCTGGCGCCCGCCCCCGGCGTCAAGGGGTCCACCGCGACTGCCACGGTGAACGTCGCCAAGGCGTCCTCGACGACCTCGCTGAGCCTGCCGAAGAGCGTGAAGAAGTCCAAGCAGGCCACGGCGACCATCACCATCGGCGGCAGCGACCTGCCCGCGGACTACGCCCCGACCGGCAAGGTGACCGTCTACGACGGCTCCAAGAAGCTGAAGACCCTCACCCTGACGGCTTCGTCGAAGGGCAGGGTCACGGTGAAGCTGCCCAAGCTGAGCGTCAAGACCCACACCATCAAGGTCAGCTACGCCGGTGACGCGAACCTGAAGGCGTCGACGGCGTCCAAGAAGCTCAAGGTGACCCGCTGATGCGCGGCCCCCGACACCTCATCCGGCGGGTGGTAGCCGTCCTCATCGCCGGGCTGCTGGCGGCGTCCGGCCTGGTGCTCAGCACCCAGCCGGCGCAGGCCGCGGTGACCGTCACCGATCCGGTGTCGGGGGCGAGCATCACCCTGAGCACGAACCGGATCGCGGCCGGCGAGCGGATCGAGATCTCCGGACGCGGGTTCACCCCCGTCCAGGGCAGCACCGGTGAACCACTGGTCGCGGTCCGGCCCTACGACTTCGACGCCGGCCCGGCCTGGACCGTCGGCGGACGCGACGCCTACCGTCCGCCGAACCCGAGCCAGCCCCCCGGCAGCGAGGCGGCCTACTGGTTCGTCACCCACCACGCCGACGGCGGCTCGTTCGAGGGCTGGCTGCAGGCGCCGGCCGGGCTCACCCCGTCCGGTCCGCTCGGCAACGGCCAGCACTGGCTGCGGATCCTGTCCGGTGCCTTCTTCACCACCACCGGCGACCGGGTCACCGACCCGATCACCTTCCAGGTGCCGTTCACCGTCGCCAGCAACTCGGCGGCGGCGAGCACCGGGCTGACCAGCCCGACCGGGGTCTTCCAGGCCGGGACGACCTTCCGGCCCGGCGCCTCGGTCACCGTCCGCGGCGACGGGTTCACCCCCGGCGAGAACGTCACCGCCACCCTCGACGGCCACCCCGCTGCCCGCCGGCATCGCCGCCGGAACCGACGGCGCCCTGCCGCCGACGGCCCGGCTCACGCTGCCGTCCGATGTCGCGCTCGGCTCCCGCGTGCTGCGGCTGTCGACCGGTTCGGTGAGCGCCGAGGTGACGCTGCGGATCACCGCGCAGCCGAACGCCACGCTGCGCACCGAGCGGGTCCGGCCCGGTGGCACGTTCGGTTTCGACCTGGTCGGCTACATCGGGGTCGGCGGCGCGCCGCAGAAGGTGGCGGTGGTGGTCAACGAGCAGGTGCTGGCCTGCGTGCAGACCGGTAGCACGGGGGCAGCCACCGGCACCGCGACGCTGCCGGCCGAGCTGACCGGCACGGTCGTGGTCGGGTTCAACGTGGGGTTGTCCTGCGTGCTGCCGCCGGCCGGGGTGATCAACGATCAGCCGATCTCCCGGATCACCCGCTCGCTCACCGTGGACGCCGACACCCCCGCCCCGCGCACCTCCGCGCTCACCCTCACCGCACCGAAGTCGCCGCGCTACGGCTCGGCCCGCACCGCCACCGTGGCGCTGCGGATCGCCGGCGCCCCGGCCGCCGGTACCGTCGAGGTCTCCCAGGGCAGCTGGACGACCACGGTCACGGTCGGCTCCGCCGGCACCCGGGTCACCCTGCCCGCCGACGCGGCCGTGGGCACGCACACCCTGACCGCCCGGTTCGCCGGGGACGCCGACACGGCCGCGGCCACCGCGTCGGCCCGCTTCACCGTCGCCAAGGCCTCCTCGTCGGCTTCGCTGAAGCTGTCGGCGTCCAAGGTGAAGCGCGGCAAGCGGGTGGACGCCACCGTCAAGGTCTCGATCAGCGGCGCGTCCAAGGTCTACGCCACCGGCACCGTCCGGATCTACGACGGCACAAGGCGGCTCGGCAGTTACGCCCTGAAGAGCAGCCATCGCGGCACCCTGAAGGTGAAGCTGCCGGCGTTCACCAAGCGCGGCACCCACAAGGTCAAGGCGGTGTTCGCCGGCAACTCCAACGTCTCGGGGAAGACCACCAAGACCGTCAGCGTGAGGGTCAGCTGATGCCGGTCTCGAAGGCGGTCGCCCTGGGGCAGTGGCTGCAACGGCAGATCACCAGCGGCGCGTGGCCGGTGAACAGCAGGATCCCCACCGAGAGCGAGATCGCCACGCAACACGGAGTCGGGCGATCCACTGTCCGCGAGGCGACCCATTCGGTGACCATGCTCGGCATGCTCGAGGCGCTGCCCGGTTGCGGCACCTTCGTCCGTTCGGCGAGCCCGGTCAACTCGGTGCTGGC
The DNA here is from genome assembly GCF_047602385.1 of Micropruina sp. GTDB lineage: Bacteria > Actinomycetota > Actinomycetes > Propionibacteriales > Propionibacteriaceae > Micropruina. The sequence continues at coordinate 887,670 of NZ_JASGHL010000002.1, forward strand.
CGGCTACCTGGGACGGCACAGCGCCGAGGGCGTCCGGGCGCTGCGGACGGCGCTGGAGGCCGAGGCGGCCGCGCTGGCGGCGCTTCGCCGCACCGACGCCCAGGCGGCGGCGATCGAGCAGGCCGCGGCGTCCGGACTGGGTGGTTGCCGGCGGCTGTCCGCCTTCCACCGGCTGGTGTTCGAGGCCGCCGGCGAGGCGCTGCTCAGCGACCTCTACGACGGCCTGTTCACGGTGCCCGCCCAGCCGTCCGCGGTGGCCGGGCGCCGTCCGGCCACCGACAGCACCGCCGAACATGAGCTGATCGCCGCGGCGATCAGGGCCGGCGATGCCGACGCGGCGAGGACTGCGGCGGCCCGGCACGCCGGCCACGAGCTGGCACCCGAGAAGCGGGTCGCCGCGACCGGTGGCCGTCCGCTGGGACGGCGGCTGGAGCCGTCCGGCTAGGCCAGTTCGCGGAACGGCGAGGTGAACGAGAATGATTCTCGTAGTCTTCTTACATGAGACTTCTTCGCTCCCTCGCCGCTGCCGCGCTCACCGCCGGTCTGGTCGTCGCCGCACCGCCGCCGCTCGCCCCCGCCCATGGCACGCCCGACCCGGTCGGCGAGGCCCGGCACGTTCACCAGCGACTGCTGGTCAGTGACTCCGACACCGGCGAGATCGTGGTGGTCGACGACGGCCGGGTGACAGACCGGATCTCGACGCCCGAGGCGCCGATCAGCCTGGCCCGCTCGGCCGACGGCACCCTGGCCTTCGCCCTGCGCGGTCGCGCCGCCGACCGGCATCACGTCAGCATCATCGACACCGCCTACGACGCCGAACATGCCGAGGCCCGGCCGCCCTACGTGGCCCGCACCTGGGTCACCCAGTCGCCCGGCGGGGTCAACCACGCCCGACTCCCGGAGGCGTCCGGGAAGATCGGGATCGCGCTCGAATCGCAGGGCGTCCTGCAGTGGTTCGACCCGAAGAAGCTGACCGGCTTCGAGGATCCCCGTGCCGGCACCACCGATCTCGGCGCCCCCGGCCACTACAGCCTGGTCGTCGCCAAGGCCGCCAACGGTGCGGAGCTGCTGCACGTCGGCAACATCCGCGGCACCGGCCGGGTCGTCGAGATCGCGTCCGGCAGGGTCATTTCCACCGGGACCGGCAGCTGCCCGGCGCTGCACGGTGGCATCCTCACCTCCGACGGCAGCCGTGTCGTCTTCTCCTGCGCCAACGGGCTGCGGGTGGTGCCGGCCGACCCGTCCTCCGGCGGTGAGCAGGCCTTCGTGGCCTACCCGGGCGAGCGCCGCACCGCGGTGATGGTGGCCGGCACCGACGGGGTGCTCTGGGGCAGCACCGGTGGCGCCCTGACCACAGTGCAGCGGATCGACACCACCCTCGGCGTGCCGACGATCACCGAGTTGCCGATCGGACGCCGTGGTCACCAGCGCACCGTGCTACGGGTGGACAGCTCGCCCGACGGCAAGCGGCTCTACGTACTCACCCACCAGGGCTACCTGCAGCTACGAGACGGCAACACCGGTCAGCTGATCCGGGAGCGCCGGGTGATGCCGAAGGTGTCCAAGGACCTGGACGAGACCACTGCGGTGGCGATCATGCCCGATCTCGCCTTCGGTGCCGGCAGTGTGCACCTATCGGTGCCACAGTCCGGGAAGGTGCTCACCTTCTCCGCCGACCTGCTCGGTGGCGTCTACTCCCTGCGGGTCGGCGGCCAGCCAACCCGGATGGTGGTGCTCTCGCCCTGACCCCGCGGGACTCAGGAGCCGGGCACCTGCCACGGGGTCTCGTCGATCTCCTCGTCCTCGATCGGTGCTCGCGCCGTCAGATGGGCTCCGACCGCCCCGAACAGTGCGGCGGGTACCAACAGCAGGCCCCAGGACAGGATCAGCAGCAGGCACAGCACACCGAGCGCGCCGGTGCAGATCCAGGCGATCAGCACCCGGCGACGCCGGACCAGCAGCGGCACCAGGGTCAGTGCGACCGGGATCAGCAGCGGCGGGAACACCAGCCAGCCCAACAGGGTGTACGGCGCCACCCAGGCCACCTCGCCTCGGGCCGGCACCGCGATCAGCGGCATCAGCGCAAAGAAGGCCGAAGCCAGCACGGTGTAGGCCACCGCAGCCCACTGCCACAGCCTTGCCTGTCTCGCCACGCTCACCGGCCCAGTATCGGGCACCGGCACCGCGGTACGCCGGGGACGGTTCTTTTCGGTCCACCTGCCTCCCGCGCCGACCGCTGAACCGAAGGCTCAGGCCAGACCCGGCAGCAGCGCAACCACCACCGCGATCGTCCCGAGACTGGCCAGCGTCGAGAGCGCCACCACGCTGGCCACCAGTTCGGGGTTCGAGCCGTATTCGCGGGCCAGCATGAACGCATTCACCGCGGTCGGCATCGCGCAGGCCAGGATCAGGCTGCTCAGTTCGGGCCCGTCCAGGTGCAGCAGCAGCGCGACCCCGACGGCGAGCATCGGGACGGCGACCACCCGGATCGCCGACGCGAGCAGCACCGGCGCGGACAACCGCAGGCTGGAGCGCTGGCCGAGTTGCAGGCCCAGGGCGATCAGCACCATCGGAATCGCGGCCTGGGCCAGCAACTCGATGCCCCGGCCGATCCCCACCGGCAGCACCCAGCCGCTCGACCGGACGATCAGTCCGGCCAGCAGCGCCCAGGTCACCGGCAGTTTCGCCACCGTCAGTGCCGCGTCGCGCAGGCCGCCGTGCGAACCGAGCAGGGCCGGGCCGACGGTGTACATGACCACCAGCGAGGTGACGAAGATCACCACCGCCTGGTCCAGTCCGGTGCGGCCCAGTGCGAGCAGCGCGATCGGCAGCCCGAAGTTGCCGTTGTTGCCGATCACCACGCTGGCGATCATGGCGCGCCGGGTCGCACCATCTCGTCCCCAGGCCCCGGCGAGCGCGACCAGCCCGGCGAGCGCGGTGACCAGCAGATAGCCCCCGACGAGTTGTACCGCCTGCCCCGAGGACACCTCGGTCTTCATCACGCTGTCGAAGGCCAGGGCCGGGGTCAGCCCGTACAGATTGATCTTGCCGACGGTGTCCATGTCGAGCCGAAAGGCCCGGGCGAGGGCGACTCCCGCCAGTGCGACCAGCACCACCGGCAGGATCACCTCGATCAAGGCAGTGAGAATCGCCACCGCTCGATCGTTTCATCATCGCCGGCCCAGAGCCGGCGGCAACCACCGAACGGGCACCCGCGTGACGACAAGCGGACGGCGAGGCCACTAGGCTTTTCGGCGTCCGAGAGGAGCGGCGATGTCGCAGCACACCAGCCACACCGTCCTGGCCAGCACCGACAGCAGCGCGTTCGCGTCGGTCCGGCAACGCGGCACCACCCGCGACGAGCGTTTCGCGCTGGGCCGCTCGCTACGCGAGAAGGTGCCGATCTCGGCGCTCGGGGTGTGGAACGCGACCCAGGCGCGTCCGGACCCGATCGAGCTGATCAACGCGTCCCACCACGGCCGGATCAAGGAACTGATCCCGATCCGGGTGGGCCGGATGGTGTCGTCGCCGTACGGGTTCTACCGCGGCACCGCGGTGGTGATGGCGTCCGACCTGGCCGCGTTGCCGATCACCGGGATCATGCCGGTGATCTGCGGCGATTCGCACCTGGGCAATTTCGGCTTCTACCGCTCGCCCGAGGGCGAGCAGGTGATCGACCTGAACGATTTCGACGAGGCGCATCCGGGCGCCTGGGAGTGGGACCTGCGCCGGCTGGCCGCCGCGGTCTGGGTGGCCGGACGCGAGAACGGCTACGCCGAGGACGCCATCGCCGACGCCGTCCGGGCCTGCGTGCTCGCCTATCGCGACGAGGTGGCGCTGCTGGCGACCATGCCGCTGATGGCCCGCTCGTACAACCGGCTGGACATCGAACGACTGCACGAGACGGCCACCGAGAAGGACCTGCGCGACGAGATCAGGCGGGCCGGGAAGATCGCCCGCAAGCGCACCTCGGACCGGGCGCTGCCCCGGTTCACCGATTCCACGGCCGGCGGCGAGCGCCGGATCGTCGAGGAGCTGCCGCTGATCCGGTCGGTGCGCGGCGAGGAGTACGACCAGTTGGCCGAGGGACTGGACGCCTACCTGGAGACCCTGGCCCCGCACTGGCGGCGGGTGGTCGCCGGCTACACCCTGGTCGACATCGCGCACAAGGTGGTCGGCGTCGGCTCGGTCGGCCTGCGCGCGTATGTGGCCTTGCTGGAGGGCAGTTCACCGGACGACGTGCTGTTCCTGCAGCTCAAGCAGGCACGACGCTCGGTGCTGGCCCGGTTCGTCCACGGCGACAACGCCTGGCACGCCCACCAGGGCCAGCGGGTGGTCGAGTACCAGCAGGCACTGCAGACCGTGTCGGATCCGCTGCTGGGCTGGACGGAGGTGGACGGGCGACAGTATTACGTCCGGCAGTTCCGCAACATGAAGGGCACGGTGCCGCTGGACGGCCTGACCGCGACCGCGCTGGCCGACTACGCCGGCATCGTCGGCCACCTGCTGGCCAAGGGCCACGCGCGGACCTCCGGGGCGTCGATGATCGCCGGCTACCTCGGCGGCGGCGAGAAGGCCGCGAAGGCGTTCTCGCGGTTCGCCCGGCTCTACGCCGACCAGACCGAGGCCGACCACGCCGCCCTGGTGAAGGCAGCCCGGGACGGCCGGATCCCGGTCGCCGACGGCGCCCTGGCCGCGATGGGCTCGGCCTTCCGTCCCGGCGGCTGAGGAGCCTGTGACAGCTGTCATCGCCAACCGGTGACAGCGCCCTCTGAGCGAAACGGACGGCACGCGGCACCGTTGAGCCATGGACGCAATCACCCTCACCGGACTCACCAAGACCTACGGCGGGCTGACCGCGGTCGACGGGCTCGACCTCGCCGTGCCGGCCGGTCAGATCATGGCCCTGCTCGGGCCCAACGGCGCCGGCAAGTCGACCACCACCGAGATGGTGCTGGGCCTGACAAAGCCGGACGCCGGCACCGTCGCGGTCTTCGGTGCCGATCCGATCAGAGCGATGCGCCGCGGCGACGTCGGTGCCATGCTGCAGAACGGCGTCCTGCTCTGGGACGTGCCGGTGCGCCGGCTGCTCACCCTGATGCACGGCCTGTACGCCCACCCGCTGCCGCTGGACGAGGTGATCGAGCGCGCCGACCTGACCTCGATCCTGAAGAGCAACACCAACAAGCTCTCCGGCGGGCAGGCGCAGCGCGTCCGGTTCGCGCTGGCGATGATGGCCGACCCGAGGCTGCTGATCCTGGACGAGCCGACCGTCGGCATGGACGTGGACGCCCGTCGCGCCTTCTGGGCGACGATGCAGACCCTCACCGCCGAGGGCCGGACCGTCGTCTTCGCCACCCACTACCTCGACGAGGCGGACGAGTTCGCCGACCGGATCGTGGTGCTCAACGACGGCCGCATCGTCGCCGACGGCACCGGCAGCCAGATCAAGGCGGTCGTCGGTGGACGCCGGATCGGCTTCACCGGACCGGCCGGTGACTACGCCGGACTGCCCGGGGTCGCCGCTCAGGAGCGCCACGGTGCGCGCACCCTGCTGATCAGCACCGATTCCGACGCCACCCTGCGGGCGCTGCTCGCCGACCCGTCCGTCGCCGACGTCGAGGTCAGCTCTCCCAGCCTCGAGGACGCCTTCGTCTCACTGGTTTCGTGAGCAATGCCGCCCACACCGCTGGTTGAGCCTGTCGCGCCCCCTGGTCAGCACGGGTCTCGACAAGCTCGACCGACTCAACCCTTGAAGGACACACCATGACCACCCTCACTACCGACATCGCTCACACGCCCGGGACTTCGGCCCGCGACACCCGAGGCTCCGGTGCGGCGCAGCGCTTCCTGCACTACACCGCCCAGAGCATCCTCATCCAGGTGCGCGACTGGGCCTTCCTCGGCTTCATCATCGCGATGCCGACGACGATCTACCTGTTCTTCTCAGGTGTGTACGGCGGCCAAGGCACCGCCTCCGGGGTCGAGGTCGCCGCGGTGATGATGGTGATGATGGCCACCTACGGCGGTCTGGGGGCCGCGATGAACGCCGGCTCGCAGATCCAGTCGGAACGCTCCTCGGGCTGGTTCCGGCAGCTGATGGTGACCTCGCTCACCCCCGCCCAGTTCGTGCTGGCGAAGGTCAGCGCCGCCGTGGCTGTGCTGGTCCCGGCGATCGGCATGGTCTTCCTGGCCGGTGCTGCCCGCGGCGTCCGGCTGGACGCCGGCAGCTGGGCGGCGTCCCTCGGCCTGATCCTCGCCGCACTGCTGCCGATGATCGTCTTCGGCCTGGTCATCGCGCTGTGGTTCAAGCCGCAAACGGCGACCGCGGTGACCACCCTGACCATGATGGCGCTGGCCATGCTCGGCGGATTGTGGTTTCCGCTGGAACTGATGCCGAGCGCGATGCAGGCGGTCGGGCGGCTGCTGCCGTCCTACTGGGCCAGCCAGATCGGGGCTTGGCCGCTGGTCGGCGGCGACTTCCCCTGGCAGGGCGTGCTCGTGCTGGTGGTCTGGCTGGCGGTGCTGGTCGGCGTCGGCGCACTCGGCTACCGTCGGGCCGTCCGCATCTCGCGGCGTTGACCCCGTCCCGCGACCACACATGAGCTCATGACTGACCAGACCGGCCTGCAGGCCCCGGGCCTCGTCCCCGGGGCCTGCGACCTGCCCTGGTACCGGCGGGCGTTCGCCCAGGGCGCCGGCTACATCCTGCCCAGCTGCGTGTTCGCCTTCATCCCGATCGCCTACGCCTGGGACGCCGGGCCTGCCTTGGTCACGCTGGTGACATTGAACTGCCTGGCCATCGTCGCCTTCTTCATCGGCAGCACCCTGGTGATGCACTGGCCCGAGTACGGCCGCTGGCTGTGGCTGGCCGGCCTGATCGGCGCAATCCTGGTGCTGGGTGTCTTCCCCGAGTCGCGGCCGCTCTACTTCGCGCCGTTCGTCACCTGCGCCGCGGTGACGCTGATCGCCTGGCGGCACGCGCTGATCGTGGTGATCGCCACGACGGTGATCGGCATCGGGTTCTCACTGCTCCGGGGTGACCTGTTCGGCGTGGTGATGGTGCTGATGGGCCTGGCGATCGCTCTGACCGTGGGCATCGGCATCCGCTACGACGCCGCCCGCGCGGCGCTGCGGAAGGCCGAAGAACGCACCGCGGTACTGGCCGTCGCCGCCGAACGGGAGCGGATCGGACGCGACCTGCACGACATCCTGGGCCACTCGCTGACCACGATCGCGGTCAAGGCCGACCTGGCGCAGCGGCTCGCCTCCCGCGATCCCGATGCGACCGCCGTCCAGATCGGTGAGATCGCCGCCATCGCCCGGCAGTCTCTCAAGGACGTCCGAGCGACCGCCGCCGGGATGCGCGAGGTGCGGCTGGCGTCCGAGATCGCCGCCGCCCGCTCGGTGCTGACCGCGGCCGGCATCGAGTGCCGGGCACCGGTCGCGCTGCCGGTGATCGGCGACGCCGACAGCGAGTTGCTCGGCTATGCGGTGCGTGAGGCGGTGACGAACGTCGTCCGGCACTCGCGGGCAACCAGCTGCACGATCGAGGCGGACGCCGGGCACGTCACGGTCACCGACGACGGTCGCGGATTCACCGGTGCGCGCGACGGCAGCGGGTTGGCCGGCCTGCGCAGCCGGGTCGAGCAGGCCGGCGGCACCTTCGATGTGCGGGCCTCGTCCAACGGCACGGTGCTGAGTGTGCGACTCGCCGTCCGGACACCCGAAGGAGCCCGATGATCCGCGTACTGCTCGCCGACGACCAGGAGATGATCCGGACGGCGCTGGCCACCACCCTCGGCCTGGAGGACGACCTCGACGTGGTCGGGCAGGCCGGCACCTGCGCGACGGCCGTCTCCGAGGCGGCGGCCACCCGCCCGGACGTGGTGCTGCTCGACGTCCAGATGCCCACCGGCGGACTGCCTGGTGAGGATGGCCTGGACGCCATCGGTCCGCTGCTGGCCGCCGCGCCCGGCGTCCGGGTGCTGGTGGTGACCACCTTCGGTCGTCCCGGCTACCTGCGCCGCGCGCTGGAGGCGGGCGCGCTCGGCTTCATGGTGAAGGATGCCCCGATCGAGCGGCTGCTGGAGGGCATCCGCCGGGTCAGCCAGGGCCTGCGGCAGGTCGACCCCGAACTGGCCGCGGCGAGCCTGAGCCTAGGGGCGTCGCCGCTGACCGAACGCGAGGCGCAGGTACTGGCGGCCAGCATCGGTGGCGCCGCCACCGCCGAGATCGCCGCCGCCGTCTTCCTCTCCGAGGGCACCGTGCGGAACTATCTGAGCGCGGCGATCGGCAAGCTCGGCGCCCGCAACCGCGCCGAGGCGATCCGCACCGCGCTGGACAACGGCTGGATCTGACCCCGCACCGAGCGGACGGTAGTGCCAGCACTACCCCGATATTCGTCCGGTCGCCATTCGGCGGCTCACAGCTGACACCTAGGGTTGCCGCATGACCGCGACTTTGCCCGCTCCCACTACGGATGTCATTGCCCGCGCCGTGGGCCTGACCAAGACCTACGGCACCGGCGACGCCCAGGTGCACGCCTTGGCCGGCGTCGATCTGGCGCTGCGCCGCGGGTCGTTCACCGCGATCATGGGGCCGTCCGGATCGGGCAAGTCGACGCTGATGCACTGCCTGGCCGGGCTGGACGCCTCGACGTCCGGGCAGATCTGGCTGGGCGGCACCGAGATCACCGGCCTGGACGACCGGCGGCTCACCCAGCTGCGCCGCGACTCGGTCGGTTTCGTCTTCCAGGCGTTCAACCTGCTGCCGACGCTGACCGCCAAGGAGAACATCCTGCTGCCGCTCGACCTGGCCGGACGCCGGGTCGAGGCGTCCGAGTTCGACGCGATCGTGGCCTCGCTGAAGCTCACCGACCGGCTCGGTCACCTGCCGTCCCAGCTGTCCGGCGGCCAGCAGCAGCGGGTCGCGATCGCCCGTGCACTGATCACCAAACCGCAGGTGCTGTTCGCCGACGAACCGACCGGTGCGCTCGACTCGCGCACCGGCCACGAACTGCTGGACCATCTGCGCTCGGCCAGCCGCGAGCTGGGCCAGACCATCGTGATGGTCACCCACGACCCGAACGCCGCCGGCTACGCCGACCGGGCGGTCATCCTCTCCGACGGCCGGATCGTCGACGATCTGGACGCCCCCACCTCCGACACGGTGCTGGACGCCATGCGGAAGCTGGGTGCCTGATGCTGCGGCAAGTGCTGCGGGAGTTGCGGTTCCACCCCTCCCGCTTCGTCGCCACGGTGATCGCCATCGCGATCAGCGTGGCCTTCATGGCCGGCTCGTCGATCCTGGTCGCCACCGAGACCAACGGCTTGCAGCGCCTCCAGTCGCTGCCGATCTCGACCGCGGACGTGGTGGTCACCCTCGGCCCGGACGCCGACCGCGCCGCGGTGGCCAAAGCCCTGACCGGCATCCGCGGGTCCCAGGCCGCCGAACCCAGCCTGAGCATGACCACCACGCTGCGCAACGGCCGCGCGACGGCGTTGACCGGGCTGATCGTGTTGCCGTCCGAGCCGCTGCGCTGGTCCCGGGTCACCGAGGGACGCTGGCCGCAGACCGCTGGTGAGCTGGCGCTGAGCCGGGACGCCGCCAAGGGCTTGCAGGCGCGGATCGGCGATCGGCTGGAGACCGGCTCCACCGACGTCACCTTCACCGTGGTCGGGCTCACCGACGAGCCGAAGTCGCTGTTCCTGCAGACCGGCTACGTCGCGCCGGCCACCTTCGCCGCCTCGGGCGACGACCCGGCTCAGAACGCCGAAACCTGGATCATCAAGGCCTCACCCGGCACCGACCCGGCCGCCCTGGCCCAGACCGTCAGCGCCGCGCTCGGCAAAGTCTCCGACGTGCAGGTGCAACCGGCGGAGCAGATGCGCGCCGAGTCGCTGAAGAAGCTGACCGGTGAGTTCGACGCCTTCCGCAATCTGCTCTGGGCGTTCGCGGCGATCGCCGCAGTCGTCGGCATGATCACCATCGCCAACACCTTCACCATCCTGCTGGCGCAGCGCCGCCGGCAGATCGGGCTGCTCCGCGCGGTCGGCGCGAGCGGCGCCCAGATCCGGCGGCGCTACCTGCTCGAAGCACTCGCCCTGGGCGTGATCGGCTCGGTGCTCGGCCTGCTCGCCGGTGCCGGACTGGCGGCGATCGGGTCGTCGCTGACCGGCTCGCTGTACTGGGGGCTGGCCCTTCCCGGTGCCGACCTCTCGGTCGCCTTCGGCGTGGGCGTCGCGATCACCGTGCTGGCCGCGGTGCTGCCGGTGCTGCGCGGCACCCGGGTGCGGCCGTTGGAGGCGCTGCAGCCCGAGCCGGCGTCCGACGAGAAGCGCCGGGCGGGCATCGTCCGCGGCGTGCTCTGCGGGCTGCTGGTGGTGGGCGGCGTCGCCGCCGGGGTGTTCGGCCTGAGCACCAGCGCCGCGCTGCAGATCGCGATCGCGGGGAGTGCGCTGGTGGCGATCGGCGTGCTGTTCGGTGCCCCGCTGTTCGTGCCCGGTCTGCTGCGGCTGGTTGGTCTGCTCGTGCGCGGCTTTGGGGTCACCCCGCGGCTGGCGGCGCAGAATGCCGTCCGGAATCCGCGGCGGGCGTCCACCACGGCGACCGCGCTGATGCTGGCGGTCGGGCTGATCGTCACCCTGCAGGTCGGCACGGCGAGTGCCCGCGCCACCATGCTCGACCAGATCGACCGGCAGCGTCCGGTGGACATCTCGGTCAGCACCTGGGGCGCCACCAAGTCGTTGCCCGGCGAGCTGGTCGGTCAGCTGCGGCGGGTCTCCGGGGTGGACGGCGCGGCGGCGCTGCCGTCCGCATCCGCCGACCTCACCGGTGCTGCCGACGACTCCTACCAGGGAATGACCGTGCTCGGCTACGGTCCGGACGCCGCCACGGTCGCGGCCGACGCGCCGGCCGTGATCGCCGACGACCAGATCTACGTCTCGGACAACTGGAACGAGTTGAAGGACGGCCAGCAGGTCGGGCTGAAGGGCCACACCGGCAGCCTGCGGCTGAAGGTGGTGAAATCGCCGATCGTGCCGCTCGGCCAGGCGATGGTGTCCCCGGCGAACCTCAATCGGCTCGGCTCCGTGGTCCCGGACGCCATGCTGTGGCTGTCGGTGCCGAACCGGGCCGACGCCGTGGCCGCCGCCACCGCGGTTTCGGAGCTGACCAACGGCGAGCAGTACGAGGTGACCGGGGCGATCATCGAGGCGGTCGCGATGGAATCCGTGCTCAACGTGCTGCTGGCCATCACCACCGCACTGCTCGGCGTCGCGGTACTGATCGCGCTGATCGGGGTGAGCAACACCCTCGGGTTGTCGGTGCTGGAGCGCACCCGTGAGTCGGCACTGATGCGAGCACTCGGCCTGCAGGCCCGTTCACTACGGCTGATGCTGCTGATCGAAGCCCTGCTGCTGGCCGTGGTCGGCGTCGCCGTCGGGGTCGTCTCCGGCATCTACTTCGGCTGGCTGGGTGCCACCGCACTGGCCAAGCAGGTCGCCGCAGACGTCCGGCTGGTCGTCGATCTGCCGCTCACCCTGGGCATGGTGGCGATCGCCATCCTGGCCGCCGCGCTGGCCTCCGTGCTGCCCGGACGCCGGGCCGCGAAGGCGTCCCCGACCGAAGCCCTGGCCGACATCTGAGGCTTGTTCAACCGAACGGTTGACAACGTCAAGCCACCGCCGTACGGTTTATTCAACCAAACGGTTGAAGAGAGAAGCCCATGACGGATCAGCTCGATGCGGCCTTCGCGGCCCTGTCCGATCCCACCCGGCGCGACCTGGTCGCCCGGCTGGCGATCGGGGACGCGACGGTCGGCGAGTTGGCCGCCCCGTACGACATGACCATCCAGGCGATCTCCAAGCACCTGAACGTGTTGGCGGCCGCCGGGCTGGTCAGCAAGCGCCCACAGGCCCAGCGCCGGCTCGTCCATCTCGAGGCGGACGCTCTGCGCCGGCTCACCGACTGGGTCGGGCACTTCGCCGACCTGGCCGAGCAGCGTTACTCGCGCCTGGACGACGTCCTGGCCTCACTCACCGAGACCACACCCGAAGAAGGGAACCCATCATGACCGAGCACATCACCACCGCCACCATCGAGGCCGACCCGGTCGTCCCGGTGATCCACATCACCCGCGACTTCCACGCCACCCCAGCCCAGGTGATCCGCGCCCACGTCGACCCGGAGCTGTTCACCCAGTGGGTCGGCCCCAATTACCGGACCATCGCAATCGACCACTGGGACGCCCGCACCGGCGGCAGCTGGCGCTACACCGACAGCACCGACGAAGACGTCCAGGCCTTCCGTGGCTGCTTCCACGAGATCGGCGAGAACCGGATCGTGCAGACCTTCACCTGGGAGGGCATGCCTGAGGGCGTCGCCCTGGAGACGATGACCGCGACCGACCTCGGCGACGGCTGGACGCGGCTGCACGCCGCCTCGCTGACCGACAGCTTCGAGGGCCGGGACGCCTGGCTCGCCTCGGGCATGGAGGTCGGGGTCAACGACGGCTACGCCAAGCTCGACGCACTGCTGGCCCGATGAGCCGTGCAGAGATGAGCGGCGAAGCCGAGCGCCACCGCCGCTACGCGGCCCGCTTCGCCGAGGTGGTGGCCGGCGTCACCGACTGGGACGCGCCCACTCCGGTCAAGGAGTGGGCCGCCCGGGACGTGGTGGCCCACCTGATCGACTGGTTCCCCGGCTTCCTGGAAGCCGGCACCGGCATCGCCCTGGCCGGTGTCCCGGACGCCGACCCGGCCGGCGCCTGGGACGCCCGCCGCGCCGACATCCAGGCCCTGCTCGACGACCCGGCCACCGCCGGCGGCAGCTACCGCAGCCGGATGTTCGGCGAACTCTCCGTGGCCGAGGCGATCGACCGCTTCTACACCACCGACATCTTCATGCACACCTGGGATCTGGCCCGCTCGGCCGGGCTCGACGACACCCTGGACGAAGCCGTCTGCGCCGAGCTGCTGGCCGGGATGGAGCAGCTGAGCGAGGTGATCCGCAGCTCCGGGCAGTTCGGCGACCAGCAGGACGTGCCGGCGGAGGCGTCCGCGCAGCAGCGGCTGATCGCCTTCATCGGACGCGATCCGCGCTGGCGTCCGGGCCCGGACTGAGAACCCGGCAGGGCCGCGCCCGGGCGAACCGGCTGGCCGGTGCCGACGACGTTCCCGGACGTTGTCGCACGATCAGCGGTTGATTGTTAGGCTTGCCTAAGTTTCCAGCCGGACTCGGTGCTGGGGATGGCGAACGAGGAGTGAGATGACACAGAACGTGACCCGGCCGCAGGCCGGCAGACGGTCGATCCGGCTGATCGCGACCGCGGCGGCGGTGGCGCTGCTCGGCGGCGGCCTGCTGGCCCAACCGAGCGCACAGGCAGCGCCGCGGCCCGAGGCCGGCAACGGCACGCTGGCCATCGCCAAGGCCACGGTGACCCCCGGCGGCACGATCATCCTCACCGGCACCGGGTTCGATCCGCGTCCGACCGGAGGTTTCCTCTCCTACAAGCTCAACGACGGCGCCCTGGCGTTCACCTCCGGCAAGCCCGACGCGACGGTGGACGCCAGCGGCACGGTGACCACCACGAAGGCGGCGAACCTGCCCAACGCGTCCGGCTCGTTCTCGGTGAAGCTCACCGTGCCGAAGACACTGGAACCCAACCCGGACGGCACCGCGTACTGGGTGCGGCTGCTGGCCGGCAACGACGGTGGCAGCCTGGCCTCCAAGTACGTCCACTTCACCGTGGTCAGGTTCAGTTCGGCGACCAAGGCTTCGTTCAATTCCAAGACCAAGAAGAAGTCGTCCAAAGGAACCGCGAAGGTGACGGTGAGCACTGCCGACAGCTCGCGGCCGACCGGAGCGGTGAGCATCCTGGACGGCACCAAGACCATCGCCAAGGGCACCCTGGCCAGCAAGCACAAGGGCGTTCTGTCGCTGAAGTTGCCGAAGCTGAAGAAGGGCAAGCACACCCTGACCGTCCAGTACGCCGGCACCAGCAGGGTCAACGCGAGCTCGAAGGCCTACAAGATCACCGTCAAGTAGGCCGACGGGCGGCGGTGAAACCCGGTTTCACCAGGCGATTCACCGCCGCCCGCAGCGTCGCCTCGGCCGCCGCGACCTCGACCCGGCCGAGCAGCACGTGCACGGTGAGCCCGTCGACCAGCGCCTGCAGTTCAGCGGCCGCGGCGGTCGCGCCACCGTCCACCCGGTGCCCGATCGCCGCCAGCGCGGTGAGCAACTCGACCAGCAGCCGGTTCAGGTCGCGGTAGAGGATGCCCTGGGCATCGGCGATCGCCCGGTCGCTGATCGCCTGACCGACGAACGCCAGCCACACCTCGGACGCCCGGCGGCTCCGTTCGTCGGTCGGCAGCACGGCGGCCAGCACACCGGCCAGCGCGTCCAGTGGTGCTGCCGTGGCGTCGACCGATCGGACGCGCTCCTCGATCACCGTGCCGACCCGCTGCGCCGCGGCGTCCAGGATCGCCTCCCTGGTCGGCAGGTAGTGCCGGACCGCCCCGCTCGACCAGCCGCTGCGCTCGGCCAGCCGGCGGATCGTGACCCCGGCCAGGCCGTCCTCGGCGATCAGCTGCCAGGCGGCGTCGACCAGTTCGTCGCGCCGCTGTCCGTGGTTCACCATCCGGGGCATGCCGCAGTTGTAGCACAGCCGTGCGAACTTGCCGCAACTCGCACACTCGTGCTACAAAGCTATTCAGCACGTCCGTGCGGAATAGGAGCTCGCGATGGATCCCTGGATCACCCTGGTGGCGGCCGGTGCCTTCGAGGTCGGCTTCACCACCTGCCTCAAGCTCGAGGAACGCAGCAAATGGTTCATCGTGCCGTTCCTGGTCTGCGCGGGGATCAGCTTCACCCTGCTGTCGCAGGCGATGGAGACCGTTCCGCTCGGCACCGCGTACGCGGTCTGGACCGGGATCGGCGCGGTCGGCACCGTACTCGTCGGGGCGTGGGCGTTCGGCGAACGACTGCAGCCCGCCCAACTCGCCCTGCTCGGTGCCGTGGTGGCGATGATCATCGGGCTGAAGGTGCTGGGATGAAGGTGCGGCCGATGAACGGCTGGCTGTGGCTGATGATCGCCGGCGCCTTCGAGATCGGGATGACCACGGCGCTCAAGCTCGAGCAACAGGACTCGCGATTCCTCTGGGTGTTCCTGGCCTGCGCAGTCGCCGGCTTCGAGTGCCTGGCGAAGGCGATCAAGACGATCCCACTCGGCCTGGCCTACGCGATCTGGACGGGCATCGGCGCCGTCGGCACCGTGGTGATCGGAGCGCTGGCCTTCGGCGATCCGCTCGGACCGGTTCGGGTGCTGTTGTTGACCGGACTGGTCGCGGCGATGATCGGGCTCAAACTGGTCGGCGCCGGCAAGACCGGCGACGGCTGACCCGCAGCCGCTCCGACCCGTGGCAGGATGCGGTCTACCCTGCTGGAAGGTAGCCCCGATGCGCCGCTCGGTTCTGGTTCTGCTCCTCGTCGCCGGCCTCGCCGGATGTCTGCGGCCACCGGTGCCGCCGGCCACCCCCAGCGGATCACCCACGCCGGTGACGTCCCCCGCCGACGCCCCGCGCCCGGGTCCAGGGTCGTCCGAGCCGGGCACGCCGGCGGCCTCGACACCGTCGGTGGCCGGCGCGATCGATGTGGCCCGCTACGAGGTCGCGGACTTCGCGACCCCGTCGGGACGGATCTGGTGCGGCCTGCAGGCGAGCATCGCGCTGTGCCACTTCCCATTCGGCGACTTCCAGGGCAAGATCCCGGACTCGGAACAGGCCTGTCCCGGCGAGGGACTCGACGTCACCGGCATCGAGGTGACCTCAGCCGGTAGCAGGTACTTCTGCCAGCGGTGACCCCTCGGCCTGGCCAGTGCGTGGCGAGCAGCGGGTGGCCTGGCACAAGAACACCGGATTCCCGTTCGTGAGCTTCGACGGACAGACCCTCGCAACGCTGCCCTACGGCCGGGCACTGAAGCACGGCCGCTACCTGTGCCGTAGCGAGACAGTCGGTGTGACCTGCGCGAACACCAGCACCGGCCACGGCTTCCGGGTCGCGCGGGCCGGCGTGGTGCTGTTCTAGCTCAGGCCGCCACCGGTGCGTTCAGTTCACTCAGCAGCGCGATCACCCGGGCCTTGATGGCATCGCGGATGGGTCGGACGGCCTCGAGCCGCAGCCCGGTGGATTCGGGCAGGTCCCACTCGGAGTAGCTCAGTTCGCCGCCCAGACCGCGCAGGTCGGCACCCAACGAGATGACCAGGTCGGCCTCGCGCAGCAGTTCGGAGCTGACCGCACGTGGCTCTTCGTCGCGCAGGTCGATCGCCTCTTCGAGCATCGCCGCGACGACCGCCGGGTTGAGCGCATCGGCCGGTGCGGTGCCTGCCGAGGAAACCTCGATGGTGCCACCGCTGAGGTGGGTCAGATAGCCGGCGGCCATCTGCGAGCGTCCGGCGTTGTGGGTGCACACGAACAGAACTGAGCGGACGGCCATCCAGAACCTCCTTGTCGGTGGAGCACCTCGGACTATCGCAGCCGGAGGTTACAACGGTGTGAACACCATTCGGCGGGTGGCCGGCGGCTCTCTCAATGTGACCGCGAGCCGCGACGCGTGGTAGACCGGCCGGGAGGCGCGCCGCGTCCGATCGTCCTTCGACCCAAGGAGACACGTGCCTGTTTGGCCCGGTTCGCCCTATCCGCTCGGCGCCACCTTCGACGGTTCCGGCACCAATTTCGCCATCTACAGTGAGGTCGCCGAACGCGTCGAGCTCTGCCTGTTCGACGAGCAGCGCAACGAGACCCGGATCGAGCTCACCGAGGTGGACGCCAAGGTCTGGCACTGCTACCTGCCGCAGGTGGATCCCGGGCAACGCTACGGCTACCGCGTCCACGGCCCGTACGACCCGGCCAACGGGCTGCGCTGCAACCCCAACAAGCTGCTGCTCGACCCGTATGCGAAGGCCACCGACGGCGCCATCGAATGGGGCCAACCGTTGTTCGGCTACGACTTCGGCGACGAGGACTCGCGCAACGACGAGGACTCGGCCACGCAGATGATGCTCGGCGTGGTGGTCAACCCGTTCTTCGACTGGACCGGCGACCGCACGCTGAACGTCCCCTACAACGAGAAGCCTGATCTACGAGGCGCACGTGAAGGGACTCACCCAGCTGCACCCGGGCGTCCCCGAAGAGATGCGCGGCAGCTATGCCGGGGTCGCCCATCCGGCGGTGATCGCCCACCTGCAACGGCTCGGCGTGACCGCGATCGAGTTGATGCCGGTGCATCAGTTCGTCCAGGACTCGCATCTGCTCGAGCGCGGCCTGCGCAACTACTGGGGCTACAACACCATCGCCTTCTTCGCGCCGCAGGCCGAGTACGCGTCCCAGCGCGAGGCCGGCGCCCAGGTGCAGGAGTTCAAGGCGATGGTGAAGAGCCTGCACGCCGCCGGCATCGAGGTGATCCTCGACGTGGTCTACAACCACACCGCCGAGGGCAACCAGCTCGGCCCGACGCTGAGCATGAAGGGCATCGACAACCCGTCGTACTACCGCCTGGTCGACGACCAGAAGAAGTACTACATGGACTACACCGGCACCGGGAACTCGCTGAATGTGGGCAATCCGCATTCGCTGCAGCTGATCATGGATTCGCTGCGCTACTGGGTGCTCGAGATGCACGTGGACGGCTTCCGCTTCGACCTGGCCTCGGCGCTGGCCCGGGACTTCTACGACGTGAACCGGCTGGCCGCCTTCTTCGAGCTCGTCCAGCAGGACCCGGTGGTCAGCCAGGTGAAGCTGATCGCCGAACCCTGGGACGTCGGCCCGGGCGGCTACCAGGTGGGCAACTTCCCGCCGCAGTGGAGCGAGTGGAACGGCAAGTACCGCGACTCGGTGCGGGACTTCTGGCGGGGCGAACCGACGCTGGGCGAGTTCGCCGCCCGGCTGTCCGGCAGCGCCGACCTGTATGAGCAGAGCGGACGGCGTCCGTTCGCCAGCATCAACTTCGTCACCGCCCACGACGGCTTCACCCTGCGCGACCTGGTGTCGTACAACGAGAAGCACAACGAGGCCAACGGCGAAGGCAACAACGACGGCGAATCGCACAACCGGTCCTGGAACCACGGGGTCGAGGGCCCGACCACCGATCCGGAGATCCTCTCGGCCCGGGCCCGTTCGCAGCGCAACCTGATGGCGACCCTGCTGCTCAGCCAGGGCGTCCCGATGATCTTGCACGGTGACGAGATCGGCCGCACCCAGCGTGGCGTCAACAACGGCTACGCCCAGGACTCCGACATCTCCTGGGTGCATTGGAATGCCGCCGACGCGCCGCTGCTGGAGTTCACCGCCACCTTGTCGAAGCTGCGGGCGGAGCATCCCACCTTCCGGCGCAAGCGGTTCTTCACCGGCAAGGCGGCGGACGCGCACCTCGACGACATCGTCTGGTGGCACCCCGACGGCCGGCCGATGGCCGAAGGCGACTGGGACAACGGGTTACGGGTGCTGGGCATGTTCCTCAACGGCGACGCCATCGCCGGGGTGGACGCCACCGGCCACCCGATCCACGACGACGACTTCATCCTGTACTTCAACGGCGGCCACGAGCCGGCCGAGGTGCGGCTGCCCGGCGAGGACTTCGGCGCCGCCTGGGACGTGGTGATCGACACCGCGGCCGACGCCCCCGCCGAGCATCCGCTGCCCGCCGACTCGACCATCCGCGTCGAGGCCCGCAGCACCGTGGTGCTGGTCGAGCACACCGACGCCCCGGCTCGTCCGGACCTGTCCGCGGCGGCCTCGGTGGCGCTGCTCGCCGGTCAGGCGGCCGGGCAGGAGCCTGATCCCGAGGCCGCACCGGGCTGAGACCGCGGACGGCATCCGTTCAGATGACCTCGATCAGCCGCTGCAACCCGGGACGGACGCGGTCCAGCGGAATCGCGCTCAGGCCGAGCCGGAGCTGATTGGTGGGCGCCGGGTCATCGAGGAAGAATCCCTCGCCCGGCTGGAACAGCACTCCGCGCCGCCGCGCCCGCTCGAACAGGGCCGTGGTGTCGTAGCCGGGTGGACCGGTCAGCCACAGGCCGGCGCCGCCGGTGGGCAGAACCTGGTCGGGCCACGGGAAGTCGGCGCCGAGCACCTCGCCGGCGACCTCCCATTTGGCGCGGAGCGCGGCGCGCTGCCGGGACACCTGGCGGGCGAAATCGCCCGAGGCGATGAACAGTGCCAGGGTGCGTTGTTCCACTCCCGAGGGATGTTTGATGCTCAGATAGCGGGCGTGCCGCAGCTGCGCGATGAGTTCGGCGTCCGCCACCACGTAGCCGAGTCGCAGGGCCGGGGCGAGCACCTTCGAGAAGGTACCGACATGAATCACCCGTCCGCTGCCGTCCAGGGCCCGCAACGGTGGCTGGGGCTCGCCCTTGAACCTGATCTCGGAGTCGAAATCGTCCTCGATCACGATCAGGTCATGGGCGGACGCCGCGTCGACGACCGCCTGCCGCCGCCGCGCCGGCATGGTCACGTTCGTCGGGTGCTGATGGCTCGGGGTCAGGTACAACAGGCTGAAATCCGGCCGGTCCGGCAGCCGCGCGCCCTGTCGCCCGACCGGGAGCAGGGAGAGCTCGGCGCCCGCGTTGCGGAAGATCCGGGCGGCGTCCACGTAACCCGGGTTCTCCATCCCGACCCGGGTCCCGGTTCCGATCAGGACCCGCGCGATCAGGGTCAGCGCCTGCTGGGCGCCATTGGTGATCAGCACCTCGTCGGGCCGGGCGGCGATGCCGCGGGGCAGCAGCACCTCCTCGAGGATCGCCCTGCACAGCCTGGAGTCGTCGCCGTCCCCCGCGTCCCGGGTCGCCCGCCCGCCCTGGTCGCCGTCGAACGCGCGGGCCGCCGCCCGGAGCCAGGCCCGTACCGGGAAGGATCCGTGCTCGGGCTGGCCGGGCAGGAACGGGTAGGGGAATCTGCGGTAGTCAGGGACCTGAACGACCCGGTCGACCCACGGGTCGGGGCGCGCCACCAGATGGTCCGCCCAGGCCACCCGGGCGGGCGGCGGCTGGTCATCCCCAGGCTCGCTGAGGGGCACGGCGACCGGGAAGAAGCCGCGCCGGGGCCGGCTGACCAGCTGCCCGCGGGCCACCAGCTGCTGCAGCGCGGTGTCGATGGTCGTCCGGGACACCTCGAAACGCTCGGCGAGCCGGCGGCTGGGCGGCAGCGGGCGGGCCGGCGGAAACCTGCCGTCCGCGAGCTCGCGCTCCAGGATCTGGCGCACCCATTCGTGCTTCGGCGCTCCGCCGGTCTCCACCTCGGTCCCCTTCCCGTCACCGGGCCGCGGTCACAGCTGCGCGGACGCCTTGACGATCAGCGCGGCACCGGCCACCACTGCCAGGGTGAGTCCCACCGGTCGCAGCCGCCCCGCCGGCATCCGGCGTCCGAGCCAGGCGCCCAGCGGCCAGCCCACCAGCACGCCCGGCAGCAATTGCGCGGTGACCACCAGAGCGTCGGTGCCGATTCCGCGCAGCCCCAGGATCAACCCGATCGACGCCACGGTGATCCCCAGATAGTAGACGGCCAGGTTGGCCCGGTAGGCCACCGGATTCGCGTTGCGGTACACGACCAGGACGGGCAGCCCGGGAGTCGCGACCAGCGCCGCCAAGCTGCCGCTCGCCAACCCGGCGATCGGAGCAACCACGGGGACCGCCGGAAGTCGCCAGCCGGCCAGCGCCGCGACCGCCACCACCACCTCGAGGACGCCGAGGATCAGCACGGCGGCCGGAGCCAGCACCGCCGGAGCCACCGCCGCCGTCACCACGGCCGCCGGCACTGCCGCGACCACCACCCGGCCCAGCTCGAAGCCGCCGGCCAGCCCGGCGCGATCCTGCCAGGCCGCGACCAGCATCACCGGCACCGTGACCAGCAGCAGCGGGACGGGCACGGCGTCCGGTTCGACCAGCAGCAGCAGCGGGGCCGCCAGCAGCCCGAACCCGGATCCGCTGGCCAACTGGATCGCCACCGCCACCGCCACCGCCGCCGCGGCCAGCAGCGCCGGGATCACCGCGCGGCGACCTCCGGCCGGCGGTGCACCACCTGTGCCGAACTCTGGTCCCGCGCCAGCATCACGATCTGGTCGAAGTTCACCCGGCTCGGCCGGGTGGCCACGAAGGCGACGGTCTCGGCGACGTCCTGGGCGGTGAGCGGCTCCACCCCGGCGTAGACGGCGTCCGCGGCGTCCGCGTCGCCCCGGAACCGGACCAGGCTGAACTCGGTCTGCACCATGCCCGGGTCGATCTCGCAGACCCGGACCGGCTGGCCGAGCAGCTCGATCCGCAGCACCCGGGTGAGCGCGGCGACGCCGTGCTTGGCCACGTTGTAGCCGGCACCGCCGCGATACGGCTCGCGGGCCGCGATCGAACCGATGGTGATCACCTGACCGTCGCCCGAGGCGATCAAGGCGGGCAGCAGGGCCCGGGTCATCCGCAGCGTGCCGAGCACGTTGACGTCGTACATCCACCGCCAGTCGTCGACGCTGGCGGCGGCCACCGGATCGGTGCCCAGGGCGCCGCCGGCGTTGTTGACCAGCACCGAGCAGGACGGCACGGCGGCCGCGAAGGCATCCACACAGGCCTGGTCGGTGACGTCCAGTCGCAGTGCCCGTCCGCCGCAACGCTCGGCCACCTCGGCCAGCCGGTCGAGCCGGCGAGCGCCGAGCACCACCTGGAAACCGGCCTCAGCCAGCGCCATCGCGCAGGCCGCGCCGATCCCGCTGCTCGCCCCGGTGACCACCGCCACCGGGGCGTCGTCGGCAACGCTCACTTGCTCGCCCCGTCCTGAGCCCGGTAGATGGCGTCGGTGACCTGGTCGCGCAGATTGATGAAGTTGGCCTGCGAGCGCAGGTCGGGGCCCGGGACGCCGTCGGCCAGGTGCACCGGCAGGTCCATCAGTACCCGGCCGGGGCGGGCGGTCATCACCAGCACCCGGCTGCCGAGGAAGATCGCCTCCTCGACATCGTGGGTGATGAACATCACCGTCTTGCGGCGCTCCCGCCAGATCTGCAGCAGTTCCACCTGCATCCGCTCGCGGGTCAGGGCGTCCAGGGCGCCGAACGGCTCGTCCATCAGGATGATCTTGGGGTCGTTGGCCAGCACCCGGGCGATCTGCGCCCGCTGCTGCATGCCGCCGGACAGCTCGTAGGGCTTGCGGTCGGCGAACTTGGCCAGCCCGACCATGTCCAGGTAGTACTCCGCGCACTGCCGGCGCTCGGTGCGTCCGACGCCGCTCAGCCGCGGGCCGAGCTCGACGTTCTGCCGGGTGGTCAGCCACGGGTACAGGTTCGCCTGCTGGAACACTACGCCCCGGTTGCGGTCCGGTTTGGTCACCGCCACGCCGTCCACCAGGACCCGGCCGCTGGTCGGATGGTGGAAGCCGGCCAGCATCTGCATCAGCGTGCTCTTGCCGCAGCCGGACGGGCCGACGATGCAGATGAACTCGCCTTCGGTCACCGTCAGGCTGGTCTCGGCCAGCGCCACCACCTTGTCCCCGGAGTCGGTCCGGTAGACCTTGGTGACCTTGTCGAACTCGATCTTGGGCTGGGCCAGGCCGGCTTCACCGGCCGGGGAACTCATGGTTGCAGTCATCTCAGGCCACCTTCTTGATCGCATCGGTGTACACCCCGTCGGTGTACGTCTTCAGTGAGCTGACGGCGTCGACGTCGCCTTGGGATTTGAGGAACTCGGCGGTCGCCAGCAGCTGCTTGGGCAACGCCGCGGTGAGTTCCAGCTGCTTGCGGGCGTCGGGGAACAGGTAGCCGCTGAGCTGCGCGGTGACCCCCTCGGGGGTGGAGCCGAGCTGCACCGCGATCGACTGCGCCGCCGCCTGCGGGTTGGCGGTGAGCTCGCCGACGGCGTGGTTCTGCACCGCGGTCCAGGTCTCCATGAAGGCGGGGTTCGCCGTCACGAAGGCGCCGGTGGCGCCCTCAAGGTCGAAGGTCGGATGGCCCTTCTCGGCGGTCACGTCGCTGCCGGTGATCACCTTGCCGTGCTCGGCGAGTTCGCTGAGCACCGGGTCCCAGACCCAGGCGGCGTCCACCTGGTCGCCCTGCCAGGCACCCAGCATCTTGTCCGGGCTGAGGTTGACCAGCTTGACGTCGGTGCCCGGGTTGAGCCCGGCGTCCGCGAGTGCCTGCAGCAGGCTGTAGTGCGAGGTGGAGCTGAACGGAGTGGTGATGGTCTTGCCTCTCAGCCCGGCCAGGGTGGTGATCGAGCTGTCCTTGACCACCAGCGACTCGGCCTTGCCGATCACGTCGTCGATCCAGACCACCCGCATGTCGACGTTGAGTGGTGCCGAGAGTGCCTTGGTGGCCGGGCTGGAGCCCAGCGTGGCCAGATCGACCGACCCAGAGCCGAAGCCCTGCACCACGTCCGCGCCGGAGTCGAATTTGATCCAGGTGATGGTGGCGTTGGGCAGGCAGGCTTCCAGCCAGCGCCGGTCGCGGACCACCAGGTTGGCGTTCGGGATGGCCTGGTAGCCGATCCGGACGGTGCCCTTGACTTCGGGGTTGCCGGTCACCGGGCAGGTGGCGGTGGCGCCGGCGTTCGCCCTGGCCTCGGCCTCGCGGGCGGTGGTGCAGCCACTGAGTGCCGCCCCGGCGGCCAGCATCACGGCCACCCCGAGCCCGGTCACCCGGTGGATTGCGGGTCGATGGTTAGCGATTCGGGTCACGTCAGTACCGTCCTTCCTCAGGCCTTGCCCTGCCAGGGCACCAACAGCTGCGAGATCCACTTGATCCCGAAGTCGAGGGTGATGGCGGCCAGGCCGACGATGATGATGCAGGCGATGGTGAGCGGGGTCTGCAGCTGGGTGCCGGACAGGTAGGCCAGCCCGCCGATGCCCGGGATGCCGTTGTTCAGCTCGGCCGCCACCACCGTCGTCCAGGCGAAGCCGGTGGCGATCCGGATGCCGCTGAGGATCGACGGAAGGCTGGCGGGCAGCACCACGTGCCGCATCACCTGGAGATGGCTGGCGCCCAGGCTCTGCGCGGCCTGCAGCCGGTCGGCGCGGATGCCGCGGACGCCGTCGATGGTGGCCATCGCGATCGGCGGGAAGGCGGCCAGGAAGAGCAGCCACACCTTGGAGGTGTCGCCGATGCCGAACCAGACGATCAGCAGGCCGATGTAGCCCAGCGGCGGCAGTGAGCGGAGGAAGTTCAGGTAGGGCTCGGAGAGCCGTCCGAAGGTGGGGATCAGGGCCATCGCGAAGCCGAGCAGGACGCCGATCAGGATGCCGCCGGCCACGCCCATGCCGATCCGCTGCAGGCTGGCCAGCAGGTGCTCCCAGAGGAAGTAGCCCTGCTCGCCGCAGACGATCCGGGCGCTGCCCTCGGCGATCGGACGGCAGCTGGAGGCGTCCCCGAAGGCCTGGATCACCGAGCCGGGGCTGGGCAGGAAGAGCGGCTGGATCAGGCCGGTGGCGGTGATCGCCCACCACACCAGCAGGACGCCGGCGAAGACCGCGGCGTTGACGCCCCAGTGCCGCAGCCTGCCGGGGGTCAGCCAGGCGTTCTCCTTGGCGGGGGACGGACCGGTACCGGCCGGCTCGGTGCCGGTGGTGTCGGGGACGGTAGTGGTCTGGGTCTCGGTGGCGGACATCGGTGCTCCGTTCGCAGTCAGGCGATCCTGGCGGTGGGTGTCGGGCGGGTATGCCGGTCGGCACGGTCGAGGACGCCGTCCAGCAGGTCGATGCCCTCGGCGATCTCGGCCTCCGTGCAGGTCAGCGGCGGGGCGAGGTGGATGCGGTGCATGCTGGTGAAGATCAGCAGCCCGGCATCCCGGGCGGCGGCGCCGATCTCGGCCATCGCCGGGTTCACCGCGCCGTAGGGGGTGAGCGGCTCCCGGGTCTCCCGGTCGACCACCAGTTCCAGTGCCCAAAAGCAGCCCAGGCCGCGAACCTCGCCGATGCTGGGGTGCTTGACCTGCAGCCGGCGCAGCGCCGGACCGATCACGTCACGGCCCAGCTGGGCGGCCCGCTCGACGATGTTCTGCTCGGCCATCGTGGTGATGGCGGCCACCGCGGCGGCGCAGGCCAGCGGGTGGCCCGAGTAGGTCAGCCCACCCGGGTAGGCGCGGTGGGCGAAGGTGGCGGCGATCTCGTCGCTGATCACCACCCCGCCGAGCGGCACGTAGCCGGAGTTCACCCCCTTGGCGAAGGTCAGCAGGTCGGGCACCACGCCGTAGTGGTCGGCGGCGAACCAGGCGCCGGTGCGGCCGAAGCCGACCATCACCTCGTCCAGGATCAGCACGATCCCGTACCTGTCGCACAGGGCACGGACGCCGTCGAGGTAGCCCGGCGGCGGGGGCATCACGCCGGCGGTGCCGGGGATGGTCTCCAGGATCAGCGCGGCGAAGGCCTCCGGGCCCTCCATCGCGATCAGCTGCTCCAGGTGGTCGAGTGCCCGCCGGCACTCCTCGGCCTCGGTGGACGCGCCGAACGCCGAGCGGTACAGGAACGGCCCGAAGAAGTGGACGGCGCCGGAGTTGCCGTAGTCGGTGGCCCAGCGGCGGGGATCGCCGGAGACGTTGAGCGAGGTCTGGGTGCCGCCGTGGTAGCTGCGGAACTGGGCCAGCACCTTGTAGCGGCCGGTGTGCAGCCGCGCCATTCGGATGGCGTGCTCGTTGGCGTCGGTACCGCCGTTGGTGAAGAACACCTTGTTCAGGCCGGGTGGCGTCCGTTCGGCGATCAGCGCGGCGGCCCGGGACCGGGCCTCGACGGCGTGCTGCGGGGCGATCGTGCCGAGCCGCGCGGCCTGCTCCTGGACGGCGGCCACGATCGCCGGATGCTGATGTCCGAGGTTGGTGTAGATCAGCTGCCCGGAGAAGTCGAGGTACTCCCTGCCGTCCGCGTCGGTCACCCGGCTGCCGGACGCCCCGCTGATCACCAGCGGGTCCAGGGTCGCCTGGGCGCTCCAGGAGTGGAACACATGCGCCCGGTCCAGGCGATAGGTCTCCCGTCCTGCGGGATCGGCCGGAATCGGCACCGGGGACTCCTCTCTCCCCGGGCCGACGATGTCGTCCGAGGACGACATTGGCTCGGCTGCCGGACGCCTATCGCGTCCGTGGTTCACCCCCGAGACGACGGCTGGTGAACGGTTCCCATTCGATCAGCGACCCGGACCGGCGGCCAAGCACCACAGCGGGCGGCGTTCACCGGGCCACGCGTTACCTGAGCGCAATGTCCCGGTTATGCCTCGGCGAGCGCCGCTCAGCCGATCACCACCAGCAGGTCCCCGCCTTCGACGGCCTGGGCCGGTCCGATCGCCAGCCGTTGCACGGTGCCGGCGCTCGGGGCGGTGATCGCGGCCTCCATCTTCATCGCCTCGATGGTGGCCACACCCTGGCCGGCCTCGACCGTGTCGCCGACCGCCACGGTCAGGGTGACCACACCCGAGAACGGCGCTGCCACATGGCCGGGGTTGCCGGCGTCCGCCTTCTCGGCGACCGCCACCTCGGACTTGACGGCGTGGTCCCGCACCGACACCACCCGGATCTGGCCGTTGATCGTGCAGACCACCTGACGGTAGCCGCGGGCGTCCGGCTCGCCGATCGCCTCCAGGCCGAGCAGTAGCTTCTTGCCGCGCTCCAGTTCGACCTCGTGCTCCTGGTGCACGGCCAGGCCGTGCAGGAACTCGCGGGTGGAGAGCACCGACAGCTCGGAGAACTCGTCCACGGCGTCCTCGTAGTCACGGGTCGGTCCGGGGAACAGCAGCCGGTTCAGGGTGCGCCGCGGCTCGCTCTCCAGGGCCGCCGCGTCCGCCTCGGAGAGTTCGGTCTCGACCGGCTTCACGGTGCGTCCGGCCAGCGCTTTGCTGCGGAACGGTTCGGGCCAGCCGCCGGGCGGGTCACCCAGCTCGCCGCTGAGGAAGCCGATCACCGAGGCCGGAATGTCGTAGCGGCCGGGGTTGGCCTCGAAGTCGTCCGGGTCGGCGTTGGCGCCGACCAGGGCCAGCGCCAGGTCGCCGACCACCTTGGACGACGGGGTCACCTTGACGATGTTGCCGAGGATCCGGTTGGCCGCGGCGTACATGTTCTCGATGTCCTCGAACCGGTGCCCCAGCCCCAGCGCGATCGCCTGCTGGCGCAGGTTCGACAGCTGGCCGCCGGGGATCTCGTGGGTGTAGACGCGTCCGGTCGGGCCGGGCAGGCCGGACTCGAACGGCGCGTAGAGCAGCCGGACCGCCTCGAAGTACGGCTCCAGGTCGGTCACCGCCTGCAGCGACAACCCGGTGGCCCGCTCGGTGTCATCGGTGGCGGCCACCAGCGCCGACATCGACACCTGGGACGTGGTGCCCGCCCAGGCGGCGCAGGCGACGTCGACAGCGTCCACTCCGGCGTCGATGGCGGCGATCAGGGTGGCCAGCTGGCCGCCGGCGGTGTCGTGGGTGTGCAGGTGCACCGGCAGGTCGAACCGCTCCCGCAGCGCCCGGACGAGCTTCGCCGCCGCCGGGGCCCGCAGCAGGCCGGCCATGTCCTTGATCGCCAGGATGTGCGCGCCCGCGTCGACCAGCTGCTCGGCGAACCGCAGGTAGTAGTCGAGGGTGTACAGCTTCTCGCCCGGCGAGGTGAGGTTGCCGGTGTAACACAGCGCGGCCTCGGCGACACCGTGGTCGGTCTCGCGCACCGCCTCGATGGCCGGCCGGATCTGGTCGATGTTGTTCAGCGCGTCGAAGATCCGGAAGATGTCGCAGCCGGTGCGCGCCGCCTCATGGACGAAAGCCTGGGTCACCTTTAGCGGGTAGGGCGTGTAGCCGACCGTGTTGCGGCCGCGCAGCAGCATCTGCTGCGGAATGTTCGGCATCGCCTCGGCGAACTTCGCCAGCCGCTGCCACGGATCCTCCTTCAGGAAGCGCAGCGTGACGTCGTAGGTGGCACCGCCCCAGGACTCCATCGAGAACAGCTGAGGCAGCATCCGGGCGATGTGCGGTGCGACGTGCAGCAGGTCACGGGTACGGACCCGGGTCGCGAGCAGCGACTGGTGGGCGTCGCGGAAGGTGGTGTCGGTGACCGCCACCGCGGTCTGGTCGCGGAGCGCCTGGGCAAAGCGTTCCGGACCTTCGGCGAGCAGCAGCTGCTTCGAACCGGACGGCGGCGGCGCCTGCAGCTCCTGCTTGGTGAGCGCGGGAAGCTTGTCCCGGGCGATCAGCGTGGTTCGGCATTCGCCGTTCGGCTTGTTGACCGCGACGCCGGCCAGATAGGTGAGCAGCTTGGTGCCCCGGTCGGCCGGAATGCGCTGGGTGAGCAGCTGCGGGCGTTCGTCGATGAAGGACGTGGTGGCGCGCCCGGCCAGGAAGTCGGGGTCGGTGATCACCGCCTCCAGAAAGCCGATGTTGGTCGAGATCCCGCGGATCCGGAACTCGGTCAGCGCGCGGTGAGCTCGCTTCGCGGCAGCGACCAGGTCGCGTCCACGGCAGGTCAGCTTGACCAGCATCGAGTCGAAATGGGCACCCACGTCGGAACCGCCGAACACCACCCCGCCGTCCAGCCGGACGCCGGCGCCGCCGGGGCTGCGGTACACCGAGATCCGTCCGGTGTCGGGCCGGAAGCCGTTGGCCGGGTCCTCGGTGGTCACCCGGCACTGCAGCGCCTGGCCGCGAACGTGAATGTCCTCCTGGCGCAGATCCAGGTCGGCCAGCGATTCGCCGGCGGCGATCCGCATCTGGGACGACACCAGGTCGACGTCGGTGACCTCTTCGGTGACGGTGTGCTCGACCTGGATCCGCGGGTTCATCTCGATGAACACGTAGCGGCCGTCGGCGCCGAGCAGGAACTCCACGGTGCCGGCGTTGGTGTAGCCGATGTGCCGGCAGAACGTCACCGCGTCGGCACAGATCGCGTCCCGCAACGCCGGATCGAGGTTGGGTGCCGGGGCCAGTTCGACCACCTTCTGGTGCCGCCGCTGCACCGAGCAGTCCCGCTCGAACAGGTGGATCACCTGGCCGGTGTGGTCGGCCAGGATCTGCACCTCGATGTGCCGGGGGCTGACCACCGCCTCTTCCAGGTACATCCGGGCGTCGCCGAAGGCGGCCTTGGCCTCGCGCATCGCCTCGATCAGGGCCGGCTCCAGCGCCGCCGCGTCATCGACTCGGCGCATACCGCGTCCGCCGCCGCCGGAGACCGCCTTGACGAACACCGGGTAGCCGATCTCTTCAGCTGCCGCCAGCAGGGTCGGGACGTCGTCCGAGGCGTCCGCCCCGCGCAGCGTCGGCAGCCCGGCCGCACGCGCGGCGGCAATGGCTTTCGCCTTGTCACCGGTCAGTTCCAGGATCTCGCGGCCCGGCCCGATGAAGGTGATGCCGTTGTCCGCGCAGGCCTGGGCGAAGCCGGCGTTCTCGCTGAGGAAGCCGTAGCCCGGGTAGATCGCGTCGGCTTCGGCGTCCAGGGCGGCGGCGATGATGCCGTCGGCGTCCAGGTAGGCGCGGACCGGGTGCCCTACCTCGCCGATCTGGTAGCTCTCGTCGGCCTTCAACCGATACTCGGCGAACCGGTCCTCGTGGGGAAAGACGGCAACCGTGCCGACGCCCAGCTCGGTGGCGGCCCGGAAGGCTCGGACCGCGATCTCACCACGATTGGCCACCAGAATCTTGCGGAACATGCCGTCTCCTCGCCGGTTGGTCGGAAGTCGGCGACCGCGCTCCGGCGACCCTGCCGACCGCGCCACCCACCGTTGACAGCCTGACACAATCCCTCGCCACGCGGGAGGCAATCGTCACTGTGCTGATCCTCAGATGAAGCCGACTACGGACCGTCCACCGGCGCCTGACAGACTGGGTCGATGTCCCTGCAACCCTCCGAATCCGAACGCAGCATCGGCAGCCGCGACCTGACCTCGTGGCGCAGCCGTCCCGGCCGGTGGCTACGACAGGTATTCGGCGCGCTCGCCGAGCGGCTGCGGAACACCGAACTGGCCGTGCTGGTGCTGCTGGCCCTGGCCGCGGCGCTCGCGATCGGCGGCACCATGCTGGCCGGCGAGATCTACGAAGCGGTGGTGGCCGGCAGCAGTGTCGCCCTGCTCGACCGTCCGGTGCTGGACTGGATGATCAGCGTCCGGACCCCGACGTTGAACGCGGTGATCGCCACCTTCAGCGCGTCCGGCGGCCAGCTGTGGATGAGCGTGATCACCGGGATCGCGATCACCGTGGTGTGCCTGCGCTGGCGGCGCTGGACGCCCCTGGTGCTGATGCTGATCACCGTCGGCGGATCGCTGGGGATGACCGTGGCCGGCAAGCGGCTCACCGACCGGGCCCGTCCGCCGCTGGCCGAATCCATTCCGCCGCCGGAGACGTCGGCTTCGTTCCCCTCCGGGCACGCTCTCAACTCGATCGTGATCGCCGGGATGTTCTGCTACCTGCTGATCTCGCACCTGACCGGGGTGGCCGCCCGCGCCGCGACGGTCACCCTGACCGTGCTCTACGTGCTGGCGATGGGACTCTCCCGGGTGTACCTGGGGCATCACTGGCTGACCGACGTGCTGGCGTCCTGGTGCCTGGGTGTGGCCTGGTTGTCGGTGGTGATCACCTGTCACCGGCTGTGGCTGAGTCAGCACCGCGACCATTCCCTGCGCCGGCGGCCGATCGCGCCCACCGCCTGACGCCCGGGCGCTCTCACCGGTCGAGAGTCACGCCCACAGCCGCGCCACTGCGTCGGACGCCGCCCGCCCGGCCCGGCGTCCACGCTCCCGGGCGGCCGGCAGCGCCGCCGCCGACATCACCGACCAGTTCGGGTGCTCGTCCTCGATCAGCGCCACCCCGGCACCGGCTGCCCGCAGCCGGCTCGCCTCGTGGCCGGGACGCCGCACCTCGCGGATCGACCGCGACTGCGGCGCCAGGATCAGCACCCGGTCGGAGCCCGTGGCCAGGTCGGCATTGGCCGGGGTGCGCAGGCCGCCGTCCAGGAAGCGCCGCCCGTCGATCGTGACCGTCGGCAGCACGCCCGGCATCGCGCAGCCGGCGGCGACAGCCCGCGCCAACGGCACGCCCGAACGTGCGGTGAAGTAGGCCGGACGCCCGGCGGCGGCGTCCACGGCCACCACGACCAGCGCGTCCGGCCAATCGTCGGTCCCTACCGCCCGGCCGACCAGGTCGACGAACCGTTCCTCGGTGAGCCCGCTGTGCGCCGGTCCCCCCGGGAGCCGTCCGGTCCGGCCGAGCCAGATCAGGGCGTGCCGTCGACTCGGCCACACCTGGGCGACCGCCAGCCGGG
Organism: Micropruina sp.; assembly: GCF_047602385.1. GTDB lineage: Bacteria > Actinomycetota > Actinomycetes > Propionibacteriales > Propionibacteriaceae > Micropruina. The sequence goes on from NZ_JASGHL010000002.1 coordinate 918,908, forward strand.
CAGCGGCGAGCGCGGTGACCCGGACGCCGGACAGTTCGGCCGCGACGTCGTCCAGTCCCTCGCCGGTTCCGCCGCTGAGCAGCCGGGCCGCCAGCAGCGCGCCCCCGGACGTCCCGATCACCCGGTCCGCGCCGGGCAGCACCGGCGGCAGCCCGGAAAGTAGGCCGTCCAGCCAGGCGATCGCGGTCAGCCCACCGCCGCCGAGGACGACCGCGCGGGTCACGGCGCGCGGGTCCCGCTCACGCCACCCGCTGCCAGGCAACCGGATCCTTGGCGTTGGTGACCGAGGCCAGGTACCGGACGTTGACCGAGTTGGTCTGATCGACGGTGTACTTCTCCCCACCCTGGGTGAGGGTGCAGCGGAACCGGAAGGTCAGCTTGGTGGCGCCGCGAGCATGGGTCGGGTCGGCCACGTCGAGGGTGTAGGCGGCGTCCTTCCACGGATTGCCGACCAGCGTCCACTTGATCGTCTTCGGGTCCAGCTTCTGGTCCTTGCCGATGGCGACGCTGTTCGGGCAGCCGGCCGGAGTCGGGCTCTTCTTGGTCAGGCAACTCTTCAGCGCGGCGGCGGCGGCGTTGCTCGCCCGCTTCTCGCCCGCCTCGGTGAGCGTCGGCTGCAGACCTGCCCGGACGTCCTCGCCGACCGCGGCCACGGTGACGCTCGCACCGCCGAAGCTGAGTTCGGGCAGCTTCTCGGCGAACAGGTACACCCCGGGGAACACCTCGATGTGCTGCGGGTTGGTCAGCGGCTGGCCGTTCACCGTGGCCCCGAGCTCAGCCGGCATCGGGCCGGGATCGATGGTCGAGGTGACCTGTCCGAGCCGCCAGCCGGCATCGGTGCGGGTGAGCGCGAAGGTGATCGTCGCCGCGGTCTCGCCGAATTTCACCTCGGCCGGCACCGTGGCCGACTCGCCGCCCTCAACCACCGGGACGTTGACCACGCTGAGCGCGCCGGCCCGATGGGACGCCTCGAGCATCTCGCGGGTGAGCAGCGTGGTGTCGGTGGGCCGATTCAGCGCATACGCCAGCGCCCGGTCGGCGTCCGAAGCGACCAGGGCGTCCAGGTATCCGGTGACTGCCTGCTGGGGCGTCGCCGCCGGCACCATGGACGCCGGCTGCTGCGGCCGCAGCAGCAGCGCGATGCCGGCGATCAGCCCGGCGACCACGATGAAGGCGAGGGCGGCGATCCATCGAGTGCGGGGTCGCGCCGGGCCGGGCCGGGCGGTCGTCGCACGGGCTGCGGCGTCGGTCTCGGCGCCGGTTTCGGGGTCGGTGCTGGCATCGGGGGTGTCTTCGGGTACCTGAGAAGTCACCGGACCAGGCTAGCGGGGTCCCTGCCGCTGCGTTTCAGCGAGGTTTCGGCAGGCTGGCGGTGAGTGACCCGCCCCGCGCCCGGCGAGTACATTCTCCGGGTGACCATCCGGGTAGCTCTCGAACACCGAACCACCTACACCTTCGCCGAGCCGGTGAAGGTGTTCCCCCACACCGTCCGGCTGCGGCCCGCGCCACACTCGCGGACGCCGATCGCCGCCTACTCGCTGACGGTCTCGCCGCGCGACCACTTCATCAACTGGCAGCAGGACCCGTTCGGCAACTATCTGGCCCGGTTGGTCTTTCCCGAGCCGGTCTCCGAACTCGACATCTGCGTCGATGTGGTCGCCGACATGACGGTGATCAACCCCTTCGACTTCTTCCTCGAGGAGTACGCCGAGCGCTACCCGTTCACCTATCCGGACGCGCTGCGCGCCGACCTGGAGCCCTACCTGCGCCGGGTCGACGAGGTGGCGGGCGATGAGTCGTCGGCCGGCGGCCCGGGACCGCTGGTGCGGCAGTGGGTGCAGCGGCACATCACCGAGCCCTACGCCGCGCTGAGCGGCGACGAGCGGCCCCGGATGGTGGACTTCCTGGTCGCGGTGAACACCGCGCTGCAGCACGACATCGCCTACACCGTCCGGATGGAGCCGGGCGTGCAGACCCCTGACACCACCCTGGCCAATGCCCTCGGCTCGTGCCGCGATTCGGCCTGGCTGCTGGTCTCCGCGCTGCGCGAGGCCGGCCTGGCCGCCCGGTTCGTCTCCGGCTACCTGGTCCAGCTGACCTCCGACGTCGAGGCGCTGGACGGGCCGTCGGGGCCGAGTGAGGACTTCACCGACCTGCATGCCTGGGCCGAGGTGTTCGTCCCGGGCGCCGGCTGGATCGGCCTCGACCCAACCTCCGGCCTGTTCGCCGGCGAGGGTCATATTCCCTTGTCGGCAACCCCCCACCCGTCGTCCGCGGCGCCGATCACCGGCGCCACCGCACCGGTCGCGGTGACCATGTCGTACGCGAACACCGTCCGTCGGGTGCATGAGGACCCGCGGGTCACCAAGCCCTACAGCGAGGCCCAGTGGTCCGCCGCGGACGCCCTCGGCGAGCGCGTCGACGAGTTGCTGGCGGCCGGGGACGTCCGGCTCACCATGGGCGGCGAACCCACCTTCGTCTCCGCCGACGACACCGCCACCCCGCAATGGGAGGGCGCCGCCGACGGCCCGGAGAAGCGGGCGCTGGCCCAGCAGCTGGCCGCCCGGCTGGAGCGGCGCTGGGCCGCCGGCGGCGTCGTCCACCATGGCCAGGGCAAGTGGTACCCCGGCGAGGACCTGCCGCGCTGGAACATCGCGATCACCTGGCGCCCCGACGGGCTGCCGATCTGGGAGGACCCCTCGCTGCTGGCCAACCCGTGGGACGACCCCTGCGTGAAGTCCGGCTCGCTCGAGGCGCAGACCGCCGTCCGCGATCTGGCCGCCTACATCGCCGGCGGCCTCGGGATTCCGACCAGCCACCTCGTCCCGGCCTTCGAGGACCCCCTGGCCGCACTGCTCAACGAAGCCGTCCAGCCGGCCGGTGAGCGTCCCGACGACCCCGATCCGGACGCCCCCGAGCTGGCCGACGCGCAGCGCCGGGCCGAGCAGGTGGCGGCGATCGACGCCGGCCGCGGCGTCCCGCGGGGCTGGGTGGTTCCGGTGTTCCGGCTCAGTGACGAGGGCCGCTGGGGTACCACTCGCTGGCAGCCGCGCCGGCGCTACCTGATGCTCACCGGCGGTACCTCCCCGATGGGTCTGCGGCTGCCATTGAGCTCGATCGCCTGGTCCCCGATGCCCGAAGAGATCGAGCGTTCCCCGTTCGAGATGACCGGGCTGCTGCCGATCATCGTCGAGGGCGAAGCCCCGCCGGCGGTGGTGCTCGACATCGAAGAGGCCCCCCGCACCGCGCTGTGCGTCGAGGAGCGGGACGGCCGGCTGTACGTCTTCCTACCGCCGCTGACCAAGCTCGAGGACGCCCTCGAACTGCTCAGCGTGATCGAGACCGCCGCGTCCGCGGTCGAGCTGCCGGTGGTGCTGGAGGGCTACCCGTTGCCCTTCGACCTGCGCACCAAGACCATCTCGGTCACCCCCGACCCGGGCGTGATCGAGGTGAACACCCAGCCGACCAGCAGCTGGGCCGAACAGCGCGACCTGACCCTCAGCCTGTACGAGGACGCCCGGCAGACCCGGCTGGCCACCGAGAAGTTCGACCTCGACGGCACCCACACCGGCACCGGCGGCGGAAACCACTTCACCCTGGGCGGCGCCACTCCGGCCGACTCGCCGCTGCTCCGCAGGCCCGACCTGCTGCGCTCGCTGATCACCTACTGGCAGCATCATCCGGCCTTGTCCTACGTCTTTTCCGGACGTTTCATCGGGCCCACCTCGCAGGCGCCGCGGTTCGACGAGGGCCGGTTCGAAACCCTCTACGAGATGGAGATCGCGTTCGCCGAGCTCGACCGGGTGACCGCCGACGCGGAGAAATTCGCGCCGCCGTCGGGTCGTCCGGCGCTGCCCTGGAACACCGACCGGCTGCTGCGGCACCTGCTCACCGACCTGACCGGCAACACCCACCGCTCCGAGTTCTGCATCGACAAGCTGTACTCCCCCGATTCGCAGCGCGGACGCCTCGGTCTGCTCGAGCTGCGCGGCTTCGAGATGCCCCCGCACCCCCGGATGGCGCTGGTGCAGGCGCTGCTGGTGCGCTGCCTGGTGGCGATGTTCTGGGCTCGGCCCTACCGCGGCCGGCTGATCCGCTGGGGCACCCGGCTGCACGACCGGTTCCTGCTGCCCGCGTTCGCGGCGTCCGACCTGCGCGAGGTGGTCGCCGACGTCAACGAGTGGCTCGCCGAGGTCGCTCCCGGCGTCCGGTTCGACCCGGCCTGGCTGGACCCGTTCCTGGAGTTCCGGTTCCCGCGGCTCGGCGAGACCCGGACCTCCGGCGTCCACCTGGAGCTGCGGCAGGCGATCGAGCCGTGGCACGTGCTCGGCGAGGAGGCCACCGGCACCGGCACCGCGCGCTACGTCGACTCCTCGGTCGAGCGGGTGCAGCTGGCTGTCTCCGGGCTGGTCGAAGGGCGCCACGTGGTGACCTGCAACGGCGTCCCGGTACCGCTCACCCCGATCGCGAACGGCGGCTGGGGCACCGCTCTCGGCGGCGACGACGAGCCGTCCACGGTGGGCATGTTCGCCGGCGGCGTCCGGTACCGGGCGTGGGCGCCGTACTCGGCCCTGCACCCGACCATGGGGGTGCATTCGCCGCTGACCTTCGACCTGGTGGACACCTGGAACGACCGCTCGCTGGGCGGTTTCACCTACCACGTGGTGCACCCGGGCGGACGCAACTACGACACCTATCCGGTGAACGCGGTGGAAGCCGAATCCCGGCGGGCCGCCCGGTTCGAACCCCAGGGCCACACCGGCGGACCGATCGACACCGCGTCCTGGCCGCCGGCAGAAGCACTGTCCGGACCGATGGGCACTGAGTACCCGTGCACCGTCGACCTGCGCCGCTACACCCCGGGCCACCGCGCCTGACCCACGGCCAAGTGGACCGCGGGGACGGTTCTTTCGGTCACTTTCCGACCGGCGCTGGACCGCGGGGACGGTTCTTTCGGTCACTTTCCGACCGACTCTGGACTCCCGTCCACGATCGCTCGGACCCCCCGCTGTGACGGCGGTCAGGACGTCCGTGTCCAGACCAATTTCACCGACCCGCCGGCGCTCGATCTCGTCCTGTTGATGTCCGGCCCTCGCCCGGCTCCGGTATGGGCACCGGGCGTCCACTAGGTTGGCCACCATGTCCGCAGCGGTCTCGGTCGAGTCGGGCGTCCTCGATGACTATCGGGCACGCCTGCGCCCCGGCGCGTCCGACGAGCTGGTCACGCCGACCGGCCTGCGCACCGATCAGGCCGCCCTCGGCGCCGCGATCGACGCGATGGGCATGGGCGGACTGCAGGCGGCTCGGGCCGAAGCCCGCACCTTCGCCTCGGACGAGGGCGTCACCTACGGCACCGGCCAGCCCGGCGGCCGGAACTGGGCGGTCGATCCGATCCCGGTGCTGATCGGCGCGGCCGAATGGGCCGGGCTCGAGGCCGGCCTGGCCCAGCGCGCCCGGCTGCTCGACCTGGTGCTGGCCGACCTCTACGGCGAGCGCAGCTTGCTCCGGCACCGGGTGATTCCGCCAGAGTTGGTCCTCGCCCACGACGGCTACATCCGGCAGACCGACGGCATCAGCGCCCCCGGACGCCGTCAGTTGGTGATCGCCGCCACCGATCTCGGTCGCGACTCGGACGGCCACTGGACGGTCATCTCGGACCGTACCCAGGCCCCTTCCGGACCGGGCTATGCGATGGCGACCCGCCGGATCATCTCGCGGGTGATGGCGGGGCTGCACCGCTCCACCCCGCTGGCCCGGCTCCGTGGCTTCTTCCAGACCTTCACCGCCGCTCTGCAGGACGCCTCGCCGTCCGCCACCGAGCCGCCGCGGGTGGTTCTTCTCACCCCCGGGCCGAACAGCGAGACCGCGTTCGAGCAGGCCTATCTGGCCACCCTGCTCGGCTTTCCCCTGGTCGAGGCCGACGACCTGGTGATGCATCGCGGCACCGTCTGGCTGCGGGCCGGCGACCGGCTCGAGCAGGTGGACGTGCTGCTGCGCCGGGTGGACGCCGCCTTCTCCGATCCGCTGGAGTTGCGCGGCGATTCCCAGCTGGGCATCCCCGGGTTGATCGAGGCGGCCCGCAACCGCACCGTGGCCGTGGTGAACCCGGTGGGCGCCGGCGTCCTGGAGAATCCCGGTCTCGCCGCGCACCTGGCTGCGGCGGCCGAGGCATTGCTCGGCGAGGAGTTGGCGCTGCCGATGCCGGTCACCTGGTGGTGCGGCCGCGATGCCGACCGGTCGCATGTGCTGGCCAACCTGGAGTCGCTGGTGATCAAGCCGATCTCGCGCACCATCAGCCCGCTGCGCTACGGCTGGCAGCTGAGCGCCCAGGAGCGGGCCGAACTGGCTGACCGGATCACTGCCGAGCCATGGGCCTGGTGCGGACAGGAGCGGCTCCAGCTGTCCACCGCGCCGGTGGTGACCAGGGCCGGCCTGGAGCCGCGCCGGTTCGTGCTGCGCGCCTTCGGCGTCGCCCACGCCGACGGCTACCGCTTCCTGCCCGGCGGCCTGGGTCGGGTGGCCGCCCGCGTCGGCGAGCACACCGTGTCCAACTACACCGGGGCGTTGGCCAAGGACGTCTGGGTGATCTCGGGCGAGTCGGATCAGTTGACTCCCACGTCGCGCGACCGCAGGATCGGCGCGCCGGCGGTGCGGGCCGGCGGGTTGTCGCCGCGGGTCGCCGACAACCTGTACTGGATGGGCCGCTACGCCGAGCGTGCGGAGGGCACCGCCCGGCTGCTCAAAGTGGTCGACGACTTCGCCGAGGACAACTCCGGCAGCACCGCGACGCCCGGCGCGCTGGCCACCGACGCATTGCTCCAGACCGTTGCCTGGGTCACCGCGACCGGGTCGATCCGCGACGGCGAAACACCGCTGAGCTACCTGCGTCGGGTCGTGCTCGACATCAGCCGCACCGGCACCGTCCGGCACTGCGCGAACCAGGTGGTCAATGCCGCCCAGCACGTCCGGGACCTGCTCAGCGTCGACACCTGGTCGGTACTGGGCCGCCTGGAGCAGACCCTGGACGAGACCCCGGACGACGACGACCAGCTGCAGCCGCTGCTGGCCGACGTGCTGGAGTCGTTGCTGGCGCTGGCCGGGATCATGGCGCAGAGCATGGTGCGCGACGAGTCCTGGGCCTTCCTCGACGTCGGCTGCCGGATGGAGCGCGCCCAGCTCACCCTGTCGGTGCTGGGCAGCGCCTTCGCCGTCCCCCGCGAGCGCCAGGTGGAGGATCTGGTGGTCGAGGGCGTGCTGCGGGCCGGCGAGTCGATCATCACCCATCGCCGCCGTTCCGCCGCCGGCACCGGTCCCACGCTGGCCCTGGAGTCGGTGATCGACCTGCTGCTGCTGGACCGGCTGAACCCGCGCTCGGTGATCTACCAGGCCCAGTCGCTGGCGTCCGATCTGACCTTGCTCGGTGACGAGGCGTCCGCGGCGAAGGCACTCCTCCTGGTCAACGCGCTGGACACCCTTGAGGTCGATCGGCTGCTGCACGCCTCGACCTTGACCGCTCGACTCAGCGAACTCGAGCAGGACTTCCGCCGGCTGTCCGATGACCTGGCCGCCCGGCACTTCCTCCGGCAGGCGCCAAGGCGTCCGCAGACCTCTGATTGGGCGAGCCCGTGGCAGGTGGCCGATGACTGAACCGGCGATCCGTCCCGATCATTACGCGCCGCGGCGCTACCGCGTCCGGCACTCCACGATCTACACCTACGACGACGACGTCCAGGCCTGCTATGAGCGCGGCTTCCTGCGTCCGCTGCAGACCTGGTCACAGCAGGTGATCTCGCACGAGGTGCTGGTCTCACCGGAGCCGGACGTGGTCAGCAACCATGTCGACCACTTCGGCAACCACAGCTATTACGTCGAGATCCGCAGCCCGCACCGCGAACTGGTGGTCGGCAAGGTGGCGTTCGTGGACGTGGCCTGGCCGCGCCCGGACCTGGAGGCGTTGAACGCCCACACCGTGGCCGAGGCGGCCGCGCGGATCGCCGAGGAGGCAGACCCGGTGTTGCGGGCCGAATACCTGCTGCCGTCGGAGTTGGTGGAACTGGGGCCGGAGGTCCGCGCCTACGCCGAGGGCATCCTGTGGCCGGACCGGCCGCTGGGCGACGCGCTGGAAGGGCTCTACGCGACCATCTATCGCGACTTCAACTACGAGCTCGGTGCGACCTCGGTGCGCACCACCCTTCCCGAGTTGCTGACCCTGCGCAAAGGGGTCTGCCAGGACTTCGCGCACCTGGCGGCCGGCTGCCTGCGCACCGTCGGCCTGCCCGCCCGGTACGTGTCGGGCTACGTGGAGACCTCACCGGCGCCCGGGCAGCCGAAGCTGGAAGGATCGGACGCCTCGCACGCCTGGACGTCGGTGCTGGTGCCCGGCGGCGGGTGGATCGACCTGGATCCGACCAACGACCACTTCGCCGACTCCCGCTACATCGTCACTGCGTGGGGCCGGGACTTCCGCGACGTTTCACCGCTCAAGGGCGTCGTGTTCACCGAGGCGAAGAAGTCCAAGCTCGAGGTGAAGGTCGACGTCTTCCGGGTCAATCCGGACGGCTCGTTCAGCTGAGCCGTCCGGCGAACCTCATTCACCATTCGAGGAAATCCAGCCACAAGTTGAGCCGCCCGCGGCCCACGCGAAGGCAATCTGTGGATAACTCCGCCGCTCCCGGCTACGGTCGGGGCATGCCGAGTCCTGCGATCGAGATCGAGGTGGGCGAGCGGGTCGTCCGGGTGACCAACCCGGACCGGGTCTACTTCCCCGAAACCGGCTGGACCAAGCGTGATCTGATCGAGTACTACCTTGCGGTCGGCGACGGCATCGTCCGGGCGCTGCGCGAGCGGCCCTGCATGCTGCATCGCTTCCCGGACGGCCTGGCCGGCCCGAAGGTGCACCAGAAGCGGCTGCCCGGCGGCGCACCGGACTGGGTGCAGACCGTCGAACTGTGGTTTCCCCGGTTCGGCCGGACCGCCGATGAGTTGTGCGTGAGCGAAGTGGCGCAGGTGATCTGGGCGGTGCAGATGTCGACGGTCGAGTTCCATCCCTGGAACAGCCGCCGAGGCCACGTCGAGCAGCCGGACGAGTGGCGGATCGACCTCGACCCGATGCCGGACGCCGACTTCGCCGCCGTCCGCCGAGTGGCCCACGTGGCCCGTCAGGTACTGCACGAACTTGGCATCATCGGCTACCCGAAAACCTCCGGCGGCAAGGGATTTCACATCTACGTCCGGATCGAGCCGGAGTGGGGCTTCGGCGAGGTGCGACGAGCCGCGCTGGCCTTCGCCCGCGAGATCGAGCGGCGCTGCGACGACGCCACCACGGTGTGGTGGCGCAAGGACCGGGACCCGAAGAAGATCTTCGTCGACTTCAACCAGAACGCCCGCGACCACACCATCGCCAGCGCCTATTCGGTCCGCGGCACTCCCACCGGCACAGTCTCGACGCCGGTGTTCTGGGACGAGCTGGACGACCTCGACCCGCGCGACTTCACCCTGGCGTCCGTGCCCGCCCGGTTCGCCGACCTGGGCGACCTGCACGCCGGAATCGACGACGAGGCGTTCCGGATCGATCAGCTGCTGGAGTGGGCCGACCGCGACGGCATCGAACCGGCCAAGAGCTGAGTTGCCCGTTGGTTGAGCCTGTCGAAACCCTTTGCCAGCGGGGTCTCGACAGGCTCGACCAGCGAACATCCTTCCTACGGGCCAGCGGGACGTCCGCGCAGGTCGAAGGCGCCGAACAGCATCGCGTGCTCGACGCCGAGCGCCTTGCCACCGCCTTCGAGCATCGCCGGGATGAACTCCGCCGGCGCCGGATGCCCGGGGATCGCCGCCAGGTACTCCTCGTGCGCCTGCAGCGATTTCACTGCCCGCTGCACCGCATCGTCTGACACCGGCACGCCGTGCGTCGGCTTCGGATGGCCGCCGACCAGCAACCAGCGGGTGCCCCACTTGGGCAGATTCTCCTGCTTGGCTAGCTCGGGATGCACCCAGGTGTTGTCGGCATCGCGGACGGCGTCCAGCACGCATACGCCGGCCACCCGGTGGTCGGCCATGTTCAGCCCCCACGACGCCTCCAGGTCCCAGGCGCCGGTGACCACGGCGTCCGGCTTGAACTCCCGGATGCGCCGGGCGATGTCGCGGCGGATCTCCAGTGAGTAGACCAGCATGCCGTCCGGGTGGTCGAGCATCACCAGTTCGGAGACCCCGACCTGAGCACAGGCCCGCTCCTGCTCGCCGCGCCTGATCCTGGCGCACTCCTCGGGCGGGATCTGCATCCCCGCCTCGCCCTTGGTCAGCAGCAGGTAGGACACCTCAATGCCCCGGTCGGTCCATTCGGCGACAGCCGCGGACGTGCCGTACTCGAGGTCGTCCGGGTGCGCCACCACGCAGAGCACCCGCTTGAACTCCTCATCCGGCAGCCGCTCAACGCCCGCTGATTCAGTCATGGGCCACAACCTACGGCGCGGCACCGACGGCGTCGAGTGGACCCCTGCAAGCAGCTGTCCGGCTACGCGTAGACCGCCACCGGAGGCCACCACCGATCCTTCGAGTTGCGCGGCTGCGCCGACGCGGGCCTCGCCGCGCGGATCGTAGCGTCCTACCTGACGCCGCACACCGGTGCAGCGCAGACAGAGGAGAACCTCATGACACTCACCCAACAGCCGATACCCAATGGTGTCGACACCACCACCCTCTTCGCGACGATCGATGCGGTGAAACAGGCCCCGGAGATGGCGAAGTTCCAGTTCCGCGCCACCAACCGCTGGATCATCGGCACGCACAGCGAATCCACCATCCACGGCTTCCACGGCGCACTCCAGGAGATGGTCCATGAACGCCCGTTCAACCTGACCTCCGATCACCCGGCAGTGCTCGTCGGCCAGGATCGGGGACCGACTCCGGTTGAGTACCTGTTGCACGCCATCGCGGCCTGCCTCACGGCCGGAATCGCCAACATCGCCGCGGCTCGCGGGGTGAACCTGACCGAGGTCGAGTCGAGTGTTGAGGGCGATATCGACATCCTCGGAATCCTCGGCCTGTCGGACGACGTGCGCAACGGCTACCAGAGCATCACCGTGGGTATCCGTCTTCGCGGCGACGATCCCGAGAAGCTCCGCGGCGTGGTCGAGCAGTCCCGCCGGCGATCCGCGGTCTACGACGTGCTGACCAACGGCGTCCCGGTCACGATCGCCGTGGACGCGGGCTGAGCGGGAAGAGATCCTCATGTACGACGTGATCGTCGTCGGAGCGCGTGCCGCCGGAGCGGCCACCGCCATGCTGGCGGCACGCGCGGGGCTCCGAGTGCTGGTGATCGACCGCAGCCGCTACGGCTCCGACACCCTCTCCACGCACGCTCTGATGCGAGGGGCGGTGCTTCAGCTGCGGCGCTGGGGACTGCTGACCGCGATCCAGGCCGCCGGCACACCGGCTATCCGACGGGCCACCTTCCACTATCGCGACGGTCGGGCAGAGGTCGAGATCGCGCCGAGCTACGGAGTCGACGCGCTCTACGCACCGCGCCGAACGGTGCTCGATCCGATCCTGGTGGACGCGGCCGCTGAGGCCGGCGCGGAGACCCGCTTCGGTGCCACCGTCCACGATGTCGTCCGGGACGCCGGCGGCACGGTGATCGGCGTGACCGGGCTCGACCGGCTGGGCCACCGGTTCACCGAGTGGGCACGCTGGGTGGTCGGCGCCGACGGCGTCCGCTCGGTGGTCGCCGAACGCGTGGGAGCACCGATCACCCGGCGTGCGGCCAGTACGTCGGCGTTCGTCTACGGCCACTGGGACGGCGTCGACACCGGCGGCTACGACTGGGTCTTCCGCTCCTCGGCGACGGCCGGCGTGATTCCGACCAATGACGGCCTGACCACCGTTTTCGCCGGCTCCGCCGCCACGTCCGACATCGGCGTGGCCGACTTCGAACCGCTGCTTCGAAAGGCGTCGCCGGAGGTGGCCGGACGAGTGCTGGCGGGTCGGCGGGTCGGCAACCTTCGGCTGTTCGCCGGTCGGCCGGGGTACATCCGCCGACCCTGGGGACGTGGTTGGGCGTTGGTCGGCGACGCCGGCTACTGGAAGGATCCGCTGACGGCGCACGGCCTGACCGACGCCCTGCGAGATGCCGAGCTGCTGGCGCGTGCGCTGGTGGCAACGCTGGTCAACGGCGACGACCGGGCGATGGAACGCTACGAGCTCACCCGGGACGGGCTCTCGGCCCGGCTCTTCGCCGTGGCCGACACCTTGGCATCGATGCGCTGGTCCGACGGGGAGATCGGCGGACTGCTGCGCGAGTTGTCGGCGTCGGCGACCGCCGAAGTCGAGTTCCTCGCCGGTCTCGAGCCGATCGAACTGATAGCAGCGGACTGGCACGCGATGAAGTGCTGATGCGACGCGGGCTAGAGTCTCCGCCATGCGGTCGCCCATCGTCCAGCAGCAGGTACGGTTCTGCCGCGCGTCCGACGGCGTCAGGATTGCCTACGCAGTGCACGGCAGTGGTCCCCCACTGGTGGTCAGCACCTGCTGGCTGAGCCACCTGCAACACGACTGGCAGAGCCCGGTCTGGCGGCACTTCCTCGAAGATCTCGGGCGCTTCGCCACCATCATCCGCTATGACGAACGCGGCTTCGGACTGTCCGACTGGGAGGTCGACGACTTCTGTCTGGACGCCCGGGTATCGGACCTGGCGGCGGTCGTCGATGACCTCGGCCTCGAACAGTTCGCCCTGATGGCGATGTCCCAAGGGGGACCTGTCGCGATCAGCTATGCGGTGCGCAACCCCGAGCGCGTCACCCGGATGATGTTCTACAACAGCTACGCCGCACCCTTTCCCGATCCTTCACCGAACGACCTGGCGATGCAGCAGGCCTTTCTGGCGATGATGAAGGTGGGGTGGGCGCGACCGCAGTCCGAGTTCCGGCGGGTCTTCACCTCGATGATGATTCCCGGGGCAACCGATGAGCAGATGTCGTGGCTCGACGAACTGCAACGGGTCAGTGTCTCCACCGAGAACGCAATGACGGCATTCGTCGAACGGGCCAAGGCCAACTCAGTCGCGGAACTCGCCCAGATCCAGGTGCCCACCCTCGTTCTCCATGCCCGTGGGGACAAGATGAACGAGTTCGCGGATGGCATCTTCCTCGCCTCGAACATCGCCGGCGCCCGGCTGGTGGCATTGAACAGCAACAATCACATCACTCTCAGCGAGGAGCCTGCCTGGCAGGTCGTCGTCGACGAGGTCGAACGCTTCATGCAACCCGAACTGGCCCGGGAGCGGCCCACCGTCGATGTGGGCGCCGTGCTTTCGTCCCGCGAGCTGGAAGTCCTTCGATTGGCGGCCGACGGACGCGACAACAACGAGATTGCCACGGCCCTGGTGCTCAGTGTCCGTACTGTCGAGCGGCACCTGCAGAACATCTACGCGAAGCTGGAGGTCACCGGGAAGACCGCCCGGGCCGCCGCCGTCGCGAAGCTACTCACCGGCAGCTGAGCCGGCCGATCGCTCGGTCACGCCGTCAAAGGCTTGAGTAGCATCACGATCTGATCTCAACAGCCCCCAAGCCACTTGCGCATGAAAGCGCTTTCACGCATGATCGAAGTCATACTGAGAGCGCTCTCAGGCAGGGAGGAATCTCCCGCCACGCGAGCCCGCAGGGGCCCGCCGAAGCGACGAAGGAGTCACATGCGCACCACATTCATCCGCACCGCGGCGGTTCCGGCCGCCGTCCTGGCGCTGCTCGCCACCGGCTGCTCGCAGCCGGCAGCCGCACCGTCGTCACCCGCGTCGGCACCGTCGTCGGCGTCCACCGAGCCGGTGACGCTGACGGTCGCCACCTTCAACGAGTTCGGCTACGAGGATCTGTTCAAGGCGTACACGACGCTCCATCCGAATGTCACCATCACCCCCAAGAAGGCGGCGACCTCCAACGAGGCCCGCGAGAACTACTTCGGCAAGCTGGCCGCCGGCTCCGGTCTCAGCGACATCGAGGCGATCGAGGTCGATTGGATGCCCGACGTCATGCAGACCGCCGACAAGCTCACCGACCTCAACGGCGACGACGTCAAGGGACGCTGGCTCGACTGGAAGTCCGCCGCCGCCACCACACCGGACGGCAAGCTGGTCGGCTTCGGCACCGACATCGGCCCCGAGGCGGTCTGCTACCGCTCCGACCTGTTCGCCAAGGCCGGGCTGCCGACCGATCGAGACCAGGTTGCCCAGCTGCTGCAAGGGGACTGGAACAAGTACTTCGATGTCGGACGGCAGTTCGTCGCCAAGTCCAAGGGCGTGGCCTGGTTCGATTCCGCAGACGCGATCCTGCAGGGCCAGATCAACCAGGTCGAGAACGCCTTCTCCTCCACCGCGCCCGAAGAGACGCTGATTCCGCTCGATCAGAACGCGCCGGTGAAGGACATGTACACGTCCATTCTCAAGGCCGCAAAGGACGACAAGCTGTCGGCGAACCTGGCCCAGTGGAGCACGGACTGGGTCAACGCGTTCCAGAAGGGCAAGTTCGCCACGATGCTCTGCCCGGGCTGGATGCTCGGTGTCATCGAGGGCAACGCCAAGGGCGTCAGCGGCTGGGACGTCGCCAACGTCTTTCCCGGCGGCGGCGGCAACTGGGGCGGTTCGTACCTGACCGTGCCGGCTCAAGGCAAGAACACCGCCGCGGCCCGCGAGTTGGCCGCCTGGCTGACCGCACCCGAGCAGCAGATCAAGGCCTTCAAGGCCAAGGGCACCTTCCCGAGCCAGAGCCAAGCGCTGAGCAGCCCCGATCTGCTCGGGGTCACCGACGAAATTCTTCAACAACGCGCCCACCGGTCAGATCCTCGCCGACCGGGCGAAGGCCGTGACCGTGAATCCGTTCAAGGGACCGCAGTACTTCGCCGTCCGGCAGGTGCTCTCCGACGCCGTCAACCGGGTCGACGTGACCAGGAAGCAGTCCGCCGAGGATTCCTGGGCGCAGGCGGTGAAGGAGTTCAACGCCCTCGGCTGACCACCGCAGCCGATGCCTCCACGATCGGGCGGGGTGGTCCGCCACCCCGCCCCTCGCCCAGTCCGGTCGCACCGAACGGAGACCCTCATGACCTGGCGGCAACGCCTCAGCCGATGGGACGTGCGCAGCGCTCCCTACCTCTACATCGCCCCCTTCTTTCTGCTGTTCGCGCTGGTCGGGCTGTTCCCGCTGCTCTACACCGGCTGGGTCGCGCTCAACCGCTGGAGCCTGGTGGTCGGCAACCAGGGCTTCATCGGCCTGGGGAACTTCGGCTACGTGCTCGCCCAGCCCAGGTTCGCCGACGCCGTGGTCAACACCTTCAGCATCTTCCTGCTGTCCACGGTGCCGCAGCTGCTGCTGGCCATCTTCATCGCCTCGGTGCTCGACGCCAATCTGCGGGCCAGGACGTTCTGGCGGATGGGCGTCCTGGTGCCCTACGTGGTCGCTCCGGTGGCAGTTTCGCTGGTCTTCGGCCAGGTGTTCGCCGATGAATCCGGGGTGATCAACACCTTGCTGGGCACGGTCGGGCTCGACCCGATCGGCTGGCACGCCGATCGGCTGTCGTCGCACGTCGCGATCGCCACCATGGTCAACTTCCGCTGGACCGGTTACAACGCGCTGATCTTCCTGGCCGCCATGCAGGCCATTCCGCGCGACGTCATCGAGGCGGCCGTGGTCGACGGCGCGAACCGCTGGCGCACCTTCGTCCACGTCACCGTGCCGTTGCTGCGTCCGACCATCATCTTCGTGGTGATCACGTCCACCATCGGCGGGCTGCAGATCTTCGACGAGCCGCGGATGTTCGACACCTTCGGCCTGGGCGGCCCCGACCGCGAATGGATGACGGTCACCATGTATCTCTACGAGCTCGGCTGGGCCGGTCAGCGCAATCTCGGGCGCTCCGCCGCCGTGGCCTGGCTGTTGTTCCTGATCATCCTCGTCTTCGCCGTGATCAACTACGCGATCACCCGCCGGATCGCCAGCAGCGACGTCCGGCCCCGTCGAGCACAGCGGAAGGCGGTGGCTCGATGAGCTCCGTGGCCATGGCCGGACAGCTGGCCGGCAAGGGCGCCGCCCAGGCGGCCCGCCGACGACGACACCGGATGGACGGCGGCTTCCGGCGTCCGGGCTGGGCCACCTACCTGCTGCTCGCCGTCTTCGTCGGGGTCTCGGCGATCCCGCTCTACTACGCGTTCCTGCTGTCGAGTTCGACGGCCGCCGACATCGCCCAGAACCCCATCCCGGCACCTGTTCCGCAGGGCCACTTCCTCGCCAACGCCGGACGCGTGTTGAACGCGGGAATCGGCTTCTGGCAAGCACTGTTGAACAGCCTGATGGTGGCGGTGACCACCTCGGTGGCGGTCATCTTCTTCTCCACCCTGGCCGGCTACTCGTTCGCGAAGCTGCGCTTCCGCGGCCGCAACGCGTTGCTGGCGTTCGTCATCGGCACGATGGCGGTGCCCACCCAGCTCGGCGTGATCCCGCTGTTCATCGTGATGTCGAACCTGGGCTGGGCGGGCAAGCTGCAGGCGGTCATCGTGCCCGGTCTGGTCACCGCGTTCGGGGTGTTCTGGATGACCCAGTACCTGTCCGAGGCGTTGCCGTACGAACTGATCGAAGCCGCCCGGGTGGACGGCTGCTCGATGATCCGCACCTTCTGGCATGTCGCGCTGCCCGCGGCCCGGCCGGCGGCGGCGATGCTCGGGTTGTTCACCTTCGTCGGCTCCTGGACCAACTTCTTCTGGCCGTTCATCGTGCTCGGCTCGTCCAACCCGACCCTGCCGGTCGCGTTGCAGTTGCTGCAGGCCTCCTACTTCAAGGATCTCGCGCTGATCATGGCTGGCGTCGTACTGGCTACCGTCCCGTTGTTGCTGTTGTTCGTCGTCGCCGGACGCCAGTTGGTCGCCGGCATCATGCAAGGAGCAGTCAAAGGATGAGCGACCTCCAGTTCCCGCCCGGCTTCCGTTGGGGTGCCGCCACATCGTCCTTCCAGATCGAGGGCGCCGCCGAGTCGCGCGGGGACTCGATCTGGGACGAGTTCTGCCGGGTGCCCGGTGCGATCGCGGACGGCTCGGACGGCCGGGTGGCGATCGACCACTACCACCGCTACCGCGAGGATGTCGCGCTGATGGCGTCGCTGGGCCTGGACACCTACCGGTTCTCGGTGTCCTGGCCGCGGGTGCTGAACCCGGACGGTTCGGTGAACCCGGCCGGGATGGGCTTCTACGACTCCCTGGTGGATGCCCTGTGCGCGGCCGGCATCCGGCCCTGGCTCACCCTCTACCACTGGGATCTGCCGGCGTGGCTGCCGGGCGGCTGGACCAACCGGGCCACCGCGGACGCGTTCGCCGACTACACGCTGCGGGTGCACGACGCGCTGGGCGACCGGGTGCGGATCTGGACCACCCTGAACGAGCCGTGGTGCGCCTCTTTCCTGTCCTATGCCGGCGGTGAGCACGCCCCCGGCCACACCGACGCCGCGGAGGCTTACGCGGCTGCCCATCACCTGTTGCTCGGGCACGGACTGGCGGTCCGGGCGCTCCGGGCGGCCGATCCGGACGCGACGCTCGGCCTGACGCTGAACTTCACCCCGGCCTATCCCGCCGATCCGGACAGCCCCGCCGACGCCGACGTGGTGCGGCGCGTCGATGGCACCTCGCACCGGATCTTCACCGATCCGGTCTTCCGCGGCGAGTACCCCGCCGACGTGATCGCGGACGCCGGCGCCGCCTGGCCCGCAGACCTGGTCCGGGCGGGCGACCTCGAGCTGATCTCCGCCCCGATCGAGATCCTCGGAGTGAACTACTACACCTCGCAACAGTTCCGCGCCGGGGCAGATGCGGCCGAGCCCACCCCGCACCCCGCCGCCCCGGACGCCGTCGTGGTCGAGCGCCCCGATCTGGCCCGCACCGACATGGGCTGGGAGGTGACCCCGGACGCCTTCCGCGACCTGCTCATCGGGCTGCACCGCGACTACACCGGGCCCGCCGGCAGTTCGCTGGCGATCACCGAGAACGGCGCGGCGATCGACGACCCCGACCCGGCGTCCGGCCCGATCGACGACGTCGAGCGGATCGACTACCTGCGCGGTCACCTCCGCGCGGTCCACCAGGCGATGACGGCGGGGGCGGGCATCGACACCTATCTGGTGTGGTCGCTGATCGACAACTTCGAATGGGCCTTCGGCTACACCAAACGGTTCGGGCTGGTGGCCGTCGACAAGGAGCTGAACCGGCTGCCGAAGGCGAGCGCCGGCTGGTACTCCGAGCTGATCCGCACCGCTACGCTGTGCCTGCCCGAGCAGGCCTGAGCGAACCTGCGCAGATGGAAGGCAGGGGCCCGCGATGAGCCAGCGCAGCAGCCCCACCCTGGACGACGTGGCTCGCGCGGCCGGGGTTTCGCGGGCGACCGCGTCCCGGGTGATCAACGGTGCTGTGCCGGTCTCCCGCTCGGCCACCGAGGCCGTCCAGCAGGCTGTGGCGAGACTCGGGTACCGGCCCAACACGGCCGCCCGCACCCTGGTCACCCGACGGGTCGGCGCGGTGGTCGTGCTCGTTCCCGAAACCGAGGAGCGGGTCTTCTCCGACCCCTTCTTCCCGCGCGCCTACCACGGCGCCCTGGAGGCGTTCCGGCACACCGGCATCCACGTGCTGCTGTCGATGGCCCACCCCCAAGACGGCGTCGACCCGATGCTCGCCTTCTTCCTTTCCGACCACACCGACGGCGCCATCGTCATCTCACACCACGGCCCTGAGTTCGCCCAAGCGATCGCGACCGCCTCGCGACCGGTGGTGTTCGTCGGCAACCCCCGGGTGCCCGGCCTGGCCTACGTGGACGTCGACCAGGTGAAGGCCGCCGCCGCCGCCACCCGTCATCTGATCGACCGCGGCGCCCGGACGATCGGCACGGTGTCGGGCCCGATGGACATGTCGGCCAGCGTCGAGCGGCTGCGCGGCTTCCAGCACCAACTCGCCGACGCCGGGCTCAGCGGTCACCTGATCGCCGAGGGCGACTTCACCTTCGCCGGCGGCGAGCGCGCGACCCAGGATCTGCTCGGTCACCACCCGGAGATCGACGCCCTTTTCGTGGCCTCCGACCTGATGGCCTCCGGGGCGATCGCGGCCGCCGAGCGGCTGGGTCGGCGAGTTCCGGACGACCTGCTGGTCGTGGGATTCGACGACTCCGTGGTCGCGACCCAGAGCAGGCCGACGCTCACCACGATGGAGAATCGCCCCGACGTACTGGCCCGCACCGCCGCCGAGATGCTGCTGGAGAAGCTGAACGGACGCGAGCCCGAGTGGCCGGTGATCCTGCCCAGCCGTCTGGTCCGCCGGGAATCGGCGTAGCCGGCTCAGATCCCGAACGGATCCCGGGCCGCCATCGACACATCGGCCGGCGGCCACGGTTCGGCCAGGTCCTCGTCGGCCCACACCGTCAGCCGGCGCAGCCACGGCGATCCGTAGCTGGTCACCATCGCCACGTCGGCGGCGTCCCGGCCCCGGGCGATCGGCACGTGGCCCTTGCGCCGCGCGTTGTGCCGCGGGTCGAAGGTCCACCACCGATCACCGACGTACACCTCGACCCAGGCGTGGAAGTCCATCGCTGTCGGCAGTGGCGGAACGTCCAGGTCGGGCAGGTAGCCACTGACATAGCGGGCCGGAATGTTCAGTGCCCGGCACAGCGTGACCATCAGGTGTGCGAAGTCGCGGCAGACCCCGTAGCCGGACTCGAAGGAGTCCTTCGCCGTCCACCACGAACCGGTGCTGCCGGTGCGGTACTCCAGGTGGTTCCAGACCCAGTCCTGGACGCTGGTGACCAACTCGAAGCTGCGCTCATGGTCGCCGAACCGCTCCCACGCCGCGGCGCTGAGCATGTCGGACTGGCAGTAGCGACTCGGCAGGGTGAACGGCAGGGTCGAGCCCGGCAACTGGTCGGGTGGGTTGAGCATCGCGCCCGGATCGGCGGCGTCGAGCTCGTCCGGCACCTCGACCACCGCGTAGTACGAGACCAGCGACTCACCGGCCGGCAGCATCACTCGTCGCAGATCGTTGCCGTACAGATCGCGGAACTGCGTAGCCGGGGTGACCGGATCGCACGTCCAGAGTTCACGGACGACCGCCGCCTCGGCCGCGGGCCGGATCAAGAAGATCGCCGGTGTGGCGGACTGCGCGACGTGGTTGAACTCGCAACCGATGCGCAGGGTGCGCACAGCTCGGGCCTGCGACACTTCGGCTCCCTTCGTCGTGAGGGCGCCAACCTATCCCAGCACGCAGCCGCCTCCCACACCCATCCAGACGGTGTCACTCCCAACCATGTCTGAAACATTCTTGCTATCTCTACGACGAAATCTAGATTGTCCAATCGGAGCACATACCTGCTTGTCATCAGGCCACCGCGGCCAGGATCGCGGCATGCGGCGCCAGTCGGCGGATCGAGCGCGCATTGCGCCACCGGACCAGATCGGCACTGATCCGGAGTGCACGAGCCGCCTCGTGGCTACGCAGACCAAGTCCGTACACGGCGTAGAGGCAGGCGCCTGCAGCCCGGTCGATAAGGCCCAGCCTGGTCGCCGCCCGGACCACCCCGGACACTTCGAGCACCCTCACCGCATCGCTGTCGGCGTCCGCGGCCAGGCGGACTCCCGGACGGCGATCGTCCCCGGACCGGACCCGCCGGCGGGTATCCATCGCCAGGTTCGCGGCAATCCGCCGCGGGCGGCGGGCCAAGGGATAGGTGGCCACACCGAGCCAGCACTCCGCGACATACTCGTCGACGCCGTGCCGCCCGTCCTCGGCAGCCAGCCGGACCAGTTTGCCGAGCATCGCCTGCAGGACGACCCGGCCGGCCAGCTGATCGCCGCCGGCACAGCAGCGCAGCAGGTCGCCCAGTCTGGCGTCCGGGTCGTCACCGATCGCGGCGAGGGTCTCTCCGACGAACTCCGCGGATCCGGTCCAGCTGTGCGGAACCGGGAGTCGGGCCAGCTCAGCCCACTCCTGGTTGAGTGAGCGGACGACCGGATCGGCGATGTGACTCATCCCGCCACCCTGGCGACCAGGTGTTGTCCGAGGTGTTGTCAGGAGCAGCAACAGTGTTGTCCGCCGAAAACCGGACACAATTCGGTAACTGTTCGTCGAACACCCTCGCCGGGGGTCGGCAGGTGGGCGCCGGAGCCGTACACTTGACGTGTCACCTTCGGGGATTTGGTTGCCCTATCAACCATCAGATTCGCCCAGGGGGCTGCGTGGACGGTCCAGCAGCCTCCTGGAGCCCTTCTTAGGGAAGCGCTCCGGTCTCATGAGGTCGATCAGCCAGCCTCGTGTCACCCTCAGGGCGTCGCATACGCGAGCAGGGTGCGTTCCAGGAAGTCCTTCAGATCGCCGGTCTCGCCGTCGCGGCCGCCGCGGCCGACGACCAACGGCGGCGGGCTGGGACTGAGCTTCACCCCGGTGAACCGGGCGAACCGCCCCCCGGTGGTGAGCATCTGGAAGAACCTGCCGTCCGGGCCGATGGCGAGGGTTTGCGCTTTGTTGATGTACCAGCCGACCTGGTCGCTCTTCACTCGGGTGCCGTCCATCAACAACGCCCGCAGCGGCTCAGGGCGTAGCCCGCGCTCCGCCGCGGTGGCGACGAACTCATCGACGAGCACCTGCGCGGCGATCGACTCATTGCGCAGGGCGGCGGCAGCCATTTCCTGGCGACGGCGGGCGTCCTCGTGACGACTGCTGGAGACCATGGCGGTCACCCTACTCGCGCGCTCCCGGATCCGAACTGCCGGATGGACCGCGGCTAGCCGCCACTCGGCGCAGCATGGTTGTCTGTGCCATGAGCTTCAGCGTTGCGGCCCAGCAGGCCCGGTCCCCCTACGTCCTCGGTCTCGATGTCGGGAGCACGGGGACCCGGGGAGGTCTCTACGACGCGTCCGGGCTACCGGTTCAGGGTTGCCGGCTCAAGATTCCGCACGCATTCACCACCGGCTCCGACGGCACCGCCACCATCGACGCCGATCAGGTCGCCGACGAACTGCGCCAAATCGTCGAGTTCGTCGCCGCGGCCGCCCCGGGGCCGGTCGCCGGGGTGGCCCTCGACACCTTCGCCTCCTCGCTGGTCGGGGTGGACGCCGACGGTCGCGCAGTGACCCCGTGCTTCACCTACGCGGACTCCCGCTGCGCTTTGGAGGTCGACCACCTCCGTTCAGTCCTCGACGAGGACGCCACCCAGCAGCGCACCGGGACTCGCCAGCACACCGGCTACCTGCCGCCCCGGTTCCTGTGGCTGCGGGACACCGATCCCGACGCCTTCGGGCGGGTCCGGCGCTGGATGTCGCTGGGCGAGTACGCCTACCTGAAGCTGATCGGCACCACCGCGGCCGGCACCTCGACCGCTGCCTGGACGGGCATGCTGAACCGTCGCGAAGGAACCTGGGACGCCGAGCTATGTGCCCTGGTCGGCGTGGACGCCGAGCAGTTCTCCCCGATCGCCCACCCGAGCCAGCCGCTGAGTCCGATCTTCCCGCCGCTGCATCCGAACCTCGCCGACGCCCGATGGTTCCCGCCGATTGCGGACGGTTTCGCCTCCTCGCTGGGTGCCGGCGGCACTGACTCGTCCTCGATCGTCGCGGCGGCGGCGACGTCCGGGGCGATGCGGGTGCTGGTCGACGGCCTGGTCGACGACCTGCCCCGCGGCTTGTGGTGCTACCGGGTGGACGAGCACCGCTCGCTGCTCGGCGGCGCGCTCAACGACGTCGGACGGGCGGTCAGCTGGCTGCAGGCCACGCTGCGGCTGCCCGAGGCCGACGAACTGGACGCCGCGCTGCGCGCCGAGCCGTCCCCGCTCACCCCGCTGGTGCTGCCCTGGTTCACCGGCGAACGCTCCACCGGCTGGGTGGGCAACGCCCGGGCCGAGTTCCACCGGGTCTCGGCCGGTACCACCGCCACCGACCTGTACCGGGCCACCATCGAGGGGGTCGCCCTGTCGTACCAGCGAATGCTCAGCCAGCTCTCCGAAGCCGCCGGCGGCGCTCAGCGGGTGCTGGCCACCGGCAGTGTCACCACCGAGGTGCCGGGGCTGCTGCAGCTGCTCGCCGATGCCACCGGGGTCGATGTGCTGCCGATCACGATCCGGCGATCCACCCTGCACGGGACGGCGATGCAGGCTTTGGAGATCCTGGCTCCGGACGTCGGATTCGTTCCCTCCGAGCACGGCGAGGTGATCAGTCCGGTGTCCGGACGCGAGGCCTACTACCGCGAACGGATCGCCGGATTCGACCGCCTCTACGACAAAGTCGTCACCCGCTGACCGGGGCAGGCCGATGAATCCACCGATCACCCTGACCTTCCTGGGCGGCGCCGGCACGGTGACCGGCTCGAAACACCTGCTGACTGTCGGCACCCGGAAAGTGCTGGTCGACGCCGGCATGTTCCAGGGCGAGAAGAAGTGGCGCGAACTGAACTGGGCCGAGTTCCCGGTGAACCCTCGCGAGCTGGACGCCGTCGTGCTGACCCACGCTCACATGGACCACTGCGGCTACCTCCCTGCCCTGGTCAGCCGCGGGTTCGCGGGACCGGTCTGGTGCACCGAAGCGACCGCGCGGCTGGCCGAGATCGTGCTGATGGACGCCGGCCACCTGCAGGAGCGCGAGGCGCGGTACGCGGCCGAGGGCGGCTACTCCAAGCACGACACGCCGCTGCCGCTGTACACCGTCGCCGACGTGGAGCGGACGCTGCCGCTGCTGCGCGCCGTCCCCTGCGACACCGACCTCGACCTCGGCGAGGAGCTGGTGCTACGGCTCACCCGGGCCGGCCACATCCTCGGCTCGGCCAGTGTGACGCTGCGGCACGGGGACGTCTCGGTGCTGGTCTCGGGCGACCTCGGACGCCACGATCACCCGCTGCTGGAGTCCCGGGACGTCCCACCCGGGGCCGGCTACGTGCTGATCGAATCGACCTACGGCGACCGCGAACACCCTGATCCCCAAGGCCGGCCGCACGAGATCCTGGCCGATGTGATCCGCCGCACCATCGGCCGCGGCGGCTCGGTGCTGGTGCCCGCCTTCGCCGTCGACCGGACGCCGGTGGTGCTGAAGGCGCTGGCCCAACTGCGGCGCGAGGGCCGGATCCCCGACGTCCCGATCTTCGTGAACTCGCCGATGGCGGTCGCGGCGCTGGCCGTCTACAGGGACGCCGCACGCACCGGCGGACTGCGCTCAGACTTGCAGCTGGACGAGTTCATGGACCTGCCGAACCTGCGCGAGGTAAGCGATGCCGAGGAATCGAAGCGGCTGAACCGGCCCGAGCAGCCGTGCATCATCGTCTCGTCCTCGGGGATGGCCACCGGCGGCCGGGTGCTGCACCACCTGGAGCATCTGCTGCCCAACCCGCGCAACGCGGTCGTCTTCACCGGCTACCAGGGCGTCGGCACCCGCGGCCGGACGCTGCTCGATGGTGCCACCGAGATGAAGTTCCGCGGCCGGTTCGTACCGGTCAAGGCCGAGGTCGTGCAGGACTCGGAGTTCTCGGTGCACGCCGACGGCTCCGACCTGATCGACTGGCTGGCGTCGCTCTCACCGCCACCCCGCACGGTGTTCTGCGTGCATGGCGAAGCCGGTTCCGCTGCTGGGCTGGCCGCCCGGATCACCCGCGAGCTGGGACTGACCGCGGTCGTTCCCCGCTACCGCGAAGTGGTCACCCTGGCGCCGCTGACCGGGCTGCCAGCGACCTCACCGGTCGCTCCGCCGGCCGGCACCCCGAGCCCGCCGCCCTCGACGTCGGCCGGTGCAACCACGGCCGTGCCGCCGCCCGAGCGACCGGGGGACCGGCTGCCCGCGTCCGCTCGCCGGGGCAGCGGCGATCAGGTCCGGGTCATCCTTGCGACGGCGCTCGGCCAGGTGCCGTTCCTGCCCACCGAGCGACAGACTGCGGTCACGGTGGCCCTGCGGCGGGCGATCGCCTTGGCCGGCGGCGAACCCGGCCCGCTGCGCGAGGCGGTGAACGAGGCGCTCTACGCCGCGGCCGAGGCAGTGGACACACCCGGCGGCCAGTCGATCGTGGCCCTGCTGGCCCACGTGCCGAAGCTGCTCGCCGGTTGAGCGGGCGGTGCCTGGTCTCGACAAGCTCGACCTACGAGGGTCAGCGTTTCGGGACGCCGTTCGCCTCGGTCGGCTCGGGCCGGTCGGTCTGATCGAGCCACTCGGCGAAGAAGCCGGTGAGGTCCTCGGGGGTGGCGTCGTCGGCGGCCCGCCGGAAGTCCTCCAGACTGCGCGGTCCGCGTTGCTGGGCCCAGGCCCGGAGGAAGGGGAAGAAGGTGCTGTCGCCCATCCGGGTGCGCAGCGCGTGCACCACGGTCGGCCCGCGGTCGTAGACCCGCACGAACAGCTCGCGCAGCCCGGGATCGGACAGCGCCGGCCCCCAGTAGTCGGCCTCGGACGCCCGGCCGCGATAATTGCCGTCGAAGTTCTCCGCCGGATTGCTGCCAGTGGTCACCAGCCATTCGGCGTAGCTGGTCAGGCTCTCGTTGTTGAACAGGTCGTTCCACTCGGCGAGGGTGACCGTGTCGCCGAACCACATGTGGGCTAGTTCGTGGTTGAGCAGGGTCTCCCGGCCGATCAGCTGCCGGTGGTAGACCGGGTTCATCGCCGTCTCCAGGCCACCCCAGTACATGTTCATCCCGGGCACGAACCCGCCGATGCCGCTGAACGGGTACGGGCCGAGGTGAGCCTCCAGCTTGCGTACCGCGGCCGGGGTCTGCCGCAGCCAGCGCAACGCGTCGTTCTGGGCGCTCGCGGACAGCCGGGTGCTGACCGCGTAGACCAACGGTCGTCCGTCCGCCGTACCCTGCTCGATCCGGTAGTCCCCGACCGCCAGGAAGGTGGCGTAGCTGACCGTGGGAGCGTCCACCCGCCATTGCCAGCGGTCGGCGTCCGCGACGTCGGGGTCGGCGCCGTGCTCGATCAGCCGTCCCGCGCCGATCGCCTCCCGGCCGCGCGGCACGGTGACGATCAGGTCCATCGTCGCGGCGTCGCGGGGGTGATCGTTGACGGCGTACCACAGCGACGCCGACCCGGGCTCGCCGGCGATCACGAACTCGCTTCCCGCCCGGTAGTAGGCGGGGGCGCCGCGAAGCTTCACTGCGCTCGGGTCGCCCTCGTAGCCGACGGTCACGGTGAAGCTCTGGCCGGCGGTGATCGCCGGTGTCGCCGGACGTGGCCGGGCCGCGGTGATCGCCAGGTCGTCACCGTGCTGGGTGAAGGTGGCCGGCCCACCGTTGACCGTCACGGTGCGGGCGCTCAGGTGCAGATCGAGGTGGAACTCGTCGAGGTCCTGACTGGCGACCGCCGTCACCGTGGTGGTGCCACGCAGTTCGTCGCCGAGGCCGGCCGCGTTCACCCGCACCTCGTAGTGCTGGACGTCGTAGCCGGCCCCGCCCGCCTCGGGCAGGTAGGGGTCGCCCAGCCCGGACGCCGCGCGGACCGGCTCGGGCGCCACCTTCGGGGCACCGGTCACCAGCCGGTCTCCGAGGGTGGCCAGGGCGATCACCGTCGCCACCACCACGACCGTGAGAATCAGCCAGAACCGTTGAACGAGCGACACGCCGCCCAGCGTGCCAGACCGGCGAAGCCGTCCGGCGGACCGCGGTCAGACCGAACGAATCACCCGCAGGCAGAGCCGCTGGACGGCGTCGGTCAGCTCGGCGTCCGACAGGTCGCCGAGTCGGCGAAGCACCGGGCCCAGGTCGAGGATCAGCCAGAACGCGGCGCGCTGGTCCACCGTGGGGGTGGCACCGAAGAGCAGCACCAGCGCCCGTTCGCCCAGCACGTCCAGCAGCCGAGCGGCCTCGGGTTCGCGTTGCAGTCCGGGATCGCCCAGGTTCAGCGGCCCTGGGCCGCGATAGGCGTTCACCACCACCTCGGCATAGCCGGCGGCCAGCCGGAGAGCCCGTTCGTCGGGATCGGGCACTCCTGCGACCCGATCGAGCAACTCGGTCAGCGGAGCGATGAGCGAGCCGAGCAACTCCACCAACAGGGCCGATTTGGTTTTGAAGTAGTAGTAGACATTCGCCTTGCGGACCCCCATCGCGTCCGCGATCTCCTGCAGCGAGGTGGCGTCGTAGCCGCGCTCGGCAAACAGGCGGCGCGCGGTGTCGAGCACCGCTTGCCGGGTCTGCTGCGCCTGCAGCGTGCGCTTGGTGGTCATCGGCGCTATCGTAGCTGATTAGCCGATTGGCCAATGAATGGAGTGGAGATGCGTGATCTCGTTCTCGTCACCGGTGGGACCGGCTATCTCGCGGCCTGGTGCATCGTCACCCTGCTGCGCCGGGGTTACCGCGTGCGCACCACCGTGCGCGAGCTGAACAGGGCGGACGCGGTGCGAGCCGCCGTGACCCGTGGTGGTGCGGACGCGACACCGCTGGAGTTCGCCGTCGCCGACCTGCTCGCCGACGACGGTTGGGCGGAGGCGGTCGAGGGCTGCGCGGCCGTGCTGCACGTCGCCTCACCGCTCACCGCGACCCGGGACGCCGAGGCCGTCATCCGGCCCGCGGTCGACGGCACGGTGCGGGTGCTGCGAGCTGCCCGGGACGCCGGGGTGGCGCGGGTCGTCTGCACCTCCAGCTGCGGCGCCGTGTACTACGGTCGTCCGGAGCGTTCGACGCCCTTCGACGAGTCGGACTGGACGGTGGTCGGCGGCGGTCCGATGAGCGCCTATGTCACCTCGAAGGCGCTCGCCGAACGGGCTGCTTGGGCCTTCGTCGATCGCCAGGGCGACGGTCTCGAGCTGTCGGTGATCAACCCGTCCGGCATCTTCGGGCCCGCACTCAGCCCCGAATCCACCTCATCGCTGATCCTGCTGCGTGCCCTGCTGCAGGGCATGCCAGGGGCGCCGAAGCTGGGGATGGGGATCGTCGATGTGCGCGACGTGGCCGAACTGCATGCGCTGGCGTTGGAATCGCCGCGGGCCGCGGGCGAGCGATTCATCGCCTGGGGCGCCGGGCCGGTCTCCCTGCCGCAGATCGCCGCCCTGCTGCGCGAGCGGCTCGGTGCCGACGCCAGCCGCGTTCCCCGCCGAGCGCTGCCGGACTGGCTGGTGCGACTGGCCGGCCGGTTCAACACTGAGATCGGCGACCTGGTCCCGCTGCTCGGTCAGCGGCGGACGGCCACCAGTGCCAAGGCGATCGAGCTGCTCGGCTGGAGTCCGCGTCCCTGGCAGCAGACGATCGAGGAGTCGGCCCGGTGCCTGATCGCGTTCGACAAGGAACTCGGCCACCGGTAGTCGCCGGCCGCCGCCTCAGCTTCGGCGCAGCAGGTCGGAAAGCTCGGGACGCCGCGTCGATCCGGGCCGCGAGATGCCCGGATGGATCGCCCCAGTCGTCAGTCGCGGCCCAGCGAACGCCCGTCTCAGGCCTAGCAAAAGTTCGTCCTAGGCCCAGCAAAAGTTCGTCCTAGGCCCAGCAAAAGTTCGACCTAGGTATCAGCAAAAGTTCGAGACAAGCTACCCTGACCGTTGTGAACGATCTCATCCCTCGACATCTCCTGCCTCATGCCGAAGAGCTTTTTGGAGTGTTCCCGGCGTTGGTCATTCAGGGGGCGCGCCAAGTCGGGAAGAGCACGTTCGCCCAGATGCTCATCGCCGGACGCCCCCACGTCAGGGTCAGTCTGGACGACGTCGACGTCGCCGAAGCCGCGCGTCTCGACCCTCGCGCTTTCGTCACCCAGGCCGGCTCCGGCACCCTCGTGATCGACGAGGTGCAGCGTGATTCCGCCCTATTGCTCGCCATCAAGTCTGCGATCGACACCGATCGCAGACCGGGGCGATTCGTGATGACCGGATCGTCCGATCTTCTCCGCCTATCACGCACTCCTGACTCGCTCGCCGGCCGTGCGGTCACCGTCGATCTGCACGGATTGAGTCAGGGCGAACTCAGTAGGCGTCCGGATGGTTTCGCTGCATGGGTGGAGCGCGCATGGGGAACCGAACCGGCGACGGCTCGCTCATCCTGGACGCGGAGCGACTACGTCGACGCCTTGACGCGCGGCGGATATCCCGAGGTGCGCGAGTTGACCGACCGCCTCCGCGGGGTGTGGTTCGACAGCTACGTCGATCGCCTGCTCACCCGTGACGCCTACGGCGTGTCGCGCGGGTTGTCCAGCGATCGATTGAACGCCGTGCTGCGACTCGTCGCTGCGAACCAGGGCGGGGAACTCGTCCCCACCCGCCTCGCCGACGCACTGTCCATGCCCAAATCGACCATCAACACCTATCTGGCCACGCTGTCGACGCTCTATCTGACCAACGATCTGCCGCCCTGGGGTGCGAACCTCACCAAGCGCGAGGTCGGTCGCCACAAGGTCTCGGTCGCTGACTCCGGGCTCGCGACGAGACTTGCCCGGCTGCGTCCCGCCGCGCTCGAATCGCTGACGGCAGCGACCGCCTTCGGCGCTCAACTCGAGGCGTTCGTGGCCAGCGAACTGATCAAGCAACGCGGGTGGTCAGCCACCGGGTACGACCTCTACCACTTCCGAGATAGGAACGGACTCGAGGTCGACGTGGTGATCGAGTACGAGGACGGTCGGGTCTTCCTCATCGAGGTGAAGGCGTCTTCCACGTACCGGAGCGATCACGTCCGAGGCATCCGGCAACTGGCCGACCGCCTCGGTGACCGGTTCATCGGTGGCGCTGTCCTGGGTTTGTCGACCGAGCCACTTCAACTCGCCCAAGGCATCTGGGGGCTGCCGATCTCAGTCCTCTGGGAGCACCCCTGAGGCGACGGCCCAAACTCCGGACGACATCGCAGGCTGGCTCAGCTTCGGCGCAGCAGGTCGGTGAAGCCGGCGTCCAGCTCGAACTCGTCGGCGACCGGCGTCCCCGGACGTTGCGCGACCAGGTCGGCGAACGCTCGGGACGCCGCGTCGATCCGGGCACCCAGGTGTCCGGACACGTCGCCCCAGTCGCCGGTCGCGGCGAAGACGCCGAGCGGAGCCACCACCGCCTTCAGGTAGTGGAACAGCGGCAGCAGGGCGGTGTCGATCACCAGCGAATGCCTGGCCGTGCCGCCGGTGGCGGCCAGCAGCACCGGACGCCCCGCCACCGCCCCTTCGTCGAGCAGGTCGAAGAACTGCTTGAACAGCCCCGAATAGGACGCGTTGAACACCGGGGTCACCACGATCACCCCGACCGCCCGGCCGACCGCGGCATAGGCCTCCGACAAGGCCGCCGACGGCACCTGGGAGGTGAGCTGATGGGCCAGATCGGTGGCCAGGGTGCGCAGCTGAATGTGCCGGACCGCGACCGGAACCCCGGCGCCGGCGAGGAACCGGCGGCTGGCATCGGCCAGCCGATCGCCCAGCAACTGGCTGGACGACGGCGTGGCGATGCCGGCGCTGACCACCACCAGTTCGGCGGTCATCGGGGCTCCCCCGCGTCGGCGTACGGGCTGCGTCCGGTGACCTCGTCAGCAACCGCAGCAGTCTCGGCGGCCGGCTCCCCAGCCGCCGCGGCGACCAGCGAGGCATGGGTGGGTGCCTCCGGGACACCTGCCGGACGTCCCTGCGCGAAGCCCTCGCGCAGCGCGGGCAGGATCTCGCCGAGCAGGTCGAGCTGTTCGAGCACGGTCTTCAGCGGCAGGCCGGCGTGGTCGACCAGGAACAGCTGGCGCTGGTAGTCGCCCACCTGATCGCGGAAGGACAGCGTGCGCTCGATCACCTGCTGGGGCGAACCGACGGTCAGCGGGGTCTGCGCGGTGAACTCCTCCAGGCTCGGGCCGTGACCATAGACCGGCGCGACGTCGAAGTACGGACGGAACTCGCGCACCGCGTCCTGGCTGTTGCGGCGCATGAAGAACTGCCCGCCCAGCCCGACGATCGCCGTATCGGCGGGGCCGTGGCCGTGGAACTCGAAGCGCCGCCGGTACAGGTTGATCATCTGCCGGGTGTGGCTCATCGGCCAGAAGATGTTGTTGTGGAAGAAGCCGTCGCCGTAGAAGGCCGCCTGCTCAGCGATCTCCGGACTGCGGATCGAGCCGTGCCAGACGAAGGGCGGGACGCCGTCCAGCGGCTGCGGGGCCAGGGTGAAGCCCTGCAGCGGCGTGCGGAACCTGCCCTCCCAGTCGACCACCGGCTCGCGCCAGAGCCGGCGCAGCAGCGCGTAGTTCTCCACGGCGAGGCTGATCCCGTCGCGAATGTCCTTGCCGAACCACGGATAGACGGGTCCGGTGTTGCCGCGTCCGAGCATCAAGTCGACCCGTCCGTCGGCCAGGTGCTGCAGCACCGAGTAGTCCTCGGCGATCTTCACCGGGTCGTTGGTGGTGATCAGGGTGGTCGCCGTGGACAGGATGATCCGCTCGGTCTTCGCGGCCACGTAGCCGAGCAGCGTGGTCGGGCTGGACGGGTGGAACGGGGGGTTGTGGTGCTCACCGTGGGCGAAGACGTCCAGGCCGATCTCCTCGGCTTTGGTGGCCAGGGTGACCGCGGCCTTGATCCGCTCGTGCTCGGTCGGGGTGACGCCCGTGGTCGGATCGGTGGTGATGTCGCCGACGGTGAAAATTCCGAACTGCATGTCCGCTCCCAGATAGTTGCTGTTTCAACTAGATGCCACAACGTCCGGCGCGACGAGCCTATTCCCGCCAACCTTCCCGGCGCGGCAGGGACGTCGTACGATGCCGATTACCCTCCAGGAGCCTGACCGACGGGCCCGTGATGTCAAGGGCGAGAGTACGAAGGTGGTACTTCGATGAAACTGAGGACGATCACCGGCGCATCGGCCGCCGCCATGGCGCTCGTCGCCTCGACCGCGCTGGCCGCACCGCCGGCCGACGCGGCTTCCTACACCAAGTGCTACCGGGACGCGCCGGTGACCATCTGCGTCACCACCAGCGGTGGCAAGAGCGTCGGCTTCAAGCGGATGGGCAGCTACCTGCTGCCGAAGTCCAAGGTCGACACCACCAGCACCTGCACGGTCTCTCAGACCGTGTCCACGTCCTGGAGTGTCTCGGTGTCGCTCTCGGCCGAGTTGAAGGCGTGGATCTTTGCGAAGGTGAGTGCGACCGTGACCGGCGGACTGGTCAAGTCCACCAGCCTGACGGCCGGCGTGAGCCGGACCTTCAAGCAGAAGAAGGGCACCACCTACCGCTGCGAGTGGGGATACGCCCGGTATCAGTCCAAGGTCACCAAGCGGATCTCCGCGGGCGGCCAGTCCTATGTGACCAAGGGCAAATTCACCGGCCCCAAGGAGATGCAGCTGAGGGTGGTCAAGCTCTGACCCGGATCAGTTCCCCGCGCTGAGGGCGAAGGAGCCCTCAGACCACGATCAACGGCAACGCCGAGTCAACGGTGCCGATGTCGTCCGGATCGCTGGTGACCACCGGGCAGCCGCCCAGGCGCCGAGCGCAGACGGCGACGAAGCCGTCGACGACGTCCGGGTTTCCGCTGCCCGCCAGCAGCGAGCCCACCTCCAACGCTGCGGCTAGATCCAGTGCCGCGAACCGCAGCGTCGAGTCGGCGAGGAACCGGCGCAGATTCGCTTGGCGTCCGCCGGAACGAACTACCTGGGCGACCACCGGCGTGGGGACGACGAGGCTCACCCGCCGAGCGCGCGCCTGCATCAGCAGCGCCTGAATGCGGGTGGCGCGGCGTTCGATCGCGATCAATGCGCCGGCGTCCAGGACGAGTGCAGCGGTCACGCCACCCCGCCCCGGCCGGCCGCAGCCTGCGCCTCGAGCGCTCGATCGAGTTCGCGTCCGGCCCAGGCCAGGTCGTCGGCGCCCGGCGCCCCCCGCTCCGCGTCCCACTCAGAGAACAAGGCGTCCATCGCAGCACCGGGCGCGAGGCGATGAGCGATGTAGGCGGAGACCGAGCGTTCCTCGCCGCGTCCAACCGCCTGCTTGATCGCCTCGATCAGGTCCTCGGGCAATGTGACCGAGATCTGCCGCGTCTTACTCATGATTGCATCATATTTGCCTGCGTACCGGACGACGGCTCTGCCTCTGGAGCGGCGCACCCTCGACGGACCGTTACCGGCGGGTTCACACTGAAGGATGGACGAGCTGGCTGAAGCCCGCGCGCTGCTCCGCGACGCAGCGCGGGTCGCCGTGCTCACCGGCGCCGGGATCTCCACCGCGTCCGGGATCGGCGACTTCCGCGGCCCGCAGGGCCGCTGGACCCTCGACCCGGACGCCGAACGGGTCTCGACCCTGTCCTGGTACCTACAGGACCCGGACGTCCGGGCCAAGGCCTGGCGATTCCGGGCCGAATCGCCGGTCTACGACGCGCACCCCAACCACGCCCACCGCGCACTGGTGAGCCTCGAGCAGGGCGCCCGGCTGACCGGCCTGATCACCCAGAACACCGACGGTCTGCACCAGTTGGCCGGCTCGAACCCCGAGCTGGTGATCGAACTGCACGGCAACAGCCGCACCTGGCGGTGCGAGTCCTGCCGGGCGACCGGCGCGATGACCGAGAT
Source organism: Micropruina sp. (assembly GCF_047602385.1). Taxonomy (GTDB): domain Bacteria; phylum Actinomycetota; class Actinomycetes; order Propionibacteriales; family Propionibacteriaceae; genus Micropruina. The sequence continues at coordinate 952,347 of NZ_JASGHL010000002.1, forward strand.
GGTGCGCCGGGTGCGGGCCGGCGAGAACGATCCGCGCTGCCCCTACGACAGCGGGATCGTCCGGGCCACCACCATCCTGTTCGAGGAGAACCTCGACCCCGCCACCATCGACGCCGCCGTGGCAGCCGTCGACGAAGCCGATGTCTTGTGGGTGATCGGCACGTCGCTGACCGTGCACCCGGCCGCCGGACTGGTTCCCTACGCATGCCGCCGCGGAATCCCGGTGGTCATCGTGAATGCCGAACCGACCGACTACGACCGGGTTGCGCACAGCGTCCACCGTGGGTCGATCGTCGAGGTCGTCCCGGCCCTGCTGGGCTGAGCGAGCGTGAATTCGCTGCTCACCACCCGGCCACGACGCTGGCGCTCGGACTCCACAAAGGCTTAGATGCCTGCAACACCCGACCGGACGGAGCCGCGCACGCCGAACGTTGCAGCCTGGTCACAATCGACCAACGATCCGACCATCTCGCTGCGCCCGCGCGTCCTCGCCCGCAATAGTTCTCGCATCATCGCGACCGCAGTCGCGAGCGACAAGGAGGAAAAGTGCGTACCAAGAAACTGCTCGGTGGCGCCGCTGCCCTGGTGAGCGCGTCGCTGCTGTTCGCCGCCTGCGGCAGCCGCACCGAACCGGCCGCCAGCACCAGCACGGACAAAGTGGTCAAGCTCGGCATCATCGTCCCGCTGACCGGCAAGAACGCCCCGTTCGGCGTCGGCGTCAGGAACTCCGTCGAGCTCGCCGTCAAGCAGGCCAACGATGCCAAGACGCTGCCGGGCTGGAAGATCGTGGTCGACGCCCAGGACGACACCGCGACCCCGGACGTCGGTGCCAACGCCGCCACCAAACTGGCCTCCGACAAGGAGATCGCGGCCGTGGTCGGCACCGTGAACTCCGGCGTCGCCCAGTCCGTCCAGCCGATCCTGAACACTGCGAAGATCGCCATGATCTCGCCCGGGAACACCGGCGTCTCGCTGACCATGGGCCCGGACGCCGCGAACCCCAAGCGGCAGTACCCCAACTACTTCCGGGTCTGCACCAATGACGCGGTCCAGGGCCCGTTCGGCGCCCAGTACGCCTGGGAGGCCGGCTACAAGAAGATCGCGGTGGTCAACGACAAGAAGCCCTACGGCCAGGGCTTGGCCAAGGCCTTCGCGGCCGAGTTCAAGAAGCTGGGCGGTGACATCGTCGCCGACGAGACGGTGAACGCCGACGAGAACGACTTCAGCACCGTGATCGACCTGATCAAGCCGAAGAGCCCCGACCTGGTCTACTTCGGCACCGAGTTCCAGCTGGCCGCTCCGTTCTCGCAGCAGCTGCACGGCAAGGGCGTCAAGGTCCCGGTGATGGGTGGCGACGGCGTCGTGGACGACAAGTACATCGAGCTCGCCGGCTCGGCCGCCGAGGGTGACCTGGCCACCGTCGTCGGTGCTCCGATCGATTCGCTGGAATCGGGCAAGAGCTTCGTGGAGGCCTACAAGGCGGCCGGCTACAAGGATGGCTGGGGCATCTACGGAGGCTTCGCCTATGACGCCACCAATGCCCTGATCGCCGCACTCAAGGTCTCGCTGGCCAACACCTCCGATGTCTCCTCGGCCCGGCAGGCAACGATCGACGCGCTGGGCAAGGTCTCCTTCGAGGGGGTCACCGGCAAGGTCGCCTTCGACGAGTTCGGGGACACCACCACCAAGACGCTGACCGTCGATGTCGTCAAGGACGGCAAGTGGACGGCGCTGAAGACCGCGCAAGCCAAGTAGTCCGATCACCGATTCTGGGGGGAGCCGCTCCGGCGGCTCCCCCCAGAAGGACCAGGAGCACATCCGGTGGCCTTCCTCGATCAACTCATCAACGGGCTCTCCCTCGGCGCCCTCTACGCCCTCATCGCGGTCGGCTACACGGTGGTCTACGGAATCATCCAGCTGATCAACTTCGCCCACGGCGAGATCTTCATGGTCGGCGCGTTCGGTGCCCTCGCCACCTCGCTGCTGTTCGGCCGCAACGGCGGCGTCGCGCCGTGGTGGATGCTTCCGGTGATGCTGATCGGCGGCATGCTGGTCGCCACCAGCACCGCGGTCCTCATTGAACGCTTCGCCTACCGGCCGCTGCGCAGCGCGCCCCGGCTGGCCCCGCTGATCACCGCGATCGGCGTCTCGATCTTCCTGCAGGAGTTCGTCCGGCTGTTCTTCGGCCAGGTCCCCGGCTTCCCGGACGCGAAAGCGGCCGTCCCGTTCCCCGAGATCGAATTCTTCACCGGACCGCCGGTGCAACTGGGATCGGTCGCGCTGCAGCGCTCCGCCATCTTCACGGTCTGCGCGCTGGCGCTGTGCTGGATGTTCCTGTGGTACTTCGTCAACCGCACCCGGCTCGGACGCGCGATGCAGGCCACCTCGCAGGACCCGGACACCGCCCGGCTGATGGGCATCGACGTCGACCGGATCATCGTCGTCGCCTTCGCCCTCGGCGCCGCGCTGGCCGCGGTCGCGGGGATGGCGCACGGGTTGCGCTACGCGAACATCGACTTCCGGATGGGCTTCCTCGCCGGCTTGAAGGCTTTCACCGCGGCGGTGCTCGGCGGCATCGGCAACATCAACGGCGCTGTCGTCGGCGGCCTGGTGCTCGGCGTGGTCGAGGCGATGGCGACCACGCTGATCCCCGGCCAGTTCGGCGGACCGTCCTGGAAGGACGTCTGGGCGTTCGTGCTGCTCATCCTGATCCTGGTCTTCCGGCCCCAGGGCCTGCTCGGCGCGAAGGTGGTGGACCGGGCATGAAGATGTCGACCCTGATCACCCCCGAACTGCAACGTGCCCACGGCGCGAAGGGCCGGGTGCTCGCGCTGGCCGGCGCGGCGGTGTTCGCGCTGTCGGCCTACCTGCCCTGGGCCTACGGGTCGGACGCGCTCGACAACATGACCTACCTCTTCGGCCCCTCCACTCTGCAATTCCTCGGCCTGGGGCTCGGGGTGATGACCGTGCTGGCATTGGCCGGCGGGATCGTGGCCGCCCGCACCCCGCGGGCGTCGGGACGTCCCCGGGTGATCCACCGGGTGGGCTGGAATCGCGCGGCCCGCGCCGGCAGCTGGGGACAACTCGGCTACATCGGCATCGTGATCGTCGCCGTCGCGCTCGAACTGGGCGGCCTGGTCAACGTCGAGTGGGGCGCCTGGATCGCGCTGGCCGCAGCGATCGCGGCCGCGGCGGGCACCCGGCTGCTGAACCCCGGGCGGGCGCCCAGCCTGGACCGGGCGGCGTCCCGGCCCTGGATCGAGATCCTGGCCATCGCCGCCCTGCTGGCGATCGGATTGTTCAGCGCCGCCTTCGCCCTCGACCAGGACGACGGCGGCGTCTTCGTGGTGCTGCTGGTGCTGCTGGCCGCCGTGGTGGCGATCATCCTGACTGCCGGCGTCGGGGCCTGGCTGAGCGCCATCGGACGCCGGCATCGCTCGGTCCTGGTGTTCTCTGCGTTCCTGGTCGCCTTCCTGTTCCCGTTCACCCAGAACGGCTCGGACGCCAACATGTCGATCGCCACCCAGGTGCTGGTGTTCGCTGCCACCGCCATCGGGCTGAACATCGTGGTCGGCCTGGCCGGCCTGCTCGACCTCGGCTACATCGCCTTCCTGGGCGCCGGCGCCTTCACCGCGGCCACGCTGAGCGAGTCGGTTTTCGCGACCATCGACTGGAAGCCGCCGTTCATCGTGGTGATGCTGATCGCCGGTCTGGTGTCGGCGTCCTTCGGCCTGCTGATCGGCTCGCCGACCCTGCGCGTCGGCGGGGACTACCTCGCCATCGTCACCTTGGCCTTCGGCGAGATCTTCCGGATCACCATGAACAACCTGGACGGCTCCGACGGACCCGATCTGGTGCACGGCTCGTCCGGCATCCCGGCGATCCCGGACCTCAACCTGTTCGGCTTCGACTTCGGCGCCGTCCACACCGTCCTCGGCATCCCGCTGGGCAGGTTCTCGAACTACTTCTTCCTGATGCTGCTGCTGATGGCCTTCGTGGTGCTGGTCTTCACCAGGCTGAACACCTCCCGGATCGGACGCGGCTGGGTGGCCATCCGCGAGGACGAGAAGGCGGCCGAGGCAATGGGCGTCAACGTCTTCGGGCTGAAGCTGCTGGCCTTCGCCGGCGGCGCCTTCCTGGCCGGCCTGGCCGGCGCGGTCAAGGCGCATGTGGACGTCTCGGTGACCCCCGAGCAGTACATCTTCTTGGAGTCCGCCTTCCTGCTCGCCGCGGTCGTGCTGGGCGGGATGGGCACCGTGCTCGGTGTGTTGATCGGTGCGACGCTGCTGAAGCTGCTGCCCGAGAAGCTGCGGTTCCTGTCCGAGTACCGGATGCTGATCTTCGGGCTGCTGATGGTGCTGATGATGCGGTTCCGGCCCGAGGGCATGGTGCCGAACAGCCGCCGGCAGCTGGAGTTCCATGCCGACGACGAGGATCTGGTCGACGAGATCGGCGACGATCTGCCGTATGAATTCGCGGAGGAGCGCCGATGACCACCGACAGCCTGCCGCCCACGCCGGCGGCGCCGTCCGGACATGAGGTCGGCAAGCGCGAGATGCTGGTCGCCCGCAACGTGACCATGCGGTTCGGTGGCCTGGTCGCCGTCGACGATGTCGACCTGACCGTGCATTCGGGCGAGATCGTCGGCCTGATCGGCCCGAACGGGGCCGGCAAGACCACCTTCTTCAACTGCCTGACCGGGTTGTACAAGCCGACCAGCGGCGAGGTGCGGTTCGCCGATCAGCTGCTGCCGCCCAAGCCGCGGCAGGTCGTGGTGGCCGGAATGGCTCGGACGTTTCAAAACATCCGGCTGTTCCCCAACATGACCGCGCTCGAGAACGTGATGGTCGGACGCTACTGCCGCACCTCGTCGATGGCGTTGACCTCGATCCTGCGTGGCCCGAAGTACCGGCAGGAAGAGGCGCAGACTCGCGAGCGGGCGTCCGAACTGCTGGAGTACGTGGGGATGAAGGGCCAGGGCGGTCACCTGGCCCGGAACCTGCCCTACGGCGACCAGCGCCGACTCGAGATCGCCCGGGCACTGGCCACCGATCCGAAGCTGCTGCTGCTCGACGAGCCGACCGCGGGAATGAACCCGCAGGAGACCCGGCAGGCCGAGGAGCTGATCTTCCGGATCCGGGACTCCGGGCTGGCGGTCGTGGTGATCGAGCACGACATGCGGTTCATCTTCAATCTGTGCGACCGCGTCCTGTGCCTGGTGCGAGGCAAGACTCTGGTCGAGGGGACGGCGGCGCAGGTGCAGTCCGATCCGCGGGTGATCGAGGCCTACATCGGATCCCCGGATTCGGAGGACGGAGCGGACGATGCTTGAGGTCAAGGATCTGGTGGTCGCCTACGGCAAGGTGAAGGCGGTCAAGGGGATCAGCTTCGCCGTCGAGCAGGGCCAGGTGGTGTCGCTGCTCGGCACCAACGGCGCCGGAAAGACCACCACACTGCGCACCATCTCGGGGCTGCTACGCGCCGAGTCCGGCGAGATCTGGTTCGAGGGCGAACGGATCGACCGCACCCCCGCCCACAAGGTGGTGGTCAAGGGCCTGGCCCATTCGCCCGAGGGACGCCGGATCTTCCCGCGGCTGACCGTCGAGGACAATCTGATGCTCGGCGCGTTCGCCCGCTCGGACGCCGCCGGTATCGCCGAGGACCTGGACCGGGTCTACGACCTGTTCGAGATCCTTCGCGAGCGGCGCAGCCAGCCGGCCGGCACCTTCTCCGGCGGCGAGCAGCAGATGCTGGCGATCGGCCGGGCGATGATGAGCCGTCCGCGGCTGCTGATGCTCGACGAGCCGTCGATGGGGCTCTCCCCGCTGATGATGCAGCGGATCATGTCGACCATCCGGGCGTTGCAGTCCGAGGGCGTGACGATCCTGCTGGTCGAGCAGAATGCGGCCGCCGCCCTGAAGCTCTCCGACCGCGCCTACGTCCTCGAGGTCGGTCAGATCACCCTGGACGGCACCGGCGAGCAACTGCTCGGCGACGACCGGGTGAAGCGCGCCTACCTCGGCGAAGACTGACCCCCGAGTGAAGTGACCAGGAGAACCGTCCCCGGTGACCGGAAGAACCGTCCCCGGTGACCAGGGGGACGGTTCTCTTGGTCACCGGGGACGGTTCTCTTGGTCACCCGATGGTGTGGCCGCCGTTGACGCTGACCCGTTGGGCAGTGACGAAGCCGGCGGCGTCCGAGGCCAGGTAGGCGACCAGGCCGGCGATGTCGTCCGGGGTGCCCATCCGTCCCAGCGGCACCTCACCGAGATAGCCGGACGGGTCGGCGCCGACATGGCGTTCCACCGGGATCCAACCGGGGGCGACGAGGTTGACGGTGATCCGGTGCGGACCCAGTTCGCGGGCCCAGACCTTCACCAGTTCGGCCTCGGCCGCCTTGGCCGCGGCATAGGCGGACGAGCCGGGCAAGGCCCGGTCGACCATGTCCGAGCCGATCAGGACCAGCCGTCCGAACCGGTGCCGCTTCATCGCCGGCAGCACCGCCTGGGCCAGCAGCGTCGGGCTCTTCACGAAGAACCGGAACTGGTCGAGGTAGGCGTCCCAGGTCAGCTCGTCGAGGTTCGCATTCGGCTGCGGCCCGGTGGCGTTGGCCACCACGGCGAGCACCGGGCCGAGATCGCCTTCGATCCGTGCGACCAGGTCGGCGACCGCTCCCTCGTCGGTCACGTCGGCGGCATAGGACGCCGCCCGGCCACCATCGGCCCGGATGTCGCCGACCACCCGCTCGGCGCGTTCGGCGGCCGAGCGATAGTTGACCGCCACCGCCCAGCCGGCGGCACCGAGCCGGCGCGCGATCACCGCGCCGAGCCCGCGGGAGGCTCCGGTGACCAGGGCAACCCGGGATTGACTCATGCCCGGCACGCTACCGGGCGCATACCGGGTACCGGCAGCGGCGCTTTGCTGGCGGCGGCGTCCGACCGGGAGAATGGACGCCATGATGCCGCAGGTGATCGAGTGGAACTGGCCGGAGACGCCGTTGATCATCGCGGCCACCCTGGTCATTGCGCTGGTCGGCCGCTGGTTGCTGGTCCGGGCCATCCGCCGGGCATCCGATCTGGCCGTCGACCGGGCCACCCACCGGCGCCGTTCGCAGGGCAGCCAGGACGAGCCGCTGCACCTGGCCCGCTACGCCGCGCGGGCCGCCACCATGGGCTCGCTGCTGCGCAGCCTCACCAATGTGGTGATCGCGGTGCTGACCGTGCTGACGGTGCTGGCCACCCTGGGCGTGCCACTCACCCCGGTACTGGCCTCCGCCGGCGTGGGCGGCGTCGCGCTCGGCATCGGCGCCCAGAGCCTGGTCCGGGACTACCTCTCCGGCATCTTCATGATCATCGAGGACCAGTACGGCGTCGGCGACCTGGTCGATCTGGGCGACGTCATCGGCACCGTCGAGGACGTCGGCCTGCGGGTGACCCGGGTGCGGGACGGCGACGGCCAGGTCTGGTACATCCGCAACGGCGAGATCGCCCGGGTCGGCAACCAGTCCCAGGGCTGGTCGACGGCCACCATCGACATCCCGGTGGACAGTTCCGAGGACTCCGCCAAGGTGACCAGGATCCTGCACGACGTGGTCGTCGCCGTGGCCACCGACCCGGAGTGGGAGCAGGTGCTTCTCGAAGAGCCCAAGGTGGTCGGCGTCCAGGCCGTCGAGGCAGGCCGGCTGACGATCCGGATCGTCGCCAAGACGCAGCCCAACCAACAGGGCGGGGTCCAGCGGGCGATCCTCGACGGGGCGATCCAGGCGATGAAGGAGGCCGGGGTGAAGGGGCCGCGGGTGTTGCCCGCCCCGACGCCGCTGCCCTGAGGCGCGACCGCGACCCTCAGTCCCGGGGCGGCTGGACGGCGGGACCGGCGGACCGGGTGGCACCGACGCTGGCGACGACCACGCACGCCATCGCTGCGCACTCGATCAGGCTGAGCCGCTCGCCCAGCAGCAGCAGGGCGAACAGCGCCGCGGCTGCCGGTTCGAGGCTCATCAGAATGCCGAACAGCCCGGGCCGCATCCGCCGCAGCGCCACCATCTCAAGTCCGTACGGAATCACCGACGACAGCAACCCGACCGCCAGCGCCACCCACAGGACGTGCGGGCTGAACACCGGGTCACCGAATACCAGCGCCGCCGGCGCTAGCAGCACCGCACCGATGATGCTGGCCACGGTCACCCCGGAGACGCCCTCGAAGTGCCGTCCGGTCGGCCCGGCGAGCACGATGTAGCCGGCCCACAGCGCTCCGGCCAGCAGCGCCAGGCCGAGGCCGATCCAGTCCGCCTCGATCGGCTGCAAGCCGAGCAGGGCGACGCCCAGCCCGGCCAACCCGACCCAGATCAGATCGCGCGGACGCCGCGAACCGGCCACCGCGACCGCCAGCGGCCCGAGGAACTCCACGGTGACCGCGACCCCGATCGGGATCCGCGCGAAGCTGGCGTAGATCGCCCAGTTCATCCCGGCCAGGGCCAGGCCGTAGCCGGCCACGATCGCCCACTCGCGCGGACGCCGTCCGCGCAGCCGGGGCCGGGCGAAGGTCAGGAAGATCAGGCTGGCGAAGCAGAGCCGCAGCCAGGCGGTCGCGGTCGGCGTGCTGAGCGCGAACAGATCCTTCGCGAACGCCGCACCCAGTTGCACCGAGGCGATCCCGATCAGCACCAGGGCCACCGGATCGATCCGGGACAAGGCGGTACGCACGTCCGGACTATCGCACATCCCACGTCGCCCGAGTTCGCCACGGTCTCTCCACACCGCCGCCAAGTTCCGCCGGGCCGGGACCGGAAGAGTTCTCGCTGTCGCCGCGGAAGAGCCGCGGGACACCGACCGCAGACGCGACCGAAAGCGCGCCTGCTCACACCAAGGAGCACCACATGTTCTCAACCAAGACGCTGGCCCGCACCGGCCTGGCACTGGCAACCGCTGGCCTCTCCGCGGCCGCCCTGCTGGGCACCGCCGGCCAGGCGCAGGCCACCTCGCCGACCTACCAGAAGTCGCACACGGTGACGGCCAGCTTCCAGTTCAACGTTCATCAGAACAACCTCTTCCACAAGGCGGACGCCTCGTCGTACCGCACCGGAACCCAGTCCATCCATGCCGGCGAGGCCAACCCGACCTCCTACCTGGGCAACGTCTTCGTCACCTCGAAGCAGGCCGACGACACCTACGGCACCGACAACCTCTACGTCACCGAGACCGACAGCACCGGCACGGTGCACGTCAAGGACCGCCAGGCGCTCAGCTTCTACTGGCACGGCAGCACGGTCACCTCTGCGGTGGACGTCGACATCGCCCCGAACACCACCCGGTCGTTCTGGGTGTACACCGACGGCGCCGGCGGTGACTACGTGCACACGCTGGTCACGGTCACCAATGCGGTGAGCTGAACGGCCATCCGGATGGCGGGATGCCTCGGCGGGAGGACGAGTCTGTCGTCCTCCCGCCGTTGCGCTGCTCCGTGGGGAATGCACCAAGATGTTCCCCGTGGACGGCGGGCAGGCGACGAACCGACCGGATGGGCCGGGCGCCGTCGCGTTCGGGGACTTCGAACTCGACCCGGCCGGCTTCGAGCTGCGCCGGGCCGGCGTCCGGGTGCCGATGGAGCCGCAGTCCTTCGATGTCCTGGCTTATCTGCTGCGGCACCGCGACCGGCTGGTCAGCAAGGAAGAGCTGATGGACGAGGTCTGGGGCGGCCGGTTCGTCAGCGAGACCGCCGTCAGCACCCGGATCAAGCAGGCTCGGCGGGCGGTGGACGACGACGGCCGGGCGCAGCGGGTGATCCTGACCGTGCACGGCCGGGGCTACCGGTTCATCGCCCCGGTCGGGGTCAACGCCGGCGAGTCGCCGCCGGTCGAGCTCGCATCCGCACCGGTGTCGGCCACCCCGAGTCCCGGTGAGCTGCCTGACCGGCCATCCCCCGCGCGGTCCGACGCCGAGCCATTGGTCGGCCGGTCGGCTGAACTGGCCGTTCTCGATCGGCTGATCGATGACGCCCGCCACGGCCACGGCTCGGCGCTGATGGTCTCCGGCGAGCCGGGAATCGGCAAAACCGCCCTGCTGGACGCGTTGCGAACCGGCGTCACCGCCGCCGGGGGACGGGTGTTGTGGGGACGCGCGGCGGCGTCCGGCCGGCCCTACCGACCGCTGGCCCACGCGCTGATCGATCCGTGGCGGTCTCCGGCGATCCGCGACTCGCCTGGGCTCCGGCCGTACCGGGCCGCGGTCGACCGGCTGGTGCCCGGCTTCGGCACACCCCATGAGGAACCCACCGACGCCGGCGTCGACCCCGCCCTGATGGTCGCCGAGGGCATCCTGCAGATCCTGATCGGGCCAGGTGCCGAGTTCGGCGTCCTGGTGCTCGACGATGCCTCGGACGCCGACCCGGACACTGTCGCGGTGCTGGAGCATCTGCTGGACCGGATCCCCGGCCACCCGGTGCTGCTCGCGCTCGGACGCCGGGACTGGCCGGAATCGCCGGCGCTGGACCGGCTGGCGGCGAACCCCGCGGTCACCCGGCTCACCCTGCCGCGCCTGCCGGACGCCGCCGTCACCGCCCTGATCGGCGCCGGCCGCGACCTTCCGGCCCAGACCGTCGCGGCGATCGCCGAACGCGCCGAGGGCCTGCCGCTGGTGGCGGCCGAGCTGGCCGCCGCGGCAGCCGACAGCGACCCGGGCGCCCGGCTCGCGCCGACCGGTTTCGCCGCGCTCGTCCATGCCCGGCTCGCCGCGCTCTCCGCCGACCAGCGTCAGCTGCTCGCCGCGGCCGCGGTGATGGGTAGGCACCCGGACTGGGACCTGATTCCCGCCGCGGCCGGCGTCGAGCCGGCCGATGCCGCGGCGGGGTTCCGGCGGGCGGTCGAGCTGAACCTGCTGACCCTTGACGCCGGCGAGCTCGCCTGGCGGCACGGCCTGATCCGTCACGTGATCTGGTCGACGATGCTGCCGCCGGAACGACGAGCGCTGGCCCGCGCCGTCGTCGATCAACTGCTGGCCCGCGATCCCGACGAGGGAGCCGGCACCGCCGCCGAGTTGCTGATCACGGCCGGCGAACCGGACCGGGCGGCCGAGCTGTGGCTCGACCAGGCCCGTGCCGCGATGGCCGTCGGCGGACTGCGGACGGCAGCGGAACTGCTTGCCAACGCCGAGCGAACCGGACGCCGGCGGGTGGCCGCCACGACCACCAGGGTGGCGCTGCTCGTGTTGGACGGCCACGCCACCGACGCCCTCGAACTCGGCCGACCCGTCCTCGCCGAAGCCCGCGGCGAGGAACATGCCGAGCTGTGCCTGCGGCTCGCCCGGGCTGCCGTCGAAGCGGGTCGATGGGACGAAGTCGGCGAGCTGGTCGCCCGGGCCGGACGCCTGCCCGGATGCCCCTCGCTGATCCTGTTGTCGGACGCGGCCCACGCGGCCGGCAGGCTCGCCGAAGCGGAGAGCCACGCGGTCGCCGCGATCGATCTCGCCCGCCGGGAGGGCAGGCCCGCCGAGTTGTGCGAGGCGCTGTGCGCACACGCCCGTGCGTTGCGCCCCACCCGACCGGAGGCCGCTCGGGGAGCCTTCGCGGAGGCGGCGCAGGTGGCCGGCGAGAACGGGCTGCTGCCCTGGCGGGTGGAGGCGCTGTTCGGGATGGGCACGATCGAGATGCTGCTCGACGAGAGCCCGGACGCCATCGCCGAGTTGCGCGACACCGCCCTGGACGCCGGCATGCTGGGCCGGGCGGCGCAGGCCGACCTGCTGCTCACCGACCACCTGCTCGTCCACGACGGGCCGTCCAGCGACACCGGTCCGGCGACCCGGCTCGCCGAGTTCGGGCGCCTCGCCCGGATCCCGTTCCTGGCCAGCACCGCGCAGATCCTGCTGGGCACCCGCCGCGCCATGACCGGGGAGGAGCCCGTCGACGAGTTCGGCGGTGCCCCGGCCGAAGTCGACGGCCTGCCGCCGGACAACCGCTCCCAGGTGGTCGGCAACCGTGCCCTCGCAGCCCTGGTCCGCCGCGACCTGCCCAGGTCGGCCGGACTGCTGAACCAGGCGATGCGTCCGATCGCGGCTCACCTGGCATCCGCTCCGCTCGCGATATTCGGAGCCTGGGTGCTGGTGCAGACGGTGGTGCACGGCCACGCCACCGAGCCGCGCTCGGTCCTCGCCGATCAGACCGCCGGCCTGCGCCGCGCCAACCGGGGCGCCGTCCGCTACGCCGACGCCGTCGTCGCCGGACGATCCGGCGACGGCAAGGGGGCCGAGGCGGCGTTGGCCGACGGGGACGCCCTGCTGGCTCCGGTGCCCTGGTGGCGGCGGTTCCTGCGCCTGCTCGTCCTCGAGTCGGCGATCGCGGACGGCTGGGGCGACCCGGTGCCGCAACTCCGGATCGACCTGGCCGCCTTCGAGGAGGCCGGCGAGGACCTGCTGGCGCGGCGCTGTCGTGACCTGCTGCGGGCGGCCGGCGCACCCAGCCGCCGGGGCCGCGGCGATGCGACGGTGCCCGCCGGGCTGCGGGCGGCCGGGGTGACCAGCCGCGAGGTCGACGTGCTGCGGCTGATCCAGGACGGCGCGACCAACGCCGCGATCGCCGGCCGGCTGTTCCTCTCCACCCGAACCGTGGAGACCCACATCGCCAACCTGCTGGTCAAGTCGGGCACCACCAATCGCGCCGAGCTCACCGCCTGGGCGGCGGTAGTGGAGTCGGAGCCGGCGTAGGGAAGCACGTCCTTAACTCCGTACCCGGCACGGATCCGGCAGCCTCGACCGGAACCGGACAGTGGTGATCGCGAACAAACGCAACCGATCACCAAGGAGCCGAGATGCCCGCCAATCCGTCGAAAGACACCACCACAACCGACTGGGACGTCCTGGTCGTCGGGGCCGGACCCTCCGGCCTCAGCGCCGCCATCAGCGCGGCCCGGCACGGGGCGTCCGTGTTGTTGGTCGAGAAGCATCCGGGCCTGTCCCGCTTTCCCAAGGCGACCGGGCTACGGCCACGGAGCATGGAGATCCTGCGCGGCTGGGGCCTGGAGGAGACCGTGCTCACCGAGGCGCAGCCGGCCCGGTTGACCATGCGGATCACGCCGATGCTGCCGGTGCCCGGAGACGAGATCGACATGGGCCTGCCGGAAGCCGACGACCTGGCCGGAGTCAGTCCGAGCGGGATGGCGGTCTACCCGCAGGACCGTCTTGAGCGGCTCCTGCTCGATCAGCTGCTGGATCCCCGGAACGGCTGGCGGACCGAGGCCCGGTTCGGACGCCGGCTCACCGATCTGCACTGGTCCGGCCTCGACCAGGGACCGGTCACCGCCGAGCTGCAGACCGCGGACGGACCCGAGCTGATCACCGCCCGCTACGTCGTCGGCGCCGACGGTGCCCGCAGCACGGTCCGGGACCTGCTGGGGGTCCAGGTCATCGATCTCGGCTCGGAGGGGAATCACCTCAGCCTGCTGTTCCACGCGGACCTCAGCGGGTTGGCGGCCGATCCGCCACACGTGCTGACCATGACCGTGGGGCCCGGCGTCGAGGGCATGCTGGTTACCAGCGGCGAACGGAACCGCTGGATCTACGACATCGAGTGGCATCCGGAACGCGGCGAGACGCTGGCCGACTGGCCGGCCGAGCGGATGGTCGCGCGGCTGCGTGCGGTCACCGGCCGCAACGAACTGAACCCGAGGGTCGAGGGACTGTTCCCCTGGGACTTCGGCGCCGCGTACGTCTGCCCGCAGCGGGTCGGACCGGTGTTCCTGGTCGGCGACGCCGCCCACCGGACGACGCCGCGCGGCGCCACCGGGATGAACACGGGCATCGCCGACGGCCACAACCTGGGCTGGAAGCTGGCCTGGGCGGTGCGCGGCCTGGCCGGCGAGCCGCTGCTGGACTCCTATGACCAGGAGCGGCGTCCGGTCGGCCGAGCCAACGCTGAGGCGTCCCTGGTCACCGCGATGGGCACCGGCGGCGCCAAGGCCCTCGAGCACGACTTCGGGGTGACCTACGACTCCGATGTGATCGGTGCCGGCAGCCTCGCGGGGAGCCGTGCGCCGCACGCCTGGATCGAGGTCGGCGGACGGCGGATCTCGACGCTCGACCTGGTCGGCGAGACCCTCGTCCTGTTGGTCGGGCCGGACGGCGAGGGCTGGCAAGCGGCCGCGGAGCAGCTGGCGCTCGCCGGCGTTCCGGTCGTCAGCTACCGGGTGGGCGCCGAACTGATCGACACCGACGGTCGGCTGGAGGAGACCTACCGCCTCGGCGCAACTGGAGCGGTGCTGGTCCGGCCGGACGGCCACGTCGCCTGGCAGCAACCGGACGGCGCACCGGCCGGGTCTGGTGACCTGAGCGCCGCGGTCGCGCTAGCGCTCGGCCGGCGCTCCTCGGTCGACGAGCGTGCGGCCCGAATGGCGAGCTGAGGCGGTCGCCAGCCAGAGCCGTCCGTTTCCGCTGACCGTGATCTCGGGCTCGGACGCGGGCACGAACACCGCCTGACCACGCCCCAGGGTGACCGTGGCGTCCGTGCCGGTCACCGTGACCGCGCCCCGCTCGACGAGCAGGATGGCGGGACCGCCGGGCAACGGCTCGGGGCGTCCGGTCACCTCGGCCACGGTCAGCGCGAACGGCGCCGGCGGCTGGTACACGGTGACGTTCTCCGACGGACGCCGCGGCGCCAGCACCGAGGGCCCGCCCTGGTCGAAGGACAGCACTCGCAGCAGTTCGCCGGTGTCGACGTGCTTGGGGGTCAGCCCGCCGCGCAGCACGTTGTCGCTGGCCGTCATCAGCTCGATGCCGACCCCGTGCAGGTATGCGTGCAGGACGCCGGCCGCGGCGAACAGGCACTCCCCCGGCCGCAGGGTGACTCGGTTGAGCAGTGCCGCGATCACCACCCCGGGGTCACCCGGATAGTGCGCCGCCAGTTCGCGAATGGTTCGGAAGGTGGCGGCACTGGCGGTGTGCATGGCCTCGGGCGAGCCGGCAAGGCTGATCACCTGCGCCACGCCGTCGGCCGCCGACGATTCGCCGGACAGCAGCCAGTCGACGATCGGCTCCATCGCGGTGGGCTCGGCCAGCAGGCCGAGCAACCGGGACAGCGCCGGGCTGGACGGCGTCAGCCTGGAGTCGGCCGCCAGCCGGGCCAGGTCGGCGGCGAAGGCAGCCACCTCGGCGCTGGGCCGGAACCCGCACAATCCCTCGAAGTCGGTGACCGCGACGATGATCTCCGGCTTGGGATAAGGGTCCTTGTAGTTGCGGCTGAACGCGTCGACGCCGATGCCGCGGGAGACCTCGTCGGTGTAACCCTGCGCCGCCTGGGCAGGGCTGGGATGCACCTGCAGCGACAACGGCGTCCGGGCGGCGAGCACCTTGAGCAGGATCGGCAGCTCGACGGCGTCCGGGTCGCCGAGAAGTGGCCCGGGCTCGGCGGCCACCCAGTCCCGCAGCGTGTCGTGGCCACCCTCGCTGGGCGGGAAGGTCCGCGGCGTCCGGCTGGGTGATCCGGGGTGGCTGCCGAGCCACAGTTCGGCCTCGGGTTCGCCGCTGGCCGGATGGCCGGTGAACGCGGCGACGCCGTCGTAGGAACCCCAGGCGTAGTCGCGGGGGGTATTGGTCAGCTCGATGAACAACGAACTCCTACTCTGAGCTATCGAATCAGGCTACGGTGCCGCCATGACGACTGCGCTGTCGATCGACCTCGGCGGAACCAAGGTCGAGGCGGCCCTGATCGACGCCGCCGGCACCATTATCGAGGGGACTCGCGGCCGGGCCGCGATGGGCGCCACCGGCGCGTCCACCCCGGACGCCGCGACGGCCAGCCTCGCCTCCGCCCTGCGGCCCGCGCTGGCCTCGCCGCAGTGGCCGGACGTGACCGCCGCCGGTATCGGATCGGCCGGCCCGCTGAACCTGCCGCTGGGAGCGATCTCGCCGATCAACCTGACCGGGCTGCGCGACTTCCCGATCGTGGACGTGGTGCGCGAGTCGTCCGGACTCAGTGACGTCCGGCTCCGGTTGGACGGCACCTGCATCGCGCTGGCCGAGCTGTGGCTGGGCGCGGCCCGCGGCGTCCGCAACGCCATCGTCTTCGTGGTGTCGACCGGCGTCGGTGGCGGCATCATCTCCGACGGCCGGGTGATCGCCGGAGCCACCGGCAACGCCGGCCATCTCGGACAGGTGATCGTCGACCGGGTCGAGGACTCCGCCGCCGCCGCGACCGTCGAAGAATTGGCCTCCGGCCCGCACACCGTGACCTGGGCCCGATCCCAGGGCTGGACGGGCAACGACGGCGAGCAACTGG